>NZ_FPEJ01000001.1:0-357500 GCF_900117445.1 Hyphomicrobium sp. NDB2Meth4 | reverse complement strand
CAGGTTGAAAGCAGGGTAACACCTGCTGGAGGACCGAACCGGTGTCTGTTGAAAAAGCCTCGGATGAACTGTGGCAAGGGGTGAAAGGCCAATCAAGGCTGGAAATAGCTGGTTCTCCGCGAAATCTATTTAGGTAGAGCCTCGAGTGAATACCCCAGGGGGTAGAGCACTGGATGGGCTAGGGGCCCCCACAGGGTTACCAAACCTAACCAAACTCCGAATACCTGGGAGTACTACTCGGGAGACACACGGCGGGTGCTAACGTCCGTCGTGAAAAGGGAAAAAACCCTGACCTACAGCTAAGGTCCTAAAGTCACGGCTAAGTGTGAAAGGATGTGGGAATCCCAAAACAACCAGGAGGTTGGCTTAGAAGCAGCCATCCTTTAAAGAAAGCGTAACAGCTCACTGGTCTAATTAAGGGTTTCTGCGCCGAAAATGTATCGGGGCTAAAGCCGTGCACCGAAGCTTAGGATGCATCATTTCTTCGGATTTGATGCGTGGTAGCGGAGCGTTCCGTAAGCCTGTGAAGGGTGACCCGTGAGGGCGCCTGGAGGTATCGGAAGTGCGAATGCAGACATGAGTAACGAAAGGAGTGTGAGAAACACTCCCGCCGAATGTCCAAGGGTTCCTGCGTAAAGCTAATCTGCGCAGGGTTAGCCGGCCCCTAAGGCGAGGGCGAAAGCCGTAGTCGATGGGAACCACGTTAATATTCGTGGGCCAGTGGGTGTGTGACGGATGCTGTAAGTTGTTTGGGCTTATCGGATTGCCCGAGCAGCGAAGGTGTCCCTGGAAATAGCCCCCACATAGACCGTACCCTAAACCGACACAGGTGGACAGGTAGAGAATACCAAGGCGCTTGAGCGAAGTGTGCTGAAGGAACTCGGCAAATTGCCTGCGTAACTTCGGGATAAGCAGGCCATCCGTTTGGGCAACCAGACGGGTGGGGCACAGACCAGGGGGTGGCGACTGTTTAGCAAAAACACAGGGCTATGCTAAGTCCAACGACGACGTATATGGCCTGACGCCTGCCCGGTGCCGGAAGGTTAAGAGGAGAAGTGCAAGCTTTGAATCGAAGCCCCGGTAAACGGCGGCCGTAACTATAACGGTCCTAAGGTAGCGAAATTCCTTGTCGGGTAAGTTCCGACCTGCACGAATGGCGTAACGACTTCCCCACTGTCTCCAGCACATCCTCAGTGAAATTGAATTCCCCGTGAAGATGCGGGGTTCCTGCGGTTAGACGGAAAGACCCCGTGCACCTTTACTGTAACTTTGCACTGGCAATCGTGTTTGCATGTGTAGGATAGGTGGTAGGCTTTGAAGCAGGGGCGCCAGCTCTTGTGGAGCCGCAATGTGAAATACCACCCTTATGAACATGGTTGTCTAACTGCGGACCGTCATCCGGTCCCAGGACAGCGCATGGTGGGCAGTTTGACTGGGGCGGTCGCCTCCTAAATGGTAACGGAGGCGTGCGAAGGTGGGCTCAGGTTGGTCGGAAATCAACCGTCGAGTGCAATGGCATAAGCCCGCCTGACTGCGAGACTGACAAGTCGAGCAGAGTCGAAAGACGGCCATAGTGATCCGGTGGTTCTGTGTGGAAGGGCCATCGCTCAACGGATAAAAGGTACGCCGGGGATAACAGGCTGATGATTCCCAAGAGTCCATATCGACGGAATCGTTTGGCACCTCGATGTCGGCTCATCTCATCCTGGGGCTGGAGCAGGTCCCAAGGGTATGGCTGTTCGCCATTTAAAGAGGTACGTGAGCTGGGTTCAGAACGTCGCGAGACAGTTCGGTCCCTATCTGCCGTAGGTGTCGGAGAATTGAGAGGATCTGTCCCTAGTACGAGAGGACCGGGATGGACGTACCTCTGGTGGACCTGTTGTCGCGCCAGCGGCACAGCAGGGTAGCTATGTACGGACGGGATAACCGCTGAAGGCATCTAAGCGGGAAACCCACCTCGAAACTAGTTCTCCCTCGAGAGTCGTGGAAGACCACCACGTTGATAGGCCGGGTGTGGAAGTGCAGCAATGCATGCAGCTTACCGGTACTAATAACTCGATCGGCTTGATTGCTCTCATTAAGCAATGCTCATCGAATGCCTCGCATCGCTTGGCGCGTTCATTCGCGCCGCGGTGATGGGTGGCAGCACTTGTGTCGGCGAACTACTCGCGAGAGTGGATCGTCTGCGCCGCAAGGCGCGACAGACACTGCGTGTGCTGCCTCGATGGGCGTAGGAACACAGACAAGACCAGAACAGAAGTCATCTCACTTTTCCGCCGACCTGGTGATTATGGCGGAGTGGCTGCACCCGATCCCATCCCGAACTCGGCCGTGAAACGCTCCAGCGCCAATGGTACTGCGTCTTAAGACGTGGGAGAGTAGGTCGTCGCCAGGTCTGCAGAGAAGTGAGACGCTTCAAACGAAGTCATTCAGATCCCCTCTTTCGATATCGAATTTAAACGCCGCCCGTGGCTTTGCCCGGGCGGCGTTTTTCGTTTGCGCGCTGTGACGCTTGGGATCGTTGTTGTGGTGTGTTTGGCGGTGGGTTTCCGGGCGCGCAATCACCGCCGATCATCCAGATCATTTTGCTTGCGGAGTTGCTCGTATCGGTGCGGCGATCGGCGGCGAAAAAATTGTGCTCGCCGCGTTGATGTCGCGCTGCTCCTCGGTCAAAGTCGCCGCTTCTTGCAGTGAACGACTTTGAGCGGGAGGAAAGAAGAATGGGCGAACGCATCGTGATGAGAGTGGGCGAGAGCCTGGTTGCCGGCGGTCCTCCTGGTACTGCGGCAGAACCGGAAGTTGCTATCGGCGAGATGGACGGTCCGTTCGGGACAGCGTTTGCGAACCTGCTCGGCAATCAGGTGGTAGGGCACTCGCGCGTGCTCGCACTTCTCAACACGGACGTGATGGTGCGGCCGCCGACGCTTTGCGTGAGCAAAGTGAGCGTGGCGAATGAGCGCTACACGAATATCCTGATGGGAACGGTGCAATACGCGACGGCGATGGGCGTGCTGGACAGCGTGCGCTCGGGGGACATTCCGCGGGACAAGTGCGATGAACTGGGGATCATCATCTCCGTCTGGCTCAATCCTGGCATCGTTGATGTGAAGGATCTCGATCACAAGATCCTGTTCGACATTCATCGCAAGGCGACGTCGCAGGCGATTCACAAGGCGATGACCAATCAGCCGTCGATCGACTGGCTGCTCGAGAACCAGGACAAGGTTATCCACAAGTACTTCGAGAAGGGAATTAAGGGGGAGATTTAGGCGACACAAGCTGAGCCAGGCTTGTCATGCGGCGGCCGTCGCACTCGCTGAAGTCCGCGCCATGAGGCGCGGCGCCCCTTGGGCGCTGAGCATGGCAAGCTAGGCTTGCCATGCTGAGTGAAGCGGGCACTTCTAGATTGGCTGAAGATGGATTTGAGCGCTCGGACTGAAAAGTCCGGGCGCTTTTTCGTTTTGGCCGTGATTGTCAGCCGCGCGACGCGGCGGACTGGGCGCGCGCGATTTTCAACAGGCGGCGCGTGCGAGCGCGGGCAATCTCGTGCGTGATCCTGATACCGGTGAGGCCGCCCGTGATGTTCCGACGCAGGACGTAGTAGCGGAAGAAAAGCACCGGGTACTCGATCGGAAGCCGCGCGAGCACGGAGGCGCGCGATTTTTTCAGCTCCTTGGCCTGCAGGTCGGTGTAGCTCTCGAGCTTGCGGCGCACGTGTTCGATGCTGCGCCAGGAAAAATGAAACGCGACACCTTGAAGCTGGCCGACGGGAAAATCCTTCGTGTCCACGGTGTCGTGCACGCGGCTTTCGCGGAAGCGCACGCGGCGGCGGTCATAGAGGCGAACGTAGTTGTGGTAGTCGGCCCAGAGGCGCGGGCGCTGCTTGCCCGGATAGACGGTGACTTGCTTGAAGCGATAGGCGGGTAGCAGTCCGGCGGGCGCCTGCATGAGCGCTGAGATTTCGCGCGCGAGCTCGGGCGTTACCAATTCGTCGGCGTCGAGATTCAAGATCCAATCGTTCGACGCGCAGTCTTCGGCGAAGCGCTTCTGCGGCCCGTAGCCGTCCCACTTGTGGAAGACGACCTTGGCGCCGAGGGCTTCGCACTTGGCGACGGTGTCGTCCTTCGATCCGGAATCGACGACCACGACCTCGTCGACGATGTCCTTCACGGCGAGGATGCAGCTTTCAATCCGATCGCCTTCATCCTGGGCGATGATGCAGCAGCTCAGGCCCATGATGTGAATCCAATCACCGCTGTCCTCCGGTGAGGCTCGGCAGGCGCTTGGCGATCGAGCGCTTCATGCGCTGCAGGAATGTTGTGGCACGCTTTGGCTGGAATGGATCGTGTGCGTGGCGGTCATCGCCGATGTGGTCGGCTATCCCGGGCACGACCATGGCAATGCGCATGCCGCGCTCTTTGAGGAAAAGGCTCAGGTTCTCTTCGGTGACGAACTTGGCGAATGGGCCGACCTCGCGCCACAGCGACATGCGGGCGATCGAGGGATTGAAGGAATAGGAGAACCATTTGGGATGGGCGTCGGTGTCCCAGACGAGATAGTCGATGCCGTCGTGGGTTTCCTTGCGCGCGCCTTTGGAGAAGCGCGGATCGTAGATGCGATGCGCGATGCAGACGACCGAGATATCGGGGCGCGCTTCGAGGAATTGCGTGACGCGTTCCAGATCAATGCCGCGCGTGAAGCCCCAGTCGTCTTCGAGGTGAAGCACGTAAGGTGTGTCGAGGGTTGCGTAATGGGCATCGATCGAACGCATCTGGCCGAGCTTGGGCAGATTGAGGCGCAGCTCGACGCCGGGGTGCGCGCGCGTGAAGGCGTCGGCCGCGGCCTTTTTTTCGGAATCTTCGGCGACGATGATCTTGCCGACGTCGAAATAGCGCTGAAGCGAGGTGATGGTCTCGCCGAGCAGGTCGAAGCGACCGCAGCTCGTCAGCACCGTGGAGAATTTCGCGGGGTCGACTTTGAACTTTGACGTCATCGGTGAGCTTCCGGATAGGGCCAAGTCGACGCGACGCTAGCTTGCTAGCCCGCGAATTGGGCCAGCGCAAGGATGGCGAGAGACACCGCGCCGACCCAGATCGCCGCCTGCGTCCATCGGGCCTGGCGCGCGCGTTCCTGGGCGAGGCGGCGGATGGTTTCATCGTCGAGGCGCAGGCCGTCGCGGACCATATCGTTAAGGGCTACGGCGCTCTGCTGGGCCTGGGTCAGTAGCGCCGGCAGGTCGGCAAGGATCTTGCCGATGGTGGATGCGCCTTCCCCGGCTTCGCGCAGGCGGCCGATAGGTCCGAGGTTGTCCTCGATCCAGGTTTTGGCGACCGGCTCGGCGGCGATCCACATGTTGAGCTCGGGGTCGAGGCCGCGGGCGACGCCTTCGACAACAACCATGGTCTTTTGCAGCAGGATCAGCTCTGGGCGGGTCTGCATGTCGAAGACTTCGGTGTAGGCGAAAAGCTGGCCGAGCAGGTCGGCCATGGAGATCTCTTCTGCGGTGCGGCCGTGGATCGGCTCGCCGATAGCGCGCAGTGCCTGGGCGAAGACTTCGACGGGATGGTGCGGGGGCACGTAGCCAGCCCAGAAGTGCACCTCGGCGGCGCGGCGGTAATCGCGCGTGATCAGGCCGTGGAGAATCTCAGCGAGGAAACGGCGCTCCTTGTGTCCGAGGCGGCCCATGATGCCGAAGTCGACGGCAACGAGGCGTCCGCCCTGATCGGCGAACAGATTGCCCTGATGCATGTCGGCGTGAAAGAAGCCGTCGCGCATGGCGTGCTTCAGGAACGAGCGCATGACGGTGAGGCCGAGCGCTTTGCGGTCGATGCCGGATGCGGCGATGGCGCTGGCGTCGGAAAGCTTGATGCCGTCGATCCATTCGACGGTGAGAACGCGGCGCGCGGTGCGCTTCCAATCGACTTGCGGGACGCGGAAATCTTCATCGGCCGCGGCGTTCTCGGCCATCTCCGACATCGCTGCTGCCTCGAGGCGGAGGTCCATCTCCAGCTCGGTGGAGCGCTTCAGCGTGTCGACGATAGCGGAAGGTTTCAGCCGCCGGGACGGTGCGTGCCAGCGCTCGATCAGGTGGGCGGCAAAATAGAAGCCGTCGAGGTCGCGGCGGAATTGCTTCTCGACGTTGGGACGCAGGATCTTCACCGCCACTTCGCGGCGTGATCCGTCGGCGTCGATCACGACGGCCTTGTGCACCTGGGCGATGGAGGCGGCGGCGACGGGCGGCCCGAATTCGGCGAAATGGTCTTCGAGGCGGCCGCCGAGCGATTCCTCGACGGCGCGGCGGGCCTCGGCCATGGGGAAGGGCGGCAGGCTGTCCTGCAGCATCGACAACTCGCCGGCAAGCTCAGGGCCTATGACGTCGGCGCGCGTGGCGAGGAACTGTCCGAGCTTGATGTAGCTCGGGCCTAGGCTGGTGATGGCGTTGGCGAGGCGCTGCTGGCGTGGCTCGCCGGCGTGGAAAGGGGCTGAGATCCAGCGGATCGGCGCGGTCAGTGCCCGTGCAATGCGCAGGGGCGGGGGCACGGGCATGCCGGCGGGGACAAAGCGGACGCCATGCTGCGCCAGCACGAGCCCGGCCTTCGCCAGCCGCAGGGAGTTGGTTATCGCTCCGGCCATCGGCGCGGTTCTAGTCCTTCGCTTCGAGTTCGCCGATCGGCTGGTGGCACATTGCGCCGAAGCCGGGGTGGGTCAAGGCATCATATGCCTCAACCCTTTCGAGGCCGTGGCGGGCTGGGGCTCCGGGTGGAGCTGCAACTCATGCCGCAGCGCAGCGTAAGCAGCGCCTTGGCAAATAGTTATAGAGCCAGGATTTTTAGTCTGTTTCAGCGAGCCAGTTGGCTATCATGGGGGTGCGGTGACGCGCCGCGCCTTGGATCTATGCCACTTCTCAACGGAGCCTTCCTTGCCCATCGGCATCCTGATCGTCGATGACCATCCTCTCTTCGTGGAAGCCTTGGAGCAGGTCATCCAGGGCACGTTCGCCGACGCGAACGTGACCAAGGCAACTTCAATCGAGACGGCGCGGGCCGCGCTCGATGAAAAGATGCCGTTCGATCTGGTGCTGCTCGACCTTTCCATGCCGGGTACGCGCGGGCTGGAAGGCGTGATCGAATTGCGGACGCGCTACCCGAAGCTGCCGATTGTCGTGATTTCGGCCTTGGAAGACTCGCGCATCATTCATGAAGTGATGCAATGCGGGGTCGCGGGGTTCATCTCAAAGTCGTCGCGTGTCGGCGATCTTGGACGTTCGCTGCAGGATGTCATGGACGGCATGGTCGTGGTGCCGAAGGACTACGAGCCGCCGTACGAGGGCGCGGCTTCCGACACGTCGGAACTTGCAGCGCGCATCTCGACACTGACGCCGCAGCAGGTTCGCGTTCTGCACATGTTGCGGCAGGGTTTGCTGAACAAGCAGATCGCCTATGACCTCGGCGTCGGCGAGACGACCGTGAAAGCTCACGTGTCGGAGATCTTGCGCAAGCTGAAGGTGGCGTCGCGCACGCAGGCCGTTATCGAAGCGGCGAAGATCGATTTTGACGCGATCTTGGCCGAGCGCGGCGGCGAATAGAGCGATCCGGCAATTTCACCCGGCTATCCAGCGGGCGCGCGCGATGATCGCGCGAGCATGTGTAGTATGAGTGCGCGCAGCTCGGCGGGCTTCACCGGTTTCAACAACAGCTCGCATCCGAGGGCGCGTGCGGCATCGGCGACGGGCGCCGTGCGGTCGGCAGTGATGACAATCGCGGGGATGGCGCTGCCAGCCCGGCTGCGCAGGGCGCGCACGACGTCGAGGCCGCTGGCGCCGTCGTCGAGGTGGTAATCGGCAAGAATGATATCGGGGCCGCTGGAGGCGGCGGCGCCAAGAATGCCTGCAAGCCCGCGCGCAGGAAGCACATCGCAACTCCAGCGTTCGAGCAGCGTCTGCATTGCTTCGAGCACGGCGGCGTCGTTGTCGATGACGGCGACCTTGGTGCCGGCGAGGCCGAGGGCGCTCGACACGAAAGCGGCGGGGGCCTTCGGTCCGCTGGCAACGAACGTCGGCGAGCGCGGAGCGGAAACAGAAAACCTGGTGCCATGGCCCGGCCGGGAGCAGAGGTCGAGCGGGTGGCCAAGGGCTTCGGCCATGCGCTGGACGATCGACAGGCCGAGGCCGAATCCGCCAATCGCCGGGCGATCTGCGGCCGCGCCGCGCTGGAACTCCTCGAAGATCTTGTCGCGGTCGGCTTCGCCGATGCCGGCGCCGGTGTCCCAAATCTCGATGCGCACGGTGTCGCCGCGGCGGCGCGCGAGCAAAAGCACGCCGCCTTTCTCCGTGTATTGCACCGCGTTGGCGAGCAGATTTTGCAGAATACGGCGCAGCATCAGCGGGTCGGAAACGACGCCGAGGCCGCTGCGGCGCCAGCGCAACGATAAGTTCTTTGCCTTTGCCTGCGGTTCGATATCGAGGGCCAGGGAGGCAAAGAGATCATCGAGCGCAACGGGACGCAGCGTCGGGGTGATGACGCCGGCTTCGAGCTTGGAGATGTCGAGGATCGACTTCAGCAGCTCCTCGATGGTGGTGAGGGCGTGCTCGATGCGCTCGGCGACGACGCGGTGGCGCCCGTCCTGACCGGCTTCCGCCAGCGCGCTGGCCGACAGGCGCGCGGCGTGTAGCGGTTGCAGAAGATCGTGGCCGACGGCGGTGAAGAAGCGTGTCTTGAAGCGATTGGCGCGTTCGGATGCGTCGCGCGCTGCGAGCAGCTCGTCGTTTGTGCGCTCAAGACGTGCAAGCGCGTTGGTGAGTTCTTCAGTGCGCAGGCGCACCTGACCTTCCAGTGTGATGGCGGTCTGAAACAACGAATAGGCGTTGGCCTGCTGGTCCATAGAGCGCTCGACGCGCTGCACGAGCGCGGCGTTGATCTTTTCGAGCTTCTCGATGCGCCGCTGCAGATCCGTGGGCGTTTTGGGGGGCGCGTGATGGTCGAAGAGACGGTCCAAGCCTTTATCCCTCTACGCGCCGTCCGAAGGCGATGCCGGTGAGCGTCTGGTTGAGGTGCATGGCATTGTATTGCTCGCCGTAGGTGTGAAAGCCAGCGACCGCATACTTCTTGTAGAGCTCGTCCATCTGGTGGCGGATCTGCCGCGACTCCGCGTCGAGGCGACGCAGGACGCAGTCGAAGCCGACGACGATGTCGATGCCGCCGAGCGCAGCGTCGACATCGCTCAACGTCGTCTCGGTGGCATTCAAAATATCGCGCGGACGGGCGACCGTGAAAACAAGACCTTCGTCGATGGCGCAGAAGAACGACAGGCTGCCATCTGGGTTCATGTTGCGGATCGAGCGGCAGTAATAATCGCCGCCGACCTTAACTACGAGCGGGTAGGATGCGAAGCTGAAGGGGCCAAGCTCATCAGGTCGCAGACCGATTGCAGCGGCATATTCGCGCGCGGCGGGCTCGGCGTTGAGTTCGTGGACGATGCGGTTCTCTGTGTCTGCAGCGGTAACCACGAGCTTGATGCCGGTCGGCTCGAAGTTCTGCGTCTTGAAGACGCGAAACGGATAATCACTCTCGATCATCATGAGAATGGCCGCGCGCCGTGCGACGTGGCCATTGTGAATCATGGTGGTGTGATCGAAGCAGATGCCATCCCCGGCGGAGCCGCCGACCAGGTCGACGTCCTCGATTTCCCAATGGATGGCGGCGACGATGTTTTCCTCGGCGTTCGACAGCCCATCGACGAGGAGCAGCGCGAATACGTTCTTGCGGTCGAGGCGCGTGTCGGGCGGGCAGATCTTTGCCTTCAGGCGGCGCGCGGCGTGAGTGGCGCGCTCGACGCCAAACTGGTCGATGTCGGTGATCAGCTCGGTGTGAACTTTGAAGCCGTGCCGCGGAAAGGCAATGAGAAGCAGACCGCCCTGCATCATGCCGCCTGGGCCGATCTCGCCTGCGGTCGTGCAGCCGGAAGTGGGGATGCCGGGAAATGCCTCGGCGAGCGTGCGCGCCAGAAGGGCGGCGTCATAGTCGATGCCGAAGAAGGCGATGATGTGCTGGAAGTCGCCGCTGCCGAGCGCTGCTTTCGCTTCCCGCACTGCCGCGGCGGGGGACGAGAGGGCGCTTGAAGCAACGCGTATCCCGCAGCTCCCCGAGGTGGATTTGGCACTCGCCTGCACGATTTCCTCCAGGCGCCTTCTGTGTGCGGGCGCCGATGCCCGCGAGGGTGCCATAGCGCGGAAGCTGCGGCAATTCCGCTGCCTTTAGGGAACTGGTCGGGGGGGCGCGGCTGCGGTCAGCCGGTCAGGAGCGGGTCGTTTGGAAGTAGCGGGCGGGTGAAACGCACGCCGGCCGACGAGCCGCTGCACCAGGCGACCACTCCAGTGAAGCGCCGCCCGCTCGGAAGCTCGATCTGAACAACCGTTTTGGGAACAAGATGGGGGACGCGCTCGAGGCCGAAGCCTCCAGGGGAGACGTCGCGGACGAAGGCCTTGTGCGTCACCCGGTTATAGGTGAGCTGGCAAGGCTGGCAGACCGTGCGGCGCGCCGACTGGCGACGCTGAGGCAGATCGGGAAGCGTGATGTTACCGGCGGCGTCAAGGCAGGGGGATCCCCCCATGATGGCGTCCTGCAGCACGTTGTTGAGCAGCTTGGAATTGCTCGTGTACTGCGTAGGGAGCTGGCGAAGATCGGCGTGCAGCTGGCGGACGGCGAGCAGGGCGTCCTGGCAGGCGCGGCGCCACACGGTCGACAGCGTCAGCAGATGGAGCGCTGCAGACCGGTCCTCGCCAATCTGGCTGGCATCGGAGAAGTATTCGTCGAGCGCGATTCGCGCCGGCGTCAGGTCGTCGAAGAGCTGAGTGACGAGGCGGACAGTGTCCTCGTCGAGATCGGTCTCGAGCATGCCGTTGCGCAGGACCGATATGATGGCCGGCTCGCCGGGCACGTAGGGCCTAATCATGCCCTCGCCGCGGACCATGGAGTCGCGCTTGAAAGCATTGATGGCACTGGCGACGGCTGCAGTGAGGAGGGCAGCCGAATGCACCTCGCAAACGAGCGCTTCCAGCATGGGCATGCTGGAGTCAGGGTACTGGGGCTCGCCGGGATGCTCACTGAAGAGCGAACTTTGGCTGGCGAACCCCGAGCGGCTCAGTTTGCTAAATGGCGGCACATCCGGCCCTCGGCGCAATTAAAATGGCGGCGAAGAGTAGGCGGGCAACGGCTAACGCACGGTTATTCTCTCAGCGTGCAAATAACAGCGTTGAGAAACTATAAAAACCTCCCGTCAAATCCCCGGCTGTTCAGCGTGTAAGGACGATGAAGTCGGTGGCGTTCTCGCTCATCTCGGGGCTGCGCGGCTCGTCGGTGACGACGAGCGATCCGCCGGTCCAGAGGAGTTCGGAAATGCGCTGGCGCGCGTCGTCGGGAAGCTCGATGCGATCGAGGGCGCCGGCGGGGGTCTCGGGCGGCTCAACGGCAACTGGCGATGCTTCGGCCGACTTCGACTTCTTGCGGTCACGTGAAGATGCCGTGGAAGCCTTGGCCGTTGGCATCGTTATCACCGTCCAGCGCATTTTGGCGCCGTCGGCGGATGGCTCGACGGCTGAGTAGATGTGCGTTCCAATGGGGCGCTCGGGATCGCGAATGGTGATGGGCGCTTCCCAAACCGGCTTCCATGCCTGGCGGATGAAAATGCGCCCTTCCTTCCGGCTGATGAGAACCGAGACCTGCTCGCTGCGGCGCTCAGCCTCGTCGATGAGGTCGCCGACTTCCTCGGCGCGTGCGGCTGCCGACTTGTAGGCTTCCACGGCAGCGAAGGCTGCTGCCGACTTTTCGGCCTTGGCTGTGCGCGCCTGTTCGAGAGCGGCTTTGGCCTGTGCAACTTCAGCCTGTGCTGCGACTTCCTCCGGCGATGGAGTTGCGCCGGTGTCTGTCGGGGCTTGCGAGGCAGGCTGCACTTTTGCGGAAGGGGTGGCGGCCGGCTGAGCAGCCTTTGCTTCAGCCGCCTTGAGATTAGCTTCGGCCTTGTCCAGATCGGTCGCGGCCTGGCGTGCTTCGGCGCCGGCCGATTGCGCGGACTGAAGGGCGGCTTTCTCCGCCGCGCTGGCCGCTGCCTTTTCCGCAAGAGCGCGCTTCTTCAGTACGCTGGCGTAGGCGATGGGATTGAGCAGCTTAGTCTCCGGAGCGGCCGTCTTGTCCGGGCTTGCCTCTGCGCTTGCGAGTTCAACAGAAGGCTGCTGCGCGGTTTGGGTTGCTGTCTCCTGAGGCACCCGCACTTCCTGCATCTTTGGCGTCGGCAGCAGCGGGTGCGAGAATTCGACAGGCTGCACATCCGAGGGGCTGACGACGACACGCGCGCCCATGCGGGTCATGCCGAAGAGCTGCGGTGCGAAACCGGCCGGAAGGCGAATGCAGCCGTGAGAAGCAGGATAGCCCGGTACGACGCCGGCGTGCAGAGCAACGCCCGACCAGGTGATGCGCTGCATATAGGGCATCGGTGCGCCGGAATAGATGTTGGAGCGGTGCCAGCGCGATTTGCCGATGATGCTGAAGACGCCGGTCGGGGTGCGATGGCCGGCTTGGCCGGTGGAAACGCGCGTGCGCGTTACGAAGCCATTGGCGTCGTAGATCGACGCGTGCTGGTCGCCAAGAGAGACGATGATGGAAACGGGCTGCGTTGGGCCGCTCTTTTCTGCCTTCTTCGCTTCGCCGGCCTTGCCCGGTTCGGCTGCCTGCGTGGCGGCCGGATCAACCTGGCGCTTCCTTTTTGCGGTGCGGCGCGGCTTTGGAGCCTGATAGCTGAAGAAATTTCCGAAGCCTTGCTGCGCAGCCGCGGGGGGCGCGCTCAACAGGGCGTCAGTGAAGAGGACCGCCGAGAGCGCGGTGGCGACGGTGAGTGCCGACCGAACTAAGCGGGGGGATGGCAGAATGGAGATGGCTCCGGAAATGGTGTTTCGCACGGCCAATGGGCTCCGAATCTATCTGTAATTGCAATGTAAAATCTATAGCGCAGGGGTAAAGTACGTGCGCGTCCGATTTGGCCCCCACGAAAGCATATCTGCCGACGTGTTGCTTCCCGGTTGCTCGCATTGTGCGTGCATCGGCGGGGATTTGGGCACTTGGCCGCGCGTCGGGCCATTGCCAAATGGCTGTGGTGTCACGATTTCGTCGGAGTGAGCGCCTAGTGCGCCCGACATCTCTCAGGGCTGACCCCGATCAGCCGTCAAACCAGAAGAGTGTGAAGATGAACGCACCTCAGCGTGACCGGCATTTTGCGACCAACGCCAGTGCTGTGTCCCCCGATGGGGGGATGTCGCGCGGGGAGTTCATTCTGCTCACGGCGACGATGATGGCGCTCACGGCGCTCTCCGTCGATGTCATGCTGCCAGCGTTGCCCGAGATCGGTGAGGCGCTGGGGCTGACCAATGCCAACGATCGGCAGATCGTCATCATCAGCTACATGCTCGGCTTCTCGATTGGACAGCTCGCGTACGGACGGTTGTCAGACCGCTATGGCCGCAAACCGGTGCTGATGGCGGGCATGGCTATCTTCATTGCCGGGTCCCTCGTTGCGGCTTTCACGTCGGTGTTTTCGACGATGCTCATCGCGCGCACGGTGCAGGGGCTCGGGGCTGCCGCGCCACGCGTGATCGCCATTGCGCTGGTGCGAGACCGGTATGTCGGACGCGACATGGCGCGAGTGATGTCGTTTGCGATGGCCGTGTTCATCATCATTCCAGTGCTGGCTCCGTCGATCGGGCAGGGGCTGATGCAGATGGGCACGTGGCGACTGGTGTTCGACTTCCTGTTCGTCGCCGGCGTTGCAATTGCGATCTGGTCTTATTTTCGTTTGCCGGAGACGGTGCGCTCGGAGAACACCGCGCCGCTGTCACTGGGCGCGGCGGCGCGCTCGGCGCTCGAGACGCCGCAAACCATCGGCTATGCGATTGCGGGCGGATTGATGTTCGGATGCGTGCTCAGCTACGTGAGCAGCGCGCAACAGGTGTTCGTCGACGTGTTCAATCTGGGCGAGCTGTTTCCGATCGCGTTCGGGGCCACGGCGGTGATGATCGCGGTGGCTTCGGTCACGAACGCCATGCTGGTGGAGCGGCTGGGTATGCGGCGGCTGTCGCACACTGCGCTTGCAGCTTTCATCGTCATCGCAGCGGTGCTTGTCGCGGCGGTGATGGCGGGTGCGACGAGCTTCTGGCTGTTCATTGCTTTGATGATGCCGATGTTTCTGCTGTTCGGCTTCGTTGCGCCGAACTTCAATGCGCTGGCGATGGAGCCGCAGGGCGACAATGCGGGTATGGCTTCGTCGGTGGTTGGATTCGTGTCGACGGGCATCGCCGCGGTGGCAGGCGGTGTCATCGGGCACCTGTTCAATGGGACTGTGCTGCCGCTGGCGCTGGGCTTCCTGGTGCTAGGGCTTTCGGTATTCGCGGTCGTCGTTTGGGTAGAGGGCTTTGGTGGTCTGTTTCACTCCGGCCGGCAGCCGTGAGTCAGGCGGCCTGGGGCAGCGCTGCCTCACAGCGGTCGCGACCGTTGCGCTTGGCATCGTAAAGGGCGCGATCGGCCGCTTCGATCAGCCCGATGAGGGACGCTCCGGATTCGATAGTCGCAGTGGCGACGCCAACACTTATGGTGACGATCTCGGTTCCATCGTCGCGGTTGAGATGGGGGATGTCGAGGCTGCGAACCGAGGCGCAAATTCGCTCTGCCAGCACCTCGGCTTGGGCCGGCGTGACGCCGAGCAAGAAGACGATGAACTCCTCGCCGCCGTAACGCGCGACGATGTCGTTCCTGCCGCGGATGGCTGATGAGATCTGCTGCGCGACAGTGCGCAAGCAGGTGTCTCCAGCGACGTGGCCGTAGAAGTCGTTGAACTGCTTGAAGTGATCGACATCCACCATCATCAGGGCTGCCGAGACTCCGCTGTTTGAGGGATCGAGAAACAAATCGAGGCACCGCGTGTTGAACGAGCCGCGGTTCGTCAACCCGGTCAGCGCGTCAGTGTCGGACAATGTCTTGAGCTTCTCGCGGTCTGCGGCGATGACGGAGAGGCGCATCGTCTCGCGCGTATTCAATAGATAGCCGAGGCGCGCGCTGCGTTCGATCCAGCAATTGGCCACGATGCTGAAAGCACCGGCGATCCAGGTGAGGACGCCGATGGACCAGGCAACGGAATCGCCTGCCCCAAGCTTGAATACCGCAGCGGCCGTTACGAAGGTGCAGCTCAACAGCGTGAGGCCACACGCCTCGCTGAAGCGCAGTCCAAGTGTGGTGTTGCTGTAGACGATCACGAACATCGGCGTGATGATCGACAGGAGCGCCCAGGGACTGGATGAGAGGCACGGGATGATCGCTGATACGACAACCGCTGCGAACGACGTTGCTGCGGCGAGCAGCTCTCGCCCTGTCGGTTTCATGCTCGGGCCAACCGTCAGCGTCACGATGAGCAGCGGCGATGCCATTACGCGCAGCCAGAAGCCCTGCCAGCCGATGTCAGGCACGAAGGCGAAATCGGTGACAGTCGTGAGAAAGAAGAAGATGGTGCCGAGGATCGTGGTGAAGCGCAGATCGCGCGCACGTGCGCTGCCCGTGTCGGCGTTGAAGCGGTCCTCGAGCGCCTTGGGGAACCAAGGGACGACAGCTTTAGGATTTGCGTAGCTGAGCCGCGTATAGCGGGCGATCTCGCTGTCGATGAGCTGCCGCAGATTTTCCCCGGCGTTTTCGCAGTTGCACATCAGGAGATGGCACCAGATACGATCGTTTTTGTCTTTCATCTTTGTTTTTTCTTCTTGGTCCGCGCTGTGTTTTCGACTGCGCGTTGATGGTGGCCGCTCCTCCTGAAGATACTGGGCCAGGCGCGTGGTAACCGGCGAACTGATCTGTGCAGTGAACGAATGGTTACGCGTCAGGCATGCGAAATTGGCGCGTGGAGCCAGCATTTATTGGGTTTGTTGTGGCGCATCGGCGCGGTGGGCGGCGAGGCCGTGTCACTGGGTCGCGGATCGCCGATAAGCTGCGGCTGTGCGGGGTACGCTGAAGGCGCGGAACAGCAGTGCGACCAACCATGCGGCGGTCAGCTTGCAGCTTTTCGAGAGTGCTGTTCGCAGAGGGTTTCGTTGGTTGCGGGAGTTGACCCGCGCCCGCAGGAGTAGCTGAACTGAGGGCGCCACTAACCTTCGCACAAGCGACGCAACTAAGCTGAACTAGCCGACGGGTCGTGGCAGATGCAGGATTGGATTGATAATGGTTTTCGTGCTGTTTCTTCTCGCCGTCGGCGCCTACGTTGCTTTTCTGGTTTGGTGTTTCCTCCCAATTTTCCGACCGTTCGGGCGCCGGTGGGTTAGGTGGCTGCGTGTTGCCGCTGGGGTGATGCTGCTGGCAGGGAACCTCTCGACAGTATTCGCGCTGCCGCTGATATTGCCCATCCACTACATCAGCGAAGCGCTTGCTAACGAACTTCTAGCGGTAGTTCTTTTTACCAGAACAGCGCCGATCTATGCACGGAATGTAATAGACAGGCTTCATACCACCGCGCACGTGGTGGACATCCGTTATCCGATGGAGATTGCCGGTGTTCGCTACGCACCCGTCGTGCGCACCACATGTACGACGAGGAGAATGCTGGGGCTGGACAAGGGCAATCCCGTCTATTTTGCGAATTTTCCAACTTCTGTGGGCGGCGAGCTGGTGGCGAGGGCAGGGGCAGACGTCGTCGCATTCTTAGACCCGACATGTCCTGACCCGAAGACTGGCCAGATCGACTCGAAACGTCCGCGGCTGTGGAACGTATTCATTGTCCGCGGCGAGGGCGAAAAATCTCAGTTATTTCACGTCTTAGGTTCTGACGCCGGGACGGTTGTCGTCGACGATATCGTACTGCGACCATCAGAACTCGTTTCGATCAAGGCTGCGCCCGCTGCCGAAGTGATTCCAGTGGCTGCTCTTTGGCCCATGCGCACCAGTAGGCAGAACTACGTCCCGGAGATTTTCGAGCGGTACATGAGACTGCGCGCGGGGGTGAGTGGCTGCGTTGAGGACGTTCTGCAGCGGATCGTCGAACTTCCGGGACAGCCTGCCGAGAGGCGTAGTCGACCGAGGAAAGTGCCAAACGAAAGCCGCTCAAACGACGCCGCATATTGTCGTGATGCATTCGCTCGCTACATCCGCCAGTCGGAGATACCAAGGCTGCAACCGCAATAGGTTTGCTTTTTGGGATCCACTGGAGGCGACGCCGCCTCAGTGGTCCGTGCTCCGGCGCCCCTCGAAAACCTTCGATGTCCCACGGCCCTGGATCGTTGGCGATGGACAGCTGGCGCGCTTTTGGAGAGTGCTGCTGGCAGAGGGTTCGTTGGTTGCGGGAGTAGGATTTGAACCTACGACCTTCAGGTTATGAGCCTGACGAGCTACCGGGCTGCTCCATCCCGCGTCACCTAACGAAGCTTCCCACATTCAACGAGTGATCGTTGCTGGGAAGCACTTCGCCGCTCCCGGCAGAGGGGCGAAGAGAAAAGCCGCTCGTTGCTGAGCGGCTTCGAGGGGCGGCTTATAGCACAAAAAATCCGCCTGTGAAGCCCAACGTCGAGGGGCTCGGCAACCTTATGCCCAGGCGCGGCGTTTCGTGCGTGCCAGTGGGCTGCCTCGACACTCGAAATGGGCGCTTTTGAAGTGGTTTTCAAGCGAGCACGCATGTTCGATCCTCAAACGACGGACCTCTCAGAGATTGTGATTTTAGGGCGTTTGCTGTTGGCGGTGGCGTTGGGAGGCGTGATCGGATTCGAGCGCGAACAGCTCGATCGGCCCGCAGGGCTGCGCACGCACATGCTGACCGCGCTGGCTGCGGCCGTGTTCACCGTCATCACGATGGAACTCCACGCGGATGTCCTGCGGGAGGCGGGCGGGCCGAGTAGCGATCCGATCCGCATCATCGAGGCCGTGACCGCGGGCGTGGCCTTCCTGGCGGCGGGTGCGATTTTTCGGTCGCAGGGGGATGTGAAAGGTTTGACGACGGGCGCGGGGATGTGGCTCGCCGGGGCGATTGGCGTGGCCTGCGGTGTCGGCTACGGCATCCTCGCCGTGATGGCGACGGTGCTAGCCGCGCTCATTCTTGTCGCTGTGCGCTGGCTGGAAGCCTATGCCGGCACGAAGGGCGATGACGCGGATGGGGCGGGTTAGGCCCGGCCGGTTCGGTCAGGTTGATCCCTGGCTGGCCGTCGCGGTTGCCGAAGTCGCAGTGCCGTTGGCGATGTTCTTATTGTGCGCGCGGATGAAGTAGATGTTGCGGGCGTAGATGATGAGGCCCATGCCCTGGCCGAGCATGAAGACCGGGTCCAGGCGATAGATAGCGTAGGCGAACAGCATCGCCCCGCCGACGACGCTGAAATACCAGAAGGTCTCAGGCACGATGGAGCGGCGCGCGCGCTCGCTGGCGATCCATTGCACGATGAAGCGCATCGAGAACATGAGCTGGGCGAGGAAGCCGATGCCGAGCCAGACCTTCTCGCTCGTCCCGGTCGTCTGCCACCAATCGCCGAGTGCCACGACAAGGCTGTGGAGGTGATCCATGGTGTTGTCCCCAGTACGGATACGCTGATCTGATCAGTTTTTGTCGCCGGCGCTGGCGCGCGAGCCGTCATCGTTGACGGGCTTCAGCCGCGAGGCGAGGTCGGAGATGATTTGCGTCTCGGGATGGCGCTCGGAGACGCGCGGCACCTTGGTGCGCTTACGCAGCCAGCTGACGCCGACGAGATCGTAAAGGCCGACGAGGGCGCGGTTGAGATTATTGTATTTCGACACCCCGGCTTGGCGGGGGCGGTCGTTCACCGGCACGTAGGCGACCTCGTAGCCGTAGGTCTGGAACAGGGCCGGCATATAGCGGTGCATGCTGGTGAAGAACGGCAGGCGCAGGAACACTTCGCGCCAGTAGACCTTGATGCCGCAGCCGGTGTCGGGGCAGTTGTCCTTCAGCACGGCGTCGCGAATTTTGTTGGCGGCGCGCGAGGCCCAACGTTTGGAGCCGGTGTCCTTGCGCTCCTTGCGCCAGCCATTGACGAGAGCGGGGCCATCGTTGCCGGGAAGCGCGAGGGCTTCGAGCAGGCGCGGAATATCCTTGGGGTCGTTTTGGCCGTCGCCGTCCATGGTGGCGATGATCGGGCTTGTCGCAGCTAAAACGCCGGTCCGCAGGGCGCAGCTCTGTCCGCTGCGCCGCTCATGGCGGAGATAACGCAGGCCAGGCAGCTTGCCCGAGGCGATGAGAGCTTTGATTTCGGTAGGTGTGGCGTCGACGCTGGCATCGTCGACCACGATCACCTCGGCGAGGCGCTGGGCCGGCACAGCGGCATACGTCTCCTCGATGAGGCGGCCGATGTTGCCCGCCTCATTGAGCGCTGGAATGACAACGGTGACGCGCATCAAGTGCCCCTATCCCACCAGGACCCGCCGCGACGACCTCACTCTTAGCCGTTCGGCGCGCGGAAGGATACCGGTCTTCGGTCCCGTCTACCAAGCTAGTAAATTCTGCGGCTCAGCGCACTCACTGTCGCCGGAAAAGCAACAGAATCAGGGCGGTCGCGAGAAACAGGCCCGCGAGGACACCCCATGCCAGCCCGGCCTGCTCGAGGTAGACATTCTGAGAGACCGGATCAAAGCACCGGCCTTCTTCGTTGAAGCAATCGCGCCAGCGCCAATAGCTGTCGTAGTAGAGCATGGCGGACGCAAGACCCAGCCCCGCAAGGCAGAATGCGAACACGTATTTGATCCACCGCATGGGGCAAGCATTCTGCCACATGGCGGCGGAGCTAGGGCAGGGTGTCTTCACGCCTGGGCCGCAAACCTGTAAATGACCGGGCGGCGGCCTTGCCGTCTGCCACTTGTACCTCCAGCAGCCGTCAGAGCCCTTCATGCCAGCCGCCACGGGGCGCCACGACCACAGCCGCGATACCAACTGGTTCGGTCTTCTGCTGACCGGCTTGATGGTGCTGCTCGCACTAAGGCTGGTCGCCCTTTACCTCAACGGAACGGACCTGTTCTTCGACGAGGCCCAGTACTGGGCGTGGAGCGAAGAGCCGGCGCTGGGATATTTCTCGAAGCCGCCGCTGATCGCCTGGGTGATCGGTGCCGCCACAACCGTATGCGGTATTGGCGAAGCATGCGTGCGGGTGCCCTCGCCAATTCTGCATACGGCGACGGCATTGGCCGTGTTCTGGCTCGGGCGGCGGCTTTACGATGCCCGCATCGGCGCGCTTTCGGCGCTGGCGTTTGCGACGCTGCCGGGGGTGTCGCTGTCGGCGGGGCTTATCTCAACCGACGTGCCACTGCTGCTGTGCTGGGCGCTGGCGCTGGTCGGGTTCTGGGGATTGCTGGAGAGCGAGGAGGTCTGGCCGGCGCTGCTGCTCGGCGTTGCGTTCGGTGCGGGCCTCAACGCCAAGTATGCGATGGCGTGGTTCCTGATGTGCGGGGGCGTCTATCTGGCGGTGACACCGGAGCGGCGGAATATCCTGCGCGACTGGCGGCTCTATCTGGCCCTGGGTATCGGCGTGGCGATGATCGTGCCGAACCTCGTCTGGAACGCTTCGCACAAGTTCGCGACGTTCGCGCATACCGCCGACAACGCCAATTGGGGCGGCTCGTTGCTGCATCCGAACAAGGCGCTGGAGTTCTTCGGTGCGCAATTCGGCGTGTTCGGGCCGATCTTGTTCGCCACGTTCCTCGTCATCCTGTGGCGCGCCCGGCGCGAGCGCCTGCCTAACCAGGATCGCTATCTGATTGCGTTCTCCGCGCCGCTGATAGCCGTGATCATCGTGCAGGCGTTCCTTTCGCGCGCGCATGCCAATTGGGCGGCGCCAGCCTACGTCGCTGCGAGCGTGCTGGTGGTTGCGACGATGGTGCGGGACGACGCGTGGGGGTGGCTGAAGGCTTCGTTTGCGCTGCACGCGGTGATCATCGCGCTACTCTTGTTCGGCACCTCGACTGCGGGGCGCCTGGAGCTGCCGGTAAAATCCGATCCTTTCGCGCGCACCCTGGGCTGGCGCAACATTGCCGAGGCGACGCGGGCAGAGCTTGCCAAGGCTGCGGCCGCCGGCAAACCGTTCGCTGCGGTGCTGAGCGATGACCGGGCACTGACGGCGGAGCTGCTCTATTACATGCGCGATGAACCAACGCCGGTTCTTGCGTGGCGGCCGGGTGCGCCGCATGATCACTTCGAGCTGACGCGTCCGTTTACGGCCTCGACGCCATCCCCGGTGCTGCTGGTGCGCGCTGACGGCGGCGCTGGTTCGGCGGCGGGATCGTTCTCAACTGTTGAAAAGATTGCCGAGCGCACACTCCCAGCCGGCAAGAACGCCGAGCGGCATGTGACGTTCTACTCGCTCGCAGGGTACAAGGGGGAATGACCTCGCCAAAGCCGCCCCCCCCGGGCCGCGCGCATCCTGCGGAGGATGCCGCGGCGCTCTCACAGACATTCGTGCTCCTGGACAACAACTCGGGATCGGGACCGCCGTCGCTACTGTTCTCCGATCCGGTGGAGATCGTGTCGGCGTGGAACCCTGAGGACGTGCCGCAGGCGATGAAGCGCATCGAGGACGGCGTCGCCTCGGGGCTTTATGCGGCGGGCTTCTTTGCCTTCGAGCTCGGCTATGTGATGGAGCCGAAGCTGGCGCCGCTGATGCCGGAAAAGCGCAACGTGCCGTTGCTATGGATCGGCCTTTACAAAGCGCCGATCGAGATGACGAGCAGCGAGGTGGAGCACTGGCTGGCGACGCACACGCGCTCGGGCTCGTTCCGCTTCACCGATGTTTCGCTATCGTGGAGCGAGGCCGAGTACGTCGAACGCTTCAACGAGGTGATCGACAAGATCCGCGCGGGCGACATCTACCAGCTCAACCTGACGTTCAAGTCGCGGTTCAAGCTGGCGGGATCGCCGCTGACGTTCTTCCTCGATCTGCGCCAGAAGCAGCGCGTAGCTTACGGCGGCATCGTCGACACCGGCGAGATGACGGTGCTGTCGGCTTCGCCGGAGCTGTTCATCGAGCAAAACGGTCGGACGATTTTTACGCGGCCAATGAAAGGTACGGCGCCGCGCGCGGGAACCGAGGAGGCGGATGCGGAGGCGCGGCGCGAACTGGCTGCGGACGTCAAGCAGCGCGCCGAGAACCTGATGATCGTCGACCTGATGCGCAACGACATCGGGCGCATCTCGGATATCGGCAGCGTCGAGGTGACGGACCTCTTCACGGTCGAGACGTACAAGACGCTGCACCAGTTGACGTCGGGCGTGCGCGCCAGGCTGCACGAGGGCGTCGGCATCGGTGAGCTGATGCGGGCGATCTTTCCGCCGGGTTCGGTGATCGGTGCGCCGAAAATCCGGGCGCAGGAGCTCATCCGGCAACTGGAGACGGAGGCGCGGGGCGTCTATTGCGGCTCGATCGGGTATATCTCGCCCAAGGGGCAGTCGCTGTTCAACGTGGCGATCCGCACGGCCGTCGTGTTCCGTAACGGCGACGGCGAAATGGGCATCGGCTCGGGCGTCGTGTTCGATTCCCAGGGCACGAAGGAATACGAAGAGTGCCTGTTGAAGATGAAGTTCCTCACCGATCCGGTGAAGCGCTTCGATCTGATCGAGACGCTGCTGTATGATGCGCAAGAGGGCGGGTTTGCGCTACTTGAGCGACACATCGAGCGGCTGGCGACGTCGGCGCGCTATTTCGCATTCGTGTATGACGACGGGCTGGTGCGGGATGCGCTGGCTCAAGCGGTGGAAGGGAAGTCCGGGCGCCAGCGGGTACGATTGCTGCTGGCCGAGGACGGCAAGGTAACTGTTACGGCAACGCAGCTGCCGCCGGCCGATGCCAGTGCAGTGATGCGCTTTGCGCTGTCGTCGTCGCAGGTTGATAGCGCTGATCTGTTCCTGTTCCACAAGACGACGCGCCGCGAACTCTATGATCGCGAGAGACAGGAATATGCCGAGCGCCTTGGCACCGACGAGGTGATCTACACCAACGAGCGCGGCGAGCTGACCGAGGGAAGCTTCACGACGCTGTTCATCGAGCGCAATGGCGTGCTGCTGACGCCTCAACTGGAAGCCGGATTGCTGCCGGGAACGTTGCGCGCCGAATTGCTGGCCGAAGGGCGTGCGCGCGAAGCCGTGCTGACGCCTGCAGATCTGGATAACGCTGATGCGATCTATCTGGGGAATTCGGTGCGCGGTCTATTGCGCGCGGTGCGCGTCGAAGCGTCGTGAGCAAGCGCGTGGTCTGGGCCACGCGCTCGCAAATTTTCTGACTAGTTGATGATCGTCTGCTCGGAGGCGATGGAGCCGACCTTCGGGTCGGTGATCACGCCGCCGCGAACCATCGCTGCGATGAGAAACGCAAACGCGGCGACGGTCAGCACCGCCGCGATGATGATTTCGCGTGATGAACGACGCACGCGATCAGCGTAAGAATCAAATTGATCAAGTTTCCATTTCATGGCGCGGAAGATCGGGCCATCGCGGGAGACAGGCCAGAGCGCTGAGTGCCGCGCGACAGAAGCGCACACAAATGGCTGCTTCGAGAATGACTCTAAAGTCCGCGCATGATGCAGCCGAAGACGAGAATGATCTGCGCTGCGAGCAACGCCCAGAACTCGTTGCCGGTGATCAGCGGAATCTCGGCTCCGAAAAACTTAATAATCAGTACTGTGACCGTCAGGATAACGGACAACATGAAGGTCAGAATGCCAGGCGCCTTAAGTCCCATAAGGAAGTCCCCCTAGATACGCTTGCGCACATGTGCCGGGCCGCACTGCCCATAGGTCGTGCCGAGTCAGAAGCCCCGACGGCTTATAGCAGGCACAACTCGTCCTGACACTGCGGCGCCGAAAAGACTGGGGATGGAAAGCGGCTAAGAGCGGACGACTACTGTGCTGCAGTGCGGCGCGGGCGGGCAAACAGAAGTCGGCGCAGGAGGAGCAGAAGGATGAGCCCCAGCAATAGGAGTGCGACGATGACGGCGGGGTGCTTTTCCCACAGCAAGACGGGACTGACGCGTCCATCTGCAACCAAACGGACATTCTCGGCGATGGCAGCGGCGTCGAAACCGCCAGCGGTGCTCAGCATCATGCCGACTGCTGCGGATTGATCGGCGCTCGAGACGATCGCGTGCCGCACGCGCTCGGAGGAAAGGGCGTGGATGGCGGCGGGGTTGGCGGCTACTACGCGCAGCACCTGCTCGCGCGGGGCTTGCTGAAGTCCGGTAAGGTACCCCGACAGGCTCGACAGCTCGGCCTCGGTCAGGCTCCGGGCCAGTCTTTTCAGGTCGGGATTGTTGAGCTCGAAGAGCGTGTCGCGGGCACCGCGATCGATAGATGCCAATCGAACAATGGCGAGCTGATCGTCGAGGGACAGCAGGCGCTGAAGACTGGCGCGGCTGAGCTGGTCGGGCGTCGTGCGTCGATAGAGGCTCAGTTCGACAACCCGCGGGAGGTTGTTACCGGCCAGCGCTGCCCAGTTCAGGCCGGCGTCGATCGATCGCGTCTCGCGGGCGATGTCCATGGCGGGGGCGGGAAGCGTGTTAACGGCGGTGGCGAGTGTTCCGTCATCGAGGCGTCGCAACAGGCCGGCTTCCCCCTCGGCGGCAAGGGTTAGGGCGGTGACCTCGTCGAGGCGCGGTAGTGCCGACGGCGGTAACGCATCGACGAAGGCTTTGAATTTCGCGTTGCGGGCCGCGAGGTCCAGGGCTTGAGCGTGGGCGCTGCGGAAGTCTCGCCAGATCTCAATGACGCGATCGGCGGTCGCCGCGCCGATTTCTTCAATGTGGCCGGAGATTTGTTCGGCGAAAGTCTTGGCCAGCTCTTCCTGAACCTTGTCCTTGTTTTCTTTGGACTTCATCTCGGTGGCGATGATGGGCAGTACGCCGTTGCGCAGGTCCCAGATGTCCTTGGCGATGAGCACAAGGCCGACGCCGCCGGCGACTACCGAGACGAGACGGGCGAGGACGCTGCCGACGACGCGCTGGCCGACGCGGGCGGCCATGTTGGCTAGCTGCCGGCGCATAAGAAGGACGGCGGCGCCGGCTATGCCGGAGCTCGATTCACGCAGCACCGCGCTGGGGCTCATTTCAGCGGCGCCGGTGCCCGGATCGAGGCTGACGCCTTTGCCAGCGTCTCCGGCTACCGCGCGGGCGACGGTGGTGCCGTAGCGGGCGCCGACGAAAGCCTTCAGGCAGGCGACGGCTGGCTCGGCGACGTCCTGGCTGGCTAGCTCCATTTGCTTGCCGATCTCGCGGCCGACGCCAGCGGCTAGCTGCTCGAGGGCGGCTTTGATCGCATCGGAGCGATAGACGCGTTCGGCGACCGCGGTGGCGAGTTCTTCGGACTTCTGCTGGCTGGCGAGCGACTGAAGCAGGTTGGCCCAGCTGGTCTCCTTGCGGACTTCCTCGACGGCGAGGTCGACCCGCTTATCGATGATGTCGTCCATGCCGATACGCCGCCATTCATCGCTGACCGCCGCGCGATAGTCGACGTTGGCGGTGCCGGCCTTGAGGGCGCGGACCGAGATGGTCTGGATGGCGGCGCGGAAGCTCGTTTCATCGCGCGCCCGGCAGGCTTCATAGTCAGCCTTAGAGAGCGGCTGTGCGGTGGCTGGGGCGGTGTGAACCGCGGCAAGGGCGAGGATGACGAGGCCGGAAACCGGGCGGCGCAGGTAGGCAAGCAACGCGTTATTGTCCCTTGGTGAGGGCTGCGCCCCGATGGGTACGCGCCTTAACCATCTAATCACCTGTATTATAAAGTGTCGATTGCGCTTGCAGCATGACGGGGCGCTTGCGGCGGCGCGATGTGACCACCGCGAAGGCGCCTGAAAGGGTGCTCAGCGCGGGTAGAAGGGTGCTCTCGGCTACTTTAGAGCGATCACAATTTCTTTCAATGTTGCACAAATCCGAGGCGTGAGGGGCGCGCTGGCGGTGGTCAGCCGACCTCGACGAGCCCCGATACTCGCAGTTTCTGCGCCGTGTATCAGCACTCAACACTGTGGCGGTTATACAACATACGGTTGTCGTCCTTAGGGTTATTTGCAGTGCAGCAATTTCGCTGCGTGCGAGTTGAGCGTAGATTTGCGACAGATTTCCTTCGCTGACGAAAGCAGCTCTTTTTCAATGCTTTTCAGTTCATCGCAACGGTTTTGCGGCAGCCTAAGTGGCCGTTCAGAGTGGGTTTCCAGCTCTCACCCGGAGCGCGAATTAAGCGCGGGGGACCGGCCTTTTTTTCGCCTCACCTCGCGATCAGAAGGCTGCCGCTCTCCGCAGCCGAGACGGTCCACGTCGAAGCTCAGGAGCGGTCCGGTGTCACCGGAAAGGTGCGGCAAGGTGACCAATCGAACTTCCGGTCCGTTCCGGTCAGTGGAGACACCTCCAATTCATCTCGTGCAGTGCGTGTGCGAGACCTCGTCGGAAGCGATGCCCCTAGATGGGCGGCAAGTTGCTAACTGGTTGGCAACGCTGTTCATCCGAGGAAACGAAAAAGAGAGAGTTTCAGCGACAAGCTCTGAGAAGCGCGGACTGACAGCTCGCGCGGACAGGAGTCTGCTGGGGACAAACCGACTTCGTCTAGTTTGCGAGCGAGTTCAGTTAACACGATGAAGAACAGCGAGAAAATGAAGGCATCCTGGGGTAGCATCTTCGTGCCGGGCGGACGCAATGGCGTATTGCTGGTGCACAGCCTCGGGGGATCGCCGATCGAATTGAAGTTCGTTGCGCATACGCTGGCGCAGCTCGGTTACACGGTTTATTGCCCGTTGCTTCCCGGTCTTGCCGGCGGCACCGACATTTCGGGGTTGTCGAGCTGGGAGGACTGGTACGCAGCGCTGGAGAAGGCGCACGACGAACTGATGCAGCATTGCGATGCCGTCATCGTCGGTGGCATCTCGGCCGGCAGCATGCTGGCGCTTCGCCTTACCGCAATGCGCCCTGAGAAGATTCACGGCCTGATGCTGTTCTCGCCGACCTTCTGGCCGAATGGCTGGGCGATCCCGTGGTACTTCGATCTGTTCCGCCTGGTGCGGCACAAGTGGTGCGCGCGGCTGTTCCGATTCCGCGCCGGCAGCCCGCACGGCATCAAGGACGATCGCCTGCGCAGCTTCATTCTCGACAGCGTGCAGTCGGACGCCGACTCGATCGAGGACCTGTTCGCGCGTGGCGGTGGCCTCGTGTTCGAATTCCGGCGCCTGGTCGCCAACGTCAAGCCGCTGCTGGGCAAGATCAAGCAGCACGCGCTGGTGTTCCACCCGCGCCATGACGATCAGAGCGACCTGTCCAACGCGATGATCCTGCAGCGCAGGCTGGCGGGGATGGTCGAGGTCTGCGTGCTCGAGGACTGCTATCACATGGTCACGCTCGACCGGCAGCGTCCGGTCGTGATGGAGCGCGTGAAAGAGTTCGCCGGTCGCCTGACCTCGCGGCTCGACAAGGTGCGTGCCGAAGAGGCGCTGGTTACTGCTGCCGAGACGCAGCCGCGCGACAAGGGTCGTGGTGAGGGACGCGGCGCGAACAACTAATCGCGCCAGCCTGTCGGACCATCAAAACAAGAAAAGCCCGGCTCGATGGCCGGGCTTTTTCGTTTCGGAGGGCGGTGAGGCCTATTCGATCGACGGGCGAACGGCAGGAACGGGGCGCGGCACCTTCAGTGGCGCTTGCGGCTGAGCGATCTTCACGCTGGCCTTGGTGGCGCGGGCCTCTTTCGGCTGATCGCAGCGCTGCAGGTCGGCAGGGGCGCGGCGCCAAGTGAACGACTTGGAGAAGAACTTCACACCCTTGTAGCCGGTGAGAATGAGATTCTGACGTCCGGCAACGATGGCGGCATCGAATTGAGCGCCCTTCTCTGGATCATAGACCCAGCCGTTGTCCCAGCCGCGGCTGACCCTTTCCAGTGATCCAAGCACAGGCAGCCCGCAGATGGTGCGGCCGCGCTTGGACGGGTCGGGGTTATAGCCGTCGGTAAGGGGCTGGCCTTTGCTATTGTTGGGCTGTTTCAGCCAAACGATGTAGCCGCACAGCCGTCGGGCCGCGCTGCCAGTGTCTGCGCAGGGGCGGATTTCGACGGCGCCCTGGCCCGTATGGTTGATCCAAACACCAGCCTCAAGAGGCGGGTCTGCAAAGGCCGATCCCGTGCTGAGCGCAAATAAAACGGCGGTCAGTGAAGATTTAGCCCAGGCTTGTTGGGGCAACGGGAGCTGAAGATCATGACGCATGGTGGCATCACCAATATTGTGTCAGAGATCGGGATGGCATTTAGACTTTGAAAGCGGCGAAAGCGGGCCCATAGGCTCGACGCTGTCAGTCTCTGCGAAAAATGGTAAAGAAGAATTATCCTTGATCGGTCGATCTTACGTCTTTCTTGACCTCTTCGCGTTAACAGCTCGTGGGGCCGATACATCCCTGCGTTTCTAAATGAAGCGCTGACGCGTTAGACTTAGGCATCCCTTAAGCATGAGTTTGCCTTTTCGAGGCCAAGTTGGCGGATTACCCAGCGGCGCGCGCTGCGCTATAGGCTTGCGGCCGCGCTTGCCCAACCCTGTGTGGAACTGACCCTGATGATCCTGACGCTTGCCTTCCGCAATCTGTTCCACGATCGCATTCGCTTGGCGGTCACCCTCATCGGTATTCTGTTCTCCATCGTCCTCGTTGCCGTGCAGCTAGGTCTCTACCTTGGCGCCAGCAACATGATTACGGCGAACATCGATCACGCGAAGGCGGACCTCTGGATCACCGCATATGGAGCCAAGAGCTTCGAGGATGGCGGCATGCTGCTGACACCGCGCGAGCGGCATCAGGCGCTGGCGACACCGGGTGTCAAAGCTGTGATCCCTCTGGTGGTGCGGTTCGCCGAGTGGCGCAAGCCGGAAGGCGGATCGACGCGCGTGGTGCTGATCGGTACGGACGCTGAGGACGGCGGCCTGGTGCCGTTCAACCTCGTCGATGGCACCTGGGAAGACATCAAGGCGCCGGAAGCGATCGCCGTCGACAGGACTTATCTGAACGAGCTCGGCATCAAGGGGATCGGCGACACCGCCCAGATCGCCAACGGGCGCGTGCGTGTGCGCGCAATTACCGACGGCATCCGCTCGTTCACGCAGTCGCCCTATGCCTATACGACCCTGAACAGGTCGCGGTCGCTGTTCGGCGACACCGACAATACGACGTTCTATCTGGTGCAGCTGCAGCCGGGCGCGAACGTCAAGAAGGTCCAGCAGGAGCTTTCCGGGCGGCTCGAGGGCGCCGAGGTCCTGACCCAGGAAGAGTTCCGCGACCGCAGCCTGAAACAGTGGCTGTTCCGCACTGGCGCGGGTGTTGCCTTGATCGGCGGCGCTTTGCTGGGAAGCCTTGTCGGCACCGTAATCGTGGCGCAGACGCTTTATTCAAGCACTAAGGACCATCTGAGCGAGTTTGCGACGCTGCGTGCACTCGGGTCATCGTCGGGATATATTCACAAGGTAATCCTGGCTCAGGCCGGCATCAGTGCCGTTGTCGGCTATGCGCTCGGCATCTCGATCGCGCTGACGATCCTCGTACTCAGTAGGAATACGGCCTTGCCCATGGTCATGACCCCGGGCCTGGCCTTCTGGCTATTCACATTGACGGTCGGCATGTGCGCGATTTCGGCGCTATCGGCGATCGTCAAGGTCACCAAGATCGATCCTGCAACGGTATTCAACAGATGAGTGTAGAGCCCGTCCTCGAAGCCATCGAGATCGTCAAAGAGCTGGGTAGCGGCGCCGGCAAGGTGCGTGCTGTCAAAGGCGCCAATCTCAGGCTGATCCCCGGGGAGCTGACGCTGCTGATGGGGCCATCGGGCAGCGGCAAGACAACCCTGCTGTCGATCCTCGGCTGCATCCTGACGCCGACATCGGGAACCTTGAAGGTTGCCGGCGTCGATACGACGAACCTCAATCCGGAAGAGATGGCCGACCTGCGCCGCAAGCACATGGGCTTCATCTTCCAGTCCTACAATCTGTTCCCGACGCTGACGGCGCTGGAGAACGTGCGCATCGCACTCGACGTGCGCGGGCAGAAGGGCTTTGCGGCCGCCAATCGCTCAGAGGAAGTTCTGCGCGATGTCGGCCTGGCTTATCGCCTGAAGAGCTATCCCTCGAACCTGTCGGGTGGTGAGCAGCAGCGTGTTGCGGTGGCCCGCGCCATCGCATCATCGCCTTCGATCGTGCTCGCCGACGAGCCGACGGCTGCACTCGACGGCGAAAACGGACATGCGGTGATGGCGCTTCTGGCGCGCATCGCCAAGGAACAGCACCGCAGCGTCCTCGCGGTGACCCATGATCCGCGCACGCTGAGCTACGCGGATCGCGTGGTGCGCATTGAAGATGGACGCATCGTCGGCGAGGAACGCCGGCCTGAGGGGCTCGATGCCCCGGAAATTGCAGATCTTACAAAGAGACGGAAGGCCCATGCATAAAAAGGTCAACCCCACCGCGGTTATTCTTACGATCGCAGGCCTTTTGGCCGTCGGTGTCGGATTTTACGTCAACAGCGTGAGCTGGGGTCCGGTCGCCGAGCAAAAGAACACGCAGGCGAGCGCGAGCGATTCTTCGAAGCCGGCCACGGGGTCCAAGGAAGCGATCGCCATGCAGCCGACGTGGGCTGCATCCGCGACGGGGCGCGTCGAGCCCAAGAGCGGTGAAGTTCGCATCACTGCCGACGTTCCCGGCCGCATCGAAGAGATTCCTGTCGACATCAATGCTCACGTGAAGAGCGGCGATCTGCTGGTTCGTCTCGATGACGACGATGCCATGACGAAGGTCACGGCGGCGCGTGCCGAAGAGCAGGTGCGTGTGCGCGAGCGCAATGAGGAAGACGCCCGCGGCCTGCAGAAGGAGCGCCGCGACGCGGAGGATGCCGTTGCGGATGCCGAGCGCGGCGTCTTCAGTGCGCAGATGGCGTTTGACGATGCGCTGGAAGAAAAGCGCACGAAGAATGGCCCGCAGGAGACCGTCGATACGGCTCGCGCCAAGCTGGAGGACGCGCAGAAGACGCTGTCCGACAAGAAGGCGACGCTGGCTTCGGTGAATGCGAAGTCGGGCATGCCGCTGCCGACGCGGCTCGAGTCCGCTCTGACCGTGGCGCGTGCTGAACTGCTGGGTGCCGAACTCGGTGTCGAGCACACGCGGGTGCGGGCGCCGTTCGATGGCACCGTTCTGAACGTCGTCGCCAAGGAAGGCGAGGTCGCAACGCCTTCGCCGGAGAACACGCTGCTCATCCTGGGCGATGTCTCGGCCATGAAGGTGCGTGCCGAGGTGGAAGAGCGTGACGCCGCAAAGATCCATGTCGGCCAGCGCGTCGTGGTGCGGGCGGATGCTTATCCCGACCAGGATTTCGAAGGGCGCGTGAGCTCCATTGCGCAGTCGCTTTCGCAGCCGAACATCGTCTCGCGCGGGCCGCGCCGTCCGAACGATGTCGAGGTTCTGGAAGCAGTCGTCGATCTCGATGGTCTGCCCCCGCTGCTGACGGGCATGCGCGTCGACGTGTTCTTCAAGCACGACGCGACGGCTTCGACCAACTGATTTCCGCTACACACTGAAAAGACAAACGGGCGCATCGGCTGATGCGCCCGTTTTTGTTTGCGGACCAGGATTACAGCTATCTCGATCGAGAGCGCGCGGCTCTACTAGCCTTCCCGTCATCACGGTGGGGGCCGACGCTGAAGGCTCCCTGCACGTAGCGTGTCGTGCAGCTTGCGTGGGTGCCGGCCTGCGCCGGCATGACGGTGGAAGGAGGCTGCGGGCAGCACCTCCAAGGAAGTCCAGAAGTTGTCGGAGGTGATCGACAAATCGCGGCCGTGTACCGGTAGGGGCGTCACTCGGCCGGGGCGTGGCTCGCGTGCGCGGGTGCCGGGCGGGCGCGGCTGGTCTGACTTGCGGTGTACTCGGGCGGTTCATCGGTGGGGCCGATGAAGCGGCCGAAGATGCGCCAGATGAGATTGCCGACGTCGTCCATCACGGTGAAGAACGAGGGGACGAACACCAGCGACAGCACCGTCGAGACCAGCAGGCCGCCGATGACCGCGATGGCCATGGGGGCGCGGAACTCGCCGCCGTCGCCCAGAGCCATGGCGCTGGGGACCATGCCGGCGACCATGGCGAGGGTGGTCATGACGATGGGGCGGGCGCGCTTGCGTCCGGCGTCGATGACGGCGTCCATGCGCGGCACGCCGTGCGCGATCTCCTCGACAGCGAAGTCGACCAGCATGATGGCGTTCTTGGTGACGATGCCCATCAGCATGAGCAGGCCGATGTAGACCGGCATTGAGACGGGATTGTTGGTGGCGAGCAGGGCGGCCACCACGCCGCCGAACGACAACGGTAGCGACAGCAGAATGGTGATCGGCTGGGCGACGCTGCCGAACAGCAGCACGAGCACGCCGAAGACAATCATCAGGCCCGTGCCCATGGCGGTCATGAAGCCGGTGGCGACCTCATCCTGGACCTCGGCGTCGCCGGAGGGTTGAAGGCGGACACCGGGCGGCAGCTTCTGCTCGTCGACGACCTTGAGGAATTTCTCGCGCGCATCGCTGAGCGCGTAGCGGGATTCCAGATCGACGCCGATGACGGCGCGGCGCTCGCGGTCGTAGCGGCTGATGGAGCTGGGACCGCGGCCGAAGTCCACATCGGCAACGGCGGCGAGCGGAATGGGGGTGCCGTTCGCATTGGTGACGCGCAGGTTGCGGAGCAGCTGCATGTCGGTGCGGGCGTCCTCCTCGATCTGCACGCGGATGGGGACCAGGCGGTTGCCGGCATTGAACTTGGCGAGGTTGGCGTCGATGTCGCCGATGGTGGCGACGCGGATGGTCTCGGCGATCTGGCTGGGTGCGACGCCAAGGCGGGCGGCAGCATCGAATTTCGGGATCACGCGCAGCTCGGGCCGGTCGATGGCTGCGTCGGCGGCGACGTTCTTGAAACCGGGTACGGCACGCAGGGCGCCCTCGACCTTCTTGACTGCGTGGGCCAGCTCTTCGCCGTTTTGCGACAGCATCGAGAAGGACAGCTCGCGTTCGCCGCGCTCGTTGACGTACCAGAGGCGGGCGTCGGGGGCGTCGGCGAGTTTGTCGGCAATGATGATCTTGAGCTGCTTCTGGGGCAGATGGCGCTCGGTTTTAGGGACCAGGTGGATGAAGAGCGACGACTTGCGGACCTCTAGGCCTCCAGTCGGTGTCGAACCACCAAGAACGAAGACGCTTTTGACCTCCGGGATCGTTCTCAGCATCTCGGCCATACGGTCGGTCGCGATGCGCGTGTCCTCGAGGGTGGAGCCGGGCGGCAGCTCGACGGAGACGACAACGCGCGAGGTGTCCTCGTCGGGGAGGAAGCCGGTGGGAAGCAACGTGGTGGCGTAGATCGATGCGGCGAACAGGCCGAGGCCGGCAACGAGGGTGAGGTAGCGGACTTTCAGCGTTGCGCGCAGGAAGGCCACGTAGCTGCGCATGACGATGCCGTTGCCTTCGTGCTCCTCCTTCACGGGGCGCATGAGGTAGGCAGCCATCATTGGCGTGATGAGACGGGCGACGAGCAACGAGATGAGCACCGCCACCGCCACGGTGAGGCCGAACTGGCGGAAGTACTGTCCGGCGATGCCGCCCATGAACGAGACCGGAGAGAAGATCGCGACGATGGTGAGAGAGATGGCGATAACGGCGAGGCCAATCTCGTCGGCGGCTTCAATGGCGGCCCGGTAAGGAGATTTTCCGGTGCGCATGTGGCGCACGATGTTCTCGATCTCGACGATGGCGTCGTCGACCAGGATGCCGGTGACAAGGGTGATGCCGAGCAAACTGACGAGATTGAGCGAGAAGCCCATCAGCTGCATGGCCCAGAAAGTGGGAATGGCAGACAGTGGAAGGGCGATAGCGGCGATGAGGGTTGCGCGCATGTTGCGCAGGAAGACGAGCACGACGAGCACGGCGAGGACCGCGCCTTCCAGCAGCGTTTCCATCGCCGATTTGTAGTTGCCGCGCGTGTAGGCGACGGCATCGTCGATCTTGGTCAGCCGGATATCAGGATACTGCTTCTGCAGGCTTTCGAGCTTGGCCGTTACGACATCGGCAACCGACAGCTCACTCGAGCCCTTGGAGCGGAATACCGAGAAGGTAACCACGGGCTGGCCATCGAGACGGGCGAACGAACGCTGCTCGCTGGCATCGTCGATGACGCGGCCCAGATCCGAAAGGCGGACTTTGCGGCCGCCTGGGAGAAGGATTTTGGTTTCTGCCAAATCCTCAACCTTGCGTGCGCCGGCAAGGGTTCGAATGGCCTGCTCCTGCCCGCCGACTTCGCCGCGACCGCCGCCGAGGTCGACGTTGGTGGCGCGCACCTGGCTGTTCACCTCGGCTGCGGTGATGCCGAAGGCGAGCAATCGGTCGGGGTCGAGAAGGATGCGGATTTCGCGGTTGACGCCGCCGTAGCGCTCCACGCGGCCGACACCCTTGAGGCCCTGCAGCTGACGCTTGATGACATCGTCGACGTGCCAGGAGAGCTGTTCCAGCGTCATGCCGGGGGCGGAGGCGCCGTAGGTAAGGATCGACTGGCCCTCGACGTCGATGCGCTGGACGATCGGCTCGTTGATGTCGCGCGGCAGCTCAAGGCGGATCTTGTCGATCGCATCCTTGACGTCGTTGACCGCGCGGTCCTGGTTCACTTCCAGACGGAACTCGATGACGGTCTGCGACTGACCGTCGGTCACCGTCGACATGATGTGCTTGACGCCGGTGATGTTGGCGACTGCGTCCTCGACCTGCTTGGTGACCTGGGATTCGAGCTCGGCCGGCGCGGCGCCGGATTGCACCACGGTAATGGAGACGAGCGGCACGTCGATGTTAGGGAAGCGAGTGACCGGCAAGGTCATGAAGCTGATGATGCCGAGCAGGGTCAGCACGGCGAACAGCACGATGGCGGGCACCGGGCGGCGGATCGACCAAGCCGAGATGTTGATGCGCATCTAGTGTCGTCCCGAGTGTGAAGCTTGCTGGTGCTCGATCTCAGCAGTCATCGCGTTAGCGCGCCTCGCTGATCTTCGGGTCGGGCATGATGGCGCGCACGCGACCCCCGTCGCGCAGGAAGGTGCCTGCGCGTGCGACGACGATGTCACCTTCAGATAGTCCGGAGCGGATTTCGACGAGCCCGCGGGAGACGAGCCCGGTTTTGACGTCCTGGCGCTTCACGACACCATCGTGGACGACCTGCACGAATGCGCCGTCGTTCTCGAAGATCACCGCCGACGCGGGCGCTGCGAGGCCGTGGCTGGTCGCGGATTTGATTGTGCCGCGGGCATAGGTGCCGATGCGCAGGCGCGGGTCGTCGCCGAGGAAGATGCGCACGCGGCCGAGGCGGCTGAGCTTATCGACCTCTGGCGAGACGAGGCGCACCGTGCCGTCGACCTCGCCAACGCCGGCGACGTCTACGATAGCCTTCTGGCCTGCCGCGATCTTGGGGAGTTCGGTCTCGATGATCTCGGCATCGAGTTCCACCTCGCCACGGGCGATGATGCGGAACATCGGTTCGCCGGCGCCGGAAGCCATGCCGCCGATGCGTGCCGTGCGGCGGCTGATGAGGCCATCAGCGGGGGCTGTGACGTCGGTGTTGGAGCGCTTCCAGTTGAGCTCGCGGCGCTGGGCTTCGACCTGAAGCTTTTCTGCTTGAGCAAGCCGCAATCCGTCTTCCGCCGCCCTGAGCTGCGCGGCGGTGGCCTTGGCCGAAGCTTCGCGCTGATCGTAGGTGGACGTGGACAGGTAGCCGGAGTTTCGCAGCGGCTTGGCGCGCTCGAAGCTGGCATCGGCCTCGGCGAGGCGTGCCTTGGCTTCGGTGATCTGGCTCTGCGATTGCGAGATCGCGGCTTCGGCGCGGGCGAGGGAGGCGTCGTTCTGGGCAAGCTGGGCGTCGAGTGACTCCTGCACCAGCACGGCCAGCACGTCGTCCTTCTTCACGCGGTCGCCTTCATCGACTTTCAGTGCGAGCACGCGGAAGCCTTCGACCTCGGGGGCAACTAGGATCTCATCGCGCGGGATGAGCGATCCGGAAACGGCGACGACCTCGGTGAAGTCGGCTTGGGCGACCTTGGCAACAGACACGGCTGGCGGCGGGGATGCAGCCGGTTCCTTATGTCTGGCAACGCTGCCGGTCTCGGTTGTGGCAGCGGGGCCCTTTGCGGGCTGCTTTTGCCAGTCCGAGAAGGCCGTCAGGTACGGCACGAGTTGCGGCGAGACGTGCGGCAGCAGGAATACCGCGGCGGCGCCTACGGCGGCCGTTGCGACAGCGGCGAGGAGGAGCTTTCTCATCGATGCTTCTCCTTCTTGCTTGCTTCGAGGGGGGCGATGTCGGCGGTGTTCGGCTGCACGTTCAGCAATGCACCGATCAATTTCATGGCTGCGGGCACCAGTGTTTCAGCGTCAAAATTCGGATCGACAGCGCGGCGCATGAAAAGCCCATCGCCAATCATTGAGAAGAGTTTGGTGAGAGTGGGAATGTCGAACTCTGGTGCGATGCGTCCTTCTTCGGCGAGCCTGGCGAAGAGCTTTTCAAAGCTTTCCTCGATGTAGCGGTCTACAGATCGATAGATCTCGCCGACGCGCGGGTTGCGCGTCGATTCAAGGCCGATCTCGATGCACATCATCTGCTTCTGCCGAGGCTCCTCGTTGAAGTAATGCTGACCGATCTCGGAGAGGGAGCGTATGAAGTCGGACGAGGACGACAATTCGGCAAAGCGCTCGGCGAACTCGGATCGATCACGCTCGACGATGCCGGCGATCAGATCCTCCTTGGAAGCGAAGTAGACATAGAGCGCGCCGGGGCTGATGGCGGCCTCTTTGCAGATGTCCTGCATCGTTGTGCGATGAAAGCCGGCACGGGCAAAGCACGCTTCGGCGGCATCGAGAATGTGCTCGCGGCGGGCCCGTTGCGTTGCGGGTTTGAGTTTGGGCATCGATCAAGCCGTAAAGAAAGTGTCAGCTGGCGCATTGGTATGGCGCGAAAACAAAACGAACAATCGTTTTGTTTGCATGCCATAATGGCACACTGATGGCATGGCTGTTCCGCGGGGTACGAGCCTTTGCGAGTAGTCAGAGGAAGAGCACTAGAACTGCGTCAGCCAATTGACGGTGGCGTAAGGGTCGCGGATCGCATCAGCCTCGTCGAGGAAGCGGCCGGAAAAGCCGCCCGCAAGCGATACCTCGCCGGTTGTCCAGGCGTAGCGGACGAAGAGGCCGCCGCGTGCGTCCTCTCCCATCGTATTGGCGTTGATCGCGCCTTCGAGGCCGATCGAAACATCATCGAAGACGCGATAGCCGGTGCGGATATGGGCGGCGCTGGTGCTGTAAGCGCTGGTCCAGGACAGATCGACGGATGACCACGCGGAGGGGCCCATATTAAGCCAGAACTCGCCGGCCAGCTTGGGGCCAACCTTTTGTCCTTGCAGCGGATTATCTGGGTCGAACGGCGTGATGTCATGCTCGATCATGGCAACGCCGGCGAAGGCTTTCACGGTGAGGGGGCCGAAGGTCTTGAGGTAGCCGACAAGGGCTTCGGCGTAGTTCGTCGTGGCGTTGAAGCGGACTTTTTCGCCATTGCGGGTGCCGGAGTATGAGTATTGGCCGTAGCCGCCAGATGCGCGCAGGCGAAGTCCCTCGGAATAGACGTGGCCGTAGGGAGCAACCGTGACGCCTGAAAACAATAGCCAAGTTTGGCTCGAGGCGTCGGCGCCGACCCAAGTCTCGCCCCAGCCATACTCTGGTTCAGGGCCGGCCACGGCGATGCTGGGGGCGAGCAAAGGAGTGAGGCAGACGATCCTCACAACTTGCCAGCAGGCTTTGGAAAACGCCCCGCGCATACAAATCTACGCCACATCATTTTTGATACAACTCGACTAATGAACATCGTATTAACCATTCTCGCCACAACCGCAAGTGGATGCAGCGCGATTGATTTGCAGAGCGCTGGCTGTCGAGCGACCGATAACGATTGCGCGATGGCGGTGATTCGCGCCTGTGCACGAGTTTGATTTCTGTCATTCTGGCGCCGATAGCGCCTGCTAAGATAATTTTCGTAGGGTTGGTTCAAACCCTCAACGGAGACGGCCTACAGCCCGGCTCCCCCGCCGCAATCAGGGCCGTCCACAAAAGGGAGGACGTACGATGGTTGCGCACGCGCCGAATTCTCAGGTGAACGGCAAGTCACCCACGCAATCTGCTTTCCAATTCTATTTTGGCGGTCTCGATGCATTCGGGCACGCTTATGATCCGCTGCTCAAGGGCGTCGCTCGCACGCAACTTGAAATGCTTGGTTTCTTAAATCGACGGGCACAGGCTTACATGCAGATCCCCGCACGCGTTGCGCAGTGCCGGACGCCGCAGGATCTCATCAATGCGCAAGTGCAGTTCTGGCAAGCCGCCTATCAGGACTACACGGAAAGCGCCGGGCGCGTAACGAATGCAATGGCGGCCTGCTCGCTGCCAAATCTCGCTGCGATGGTGTCTGAAGACGTTCGCAACGCGCGCGATTACATCGCCTTCCCGGATACGCCGGAACCGGCAGCGCCTTCGAGATCCCGCGAGCGTAAGGCCGCGTAGTAGCGTTTGCGATTTCAGTGTTTTGCGTACGGCTGGGGCCGGTGGCCCCGGCAAAGAAAGCTCGTTGTCGAAACGAGCTGCCACTACGGCTTATTTCAGTTCGGCGAGCGCTTCCTTAAAGCCCTTGAGCGAAATGGGAATTCCGATTCCGGCTTCTTCTGCCTGGAAAATGATGAAGATGGCCGTCTTGCCATTCTTCAACTGCTCAACGAGCGGGTCTTCGACGACCACCTGCGCGTAACAAGCGAAAGAATGGCAGCGCAGAAACGGTGCGTGGCCGACGTCTTTGTCGTCGATCTTCAAACCGAGCCCTGGTGGCAGCAGAATGCCGAGCGGGGCGAACACTCGTAAAACCCGCGTCCCATTTGAGAATTTTTGGAAGTAGACGGTGAGGCCGATGTTGTCCTTGTCCTCGGCCGTCACGCTCTGCACCAACGCGCAAACCTCGTTTTTAGCGCCTGGCGGGGGATCCTTGCAGACGATCTGCCAGTCGCCGTGCTGAGCCTTGACCGTGCCCTCCTGGGCTGCGGCCGGCAGCGCTGCGAAGAGAACTGTGAGGCAGAGAGCAACAATCCAGCGCGCTGCGCGCCACGTGCTACCCGCGCCAATCCGTGACGCGCTGCGGCAGATGCTGCCAGCAGCGAAGGTGTTCTTGTGCACGTGAAGCTCCTGAAGATCGTCGGCGGAAATTGCCGAGGGTCTAGGTGTCCCGGGATTCGGGCCAAAGTTTGTAGCTGATGCAGGTCAGAACCTTTTGATGCGGGGCGAAAATTTTGCAATGCGACAACGCGTGCAAATGCCGCATCAAGCTTGACTTGAGCCATGGAAAACGTTTGTGCTTCTAGTTGACGAGGGGACGTGCGTCCTGCGTCCGGAGATTTGTCCGGCGCGATTGTCGCAGGCGAACTGCTTCGAAGAGGGCGGCGCCTGGCATTGGGGAGGTTCTCGGCCAACGGCCGAGCAGCACTTGGGAGCGGATGAATGTTGAGACGACTGCTTTGCTCGGCGCCTGCCGCAGCAGTGGCGATGCTGTTGCTCGGATCGCTTGCCTGGGCCGGAATGGGGCAGCCCTCACCCGGCGAAATGGGGATGCAGGGCGCCGCGACGCCGGTCGCCGAAAGCATCCACGAGTTCTACAATTTCGTGAACATCATCATCGTGGCCATCACGGTCTTCGTGATGCTGCTGCTGCTCTACGTGATGTACCGCTTCAACGAGCGGTCCAACCCGACCCCCTCCTCAGTCACGCACAACACCGCTCTCGAGGTTGCCTGGACGGTCATCCCGATCCTCATCCTGGTGGCGATCGCCATCCCCTCGTTCCGGCTGCTGCACCTTCAGTACAGCTACCCGAAGGCAGACCTGACGCTGAAGGCGACGGGCTATCAGTGGTACTGGGAGCACGCCTATCCCGAGCTCGGCATCTCGTTCGAGACGCGCATGCTGGATGATGCGAGCCGCGAAGAGCTGATTGCTCAGAAGATTGACGCGCCGCGCAACCTCGCTGTCGACAACGAAGTCATCGTGCCGGTGAACAAGGTGGTGAACACCCTCATCACTGCTGCTCCCGATGGCGTCATCCACGACTGGACCGTCCCGTCGTTCGGCTCGAAGGTCGACGCCGTGCCTGGACGCATCACCTCCACCTGGTTCAAGCCCACCATCGAAGGCGTGTTCTACGGCCAGTGCTCGGAGCTGTGCGGCAAGGACCATGCGTTCATGCCCATCGCCGTGCGCGTCGTGAAGGAAGAGGTCTTCAACTCCTGGGTCGATCTGCAGAAGCAGGCGATCGAAATCGGCAAGGCGGCCAGCGCCGAGAAGGACAAGGAAAAGCGCAAAGAGCTCCTGAAGCAGAAGAAGGACGTCCTGGAAAAGGCCCGGGGCGTCATTCACGAGGCTGCGCTGCAGCAGTCTGGCGTGCGCCAGTTCGCGAAGAACGAGAGCGCCGCGCCGGCGAAGTAAAACCGCTGCGCATATCGGATGAGCTTCGGGCAATGCCCGTCAACAAAACACGATCTTAAGGGCGAAACGTACCATGGGAAGCACCGCCACAGCCGCTCACGACCACGACCACACCCCAACGGGTTTGCGTCGCTGGCTGTTCTCGACGAACCACAAGGATATCGGGACGATGTACCTGATATTCGCAATCATCGCCGGTCTCATCGGTGGCGCCCTGTCGGTCGCCATGCGATTGGAGCTTCAGGAGCCGGGCCTGCAGTACTTCGCTGACGGTCACGCATTCAACGTGTTCGTCACCGGCCACGGCCTCATCATGGTGTTCTTCATGGTCATGCCGGCCATGATCGGCGGTTACGGCAACTGGTTCGTGCCGTTGATGATCGGCGCGCCGGACATGGCGTTCCCGCGCATGAACAACATCTCGTTCTGGCTGCTGCCGGCTGCGCTCGGTCTGTTGCTGATGTCGCTGTTCGTCGAAGGCCCGCCAGGCGGTCTCGGCGCTGGCACGGGCTGGACGGCGTATGCTCCGCTGTCGACCTCCGGCCATCCGGGTCCGGCTATGGACTTCGCCATCCTGGCGCTGCACATCGCCGGTGCTTCGTCGATCCTTGGTGCGATCAACTTCATCACCACCATCTTCAACATGCGCGCGCCGGGCATGACCCTGCACAAGATGCCGCTGTTCGTTTGGTCGGTGCTGGTGACGGCGTTCCTGCTGCTGCTGTCGCTGCCGGTTCTCGCCGGCGCCATCACGATGCTGCTGACGGACCGCAACTTCGGCACCTCGTTCTTCAACCCGCAGGGCGGCGGTGACCCGCTGCTGTACCAGCATCTGTTCTGGTTCTTCGGTCACCCAGAGGTCTACATTCTCATCCTGCCGGGCTTCGGCATCATCAGCCACATCGTGTCGACCTTCTCGCGCAAGCCGGTGTTCGGTTACCTCGGCATGGCGTACGCGATGGTGGCCATCGGTCTCGTCGGCTTCATCGTGTGGGCTCACCACATGTACGCCGCCGGTATCAGCGTGAACACGCAGGCCTACTTCGTGTTCGCCACGATGGTGATCGCGGTGCCCACGGGCGTGAAGATCTTCTCGTGGATCGCAACGATGTGGGGTGGATCGATCCAGTTCCGCCTGCCGATGATCTGGGCGCTGGGCTTCATCTTCCTGTTCACAGTGGGCGGCGTCACCGGCGTCATGCTGTCGAACGCCGGCGTCGATCGCGCGCTGCACGACACGTACTACGTGGTGGCGCACTTCCACTACGTGCTGTCGCTGGGTGCCGTGTTCGCGATCTTCGCGGCCTGGTACTACTGGTTCCCGAAGATGTCCGGCTACATGTACAACGAGACGCTCGGCAAGCTGCACTTCTGGCTGACCTTCATCGGCGCCAACGTGCTGTTCTTCCCGCAGCACTTCCTCGGTCTGTCGGGCATGCCGCGTCGCTACGTCGACTATCCGGACGCCTTCGCGTTCTGGAACGGCATCTCCTCGATCGGCGCGTACATCACGGCTCTGGGCACGCTCGTGTTCCTGCTGGGCGTGCTGGTTGCCTTCGTGACGCGCAAGGCTGCTGCTTCCAACCCGTGGGGACCTGGCGCCACCACGCTGGAATGGACGCTGCCGTCTCCGCCGGCCTTCCACTCCTTCGAGACGCTGCCGCGCATTGAAGCCACCGAGCATCACTGAGCGCGCGTTTGACGATCGGCAGCGGGCGAGCTTCTCGCCCGCTGTCCCAACCAGAAAAGACTGCACTCGGCTAGACCCGCAAAGGGCGTGCTGAAGAGGCGACAAGGCCAAGCAGGACCTTGCCAATGGCGGGCCGATGCGCGGCCAACATGGGGTGGAGCGGAATGCCAGGGACGCCAATGCAGAGCAACGTTGAACGCCTTGCGCCGGTTAGCGGCGGCGCGAGCGTGAGCGATTTCATTCAATTGCTGAAGCCGCGCGTGATGTCGCTGGTGGTGTTCACCGCGATCACGGGCATGGTAGCGGCGCCGGGAACGATCCATCCGGTGCTCGCGATCATCGCGCTTGCGGCGATAACGATCGGGGCCGGCGCCGCCGGCGCACTCAACATGTGGTACGACGCCGATATCGACGCGCGCATGGCGCGGACGGCGGCGCGCCCCATCCCGCGCGGGCGCATGACGCCGGACGAGGCGCTGAGCTTCGGCTCGGTGCTGTCGGTGTTCTCGGTGCTGACGCTCGGGGTGCTGGTCAACTGGACGGCGGGCGCGCTGCTCGCCATTACGATCGGCTTTTATCTCTTCATTTATACGATGTGGCTGAAGCGGCTCACGCCACAGAACATCGTCATCGGCGGTGCTGCCGGTTCGTTCCCTCCGATGATCGGCTGGGCGGCGGTGACCGGAAACGTCAGCATCGAAAGCGTGCTGATGTTCCTCATCATCTTCATGTGGACCCCGCCGCACTTCTGGGCGCTGGCGCTCTACCGCTGCCGCGATTACGAGCGCGTCGGCGTGCCGATGCTGCCGGTCGTGGCCGGGCCGACTGAGACGCGGCGGCAGATCTGGCTCTACTCGCTGCTGCTGGTGCCGACCGCGGCGCTGCCGTCGGTAATCGGCCTTGCGGGCCCCGTCTACGCGGTCACGTCCGTGATGCTGGGCGGCGTGTTTCTCTATCTCGCGTGGAAGGTGCGGAAGATTACCGAGGGGCGCGAGGCCGACGCAGCGGCCAAGAAGCTGTTCGGCTTCTCAATTCTCTATCTTTTCCTGCTCTTTGCGGTGATGCTTGGCGAGCACGCTGTCAGTAGACTGATGGCGTGAGGGTACGACAGTGGCATCGGTGATGAGCGGAATGAACGAGGAAGAAAAAGAACGCCTGAGACGGCAGCGGATGCGCTCGCTGGCGATCGCGCTGGCGCTGGGCGCCCTGGTGGCGCTGTTCTATGCGGCGACCATCGTTCGCCTCGGCGGTAACGTGTTCAACAGGCCTTACTAAGAGGACGCGCGGGAACAAGCGATGACCACACCGGGCAACCAGAATGGCGGCAAGCAGAGCGCACGGCACGGCATTGTCGCGCTGATCTGCGGCGGCCTCGTGCTGGGTATGGCCGGGCTGTCGTTCGCTGCTGTCCCGCTCTACCGGCTGTATTGCCAGGTGACGGGATACCAGGGCACCACGCAGCGCGCCGAGAAGGCTTCCGACGTTGTGCTGGACCGCGTCGTCAAAGTGCACTTTGACGCCAACGTTGCCGCCAACCTGCCATGGAAGTTCGAGCCGGTGCAGGCTTCGCTCGACGTGAAGGTGGGCGAGAACACGCTCGCTTTCTACCGCGCGACGAACACGTCCGACAAAACGACGGTCGGCAGCGCGGTATTCAACGTGACGCCGGATGCGGCGGGTCCGCACTTCAACAAGGTGCAGTGCTTCTGCTTCACGGAGCAGCGTCTCGAGCCGGGGCAGTCCGTCGAGATGCCGGTTTCATTTTTCGTCGATCCATCCTTCGTCACCGATGAAGAGACGGCGACGCTACCAGAGCTGACGCTTTCCTATTCGTTCTATCCGGTCGCCGAGCCCAAGAAAGTCGAAGGGCAGGCATCGGTCGCAGGAGCGGGTAAGGGCGGATGAGATAGCCACGGAATAAACGCTGAAGCGCCGAGGGACCGGTCCTTGGGGCGCAAGGCGAGGCAGAGACCCAAGTGGGCTGAAGCCAAAAAAAAGAGCAGGGATCGGGAGCACCAACGGGGACCACGGGAGAAGACGAAATGGCCGCTTCGCATGCCAAACACCACGACTACCACCTAGTTAATCCGAGCCCCTGGCCGCTGACCTCGTCGCTGTCAGCGTTCATCATGATGCTCGGCGCAATCGTCTGGATGCGCTCGCAGGACGGCGGCGCGGGCGTGTTCGGCCTCAGCGGACCGTGGGTGTTCGCAGTCGGCGCCGCGGGCGTCATCGCCAGCGCATTCTGCTGGTGGCGCGATGTCATCCGCGAGGGGCAGCACGGCGATCATACGCCGGTCGTGCAGCTGCACTTCCGCTACGGCATGATCCTGTTCATCGCTTCGGAAGTGATGTTCTTCGTCGCCTGGTTCTGGGCCTACTTTGACGTCGCCCTGTTCCCCAAGAGCATTCATGATCTGCTGAACAGCACCGACGTGGTCGGTCAGGTCTCGCGCGATCAGCTGCTCGGCGGCGTGTGGCCTCCGGTTCCGGCTGACGGGACGGGCGTGACGGTGCCGGCAACGGGTGCCATGACGCCTGGCGTCTTCCAGCACACGTTTGATCCGTGGGGCATTCCGCTGCTCAACACGCTCATCCTGCTGACGTCGGGCGTGACGGTGACGTGGGCGCATCATGCGCTGCTGAAGAACGACCGCCGCGGTCTCGTCTGGGGCCTCGTCCTCACCGTGCTGCTGGGCATGACGTTCTCTTACTTCCAGGCTTACGAGTACCATCACGCTGCGTTCAGCTATGCCGGCCACATCTATGGTGCCACCTTCTTCATGGCGACCGGCTTCCATGGCGCGCACGTGATCATCGGCACGATCTTCCTGCTCGTGTGCCTCATCCGCGCGCTGCGCGGGGCGTTCACGCCGAAAGCGCATTTCGGCTTCGAGGCGGCTGCCTGGTACTGGCACTTCGTCGACGTGGTCTGGCTGTTCCTGTTCGCCGCCATCTACGTTTGGGGCGCTGGTCCGAACCCGGGCGGTGCCGGTCACTGATCGGCTAAAGTTCCAAACTGATCACTTGCCAGGGCGGCCCATCGGCCGCCCTGTGCTATTATGGAAGCTAAAATCACCGCAACGGAGCCTTGCGTGTCGGAGCCCCGGCCTGTCTCACCTTTCTACGCTGCCGTCTTGGCGCGCTGTCCGCGATGCGGGGGGGCGCCGCTATTCAGGAATGTGCTCGAACTGCGCGACAAGTGCGATAAGTGCGACCTCAACTATCGCTTTATCGACACTGGCGACGGCCCTGCGGTGTTCGCCATTTTCATTCTGGGCTTCCTCGTGTGCGGCCTGGCGCTCTATGTAGAATTCACGTTCGAGCCGCCGGTGTGGGTGCACGTCGTCCTCTGGGGGCTCGGTACTCCGCTGATCGCGCTGGCGCTCTTGCGTTTCTTGAAGGCGACACTCATCGTCCTGCAATACCGCAACAAGGCAGAGGAAGGCCGCTTCAAGCATGACTGAGCCTCGGCATCGGCCGGCGCCGCCGGCCTTCTGGCACTTTTAGACGTGCTCAAAGCTCTACAGGAAAGACGCTTGCTGTGGCCGGGGCTGGCTGTGCTCGTCGGCATGGCCGTGCTGATAGCGCTGGGCACGTGGCAGATGCAGCGGCTGGCGTGGAAGGAAGGGCTGATTACGGCCATCCATGAGCGGGCCCATGCGGCGCCCGTTGCGCTCGCGGACGTGGAGGCGCGGGCCGCGCGCGGGGAGGACGTGGAATATACGCGCGTCGCCGTATCTGGCCGGTTCGACCATGCCAAGGAAATTCACCTCTACGCGCTCGATGAGGCGGGCACGCCGGGGTTTCACATCATCACGCCGCTGATCGTGACGGGAGACGGCGTGGTGCTGGTCAACCGCGGGTTCGTGCCCAACGACCTCAAGGATCCCGCTCGCCGGGCGGCCGGGCAAGTATCGGGTGAGGTGAGCATCACCGGCCTGACGCGGCACCCCGATCAGCAAGGCATGTTCATTCCTGGCAACGATCCGGCGCGCAACATCTGGTATTGGCGCGACATCGAAGGAATGACCGCAGCGGCGGTGGGGCCGGACAACCAGGCCGTGCATCGTTTCTACGTGGATGCCGAGGCCGAGCCTGCGCCTCCCGGCGGCTGGCCGCACGGCGGTGTGACGCGGCTGACGCTTCCCAACCGGCACCTCGAATATGCACTGACATGGTATGGGCTGGCGGTGGCGCTGATTGCCGTGTTCGTTGCGTTCGCGATTTCGCGGACCGCTCCGGCGCGGAGCGGCCAGGGCGCGAACGGCGCAGAGACGTGGAAGCGTGATTAACCCGACCCTCGTGCGTCTGCTCGCGTCCGGTGAGGCCGGCTGTGCGTCGCAGCTGCGTGCGGATCGCTTGTAGGGCCCTTGCCGCGGCACTACTGTCCGCCAGCAAGGCTCGCTCGACGTCGCGGCGCAGGGCCGGGACCGGCATCGCAATCATATTCGACGATAGAATCACACTAGAATCAATGCCTTGCTAGAGTGGTTCAGCCCGACCGCAGGACCGTAGCGGCCGTTTGAAGGCAACGGCGAATTGCTCGATCATTGCGTAACGGCGCAGACACGTCATCTCGCACGGAGACTTTCGAATTTGAACTACATCTCGACCCGAGGTGAAGCGCCTCCACTGGGCTTTGACGACGTGGTCCTCGCTGGGCTGGCCAGGGACGGGGGCCTCTACGTCCCTGAGACGTGGCCAACGCTGTCGCACGAGACAATTGCGGCGCTGGCGGGAAAGCCGTTTGCCGAGGTGGCGGTCGAGGTTATTCACCCGTTCACCGGCGGGGCCATCTCGCGCGAAGAGCTGCTGGCGATGACGCGCGCGGCCTATGCCCGCTTCGATCATGCCGCGGTGACGCCGCTGGCGCAGATCGGGACCAACCGCTGGGTGCTGGAGCTGTTCCACGGGCCGACGCTGGCGTTCAAGGACGTGGCGATGCAGCTGCTGGCGCGACTGATGGACCGCGTGCTGGCGGAGCGCAACGCGCGGGCGACGATCGTCGGCGCCACGTCCGGTGACACGGGCGGTGCGGCGATCGAAGCATTCCGCGGCTCACCGCATGTCGACATCGCCATCCTGTTCCCGGAAGGGCGTGTTTCGGATGTGCAGCGGCGGATGATGACCACGCCGACCGAAGACAACGTGCACGCCATCTCGGTGCGCGGCAACTTCGATGACTGCCAGGCGCTCGTGAAGGCAATGTTCAACGATCACGGGTTCCGCGATCGCGTGGCGCTGGCGGGTGTCAACTCGATCAATTGGGCGCGTATTGCCGGGCAGGTGACTTACTACTTCGTCGCCGCGGTGGCGCTGGGTGCGCCGTACCGGGCAGTGTCGTTCGTCGTGCCGACGGGCAACTTCGGCGACATCTTCGCCGGCTACGTCGCCAAGCGCATGGGCCTACCGATCGACAAGCTGGTGATCGCGTCGAACGTCAACGATATCCTGCCGCGGACGCTGCATGAGGGCAGCTATGAGATGCGCGAGGTGGTAGCGACCAGCTCGCCGTCGATGGACATTCAGATTTCTTCGAACTTCGAGCGCTATCTGTTCGAGGCTTCCGGGCGCGATGCCCCTCTGATCCGCGCGAAGATGAGCGCTTTGCGCGAGACGAAGAGCTTCGATCTGGGGCCGCTGAGCGAGGCGATGCGGCGCGATTTTGCAGCGGCAGCGGCGAGCGAAGCGGACGTTGTGGAAGCGATCCGGCGCACGGCTGGCGAAAGCGGATACCTCGCCGACCCGCATACCGCATGTGCGATCGTTGCGGCGGAGCGGGAGCTTGGTTCCGCGGGGCGCGTGCCGCAGGTTATCTTGTCGACGGCGCATCCGGCGAAGTTCCCCGATGCGATGGAGGCGATTACGGGTGCGCGGCCGCCGCTGCCGGAACGGCTTTCCGACCTGATGACGGCAAAAGAGCGCTTCACCACTATCGACAACGATATCGGTGTCGCGGAAGGGCATGTCGAAGCGCTTACGCGCGCCGTACTGGAGCAGCGCCAATGGCGGTGAAGCTGACGAAACTTCCCAACGGACTGAGGGTGGTGACCGACAATATGCCCCACCTGGAGACGGTCTCGCTGGGGTTGTGGGTCGGCACCGGGGCGCGTCACGAGACGGATCGCGAGCACGGCATTTCGCATTTCCTCGAGCACATGGCCTTCAAGGGCACGCGGCGGCGCACGGCGCAGCAGATCGCCGAGGAGATCGAAGGCGTGGGCGGTGATCTCAACGCTGCTACCAGCATGGAGTCGACCGCTTATTACGCGCGCGTGCTGAAGGGCGATGAAGGCGTTGCGCTGGAGCTGATCGCCGACATCCTGCAGAACTCGGCGTTCGGCAGGCCGGAGCTGGAAGGGGAGCGGCAGGTGATCCTGCAGGAGATCGCCTCCACGCTCGATAGCCCCGATGACATCGGCTACGACCTGCTGCACGACGCGGCTTTTCCACTGCAGGCTGTGGGGCGTCCGATTCTCGGGACGCCAAAGAGCGTCTCGGCGTTCACCTCGGGCGATCTGAAGCGCTTCCTCGGGCGCCGCTACGGGCCTGGAAACATGGTGATCGCGGCGGCCGGCGCTATCCGCCACGAAAAGGTGGTCCGCCACGCTGAAGCCCTATTCGGAGGGCTGACTGACGACAAGCGAACAACCGGAGAACGGGTGGCCAAGTACGTTGGTGGAGTGCGCGTTTCAGAGAAGCCTTTCGAGCAGAGCCATCTACTGATCGGGTTCCCCAGTCCATCCTACAAGAGCGATGGCTTTTTCGCCGCTCAGGTGTTTTCCGGGCTGTTCGGCGGAGGCATGTCGTCGCGACTGTTTCAGGAGGTGCGCGAAAAGCGAGGGCTCTGCTACGCGATCTATTCGACGGCCTGGGGGTTGCGTGATGCGGGATTGTTCGGAATTCACGCGGCAACGGGGACTGCGTTGATGGGGCAACTTATCGACGTCATCGGGGCGGAGTTGAAGCGCGCTGCGGAAACTCTGCCGGATGCTGCGGAACTTGCCCGTTCGAAGGCGCAGCTCAAAGCCGGGCTGTTGATGAGTCTGGAGAGTAGCTCTGCGCGGGCTGAGCAACTGGCACGTAACGTACTGACGCACAACCGGGTGCTCGAAAACGACGAACTTATGGAAAAGGTCGAAGCGGTGACGGCCGACAATGTGCGTGATTTTGCGGCCGAACTCATCGATGGTGGTGTTTCGGTCTCGGTGGTTGGCAGCGGGCGGCGCTCGCGCAAGTTTGCAGAGCGGGCGGCGGAGTTGATCCGCAACTAGCGCCCCGGGGGACAGCGGCCGATGGCATTCCTGCGATCCTCGTCCGGATTTGAGAGCTCGATGATTCTGCGCGGGCGCAGCGTATGGCTGCGCGCGCCGATGCTCGGCGATTACTCGGATTGGGCCGAGCTGCGCGCCATGAGCCGGGATCACCTGACGCCGTGGGAGCCGCAATGGCAGCGCGATGAGCTATCGCGCGGGGCTTACCGCCGCCGCGTGCGGCACTATCAGCGCGAGGCGCGTGACGATCTCGGCTATGCCTACCTGATCTTCTCGGAGGCGGACGATCGCCTCGTCGGCGGCTTGACGCTGTCCAACGTGCGCCGCGGCGTCACGCAGACGAGTGTGCTGGGGTACTGGATCGGCAAGCCCCACGTGGGGCGCGGCTACATGACCGAGGCGGTACGGGCAGCGATAGGCTTTGCCTTCGATACGCTGCATCTGCATCGCGTCGAAGCAGCGACGATGCCGAGCAATGCTGCGTCGATCCGCGTGCTGGAGCGCAACGGCTTCCGGCGCGAGGGCTTCGCGCGCCAGCTGCTGAAGATCAACGGCGTCTGGGAAGATCATCTGCTGCATGCGCTGCTGAGCACCGATGCGCGCGGCGACGGCGACGCGGAGGTTTCTGCGGAATGATCGCACGCGGGAGAGCAACCGGATTCGTGCGCGGCTCCCGCGTCGGCGCCAGCGCCTATTTGCTGCTCGCCGTGCTGGTGATGCTGATCGCCCTGCCCGGGCGTGCGTTCGCACTGAAGCCGATCGTGATCGAGCCGGATCAGGATCGCGTCGAGGTGACGACGCTGGGCGAGTTTTACGATTCGCGCGGTGACAGCCTGCAGGTGGAAACGGCGCCGGCCGCGGACGGCATGACGGGCCGTATCTCGGTGACAGCGAAAACGCCGGGCACGAGCCCCAACTGGCTGGTGTTCGCGCTCACCAATCCGACTGACAAGCCGGTCGAACGCTGGCTGACCGCGCAGCGTTACAGCATCGTCGGCTCGGGGGCGGTGTGGCCGGACCTCGATGCGCAGCGCATCGAGGCGGTGACGCCGTCGATGGGCTTCGTGCCAGAGCGCATCAAGAGCGATCGCGCCGACATTTTCCGCATCACGATCGAGCCGGGGCAGACGGTGACCTACGTGGTCGAGCTGTCGTCGGATCGGCTGGCGCGGCTCTATCTGTGGAAGCCGGTTGAGTACGAGCTCTACTCGCGCGACCGGCTGCTGATGAACGGCGTGCTGATCGGCTTGACCGGTCTTCTGGCGATCTTCCTCACGGCAATTTTCGCGGCGAACCACAAGGCGATCTTCCCGAGTGCGGCTCTGGTCGCGTGGTGCGTGCTCGCCTACCTGTGCGTCGACTTCGGCTTCTTCCATAAGTTGTTCCAGCTCAAACCGGAGGACAATGCCGTCTACCGGGCGGCGGCCGAGTCCGCGGTGGCGGCAAGTCTCGTCATATTCATATCCGTGTTCCTGCGCATCGCGTTCTGGCATGGCCTGATACGCATGCTGTTCACGGTGTGGATCATTGCGCAGCTGACGCTCGTTGCGGTGGCGGTCATCGACCCGCGCCTGGCGTCGACGTTCGCCCGCATGTCGTTCCTGGTGATCGGTGGCGTCGGCGGGGCATTCGCGCTGTTCTTAGCGCTGCGCGGGCAGGATCGCGCTTTGTCGCTGATCCCGCCGTGGATCCCGTTCCTGATCTGGATATTCGGCGCAGCCATGGTGCTGACGGGCCGGCTGCAGGGCGATGCCGCGGTGCAGGGCCTCGTTGCGGGCCTGGTGCTGATCCTCATCCTGATCGGCTTTACGGTGACGCAGTTCGCGTTCCGCTCGCTGGAGCCGCTGTTCGGCGCCGCGCCGAGCGAACTGCAATTGCGGGCGCTGGCAGTCGACGGTGCGGGCTCGGCGGTGTGGGAATGGAGCGCGCGGCGCGACGAAATCAAGGTGAGCCCGGCGATCGAGGCGTCGCTGGGACTCAATCCGGGCGAGCTGTGCACCAAGGTCGAGGACTTCGCCAAGCATCTGCATCCGGCGGATCGCGAACGATTCCGCATGATCTTGTGGTCGGTGCAGGAACGTACCTGGGCGCGCATTCGCACTGAGTTCCGCATGCGCCACACGGACAACAGCTATCGCTGGTTCGAGCTGGAAGCGGCCAGCGTGCCGAACGAGGATGCGCGGGCGATGCGTTGCGTCGGCCTGGTGCGCGACGTGACCGATGCCAAGCGTGCGCATGAGCGGCTGCTGCACGATGCCGTGCACGATAGTCTGACGGGGCTGCCGAACCGAGAATTGCTGCTGGACCGTCTGGGTGTGGCAGCCAACCGTGCCGCCAGCGAGAACGGGGTGCGGCCGAGCGTCATCTTCATCGACATCGACAAGTTCAAGAGCGTGAACGTGTCATTCGGGCTGGTGGTGGGTGACAGCCTGTTGCTGACGGTGGCGCGGCGCCTGCAAAGCCACCTTGGGCCGCAGGATACGCTGGCGCGTGTCGGTGGCGATCAGTTCGCGATCCTTTTGGTGTCGGAGCAGAGCCCGCAGGATCTTGCCGGTCTTGCCGAGCGGGTGCGCCGCTCGCTGCGGGCGCCGATCAAGATCGCGGGCCAGGAGATCGTGCTGACGGGCTCGATTGGCATCGCAGTTTATGACGGGCAGACGCCGAGCCACCTCGACCTCTACAAGGAAGCCGAGATCGCGATGTACCGCGCCAAGCGCGGCGGCGCGGACCGGATCGAGATATTCCGGCCCGAGATGCGCGCGGACCGCGATGATCGGGTTACGATGGAGAGCGATCTGCGCAAGGCGCTCGCGAAGAACCAGATCAAAGTCTTCTATCAGCCGATCATCTATTTGCCGACCGAGGAGCTTGCCGGCTTCGAGGCGCTGGTGCGCTGGGAGCATCCCAAGCGCGGCCTGATGAGCCCGGTCGAGTTCATTCCAATCGCCGAGCAGTCGGACCTCATCGTGCGGCTTGGATCGCACGTGCTCTTGCGCGCGGCGCACGAGGCGGCGCGGTGGCAGCGCGAGTTGCCGCGCGAAGAGCGGCCGCTGTTCGTGTCGGTGAACATTTCCAGCCGGCAGATATTCCGCCAGAACCTGATCCAGGAGATCCGGCACATCCTCGGGCGCAACATCGTGCCGAAGGGGTCGCTGCGGCTGGAGATCACCGAGAGTCTGGTGATGGAGAATCCCGAGCAGGCGACGGAAATTCTGGAGTGGCTGCGCGGGGCAGGTGCGGAGCTGGCGCTGGACGACTTCGGAACGGGGTACTCCTCGTTGGCTTACCTGCAGCGGTTCCCGTTCGACACCATCAAGATCGACAGGGCACTGGTGCAGGCCAGCGGCGAAAGCGGCGGCGCCGGGTCGGCGATCGTGCGCTCGATCGTGGCGCTGGCGCACGAGCTCGGGAAGAACGTCGTGGCCGAGGGCGTCGAATCTCCGGAAGACGTCGGGTTTCTGCGGTCGATCAACTGCCAATATGCGCAGGGCTTCTACTACGGCGAGCCGATGACGGATCGCGACGTGCTGCAGCTTCTGAAGATGGTGCGCACCGCGGAGCACAAGCTGCGGCCGCGCGGCCTGTTCCGGGCGAAGACGAAGCGTTCGAAGAAGTCGGCCGACGATGTGGTGGCAACGAATGGTGCCGCAGCAGCGCCGGAGGGTGCCCCACATGTGAACGGGCATGCTCCGGCCGTTCAGCCGGAGCAGAGTCCGGTTCGCGCGCGGTTGCGCAATGGCGTGCTCGGGCGGATGGCGCCATCGGCGGCTGGAGATGGTAACGGACAACTTCAACTGCCGCGGATCGTGTCGGGCGGTCCGCCCCCACCGCTGCAGCCAGCGCCTAACGGAAATGGTGCGGGGATCGATTTCTCACCGCCGCCGATGTCCGATCATATGATGTCCGATCAGATGGGCGAGCATCCGCCGATGCCGCCGCCGATGCAGCCACAGCACCATGCGCCGCCGCTGCCGCCGATGCACGATCACATGGGTGATGTCGAGCAGCAGCCGCCATTTGCAGCGCAGCCCGCTTCGTTCGAGTTCGACGGCACACCGCAACAAGCTGATTTCGGCGTGCCACCGCCTCAGCACTTGGAGCAGTTCAATACGCCGCCTCCGCTCGAGCCGACGGCGCCGCCGATGCATGACAACAGCGGCCCGCCGATCATGCCGCCGATGAATGGCGCACCGCCGTTGCCCGACGATTTCGCGCACGACCAGCGGCCGCCCATGCCGCCTCCGCCGGGCATGCCGGGCGGCATGCCACATGAGCTGTCACACGACTTGGGACACCCGATGCCGCCGCAGGGTGAGGTGCCGCCTCCAATGGCCGCGGCAGCCGGACGGGCCGCACCGCCGCACGAGCCGCCGCCATCGCACGCTGCACGACCGGAGCCGACGACGCGGCCGGTGCGGAACGCGCCGCGCAGTGGCCAGGCCGCCAAGCCGCGGCTCGGTCCGGCGGCAAACCGCATCTCCGGCGCAAGCAAGTCAACAAAGCCAGATTTCTCTGGATTGCCTCCGGCGATGGCGGAAAGTCTCGCCAAGCTTGCGGGCGTGCCGTGGCCTCCGCCCGCCGAGGGCGCCGGCCAGCGTGAGCTCGAGAAGCATGGTGCGGGCGCACCGCCACCCGGCAAGCCGCGCAAAGAGGGCTAATCGATCGACAGCTCGGTCACGGGTGATGATTGCGCCGCATCGCGCAAGGGTCAGGCGTGCCCGGCGTCGCTGACGAGGTGCGAAGGATCGATGCCGATCTTTGCCAAGGCGCGGGCATACTTGCCTTCCAAATCGGGATCGAAAATCAGATCGGGATCGGCGGGACAGTTGAGCCAGCCGTTGGCCTGTATCTCGCTTTCGAGCTGGCCGGGCGACCAGCCTGCGTAGCCGAGCGCGAGCAGCGCACGGTTGGGGCCGTGGCCGGAAGCGATGGCCTTGAGGATGTCGATCGTGGCGGTGAGGCAGACGCCGTCTTCGATCGGCAGAGTGGATTCATCGACGAAGTAGTCTGCGCTGTGCAGCACGAAGCCGCGCCCGGTTTCAACCGGGCCGCCAACGTGAATAGACATCCTGTCGACGCCGCCACCTTCCCCATCGGCGGGAATGATGTCGAGGCGTTCGAGCAGGTCGGGGAACGAAATGTGCGAGGCGCGCTGATTGATGATCAAGCCCATAGCGCCTTCTTCGGAGTGTGCGCACATGTAGATGACAGAACGTGCGAACCTCGGGTCAGACATGACGGGCATGGCGACCAGAAGCTGGCCGTCGAGGTATCCCTCGGCAGCTGAAGGGTGCTTCTCTGAGCGTGTTGTCTTCATGGGGGAAGATTAGCTTGGCTGGTGCCGCGGGTGAAGCGGTCAATTACAGCGATGGGGCGCCCGCATATTGGGCAGTTCAGCTAATTTGTTAGGACAGCGGCGTATGCGAGCGCACGGTGAGGCGCTACAACGCTGCTCCGGACGGACTTAGATAGCAGTCAAGAGGTAACTCTTTCATGCGCCGACTTCTGATCGTGTTGACCGCTGCACTGGGGTGCCTTGGTGGTTTTCGTGCGAGCGATGCTGCAGCCGAGATTGCGTCGCCCTGGGTCGATGGACACAGCTCGCGAGTCCGACTGGTCGGCGGTGCGAGCCTCGTCGGAATTGAGATCGAGCTGCCGGAGGGATGGAAGACCTACTGGCGCACACCGGGTGAGGCGGGCGGCGTGCCCCCGGCGTTCGATTGGTCTGGTTCGAAAAACCTCGCTTCGGCGCAAGTTCTTTACCCTGCTCCGAAACGGTTCAGCGATTCATCGGGCGACACCGTCGGGTACAAGGGAACCATCGTGCTGCCGGTGCGCTTGAAGGCAGAGGATCCGGCGAAGCCGATCGAGGTGCAACTCGGCATCGACTATGGAGTTTGCAAGGATATCTGCATTCCGGCGCAGGCCAAGCTGGAGCTGACGCTGCCGCCGGGCACGCCAATGCCAGAAGAGCTGATCGACGCGATGACGAAAATCCCGGCGCCAGCGGAAGCGCGGCGGGAGGCCGATCCGATCGTGAAAAAGGTTGCTGCGGAGCTGAGCGGTCCCAAGCCGCACATTACTTTGGATGTGGAGCTGCCGGGCGGAGCTGAGCACGTCGATGCGTTTGTAGAAGCGCCCGATGGTGTCTACGTTCCGCTGCCGAAGAAGACGAGCGATGACGGCAAGGGCCAGGTGACGTTCGAGGTCGATCTCAGCCGCGATGTCGATATTCCGGCGCTCAAGGGCAAAGAGATGACGGCGACCGTCGTTTCGGACAAAGGGCAGTCGGAAGAGAAGTTTCCATTGCAGTGAGCGCAGGCCGTGCGTTCAAGGACATCAACAAAAGCTGAAAGACAAAGGTGAGTGATGACGATCAAGGTTGGCGATAAATTGCCGGAGGCGAGCTTCGCCGTGATGACGAGCGAGGGCCCGGCCGAGAAGACGACGGCAGAAATTTTCGCCGGCAAGAAGGTGGCGATGTTCGCGGTGCCGGGTGCGTTCACGCCGACATGCCAGCAGCAGCACGTTCCGGGGTTTGTTGCGCGCGTCGATGAACTGAAGGCCAAGGGCATCGATACGATCGCGTGCACGGCGGTGAACGACATCTTCGTGCTGACGCAGTTCGCGAAGGAAACCGGCGCCGAAGGCAAGATCCTCATGCTTGCCGACGGCAGTGCGGACTTCGCCAAGAAAGTTGGGCTCGATATCGATCTGTCGAGCCGCGGCTTCGGCGTGCGCTCGAAGCGCTACTCAATGCTCGTCGAGGACGGCGTGGTGAAGTCTCTCAACGTCGAAGACATTCCGCCAAATCACGACAAGTCGAGCGCGGAAACGCTGTGCTCGATCATCGATCATACGCTGTAAGAGGGCTTTACGCGGGGTCCCGGGTCTTGCTCGCGTTGCTCGCTGCGCCCCTGGATCACAAGCTCAGCCGCGTTTGCTGCGCTTGAATTCTTCCATGCCGAGGCGAGCGAGCTCATCGGCGCGCTCGTTCTCGGGGTGGCCGGCGTGGCCCTTGACCCAACGCCAGTCGATCTCGTGCACGCGGCGGGCTTCATCCAGACGCTGCCATAGCTCGGCGTTCTTCACCGGCTTCTTGTCGGCGGTGCGCCAGCCGTTGCGCTTCCAGCCGTGAATCCAGCTGGTGATGCCGTTCTTCACGTAGACGCTGTCGGTATGAAGCTCGACGCGGCTCGGGCGCTTCAGGGCCTCGAGTGCGGAGATGGCGGCCATCAACTCCATGCGGTTGTTGGTGGTGAGCGCCTCGCCGCCGGAGATTTCCTTGCACTTGTCGCCGTAGGTGAGGATCGCGCCCCAGCCGCCCGGTCCCGGATTTCCCGAGCAGGCGCCGTCCGTGTAGATGATGACGGGCGTTTCGACGCTCATTTGTCGGTTCCGTTGAGGCCGTAGTCGGCGATTGAGCTGACGCCCTGGTGGAAGCGCAAGCGGCGAATGTAATCAGCCGGGTTCTTCGGCGTGACGAGCGCGTCCTTGGGCGTGTTCAGCCAGTCGTAGGCGCGCGTCAGCAGGAACCGCATGGCGCTTCCGCGCGCCAGGATAGGCATCGCGGCGCGTTCGGCGAGCGTCAGCTTGCGCACCTCCTCATAGCCGCGCAGGAAGGCGCGACCCTTGGTGATGTTGAAGGAGAGGTCCTTCTCGAAGCACCAGGCATTGAGGCTGACGGCGACGTCGTAAGCGAAAGCGTCGTTGCAGGCGAAGTAGAAATCGATGAGGCCGCTCAGCTCGTCGCCGATGAAGAAGACGTTATCGGGGAAAAGGTCGGCGTGGATGATGCCCTCGGGCAAGTCGCGCGGCCAGTTGGCTTCGAGGAATGCGAGTTCCGTCTCGACGAGGCCCGACAGGTCGGCGCTGATCTCGGGAGCGCGTGCCTTGAAGCGGTCGTAGAGCGGGCGCCAGCCGTCGAGGCCGAGGGCGTTGGCGCGGCGCATGGTGAAGCCCTCACCGCCCAAATGCATCGTCGCCATCGCGCGACCGACTGCGGCGCAATGGTCGGCAGTCGGTCGGCGCGGCCAGACGCCTTCGAGGAAGGTGACGAGCGCGGCGGGGCGGCCCGAGAGCGTCGAAAGGTTTTCACCGGCCGCGTTGCGCACGGGCGTGGGGCAGGAGACGCCGTGGGCGGCGAGATGCTCCATGAGGCCGAGATAGAATGGCAGGTCGGCGACCTCGACGCGCTTCTCGTAGAGCGTGAGGATGAACGGCCCCTTTGACGTGTGCACGATATAGTTCGTGTTCTCCACGCCTTCGGCGATGCCCTTGAAGGACAGCAGGTCCCCCAGGTCATAGCTGGTGATGAAGCTCGCCAGCTCCTCGTCACTGACTTCAGTGTAGACGGCCATGGGTCGCGTTCGATTTTTGGGGCTAGGCGGCGGAGGATGGGGTGGGACGCAACTCGCGCGGGACGTTGAAGGCGATACGCTCCTGCGCCGTCGTGACTGTCTCCAGCTTGACGTCGAAGCGCTCACGGAAGGCTTCGATCACCTGCTCGACCAGCGTTTCGGGCGCGGACGCACCGGCGGTGATGCCGACGCTTTCAATATTCTCGATTTCGCCCCAGGGGATGTCACCCGCGCCGTCGATAAGCCGGGCGGTGGCGCAACCGGCGCGCTGGGCCACTTCGACCAGACGCAGGGAATTGGAGCTTTGCGGGCTGCCAACGACCAGCAGGCAGCCGATTTTGGGCGCGATCGCCTTGACCGCAGCCTGGCGGTTGGTGGTGGCGTAGCAGATGTCTTCCTTGTGCGGGCCGACGATGTCGGGGAAGCGGCGGCGTAGCACAGCGACGATCGAAGCCGTGTCGTCGACCGACAGGGTCGTCTGAGTGACGAAGGATAGCTTCTTGGGGTCGCGCGGCTCGATACGCTCGGCGTCCTCAGCGGTTTCGACCAGCGTCACCGCACCCTCCGGAAGTTGGCCCATCGTGCCGATGACCTCGGGGTGGCCAGCATGGCCGATGAGGAGGATTTCCAGACCTTCCTCGTGGTGGCGGGCGGCTTCGATATGAACTTTGGATACCAAGGGACAGGTTGCGTCGAGGACGAACATCCGGCGGTGCCTGGCGGCGGCGGGCACCGACTTGGCGACCCCGTGTGCCGAAAAGATCACGGGCTGGTCGGTGTCTGGAATGTCGTCGAGCTCCTCCACAAAAACGGCACCTTTGGCCCGCAGGGAATCGACGACAAATCGATTGTGCACAATCTCGTGCCGCACGTAGACGGGAGCACCGTACTTGGCCAAAGCCAGTTCTACGATCTGGATGGCTCGGTCTACGCCGGCGCAGAATCCACGCGGTGCCGCCAGATAAATGGTTAGCGGCGGCCGGGATTGGGGCATTGCGGTTTTAGAGGGAGCGGACATCGCTTTCTCTGTCTACCTAAGTGCGCTGCGATGCAAGGCGCTTGGTTGGGGTGGTTGGGGGTGCTAGGCTTGAGTGGCAACAATACAGGAAGCCTCCACCGTCGGCCTAGGGGCTTTGAGACCGGCGTGGATGAAGGGGGCGGCGAGGGGTCGAGTCGCAGCACCATGAAGGATTCCGCAACCACAGTTGCGCGTTTCAGCGCGTCTTTATGCGCTTGCGGGATGTTAACGCTGCTGGTCAGCGGGTGTGGCCTTTCGTCCTTAACCTCCGGTCTTGGCGGCGGCATCTTTGGCAGCTCGTCGACGCAGTCGACGTCGGCACCAGGTGTCAGCGAAGAACAGCTCCTTTCGGCAGCGAAGCAAGACGTCGGGCCAAGCGCACCCGTGGGTGAGGTGGCTGCGGGCTGTCCGCGTCTCACCGTGTCGCCGCACGGCGGACATCTGACCATCTATGAGGACGGTCGCGCCGGGGATGGCCTCGCCATCATGCATCGCGGTGAGATCACCAAGACGGCGCGCGAGTGCCAGATCGAGCCTGGCCGCGTGACGGTACGCTACGGGTTCTCGGGCCGAGTGCTGCTGGGGCCGCGCGGGCATGCCGGTACGGTGCGCCTGCCCATCACTGTGAATGTCACGGATGCCAAGCGGGCGCGTATCACGGGGGACACTGTGACGGTCGATGCGACGGTCGCGGTGGACAATCCGATCGCCTATTTCTCGACGGTGCGCTCGATCACGTTCGACATCCCCGAAGGCACGCGCCCGGGTGAGTTCGAGGTGTTCGTCGGCTTCGACCAGAACGCGCAGGGCGCGGGTTAAGTTTTTTTGGTTTCCTCAGTGACATAAGTGGCGCGAAGCTCTGCATGCGGTTGGCCGTGCGCAAGCTGATGGCCGCGCCACTGGGCGCGGGGGCCTTTGGCCCCTTGCCGCTTCGCGGCTGAGAGAGGGTTCGGTCCGCCGCCTTCCCACTACCGTCATCCCGGCTCTGGCCGGGACCCAGTCGCGCTGCCTCGACCGCGACGGAAGAACGAGTTCGCACCAGCTGAAAGCGCTGTCCGCCTCCGCACCTGACGAGTGTGCTGAAGCTAACGCAGGCCCCGACCGGCGTCGGGGTGACGTTGAGTGTGCCGCCTCCCTTGATCGATGAAACCGGGGCTATGGCGAACAGCAGAACGCCCCGGCAAGCGATGCTTGGCCGGGGCGTTGCGTAGTGCCCGAAGTTGTCTCGGTTGCCGTAAGCTCAGTTCAGCTTGCCGGCCAAATCCTTGATGCTCTGCTCGACGAGGCCAGCAGCGGTTGCGGCCTGCGAAGCCCTGTTCTTGAGGATCTTCTCGGCGGCGGCGATGGCGCTGTCGACGGCAGAAGAGCGAACCTCGGCGAGGGCCTGGGCCTCGGCGCGGGCGATCTTCTCCTCGGCCGACTTGGTGCGGCGCTCAACCGATTCCTGCATCGCCTTGCGGGTCTGGGCGGTGAACGCCTCGGCCTCGCGCTTGGCCTGTTCGAGGATTTCCTTAGCCTCGTTCTCGGCTTCGCGGCTCTTGCGCTTGTAGTCGTTCAAGAGCGACTGGGCCTCGTCGCGAAGGCGGCGGGCTTCGTCCAGCTCGCGGCGGATCGCATCGGCGCGGTTGTCGAGCGCGTTACCGATCGTGGCCGGAACCTTGTAGTAGAGGATCAGGGCAACGAAGGCGAAGAACGCGATCATCACCCAGAAGGCGGGATCGCTCAGATCGAAATGCATCGCGTCCTCACTCGGCTGCTGGCTGGATCGCTTTTTTGACTTCGGCGGGGCTTACTTCCTCGCCGAGCAGCTTACCAACCACTGCGCTGGCGGTCTCAGCAGCGATCTCATCGACGCTGGCGAGAGCCTTGTTCTTCGTGGCGGCGATGCGGGTTTCCGCATCAGCCAGCTTGGTGGCCAGCTCGCCTTCAATTTTTGAGCGCTCGCTCTCGGTGTCCGCGGAGAGACGATCACGAACCTCCTTCGCCATCGAGGAGGCCTTCTGGCGAGCATCGCTCAGGGCCTTCTCGTAGGCGGCGAGGGCGGCGTCCGTCTCACCCTTGAAGCGCTCGGCGGCATCGAGATCGCGCTGCACACGATCACGACGTTCCTCGAGGACTTCGCCGATGCGCGGGAGCGTCACCCGCGACAGCACCAGATAAAGCAGGACGAAGGTGACCGCGAGCCATGCGAGCTGCGGGGCGAAGTCTGCCGGGTTTAGCTGTGGCAGACCCCCAGCCTTTTCCTCGTGCGCACCCGCGGCGGCTGCCGCCACGAGCAACGCTGAGATAGCTGCGATCATCGTATCCTCCTCGCGCCGTCGCGTTCCTGTCCGATTAGGCGAACAGGATCATGAGCGCGATCAACAGACCGAACAGACCGGTCGCTTCGCAAAGCGCGAAGCCGATCAGCAGGTTGGTGAACTGGCCCGGAGCGGCCGACGGATTGCGCAGCGCACCCGACAGGTAGTTGCCGAAGATGTTGCCGATGCCGACACCGGCGCCGATGAGCGCGAAGCAGGCGAGGCCGGCGCCGATGAACTTTGCTGCCTGAGGATCCATAGTGGTCGTCTCCATTCGGGTTTTGGTTTGAACTTGTTCGTTACGATGAAGTCCGGACCAGGAGTGAAGCCTCAAGCCCGGCCTTCATAGCGTTTAGTGGTGGTGCATGTTCACCGCATCGTTGAGGTAGATGCAGGTCAGCACCGTGAAGATGAATGCTTGCAGGAAGGCCACGACCAGCTCGAGGCCGGTGAAGCCGACAAGGAACACCAGCGGAGCCCAGCCGCCGAGGACGCCGAGGCCGATAACGAAGCCGGCGAAGACCTTCAGCATGGCGTGGCCGGCCATCATGTTCGCGAACAGACGGACCGAGTGGCTGATGGGGCGGATGAGGTAGGAGATCAGCTCGATCACGACGATGATCGGCAGCAGCCACCACGGCACGCCATCAGGCACGAACAGCTTCAGGAAGCCGACGCCGTGGTTCATGAAGCCGATGGCGGTGATGATCAGCCAGACCATGGCCGCGAGGGCGAAGGTGACGATGATGTGGCTCGTGACAGTGAACGAATAGGGCAGAAGACCCAGAAGGTTCAACACGAGGATGAACATGAAGATCGTGAAGATCCAGGGGAAGTACTTCATCCCCTTCTCGCCGACGATGTCACGCACCATGTTGGCGATGAATTCGTAGCTGAGCTCGGCCGTGGACTGCAGGCGGCCCGGAACGAGGGCGCGGCGGTTCATGGCGATGAGATAGAAGAGGGGAATGATCGCCAGCGCGATCACCATGAAGAGCGAAGCGTTGGTGAACGAGACATCGTAGCCAAACAGCTCAATCGGGATGAGCCGCTTGATTTCGAACTGTTGCATGGGGCCGTGTGCCGCTCCATGCGCGCCTTCTGCAGCCAAGGTCAGCTCCCTACCTGTCGTCCTCGTCGTCGTCATCTTTGACGGACGGCGATGCAAGCTGTGCGGCTTGCTGCTTTCTCTGTTCTTCCTGAGCCGACCGGATCACGTTCGTAATGCCGGCGGCAAAGCCGAGCATGACAAACAAGACCAGGAGCCAGGGCCCCGTGCCGAGTTGGCGATCGATCGCCCACCCGATAAACCCGCCGACGCCAACACCGACCAGCAGCTCGGCGGCGAAGCGGAATGCCTTCGCGAAGGCTGCGCCGTTCACTGCACCGGCAGCCGAGCGTTCCGCTGGCTCGCGGCGGGTCTTCACCGCATCGAGCCGCTTTCCGATCGCCTCTGATCGCTGTCGAAAGGCCTCGCGCTCCTGGGGGCTAAGCTCGCCATGCCCCGGGGTTTCGTTCTTCCCTGCGGACATGGTTTTGACCGGCCTTGTTGCGCTTTTCGAGGCTTACGAAAACGGCAGGTTTTATCAACGGCGCGCACCATAGTGACGGCCCCATGGGGTGTCAAGAAAGGGCCGGAAACGTTGAGGGTATGGCGAAACCGCGCAGGTTTTCTCGAGGGCCTCCAGACTAGCGGGGAGGGCGTTTGCGCAGCTGGAACACGGCCTTTTCGCCGAGAAGGTTCTGCAACGATAGCGAATGACGGATCGGCAGCTTCTGGCCGGAGGTGTTGAAAGCGACCGCTTCCTCGACCTCGGCGTCGACGACGGCGGCCAGATCGACGAAGTCCTTAATCGTGCACAGGTGGCCGTTTGGGCTCTCATACCAGGAATCGGGCAGGCTTTCGGTTCGCGGCATGCGGCCGGTGAACATCAGGTCGAATCTTACGCGCCAGTGCCCGAAATTCGGGAACGAAACGATGGCCCGACGCCCGATGCGCAGGAGATTCTCTAGAACGGTCTTGGGGTAGCGCGTGGCCTGGATGGTGAGGCTGAGGATGGCGTAGTCGAAGGCTTGGTCGGGGTAATCGGCCAGATCGCGGTCGGCGTCACCCTGAATGACCGACAGGCCGCGCATCACACAGGCGTTCACCCGCTCGCGCGACAGCTCGACGCCGCGGCCGTCGGTATTCCTCGATTCAGCCAGGAGTTGCAGAAGGGCGCCGTCGCCGCAGCCGACATCGAGGACGCGCGAGCCCGGCTCGACCATTTCGGCGATGAACAGGTGGTCGGCGCGGTGCGGTCCGGCGAGGGGGGCATTGGGCTTCAGCATCGGATCCTACACTTTCAAGCCGCGCTTAGTGCCGGCAGAGCTGAGGAAGCCGTGCACGGTGGCGAAGAATTCGGGTTCCTCAAGCAGGAAGGCGTCATGGCCCTTGTTGCTGTCGATCTCGACGAAGGAGACGTTGGCGGCGACGGCATTGAGGGCGTGGACAATCTCGCGGCTTTCGCGCGTCGGATAGAGCCAATCGGATGTGAATGAGACGACGCAGAAGCGGGTCTTGGTGCCGCGGAATGCGTTGGCCAGCACGTCGCCGCGCTCGGCGGCGAGATCGAAGTAGTCCATTGCGCGGGTAATATAGAGGTAGCTGTTGGCGTCGAAGCGGTCGACGAAGGTCGAGCCCTGGTGGCGCAGATAGCTCTCCACCTGGAAATCGGCGTTGAACGAGAAGGTGACCTTCGAGCGCTCCTGCAGGCTACGGCCGAATTTGCGGTGCAGCGCATCCTCGGAGAGATAGGTGATATGCGCGGCCATGCGCGCGACGGAAAGGCCGTTGCGCGGGACTTTGCCGTGGCTGTGATAGTCGCCGCCGCACCAGTCGGGGTCGGCCATGACGGCCTGGCGGCCGACTTCGTGGAAGGCGATGTTCTGTGAGGAATGCCAGGCGGCGGTGGCTATGGGCACGGCTGAGAAAACGCGCTCAGGATGGCTCGCGGCCCACTCCAGCACCTGCATGCCGCCCATCGAGCCGCCTATGACGCAGAAGAGCTGATCGATGCCGAGGTGATCGATGAGGCGCACCTGCGCATTCACCATGTCGCCGATGGTGATGACGGGGAAACTCAGCCCGTAAGGCTTGCCGGTCTTGGGGTCGATCGAGGCCGGGCCGGTTGAGCCCATGCAGCCGCCGAGGATATTGGGGCAGATGACGAAAAAGCGATCGGTATCGATCGGCTTGCCAGGGCCGACCATGATGCTCCACCAGCCGGGTTTCTTGGTCACCGGGTTTTCGCTGGCGACGTACTGATCGAGCGTCAGAGCGTGGCAGATGAGAATGGCGTTGGATTTGTCGGCGTTGAGTTCGCCATAGGTCTCGTAGGCGATAGTGATGGGCGCGAGGAACTGGTCGCAGGCGAGGCGCAGCGGCTCGCTCTCGGGCAGGCGGAGCACCTTGCTCGACGGGTTGTTGGCCTCGGCGAGGCGCAAGGAGTGCCCTGCGTTGGGTTCAACGTCGGCAATTGTCGGGTGCACTGCCATTGCGGTTGCGCGCTCCTTGGCCCACGCACAACGCGAGGGCACAAACAGAAAACCCGGCCGGATTCGCGGGCCTCTAAGGCCGCTCATCCATCACCGGGTGCGCGCGGCCTTTTTTAGCGACTTATTTAACGTGGTTGCAAGCCGGCCGGCCAAATCACCACGAGTTCCAGCATCGAAATATCGGGATGGAAGCGGCGGCGTCAAGTGGTGCCCGTTCGGGCTGCATCGAATTCGGGTGCGCGTGCGGGCCGCGAGGTTATCCGGGGCGTTAGGCTTTGCGTTCCGGGGCCCGTCTCTGTATCACTGCCGCGCCTTATAAAGTCAGGCCTTGCACATCCGGAAAAAGCCCCATGGCGACCGCCCTTCCCCAGCCGAAAGCCGGCATTCTCGACATCGATCCCTACGTTCCCGGCGAGAGCAAGCTGCCGGCGGGGCTGAAGCCGATCAAGCTGTCGTCGAACGAGACACCGCTGGGGCCGAGCCCGAAGGCGCTCGATGCGGTGCGCGAAGCGATTGGGGAGCTGGAGCGCTATCCCGATGGCGCGGCGACTGCGCTGCGGGCGGCGATTGCCTCGCGCTATGGGCTCAATCCGTCGCGGATCGTGTGCGGGGCGGGCTCGGACGAATTGCTGACGATGCTGGCTCACGCGTACCTTGGTCCCGGCGATGAGGCGATATTCACCGAGCACGGCTTCCTGCTCTACCGCATCATCGTGCTGGCGAATGGCGCTACTCCCGTGGTGGCGCCCGAGACCAACTATCAGACAGATACGGCCGAGATTCTGAAGCGCGTTACGCCACGCACGAAGATGGTGTTTCTCGCCAACCCGAATAACCCGACGGGGACATACATCTCGTTCGACGAGGTGCGCTCGCTGCGCGCACAGCTTCCTTCCAACGTGCTGCTGGTGCTCGATGCGGCCTATGCCGAATACGTGCGGCGCAACGACTACGAGGCAGGGATCGAGCTGGTTGCGACGACGCCGAACACGGTGATGACGCGCACGTTCTCGAAGATCCACGGGCTCGCTGGCTTGCGGCTCGGCTGGGCGTATTGCCCGGAAGAGGTTGCGGACGTGCTGAACCGCATTCGCGGACCGTTCAATATTTCGGTGCCGGCGATGGCTGCGGGCGCGGCATCAATCACCGACAAGACGCACGAGGAGGCGTCCGCACTGCACAATGAACGCTGGCTACCCTGGCTCAGCGGTGAGCTGGAAAAGCTGGGCCTGAAGGTGACGCCGAGCGTTGCCAACTTCATCCTGGTGCACTTTGCCAAGGACGGCGGCAAGACCGCGAATGCGGCGGACGCGTTCCTCAAGCAGCGGGCGATCATCGTGCGCAAGGTCGGCGCGTATGGTCTGCCGGACTGCCTGCGCATTACCATCGGCACGGAAGCCGACAATCGCGCTGTCGTCGATGCTTTGTCGGCGTTCCTTGGAGGGCGCGGGGCATGAGCCGGCCGATGTTCGAACGCGTGGCGCTGATCGGCGTCGGTCTGATCGGCTCATCGATCAGTCATGCGGCGCGGCGCGGCGGTCTTGCCAAGGAGATCGTCGGGAGTGCGCGCACGCGATCGACGGTCGATACGGCGTTGAAGCTGGGGCTGATCAGCAAGGGATATGACAGCGCGGTCGAGGCCGTCGCCGGGGCCGATCTCGTCATCTTGAGCGTGCCGGTTGGCGCGTGCGGGGCGATCACGGCGGAGATCGCGCCGCATCTGAAGCCCGGGGCTATTCTCACCGATGTGGGTTCGGTGAAAGCGCAAGTGGTGCGGGATATGGCACCGCACGTGCCCGAGGGCGTGCATTTCGTGCCGGGGCATCCGATCGCGGGCACAGAGCAGTCGGGTCCCGAAGCCGGCTTTGCCGAGTTGTTCGATGGGCGCTGGACGATTTTGACCCCGGAGAAAGGCACCGATGGCGCGGCAGTCGAGAAGCTGCGCGCGTTCTGGGAAGCACTGGGCGCCAAGGTCGAAGTGATGGATCCGCAGCACCACGACATGGTGCTGGCGATCACCAGTCATCTGCCGCATCTCATCGCCTTCAACATCGTCAACACGGCCGAGCACCTGGAGCGCGTCACCGACAAAGAGGTGATCAAGTTCTCCGCTGGCGGATTTCGCGACTTCACGCGTATCGCCGCCTCCGATCCGACGATGTGGCGCGACATCTTCCTCGGCAACAAGGAAGGCGTGATGGAAATGCTGCGGCGGTTCTCCGCCGATCTCGACGAGCTGAAAGCTGCAATCGAGGCCGACGACGGCGAGACGCTCTATCGGCGCTTCGCCGAAGCGCGCGCGATCCGGCGCGGCATCGTGGCGGCCGGGCAGGATACGTCGGCGCCCGACTTCGGCCGCGGTGCGACTGCGAGCGCTGAGAAGTCCGAAGGCGGGGCAAAAAAATAGCCATGGGCGGGGCGCGCGATCTTTGGGTGTTCGCCTACGGGTCGTTGATGTGGCGGCCGGGGTTCGAGGCCGAGGAGACGCATCATGCGCGCCTCGACGGCTGGCGGCGCAGCTTCTGCATCTATTCGCGTTTTCATCGCGGCTCGCCGAAGCGGCCGGGGCTGGTGCTCGGGCTCGACCGGGGCGGTGTGTGCGAGGGTATCGCGTTCAAGGTGGGAGCCGGCAGTGCGCGCGAGACACTGCGCTATCTGCGCGAGCGCGAGCAGGTGGGCAGCGTCTATCGCGAAGCGCTGGTGCCGGTGACGCTGCTATCAGGGGACCACGCCGAGGTTTTGGCGCTGGCGTTTCTGGTCGAGCGCGCGCATCCCAGTTATGCGGGGCGGCTATCGCTGGCGCAGCAGGCGCATTTCGTGCGCGGTGGTCTTGGACGGTCTGGAAACAACATCGATTATCTGGCGTCGACGCTGGCGCACCTCAATCAGCTCGGCATCCGCGAGCGCGAGCTGGAGCGGCTGCAGGCGATGGTTGGAACGCTGGCGGCGCGGGGGCCGGGGGATCGGCATACGCGGGCGAGCGCGGCGGCGATGGTGCGGGTGTTCGGGCGGCAGCGGGCGGTGGCGCCGCCGCTCGATGCGCAGCACGCGCATCGCTTCGCGTTCCGCACGATCCTGACACGGGAAGAGGATTAGCCCCGGTTGGTTCGCCGGGGCTGGGGCTCAGTGAGCCTGGCCGGCGAAGCGCGACATGGCCGTATCGACCTGGCCGGTGCGCAGATCGAACTCGATCAGCTTGCCGACCTTGGCGTTCTCGGCGAGCAGATGGACGTGGACCTCGTTGGCACCGAGCTCGGCGCCGCGATGGCGCAGCTCAGCGAGATTGAGCGAGGGCACGCTCGAGGTGACGCGGCCGATGGAAAGCGCGTGCGGGCGACCGTTGGAGTCGCGCCGGACGAGCACGTAGTTGGCGGCGGGGAGCGGCGGGCACTCGACGAGATCGTAGACGGAGTGGACGTAGCGCTTGCCGGAAGCGCCGGTCCAGAAGTGGAAACGGGTGGCCTCGTGCGCTTGCGCTGCACGGCGGGCCGTCTCTTCGTGGGCGAGGGTGCGCTGCGCCCTATACACGGCGAGCTCGATGATACGCGCGACCATTACTGCAGATCCCTTCGCGGCCTTTCGGCCTACGCTACGTTCGACACCTTTATCGTTTTTTGCCAGCCTATGCCCCATTGCTTAACGTTGCCCCTGGTTTCGAGCCGAATTGTGGCTCCATCTCAGTGTTTTTGCGGCAAAGTGAATGCATTGTTGAGGCCTGTCGCATGCATGCAACGCGCGCCGTTTTGGCGTTGAAAGGGTTTGCGGAAAGCTCATCCGCAGCGGGAAAATCCACAGGTGTTGCACACCCAGCAGCCTTCCTGCTGGACATAATCGGCTGATGAACAGCGTGGACAGAGCTTGAGGCGCGCGGCGCTGTGCGTGCTGCCCCGGGAGCGATCGGCGGCGTGCGCGGTGTCGTCCTGTCGCTGCACGGCTGCGATCTCGAGCCGAGCTTCGCCGGCCGAAAGGAAGCCGGTGCGGCGCATGTGCGTTTCGATCACCTCGCCGATGGCAGCGAGCAAGCTCGGCACATATCGACCCGACATCCAGTGGCCGCCCTGCGGGTCGAACACGGCTTTCAGCTCTTCGGCGACGAAGGTCACATCGCCGCCGCGGCGGAACACGGCGCTGATCATGCGTGTGAGCGCCACCGTCCAGGCATAGTGCTCGAGGTTGCGCGTGTTGATGAAGATTTCGAATGGCCGGCGGCGCCCGCCTTGCTCGATGTCGTTGATGGTGACGTAGATGGCGTGGTCGCTGGCGGGCCACTTGATCTTGTAGGTGAAGCCGGCGAGCACGCCTTCGCGCTCTAAGGGTTGCGTCATATAGACGACGCCGTCGCGCTCGGTTGGCGCGTGCGGCGGAGCCGTGGCGAGGGTGACGACCGGGGTTGCCAGCGCGGGCGGTGTAACGTCGGCGGCCTTCGCCTCGGGTGCGGACTGCAGCACGGAGCCGGTGACGGGATTGGGCCGGAACGTGGTGCAGCCTTTGAGCCCGAGCGCGTGCGCTTCGAGGTAGACGTTCTTGAAGTCGTCGAAGGAGATGCCCTCGGGGCAGTTGATGGTTTTGGAAATGGCGCTGTCGACGTAGGGCTGCAGCGCTGCCTGCATGGCGAGATGCTGGGCGGGCGTCAGGTCACTCGTGCGCACGAACGTTTCGGGGAGGGGTGCTGCCGGGCCAAAGCTGCGGCGGAACTTGGCGTGCGCGAAATCCTCGACGGTCTCCTCGTGCGTGGTGCCGTCGCGCGCGAGCAGGCGCCGCGTGTAGCGGTAGTCGAATACGGGTTCGATGCCGGACGAAACATTGCCCGCCAACAGCGAGATGGTGCCTGTGGGGGCTATGGAGGTGAGGCAGCCGTTGCGGATGCCGTGCTTGCGGATTGCATCGCGCACACTCTCGTCGAGCCGCGCGACGTTGGGGCTGGCGAGAAACTTCTCGGCGTCAAAGAGCGGGAAGGCGCCCTTCTCGGCGGCGAGCTCGGCACTTGCCGAATAGGCAGCGTTCTGGATTGCCGCCATCCACGTGGCGGCGAGGGCGGCCGCCTCGGGCGTGCCGTAACGCACGCCGCAGAAGATGAGTGCGTCGGCAAGTCCGGTGATGCCGAGGCCGATACGGCGCTTGGCAAGTGCCTCTGCCCGTTGCTCGGGAAGCGGGTAGTTGGAAATGTCGATGACGTTGTCGAGGAAGCGAACGGCGATCTTCACGCGTTCGGCGAGCTTGGCCATATCGATACGTGCGCCGTTGGTGAACGGGGCTTCGATGAGGCGCGCAAGATTGATCGAGCCGAGCAGGCAGGCGCCGAACGGGGGCAACGGCTGCTCGCCGCAGGGGTTAGTGGCGTGAATTTCCTCGCAGTAGGCGAGGTTGTTGCGGGCGTTGATGCGGTCGATGAAGACGACGCCGGGCTCGGCATAATCATAGGTCGCGCGCACGATACGCTCCCAGAGCGCGCGCGCAGGCAGGGTGCGGTAGACCTTGCCGCCGAATTTCAAATCCCAGGGCTGGTCGGCGCGCACGGCGGCGAGGAAGTCGTCTGTGACGAGCACGGACAGGTTGAAGTTGCGCAAGCGGCCGGGATCGGACTTGGCGTCAACGAAGGCTTCGATGTCGGGGTGGTCACAGCGCAGCGTGCCCATCATGGCGCCGCGTCGGCTGCCGGCCGACATAATGGTGCGGCACATGGCGTCCCACACGTCCATGAAGCTAACCGGGCCAGATGCATCAGCGCCGATGGATGCGACGCGGGCGCCCTTGGGGCGAAGGGTGGAGAAGTCGTGACCGATGCCGCCCCCCTGCTGCATGGTCAGCGCGGCGTCCTTGACGCCGTTGAAGATGGCACCCAGGTCATCCTCGATGGTGCCAAGCACGAAGCAGTTGAAGAGCGTCACTGCGCGGCCGGTTCCGGCGCCGGCGAGGATGCGTCCTGCGGGCAGGAAGCCAAAGTCGGCGATGACGCCGTGGAAGGCTGAGGCCCACTTCTCGCGGGTACGCTTGCCGCCCTTCTCGTTCGCGGCGGCGGCGCGAGCGACGCGCCATACCGTGGCGTCGAGATTCGAATCAATCGCGGTGCCGTCCGGACCCCAAAATCGATACTTGAGGTCCCAGATCTGACGGGAAATCGGTGCGTCGAACTCGGATGTGTCAGGCATAGCGCTCACCCAGCATGAGGCCCCTCAATATGGGGTGGATGCGCGCTGATGTCAATCAAATGTTCTGCTTATATTCTCTTTGTGTTCTTGACTGCAGGGGCAGGTCAGCCTTTTCGCTGCGTGTCACCTTGATGGCAGCGAGGGAAGCTCAAATCCGTTCTGCACAACTTTGCAAGCTGCACACTGAATAGCGCCCGTCGACCATTGATAGAATGTGATACAGCCGCATTCGCAGCACCACATTTCGGGTTCGTGCTGCTCTTGTGTCTGCGCGTGGTTGCGACGCTTGCGTTCGAAATCCAGATCGATGAGGTTCGACATGGCCAAAGCTTCCACCAAGAGCGCCCCAAAGGCCCGCTCTACGGGTAAATTCGTTGCTCCTGCCTCCGCCAAGACGAAGACTGCCGTCGTTGAACGGGCCAAGCCCGCCAAGGCGACTGCTGCGAAGGCTAAGGCACCTGCCAAAAAGAAGTAGTTGTCGAATTAGATTCAGTTTTCTGCATCTGCGCATAATTGCAGGGCTAGAAGTGAATGCGCCGCCTGTCAGGGCGGCGCTTTTACTTTTTAGGAAGGCTTGTTGCCGACATTTTTACGAAATGAATGCGCAACCATTTAAGTTAATTAATGTGTTAAAATTCAATACTTAAATTTGCTGGGCTCAAGTTCTTTCTGATGGGCGAGCGATCAGCCGGCAGGGGCCGCTGCGCTCCTGGCGTGCTCAAGTGCTGCGGCGGGTATCGGCGGCGGGTTCGCGGACTGCGAGGCCTCGATGATCAGCCGGTTCGACGCAGCTTCGATGCGCTGCTCCATCTGGCGCTTGAACTCACGGCGCGGGAGCCCGGCGGGCAGTGGGTCGAGGATTTCGACAATGATGGTGCCGGGGTAGCGCATCAGCGCGCGGCGCGGCCAGTAGAGCCCGGAGTTGAGGGCGACGGGGACGCACGGAAGCTCCAGGCCCTCATAGAGGGCGACTGCGCCAGACTTATAGTCGGGCTCGGCGCCGGGCGGGCGACGTGTGCCCTCCGGGAAGATGACGATCTCGCGGCCGGCATCGGCGCGGTCCTTGGCGTCCCGCACGAGGTTGCGAAGGGCCACTGGCCCGCGCTCGCGCTTGACGAACACATGCTCGAACTTGCGGGAGAACCAGCCGTAGAACGGGATCAAGGTCAGCTCCCACTTCATGACCATCGCGGGGTCGGAAAAGATGGGAATGAGAGCGAACGTGTCCCAGGCAGACTGATGCTTCGAGGCGACCAGGTAGGGTGCTTTGGGGAGCTTGTCGCGCCCGCGGACTTCCATGCGCGTGCCGACGATCCAGCGCAGCAGCCAGAGCGAGACGATGGCATGGGCTTTGAGGCCTGCCATGGCCCAACGGCGGGGACCGAAAAGCAGGAACGAACCCCCGACAACGAATATCGCCGTCGAAAGGTAGAACAGCAGCGCGAAAAGGAGCGAGCGGAGCAGCAGCACGGCGGTACTCAGAAGATCTTCGGCGTTGCTGACTTTTCTTCCGGCATCTCGGCAACCGAGCTTTGTGGCCGCGGATGCAACATGCGGGCGATGGTCAGGTGGGCGACGGTCGGCAGGTACTTGACGTACTCCGATAGCAGCCGGCGGGTGGCGGCGCTACTCATCCACCAATGGGTTGGGGCGAAGCTCGCCGGCACGATGGGATGGGGGATCAGCTCGGCTTCCGGCATGGCGAGAGACAACTCGGCTAGACTGCGCGGCATGTGATAGCTGGCGGTAACGACGATGAGGCTGCCGTAGCCGCGGGACTTGACCCAATCGCGCGTTTCGCTGGCGTTGCCGATGGTGTCGAGGGCGGCATAGCCGATGTCGACGCAGCAGTCGAACTTGTCGGCGGGCAAACCGGAGATCTCGATCAGCTCCTTCTTGCCGGTGCGATGGTAGACGCCGGAGATGAGCATACGCTGGGCTCTGCCCTCGTCGAGCAGACGCGCGCCCTCGGCGATACGCTGGCTCTCGCCGGTGAGGACGACAATGCCATCGGCGTGGGGGTTGTTGTCGTCGGGAGTGCGGGTGACGAGGTAAGCGAACAGGAAGAATCCGAGGACGAGCAGCGATCCCGCTGCGCCCAACCCGAGAATTATGGCTCGCCGCAAGCTTCTCATCGCAAGGCTGCCGTCTAGACTCTCGTCCCCAGTCGTTTGCCCGGTCGCCGGGGCGTTCGGGCTCACTTGCGTCCTGACCGCGAAATTCGTCACCTTGAGCGGTAGATACAGCGCGAATTTCACAATCTGGAGGACACTCGGGCCGCCCCGTCAGGCAAGAGTGGCTCAGATTGCGAAGCCCGTCCTCGACCCTGCCGCAAAGAGGAGGGCGGACTTCTCCGGCTCACACTAGCCGATTTGACCGGCGTTGCCACAGGTTCTTCTGCCGCTGCAGCCGGGTGTAGAACGCTGAAAATGCTGGCCGTGTGGCGCGAAGGTCAGGCCTTCGAATTGAGGATGCGGAACACCCCGAAGCGCGATGTGAGCATGCACAGGGCGGAAATCGTGACGACGACTGCGCCGAGCAAGGCATAGCCCATCACGTCGAGGCCGCCGGTGCCGATCAGGCGGTGCATTTCGGCCGCGGCGGATGGTCCACCGCCCAGAATCTGCATCACCGTAGGCATGGCGACGAACACGGCCATGGCGCACAGGGCACCGACGACGCCGGCGCGGATGCCAAGGCGAAGGAAGTGGCGCTCGAACTCGCGGGCGATGTAGCGGTCGGTGGCGCCGACGAAGTGCAGCACCTCGACGATCTCTCGGTTGGAGGCGAGGGCGGAGCGTGTCGCAGAGACGATGATGGCGATCGAGGCGATCGCGACCAGCATCAGGATGGCGAGGCCGCCGAGGGCGAATGAGCGCGTCACTGTGCGGATCTGGCGTTGCCAGCGGCGATGATCGTCCAGGGTGGCGGCGGGGAATTTCTTGGTCAGGTCCGCGCGCAGTGCATCGATATCGGGCGGGGCATCGCGATCGATCTCGACGGCGACGAGGCGTGGAACGGGAAGGGCTGCGAGCAGCTCGGACTGGCCGAGCCAGGGTTCGAGCAGCTTGGAGGAGGTGTCGAGGCTGAGGGCGTTGGCGCGGGTGACGCCACGGCTCGAGCGCAGGAAGTTCTCTAAGTCGCGCAGCGTTTTTTCCATGTCGACGCCGTCGCGCGGCTCGACCTGGACGGTGACCTCGCTGGCAATGTCCTTCAGCCAGGCGCTGGCGGATTCGTTGATCATGTAAACGGAGCCGACGGTGAGGCAGGCGAGGAAGCACATGATCGAGATAACGAGAGTGAGCGAGCGGCCCGTGACGGAGTCGGGTGGTACGACGGGCGTGCTGGTCGGCTCCGCCTTCGGCTTGCGTCCACGGGGGGGTGCGAATTTGCGCGCAGGCGTGTCCTCCTGCGCTCTGGCTGGCTCGGTGCCGTAGCCATAGCGGTCAGTGGGGCCAGAGGGGCCCGTCAGCACGGTGTCGTAGAGATCGAAGTTGCCTTGAGCGGCAGGATCCCGACGGCCCGTTGGTCTGTCATACGATCCGGACATGACCGTCGTGCAGCTCCAAACGCGGCGCCTTGAACTGCCGCATGAGTTGATGATCGTGGGTGGCGATCAGCACCGATGTGCCGAGGCGGTTGAGTTCAATGAAGAGGCGCAGCAGGCGCCGCGCCATTTGCGGGTCGACGTTGCCGGTCGGCTCGTCGGCAAGCAGCAGCTCGGGTTTGCCGATGACGGCGCGGGCGATGGCTGCGCGCTGCTTCTCTCCGCCCGAAAGAACAGAAGGATAAGCGTGCATACGGTCGCCGAGGCCGACCCACTGCAACAAATCCGTGACATCCTCGCGATAGTCGGTGAGGCGCTTGCCCAGCACGCGAAGCGGAAGTGCGACGTTCTCCCAGGTGGTGAGATGATCAAGAAGGCGGAAGTCCTGGAAGACGATGCCGATGCGGCGGCGCAGGTGCGCGCGCTTCGACGTCGAGATGCGGCTGACGTCCTGATTAAAGAGGAAGATCTGGCCGCGTGTGGGGTGGCGCGACATAAACAGCAATCGCAGCAGCGACGACTTTCCGGCGCCCGATGGGCCGGTGAGAAAGTGGAACGATCCAGGGCGCAGATGGAAGTTCACATCTGCAAGGACGTCCTGCCCGGGGTCGTAGGCGAGCGCTATGTTGGAGAGGCGAATCACAAATCCTGGCCAGTGGTTTGCGGCGTTCAAGGCTCCCAGACGGCGGGATTACGCAGGGACTGGCGATCAATCGTGTACGAATGTGGCGGGTTCGTGTGCAGACCCGCGCGTTAAGAGTAATGACGTTATGGCGGTATTGCCGCGGGGATGCAATGTCCTGCTATCCTACGTGTGAACGAGCTGGAGTGGTTTGGAACGGTGGTCATGAACGATGCGACGGGGGTCGACCCCGAGCTTGAGGTGATTTTTACCCCAGAGGACATCGGCCGGCGGCTCAAGGAGCTGGCCAAGGAGATTTCGAGCGAGAAGCTCGACAACCTCCTGGTGGTCGCGATCCTGAAGGGCAGCTTCGTCTTTGCGGCCGACTTGATCCGGGCGCTGCATGCTGCCGGGCTCGCGCCGGAAGTCGATTTCATGACGCTGTCGAGCTACAAGAAAGCGCGCATCTCGTCGGGGCAGGTGTCGATCCTGCGCGACATGGATCTCGATGTGCGCGGGCGTAATGTGCTCGTCATCGATGATGTGCTGGATTCGGGGCGCACGCTCGCTTTCGCGAAGGATTTGCTGGCGGCTCGGGGAGCGGCGTCGATCCGGACATGCGTGCTGCTAGACAAGCAATTGCCGCGCGCGGTCAATCTCGAGCCTGACTATTACGCTTTCCTTTGTCCCAACGAGTTCGTTGTCGGATACGGTATGGATGTGGCGCACCGTTATCGCGAGTTGCCGTTCGTGGGGCGCGTCGTGCGCCAATAGGCAGAGCATGCCAGTAGGCAAGAGCATGGGGGCACGAGATGGCGAGGATACTGCTTGCCGACGACGACGCCGCGACGCGTGATCTCGTGAGGCGCGCGCTGGAGGCCGACGGGCATAGTGTTCACGTCACGCAGGACGGCAGCGAGGCGCTGGACTGCGTTGAGGGTGCCGGTGCGCAGAAGTTCGATGTGCTGGTGACCGATGTCGAGATGCCGCTGCTCGATGGCGTAGCGCTCGCCGAGCGGGCGCTGAAGCAACCTTCGCTCAGGGTGCTGCTGATGTCGGGCTTCTCCGAGCAGCTCGAGCGAGCCAAGGCGCTGAAGAGCGCACAGGTGGCGGTGATCTCGAAGCCATTCACACTGGAAGACGTGCGCGCCAGCGTTCGCCGGCTCATTGCCTAGTGCGGCGCAGTCGTTGATGCAGGCACTGGTGGAGCCGGGGCAGGTCCCGGCGCGTTCACGGCTCCAGTAACGGGAGCTGCCGCTGACGGAAGCGCTGGCGGCTCGGGCGGGCGGGTGCAGTTCGCCTTGATATTTACTTCGGCCAGACGCTTGCGCTCCGTTCGCGCCCTGGAAAATGGCGAGAACGAAAGCTTCGTCAGCTTATAGAGCTCGTCGGTGAACGTGGCTCCGCAATCGAGCACGAACTGGTGCATCCGGGCCATGCGGCACGCGTCGAGGATCGGCACCACATCCTCGCCCGCGAGCTTACGGTCATAGGCTTTGGTGAGACAGCGGTCGATATCGGCCATGGTGGCAACGAGGTCGTCCTCGAACGATCTTTCGAGCGCGCTGAATTTCAGATCGCCGCCGACCTCTCGGATCACGAAGAGGTTGAGAAGGATATTCTTGTTCCAGTCGACGTATGCTTCGTCATAGGCGCGCTTGCGGAACTGGATCTCGTCCATCGGTGCATTGCGGCGCATCGAAGAGACCACCATGCCGGCGCGAGTGCGGCGGTCGTAGATCATGTTCGCAAGGGTCTCGACTGATTTCCGGCGCGTCTGCTGCGTAGCGTAGGTCTGCGCCAACCAGGCGCCGACGCAGGCGGTGACGATGCCGTTGAGAACCGCCGAAGCGAGCGCGAAGACGATCAGCTGGCGGCGGGTCAGCCTCGCCGCGCGCACCAGCCCGAATCCATACTTGGACATGCCACCCCTCCCGTCACCCCACGGGTGGAGGGAGTATAGCAGACTATCCGCCGGTGACGCTCATGTGGCGTGAAAGCGCTGGGCGGTTGGCGCCGCGATCGATGACGAAGTCGTGGCCCTTGGGCTTCAAAAGCATGCCTTCGTCGATGGCGGCCTGGAGGGCTGCATCGGAGGCGCCGGCGCGCAACGGCTCGCGCAAATCGACGGCGTCCTCTTGGCCAAGGCACATGTAAAGCGTGCCGGTGCAGGTGACACGCACGCGATTGCAGCTCTCGCAGAAATTGTGCGTCATCGGCGTGATGAAGCCGAGGCGCCCACCGGTTTCGCGCACGCGGACATAGCGCGCCGGTCCGCCGCTGTTGTGGTCGATGTCGTCGAGCGTCCAGCGATCGAGCAGGCGCGCGCGGACGATGGACAGAGGCAGATACTGATCGAGGCGGCCACCATCGATCTCGCCGAGCGGCATGGTCTCGATGAAGGTGATGTCATAGCCGCGATCGTGGCTGAAGCGGATGAGATCGTCGATCTCGTCCTCGTTGGTGCCCTTCAGTGCGACGGCGTTGATCTTCACCTTGAGGCCGGCGGCGTCGGCTGCGTCGAGGCCGCGCATCACGGTGGCGAGGTCGCCCCAGCGGGTGATGGCGCGGAAGCGGTCCGGCTTGAGCGTGTCGAGCGATACATTGATGCGCTCGACGCCAGCATTCTTGAGATCAGCCGCAAAGCGCTTCAGCTGACTGCCGTTGGTGGTCAGCGTCAGCTCGTCGAGGCGGCCGGACTGCAGATGGCGCGAGAGCGCCTGGAACAACCAGATGATGTTCTTGCGCACCAGCGGCTCGCCGCCGGTGATACGCAGCTTGCGCACGCCACGATCGACGAAGGCCGAGCAGAGGCGATCCAGCTCCTCGAGAGTCAGGAGATCCCGCCGCGGCAGGAAGCTCATGTTCTCGGCCATGCAGTAGACACACCTCAGGTCGCAGCGGTCGGTCACGGACACCCTGAGGTAGGTGACAGAACGACCATAACGATCCACGAGCGCCGTTTGCGGCTGCTGATTTTGACGGACGCTCACGATTGGCGCGTGCTCCCTGTGCCGACGTGTCATAGATGGTGCGGCAGTTGGCGCTAAGCTAGCGTCCGCTGCCAGCGGTTCAAGGGGATTGTAGCGTTCAGCGCCATTCATTCGGCGGCGCGGGGCCGGAGTGCCGGGCGTTTGCTCCCAAGAATAGGCAGGAGCAGGCAAACATGGCCGCTAGCCCGATGTTTCGCTTGTTAGAATGGCTCGCGAGCCGGGCGGGTGCAAGTCTTGGAGCCGATGCCGGGGGCAGACCCTGGGAGGCCCCTAGCACGGCAGATCGGGCGGGCCGACTGATACCGGCACCGCAGGACGGCCTGGAGCCGGAGGTCGGTCGGTGGTTCAGCGCGTGGGCATTGTGGCTCGCGGTGGGGCTGATCGTGCTGATCCTGCTGGCCGGGTACGTGCGCCGGCGCTGGCGTGGGGCGGGCGAGGAGAGCCCCGGCTGGCTCACCTGGCGATGGCGGCGATGAAGGTGGCGATCTCCTCGGTGTTGTCGAGCGCGAACGAGGGAAGCTCGTCCACCGCCTCCGCGTTATCGGAGGCTATGGCGACGATACGCGTGTCGTTCGCTGCCAGCGGCCTATGCATCTCGGCGGACTGGCGGCGCAGCTCGATCTTGGGGATCGGGGCATCCTTGAAGCCTTCGACGATGACGAGATCGGCATTGGCGACGTGCGCGCTCAGCTCACAGAGAGAGGGCGGCGGTCCGATCTGGCGGCAGCCGGAAATCTCCCAGGCATCGGGCGCAATGACGATGGCTTTCAGGGCGCCGGCGCGCTGGTGTCGCTCGCCGTCGGTCGAGCCGTTGAGCGGTCCGAGGTCGTGATGGGTGTGCTTGACCGTCATGACCTTCAGGCCGCGGCGCGCGAGCAGCGGGATCAGGCGTTCGACGAGCGTCGTCTTACCGGAGTTCTTCCAGCCGACGATGCCGATGAATGCGGGTGGCCTAATCACGGTGTGCCTCCGCCAGGAAAAGAGCGCGTGCCGTTTCAAGATCGGCTGGCGCGTTGACGTTGAAGAAGGGATCGACCTTGGCCGTGCCGACTTCGACGGGTTCGAAATCGGCGACAGCGCAGTCGTGGGAATCGGCGAAGCGGTGCAGCGCACGAATGTCATTTTTCAGCGACTGCAGGACCGAGGGCAGAAGATCGACACGCCACAGGCCAGCGACGGGGTGGCGCTCGCCCGCGGATGCGGCGATCGCGCATGGAGCGCCCTTAGCGATCAGTGCCGCTTTCAGACGAGCAACGAGATCGAGCGGGAGAAACGGTGAATCGGATGGCGCGCTGACGATGAACTGTGCTTCGGGCGTCTCGGATCGCGCCCATTCGATGCCGGCGGCGAGACCGGCCAAGGGGCCGACGTATCCTTCGATGCTGTCGGCGACGACGGGAAGGCAGTAGCCGGAGAAACGGGCGGGATCGCCATTGGCATTAATGACGATGCGTCCGACCTGCGGGCGCAGGCGATGCAGCACGTGCAGCAGCATCGGCTTTCCGGCGATATCCAGTAGGGCCTTTTCACGGCCGTCCATGCGCGATGATCGTCCGCCGGCAAGCAGAACGCCTGTGACCTCACCTTCGGTTTCCATTGTGCGCATCAAAACGATTTAGGATGCGGGCATGGCGCCCGCAAGCCTTGGTGCAGCGCACACCGTTGTGACTGGCAGGCTGGGCGGGATATAAGGGCTTGATCGGACATGGAGAGCCCTCGTGGCGGCAAGAGTCGACCGGCGAAAATTTTTGACAGTGGCCACCGCCGGTGCGGGTGCGGGTATCGCGGCACCCGCCATCGCCCAATCGAAACCGACGATCGAATGGCGGCTGGTTTCGAGCTTTCCCAAGTCGCTCGATACCATCCATGGCGCGGCGGACACGTTCGCGAAGGCGCTGTCCGAGATGTCGGATGGAAATTTTCGCGTGCGTGTGTTCGCGCCGGGAGAGCTGGTCCCCGGTCTCAACGCGGCGGATGCGGTGACGAACGGCAGCGTCGAGGCTGCGCATACCGCGTCGTATTATTATTGGGGCAAGGATCCGACGTTCGCGTTCGGAACCGCGGTTCCGTTCGGTCTCAACTACCGCATGCAGAACGCGTGGATGCATCAGGGCGGCGGCATCGACCTGATGAACGCGTTCTATGCGCGCTACAAGATCGTCGCCTTTCCTGGCGGCAACACCGGTACGCAGATGGGCGGCTGGTATCGGCGCGAGGTGAACACGCCGGAGGATTGGCGCGGCCTAAAGATGCGTATCAGCGGCCTTGCGGGTGCGGTGATCTCGCGCCTGGGCGGCATCCCGCAGCAGATTGCGGGCGGCGATACCTATCCGGCGCTCGAGAAGGGGACGATCGACGCGGCCGAGTGGGTCGGGCCGTATGACGATGAAAAGCTCGGGTTCTCCAGGGTCGCGCGGTATTACTACTACCCGGGTTGGTGGGAAGGGCAGGCGATGCTGCACTTCTTCATCAACCTCGATAAATGGAACGGACTGCCGAAGAACTATCAGGCGATGATCCGCGCGGCAGCGTCGATTGCCGACATCAACATGATGGCGCGCTATGATCTGCAGAACCCGGCGGCGATCCGCCGGCTCGCGATCGGCGGGGCTGAGCCGCGCCCGTTTTCGGAGGCTGTGCTGGACGCTTGTTTCAAGGCTTCGAACGAGGTGTTCGCGGAGCTTTGTGCGTCGAACGCGGACTTCAAGAAAGTGTATGACGCTACGCTCGCGGTGCGCGGCGAGGACTACTTATGGTTCCAGCTTGCCGAGCATACGTACGATACATTCATGATGATCCAGCAGCGCAAGGGCTTGGTCTGAAGATGGGCGCTCCGCCTGTCTCCCAATGGCGCGGCGAAACGCCTGATTAAGGCTCTCGCAGACTTTGTCGGGGTACGCCGGCCGTCGCCGCGTTGCGTAGCGCTTTGCTAATCGATTGGCTGCTAGCTCGTACGGTTCCAAGATGGGGGCCGGGCGTGCGAAGCGAGTATGTGACTTACGATGAAGCGTTGACGGCAACGCCGTTTGTGTTGGCTGTGCCATGATCGCTTCCGGCTTCGCGCACGATTTGACGGTGCTGGGTTCGCTTGGAGCAGCATGCCTCCTCAGTCCCGAGGTGTTTCTGCTCGGCCTGGTGCTGGCAGGCGATGACGCGGGAGCGAAGTCGAAGTCGATTTCCTATTTCATCGGCACCGCGACGGGCATTGCCGCAGCGATGACGATCGGCTTGTCTATCTCGGGAGACGGGCTGCATTTGCGGCATCATCCCTCGTGGCATGCCTTCATCATTCGCGCCGGACTTGGGATCGCGTTGCTGTGGCTCGGCATCGAGCGGGCGCGCGAATACTGGAGACAGTTGCGCGAGCTTGCACCATCGGTCGAAAAGCAGGCGGGGATGCTGAAGCAGGCTCTCGCGCATTGGATGCCGGTCGGCGGAAACAGTCCGCTCAGCCGGGGGCGGGCGCTGTGGCGCTGCTTTGAACTCGGGGCGTTTGTGGGGGCGGTGAACCCGAAGCGGCTACCGATCTGCATTGCTGCGGGGCATCAGATGTCGGCAATGACACCGGCCAGCGCGCAAGTGAGCGGGGCTGTGATTTTTCTGGTGCTGGCCCTGTTGCCGAGCTTCCTGCCGGCGGCTATGGCCGTGTCGGGGCCGGCAGCGGCGCGGCGGCTGCGCGCAAAGTTCGACGCGGTGGTGGAACGTCACGGATTGGCAATCGTGGCGCTGATCCTGATCATTCTCGGGGTGCACTTTCTGCACACGAGTATCGGCGTCTACTCAGCATAGTTATTGGTCAGACCGCTAACCAGTGGCAACCTGGTCTCTTGCGTCGTTATATCTACATAGATATAACGTGCGGGAACTAAGGAGAATGCGGGAGTGGTCGGCTCATCCATGCGTGCCGCGAAGCCGCTTGCCATCGTGCTTGGACTGAACGAGGTCGCTTCGGCGATTGCGGTCGGCCTGCACCATGCGGGCTACGCGGTTTTGATGGCGCACGATCCGGCATTTCCGGTGATCCGGCGGGGCATGTCGTTCTTTGACGCCTTGTTCGACGGCAACGGTTCACTGGGCGGAGTGACCGCAGTCAGCGTCGACAATGTGCTTGCCGCGCGCGCGCAGGTGCGCACCCTGGATCAGATCACGGTCACGCGCCTGGAGCTGTCGGAACTGCTGATCATCGGCGGGATCGATGTGCTGGTCGACGCTCGTATGCATTCCGACGCGGTGACGCCGCAGCTGCGCAAGCTCGCCCGCTTCACCATTGGGGTGGGAAAAGGGTTCGTGTCGGGCGAGGACTGCGATGCAGTGGTGGGGGCGCGCGTTACCGTTGAGGTGGCGCAACGGGAGCGGCGCCACGCGCAGCAGATGCTGCTGATGCGCTCGCCGGAAGCGGGCCGCTGGCATACGCCGCTCGATGTCGGCACGCGCATCTACAAAGGCTTTGCGCTGGGGTATCTGGGGTCGAACATCGTGAAAGCGCCGGTCGACGGCGTTTTGCGCGGCATCGCGCGTGATGACACGAGCGTGCCGGTCGGGGCCGAGCTGGTCGAGATCACGACAGGGCAGGGGACGCGACGCTGGTGGGGGCTCGACGCGCGCGGGGTGCGCATCTGCGAAGAGGTCCTGGGTGCGCTGTCGGTGCTCGGCGCGCTGCGACCGGCACCCTCGCCGTCGAAGCTGAGGCTGGTGCATTCGCGCTAGCCCGCGTCTGGGAGGACATGGGACGCTTGCTGTGCGCCCTGTCAGCTTTTTCCTCAGTACACAAAGGAAAAAGCTCGATATGCTGGCGGGTGAACAAAGCCTCCGGGTAACGGGGCTGGAGCCTGGAGGCGACGTGACAATCGGAGCTTTGCATTCCCTCGCGCTTCGTGGGCTGATTACGGGTGCAGCCCTGCTTTTGCCGCTAACCGTCGAAGACGGATGGTCTTTCGGCTATCCGGCGGCAAATGCCCAAGCTGCGGGTGGGGATTCCGCGACGAGCGAGAAGCAAGCATTCGATGAGGCCAAGGAGCTTGGCACAGTCGAGGCTTGGGACGCGTTCCTGACCAACTACCCGACCGGTTTCCGCGCCGACCTGGCGCGCGCCTACGTTAAGAAGCTGGCCGGTCCTGCGGCGCCCCCAGCTACGCCTCCGTCAGCCTCAGCCGTCGTTGTTTCGCCGGCGCCGGAGCAGCCCGCCGAGGAGCGGTCGTGTTCGGATGTTAGAAAGCTGAAGTCGCAGAAGTCGAAGACCCCGGCGAAGGTACATTTCATCAATCAGTCAGCCGGCACGCTCATCATCCAGTGGATAGACTTCGATGGTGCTCTCAAAGAGTACAGCCAGTTACAGCCCGGCGCGGAAATAGTGCAGGAGACGTTCCTGACGCATCCTTGGATCGCCGCGTACGAGGAAGGCAGCTGCCGGCAGGTGTTCCTGCCTCGAGATGGCACTTCGGTCGCGCGCTTGCTGCCAGAGGATCAGTTGTCAAAGGCCCCATCGCCCAAAGGCACGTCCAAGTCGTCGGATGACGACGATGACGAAGATCGACCGAAGAAGAAATCCGCCAAACCTTCGAAGGCGACCATCGAGCGCCGCGCCAAGGCGGCGTGCGTCGACATGGGAATGGTCTATCTCAACGGCCAATGTGCGCCGAAGACCAAGACCGAGCAAAAGAAGGCAGCGAAGAACAAAAACAAGGCATGCCCAGCGGGCATGTACCGCAATCCATATGGCCAGTGCCAGCCGAACGAGACCGGCGGCTGATCCGAGTACCGGTCGCCGTCGGGCGACGTGCCAGAGCGTGGCTTGCCACGGGCGCTAAGTGATCTTCTTCGCCGTCAGCTGGGCGATGGCCGCGTCGGCGTAAGGTTCGAGCTCGGGCAGTAGGACGACGCTTTCCTGCTCGTTCGGATCGGTACGTGCGATGACGGCGGATATCGGCCGGTCGGAAATGTTGATCGGCAGGTGCGGGACGCCGGCGGGAATGTAGAACAGGTCTCCCGCCTTGGTGATGGCCTGATGCTGCAGCTTGTCGCCGTAGAGCGCGATGGCCTCGCCGTCGAGCACGTAGATCGCTGTTTCGTGGCTCTCATGCATGTGCGCTTTGGCGCGGCCGCCGGGTGGGATCGTGAGCAGGTGCATGCAGATGCCCTTCGAGCCCACCGTTTCGGCGGCGATGCCGTTGAAGTAGGTGAGCCCCTGCTTGCCGTCGTAGGTGTCATCGGGCCGGATCAGCCGGCACGTCGGTTCGGAAGGATCGGTCATGGGGGGCCTCCTCAGAATCTTCTGGCCGGAGTCTAGCGCAATCCGTCTATGGCTTCACGATCACCGGTGGCACGGACATGTCGAGGGTCGGTGCACCGGGACCAGAGCGGTCGGGCGGGGGGGCGCCAGGGATCTGCGGCGGATAAGGCGGCAGCGAGAAGCCCTGCTTCTCGAAAACGCCAGCGGGTGAATGCGGCACGCCGATGCCTTGCTGCGCGCGCGCCGGCGTCGGTGCCGCCTCGTGGCGCACGAGCCCGGGGAAAGTGATCAGCACGCCGACCATGATGAGCTGGATGATCAGGTAGGGGACTGCGCCCCAATAGATCTGTGCCGACGTAACCGGCGGCATGGTGCGGCCGGTGACGCGGTCGACGTAAGGGGAGCGTGGCGCGACCGAGCGCAGATAGAACAGCGCGAAGCCGAACGGAGGATGCATGAAGCTCGTCTGCATGTTCACGGCAAGGATGACGCCGAACCAGACGAGGTCGATGCCGAGCGCCTGCGCTGCCGGCGCGAGCAGAGGAACGATGATGAAGGCGAGCTCGAAGAAGTCGAGGAAGAAGGCGAGGAAGAATACCAGCACGTTGACGAAGATGAGGAAGCCGATCTCGCCGCCGGGCAGCGAGACGAGCAGGTGCTCGACCCAGAGGTGGCCGTTCACGCCATAGAAGGTGAGCGAGAAAATGCGCGCACCGATGAGGATGAACATCACGAAGGCAGACAGCTTGGCCGTGGCCTGGGCCGCCGAGCGCACGATGCCGATGCTGAAGCGTTGCGGGTTGTTCTCGCTGAGGCGCTTGGCGAGTGCGAGCAGCATGGCGCCAACTGCGCCCATTGCGCCGCCTTCGGTCGGAGTGGCGACGCCGATGAAAATGGTGCCGAGCACGAGGAAGATGAGCAGCAGCGGCGGCACCATGACGAAGACCACTTGCTCGGCAAGCGCGGATAGCAGGCGCGGCCCGCCGAAGCGACGGATCAACCAGCTCGCGGCAGCGGTGACGATCGCGAGGCAGATGGCGATCGTCACGGTCAGGATGACGTAGTTGGCGCCCGTGTAGATCGAGCCGCGCATGGAGATCCAGGCGAGAGCGCCGCACAAGGCAGTCAGGACGACCAGTGACGTGTAGCCACGCGAGCCGTCATCCGCCCGGTGACTTATCGCTTCGGCTGGGAGACCGGGTGCGGCGTCCTTCCAGACGAGTGTGACGACAAATACGAACAGCACATAGAGGCCGGTGAGCATCAATCCGGGGATGAGCGCGCCGGTATACATGGCGCCGACGGAGCGGCCGAGCTGATCGGCGAGGACGATGAGCACCAGGGACGGCGGTATGATCTGTGCGAGCGTGCCCGAGGCGGCGATGGTGCCGGTGGCGAAGCGAGGGTCATAGCCATACCGCAGCATGATGGGTAGCGAGATGAGGCCCATCGAAATGACGGAGGCGGCGACGACGCCGGTTGTGGCTGCGAGCATCGCGCCGACGAAGATCACGGCGTAGGCAAGGCCGCCGCGGACGCTGCCGAAAAGCTGCCCGACGGTTTCCAGCAGATCCTCGGCCATGCCGGAGCGTTCGAGAATGAGCCCCATGAAGGCGAAGAAGGGTATCGCCACGAGCGTGTCGTTTGTCATCACGCCGTAGATGCGCTCGGGCAGCGTGCCGAGCAGCGGCCAGGAAAGATTGATGGCGCCGCCGGAATAGGGCGCGAGTTCAACGCCGACGACAAAGAAGATGAGACCGACTGCCGAAAGCGAGAAGGCTGCCGGGTAGCCGAGCAGGAGAAAGGCAATCAGCGCCGCGAACATGATCGGCGCGAGGTTCTGTGCGATCAGCTCAAGCATCCCCCGTTCCCCCCATCCAGCTAGCGCTTTGGCTGCGGGGGAGCATCTGCTGCGATGCTGCGGGCTTCGAGGTGCCCCGCATCGAGCGCCGCGGCGGGGTGACCGACGTCGAGCCGGTCGTCCGGCAGGTCGCCGCGCATAATGGCGATGCGTTTGGTCAGTTCGGAGAGGCCTTGGATGAAGAGGATCGCGAACGCCAGGGGAATGAGGAATTTCACCGGCCACTGCGGCAGGCCGCCGTAATTAGAGGATTGCTCGTTCTGCTCCCACGACGAGAGGAAGAAACTCCAGGACGTGTAGGCGACGAGCGCTGCGGTCGGCAGCAGGAAGAAGAGGTGTCCGACGATCTCTATGGCGTCACGCACGCGGCGCGGCATGCGCTCGTTGATGATGTCGATGCGGATGTGCTCGTTGAGCGCGAGGGTCCAAGGGGCGGCCAGCAGGAACACGGCGGCAAATAGCCACCACTGCAACTCGAGCCAGGCGTTGGAGCTGATGTCGAAGAGTTTGCGGACGACGGCGTTGCCCGCGCTGATGAGCGCGGCGGCGACGATCAGCCAGGCCACCCATTGGCCGATGAGGCGCGTTGCGGCATCAATCGCTCGGCTGAGAGCCAGCAGCGCCTGCATGATGGACGGCTTCCCTAGACTTTTGCGTCTTTTGCGCGGCAGTATCCGGTTTCCGCCGTTGGTCCGATAAACCCGTATATCGAGGCTTACCAGCGACTTCCAGGGTAATGCGCGGCCACGTGACCCGGTAGCGGCCGGGCTGACCGCGCGACCCCATGCAGCTACACGTGAGCGGTTTCTGTGCGCTAAGCAATCTGCCGCTATCTGGCACGGTGATTGAATATGTCACCTTATGGCTTAGATGGCGCACTGTCGCCCGTCACGAAGACCTTAGGAGCCCCGCAGCTATGTCGTTCTCTAAAGATGCCGTTCTGCACGAGCTGCGTCGTATCAAAGGCCCTGACCTGGAGGGCAACATTGTCGATCTCGGCCTCGTTTCGGAGATCCTCGTCAGGGACGACAAGGTCTATTTCTCTATTACCGTGCCGGCGGCGCGCGCTGAGGAGCTCGAGCCGCTGCGCAAGGCTGCGGAGACGGTTGTTGCGAAACTTCCAGGGGTTGCGGGCGTCACGGCAGTGCTGACGGCGGAAGCGCCGGCGGGGGCTTCTTCGCGGCCGTCGGAGAGCGCGCGCGTAAGCGAGGCGCGGGCGCGCGGCGCGACGGGCAATGGCAGCGGTGCGCACGCGCATTCGCATGGACCAGCTGCGGCCCAGAGCGGAGCTGGGCCGAAGCCGATGGCCGAGGTTCCCGGTGTCAAATCGATCATCGCGGTGGCGTCAGGCAAGGGTGGTGTCGGAAAGTCGACAGTCGCGGTCAATCTGGCGCTGGGCCTTGCGGCCGCGGGAAAGAAGGTTGGCATCCTCGACGCCGACATCTACGGGCCGTCGCAGCCGCGCTTGTTGGGTCTGAAGGGACAGCCGCAGGTTGTTTCAGGCAAGACGCTGAGGCCGCTCGAGGCTTACGGCATCAAGGCTATGTCGATGGGTTTCCTCGTCGATGAGGAAACGCCGGTGATCTGGCGCGGTCCGATGGTCGTCGGTGCGCTGAACCAGATGCTGCGTGACGTGGCGTGGGGAGAGAACGGCGATCTCGACGTGCTCGTGATCGATATGCCTCCGGGTACGGGCGATGTGCAGCTGACCATGGCGCAGCAGGTGCCGCTGTCGGGCGCCGTGGTCGTGTCTACACCGCAGGATCTGGCACTGATCGATGCGCGCAAGGGCCTCGCCATGTTCCGCAAGGTCGGCGTGCCGGTGCTGGGCATCGTCGAGAACATGAGCACCTTCATCTGCCCGAAGTGCGGAGAGCGGTCGGACATTTTCGGGCACGGCGGCGCGGAGCAGGAGGCGGCGCGGCTGGGTGTGCCCTTCCTCGGGGCGGTGCCGCTCGATCTCGATGTGCGGTTGCGGTCGGATACCGGGCAGCCGATTACCGCGACTTTGCCCGACAGCCTGCATGCCAAGCTTTTCAAGGACATCGCTGTTCGCACCCTCGATGAGCTGGAGACGGCCAAGCGGAACATGGTGCGCCCGCCGAAGCTGGAAATCACCGATGGCGGGGCGGGGCTCAAGGTGGAGTTCGCCTGCGGGTCAAAGTACGAGCTCACGGCGGAGATGCTGCGCGTGATGAGCCCGTCGGCCGAGGTGCAGGGGCACTCTATCGAACAGCGGGTGACGGTCGGCAACAAGCGCAACGTGAAAATTTCGGAACTGCGGCCGGTCGGAAACTACGCGATCCGCATCGCCTTCAATGACGGGCACGACACCGGCCTCTACACGTGGACCTATCTTCAGCAGCTTGGACGCGAAAAGGAAAAGCGCTGGGGCGAATACCTGGAAGAGCTGGCAAAGAAGGGGCTCAGCCGCGGCTGATGGGGCGTTTGCGCTACAATATGAAGTGGGTTGTGGCTGAATGGTCCCATGTTGCCATCTTGACTTGGGGGCGTTTTTTCTCGATGTTTCTGGCCCATTGAGATGAGCATTTGTGCCGGTTGGCCCGCGGAGGTCCGCCGGCTTTCAGTGCACGACTTACCAGAAGTCACCGTAGGAGAGACAACATCCGCCGACCAATGCGAGCCGCGCCCGAGCGCGAGCCATCCGGACCCCGGATCAATGAGGCAATCCGGTCCCGCGAAGTACGACTGATCGATGAGAATGGCGAGAACGTAGGTGTGGTCAGCCACGCTGATGCATTGGAGCGCGCTGTGAAGGCGGGCCTGGATCTCGTCGAGATTTCGCCTGAAGCGACGCCACCGGTCTGCAAGATCCTCGACTTCGGCAAGTACAAGTATCAGGCGCAGAAGAAGGCGGCCGAGGCGCGCAAGCACCAGAAGATCGTCGAGATCAAAGAGATCAAGATGCGCCCCGCGATCGACGACCACGACTACGACGTGAAGATGCGCTCGATCAAAAGATTCTTCGAGGACGGCGACAAGGTGAAGATCACCCTGCGCTTCCGCGGTCGCGAGATGGCGCACCAGCAGCTCGGCATGCAGGTCCTGCAGCGCGTAAAGGGCGACCTGGAGCCGATTGCCAAGGTGGAATCGGAACCGCGCCTGGAAGGCCGGCAGATGGTGATGGTTCTGGCGCCGCGCTAACGCGCCGACAATCGGTGCCGCGGCCCACGTGCGGTGGAGTGCCGATGGCCCTTGTGCCCACAGTTCGACGCGGTCGCTGGCGAATGCTGGTGGCCGCGTTTTTGTTGACGGCGGGCGCTGCGATGCCGGTTTTTGCGCAGCGTGTCGTTCCGGAGGTGGTGGTGCCGCCGGTGAGTGGTGCTCAACCGATCGTTCCAGTGCTGCCGACGTCGCCTGAACTACGTGTTTTGCCGGTTGCGCCCGCGGCGCCGCAGCTGACGCCGGCCATGCCTTTGGCCCCGAGGACGCCAGCGCCGATTATCCGCTTCCGCTGCGAGGTCGAGCCAGATGCCTCGACGTGCCGGGAGCCGGGCCTGCCAGACGGGGGCGGCGATGATGGCACCTGCGATTGCGCCCGGGATTTCTGCTATCGGGACCCAGCTGGGGTGCGGATCTGCGAGAAGTCCTGAAGGGGCTGAAAAATCGGGCCCCGGGCCGCTTGCGGAATATGGAGCGCGCCCGTATAAGGAGCCCCCAAGTCGCCCGGCGGGGCATGCCGTGGCGGCTTTTATGCTTTGAACACCCTCAACAGGTGGCTCCTCCCGTAACGGGACGTTTCGCGCCGGCCATGCGTCGGTTGAGCGAATTAGGGCCGCCTACGAGTATAGAAAGGATCAGCCAAATGCCCAAGATGAAGACCAAGAGCGGCGCCAAGAAGCGCTTCAAGATGACGGGCACCGGCAAAGTTAAGGCTGCGGCCGCCGGCAAGCGTCACGGCATGATCAAACGCACGACGAAGTTCATTCGCGACGCGCGCGGCACCATGGTGCTGAACGATAGCGATGCGAAGATCGTCAAGAAGTACATGCCCTACGCTCGCTGAGCCTGCTTGCTTTCGAAGCAAGTTTTCGCTCGCACCAGCAACGTCATCTAACGGAGTTCTCATATGGCACGCGTCAAGCGCGGCGTTACCGCCCATGCCAAGCACAAGAAGGTTCTGAAGGCCGCCAAGGGTTACTATGGCCGCCGCAAGAATACGATCCGCGTCGCGAAGCAGGCCGTCGAAAAGGCCATGCAGTACCAGTTCCGCGATCGTAAGCGGAAGAAGCGTACGTTCCGCGCTCTGTGGATCCAGCGCATCAACGCCGCCGTGCGTGAGCATGGCCTGACCTACGGACGATTTATCGATGGCCTCAACAAGGCCGGGATCGAGATCGACCGCAAGGTGCTGGCCGACCTCGCCGTGCACGACGCCGCTGCGTTCAAGGCGCTGACCGAGCAGGCCGCCAAGGCCGTCGAGAAGGCGGCAGCCTAAGGCTCCTCCTCAAAGCTTGTCATCCCCGGCCACGGGCCGGGGATCCAGGCATCCGCTTGCTCCAGCGCAATTGGCACAGTGGATCCTCGGGACAAGCCCGGGGACGACACTTGAGACAAGCTGAGAGAGCGAATGTCTTCGACAGATAACGGTTCCGATCTTCAGGGCCTCGAGGCCGAGCTGCTGGCAGGCATTGCCGGCGCCGGCGATCTTGCTGCCATCGAGCAGGTGCGTATCGCGGTGCTCGGCAAAAAGGGCCGCGTCGCCGAGCTGATGCAGACGCTCGGCAAGCTGCCGCCCGAAGAGCGCAAGGCGTTCGGCCAATCGGTCAACGAGCTGAAGGGGCGCGTTTCCGAAGCGCTCGAAGCACGCAAGTCGACCCTCGAAGGCGAGGCGCTGGCGAAGCGGCTCGAAAGCGAGCGGGCGGATGTTACGCTGCCGGTTCGCCTCGGCCCGGTTGCCGAAGGGCGCATTCACCCGGTCAGCCAGGTCTACGACGAGTGCGTCGAGATCTTCGCCGACATGGGGTTCGCGGTCGCTGAAGGTCCGGACATCGAGAGCGACGACCTCAACTTCACCAAGCTGAACATTCCGCCGGAGCATCCTGCGCGTCAGGAGCACGACACCTTCTATTTCCAGACGAAGGCGGACGGCTCGCGCATGCTTTTGCGCACGCATACGAGCCCGGTGCAGATCCGCACGATGATGTCGCAGAAGCCGCCGATCCGCGTGATCGCGCCGGGGCGCGTCTACCGCTGCGACAGCGACCAGACGCACACGCCGATGTTCCATCAGATCGAGGGGCTCGTCATCGACGAGACCACGCACATGGGGCATCTGAAGTGGGTGCTCGAGGAGTTCTGCAAGGCGTTCTTCGAGGTGGACGAGGTGAAGATGCGCTTCCGCGCTTCGCACTTCCCGTTCACCGAGCCGTCGATGGAGGTCGACGTCGGCGCCGAGGCGATCGGCAAGCCGGGCCAGTGGCTGGAGATTCTCGGCTGCGGAATGGTGCATCCGAACGTGATCCGCAATTGCGGCCTCGACCCGGAGAAGTACCAGGGCTTTGCATTCGGTGTCGGTCTCGACCGCCTGGCGATGCTGAAATACGGCCTCACCGATCTGCGCGCGTTCTTCTCGGGCGATCTGCGCTGGCTGCGCCACTACGGCTTCTCGGTGCTCGACGTGCCGACGCTGTCGGGCGGATTGTCGGGCTAAACAGGGAGTAATCGGCGATGGCTTGGATTACATCCTTCGAGCGAAAGCCAGGGTCCGGCAAGCTGCACCTCACTCAGCTGGTGGGGCATGTGAAGGTATTCGGCAGTGAGACTGGCACTCCTATCGTCCAGATAGATACATTGGGCTCCGAAGATCGCGCGAAGCCCAACAAGCAGAGCCAGACTATTCAAGTTGGCCGAGAGGCTGCTGAGCAACTCTTTCGCATCTTGAAAGAGACGTACGGGTTTGAGGCCTAGATGAAATTCACGTTGAGCTGGCTCAAGGATCATCTCGATACGGACGCTTCGATCGAGGCGCTCGAGGAGAAGCTGTCGGCGATCGGGCTCGAGGTCGAGAGCGTCGAGGATCCGGCCAAGAAGCTTGGTGCATTCCGCGTGGCGCGCATCGTCGAGGCGAAGCGCCATCCCAATGCCGACAAGCTGCAGATCGTGATGGTCGAGACGGAGAAGGGTAAGCCGCCCCTCGAAGTGGTGTGCGGCGCGCCGAACGCGCGCACGGGCCTCGTCGGCGTGTTCGCGCCGCTCGGCACGTACATTCCGGGCTCGGACATCACGCTGGAGAAGAAGCCGGTTCGCGGCGTCATTTCGAACGGCATGATGTGCTCGGCGGCCGAGCTTGAGCTTTCCGACGAAAGCGCCGGTATCATCGAGCTGCCTGAGGACATGGCCGCGCGTGTCGGCGAAGCGTACATCGACGCTGCAGGTCTCAACGATCCGGTATTCGAGGTGAAGCTGACGCCGAACCGTCCGGATTGCACCGGCGTGCGCGGCATTGCGCGCGATCTGGCAGCCGCGGGCATGGGCAAGCTGAAGCCGGAGCCGAAGATCGAGGGCGTCGAGGGGTCCTTCGACAGCCCGGTCGACGTGAAGCTGGAGTTTTCCAAGGACACGGCGAACGCCTGTCCGGTGTTCGCGGCGCGTTATGTGCGCGGTGTAAAGAACGGCCCGTCACCTGCGTGGCTGCAGCAGCGGCTGAAGGCCGTTGGGCTTCGTCCGATCAATGCGCTGGTCGACGTGACGAACTACATCAGCCAGGATCGCGGGCGCCCGTTGCACGTCTATGACGCCGACAAGCTGAAGGGCGCCGTGCGCGCGCGCCTCGGCAAGGCGGGCGAGAAGTTCCTCGCGCTCGACGGCAAGGAGTACGCGGTCGACGAGACGATGTGCGTGATCGCCGACGACAGCGGCCCGCTGGGTCTTGGCGGCGTGATCGGCGGCGAGGAGTCCGGTTCGACCGACGCGACGGTGAACGTGCTGATCGAGAGCGCCTACTTCGATCCGGTGCGCACGGCGCAGACGGGTCGCAAGACCGGCCTCGTGACGGATGCACGCTACCGGTTCGAGCGCGGCATTGATCCCGCGTCCGAACTGCCGGGTCTCGATCTTGCGACCGAGATGATTCTGAAGCTCTGCGGCGGCGAGCCGTCGAAGGCAAAGGTTGCCGGCAAGCAGCCGGACGACAAGCGCGTGATCGACTTCGATTATGCGCGCGTCGCCAAGCTGTCGGGCATCGACATCAAGGATGCCGAGATCAAGACGATCCTCGAAGCGCTCGGGTGCACCATCGCCGGCAAGGGCAAAGCTGCCAAGGTGACGGTGCCGACGTGGCGGCCGGACATTCATGGCGCGGCGGACCTTGTGGAAGAGGTGGTGCGCATCGCCGGGCTCGATCGCATTCCGCTGACGCCGCTGGAGCGTCCGGAAGGCGTGGCGCGACCGGTGCTGACCGATCGGCAGAAGCGCGCACGGCGTGCGCGGCGCACGTTGGCTGCGCGCGGTTTGGTCGAGGCGGTGACTTGGTCGTTCCTTCCCGAGGGCGAGGCGAAAGCGTTCGGCGGCGGCGACAAGGCGCTGGAACTCGCCAACCCGATCTCGGTCGAGATGACGTTCATGCGGCCGGGGCTGCTGCCCGGTCTGCTGACAGCGCTGAAGCGCAACCAGAATCGCGGCTTCGGCGATGCGGCTCTGTTCGAGCTTGGGCAGGCGTATCGCGGCGAGAAGCCTGAAGATCAATACAACTCGGCGACCGGCGTGCGCGCGGGCTCGGCGAAGGCGAGTGGAAGCGGCCGTCATTGGGATGGCGCAGCCAAGAGCGTCGACGTGTTCGATGCGAAAGCCGATGTGCTTGCTGTGCTGGCGTCGCTCGGGTTCGATCCGAGCAAGGCGCAGGTCACGCGCGATGCGCCGGAGTGGTATCACCCGGGCCGCTCGGGGACGCTGCGGCTCGGGCCGAAGACAGTGCTTGCCTACTTCGGCGAGTTGCATCCGGCGGCGCTGAAGGCGCTGGACGTCGAAGGCACTGTCGCTGCGTTCGAGATCTTCCTCGATGCGCTGCCGCCGCAGAAGGCGAAAAGCCGGGCGAAGCCGCGTCTCGAAGCCAACGACCTGATGCCGGTGCGGCGTGACTTTGCCTTCGTGCTCGACAAGGGCGTGGCGGCGGGCGACGTAGTGCGCGCTGCGGCTGGCGTCGACAAGGTGCTGATCCGTGAGGTTTCCGTGTTCGACGTGTTCGAGGGCGGGGCCTTGGAGAAGGAAGGCAAGAAGTCGCTCGGCATCGAGGTGACGCTGCAACCGACGGCTGAAACGCTGACCGACAAGGATATCGAGGCGGTGTCGGCGAAGATTGCGGCGGCCGTGAAGTCGGCGACGGGCGGTGAAATCCGGTCCTGAGCGCTGCAGGTGGCTACGGACTCCTGCGTCCCCTAGCGACGAAGGCCGCGGGATAAATCCGGGGCTTAGCGGTTTTTCAGGAGGTTACGTGCTTCCTGTTCGGGAGTTTTCACTCGCGAGCACGGGGACCCCGACGCAATGATGGACAATCGTAAGTTTCTTATTATTGGATTTTTGCTCTGCGTCGCGGCGGCGCTCGCCTACACGTTCGTGTTCGCCGATCTCCCGTTCGTCACGGCGCCGACTTCGCCGGACGGCGCGCCGTTGGAAATGCCGGCCCCTGCGCCACAGCAGCCCGCGCCATAGTGCCTGCTCGCTGTCGCAAATCAGCCCGGCTATTGAACCGATATATTCGGCCATAGCGTGCTGCGTGTCGGCAGATGGTATAAGCGCGTCGGCCCGTAGGTTGAAACCCCAAGAGGCGCTTGGCGATGACCGAGACGACGACCGCTCCTGATACAACCAAAGTGATGCCCGTCGGCACAGGCGATGCCGACCTGCCGCACATTGTCATCGTTGGCGGTGGTGCTGGCGGGCTGGAGCTCGCCACCCGGCTGGGCGACAAGCTCGGGCGCGACCGCTGGTGGCGCAAGAAGAAGGCGCAGGTGTCGCTGATCGAGCGCGCGCGCACGCACATCTGGAAGCCGCTGCTGCACGAGATTGCGGCCGGTAGCATGGATACGGCGCAGCACGAGCTGGAGTATCAGGCGCAGGGCTATTGGCACGGTTTCAAGTTCCGCTACGGCGAGATGACCGGTGTCGATCGCGAGAAGAAGCTGGTCTACGTCGCGGCGACCTTCGACGAGGAAGGGCGCGAGATCACGCCGGTTCGCTCGTTCCACTACGATATTCTGGTCGTGGCGATCGGCTCGGTGGGTAATGACTTCGGCACGCCCGGCGTTGCGAAGTATGCAATCATGCTCGACACGCCGGAGCAGGCAGAGCGCTTCAACAGGCGGCTGATCAATGCCTGCGTGCGCGCGTATGCGCAGGAAGGGCCGGTCAAGCCGGGGCAGCTCGACGTCGCCATCATCGGTGCGGGCGCGACGGGTACCGAGCTTGCGGCGGAACTGCATCGCACGGCGCGCGGCGTCGTTGCGTTCGGTCTCGACAAGATCGACCCCGAGAACGACATCAAGATCACGCTGATCGAAGCGGCGCCGCGCATTCTGCCGGCGTTGCCGGATCGGATTGCCAACGGTGTCGCCGACACGCTGCGCGATCTCAAGGTGGACATCCTTGCCAATTCGCGCGTGACCGAGGTGACTGCTGAAGGCGTGAAGCTTGCGAACGGCAAGTTCGTGCCATCAGAGCTCGTGGTGTGGGCGGCCGGCGTGCGCGGACCGCAGGTGCTGGCGCACATGGACGGCTTGGAAGTGAGCAAGTCGAACCAGCTGGTCGTCACAGATACGCTGCAGACGACGAAGGACCCGAACATATTTGCGATGGGCGATTGCGCGTATCTGGTGCCGGAAGGTGAGACGATGGCAATTCCGCCGCGTGCGCAGGCGGCGCATCAGGAAGCCTCGCACCTCTACGTAGAGATTCAGCGCAAGCTGAAGGGCGAGCCGCTGCGGCCATTCCACTATCGCGACTTCGGATCGCTGGTGTCACTCGGTCACTATTCGACGGTGGGCAACCTGATGGGCTTCATCGTCGGCGGCAGCTTCATCATCGAAGGGCTGTTCGCGCGACTGATGTATCGCTCGCTCTACAAGATGCACGAGATGGCGCTGCATGGGCCATGGAAGGTGCTGCTCGACTCGCTGTCGCGGTCACTGACGCGGCGCACCGAACCGGTGGTCAAGCTGCACTGATTTGCCGTCGGCAATAGGCAACTGGCGCTGGGTCGTCAGACCTTTGTCATCCCGGGCAAGCCCGGGATGACTTTAATGCGAGCTATCGTCCTTAGCGGCGAGAGCGCAGAGCCGCGAGCAGCTCGGGAGTTGCGTAGGAGTCGGCAGGGAGGCCGAGCTTCATCTGCATGTCCTTGACCGCAGCGCGGGTCTTGGCGCCGGCGAGCCCGTCAATCTTGCCGACATCATAGCCGCGGCGGGTGAGGAGCGTTTGCAGCTCTCTGGTTCCTGCAGCGTCCAGACCATTGGTATTGCCGCGGCCGCGCGACATGGCGGGCGCACCGTCGATCCGGGTAGCGAGATAGGCGGCGGTCGTCGCGTAGCTCAGCGAGTTGTTCCATTCAGTGTAGATGTCGAAGTTCGGGTAGGCGAGGAATGCCGGCCCATTGCGCCCCATGGGCAGCAGAAGCGATGCCTGTAGAGCGTCGGAGGGGACAGCGCTGCCGTCGGGGTACGTGATGCCCCAATCGGCCCACTGCGAGCGCGGCAGCTTGATGGCGAGGTCGGCCTGTTCCCACGGCAGGTCGCGCGTGACCCGCACTTCCTCGAGCCAGGGTTCGTTGGGACGCCAGCCGAGGTTGTGCATGTAGTTGGCGGTCGACCCGATGACATCGTCATCGTTGGAGAACAGGTTGATGCGACCGTCGCCATCATAGTCGATGGCGTAGTCGAGATAGCGCGTCGGGAGGAACTGCGTCTGGCCGATCTCGCCCGCCCACGAGCCGATCATTCCCGACGGGTTCATGTCGCCGCGGTCAATGATTTGTAGAGCGGCGATCAGCTCCTCGGTGAACATCTCGCCGCGGCGGCAATCATAGGCGAGGGCGACGAGCGAGGGCAAAATGGGGAGCTTGCCCATGCCGGCGCCAAAATCGCTTTCCAGCGCCCAGAAGCCGGTGATGACCGAAGCGGGCACGCCGAATTCTTTTGCGGCGCGCTCGAAGGTGGCGCGATGCTCGGCAACCTTGCGCTTGCTCGACTGCACGCGGTTCGGCGTCGCCAGCTTGGTCTGGAAGTCGAGGAACGTCATGACGAAGATCGCACCTTGCTTGCGATCGCGTCCGATGATGTTGGTGGCGAGCGGAATCCCGTCGACGATGGCGATGGACCGGCGGCTGACGCCCTGTGCGGCTGCCTGCTTACGGAAGCGCGCCTTCCATGCTTCGAAGCTCTCGGTGTTGCGGCAGTTATCCTTCGGCGGCGGATAGGGCGGACGCTTATTGGGGTGCGTTGCGTGCTGGGAGACGCCTGGCGCCGCCGCCTTGATGACAGGAGAATGAGTTTTGCCCTGGGGAGGAGCGATTTGCGCTAGGGCAGTAAGGCTGGCGCCGAAAAACATGGCGGCGGCGATAGAAGCCGCGCAAATCTTATTAACGTGCATCACGCGTCCTTTTGGGGGGTTGGCGGTCGGTGGCGGGGTACTCAATGCCGGTGGATGTGGCGACGTCAAGACGTCGCCTGACTTTCGCCCCGAGCATGCCCGCTTCAGGCATTGCCGATCAATACGCCGGCAGCGAACACGATAAGGCCGCCGACTACAACCTCAAATGCAGCACGCAGAAACTTGGTATCCATGTAACGCGAGCGGATCCAGGCGATTATCCATAACTCGATCAGCACAACGGCGATGGCGAGGGCCGTTGCCGCGCGGAAATCACTCAACAAATACGGGAGCGTATGGCCAAGCCCGCCAATCGCGGTCATGGCGCCGGTGACGGCGCCGCGTAGCCAGGGATGGCCGCGTCCGGTGAGCGTGCCGTCGTCTGACAAGGCCTCGGCGAAGCCCATGGAGATGCCGGCGCCGACGGACGCGGCGAGGCCGACGAGAAATGTCTCCCAAGTGTTGGCGGTGGCGAAGGCCGCAGCAAACAGTGGGGCCAGAGTCGAAACCGATCCGTCCATGAGGCCGGCGAGGCCGGGCTGAACGATCTGAAGTACGAACATGCGCCGCTGCACTTCGGCTTCCTCGGCGCGGGCGTCAGGGTTGAGATGCTTTTCGCCGAGGCGGTGGGCGAGGCGCTCGTGGCCAGCTTCGGTGGCCGCAAGATCACCCAGGAGCCTGCGAATTCCGGCGTCCGTCGCGCGGTTCTGGGCGCGCTGATAGAACTGGCGCGTTTCCCACTCGCGCTCCTCGGCCTGTTTACGCACTTTCTCGAGACCGAGCGGGCGGATCAGCCAGATCGGTGCGTGCTGGACGAATCCAGAGACATCCTGCCTGCGGATCAGGGGGATGTGCTCGCCGAAGCGGCGGCGGTAGAGGTCGATCAGCCGCTGGCGGTGCTCATTTTCCTCGGCTGCCAGCTCGGTGAAGATCTTGGCCGAGGCGGGATATCGGTCTTCCAGGCCGCGCGCATATTCGAGGTAGACGCGAGAGTCCTCCTCTTCGAGAGAGATAGCGAGGGCGATGATTTCGCTCTCGTCGAGATCGGAGAATTTGCGCATTGAAGGGCCTCCTCCAGCTTAGATTAGAACTATTCTAATCTTTGCGGAAGGGCGACGCGGGCCCGGGGCGTGCGGCTCATTTGCCGGAAGTGGCTGGGGGGTATGGGGAGGCAGTCGAGACGGCGCCAGGACCGAGTGTGAGCGTCTGGAGCAAGTGCCGGAGGCATTGCGGCATAGAGCGCTGTGTGCGGGCTGCAGATGCCCTTTCAGGGCCGTGAGGTCGATGATATCAAGCGCGCCATGACCGACACCTCGCACATCCGCAACTTCTCAATCATCGCCCACATTGATCATGGAAAGTCGACCCTCTCGGATCGGCTCATCCAGCTGTGCGGGAACGTCGCCGATCGCGAGATGAAGGAGCAAATCCTCGACTCGATGGATATCGAGCGCGAGCGTGGCATCACCATCAAGGCGCAGACGGTTCGCCTCGACTACAAAGCCAAGAATGGCGAGCTCTATCAGCTCAACCTGATGGACACGCCCGGCCATGTCGACTTCGCCTACGAGGTTTCCCGCTCACTGGCCGCCTGTGAAGGCGCGATCCTGGTGGTCGACGCCAGCCAGGGCGTCGAAGCGCAGACGCTCGCCAACGTCTATACGGCGCTCGACAACAACCTCGAGATCCTGCCCGTCCTCAACAAGGTGGACCTGCCGGCGGCGGATGTCGATCGCGTCAAGCAGCAGATCGAGGACGTGATCGGGCTCGATGCTTCTGAGGCGATCCCGATTTCGGCCAAGACCGGCATCAACGTTGCCGCCGTGCTGGATGCGATCGTCGAGCGCCTGCCGCCCCCTTCGGGCGATGAGAACAAGCCGCTGAAGGCTCTGCTGATCGACAGCTGGTACGATGCCTATCTCGGGGTGGTCGTTCTGGTGCGCATCATCGATGGCCGGCTGAAGAAGGGGCAGAAGATCACTCTGATGTCGACCGACGCCAGCTATCAGATCGAGCGCGTCGGTGTGTTTCGTCCCAAGCAGGAAATGCTGGATAGCTTAGGCCCGGGCGAAGTCGGGTTTTTCACAGCGGCGATCAAGCAGGTGGCCGACACGCGCGTCGGCGACACCGTCACCGATCAGCGCAATCCGACGTTGGAGCCGCTGCCGGGCTTCAAGCCGGCGCAGCCGGTCGTGTTCTGCGGTCTGTTCCCGGTGGACGCTGCTGACTTCGCAGACCTGCGCGAGGCAATGGCAAAACTGCGCCTCAACGATGCGAGCTTCTCGTTCGAGATGGAGACGTCGGCGGCGCTGGGGCTCGGCTTCCGTTGCGGCTTCCTCGGCTTGTTGCATCTCGAGATCATCACCGAGCGCCTGGAGCGCGAGTTCAACCTCGATCTCATCACCACGGCGCCGAGCGTCATTTACAACCTCTATCTCACCGACGGCACGATGCTGGAGATGCACAATCCGGCGGACATGCCCGAGACGACGCGCATCGATCGTATCGAGGAGCCTTGGATCAAGGCGACCATCATGGTGCCGGACGACTATCTCGGCGGCGTGTTGAAGCTGTGCCAGGACCGGCGCGGGCGTCAGAAGGATCTCACTTACGCCGGCAATCGCGCGATGCTCGTCTATGAGCTGCCGCTGAACGAAGTGGTGTTCGACTTCTACGATCGGCTGAAGTCGATCAGCAAAGGCTATGCTTCATTCGACTATCAGATCATCGGCTACGAGGAGAACGACCTCGTGAAGCTGTCGATCCTCGTCAACGACGAACCGGTCGATGCTTTGTCGGTGATCGTGCATCGCACGCGCGCTGAAAGCCGTGGCCGGACCATGTGCGAGAAGCTGAAAGAGCTGATCCGCCCGCACCTCTTCAAGATCCCGATTCAGGCCGCGATCGGCAGCAAGGTGATCGCGCGCGAGACAATCAGTGCGCTGCGCAAGGACGTGATCGCCAAGTGCTACGGCGGCGACATCTCGCGCAAGCGCAAGCTGCTCGACAAGCAGAAGGCGGGCAAGAAGAAGATGCGCGAGTTCGGCAAGGTGGAGATCCCGCAGGAAGCCTTCATCGCCGCGCTCAAGATGGACGAGAACTGAGCGCAACTGGCAGCCGCCGACCGCATCAGTCCTAGAGCTGCGACGGAACTTCTCGCCGGAAACGTTGCTTTGACACAAGAGCGCCGCTCGGTTGCCGCCGGCTTGCCATGCGTGCGCGCCAGAATATTGCGCAGTTCGAGCGCCGTCATGCGGCGCGCTGTGATCTCAGAAGGAGCATTTCAATGAAGATGGTGAGATCGGGCATCGCTGCCATCGTTTGCGCCAGCCTGCTCGTGCCGACGCTGCCGCTCGCCGCGGCGCAGGCTGTGCCGATGGCGAAGCCGGCGATCACAAATGCCGACGGTGTTGTAACGCAGGTGCACGGACCTCGTGGGCCGGGTTGGGGCGTCGGCGCGCTGATCGGCGGCATCGTCGGTGGCGCGCTCATTGCCGCTGCCGTGCGCGAGGGGCGCGCGGACGATCGCGACATGCGCCGCTGCGCGCGCGACTTCCCTGAATTCTCATACCGCACGGGCACGTACATCAACCGCTACGGCGAAGAGCGCGTTTGCCCGTATCTGCGATAAGCAGCAGCGCAACAGGCAAGTCTTTTGATGAGGCGCCGACGCAAAATGTCGGCGCCTCGTTGCATTTTTAGGACGCGTACGGCGCATCGACGCAGTGCATTAACCCTGCCGTATTCTCACCACACGATGTGGCACACTGCCGGCCAACCCGGCGGCCGATCTCTGAGGGGACGGCAAGGATAGGGCCCGAAGGACAGCGGGCTATCCGGGGAGCGCGCAGGCTCGATCACCTGTTGGCTGGCGTATGCGGCCGGCAGTGCTGAGCGAGCTGCGAGTGGGAATGGGGAACGTGCTCCAGGAACGAGCCGCCCCGAGTAACTCTACCGAACAGATTCAGGAGTGATCATGATCAAGCGGCTCTCAACCGCAGCGATCGGCGTTGCGCTCGTCTTCTCTGCTACATCCGCATACGCCGCAAAGCCCTACTTTGGCTTCGACGGCCGGACCTACGGTGAACCTGCACAGGCGCCGAACTGGGGGCGCCCCGAAGCGAAAAACGTAAAGCGCGTGGCGGACGACAAGGGCGCGCCGCGCAAATGCCTGACGAAGGCGGCGCACGACCTGCTCGACAAGATCGAGGCGCGGTTCGGTCCAGTGAGGGTGATTTCGACGTGCCGTCCGGGTGCGCGCATCGCCGGCTCAGGACGCATCTCGCGTCACGCCAGCGGCAACGCTGTCGATTTCGATGCGGGCAGCCGGAAAGGCGCGATCATCAAGTGGCTGGTCGCGAACCACAAGACTGGTGGCACCATGACCTATCCGGACATGAGCCATATCCATATCGACATCGGTCAGCACTTCGTTTCGCTGGCTGGTCAGCGGAAATACGCGAGCCGGAGCAGTGGCGGCGGGCGCCGCTACAATGCGAGCTACTCGCGTTCGTACGATGAACCTCGCTCCTACGGGCGTTCGCGCCGCTACGAGCAGGTGTCCTACGAGCGTGGCTACCGCTCGTCGGGCTACTCGGGTGGCTCCTCGGGGACTGGCCGCTACTCGAACGGATACGCTGCCATCTACCGCTAACCGGCGGTCCGAATTGGCTTATCGAGGGTGTCAGGCCGTCCCGGCCTGGCACCCAATTTTTTCCCGGCCGGGGCCGTCCGGGGGGTATTTTGTGCGACTTGCGGGGCCAACACGCCGTAAATTTGCCGCGATCTGGGAAGGGCCAGAGGGGCCCCACAGATGAGAAAGGGTCTTCAGGATGTGGTGGCAAGTCTTGAGAATCATGGGCCTTTATCGACATATTTCGCTTATCTCGACATAGGCATTAGGGGGGCGTATCGAATAGTATCGTCGCCTTGCCTTTCGCAATAGGTCGGTCCATATAGGGCCGATCGAACACGCCTTGGTTTACTCTACGACGGCGCTTTGTGCGTCGACACTGGACGGCTCCATCGCGCGATTTGATGTCCTCTGGCATCCGCTGGAGGGGATTGCCTAATTGCTTTGGAGAGACTTGATGGCAAACGGCACTGTGAAGTGGTTCAACGGCCAGAAGGGCTATGGCTTCATCCAGCCGGATGAAGGCGGCAACGACGTATTTGTGCACATCTCGGCAGTTGAGCGCGCTGGTCTCTCAACGCTTCGCGAGGGTCAGAAGATTTCCTACGAGACCGAGACGGGCCGTAACGGCAAGATCGCTGCAGTCAACCTGCGCCCGCTCTAAAAGAATCGCGGACTTCAATCCGCCTTAAGGGGAGCAGGCGCGTCTGCTCCCCTCCCTTATTTTGGCATGGACGATCAACGCGGCGACCCGTGTTGGTGCAAGCTAAGGAAGCTGATGGCGAAAGAAGAAATGCTCGAGTTTGAGGGCGTGGTGGAAGAGGTGCTTCCTGATGCACGCTGCCGCGTCAAACTCGACAACGGACACGAGGTCATCGCCTATACGTCCGGCCGCATGAAGAAGAACCGCATCCGCATCCTTGCTGGCGACCGCGTCACCATCGAGATGACGCCGTACGACCTTACCAAGGGGCGCATCAACTTCCGCCACAAGGACGTGCGCGCGGGCGGTCCTCCGCCGTCGCAGCGCCCCGGTGGGCCGGGCAACTTCCGTCGCCGCTAATCGCGGGCGGCGCGACTAAAGACAGAATCTGACGACTGTGGGCCGGTGCCGCTTTTGTGCGCCGGCCTTGTCGTTTGTGTGCGCGCGAATGCACGTCGCTTTGCCTGTGTACGGTTGTATGGCGGCTCCATGATTTAGCCGACGGGTGGCCACGCGACTCAGCCATACCTCACGTCATGATGCGTGATGTGAAGTATTGGATTACCCGCCGGTCGGTGGCGTCTGCGCTGGTCGGTGGTGTTGCGATTGTTCTTCTGGCCGCGGTGCCTGCGCGTGAGATCGAGGCCAGGCCGGCGCATGATTTTGGCGCCAACGACAGAGCTATCAGCGGCACGGCGCGTGTGATCGACGGCGACACCATCGAGATCTCCGGCCGCAGGATACGGCTCGAAGGGATCGACGCGCCCGAGCACGGGCAGACGTGTGGACGCCGCTTCTTCGGCACGTGGAATTGTGGCGCGGCGGCAGCTGACGCCTTGCGCGAACTTGTCGATGACCGGAGCGTCATGTGCGAGAGCCAGGGCGACGACAAGTATGGGCGCATGCTCGGCATCTGCTTCGTCGATGGCGCCGACATCAACGCGCAGATGGTGCGCGAAGGCTATGCCTGGGCGTTCGTGAAGTATTCGAAGAGCTACGTGCGCGAGGAAGCCGAGGCGCGTGCGGCGCGCGCCGGGATCTGGACAGGAGACGCGGAGCCAGCGTGGATCTTTCGCGAGAAGCGTTGGGCGGGTGCGGAGTATGCTGCGCCCAACGGCTGCGCGATCAAAGGCAACATCTCCTCGCACGGGTACATCTACTATGTGCCGTGGAGTCCGCGTTACACGCAGGTAAAAATCGAGGTCGAAAAGGGAGAGCGCTGGTTCTGCAGCGAGGCCGATGCCATTGCCGCGGGCTGGCGGGCAGCGTCGGTGCACTAGCTTCGGCGGCCCGGTGCAAAGCGTGCTGATTTAACGGTTCGGAAGGCCGGGGGGAGATAGTCTGCAATCGACTATCTTCCAGGGGAATGCGCAGTGAAATCGACAGGCCCGAGAGCACTCATCGCGGCCATTCTCGAGCATCCGTGGTCGAGCCTGCGCGACTTCGTGCTTCTGACGGCGATCATGCTGTTCTGCGTGCTGATGGCGCAGCAGTATGACATTTTCGGATTTCTCGCTGCGCTCGCCTCGCCACGACGAGAGATATCGCCCGCGGAGGCTGTGCTGCTTGGCGGCATTGGTGCGTTTTGCGTCTTCGTGTTCATCACGCGGCGGATGAACGAATACAACCGCAGCGAAGTCAGCCCAGAAGTGCTGGCGACGGAGATGCGCCTCTTGCGTCGGCTGGCGATGCAGGATCCGCTGACGAGCCTGCCCAACAGACGCGTTCTGCTCGAAGCATTGGAAGTTGCGACGCAGGTGCCGCCGCAGGACGGGCGCGCGCATGCGGTGTTTTTGCTCGACCTCAACGGTTTCAAGCACGTCAACGATCGCTACGGGCATGCCGTGGGCGATGAGGTGCTGCAGGCTGTCGTCGGACGGTTCAGGCGCGTCGCCCGCAACAACGACGTATTCGCACGTCTGGGCGGAGATGAGTTCGCCGTTCTATCGCGCAATGTCGACGAGAAAAGCGCGAGAGAGATCGGCGAGCGATACATCGCGGCGCTCGGCGGAGACGTGCACGCCGGGGGCGTGACGCATGAGATCGGCGTTGCCATCGGAGCCGCGCTGTTCCCCAAGGATGGGGATACGGTCGAGAAAGTGCTGCGGCACGCCGACGTGGCGATGTACCGGGCAAAGTCGGAGCCCAGATCGTCGCTGGTCTTTTTCAGCAGCATCGCCGACCAGGATGCCGGTCGGCGCATACTCGCCTGAGCGATCCGGCCTAGATGGGAAGAATGACCGGCTTGTTTTTGGGGAAGCGCTCGATCGTTTCCACGTCCACGTTGAGTGTTTGAGCCACCATTGCGGGCGGCGTGTGGGCGAGCCAGTCGGACAGCGATACGTCTGAGAAGTATGAGCTGCGGAAGACTTCGAGATAGACCATGTCGGTGAGGCCGGTGTTGCGCAGGTAATGTCCCTGCGAGCGCTTCACGTAGCCGATGTCGCCGGCGTTAAAGTTCTGCGTCACCACCTTCGGGCCGGTCTCGAACACGGTGAGCTCGCCCTCGCCCTCGATGATGTAAAGCCATTCGTCCGCGTTCGGATGCCAGTGCATCTCGCGCATGCCCTTGGGGTGGATGCGCACAAGCGCGGCGGCAATTGTCTTGGACGCGGGGAAGTTGCTGGAGTCGGCGATGCGGACTTCGCCGCCGCGTGTTTTCTTTGCGGGGGCTGCTTCGCTGAGCGGGTAGCTGGAGCGCAACGTCGGCGGGCCGGCGTCTCCTTGAGCCTGCTGCTGATCTTCGGAGAGAGGGCCAGGCACCTTGCCCTGGAAGATGTAGAGATCGTGCAGCGGGATATTCTTGAAGCTCTCGACCGGCACTGCGAAGTTCATGGCGAGCACTTCAGGCGGTGTGTGTGCCATCCATTCGTTGACGAGCAGCGTGTCGTATTCCGAAGCATGGCCGTTGTCGAAGCAGAGGATGAACTCGCAGCCGTCCTCGCCGATGCCCTGCAACGAGTGCGGCAAGCCGGCGGGGAAGTACCAAAGGCCGCCCTGGTGCACGTCCTCGACGTTGGCGCGGCCGTCCTGATCGATGGTGGTGATGCGGCAGGTGCCCTTGGTGACGAACGCCCATTCGGCAAATACGTGCCAGTGCAACTCGCGTATGCCGCCGCGCGTCAGGCGCATATTTACGCCAGCGATCTCTTCGGAGATCTGGAAATCAGCCTGCGTGACCTGACGCGCCCATCCGCCATTTTGAATGCGGCGCGGTGCGTTGTTGAACGAGGCCCAGAACATCGGCAGTGAGCCGACGTCGGTTGGAGGGGGAGAGAGTGCGGCGGGGAACTGGCCGGAAATCGCCGGATTGTTGGGACCGATGATGGTCGTGCTCGAGGGGTTGCCCTCGGTGTTGATCGCGCCTTGAGGCGGTAAATCGGGGTTGCCGAACGTGGCGGCGTGGGCGTGGGTCGCGGCTGTCATCAAGCCACCTGCCGCAGTGCTGACGAGAACGTCGCGGCGCGAAACCTTGTCCATGCATTTCTCCGGTGATGCGTGTGGCGGTCAATCATGGAAAGCCTCGACTGAAAATATCACTTCGGTTGCATGCGACGGCTAGAAAGCTGCCAGCAACAACACTATGAGGCGGCACCAAACTCAATCGCTTGGAACGCTGAAGGTATACGACCCCTGAACAAGAAGAGCTGCTTGCTCGACGCTATAGCGCATCGGTACGATCGCCTCTCCGCCGAAATTGACGGTGCCGTCGCGCGTCCACATCGTCCAGTAGCGGCCGCCGACACCAACGCTGAGCTGTTCGGTCAGCGCGTATTTGAGCATCAGCTCGAGTTGCGCGCCGTTGCCGTTGGCTGATTCCGGGGAGACGAGTGAGCGAAGGATGTGGTCGTCCACGCCGGAGAAATGGACATAGCCGAGGTAGGCCGCATCGGCAGAGAGCGTGATGCCGGGAATGATCTCGATATCCGCAGAAATTCCAAGGCGCAGGGCGCGCCAGGTGTCGTCCTCGGAGATGACGTCGGTGCTGACCGGAATCGGCGTTGGGCAGTCCGAGTGCGGATTGGCGATCTGGTCGCAGCCACGGCCGAGCATGTACTGGTGGAAGATGCTGTAGCCGACAAACGGTGCAAAGCGGAACTGCTCGGTGCGCCAAATGTCGTAGCCGACATCGATGACGCCGTAGCGGATGCGGTCGTCTACCGTGGACAGTGTGTTGGAGTAAGGCACGAAGTCGTCGAAGGGCAGACCCCAATCTTCGTCGTTGAGATGGCCACCGTTGCCATTGCCCTTGCCGACGAAACCTTTGACCATGAGGCCGCTCGGCAGGTCGAGGCGCGCGAACAACTCGGCGCCGTTGGTGTTCATGTCGGAATAGGTGAGGCGTGATGCGAGCGAACTGATGCCTTCGCCCTGGATACCCAAATCCTTTTGAAAGCGTCCCCAGCCGTAGACATAGCGGGCGCCAACTTCGAGTGCGGTGTTGGTGACAGGCTGTGGCGCGCGGACAGGAAGCCAGCCGTCGGCCGGCGTGGCGGTGTGCGGCTCGTACAGGCGGTAGTTCAGTCCAACCTTGAAGAGATGCATCTGAGCCGAGGCATCCGTTGCGGTGGAGGGCACAGCGATGAGATTGGCGGGCGTCGGGTTCGGCGTTGGCTGAAGCGAGCCGACCGGAGTGGCGAAGCCGGAGCCGGCGAAGGAGAGATAATCGTATTCGGCTTTCATCGACCAGCGGCCGCCGATCGCGCGCTCTATGCCGGCGCCCAGCATCCAGCCCCAGTGCATGTGGTCACTTGCGGACGACGGGAAGCCGGCGTTGTTGTTGGTCGTCGCATCGACATCGCTGTGCATCCAAGCGGCGCCTGCCTTGCCGTAGAGAAGCGTCGCGTCATCGCCGACTGTCCAGCCGGCGCGGGCGGAGAGTGTTCCGAGCGCATCGATAATCGCGCGGCAGTTCGCGCTGATGTAGTAGCCAGAATAGGCAAAACAGGTTTCGGTGCCGAAAAGGTCGGCCCAGCTCGCATCTGCCTCCAGACCGAGGAGCGCGCGGCCGACTTGCCAGTTGTAGCCGATCTGTCCGCCGGCCAACGGGCCCGGAGAGCGCACCGTGTCGCCATAGATCGAGGCGCCGAACGGATCGTCGATATCGGTCAGCGTCAGCGCGCCACCGAGGTTGGCGCCGATGTAGGCACCGGACCAATCATAGCGGAGAGCGGTCTCGTCTGCGCTGCTTGGGTCGGCCATCGAAGCGGCGATCAGGAACGCAAGACCCTGCAACGACGCGGCTTGACGGCGCATTGGCTAGATCCCCCGGCGATCATTTCTCTATGCCGCGATTCGCGGGGCTCAAGAAGGTTTCGCGCGTCCTGCACCGGCGTGCTTCCAGACGTGTCGAAAAGCAGGGCAAGCGCTGGTGCGGCGGAGCGTAATGCTAGAACGTAACAGCGGACGTAGAAGGCAAGCGCTTACATTTTTCCCGGTTTGAGCGGCAAAAAGCGGCATGGCTCTCAATGCATAGTGGAGGAAAGACAGGCAACATCAGCTCTCATCTTGAGAGTGTCGTTCGCTTACGTTCCCCCGTCCCGACTGTGTATCGTGTGATTTCTCGCCGCTATAGCGCTTCCTCCAGGGTTCTAGGCCGCGAGCACTTGGGGCCGATGTCGGATACCGTCATCGGCCCCCTTCTTTTCGGCACACGCTACGCAGCGTCTGGATGCCCGGCAGCGCGGAAAGATCGGCGAAGAACTGCTGCATAGAAGTGTCCTGATAACCGGTGAAGCCGGCATACAGCTCGGGGCCGCTGTCGCACTTGATATCGAGCAGAGCCGCCTTCAAGCTGGCACGCGTTCCTGGATTGATGTTGTTGTGCACGATGACGGGCGGTGTCGGCAGACCGTCCATGCGGGCGATCACCTTCGTGTTTTGTGCGTTCGACGGCGTCGACAACCAGACATCCTCGTAGACCATCGTGGCGTCGATTGCGCCAGAAACGACCGCATCGATCTGGCCTTGCCAGGGAGCGACGGGAACCGCATCGAAGAACTGCGTGAGGCGGTAGCCGGAGCGCGAGAGCAGGATTGCGGGGGCGAAGTAACTCGTCGTGCAGTAGGTGTTGATGTAGCCGAGGCGTTTGCCCTGCAACTCTTGCCAGCTGGTCGCGGTGCTCTTTTTGCTGACGATGAAAACAGAGTTTTGGACAGGGCGTCTGGTCTTCGAGGTGAGCGCGCTGGCGAGACCCAGGTAGGGTGCCTTCTGCAGGAAGAAGCAGTTAGCGGACGGAAGATAGGAGAAGCCGAAGAACTGGTCGGCGAGTGCGGTTGTGAGCTCGTCAAGGTCCAGGTACCTCGTAACCGTGCAGTTCGAAGACCGGGAGAACGCTTGCCACGCCGGATCTGCGAAGGGGAATTCGAGGTTTGCATCGAAACCGGCCGTCAATCGCGGCGGCTGTTGCTCACTGGGCGGCATGTCGGCTCCTCTGCCCGAGACATCAGTCCAAGTTAGCGCGTTTAGCGTTACGGACTTTTCGAGCGCGATCGCTGCTGTTGCAAATTGGTAATGGGCCGCCTAATCGCGCAGTGAAGTTCGGGAATATTTTGCAGTGATGTTTGTAAGTCGATCCATGCACGGCTTGTCGCAGACTGGATAGTGTTCGCCGCTTCTGTCGCAGGTAAATTACCGACCAGGAGTAGGTGAATGACTACCCGTTTTGTCGTTGTCGGCAGCCTCGTGGCGCTGGGTACTGTTGCCGCATTTGCGGAGACCGCGGAGCTACCCAAGCGCAAGCCCGGACATTGGCAGCTCACGACGGTTGCGGCGGCTTCCGGCATGACGACTATCGATGTCTGCGTCGGCCCCGATGACAATATCGCCGTGCCTGCGGATAGCGGCGAATGCTCAGAGCCAACGGTTACGCCGGCCGGCAGTGAAGTGATCGTCAATGTCGTGTGCAAGCGGCCGTACGGAAAGCAGATCATGAGCACGGCTTTCGGCGGCGACTTCAACAAGCGCTACCACGCGATCATGAAAATGACGTTCGATCCGCCTGAGGGAATTCCCAACGCTGGCGTGACGATCGACGGCAAGTACATCGGACCGGATTGTCCCCCGGACACCGTAAAGAAGTAGCCGGCTAAGCCGGATCTTCGAGCTTACGCAGTGCCTCAATAGCCTTCGCCTTGTCCAAACCTTCAAGGCGGAGGTTGTAGTATTGCTGCGTTAGCGACGAGAAACTCTCGACGTAACGGCGATCGCCAGGGACCTCGCAAAGCGTCTCGATGATGCTGGGTGCATGCTCGTCGATGCCTTTTTCCTTCAGCATCGTTTCGAGCTGAACAGCGCGGTTGGCGATCATGCGTGGATGATCGCGAAAACGTTGCGCGGCGACTTCCAACCGTTGATGCATTTGCGACACCGCGGGGTCGAGCGGGTCGATATCGCGGCCGGCCTCGCGACTTGCAAGCCAAACATCGGCGTCAGTGGGATCGGTGCGTTTCAACCAAGGGAGCGCATGCAGATGAGGTGCGGGTGCCGACGCAGGCTGTGCGGGCGCACTTGCCTCGATCTCTGGCTCATCGCTGCAGGCGGTTATGACAAGTCCGCTGGCTAGCAAGCATGCAAACAGCAGTGAGCGCCTGCAGCATGATGGCATTCGATTGCGATTATTTACGTTCTTTGCGTGAGCCATATCTGTGTGGTGCGATTGGAAACTCATGGCGACGAATCTTCCCGATGCCTGCGAGACTATGCGCTTGCCGCAGAGGCTTCGCTGATCTTAGCGCCCGGTTGCGATGCACATCGAGGTCAGAAAGTGAAATCGTGTTGCCACTTGTGCCACTGGACTCTTGGAAGTCGACCTAAAGACGCAACAACATTCGCGTTCTAGCTTCGCCCACGGCTGAGCGAAGGTTCCAATTGGCGATATTTCAGTTGGAAGCTCGTTCAACCCCTGCAGCTCCGTCCCGTTTGCGGGAGGGGTCTGCAGCTAAAGAAGGCGGAGATGCCAAAGCGTGCGAACTCATCGCACGACCGGCCTCGGCATCCTCAAGGAGCCGCCTTTTCCTGGGAGCGAAAACGCGAGGGTTTGTTAATGAAAGCACACCTCAAGTCAGGCTTGCTTGCGTCCGCATCTATTGCGGCGCTGGTGGGCTTTGTCAGTGGCGCTAGCGCCAATGACAAGCTCATCGAGCTGTCGAAGAGCAACGAAAACTGGGTCATGACGGGCCGGACCTATGCGTCCGACAACTACAGCCCGATGACGCAGATCAACAAAGAAAACGTGAAGAATCTGCGTGTTGCTTGGTCGTTCTCGACCGGCCTGCTGCACGGTCACGAAGGTACGCCGCGCGTCGTCAACGGCGTGATGTACATCAACTCCTCCTTCCCCAACAATGTTTACGCGTTGGACCTGGAGAACCCCGGCAAGATCAAGTGGCAGCACAAGCCGAAGCAGGATCCGGCTGCTCGTTCAGTCGCTTGTTGCGACCTCGTAAACCGTGGCCTTGCCTATTGGCCGGGTGACGGCAAGACGCCGCCGCTGATCTTCAATAACCAGCTCGATGGCCATGTCGTTGCGCTGAACGCGGACACGGGTGAAGAGTACTGGAAGGTCGAGAACTCCGACATCAAGGTCGGTTCGACGCTGACGGTTGCTCCGTACGTCGTGAAGGACCTCGTGATCGTCGGTTCGTCGGGCGCTGAGCTCGGTGTTCGCGGTTACGCGACGGCCTACAACGTCAAGACTGGCGCCATGGTTTGGCGCAAGTACGCTACCGGTCCCGACGAGGAGATCGGCATCGGCGACGACTTCAACAAGGCCAACCCGCACTATGGTCAGAAGGGCCTCGGCACTGCGACCTGGGAAGGCGACGCCTGGAAGATCGGCGGCGGCACCAACTGGGGTTGGTATGCCTACGATCCGGACCTGAACCTCTTGTATTACGGATCGGGCAACCCGTCTCCGTGGAACGAGACGATGCGTCCGGGCGACAACAAGTGGACCATGACGATGATGGCCCGCGACATCGACACCGGCGAACTCAAGTGGGGCTATCAGAAGACCCCGCACGACGAGTGGGACTATGCCGGCGTCAACGTGATGATGCTGTCCGACCAGAAGGACAAGTCGGGCAAGATGCGCAAGCTCGTTACGCATCCTGACCGTAACGGCATCATCTACACGCTCGACCGTACGGACGGCAGCTTGGTTTCGGCCGACAAGATCGACGACACCGTCAACGTTTGGACGCACGTCGACCTCAAGACCGGTATTCCGGTTCGCAACCCGGAATACGGCACGCGCATGGACCACAAGGCCACCAACGTGTGTCCGTCGGCCATGGGCTACCACGATCAGGCCCACGACTCCTACGATCCGGAGCGCGAGGTGTTCTATCTGGCGATCAACCACATCTGCATGGACTGGGAGCCCTTCATGCTTCCGTACCGTGCCGGTCAGTTCTTCGTCGGCGCCACGCTGTGGATGTACCCTGGTCCGAAGGGTGACCGTCAGAACTACCTTGGTCTCGGCCAGGTGAAGGCGCGCAACGTCATCACCGGTAAGGACAAGTGGGCGATCATGGAGCGCTTCGCAGCCTGGGGCGGCACGATGGCCACCAAGGGCGGCGTGATGTTCTACGGAACGCTCGACGGCTACCTGAAGGCTCGCGACAGCGACACCGGCAAGCTGCTGTGGAAGTTCAAGATGCCGTCTGGTGCCATCGGCTACCCGATGACCTACGAGCATAAGGGCACGCAGTACGTCGCCATCTACTACGGTGTTGGTGGTTGGCCGGGCGTTGGTCTGGTGTTCGACCTGAACGACCCGACTGCCGGTCTCGGCGCTGTGGGTGCGTTCAAGAACCTCCAGAACTGGACGCAGATGGGCGGTGGCCTCCTGGTCTTCTCGCTCGACGGCAAGAGCCCGTACTCGGAGAACGTCGAACTCGACGAGTATCCGCCGGAGATGCCGAAGCTCTGATAACGAGCTGATCGTTCCCGCCAGGTCACTTCGGTGCCCTGGCGGGGCGATTGCCTCACAGCTACCGATCCGTCTCCTCCTCCAACGGTAAGGATGCTGTCTCCAAACACCCGAGCGGTGTGAGCGTTGGCCAAAGAACCAACTTGAACATCAGGCCTGCGCCCGGAGCAGATCTGCTTCAGGAATCATAGCGTAAACATGAGCAAGAGAATCAAAACTCATCACGCAGCGGGGCTGATGCTCTCGTCTGCAGTGGTGCTTATGAGCCTCTCAGCCTCTGCATGGGCCGAGGACTCCAAGTCGGCAACTGCTAAAGCTGCAGACCCTTCGATATTGCGCGTATGCGCCTCCGAAGTCGAAGCACCTTATTCGACGGGCGACGGCGAAGGATTTGAGAACAAGATCGCCAAGGCTCTTGGCCAGGCCATGGACCGCAAGGTCAAGTTCTCCTGGATCAAAAAGCCGGCCATCTATCTTGTTCGAGATCAGCTTGACAAGAAGGAATGCGACGTCGTCATCGGCCTCGATACCGGCGATGAACGCGTGCTGACATCCAAGCCGTACTATCGCGCTCCCTACGTCTTCGTGCTGCGCAAAGACTCGCCGCTCGACATCACGAGCTGGGACAGCCCTGACCTGCTGAAGGCGAACAAGATCGCGATTGCAGCCGACACTCCCGCGCAGGTGATGCTGGAGAAGCTCGGACTGTTCAACCGCAACTTCAACTACATGAAATCGCTCACCGGCTTCAAGAGCAAGCGGAACCAGTACGTCCGCATCGAGCCGCAGCGATATGTCGACGAGGTCGCTTCGGGCAAGGCCGACTTAGCTGTCGTGTTTGCGCCGGAGGTGGCTCGCTACGCGAAGCAGCGTGGCGATCAAGTGAAGCTGGTTGTCATTCCCGATAACGCAACGCGGGGCGACGGCAAGCACATTCCTTTCCACTTCGACCAGTCGGTCGGTGTGCGCAAGGACGATAAGAAACTGCTCGATGAAGTGAATGCCGCGCTTGAGAAAGCGGGGCCGGAAATTGAAACCATCTTGAAGGAAGAAGGCATTCCCCTCGATGCGATTGCCAAGACTCCTGAGGGGCGCGCTGGATGAAGAAGTTTACACGACGACTGCTTGCGGGTGCTGCTATCGCAATGTTTCCGATCGTAGCGCTCGCACTCGATGAGCCTTTCCGCAATACGATTACCGGCGAGCCGCTTGATATGACGTTGGCTCCGAAGGTCGACACGCCGGCGGTGAAGGAGTTCCTCGAGACAGGCAGGAACCCGTACAACGAAGTGAAAGAGTGTCTGCCGCGCGGCGAATATCTCTTCCTCTCCTCGTGCTCTGGATGTCATGGGCATTTGGCGGAAGGCAAAGTCGGCCCCGGTCTCAACGACAATTATTGGACCTATCCAAAGAACAAAACCGATAAGGGCATGTTTGAGACCGTCTATGGCGGTGCTCAGGGCATGATGGGTCCGCACAGCGACAAGTCGATCAACGAGCTGCTGTTGATCATGGCTTGGATTCGTCACCTCTACACAGGACCGGCCAACACCGCGAAGTGGCTAAGCAAAGAGCAGAAGGCGAATTTCACGCCCTATGTGCAGCCGCCAGGTGGTGAGCACGGCGGTACTGCCGAAGAAGCCAAGGCAGCGCCGAACGACAAGTGCGGACCGATGCCTGAATAACGAGATGTTCGCTTCCGGAGGGGCGCGAGCAAAGAAGGCGGGTACACCGCCGAGCTAACTGAACGAAGCCAGGAGGAAACTAGTCATGAAGAAGTTGTTGTTCATCGGCACTGCCGCAGCGGCTCTCGTCGCTGCTACGTCTGCCTTCGCCTACGACGGCACGAAGTGCAAGGCCCCCGGCAACTGCTGGGAGCCGAAGCCCGGCTTCCCGGAGAAGGTTGCCGGCTCGAAGTACGACCCCAAGCATGATCCGGCCGAGCTCGCCAAGCAGGGCGCTTCCGAGCGCGCCATGGAAGCTCGCAACGCGAAGCGCACTGCGCACTTCGTCAAGACCGGTGAGTGGGTCTACGACGTCGACGAGATCTCCGACTAAGTTTTCGGAGTCTTTCCTCGGAGCAGTGCCACGCTAAACCTGCTTCCTCCCGAGGAATCGGGGTGCGGCTACCGCCGCACCCCACGACCCATTTCTGTTTGATTGTAACAGCAGCGGCCGGCGCAGAAGCGGCCCTGATGAGAGGAGCGCCTTTTGTCCCGCGAAAGTGTGACGGCGGTGAGGGATTCCGAGGGAATCGACCTTAGTGCGTGGCGACAGCGTGCTCTCGAATTCGAACGCGAGCTCAACAAAGTCGTTGTCGGACAGCGGCCTGTCGTCAGACTGCTGACAATCGCGATCTTCGCACGTGGCCATGTGCTGCTCGAGGGCGACGTCGGCGTCGGCAAGACGACTTTGCTGCGGGCGGCCGCGCGCGGCCTCGGCGGTGCTTACGAGCGCGTCGAAGGCACAATCGACCTGATGCCCGCGGACATGATCTATCACACCTATATCGGTGAGGATGGTCGTCCGCGTGTCGAACCGGGCCCAGTGATCCGCTACGGCAGCGATCTAACCATCTTCTTTTTCAACGAAATCAACCGTGCGCGCCCGCAGGTGCACTCGCTTTTGCTGCGCCTCATGGCGGAGCGGAGCATCACCGCATTCAACCGCGAATATTACTTCCCCTACCTGCTGGTGTTTGCCGATCGCAACAGGATCGAGCGCGAAGAAACGTTCGAGCTGCCCGCGGCGGCGCGCGACCGTTTCCTCATGGAGATCAATATCTCAACGCCGGCCGACCAGGAGGTCAGACGGCAGCTTGCGTTCGATGCGCGCTTTCACGACAGCGACAAGCTGATCCATGCGGTGCCAGAATCGATCCTCGATCATAAGGCGCTGCCAAAGGTAGCCGCGGTCATTCAAGAGACGATCGAGACGAGCCCGGATCTGGAGCGCTACACGCTGGATCTATGGGAGGCGGTGCGCAATCCGGCGTCGGTCGGCATCGAAATTCCGGACGTGGAGATGGGCCGTCTCATCGCCGGCGGCGCGAGCCCTCGCGGTATGAGCTACCTGTTGCGGGCCGCACGCGTCGCTGCGTGGCTCGATAATCGCACGATGGTGGTGCCGGAGGATCTGCGCTCGGTCTACTTCGTGACGATGGCGCATCGCATCTTCTTCGATCCCATCTACGAGCTGCGGCGCGAGCCGATCGTGCGCGAACTTTGCCGGCAGCTGTTCGAGAGAGTGCCGGCGCCATGACCGACAGGGGCCCGCACGACACTGCGCCGCCGGCAGATATTCCATATCGTCTGCCGTGGCGCAGCTCTAATGTCCGTGTTGGTACCCACCGCGGCAAGCTCGAGGGCGCGGGCGGCTTCTTTCGCGACGTCGTGCCATTGCTGCGCAGCCCCGATCCGCGCCGCATCGATCTGAGGATCAGCGCGCGTGACCCATTCGAAGGGCTCTATGCTCGCCGCTTCGAGCAGAAAACGTCCGTCGTCGTCTACGCGATCGTCGATGTCTCGGCGTCGATGGGGTTTCGCGGCAGCGCGGACAAGATGCGGCTTGCGGCGCAGTTATGCGGAGCTCTGGCGGGTTCGGTGCGGCGCGCTGGTGATGCATTCGGCCTGATCGGCTGCGACGCCGTGGTGCAGAAGGATCTGACGTTTCTGGCGACGCGGGCGCGTGGCAGCGAGATGGAGATGCTGTCCCGACTGCGCTCGTTCACACCGCGGGGAGCGGGCTCGCAAGGTTTCATCGATGCTGCCGGGTTGATCGCGGGGCGGCGCAAGCTCGTATTCCTGATCTCGGACTTTTACATCCCGAGCGAGGAGACGGAGAAGATCTTCGCTGCCTTCGCGCACCACGACATCGTACCTATCGTGCTGTCCGACAGTCTTGAGATCGAAAGGTTGCCTCGGTGGGGGATCATGTCTCTCACCGACCTTGAGGTCGGCCGGCGGCGTCTCGTCGTCATGCGCCCCAGTCTATGGGAGGCGTGGCAAAGGAGGAGCGGACGCCGCCGTGCCGCGCTCAGGTCGATTGCTGCGCGGTTCGGCCGGGCACCGTTCGAGATTCAAGACCGGATCGACTGGGACAGGCTGGGCGCGCACCTCGTGGGTGGCTACGCATGAGGCTGATGTTGCTCCTCTGCGTCGTCTTCGGATTTGCGGCCGGGGCCGGCGCGCAGTCCGTTACGCCATCTGGGACGTCGTCGCTCACGGTCGTCGAGCCGCGGGCGTTCGGCTACTTCATAGGCGATAAGCTGGAGCGCGTGTTCGAGCTGCGCACCGGGCCTGGAGAAGAGCTGGATCTGTCCTCCATTCCGCGGCCTGGCCCGCTCAACTACTGGCTGGAGCTTGCCTCTTCCAACGTCGAGAGCGAGGCTGACGGCGATGGTACGCTGTACAAGCTGACGCTGGTGTACCAGACGTTCTACGCGCCTCTCGATCCGCGCAAACTGACGATCCCCGGGTTTACGCTAACGATCAAGAACGCGCAGGCGACGCGTGAAGTGCAGGTGCGCGATTTCGGCTTCATCACCTCACCCATCCGGCAGCTTTTTGCTGCAGCCAGCCAGAGCAGCGGCAGCGCGGTGGAAGTGCAACCGGATGCGGTTGCGCCACGTCTGGTGACGGGGACTGAACGCACAGCGCTGCTGATTTCAACGGCCACTGCCTTGCTGTCGCTCGTAGGGCTCGCGTGGCACAACGCATGGTGGCCATTCCACAAGCGTCCGCAACGCCCATTCACAGACGCGGCTCGGTTCATCCGGTCGAACGCAGAAACGCTGAGCGGGCCACGGGGCTATCGTGCGGCGCTGTTGAAGTTGCACCGCGCGTTCGACCTTGCTGCCGGACGCCGGGTTCTCGCCGACGATGTGGCGCAATTTCTGTCGGAGCATCCTGAGTTTGCTCCCTACGGCGATGAGGTGAGGAAGCTGTTCGCGTCATCGCGGCGCGCGTTCTTTGCCAACGAGGTCGAGCAGGCGCGGGCGCAGATGCCGTTGCCGGCCCTAGCCGAACTCAGCCAGCACCTCAGCGTCGCTGAGCGGAGGGCGGCATGAACCTCGGGTTCAACTCGCCGTTGGTGCTGCTGTTGCTGCCGCTGGTGCTGTTGCCGGTCATTTTCGCGATCCAGCGCGCGCAGGGCTACCCTTCGCTGGCGGCGGTGGAGACCGATACGCTGTCGCGCGTGATCGACGTGGTGTTGCACCTTTCGGGTGTCGTCGCGCTGGCTGCGCTGCTTGCAGCGCTCGCTGGTATCCATCTCAGCGGGCAGACGGTCGAGCGCGTCGGAGAGGGATCGCATATCGTGCTGCTGCTGGATCGCTCGAGCAGCATGGACGATACGTTCGCGGGGCGCCCGCCGGGCGATGGCGAAGCGTCGAAGTCAGCGGCGGCGCGGCATCTGTTGCGCGATTTCGTCGAGAAGCGCCCGCATGACCGCTTCGGTGTCGCGGCGTTCTCGACCCTGCCGATGTACGTGCTCCCGATCACCAGTCAGCGAGATGCCGTGCTGGGCGCGATCGATGCCATCACGCGGCCGGGCCTCGCCTACACGAACGTGGGTCTCGGACTGTCGCTCGCGCTGTCGATGCATGAAGCCGACCCTACGGCGGCGTCGCGGGCGATCGTTTTGGTTTCGGACGGCGCCGCGGTAATCGATCGTCGGGTGCAGGAGAAGCTGCGCGCACAAATCGCGAAGCGGCCGGTCAATCTTTATTGGCTCTACCTGCGCACGGAGGGGGCGCCCGGCATCTTTGACCCGCCGGGGGAGGACGTTCCGGATACGCCGCAAGCGCTGCCTGAGCGGCATCTCAACATTTTCTTCCAGTCGCTGAAGGTGCCGTACCGCGCTTTCGAGGCCGAGAACCCGAAGGCCGTTGCCGATGCGATCGCGGAAATCGACAAGCTGGAGCGTAATCCGATCCGTTACCAGGAGCGCATTCCAGAGGTCGATCTGTCGAAGATCGCGTACGGCATCGCGGGCGCTGCCCTGCTGTTGCTGACGCTGGCCAAGCTGGCGGAAGTGCAGCTGGACGGCGGTGGGCATCGTGGCGAACGGGCGTCGTCCAGTGTCACTGCTACGCGGCGTGCGGCGGCGATATCGCGTGAGAAAGAGGCAGCCTGACATGCGGATCCCGCTCGCAGGACAGCTACCATCGGTTGGCGTGCTGAAGTCGGCGGCGCTGTGGGTGGTGCTTGTGGCCAGCTGCGCGGTGATGATCAGCGCCGGGGCGCTTTTCGCCTCGAAGCTGAAGACGAACGCCGCCATCGATCAGCTGCGTGCAGGCAAGAACATCGTCATCGATCCGGCGACGGCGTCGCCGGCGCTGCTCGATGCACGCGCGGCATTCCTGCTCAAGCGCGGACGGATTGAAGAGGCGCAGCCGCTCCTGGACCAGGCCCCGCTGCGTGCCGACGACGCGATCCAGATGCGCATGCTCTATAACATGGCCAACGCGCGGATGCGGGCGGCGGTGCGGGAGATCGAGAAGGGCAATTTCGACAAGGCCATTCCGATGGTCTCGCTGGCGAAGTCGGAATATCGCAGCGCGTTGCGGCTCGATCCCGGTAACTGGGACGCGAAGTACAATCTCGATGTCTCCATGCGCCTGGTGCGCGATCTGCCTCAGGCTGTGCCCGAGGACGAGGAGAAGCCGCTCGAGACGCCGGAGAAGCTCTGGACCGACCTGCCGGGAACACCGAAAGGTTTGCCATGAGCCGGGCGACATTCCGAGATCCGCGCTTGTGGCTGGTTGCCGGCGCTCTGCTGCTGGTGCTCGGAGCTATGCTCGTGCCGCGCATCAAGCTGACGCGCGACGTCTACGATGTGGTCGCTGTAGTCGACATTACGACCAGCATGAACACGCGTGACATGACTGTCGGCGGCGAGAAGACGAGCCGGCTGCAGGCGGCGAAGTTCGCGCTGCGCGATACGTTGTCAAAGCTGCCGTGCGGGTCGAGGCTGGGGCTCGGCATTTTCACGGAGCGTCGCACGTTCCTGTTGTTCAATCCCGTCGAGGTTTGTGAGAACTTCGCGGCGATCGACGGGGCAATTGCCATGCTCGACTGGCGCATGGCTTGGGAAGGCGACAGCTACGTTTCGAAGGGGCTCTACAGCGCACTCGACATAGCGCACAGCCTGAAGGCCGATCTCATATTCATTACTGACGGGCATGAACTTCCGCCGCTGCCGTTCAGCGGCCTTGCACCGTTCGATGGCAAGCCGGGCGATGTCGGCGGGCTGATTGTCGGAGATGGCGGGCGCAAGTTCGCACGTTTGCTCAAATACGACGAGGATGGACGCGAGATCGGCACCTACGGCGCGCAGGACGTGCCGCAGGAAAACCGCTCCGGACCGCCGCCGCCGGATGCCGCGTCGCGTCCCGGCTATCACCCGAAATGGGCGCCGTTCGGCAATGCCGTCGTCAATAACAAAGAGCATCTCGCGGTCGTGCGTGAAGCGTATCTCAAGCAGCTCGCTTCTGTGACCGGGCTCACCTACGCGTACCTCGGCGACGACTACAATCTGGTACCTGCATTCGAGGCCGCTGCGCACGGCCGGCCGCTGCTCGTGGCAACTGATGTGAGCGCGGTGCCGGGAAGCTTAGCGCTGGTGCTGCTGCTCGCGCTTTACGGACTTGGCGCGTACCTCGCGCTCAAGAGCTTTGTTTCGTCCTCCTCCACGTCATCCAAAGGAGCCTACTGAATGTCGCCAATGCGTTCGCTCGTTGCCTGCCTCTTCGTCGGCGTGACGGCGGTTGCCGCTCACGCCCACGGTCCGACCCCGCAGAAGGTTGAAGAGAAGATCGACATCGCCGCCCCGCCGGCGAAGGTCTGGGACATCATCAAAAACTTTGCCGACATTGCAACGTGGAACCCGGCTTTGACGAGCAGCACCGGAACGGGCGGCAACGAAAACAACGCTTCGCGCACCATCGTATTCAAGTCGGGTGGCGAACTGGTGGAAGGCCTCGACTACTACAGCGACAAGGAGATGGACTATCTCTATCGCCTGTCGAAGGAGAAGATCGATGTGCTGCCGGTGAGCTCGTACACCGCCGAGATCACCGTGAAGCCGGGACCGAACGATGGTTCGACCGTAACCTGGATGGGCCGCTTCTATCGTGCTGACACAGGCAACGAGCCGGCGCCGGATAAGAACGATGCCGCGGCGATCAAGGCGATGACCGAATACTTCAAGACCGGTCTTGCCGGCCTCAAGGCGAAGGCCGAGGGCAAGTAAGTCATGCACCTTGGGCGCGGCTTCATCGTCTGGCTTGCCCTGGCACTGCTTGTTGCGGCGCCGGCACTTGCAGGCGGTGGGGCCGCGCTGGTGTTTGTCTGTAACCAGGACGCGGCGACGGTCAGCGTCATCGATACATCGTCGAATGACGTGGTGGCGACGATCCCGGTTGCTTTTGCTCCAGCGGGGATTGCCGCGGATCGTCAAGGCGCGATGCTCTATGTCACGCATCCCGAGCGCGGCGAGATCTCGGTCATCGACGCGGCCAAGCGCCAGGTGGTGCGGTTGCTGAAGGTTGGCGGGACGCCGTTCGGGATAACGGTCAGCCAGGACGATACGCTGTTCGTCAGCGACTGGAACAACAATACCGTTACAGCGATCGATCCGCAGTCGGGCAAGGAGCTGCGCAAGGTCGTCGTCGGGCATTCGCCCGCCGGCATCGTGTCGAGCCCGCAAGGTGCGCTCGTCATCGTCGCAAACCGGGAGAGCAACTCGGTGACTATCCTCAATGCGACGACGCTGGGGATCGCGGCGACGATCCCGGTGGGGCGCGCGCCATTCGCGCTGACGGTGTCGCCGGACGGTACGCGTGTCTATGTCGCGAATGTGCAAAGCTCCAACGTTTCGGTGATCAGCACGCAGACGCTGAGCTCGATCGCGATGATCGACGTGGGGCACATGCCTTACGGGCTCGCGACGAGCATCGACGGCAAGCGGCTTTTTGTTGCTAGCCAGAGCACGGGTGTCGTCTCACTCATCGACACGGATGATTTTCGTATTCTCTCGCGCGAGAAGGTTGGCCGCTTTCCAGAAGGCATCGTCATGACGCCGGACGGGAGCCGCGCCTACGTCGCGAATTGGTTCTCGGGCGATGTCTCGGTGCTCGATACGGCCAGCGGCAAAGAGATCAAGCGCATCACGACGGGGGGCGGTGCCCGCTCGCTGGCGGTGGCCTCGTCATCAGCTCGCTCAGCCGAGCATCATCCATGAAAAAAGGCGCCCAAACGCTGGTTTGGATGGGCGCCTCACTGGTGGCGTTGATTTTGGGGGCTTCGGCTGTCGTCGCACAATCCAAGCAGCCGTGCCTCGATGACGCGATGATCGTATTCGATGCCTCGAAGTCGATGGCGGCTTCGGTCGGCGACGAGAAAGGTTTGCGGCGTATCGATGTGGTTCGGTCGGCGCTGGCGAACGTGTTGCCGCGCGTTGCGCCGCGTCGGCGCATGGGGCTGATCACCTACGGCCCTGGATCGCGCGATGCGTGCTCCAACGTTTCGCTGCAATTGAAGCCGACAAGCAATGCCGCGACCCAAATCATGTCGCGGGTCGACGCGCTGAAGCCCGAAGGTCGCAGGCCACTGACGCGCGCGGTGCGCGGGGCGGCCGAGGTGCTCAACTTCCGCAACAAGGCGGCGACGATCATCGTGCTTACGGATGGCGAGGAGACTTGCGGAGCGGATCCGTGCGCGCTGGCTCGCGAGCTGAAGCGGGACGGTGCGGGAACGGTGGTGCACGTCATCAGTTATGAGATCGCGAGCGCGGTCGGGTCGGATGGCGAGTTCGTGTCGCGCTGCTTCGCGGATGAGACCGGCGGCACTTACGTCGATACGAAGACGATCGACGAGGTGAGGAATGCGCTGGAGACGGCACTGTCGTGTCCGCTGATCAGCGATGCGCGGGATGCCATCGGCCCGCGGTGACTGTTTACGCGCTTGGGCGCCGATCGCGTCTTCTGAGAGGCGATAGCCTGACCTCCCGCCGATGGAGAGGTCAGGCGATTTTTGATCAAAGCTTCGGCGGCTCGATCTTCAGACCTTCCTGCAGGCTGAAGGTACCGTCGAAGATGCGCTTATCGGGGGCCTTCTCCAGCGTCACGATATTGCGCGCGGGGATGCCGAGATCCTTGTCGACGTAGACGGTCTGGATGGCCTTCTCTGTGCCGTTGCTGCCGTCGGTCTTTTGCTGGTCGCGTACGGTGCGATAGCCGGTGTAGGTCTTGCCGTCCAAAGTTACGTCGCCGAGGCATTCGTATTTGGATTCGTCCTTCGGTGCGTCGACGACCGTCTCCTGCATCTGCTTGGCGATTTTGTTTGCGAAGTCAGCGGGGACTTCAGCCCAGCCGGCATTGGCCTGATTGCTCCAAGCCTTTCCGTCGACGAGGATCATCTCCATCTTGCCGGGTGCACCAGTTTCCATGGTGACCGACTGATGCATGCGATTGGGCAGCACATAGTCGTTGCTCATGGAGAGGGTGCCGGCCGAGTTGGCGATCTTGGTCTCCATGCGGAAGGCGGCGGACTTGCGCAGTTTGGCAAAGGCGTCGTTGACTTCCGAGGTGCAATCGGCCGCGGCGGATGCGCTGGTCAGTGCCAGCACGGATAATGCTAAGGCTATGTTACGCATTTGTAATTTCTGTGTTTCCCAGGGTTTCCTCTGGGCCGCACGCTGGCACAACAGGCCCTGGCAGTGGTGGCAAACTGCAGGGCAAAAATTCCCGACAGCGCGCTTTGGCGCGCATCTAACGCGGACGTGAAAAGGCCCGCTGCTGGTCAGGCAGCGGGCCGGTCAGACGAGCACGGGAGTTCTCGTTTGGCCTCGCAGGCGATCAGTGTGCCGGCAGTGCGAACTGCACGCCGCCAAACACGGAGACGCCTGGATTGTTGTAGTTGAACGAGGTCACGTAATCCTCGTCCAGCAGGTTCTCGCCGCGAACGTAGGCGATGGTGCCGGGCATGATCTCGTAACCGACCTTGGCGCTGAGCAGGAAGTAATCGTCGACGCTGCCCTTGCCGGTGAGCGGCCATGGGTTGTTGTCGACCGCATCAGCGATGTACTGCCCGGTTACGTTCAGTGTCAGCTTGTCGATCGGCTGCGCGGTGACCCCCATCACGAGACTGTGGCGCGGCAAGCGCGTGACGCGTGAGCCATCAGGCTCTTCGGAGTCGGTATAAGTGTAGCCGGCGTTCAAGGCGGTGGTGGCGGTAAGCCGTGCGACGGCGGTCAACTCCACGCCGTCCGTTTTGGTAACGCCGGAGACTTGCGCGTACTGACCCCAGGGAGCGGTAGACAAGCTGACGAAGCCGATGCGATCGGTGAGGTCCATGGAGAAGTAGGTCGCGCCGAAGCTGAAGCGACCGTTCATGAAGCTCTGCTCTATGCCGGCGTCCCAGCCTTCGCTCGTTTCTGGGGAGAGTGCTGTGTTGCCGTACGCGGAGTAGAGCTCATAGAGGCTCGGCGCACGGAAGCCGGTGCCGTAGCTGGCGTGGAAGCGCGTTTGCGTGCCGGGTAGAACATACGCGGCCGTCAGCCGGTGCGTGTCGTATTGGCCGTAGGTGCTGTGGTCGTCGATGCGGCCGCCGGCGGTGAGGACGAGGCCGTCGATCGGTTCGATGATGAGCTGCGCGTAGGGGCTGACGACATCGACGGTGTGGCGATCGACGGAGTCGGTCTCGATGCCGGTCTGTTCCCAGTCGGTGCCGACAACGAGCGCGAGCTGCTTGTTGAAGCTCAAGACGCCCCGGTATTCGCCTTTGACGCGGTCACCGTCGTACCAGGAGGGCCAGCTGCCATACATGTCGCGGCTGACCTCCATCGCCTGAATGGCGAAGGTATTCACGAACGCGCCGTTGAACAGCGAGATATTCGTGCCGACGCGACCGGCTTGGAGGGACGTGTCGCTGTTGTCGTAATTGTCGTAGCCGCTCGATGTGTCGTACTCGTTGTGGGCTTCCTGTGCTCGACCGGCGAAGAATACCGTGACGCCATCTGCAACCTTGAATTCGCCGCGGCCGGAGATGGTGCCGTTGCGATAGGCGTCATCCTCGGTGCCGAGGCGCGCTGCAGAGAAGCCCTGCGTGTTCACGCCCTGGACGGTGAAGGCGACGTTGTTGCCGCTGGCGTCGGCATAGCCGGCAGAGTAAGCGCCACGCGAGGTATTGTAAGTGCCGTACTCGGCGCTGCCGCTTTGGAAAAGGCCGGGGCGGGTTGCCGATTTGGTATCGATGGAGATGACACCCGCGACGGCATCACCGCCGTAGAGGGTGCTCTGCGGCCCCTTCAAGACCTCGACCTGAGCAACGTCGCCAACGAGCAGATTCTCGAACGCAACGGATGTCTGCGGCCCGGTGGGGTCGCTGATGTCCATGCCGTCGACGAGCACCTTGACGTAGTTCTGGTTGAAGCCGCGCAGCCGGAAAGTCGTCGTTTTACCGGGACCGCCGTTTGTGGTGATGGAGACGCCCGGTACCTGCTGCAGGTAGTCCTGCAGGTAGGTTTTCGACTGTCCGTCGATTTCCTTCTCGGTGATGACGGAGACAGACGAGCCGACCTTGCCGATGTCGGTCGGCGTGCGGTTGGCCGAGAAGACGACCGGGGCGTCGGGATCAGCGCTGGCGCTGGTATCCTTCGTCACCGCGGGCTGCGGTTCGGAAGTCTGCTTTCTCTTGACCTGCTTTTTCTTGGCCGTTGTCTCCACCTCGAGGGGGGGGAGCTCGGAGGATCCCGCCGACTGAGCCACAGCGCTGGTCGCGCAGGCAATGGCGGCGACCGATGCAGCCGTCAAGCTGATGGCCAGAACTGAAGAATATGACGCGGATGAACGCCCCGCCAACAAACGCAAATACAAATTAGCCTCCCGTTATGCTGAACTGAGCCTCGGGAAAGCTGACGCCACACAACGCTTACTACTACGCGCGGAAACAATAGCGCTCTCGCCACAGCGCATGGCTGCGGCCAGTGCAGAGGTTACTGTCTCACTCGGTTAGTGCCGGGAATAGACACCGTAGAAAGACATGCCTGACGTAGCTCCCCTTCGGTTGCACATCAGTCGCCGCTACGGGTTTCCGCTCCACCAAGCATCCCGCATGGCGAATGGGCGACTTGCGGCGGCAGGTCTCCTGGCTCGCGGCTCAAGCGTTTCTTTCCGACCTTCCCGGCGGCCCAACGCGGGCTGCCAGTGGCATATGCGGAAGAAACTTGCCGCTTACAGTTGCGGGAGCAGCCTCGGCTTCGATACCTGACGGCATCACACCGAGTTCCCATTTTCATCGCTGTGCACCGAGGCACGCAGCGAAACCGTCGCGGGGAATAGAGCGCCGGAACATGGGCTCAGAGTCAAGCGAAACTATGCGGGCTCCGGTGCGGTGGTCCGCTCGGTGCACAGCTGCAACACACCATATGTCGCAGGTTGTCATGGGAAGGTTTCGACGCCGGGTGCCGACGATCCGTGTGCGGCGAAGCGGTGGCCGCACACGGACAAAAGCGGATTTATCGTGTGATCTTCAGGCGTTCTCTGTACGGGCTTTGACGAGGCGGCGGGCCATTCCGAACGCGTGCGTGAAATCGAGCATGAGCGCTTCGCGCGATTTCAGCATGCTGCGGAACATTGCCGCCTGCGTCTTGTATTTGATATCGCCGATGGCGAGTGGACCCACCGACGCGATGCTCGTGCCGTCGAGAAGGCGGCCGTTGTCGAACAGGTCGACGCCTTCGATGCCTGACGGGGGCACGGCATTGACGTCGGCGACCACAGCGAGACGGCGAGACTTCGCGAGCTGTTCGGTCGTGAGCACGCGGATGCCAGCGGCCGCAGCACATAGAACGATGTCCGACTGCGCGACGAGCTTGGCTTTATCGCTGTCGCGGGCTGCTGCAACAGGGTGGAGCTCAACACTGAACCGTTCACGGCCGGCGTCGACGAAGGGCTTGAGCGCTTCTTCGCCAATGTGCGACGCCATGGTGACGCGCGCTCCGCACTGAGCAGCGATGATCGATGCGGCGAAACCGACGACGCCAGTGGCGCCAAACACAGCAACATTGGCGTGCTTCAGCGTGCGGCCCGCGTGAGTGCGATAGAGGTCCTCAACGAGCGCAACCATGGCTGCAGCCGTGGTGAACGAACCACCTGGGTCGGCGAAAGCAGACAAGCGGAAGGGCGGGACAAGTGCGGCGTGGGCTGCCGCCAGCATATCGAGCGCGAGCAGCGCGTCCTTGCCACCGATGAAGAGGCCAGTTTTGGCGCCGTATTCGACAGGGCGGGAGAAGATCGCATCCTGCACGAGCCCGGTTGTGTGCTCGAGACGGGCGTTGGTGTGCGGGACAACGACCTTGAAGCCGGCATCAACGGCCATATTCACGTCGAACGGGCTGGCGAATTCCTGCGTCGACAAGAAATGGAGGATCGGCGTCGCCCGGCTACGGGATTTGCGTGGCTTCTTAGCGCTGGCCGGCGTCGGCTGAGCGACATCGTCGAACGCCTTCACTTCGATCGCGTCCGCTTCCGAGACCAGATTGGCTTGATCGTCCATACGCATCAGATACTCCACAGGCGACATGCACAGCCGGCGACGCGGCCGGCAGTTGGGGACTGGGCCTGGCGAGTCGCTGTTGCGCTCATGCGCAATCAGCCAGCTCGCGAGAGCTCCAGGTGTTTCAGGATTTGCATGTCGCGGCGAAGCGACTGGGCCGATCATCGGCTTCATGCGCGCGGAAAGAAATGACTTCCCGGATCGGCCCCAAGCTGGTGTGAGTTAGCGGCGGCCGCAGTTAAACAACGGCAAAGTCGGAAGCGCTCAGTCGCTGGATCGGGCAAGTGATGCGCCATAGCCTTGATGTTCCAATAACGGACTGTTCGTTTTTGGGAAGCGCCGGTCCGGCGATCATCGCTGCATTTCAATCCGAAAACATTTGATTCTGCGGTTCTGTCGCATGGTCCAGGGCATTTTCACCTTAACGAGAGTAATGGTGCGTAGGCTGCTCTCTCCTTCTTCATTGCCGCCGGGAGCAGCCATGGCCCTTTCTCTGAGCTTTCCATCCGCCGCCAGTTCAGCTGAAGCCAAGGCGGCTAAGGCTCGATCGGGCGCCGGCCAGATCGGCATGACCGCGGCGGTATCGATCGGTATCGGCGGCATGGTGGGCGCGGGGATCTTCTCGATTCTCGGCGTGGTGGCGCAAGCTGCGGGCAATGCCATGTGGCTCGCGTTCGCCATCGGTGGCGTCGTCGCACTGCTGTCTACCTACTCGTATGCCAAGCTGGGGGCGACCTACCCTTCAGCGGGCGGTGCCGTGAGCTTCCTGGTGAAGGGATACGGGGACAGCGTGTTCACGGGCGGGCTCAACATCTTCATGTGGGCTGGCTACATCATTTCTCTCGCGCTCTATGCGACCGCGTTCGGCAGCTACGCAGCGACATTCATCACCGACGCCCCGTCGACACTGCTGTTGAAGTCTCTGGCGATCGGCTCGGTGCTTGTCGTCACGTTCGTCAATGCGCTGGGTGCGAAGGTGATGGGGCGCGGCGAGACGATCATCGTCGCCATCAAGCTGACCATCCTCGTCATTTTCGCGGCGGTTGGGCTCTACTTCGTAAAGCCGGGCAATCTCTCGCCGACGCTGTGGCCGGGAGCCGAGTCGGTGCTGTTCGGCGCGGGCGTGTTGTTCATCGGCTACGAGGGCTTCGGCCTCATCACGAATACGGCCGCCGACATGCGCAACCCGAAGAAAATGCTACCGCGCGCGCTCTATACCGCGGTGATTCTCGTCATCCTGCTTTATCTGGCGGTGGCGGTGACGGTGACCGGCAACCTTTCGAACGCGGAAATCGAGCGCACGAAGGACTACGCTCTGGCCGCGGCGGCAAAGCCGTTTCTCGGCGAGATCGGCTTTCACCTCATTGCCGTTGCGGCGCTGTTCTCGACGGCGTCGGCGATAAACGCGACGCTCTTCGGGTCGGCGAACGTCTGCTACATGATCGCGCGCGACGGTGAACTGCCGGCGCGCTTGGCACAGATCGAATGGCGGCAGGCGACGGGTGGCCTGTTGCTGACCGCGGGGCTCGTGCTCGTGGTCATGCTGTGCTTCGATCTGTCGGGGATCGCCATGATGGGTAGCGCTGCGTTCCTCTTGCTCTACGCTGCCGTCAACGGCGGACATCTGCGGCTGCTGAAGGAGACGGGCGCCAATGCCCTCATCGTGTGGCTGTCGATGCTGATTTGCCTCGTGATGTTCGGGATCCTCGGCTACTACACTTATCAGCAGCAACCGGCGGCCCTGGTCGCGCTGGTTGGCATCGGCGCAGGGTCGTTCGCCGTGGAAGCAGTCTATCGGCAGATGACCGGCCGGAAGATCAAGCTGCCGTAGGGGCCTGTGCAGGCGCGGCTGGAGCTACGAACCGGCGGCTTTGGACAGGTTGACGCGTTTGGAAAGCTGTTCCGCTGACTCTACGCGCTCGCTGTAGCGATCGGTGAGATAGGGCGAGATATCGCGCGTCAGCAGGGTGAACTTCACCAGCTCTTCCATGACGTCGACAACGCGATCGTAATAGGCGGACGGCTTCATGCGGCCGGCGTCGTCGAACTCCTGGAACGCCTTCGCGACGGATGACTGGTTGGGGATGGTGAGCATGCGCATCCAGCGCCCCAGCACGCGGAGCTGGTTGACGGCATTGAAGGACTGAGAGCCGCCGCTCACCTGCATCACCGCGAGCGTCTTGCCCTGGGTCGGGCGGACGGCGCCGGAGTTGAGCGGTATCCAGTCGATCTGCGCCTTCATGATCGCGGTCATGGCGCCGTGGCGTTCGGGCGAGCACCAGACCTGCCCCTCTGACCAGAGGGCGAGGCCGCGCAGCTCTTGCACCTTGGGATGATCTTCGGGAGCATCATCGGGCAAGGGCAGGCCGCTCGGGTCGAAGATCCTGGTCTCGGCGCCCATCGCCTGCAGCAGGCGCTCGGCCTCCAATGTGAGGAAACGGCTGTAGGAGCGGGCGCGCAGCGATCCGTAGAGCAGCAGAATGCGCGGCTTATGCGTCGAAACGGCCGCGGGCGGGCTGATGTGCGGTACGCGAAATTCCGCACCAACGACGTTAGGCAGATCGTTGATGCCGTCGGCGGCATTTTTGCTCATCGATTATTTGCTTCCTCTCGCCGGGACGATCTCGCCATCCTCCTTTGTGAACGACCCGATGTCGGCGTTGGGCAGAATGTCGAGCACCACCTCCGATGGCCGGCATAGCCGCACACCAAGCGGCGTCACGACAATGGGACGATTGATCAGGATCGGGTGCTGCATCATGAAGTCGATCAGCTCATCATCGGTCCACTTGTCGTTCGCGAGGCCGAGTTCGCCGTAGGGTGTGCCTTTCTCGCGCAGGATCGCGCGCGGCCGAACTCTCATCGCTGCAAGAAGCTTGACCAGTTCATCACGCGAGGGAGGGTTCTTCAGGTATTCGATGACGCGCGGTTCCTCGCCGCTCTGACGGATTATGGCCAGCGTGTTGCGCGAGGTGCCACAGGCACGGTTATGGTAGATCGTCACGGCCATTCTAGACACGCACCTTTGCTTGGATTCGCCCACGTACGGCACCGCCTGCCTCGTACCAGCCGCGCGATGCATTGACGATCTTCACCACCGACAGCATCACCGGAACCTCGATCAGAACACCAACGACCGTGGCGAGAGCAGCCCCGGAGTGGAAGCCGAAGAGGCTTATTGCAGCTGCGACCGCCAGTTCGAAGAAGTTGCTGGCACCTATAAGGGCCGATGGGGCGGCGACGCAATGCGCTTCGCCTGCCGCCCGGTTGAGCAGGTAGGCCAGTCCGGAGTTGAAATAGACCTGGATGAGGATCGGGACTGCCAGCATGGCGATGATGAGCGGCTGATTGAGGATCTGTTCGCCCTGGAAGCCGAAGAGCAAGATCAGCGTCGTTAGCAGCGCCAGGAGGGACAGGGGCTGCAGCCGCCCGAGGAGGGTACCAAGTGCCGGCTCACCACCGGCCGAGAGTACGTTGCGGCGGATGAGCTGGGCGACGATCACGGGCACGACGATGTAGAGCAGCACCGACAGCACCAGCGTCTCCCAGGGGACGGTGATGGCTGACAATCCGAGCAGCAGACCGACCAGCGGCGCGAAGGCGAACACCATGATCACGTCATTGAGTGCCACCTGGCTGAGCGTGAAGTGTGGCTCGCCGTTGGAGAGGTTGCTCCACACGAAGACCATGGCCGTGCACGGCGCAGCAGCCAGGAGAATTAGCCCCGCGATGTAGCTGTCGATCTGATCGGCTGGCAGATAGGGGCGAAACAGCCAGCCGATGAACAGCCAGCCGAGCAACGCCATGGAAAATGGCTTGATCGCCCAGTTGATGAAGAGTGTCACGCCGATGCCGCGCCAATGCTCGCGCACTTTGCCGAGTGCGGCGAAATCGATCTTCGCCAACATGGGGATGATCATCAGCCAGATCAGCACCGCGACCGGCAGGTTGACCCTGGCGATCTCGGCTGATCCGACTGCTTGGAAGAAGGCCGGAAAGAAGTGCCCGAGCGCAATGCCCAGAACAATGCAGAGTGCCACCCAGACAGTGAGATAGCGCTCGAACGTCGACATGGCAGGTTTGTCCTGCGGAACGTGAGAAGCCACCGAGGTCATTACGCCTTCTCCGTCTCGGTCGTCATCTGCACGCGGCCGATGTCGTCCAGGCGCTGCTGTAGCGAAAGCTTGTCGAGAGACTGCAACGGAAGGTTCACGAAAATGCCGATGCGTTGATAGAGCATTCTGTGCGTATCGGCGAAGGCCAGACGCTTCTCGGTTTCCGTACCTTCTGCCGCGGATGGATCGGGGAGGCCCCAATGCGCGCTGACGGGTTGGCCGGGCCAAAAGGGGCACGTCTCGTTAGCGGCGTTGTCGCAGACGGTGAATACGAAATCGAGCTGCGGTGCGCCGGGTGCGCTGAACTCTTCCCAGGATTTGGAGCGTAGGCCCGACGTGTCGTAGCCGAGCTGCTGCAACAGTTCGACGGCGTAGGGATGGACGCGTCCGGTTGGCTGGCTGCCGGCGCTGTAGGCCTTGAATTTTCCCGCTCCTAGCCGGTTCATGACAGTTTCGGCGATGATGGATCGGGCGGAATTATGCGTGCAGAGAAAGAGCACATTGAGCGGTTGCTGGGTCATGGTTTGCCTCCCTTACTCGAACAGAGTGACTTTCCTTTTTTGAATGTCGTGCCGCACAGCTCGGGCTGACCCTGGCAACAGTCTTCGGTCAGATATTCGAGCAGTTTGCGCATGCCTTCGACGTTGACCGCGTAGCGCACGTATCGGCCATGCCGACTAGCGTGCAGCAGACCAGAGCGATCCAACTCCTTCAGGTGGAACGAGGTTGCTGTCGGCGTCGCGCCGATGGCTTCCGCGATCTCGTAAGCTGCAAGGCCGTTCGGGCCCTGCCGCACCAAGCGGCGGAAGATGCCAAGGCGCTGCTCATGCGCGAGCGCTGCCAGAGATGTGACGGCTTGCTTTGTGTTCATTACTCATGAATACAATGATCGTTGAATTATTCAACCGAAAAATTCGGGGCTAGCTGGCTTGCTTTGACCACTGGTTGCCTGGGTGAAACGGACGCCTGCCATCGTGACGCGACGCGCTGGCGTGCGCCGGCAAGGCTTCAGCCGCATCGAAGCCGCGCTCAACAGGTATGAAGAGGACGCGGTCGAGTTGTTCAGGGCGCGGGCTTAAGGGCGATAATTGGCGGCGCGGCGTGGGCACGTGCGCGGCAATCGCTCAGCTCCGTTGCACCTGAGACAGCGGCGCTTCGGCGCGGAGCACAAGGCCTTCCGGACGAAAATCGCAATCGACCTTGCCGCCTAGGCCCATATTTATGATGCGTGAGCCGAAGCCTTTGCTGGCGGGCTGTTTGACAGTGGGGCCACCGCTCTCTGTCCAATGCAAAATGAGCGAGCCGCTATGGACCTCAAAGCGGACTTTCACCCGTCCGGAGTCCTGCGATAGCGCCCCGTACTTTTCGGCGTTGGTGGCAAGCTCGTGCAGCAATAGCGATAAGGAGAGAGCCGTCTTGGGGCCCACCTCGACGTTACAGGTTTGCAGATCAATTTTGCTGCGGTCTGAAATGAGAGACAAGGCCGTTTCGGCAATCGATTTCACCGACGCTTTAGTCCAGCCGCCGTTCGTCAAGGCCTCGTGCGCCAGCCCCAGGGCGTTCAGCCGGTTTTCGAACGTGTCCAGCGTCTCTCGATCGACCGCCGGTTTCAGGGTTTGCCTAGCGATCGCTTGCACTACTGAAATAGTGTTCTTCAATCGGTGAGTGAGTTCTTCGCTCAGTAACTTTCTATGGGCGTGGGCGTCCACTGTTTGCGTCGTCTCGACGACAGTGTCCATCATTCCGCCAATCGATCCGTCGGCCATTCGAAGTGGCGAATAGCAGAACGTGAAATAGGCCTGTTCGGGCCGGTCATAGCGCTCAACGACGAGAGGGAAGTTTTCGACGAAGACTGCTTCGCCCGCGTACGCCTGCTCGACCATCGAACCGATTTTCGGCCATGCCTCGTGCCAAATCTCGGCGAAGGACTTTCCGAGCGTACTTGGCTTGTCACCGAGGATCGGCAGGAAGGCGTCGTTATAAATTGTGGTCAGGCCCGGGCCCCACACGATCGCGCTTGGGAATTTGCAATCCAGCAAGTAGCCGACGGCCGACTTCAGCTCGGATGGCCATGTGTCGACATCGCCTAAAGCTGTGGAGCTCCAGTCGAACTCGCGGACGCGCTGGGCCATCCCAGCCCCGGACGGTGCGAAGCGAAATTTCGGCATGAGACACGAGGCTCTAAAGCGAGGAGAACGCCTACTTTCTAGAATAGTTTCGTGCAGGCAAGTAGTGCATCGGGCTCTCGAGAGCCGGCTAAAACCGAGCCAACTTGGAGCAAAAGATGCCAGGCCGTCGGTGATCACGGTCGACTGGTGTTGTCGGAGTCCCCAGGGGCGGGCTGTCGGCGGCGGCGATCTGCCGCGAAATGGTCACTCGGCCGGCAGGCGGCATTCAAAGGTCCGAATGGCGCATCCAAGTGGAGAAAGTTCGAACTCTTTGCTTGCCGCTCTGGAAGACTTTGAGGCTCAATTGACAGAGTGTGCCGAGGCCTTGGAGCTGGAACCATAGTATATTGCCGGGCCGACAATGGGAAGAAGCCGTCTCCTTTCCTGTTCGCAATGACTGCCCCGATCGCCTGCCGTTATCCAAAGTTCGTCGCGCGCGAGACGGCTTCCCAGGCGGTGATCTCTGCCTTCATCTGATCCAATTTCTTCCCAACGAGATCCAGCGCATCGTCGCCCAAATAGAGCCGGGCTGGCGGATCATCGGACGCGATCAACTTGAGCAGCGCCTGCGCCGCCTTCGCTGGGTCACCAGGCTGTTTGCCGCTCTTGACCTGCCGTGCTGCGCGGATCGGGTCGATCACCGCATCGTAATCGGGGATGCTTCGCGGCGTGCGATCCATAGACCGCCCGGCCCAATCGGTTCGGAATTGGCCCGGTGCGAGTGCAGTCACATGGATGCCGAACGGTTTCACCTCCTTGCCGAGTGCTTCAGAGATGCCTTCGAGGGCGAACTTGCTGCCGCAGTAATAGGAGATGCCCGGCAACGTGATGAATCCGCCCATCGAGGTGACATTGATGATGCGGCCGGAACGGCGCTGCCGCATTCCTGGTAATACAGCTTTCATCATCGCGACCGCGCCGAAGACGTTGGCAGCGAACTGCCGGATGAGGTCGTCCATAGACGACTCTTCCAATGCGCCCTCATGACCATAACCGGCATTGTTCACTAGAACTTCGATGGGACCGCCCAGGCGCTCCGCTTCGGCCAGTGCAGCAGGGATGGCAGCGTAGTCCGTGACGTCGAGCAGCAACGCGTGGGCGCGGCCGGGCGCTTTCGCCTCGAAGTCTGCGGCCTTTTCCGCGCTGCGTAGTGTTCCCACGACGCGGTGTCCCGCCGCCAGAGCGGCGTCGGCAAATGCCGCGCCGAGGCCGGAGCTTATGCCCGTTATCAAGAAGGTCTTTGGGGACTGCGCCATGCTGCGACTCCTGTGCCTCTATCAGCATTTACATATCATGCTCTATGATCTATATCATGATATAGATATTTCGATTTGGTGGTCAATAGCACTAGGGACCGCATGACGGATACCGTCCCTTCCCTGCGCGAGCGCAACCGGCAACTCGTCAGAGATGTTGTCCTCGATGCCGCCGAACGGCTGCTGGCGCGGGACGATGCGGGAGATTTTTCGATGCGGGCCTTAGCGCTGGAGGCTGGCGTCGGTTTCGCGACACCGTTCAATCATTTCGGCAGCAAGAACGCGATTATGCAGGCGCTCTCGGCGCGGATAATCGACCGCATGTCCGATCGGTTCAGAACCGATGCCCCTTCCGGCAACGCAATCGATCGCGTTCTGGCTATGGCCCAGATTGCGGTTACGCTTTTGCTGGAGCAGCCGAAGGTCTATCGCACCGTCGTCGGCTCGCTCAGCGCTCCTAACACCGGTACCAGCGCAGTGCACAAGCGTTCCCGAGCTCTGTGGGCGGAGGCCCTGGGCAAGTTCGATGGCATCGCGCCTTCAAGCCGCAGCACCGCTGAGGCATCCCTCGCCGAGCAAATTGCCTTTACTATCCGCGGCTGCCTCTCGTTCTGGATTGCTGGCGAAATTGACGATGCTGAGCTGCACCGTAAAGTGTGCGGCGCAATCTCCACGGTGCTTCTTGGATTTGCGGGCCCCGCCCACCGGAGTGCCCTTCAGGACACCATCAGAGCAGCCGGTCAGAACCGCTGATCGACATCCGGGGTACCTGCCCGCTTCAAGGCGGATCGCGACGACGACGCAGTCGCGCGATCTCCGTTATTCGCCTGTTGCTTGTAGGCGGACGCTTCGCTCGACTTCCGCCCAGAGGATGATTTGAAGCGTGCTAAACTGGCGCGGCCCAGAGGACCGCATTGGCGCACCCGAAGGGATTCGAACCCCTGGCCTCTGCCTTCGGAGGGCAGCGCTCTATCCAGCTGAGCTACGGGTGCTTGAAGGCGCTAGATAGCCTATTCATCCGGTTCGGGCAAATGCGGCGCGAGGTATCGCGGGGGATGCCCGAGGCGTGCGCGGAAGCGCTTTATCCTGGTGTCTCAATCCCCATATGACTGGTGCCGGTGTGCTGACCGGCCGGCCACGAGCCCCTATAGTCCGGCTTCAGGCAGGACCAGAACCCAATCCATGAGCGATACCAAGAGCAAAGCCAAAACGGCTTCGACGTCGACCGTGCCCGATGGAGAGGCGACGCCCATCATCAAGGGCAGTCATGTCTATCTGATCGACGGGTCGGGCTACATCTTCCGCGCCTTCCATGCCTTGCCGCCGCTGACGCGCCCGTCGGACGGGCTGCCGGTCGGGGCGGTGCATGGGTTCTGCGCGATGCTGTGGAAGCTGCTGCGTGAAACCAAGGCTTCGGAGGCGCCGACGCATCTTGCGGTGATCTTCGATGCCTCGCGCGAGAACTATCGGAACGCGATCTATGATCAATACAAGGCGAACCGGCCCCCGCCGCCGGACGAGCTCATCCCGCAGTTTCCGCTCATTCGCGACGCGGTGAAGGCGTTCAACGTCGCTTGCCTGGAGCTGGAAGGCTACGAGGCGGACGACCTCATCGCCACGTACGCCCGCGAGGTGGTCGAGGCGGGCGGCGACGTGACGATCGTCTCGTCCGACAAAGACCTGATGCAGCTGGTGCAACCCGGCGTCGTGATGTTCGACGCGATGAAGTCGAAAAAGCTCGGGCGCGATGAGGTGATGGAGAAGTTCGGCGTGCCGCCGGAGAAGGTTGTCGACGTGCAGTCGCTGGCAGGCGATTCGACTGACAACGTGCCGGGCGTGCCGGGGATCGGCATCAAGACGGCGGCAGAGCTGATCAACGAATACGGCGACCTCGATTCCCTGCTGGAGCGCGCAGGCGAGATCAAGCAGCCGAAGCGGCGCGAGAAGCTGATCGAGTTTGCGGACCAGGCCCGGGTCTCGCGCGAGCTGGTGCGATTGAAACAGGATGTGCCGGGGCTAATCGGCGCCGACGCGCTGGGCGTTCAAGATCCGCAGCCGGAGACGCTGCTGGGCTTCCTGCAGCTCATGGAGTTCAACACGCTGACGCGGCGCATTGCCGAGGCGCTGGGCGTCGAGGCGCCAGCACCGGTTGCCGTGTCGGTCGGCTCGACGGTGCCGACGAAGGGACGGAAAGCTAGCGCCGGGCCGGCTGCCGCAGCCAGCGGGGAGGCGATAGCTGAATCGCCAGTGGCAGGCTTGGCCGAAGTCGCGCAGCGGGCGCGGGCGCCATTCGATCGCTCAAAGTATGAAACCGTAACGACGCGCGAGCGGCTCGAAGCGTGGATCGGCAAAGCATACGATGCCGGGCATGTCTCATTCGACACCGAGACCACGTCGCTCGATCCGATGGTGGCTGAGCTGGTCGGTTTCTCGATGGCGTTGGCGCCGGGTGAAGCGTGCTACGTGCCGCTCGGCCATCGCGCGGCGTCGGATGCCTTCGACTTCGGCAGTCATGACGGCATCCAGCAGATTCCGGTGGTCGATGCGCTGGTGCTGCTGAAGCCGCTGCTGGAAGACCCTTCGATCCTGAAGATCGGGCAGAACATCAAGTTCGACCTCAATGTGCTGGCGCAGCACGGGATCAATGTCGCGCCGGTCGATGACACGATGCTGATGTCGTACGCGCTCGATGCGGGGCGCGGCTCGCACGGCATGGACGATCTGGCCATGAAGCACCTTGGGCATACGTGCATAACCTTCGATCAGGTGATCGCGCATGTGCCGGGGAAGAAAAAGTCGGAGCGCACGTTCGCGCAGGCGCCGCTCGACAAGGCGACGGAGTATGCGGCCGAGGATGCCGACGTCACGTTGCGGCTGTGGATGCTGCTGAAGCCGCGGCTTGCGGCTGAGCGCGTCGCAACCGTCTATGAAACGCTGGAGCGGCCGCTCATTCCGGTGATCGCGGAAATGGAGCGCGCAGGCATCCGCGTCGATGGCGGCATTCTTTCGCGGCTGTCCTCGACGTTCGCGCAGGGCGTGGCGCGGCTGGAGGAGGAAGTGAACGGGCTTGTCGGGCACAAGTTCAACCTCGGATCGCCGCGGCAGCTCGGCGAGCTGCTGTTCGACCGGCTGCAGCTTCCGGGCGGCAAGCGCACCAAGAGCGGACAATGGGAGACGCGTGCGGGGCTGCTCGATGATCTCGCCGCGAACGAAGATCTGCCGGATGATGCGCGGCGGCTGATCAACACCATGCTGGAGTGGCGGCAGCTGACGAAGCTGCGCTCGACCTATACGGACGCGCTGCCCAGCTACGTGCACGGCGGCACGGGACGCATCCACACGAGCTATGCTCTAGGCGCGACCACGACAGGGCGGCTCGCCTCGTCGGAGCCGAACCTGCAGAACATCCCCATCCGCACGAAGGAGGGGCGCGAAATCCGCACGGCGTTCATCGCCGAGCCGGGCAAGCAGCTGATCTCGGCCGACTACAGCCAGATCGAATTGCGCGTGCTGGCGCACATCGCCGATATCCCGCAGCTCAAGAAGGCGTTCGACGACGGGCTCGACATTCATGCCATGACGGCATCGGAGATGTTCGGGGTGCCGGTGGAGGGGATGCCGAGCGAGGTGCGGCGGCGCGCGAAGGCGATCAACTTCGGCATCATCTATGGCATCTCGGCGTTCGGGCTCGCCAACCAGCTGGGCATCGCGCGCGAGGAGGCGGCGGCTTACATCGCCACCTATTTCGAGCGGTTTCCGGGTATTCGCGCGTACATGGACGAGACCAAGCGCGTGGCGCACGAACGCGGCTTCGTGGAGACAATCTTCGGGCGGCGCATCCATTACCCCGAAATCAATACGCGCAACCCATCGATGCGCGGGTTCCTCGAGCGCGCGGCGATCAACGCGCCGATCCAGGGCTCGGCCGCCGACATCATCCGCCGGGCGATGATCCGAATGCCCGAGGCACTGGAAGAGGCTGGACTCCGGTCGACGCGAATGCTCTTGCAGGTGCACGACGAACTCGTGTTCGAAGTGGCGGAAGCCGAGGTGCCGAGCGCTCTCGCAATCGTGAAGAGGGTGATGGAAGGCGCGGCGCTACCGGTGGTGAAGCTCAAGGTGCCGATCCATGTCGACGCAAAAGCCGCTGATAATTGGGAAGCAGCGCACTAAAGCCGACGCAACATTATAACCGTATCAGGGCGGCTTATATCTGGCACAAGAAAACGCGATTGGCGCGTATCGACGCGGTTGCCTAGATAATTCGCACAGGCCTGATGAATAGGTCGTCCGGCCGTTGAGGAGGAAACAAGATGAAGGTTTGGAGCAAGCCGGCCGTTCGCGAGCAGGAAGTTGGCCTCGAGGTCACCTCCTACATGCCGGCCGAGATCGACATCATCTAAGTCGATTTCTGCACTGAAGGAACGGTGACGGCGGTCCGACTGGGCCGCCTTTTTTTTTTTGCGCGTCACTCGCGTTGATGAGCGATTGTCTTGCGGGAAGGGCGCGCGAGTTGATGGCCGCGCCATTGGCGCGGGGCGCTTTGCGCCCTGGTCGCCTTCGGCGACGAAGCTGGTGGGAACGTGGAACGCGCTTGCATTCTCTCTACGCCAAACGGGCGTAGGCCGGGAGGTGGCTTGGCGGCTAGAGCGTCGATTGAAGTTTAGTGCTGCGGGGAGATCGATGACAGGAAAGCGATGATGCGCTTGCGCGTTTCCGGATCGGAGATCCCGTTGAAGGGCGGGCTCATCGCGTTGCCGGGCACAACGGCTCCCGGATTAGCGATCCATTGATCGAGCACCGTTGGCGTCCAGGTGATGCCGGAATCCTTCATCGACATGCTGTAGCTGAAGCCCGGCTCTGTTCCCGCCTTGCGGCCTACGACGCCATAGAGCGAGGGGCCGATGCGATTGTCGTCCTTCACGAACGAATGACATTCCCGGCAGTGATCGTTGAAGGCGATCTCAAGATCTTCCGCGTGTGCGGCCAAGGGCGCCAGCAGGGTCGTCAGAAATAGTCCAATCAGTGGACGTCCCATCAGGCGTCTCCTCCGTTATGGTGGGGAGACTGGCAGAGAGGCGCTAACCACGCCCTAAGCCAAGCGCTCAACTGACGGCTTCCAGGTTTAGAGGTGCTCAACGATCTGCGTCGACGCTGCCGATCCCAGGATCAGCAACAACGTCGGCGCTACGCACAAACCAGATCGCGCCATCCTCGCGCTCCACCTCGAGATACTTGCTGAAGCCTTGTGCGAGCCGGGGCTGCTCCAACAGCCGTTCGCCGGAGTAGAGGGTGATGCAGCCGGCTGGCATGCCTGCGGTTTTGTGATGAGAGGCGGGCGCAGCATCGAGGTCGATCAGCGTCTGGCTGTGCTGGCAGGCGATGACGTTGGGGCTTTTGACCATCCAGACTTCGGCGCTCGCCGGGCTGGCGAAGATCGACGCCATTATTCCGGCGATTGCTGCCCGGCGGATCATCGTCGCGTCCACGCGATCGTCAGACCGGCGAGACGGCTACGGCCGGGTGATGCATGCGGCGCGCGGTGCGTCCGGTCGGGAGATCGCCGCGCTCGTATTCGACAGCGCGAATGAACTCGCGAATGCGCGGCTGAATCTCAGTGCGCCAGCGCGTGCCGTTGAAGACGCCGTAGTGGCCGACGCCTTCCTGCATGTAATGAACCTTCAGATCGTCAGGAATGTTGGAGCACAGGTCGTGAGCGGCCTGCGTCTGGCCGATGCCGGTAATGTCGTCGCGCTCGCCCTCGATGGTCATGAGGGCGGTGTCGCGAATCTCCGAGCAATCGACGCGCACACCATGGTGGGTCATCGTGCCGTTTGGCAGCGCATGATCCTGGAATACCGTCTTCACGGTCTGCAGATAGAACTCGGCGGTCAGGTCCATGACCGCGAGATATTCGTCATAGAAGTCCTGGTGCTGCTTGACGCTATCGCAGTCGCCTTTGACGAGGTTCTTGAACAGGTCGACGTGCGCATTCATGTGGCGTTCGAGGTTCATCGTCATGAAGCCGGTGAGCTGCATGAAGCCCGGGTAAACGGGGCGCATGAATCCGGCGTGCGGCAGCGGAACGGTGGAGATGACGTTGTTCTCGAACCAGGAGAGCGAGCGGCTTTCGGCAAGCTTGTTGACGGCGGTGGGATTGCGGCGCGTGTCGATCGGGCCGCCCATGAGGATCATCGATGCCGGCTGGCATGGATCGTCGGTGGCGGCCATGTGCGCGACAGCAGCGAGCACCGCGACAGTCGGCTGGCAAACGCCCATAACATGCGTGTCGGGTCCGAGCACGCGCGTGAACTGGATGATGTGGTCGATAAAGTCGTCAAGGTCGAAGCGACCCATGGCGAGCGGGATGTCGCGCGCATCGGACCAATCGGTGATGTAGACCTCGTGGTCGGGCAGCATCGCCTTGACCGTGCCGCGCAGAAGCGTCGCGTAATGGCCCGACATGGGAGCGACGATGAGCACCTTGGGATCGTGGCGGATGCCGGTCAGCGCGTTCTCGTCGCGCTTGAAGTGGACGAGGCTACAGAATGGCGTCGCTGCGACGATGCGTTCGTGCACGTCGACCTCGACGCCGCCGACGCGTGTCGTCTTAAGGCCAAACTCAGGCTTACCATAGCGGCGGGTGACATTCTCGAAGAGCTCGCAAGCTGCCGCGAGGTGTCGGCCGTACGGAGTCATGGCAAAGGGATTGAAGGGCATGTCGAGCATGCTACGCAGACCGCTCACGCCGACGCGGAGCGGTGAGAGAACCGTGTGAGCCAGTTCATAGGCGTAGTAGTGCATCCTTCGTGCCCTCCGCTGCGCCGCAGCATTTTACGCATCTCGGCGCGTGGTCAGCGTCACATGGCTGTCAGAGCCATAGGCGATCATATAGGGTTTCGGTCGCAAAACTGTTCCCTTCTGGACACTTATTGCCAACCGATTCGGCATGGTTGCCAAGAAATTAAGCAAGTGAACCGGTGTCGCGGCTTCTGCAGTGCACCACAATCGGCCATTTTCCGGGGTTTGCTGTAGGTTCGCGCGTCGAGGTGCTTAGGGCCAATCGACGAAAACAGGAGCCAATCGAGGCTTTCATGAACAACTCGAGGCCGCCGGCCAGGGGAACGCAGCCGCCGCCGCGTCGCCAGACGCTGGGTGATCAGCGCTATGGGGCCAACCTGCCATATGGGTTTCAGGGCGAGCGCAGACCGCCGGCACCGCCGCCGCGGGGCTCGTCGTGGGTGCGCTCAGTGCTGCTCTATGGCGGCGTTGCGGTGCTGGCACTCGGCGTGTTCGGCGCGACTGTGCTCGTCATGTCGGCGCCGACCGATTTCATCCGCCGCGAGATCATTGCTCGGGTGAAGTCGGAGACTGGACGAGATCTGACGATCGCGGGGCCGGCCTCGTTCACGTTCTTCCCGTCACTAGGGCTGCGGCTCAACGGCGTGTCGCTGTCTGCGCCTCCCGGCATGGGCGGAGCGCCGCTGCTGAAAGCCGAAAGCTTCGACGTCGGCGTCAAGCTGATGCCGCTCCTGCGGCAGGAGATCGTCGTCGACCGCCTGGTGCTGAACGAACCGGTGTTCTCTCTGCGCGTCGATGCCGATGGGCGCAGAAACTGGGAGATGGCTAGCGCGGCGATGCCATTCCGCTTTGCCGGCGGTGGCGAGACTGGTGGCTGGCTGAGTGGTGCGCGAGAGCTGATCGCGCCATCGGCCCATGCGGCGCCACGCGAGCTGGCGGCTGTGTCGCTCGACGACATTTCGATCATCAACGGCGCGGTGCGCTACAACGACGAGCGGAATGGCGCGTGGGGCCACTTCGACGGCATCAACGCGCGCTTCTCTCTGCCGGGGCTCGATCAGCCGCTGGTCGGCAGCGGCGATTTCCTCGCAGATGGCGAAACCTTCAGATTCAAGAGCACACTTGCGACGCCTGCCGAGCTTGCGGCGCGGCGTTCGGCCAAGCTCGTGCTCGACGTTTCGGGAACGCCGCTGTCGTTCGGCTATGACGGCACGATCGGCGGTGACCAAGCGGGGGGAATGCTGAAGGCGGATTCGCCTTCACTGTCGGCGCTCGCGCAGTGGTGGGGCACGCCAGTGTCGCCCGAGGCCGGTGCCGGAGCGGTGTCGTTGTCGGCCGTGCTCAATGCGACGGCCCGCACAGTGGAGCTGACGAACATCGACCTGAAGGCCGGGCGCACGGCGGCTGCCGGCGCGGTCAGCTTCGAGGAGCGCCAGGGTGCGCGTCCGCACGTGGGGGCCGATCTCAGGATCAGCGGGCTCGACGTGGCGGCGCTGCCGCTCGGTGCCGACCTGCGCGCTACCGCCGGTCAGGGGCGCTCCGTACCGGCTCCGACGCCGCTGTCGCTCGATGCGCCAGCGCCGGCGGAGGAGCCGCAGTCGATTGACGACCTGCTGAACCAGCCGCAGCCGGGGCCGCGGGTCAAAGGCTATACACAGCGCGCGGCAGGGCCGTGGAGTTCGGAGCCGATCGACATCAAGGCGCTCGGGCTCGTCGATGCCGATGCCCGGCTGCAACTCGTCGACATCACCTATGGGCGCACCAAGATCGATACGGCGCGGGCGACTGTCGACCTCAAAGATCAGGTGGCGCGCATCGATCTGGCCGAGCTGCGCCTCTACAACGGCCTCGGCAAAGGGCAGGTGACGCTGGACGCGACCCAGAGCGAGGCGGCGTTCACTTCAGACATCTCGCTGACAGGCGTCAATGCCGGCAGGCTGTTGCGGGATTCCGCCAAAGTCGACTGGCTCGATGGGACGGCGGACGTGTCGTGGAAGGTGAGTGGGCGCGGGGCGAACGAAGCTGCGATCGTCAACTCGCTCAATGGTTCCTCGCGCGTTGCGGTCAACAACGGCGCGGTGATGGGCTTCGATCTGGGCGGTGCTCTTGATGAGCTGTCGGAGGGCGGCATCCCGGATTTCAATTACGACCGCACGAAGCGGACGACATTCCGGTCGATGACCGGAAGCTTTGCGATCGCCAATGGCATCGCCAGCAACAGCGACCTGAAGCTCGACAGCCCGCACCTGCATGCGACGGGCGCGGGCTCCGTCGACCTGCCGCAGCGTTCGCTCGACTACACCGTGAAGCCGAAGCTCGTCGCCAACCTGAAGGGCGATGGTGGCGAGAAGGACGCTGCGGGCATCGAGGTGCCGGTGCACATCACCGGCTCGTGGCAGCAGCCAAAGTTCCAACCAGACATCGCCGGCGCGCTGAACAGCCAAGGCACGGTCGATGCGGTGAAGCAAATCGGCAAGCAGCTCAAGGGAAAGAACGCAGGCGAAGTCGTCAAAGATCTGTTCGGAAAGAGCGAGGATGGCGGGCCATCAAAGGCGCAAAAGCTCCTCGATGGGCTGTTCGGAAAGAAGTGAGACGGCAGCGCGAGAGGGCGCGCGTTCAACTCGTCGCAGCCTGCAGAGAGCCCCTGCAAAACCGCTACGCGGATGCGCGACGAAAAATTTTGCCCGCAGGGGCAAAATTCTTCTTGCGTAGGGGGGGGGTTGGCCTCATATGACCCCTCTCCGTTCGTCCACCTGCCCTTAAGGTCGAGGTTTTCCAGAACCCCCAAGGTAAGGAGCGGACGGGTCACCTCTATCTGCTGGTTGGGGAGGGTCATATGGCCTTTAATGACACCCTCTTCCAATTGGGGATGGACTTGACTCGTTCAAGCACCGCCCAAGAGGAAGATCGTCGTGTAGCTGCGCCTGTAGCGCACGAAGACCATGCGCAGGTTGCGCATGACGACAGGAAAGACTTCTTCGTCGAGCGAAACGGGAAGCGCTTCGCAGGAACCCACCTCATCGTGGACCTGTTCGGTGCTCGACGGCTCGACGATCTCAAGCACATCGAGGCAACGCTGAAGCGGTGCGCGAAGGCAGCGGGTGCAACCCTGCTGAACCTTCACCTGCATCACTTCACGCCCAATGGTGGCGTGTCGGGCGTTGCCGTTCTTGCGGAGAGTCACATCTCCATCCACAGCTGGCCCGAGGCCGACTATGCGGCTCTCGACGTCTTCATGTGTGGGGATGCCGAACCGGAGAAGTGCATTGAGATCCTGCGAGAGGCTTTCAGTGTCCGTGACGTCGTGGTGAAGACTCATCACCGCGGCTCGGAGCTGTCTGATCTTAAGTGGCAAGCCGCCGCGCAGCACAAAAGCGCGTCGGTTCGACTGAAAGGCGTTAGGCGGCCGAAGCGCGCAGCTTAAGCTTGCGCGGAATGGCCCTCCCCGCCTTTCCGGTCACGTTTCTGCCTTGTCCTTAGGCGACGCAGTGGCGAATATGCCGCTGCGTCGCCGATGGATTCGGCTCGGCCGGCTCAGCAGGGGATCTTCGATGCTGCGCGCCCTATTAACCCTCGCTCTCTCCGCGCTCCTCATGGTGCGGGTGGTGCCTGCCGGCGCGCAGGAGCAGGGGCTTGGCGGCAGCTTCATCACGCCGTTTCCAGAGAATGACGTCTATCAGGTGGAGCTCGTCGGTGACTGGCTGGCCGAGGGATTGCTCGGCGGTCTGGTGCAGGCCTTCAGCGGCCAGGGCGTCTCGATCGCACCGAAGCGCTATGACCTTCCAGGTCTCATGCGCAGCAACTCCACCACCGAACTCGGGGCGCTGGAGCAGGCGTTCACCTCCGATCCAAGCCATATCGCCATCGTCATGGTCGGCGCACAGGACCGCTACAGCCTCAACCGGCGGCGGTCGGCCGAAAACATCGATGAGTGGCGCAACGAATACGCTGCACGCATCGACCGCGTGATGCGGGCCCTGAGGAAGGGCAACCGCGCTGTCTATTGGATCGGTCTGCCCAACATGCGCCGCTGGCAGGACAACGAGCGCGCACAGCGGATGAATGACGTCATTCGCGAGCGCGCCTATCTCAACGGCGTCCGCTACATCGACGCATATGCGAGCTTCATCGATGAGAACGGCGGCTACAGCGATTGGGGCCCGGATATCACCGGCAAGAGTCGCAGGTTGCGCGACCCTGATGGTGTGCACTTCAGCGAGGCCGGCTACCTGAAGCTGGCGCATTTCGTCGAGCGTGAGCTGAAGCGCGACATCGCCCAGGCGCGCACGGAGCGCTCGATCCCGCTCGCTGGCGATGCGGCCGAGCAGTCGCGCGTCAATCCGGAGAAGGTGCGGCTGCGTGCCGAAGAGGCTGCGCGCGAGCGTGCTGCGAAGAACGCCAAAGGCGGTTCGGGCTCGGCTGCGATGGCGAACGCCGGCAATGGCGATGGCAGCGCGCGCGACCAGCGGCTGGAAACCGGCAAGGTCGATATCCGCATTCCCGGTCCTGAAGGTACCGAGCAGGTGGTGACGGTCGATATCGTGCGTCCCGCCATTCCCGCTTCCATCGTGGCGCTGGTCACGCGCAAGCAGAGCAACGACAAGGCGGCGTCGATGGGCGACGTGCTGGTCGATCAGATCCCGGGCGGCTTGACGGTGATGAGTTCGATCACGCCGGCGCGCAACTCAGATCCGACGCGACGGCGTATGTCACCGACGCAGAGCGCTTACTTCCGCGTGCTGGAGAAGGGCGAACGTCTGCCGCCGAAGCCAGGCCGCGCCGACGATTTCACCTGGCCGCGCGTGCAGCCCACAGCGTCGGCACAGGTCGGCGAGCCTCCGGCGATGGTGCCCGGCGATGGGTCTACGGGCAGCAATCGGTAGTTTTCTTTTTGAGGCTGACACTCGCTGAGAAGCTTGGGGGCTTGCTCGCGCTTAGAGGCCCGCGGGCCGGCATCGAGGCTCTCTCAGCGGCGGTGCTTGTGGCGCCTGTGGTAACGGCGGCAGCGTTCGAGGCCGAGGTCACAACTGATCCTGCGGCCGCCGACGTAGCCGATTGCGCCGCCGCCAACAAAGCCGACAGGGCCGGCGATGAGACCGCCGGCTACAGCGCCGACAGCAGTACGCGTTGCGCGGCTGGCGGCATCTGCCGTAGCACTCATGGCGATGATGGCTGCCGCAGTGATCGCGGCTGTAGCAAACTTTTGCATTGATGATCCCCCTGGTGCAGGCGCTTCGCCGAGCAGCGCTAAAGCTACCGGCTAAGCCCCAACGTCCGTAGGCGGTCATCGTTCCAGCAATTGGTGTCGTGGTTGCGGCAACCCAAGCCTCGGGACCAGCCCGAGGCTCTCTACTGTGGCGTAGCGCGACCCCAGCTCAGCGCGGCAGGAGGCTTTTGCCCATGAGGAATCTGTCGATCGACTGGGCTGCCTGACGGCCCTCGCGGATCGCCCACACGACGAGCGACTGTCCGCGGCGGATGTCGCCGGCGGCGAATACCTTAGACTGGCCCGGAACCTTGTAGTCCTGCTCGTTGGCTTCGATGCCCTTGAAGCGGCCGCGTGCGACGACGGGCAGGCTCAGCTCCTTGACGATGTCGTCGTCGACCGGCCCCGAGAAGCCCATCGCGAACAGCACAAGGTCGGCCGGCAGCTCGGCTTCGGTGCCGGGGATCGGCTGAAGTTTTTGGTCGACGTGTACGTAGTGCAGCTTCTTCACCTTGCCGTCCTCGCCGGAGAAGTGCGTGGTCGAGACCGAGTACTCGACCTTCGCGCCTTCGGCTTGGCTGGTGGAGATGCGCAGCTTCAGCGGCCAGTGCGGCCAGGAGAGCGCCTTGTTCTCCTTCTCGGGCGGCATCGGCATGATTTCGAGCTGAGTGACCGACTTGGCGCCCTGACGCAGTGAGGTGCCGATGCAGTCCGAGCCGGTGTCGCCGCCGCCGATGACGATGACGTGCTTGTCCTTGGCGAGGATTTCCTTCGCGTCGGTGATGGCAGGCGGAACCTCGCCAGAAACACGGCGGTTCTGTTGCGGCAGGAAATCCATGGCGAAGTGCAGGCCGTCGAGATCGCGGCCGGTCGCGGCGGTGAAGAAGTCGAACGGCTTTTCGGAGCCGCCGGCAAGCAGCACGGCGTCGTAGCTGTCCTCGAGTTCCTTGGCAGTGATCGTCTTGCCGACGTGGACGTTGCAATGGAAGGTGACGCCTTCGGCTTCCATCTGCTTGACGCGGCGGTCGATAAGCGCCTTTTCCATCTTGAAGTCAGGGATGCCATAGCGGAGCAGGCCGCCGGGCTTGGAGTTCTTCTCGTAGACGTGGACGTCGTGGCCGACGCGGGCGAGCTGCTGGGCGGCGGCGAGGCCGGCCGGGCCGGAGCCGACGATGGCGATGCGCTTGCCGGTCTTGGTCTCGGGGGGCTGCGGGCCGATCCAGCCCTCCGCGAAGCCGCGGTCGGCGATGGCGCACTCGATGGTCTTGATGGCAACCGGCACGTCATCGATGTTGAGCGTGCACGCAGCCTCGCACGGCGCGGGGCAAACGCGGCCGGTGAACTCGGGGAAGTTGTTGGTCGAGTGCAGGTTCTGCGCCGCCGCCTTCCAGTCGGAGTGGTAGACGAGGTCGTTCCAGTCGGGGATCTGGTTGTTCACCGGGCAACCGGTGTGACAATAGGGGATGCCGCAGTCCATGCAGCGGGCTGCCTGGACTTTCGTTTCCTCGGTGCTCAGCGGCTCGACGAACTCGTTCCAATGCTTGAGGCGTTCGGCGACGGGCGCATATTTGCGCTCCAGCCGGTTGAACTCGAGGAAGCCCGTAACCTTTCCCATACCCGTTCCCTATTCGCGGCGGCGAGCACTCACGGCTCGCCGTTGGCCTCGGCCATCGTTGCGTGGAGAGGCGAAATTCCTCAAGCCTTGGCCAACTTCAAACCGATCTCGATCTTATCGAGACCGTCCTTATCGGCCGCCTGCGCCTTGGCCATGGCGATAAGTGCCTTGCGGTACTCGACCGGCATAACCTTTTTGAACTTCGGCAAGTAACCGCGCCAGTCGGCGAGGATGGCTTTCGCCTTGGCCGAATTGGTGTAGTGCGCATGACGGGCGATGAGCGTGTAGAGGCGCTCGGCGTCGTGCTTGGTCATGTCGCTCATGATGTCGACGAGGCCGTGGCTTTCCAGGTCGCCCTGCTGGCCCATCAAGCGCTGCATGATCTCTTCCTCGGCCTCGATGGGCTCGAGTTCGACCATGGCCATGTTGCACTTCTGCTCGAAGTTGCTGGATTCATCGAGGACGTAGGCGATGCCGCCCGACATGCCGGCCGCGAAGTTGCGCCCGGTCTGGCCGAGGACGACGACGACGCCGCCGGTCATGTATTCGCAGCCGTGATCGCCAGTGCCTTCGACGACGGCGGTGGCGCCGGAGTTACGCACGGCGAAGCGCTCGCCGGCGATGCCGCGGAAATAGCACTCGCCGGTGATGGCGCCGTACATCACCGTGTTGCCGACGATGATGCTTTCCTCAGGCTTGATGCCGGAAAGAGCATTGGGTCGGACGATGATCTTGCCGCCCGAGAGGCCCTTGCCGACGTAGTCGTTGCCTTCGCCGACGAGGTCGAGCGTGACGCCGTGTGCAGCCCAGGCGCCGAACGCCTGTCCGGCGGTGCCGGTCAGCGTCAGCCATATGGTGTCCTCGGGCAGGCCGGCGTGGCCGTAGCGTGCGGCGACCTCGCCCGACAGCATGGCGCCGGCGGAGCGGTCGACGTTGACGATCGGCAACTCGGCCTTGACCGGCTTCTTGGACGTGAGAGCAGGCTGAGCGATAGCGATCAGCTTGTTGTCGAGCACCTTCTCGAGGCCGTGGTCCTGGGATTCGCAATGATAGACGGCGACCGACTTCGGCATCTTCGGCTTGTAGAAGACCTTGGAGAAGTCGAGGCCGCGCGCCTTCCAGTGCTGGATGGCGCGATCCTTGTCGAGGGCTTCGGTCTGGCCAACCATCTCGTCGAACTTGCGGTAGCCGAGAGCGGCCATGTACTCGCGCACTTCTTCGGCGACGAAGAAGAAGTAGTTGATGACGTGCTCGGGCTTGCCCTGGAACTTGGCGCGCAGGACCGGGTCTTGCGTGGCGACGCCGACCGGGCAGGTGTTGAGATGACACTTGCGCATCATGATGCAGCCGGCGGCGATCAGCGGGGCCGTGGCGAAGCCGAACTCATCGGCCCCCAAAAGCGCGCCGACGACGACGTCGCGACCTGTGCGCAGGCCGCCGTCGACCTGAACGGCGATGCGGCCGCGCAGACGGTTGAGCACGAGAGTCTGATGCGTCTCGGCGAGGCCGATCTCCCAGGGAGAACCGGCGTGCTTGATGGAGGTGAGCGGGGAAGCGCCAGTGCCGCCTTCGAAGCCGGAAATGGTGACGTGGTCGGCGCGTGCCTTGGCGACGCCGGCGGCGACGGTGCCGACACCGACCTCAGAGACGAGCTTCACCGAAATGGCGGCGCGCGGGTTCACGTTCTTCAGGTCGAAGATGAGCTGGGCCAGATCTTCGATCGAGTAGATGTCGTGGTGCGGGGGCGGCGAAATGAGGCCGACGCCCGGGGTCGAATGGCGCACCTTGGCGATGACCTTATCGACCTTGTGTCCGGGCAGCTGGCCGCCTTCGCCGGGCTTTGCGCCCTGCGCCATCTTGATCTGGATCATGTCGGAGTTGGCGAGATACTCCGTCGTCACGCCAAAGCGGCCGGAAGCCACCTGCTTGATGGCCGAGCGCATGGAGTCGCCGTTGGCCATCGGCTGGAAGCGATCGGTCTCTTCGCCGCCTTCGCCGGTGTTCGACTTGCCGCCGATGCGGTTCATGGCGATGGCGAGCGTCGTGTGCGCCTCGCGGCTGATGGAGCCGTAGGACATGGCGCCGGTGGCGAAGCGCTTGACGATCTCGGATGCGGGCTCGACTTCCTCGATCGGCACGGGCGTGCGGCCGAGCGCTTCGGCAGAGCGAATGCGGAACATGCCGCGCATGGTCATGAGCTGCTCGGACTGCTCGTTCACCTGCTTGGCGAACGCGCGGTACTTATCCGGCAGGTTGCCGCGCACGGCGTGCTGCAGGTCGGCGACGACCGAGGCGCGCCAAACGTGAGATTCGCCGCGCACGCGGAAGGCGTATTCGCCGCCGACGTCGAGGGCGTTATCCAGCACAGGCACGTTGCCGAAGGCAGCTGCATGACGGTCGACCGTCTCTTGCGCGATCTCGCGCAGGCCGACGCCTTCGATCTGCGTGTGCGTGCCGGTGAAGTACTTTTTCACGAACGATGAGCGCAGTCCGACAGCGTCGAAAATCTGTGCGCCGCAGTACGACTGATAGGTGGAGATGCCCATCTTGGCCATCACCTTGAGGATGGCCTTGCCGACCGCCTTGATGTAGCGCGTCTTCACTTCTTCGGGCGTGATGCTCTCGTCGATCTCGGGGAGCATCGCTTCGAGCGTCTCGAAGGCGAGATAAGGGTTGATCGCCTCGGCGCCGTAGCCGGCAAGGGTGCAGAACTGATGCACCTCGTTGGCTTCGCCCGTCTCGACGACGAGACCGACGGAGGTGCGCAGGCCCTGCTTGATCAGGTGGTGGTGAACCGCCGACGTCGCGAGCAAGGAAGGAATAGGAATGCGGTCCGGTCCGACGGCGCGGTCGGACAGGATGATGATGTTGTATTCCTTCGAGCGCACGGCCTCCTCGGCTTCGGCGCAGACGCAGTCGAGCGCCGGCGCCATCCCCGCGGCGCCCTTCTCGGCGGCGTAGGTGATGTCGAGGGTGATGGACGAGAACTCGTTGTCCTTCACCTCGCCGATCTGGCGGATGCGCTCCAGATCCTCGTTGGTGAGGATCGGCTGATAGACCTCGAGGCGCTTCTGGCGCGAGGTGCCTTCGAGATCGAGAATGTTCGGGCGCGGGCCGATGAACGAGACGAGGCTCATGACGAGCTCTTCGCGGATCGAGTCGATCGGCGGGTTCGTCACCTGAGCGAAGTTCTGCTTGAAGTAGGTGTGCAGCAGCTTGGACTTCGACGACAGCACCGAGATCGGCGTGTCGGTGCCCATCGAACCAATGGCTTCCTGGCCGCTCTGCGCCATTGGCATCATGAGCAGCTTGAGGCTCTCCTGCGTGTAGCCGAACGCCTGCTGCATATCGAGCAGAGAGACGTTGGACTTCTTCGCGGTCGAGCGGCTCTTGGGAAGCGGAAGGTCAGAGACGAGAATCTGCGTGCGCTTCAGCCACGTCTCATACGGGTTGGAAGCGGAGATCTCGGCCTTCAGTTCCTCGTCGGAGACGATGCGTCCCTTTTCGAGGTCGATGAGCAGCATCTTGCCGGGCTGCAGGCGCCACTTCTGGACGATCTTTTCCTCGGGGATCGGGAGCACGCCCGATTCAGAGGACATGACGACGAGGTCGTCCTTGGTGACGAGATAGCGCGCGGGACGCAGGCCGTTGCGGTCGAGCGTGGCGCCGATCTGGCGCCCGTCGGAGAAGCACATCGCGGCCGGGCCGTCCCAAGGCTCCATGAGACAGGCGTGATACTCGTAGAACGCGCGGCGCTTGCGATCCATAGTCGGATTGCCAGCCCAGGCCTCGGGAATGAGCATCATCGCGGCGTGCGTTAGCGAGTAGCCGCCGAGCACGAGGAATTCGAGCGCGTTATCGAAGCAGGCGGTGTCCGACTGGCCTTCATAGGAGATGGGCCACAGCTTGGAGATGTCCTCACCGAACAGCGGGGACGACACCGACGCCTGGCGCGCCGCCATCCAGTTGACGTTGCCGCGGAGCGTGTTGATCTCGCCGTTGTGCGCGACCATGCGATAGGGGTGCGCGAGCTTCCACGATGGGAAGGTGTTGGTCGAAAAGCGCTGATGCACGAGCGCCATTGCCGATACGCAGCGCGGATCGGAGAGGTCCTTGTAGTAGGCCTTCACCTGGTAGGACAGGAACATGCCCTTGTAGACCAGGGTGCGCGAAGACAGCGACACGGTGTAGTGGCCGATGTCGCGGTTCTTGTAGGCCTGCTGGATCGAGTTGGAGACGATCTTGCGCGTCAGATAGAGGCGGCGCTCGAAGTCGTCCTGATCGAGGATGGTCGAGGGGCGGCCGATGAACACCTGGCGGTGCACTGGCTCGGTGGCGATGACCAGCTCAGACATAGACGAGTTGTCGACCGGCACGGAGCGCCAGCCGATCAGCTCAAGGCCCTGCTCCTTGACGATGCGCGTCCAGACGCGCTCGCAATGGGCGCGCAGGCGCTCGTCGCGCGGCATGAAAATGTGGCCGACGGCATAGCGGCCCGGCGGGGGCAGGGAGAAGCCGAGCTTCTTGCACTCGTCCTTCAGGAAGTCGTGCGGGATCTGAATGAGGATGCCTGCGCCATCGCCCGCGAGCGGGTCGGCACCCACGGCACCGCGATGCTCGAGGTTGGCGAGAATCTGCAGAGCGTCGGAGACGATCTGGTGCGATTTGCGGCCCTTGAGGTCAGCGATGAAGCCAACGCCACAGGAATCGTGCTCGTTCGCAGGGTCGTAAAGGCCCTGAGCCGGCGGCGTTGCGTTCTCGATCATGTCGGCTTCGAATTCGCTCATTTCTCGGGTCTTCGTCATACTGCGACCTCGGTGCGGGGACGCTGCATTCAGCACTATGCTCAGGGCGGATAGCTTGGTGAGCCGCGAAAGATCGATTGATCGGTCTCAAGCGGCGTTAGTCAAGAACGTCAGATGAAGCGGAGCGGTATTGCTGGGGGATGCTGCCCGGGCGCTGCAGTTGGACCTTGAGCGATCCTGCAGGGGCCAAGCGGCCCGCATCTTCGAACACCTCGCTCACTCCCGCCGCTATGGCAGCAGCAGCCGAGCCCCGCCAGGCACCCGCTGCCACGATCCATAAAGGACAGGAGTACTGACCTTTCAGCCGAGCTTCGCAGATTTCTGCCGCCTACACAATAGCAGCGAGGCGTCAATGGCCGAGGGATTCGCAGAAAGGGCGGCCGCCGACTTGGGCGACCGCCCCCTGGGGAGCTTCACGCGGGTAAACTTGACGTTTCTGGCTCGGCCTTAGGCTGTGGTTGCCTCGATCTGCTTCTGGCCGACGCCGATGGAGATGGTGCGCGGCTTCATCCGCTCGGGAAGATTGCGGACGAGGTCGATGTGCAGCAGGCCGTCGGTGAAGTCGGCGCCTTTCACTTCGACGTGGTCGGCAAGCTGGAAGCGGCGCTCAAACGAGCGGGCGGCAATGCCCCGATGCAGGAACACGCGATCCTTCTTCTCGGGTTCTTTCTCGCCCGAGACGACCAAGGTCTGTTCTTTGACCTCGATCTTGAACTCATCCTTGTTGAAGCCGGCGACCGCCATGGTGATGCGATAATCGTTCTCGCCGAGGCGTTCGATGTTGTACGGCGGGTAGCCGTCGGAAGCCTCAAGACCGCTGACGCCGTCGAGCAGCTTGGCAAGACGGTCGAAACCAACGGTGGAACGATAGAGAGGGGCAAAATCAAACTGTCGCATGACATATCCTCCGAAGTTGAGCGACATGCAGTTGCGTCCGCCGTGATGGCCGGACGACCACTTTGTGGCGCACCCCCGAGGGGCATGCGCACAGTCTGTATTTAGGAGCGCCCGAAGGCGGTTCAAGGCGCCGGTACGCGTTAGGTCGACGGGCTGTGGCGCGGGGTCTCAAGTCACTTTGCGGCAACAGGAAACCAACACCCTTCAGGTGCGGTTCATGTAGCGAGGGTCACCCTCGCGGGGCTTTGGGAAGCAGCCGCAACCTTCCTCTCCAAGGAGTCTTTACACATGTCAGCGTACGCCCGTCTCGCCGCGGCATCTGCGCTTGCCGTGTCACTTGCCTTTACCGCACTGCCGGCCAATGCGGCCGATCTTTACGAGCCGCCCTACGATGGATACGGCGAAGGACCTCCACCCCGTGGCGACCGTTACGCCGATGTCCCCGATGACTTCGAGCCTCCCTATCCACCGCGCTTCCGGGAGCGCGGGTGCATTCCGCGCGATGTCGCGCGCGATCGCCTGCGCGATGCCGGCTGGTACGACTTCCACGCGCTGGAGCCACGCGAGGACGTGGTATTGGTGAAGGCGCGGCGCGGGCGCGGGCGGTTGTTCGACCTGACGATCGATCGGTGTTCCGGGCAAATCGTCGATGCGCGGCCGCTGGGACCGCGGATGGGGCCTTATGCCTGGGGACCACCGCGCCGGCACTGGGCGCCATACTAAAAGCCTCCGGCCGCTCAATCGCGCTAGCATGGCCGCAACTCTTCGCCGCCTGTATGATGGCGGCGAAGAGTCGTGCAATGCCCAAGGAGGCGCGATGCAACTCGTGGCGCTCGCCAAGAACCCGGTCCCAAGCGGGGGAACCGTCGGAACTTTTCATGGCTATGACGGGGCCGAGCTACGCTATGCGCGTTGGGACGCGACCCGGCTGCCGCGACGGGGAACCGTGTGTCTGCTGCCGGGGCGCGCCGAGTTCATCGAAAAATACTTCGAGGTCATCGCCGATCTGAGACGGCGCGGTTTCGCGGTCGCCACGATGGATTGGCGCGGGCAAGGTGGATCGCAGCGGATGCTGGCCAATCCGCGCAAGGGGCATGTGCGCGGCTTCTGGGAGTATGACCGCGATCTCATCCGCTTCATGAAGGACGTCGTGCTGCCCGACTGCCCGCCGCCGTTTATCGGCCTGGGACATTCGATGGGCGGCAATATTCTGCTGCGCAACGCGACAATGCCGGGGCTCTGGTTCGAACGACTGGTTCTGACGGCACCGATGATCGCGATCGCCGAAGAATCACTTGGCACTACGGCTCGGCGGGCGCGCATCTATTCCGAAGTTGCCGCGCTAATGGGGATGTCGACCGCCTATGTGGTCGGCGGTTCGGACGACCTCTATGCGATGCGCAAGTTCGAGGGGAATGCGCTAACGTCCGATCCGGAGCGGTGGCAGCGAACGAAGGCGGTGCTCGAACTCAGGCCGTCGCTCGGGATCGGCTCGCCGACGGTGGGCTGGCTGCGCAGCGCGCTGAGGTCTTGCCACATGCTCAAGGCGGCCGATTTTCCCTCGCAGATCAATATTCCGCTGCTGATGTTCGCGGCCGGCAACGACAGCGTCGTGTCGACCCGGGCCATCGAGGACTTCGCCGTCCGCGCCAAGGTCTCCTCGTGCATCCTGATGCCAGGCTCGAAGCACGAGATTCTGCAGGAGAATGATGCGGTGCGCACGCGTTTCTGGGCTGCGATCGATGCCTACCTGGGCGTCGAGATGAAGGTCGCCTAAGCCGAAGCTACGCTGGTGGGAGTGCCGTTGGCTCAGCCGGCGAGCAGGGCCAGGGCCTCGGCGTGCACACGCGGATCGCCCGCGGCGATGATGCATCCACCTTCGGTCGCGGGGCGGCCGTCCCAGGTGGTGACGATGCCGCCCGCCTTCTCGATGATCGGGATGAGAGCAACGATGTCGTAGGGCTTCAGGCCGGATTCGATGACGAGGTCGGAGAAGCCGGCGGCTAGCAGGCAATACGCGTAGCAGTCGCCGCCATAACGCGTCATGCGCACGCGGGCTTTGACGCGCGCGAAGGCGTCGGCCTCGTATCCGGTGGCAAAGAGATCCGGGTGCGTGGTCGAGAGGATGGCGTCGGACAGCGACGCACAGGGGCGAGTCCTGATCTCCTTTGCCGGCGTATCGGCAGTGCGGACGTAAGCTGCGTCCTGGCCGGACCAGAAGCGCTCGCGGGTGAACGGCTGGTCCATGATGCCGAGGACCGGGGCGCCGTCATCGAGCAATCCGATGAGCGTGCCCCACAGGGGCCAGCCCATAATGAAGGCACGTGTGCCGTCGATAGGGTCTACCACCCAGCGGAGGCGGGCGTCGGCGCGCGTGGTGCCGTGCTCCTCGCCGACGAAGCCGTGCTCCGGCCAAGCATGGGCGACCAGTTCGGCGATGACGCGCTCGCCGGCCTGGTCAGCGGCGGTCACGGGGTCGAAGTCGCCGCCGTCCGCTTTATTGCTGACGCCAATGGGCGTGCGAAAATACGGGCGAATGGCGTCGCCAGAAGCGTCAGCCAGGCTCTGAGCGAAATCGATGAGCGCCTGCAGATCTATCTGAGTCCGATTTGCCACAGTATTTCGCCCGCCCCGATAAGGTTAGATCTCAGTATAAGACCCGCCAAACACGGCGGTTAGTCTGCACGTTGTAGTGCGCATCTTTCATATATGTGTCCGACAATCAATTGCTGTTGCCGTCTAGTGACATCATACCCTCAATGCGGGACCAAGCGTCGCTCTTCCGTTGATTGCAGATGCGAACAGTCTCATATGTGAAGTGCGCGGTGGCGCTGGTCGCTCCAGACTACCGTTAGCCCACTTGGGCGTTTCCTCCCTAGACTTGGGCCGTTCGTTCGCCGGACGGCCTTTTTTCACGTTTGGGTGGTAGGAATGTACTGCTCGACTTCTAGAGGTGTGACTGGTAGCCGAGATTTGCATGGGCCCCTGATTTTGGAAGGGCAGCTCTGCAAAAAATGCATTTGATTATGCTGCGTCGCACCAGTAACTTTTGCGATGCGACATCGTGAGCTTGCTCCGGTGTTGTAGCCCTCCTTGGGCGTTTCCTCCCTAGACTTGGGCCGTTCGACACCCGAACGGCCCTTTTTTCTTGCCCGCCGCCCATCGGCGGCGCGCTGACGGCCGGGCGTCTGCCGTTTGCAGCGATTATCCTAGGTTCTTCGGGCGCTTTTCGTGGCCGCTCCGCGTGCGGCACGCGGCGACGGTGAGCTATACGTTGTGCGCTGCAGCATGATTGTTTTGCATAGCTTTGCAATGCAGCGAGGGTTGCTCCCTATTCAGCTGCCATGCGGTGCTCGAGCAGAGCGGGCAAATCGTTGAACAGCGGCGCGGCGAGGCTGAGCAGGTCGCGCTGCAAATCAGCGAAGCCGGCCGTGGGGAGCAGCTTCATCTCGTCCAGGTAAAGGCCGCGGTTGATCTCGATTTGCACGGCGTGGACGTCGCGCGCGGGACGTCCGTAGTGCTCGGTGATGTAGCCGCCGGCGTATGGCCGGTTCATGTGCACTTCGTAGCCGAGGCTCGTGAGGGCATCCTTCAGGAAGCGCGTAATGCGGCTGTCGGCCGAGGCGCCGAAGCGATCGCCAAGGACGATATCGGGGCGTGGGCCGCCGGACGGCGCCATCGAGGCGGAGGGCATCGAGTGGCAGTCTATCAGAATGGCATAGCCAAAACGCGTGCGGGTCGCCTCGACGAGTTCGCGCAAGGCCTGATGGAACGGGACGTAGAGATGCTCGACGCGGGCAAGGCCGGCGCTGAGGGGGAGCTTGTCGCGGTAGATCTCCTCGCCGTCGGCGACAATACGGGCGATTGTGCCAAGGCCGCCGACGACACGCACCGACTGGGTGTTTGCGAATTCGGGCGGCGGTTCGTCGAAAAGGTCGGGATCAAGCTCGTAAGGCTCGCGGTTTACGTCGAGGAAGGCGCGGGGAAAGCGCGCCGTGATGAGGGGCACTCCGCACGCAGCGACGGGCATGAATAGTTGATCGACGAGGCAGTCCTCAGACTTGCGCAGCGAAAGCGGGTTGAGGCGGGAAGAAGCGATAAAGCTATCGGGATAGATATTGCCGGAGTGGGGAGAGCAAAGAACGAATGGGGCAATGGGAGTTGCCGGCGCGCTCACTTGGTAAGGCGGCAACAACTCGGGGGGGACAGGATGACCGTCGCGGGCGGGCATGCTTCTTGCGGTATCCCTCTTCGCTGACCGGCGCCGGCTCAATTCGGTTCAGGACAGACGGCTTGGTCGCTGCCGGAATAGCGCACTACTGAAAGAAGGCGTAACAACCAGTGTCATCCGGCCTTGCTCACTGTGCCAACGTCGCCGCATTATGTCCACTGGTGGGCGCTAGTGCTCCGTTTCTCGTTGCGGAGGGCGAAACGGGCTCGGCAGGTTCCTGCCGGACACTTCACCAGCCGTTTACCATAGTCGAATCACAGTCGGGGCCGCGCGTGGCATCGACCGGCGCATCCAACTGACAGTTTCAGAGTAGCCATGACCGCAAAGCCCTCTAGTGTAACGATTTCCCGCATCCTGCTCGCCGAAGACGACGATTCGATGCGCGGCTTCCTGGTCCGGGCCCTGAAGAAGGCGGGCTACGATGTCATCGCGTTTCCCAACGGGGAAGAAGCGTTCGAGCGGCTGAAATCGGAGCCGTTCACGCTGCTTTTGACCGATATTGTGATGCCGAAGATGGATGGGATCGAGCTGGCCCGCCGGGCGAGCGAGTTGGATCCGGACCTCAAGATCATGTTCATTACGGGGTTTGCCGCCGTCGTCCTCAACAGCGACAACTCGGCACCCAAGGACGCGCGAGTCCTCTCCAAGCCCTTCCATCTGAAGGATTTGGTGCGTGAAGTGGACCGTTTGCTGGCCGCTTAGAGCAAGATCTCGCCAAACCCTGCAATCAGCTGTTGACCTTGCGGGGGGCGAACGCATAGAAGCACGCCTCTGGGGCGCGTAGCTCAGCGGTAGAGCACTACCTTGACATGGTAGGGGTCACAGGTTCGATCCCTGTCGCGCCCACCATCCTTTGATCACTCGGTGTTGAGATGAAAGTTCGGAATTCGTTGAAATCACTGCGCGGCCGTCACCGCGCCAACCGCCTCGTCCGTCGCAAGGGCAAGGTGTACATCATCAACAAGGTGCAGAAGCGCTTCAAGGCACGGCAGGGCTGAGCGGCGAATCTTCGCCACCTTTTGACGCCCATGCTGCTACGTCCTATTGTAGCCGGATGCGCAGCACCATGCCTCGCCTCTTCATCGCCCTCGGTCTTTGCGGCCTCCTGGCCGCTGCAGGCTCCTTCGGCGGACAGATGTCCGCCAAGGCCCAGAGCCTCCCGGGCGCCGATCAGCTGAAGCCTCTTCCAGCGCCGCACAACGACCTGCCGCCGATTCCGGCGCCGCCAGGTGCGGTGTTCCCGTCGGCGAAGCCGGCGATGCCCGCTGACAAGCCGGTGCCGGAAGATCGGGAGGCGCTGCTCTCAGAACTTTATTCGCACCTTGCGCAAGCGCCGAGCGAGGCGGATGCGGCTCCCATCGAGCAGGCCATCGAAGGCGTCTGGCAGCAGTCTGGCAGCGATACCGTCGGCGTTCTAATGAGCCGGGCGGCGAAAGCGTTCAACGACAAGGACGATGAGCTGGCGTTGCAATTCCTCGATGCGGTTGTCGAGCTCATGCCCGACTACGCCGAGGGGTGGAACCGGCGTGCGGTTGTGCAATTCCGGCTCGACAATTACGAAGCTGCGGTTGGTGACCTGCGGCGCGCACTAGCGCTCGATCCGCACCATTACAAAGCGCTCGACGGGCTGGCGCGCATTCTGCGTGACACCGGTCAGAAGAAGGCAGCACTGAAGGCGTATCGCGAGATCCTGAAGATCAACCCCCATCAGAGCGGCGCCAAGGAAGCCATCGACGAGCTATCGGTCGAGGTCGAGGGGCAGGGGATATAGTCTCTTTGGTTGTTGGGTGACACAGCTTCTCAAAGCCCGTGTCACCGCTCAGCGGATCTCGGTCGAGGGGGCGCCGTTCTCGTCGACGAAGGCGATGCGGATCATGTTGGTGGCGCCGGGCGAGCCAAACGGCACGCCAGCGGTGATCAGCAGTCCACCGTGCGGTGGAACAAATCCTTCGTCGAAGGCGATGCGGCAGGCTTTGCTGACCATGTCAGTCAGCGTCGCCGGGTCGCCCGTCATCACCGAATGCAGGCCCCAGACGAGCGAAAGCCGCCGCGCTGTCGATTCAACGGGCGTCAGGCCCATGATCGGCAGGTTGGGGCGCTCGCGCGTGACGCGCAGGGCGGTCGAACCGGTCGCCGTGTAGCAGACGATGGCAGACAGCTTCACCGTGTCGGCGATGGCGTGGGCTGCCGTGGCGATGGCGTCGGCGCCGGTTGGCTGCGGGGCCGTCTGGGTGGCGTGGATAATCGAGTCGTAGCCCGGGTCTGCTTCCACCTCGATGGCGATGCGATCCATCATCTGGATTGCCTCGATCGGGAACTGGCCGACGGCTGATTCAGCCGACAGCATGACGGCATCAGCACCGTCGAACACGGCGGTAGCGACGTCCGAAACCTCGGCTCGGGTCGGGACTGGCGAGGAGATCATGCTTTCCAGCATCTGCGTCGCCACGACGACTGGCTTACCGGCAGCTCTCGCCTTGCGGGTGATCTGCTTCTGCAGACCGGGCACGCGCTCGACCGGCATTTCAACGCCGAGATCGCCGCGCGCGACCATCAGGCCGTCGGCGGCCGCAACGATGGCGTCGAGATCGGCAATGGCGGACGGCTTCTCGATCTTGGCGAGGATGGCGGCGCGATCACCGACGACCTTGCGCACCTCTTCCACGTCCTCGCCGCGCTGGACGAACGACAGCGCAATCCAGTCGATGCCGAGCTTGAGGATGTAAGAGAGGTCGGCGCGATCCTTTTCGGTGAGCGGGCCAATCGGCAAGAGGGTATCAGGAAGACTGATACCCTTGCGGCTCGACAGGGCACCGCCCACCAGTACCTCGGCGGCGATGGAGCCCTGCTTCTTCTCGATGACGCGCATGCGCAGCTTGCCATCATCGAGCAGCAGCGTGTGGCCGGGCTCGACGGCGGCGAAAATCTGCGGGTGGGGCAGGAAGACGGATTCGGAGTTGCCAGGCTGCTCGGTGCGCTCGAAGCGGAAGATGGCGCCGTCGTTCACGAAGACGCGGCCGCCGGCGAATTCGCCGACGCGGAATTTCGGGCCCTGCAGGTCAGCGAGGATGCCGATCGGATGCCGGTGGCGCTTTCCGACCCAGCGAATGGAGTTCTGCAACGCACGCGCGGTGTCGTGCGAAGAGTGGCTCATGTTGATGCGGAACACGTCGACGCCGGCCAGGAAGAGCCGTTCGATCATCTCAGTGGCCGAGGAGGCGGGACCTAAGGTCGCGACGACCTTGACCCTTCTTTTGCGTCTCATTTTTCACTCGCCTCGGGGTCGGTGAGGCGGATGGTCCACTCCTGCGACTCGCCCGTATCGACTTCAAAGAAACCGGTGCGCTTATAGCCGCGCTTCTGACAATCCTGAACCCCGCGGATGGCAAAAGATTTTTCGTCGGTGCACATGAAGTTCGTGCCGACCCATTCGCCGCCGCGGTCATAGTCTAGGGCGTGAACGTAAATAAACCGGCTCGGCACTGCCCCTTTAAGGAGCGTTTCACAAGTTTGAGAGGCGATATTCCACCAGCCTTCCGTGGCCCAACCGGTCGCGTCCTGATAACCGACGGCGACGCCGACGCGACTTGAGGTCGAGTTGCAGAGTTTGAGATCAGCGTGAGCTTGCGCAGAGAAACCGAGCAGCGGCAGGAGCAGGCAGGCCGCATAGCCGGGCCTTCGATGCCACCACTTCTTGTTTCCCCGTTCGGCCGACACTTTGGACTGCTCCGCTCGCCTATGCAATTCGTTCTGCCGGTGGTGCGTCACCGCGCTCGGTTCCGCTGAGAGAGCGGTTGTGGCGAACAGAAATGTTAATCATGCGGCGGGCCTTGGAGACTCGCCCCGACAAGGCAGGGTGCAGTGTTTGTTTTACAGGAACTTGGCGGCATTGCGGTTGACCGCGGCACAGACGCGAAGCGGCACGCGTTGCCACGCCCCGTCCGCGGCCTTCGACCAATGATCGATACGCCGAAACGCCGATAGCGGTCATTCTAGCCCGTCCCCCTGCCCGAACGCTGGTTTGCGCAATCGCGTTTGCCGCGTCAAGCCTTCCTCCGACGCGGGTAGTTCGGTCGGGTAGTGTTTGAAATGCCTCTGGGTAGTTTTCGTGACAGCGCTGCAAAGCTATATAAAGGCGATGCCTGACTCCGACGGCCACGGTGGGTTGCTGCTCGCCGACCCCCTTGTCACCGACAGCTATGAAGTGGTGCCGGGCCGGCTCGATGCTGGTCTCTTGGTCATGTGCGACCACGCCACCAACGCGCTCCCGCTCGAGTACGGTACCCTGGGGTTGCCCGCTGGCGAGCTGGAGCGGCACATCGCCTATGACATTGGTGCGGCGGCCGTTACCCGCCATGTCGCTCGGCTGCTCGGGGCGCCTGCAATCCTGACGCGGTTTTCACGATTGCTGATCGACCCCAACCGGGGACTCGATGACCCGACGCTGATCATGCGCATTTCCGATGGCGCGGTGGTGCCTGGGAATCGGCATCTCGATACAGCGGAGCGCGACCGGCGCGTACGCCAGTATTACGAACCCTATCATCAGCGCGTCGACAACCTGATCGAGGATTGCGTCGGGGCCGGTGTGCCGCCAGCGCTGCTTTCGATCCATAGCTTCACAGATAACTGGAAGGGCGTGCCTCGGCCTTGGCACGGGGCGATCCTATGGGATCGCGACTACCGGTTCTCGGTGCCGCTGCTGGATGCGCTGCGCGCGGATCCGGAAATCGTCGTGGGTGAGAACGAGCCCTACGACGGCAAGCTCGCGGGCGACTGCATGTGGCAGCACGGCACGCGCCGCGGCATCGCACATACCATCATCGAGATCCGCCAGGACCTCATTCGCAACGAGGAAGGGCAGCTCGCGTGGGCAGCGCGGCTTGCGGAAGCGGTGCAGGCGGTGTTCGCTCGGACCGAGTTGCGCGAGGCAATGCACGCAGTGCAATACTTCGGCTCGCATACCGACACGGATGGGGCCCCGCCCTATACGGTGCACGAGGGCACAGGATGAGCGACATCGACCCCAAGACCACGACCGAACTCGAGGCGGCAGCGTTCCGCCGGCTGGTTGCGCACCTGCGCGAGCGCACCGATGTGCAGAACATCGACTTGATGAACCTGGCAGGGTTCTGCCGGAACTGCTTGTCGAACTGGTATCAGGACGCAGCGGCTGAGCGCGGCATTGAAGTTTCGAAAGACGACGCCCGGGCGCTGATCTACGGCATGCCATACAAGGAATGGCAGCAGCGCTATCAGACCGAGGCCTCGCCAGAAGCTAAGGCAAAGTTCGCCCAGTCGAGCGCGGGTGGTCATAAGTAGTTTTAGGTGACACGAGCGGCGGCAAGCTTGTTGTGCGGCTGCTTGTTCCGCAAGGTGATAGCCGCGTCATTGGGCGCGGGGCCCCTTGGGCCCTTGCCGCTGACGCGGCCAAGATGCGTGCCCGTGCACAATGTCATCCGCGGGCTTGTCCCGAGGCCCCACTCATCCGCTTGTGCGCCGGAAGTTGTGGTGCTGTGGGTCCTCGGCATAAAGCCGAGGATGACAGCGGAGTTGCGTGTTGCGAACTTTGTGGATCGCCGAGAGGGATGCGGAAGGTTTGTGAAGTGTGACACACAAACCGCAGGGGCAATTGAAGATTTCTATGGATGGCTCGCGGGCTCGCCTTGAAGGGGCAAGGCGGGGCGAATAGCGTTTCTTCTCCTTTATCACGTATGGAGAAGAGGGATGACGACGCTACAGGCCTCGGCGCAAAAGCAGCTGCGTCAGCTCGTTGAGCAGATCGAGCGGCTCGAGGAAGAGAGGAAGGCGCTCGCCGGCGATATCCGCGACAAGTTTCTCGAGGCCAAGGGGCTTGGGTTCGACGTCAAGGTGCTGCGCCAGGTGGTGCGGCTGCGCAAGAAGAGCGCAACCGAGCGCCAGGAAGAAGATGCGGTGCTCGAAGTCTATCTGCACGCGCTGGGCATGCTCGGCCAGGATGACGGCGCGCACGATGCCGCCGTTGCAGCTATGATCGCCGCAGAATAATTGCGTGAGTGCCGCAGCGTCAGGCGCGCTGCGGCAACTGGGCGAACTCGTGCACGGCCGGCAGCATCCGGCTCTCGGTATCGACGATGAACCTAGCGGTGATCTTCACCGCCTCGTCGAGCACGCGTGCACAGCTTTCGGCCGTGATCCACTCGGTCGATTCCTCATCGAAGACGAGACGCATGTCGTCGGCAACGCTCCACGTGCCGACGTGCTGGCGTGATGTCGCCCCGTTACGAGTATGGGCGACGAGAATCTCGTCGCCCTTGGAGATGAAGAACCAGGATGGCAGCGGGTCGGCATTGAGGCGCTGCGCCAGCGCCTGCAACACGGTCCTGCCGACTTCCCGCCTTGTGGCTGCTTCCTCGGTTTCTTTGCGGCTTCTTTCACGCTCGCTGGCGAGCGCCTCGGCCAGTGTCATGATTTCCCCCGTCTACGTTGTACTTTCTGATGTCTGATCAGGTGCTGCGAAGCGGCCAACGTCGCCGTTGAGGCGATTGCGCTCGATGACCTCGGGATCGAGAACCGGAATGAGCTCGTTCGGGTCCTTCGTTAGCTTGACGCGGCCATCGAACTCAGCGCCCTCAGCGATCATGAGCTTCTGATGCGTGATGTCGCCTTCGACCTGCGCACCTGCCTGAAGCTTGACTGAGACGGCGCAGATCGATCCACGCACGCCGCCGCGCACTTCGATGGCTTCTGCGCACACCATGCCGACCACAGAGCCTTCCTCGGTGATGACGACCTGCTTGCCGTGCACGTTGCCGCGAATGTCGCCGTCTACCTGCAACTTGTTGGCGGAGATGATCGTAATGCGATCGCCGAGAATGGTGAGATCAGTGCCGATGACCGATGTTCCGCTCGGTGCCGTCGCAGATCTTTCAAACGGTGAGGGCGCAGAGCGCGGCGCTGGTGAGGCCGGCGTCGCTGTGAGGGGCGTCGGCCCGAGCTTGGGTTGCGGCAGACCGTTCTTAGTGGGATCGGTGTTGAACACGAGGTCACCTCCAGCGCTCATCGCGCATCCATTACATGAAAACAAATTGGTGCTTTCCCCGCTGGCTGTATCGGTCACACACATCCGCGGCGTTTTTTTGTCGGCGCCGCGTCAGAACGTGGTGCGCCTCACAAACGCCGCGCGCAGTGATGATGGTGCGCGCCATGCCAACAGGGGGCCAAGCTCATGGATAAAAACGAGATCGTCGTGCAGACGCTCGCGAGCATTCAGAGCACGGCGGTGAAGATTGCAGCCATGCCAGCGCATGTGCGCGATGAAGCGCTCGACGAGGCCCATCGCGCCTACGCCAGTGCCATGCACAATATCGGACAGGACAATGTCGCGGCGGGGCGCTGGGTGGAAACGGTAATGACCGCCGTTCGCGTGCTCGTGATGGAGATCGATCGTAACGGCGGGAGCGGGCCAAAAGGGTAGCGGCACCGGCCCATTGGGGTTCTATGCGCGCTTTTTCTGTTTGGAAGAGGCGATGTTTAGCGCACCGGCGGCGCGAATGAGCGTCTTGAAGGCCTTAACGTCGATCTTATCGCCTTCATGCAGATCGATGGCGCGGCGCGCGTTGCCATCGAGGCTGGAGTTGAACAGCCGCGTAGGATCGGGCAGCGATGCGCCTTTGGCGAACGTCAGCTTCACGACGTTCTTATAAGTCTCGCCGGTGCAGATGATGCCAGCGTGCGACCAGACCGGGACGCCTCTCCACTTCCATTCCTCGACGATCTCGGGGTTGGCCTCGTGAATGAGGGTGCGAACGCGGGCGAGCATCTCACCGCGCCAATCGTCCAACTCGTCTATTCGTGCATCGATGAGCCGGGCGGGATCGATAGCTTGCTCCGCCTTGGCGGCGGCAAACGTCTTCGACTTTGCAGCGGCGGTCTTGGCTGGGGCTTTTTTCATGGTGGTGGAACAACGAGGCTTCGCTAATGCAACGCATCGTGAGCGATCAGAATTGCGTGAGTTAGTGGTGACGATGTGGCGCTGTGCGTTGATCATGCCTCGGCTTGGCCGCACAATGCCTGCAGCAGCGCGAGTGTGAGCAAATGCGTCCGCAGCAGCTTCAGTCCTCCCGTAGCGGTGTTCTTTCGCGTCTCGACGACGTGGAGCTGGTCGCGGCTCTGCTCGAGCGCTCGGCTGGCGGCACAAGTGCATTTTGCGCTGAGCGCGGGGCGCCAATGGCGCCCGTTCCCGCGGAGAGGCTGCGCTGGCATCTGCGTGTGCGTGAGGCCAGCGCTAGCGGCTTCACAAAAGCGCAAAGGAAACTGCGGGCCACGGCGCGAGCAGCGGTTCATCCACGCATCATCGCGGGTATCAGAGCCGTCGCGCACTTCGTCATCGACCTGGTGCGCGTGCTGTTGGCCGTAGCGTCGGGGCTGGTGGCGGTGGCCGTCGCGGTTATGCTCGCAGCGCCACCAAACTAGGGGCTGAGGTCGCCCTGCGGATCGCTGCTGCCATAGACGGCGGCGCAGGTGCGGTCGTCTTCCAGTTTCTTGGCGAGATCGGTCGCGCCGCCCGGTGCCTTGCCGGCCTGATGGTCGATGTGGCGCTGCTCGCACCACTGCCAGCGTGGATCGGACTTGGACGTGACGGGGGCGGCGTTCTTGTCGATCGAACCGGTTTCGATCGCCGATTGGGTCGGCCTGACGGCTGCTTCACGCGTCTGCGTTTGCCGGCGCGCGACGTTGGTGTCGGACTTGGCGCGGCGATAGCTCTTCGTAACCTGGCCGGAGCGGATCGCGTCGGCCGCACAGCCGCCGAGAAGCCCGGTCGCCACAACGCCGATCACCAGCCAGTTCATGCGGATTTTCGGCAGCATTGCCTGTCCCCCAAGTGACGCGCGCAGCAGAATCACGCTGGCGACGCTTCCATCCGGGCTATCTGATTTGCCGAAGGGCCGACAGGATCGAGGGCACAGATCGGGTCCAAGTGACCTATTTTATTGTGCAAATCCCCCGTGTAGCGGCGGCTGCCATGGCCATATCGCAGTTGCGAAGCTGAATAGGGCGTCCACTGCATTAATGCTGGCGGTGAAGTAGGCAAATCAGCGAAGCTGTGAATCTCGTGTATTCGCAAGGCAGTGCGTGTGGATGGGCGCTTTTTTTGAGGAGACGCCATGTCACGCAAGCGGGGGCATACCTTAGAGAGCCTCAACGACAGCGCGGTCACGTGGTTCTTCATCGGGCTTCTGATGATCGCAGGAATTGCCGGTCTGCTCGGTCAGCTCGTGACAAGCTGACGCTGAGGGCCGCCGGATCGCAAAGCCGGGCTCGATAGCTCACCGCACGCGGGAGCCTGAGCGTGTGCGCGCTCGCGGATGTGTACGGAGCTTGCCGGGTCAAGTCCGTGCGCGCGGCGGCGCGGAGGCGGACCCAATTCTTACGTTTATCTCACCTGCTGTCGCATAATGCGAAGCCAAGGCGCCCCCGGGCGGCAATTTGGCCGTCCTTGGACGTGCGTTCTTGACGAAATCGGAAGTGGTTCGCCCTACGGTACGCGCGCGGGCCGCCCCATCTGAGATATGTGGCCAAGCCCAACGTCTATAGGGGAGAAGTTCATGAGCCAGGATCTCATCGCCGATACCAGAAGCAAGCTCGACGATCTGGAGCAGCGTATCAAGGCAGCCCGCGTCGCCCCCGGTGCGACTGGCGAGCTGAGCGATGCTGCGCAGAAGGATTGGGAAAAGATGGTCGAGATGCACAGCGACATCCGTCGCAAGCTCGACGCGCAGCCCGATCATCCCGTGGGCGTGGTCGAGGGCATGCGGTACGACGTCGACATTCTGCGCACCACCTTCGAAAAGTGGGTGGCCAAGGTCGAAGGCAAGTTCGACGAATAAGTTCTAGCTGACACAAGCGGCGTGCGCGCAGTTTTCGGTATCGTGCGAGGAGCGCCTGCTTCACGCGATAGCGTGCGGACAAAAAAATACGGTGGTCGATTGCTCGACCACCGTATCGATACCGCAGTAAATCGACAGCTTAGATGATGTCGATTTCGGCCGGCATATAGGAAGTGACCTCGAGGCCAACTTCCTGCTCACGCACCTGCGGCTTGTTCCAGGTCTTCATGGGTAGTTTCCTCCTTAAGCGGAGGACGAAAAAGGGCTTCGTCCCCCCAACAGCGGTATAAGTTGCCGCACCCGAGGCTGCAACCGGATTCTTGCGCTTTTGGTTATGGATATGCGGCTTTGCTCGACGACTGGGCAGCCTTCGCAGTGCACCAGGACAAGTGGCAATACGGATTACTGACCTTCCGCGTCGTCGCCCTGGTTCCACTTCTTGACCGAGGTCAAGATCGAGGGGCGGCAGGGACCCAGCGGACCCTCGACCATCGAGGTTTCCTCGCCGCGCATTCCCGCGTCGCGATAGTTCTTATCGCAGTATGCCTTTTGTGCAGCTTCGAGCTCAGCCTTGGACTTTTGCTTCGCTGCGTCGGGGTCGTTAATGCCAGCGATTTCCGTCGGGGCGGGCGCCTGCCCGGGGGCCGGCAAGTTGTCGAGCGTCGGCGGCACCACGAGCGGCGCACGCTCCGCGAGCTTGGGATCGCCACCCTTGACCTTGGTGCCATCGGACAGGCCGACGGCGTCGAAGATGCCGCCGTTGAACTGAATGTCGTCGGTTCCGCAACCGGTTAGCGCCAGCGATAAGCCGGCTGCAAGCAGCGGCAGGATCGGGCTGGAAGTACGGAATTTCGGCGGCATGTCTTTCCCCCGGGGCGCCTCTTCGCGCTCTCAATCCCGCGCAAACTCTAGAGCCTTGTCGTGCCTCTTATCGGAAAACCGGTTCCCACTTTTCCCGAAGCACTCTAGGCAGCGCTTTGCGCTAATGCACTGCGCTACAACGACTTTGCGGCGTCTTTGCGACTCGCCAACAGGGAGTCATATAGCAGCCCTATGACGCCCGCCACAATGGCCACATCGGCGATGTTGAAGACATACCAATAGAAGCCGAAGGCGTGCATCGAGAAGAAGTCGGCGACCCCACCAAGGACCAGGCGGTCAATCGCATTGCCGATGGCGCCGCCCATGATGAGGCCGAGCGAGATGGCCAGCAGCCGGTTCGAGGCGCCCCTGGCGAGCCAGATCCACAGTGCGAGCGTTGCCAGCAGTCCGAAGCCCGCCAGCATGATCTGGCCGGTGTAGCTCTCCTGATCGAACATGGAATAGCTGATGCCGATGTTCTTCACGTAGACGAGGTCGAGGAACGGGGTGACGAAGACGCGCCCTTTGTCCTCAATGTCGTAGATGTGCAGCATCCACCATTTGTGCGCCTGGTCGATGGCGAGCGTTGCCATGAACACGATGAGGCCGAGGCGCGAGTAGGGGCCCCAGAGCCAGTTGCGCGAGGCGGACGTCTCAGCGGTCATATGGCACCTTCGGCGCGGGCATCGAATTCGCGGACGGCTTCGGCATCACGAGGCGACAGCTCGGGGAACTCCGGGTCGGCGCCGACGTCGGGAAGTACGCGCCAGGAGCGCGCGCACTTCTTGCCCTCGGCGAGCTTTGGCACGACGCCAACGCCAGCAACGTCGGGGAGCGTGAAGGCGTCCTCGGGAGGGGCTTTGGCGATGAGCCGCGCCTGACTGGTAATTGCGACCTCGGCCAGGTCGACGCCTTCGAGGGCGCGCAAGAGGTCGGGGTCGGCAACGTAGACTTCGGGCGCTGCCTCGAGGCTGGAGCCGATGCGCTTGGCGGCGCGCTCCAACTCGAGCGCGCCAGTGACGACGCGGCGGACGTCGCGCACCTTATTCCACTTGGCAGCAAGCTCGTCGTCGCGCCAGGACTTGTCCGGCTCGGGGAAGGTTTCGAGATGGATCGAGCCTTCGCGACCGGGCTGGCGCGCGAGCCATGCTTCTTCGGCGGTGAACGACAGGATCGGTGCGAGCCAGGCAACGAGCGCCTTGAAGATTTCGTCGATGACGGTGAGCGCGGCGCGGCGCTTCATGCTCGAATACGGCTCGCAGTAGAGCGTGTCCTTGCGGATGTCGAAGTAGAACGCCGAAAGCTCGGTGTTCATGAACTGCGACAGCACGGCGACGATCTTGCGATAGTCGTAGGCGAGGTAGGCGGCGCGCACTTCCTCGTCGAGCTCGATCAGGCGATGCAGCATCAGCCGCTCGAGCTCGAGCTCGCGCATATCCTTGAACTTAACGCGCTCGTCTTCGTCGAGGTGGGCCAGAGCGCCGAGCATCCAGCGCAGCGTATTGCGCAGCTTGCGGTACGCTTCGGCGGCGGACTGCACGATGGCTGGTCCGAAGCGAATGTCGTTGGTGGTATCGGCCGAGGCGACCCACAGGCGCAGGATGTCGGCGCCGGATTTCGCCATCACGTCCTGCGGCGAGAGCGCGTTGCCCTTCGACTTCGACATCTTCTCATCCCCCTTTTCGTCGAGGATGAAGCCATGCGTCAGCACCACGTCATAAGGTGCGCGCCCGCGGGTGCCGCACGATTCCAGCAACGAGGACTGGAACCAGCCGCGGTGCTGGTCGGAGCCTTCGAGGTACATGACGCGATCCTTGCCGCCGTCGCGTACGCGCTTGACGCCGGCGAGGGTCGGGAAGTGCTGCGGGTCTTCCAGCGTGAAGGCATGCGTCGAGCCTGAATCGAACCAGACATCGAGGATGTCGCGCACCTGCTCCCAGTTCCAGGGATCGTCGACGAGGCCATCGAGGAAGCGCTCGGTCGCGCCATCCTCGAACCAGACGTCGGCGCCGCGCTCGGAGAAGGCGCTGGTGACGCGCGCGATCAGCTCCTTCGACTTGGCGAACTTCTGCGAAGGGATGATGTCGCCCGTTTCCTTGTGGCGGAATACGGTGATTGGGACGCCCCAGGCGCGCTGACGCGAGACGACCCAATCGGGGCGTCCGTCGACCATGCTGCGGATGCGGTTCTCGCCCGTGCCCGGCACCCACTCGGTTTCCTCGATCGCCTTGAGCGCGAGCTGGCGCAGAGTCTGGTTGTTGCCCTTGGGGATGCCCTTCACGGGCTTATCCATGGCGATGAACCACTGCGGCGTGTTGCGGAAGATGACCGGCTTCTTGGAGCGCCAGGAGTGCGGGTACTGATGCTTGACGCGGCCGCGCGCGATGATGTTGCCAGCGTCGGCCAGCGCCTTGATGACGGCGTCGTTGGCGTCGCCCTTGTCACCCTTCTCGGTGAGCACGCGCTTGCCGGTGAAGCCCGGCGCCTCTGCAGTGAGCACGCCATCGGCGTCCACGGTGAAGGGGATCGTCGTGTCGATGCCGCGGGCCTGCAGCGCCTTTTGGCTGGCGACCCAGATGATGTAGTCGTCGGCGCCGTGGCCGGGTGCGGTGTGCACGAAGCCGGTGCCGGTATCGTCGGTGACGTGATCGCCGTCGAGCAGGGGCACGTCGAAGGTGTAGCCGAGCGCGGCGAGCGGGTGCGCGGCGATGAGACCGGCCAGCTCATTGGCTGACACCTCAGCGCGGCGCTCGAAGGCATCGACTTTCGCGGACTTCATCACGTCGGCGGCGAGCTTGTCGGCAAGGATGAGCTTATCGCCAACCTTGGCCCAGTTGCCCTCGGGCGCGGCGGTGATCTCGTAAAGGCCGTAGCTGATCTTGGATGAGAACGAGATCGCTCGGTTGCCGGGGATGGTCCATGGGGTCGTCGTCCAGATGACGACCGACGCGCCGGTGAGCGGACCTTCGCTCGTGATGGGGAACTTCACCCAGATCGTGTCGGACTGATAGTCCTGGTACTCGACCTCGGCCTCGGCGAGCGCGGTCTTCTCGACGACCGACCACATCACGGGCTTGGAGCCGCGATAGAGCGTGCCGTTCATGGCAAACTTCATCAGCTCGCCTGCGATTACGGCTTCGGCCGGATAGTCCATCGTCTTATAGGGATGGTCCCAGTCGCCGATGACGCCGAGGCGCTTGAATTCGCCGCGTTGCACGTCGATCCAGTGTGCCGCGAACTCGCGGCACTCGCGGCGGAACTCGTTGATCGGCACGGCGTCCTTGTTGCGGCCCTTGGCGCGGTAGCTCTCCTCGATCTTCCATTCGATCGGCAGGCCGTGGCAGTCCCAGCCGGGCACGTAGTTGGAATCGAAGCCCAGCATCTGCTGCGATTTGACGACGAGATCTTTCAGGATCTTGTTGAGCGCGTGGCCGATGTGGATGTTGCCGTTGGCGTAGGGCGGGCCATCGTGCAGCAGGAACTTCGCGCGGTTGCGGCCCTTCTCGCGCAGGCGCTCGTAGAGGCCGATTTCGGCCCAGCGGGCGAGCAGGCGCGGCTCGAGGTCGGGTAGACCGGCGCGCATCGGAAACGGCGTTTCGGGCAGGAACAGCGTTTTGCCCCAGTCGCGCCCGGCGGCATCGCCCTCTGCCTGCGCGGAGGCGGCGGCATCGCCAGCGGCCTGCTTGTGTTTGTCCTTGGCAGCGTTGTCGCCGCCATTGTCCTTAGCCATGGTCTCAATCTTCCCGGTTCGGCTTCCGGCGTCATCTGGCCGGCGTTCTAGCAACATGGCCCACGGTTATCTAGGCAAACGGGCCGGCGCCCCCAACCGTCATGCCGGCGCTGGCCGGCACCCACGCCAACTTCAGCGTCGGATCGGGTGAAGTGGTGGGCGCGGTTTCGGCCTGGTTGTCCCTTCTGGCAGCTTAGTTGCTGAGAATTGCGTGGATCCCGGCCTGCGCCGGGATGACGTTCAAGTTGGCTTTGGCGACACCCTACGTGGTGGCGAGGATGTCGCGGGCCTGGGCGACGTCCTTTTGCATCTGCTCCACGAGGGCCTCGCTCGAATCGAACTTCCGGTCGGCGCGGATGAAGTCGATGAACTCGACCTCGATGACCTTGCCATAGAGATTGTCATCGAAATCGAACAGGAAAACCTCGAGCACCGGCATGCCATTATCGTAAGTCGGGCGCGTACCGAGGTAGGCGGCGGCGTCGTGGCGCGCGCCATCGACGATGACGCGGACGGCATAGATGCCGTGGCCGAGGGCGGTTCCACGGGGCAGCGGAATGTTGGCGGTGGGAAAGCCGAGGCCGGTGCCGCGCTGGGCGCCGCCAACGACGGTTCCTTCAACGCGCCAGGTGCGGCCGAGAAGCTCTGCCGCGCCTTTGACGTCACCCTGGGCAAGACGCAGCCGAATGGCGCTCGAGGAGAACACCTCTCCACCTTCGGCGACGGGCGGAATGATGGTCACGCCAAAGCCTGCCCGGTCTGCGACCTCGCGCATCGTTTCGGGTGTGCCGCTGCGCTGGTGGCCAAAGAAGAAATCATAGCCGATCACCACATGGCGGGCGCCAAGGCCATTGACGATGACATCGTCAATGAAGTCGACGGCCGATAGCCCGGCGAGGGCCTTGTTGAAGTCGAGCACGACGGCGAGATCGAGTCCGTCCGCTTCGAGGAGGCGCAATTTCTGCGGTAGCGGGGTCAGGTGAAAGTGTGGCTCTTCGGGATGGAAGAACTCGCGCGGGTGCGGTTCGAACAGGATCGCGCCGGAGGGCGCGCCGATCTGCCGCCCAGTTGCGGCGGCGACGCGCAGCAGCTCCTGGTGACCGCGATGTACGCCATCGAAATTACCGATGGCGAGCACGGCTCCGCGCGCTTGCGCCGGCACCTCGTTATAGCCGTGGACGATGAGCATAGTGCCTCGGCGGGACCAGATTGCTCAGATGGACAGGGCTTATCGCAGCTTCAAGCCGGGCGGGTTGGAACCATGAGCACGGCCTCGCCCTGTACGACGGCCTTGCCGTTGACGGCGCAGACGCAGTCGAAGCGGGCGCGCTTCTTTTCGGGGATCAGCTCAGCCACCTTGACCGTAGTGACGACAACGTCGCCGATTTTGACCGGCGCCTTGAAGTTCAGGGTCTGCGAAATGTAGATCGCCCCAGGGCCCGGCAGCTCCATGCCGAACACGGCGGAGATGAACGCGGCGGAGAGCATGCCGTGGGCGATGCGTTCCTTGAAAATAGTGCCGGCGGCGTAGTCCGCGTCGATGTGAACGGGGTTCCGGTCGCCCGAGACGTCGGCGAAGGCACGGATGACGTCGGCGGTCACCGTGTTGGAGGTGCTCGCCTCTTGCCCGACGCTAAGGTCTTCGAAATAAACGCTCTTCGGCGTCGTGCCCATGCTTAATCCCTTCCCGTTCGTGGTGCCGTCCCCGCGGCCGGCGGCACACTATCTGCGCTGCACCAGCGGGGCAACTCGGGCGGACGAGCGGAGGTTGGAAGGATCTGCAACCGGGGGCGGCCATGTTGCCGTCGGAGGCCCTAGGGTCTATAAGGCGCGCATTCCCCAGTTGCCCCAGAAAAGATTTGGCCCTGCGGACCGACGCAGGAAGCCGGAGGTTAAGCCCCTATGAGCGACCGTAGACCCCTGATGCCCAAGGCGACGGCCGTATGGCTCGTCGAGAACACCTCGCTGACGTTCGACCAGATTGCCTCGTTTTGCGGGCTGCACGTCCTGGAAGTGAAGGGTATCGCCGACGGCGATGTGGCTCAGGGCATCAAGGGCCTCGACCCTGTCACCTCGGGTCAGCTGACGCGCGAGGAAATCGAGGGAGCGGAGGAGAATCCGGCCCGGGCGCTTCGCCTCGCCGAGCCGAAAGTGGTGGTGCCGGAGACCCCCACCCGGAAGGGCCCGCGCTATACGCCGGTGTCGCGCCGCCAGGACCGTCCGAACGCCGTCGTCTGGCTGCTGCGCAACCACCCGGAGCTGAAGGACAGCCAGATCATGCGTCTGGTCGGCACGACGAAGCCGACCATCCAGCAGATCCGCGACCGCTCACACTGGAATGCGGCGAACCTCACCCCGCAGGACCCGGTAACTCTCGGACTTTGCTCGCAGATCGATCTCGATGCCGAAGTGAAGAAGGCGGCGCGCCGGGTGGAGCGTGAGCGTAAGGACATGCCTGACCTGGAGCAGGCCGGCACGCTTCTGCCGACCGAGGAGACGACGGCCGAGCGCCGCGTCGAGATCGTGCAGCCCCGCCACGCGGAGGAGCGCGAGGAGACCGAACAGGAAGAGCAGGCCCGCGTTTTCGCCAAGCTCAAGGAGCTGTCGGGCGGGGAACGCCGCGACGAGGAAGAAGATCAGTAGATTTTAGGCGACACAAGCTGAGAGAAGCTTTGTGTGCGGTGAGCGCTGTGCAGGCTGATGGCCGCGCCTAAGGCGCGGGGCGCCTTGCGCCCTTGCCGCCTTGCGGCCAAGGGGTATCGACTATCCCGACGTCATCCTCGGGCTTGTCCCGAGGACCTAGCTAACCCAATGCGGTAGGCTGCGGAAAACGCGGCGCTTTGGATCCTCGGCACGAAGCCGAGAATGACAGTAGGCCCTTATGGGCCTGAGCGGCATGGCGAGTGTGGAGGCCTTCAGTCGGCAATTGGCCGCGCCGCCGTGCAATGAGCGCAGAAAAGCCCGCGCCGCGAATTGCGCGGCGTCAGGCGGCTGCAGCACTGAGCGACATCCGCGTGCCCACGCTATTCAAGTGCGAGGGGCACCACGACAATCAACAGCATCAGCAGGATCCACAATGCGATCGTCTGCTGTTTGAGTTCACTCATGGCCATCTCCCACTGCGGACCATGCGGTAGGAACAGACTAACGCCTTCCTTTCCGTCGCAACAGCTGGGTAAGCGAAGATTTTTGAGGATGGGCACAGCCATCTTCGCCCAGCAATTGGGCAATGGGATATCGGCATTGCCGGGCGGGAGCGCTTTCGCTAGCGTCACTGCGAATAAGCGGATACCCCGCGTGCACTTAGCCACCGAGCGCCGGCCCCAAACATGCCCTCCAATCCGTTCAATGAAAACCTCGAGAAGAACCGCGCCAACTACCAGCCGCTGACACCGCTGCAGTTTTTGCAGCGCGCGGCCCTCGTCTACCCGAACCATCTGGCCATCATTCACGGGTCGCAGCGTTTTACTTACGGGGAGTTTTATGCCCGCTGCCGACGGCTTGCGTCGGCGCTGGCGGCGCGCGGGATAGGCGAGGGCGATACGGTTTCGGTGATGCTGGCGAACACGCCGGCCATGCTGGAGGCGCACTACGCGGTGCCTATGCTGGGGGCGGTGCTGCATACGATCAACACGCGGCTCGATGCGCCGATCGTAGCTTTCCAGCTCGATCATGCCGATGCGAAGTTCTTCATCACCGACCGGGAGTTCGCGCCGCTGTCGAAGGCTTCGCTGGAGCTGGCGAACGTGAAGCCGCCGGTGGTCGACTACGACGACAAGGAATTCCCGCAGAGCGGCGAGCGGTTGTCAGACGTCGAATACGAGGACTTCATCGCGGCGGGCGATCCGGAATTCGAGTGGTCCATGCCCTCGGACGAGTGGAATGCGATCTCGCTCAACTATACGTCCGGTACGACCGGCAACCCGAAGGGCGTCGTCTACCATCACCGCGGCGCGGCGCTGATGTGCTACGCCAACAACCTCGAAGCGGGCATGGGCCAGCATCCCGTCTACCTGTGGACGCTGCCGATGTTCCACTGCAACGGCTGGTGCTTCCCGTGGTCGCTGTCGGCGGTTGCCGGCACGCACGTGTGCCTGCGCTGGGTGCGCGCCAAGGCGATGTACGACGCGATTGTCGAGCACCGGGTGACGCACATCTCGGGCGCGCCGATCGTTATGGCGACGCTGCTCAATGCTTCGCCGGACGAGAAGCGGCCCATCGAGCACAAGGTGTCGTTCAATCACGCTGCGGCTCCGCCGCCGCAGGCGGTGATGGACGCGATGGCCGCGGCCGGCTTCCACCTGACGCATCTCTACGGACTCACCGAGACGTATGGCCCGGCGGTCGTCAATGAGTGGAACGTCGACTGGAATGGGCTCGACGAGGCCGGGCGGGCGTTCAAGCGGACGCGGCAAGGCGTGCGCTATCTGGCGCTCGAAGATCTCACCGTGATGGACCCAGCGACAATGCAGCGGGTGCCAGCTGATGGCGAGACCATCGGTGAGGTCATGTTCCGCGGCAATATCGTGATGAAGGGCTACCTGAAGAATCCGAAGGCGACCGATGAAGCCTTCGAAGGCGGATGGTTCCACTCGGGCGACCTCGGCGTGCTCTATCCGGACGGCTACATCCAGCTGAAAGACCGCTCGAAAGACATCATCATCTCAGGCGGCGAGAACATCTCATCGATCGAGGTCGAGGACGTGCTCTACAAGCATCCGGCCGTCGCTTATTGCGCGGTCGTTGCCAAGCCGGACGACAAGTGGGGCGAGACGCCGTGCGCGTTCATCGAGCTGCGTCCAGGCATGGATGCGACGATGGACGAACTTATGGATTGGTGCCGCGAGCGGCTGGCGAAATACAAGTGTCCACGGCACATCGTGTTCGCGGAGGTACCGCGCACGTCGACGGGCAAGATTCAGAAATTCAAGCTGCGCGAGATGGCGAAGGACGCGTGAGCAAAATCGAAGGCGCGCGGCTGGTGCTTTGCGCGCGGATTGCTCTTATGCCGGCCCGGGAGAAGGCGAGCGGTGACCGCTCGCCTGGTCATTGGGGGGAGTTTTGCTAGTGGCGGGTTTCGCCTCCGCTGAGACGAGTGATCTCGTCTTTGAGTTTCAGCTTTTCCAGTTTCATACGATAGATTTCTTGGTCATCCGAACCAGGGCGGGTGACCGCTTCTTCAATTCTACGCTCGAGAAGTTTGTGCTTCTCCGCTAGCTCTGCGATGTGAGCTGCAAGCGCCATCATGGTCCTCCATGAGCTGTTGAAGAGACATAGTAGCGTGCCAGATGATTGTGGCGTTGTCCAACCCGAGAACGATTTAGGTGATGCGTAATTTTTGATGAAAATGGGAACTCGCGCCAAGCCGCGCTTATCGCTATTGCGGCAGCGACAAAGACGTCTTAAGCGCTCGTCTGGCGTGCCAAGTGCTTGCTATCGAGTAGGAACAGGCCGATAGTCCGCGCGCTCGCACGGTGTTTAAGAGGGGCATTGACCGAGCCGGCCAATGAAACGCATCGACGAGAGAGAGCTTCGGGACGAACTGGTCAGGCTCAGAGCGGAGCACCGCGAGCTGGACGACCAAATCATTTTGCTTGAAGAGTCGTCCACGGCGGATCAGTTGCTGGTGAAACGCCTGAAGAAGAAAAAGCTCGCCATCAAGGATCGCATGATGGCGATCGAGGACCAGCTTCTCCCTGACATTATCGCCTAGCCGTTCATTGCTGCGTCCTTATGAATGACGGCCGTTCATGCGGTGCTCGAAGGCCAGTCGCACAGGCTAAGCGGCCAGGCTTTGAGGGCGACAAAGCGCTTGTCTTAAGCGTCTGGCTCCTGTAATCCCGCGCTTTCTTTCGGCCGGACGCAGCGAAAATGAGCACCGCAAACGCCGTCGTCGGTATCATCATGGGCAGCCAGTCCGACTGGCCGACGCTCAAGAAAGCCGCCGAAATCCTTGACGAGCTGAAGGTTCCTTACGAGACGCGGATCGTGTCGGCGCATCGCACGCCCGACCGTCTCTATGAGTATGCGAAATCGGCGAAGTCGCGCGGCCTGAAGGTGATCATCGCGGGGGCTGGCGGAGCGGCGCATCTGCCGGGAATGACCGCGGCAATGACGCCGCTACCGGTGCTCGGGGTGCCGATCCCGGTGACGGCGCTTAACGGGCAGGATGCGCTCTACTCGATCGTGCAGATGCCGGCTGGCATTCCGGTCGGCACTCTTGCGATCGGCGAGCCGGGTGCGAAGAACGCGGGCCTTCTCGCGGCGCAGATCCTCGCCATTTCCGATGCTGCTCTGATGGGGCGCATCGAAGCCTATCGCGCGGCGCGGACGGCGAGCGTCGCCGAAGCGCCGAAGTGAGGTTTGCGGTTCGATGAAGGCGCTACCTCCCGGCTCGACCATCGGCATTCTCGGCGCCGGCCAGCTCGGCCGCATGCTGTCGATCGCAGCCGCGCAGCTCGGCTTCAAGTGCCACATCTACAGTGACGTTGCAGGCCCCGCGTCGGACGTTGCCGTGGCGACGACCATCGGGCCGTACGAGGACCTCGACAAGATCGCCAAGTTCGCGGCGCAGACCGACGTCGTCACCTATGAATTCGAGAACGTGCCCGTAGAAGCGGCCGCTGCGGTGGAGCGTGTTCGGCCGGTGCGCCCGGGACTCAAGGCGCTGGAAGTGGCGCAGGACCGCTTCAAGGAAAAGAGCTTCATTGCTTCGCTGGGGCTGCCGTTGCCGGCGTTCGCCGCGGTCGATAGCGCTGACGATTTCGCAGCCGCAATCGAGACGGTGGGGGCGCCGTCGATCCTGAAGACGCGTCGGCTCGGCTATGACGGTAAGGGGCAGGCGCGCATCGCGAGCGCGGACGAGTTGCCGGCGGCGTTCGAGGCAGTCGGGCGTGCCCCGGCGACGCTCGAAGCGATGGTGCCGTTCAAGTACGAAGTTTCTGTGCTGCTGGTGCGTGGGCTCGATGGCGTGAGCCTCGCTTACGACATTCCGCAGAACCATCACGAGGGGGGCATCCTGCGGACGTCCACTGTGCCGAGCATACTGCCACCGGAGCATCAGAGGCTGGCGCTCCAGATCGCAGGCAGTTTGGCTGATGCGCTGGCCTATGTCGGCGTGATCGGGGTGGAGATGTTCTACGTGGGCGAGGGGCCGCAACCCTTGCTGCTCAACGAGTTCGCGCCGCGGGTGCACAACTCCGGACACTGGACCATGGACGCGTGCTCGGTGGGACAGTTCGAGAATCACATCCGGGCGGTGGTCGGCTGGCCGTTGGGGGCGACGGGGCGGCATTCGGACTGTCAGATGACCAATCTCATTGGCGACGACGTCGCGGCCTGGCCGGATTTGGCTGGGGAGGCAGGGGCTTGCCTGCACCTCTACGGGAAGAACCAGGCCCGTCCCGGGCGCAAAATGGGGCACGTCAACCGGCTCACGGCGCGGTCGGAGATGGGTAAATAGGTCCTTTCACGCGGCGGATGGACAATTTAACCGCCTTTTGCTAGTGAAGCGCCCATCCACAAGGGCAGACGGGATGTCGGTGGCTCGGCCGCCGCTCTCTATGCCGTATTCTTATTGGTCAAAAGGTCAGGCAAAGGAAGCAACCGCTTGCAGGTTCTCGTCCGCGACAACAATGTCGATCAGGCTCTCAAGGCGCTCAAGAAGAAGATGCAGCGCGAGGGCATTTTCCGTGAGATGAAGCTCCGCAACTATTTCGAGAAGCCCTCCGAGCGTAAGGCTCGCGAGAAGGCTGAGGCCGTGCGCCGCGCCCGTAAGCTGGCTCGCAAGCGCGCTCAGCGTGAAGGCCTGCTGCCTGGCAAGGTGGCGGCTCCGGCTGCTGCTGGTCCGCGCCGCTAAACGATCTCTGCTCCTGACCGAGCGATCATGATGCGCCCTGAGCCTATGCTCACGGGCGCATTTGTCGTTTTTCGAGTGACGCGGCTGAAATAAGCTTTGCATGCGGCTGACCGCGCGCAAGCGGATGGCCGGCACCCGCCGGGCGCACTTGGCGCCTGAGCATGACGCGCTTCGCTTGCCGTGCTGGCGTTTGACGCTTGGCGGCCGCCCTCAGATGCTACACGCTGTCCGCACCGCGGCTCCCCGCGGATAATTGATGGGGTGAGCATGACGAATTTCTTTTCCTATTCGATTTGTGTGGCGGTTGCGGCTTTTGCTGTTCTCGGCGTCGTCTGCTCCGGCTCGGCTGGTGCCGAGGAACTCGCGTTCCGCACGCCGTCCAACAATATCCATTGCATGGTGGAGCCGCTGCTCGAGCCAGGCGATCCGCCGCTGCTTCGTTGCGATGTCATGCAGCGTGACAATGCGGATCCGCCGATGCCCGCCGACTGCGATGCAGATTGGGGCACGGCGTTCTACGTGACGGGTCGCGACGAGCCGGGCGCGCGAATGTGCGCGGGCGATACCGTCAAGGGAACAGCCCCGGTGCTGCCATATGGCGGCACGTGGCGTGGGGCCGGCTTTGAGTGTCTGTCAGAGACGAGCGGTCTCACGTGCCATAACGGCAGCGGCCACGGATTTTCCCTGTCGCGGCGCGTGCAGAGACTGTTCTGAAGGGGCTTACTGCGCTGCGCCTTCGATGCGCTGATCGGTTTCGCGCATCTCATCGTTCATCACCGCGTCGATCCAACGGAACATCTCATCGTACGACCCGTGGATGTGATGATCGGAGTGGCCGGCGCGCGGGAAGGTCACGATCTCCTTTGGCGCATTGGCTGCGTTGTAAACGGCGCGGCCCATCTCGACTGGAATAACCCGGTCGGCCTCGCCATGCAGGATGAGAAGCGGCGCAGTTACGCTCGGCAGGTAGCGCACCGTTTCATAGCGATCAAATACGAACGGGCGCACCGGCAGATAAGGGTACTCCAGCACGGCGACGTCCACGATGGAGGTGTACGGCGCATCGAGTACGAGGCCGGCAATCTCATTGGCCGCGGCAAGCTGCACGGCGACGCCGGAGCCAAGCGACTCCCCGTAGACGAAGATCTCACCGGGCGCGATGCCGTCGGCGATCAGCGCATTGTAGGCAAGCTGCGCATCGGCGACGTTGTTGCGTTCGCTCGGCGAACCGGTCGATCCGCTGTAGCCGCGATAGCTCATGAACATCACGCCATAGCCGCGCGAGACGTAGCGGCGAATGCGCTCGGCGCGGGTTGCCAGATTTCCGGCATTGCCATGGAAGTAGAGGATCGTGGGCTGGCCGGGTGCCGCTTTCGCGAACCACGAGATAAGTCGCGCGCCGTCGGGTGCATCGATGATGCGCTCCTTGACGCCGGGCAAGTTGAACGTTGCCGGAGCTACGCGTTGGGCGTCGGGGAAATACATAAGGCGGCGCTGCAGGGCGAATGCCGCGACCGCGACGATGGCATAGACGGCAAAGAGCCCCGTCACGAGCATCATGATTAGCTGCATGCGCTGTCAATCCGCTCGGCCAAGGTCGGTTCCCAAGTTCCGATCATCCGCTTCAATTTAGCCCGGCATGGCGCCGAGAGCGAAGCCCGATGACGATATTTGCATAACAAGTTGGCGTAAGGCTTTGCCAAACCCGGAAATTTCTATCAATCGGAGATGCAACTCACGGGCGAATGCGAGGGAAACGCGTGCGTGGACTCGGGGGGCTCAGGTTGAGGCTCAGGCGGCGAGGGCGGTCACCGGGTCGACATATGGCAGGCCCAACGCCGCGGCGACCGCAGGGTAGGTAATCTGCCCTCCGAATACATTGAGGCCGGCGAGCAGATGCGGGTCGGTGCGCAAGGCGGCGAGCGTCCCCTTGTCGGCGAGTTCGAGTACGAAGGGCAGCGTCGCGTTGTTGAGTGCGAATGTCGATGTGCGCGCGACGGCGCCTGGCATGTTCGCCACGCAATAGTGCACGACGCCGTCGACGACATAGCTCGGGTTGGCGTGTGTCGTCGGATGCGATGTTTCCGAGAAGCCGCCCTGGTCGATGGAGATGTCGACGATAACGGAGCCGCGTTTCATCTCCTTCACCAGCTCCTTAGTGATGAGCTTGGGCGCGGCGGCGCCCGGCACGAGCACCGCGCCGATAACGAGATCGGCTTGCAACACGTAGTCCTCGATCGCTTGACGCGTTGAGAAGATGGTGTTGAGCGAGGCGGCGAACTGCTGGTCGAGCGCATAGAGGCGCTCGATGTTCACGTCGATGCACGTCACCGCGGCCTCGAGGCCGATGGCCATGCGCACCGCATTGACGCCGGCAACGCCGCCGCCAATAACGACTACGTTCGCGGGTGCGACACCCGCTGAGCCGCCGAGCAACATGCCACGACCGCCCTGCTCCATCTCCAGGCAGTGTGCGCCGGCTTGGATCGACATCCGCCCGGCAATCTCGCTCATCGGCGAGAGCAGAGGCAGTCCCCCGCGCACGCCGGTCACCGTTTCGTACGCAATGGCTATGACTCCAGAGCGCATCAGGTCTTTGGCTTGCTCGGGGTCGGGCGCGAGGTGAAGATAAGTGAAAAGCGTCTGTCCGGGGCGGAGCATTGCGCGCTCGACGACCTGCGGCTCCTTCACCTTCACAATCAGATCTGCAGCGGCGAACACTTCGGCGGCGTCCGGCAGGATGGTGGCGCCTGCACGGCGGTAATGGTCGTCGGTGATATCTATGCGCTCGGCTGCGCCCGATTGGACGAACACCTCGTGCCCGTGAGCGACGAGCTCGCGCACCGACGCGGGGACAAGGCCGACGCGGTACTCGTGGACCTTGATTTCCTTCGGCACGCCGATGCGCATTCTGTGAGTCCTCTATTGGGTTGGCGGCCCTCAGCCTATTGGGGCGCTTCAGGCGGGCCAACCGGCGATTATCGCCTCTCCCCAACCTTGCAGCTGCGAAATACAGCTCTTGGTTGTCAGCTGGTTGAAGGCTAAGCGCAAAAAAATAGCGCGGCGGGGCCGCGCTATTTTCCAATTGAGTTAGAGCGCTCAGTGCGTTTTGAGCCAGTTGTCGACGGCCTTCTTCACCTGGTCCTTGGCGAAGCCGTAGCGCGATTGGATCAAGCCTTCGAGCTGTTCGCGGTTGCCGTTGATCTGCGCCAGATCGTCGTCGGTGAGCTTGCCCCACTGCTGACGAACCTTGCCCGAGAACTGCTTCCAGTTGCCTTCAACGCGATCCCAATTCATCGCTCATCTCCCTGGTTTATCGCCGGTCCGGAACGCGAGGCGTTCGCCGGCGGCGGGATAGTCTGCAGCCATGGCTGAACAAGTGACGTAGGGATCGGGCAGCAATTGAAGCAATTTGCGCTTGTGCGCGCGGCGGGTATTTCAGCCAGTCATCATTTCGCCGAACTCTGGGTCCGGTTATGGGGGTGAGCGGGAACGATATCTCTTGAGATATCATGGGGGTATGCATGCCGGTTCCCGCGCGGCGCCATGAGGCGCCTTCACCCGAACGCTATAGCTTCGACTTTGTGCGAGAGCGACCCGACGACACACTGGGGCCGCTCGACGCCGGGGAGCCGATCTACCCGCCGCGGCAGCGCGGCAGCAGCATGCTGAGCGCGAGCCTGGTGCTGCTGGTACTGTTCGGTGGCAGTTGGCTGGTGCTCAATGCACCGGGCGATTGGCTCGCGCAGGTGGGGGAGCGCGCGGCCCAGCTGATGCGGATGCTCGATAGCCGAAGCTCGGTGATGGGGGAAGCCAACATGGCGGCCAGTGCGCCGATGGGTGCGCCCGTTCCGCCGCCAGCCGATGAACCCGGCGATGCGGCAATGGTGCCGATGGCCGAGCCGCATGCGACGATCGCCGTCGATGCGCCCGTGCCGCCCGATGCGGCGCCGGTCGAAACGGCATCGATCGATGAAGCGGCGCCTGAGGAAGATGGCGATCCGCAGCCGCTTCCACCGCCGCAGGTCGATCCGAAAGATCCCTACCAGCGGCGGGCGATGGCGGCGGGGCTGCACCCCGATCTTTCGCGCGCATTGCTGGCGCGTTTGACGGCGGCGGACTATCGAAATGCGGCGTATGCCGTCGACACTGCAATTGCCAAGACCGCAAATGGAGCGGAGTTCGTATGGCCGCGCCAGCGCAAGCCGGAGCAGGCGCTATTTCGCGTGCAATTCGTGAAGGGGGCGGTGCTGGGGTGTCGCCGCTACGTCGTCACGGTGTCGAAGGACGGCTGGTTGACGACAGCGCTGCCGATGGAGCGCTGCTCGCCCGGAGGGGATGGGAAGAAGACGAGCAGCGGCGAGCAGCAGCAGCGGTCCGACGTCAGCGCTCGTTGAGCTGACGCTGGCAGATCTCGCGCCACTTGCTCTTGGTGATGTGGGTGCCGGTGTCCCAGGTATCCATGCACTGGGCGAGCTTCTCTTTGTTGCTCAGTCCCTTCGACTCGGTGTCAGGGGACACGGTTTCCGCGCCGGCCTTATAATTGCGCGTGCCCTTGCGGACGCCGGGCTCGGTCAGCAGCGGATCAGTCGAGGGTGAATTGAGCAGGGGATCGGTCAGCGACGGCGCCGTGATGGGGGACGGCGAGGTCGATGTAACCGGTTCGGCCAGCACCGGCGTAGCGGCGGCGGTGGCGACGAGCAAACTCAGGCGAAGCTTGATCATGGCGTCAGATATATCGTTGCTGGGTGGGCTTAGCGCATAAGCTGGTGGTGTTGGTGAAACCTTTGCAAGGTTCGGTGCCGTTGTGGAGCAGACTGCAGCAACCGAGCCATGCGCAGGGCGTTTTAGCCGGCGGACGATAGCCCGCTTTGTTGAAGAATTCGCAGCGCAGCCTGGCAGGGAACGAGAAATGTCTGCCAGTCGCCTGGGTTCTTCGGGTCGACATCATAACGAAATCCATTTTCGGGGGCGGCGGCACCCTTGGCGATGACACCGATCAAATTGCCTTTCTCGTCGATCACGGGGCCGCCGGAGCTGCCGGGCAGGGAATCGACGGTGGAGGCGATGTAGGTATACGGCGCACCGCGGAATTCGGCGCGGCCGAGGCCGACGAATTTGCCGCGGCTCCAGCGCTTCGTCTCGCTCATGCCCTTCAGCGATTTGCGCTGGGTGACACCGGGAAAGCCGATGGCGTAGATCTCCTTGCGCAAAGCGTCGTTGCAGTTGTGGCCGATCTGCAAAGGCGCACCTATCGGCGTCCTGGTGGGGGCCGTTACTTTGACGACGGCGATGTCATAGGCATCGTCGACCTGGACGGGGCGAACGTCACCGAGGCGGGCGGGGCGGGGCGCGCGTGTGATGCCGTCGGACTCAAAGCGCGGCTGGTTGATGTCGGCGGTGAGGTAGCGGTTCGGCTGCCGACAATCGTCGACGGCGTGGCCCGCTGTGATGAAGTAGAAGTCGGCGCGCTTGCCGTTTTCGCGCTTGCCGACGAGGAAGGCGCTGGCGACGTAGCGGCCGCCGCGGCCCTCGCATACGAAAGCGTACACAGAGTTCCACGCGGCGCGCACGGCGGCTGGTTGCTTGCCGACGAAGAAGCCTTCATCGGCTGCCGAGGGCAGCGGCGCGAAGGTGAGAGCAAGGAGATACCCGCAGAGGCGTTTTCTGCGTTCCCAAATATGCAAGCGCTGCCCCCGACCGGTTGAGCCCATCGACCCATCGATATGGAGCATTCGGGTAACGCTCGTCCAGCGAGAGCGGGGTTGCCTGCGGTTTAGGCGAAGCGCACGCCATAAATCGGCGGCAGGTGCTGAGCCGCGCATTGCCAGGAGTCGCCCTGATCCTCGGTCACCCAAAGGTTGCCCGTGGTGCTGCCGAACGATAGGCGATTGCCGGTGGTGTCGATATCGAGCGCGTGGCGATAGACGAGATCGTAAGCGTGCTTCTGCGGCAGTCCGTTGCGCAGGGTTTCGAAGCTGCGGCCGCCGTCGCGGGTGCGCGTCACGACGATCTCGCCGGACACGGGGATGCGCTTTTCGTCCTTAATGGCGGGGACGAACCAGGCGGTATCGGGTTCGGATGGGTGCACGGCCACGGCAAAGCCGAAGACGGAGGGGCCCGCTTCGGTGATTTCCTCCCAGCGGGCGCCGCAATTGTCGGACCGAAAGATGCCGTTGTGATGCTGGACCCAGAGGCGATCAGGGCTCTCGCGGCACTGCACGACGCGATGGGGGTCCTGAAGGTTGGGATCATATTGCTGCTCGGGCGGCATGTATGCGGCGCGCATGCCTTCGCCAGAGCAGTCCCAGGTGTCGCCACCGTCGAGCGAACTCCATACGCCGCCGCACGAGACGCCGATTTGAACGCGCTTTGAATCGCGCGGGTCGATGCAGATGGAGTGTATGCCGGGAAGGTCGGCGCCGCCGCCGACCCATTGCCGGCGCTTTGGATGATCCCAGAGGGAGCGCACGAGTTCCCAACTCGAGCCGTGGTCGCTGGAGCGGAAGAGACCGCCCGGGATTGTCCCACACCACAGCAAGCCCGGTTGATCGGGGCCGCCTGCTTCCAGCGCCCAGACGCGCACGGTCGACCAGGGAATGGGTCTGCCCCACATGTCGACGTCGTCTTCCTGGCCCTCGGGCTTCTCGGGAAAGGTGGGCGTGGCGCATTCTTCCCACGCGCCGTCACCCGACTTGCGGTGGAGCTTTACGCCGAAATGCCCGTGATCGAGCGCAACGTAGAGCGTGTCGTCGCGCGGATCGGCGAGCATCATCGACACGTTGTCGGCGAGGAAGTCGGTGCCGGAGATTTGCCAGGTGCCGTCTTGGCGAGCAAGTGTGAAAAGACCTTTGCGCGTTGCGACGTAAATGCGGTCGGACATGCTGCCTCTTCGGGTGGCTTTGCCTCAATGCGCCGAGCTAGCCGCCCGACAGGGCCTGCAATACGAAGATCTCTCCGTTCTCGAGGACGGGATCGGAGAGATTCACGCGATCCTGGACACGTTTGCCGTCGATGAAAATCACCATGTGCTTGCGCAGCGCGGATTGGTCATCGAGGACGTAAGCGCGAGCGCGAGCATTTCCGGCAAAGGCGGCATCGAGCGCTTCGCGCACCGTCGCAGCGGCTACGTCAACGGGCGGACAGGCGATGTGCCGCTGCAATGTTGGTGTGAAGGAGACGCGCGCCATGCTCTTGCAATTGGATCGTCTGTGATCAAACGACCGGGAGCATGCGGGCATTGCAGCGGCTTGTCCAGACGCTATTGCTTGTCCTCGCCGGGAGCATCGCCGAGCACGAATTGTAACAGTCCAGTCATGTCGTTCGACGTGCCGTCGGGCGGGAGGTCTAGCTGCTCGGCCGGAAGATTGAAGCGGTTCACCCAGTAGGTTGGATAGCCGAAGCTCTTGGCGCCGAACGCGTCCCAGCCGCCGAACGCAGCGAAGGCGATTTCATTCTTTTTCAGGCCAAGCCGCTCCATTCCGAGGGCGTACGCCCGGGGCTCGGGCTTGTAGCTGTGATTGACCTCCGTCGACAGCAACTCGTCGAAAAGGCCGGTGATGCCAGCGCGATCGGCATTGGAGCGGAGCATCAGCGGAGAGAAGTTGGCGATGGTGATGATGCGCACGCCGGCGGCTTTGAGCTTCTTCAACGCGTCGACCGTGTCGGGCCAGGGATCGAGCGCGAGATAGGCGTCGAGCAGGCGCGCGCGAACGTCGGGCGGCAACGGCAGCTTCATGGCCTCGGCGGTGTAGACGAGCGCCTCTTCGGTGACCTTGAAGAAATTGCTCTGACGATTGGTGATGGAGCGCAGGAAGCCGTAGTCGAACTGGCGGGCGCGCCAGGCCTGGGTGAATGCCACGCCCTTGCCAGGGAATTCCTTCTCGACCTTGGGAATGACGGAGTTGGCGTTGAAGAGGACGAAGTAGTCGAAGGCGACAGCTTTAAAGCGCGGGGCTGCGTTGGCCTTTGCGGCAGAGAAGAGCGCGCAAATGGCCAATAGGAATATCGAGAACTTGCGCACGATCCCTCCTAGAGGTGTCAAACTGCGCCCGACTGTCTACCGGTCGTCGCCGCAGGTCACGACCGGTAGAAGAGCGCAGGAGGAGATCTCAGAATGTAGGCAACCCGGCTGCAGTCGCTGGCGTCGCGAGACAGCTCAGTAGCCGTGACAGATGACGCTGCCGTTGATGACGTAGCAGTGATAGGGGCCAGGACTCGCTTGGGCCGCAAGCGATGCGACTAGCGCGGTGCCTGCCACGATCGCCGCGAGAACGGAATGGACCAAGAATGATTTGCCGGTTGTCATGTGTGGTCCCCTGAAAAAAGGAGAGATGGAAAATGCACTCTTGCTCCGCCCAGCCGATCTGAGCGGAGGTGCCACATCAAGTTGGCACAGGTAAAGCGCGGCGAAAAGCGCCAGACTCGGTCGATCCCACCGGGAATACCAGCCGCAAGCCTTAGTGGGCGAGGGCTTTGACGATCTCTTCTGTCATCTTCTTGGCGTCGCCGAGCACCATCACCGTGTTGTCGTTGTAGAACAGCGGATTGTCGATGCCGGCATAACCCGAGGCGAGCGAGCGCTTGTTGAACAGCACCGTGCCGGCCTTCCACGCCTGCAGCACGGGCATGCCGTAGATCGGTGAAGTCTTGTCGGTCTCGGCTGCCGGATTGACGACGTCGTTGGCGCCGATGACGTAGACGACGTCAGCCTGCGGGAACTCGGAGTTGATGTCCTCGAGCTCGAAGACTTCGTCGTAGGGGACGTTCGCCTCGGCGAGCAGTACGTTCATGTGGCCAGGCATGCGACCGGCGACGGGGTGGATGGCGTATTTCACCTCGACACCCGCCTTCTTCAATTGATCGCCCATCTCGCGTAACGCGTGCTGTGCCTGGGCGACGGCCATGCCGTAGCCGGGGACGATGATCACCTTGGAGGCGTTCTTCATCACGTAGGCCGCGTCCTCAGCCGAGCCGAGCTTAACCGGCTTCTGCTCGCCGCCGCCCGCAGGGCCAGCGGTCTCGCCGCCGAAGCCACCGAGGATCACGGAGATGAAGGAGCGGTTCATGCCCTTGCACATGATGTAGGACAGGATCGCGCCGGAAGAGCCGACGAGTGCGCCGGTGATGATGAGGGCGATGTTCGACAGCGTGAAACCGATGCCGGCGGCGGCCCAGCCGGAATAGGAGTTCAGCATCGACACGACGACGGGCATGTCGGCGCCGCCAATGGGGATGATGATCAACACGCCGAACAGCATCGACACGAAGGTGATGGCCCAGAACAGGGTGGGATCGCCGCCCGACTGGCAGAACAGGTAGATCAGGTAAATGAGCCCGGCAAAGAGGGCGATATTGATGAGGTGGCGCGCGGGCAGGATGATGGGCTTGCCGGACATGCGCGCCGACAGCTTCAAGAAGGCGATGACAGAGCCGGTGAACGTGATGGCGCCGATGGCGACGCCGAGTGACATCTCGATCAGCGAGGCAAAGTGGATGTTGCCGGTTTCGCCGATGCCGAAGGCGTCGGGCGCGTAGAGGGCGGCCGCGGCGACGAACACGGCGGCAAGGCCGACGAGCGAGTGGAAGGCGGCGACCAGCTCGGGCATCGAGGTCATGGCGATGCGGCGGGCGGTGACGGCGCCGATCGTGCCGCCGATGCCGATGCCGATGGCCAGCAGGATCCACGTGAGCGTCGTCTGCGGGTTGGCGACGGCAAGCGTCGTTGCCATGGCGATCAGCATGCCCAGCATGCCGAAGTAGTTACCCTGGCGCGATGTGGCGGGGCTCGACAATCCGCGCAGCGCTAGGACGAACAGCACGCCGGAGACGAGATAGAGGATGGCGGTGAGGTTGGGTGTCAGCATGGCAGGCGATCCCCGTGGGCGCTGTGGAGCGTCATCACTTCTTGTCGCCCTTCTTCTTGTACATGGCGAGCATGCGCTGGGTGACGAGGAAGCCGCCGAAGATGTTGATTGCGGCCATGATCAGAGCGAGGACACCGAACGTTTTGGAAGCGAGGGTGTCGCCCGAGAGGAAGCCGTCGACCGCGCCGTGCTCGACCGCGACGGCCAGCAACGCGCCGACGACGATCACCGAGGAGATGGCGTTGGTGACGGACATGAGCGGGGTGTGCAGCGCGGGCGTGACGCTCCAGACGACGTAGTAGCCCACGAAGATCGCCATTACGAACACCATCAGCTCGTGCACGATCGGGTCGACCGTGCCGCCGATGCCGCCGGCAGCGAATGCCGGGACAGCTCCCGATGCCGTCATGCCGGCAAGGAGCGCGAGTTTGAGCAACGGGGTTCGCATCAGGCCGCTCCCTGCAGGCTGGGGTGAACGAGGGCACCGTCGCGGGCGAGAAGCGTGCCCTTGACGATCTCGTCGTCCCAATTGATCGCCAGCTTCTTTTCCTTCTTGTCGATCAGAGTCTCGAGGAAGGCATAGAGGTTCTTGGCGTAGAGGCTGGAGGCATTGATTGCGAGGTCGCCAGCGAGGTTGAGCGGGCCGTAGATGCGCACGCCGCCGTGGTCGACGATCTCGCCGGGTTTGGTCAGCTCGCAGTTGCCACCGCGCTCGGCGGCGAGATCGACGATGATCGATCCGGGCTTCATGCTCTCGACCATGGCGCGGGTGATGAGGCGCGGCGCCGGGCGGCCGGGGATCAGCGCCGTGGTGACGACGATGTCCTGGTTCTTGATGTGATTGGCGACGAGCTCTGCCTGCTTGGCCTGGTATTCCACCGACATAGGCTTGGCGTAGCCGGCGGCTGTTTGCGCCTGCTTGAACTCGTCATCCTCGACGGCGATGAACTTGGCACCCAGCGAGGCGACCTGCTCCTTGGCGGCAGGGCGAACGTCGGTGGCGGAGACTTGAGCACCGAGGCGGCGGGCGGTGGCGATGGCCTGCAGGCCGGCGACCCCGGCGCCCATGATGAAAACTTTTGCGGCGGGAACCGTGCCCGCCGCCGTCATCATCATAGGCATGGCCTGCTGGAACATGGCCGCAGCATCGACGACAGCCTTGTAGCCGGCGAGGTTGGCCTGGCTCGAGAGCACGTCCATCGACTGCGCGCGGGTAATGCGCGGCATGAATTCCATGGAGAAAAGAGATGCTTTCGATGCGGCGAGGTTGGCTAAAGCGGCCTTGTCGCCGTAGGGGTCGAGCATTGCGATAACGAGGGCGCCGGGCTTCAGCTCGGCGACATCCGAGGCCGCGGGCCGGCGTACGCTAAGCAGGATGTCGGCGTCCCGCAGCGCATCGGCGGCCGTGGCCGCAATCTCGGCGCCGGCAGCGCGGAGCGTTTCGTCAGAGAAGCGTGAGCGCGTGCCTGCCCCGGCTTCCACCTTCACAGTGGCGCCGAGGGCCGCGAGCTTCTTGACCGTCTCAGGGGAGACCGCAACGCGCGGCTCATCCGCCGGTTCGGCCGTAACCGCAATAGTGACCATGCATCGTCCGATCGAGAGGGGTTTCTCTCGCCGCCGGTGCGAAGCGCCAGAATGAATTGGCGCCGAGCACTGCAGCGCGCGGCGCGAATTTCTTAGGTGAGGAAGAAGGCCATGCCGGCCAGCAGGAGCACCAGGAAGACAACTCCCACTTTCGCGAACAGCAGGAACTGCTTGTAGGTGTGTTCAGCCTGCCCGTAATCCATGTTGGGATTACCGCCGCTCAAATCGATCGCCACAGTTTTCTCTCCCCAATGCGTATTCTTTATATTTGACTTGGTACCTCAGTGGGCGCCGGCTATCAAGCACCCGAAGGGCCTAGTAAACCTGTCCCATCGTACGGGTTGTTAGTGGGGGCGGTGCTAGTCTGGTGATACGCAAGGCGGACGCGTTCATCATGGACCCCTATCAGCTTTTCCAGCGTCTGGCAGTCGCCCTCGCCATCGGCCTCATCATCGGCATCGAGCGGGGCTGGAAGCAACGCGCCGAGCCCGAGGGGGAGCGGGCGGCCGGTCTGCGCACGCTAACGCTGTCGGGCCTGCTCGGCGGCGTCTGGGGGGCGCTGGTCTATGGGGCCGGTGCCTGGGGGAGCATTGCGCTGGCCCTGGCGTTCGTCTGCTTCACGGTTGTCATCGCTGCATTTCGCTATCGCGAAATGGTGCACGAGGGCACGTTCGGGGCAACGACGGTGGTTGCCGCGATGCTGGCGTTTGCCCTTGGAGCGCTCGCGGTGCTCGGCGATCCTGGCCTTGCCGCTGCGGCCGGCGTTGCCACGGCGCTGCTTCTGGCCCTCAAGCAATGGCTGCATGCTTCGCTCGCCAAGCTGACATGGGAGGAGTTGCGCTCGGGGCTGGTCCTGCTGGCGATGACGGTAATCATGCTACCGCTGCTGCCGGACCGAGTGGTGACGCCGTGGTTCCCGGTCAACCCTCGCGAAGTGTGGCTGCTGACGATCTTCATCGCGACGCTTTCGTTCGCGGGCTACCTCGCTATTCGTGTTGCCGGGCCGGAGCTCGGCGCGCTGTTGTCGGGTGCTGCGGGCGGTCTCGTCTCTTCAACCGCTGTGACCGTGAACATGGCGCAGATGGCGCGGGCATATCCGACGCATCGTGAGATGTTCGCTGCGGCGACGATGGTGTCCGGGGCGATGATGATGGTGCGCGTGGCGGCTGTCGTGGCAGTGGTCAACGCCACCCTCTTGGTGAAGCTGGCGCTGCCCCTGGTTCTGGGGGCGCTAGTGCAGGCGGGGTTTGCGGCGCTCTCCGCGTGGCGCGCGGGCGCAGACAAGGAGGAGACGGCGCCTCTCACCCTCAAGAATCCGTTCGATCTCGTGTCGGTGCTGCAGTACGGCGCGCTGCTGGCGGTGATCATGGCGCTGGCGAATGGCATTGCCGTTTGGGCGGGGGCAATCGGTGCATATGCGCTGGCGGCCGTCTCGGGCATCCTCGACGTCGACGCGATCAGCATGTCGATGGCGCGCCTTGCTCCGCATAGCCTCTCGGCAACAAGCGCGGCTACCGCCATTCTCATCGCGGTCGGCGTCAATTCCATTTCGAAAGTGGGGCTTGGGATCAGCGCGGGCGGGCTGCGCTTCGGCAGGCTGCTCGGACCGGCGCTGGCGGCAACGCTGGTTGCACTCGGGGCGGGCTTCTGGGTGTCGATGGCGTGGTGAGCCGCCGCTTGTCTCGGCCGGTTGGCAACCGCGAAAACCCAGCAGCGCCCGTCGGCTTTCATCCGGCGCAAACGCCTTAGCAGCAGGGACACACGGAGCGATAAATGCGGACTGTTCTGCCGACAACGTAGAATGCGGAGTTGTGCAGCTTCTGATTGGTGGAGTAGACGGCGATGATTGCATGGATGAGCTCGCCCGATGCCTCTGCTCCAAAGAATACTCTGGTGCTGCGTGGTCGTTATATGCGCGAGCGTCGTTGCAGCTTGTGCGCCAGGCATTGACGACAGCAAATCGTTGAGCGCGCTCAAGAGCGCCAACGAAGGTGCCGCATTCTTGCAGATCAGCTACGGTGGTTTGCCCTGCAGGACTGGCAACGTCGCTTTGGCGACCGAGGCTGCGCCCGGACGTTTCCAGCTTTACAAGACGCTTATGGTGGGCGGCATGGCTGCCTCCGCCGCTTTGGCGCCTCGTCAAGTTTCCCTGCCCGCGGGGACGTACCATATCGGTTACGTGGCCTGCCAATCCGTCGGCGAGATGAAGTACATGATGGGAGTCGGCGAGCATGACGGCTCTGTTGTGTTGGGCAATCCCAGGCAATCGCTCGCCAAGTTCACGGTTTCGGCTGGAGAGGCCGTCAACGTTGGGAAGCTCAACCTGGAGCCGACCGACTATCTGGCTGACGCCGCGAGGATATCGGTCGCCGACATGGCACCAGACGTGATGCAGCAGTTGCGAGCCGAAGCTCCGGCGCTTTCGTCCTCCCTCGTTACGCGGTTGATGACGGTAACGTCGCCGGGGAAAGCCTACAGGATCGAGAGGGCACAGATTGGCCTCTGGTGAACGGTCGAGGCGCTGGATCGCGTCGGCTGCCGCGGGCATCGCCCTCGCGTTGGCTACGGTGCTGGCCGCGTGCACCAGCCACGTATCTGATGACCTCAACATGGATGCGCTCACGCAGAGCGGCGATGCCGTCATTCTGATGACGGCTGTGATCGATCGCAATCAGGAGATGTCCTGCAAGTCGGTCGCGCTGCGTACCCTCGACAACCAGATGCCGCGCTCAGTGAGCGGGAAAAAGGTATCGGACGTGAAGCTCGGCACCGGAACCATTCTGGATCCCGGTGCCGAGGTTACGGGCTCGGTCCAGATTGCTCCGGGAACCTACAAGGTGGTCGAGGCATCGTGCAGTCGTCCGGACAAGAGCGGAACGCTGAATGTCGTATCTGTCGACCCGAAAGGTTTTGCGACTTTCAGCGTTGCGGCGGGTGAAGTCGTCAATCTTGGAAAGCTCATCATCATCGAGGTTATCGCCAATCAACCCTCATTCATGCAGCCCGCCCGTTATGTCTATGTCTCGCACGTGACGGAGCTAAAGAGTGACCCGAGGTCGTCGCTCAATAAGGATCTTGCGGCGCGCTTGGTCGACCGGCCTATGACAATCAGTCATCCGCCCTTGCCGCAGGCGGAGCTGGCGCGCATTTGCCGTCTGCGACGTGAAGTTAAGGGGATCAGTTTGGCGACGAGAAGTCCGGCGGCGTGCACGTTGGCCGGTCTGTGACACGTCGCATCGGCGTACACGCCGGGGCGGTTGCCTAGGCAGCGATCACTTCGAAGGCTCCTGACGAAGCGACATGATGAACGCGGCGATGTCGTACATCTCGTCCTGCGTGAGGTGGTGGTTGGGCATCATCGGCGGGATCGACTGCAGCCATTCGACGACGCCTTCCTCCGTCTGCAGCGGCCGGTTGGCGACCGCAACGAAGCCAGGAACGCCCATCGGCCCACGCTTCTCACCCTGTGCGGGATTGAGATGGCATTCGGCGCAAAGTGTACGAGCGAGCGTCTCGCCCTTCTTGGCGTCGCCCACGTCCGCACACGCAGGCTGTAGCGGTGCGAGGAACAGCGCCACCGCCATTACCATCAGCGCGCGGGTCGGCAGCATTGAACTATCCCCGTATGGTTTGCAGCAAGACGCCGCCGAAGATTTGCGGTTTGCGGTGACTGCGCGTTGATACAGATCACAACGGCGCGTAGTGATCACCCTAGGATAATGCCTCGAAGGTCAAGTTGAGATTGGAGATGGTGCGATGGCAATCAACGAAGGCGGCCTCGATCGAGCTGTGCGGATCATCGCCGGATTGCTGCTCGTGGGTGTGGCGCTCGGACTTTATGGTCCTGAGTATCAGTCGATCTGGGGATGGATCGGTATCGTGCCCCTGATCACCGGGATTTTTGGCCGTTGTCCGGCCTACTCGCTGCTGGGCATCAATACGTGCAGCAAGCCCTGAGGCGAACGGCGCAAAAAGCGACAGGCGATCCGGGCGGACCGCCTGCGCGCGTTGGTCGATCGTGCGTTCAGCCTTTCGGCGGGCTGGACACGCACGAGGTCGGATGGTTGGCGTCGGAGCTGCCGGGGAAATAGAAGCAGCCGCAATAGGACAGTCCCTCGCAGCACTCGGATGTGGTCTTGCCATTGCACTGCTTGCGGGCGCCCTTGCCAGGTGTCTTCAGTTTGGCTGCGACCGGGCTGATGGGCGATTTTACTGTTTGATAGGTGCCCTGGCGCATTGCGTCCTGCGATGCGCCCGCTTGAGCGGGCGGAGCCAACAGGACGCCAGCCGCCACAAAAGCGGCTGCGACAAAGGCAGTCAGTCGAGAAATTTTCAAAGACGAAATCACGATCAATCTCCTTGGCGTTTCTGCAATGGCGCTGCTTGTCATTCGCAACGCCCAAGGAGATTTGCGGATCGAGACGGCTGCCGCTGTTACCGCGGTAACAATTCGCTTTCGCCGATGCGTGGATCAGGGGAGCGGAACGTGGCTCGCGGTGAACGCGGCGCGCTGGCGGCTCGTGAGTTCGTCGAGGTCGAAGCCGTCGATTGTCTCGTTGAACAGGCGATACCAGTTCTGACGCGCGCCCAGGTGCAGGAAAACGCCGCCGAGGCCGATGGCGGCGCGATCCATGAATACGAACTCGCGCGGGATTTTCACCGGTCCTTTGTCGCGCAGGATCTGGTGCACGGTCATCGCTTCCTTGCGGCCGTATTCGCCGGGGCTCGTGTGCTCGGCTATGGCGCGCTCGCGGTCGTCAAGGAGCGGCCCGTAGATGAAGCGGGCCCAGATGGTGAGGCCGTCGATCAGCTCGTTCGACAGGCCGGCAAAGCCCCACGTCTCGTAAGCGTGCACGACACGTTCGCGGTCACCCGCAAGGAGGCCTTGATAAAGGTCGATGACGCCCTGGACGAATTGCGGGCGGAAGCTGCGGATGCAGCCGTAGTCGAGCAGATTGATGCCCGCCGGATGCCCCGCCTGCTCGAATACGGTGTAATTGCCCAGGTGCGGGTCGCCGTGGATGACTCCGTAGTGGCTGAAGGGGAACCACCAGGCGCGGAACATGGCGCGAGCGATGGCGTTGCGGTCGTCGAGCGGCGCGTCCTTGTAGTCGAGCAGCTTAGCGCCATCGAGCCAGGTCATGGTGAGCAGGCGCTTGGTCGACAGCTCGGGGATGATCTCTGGTACGCGGATGAGAGGATCGTCCGCGAAGATGAGGGCGTAGAGCTGAGTGTGGTGCGCTTCCAGCTCATAATCGAGCTCTTCGCGCAACCGGGCGGCGATCTCTTTGAGGATCTCGCCCGTCTCGACCGCGGGGCTCATACGCGCATGGATGGCGAAGATCGCCCTGAGCTGCGTCAGGTCGGCTTCGACGGCGGAGGCCATGTCTGGGTATTGCAGCTTCACCGCCAGTGCGCGGCCATCGAGGGAAGTGGCGCGGTGCACTTGGCCGAGCGAGGCCGACGCTGCCGCTTCGACATCGAACGCGGCGAAGCGCGATGCCCAATCGGGGCCGAGCTCGACCTGCATGCGGCGCTTGGCGAATGCCGGCCCCATCGGCGGCGCGGCCGACTGGAGCTGCGTCAGCTCGCGCGCATACTCGGCAGGGATCGCTTCGGGAATGGTAGAGAGAAGCTGGGCCACCTTCATCAGTGGGCCTTTGAGCCCTCCCAGTGCAGCGGCGAGATCGGCGGCAGCACGCGAGCGGTCATGCTCTACGCCGAATAGCCGTTCCCCGGCAACGCGAGCGGCGATGCTGCCGACGTTGGCGCCGACCTTCATGTAGCGGGCGGCGCGTGCCGAAAAGCGGTTTTCCTCGTTGGCCATGGCACGCATATCGGCACAAACATGCGCGTTGGCAAGGCGCTTGCACCGACGCGGGTCAGACTGTGACGCGTGCCGTAGGGCAGAACGCATCAAACGGCGACTTGGGTTCCCACTTCGACGACGCGGTCGGTCGGAATCTGGAAGTAGGTCGTTGCATCCTGCGCGCTGCGCGCCAATGCGACGAACAACCTGTCCTGCCAGCCTGGCATCTCTGACTTCGGCGTTGTCCTGAGGTTGCGCCGCGACAGGAAGAAGGATGTTGCCCCGATGTCGATATTGAGATCCTTGCGCCGGCAGACGTCGAGGATTTTCGGGACGCTGGGCGTTTCCATGAAGCCGTAGCGGGCAACGACGCGCACGAATGAATCTGAGACGCGGTCCACACTGACTCGCTCGTAGCGGGGTACGCGCGGTACGTCCTCGGTGTGGATGGAGAGGATGATGTTGCGCTCGTGAAGCACGCGGTTGTGCTTCAGGTTGTGCATCAGGGCTGTTGGTGCGGCTGTCGGATCAGCGGTGAAGAATACCGCGGTGCCGGCGACACGATGGGGCGGCTTGGCTTCGAGCTTTCGCAGCAGCCAGTCGAGATCGGCCTCGTTCTTGCGGGTCTGTCTCGCAAGCAGGCGAGAGCCGCGCACCCAGGTGACCATAATCAGTCCTACGCAGCCGGCCATCAGCAACGGCACCCAGGCGCCCTCGAGGATCTTGAGCATGTTGGCGGCAAAGAAAGCTTGCTCGATCAGTAGCAGTGGGACGATCAGCAGGGCGGTCTGCCAGAGCTTCCAACCCCACATGCGCCAGATGACGAAGAAGGCGATGAGCGAGGTGATGACCATCTCGGCCGTGACGGCGACGCCGTACGCTGCTGCCAGGCTGCTCGACGACTTGAACAGCAGCACCATGAAGAGAACGGCGACGAGCAGCATCCAGTTGACGCGCGGCATGTAGATCTGGCCCGCCATACTCTCGGACGTGTGCTTGATGCCGAGGCGCGGGAAGAGACCGAGCTGGATGGCCTGGCGCGTCAGTGAGAAGGCGCCGGTGATGACGGCTTGGCTGGCGATGATGGTTGCGGCCGTCGCCAAAATGACCATCGGCACCAGTGCCCACTCCGGGTAGAGCAGGTAGAACGGGCTTTCGAGCGCCTGCGGATTGGTGAGGACGAGGGCGCCCTGGCCGAAGTAGTTCACGACGAGAGCGGGCAGCACGAAGCTGAGCCAGGCGGTCTGAATGGGCTTACGGCCGAAGTGGCCCAAGTCGGCGTAGAGCGCCTCGGCGCCGGTTACGGCCAGGAACACGAGGCCCAGCACGGTGAGCCCGACGACGCCGTGCTTGAGGACGAATTTGATGCCGTAGAGCGGGTTAAGCGCGACGAGCACGTCGGGATTGGTGGCGATGCTCATGATGCCGCCCACGAAGAGCGCAACAAACCAGACGACGGTGATGGGGCCGAACCAGGCGGCGACCTTGGCGGTGCCATGCGACTGAACGGCAAAAAGACCGATGATGATGACGATCGCGAGCGGCAAAACGAGATGGTCGAAGGCGGGTGAGACCAGATGCAGGCCTTCGACGGCGGAAAGCACCGAGATTGCCGGCGTAATGACGGCGTCACCGTAGAAGAACGCCGCTCCGGCGATGCCCAGTCCCATGATTACGGTCGTGCTGCGCTTGGCGACGGACTGACCGAGCGCCATCAGCGCGAAGATGCCGCCTTCGCCGCGGTTGTCTGCGCGCAGCAAGATGAAGACGTACTTCAGCGTCACGATGAGCAGGAGGGCCCAAGTGATCAGCGACAGGACTCCGAACACGGCCTCGCGACCGGCGAAGCTCGCGCCCTTAGCGGCGACGATCGCTTCCTTGAAAGCATAGAGGGGGCTCGTGCCGATGTCGCCGTAGACGACGCCGATCGATCCAACGACGAGGGCCCAGAACTTCTCGTTCGGAACTCCGTCGACGGAGCCCTGGTCGGCGCCCCGAGCCGCCGACTGCGATTGCGCCACTCGGCACCTCACAATTTGCTAGGCTGCAGTGCAGCAGATGGCGAGCGCTTCGATTCCCTAACGCCCCGTATCGGGGTGTCCCTTAATAGGTCACGGCCGAGCTTTACAGCCTTGACTTTAGCCGAATATTCTGAAGCGCAAGGAAAATAAGGGGCACGATTTTCCATCGTGCCCCTTTTCTTGTGCATCCGCTCACTAGGTATGGCCAACCATGAGGCGCTTCAAGCCTCAGGTGCTCTCCGTTTCCAGCTCGTCGATCATTCCCTCGATGACCTTCAGGCCCTTATTCCAGAATTCGGGTTTGGAGGCGTCGAGCCCGAACGGGGCAAGCAGCTCGGTATGGTGCTTCGAACCACCTGCTTTGAGCATATCGAAGTACTTGGTGACGAAGCCGGGGTGAGCCTCCTGGTAGAGGCCGTAGAGCGAGTTCACCAGGCAATCGCCGAAGGCATACGCGTAGACGTAGAACGGCGAATGGATGAAGTGCGGGATGTAGGCCCAGAACACTTCATAGCCAGGCTTGAGGTCGATCGCCGGACCCAGGCTCTCGACCTGCACTCCCATCCAGATCTCGCCGAGCTGATCGGGTGTCAGCTCACCCTGGCGGCGGGCTTCATGCACCTTGCGCTCGAAAGTATAGAACGCGATCTGGCGCACGACGGTGTTGAGCATGTCCTCGACTTTGCCGGCGATGAGCGCCTTTCGCTCGCCGGCGTCTTCGGTCTGCTTCAGCATCGCCTTGAAGGCGAGCATCTCGCCGAATACGGATGCCGTCTCGGCCAGCGTCAGCGGTGTCGAAGCCAGCAGCGCGCCTTGCGGGCGGGCCAGCATCTGATGCACGCCGTGACCAAGCTCGTGTGCAAGAGTCATCACGTCGCGCGGTTTGCCGAGATAGTTGAGCAGCACGTACGGGTGCACTGACGGCACGGTCGAAGCTGCGAATGCGCCGGGTGCCTTGCCGGGACGCGCTGGTGCATCGATCCAATTCTTGTCGAAGAACTCGCCGGCGACGTCAGCCATCTGCGGAGCGAAGTCACGATAGGCGCCCAGGACGAGGCGCTGCGCTTCAGACCAGGCGAATGTGCGATCGGGGCGCTGCGGCAGTGGCGCGTTGCGGTCCCAGTGGGCAAGCTTGTCTTTGCCGAGCCACTTTGCCTTCATCGCGTAATAGCGATGCGACAGGCGCGGGTAAGCCGCGCGCACGCTCGTTACCAGCGCATCGACAACTTCGGGCTCGACCTGATTGGCGAGGTGGCGCGAGTCGGCGACGTCCTTGAAGCCGCGCCAGCGGTCGGAGATCTCCTTGTCCTTAGCGAGCGTGTTGGTGATGAGCGTAAACAGCCGCACGTTGTCCTTGAAGACCTTGGCGAGCGCTTCGGCGCCGGCCTGGCGCTTCTTCTCGTCCGGGCTGGAGAGAAGGTTCAGCGTCATTTCGAGCGCGAGTGGCTCTGTCTCTCCTTCGACGGGGAAGCGCAACGCGGCGATGGTCTCATTGAAGAGGCGATTGAAGGCGCCGGCAGACGTCTGGCTCTTTTCATGGAAGAGGCGCTCCAGCTTTTCTTCGAGCTGGTAGGGCTTCTCCTTGCGGACGTTCTCGATCCACGGCTTGTAGTGCGCGAGCTTCTCGTTTTTCAGCGCTGCATCGAGAACAGCATCATCGATCTGGTTCAGCTCGAGCTCGAAGAAGATGATGTCGGTGGAGATGGCGGTGAGCTTCTCGGCGATATCGCCGTAGAATTTTGCGCGCGCGGGATCAGCTTGGTTGCCGGCGTAGTGAAGGCCGGCGAACGAGCCGAGGCGGCCGGTCAGTTCGACGAACTGTTCGAACTCTTCGATCGCCTTGGCGAGTGCGGCGCCGTCTGCGGCAACGGCGGCGACCTTGCCATAGTAGGTTTCCTTCAGCCGCTTTGCCTCAGCGGCAGCCTTATCCAGGTCGCGCGCGATTTCTGGGGAGGTCGGCGAAGGATAAAGATCGGCGAGGTTCCACTCCGGCATGGGGCCGAGTGCCGCGGCCGCGTTGGCCGACGCGCCGTCCTGCGCGGTGAAGGTTGCTCGCAGTTTTGTGGCGCTGACTCGCATCATTGGCTCCGTATTTGAGAGAATTAACCGTTCTGAAGTGCCTCGCGACGGGACACTGAAAGTGACCTCAAAGACTCGTGGGGCGCAAAAAAGGCTCAACCTGAGCTTTCTCGCAACAGCTTGTTTACCCTTGTTGGGCAGTCTTGCCCTTGTTGAGTGAGCCGCCGGTGGCCGAGTGTCCGATCCTGACGCAATCAGGGTATTTCGAACTCGGCTGAGACGGGGGCAGTCCCGCTTTTACGTTGAGTTCGAGTGCCTCATGGTCAAGAGTATACTTATCGTCGACGACGATCCCACCCAGCGTCGCATTCTCGAAGAAACAATCAAGCGTCTCGGCTTCGGTACTAAAACCGCGGGATCGGGCGAGCAAGCCCTGCAGATACTCGAAGGGCCCGAGCGCGCAGATATTTCCCTGGTTCTACTCGATCTCGTGATGGGCGGCCTCGACGGCATGGGTGTGCTGGAGAAGCTCGAGGGCAGACCGGGCGTTCCGCCGGTCATCGTGCAGACGGCCCACGGCTCGATCGATACCGCCATTAGCGCAATGCGTGCCGGTGCTGTCGACTTCGTCGTGAAGCCGGTGTCGCCGGAGCGGCTTGAAGTTTCGATCAAGAGCGCGCTCAAGATCGAGGCGCTGGCCGGCGAGATTTCGCGCATCAAGAAGAAGGTCGAGGGTACGCTCTCGTTTTCCGACCTCGTTGTACGTGGCGAAGGCATGGAGCGGGTGGTTGCTCTCGGCAAGCGCGCCGCGGCGTCGAACATCCCGGTATTGATCGAGGGTGAGTCGGGCGTCGGCAAAGAGCTGATCGCGCGGGCCATCCAGGGCGAGTCCGAGCGTGCCGGAAAGCCATTCGTGGTCGTCAACTGCGGCGCCATCCCGGAGAACCTCGTCGAGTCGACCCTGTTCGGTCACGAGAAGGGCTCGTTCACGGGCGCTACCGACAAGCGTATCGGCAAGTTCCAGGAAGCGGACGGCGGTACGCTGTTCCTCGACGAGATCGGCGAGTTGCCGCTCGATGCGCAGGTGAAGCTGCTGCGCGCGTTGCAGGAAGGCGAGATCGATCCGGTCGGCTCGAAGAAGCCGGTGAGCGTCAACTTCCGTCTCATCTCGGCGACCAACCGCAACATGATCGACATGGTGCGCGAAGGTAAGTTCCGCGAGGATCTCTACTATCGCCTCAACGTGTTCCCGATCTGGGTGCCGCCGCTGCGCGAGCGTCTCGGCGACGTTGCCGAACTGGCGCAGCACTTCATGGCGCGGTTCTCGGCCGAGGAAGGCAAACGCATCAACGCGATCAGTGATGACGCGCTGCGGCTGCTGAAGAGCTACCCGTGGCCGGGTAACGTGCGCCAACTGGAGAACGCAGTGTTCCGCGCTGTCGTGCTCGCCGATGGTCATGAGCTGACGGTTGCGGAGTTCCCGCAGATCGCCGCTCACGTCGAGGGCTTCGACACCGCTGTTCCCGCTGCGCCGGCGCCTGCGCCGAAGCAACCAGCCTTCAAGGGGCCGGCAGTGCTGGGAGCTGAAGGCATCATTCCGCAGACGATGGAAGTGCGGGCGGGTGCGGGCGACAGTGCACTGGGCATCCCGGTCGTCACCGAGGCGGGAGACATCCGTCCGCTGGACGAGATTGAAGCCGACATGATCCGTCTGGCGCTCGGCCGCTATCGCGGGCACATGACGGAAGTCGCCAAACGGCTGAAGATCGGTCGCTCGACGCTCTATCGTAAGATGCAGGAATACGGCCTCGAGCCGCGTGCCTAACCGGTAAGGCATGCAGCTCCTGGCTGGTGAGACGCGCCGCGCCGCCCCGAGGGGTGTGCGCGGCGTTGTCGTTTTCGGGTGGCTGGTGACGATCCAGATATCCTTGGGCGGTTATCACCATCTGCCGGGTCGATAGATCCCGTCAGTCAAAAGGAACGAAATGAGCCTTCACACAGTCCAGCCGACAAGAATTTGGGCCTTTGGCATCCTCGCGGTGGCCTTTCTTTCGATTGTTCCCGGGAGTGCTGCATTCGGAGCGGCACTCGAGGGCTGGTCGCGGTCGATGGTAGAGAAAGGCGACGTCCGCCTGGAGATATTCCAGAAAGGGAGCGGGAAGACCGTCTTGATGCATCCCTCGCTTGGGCGGCCAGCTCAGGACTTCGAAGCTCTCGGCAACAGCGTGGCCAAGGCGGGCTATCACGTCGTTCTCATCAACCCGCGTGGAATCGGCGCAAGCACCGGTCCGATGGACGACGTGAAGCTGCAGAATCTCGGAGAGGACGTCTGGATGGTTGCGGACCGGTTGGGCCGCGACAGGGTCTTCATGCTTGGCCAGAACTTCGGCAACCGCGTCTCCAGAACGGTTTCGGCGCTTCATCCTGACCGCGTGATCGGCCTCATCCTGCTCGCCTGCGGCGGGGAGATTCAGCCCGACAAGGCGACATGGGACGAGTTCTGGAAAATCTACGATGCCGCCCTTTCGCCGGAGCAACACCGCGAGGCGGTGGCGAACTCGATGTTTGCCAAGGGCAACAATCCGGACGCCTTCATTGACGGCTGGCATCCGAAGACGGCGAAGCTTCAGGCCGCCGCCGCCGAGCGCACGGACTTCAAACCGTACTTCAATGGCGGCACGGCACCGGCACTTGTCGTCCAGGGACTAGAGGACAAGATCGCGCCTCCGCAGAACGCCTTCGATTTCGTCACCAAGCGAGCCGACGCGCGGCTGGTCGCCTTCCCGCACATGGGGCATGCCATGCTGCCGGAGCAGCCAAAGCACATCGCGGATGCTGTGATCGATTTCTTGAACGATCAGAGATGAGGACATTGCGGCCGGAAGGCCGGAACGCGTTCGCAACGATTTCAAAACTATCAAGGGTGATATGAGACGCATCGCTTTGGCTGCTTTGATCGCGTATTTCGCTGCTGCTCTCACCGGGGCGGCATTTGCCGAGACGGCGGCTCCTGCAGGCGGAACCCTTGCTGAGGACGTCAAAGCGCTTCGCTCGTACGCTCCGCCGACAAATCCAGGCCAGACGAATTTCAACGCGACCGATAGGGCGGCAATCGCCAATCAGATCTATGCGTATGCATTCGCCTACGACAACGGGGATGCGGACGCGTGGTTCGGACTGTTCACGCCGGATGCGGTGTTCGTTGCCGGCATTCCGGGCGAGACGCCGGTGGCATTCACTGGCGCGGGATTCAGGTCGTTCTGGACTGAGCGATTGAACGCGTTCCGCTCATCCGGAAATGTCCGGCGGCATCTGATGTCCAACATTCTGTTTCTCGATCAGACCGCTGAAACTGCGCACGTCAGCGTCGTCGGGTTGCTGACGAATGCGAAGGACGGCAAGACCTTCGGCGATGTGACGAGCCTTAATTACGAGGGCTGGCTGGTGAAGGGTCCCAAGGGCTGGAAAATTCAGCGCTGGCACGACTTTCCAGATTCAGTCGTGCCGCAGTAATTGCGCTGACAGTACTGCAGGGATCCGAGCAATCAGCCGACCTGCTGGGAGTCGCTACTGCTCGGATACGTGTCCGGGTTATCGCTGCGCAGGGAACCGCGTCGGCGGCCGCGCAGAACGGGCGGAGAGAATGCTGCCGCGACGACGCGGTTTCGTCCCTCCTGCTTGGCGCGGTAGAGCGCGCGGTCCGCTGCAATCAATAGGGACGGCAGGTCGGAGTTGAGGCGGTCCGTCGCCGACATGCCGACGCTGACGGTCCCCGCCAGCCGTGTCGAGCCCGCATCGAACTTCATCGCGGCGAAGTCGTTGCGGATCTCTTCGGCGATCGCCATGGCGACGGACTGCGAGGCATTGGGCAAGAGGCAGGCGAATTCTTCGCCCCCAAGACGTGCGAAAAGATCTGTCCGCCGGATCTTGGTCGTTGCAACACGGCAGAACGCCCTGAGCAGATCGTCGCCGGTTGCGTGGCCATATTGATCGTTCACGCTTTTGAACCGGTCGAGATCGAACAGAAGCAGGGCCGTCGGCTGGCCGGATATCTCGGCCCGGTCGATGATCTTCGCGCCCTGGCCGAGGAAAGCGCGCCGGTTGGCGACACCCGTGAGCGGGTCCAACAGCGACGTTTGCTCGTGGCGAAGGGCTAGGCGCTCCTTGCTGAGACTGCCGAGCAGATAGACGCCGCAAATACAGAACAGGAGCGTCTCGAAGATGACGGAACCGACCACCAGGGGGTGCGTCTGAGGTCCACCATTCAGCGCAGACACAAGCGGCACGCGGAGCGGAAGTGTGGCGGCATGGACAATGAGAATGACGATGAGGGGCCAGCGGGCGGGTAGCGGTTCGCCACGTCCGCGCCACAGCTCAGCGGCGGCGGCCAGCGAATAGGCCATGCTGATTGCCATGATCAGAAGTGCCCGGGCTGTGCCCACGGCATAGAAGGCCGGCACAGCGCAAGCAGTGAGCCAGATGACTGCTCCAGCGCCTATGAGCGCGGGATGTGAGCGATGTCCCTCAAACGTGCGCACGCCTTGCCACATCACTCCGTAGGCCGAGGTGAGCAACGCATTGGCTGCGAGAATGGACCAAGCGTCCGGGATGCGGCCCCTTGCTCCGATGAGGGCAATTCCAACGGCTCCGAGGAAGAAGGCAAAGGCCCATTGGGCCAGTGACTTGTTACTTCGATGGTGCAGCCAAGACAGCAGTAATAGGGCGCCTGCGATCGCGAGCATGAAGACACCAATGATGAACGTCTGCAGGTCGAGCGACATGTGGAATAGGGCATTCCGGAGCTGCCGGCGGGGTGCGGCAGGGACGTCGAGGCGGGATGGAGAGAAGCTAGGTATATTGAACAGCTGTCAGAACTCAAAGTGAAGATTCGGGCGGTGTGGAGGCCACCCGAGCAGCGGTCTCGGTTCATTTGAGCGGGGTCATTGTTGCTGGCCGCCATCCGGGCTCGTGTAGGCGGATGAAGGGGCCTGGGGTGCGCGGTTGCCTGCGTGCGCCTTGAGAAGGGTCGACTTGCGCGGCGAACCATGCGACGCGCGCTGGCCTGTTCGACGCGGATACAACGTGTCAGAAGACTGGCCGTACTTCAGGGGCGGGGGCGCAGAGAGAAGTCCACATGACAACTTTGATCACGGCGGGACAGCGGCTCGCCTGGGCATCGGTGCCGCGGCCGTCCTCTATCGCGGTCGATAAGATTGCTGCGGCGCTGGCGATGCTCGTTCTTTGCGCCAGCATGTATGCCATGTGGTTCGGCCAGGTCAGCGCGGGCAGCGCGGCACCTCCCGCAGCGGGGAATGCGTCGTCGCAATCGCGTTACGCGCAGCGCGAGACCGTGGTCAGCGCCTACGCAGGCGCGCCGGTCTACCATCGCAGCGACCTCAAACTTCAGCGGCCCGACGGCACCGACATGACGCTGAAGAATATGGGCTGGGATGGAGATTCCTTCTACTTCCCCATCGATGGCGGCGCGCGCGTGATCCGCTGGTCGGGCGCATTCGGGGGAATGATCGACTTCCTGCACAACAAGGCCGTGACGCGGCTCGGGAAGGGCGCGCACGGTCGCAAAATCAAGAATGGCGTAATCGAGGACGTCGAAACGACCGGAACTCTCAAAGGGCAGCCGGCGCCATCTCCGCTGCATCTGACGGATCTGCTCGAGCGGCTAGAGTTTACGCACGGTCACAACGTGCTCATTCCGACAGCGCTGGTGCGGCTCGTTCCACTTTCGCCGGCTCTGCGGCCTTATCTCGGCATCGGATTTGGTGCGGCGGTGCCGCATGTCGAAGTGCGGTTCAAAGGCGAATCCCCCAACAAGTGGACGAACGAATATCAGTACGCTGGACCGGCGTTTCAGGTGGTGGCCGGAATCGAGATGCGCATTGGCCGAGGATCGTATTACGTCGAGTACAAGTTCATCTGGTCGGCCATCCATGCGGCGCTGACCGGAGGCAATTCCTGGTCGCTGAAGGACCTTCGTTCGGACTGGCTGCCGCGCTGGCTGATCGAACCACTGGCTGGCCTGACGGAAATGCCGGGAGATCTGTGGCGGCAATTCTCGCGCTGGCGGTCGGGGACTGCTCCGGCGGAAGGCACGATCGAGACGCACCTCACATCGCACGAGATCGTCATCGGTGGCGGCTACGTGTGGCCAGGCGCTGCGCCCGTCGAACCGGTGCAGCCGTAATTCGGACGAGTGGGGGCGATGGCCGATACCGCGGCGCCGCGCGGCCGTCACCCTTTCGCCGAGGGGCAAAGCGCGTCCTCGAGGGTACGCCGCGTCAAAATGACGATCGGATGACGTCGTAATTGCGCAACAGTTGGCCATCAGGTTCGCGCCCCGGTGCCGCAGGTCGGCATCGCGGGTGGAATCGGCCCTGGCGAGCGGCTAGCGTGCCCGGCAAGGACAAGTGGGAGTATTGCGTATGTTGCGTTGGCGTCCATTGGCATTGGGCATGGCGGCGAGCCTTGCATTCGGGGTTGCGGCCGAGGCGCAGCAATCGGGCGCCAAGCAGGTAGCCGCCGCGGATGCAATTCAAGCTGCCGCTCCCGCTCCGGCCGTCGCGCCGCCACCGGCACCGCAAGATCCTGTCGGTGTCGCCTTGCAGCAGAAGCTGGCCATGAAGGTGCGTGCCGACGAGGGCGAGATCCGGGATCGAGGCGCGCTCGCTGACTATTACGCCGCCCAGGGGTTCAAGGCGTTGTGGGTGGATCAGGCTGGCCTCAACGACAAGGGCCGCGCGCTCGTGGCTGAGATGGGCCGCGCCAACGACTGGGGCCTCGAAGCGAAGGACTTTGCCGTTCCGACGATGGCGGCCGAAGGCGCCCAGGTGAGCGCGGATGCGCTCGCCGATGCGGAAATGACGCTGTCGCTGTCGGCGCTCAAGTATGCGCGCTATGCGCGTGGCGGGCGGATTACCGATCCGGCCACGCAGTTGTCCTCGTACCTCGATCGCAAGCCGCAGCTGGTCGATCCGAAGGTGGTGATCGGGAAGCTGGCGGCGGCTGACGCGCCGGACGCGGTGCTGAGGGGTTTCAATCCGCAGCATCCGCAGTTCGAGAAGCTGCGTCAGAAGTATCTGGAAATGCGTGCAGCCAAGGCAGCCGAGGAAGTCATCCGACTTCCGAACGGGCCGGTGCTCGGGCCGGGCAAGACCGACCCGCAGGTCGCGCTGCTGCGCAAGCGCCTTAAAGTGGCACTCCCGGTTGCAACGGCGGACAAGCCGGTCGATGAGAATTTTTACGACGACCAGCTGAAGGCGGCGGTGATCGCGTTTCAGACGGAAGCGGGCACGCGCCCCGACGGTTATGTCGGCAACGCCACGCGCGCGCTGCTGAACAACGTCGAGACACTGAGCCCTTCGAAGCTGCTGGCCAACATGGAAGAGTGGCGCTGGATGCCGGAAGATCTCGGCAGCCTCTACGTGACCGCCAATATTCCAGAGTTCATGATGCGGATCGTGAAGGATGGGAAGGTCATCCACTCAGAGCGCGTCATCACCGGTCTGCCTGCCAAGCAGACGCCGGTCTTCTCCGAACTGATGACGTCGATCGCCTTCCAGCCGCGCTGGAACGTGCCCAATTCGATCAAGGTCAACGAGCTGTGGCCGAGCTTGGCGCGTGGTGGCACCTACTTCCAGCGGCAGGGCCTGCGCGTGTCGAAGAATGGACGCGACATCGATCCAGAGAGCGTCGATTGGGAATACGCGGACATCCGCGCCTACGACGTCTATCAGCCGCCGGGTGCGCGCAATGTGCTGGGCGAACTGAAGTTCAACTTCCGCAACAAGCACCTCGTCTACATGCACGACACCAACGCGCGAGGGCTGTTCGAAGAGGCGAACCGCACGTTCAGCCATGGCTGCGTGCGCGTGCGCAATCCGCGCCGCATGGCCGAGATCCTGATGAACGAGGACAAGGGCTGGGGACCGGAGAAGATCGCTGACCTGATTGCCAATGGTCCGCCGAATAACGAGGTGCCGATCGACAAGCATATCGACGTGCACATCACCTATTTCACCGCGTGGGTGGACGACGCCGGGGAACTGCAGACCGCGCGCGATGTCTACGGCCACGAGAAGCGCATTACGCTGGCGCTCGAAGGCCGCTGGTCCGAGATCGACAAGGGTATCGACCATCTAGCACCCGTGCGCGCTCCCGAGGCCGTCGCCTCGTCGGGTTGGTCGTGGGGCTGGGGCAGCAGCAAGAAATCGCCCAACAGCGTCGGCGATTTCATCAACCAGGCGCTGGGCGGTTTCTAAAATCATAGCGATTCCGTTAACTCTAAGCGTGGGTTAGCGGAATCCTCCGTTGCCACCGTATTGCCCTTGGGGGGCCAATTTGCGCCCCCATTCGACCCTTAGGAAGCTCAGTTACCGATCATTAATGGTTGGCGATTAACCCTGAGGGAACGTGAATGCCGGTCGCATACCGGGGTTCGGCAGCGCCAGGCGCCGCTGGAACGCCACGACCGGTCAGAACACGGGGTGGCACGTTGGTATCGCGTAAAAAGGCTATCCTCGGCGCGCTGACCGCCGCGCTATTGGGCATGAGCGCAGGCTCGCCCGACGTCGTCGCAGCCTTCGGCTCGACGCGCACGATATCGATGCATCACATCCATACGGATGAGACCATCACCATCACCTACAAAAAGAACGGCAAGTACGATCCAGAAGCGCTGAAGAAGCTGAATTGGTTCCTGCGCGACTGGCGCCAGAACAAAGCGATCGAGATCGACCCCAAGACAATCGACCTGCTGTGGGAGATGCACACCGAGCTTGGCAGCAAGGTGCCGATCGACATCATCTGCGGATATCGCTCGGAAGCGACGAACAGCATGCTGCGCAAGACGCGTGGCGGCCAGGCGAAGAAAAGCAAGCACATGACCGGGCAGGCGATCGACGCCACGTTCCCGGATATCCCATTGAAGCAGTTGCGCTGGTCCGCGGCCATCCGTGAGGTCGGCGGCATCGGCTATTATCCGACATCGGGCGTGCCGTTCGTGCACGTCGACACCGGTCCGGTCCGTGCGTGGCCGCGCCTGCCGCGCCAGGAGCTGGCAATGCTGTTCCCCAGTGGGCGGACAAAGCATCATCCCTCCAGCGGTGGTGACCTTACGCGCGACGACGTGAGAAATGCGCGTCAGAATTCGCAGCTCAGCGCGCAGATGGCGGCATTCTTCGAGCGCCGCAGTCATCCGCGCACCGAGCAAGAGATCATGATGGCGGAGGCGGGCATTACGGCGCCTGCGCCAGTGTTGAAGGCGGTGCCGATGCCTGTCGCCCGCCCGGCGCCGGAAGTGCGTGTCGCTTCGCTCGAGCAACAGGCTGGTGTGCCGCGAGCGGTGTCATTGCCGACGCCGAAGCTGGCGCAGGCCCCGCGCCCTGCCGTGCGGCCGCCGTCCGAGGCGGATCGCGGTCAACTGAACAAGCTGGTGACGCTCGCGTCGCTTGATCCCAGCGAGGCGCTGGGGCGTGCGCGTCCGGCAGTCGACACGGAGCGCCGAAAGCTCGATGCCATGGTGGCGACGGCCTCGCTCGGGTCCGAGGCGCCTGCGCCGAGGACAACGGTCGATACGGGCCGCACAGCAGCCATTGCGCACGATACATCCGCACCTGCGGAGCAGCAGCCGAGCGCCGACGAAAATTGGGCCCCCGCGCCGGAGTTCGATGACGATCATCCCGAGGAATTGTCATACCGGCCGTTCCCGGTCGCTCCATTGCTGACGCAGTCGGCATCGGCGGACGACGAGGCGCTGGTGAAGCTCGTACACCCCGATCTGCGCCGCACGCTCGATCTTCTGGAAGACAAGGAGATCGTGCTGCCGATGCGGCTGCGGCCCGGCAATCAGGTCTCGCACGTGATGTGGGCGCAGCAGTTCCAGGGCGGGGCAGTGGACTTCACCGCACAGCATGCCGATGAAGTCGCGCATGCGTCGGGCATCGCATCACGGTCGGTCAGGACGACGGCTCGCTGAGCGGGCGCGTGTGGCGTGGATGCTTGCGGCCGGGCGGAACGCATCCCTGTGACCATGCCAGCTTAATGAGGCGCGCGAGCGCTTCGAAATCTGCGGTGCGCGGCGAGGTCGATCGCCAGGCTAGCCCGACCGATCGAGAGGGCTCGGGGTCGGCGAAGCGCGTTAAGCCGAGATCGCGTCCGCGCAGCTCGACGTTGAGGCACATTTCGGGCAGCAGCGTAATGCCGTATCCGGCGGCGACCATCTCGACGATGGTCGACAGGCTCGAGACGCCAAAGGTGTTGATGGTCGAGGCCTGTTGCAGGCTGCAATAGGTGAGCGCTTGCTCGCGCAGGCAGTGGCCTTCCTCGAGCAGCAACAGTCGCTCGTGCTCAAGAAGATCCTTGGTGGCGCGTACGCGGCTCGAGAGCTTGCGTTCCGGCGGCAACGCCAGAAGAAAGCGATCGTCGAACAAGGCGCGCGTCTCGATTTCGGGCTGAATGATGGGGAGCGCGAGCAGCAGCACGTCTAGCTTGCCGTCGATCAGTTCCTGGACGAGCGGCAGTGTCTGCGTTTCGCGCACGTGCAGTTCGAGCGTGGGGTAGCCCTCGCGCAGCAGAGGCAGGAGCGGGGGCAGCATATACGGCGCGATCGAGGGAATGACGCCGAGGCGCAGCGAGCCCGACAAGACATTATTGCAGTGCTGGGCGTACTCGATCATCTCGTGCACGTCGCCGAGGATGCGTGCGGCTCGGGTGGCGATCTCTCGCCCTTTGTCTGACAGCAGAACGCCGGCGCGCGTACGTTCGACGAGAAGCAGGCCCAGCTGCTCTTCCAGCTCATGGATCTGCATCGACAGCGCGGGCTGAGTTACGGCGCACGATTCGGCGGCGCGGCCGAAGTGCTGCTCGCGTGCGAGTGCATCGAAATAGCGAAGCTGCTTGAGGGTGACGTGCGGAGGCATAAGAATCTCTGATCTGATGCCGGATAATATACGATTAGAACTTATCCAGAGGGCTGTCTATACGAGGTGGGGACTGGTGCGCACACCTTCTCGTGAACATCGCTGGTTGGGCGTTGAAACGCCCTGGCATGCGAACGCGCGGGTGTGCGGCCTCAAACGATCGGCGGGGTAGGGGCGATCCCTCTCCCCTCAGCCGTGGGCGCCTCGGCCGAGCGCCGAATCGGGCCGGGGCGCCCTCTTTGCTCGAAGGCATCGCTCGGATCATGGCGCATGGAAAAGGGCCGGCTCATGTTGGCCGACCCTTGGAATTATCGCGTGGACCGATCTTGGATCAGTGGATGAGCTTCATCAGATCCTGACCGGCCGGGGAGGCGAGCTCCTTGGCATCGACGGTGCCGTCGTCGTCCGGGTTAGCGGCCTTGAACTTGGCTTCGACGACCGCGGCGTATTCCTTCTCGTCGAGCGTGCCGTCGTTGTCAGGATCGGCTGCCTTCAGGGCAGCTGCGTCAAGAATGCCGCTGAGCTCCTTCTCGTCGAGCGTGCCGTCATTGTCGGGGTTCAGCTTGGCGAATTTGGCTTTCGCACCGGCCAAGGCTTCGGGCATGTCGATCGTTCCGTCGTTGTCGGGATCGAGCGCCTTCAGGGCGGCATCAACGTCGGCGTGTGCGACGGCCGTGCCGGCGAGAAAAAGGGCGGACGCAATCAGCTTTGCCGCAAATTTCATTGTCTTCCTCCTGGGATTGTGGCGCCAAGACAAGGTGGCTCCGGGATTTACCTTGTCACTCCCGTCACTCTAGGAAAGCGTGGCAAAGTGTAACGGGAAAAAATCCTATAACTTTTCGGGAATCGGCGACGCCTTGCGAGGCCCCTAGTCCGATAAATTCGGGCCCGTATTTCTGCAATTTTCTTAATGTGTTACCCGCTGCAAGCTATCCCAGCATGAACTTTTTGGGGTGAGCCGCGCTTATCCAACGAGATGTATTCGTGGAATTGCCCGACCGGGATTCGAACCCGAAATGGATCGGGAAACGCGGACGGGCCGGATTTGACCGCGTCGGCGATTTCCGGCCCGGAAGCGAAAGCTTTTCCGTCACGCGCTAGAATTGGCCTCGGCGCTATTTGGCGTGTTTGGCGCCGACGTTCTTGGCGAGCTGCTCCACCAGGGCTTTATCGATCTTCGCTGGCCGTCTGTGGATGGGCCTATCGGGTTCGGTGGCAGTGGCGTCCCCGGTGGCGAGGGCGTCACTGGCAGGAAACGTCTCCTGCAAGGCCTCGTTCAGCTCTGCGTCTTGCTCGTTCTTGGTCAATCGATTTTTAGCGTCCATAGCCGCACCTTTTTGCCGGAGTGCGAATAACGCCGTGGCGCGGCTAAGCGTTCCGGGCGCTTCCTAGCGCACGAGAAGCGCCGCAACTAAGCCGATGCCTGCCGCGACGAGCATGGCCTTCGTTGGAGACTGGCGAATAGCCCGGTTTACCGGATCGTGGTCGTCGAAGTAGGTGCGCGCTCGCGTAACCCGTTCAAGCTCGTGCTGATAGTTCGTGTCGGTGGACTTGGGGGTCTGCGGGTCCACCGCGGCGTGATCGAGTATCGTTCGCGACGACGACGGCGTTGAGAGATGTTCTTGCATGTTGGCGCGGCCTTCTGCTGATGCACGTGGATAACGCACGCTTTGAACTCCGCGTTCCTCGCTTCGTGCATGGCCGACCGGGCGCGTGAGGCCAGGCAAGGCCGATAAGCTCTGCCGGCGAGCACTCAAAGCCGCAGATTCAACGCTTATTTTCCGGGGGTGGCGTGTCGTTCTCGCGGCGCCAGATGTGCACGATCATCAGTTTGATCTTGAGCGGCAGGTCGCGCCAAACTTGGCTGGCGGTGAACACTTCGAATGACTCACTAGAGGAGTGCACCTTGCCCTGGGGATCTTTTGGGACTGGGATCACCGTCGCCACCTGCTCATGATCGCAATGCAGGCAAACGCATCGCGAGCGCCAGGGTTCCCGCTCACGCGGGCTCGCCGGCGGTCAGGCGACTGCAGAGCCCGAATTCGGCGATGAGATGATCGGAAAGTTGTGCACCGCGCGGGAAGCAGGGAGCCCTGCAAACTCCAGGATTAGTGCGGACTCAAGCGGTTGATTGAGTTGGTGGAGCCAAGCGGGATCGAACCGCTGACCTCTTGCATGCCATGCAAGCGCTCTCCCAGCTGAGCTATGGCCCCTACCGTTGGGAAGGTCCGAGGGCGATGACGCCCCCGAACGAGTTGGCCTCTCTAGTGCCTTCGCCACAAAACTGCAAGGGCGAAATTAGCGCTGCGCGGCGGTGGGCCGGAGAGGCGCAAAAGCTACGCGACGCGAGGGCTTATGGCTCCTCTTCACCCTCGACGCTGCCACCGACGATATCGGAGACATTGCCTTCGTCCTCTTCCTCCTCGAGGAAGGTCTCGTCGGCGTCATCGGCAGCTGCGTCATCGGCGTCGTCATCGACATCGACCAGCACGTCCTCGGCCTCGGCCTCGGCGCCCTCAGCCTCGAACTCGGGCTTCTTGGCCTTGCGCGGAGCCTTTTCCTCGGTGGGAAGTGGGCTGCCGGCAGGCGCGTGGGCAATGGCGTACTTCGATCCGCAGATCGGGCAGACAATTGGATTGCGGTTGAGATCGTAGAAGCGGGCGCTGCAATCGCTGTTCTGGCAGGTCCGCTTGGTCCCGCGGTCTTTATTGGTCGCCATGGAGCCAACCTTTATCGTCGATAAGGGGAATTTTCCGCGGCATGCCACATGGCTGGAGGCTTGTCAAAAACAAACCTTGGCCGGCTTGGGTATCGTTGACACGGGCCCGGCCCGTCGGCTCTATCGCAGCCGCATCCCGCACCGCATTCGCGGTTTCCGCCAACGCCGGAGCTAAGTCCTCTTGTCCGCCGATCCTGCTATTGCCGCCAGGCCCTTGGCCTCTCTTGCCTCAGGTCCTCTCAAGGGACGGGTGCGCGTGCCCGGCGATAAATCCATCTCGCACCGGGCGCTGATGTTCGGTGCGATCTCCACGGGGACGACGCGTCTCAGAGGTTTGTTGGAGGCAGAAGACGTTCTCAACACCGCGAAGGTGCTGAGCGCGCTCGGCGCGCCGGTGACGAAAGCCGGTGGGGAATGGCACGTCAAAGGCCGTGGCGTTGGCGGGTTGAGCCAGCCAGATAGCCCGCTCGATTTCGGCAATTCCGGTACCGGTACGCGACTGATGCTGGGCATCATTGCCGGGCACGACATGACCGTCGAGATCATCGGCGATGCGTCGCTTAGTCGGCGGCCGATGGGGCGCGTGCTGGGGCCGCTGCAGCAGATGGGCCTCGAGATCGAAGGCGCGCGCGATCGGCTGCCGCTCGTTGCGCGCGGCTCGTCGAACCTCATACCAATTACATATGAACTGCCGGTGCCGTCGGCGCAGGTGAAGAGCGCGGTGCTGCTGGCGGGGCTGCACGCGCCCGGCGAGACGAGCGTGATCGAGAAGGAAGCAACGCGCGATCACACTGAGCGGATGCTGCGCCACTTCGGTGCGGAGCTGAGCGTCGATACGCTCGACGGCAAGACTAAGATCACGGTCAAAGGCGATGCCGAGCTCAAAGGTTGCGACGTCGTCATTCCAGGTGATCCAAGCTCGGCGGCATTCCTGGCAGCGGCTGCGGCGTTGGTGCCTGGATCGGATGTCACCATCGAAGGGGTGCTGATCAACCCGACGCGCGTGGGTTTCTACGAAGTGCTGCGCGAGATGGGCGCTGACGTGTCGTTTCTCAACGAGCGGGACGAGGGCGGCGAGCCGGTGGCTGATATTCGCGTGCAGCAGGCGCCATTGAAGGGCGTTCACGTCGCGGCACATCGTGCGCCGAGCATGATCGACGAATATCCGGTTCTGTCAGTCGTTGCTGCGTTTGCCCAGGGCGAGACGCGGATGGACGGCCTTGCGGAATTGAAGGTCAAGGAGAGCGATCGGCTGGCGGCCACGGTTGCCGGACTGATCGCCAATGGAGTCGATGCCGCTTCGGAAGGCGATGTCTTGATCGTCAGGGGCAGCGGGGCTGTGCGCGGCGGCGGATTGGTGGAGACGCACCTCGATCACCGCATGGCAATGTCGTTCCTCACGATGGGGCTCGCCAGCAAAGAGCCGGTGACGGTCGACGATGTTGCGATGGTAGCCACCAGCTTCCCTGAGTTCCTATCACTGATGCAGAGCTTGGGGGCGCGCTTCGGCATGGGCGCGGAGGCGCGCGGATGATCATCGCCATCGACGGGCCGGCGGCCTCGGGCAAGGGCACGCTGGCAAAGCGCATTGCCGATCTATGGGGGCTGCCGTGTCTCGACACCGGGCTGCTCTACCGGGCCGTTGCGCGCGACGTGGCCGCGCGCGGCTTCAGGCTGGATGATCCATGGGCGGCTCTGGCGCTGGCGCGCAGCATCAATGCTGGCGAGCTGTGCGATCCGGAACTGCGTACCCCCAAGGTCGGCGATGGGGCGTCGATCGTGGCGCGGATGCCTATGGTGCGGGGTGCTTTGCTCGCCTACCAGCGCAATTTTTCGGCGCAACCGGGGGGCGCCGTGCTCGATGGCCGCGATATCGGCACCGTCGTATGCCCCTGGGCGGACGCCAAAATCTATGTGACGGCGACCGCGGAAGTGCGCGCCAAGCGCCGCTACAACGAATACGTGTGCCGCGGGGAGCCCGTGGTCTATGAGGCCGTCCTGGCCGATATCCTGAAGCGCGATGAAAGGGATTCATCGCGGGAAAGCGCTCCTATGCGGGCAGCGGCCGACGCCGACTTGCTCGATACATCGGAGTTGGATATAGAGGCGGCATTCGACGCCGCTGTCGGATTGATCAAGAGGAAGATCGGCCAATAGGGGGCCCGAAACGGGTCCCAAATTCGTGTTGGCAGGGCGGAAGGCCCATCACAGCGGCACTAGATCTCAACACACCGCCGGCAGGGGACTGTCCGCACACGCGTGTCGTGGCGGAGGGCTTTGCCGCAATCCGTATCCCTGGGCCGTAGCCGCGGTCCGCGACAACGATTTGAGGAGCACTATTCGCATGCCCGAAACCGCCATCCCGAAAGAGTTTACGCCGACGCACGACGAGTTCGCTGCGTTGCTGGCCGAGAGCCTCGCCAAGGAAGACCTGTTTGAAGGCAGCGTCGTCAGGGGCAAGGTCGTCGGCATCGAGAAGGACCTCGCTGTCATCGACGTCGGTCTGAAGACCGAAGGCCGCGTGGCGCTGCGCGAGTTCTCCGTCGCCGGCAAGCCGTCCGAGATCAAGATCGGCGATGAGGTCGAGGTTTACCTGGAGCGCGTCGAGAATGCGCTCGGTGAAGCTGTGCTCTCGCGCGACAAGGCTCGCCGCGAAGAGAGCTGGACCCGCCTCGAGAAGCAGTTCGAGAAGGGTGAGAAGGTTTCGGGCGTCATCTTCAACAAGGTCAAGGGCGGCTTCACTGTCGACCTCGACGGCGCCGTGGCGTTCCTGCCAGGCAGCCAGGTCGATATCCGTCCGGTGCGCGACATCGGTCCGCTGATGCATCAGCCGCAGCCGTTCCAGATCCTCAAGATGGATCGCCGTCGCGGCAACATCGTCGTTTCGCGCCGCTCGGTGCTCGAAGAGACGCGTGCTGAGCAGCGCGCCGACATCGTCGCCCGCCTCGAGGAAGGCCAGGTCATCGACGGCCTCGTCAAGAACATCACCGATTACGGTGCGTTTATCGACCTCGGCGGCATCGACGGCCTGCTGCACGTGACCGACATGGCTTGGCGCCGCGTCAATCATCCGTCCGAGATCCTCAACGTCGGCGACACGGTGAAGGTGCAGATCATCCGCATCAATCCGGAGACGCAGCGCATCTCGCTCGGCATGAAGCAGCTGCAGGCCGATCCGTGGCAGTCGATCGAGGCCAAGTATCCGGTTGGCGCGCGCGTCAAGGGTACGGTCACGAACATTGCCGACTACGGCGCGTTCGTTGAACTGGAGCCGGGCGTCGAAGGCCTGATCCACGTCTCGGAGATGAGCTGGACGAAGAAGAACATCCACCCAGGCAAGATCGTTTCGACGAGCCAGCAGGTGGAAGTTCAGGTGCTCGAGGTCGACGCCAACAAGCGCCGTATCTCGCTGGGCCTGAAGCAGACCCAGGACAATCCTTGGGAGTCGTTCCTCGCCATCCACCCGAAGGGTTCGGAAGTCGAAGGCCCGATCCGCAACATCACCGAGTTCGGCCTGTTCATCGGCCTCGAGGGTGGCGTCGATGGCATGGTCCATCTGTCCGACCTCGACTGGACGAAGCCGGGCGACGAGGTGATCAAGGACTACAAGAAGGGCGACAACGTCAAAGCCGTCGTGCTCGACGTCGACAGCCAGAAGGAGCGCATCTCGCTCGGCATCAAGCAGCTCGCCGGCGATCCGATCGACTCGCTGTCGAAGTACAAGAGGGGCGACACCGTCACCTGCAGCGTCGTTGCTGTTCAGGAGAACGGTATCGAGGTGAAGACCGCCGATGGCGAACTGACCGCCTTCATCAAGCGCTCCGACCTGTCGCGCGATCGCTCCGAGCAGCGCCCTGAGCGCTTCAATGTGGGCGACAAGGTCGACGCGTTCGTCGTTTCCGCCGACAAGGCTGCACGCCGCCTGTCGCTCTCGATCAAGGCACTGGAAATCGCCGAGGAGAAGCAGGCCGTGGCTCAGTACGGCTCGTCTGACTCGGGTGCCTCGCTGGGCGACATCTTCAAGGCTGCGATCCGCAAGCGTGAAGAGGGCGAGGACGACAAGGAAGACAAGGAATAAGAGCCGCTACAGGAATAGCGGTCTCGGCAACTTACAGCGCGGCGGAGGGCTTCCTTCTGCCGCGCTAGGTTTTTGGCAAGGCTTGTCCATCAGTTCTCTTGTCGACCGCGCTATCCTTGCCTAACGTCGCGGTTGCCCTGGGGCACGCCCCAGTTGTGGTCGGAGTGTCGGATGACGGCAGAGATCGATACCGTGCTGGATCGTCGGCGTTTGCGCCGACGGCTGACTATCTGGCGCGGCCTCGCCATTGCGGCGCTGGTGGGCGTCGTGTTTGCGCTTGGCGCCAGCACGGGTGAGTGGTCGGAGATCGGCGCGAAGCAGATCGCGCGGGTGACGATCACCGGCACGATCACCGAAGATCGCGATCAGCTCGAGATGCTGAAGAAGATCGCGGATTCCGACAAGGCAGCGGCGCTGCTGGTGTTCGTCAACAGCCCGGGTGGCACCACGACGGGCGGCGAAGCGCTGTTCGGCGCGCTGCGCGACGTTGCCAAGAAGAAGCCAGTAGTTGCGCAGTTCGGTACGGTGGCGGCATCGGCCGGATATATCGTCGGGCTCGGTGCGGACCATATCGTGACGCGCGCCAATACCATCACGGGCTCCATCGGCGTCTTGATCCAGTGGCCGGAAGTTAGCCAGATGCTGGATAAGATTGGCGTCAAGTTCAACGAGATAAAGAGCGGCGACCTAAAGGCCGTTCCGTCGCCGTTCGAGCCGTTGAGCGAGGAGGGCCAGAAGGTCACCAAGTCGATGATCGACGAGGGTTTCCGCTGGTTCCTGGGCCTCGTAGAGGCGCGGCGTGGCATTAAACCCGACCAGATCCCGGGTCTGACGCAGGGCCGGGTGTTCACGGGCCGGGAGGCGGTTCAGCTGAAATTGGCCGACTCTATCGGCGGGGAAGACGAGGCGGTGGCGTGGCTGCAGAGCGCCCGCAACGTCGATAAGGGTTTAAAGGTCGTGGACTGGAAGCCGAGTTCTGAGGCTTCACTTGGGCTGTTCAGCTCAGTCGGGTCTGCGGCGGCGAGCTTTTTCAACCACACCTATTTGGCCCAAATGCTTGGCCGGGCACCCTCTATGGCCGGTCTTGGCCTTGACGGGCTTATCTCGGTTTGGCACCCTTCGGAAAACTAATAGATTACAGTAATTTGCTGGCGGGGCAGCGATGATTAAATCCGAGTTGATCCATAAGATTGCAAGCACCAATCCTCATCTTTACCATCGTGACGTAGAACGCATTGTCAAAGTTGTGTTCGATGAGATCGTAGAGGCACTGGCGCGAGGTGATCGCGTCGAACTCCGCGGTTTTGGCGCATTCACGGTGAAGCATCGTGCCGCCAGACAGGGTCGCAACCCGCGCACTGGAAGATCGGTTTCTGTGGCTGAGAAATTCGTGCCCTTCTTCAAGACCGGTAAAGAGCTGCGCGATAGGCTCAACCACGGCAAGGAAAGCCACTAACTCAAACGTCGAGGCGCGCAAGTGTTGAAGCGGATCGTCTGGCTGCTCATCGCCCTTCCCGCAGGGCTGTTGCTGGTGACGCTTGCTGTCGTCAATCGCCACGAAGTGCGCCTCGTGCTCGACCCGTTCCGGCCAGAGAACCCCGTCATCTCGCTGGCGCTGCCGTTTTACGTCTACCTCTTCGTCGCCATGCTGGTTGGCGTGGTGCTGGGCGGGACTGCCGTGTGGCTGACGCAGGGCCGATGGCGCCGCACTGCCCGCGAACAGGGCCGTGCCGCTGCACGATGGCACGCCGAGGCTGACCGTCTTACGCGCGAGCGCGATGCGGTTGCCGCCACGAAGTTGCCCTCTACGCGCCGCCCGCGGCTTGCGGCAACCGGCTCGTAAAAGCAAATTCGCGACAGCCGAGTTCTTTGCACCGCGCATGACGCGGCCGAAGCCATTATCTATCCGGGTTATATGCGATCAGGCGTCCAGTGAGGCGCCAGCGAGCCATTGCTACGATGACGACGAAAGTCAAAATATGCGGGCTGCGCGATGAAGCGGGGCTCGAAGCTGCGCTGAACGCGGGTGCCGACTACGTCGGGTTCGTGTTCTTTCCGCGCAGTCCGCGTAACATCGCGCCGGCAACGGCGCGTGTGCTCGCCGACAGAGCGCGCGGGCATGCGAAGATCGTGGCGCTGCTGGTCGATCCGGACGATCAGCTGCTGGAACAGGTTGTGGGCGTGGTTGACCCCGACATCATCCAACTGCATGGCACCGAAAGTCCGGCGCGAGTTGGCGAGGTGGCGCGGCGGTTCGGCAAGCCGGTGATGAAGGCGGTTGCTGTTGCCAGCGCTGACGATGTCACCGCCGCGCTCAGCTATCGGGGTGTTGCCGAGCGCATCCTGTTCGACGCCAAGGCGCTGCCGGGCGAGGCAGCCGCACTACCGGGCGGCAACGGCATCGCGTTCGACTGGCAGGCGTTGGCGGGCCTCGAAGCCGGGCTCGATTTCATGCTGGCGGGCGGACTTACTCCGCTCAACGTCGCCGAGGCAGTACGGTTGACACGGGCACCCGCGGTCGACGTTTCCTCGGGTGTCGAGACGAGACCCGGCGAAAAGGACCCCGAACTCATCCGCCGCTTTATTAGCGCGGCAAAGACGGCTAATCAGACCCCCTGAACGAAGGCCCGCGTGCAAAGGGCCGCAAAGGATCGACCATGGCGAGCGCGAACGACAAGTCGAAGGACGCCAAACTTAATACCCTACGCAGCGGGCCCGACGAGCGCGGGCACTTCGGCATTTTTGGCGGCCGCTTCGTCGCCGAGACGCTGATGCCGCTGATCCTCGATCTGGAGAGAGCGTACAACGAGGCGAAGGCGGATCCGGCGTTCCACGCGCAGCTCGCCTATCTCAATACCTACTACTCGGGGCGGCCGAGCCCGCTCTATTTCGCCGAGCGGCTTACCGAACACCTCGGCGGCGCGAAGATCTACTTCAAGCGCGACGAGCTCAATCACACCGGCTCGCACAAGATCAATAACTGCCTCGGCCAGATCCTGCTGGCCAAGCGCATGGGCAAGACGCGCATCATCGCCGAGACGGGCGCGGGGCAGCACGGCGTTGCGGTGGCGACGGTGTGCGCGCGCTTCGGACTGCCGTGCGAAATCTTCATGGGCGCGACCGACGTGCAGCGGCAGAAGCCGAATGTTGCGCGCATGCACATGCTGAAGGCGAAGGTGAACCCGGTGACGAGCGGCGCGGGCACCTTGAAGGATGCGATGAATGAGGCGTTGCGCGACTGGGTCACCAACGTGCACGATACGTATTACATCATCGGCACCGCGGCAGGCCCGCACCCCTATCCAGAGCTGGTGCGCGATTTCCAGTCGATCATCGGCAAGGAAGTGCGCGAGCAGATGCAGGCTGCGGAAGGGCGGCTGCCTGACACGCTCGTTGCTTGCATCGGCGGTGGGTCGAACGCGATCGGCCTATTCCATCCGTTCCTCGACGACGAGAGCGTGAAGATCTACGGCGTCGAAGCCGGCGGTCACGGCGTCGACGTCGAGAACGGGCACGCGGCCTCTATGACGGGCGGGCGCCCCGGTGTGCTGCACGGCAACCGCACGTATCTTCTGCAGGATGCCGAAGGGCAGATCCTCGAGGGCCATTCGATTTCGGCCGGCCTTGACTATCCGGGGGTTGGCCCTGAGCACTCGTGGCTGAAGGATACCGGGCGCGTCACCTACGTGCCGGCAACTGACAAGGAAGCACTGGATGCTTTCCAGCTCTGCGCGCAGCTCGAAGGCATCATTCCGGCATTGGAGCCAGCGCATGCGCTGGCGTTCGTGCAGAAGCTCGCGCCGACGCTGCCGAAGGACAATCTGTTGGTCATGAATATGTGCGGGCGCGGCGACAAGGACGTGTTTGCCGTCGCCGGCTATCTCGGCATGGATATTTAGGGAGGCAGTGGGCGGTCGGCAGTCGGCAATAGGCGGTGTCAAAACTGCCGATTGCGAACTGCCTACTGCCTTCTCACGCATGAGCAAAGAGACACGCATCGATCGGCGTTTCGCCAAGCTGAAAGCCGAGGGACGGCCGGGACTCGTCACGTTCATCACGGCGGGCGATCCGGACCTCGAAACCTCGAAGAAGATCCTCAACGGCTTGCCGGCGGCGGGTGCGGACGTGATCGAACTCGGCATGCCGTTCTCCGATCCGATGGCGGACGGTCCGGCGATCCAGGCGTCGTCGCTGCGCGCGCTAAAGGCCGGGCAGAAAATGCGCGATACGCTGGCTATGGTCGCGGAATTTCGCCGCCAGGACGACGAAACGCCGATCGTGCTGATGGGTTACTACAACCCGATCTACGTTTACCCGGGCGAGGCCTTCATTGCCGACGCGCTGGCTGCTGGTGTCGACGGGCTGATCGTCGTGGACCTGCCGCCGGAGGCGGACGACGAGCTTTGCGTGCCGGCCACCGAGAAGGGGCTCAACTTCATTCGCCTCGCCACTCCGACCACCGACGACAGGCGGCTGCCGGCGGTTCTCAAGAACACCTCTGGCTTCCTCTATTACGTGTCGATCACCGGGATCACCGGTTCGGCAGCCCCGAATGTTAACAATGTTCAAAAGCAGATCGCGAGGATCAAAGAGTCGACGGCCCTTCCCGTCGCGGTCGGTTTCGGCGTAAAAAGCCCCGATCAGGCGAAGGCGCTCAGCAAGGTCGCCGACGCTGTCGTGGTTGGCTCGGCGCTTGTTGGTGCTATCGAGAAGAGCCTTGGTGCCGATGGTCGCTCCACTAGCGAGACGGTGCCGGCTGTCCTAGATTTGGTTGGCGCACTCGCGGCTGCGGTGCGGGGCGCTTGAGCCCAGCCGATGCCGCGGTTTAACCGCTTCGTTGCCGCAGTGCGGCAAGAGGCCTATAAGCGCCATAATTAGGGGGATGTTCTCGCCTGTGTGTTAGGCTGAACCCCTTGAAATACAAGCATACACTGCCGAATAGTCGGGCCATGTCGAGAGGCCAAAGAGCGTGAACTGGATTAACAACGTCGTCCGGCCGAAGATCCGCAGCTTTCTGACGACGAAGCGCGAGGTCCCCGACAACCTGTGGATCAAGTGCCCCGAAAGCGGGCAGATGGTCTTCTACAAGGACCTCGAGGCGAACCAATTCGTGGTGCCGGGGTCCGACTACCATATGCGCATGGCGTCGGATGTGCGCCTGCAGCTGCTGTTCGATGGCGGCCAGTTTGCGCGCGTGCCGATCCCGTCCGTCCCGCTCGACCCCCTGAAGTTCCGCGACGGCAAAAAGCGCTACACCGACCGCCTGCGCGATGCCAAGGCCGAGACCAACCTGGAAGACGCGGTGCTGGTCGGCGAGGGCAAGCTCGACGGTATGGAGATCGTGGCGGCGGCCCAGGACTTCCGCTTCATGGCTGGATCGCTCGGCATGGCGGCGGGTGAGGGCGTGATCGCCGGTATGCTGCGCGCGGTCGAGAAGAAGACACCTTTCATTCTGTTTGCGGCTTCGGGCGGCGCGCGCATGCAGGAGGGCATCCTGTCTCTGATGCAGATGCCGCGCACGACGATTGCGGTGGAGCGCCTGCGCGAAGCTGGGCTGCCCTATATCGTGGTGCTGACCGATCCGACGACCGGTGGCGTGACGGCATCTTACGCGATGCTGGGCGACATCCACATTGCGGAGCCGGGCGCGCTGATCTGCTTTGCCGGACCGCGCGTGATCCAGCAGACGATCCGCGAGAACCTGCCGGAGGGCTTCCAGCGCGCCGAATACCTCCTGGCGCATGGCATGATCGACATGGTCGTGCATCGCCATCAGATGCGCGAGACGCTGAGCCGGATCTGCCATCTGTTGATGCACCAGCAGCCCTCGAAGCACGTCGACAAGAAGAAGCTCAACGGCAAGACGCACCTCAATGGCAACGCCAGCGAAGCTCACCTCATCACCACGCGCACCACAACGGTGCAGGTGATCGAGCCGGAGATCGTCGAGCCGGAGGAGCGTTTCGATCCGGCGCGCATCGAGCATCACGAAAGCGAAGGCGGCACCGAGGAGGCGACGAAGCGTTCGCTTCCCAAAGACAGACAGCATTGATGTCTGCTAACCCATTGCGGTCTCCCGGGTGGTTCAGTGCCGGGGGACAGCTGCTCAATCCGCCACCACTGGCGCGCCGAGCTTAGCGGCGGAGGGCCCGATGCCGACGAGCGCAAAGCTCCTCGCCGAAATGAAGCTGTTGCACCCGCTGCTGATCGATCTGTCGCTCGGCCGCGTCGAGCGGCTGCTCGCAAAGCTGGGCGATCCGCAAAAAAAGCTGCCGCCGGTCGTGCATGTTGCGGGCACCAACGGCAAGGGCTCAGTCACGGCGTATCTCAAGGCCATGCTGGAGGCGGCGGGCGCGCGCGTGCACGTCTATACGTCGCCGCATCTCGTTCGCTTCCACGAGCGCATCGAACTCGCCGGCGCGGACGGCAAGGCGGCGCCGATCGGCGAAGCCGAGCTGGTCGACGTGCTGACGCGCGCGCAAGCGGTGAACGGGCATGACGACATCACGCAATTCGAGATCACGACGGCTGCCGCGTTCCTAGCGTTCGCGGAAAATCCTGCTGACGTGCTGCTGCTGGAAGTCGGTCTGGGCGGGCGGCTCGACGCGACGAATGTGGTCGAGCGGCCGGCGCTGGATGTGATCACGCCCATTTCGCTCGACCATGCGGAGAAGCTGGGTGCGACGCTAGCTAAGATCGCGGGCGAGAAGGCGGGTATCCTGCGCCGCGGCGTTCCGGCGGTGATCGCGCAACAGGATCCGGAAGCTGAGGACGTTATCCGCGCCGAGGCGCTGAAGGTTGGCGCGCCGCTGATCGTTTGGGGCGAGCACTTCGACGCTTACGAGCAGCGCGGGCGTCTCGTCGTGCAGTCGGAAGATTTGCTGCTCGACCTGCCGCTGCCGTCGCTGGTCGGCTGTCATCAGGTGGTGAACGCAGGCACGGCTGTTGCCGCGGCGTTGCGCCTTGCAGCTATGCTGCCGCACCTCGGTATAGGTGAGCGCGCAATCGAGCAAGGATTGACGAGCGCACGCTGGCCGGCACGCATGCAGCGTCTCGACAGCGGGCCGCTGCCGTCGCTGCTTCGTCCGGGCGCGGAGCTGTGGCTCGACGGCGGGCACAATCCGGCTGCGGGGCGCGCGCTGGCGCAGACGCTGGCCGATCTCGAAGAGCGCTCGCCAAAGCCGTTGCATCTCATCGTCGGGATGATGGGGCTGAAGGATGCGGCCGGTTTCCTGGCGCCGTTCCGTGGGCTTGCACGCCACGTCGTTACGGTGCCGATCCCGGGTGCGCACGAGGCGCCGCATGCGCCGGAGACGCTGGCCGAGACCGCGCGCGAAGTGGGCCTCGATGCCGAGAGCGCCAATGACATCATCTCTGCGCTGAAGCGCACGGATGCTGTAGAGCCCGGGCCGAAGCGGGTGATGATCTGCGGGTCGCTTTATCTCGCCGGCCACGTGCTCGGCCTGCAGGAAGGCGTCGAGCCGCAGGCTAATTGAAGTTTGCTGACACGGGCTGAGAGAAGCTTGTTTGCGGCTGGCTGCTCGCGGGCTGATGGCCGGCTTGCGCCGGGCTCCCCCTGATGATCGCTTCGTCGCACAGGGCGCGGCATGTGCGGGTGGCGGCGAACCTGTGCTATCAATTCGCGGGAACGGACAGGGCTGCGAATGACGATTTCAAACGAAGAAGAGCTGGATCGCCTGAAGGAGATTGGCCGCGTTGTCGCGAACACGCTCACTGCGATGGGCGCTGCGATCGAGCCAGGTATGACCACTGGCGAGCTGGACGCGCTTGGCCGAGCTCTGCTGGAGAAGGCAGGGGCTACGTCTGCTCCCGAACTCTGCTACGGATTCCCTGGGGCCACGTGCATCAGCGTCAACGAGGAGATCGCGCACGGCATACCGGGCGAACGCAGGATTGCCAAAGGCGACCTGATCAACATCGACGTTTCCGCGCAGAAGGATGGCGTTTTCGCCGATACGGGTGCGTCATTCGCCGTGCCGCCGGTTTCCAAGTCGATCGAGCGGCTGTGTCGCGATGGACGGCGAGCGATGTGGACGGGTATCAGGCAGGTCGGTGCCGATAAGCCGCTCGGTGGCATCGGAAAGGCGATCGGCGAATTCGCACGCCGCAACCGCTACACGCTCGTTCAGAACCTCGCCAGCCACGGCGTCGGGCATTCGTTGCACGAGGAGCCTACAGAGATTGCGACTTGGTTCGATGCATCCGAGCGGCGCATCATGAACGAAGGGCTCGTGTTCACGGTCGAGCCGTTTTTGTCGTTGGGTGCGGAATGGGCGGAGGATAGCGGGCGCGCTGGAGATGCGTGGACGCTCTTCGGCAGCCCGAGGGCGCCGACGGTGCAGTACGAGCACACCGTGGTTGCGACCCGCAACGGGCCTCTGGTCGTTACCTTGCCAGGCTAGCTACCGGCAGCCGACGTCTCGTGGCGTAATCAGGCGCGGTCGACGAAACTGTCGACGACGCGTTTGCGGCCGGCTTCGTCGAATTCGATGGTGAGTTTGTTGCCGTCGACGTCGGTGACAGTGCCAAGACCGAACTTCTGGTGCAGCACACGCTCGCCGCGCTTGTAGCTCGCAGGCTCTGAGGACGAAGCGACAAGCTCGCCTTCGATGGTGAGGGGCCCGCGCTTCTTGCGGTGATCGGAAGGCGACCACTTCTTCGGCTCAACACGTGTGCGCTCTTGTGCGCGCTGCCAGCCGGGCGTGTCGTAGTGGCCCTCGAACGGTTCGGCGTCATCGAAGCGGCTTTTCGCATAGCCGGAACGGCCGAAGGTGCCGCCAAAGTTCTGGTAGGCGCCCCCGAAAGGCATCTTGGCTTCCGTCACCTCGACGTGAGCTTCGGGCAACTCGTCGACGAAACGCGAGGGCAAAGCGGATTGATAGAGCCCGCGGTTGCGGCGGTTCTGAGCGAAGGAAACCTTGGCGATGCGCTTGGCGCGCGTAATGCCGACGTAGGCGAGACGGCGCTCTTCTTCGAGGCCGGCCTGTCCGCTTTCATCGAGGGAGCGCTGGTGCGGGAAGAGGCCTTCCTCCCAGCCGGGCAGATAGACGATCTCGAATTCGAGGCCCTTGGCGGCGTGCAGCGTCATCAGCGAGACGCGCTCGCCGTCGCCAGCCTGGTCGACGTCCATGACGAGGCTGACGTGCTCGAGGAAGCCTTCGAGCGTCTCGAACTCGTGCATGAAGCGCACGAGTTCCTTGAGGTTTTCGAGCCGCGACTGGGCCTGCGGGCTTTTGTCGGCCTGCCACATGGCGGTGTAGCCGGACTCATCGAGGATCAGCTCGGCAAGCTCAGTGTGCTTCATGGTGCGGATCTGGCCGCGCCAACGCTCGAAGCTGGCGATGAGATCGGCCAACGCCTTGCGCGCCTTGCCGGGAAGCTCCTCGGTTTCGGCCATGAGCTGCGCGGCCTGATACATCGGCATGGAGCGGGCGCGGGCAAGCTCGTGTACGCGCTTGACGGAGGTATCGCCGATGCCCCGCTTGGGGACGTTGACGATGCGCTCGAACTTCAGGTCGTTGGCCGGATTGGCGGTGATTTCGAGGTAGGCGATGGCGTCCTTGATTTCCTGGCGCTCATAGAAGCGAGGGCCGCCGATCACGCGGTAGGGCATGCCCATGGTGATGAAGCGGTCTTCGAAGGCGCGCATCTGGAACGAGGCGCGCACGAGGATCGCCACCTCGTTGAGCGGCTGGTTCGAGCGCTTCTGCATCGTCTCGATGTCGTCGCCAATTGTGCGGGCTTCTTCCTCGTCGTCCCAGACGGCGGTGACGGCGACCTTGGTGCCGAGGTCACCGTCGGTGAAGAGGGTTTTGCCCAGGCGTCCGGTGTTGGCGGTGATGAGGCCGGAGGCGGCGCCGAGGATGTGTCCGGTGGAGCGATAGTTGCGTTCCAGGCGGATGACGGTCGCGCCGGGGAAGTCCTTGTCGAAGCGCAGGATGTTGTCGACCTCGGCTCCGCGCCAGCCATAGATCGACTGATCGTCGTCGCCGACGCAGCAGATGTTGGGCGAACCCTGGGCGAGGAGACGCAGCCAGAGGTACTGCGCGACGTTGGTGTCCTGATACTCGTCGACGAGGATGTAGCGGAAGCGGCGCTGGTAGTCGGCGAGCACGTCGGGGTGCTGGGTGAAGAGGCGCAGGGTCTCCAGCAGCAGATCGCCGAAATCGCACGCGTTCAGCTCTTTGAGACGCTGCTGGTAGGCGGCGTAGAGCTGGGCGCCCTTGCCGGAGGCAAAGCCGTAGGCCTCACCGGCCGGAACCTTGTCGGGCGTCAAGCCGCGGTTCTTCCAGCTGTCGATCAGGCCAGCGAGCTGGCGCGCAGGCCAACGGTCCTTATCGAGTTTCTCGGCTTCGATCACCTGCTTCAGGAGGCGGATCTGGTCGTCGGTGTCGAGGATGGTGAAGCCGGACTTGAGGCCGACAAGCTCGGCGTGGCGGCGCAGGATCTTGACGCCGATAGAGTGGAAAGTGCCGAGCCAGGGCATGCCTTCGACAGCGCCGCCGACGAGGAGGCCGATGCGCTCCTTCATCTCGCGCGCGGCCTTGTTGGTGAACGTGACGGCGAGCACTTGGCCGGGATAGGCGCGCCCGGTGGCGAGGATGTGGGCGATGCGTGTTGTCAGAACGCGGGTCTTGCCGGTACCGGCGCCGGCGAGGACGAGCACGGGGCCATCAACGGCTTCGACGGCGGCGCGCTGTTCAGGGTTGAGGCCGTCGAGATAGGGCGCGGCGGCCATCGGCGCGACGCCTGCGCTTTGCAGGGCGCGGGCGGATATCGATTGCCGCGGTGCCGTGGGCGCGGGCGCTGGCGGCGCTGCTTCGGGAAGGTCGAATGGGGGCTCGTGGCCGGCGTTCAACGGCGCTGCAGATGCAGGCTGCGCGGGGGCCGCCGGCAGGTCGAACGGCAACTCGTCCGCGTCCTCCGAAGATGCCGCGTTCGCCAAATGTTTTCTCGTGTGCACCATGGTTTCGGACTATAGCACCCGGCCTCTGCGGGCAACGCCCGCGGTCGGGCAACCCACATCAGATATGGGGGCCAGCGGACACAGCCGCCATAACGGGGCTTTGCGCCCAATGTTTGGGCGGTAAGAGGCGCTTTCCAGGCTTGGCGATGCGCCATTTTTCTGTTGCGCTGACGTGTGATTGTGCTCCGATCGCGATCAAGACTGACGAGCGCGAATAAGTTAGAGTGCGCGCAAACCTGGGGGGTGCGGCGGGCGCAATTTGCTCGCGCGTGCCCTGCTGGCTTGTTGGGGACCGACCGGTGGACTGTGGAGCGGTATGCTCCACGCTGCTTTGAGAGAGGGCCGAATACCGATTCGGTGCCTGAAAGGTTAGATGAGCAACGGGCTTCTTTATATTGCGGGGCTGATCTCGCTCGCCCTCGCCGCGCTGTTCGCCGTTCCTTATTTCGTCGATTGGAATGGCTATCGGGGCGTGTTCGAGGAAGAGGCAACTCGCATCCTGGGGCGCGAGGTCCGCGTCGGCGGGGACGTCAACGTGCGCTTCCTGCCTTCGCCCTACGTCAGCTTCGAGAAGCTGCGCATTGCCGATCCGACCGGTTCGACGGGTGAGCCGTTTTTCCGCGCCGAAAGCTTCACCATGCGCCTGTCGGCGCCGCCACTGCTCAAGGGCGTGATCGAAGCGAATGAAATCGTTCTCGAGAAGCCGTTCGTGCGGCTTGCGGTCGATGCCAATGGCGAGGGCAACTGGAGCAGCTTTTCGATCGCGCCCGGGTCGCTGCCGTTCGTTCCGGCGGGTGTCACGCTGCAATCGGTGAAGATCAACGATGGCACTATTGCCCTGCATGGACCCAAGGGCATCGGATTTGCCGAGGTCGGCGGCCTCAATGGCGAGCTGAAGGCCGAATCGATCGAAGGGCCGTTTTCGTTCAAGGGCGTCGCCGTCTGGGATGATGGTGCGCGCGACGTTCGCATCGCAACCGGCGCTGCTGATGCGGACGGGAGCATCCGGTTCAAGGCGACGGTCCGTGGCACGGGCGCGGGCGCCAATCTTTATGCGATCGATGGGCGCCTGCAGGATGCCAAGGGCAAGCCGCGGGTCGACGGTGAGATTACGGCCAAGCTGACACTGCCTGCGGATGAAGCGGCGCTGACTTCGGCGCCTGCTGTTCCGGGTGCCAAGGCGGAGGCCCCGCTCGTCGATTTCAAGGCGCGGATCGACGGCAACTCCGAAGGTCTGCGCGTCGATGATATTGCGCTTTCGTTCGAGCACATCGGTCAGCCGCAGCTCATTGCAGGGTCGGCGACGGCGACGTGGACTGATGCTTTGAAGATCGACATGGGGCTCTCGTCGCGGTGGCTCGACCTCGATCGGGTGGCGAAACCGTCCGCGGCCGGTGCGCCGTTCGAGACTGCGCGCAACTTCATCCTCGCGATGATGGAAGCGCTGCCGAAGAACGCGGATAGCCGCGTTGCCTTCGACCTGGATCAGGCAACGCTCGGTGGCGAGGCGGTAAGCGACATCAAACTCGAAGTGATGCGCAACGGTGGCGTGCTAGGGGTCAGCAACCTGCGCGCGGGCATGCCTGGCGGCGCGCGTATCGCGCTGGACGGCGCGGTCGATGCGGCGGGTGCAAAGGGCCAAGCGTTCAGGGGGGACCTGACGCTGTACGGGACAAGTCTGGCCCGCTTTCTGAACTGGGCGGTGAAGGACAAGGCCGTCGCCGAGGTGGTGCGTAACGAGGGGCCATTTTCATTGCAGGGCGATTTCGCCATGAGCGAGAACGCCATCGACCTGACCGATGCGGGCGCCGAGATCGGCGGGCGCGCCATGACAGGCGCGGTGCATTACAGCAAGAAAGAGAGACCGCGTTTCGAGCTGGCTCTCGAAGGCGTCGAGATGGACGCTGAGGAGTTGTGGCCTGCCGGGATCGCGGGGCTGAAGCGCGTGCTAGCGGGCGGCGAGGCAGACGCTGCGCCTGAAAAGCCGAAATTCGCCTGGCTGGATCCGGCTGCGACCGACGTGCAGCTGCGGCTGCGCGCTGGGTCCCTGCTGGCGGGCAAGGACCGGTTGCGCGACGTCGACATGGACATCGGCATCAATGGCGGTCGTCTCGATGTGCGGCGCGCGGCTTTCGCGTCCGACAATGATCTCAACGTGGAGATCGACGGTAGCGTCGCGGAAACGATGAAGGATCCACGCGGGTCGCTGCACTGGACCATCGCTGCGCCGAGTAAGGAGGCGTTCGCCACGCTCGTTGCGCTGTTCGATCTTGACGATCAAACGCGCCGTCAGGCAGACGCGCTTTCCGCGCTAACGCCATTGCGTCTTGCCGGCTCCGTCGAGCTTGGCAGGCGCCTGCCGCAGTCAGCAGATGTTTCCATCGATGGCAGCGTGCAGAGCGGTGGCCGGCTGGTGATGAGCGCGCTTCTCGATGGCGGTCTCGACGGATGGCGGGCGGCCCCGGCCGATATCACCGCGACCGTCAACAGTGCGGATGTCGGAGCAGCATGGGAAGCGATGAGCGGGCGTCCGTCCATCGTACGCTCCAAAGTCACTCCGATCGCGGGCGAGATGTTCTTCAAGGCTGTTGGCACCGGCCTCAGCGGTATGACGGCGACGGCATCGGTGAAGGCGCCCAACCTGTTCCTGGGCTACGATGGGCGCGTGACATTGCCGGCAGATGGTCAGCGTGGTCTCGACGGAGAACTGCGTGTTGCGGCGAATGGTCTGGCCGACGTGATGGAGGTTGCCGGCCTCGGTGGCGGCACTTCGTTGGAGCAGATTGCGGTCAATGGCTCGATGCGCGTCGTCTCGAGCGATCATACCTTCGAGCTGCATCCAGAACGGCTGACACTCGGCGGCAGCAAGGTATCGGGCGCGGTTGCGCTTTCTTATCCGAGCGAGGGCTCGGCGATCGTCACTGGTGCGATCGACGTCGATCAAGCGACTATTCCGGGATTGCTGGCCTTCGTGCTCGATCGCCAGCAGGTGGCCGATGCGCCCGGCGCCGAGCCGCTGGCGACGGGCAAAACGATCTGGCCCGAGCATGCCTTCGACTTCGGAGCCCTCGACGGCATTGAAGGCAAGCTCAACGTCACCTTCGGCAGTCTGGTGCTGACGGAGAAAATGGCCGTTGCCAAAGCCAAGGCTGAGGTTGAACTGGCACCGGGCAAGATCGCGATCAACAACCTTGCCGGCAAAGTGCTGGGCGGGGACATGGCGGCCAACGTCGCGCTCGATCGGGCGCCGGGCGGCGCGAGCCTCAAGGCAAACGTGCGCATGAGCGATATGCAGGTGCGCGCGGTGCAGCCGGGCCAGGCGGCAGACAGCGTGAAGGATCAGAAGGCGTCGCTGGCGCTGGAGTTCTCGGGACATGCCTCGACGCCTGGCGCGCTCGTTTCGGTGGTAAGCGGCAAGGGTGAGCTGCAACTTGGAGATATTGCCGTGGCGGCGCCGACGCCGTTGGCGGTCGTGACAACTTCCGAAGCGGTGCTGAGCGGCGATGCTGGCGGCAGTGGCGAGGCGCTCGCGACCGCGCTGCGCAGCCAGATCGACGCCAACAAAGTGAAAATCGGCCCGCGTACGGTGTCCATCGACATTGCGGACGGTGCGGCCAAGCTCGCGCTGGTCACACTGGAATCCGACGCGGGAAAGACAAAGGTCGAGACGACGGTCGATCTTGCTTCGCTGGTGGTGGACAGCGCCTGGGTGGTCGAGCCGCGCGGGCCGGACGTGGCGCAGGCGGAGAAGCCACGCCATGGCGCACTGCCTAGCGTCGGTGTCGTCTACACGGGTGCGCTTGCCAACCTATGGACGCTCGATCAGCGCATCACGGTCGAGCCGCTCGAGCGCGAGCTGGCGATCCGCAAGATGGAACTCGATGCTGATCAGCTCGAGCGCCTGCACAAGGCGGATGCAGAGCGTGCGCAGCGCGATGAAGAGCGCAGAAAAGCGCTCGAGTCCGACGAGAGCATACCGGCGCCTCCGGGACCCACTCCGGCCGAAGGCGGCCTGATGCCGTCGGATCCGCCAGCGGCAGCGGCTCCGACCGATCCGACGTCGCAGCAGAGCAGCGGGTCCGTGACACCGGCGATCCCGCCGAGCAGTGCGAGTGCTGCGGGCCTTTCGGTGCCTCCTGCTCCAGGGCAGGAAGGGCAGACGTTCGGTGCTGCGCAGGCGGCGAACCCGGCGCTCGGTGCGCCGACAGAGGCCGGCAGCATTCCGCCTGCTGCTGAACCGGTTCCTGCGTATCGTCCGCGGCGCGTACAGCCGCAGCGGCAGGTGCGCCCGAACGAGCAGGTGCTGCGCAACCTAATGAATACAAACTGATCAGCGCAGCGGGATCACACGGGCGGCGGCAACGCGCGCTGGCGAAAATAGTCTAGGATCCAGACGCGCACGGCGCTTGAGAGCCCGGCTTCGCCGCGGGCCTTGTCGATGGTGGCGACGAGGCCGGCGAGAGAGGTGTTTTCCAAGGTGGCCACCTGCTGCAACGCATCCCAGAACGGGGCTTCCATGGAAATGGAAGTGCGGTGGCCGCCGATGGTGAACGAGCGCTTCGACGGACGCGCCATCTGTTGAAGTGACGGAGCCTCGACGCCGGTGGTCATGTCAGGTCTCCGGGTCGTCAGACTCGCGGCGCATGGCTTCGAGCCGGCGGGCATTCAACTCGGTTTCAGCGCGGGTTGCCTCGCGCTCTTGCTTTGACCGGCCAAACTTGGCGCGGTTCTCGTCGGCGCGCACCTCCGCTTCACGCCGCAGTTTGGCTTTGCGTGCTCGCCGCAGATTGACGATTTCAGCGGTCATGGGCCTCAAGATCCAAAGAAAGCCGGTCGCGCGGCTCAGTCGGGGCCGATCATCTTGCTAGGGTCGACGATCTCGTCGAACTCCTTGTCGGTGACGTAACCGCCGCCGACTGCTTCATCGCGCAACGTGGTGCCGTTCTTGTGTGCGGTCTTGGCGATCTTGGCGGCAGCGTCGTAGCCGATCTTGGGCGCGAGCGCGGTGACGAGCATGAGCGAGCGCTCGAGGCCAGCCTTGATGTTGTCTACGCGTGGCTCGATGCCGACAACGCAATTGTCAGTGAAGGAGACAGCGGCGTCCGCCATCAGGCGCACCGACTGCAGGAAGTTGTAAGCCATTACGGGGTTGTAGACGTTGAGCTCGAAGTGGCCCTGGCTGTCGGCAAACGTGATGGCGGCGTTGTTGCCGAAGATCTGCACGCACACCTGGGTCATGGCCTCGCACTGGGTCGGGTTGACCTTACCCGGCATGATCGAGGAGCCGGGCTCATTCTCGGGCAGCGCCAGCTCACCGAGACCGGAGCGCGGGCCCGAACCCAGAAAGCGGATGTCGTTGGCGATCTTGAACAGGCCGGCCGCGAGGGTATTGATGGCGCCGTGCGTCATCACCATGGCGTCGTGAGCGGCGAGCGCTTCGAACTTGTTCGGCGCTGAAGTGAACGGAAGCTGCGTGATGGCGGCGATGCGCTCGGCAATCTTTTCGGCGAAGCCCTTGGGTGCGTTGAGGCCAGTGCCAACGGCGGTTCCGCCCTGGGCCAATTCCATCAGCGAGGGCAGCGTCTGCTCGATGCGCTTGATGCCGTTCTCAACCTGGCTGGTATAGCCTGAGAACTCCTGGCCGAGTGTTAGCGGGGTTGCATCCTGCGTATGGGTGCGGCCGATCTTGATGATGTGCTTCCAGGCTTGCGCCTTGTCGTTGAGCGCGTTGCGCAGCTTTTGCAGCGCGGGCAACAGCCGATGGACGATCTCCTCGGCGCAGGCGATGTGCATGGCCGTGGGATATGTGTCGTTCGACGACTGGCTCATGTTGACGTGGTCGTTGGGATGAACGGGCTTCTTGGAGCCCATCTCGCCGCCCAGCATTTCAATGGCGCGGTTGGAGATCACCTCGTTGGCGTTCATGTTCGACTGGGTGCCGGAGCCCGTCTGCCAGACTGCGAGCGGGAAGTGGCTGTCGAGCTTGCCCTCCATCACTTCCTGCGCGGCTTTGACGATGGTGTCGCCGATTTTCGGATCGAGGCGGCCGAGCGCCATGTTGGTCTCGGCGGCGGCGCGCTTGATGATGCCGAGCGCTCGGATGATGGGCAGCGGCTGCTTCTCCCAGCCGATCTTGAAGTTGCCGAGCGAGCGCTGGGCCTGGGCACCCCAATACTTGTCGGATTCGACCTCGACGGGGCCGAAGGTGTCTGTCTCGGTGCGGGTCTGCTTGGCTGTCATCGGCAAAGTCCAGATATCGAATGTGGGAGATTGCCGTCGCCATAGCACTTCTCAGGCCGTGAGGGCAGCAGGCAGTTGGGTGGATTTGGCGGGAGTCAGTCGACGTCGCGCAGCATGGCAAGGGCTGAATTTCGATCGGAAGGCTTCAGCTTTAGAAAGGCTGCGCGAGCTGCCTTGATGTCTCGCTCGGCGCCGCTGTCGGAGGCGGTCTGCAGGGCGATGGTGGTGGGGTGCTGGGGGCCGCAAATGAAGCTGAGCGCTTTGGCGAGGCGGCCCATCGCGGCGCGATCTATGGTGGGTTCTTGCATGGCCGGAATATAGGCCGGGCGTGAAGCGGAGGAAAGCTATCGCTGTAGCGCCCCCTACAGAGAAAAGGTGACCCCTTTGAAGAGGGTCACCCATCGCTTAACCGAAGTAGAAGTAGACGCCGCCGCGGCGACGCCGACGGAACCGCCGCCGTCTGCGCCGGCGGCCATACCAGACTGCTGGACCTCTGCGGCGACGCCGACGGGCGCTTGCCGGGGTTGAGGTCGTGGCCAGCGAGAGCGCGGAGATGCCCGCGAGGCTGAGCCCATAACTACCGACCGAGCCGATGCCGTAGATCACAATCATCGCGACGGCGGCGCTGACAGCAACAACACCACGACGCACGCCCTGTCCCAGCGTGCGCAGTCCGTATCCGACTTTTTTTGTTGTCGTAACGAGGTTATCTGCCATTCGAATGCCTCCGGCCTTTCACCGCAACAGCGGTCTTCAGCAAGAATGCAAGACGCCACCCGACCAATTTCGGAAGGCACCCCGATATGTAGACTAGAGAGTGCGGCAGTATTGCGCTTTTTGCTGGCGCTGCCAAGCGAGACGTGCCGAAAATCCAGCTCAATGTCGGTGACAGTGGTTGGACTGCGGATAATTTGATTCAACCGAGCCCAGGGGAACGAGAAGTCGATGTCGAAGAAACACGCGTACGTTCTCGGAATCAATGCCTACGATCATGATGTCAGCGCCTGCCTGTTGCGGGACGGCGAGATTGCCTACGCGATCTCGAAAGAGCGCATCACACGCGAGAAGCATGCGACCGGCTTCTATCAGGAGGTGGTCGACTATTGCCTTGAAGCAGAAGGCATAAAGCTGGGTGATGTCGATCTCGTCGTGCGCAACTGCTACGTGCTTCCCGTCGAAGACATGGAAGAGCGTCTGACGTACGAGGACGTTCCCGAGTTCCTCGCGACCAGCGAGCGACGGCTAGTGGGGAGTAGCCCGCTCTACCGCGCCAAGTCGGACAAGGTCGTCACGGTCTCGCACCACGTCGCGCACGCCTACAGCGCGTTTGCCGCCTCGCCGTTCGATGAGGGCGTGGTGATGATCGTCGACGGGGTCGGCAATTACGCCTGCGATATCCACGAGCCCGGTCAAATGACCGAGGGCGTAGAGCCTTTGGCGCGTGAATCGGAGAGCTACTACAGCTTCAAGGGCTCGGAGCTGACGACGCTGAAGAAGGTGTGGCTGCAGCCGACGCGCGGTTTTCTCAGCGACGAGTTTTTCTTCATGCCGGGGCTCGGTGCTCTCTATAGCCGGGTGTCGAGCTATGTTTTCGGCGACTGGAACAAGTGCGGCGAGGTGATGGGGCTGGCGCCGTACGGCAGGCCGGACAGGGTGCAGCCGCTGCTGAGCATCGAGAACGGCAACCTCGACGTGCCGCAGTGGACCGCGGCATTCAACAAGCTGTGGTTACCGGACATCGACGTCGACTGGGAGAAGAGCCGCAACCGGTCCAACTGGGAAGACCTCGCCTGGCGGGTGCAGCACGACACGGAGACGGTGCTGCTGGAGCGGGCGCGGTGGCTGCGCGAGACGACGGGCGCCAAGAACCTGTGCATCGCGGGCGGTGTCGGGCTCAACTGCGTCGCTAACGGACGACTGGTGCGCGAATCCGGGTTCGAGAATGTCTGGATACAGCCGGCGGCGGGCGATGACGGGATCGCCATCGGCTGCGCGTACTACGGCTACCTGCATCTGCAGGGCAACAAGCGCTCATACGTCATCACACATGCGAACTTCGGCAAGTCGTATGAGGAAAAGGACATCGAGGGGGCTCTGACCACCGGGCTGGCGCGGCTCGAGACGCAGGTGGAGAAGAGCGAGGACATCTTCGCCGACACGGCGCGGCTGTTGTCTGAGGGTAAAGTGTTCGGCTGGTTCCAGGGGCGGTCGGAGTTCGGTCCACGCGCGCTCGGCAACCGCAGCATCATCGCCGACCCGCGCACGGCGGAGATGAAGGACATCCTTAACAAGCGCGTGAAGCACCGGCAGGCGTTCCGCCCGTTCGCGCCCATCGTGCTCGCGGAGCGCGCTGCGGAGATATTCGAGGGCGAGGAAGAATCTCCGTTCATGCTGGTGGCCAAACACGTCAAGCCGGAGTGGCGCGATCGCATCCCGGCAATCGTGCATGTCGACGGCACGGCGCGGGTGCAGACGGTGCGGCGAGAGAGCAATGAGCGGCTTTATCGGCTGCTGGAGGCTTTCGAGGCGCGGACGGGCGTTCCGGTGTTGCTTAACACCTCGTTCAACGTGAAGGGCGAGCCCATTGTCGAGACGCCGCGCGATGCGGTGCAGTGCTTCCTGACGACGGGCATCGACTACCTGGCGCTGCACGATACGCTGGTGTCGAAGAACGTGATGCACAGGGTGCTGTCGCCGATCCTGGGCATGTATACCGACGTATCGACGATGGTGCGGACCGGGCTGCATGCCGACTGAGCTTCCCGAGGGGCTGATCGCGGGGTTCTGGCGCCAACGTCTGCCGGGCGATGGCGTGATGATCGATGCCCTCGTCGGGGGCTCGGGGCCGCCGCTGCTGCTGCTGCATGGGTATCCGCAGACGCGGGTGATGTGGCGGGCTATCGCTCCGGCGCTGGCGCAGCGCTTCACGGTGGTCGTTCCTGATCTGCGCGGCTATGGCCGCTCAGACAAGCCCGCGGGGGATGGGGGAGAGACCGTCTACGCGAAACGCACCATGGCCAAGGACCAGCTGGCGACTATGGCTGCGCTGGGGTTCGACCGCTTCGCGGTCGCCGGGCACGATCGCGGTGGGCGTGTGGCGTATCGCCTGGCACTGGATCATCCTCGGGCGGTTTCGGCGATAGCGGTTCTCGACATCATCCCTACCGCCGACGTCTGGGCGCGGATGACCGCTGAGGGGGCGATGGCGATGTACCATTGGTACTTTCTTGCCCGACCGCATCCGTTGCCAGAGCAGCTCATTGGCGGGAATGCAGAGTTCTATCTGCGGACGACGATGCAGAGCTGGGCCGGCCGGGGGTTTTCGTTCGCGCGGGAAAACATGGCCGACTATGTCGCATGTTTTGCGGATCCTGCCACGATCCACGCCTCGTGCGAGGACTATCGGGCCGGCTGGAGGGTCGACCGTGGGCTCGACGAAGAGGATCGCGGTGTCGCGAAGATCTCTGTGCCCTTACTGGCGATCTGGAGCGCGGAGTTCGGCGTTGCCCGTTCGGAGCCGCTCAAGACTTGGTCCGCGTGGGCCGAAAACGTCTGCGGTCACGAAGTTGCCGGCGGGCACTTCGTTTGTGAGGAGCAGCCAGAGCAGGTTGGGCAGCTGCTGGCGCAGTTTTTCTCTGAGAACGCGGCCTGAACGAGGCGCAAAGGCTGTGGGACGCGTTCTGCGGGAGCAGATGCCATCCAGAGCTCATGCATGGGCGTGAGCAGCGGCGATTGAGCTGACGGCGCAATGTCTGGCAGCGCTTTGCAGTTGAACGGACCCGCTCGGACGGCGCGCGCAAGCGGCTTGCGGCAAGCATCGGGTAACCATTCGATTGGGAGAAGTGCAGCCGGCTGAGACTTTGCGCCTCCGCCACATCGGAGCGCCGGTAGCGGGCGGCACCGGACTGGCAGCACCACTTCAGCGCACGACAACAAGTTCGATGTCGCCGGAAACTGCTGCGACGGCGTCGCGGCGTTGCGGCGTAGTGCGTTTGCGGTGGGCGTCCAGCTTCGGGCATGGGCATCTCAATCGCGGGAGGAGATGTTGTAGCGAGGAATCTCTTCGCCGTCGATGCTTACGAACGTCGCGATGTGAAAGATGAGTTTGCACATCGTTACGGTGCGCGATGAGTGCGATCAAACAATCACCGCGCAGCGCGCTTGTGTGCAAGGTGAGTCAGGTGTCGCGATCTGCTGCGTTTGGCACTGATGCATGATGAATGCTTGCAGCGGCTTGCGTGTCGCGTTGCTTGCGGAAGCGCTTCCGGTGCGCCTTCGAACGAATGGCTGCGTGCTGCTGAAGGATGCTTGCATGCGGCCGTCGCATCCGCACGGGCTGTGCGCTGATGAGTTCGCGCAACTTGGCAGGCGCGAACGTTCGATCGGTCGCTTGCGCCGGATGCGTTCTGATGCGCGCGGTGTCGAGGCTCAACTGGGCGGCGCGGGTCGGCGGGCTCAGGCTTCGACTGACCCATGTCGGGGGCCAAAAACAGGTCGGCAAGGTTTTTGCACCGCACCACCGCGAAACCGTGTTTGTCGCAAACCCGACGTTCGGAGATCTGGATGACGACGATCGAGAATACTGCCCTCAACCGGCTGGCTCAGGAGGGACGCCTTCTGAATGCAGTTTTCAAAGGGCCAACAACGAAGCCCGGCCGCTATGGGTTCCGCGGTGAAATCGCGCTGAAGTTCCAAACCCAGGTCGCTGACGAGAAGCGGCCGCCGGACTACTCGATGGAGCAGGTGCTGACGGTGGTCGAGGAAGGAAAGCCGACAATCCCGGTGCTGGTCGGCTACCTGCACTCGTTTGCTTACCTGGGGGATCTCATCAACGTGGTGGGGGACCTGCTGGAGCCCAGCGGCACTTACATCGTCTTCTGCAACAACATCGACCTCCTGGCCAAGTACAAGGTGACCATCAAGGGCATCACCTTTGAGGTCCTGCCGTGTGATGAATCGACGGTGTGGAAAGAGGTGCTGGAGCTGATGGGGATCGAGAAGAACGATATCAAGAAGCTCGATTCAGCCGGAAAGCTGGACTACGTGCTCGACGCGGTGATGGGGCTAAGCACCTCGTACGAGCCGATCAGCTTCGAGCAGGGCGTCGAGCGGATGGAGCCGGTCAAGAACCGGAACGAGAACCGCCCAGTCTAGCGACCCCTCCGGATTAGCGCTGCAATTGAGGCGAGGCGTGTGCACCCACACGTCTCGCTCTCTTTTTATGTGGTTGCTCCGGCCTGGCGGCGCCGGCCGGAGCCGGGCTTGTGCGGCGATCAAGCGTCCCTCAGATTGAACCATGCAATCTGAGGGCGAGAGGGTTTCATGGGTAAGCTGGTGCTGTCGATGTTCATCAGTCTCGATGGCTATATCGAGAAGGTGTCGGGGTTCGCCGGACCAACCTGGTCAGGGGACTTGGAAAAGCACTGGTCGGGGCACGCACTGGCCCGCGCCAAGCACCTCGTCTACGGGCGGAAGAACTTCCTGTTCAACAAGTCGTTTTGGAGCGCGGCCGAAACGGACCCCACCAGCGTTGCAGCCTCGATCTCGTATGCCGGCACGATGAACAGTCTGCCAAAGACAGTGCTCTCGACCACACTCACCGGGGATCCGGGCTGGAATGGGAAGGTGGTCGCCGACAACGTGGCCGGCGAGATGGCTCGGCTGAAGCGTGAGGTCGATGGTGACGTCTTCTGCTTCGGGGGCGCCGGCATCGCCAACAGCTTGATGCGCGCCGACGTCATCGACGAGTATCGGTTCATGGTCACGCCCAGCATCTTTGGCGGGGGCAAGCGCCTCTTCGAACCGGGGATGCCGGAGATGGATCTGAAGCTCATCGACAGCATGCGGCTCGACACCGGGGCTGTCGTGTTGCGTTACGACCGGGTCAGAAACTAGAGCGGCTGACGCTGCTGCATTTTAGCTAAAGCCGGGGCAATGGGCGGGTGCCAGTGCGGCTTTCCGCTTCCACTCGCGTCGACGGCGAGCGGCCGTTGCCAAAGCCTGGTGGTCTTCGTTTGATGACTGTCTATATTCCTAGGCAGCCAGACCCTGCGGAAAGGGAGCAAGCCAGCATGGTCAATTTCAGCGTCAACGGGGCGAAGGTTTCCGTGCCCATCGAAGACGACACCCCGTTGTTATGGGTGATCCGCGATGTTCTTGGCATGACGGGTACCAAGTTCGGGTGTGGAATTGGTCAGTGTGGGGCGTGCACGGTGCACCTGGACGGTGAGCCGATCCGGTCATGTCTGACGCAAGTCTCCGATGTTGCCGACCGCGAAGTCACGACGATCGAAGGTGTTGGCGCGACGAAGGCTGGCAAGGCGGTGCAGCAGGCGTGGCTGAACCTGGAAGTGGTTCAGTGCGGCTATTGCCAATCGGGTCAGATCATGACGGCGGCGGCGCTGATCGCAGCGACACCTGAGCCGAGCGATACCGATATCGACCAGGGTATGTCGGGCAACATCTGCCGCTGCGGCACCTATGTCCGCATCCGCGAGGCTGTCAAAGAGGCGGCCAAGGCCGCCGCAGGCAAGTGAGGCCGGTCATGCTCAATGCGAAGTCATCGGCTGGCGGGGCTGGCGAACTCTCCCGTCGCCGGTTTCTTCAGGCGGGCGCGGCCATAGGCGGCGGGTTGCTGATCGGGTGGGGCGACACCGCAGATGCAGAGCCGGGTAGTATGCCGGTGGCCGAGTTTGCGCCGAACGCGTTCATCCGCATAGGCCGAGACGGCAAAGTGACGGTGATCTCTCCGTCGATCGAGATGGGCCAGGGCACGTATACTTCGCTGCCGATGCTGGTGGCCGAGGAACTCGACGTCGATATGAGTGCGGTTGGCTTCGAGCACTCGCCGCCGAGCGACAAGCTCTACGGCAACCCGGCGATAGGCGGCGCGCAGATCACGGGCGGGTCGACGGCGATCCGCGGCTTCTACAAGCCGATGCGCGAGGCTGGGGCGGCGGCACGACTGATGCTGCTGGATGCGGCGGCGGCGAAACTAGCCGTCGGCGTGGTCGAACTGACGACCGCAAATGGCCATGTCATCCATGCCAAGAGTGGTCAGAGGATCAGTTACGGGGCTCTCGTCGATGACGCCGCCAAGCTGTCGGTGCCGAGCAAGGTCACGCTGAAGGACCCCAGCCAATTCCGCATCATCGGGACGCCGGTGAAGCGGCTCGATGGGCCTGAGAAGGTGAACGGGTCCGCCAAGTTCGGGATCGACGCACAGGTACCCGGCATGAAGATCGCAGCCATTGCGATCAGTCCTGTGTTCGGCGGCAAGCTTGCCTCGGTGAACGAGGCGGCAGCGTTTGCCGTGCCCGGTGTGCGACAGGTCGCCAAGCTCGATGAGGCCGTGGCCGTAATCGCGGATCACTATTGGGCTGCGAAGAAGGGACTGGAGGCGGCTGCACCGAAGTTCGACGACGGTCCGAACGCCAAGCTCGACACCGCCGACATCGTCGCGGCTTTGGCGAAGGCGTCGAAGAGAGACGGCGTCGTAGCCAAGAAGGAAGGCAATGCCGCTGCTGCGCTCGGCGCGGCGGCGGTGAAGCTCAACAGTGTTTATGAGAACCCGTTTCTCGCGCACGCCACGATGGAACCGGTGAACTGCACCGTGCACGTGAAGCCGGATAGCTGCGATATCTGGGTCGGCACGCAGATACCCAGCAGTGCGCAGCTTGCCGTGTCGGAAGTTCTGGGCATCGATCGCGATAAGGTCAGCATCCACAACAGCCTTCTGGGCGGTGGGTTCGGCCGGCGGCTCGAGTTCGACTTCATCGTGCTGGCGGCACGCATCGCCAAGCAGTCGAGCGATCCGGTAAAGGTGATCTGGAGCCGCGAGGAGGATATCCAGCACGATATGTACCGGCCGTATTACTACGACCGGATCACTGCGGGTCTCGATGGTGAGGGCAAGCTCGTTGCGTGGAAGCATCGCATCACCGGATCGTCGATCATGGCGCGGTTCTTCCCAGAGTCGTTCAAGGGCGGCGTCGATATAGATGCGGTCGACGGGGCGACGGAGCTTCCCTACGACATCCCCAATTTGCTCGTCGATTACGTGCGCGAGGAGCCACCGGGGATTCCGACAGCGTTCTGGCGCGGAGTGGGTCCGACCCGCAACGCCTATGTCGTCGAGAGCTTCATCGACGAGCTGGCGGCCGCGGCGAAGAAAGACCCGGTCGAGTTTCGTCGCGAACTCACGGGAAAGAGCCCGCGTGCGCGCTACGTGCTCGACCGTGTGGCGGCGATGTCGAACTGGGGGACGCCTATGGGGCCGCGCAAGGGTCGGGGCGTCGCGCTGCTCAGCGCCTTCGGCTCATACGTTGCGGAAGTCGCGGAGGTGACCGTCTGGGATAATGGCGAGGTGCACGTCGATCGCGTCTTCGCGGTGGTGGACTGCGGGCAAGTCGTCAACCCCAACACGGTCGAGGCACAAATCCAGAGCGGCATCGTTTTCGGCATCAGCGCGACGTTGTGGGGGGAGATCACGCTGAAGGATGGGCGAGTGCAACAGTCGAATTTCGACAGCTACCGGGTGTTGCGTATCGACGAAGCGCCGAAGATCGAGGTCGAGGTGGTGAAGAGCAGCGAGGCGCCAGGCGGTATCGGCGAGCCGGGGACGTCGGCGCTAGCGCCCGCGGTGCTCAATGCCGTCTATGCGGCGACGGGCGTTCGGGTGCGAAAGCAGCCAATCGATGCGGCGCTGCTACGGTCATCGTAAGGGTGATCGAGGCTGAGAAAAAAATTGGCGGCGCGCCAGATGATTTTGGCTAAGCGCGCCGCCAATTGCTATCCGGTGAGGCGCTCGAATTACTTCTTCTCGTCGCCCATCATCTTGTCGCCGCCCATCTTGTCATCGTGCATCATCTTGTCGTCGGCTTTCATGCCGTCGTGGGCACCCATCTTGTCGTCATGCATCATCTTGTCATCGCTCATCATGGAGTCGGTGCCGCCTTTTGGCGCCATGGAATCCATATGTGTGTCGCCCATGGCGCCGCCATCTTTGCCCATCGGCTCGGCGGCCTGGGCCAGAGAAATCGAGAGTGCGAGCGCGCATGCGGTGAGAAGAATCTTCTGCATCGGTAACTCCTGATGTTTTTCCCGTCCGAGGAGGATTACGGCGTGGGGTCGCGCGTAGTTACGCGAGAATATTTTTCGTTCGGCGCGTAACATTTCGCGCTTTGCACGTTTGAGCGAGCGGGCCGCCGGCGGCCGCATGTGGCGCGCCGGGGCCGCTGTTTCAGTGCTGGATGTTCAGTGCGTGCCCGGATGATCCTCCATCGCCTTCTGCGTGACGGAGCCGCTCTTGGGCACAGCGTTCGGGTTTGATGTGGAGCCACCGTGCGTACCAGGGAGATCGTTCATGGCTTTCTGAGTGGCGCTACCGGTGTCGGGGACTGCGGTCGGGTTGGCGGTATGGCCGCCCATGGTGCCGGGAGCATCGCGCATTACTTTGTTGGAGAGGGAACCTTCGTCAGCACCAGCGGCGAAAGCGGGACCGGCGACTGCGGTAGCGATGGCAATGCAAATGGCGGCGGTGATTGATTTGCTCATGGCGTTGTCTCCTGTAGCGTGTTGATGGTTACGCTACTGGTTACGCGATGCCATTTGCGCTCGTTACACGCCGAAATGCGCGTCAAATTTGGTGCAGCTTGCGCGAAGCCCCGGAAATAGGCGTGTCGCTATTTCGTTACGTGGCCTTTCGAGAACTTTTTTTGTCGCGCAGTGTTCAGTTGGCAGATTAACCTGCCCGCAGTTTCGACAGCGCATCCATGAGCGTGGCTGAATCGTAGGGCTTGCGCACGACGATTTGGCCTTTCAGCTCGGGCGGGATTTGCGTGGAGTCGCCATACCCGGTCGCAAAGACAAACGGGATGCCACGGCGGACGAGCTCGTGTGCAACCGGAATCGATGTGCTCATGCCAAGGTTGACGTCGAGTACGGCAACGTCGGGCTGTTCCGTCGCCAAAATGCGCAGGGCTTCTGCAGCGGTCGCAGCTGTCAGCACAGTGTTGGCGCCGTTTTCGGCCAGAACCGTCTCGACTTCGAGGGCGATGATGAGCTGGTCTTCGACGAGAAGCAGCTTCAAACCGTCCAAGGGCGTGGGGGCATTGGCGGTGGGGCTGGTGCTATGAGAACTCATTGCTTTGTCGTCACGTCGTTTTACGAACGTCCCTGGTATGAGAAAGCGGGCGCGTACCCCCGCTGGATCGAATTCCAGTTCGCTTTGGCCGCCGAGGTCGTAAGGAAGGCTGCGGTCAACCAGCACGGTGCCGAAACCGCGTTGCTTCGGTTGGGAAACGACGGGGCCTGCTGATTCACTCCAGAGCAGTGTGCAGTCGTTGGCTTCATTCAGGGACCAACGGACTTCCAATTTGCCTGCCTGTGCGGAAAGCGCTCCGTATTTTGCGGCGTTCGTCGCCATTTCGTGGAGGACGAGCGCCATGACAGAGTATGCGCGCGCGGCGAGAGTTATGCCGGGACCTTCAAGCGTCACCGTGCGCGTGCCATTCCGGTAAGGACTGAGTTCGGCATCCAGCAGTCCGCGTAAGTCGCCGCCGCCATCGCTGCGGACAACCTGATCGTGCGCGAACGCAAGGGCCATGATGCGACCCTTGAGAGAAGCGATGTAATCCTCGAGCTCTCGGCCATCACCGACCGATTGGGTGATCAGCGATTTGATGAGAGCCAAGATGTTCTTGACGCGGTGATTGAGCTCGTCGTTCAGAAGTTTCTGGCGGACGTCGGCCTGTCGGCGCTCGGCTGCGAGGACCTCGTTCTGGCGCATCAACACTTCGAGCAGCGCGGTGCGCGCGGCTTCGGCACTGTCGCGATCGGTTGGGAGCCAAGGCAGCGATTGGCGTTCTACTGTCTGCTTCCAGAGCGCGAAGCTGGTGCGCGGGGTGAGGCGATCGCCGTGTGGGCCGGTTTCGTAGCTCTTGTTCGGGTCGCCGGCCCAGTGGATCGTTTCAATCACTTCCTTGCGGAAGAAGAATAGATAGTCCCGCGGCATTTGCGATAGCGGCACCGCCAGGACGCCGGATGCTTCTGCGGCGTACGCTTCGGCGGCGGGCAGATGTGCAGAGAGTTCGTGCGTCGCCCAGACGCGGCCTTCAGACACCGAAGCGATGAATCGGGCAAGCGCGGGCACGGCCGACTCCGGCGGGGTGCTGCCGGATGAGTCCCAGGCTCCGTTGAGCCAAATGCCGACACCGTCGCAGGGTAGAAGCGCAGCGAAGGTCTCGATGCGCTCGCGCAGAAAGGTCCCCACATCGTCGCGATAGAAGACCTCAAGCAAGATGTCATCCAGCGTGCGGCGGGCGCGGAGCGAAGCGTCAAGCCGCTCGCGCTGATTCATCGCTTCAAGATTGAGCGAGAAGTAGTCACCGAACATCTCTGCCGCGATGCGCTCGGGCATTGCCAGGATGCGTGGCGAATAGTGATGGCAGGCAAGGAGCCCCCAAAGTTCTCCGCCAACAATGATCGAGATCGACATTGATGCGGCGACGCCCATATTGCGCAGGTATTCGCAGTGGATGGGAGAGACGCTGCGCAGATGCGCGAAGCTGAGGTCGAGCGGCTCGCCCGAGGCGTTGAGCACAGGATCGATTTGAACAGTCTCGGCATTCACATCCGAGATGAGACGGATGGTGTTCTCGAGATAAAGCTTGCGGGCTTGACGAGGAATGTCGCTCGCGGGGAAATGCTGGCCGAGAAAGCTTTCGAGATGCGACCGCTTTGCTTCTGACACGACTTGGCCGGATCCGTCATGGGCGAAGCGGTAAATCATGACGCGGTCGTAGTCGAGCAGCGCCTGAATCAATCGCGGCGCATGGTCGAGCATGGCTTTGGAGGCACCGATGCTTTTCAGACGCGCAATCAGTGTGCGCGGCAGGTGCAGCGGACGCGAAGATTCCTCCGCATCGGAGCGCTCAAATTCGATAATGGTCTTTGTTTTCCCGAAGTGGGCAGCCACATCGTAGTGGCGAGAGCCGATCTTCACGGATGTGAGAAGCGCCGGCCGCGAAGGGTGGCGCCACTGGGCCAAAGCATTGCGGATCGTGTGCGCCGCCTCCTCACCCAAAATCGCGGCGGTGGTTTTTCCATTGAGGTCTTGCGCACGTAAGCCGAGATATTCCGCCGCATTGATGGAGTGGCGTTTGATCACGTTCGCATCGGCGTCGCACGCGATCAAACAGCCGTGCGGTTGAATGCTGCCGGGGATGTGAATCGGCTCGCGGTCGCAGTTCGTAAGTGAAACGCTTTCTACGTCAGTCATCGGAACCTCCAGGCGCCGGGCGGGACTTGTATTCCCCGACCGGCAGCAGTCGGCTGCCGCTTCGCAAAGGTTGGGAATTGGCAGGTATTGGGATGGAAAGCTCCGGAGCGCCCCGTCAGATCGGTTAGATGGGTGGCGGTTATCGTCACCTGTCCATAAACGTCCGAAGGCCGTTTTCGGTTTCCTTGCCCTCAATCGGGGGCTAACGAGCGGCCATGCGCATGGGAGCGCGGCACGGATGCGGAAGCACACGCGTGCGACGTCCAGGTGGGGCGGAAACGATTAGCTATTTCTTGCGGAAGGCGTCGAGGCGCACGATTTGCGCGCCGCCGTTGTCCTGGCGTGGCTTCTCGGCGGGAGTCTCGGCCTCGGCTGCGGTCTTTTCCTCGGTGGAGGGCGTTGTTGCAGCGGGTGCCGTTGCGGGGCGCAGTTGCGTCGGGGGAACCGGCGTTGGTGCGCCAGCAGGCTGCACTGGGACGACGTTCGGCGATGGTTGCTGCGCGTTCGTCAACTGGTCGGCTTTTGCCTTGCGCGGGACACGCGGTTTCTTGGGGGCAGTCGAGCGCAGGTTCGGGCGACCGCCGGTTGCGCGTTCGGGCGTGCGACCAGACGAGAGGCGATCGCTGACGCTGTCGCTGCCTTCGGGTGCGGCGTTCGGATCCTCAAATTGGATGCCGTAGCGCACGGACGGATCGAAGAAGACGCGAATGGCGGTGTAGGGAACGACGAGCCGTTCGGGGATGCCATCGAAGGTGAGCTTCACCTCGAATTCGTCCTCGCTGACGGCGAGATCCCAGAACCGGTGCTGGAGCACGATCGTCATCTCTGAAGGATACTTGTCCTTCAAGCGCTTCGAGAGCACCACGCCGGAGGCGGCGGTGTCGAAGGAGATGTAGAAATGGTGATCGCCAGGCAAGCCCGACTTGGCTGCCTGCGAGAGAACCGCACGCACAACGCCACGCATGGCGTCTTGTGCTAAGGCCTCATAATCAATCGTCGGCTCGGCCGGCATCGGTCTCGCTATTGGTCCCCGATCACACCCGAGCGCGCGTGAAATGCGGCTCGAGCTAAAGTGGAGGGCTTCTGTTGCCCGGTGCCCTCCGGACCGCGCCTTACCCGGCTAAGGGCAAGGGCTTCAAGTTCAGGCTTTTGGCACTGCGTTACGCAGCGACAGCAGCCTCAGCATAGTTGTCATTGGCAACTATTCTGAATGGCCCGATGACGGCGGAACCATGCCGAGCGAAAGCAAAGCCCTTTACACCTTCGTCGATCCTAGTTCGCCCCCATCAAATGCCGCCGCGGATTGCTCCGCAGCTGTCCGTCGGCCAGTCAGATGCAGATCGTTGCGTCTGTCGGCGGCATTTGGTGGAGGCGCCGGGTACTGCCCCCGGGTCCGATCGGCTTATTACGACCGCGTTTATCGCCATAGTCGGACGAATCCGACATGCTCAATATAGATGCAGACGCGGCAGAAAAAAAGCCTGCCCCTTCCGCGGGATGTCGGAGCGTCCGGTGACGGATGCGGGAAGGCTGCGGTAAGCATGTTGCCGGAGACGCACTATCGAGGATAGTGCGTGGGAATATGGCCCGGTCGTCAAGGACGCGGCCATGATATAGGCGGGATGTACGCGAAGTCGCACCTTCAGGGGGTGCAACGTAACCGGGAGCCGCACGCTGTCAGTTCCAATTGTCGAGGAGGGCCCGCTCGAGACCAGGGCTGCGTATGTCCCCAGGACGGGCTGGCCAGCGTGGGCGGTGCTTCCGGCAACGCTAGCCATTTTTGCTGGGGCGGCTGCGGTCGGCATCGTGTTCTCGATTGTTGCCGGTGCCTTGCTCAGCGCGGGCGCGACAGGTCCGCTGCCGACAGCAACGCCCTTGGAGGTGGTGGTTGCATGGATGCTCGGACTTCAGGTCGGCGTCATCGTCCTGACGATCTTAGCGGCAGGCTTTTTTGCTTCGAACCGCTGGGAGACGCTGGCGTTGCGGCGGCCGCAGCAGGGGTGGGTCGTGCTCGCCTGGGCACCGCTGCCGATGTTCATTGCGACAGGTGCCTGGACCGCTTTCCTGATGTGGTGGCGGCCCGACGTTGTCGTCGATGATCTCAAAGTTTTCAAGGACATGCTGACGGGCAACACGGCGCTTGCGGCATTGATCGTGATCGGGATTGGTGCGCCGCTGTCCGAGGAGTTGCTGTTCCGCGGCTTTATGTTCTCGGGTCTGGCCAAATCGCGGCTCGGAATTCTCGGGACGACACTGCTCACGGCGTCCTTGTGGACAGCCCTACACTATAGCTACTCGATGTTCGGGCTCATTGAGGTCTTCGCGATCGGCCTTTATTTCTCATGGCTGCTGGTGCGAACGGGGAGCGCCTGGGTGACCATCTTCTGCCACGCGGTGTATAATACCGTCGTTGCCCTGGTGCTTTATTCCGTCACGCTGCCCGTGCCGGCTGGTTGATCCTGCGGCACCTGGAATCGGCCTATATAGACGTCATGCAGCAGTACCTCGACCTGATGCGCCGCGTTCGTGACGAAGGCGTGCGCAAGACCGATCGCACCGGCACCGGCACACTCAGTGTGTTCGGGCATCAGATGCGCTTTGACCTCGCCGACGGATTTCCGCTGGTGACTACCAAGAAGGTGCATCTGAAGAGCGTCATTCACGAGCTGATCTGGTTTCTCGCGGGCGAAACCAATACGGCGTACCTGAAGGAAAATGGCGTCAGCATCTGGGACGAGTGGGCCGATGAAAATGGCGACCTCGGCCCGGTGTACGGTAAGCAGTGGCGCTCGTGGGCGAGCCCGGACGGGCAGACGATCGATCAGATCACTGAGATCGTGGAGACGCTGAAGACCAATCCCGACAGCCGGCGGATGATCGTATCGGCGTGGAATCCGGCCGACATTCCGGACATGGCGCTGGCACCGTGCCACTGCCTGTTCCAGTTCTACGTGGCAGATGGGCGGCTCTCGTGCCAGCTGTATCAGCGCTCGGCGGACATCTTCTTAGGCGTGCCGTTCAACATTGCGTCCTACGCGCTGCTGACGATGATGATGGCGCAGGTAACGGGTCTCAAAGCCGGTGAGTTCGTGCACACGTTCGGCGATGCGCACCTCTACCTCAATCACCTGGAGCAGGCGGACGAGCAGCTCAGCCGAGAGCCGCGGGCACTGCCGAGGATGGAGATCAATCCCCAGGTGACGTCGATCTTCAAGTTCAAGTACGGCGACTTCAATCTCGTCGGCTACGATCCGCATCCGCACATCAAAGCCGATGTGGCGGTGTAGGTGGCCGGGCACATGAAGATTTCCATTGTTGTCGCGGTGGCCGATAACGGCATCATCGGCCGCGATGGCGGTTTGCCGTGGCGGATTTCGTCAGACCTCAAGACATTCCGGCGGCTCACCATGGGCAAGCCACTGATCATGGGCCGCCGCACGTTCCAATCGCTGAAGAAGCCGCTCGACGGCCGCGACAATATCGTCATTTCCAGCAACGGCGATTATCGGCCCGAGGGCGCGCTGATGGCGGCCGACTTCCAATCGGCGGTTTCGCTGGCGCGCGAATGTGCCAAGGCGCGCGGGGTCGACGAAATAGCCGTGGTTGGGGGGACGGCGGTGTTCGAGGCAGCTCTGCCGATCGCTGATCGCATCTACAAGACGGAGGTTCATGGGGCGCCGCCGGGTGATGCGAGCTTTCCGGACCTCGACTGGAGTGCCTTTGAAGAGGTCGCGCGGGAGCCATTGCCGGCTGGGCCGAACGATGATTACCAAGCCACGCTGGTGGTCTTCGATAGACTTGGCGATAGGTAAATCTTTCCCACCGGGACATCGAATTAAGCCGCTATCACCTGCTTGAAGGTGGGCTCAGGCCACCAAATCTATCGAGCGTGTTTGCGCAGCGAGGACGCCCTGGCCTATAAGCGACTTCCAACCTTTCCGTGCGAGACGCGGGAATGGCTTTCGTGGCCGGACGCTTAGCGTTCCCTGTCTTGGCGCTATCGCATAAAGTATTGAAGGATCTCAATATATGCCCTGGAGCAATCAAAGTGGCGGCGGCGGCTGGAAAAGCGGCGGCGGCAACGGTGGAGGCCCGTGGGGTCAGGGTCCGGGCGGTGGTGGCGGCGGACAGCCGCCCGACCTCGAAGAGATGCTCAAGAGGGGACAGGACAAGGTCAAGCAGGTGATGCACGGCGGCGGCGTTCCGGGCCCGCTGCTGTTCTTGGTGGCAGTGGTCGCCTGCTCGGTCATTGCCTGGCAGGCGTTCACCTTCCGCGTCAATCCTGACGAACTCGGCGTGGTGATGCGCTTCGGCAAGTATGTCGGCAAGTATCCGCCGGGTCTGCACTTCCGCCTTCCCTATCCGATCGACGAAGTGCGCCTGCCTAAGGTGACGCGCCAGAACATCATCGAGATCGGCCGTGCGGGCCGCACCGGTGCCCTGCGCGATGCGGGCGATGAGAGCCAGATGCTGACGGGCGATGAAAACATCGTCGACATCAACTTCGTGGTCTACTGGCGCATCCGCGATGCCGAGAAGTACCTGTTCAACATCCAGAATCCCGACACGACGGTGAAGGAAGTCGCCGAGAGCGCCATGCGCGAGGTGGTCGGTCAGTCGAACATCCAGCCGATCCTGACGCAGGAGCGGCAGAAGACCGAAGAAGCCGTGCAGGCGCTGATGCAGAAGACGCTGGACAGCTATGGTGCCGGCATCCAGATCGACCAGGTGACACTGCAGAAGGTCGATCCGCCGGCCGAGGTGATCGACGCATTCCGCGATGTGCAGGCCGCGCGCGCCGATAAGGAGCGCCTGCAGAACGAAGCTTATGCCTATTTCAACAAGGTGGTGCCGGAGGCGCGCGGCGAGGCCGAGCGCATCATTCAGGCAGCCGAGGGCTACAAGCAGCAGGTGGTGAATGATGCCACCGGTCAGACGTCGCGCTTCACGCAGGTCTACGATCAGTACAAGAACGCTCCGGAAGTAACGCGCCGGCGCATGTTCCTCGAGACCATGGAGCGGGTGCTGGGCGGAACCGACAAGATCATCATCGACAGCAAGTCCGGGTCCGGTGTCGTGCCCTACCTGCCGCTCGAAAAGCTGCAGGGCCGCAGCAACTCCAACACGGACGGAGCCAACTAACCCATGCGTGCGCTGCTTGCTCTGCTGATCATCGTCGCCGGTCTTGCGACCGTTGGCATTTACACCTCCGCCTACATCGTGCACCAGAACGAGCAGGCGCTCGTTCTGCGGTTCGGTGAACCATTGCGCGTGCAGACGGATCCCGGCCTTTATTTCAAGGCGCCGTTCATCGATACGGTCGAGATCTACGACAAGCGTATTCTCGATCTCGACAGCCAGGCGCAGGAAGTGACGGCGGCGGACCAGAAGCGTCTCGTCGTCGATAGCTTCGCGCGCTACCGCATCGTCGATCCGCTGAAGTTCTACCAGACATTGCGCTATGAAGAGGCCGTGCGCTCGCGGCTGGGACCGATCATCGACTCGGCGCTGCGGCGTGTTCTCGGTGGCGCTACCTTCCAGGATGTCGTGCGTGACAAGCGCGAAGAGCTGATGCAGCGCATTGCCAAGCAGGTGAACCAGGAAGGCAACGAGTTCGGCCTGAAGGTCGTCGATGTGCGCATCAAGCGAGCCGACCTGCCCGAGCAGAACTCCAAGAGCGTATTCGACCGCATGCGTGCCGAGCGTCAGCGAGAGGCGGCGGAGTTCCGCGCGCAGGGCGCCGCCGAGGCAAACCGCATCAAGGCGACGGCCGATCGCGAGGCGACTGTCATCGAGGCAGAAGCAACCCGCAAGGGCGAGGAGCTGCGCGGTGGTGGCGATGCCGAGCGCAACAAGATCTACGCCGAGGCCTACAGCAAGGATCCGGAGTTCTTCGAGTTCTATCGCTCGATGCAGGCGTACGAGCGGGGTCTGAAATCCGCTGACACGCGGCTTCTGCTGTCGCCTGACAGCGACTTCTTCCGCTACTTCGCTGATCCGCACGGCAAGCCTCAGCCCTCGACCCAGCCGCCACGCTGATGGCCGACCTCGTCGTCGGCATCGGTCTGGTCCTGGTGATCGAGGGGCTTCTCTGGGCCCTGACGCCCAATCTTGCCGAACGATTCTTGCAGGCGGCGGCCTCCGTGCCGCAGAGTTCGCTGCGCGCTGCGGGGTGGAGCTCGGTGGCGATCGGCCTCGGCCTCGTCTGGCTGATCCGTGGCTGACCACCCGCGATGCTGGCGGCCCGGCGGCAGCTGGGCCGCGTTGACAGGGATCGCGGCTTGCCATCCACTGGCCGCGCCCCGGGGTTATCAGGGACGCGGGTTACGTGCGGCTGTTGGCCGGCTAGACCGACAGGAGATAAGAACAATGCTTGGGATGACGGCGCGCGGCGGATTGCGGTGCGGTGCTCGGGCGGGTGCGTGGTTGTCTCAGCGTTCGAAGATGGCTGCCGTGTGCTGTGCGCTGCTCGCGCCGGCGGCAGTTCAGGCACGCGGTCCTGAATCGGTGGCTCCGATCGCAGACGGCCTAATCGAGGCGGTGGTCAATATATCGACCAGCCAAGCGATCAAGGGCCCGCAAGGATTGCCGCTGCCGAGCGTGCCTAAGGGCTCGCCTTATCATGAGTACTTCGAGGATTTCTTCGATAACCGCGGCGGGCACTCGGCGCAGGATCGCATGGTGTCGTCGCTGGGCTCTGGATTCATCGTCGACGGGAAGCAAGGCATCATCGTCACCAACAACCACGTGATCGACGGTGCGGAAGAGATTCAGATCAACCTGCATGACGGGTCGAAGCTGAAGGCGGAGCTGCTGGGCAAGGACACCAAAACCGACATTGCCGTTCTGAAGGTGACGCCGAAGTATCCCTTGAAAGAAGTGAAGTTCGGTTCCTCGCAGGCGATCCGCGTCGGCGATTGGGTGATGGCGATCGGCAACCCGTTCGGGCTCGGTGGCAGCGTCACGCTGGGTATCATTTCGGCCAAGGCGCGCAACATCAATTCGGGGCCGTACGACGACTACCTGCAGACCGATGCCTCGATCAACAAAGGCAACTCGGGCGGGCCGCTGTTCAACATGGATGGCGAAGTCGTGGGCGTGAACACGGCGATCATTTCGCCGACCGGAGGGTCGATCGGCATCGGCTTTGCCGTGCCTGCCGATACGGTGGCGCCGGTGGTGCAGCAGCTGGTCGAGTTCCACGAGGTGCGGCGCGGCTGGCTCGGGGTGAAGATCCAATCGGTTTCGGAAGAAATTTCCCAGGCGCTGGGACTGCCTGAGAACGCGGGCGCACTCGTCGCCGCGACGACACCTGCGGGACCGGCCGCGAACGGGGGCATCAAGGCAGGCGACGTGATCGTGAAGTTCGCCAACGAAGATGTGACGAGCATGCGCTCGCTGCCGCGTCTCGTCGCGCGGGCGCCGATCGACAAACAGGTTCCGGTGGAGATTCTGCGCAAGGGCGAGCGTCTGACGCTTCAGATCACCGTTGGCCGCCTGTCGGAGGAAGACGAGAAGTCGCCGGAGGACGAAGATGCGAAGCCGGCAGCCTCGGGCGTTGATGTGCTTGGGCTGAAGCTTTCCGCGCTCACCGATGCGCTGCGCTCGAAATACGGCATCGATGCCGACGTGAAGGGCGCGCTGGTCGACGCCATCGATCCAAAGAGCCCCGCGGCCGGGAGCATCAAGGTTGGTGACGTCATCGTCCAGGCAGCAAATGAGCCGGTTACCGGCCCCAAGGATTTGAGCATGCGCATCGAGACGGTACGCAAGAGCAAGCGCAAGACAATGATGCTCGAAGTGGAAGATTCAAAGGGCGGGCACAGGTTCGTCTCTGTGCCGGTGGAATAGGCGGCCTCGCTGAGGCTTTGGCGCCGGTATATGGCGCCGTTGAGAAACAATACGATCGAGGGAGTGAGCCGGTGTCCAATCGTCACGGCATTATCGACACCATTATGGACAGCCTCGCGCCGGTGAACCGCGACGGGCACAAGTTCATCGCCATCGCGGCGGGGCTAGCGCTGCTGTTCTTCATGATCTGGACGCCGCTGGCGTGGATCTGCGTGATCGCGGCGCTGTACATCGCCTATTTCTTCCGCGATCCCGATCGTGTCACGCCGCTGCGCGATGGCCTGATCATCGCCCCTGCGGACGGGCGCATCGCTGCAATCGAGACTGTGACGCCGCCGACTGAGATGGGGCTCGGGCCGGAGCCGCGGGTGCGCATCTCGACGTTCTTGAGCGTGCTCAACGTTCACATCACGCGTTCGCCGGTTTCGGGGAAGCTCGTTCGTTCGATCTACATCCCGGGGGCATTTTTTAACGCTGCCCTCGATAAAGCGAGTGAAGAGAACGAGCGCCGGGTGATGATCATCGAGAAGCCGGACGGGACGGAGATCGGCGTCGTGCAAATTGCCGGCCTCGTCGCGCGGCGCATCGTGCCGTTCGTGCACGAGGGCGAAAGCGTCGGCGTGGGCGAGCGGCTGGGACTCATCCGCTTCGGCTCGCGCGTCGATGTCTATCTTCCGCCCGGCAAGAATGCTCTTGTGTCGGTGGGCCAGCTCGCCAATGCCGGTGAGACAGTCCTGGCCGATCTGCAGTCGACGGAACCGGAGCGCGTGGCGCGGCGGAGCTGAGTATGGTCAAGGTCAAGCACTGGCGCAGGGGATTTCGTGAGCAGAAGGCGTTCGGCATGGACCCGGTACTTCCGCGACTGGAACGTGAGACCCGGCGCCGCCGGGGGGCGCGCATGTTTCATCATCAGCGCATTCCGGTGCGCATGCTGGTGCCGAACTTCTTCACCATCCTTGGGCTGTGTGCGGGTTTGACCTCGATCCGCATGTCGATCGAAGGGCGCTACGAGCTGGCGCTGGCGGCGATCGTTTTTGCAGCGCTGCTCGATGGTATCGACGGGCGCGTGGCTCGGTTGCTGAAAGCGTCTTCGCGCTTCGGTGCTGAGCTCGACAGCCTCGCCGACTTCGTCAACTTCGGCGTCGCACCGGCGTTTCTGCTGTTCACCTGGGGGCTTGGGCTCGGCGAGTTCAAGAGCCTCGGGTGGATCTGTGTGATGATCTTTGCGCTGGCATCGGCGCTGCGACTTGCGCGTTTCAATGTCGCCCTCGACGAAGACAAGCCGAAGTGGCAGGCGGCATACTTCAGCGGCATGCCGACGCCGGCAGCGGCGATCGTGGTGCTGCTGCCGGTCTACATCGAACACTTGGGTTTCGAGGGTATTCGCACCTCGGCGGCGATGCTCGACGTGGTGCTGGTCTATACCGTCGTCATCGCCTTCATGATGGTGTCGACCATTCCCACCTTCTCGGGCAAGCTGCTCGGCGAACGCATATCGCGCGAATACGTCATGCCGCTCTTCATGCTGGCGGTGGGTTTTGTGGCTCTGCTCGTGACCTATCCCTTCGCCACGCTGACGGGTGCGTGCATTGCCTACCTCGCAATGATCCCCGTGAGCTGGTGGCGCTTCGGCCAAATGATGGCCGCTACGCCAATCGCACCGGCAGAAGACACCGGCAGCACGCGCCGCATCGTTTCCATTCGGTCAAACGATTCATCGGCGCGCTGAGGGCGCCGTCTGTCAGCGCTGCTGGCGCTGAATCAGACGGTCGCGCAGCGTTTTGAAGGTCGATTCCGCAGCCAGTTCGCGATCTTCCTCGCCGAAATTCTGCCCCGACAAATCGGAAGATCGCTGCTGCGGTGTTTCCTTGCGCACGCTCGATGAGGCGGTCCAGGCGTGCGGCTGCTGGGGCTGACGCGGTTGTTGCGCTGACCGCGAGCTTTCGGACGCGGGCGTGTACTCAGCTTCATGATGGTCGGGGTGCGGGGCCACATGGGGACCCAAGTCGATACCCGCGGCCATGTCGGACGTGCGCCAGCGCTCGACGACCTGCTCCAGGAAGCCGTCGTCACCCACCGACTTCTGCCAGTGCTCGGTGAAGCGAGCCGTCGTCGAGCGAGGCAGGCAGTGCGCGGGCAGCAGATCGAACTTGATGCGGACGGGCAAGGCAACGCCATCGCCGAAGGCGAGAGCTTCGCGCTGACCGAGCGAAGGCAGGAATTCGAGCAGGCCCGATCCGGTATCGCTGATGGCCGAATGCACGATTTCCTGGTCGCGGTCGTTCGACATGCGCAGGGCGAACACGGTGTTGCATTGGGAAAGGATGGTGGCGTCGACCTCGGCGGGACGCTGGGAGACGATGCACAGGGCAACGCCGTACTTGCGGCCTTCCTTGGCGATGCGGGCGATGGCGCGTTTGCACGGCTCGAAGCCGAGATGATCGGATGCCGGCACGTATCGGTGGGCTTCCTCGCAAACGAGCGTCACGGGGACTTTGCCCTCGCTCCAGTGGGCGAAGTCAAACGTCATGCGCGCGAGCACCGATACGACGACGTTGATGATCTCAGTCGGCAGGCCGGTCAGCTCGACGATGGTGATCGGCTTGTTGTTCACGGGCACGCGGAACAGGCGGCTCAACACCTGCGTCATGCCATCATAGATGGTGAGCGAGCCGAACATGAAGGCGTAGCGGCCGTCCTGCGAGATGGCGTCGATGCGGGCGCGAAGGTTGCGATAGGGTGAGAGATCGCGCTTGTTCTCCAGCTTGCCCATGCGCTCGTCGATGAGGCCGGTCAGGTCGGATATGCGATACGGCACCGGGGTGTCGACGGTGAAGCGCGCCTGCTCGGGAATGATCGAGCGGCGCACGACCTGATTATCCCGAGCACGGCCGGCGCTGTAGCGCGCCTTGGCGATAGGGATCAGCTCCTGCAGGATCTCGATCTCGGCCTTGCGCGAAGGATCTGAAATGAGCACCTCGATCAGCTCCTCGAAATTGAGGAGCCAGAAGGGGAGCTGCATGTTGCGAGGGCTGATGACCTCGGCCCATTCGGCGAAAGCGGTGGCGTATTCGTTGTGCGGATCGAGCAGCACGATGTGCGCCGCCGGGTTCTGCTCGAGGATTGCGCGCAGGATCAGTGCCGTGGTGCACGACTTGCCGGTGCCGGTGGTGCCGAGGATGGCGACGTGCTTGCCCAGCAACTCATCGACGCGGATCATCGCGGGGATGGTGCTATCCTGGCGGATACTTCCAACGCGAACCGAGTGTCCCGGCTCGCCCCAGAAGGCGGCGGCAAGCTCGGCTTTCGAGGCGACGCGCACGCGGTTGCCGAGTGAGGGATACGCTGTCACGCCGCGCGCGAAGACGTTGGCTTGGCCGGCCTCATCGGGCCAAAGTTCGCCCACGAGACCGAGTTCGGCGATCCAGATTTCGCCTTCATCCTCGCGGTGTGCAGGCACCGGGACGCTCAGGGCCGAGACGATCGCCAGCACGATGGTGTTGGCAGTATCGATTGCCAGAAGCGTGCCCATGTCGGGACGCACGGGGCGGACTTGGCCTTCCTTCGGGCTATCGAGAAGAACGATTGCCTTGGAGCCGGTTACCGAGACGATGCGTCCGATGGAGCGATCGGCGGCGCTCGTCTCATGTGGAATGTTGGACATGAAGCGCTGGGCGTCCGCAATATGGCTCACGAGGCAATATCCTGCTGAAAACTATCGGATTCGGTAGCGGTGGCACGCGTGGGGATGATCACCTCAACAGTCGTGCCCCGGCCCTTCACGCTGTCGATGTTTACAGAGCCGCCATGCAACTGGACGAGGGCGCGGGCGATGGGAAGACCGAGGCCTGTTCCGTCGCGCCAGCGTGCGTGGCCGCCGTCGGCTTGACCGAAGGGTGTCAGGGCGACAGCGACTTCCTCGGGTGTCATCCCGATGCCGGTGTCGCTGACGGCAATCGCAACGATACCGGGGCGCGCTGAGGCGATGATCGCAACTCGACCGCCGGCCTTGGTGAACTTCAGCGCATTGGAAATGAGGTTAGTGAATATCTGGCGCAGACGCACACCGTCGCCCCGGATCAACGGCAGATCAGGATCGATGCGCTGCTCCAGCACGACACCTGCATTCTCAGCCATGAGGCGGAACGAGGAAGCAGAAGCGCTCAGGACCTCGCACAGGTTCACCTCGCGCGCTTCCATCACGCACTTGCCGCTTTGGATCTTGGAGATGTCCAGGATGTTGTTGATGACGGCGAGCAGATGCCCCGCGGCGTCGTGAATGAGGTTGGCGTAGTCGGTCACCTGGGTGGATGACAGGCGGCGCTGCTCCTGTTCGGACAGCAGCTTGGAAAAACCAATTATGGCGTTGAGCGGTGTGCGCAGCTCGTGGCTCATGTTGGCGATGAACTCGGATTTCAGCTTGCTGGCGAGCTCGGCCTCGACGCGAGCCGAGCGTTCGGCCACACGGGCCCGATGGCGCAATATCGCGTCGCCCAGAAGCGAGGCGTACTCGTTCATCAGGGAGGACGGTTTTGGCTTGGACAGCGGACCGCTAAACATCGCCGGATATTGAACCCTTTTTTACGTGGCGACGGTATCGGGCAGCCGATAACGGCCGGTTAATCGGCGTCTGTTCCTGAGACAAATAAAGTGTTGAGGCGCGTGCCGGGGTGGCACGCGGATTGGCGCTCAAGGCGGAAATGCGATGGCGAGATGGTGCCCGCGTCCGCGCTCGATCAGCGGGTCAAGAAATGGAAGGGGACCTGGAGTTCCAAGGAGCCGCCGGTCTGGGCATCGCCGGGCGGAGGAGGAAACGGCGCGGATCGTTCCAGCGATGCCAAGGCCGCATCGTCAAGAAGCTTTGAGCCAGAACTCTGCACGATCGTGCGCGAGACGATCTCGCCCTGGGGGTCGACGGTAAAGCGCAGCAGGACCGTGCCGGTCTGCGCGGAACGCGGATTGACTTTATGCCGCTGCAGCTTCTTGGCGATCTCGCCCATGTAAAGACGCCGCGCGGTGACGTCGGCGCCGCTGAGCTTGGAGCCGACGCTCTGCTGCTCGGCGGCAACCATCGGTGCCACGGCTTGGGCCGTCATCTCGACGGGCTTTTCTTCCTCGACCGGCTTTGCTTCGGCGATCTCAACGGGTGCTTCGGTGGTAGCCTCGGACGAGGTGACGATGTCCTTCAGTTCGGGCTCTTTGGTCTCGACCGGCTCCGACTGCTGCATCTCCTGCACCGGCGCGATGTCGACCGCCTCGACGACTTCTTCGGCGCCGCCCAACATCGCCGAGCCTTCGATTGTGACGGTGAGGTCGGTGCTGAAGCTGTCGTCGCCCGATCCCGCGTCGAATGCCGATACAGCAGGTTCGGATGTCACGAATGCAAAGGCTAGCGCTCCGTGTGCGGCGAGCGAAAGCAAGACTGCAATTGGGCGGAGCAACTGCATTGCGCTATATTAATTCTGAGCCGGCGGGGCCGAACGGGATTGGGCCTTAGCCAAAAGCGAGACGCGTGCATAGCCGCTCTCACCGACAAGGGTGAGAACTTCCATGACGTCGCCATAAGCTGCTTTCGTGTCGCCGCGGACGTAAACAACTGCGTCGCCTTCCTCGGCGCGGATCTGACGCAAGCGGGGGACGAGGCTGGCGCGGTCGATGAACTCGTCGCGGATCTGGAAACGACCATCGGGTGTGAGTGTCACGACCATCGGCTTTTTTGCCTGGCCTAGTCGCGGAGCTGTCGTCTTCGGCAGATCGACCGGAACGCCGGCTACCATGAGGGGAGCTGCCACCATGAAGATGATGAGCAGGACCAGCATGACGTCGACCATCGGCGTGATATTGATCTCGGCCATCGGCCGATAGCCAACGCCGTCATCATCATCTGCCTGCGGAAGGTTTACAGACGCGCCCATCGGAGCTCAGTGTCCCTTGCTTGCGCGCATCGGGACGACGGTCTCGGAAGTGGGCCGCGACATCTTCTTTGCGATCTCGGTGAGAGATGTGTTGGCGCGCGCGGCGAGGCGGCCGAGCGACACGGATACAGCGTTGTAGGCCATCACGGCTGGGATGGCTGCCGCCAGACCGAGCGCGGTCGCGAGCAGAGCCTCGGCAATACCCGGAGCAACCGTCGCGAGACTGGTGTCCTGCTGCTGGCCGATGGCGGTGAAGCTGTTCATGATGCCCCAAACGGTACCGAAGAGACCGACGAACGGTGCTGCGGAACCGATGGTGGCGAGAAAGGGAAGCCCCGCTTCCTGCCGCTGCAATTCGCTTTTCAGCGTGCCACGCAGGGCCCGCTCGATGCGTGCGCGTACGGCACTGCGATCTTCGTTGCGGGATGCGCCGTCGTTCAGCTCGTCTTCGCCGGAATCGAGCAGGCGCTTGATAAGGCCGCGTTCGGTGTCGCTAGCCGTGCCGCTGCGGGCAACGGCTTCGAGCCGGCGGACTTGCCGTCGCAACCACATGAGGCGGATCATCTTCTCGAAGATGATGGCCCAACATGCGACCGAGGCGACGACAAGGCCGATCATGACACCCTTCACCACCGGGTCGGCCTGCATGAACATGCCGTAGAAGGAGTAGTCCTGCTGGGCGGCGGCGGCGAACACTATCACTGGCGAAACCCTTACTTTGAAATTTCAGCCTTGGTCAGCGATTTGACCTTGAGGTTGGCCAGGCAATTGGCAACCGGGCCGGATGCAGTCTTGCAATCGAGCACGTCGTTAACGAGGAAGTTGCCGATCGTGTCGCACTGCGTTCCCTCGAGGTCGAACAGCTTAACGGTGCGCTTATCTGCCCGGACGGGGGCCAGATCGAGCGCCAGGCGGCGTCCGATGACGCCATCCGTCTGGAACAGTACAAGATCAAGTTTGTACGCATCGTAAGAGGCTTGCGTCGGATTGCTCACGACGATGTAGGCGCGGCAACCTTTGTCGGACGGTTCGAGCTTGTTGAGCTCAACGGTCACACCTTCACCGCCTGTGTCGGACTGAGCAGAGGGCGTTTCCTGAGCGGCGAGTCCCGAGCTGACGCACAGGGCGGTGAGGACAGCGATGACCGCGCTCGATTTGGACTTTATTGTTTTCATGGGTCGCAACCAGTTCATTGTTGATCCGAACGTCCCGGACGCTCGATGAAGCGGTCGCCTATGTCAAAGACTTGGCGTGGCATCATTTGTTGCGCAGGGGCGACCGTGTGAGTTGCTAAACTTTCTCGACGTCTGGTTGCTGCGAGTGCGATCGCATCGTTGCTCTTCCTCCCTCGGCCGATCCTTATACGGTCGGCTCTATTTTTCGGTGTCCCAGGGGAGCCAGCCAAATGCCTCGGCGACGTAGCCGGGGATGAGTTTCCACCTGTGCGCCACTGAATGAAGTAACACTGCGCAGACGACCCCTGTCAAATACGGAAATGAGAGCACCGGTTGCCGGGAATAACTCCCGAGCCAACCGGGATTTTTTCCCGAATTCGATGCGCGTGAGACACACCGCCTCTGGGTTTGTCGGGACGGCTGCCGCGCAACCTTGACCAGAGTACGGCGGGAGACTTTTCTACCTCAGTTAATTACGCCCCCCTTCAGAAAATATCCCGAGCAACGGGAAAGTTTGAGGGAAAGGGTGACGACGGGAACGGGCTGGCGAACGGTGGCGGTTCGCAACACAAAGGCCCGGCCGGATCGGTGAGTTAGTCACCTCGCGTAACTGGGGGAATCGAGTAATGCGTTCCGCGACGGCGTTTGCGTCCGTATTGTGTCTGGTTGGTCTGGCTTCGACTACCGCGCTAGCACAGGAGCAAGGTGGCAACGCCGCTCCAGCACCGGCTTCGGCGGCCGCTGAGCTGCCCCCGGTGGAAGTCATCCAAGACACGCCCAGCCAGAAAGCGGTGCGCGCCAAGAAGAAGGCGCCGGCAGTATCTCCGCTCAGCAGTGTCGGTTCCGGTTCAGGTGGTGCGCCGCAAGCTGCCGCTGCTCAGGCTCCCGCCGCCGTATCAGCCGCGCCGCCAGTCACGGTGCCGAGCGCGGTCACCAATGTCACCGACACCGACATCGAAGCAGAAGGCACCGGCTCGATACAGCAGGCGCTGCAGCAGAAAGTGCCGGGCATCATCATCTCCGACGCAGCCGGTAATCCGCTCCGTGCAGAGCTTTCATATCGCGGGTTTGATGCCTCGCCGGTGAGCGGCCGTGCGCAGGGCCTTGCCGTCTACCAGAACGGTGTGCGCATCAACGAAGCCTTCGGCGATGTGGTCAACTGGGATGTGTTGCCGAGCAATGCCATCTCGTCGATGTCGGTCGTCAGCAACAACCCATCGTTCGGATTGAACGCGCTGGGCGGCGCCGTCAGCATCGCGATGAAGGACGGCTTCAGCTATCAGGGCGGCGAACTCGACATCATGTTCGGTTCGTTCGGGCGCAAGCAGGTTGGTGTGCAGGCTGGCGGCTCCAGCGGTAACGCCGCCTTCTATGTCGCCTCGGAGGTGTTCGAGGATGACGGTTTCCGCGACTTCTCGGATAGCGAGGTCAAGCGCTTCTATGGCGACCTCGGCCTCAAGGGTACTTACACCGAGATGCACTTCAGCCTGACGGCTGCCAGCAATCACTTCGGTGCGACGGCGGCGGCCCCTGTAGAGTTGCTCGACAGGAGCTGGAGCAATACCTTCACATCACCACAGACGACCGATCTCGAAGTCTTGATGCCATCTGTGTCGGCCAGCGTGAAAGCAACCGATACATTGACCTTCTCCGGCGTCGGCTATTATCGCCGCTATAAAAACCGGGTTGTCGACGGCAACCTGACCGAGGCGGAGGAGTGTGGTGATTACCTCTGCGTCGATGGTAATCCTCTGCTCTATAACGGGACCGACGAGCCTATCAACATCGGTCCCGCTCCCGCAGGCATCGACCTTGAGGAGCCTTATGGCTCGATCGAGCGTCTCGCCACGACAAGCAGCAGTTGGGGCGGCGTGATCGAGGCGCAGGAAAGAGCGAAGCTGTTCGGCAAGCGTAACCTGTTCCTCGCCGGCGTCTCGTACGATCACGGCGATACCAACTACAAAACCTCGAGCGAGCTTGGCACGATTGGCCCCAAGTATGTGGTCGAGGGAACGGGAATCATCGTCAGCGACGAAGAGAACGAGCTTTCTCCACGTGACCTAGACGCCGAGAACACGTATTGGGGCGCCTACTTCTCCGACGCGCTCGACGTGACCGACCGCCTCACGGTTACGGTCGGTGGGCGTTACAATTACGCTCGGATCAAGCTGACTGATAACACCGGGCTGTTCGACGAACTGAACACGACCAACACCTACGAGCGCTTCAATCCAATGGCGGGCGCCAACTACAAACTGGCTCCGGGGCTTTCGGTCTATGGCGGCTACTCGGAATCCAATCGTGCGCCGACGCCGGCCGAGCTTGGTTGCGCCGAGCCCGACAATCCCTGCCTCATCGAGAGCTTCCTGACCGACGATCCGCCGCTGAAGCAGGTGGTCGGGCGCACGGGCGAGATCGGCCTGCGCGGGCAAGGCGTGCTGAATGGTGGCGTCTATACGTGGGGCGCGGGTTTGTTCCGCACCCTGGCCTCGGATGACATTCTGCCAGTCACCGAATCGGGGGGCGCAGGACGCATCTACTTCGTCAACGCCGGCGATACGCTGCGCCAGGGCGTTGAGCTTTCCGCCACGTATGAAACGCGCAAGTGGAGCGTGTACGGGTCCTACGCCTACGTCGACGCTACGCTGGACAAGTGCGACGACCCGAGCGGTGAGTGCGCCTTCCTCGAGGCGGGAGATCGGTTGCCGGGAATCCCGCGTCACCGCTTCAAGGCTGGCTTCGACTACTGGCTGACGTCGAAGTGGAAGTTCGGCGCCGACGTGGTAGCCGCGAGCGATCAGCCGCTGTTCCCGAACGAGGCGAAAGAAGAGGCTGACGCGGACGGCATTTCGTCGATGCTCGGCGGCTATGGACGGGTCGACCTGCATACGTCTTACGACGTCACCGAGAAGTTCCAGATCTACGGCTTGGTCAAGAACCTGTTCGACAGCAGGTACGGCCTCTACGGCACTTACTTCGAGGCTGACGACGTCAGCGATGTCGACCAGGCCTTAGGCGGTGCCGGGTTCAACGACCCGCGCACGATCTCGCCGGCCATGCCTTTCGCGGCCTACGGCGGCGTCAAGATCAAGTACTGAGCCAACTCGCAGAGCTACTCCTGCCCTGCTGACCACCGAAGCCCTTCTCGTTCGCGAGGAGGGCTTTTGTGTTTGCCACTTGTGGAAGAGCTGTGCGTGGCCTGAAGGCAACTTTTGGCAAGTGATACACAGTTGCGGTTCCGTGGGCCGCTTGACGCGGCATCTGGCCCACCCTGCAATTCTTTTGATGTTGCGATTTGAGTCGCAGCAGAAAACAAGAAGAATTCGGGAATTTTTCCCGAATTTCACTGCGTGGTTTCCTGAGTTGCGTCGTTGCGTTGCCGAAGGAGTGCAAACAGCAAAAATTCATTCTTCGAGGGGGCGAGATGGACGGCAGAGGCCTGAGACGGTTGGCGCGGGCGGCTGGCGTAACTGCGTTATTGATTGTTCCAGCAGGTGCGCAGCAGGCAACCACTCCCGCACCTCAGCAGGCAGCGCCGGCACAGGGCGCGCCGCCTTCAGGGACGCCGTCGCAGGCTCCATCGCCAGCTTCGCCGCCAGCTCAGGCAGCGCCCGCACCTGGCACAGCGCCTCCGGCTGCCGCGCCCAACGCGACAGCGCAACAGCCGACGCCGCCGGTCCCCGCGGCGAACCAGCTTCCGCCGGTAGAGGTCATTCAGAAGAAGGCGCAGCCGGCACCCAAGGCGGCTGCCAAGAAGCCCGCGCCGACGAAGAAGCAGGTGGTTTCACCGGCCCCGCAACCGGCTCCCGCGCCAGCAGCTCCTCCAGTCACCGCCACACCGCAGCCGGTACAGCTTCTCGATACGCCAGCTACCTATGAGCCGGGCGAGGGAGGCATCGACAGCGGCTCGGTGCAGATGTCGCCCGTGCAGGGCAGCGCCATTCCGATCGGCAAGTTCCCCGGCGGCGTCGGCCGTGCCAGCGCGGAGGACTTCGCGCGAACGGGTTACACGTCCGTGCCGGAAGTGCTGCAGCAGACGGTCCCGGGCGTCATCTTAGAAGATGCGCAGGGCAACGTGTTCCAGCGCAACTTGCAGTTCCGCGGCTATGAATCATCGCCGGTCAACGGCGTGCCGCAGGGGCTTGCAGTCTATCAGAACGGCGTGCGCATCAACGAAAGCTTCGGCGACATCGTCAACTACGACTTCCTTCCGGACAACGCCATCAGCGGCATGACGCTGATCGGCGCCAACCCGGTGTTCGGCCTGAACGCACTGGGCGGCGCGCTGACGATCATGATGCGCGACGGCTGGAACTATCAGGGCGCTGAGCTCAACATCATGGGTGGCTCGTTCGGTCGCTATCAGGGCGGGCTCGCCGTCGGTGGCAACAGCGGCTCGTGGGCTGGGTTCATGTCGCTCGAAGGCATCCACGACAACGGTTATCGCGATTTCTCGCAGTCGCGCATCCGCCGCATGTATGCGGATATCGGTGCAAGGGGTGATGGCACGGAATTCCACTTGAACTTCACGGGTGCCGCGAACTTTGTCGGCGTGACTGCGGCAGCGCCCGAGCAGCTACTCGACCTCAGCTGGAGCAACACCTTCACCTCGCCGCAGACGACGAAGAACCAGGTGGCGATGATCTCGGCCAACGGCAGCATCGAGGTGTCGCCAACGTGGTCGTTGCAGGGTGTCGGCTACTATCGGTGGTTCAAGCAATCGCACATCGACGGCAACATCTCCGAGGCTTCGGCGTGCGCCGGCGACCCCAGCATTCTCTGTCTCGAAGGCGAGGAAATGGGCGGCTCGGGACCCGGTGTTAACGCCGACGGCACCATTCCGACTGATATCGCCGATACTCTCGGATCTTTGGATAGCACCTCGCAGATCACGAACAGCTTTGGCTTCTCAGGGCAGGCGGTCAACAAGGACTACATTGCCGGTTTCAAGAACCAATTCCTGATCGGCGCGAGCTACGATCAAGGCAACGTGTCGTACGGTGCGAACTCTACGCTCGGATCGTTCGAGCCCCTGTTCGTGGTCAACAGCCTCGACATTCTGCTGACCGAGCCGGATGACGTGCAGCCGCGTAATCTGGCCACCACCAATAACTATGTAGGTCTCTACCTGTCAGACACGGTCGATCTCACGACCGACCTCGCGCTTACGGTTGGGGGCCGCTATAATTTCGCTCGCGTGCTGATCGAGGACAAGTCTGGCCTCGCTCCCGAGCTCAACGGCAACAATAGCTATCAGCGCTTCAATCCCATGGTCGGCGCCACGTATCTGATCTCGCCGGGACTGACGCTGTATGGTGGCTATGCGGAAGCCAACCGCGCTCCGACGCCGGCCGAGCTTGCTTGCGCTGATCCCAATAATCCGTGCTTGCTCGAAAGCTTCCTGACGGCAGACCCGCCGCTGGAGCAGGTCGTGTCGCACACCTGGGAGCTTGGCCTGCGTGGCAAGCTCCAGGGGTATAACAATGAACGGTTCGAGTGGAGCGCGGGGCTCTTCCGCGCCCTCAACACCAACGACATCTACACGGTGGCGGCGCCGATTACGGGCCGCGGCTATTTCGACAACATCGGTGACACGCTGCGGCAGGGCGTTGAAATCGGCGGCCGGTACGTGGACCAGCGTTGGATGATGTACGCCAACTACGCGCTGGTGGATGCGACGTTCCAGTCGAGTTTCATCCTGCCGTCGCCGAACAATCCGGTCGCGTTCGAATGCGGCGAGAACGACGGTGAAGAAGTGACCTGCGTGCAGGTCAATTCCGGCGATCGTATCCCCGGCATTCCATTGAGCCGCTTCAAGGCGGGCTTCGATTACCTGATCACGCCGCAGTGGCGGTTCGGTGCCGACCTCACGGCGGCTTCCAGCCAGGTCTTCTACGGCGACGAAGGCAACGACACTGCGCCGCTGGGTGGCTACGCCAAGGTCGATCTGCACACTTACTACGACCTCACGGAGAACGTGCAGCTCTACGGCCTCATCTACAACCTCTTCAATTCGCACTACGGGCTGTTCGGCAACTACTTCAACCTGGAAGCGGCGAACGAAGCTTCGGAAGCCAATCCCGCAACGGGCGCCGACTTCTTCACGAACGCGCGCACAATCACACCGGCTCCGCCGCTGGTGGCCTACGGCGGTGTGAAGTTCCACTACTAAGTCGGTACTAAGTCGGTCTCAGTGCTCCCGGGCGCCGGCGGTCTTGAAAGAGGCTGCCGGCGCTTTTTGTTGCCCGGCTACATTTGCGTGACGTAGGCGCGCTCCTCGATCACGTCGTACTCGCAGACGGGGGCGGCGCCAGCGTTGGCGAGCGTCAGGACCACGTGGGGGTGCTTGAAGCGCAGCGGCCAGCGCTCGTTGGCGAGCTGCCAGAAGCGGACATCGACGTTCGAGCGGCCGATGACCAGGTCTACCGTGCTGGGACGCGTCCAAAGCGGGGCCGCGATGCCGGAGACGGGCATATAGGTGCTCTGACACGCGGCGATCGCGCGTTCGCGGTAGGCGCGGATGAGGGCTTCCTCAGCGCCGTCGCGGTAGAGGCGATCTTGGACCCATATTTTTGCCCCCGCCAGCACGGCGAGCGTGAGAACGATTGCTCTCAGCATGGAGGTCAGCTCCGCTTGAGAGGGAGAGGATCCGCGGGGTCTTTCGGCAGCGCAGCATGCGAGGGGGAGATTTTCGCCCCGGTATGGTGAAGAAAGCGTTGCCCAACGTGTCGCTGCGCTTGTCAGGCGGGGCCCATTGCGGCATGGATCGCGGCCATGTATCGAGCGGGCTTCGACTTTAGTCCCGCAACAGGTTGGCCTTCCGGGGGAGACGTCCCATGAGCAAGAAAAAAATCCTGATCACCTGGCCTCTGCCGGAGGCCGTCATGGCCCGCGCCCGCGAGAGCTACGATGTCATCGCGCACGGCGACAACCCGAAGATCACCGTCGACGAGATGCTGGAGACGGCGAAGTCGGTAGACGCGATCCTGCTGACGCTGAACGAGAAGTGCCCGAAGGCGGTGATCGACCGGGTGCCCGAGAACATCAAGTGCATCTCGACGTTCTCGATCGGCTTCGACCACATCGATCTGGAAGCCTGCAAGGCGCGCGGCATCAAGGTGGGCAACGCCCCGCACGGTGTCACGGTCGCCACGGCCGAGATCGCCATGCTGCTGCTGCTCGGCTCGGCGCGCCGCGCCTCCGAGGGTGAGCGCATGATCCGCACGCACTCCTGGCCGGGCTGGCAGCCGCTGCAGCTCGTTGGCCAGCGCCTCGACAACAAGAACCTGGGCATCTACGGCTTCGGCAAGATCGGCCAGGCGCTGGCGCAGCGCGCGCGCGGGTTCGACATGAACATCCACTATTACGACATCTACCGTGCGAAGCCCGAGGTCGAGGCGAAGTACAACGCTACGTATCACGACAGCCTCGACAGCCTGCTCGGCGTGTCGCAGTTCTTCTCGATCAACGCGCCGTCGACGCCGGAGACGCGCTACTTCTTCAACAAGGACGTGATCGAGAAGCTGCCGCAGGGCGCCATCGTCGTGAACACGGCGCGCGGCGACCTCGTCAAGGACGAGGACATGATCGCGGCGCTGAAGTCGGGTCGTCTGGGCTATGCCGGTCTCGATGTCTTCGCGGGTGAGCCCAACATCAACGAGGGCTACTACGACCTGCCGAACACGTTCCTGTTCCCGCACCTGGGATCGGCGGCGGTCGAAGCGCGGAATCAGATGGGCTTCGAGGCGCTCGACAACATCGACGCGTTCTTCGCCGGCAAGGACATGCCGTTCAAGCTCGCATAAGGATCGCCATGGGCGTCAAGCTCGCGCGTATCATTCTTTATGTTCAAGACGTTGAGCGCCTGTCGGAGTTCTACCGGCAGGCGTTCGGCTTTCCGCTCGTGCGCGATCTCGAGGGCAATGCGTTTCAGCTCGCGGAGACGGGCGAAAAGGGCTAATCAAAAGGTAAGACTACGGAGGGATTATCGGGGGGAGATGGAGTGAATCGAGGCGTCGCGCTCTGCCTGCTGGCCGAGGCGACACGAAGAGGAGCACTGCCATGGAACCTATCGAGCAGACCTCAACCGGCGCCGTGACGCCGGAGCGCAAGTCCTCCTTCGGCGACATCGCCGTGTGGATGCGCGGCCTCTACATGCTGCTTCTGGCGCTGGCGTTCGGAATTGCGCAAACGCTTCTGTGCGTGACGGCGATCGCGCAATTCCTGTGGCTCTTGTTCTCGGGTGAGCCCAACCGTCAGCTGGTGAAGTTCGGCAGTTCGCTGGCGAAATGGGTCGCGGACACGGCCAAATTCCTCACCTTCGTCAGCGACGAGAAGCCGTTCCCGTGGGCAGCGTGGCCTGCCGCAGACTAGGCGCACGCTTCAGCCCTGGCCAGTTACCGCATCTGCCAGCCAACGTCCTGTGCGAAGCAGGCGCGCATCGTCGTGGCGGAGGCCGACCAGCTGAACGCCGACGGGCAAACCCTTCGCTTCGAGCAGTGGCAGCGACAGCGCGGGCATGCCGAGGTAGGTCCACAGGCCATTCATGATCGGGCTCCCGGTGATCGCGAAGCCTTCGGGCGCCGGTCCTAGTGCGGCGGCAGTGAGGATGGCGCTGAAACCGCGCATGGCCATAGCGATGGTGCGGTAGGCTGGCTCGCGGCCGGTGATCGATCGCAAGTATGTCTGCGCGTCGACGGCGCGACCTTCCTTCAGTCGTTGAGTGAGGCCAGCGGAGATGTGCTGCGGGGCTTCGTCCAGCAGCGGGCCATAATAATGGGCGTTTTCGGCGAGCTGTACGATGCGCTGCCATTCGATGACATCGGCCAGGACTGGTATTTCGATCTCGACGGCGCGGTCGCCAAGGCGGGCGATGAGAGCCTCTAATGCGGCCTGCATTTCGGGATCGGCGTCCGACCAGGGCGGAGGCTTCACGAATGCGAAGCGTGGCGGGACAGGTGGGCGGGCGCGCGACGTGGCGAGCAGGCTTGGGCGGCTGCGGCGGAAGCTGACTTCATCATCGGGCTCAAGTGCCGCCATGCTGTCAGTGAGAAGGGCCACGTCTTCAATCGAGTGGCCGTAAACGCCTACCGTATCGAGTGTATGCGACTGCATCAGCACGCCCGCGCGGGGGATGAGGCCAAGCGTCGGCTTGAAGCCGTACACGCCGCAGAAGGAAGCCGGGCGGATAATCGACCCGGCAGTCTGGCTGCCGAGCGCGGCCGGGATCATGTGATCTGCAACGGCGGCAGCTGAACCTGCTGACGATCCCCCGGGCGTGTGGCCGAGATTGACGGGGTTGCGCGTGCGAGCGGGCGTCAACAGCGCCAGCTCCGTGGTGACCGTCTTGCCGATGATGATGGCGCCCGCTGCGCGCAGGGCCGCGACGCACGTTGCGTCGCGCTCGGGACGACGGCCGGCAAAGATGGGGCATCCGTTTTCGGTTGGATAGTCGGCAGTGTCGAAGATGTCTTTGACGCCGATGGGGACGCCATGCAGGGGGCCGACATCATCGCCGCGGTCAAGCTGCGCATCGGCTTCGCGCGCTTCAGTGATCGCAAGGTCGGGGTCGAGATGCGCCCAAGCGCCGACCTCTGGCTCGCGCTCGGTGATGCGTTCAAGGCACGCGCTGACAAGATCAACAGAGGAAATCGCCCCCTCCTTGATCGCGGTCGCGGCGGCCGTGGCAGAGAGTGCGGTGAGGTCGCTGGGAAGCGGGCGGCTCATACTTTAGATGGCTCCAATTGCGTCGTGTGGGCGGTGGGCGAGGAAGCAGCGGCGCGCCAAGGCGGTGTATCTTGGCCAGGTGCCTGGTTCCTACAGCCCACAGCGGGCCGTGGCATTGTGCTCAATCCTCGTGCAGGTGGCTTGACGGCTCTTTGCTTTCATACCTATAGCTGCTCCTTCCGCAGATAAAAGAAGCCTCGAGGGTTGCCTCGTACCCGGTTTCTACCGGGGTGGCGCCGCAAGGAGATGCTGCGGAAAACGTAGAGCATGCCGAGGGGAACGCACATGGCCAACCAGACCGGCCGCCACTTCCTGCAGATACCTGGACCGACGCCGGTGCCGGAGCGAATCCTCAATGCCATGTCGCGGCAGATGCTGGATCACCGCGGTCCGACATTCTGCGAATTCGGGCAGAAGCTCTTCGCTGACGTCAAAACGATTTTCAAGACGCAGAACCCCGTCATCATTTATCCCTCGTCCGGCACGGGCGCGTGGGAAGCGGCGTTCGTCAACACGTTGTCGCCCGGCGACCAGGTTCTGGTGATCGAGACCGGGCAGTTCGCCGTGCTGTGGCGCAACATGGCCGAGCGCATGGGCCTGAAGCCCGAGGTGCTGCCGACCGACTGGCATTCAGGCGGCGATGCGAACGCGCTCGAAGCGCGCCTCAAGAAGGACAGCTCGCATCAGATCAAGGCCGTGTGCGTGGTGCACAACGAGACCTCGACGGGTGCGCGCACGTGGGTCGACGACATGCGCCGCGCGATCGATGCGGCGAAGCATCCGGCGCTGCTGATGGTCGACGCGATTTCGTCGCTCGCGGCGATGGATCTGCGCTTCGACGAGTGGGGCATCGACGTTGCGATATCGGGCTCGCAGAAGGGCCTGATGCTGCCGCCGGGGATGTCGTTCACGGCGGTCAGCCCGAAGGCGATTGCGGCGTCGAAGAAGGCGAAGCTGCCGCGCTCGTACTGGAATTGGGACGACATGCTCGCGATCAATCCGACGGGCACGTTCCCCTACACGCCGCCTGTCGGGCTGCTGTTCGGCCTTTCCGAGGCGATCGCGATGCTGCACGAGGAAGGCCTCGACAACGTATTTGCGCGCCACGAGCGTCTCTCCGAGGCGACGCGCCGGGCGGTGCGCGGTTGGGGGCTGGAGACGTGGTGCCGCGATGCGCGCGGTCATTCGCCTGCGGTGACGGCGGTGGCGATGCCAGACGGGCACAACGCCGATACATTCCGCAAGCTGGTGCTCGAGAACTTCAACATGTCGCTCGGCACGGGGCTCAACAAGCTGGCCGGCAAGGCGTTCCGCATCGGCCATCTCGGATACACGAACGAGCTCACCATTCTCGGTGCGCTGACGGGTGTCGAGATGGGGCTGGAACTTGCCGGCGTGCCGCACCAGAAGGGCGGCGTGGCGGCGGCGATGGCATACATCGCCGAGACCGCACGTCCGGCCACCGCTAAAGCGGCTTAACAAAATCGCGGGCCGGACGTGATCCTGGCCCGCGCATTTTCTTAGATTATTTCGCAGACGCTTCGAGAAGCGGTCCTTTGACCGACTTCGGCACGTTCGATGGGCCGGAGTAGCCGGCGAGTGCGAGCTGCATCTTGCACTTGTTGCCAAGCTTCATGTAGCGGGCGACGACGCAGCTTTTCACCTTCGCGTAGGTAGGCGATGGGCCAAGGCAGCCGATGCGGCGCACGTCGCTTTCGCATGCTGCGCGCAGCGCAGGTGTGACTTCAGGCGGGAGCTTCAGCTCTTCTGCAATAGCCATGGATGCTGCCGGCCATGCGATAATCAAGGCAGCTACGCGCGCAATATTCATTACTTCCCCCTGGTGAGTGGCCGAGGTCATCATCAGTCAGTGCGATGCAGCAAAATATTGACGAAGCGGCCGCTGCGACAGCTCACCGCAGAAATAAGTTACTGAGCGTGATCTGGGTCAGCGACGAGCTGCTCAGACGGAGGCTTGCGCGCTGATCGTGTTCGCGCGGAATGCCGCGAAGCTCGCGGCGATGCGCCGGGACGTTGCGTCTGTGCCTGCGGCGTGGGCAACGACCGCCGCTGCCACGCGCTGAATGGCGTGGTTAAGCTCTGCTGCGATCGGCCAAATGCGATCAGGGCTGGGCGTGGGATGTAGCATGGGGCGGTGTGCTTCTTCCTCGGAAAGGGAGAGCTGGAACTCCGCTGCCGCTGCCGCGCTGATCATGTTCTGCTCGCCAGCGTCGAGACTATCCCAGAGCCCGCGACGCACGCCGAGGAGCATCGCGGTTCCGTTCTGATTGATGCTGGTGCCTGTGAGGTAAGGCGCGGCCGCCGGAATTTGCAGCGCGTAGCTGACGATCGCGCCGCCGCATTCGGCGATCTCGATGTCGCCTGCTCGCAGCGATGTGGCGATGGCGTCGGCAGGCAGCGAGACGACTTCCAATCCGAGGCCTTTGGCGACGTCTCGGGCCAGCCCGGTGACATGCGTTGTGCGCCCGGCCAGTGTCGCCATCGTATCCACGGGGCGCGTCGCGAGCATAAGGCTGTGCGATCCGGTATGGGCAGCGAGGAGCGGCTTCACACCCGCTTCGGCCGCAAGGTCATCCCAAAGTGCCTGGCCGCCGCCTACGGTGATCCAGGTCTGCAAATCGCGCGGCGCCAGGCCTTGGTCGCCCGGCAGGCCGGCGAAATAGGCAAAGGCGCGGTGCATATCGAGCTGGCTGTCGGCCGCATCGAAGAAAAGATCAGCGTCGCCAGCGCGCACAGCGTCGGCGGCATTTGCGATACCGAATGCTGGCGCAACGCGAATGCGGCCAGCGCTCAGCTCGCCGATGTTGCGGGCAAGCCGACGGGCATAGTCAGCCGGACCAGCAAAGCCATCGTTGAACGGGATTGCGAGGCGAAGCTCTTTGAGGCCCTTGCTCACTGCGGGGCTTGCCGAAGCCGCGACTCCAGCCTCCGTGGCGACTGCCTGCGTAGCAGCTGCGGCGGTGGCAGCGGCAGCTGCGCCGGTCGATTTCAGGAACTCACGCCGATCCATCGCGCCATCCCTTGAGGCAAGCGGCCTAAGCCGCATCAAAACCGATCGTGGCCCACACTACAACAGCGACCGGCATCCGTCTTCCGATGTCAAGCAGCTGAAGTCGAATGCAAATTATGACTTGGCGCAATCGACAGTGACGGTTGCGCCGCCGCTGCCGATGCTGACGGTTCCACCATCGCCCATCGGACCGCCGGCGCCTTGCTGACCATCCTTGCCAAGCGCGTTGGAGAAGGCGTCGTTGAGGCGCTGCGTGTCGCTATCTTCCTCGGGCTCGTGCACGGCGGCTTTGCAGCCTGCCGGTGCGTTGGCGCCGAGCTTCACGGGATCGGTTTCGGCGTAGTCGAAGGCGATGAAGTAGCTGGGGTCGAAGACAGCGAAGTTGAAACCTGGGGTGGCGGCTTCGATGGGTTTTTCGAGCGGCAGTGTGAAGTGGAGCGTGAGGATGCCCTTGTCGGTGTAATCGAGCCAATAGTCGACGGGCGGACTGAACTTCAGCGGATTTTTGCCGACCTTGGCGTAGGTGAAGTAGTCAAACTCCTTGAGGCCATCGATGTTGACCTGCGCCAGCTCTTTCAGCTCCTCGCGGTCGAACTTGCCGTCGCCGTTCTTGTCCAAGCCCTCGATGGCCTGCTGCGTGTACATCTCGTCGAACGTCCAAGCCTGGCGGAGGCCGGTGATGTTGCCTTTGTCGTAGAGTACCGTTTCCTGCATCGTCACCCAGACGTGCGGGTGGGCAGACGCTTTGGTGGCGGCTAGGGCCGCGCAGACTGACACTGCCGTCAGTACGAGCCAGGATCTGGTGGCGTGCACTTGAGGTGTCTCCGGGTCAAAGCAAGGTGCTGCCCGCTAGATGGAGCGGGAAGGTGGCGGTTGCGTGTTCGGCGTGGGTGCACTAACTTGCGGATATTATCACAATCAAGCCATCGATCGGATCTATAGCATGACGGGCGCCCGTTGGACGCTGGGAGAGAAATTTTGCCGCGTGGGCAAGGGGCGCTGGGGGAAACGTTGGGTTTGTGTCTGGCTCCCCGCCATTGCGGCCATTTGCCTGGCGCTGCCCGGGATGGCGTTGGCGGACGAGACGGACGTCGTCGTTACGATCAAGCCGATCCATTCGCTGGTCAGCAACGTGATGGAGGGAGTGGGTACGCCGCTGCTCCTGGTCGACGGGAAGGCATCTCCGCACAGCTTTTCGCTGCGTCCCTCGCAGGTGCAGGCCGTCGATGCCGCGGCGGTGCTCATTCGCGTCTCTGAAAGGCTGGAGCCGTTCACCGGCAAGCTGGTGCGCGCGCTTCCGGAGGGCGTGGAGGTGGTCACCCTGGTCGATGCGCCGGGTGTCCGTCTGCTCGAGCAACGCCATACGGGCACATTCGAGCACCGGCACGACGACGAGCCGGATGGGCACGGTGCCGAGGAGGAGGCTGATGCCAGCGACGCCGACGCGCACATTTGGCTCGATCCCGAAAACGCGAAGGCGATCAGTCGCTATGTGGCGGAGGTGCTCGCGCGACGCTTTCCCGAGCACGCCGCGCGCTTCAAGGCGAACGCTGAGCGCCTCGTCGGCGATATCGATGCGCTGACGAGCGAACTGTCGGCCACAACGCGGCCGCTGCAGGGCAAGCCCTTCGTCGTGTTTCACGACGCTTATCAGTACTTCGATCGCCGGTTTGACCTTGATGCCGTCGGTTCGATCACAGTCAGTCCGGAGGTGCAGCCGAGTGCGAAGCGTCTCATCGAGTTGCGCAACAAGATCCGCGAGCTGAAGGCGCTGTGCGTTTTCGCCGAGCCGCTGTTTCAGCCTCAGCTGGTCGCGGCGCTGACCGAAGGGACGGGCGCGCGGGGTGGCACGCTCGATCCGGAGGGGCTCTCATTGGACGCGGGGCGGCAGCTTTACTTCGTGCTGATGCGCAATCTGGCGAGTTCGCTCCAGGCGTGTCTGGCGCCGGCGCAGTAGGCTACCGAAAAAGAAAAAGGGCAGCTCAGCGCTGCCCTTTTCAATTCGATCGTGGTGCTTCGTCGCTGACTTACAGTGCGGCACTCTTGCCCGGCTCCATCGCCTTCTTGGCGTCCTCAGCCGCCTTCTTTGCGGCTTCGGCGGCGGCGCGGGCAGAGGCGGCTGCCTTGGCGGCAGCTTCGGCGGCTTTCTCAGCCGCAGAGGCGGCATCGTGAGCGCCGGAGCTGTGTGCCGGTGCAGCTGCCGTAGCGGCGGGAGCGCGCGGTGCAGCCGACTTCTTGTGAACCTCGGCGGTCTTCACCGTGGCTGATGGCTGGTGGGCTTCGGATTTCTTGACCGGCTTAGCGGGCTCCAGCGGCTGCTCTGCAGCAGCGGCAAGAGTTGCTTCGTCGGCGTTTGGATCGACGGCGTTGGGATCGGCGGCGTCCGCTTCGCCCATACCGGTTGCCGAAATCTTCTCGACGAGAGAAGACGCGGTGCGCGAGCGAATGCTGCGTCCCGGCGTCTTGTAGGATGCCATCGTCGCGCTGGATGCGTTGGCAGCAGGCGGCTCTGCGCCATCGGCAATATGCTCTGAGGAGAAGCGCTGCCAGGTGACCGTCACCTTGGTGCCGACGGGGACGCGCGGATAAAGGTCGAGCACGTCGTCGTTGAGCATACGGATGCAGCCCTTCGACACCGCCTGACCGATCGTCCAGGGCGCGTCAGTGCCGTGGATACGATACAGGCTGGAGCCGAGGTACATGGCGCGCACGCCAAGCGGGTTCATGCGGTGGCCACCAGGGACCCACAGCGGCAGCTTGGGGTTTTCGCGCAGCATGTCCGGCGTCGGACGCCAAGACGGATTTTCGCGCTTATTGGTGACCGTGGTGGTGCCCTGCCAGCGGCTCTGCTCGCGCGGCACGGCGATCGGATAGCTGATGGCGACGCCCGGCTTGGTGATGAGGTACAAGCGGCGGTCACCGAAGCTGACGATGATCTGGCCCGAGGTGTATTTGGGATCGAAAGAGACGGTCTGCTTGCTGCCGCCCCATTCCTGGCCGCCGCCCCAAAGAAATTCGAACAGACCCTGCGCTTGCGCATGCTGGGTCGTGAATGTGGAAGCGGTGGCAACGAGGGCTGCCAGGGCAATCGAACTCATCAGACTGCGAGACGTCATTACTGAATGTCTCCGGGGGTTAGTTTCGCTCGCGGGGAGCTTGCGGCCATAAGGTGAAGGCATCGTATATAGCAGTCTCATTTCTCGACGGCAGAGCAGGCGGGCCACACTGTGTTCGCATCCGCACCCTGAAGTGTTCTTTGGTGGGTTTTTCTGGCGACTGTCGCATTAGTGCACGGCCAAGAGCCTGATTTTCCATCACTTCCGCGCCTGTTGGTGCGGCAGTCTGGCTGCAGACCGAGTCGATTCGTCTGTGTGCAACCCCTTTGCTGTGGAGAATCTGTGCATCACTCCGGGTGTGACTGAGCAACCTTCTTGGACGTCGTTTGTTCTCTGTTTGATCTTGACGTGAACGCGTTTGGCATTTAGAACAAATGACGAACTCGATGACGTGTCATCGCAACGTTTGGTGCGAGAGCGTTCCAGTGGATCAGCCAGCCTCATCCCCCACCCCACCGTCCGGCTGTCTGCCCTGGGTCTCGCGGTCAGAGCCTGGCCCCAGTGCGTGTTCGCGTAGCGAGTTGCGTGGCGTAGGGCCTAGGAGCTCTTGCCCGAACCGGAATGGCGAGTCCCTCCTCGCCGTTCCGGAGGGCGGCATTTCAGGAATGCCCGGATCACTCCTGCCCGCGCTGGGTGGCAGACAGGAGGTGCTGGCGCGATTGCGTGCGAGCATCCGGACGATGGAGCGCGGCGCGCCTGAACTGCAGGCGGTCGATGATCCGCAGACGCGCGGCGGCTGGACTTTGGGTGTTCGAGAGTTCGATCGCCGGTTGGGCGGAGGCCTCGATCCAGCCTCGTTGCATGAAGTGAAGACGGTGCCACGCGGCGCGGGGGCTACGGCGGGCGACTGGGCGGCGGCTCTCGGCTTTGCATTGCGGCTTACGGCGCGTCGTCTTGAATGTCTGACGGGGGCGCAGTCCGCCCCGGCGCCCGTGTTGTGGTGCTGGTCATCGCAATTCGCACGTGAGTTCGGCGCGCCATATGGCGGTGGTCTTGCCGCCTTGGGCTTTGCGCCCTCGGATTGGCTGTTCGTCGAAACGGCGCGGGCGAGCGAAGCCTTGTGGGCGATGGAAGAAGGCTTGCGTTCACAGAGCCTGGCGCTGGTGATCGGGGTTATCAGTGAAGTCGAGCTGACGCCCGCCCGGCGCCTCAGCCTCGCTGCGGCAGAGCACGCAACGCCGTGCCTTCTGGTTACCGATCCGCGGCTGTCTCCTGCCGGCTCCACAGCCACACGCTGGCGCATCGAGGCGTGTTCCAGCGGCAGGCATCCCTTCAATGCATCGGCACCAGGAGCGCAGCGCTACGGCGTTGTGCTGGAGCGCTGCCGACATCGCCCAATGACGCACGAGCATCATCCTCTTTGGTTGGAGTGGTCGGATGAAACGCATCGTTTCCATATGGCTGCCGCTTTGGCCGATCGAGCGTCTGAGGCGCGCGCAGCCGGCGCTCGTTCCCGATGATGCATCGCTTGCCCTCGTCGAGGCAGGCGTCAACGGAATCCGTATAACCGCCGTCACCCCGCAGGCGGCGGCTAAAGGCGTGCGCATCGGCCAGGCCCTCGCCGATGCGCGCGCCGTCTTTCCCGAACTGATGACGCAGCAGGCCGATCCGCGCCGTGATCGCAGCGCGCTGATGCGCCTTGCACGCTGGTGCGGGCGCTATGGTCCGAACAGAAACATCGACGGCGAGGATGGGCTGTGGATCGACATCACAGGGGTGGCGCATCTGTTCGGCGGGGAAGAGCAGCTGCTGAACGATATCGCCACGCGTTTGCGCCAGTTCTCGCTGACGGCGCGCGTCGGCCTTGCCGATACGCTTGGCGCGGCGCATGCCTTGGCGCGCTTTGCGCCGTCGACGCCCGCGGTCGCTGGCGAGGGGCGAACTGAGCCGTCTTTGGCGCGCTTGCCTGTCGAGGCTTTGCGTCTGGTGCCGGATTCGGTGCTGCTGTTGAAGCGTCTCGGTCTGCGACGGATCGGTGATCTTTACCACCTGCCGCGGGCGGCGCTGGGGCGCAGGTTCCGCTCGGCGAAGGGTGTCGAGGCTGTGCTGACTCGTCTCGATCAGGCGCTGGGCGTGCGGGCTGAACCATGCAAGCCACTGCTGGAGCCCCCGGCACTTTATGTGCAGCGCTCCTGGCCTGATCCGCTGATCGCATCGGAGCAGCTGCAATCCGAGATGCGGCTGCTCACCAAGGAGCTTTGCGTGCATCTATGCGCTCGCGGGCTCGGCGCGCGGCACTTGGCGCTGTCGCTCTACCGGGCCGACGGCAGTGTTGCCGAGGTGCGTGCTGGGCTCAGTCAGCCATCATGGGCTGCCGAGCACATGGCGGACTTGCTGCTCGAGAAGATCGCCGCGCTCGATGCCGGCTTCGGTGTCGATGTGATGGTGCTGGCTGCCGTGCAGGTCGAAAGGCCGGGCCTTCAGCAAGAGACGCTTGCAACGCGTCTTACCCATGAGGCGCGTGCGGGGGCCTCAGAGCTCGTCGACCGGCTGACGAACCGATTGGGCGCAGCGCGCGTCAGCCGGATCGTGGCGTGCGAAAGCCATATCCCGGAGCGGGCACAGGTGCGTGTTGCGGCCCTCGCGCGCCAGCGGGCAGCCCTCTGGCCGGAGCATAAAGGTTCCGCGCCACCGCCGTTGTTGCTGCCAAATCCCGAGCCGATCGGGGTCGTCGCGGAGGTGCCGGAAGGGCCGCCGGCGAGTTTCACTTGGCGACGGGTGGAGCGACGCATCGTGCGCGCGGAAGGACCGCAACGCGTGGCTCCGGAATGGTGGGACGAGATCAGCACGAAGAAGAGCGGCACGCGCGATTACTACCGCATCGAGGATGAAGGAGGCGCGGGCTACTGGGTGTTTCGCGAAGGGCTTTACGGGCGGGGAGAAGAGGATCTGCCACGCTGGTTCCTGCATGGCCTCTATGGGTGAAGCATGAAGGGTAAGCACCACGGTGTCGCGTATGCCGAGCTGCAGGTGACGACGAACTTCTCGTTCCTGCGCGGGGCCTCGCATGGAGAAGAGCTCGTTGCGCAGGCGCAGGCGCTGGGGCTGTCGGCGCTCGCCATCACCGACCGCAATACGCTCGCCGGTGTGGTACGCGCGCATGTCGAGGCAAAGCAGCTCGGATTGAAGCTGATCGTCGGCGCGCGTCTCGATCTTCAGGATGCGCCGAGCCTCATATGCCTGCCGCGTGACAGGCAAGCCTATGGGCGCCTGTCGCGTCTGTTGTCGGAGGGGCAGAGGCGCGCGAAAAAAGGCGAATGTACGCTTTATCTCGACGACGTCGCGCGGCATGCCGAGGGGCAGATTTTCATCGTGGTTACGCCTGATGACTGGAGCTGGCGTTCGCTCTCATCGGGCGGGATGCCAGAAGTACCGGGCGCCACGATCATTCCCTTCAATCCCCGCCGTGACGATGCCGCCGCTTCGCAAGCGAATGCTGAGAACAGGAGCAATGCCGACATGTCCTGGCCTTCTTTCGAGGCGCAGCTGCGGCGGGTGCAGATGATGCTCGGGGAAAGCGCTGACGTCTATCTTGCGGCGAGCCATACCTATCGCGGTGATGACCGTACACGCATTGCGGCGTTGGCCGAGCTGGCGCGGCGCTGCGGAACGCCAATGGTCGCCACGGGGGATGTGCTCTATCACGCACCGCAGAGGCGCCCGTTGCAGGATGTTCTGACCTGCGTGCGCGAGAAGACGACGATCCGCGAAGCCGGACTGAAGCTGACGGCGAATGCGGAACGGCATCTGAAGCCGCCGCTGGAAATGGCGCGGCTGTTTCGCGGGCATGAGGATGCCATCGCGCGCACGATGGAGATTGCCGAGGCGTGCTGTTTCTCGCTCGACGATCTCAAATACGAATACCCCGACGAGCCGGTGCCGCCCGGCAAGACCCCACAGCAGCATCTGGAGGATCTGACCTGGGCGGGCGCGAGCTGGCGTTTTCCCGATGGTATCCCAGAGAGAGTGCGTGGGTTGCTGGTGCGTGAGCTGGAGCTGATCGCGAAGCTCGAATACGCGCAGTATTTTCTCACCGTTCACGACATCGTGCACTTCGCGCGTTCGAAGAGCATTCTATGCCAGGGGCGCGGGTCGGCGGCCAACTCGGTGGTCTGCTACTGTCTTGCCATCACGGCGGTCGATCCGATGCAGATCGATGTCCTGTTCGACCGGTTCGTGTCGCCGGAGAGGCGCGAGCCTCCGGACATCGACGTCGATTTCGAGCACGAGCGGCGCGAGGAGGTGATCCAATACATCTACGCGCGCTATGGGCGGCACCGGGCAGGCTTGGCGGCGACTGTCATCTCCTATCGCGCGCGCTCGGCGGTGCGCGATGTCGGCAAGGCGATGGGCTTGTCGGAGGACACGGTCTCGGCGCTGTCGGGCATGGTGTGGGGCACGTCGAGTGGGGGCTCGCTGCCCGAAAAGCACGTGCGCGCGGCGGGGCTTGATCCGAAAGACCCGCTGCTGGCGACTGTGCTGGAGCTGGCGCATGAGCTGATGGGGTTTCCGCGGCATCTATCGCAACATGTCGGCGGGTTTGTGCTGACGCGTGGACCGCTGATCGAGGTGGTGCCGGTCGGCAATGCGGCGATGGAGGATCGCACCTTCATCGAGTGGGACAAGGACGACATCGCCGCGCTCGGGCTTTTGAAGGTCGATGTGCTGGCGCTGGGGATGCTCACCTGCATCCGCAAGGCGTTCCAGCTCATCGCGCAGCACGAGGGCAAAGAGCTTGCCCTGGCAACGGTCCCGCGCGAGGACCCGCAAGTCTATGACATGCTGTGCCGCGCCGATTCCATCGGCGTGTTCCAGGTGGAAAGCCGGGCGCAGATGAACATGCTGCCGCGCCTCAAGCCGCGGTGCTTCTATGACCTCGTCATCGAGGTGGCGATCGTGCGTCCTGGGCCGATCCAGGGCGACATGGTGCATCCGTATCTGCGGCGGCGCGATGGCCTGGAAGCGGAGCATTATCCCTCGCCTGCGCCGGGGATGGGTCCAAAGGACGAGTTGAAAAATATCCTCGGCAAGACGAAGGGCGTGCCGCTGTTCCAGGAGCAGGCGATGCGCATCGCGCTGGTGGCGGCGAAGTTTTCCGACGCGGAGGTGAACGAGTTACGCAAGGCGATGGCGACTTTCCGGCGGCGGGGCACCATCGGTCTGTTGGAAGAGAAGATGGTGTCGCGCATGACCGCGCGCGGCTACGACAAAGCCTTCGCGCAACGCTGCTTCAACCAGATCAAGGGATTCGGTGAATACGGCTTTCCCGAAAGCCACGCGGCGAGCTTTGCGCATCTCGTCTATGTGTCGTCGTGGATCAAGTGTCATCACCCGGCGGCGTTCGCGGCAGCGCTGCTCAATTCGCAGCCGATGGGATTTTACGCGCCGGCGCAGATCGTGCGCGATGCGCGCGAGCATGCTGTCGAGGTGCGGGCGGCGGACGTCAATCTGTCGACGTGGGATTGCAGCCTGGAGAAGGGTGGGGCGGATGGCGGCCCGGCGATGCGGCTGGGGCTGAGACAGGTCGACGGCTTACAGGAAGAGGAGGTGGGGAAGATCGTTGCGGCGCGGGCGGCGGTGCAATCGTTTCAGGATGTGCACGAGGTGTGGGCGCGAGCGCGCGCGAAGCTGATCACACTGGAGAAGCTGGCGGCGGCCGATGCTTTCCGCTCGGTGGGGCTCGACCGGCGCCAGGCGCTGTGGGAGGTGAAGGCGCTTTCGGCGGCAGAGCCGCTGCCGCTCTTTACGTGGAGCGAGACGCGCGAGACCGCGGCCGAGCCATTCGTGCCTTTACCCGCCATGCGGCTTTCGGAGCATGTCGTCAACGACTACCAGACCCTGCGCTTGTCGTTGAAGGCGCATCCGATGAGCTTTTTGCGCGCGCGGTTCGGCATGCGCCGGGTGATCTCGTGCGAGGAATTACGCAGCATCAAGGACGGCGCGCTCGTTGCGGTGGCTGGTGTCGTTTTGGTGCGTCAGCGGCCCGGCTCGGCCAAGGGCGTCGTATTCATGACCATCGAGGACGAAACCGGGATCGCCAACGCGGTGGTGTGGGCGAAGACGCTGGAGCGTTTTCGCAAGGAGGTCATGGGATCGCGTCTCATCGTCGTGCACGGGCGCGTGCAACGTCACCAGGACATCATCCACGTGGTGGCGTCGAAGCTGGAAGATCGCAGCGACTCGCTACAGCTTCTTTCCGCGGAGGCGAGCGACATGAAAGTGCCGCTGGCGAATGCCGATGAGGTGGCGCGGCCAGATTCGCGCGCGCCGGAGCCGGGGAAATTTCCGAACGATCCTAACGCCGACAAGATGCATCCGCGGTGGGCGACGCATCCGCGCTATGTCCGGGTCATCCCGAAGTCGCGCGACTTTCACTAACCGCGGGGTGGAGGCTCCCGGCGGAAACTGCGATCAAGGTGCAGGTGCTTTCGGCAACATGACGGTGTTGGGAACGCCGTCGGCGCCCATGAATACGCCGAGGATGCGCGCGGGCACCGTGCCGGTGTTGCGGCCATTATGCGGCCAGTCGATCGCTTCCATCACGGCGTCGCCCTTGCGGTAGACGCGTGTGCCCTTGGAGCCATAGTCGACGGTGACCTCGCCTTCGAGGATGTAGCCGAACATCGGGATCTCGTGCTTGTGCCAACCGGTTTCCTCGCCGGGCAGCATGGTGACGATGGCCGAAGTGACCTTGGCCGGAGCGCTGCTGGGATAGACGATCGGCTGGCCGACGACCGTGTCGGAGGTGCTGAGCAGGCCGGTCACGGCTTCACGCGAGGTGCCGCGGTCGGTGGCGACGAGCAACAGCGCGGCCGCCATAAACATGGCGGACAGTGTCAATTGAAACCAGCGCGCGGCGGGCATTGCTTTGTTCCTTCGGTCCCCATTGTGCTCGGCGCCATGATGGCCGAAGTTGGTGAACAACTCTCGCTCAACTGGGTGTCCATGATCCTCCGCCTCTCAAGTCTCCTGGCGCTGGCCTTTGCAGCGGTGATTTCGGTCACCGGTGCGCAGGCGCAGCTGCTCGATCCGCGCAGTGCGCCGGAGGGTGATACGGGGCTGCAATCGCATGCCCTGGCGAAGGCGCAGCGACACATGATTGCGGCGGCCAATGTGCACGCCGCCGAAGCCGGGCGCGAGATGCTGCGCGCGGGTGGATCGGCGATCGACGCGGCGATCGCGGCCCAGCTGGTGCTCAATATCGTAGAGCCGCAGTCGAGCGGCATCGGCGGCGGAGCTTTCCTGCTCTACTGGGACGCTAAGAAATCCGAGCTGAAGACGTTCGATGGACGAGAGACAGCGCCGGCGTCGGCGCGCCCGGATCGGTTTCTGGTCGATGGCAAGCCGATGCCTTTCAACACGGCGGTGCTGTCCGGGCTGTCCATCGGTGTGCCGGGCGTCGTGCGCCTGATGGAGGACGTGCACGCGAAGTACGGCAAGCTGCCATGGGCGATGCTGTTCGAGCCCGCGATCCGCATTGCCGAAAACGGCTTCAGGATTTCGCCGCGTTTGCACTTGCTGTTGCGGTTGCAGAATCCGGACGATTTCGTGCCGGCAGCGCGGGCCTATTTTTTCACGTCGACCGGCAGCCCTCTGCCTATCGGGCATGAATTGAAGAATCCCCAGTTGGCCGAGACGCTGAAGGCGATTGCGGCGGGCGGGGCGAATGCGTTCTACGAGGGGCCGATCGCGGAGGCCATTGTCCAGGCGGTCAACTCAGCGCCGATCGCGCCGGGGGGAATGACACTCGACGACCTCAAAGACTATCGCGCGAAGGAGCGCCCGCCGCTGTGCATCACGTACCGGAGCAATGAGGTTTGCGGGATGGGGCCACCGTCGTCTGGCGGGCTGACCGTGGCGCAAACGCTGAAGCTGCTAGAGCCGTTCAATCTCGGCAAAGGCCCTGACCAAGCCCTCAATGCGCGCGCGGTGCACACCATTGCCGAAGCCGAGAAGCTGGCGTTTGCCGACCGCAATCGCTACATCGGCGATCCTGATTTCGTATCGGTGCCAGATGGGCTGCTGGACGATACTTATGTTTCGCAGCGCCGCGCGCTGATCAAGCCCGACAGTGCTGCGGTGAAACCGGGGCCGGGCGAGCCGCCTGGCTTGAAGCGACAGTCGTTCGGCGTTGATGCAACTATCGAGCGGTCAGGCACCAGCCATATCTCGGTGATCGACGACGATGGCAATGCGCTGTCGATGACGACGACGATCGAGGGCGCGTTCGGCTCGCACAACTGGGCAGCGGGATTTCTGCTCAACAACCAGCTGACTGATTTCTCGTTCGTCCCGGTGGATGCGGACGGGCAGCCGGCGGCGAATGCGGTTGGACCGGGCAAGCGGCCGCGCTCGTCGATGGCGCCGACGATTGCGTTCGATACGGAGCGGCACGTCACGGCGGTGCTGGGATCGCCCGGTGGCAGCCGCATCATCCTCTATGTGCTGAAGACGCTGATCGGCCTGATCGACTGGGGGCTCGATGCGCAGCAGGCGGCTGACCTCCTCAACTTCGGCAGTCAGGGGAGCGTGCTGGAGCTGGAGCCCGACTGGTCGACGGTGCCGCTGTCGCTCAGCCTCAAGCCCATCGGGCACACCATCGTGCCGTCGCCGATGAATTCGGGCGTGCATATCCTGACGCGGCGCGAGGGGCATATCGAGGGTGGCGCTGACGCGCGTCGGGAGGGTGCGGCGCTCGGTGATTGACCCCGTACCGTTATGGGGATTGAGCGCGCGGCTGCGGCGTGCGAGGGGTACCGCGTCGCGCTGAAACCGCAAATGAAACCATGACCGTGCAAACGCGCTCGATCACGATCCTTGGTGCTGGAATCCTGGGCCTCTGGCAGGCGGTGACGCTGGCGCGAGCCGGGCATCGCGTCCGGCTGGTCGAGGCGAGTGCCGAGCCGTTCGCGGATTGCGCAAGCATCCTTGCGGGCGTCATGCTGGCACCGGAACGCGAGGCAGAGACGGCGCCCGCGATGCTGCGCAAATATAGTCTCGAAGGGGTCGCCGCGTGGCGCGACTTCTATCCGGATGTGAGAGCCAACGGCAGTCTGGTGATTGCCGCGGCGCGCGACCTAGATGAGCTCGACCGGTTTTCGGCGCGCACCGAGGGGCACCGACGGGTGTCGGGAGCCGAGCTCGCGCAACTCGAGCCGGATCTCGCGGGGCGGTTCGGGACGGCGCTGTTCTTTGCGGAGGAAGCGCACGCACCAGCGCCAGCCGCTTTGGCATTCCTGCTGAGTGCGGCGCAGGAGGCAGGCGTCGAGATCGTGTTCGGCGAAACATCGTCCGGGGATGGCGCTGACATTGTCGTCGATTGCCGCGGGATCGCAGCGCGCGATGATCTGCCGACGCTGCGAGGCGTGCGCGGGGAGCGGGCGCTGATCCGCACGCGCGAAGTATCGCTGAACCGGCCGCTGCAGCTCCTGCATCCGCGTCTGCCGCTCTATATCGTGCCGTGGGACGATGGGGTCTACATGGTCGGCGCAACGGTGATCGAGAGCGAGGAGCGTGGGCCGGTCAGCGTGCGCTCGGCGCTGGAGCTTCTGGGGGGTGCCTATGCGGTGCATCCGGCGTTCGCCGAGGCGGAGATCCTCGACCTTTGTGCCGGGGTGCGGCCGGCCTTTCCGGACAACGTTCCGCGGGCCGTGGTGCGCGAGGGCGGGCGGCGGATATTCGTCAACGGCGCCTACCGCCACGGATTTCTTCTCGGGCCGGTGCTGGCGCGGACTGTCGCCGACTATATAGAGGGTAAGCCCGCCTCGGAGCTGCTGGTCGAGCATGGCGGCTGATTTGGCGGCCATCGGCGAATGCAGTAGATGAGTGGGCGAGAGATCTATCTGTTGCGGGAGCAGCGGTTTGTCAGAGACCCTTTCGGTTGCAAGTCAGCGTCGGGTTATCGTCAACGGTGAGGAAGTCGTGACCTCGGCGCCGACACTCGATGCGCTCGTCGCAGAGCGCGGGCTTGATGGCGCACCGGTGGCGACCGCGCGCAATGGCGATTTCGTACCCGCTCGCGTGCGGGCGGCGACGCTGTTGGAGGCGGGCGACCACATTGAGATCGTTTCGCCGCGGCACGGCGGGTGAGCGTTGCGCATGAATGCACCTGAGCCAGCAAACCAGGCTACGAGCGCGCTGACGCTGTATGGCGTCGCGATGCGCTCGCGCATGCTGATCGGCACGGCGCAATATCCCTCGCCGCAGGTTTTGGCCGAGGCGGTGGAAGCGTCAGGCGCCGGTATCGTCACGGTGTCGTTGCGGCGCGAGCAGGCGCGTGGACGAACGGGCGAACGCTTCTTAGAGCTGATCAGTGCGCTGGGTGTGCGCGTGCTGCCGAATACGGCGGGCTGCCACACGGTGAAAGAGGCCGTGACGACGGCGCAGATGGCGCGCGAGGTGTTCGGCACCGACTGGATCAAGCTCGAAGTCATCGCCAACGACGATACGCTGCAGCCGGAGGTGTTCGGGCTGGCAGAGGCGGCGCGCATCCTCAGCGAGGATGGCTTCAAGGTGCTGCCGTATACGACGGAAGATCTATCGGTGGCGGAGCGCTTGCTTGCCGCTGGGTGCCGTGTGCTGATGCCGTGGGGCGCGCCGATCGGCAGCGGGCGCGGGCTGGCCAATCCCTATGCGCTGAAGAGCATTCGCGCCTATTTCCCCAACGTGCCGCTGATCATCGATGCGGGGATCGGTGCGCCGTCGCACGCGGCGCAGGCCATGGAGATGGGCTTCGATGGCGTGCTGCTGAATACGGCGGTGGCGAAGGCGGGTGATCCCGTACGCATGGGGCAGGCGTTCGCGCAGGCTATCGAGGCAGGACGGGCTGCATATGAATCCGGTCTGATGGGTGTGCGCGACATGGCGCAGCCATCGACGCCCGTTGCCGGTACGCCGTTCTTCGATCTCGACCGCAAATGAGCAGCGGCGCTGGCGCTCCCGACATCTTCTATCCGATCGTGCCCGATGCAGCGTGGGTTGCGCGGATCGCGCCGCTCGGTGTGCGTACGCTTCAGCTGCGTGTGAAGGACGTCAGCAGTGAAGAGGCGGCGCGGCAGATTACCGAAAGCCTCGCCGTGTGCCGTCGGCATGGCTGCCAGCTGATCGTCAACGACTACTGGCGCGAGGCGATCGACGCGGGCGCGGATTATATACATCTCGGCCAGGAAGACCTCGCTGCGGCGGACCTCGCTGCGATCAAGGCTGCAGGGCTGCGGCTTGGTGTTTCGACGCACAGCGAAGACGAACTGGCGACGGCGCTCGCCGCGGAGCCCGACTACGTCGCTCTTGGTCCGATCTACGAGACGAAGCTCAAGGTGATGAAGTGGGCGCCGCAAGGGCTGGGGCGGATCGCGGCGTGGAAGCGGCAAATCGGCGGCGTCCCGCTTGTCGCGATCGGCGGAATTACGCCCGAGCGTGCCGTTGATGTTGTCGCAGCCGGGGCCGACAGCGTTGCTGTGATCACTGACTTTATGACAGCGCAAGCGCCTGAGGCCCGAGTCAAATTCTGGCTCGCGTGGGCCGACGAAGCTCGTGCTCGCGCGGGCGGATAAAGCGAAAAGCGCGTGCCCGTCGCCTGCTTGCGCGCGCAGAGGCACTGGTTTCATATGGCCTTTAGAGCTGTACAGTTATGTGGTCACAAGTGTGTGCAGCCACCTGGATGATGCATGGCCTTCCGATTCAAGTTGGGCGAATCCTTCGACGAAGGCGCAAGGCGGATCGCTGCTGAGCAGATCGATCACGGGCTAAGTCTGCTGCAAGGCAACGGCGATCAGGTTGTTTCGATCCACGAGACACGCAAGTCACTGAAGAGGCTGCGGGCGCTGCTGCGGCTGATACGGCCGGTGATCGGCGACAATGTCTTCAAGCAAGAGAATGCAGCGTTGCGTGAGATCGGGCTGTCGCTTTCGGGTGCGCGCGACCGGCACGTGCTGCTGGAAACACTCGACAAGCTCGAGGCTTCGGTGGGCTTCGGGCGGCGAACCGTCGCCGATCAGATGCGCCGATCGATTGCGGCGGTGAACGGCGTCGGTGCACTGCTGACGATGCAGGAGGCGCACGACCGGCTGATGGAAGCTAAAGCACGGCTTGCCGTGATCAAGATCAACGGCGACGGTTTCGACGTCGTCGGCGGCGGGCTGGAGCGATCGTATCGGCGCGCGCGCCGCGCATTTGGGGCTGCCTATGCGCATCCCAGCGATGAAGGATTTCACGAGTGGCGCAAGGGCGCGCAGGCGCATTGGCGGCATATGACGCTGCTGTCGCGTGCGTGGCCCGATTATCTGGGCGCGCGGGCGCTGGAGGCGCGGACACTGTCGCAGCTCATCGGCGACGATCATGATCTGGCGCTGCTGATCGCTTTTGCCCATTCGGATGCGGCTGGCCTCAATGCCGAGCAGGCAGCGGCGGTTGAGAGTGCGGCGCGGCAGCGGCAGGGCACTTTGCGGGCAATGGCACGTCCGCGGGGAGAGCGGTTATTCGCGGCGAGCCCCAAGCGGCTATGCAAGAGCATCGCGGCTTATTGGAATGCGGCCACGGCGCTCAAGGCGCAGGAACTCGACGCGACCAAGGTTTCGGGCGCTCCGAAGCGGGTGCGGCGGAAGGGGACGGGCCGCCGCAGGGCCGCCTCGGGCGAGGTTTGAGACTTCGCTTCGATCGCCCATATTGGCTATGGTGCGCCAGCCAAGCAGCCCCGAAGCCATAGGTTCGATTGCCCGTGAACGAGATTAAGCCCGCCGACACCTTCCAGCCCGATCCGGCGCATAGGCCGGCTGACCATCCGCGCGTCCGGTGCGGGCGCATTGGGGTGCTGCTGCTCAACCTCGGCACGCCGGACGGCACCGACTACTGGTCGATGCGGCGCTATCTGAAAGAGTTTCTCTCGGACGAGCGCGTCATCGAGGTGCCGCGCTGGAAGTGGTGGCCGATCCTCAACCTTATCATCCTCACGGTGAGGCCCGGGCGCAAAGGCAAGGACTACGCGACGATCTGGAACAACGAGCGCGATGAGGGCCCGTTGAAGACGATCACACGCGCGCAGGCGGAAAAGCTGGCGGTGGCGCTGGGCGATGCGGAGCGGATCGAGGTGGATTTCGCGATGCGATACGCCAACCCGACGACCGAGAGCCGCATCCAGGCGCTGCTCGACAAGGGCTGCGACCGCATTCTGCTCGTGCCGCTCTATCCGCAGTACGCGGCGGCGACGACGGCGACGGCGGCGGACCAAGCTTTCAGGGCGCTGATGAAGATGCGCTGGCAGCCCGCGGTGCGCGTGGCGCCGAGCTATCACGACGACCCGGTCTATATCCGCGCCTTGGCGGATGCGATGCGCGCGGATTTGGCCAAGCTCGATTTCGAGCCCGAGATCATCATCGCGACGTTCCATGGCATGCCTCAAGCCTACCTCGAAGCTGGCGACCCTTACTATTGTCAGTGCCAGAAGACCTCGCGACTGCTGCGGGCCGAACTGGGATGGCCCAAAGAGAAGTGGCTGACGACGTTCCAGTCGCGCTTTGGCAACGATCCGTGGCTGCAGCCCTATACGGACGAGACGGTGAAGCGGCTGGCGGCCGAGGGTGTGAAGCGGCTCGCGCTCGTGGCGCCGGGCTTTTCGGCGGACTGTCTCGAAACACTCGAAGAGTTGAACGGCGAGAACCGGCACTACTTCGAGGGCGGCGGCGGAGAGAAGTTCGCTTACCTGCCGGCGCTCAACGACAGGCCGGAGGGCATCCGCGCCATCGAGGCAGTGGTGCGGCGCGAGTTGCAGGGGTGGCTGTAGGCCGGCCATTCCGTTCGCGACCGCCTGCCTTTGAGCAGGCGGCTCGAAGCTGAATCGGCGCCTTTAGGCTGTTCCATAAGTAACTGCACGAAAACCACATTTTAACTCTATGTTTTCCTCGCCGCGCTAGCGTTGCGCAGAGAATTCTTGTTGCCAATCAATCAGGTTGATCATGGAACCCGACATTGTGAGCTCGTTCTCGGGCGGCTTTGAAGTTTTTGGCGTGCTGCTTGTCATTCTTGCGATCGTCATCCTCTGGTCGACGGTCAAGATCGTCCCACAGGGCTATAGCTACACGGTCGAGAACTTCGGCCGCTATACGCGCACGCTGCAGCCGGGCCTGCACATCCTCATTCCAGTGATGGAGCGGGTCGGGCGTCGCATGAACATGAAGGAGCAAGTGCTCGATATTCCGAGCCAGGACGTGATTACGCGCGACAACGCCATGGTGCGGGTCAACGGCGTGACGTTCTTCCAGATCCTCAATGGCGCACGCGCGGCATACGAGGTGGACGCGCTCGAGCCATCGATCATCAATCTGACGCTCACCAACATCCGCACAGTGATGGGGTCGATGGACCTCGACGAGTTGCTGTCCAATCGCGATCAGATCAATTCGCGGCTGCTACAAGTCGTCGATCAGGCGACGGAAGCTTGGGGCATCAAGGTAACGCGCATCGAGATCAAGGACATCGATCCGCCGCGCGATCTCGTCGACAGCATGGCGCGGCAGATGAAGGCCGAACGCGAGAAGCGCGCCCAGATCCTCGAATCGGAAGGCTTGCGGCAGGCCGCTATCCTACGCGCCGAGGGTGAGAAGCAGGCAGTCGTGCTCGAAGCCGAGGGCCGGCGTGAATCTGCTTTCCGCGACGCCGAGGCGCGCGAGCGCGCAGCGGAAGCGGAAGCCAAAGCAACGCAGATGGTTTCTGATGCCATCGCCAAGGGCAATGTGCAGGCGATCAACTACTTCGTCGCCAACAACTACGTGAAAGCATTGGAGGCGCTTGCGAAAGCGCCGAACCAGAAGGTCATCCTGATGCCGCTGGAGGCGTCGTCGGTGATCGGTTCGCTGGCCGGTCTGGCGCAGATCACTGGCGAGGCCTTCGGCGACAAGACGTCCGCGCCGCCCGCGCCCACGCGCGGCAGCGTCCCGCGTACGTAGGATCGCAACTGGGGCAACCGGCGCGAATTCTGCTATTGTGCGCCGGTTGCGTTGGAGATGTGAGGCATGGGGCTGTCCGAATTCTTCTGGAACCTCGGCGCGTGGAACTGGTTCGTCGTTGCGGTGGCGCTGTTTGCCCTCGAAGCGATGGTTCCGGGAGTGCACTTCGTCTGGTTCGGTGCTGCTGCGGTGATCGTGGGGATCGTCGGCATCAGCGTTGATATCGCATGGGAGTGGCAGCTGATCGCCTTCGCCATCATTTCCTGCATCACCGTGTTCTTTGCACGCCGCTACGCTTCGCCAGACGTGGCGCTGAGCGACGAGCCCGATCTCAATGCGCGTGCTCTGCAGTATGTGGGCCGCGTGGTGCTGGTCGAGCAGGCTATCGCTGATGGACGCGGCAAGGTCCGCGTCGGCGACACCGTGTGGAACGCTCAAGGGGCGGATGCGCCGCAGGGCGCGCGGGTGCGGGTCACCGGCACCAACGGCAACTGTCTCGTGGTCGAACATGCCGTCAACTGATCGCGAGCCCGATCGCGGGCCCAGCATGCTCGTGTGGGGCATGGCGCTGCTCAGCCTGCTGATGCCCATCGTGGGTGTGGTGCTGGCGCTCTACGGCGCGTTCAAGGGCTTTTCCGGCTCGACGTTGGGCTGGGTCTGGCTGGTGGCGGGCATCGCCATCCTAATTGCCGACCTCTTCATCGACGAGCGCTGGTCTTATTGGATGCACCCCGGCGAATCCGACCTCAATCGCCGCGGGATGCAACTCGTTGGGCAAGTCGCCGCTGTGACGGCGGCCATTCCAACGGGCGGTCGCGGCAGCGTAAGTGTGAGCGATACGATCTGGGTGGCAGAGGGCGCCGAAGCGGCGGTCGGAGCCAAGGTGCGCATCACCGGTTGCAAAGGCACGGTGCTGACCGTCGAGACTGTCTAGCGACACTGGCGGCGAAGCGCTCTTGCGGAGTTGCCCCATCAGAAATTGAAGCTGGACGTCGATGGCCGCCTTGCGCCATGACGTTCGCCGTGGTCGGCTTCAGGCGATGCCAGCGCGGAGGAGGTCGTGCACGTGCACGATGCCGACGGGCTTGCCGCGATCGACCACGAACAGCGCGGTGATGCGCGATGCGTTGATCAATTCCAGAGCAGCAGAGGCCAGCATGCCCGGTTTCACCGTCTTGGGCGCGCGCGTCATGATATCGACGGTACGGCGGGTGACGAGTTCCTGACCCATATGACGGCGCAAGTCGCCGTCGGTAACGATGCCGATAAGCTTGCCTTTGGAATTGATGATGCCGAGGCAGCCGAGGCTTTTCTGCGTCATGGTGACGAGCGCGGCGCTCATTTCGTCGGTGTCGCGTGCCAGCGGCATGCGATCGCCCGAGTGCATCACGTCGGATACGTACTTGAGGCTAGCGCCAAGAGAGCCGCCTGGGTGGAAGGCTTTGAATTCCTCGGGCGTGAAGCCCTTGGCTTCGAGCAGTGCCATAGCGAGGCAGTCGCCCAGGGCGAGCTGCATCGTGGTGGACGTGGTTGGGGCCAGGCCGTGTGGGCATGCCTCCTTCGAGCGCGGAAGCTCGAGCACAACGTCCGAGTGCTGGCCGAGCGCGGACTCGGAGCGCGACGTGATGGCGATCAGCGGCACGCTGTAGCGCCGGGAATAGGTGATGAGCGGTTTCAGTTCGACCGTCTCGCCGGACCACGAGAGCGCGAGCAGGACGTCATCGGCGGTGATCATGCCGAGGTCGCCGTGGGAGGCTTCGGTCGGGTGGACGAAGAAGGCCGGGCGTCCGGTGGAGGCAAAGGTGGCGGCGATCTTCTGACCGACGTGCCCACTCTTGCCGATGCCGGTGACGACTACCCGGCCGCGAGCGGAGCGCAGGATGCGCAGGGCGTCGGCGAACGGCCGGCTCATCGGTCCGGTCAGGGATTCGCGCAGCCTGCTCAGCCCCTCGCACTCGAGGTCGAGTGTCCGCAGGGCAGAGGCCACGGGAAGACGGCTCAGCTTTTTGCCGCCGTCGACAGAGCGAAATTTGCGCAAAGGCCCTTCGGCCGCCGTCATGGCTTCTTACCCCCGATGCCTTCAGCGACGCCTAAGTGTTAACAGCTTCTTACAATTCCGGCGACCTGTCCAGCGGCACTGAACCGATGTTCACCGATCCCGTCAGCTTCCTAAACAGGGCATTAACCAACGCTCTCTAGCGTTCCATTTCGTACAGCGTTCGCGTGCCGAGTGATATTTCGCATGGAGCGCTTTTGGCTGACGGCCGCAAGATCGTCGGGTTGATGCACGTCCTCGCCGCAACGGCCGGCGCAGGGGCGGCGTTTGCGTGCCTTTTTGCCTCGCCCGCCGCAGCACAGATCCTCGATCCTCCGGGGTGGCGGACGACCGTCACCAGCCGTCCTCCCGCGCCTCGTCTGCGTCCCAGCCTGCCCGATGACGGTTCCGTCTCCGAGGAGGACGCGCGCGCGTTTGATTCGGGGGCGTTCGGGCCGAACGAGACGGCGCGGGCTCCGCAGCCGGTCGGTGTGGATGGCGTCGTCGAAGACGCTGGCGGCCTCAGGCCCACGCTGGCTGACGACGAAGCGGCGGATGGCGAAGGTGAGGAAGGTCAGCCCCGCCGCGTCAGGATTCCGCAGGATGGGGATCCTGTCTCGGTGATCGAGGAGGCGGCGGTCCAGGACGGCATCATCGACCTCAATGGTCCGAGCGAAGTCTCCGAGATGGCGGGTGAAATCACCGAGTTCGATCTGCGCTCGCCAGAGGATATCCGGGCATTTGCGGGCGAGCCGGCGGGGTTCGATCCATTGCTGCTACAAGCCAACGAGCAGAACCCGGTTTTCAGCCCGAGCAACTTCCAGGGGTTCCTGCTCGATCCCTATCCGCCGATCGGCACCAAGATCGGCAGCTTCCTGCTCTTCACGACGCTGGAGGCCAACTATGACTACAACAGCAACCTGTTCGCCTCGCCCAATGCGCTGGGCGACAGCTCTCTAGAGGTGCGGCCAGCGGCGCGTCTTGCGTCCAACTGGAGCCGGCATGCGGTGGAACTGCGCGCGAGCGGCGATCTCAGCTTCCATGACAGGTATCCCTCTGAAGACGATCGCGCGTACGTCGTCGAGGGATTGGGGCGCCTCGATATTAACAGCCGCAGTAACTTGCAGGGCTTTCTGGCGCGCGAATACGCGCAGGAAAGCCGCTCGGCGATCAACGCGGAATCGGCGGGCACGCGACCGAACATCACCGTCGATCGCGCTCGTGCGGCCTATAACCAGCGGTTCAACCGGCTGACCATGCAGTTGCGCGGCAACATCGTCGACACGTCGTACAGTACGAACGTGTTCGACGATCAGACGCAGAGCAATTCGGATCGCGATTATACGCTGTATGAGCAGGCCGTGCGGCCGATGTGGGAGTTCTCGCCGTATCTCTTCGCGTTCGCGGATATTTCATTCAACCAGCGCGATTACAAGATTCCGACTTTCTCGGACGGAATCCTGCGCAGCTCGACGGGTGAGCGCTACCGCTTCGGTGTGTCGTTCGGCGATGTGAGCCACGTGCTGCGCGGCACGATCAGTCTCGGATACGCGCATCAAGAGATCGACAATCATTTGCTGCCGGCGGTGGATGGATTGCTGATCGATGCCGATCTCGCCTGGGCGGTGACGCCGCTGACGGTGCTTTCGTTCACAGCGACAAGTGATGTTGCTGAGACGACGACGGCGTATTCGCCGGGCGTCATGGAACGCAATTACGGGCTCGAAGCGCGGCATAGCTTCACGCGCTATCTCATCGGCACTGCGGGCGCCGGGTACATGACGCGCAACTTCATCAATACCGACTACAACGAAGAGCAGTTCACCGCGGCGGTGGGCACCGAGTACTATGCGAACTCCTGGTCGGTGCTGTTTGCGCGCTATCAGCACATCGACTTCCAAAGCTCGCAGCCCGAGAGCAGCTATACCGCCGAGATCGTGCAAGCCGGCGTGCGGCTGAGGCACTAGTTTGTTGGGTGACACAAGCTTAGGGAAGCTGGTTTGCGGCCGTGGCTTCCAAGCTGATGGCCGCGCCTCCTTTTGCGCTGCCGATTCACGCCCTCGCTGATAGGCGCTCGGGTGATCGGAGCGCAGGCGCGGGGCGCCTTGCGCCCTTGCCGCTGCGCGGCCCAGCAGTCGTAGCTAGGTCAGTTTGGAGATGCCGGCCTTGAGGGCAGTGGCGAGATCGGGCCGCTCCAAGCCGTAGGCGATGTTGGCGAGCAGGAATCCGATCTTGGTGCCGGTGTCGTAGATGGTGCCGTCGAAGCGTACGGCGTGGTAGGGCTTGCCGGCCTTCTGCATGGCGAGCATGGCATCGGTCAGCTGAATCTCGCCGCCGGCGCCGCGCTCCTGGGTTGCGAGTATGTCGAAAATCTCAGGCTGGAGAATGTAGCGGCCGGTGATGTGGAGATTCGAGGGCGCAGTGCCCTGCTTGGGTTTCTCGACCATCTGCGTGATGCGTGAGACCTTGGCGTCGCGATCCTCGACGCCGACGATGCCGTATTGATGCGTTTCGCTTTCGGGAACGGGCGATACGGCTATGTGGTTGCCGCCGTGCTCTTCATAAGCGGCGATCATCTCTGCGAGGCATGATTTGCCGTGGTGGAGCATGTCGGGCAGCAACAACGCGAAGGGCTCATCGCCGACGATATCGCGCGCGCACCATACGGCGTGGCCGAGGCCGAGCGGGGCTTGCTGGCGCGTGAAGCTGGTGCGTCCAGCTTCGGGCAGATCCTTCAGAAGCTCATCGAGTTCCTTGGTCTTGCCGCGCTCCGTGAGTGTCGTCTCGAGCTCGGGGGCGTGATCGAAGTGCTCCTCGATCGAAGGCTTGTTGCGGCCTGTCACGAAGACGAAATGCTCGATGCCGGCGGCGCGAGCCTCATCGACGACGTGCTGGATCACCGGGCGATCGACGACGGTCAGCATCTCCTTGGGGATTGCCTTGGTGGCGGGCAGGAAGCGGGTTCCGAGGCCTGCCACGGGGAATACGGCTTTGCGGATGCGCGTTTTGGTGGCGGGCATGGGGAACTCCGGGTCTTTAGGATGTTAACGTGGGGGGCGAGGTGGGTTTGGTGCGGAACTTGAATAAGTAGCGCTCGAATGTGAACAGATGCCGGGATCAGGCCGTATCGTTAAATCAGTGCGTGGTTAAAGTCTCGCAGTGGTAAGATCAGTTCCAAATCGATCCAGGATTCAGAGGGCCAAGAAGACCGATGACCATCCTCGTTACCGGCGGTGCCGGGTACATTGGCAGCCATATGGTTCTCGAACTTCTCGACAATGGGGAGAATGTCGTCGTTCTCGACAACCTGTCGACGGGCTTCCGATGGGCGGTCCCAGAAAACGCGACACTGGTCGTGGGGGATGTGGGCGATCAGGAACTCGTCCGGAGCATCGTGCGGAAGCATGGCATCAAGTCGATCATACATTTTGCCGGCTCGATCGTGGTGCCGGAATCGGTCGTCGATCCGCTGGGCTACTATCACAACAACACCGTGAAGTCGCGCGCCCTCATGGAGGTCGCCGTCGAGATGGGAATCGAGAATTTCATCTTCTCATCCACAGCAGCCGTTTATGGCATGCCCAAGGAAATCCCGGTGCGCGAGGATGCCGCGCTGGCACCGATGTCGCCGTACGGCTCATCTAAGCTGATGACGGAAATCATGCTGGCCGATACCGCGCGGGCGCATAAGTTCCGGTACGTCGCGCTGCGCTATTTCAACGTTGCCGGTGCTGATCCCAAGGGACGCGCGGGGCAGTCGACGCCGCAGGCAACGCATTTGATCAAAGTGGCGAGCGAGGCGGCTCTGGGCAAACGGCCTTACATGGAGGTGTTCGGCACCGACTATGAGACGCCGGACGGAACCTGCATCCGCGATTATATTCACGTCACGGATCTCGTCCGGGCACACATGGCGGCGTTACGCCATCTGCGGGCGGGCGGAGAGTCGGATGTGTTCAATTGCGGGTATTCGCGCGGCTTCTCGGTTCTGCAGGTAATCGATGCGGTGAAGCGCACCTCGGGCGCGGATTTCGAGGTGCGGATGTCGCAGCGGCGTCCGGGTGATCCGGCGGCGATCGTTGCGGCATCCGATAAAATCAGGATGCGTCTTGGTTGGCGCCCTGAGTTCGATAATTTGGAAACCATCACCGTGCAGGCTCTCGCCTGGGAAACGCATCTGCAGCAGTTCAAGAACGCTAGCTAGCGCTTCCGGCGGCTCCGATTAGCGACATGGGGCCGCAAATTCGCCCGGAAATCAGGGTGGACGAGCGTGCGAGACGCGCGCTCGATCAGCATTGAGGAGGTCCAAGTGAAGCTTGGCAGCGTTACATCGGATAAGCGCGGATCGGGTTTGCGCGCTGGTCTCAGCGCACGGGCGCTCGGGGCTCTGGCCGCCATCGCAATGGCGATGGCTGCCGCGATCTCGGTGAGCGCTCCCGCGTCTGCCGCCGATGCGTTCCAGGATTTCCTGCAGAGCCTATGGCCGGAAGCGGAAGCGCAGGGCGTTTCGCGTGCAACGTTCGATGCGGCCTTCAAGGGACTGAAGCCGGACTACTCGCTGCCGGACCTCGTCATCGATGGGCGCAAGCGCGACGACAGTGCAGGACAGGCCGAGTTCACGAAGTCGGCGTTCGAATATCTCAATCCGAAATATCTTTCGACGCTCGCGGTGCAGGGACGCAAGTTCCTCAAGGAGCATGAGAAGGACATCGTCAACATCGAGAAGAAGACCGGCGTCGACCGCTACATCATGGTGGCGATCTGGGGCCGCGAGACGGCGTATGGCACGCATAAGCTGCCGCACGACGCCATTCGCGTGCTGGCGACGCAGGCCTTCACAGGACGGCGTAAGGACGAGTTCAAGCTGGAATTGCTGGCGGCGCTGAAGATGCTGCAGTCGGGCGTGCCGCGCTCGAAGATGCGCGCTTCGTGGGCCGGCGCGGTGGGCCTCACGCAGTTCATGCCTACGGAATACTTCCAGCATCTGGAAGACGGTGACGGAGACGGCAAGGTCGACATCTTCACCAGCGTGCCGGATGCGCTCGCTTCGGCGGCGCGCCAGCTCGCCAACAAGGGCTGGGTGCGCGGCTTGAAGTGGGGCTATGAGGCGCACCTGCCGGACGGCGGTGATTGCTCGCTCGAGGGCCCGCCGGGAGAGCGCACGATCGGCGAATGGCGCAAGCTTGGCTTCACGCGCACGGGGAACAAACCATTCACCGCGGCGGACAACGATATTCGCGCCTATCTGATGATGCCGTCGGGTGCTTACGGGCCGGCGTTTCTGGTGACGGAGAATTTCAAGGTCATTCGGCTCTACAACACGTCAGACCTTTATGCGCTGTTCGTCGGCGACCTAGCCGACCGCATCGCCGGGGCGGGCGGATTCCACGTGCCGGCGGCGAAGGTGGCGCAACCGCGCACGGCACAGGTGCGGGAGATTCAGGCCCTCCTGGAGAAGAACGGCTACCCGATGGACAAGATCGACGGCAAGATCGGTTCAAATACGCGTCGGCAGGTCGGTATCTACCAGAAGAAGAACGGATTGAAGATCGACTGCTGGCCAACGGAAGCGGTGCTCAAGCATCTGCGCACCAACACGGCGCAAGCAGGCAAATAGCGCGCGGCACGTGTAGAAAAGTCTGCCCGGCGTGGTATTCCCTCTGGGTCGGCGGCATCGGCGTGTGCTGCTGCTGAGGAGGCTAAATGGATCGCTGGATCGAGGAGACGTTTCATCCCCATTGGCGCGTGCGCCTTGCGGCGGACGAGGTGCTGCATGAGGTGAAGACCGAGCACCAGCATCTCGTTATTTTCAAGAATCGCACTTGGGGCACGGTGCTGATGCTCGATGGCGTGTGTCAGCTGACGACGTCGGACGAGTTCATCTATCACGAGATGATGGCGCATGTTCCGCTGATGGCCCTCGATAAGCCCCGGCAGGTGCTGGTGGTCGGCGGCGGCGATGGTGGCGTGCTGCGCGAAGTGCTGAAGCATCCGTCGGTCGAACGGGCGTTGTTGTGCGAAATCGACCGAGAGGTGATCGACACGGCGCTGAAGTACTACCCGGAGATCCCGGGCAATACATTCGATGATGAACGCACCGTGGTGGTGATTGCCGATGGAAGGAAGTTCGTTGCTGAAACGGAAGAGCGCTTCGACGCCATCATCGTAGATTCATCGGAGCCGATTGGACCTTCGGCGGTGCTGCATACGCCCGAGTTCTTTGCCGCGTGCAAGCATGCGCTGAAGGAAGACGGCATCTTGGTTACGCAGAACGGTTTGCCTTTCCTGTTTCCCGATCATTTGCGCGACACGACGCGTTCGTTCGCGACCCTGTTCAATCATGTGGCGCCGTACCTGTGCACGCAGCCGTGCTATTTCGGTGGCCCGTTCGCGCTTAACTGGGCGTCGGATGAAGACGATCACCTCGACATCACGGTGAAGAAGCTGGCGAAGCGCCAAGCCAAGCGCGGGATCGCGACAAGGTATTGGACGCCGGCGGTGCACAATGCTTCATTCGCGCTGCCGCGGTACATTGAAACAGTGGTGCACGGCGCGGTTACGGATGGGCGGCTGCGTCGCGCGGTGGTCGCGAAGCCCAAGGAGAGCACGCGGAAGGAAATGCGCGGGCCTTAATCGTGGGCGGCGGAGGCTGCCCGAGCTTCGCTATTCCGCGGCCAATGCGGCCTCGGTGCTGTGCACTGAACGGGTGAGGAAGCGGCGGCACTGCTGCTCGCAATCGTATCCGAGCAATGTGCCGAGCATGAAGTCTTCCTCGGCGGTGAGCGCGTAGAGCGGGCGCGTCACCAGGAGCTGCGCTACGGCGACGTGTGGGGCCGATCCGAAGAACAGATTGACCTTTGCCGGGTTCAGCTCCTGGACGAAATAGGAAATATCCTGGGTCACCAGCTTGGGGTGAACCAATTCAAGCTCGGGGCGGCTGACGGTCATGAGGAACAGGGCGCGGACGCCACGCTTCAGCTCGTAGAGGCTGTGATGGAACAGGCGCAGCACGGGAATGCCGTTTTCCGCACTGGTGGGCTGGGGCGAGAGGGCCGGGTCGCGGGTGCCGATCAGAGCAATTGGCTCAACCATGCAGTTACCCTCTTTTCTGTCATGCTTGATTGGGTATCGAGATCGAGGGCAAGGCCGACGAATTTGCCGTCGCGCTCAGCGGCGGAACCGGAATAGTCGTAGCCGGCCGTTTCGGTGAAACCGACAACTTCTGCGCCGAGTGCGGATACCTCTTCATAGAGGATGCCGATCGCATCGACGAAGGAGAGCGGATAGGTCTGCTGGTCGCCGGTGCCGAAGATGGCGACGCGTTTGCCCTTGATGTCGGCGGTTCGCAGCTTTTCGATGTGTTCTTCCCAGTCAGACTGCAAAGTGCCGTCGCCGTATGTCGGCGATCCGAGGATCAGAAGAGTGCAGTTCTCGAAATCCGAGGTCGTCGCGTCTTTGATGTCGACGGACCGCCCTTGGCATTTTTTAGAGATCCTCGAAGCTACGCCGCGCGTTGCACCGCCGTCCGATCCGAAAATAATAGTGACGCTCATGGTCTGGTCTCTTTCCGCATTGGGAAGGGGAAAAAATCCGTCTTCCGGGCGGGGTCTGAAAATACCTTACTCTATTCGTATAGAAAATTACCCGATGGTCGCAGTTCGGCCGCGCAATGTCAGCGAGACGGTGATTGTGCAATCTTGCCGGGGGCTTCTGCTGACGTTTTGCGCACAGTGTGGCGCTCAGCGAAAATGGCGGCTCAGACCTTTTGCGCGAGCTCAGTGCCGAGCAATTCGTCATAGACCTGGAGCGTCTGCTGCTTCATCTGCCGCAGCGAGAATGACCTCAGCACGTGGTCGCGGGCGCGCTCGCCCATGCGGGTCAGATCAGTTCCGGACATGGCAAATGCTTCGGCGAGAGCATCAGCGATGCAAGTTGCATCCTCGGGCGGGACAAGCCAGCCGGTGGCGCGCGTTGCCGGCACGCCGGGGCGACCGAGCACGGTTTCGGGCGGCGCGCCGATGTCCGTTGCGATGACCGGCGTCGACATCACCTGCGCTTCGGTGGCGGCGCGGCCGAAGGCTTCGGGCTCAATCGAGGCGACGACCGCGATGTGTGCGGCGCGGAAGGCGGCGGCCATGTCGTCCTCGTGGCCGACGAGGCGCACACTGCCCTCGAGTCCGGCGGCTTCGATCTGCTGTACGAGGGCTGCCTGGTAGGCGCCGCGGCGCTGGGCGTCGCCCGCAAGGATGAAGACGACCTCATCGCCGATGCCGCGCTGCTTGAGGATCTGAGCTGCCTCGATGACGTAGCGCTGACCTTTCCACGGCGTCAGGCGAGCAGCATGCAGTACGACGCGCTGCTTGTCTTCGACGCCCCAGCGGCGGCGGACGGCCTCGACGCGGGTCGCGGCGACATTCACCGGATCGAACAGACGGCCATCGACGCCGCGATAGATCACGCGCAGCTTAGAGCGCGGCGTTCCGTAGCGCATGCGAACGAGGTCGGCGGTGTAATTGGAATTGGCGATGACGACGTCGCCGCGTGCCATGACGCTGTTGTACTTGCGCTTGAGCTCGGATTTTTCCGCGTAGGCGCCGTGGTAGGTCGTAACGAAGGGCACGCCGGTGCGCCGGGCGGCGATCAATGCGCTCCAAGCGGGCGCGCGGCTGCGCGCGTGGATCAGCGAGACGCTCTGGCGGCGGACGATGTTGGCGATGCGGTGCGCGTTCCACAGCATGTGGATCGGGTTCTTGGTGGCGGCCGAGAAGAAGTGCACCTCGGCGCCCGTGTCGCGCAGACGCTGAACGAGGCGACCGCCTTCCGTCAGGACGATGCAATGGCCGCCGGCGGTATGCACGGCGTCGGCGATCTCGATGGTGGAAAGCTCCGCTCCGCCGGTATCGAGCTCCGGGATGATCTGCAGTATGGTCGGGCGCTTCTCGGCCACAAGCTAATCCTCCGGCGGCGAAAGGGTTGTTTAGATTGAGTGACAGCGAACCGCAATTCCTTGACATGAAATCGGTTGCCGGCGCGCTGCCGCGCCGCATCGCCTATCGCATCGATCCGGCTCCGGACGGGGAAATGGGGCTGTTCTGGCTATCGGGCTACAAGTCCGACATGGCGAGCACCAAGGCCACGGAGCTTGCCGTCTTTGCCAAGGCCAATGGCTATGGCTGCACGCGCTTTGACTATTCGGGGCATGGCGTTTCCGGCGGAGCCTTTCTCGACGGCACCATCGGCGCTTGGCTGGACGAGGCCGAGGCCGTGTTCCGGCTCACCTCGGGCCGGCAGATTATCATTGGCTCCAGCATGGGCGGCTACATCGCGCTGCTTCTGCTGCGGCGGCTGATGCGGGCAGCTCCCGAGGAGGCAAAGCGCATCGCCGGTCTGGTGCTGATCGCGCCGGCCTGGGACATGACCGAAGAGCTGATGTGGAAGCAGTTCGATGCGCGGGCGCGGCAGGAGATGGCCGAGACTGGCGTGTACCGTCAACCTTCCGAATACGGAGCGCCCTACGAGATCACGCGGGCCTTGATCGAGGAGGGGCGCAATCATCTTATGGCAAATGAACCGTTCGATCCCGGACGCCCGGTCGTCATCCTGCAGGGGCGCCTGGACGCCGCCGTGCCGATCGGCCACGCGCGCGCTCTGATGAGCCTGCTGCAGGGGAATTGGGCCGAGATGGTGGAAATCCCCGACGGCGAGCATCGGCTGTCGCGGCCGGAGGATTTAGCCCTGCTTTTCAATAAAATCGGGCAGGTCGCGCGGGACGCTAAGCCGCACAGCGAATGAGGCATCGACAGACGCGTCAGTCCGTGGAAAGCTGGTCGGTGAAGTTACAGAAGGGCGAGCGCCGCCATGACACATTGGGGCTTTCGCGTTATCGCCATCACCGGATTGATGGTGTTGCTTCCGACCGGCGCTGCAATGAGCGCTGAGGACGGGACCAGTGTCGAGGTCGAAAGGCCGGCCGCCGTGCCGCAGCCTGAGCCGGACACGGGCTATCGCCCGCCTTGGGCAAATCCAAACGCCAAGCCACCGATGCCTGGAATCGAGAACGATCCGACGCCTTTCAATCCGGCGGATGTTGATTCCAACTCCGACACACTCAACATCAATAATCTGAAGCAGTAGGCGGGCGCACGGCGTCTGGCGCCAGTGTGCGCCCGGCCCAGGGATGCAAACGACGGGACAATTGCCACTTGAGAAATGCCGCTACTCTTTCAGCAGCTTGCGCCACATCAATTACCACCGATGCGCCATCGGACGACCATGAGTGGGCGCTTTGATTGCGCGTCGATACGTTGCGACCGAAGAACGGAGAGAACTATGGAAAGACCTCTGCAGATCGCATTCAAAAACGTGGAAAGCTCGGCTTCTATGGAAGCGCTGATCCGCGAACGTGCCAAGCGGCTGCAGCGCTTCTACCCAAACATAACGGGCGCGCGCGTCGTCGTCGAAATTCCACACCGTAGCCCGGAAGGGGCAAAGCCGCCGCTCGCTATCGCGGTTGAGATCGACATTCCCGGGCGCGGTCCGGTTGTGGCCAAGGGCGAGGAAGAACGGCGCCAGGTGAACGGTGACCATTCGCCGATCGTCAACCGGGTGTTCGAGGCCGCTGAGCGCCAGCTCGAGCAGATCAGCGCGATCCGCAAGGGCGAGGTGAAAGTGCACGGGACGGCGGGCGATACCGGCGTGGTGGTGCGCATCTTCCCCGACCAGAACTATGGGTTTGTCGAGGTGAAGGACTCGCCGGATCTCTATTTCTCCCGCGAAGTCTGCGGAAACGGTTCGTTCGAGAACATCAAGATCGGCTCGCTCGTGCATGTGACGCGGGCGGTGGCGGAGGGGCCGATGGGCCCGCAGGCCAGCTCGGTCAAACTGCTGGGTGGCAGCAGCCCTTCATGATGTTGCCAACATGCATCCGTCGTCTTTCCCCGGCATGGTAAGGAGGTAGCGGGACTAGGGGAGGACAAGATGCTGCATACTGCGCCCCGGCACCGGCTCGAGGAGGACCTCGCAGCCGTCGGAGAGATCGCGGAGCGGCCAGCAACCACTGCAAAGGAGCTGGCCGCCAATCTCAACGATCTTTACGAGGCGACGTTCAACGTCAGCTTCGATCGCTACGATGTGCAGACGCTGGCGCGGCTCGCCCCGGACATCGCGCAATCGATCTTTGCGCTGCGGCTTAAGCTGCGCGGTCAGATCGCCGATTGGCACGCGCGCGGGTTCATGACGCTGCAGGGGCAGAAGGCGTTGCGCAATGCGCTGCGGATCGCGCGCTATGCGACCGACATGCTGGGCGAATTGAACATTCGCTATGCGCACCTGGGGCCGGACGAGGCAACGCTGCGCGGCTTCACCGGCCACAACATCAATACCCTGGTCAATCCGGCGTTCGACAACGGACAAGACATCGACTTTCGCTCGGGCGATGTGCTGCTGATGCGCGGCATGCATCACAACAGCGCCGCTATCGCGCGGATCGGAGACGTCGACAGCCAGTTCAGCCACCTCGCGATCATTCACACCGATGCCAACGGAAAGCATTGGGTGGTGGAAGCGCTGATCGAAGCAGGTGCGGTGATCAATCCGCTCAGCCACACGCTGCAGCATGGCCTCGGAAGGTGCGTGCTGTTCCGGCACCGCGACGCGCAACTTGCGGCGCGGGCGGCGGCGCTGATCCATGAGCTGGTGCGGCACTCCAACGAAAAAGACAGCCGGCACATCTGGTACGACTTCACGATGGAGCTTTCCGGCAACAAGGAGCTGTTCTGCTCCAAGCTGGTGCGGAAGGCCTTCGCACTCGCCAGCGACCGGGCGTATATGCTGCCGACGTTCACGACGCGCTTCGACATGAAGAACCGCGATTTCGTGGAGCGGATCGGTGTGACCGCGCGCGAGACATTCGCGCCCGCGGACATCGAGCTGGAGCCGGCATTCGATCTGGTTGCCGAGTGGCAGGACTATCGTGTGACCTCGCGCCTGAGGCTGCAGGATCTGCTGATGGACCGGCTGTTCCTATGGATGGACGAGCACGGATATCGATTCCGCGAAGACATGCCGATCAAGTTGATCGGCTATCTCGGCCAGCTTTCGGGGCAGCTGTCGTCCAGGGCGAAGGATCTCATCGCCGATGTGGTGCCCAAGGTGCCGCCGAACATGCAGCGCGCGACCATTCAAGCCGTGGCCATGCTGCACAGGACGGCGGAGCCGCTACTAGCCGAGCTACTGGCGTTGGAACGGCGCAGCATCGACCGCACGGGGCGGCCGCTGCATGCGCGTGAGGTGTACGAGTTCTTGGAAGCGAAACGTCAGGTTTCGCACGGGCGGATCGGCTATCTCACCGGCGAGGCCTGAACGGTCGAATTCCAGCTGCCCATTCCAGCAGAGCGCGAGACGGGCAGGCCGTGATCGAGCGCGTACTCGATCAGGCGGCTTCCGGCTTTCTCCGCGACTTGCTCGGGGATGACCCAGGCGCGATAGCCTTCGGTTTCGATGGCGCCCGAGCAGCTGAGCTGTCCGGCGGCAACGTCACACGAATAATCGGGTTCCACGGTGCGGATCTCGCGGCGGTCATGGCGCAGGAAGCCCATGTCCACGGGCTGAATGGCGGATAGCGGTGCGGGCAGCATCACGCCGCGGAACACGCACGTGGTATGGTTGCGGCAGACACCTGCGTTGCGGCCGATGGTGTTGCCGGGCCCGAGTGCCTGGGCGCGGCGCAGGGCGCTGGCCGGTTTGCCGGCGCCGTTGCTGACGTAGCAATCGTTGCCGACGCAGAGGACGGGGTTAGCGGTCATCTTGGATCCGGCGAAGCCGTGGCGGCGCGGCTGCATAACGACAAGCACAGTCACGCGCTGCGGATAACTAGGGCGTGCAGTGCGGGCGGGCGCTGCCTGCTCGATGAAAGGCGATGGTGCAGCAGCCGCTTCGGGCAGAGGTCCGCCGAGACTGTTGCGCGTAGCCTTGTTGCGCTCGCGGGCTTCGCGAGCGATGCGGAATTTTTCGGCGATGCGCTGGGCCTCGGCTTCGCGCTGCGCTTCGAGGGCGCGGCGGGTTTCGGCTTCTTTGGCTTCGGCGATGCGGCGCTGCTCGGCAAGGCGGTCTTCCTCGGTCTTGCGCTTCGCTTCGGCTTCAAGTGCCTGACGCCTCAGATCGGCAACGCGTGCTTCTTCGGCCTGGCGCCTCTTTTCGGCTTGCTCGGCCGCGCGGCGGATTTCAGCGACGCGGGCCTCCTCGGCCTTGCGCTTCTGCTCGGCGACACGGGCGGCTTCTGCCTTGCGCGCAGCTTCGGCCTTTGCTTCGGCGATGCGGCGCTCCTCAGCGATTTGGCGTTCTTCGGCAATACGCTTTGCCTCCACTTCGCGCGTCAGGCGTTCGGCTTCGGCGCGGCGTGCCTCTTCCTGGCGGCGTTCCTGTTCCAGCTGTTGCTGGCGCGCTTGAGCAGCCATTTGATCGGCCTGAGCGCGGGCAGCCTGCTGCTCGGCTTCGAGCTCGGCTTTGAGGCGTGCCTGGTCGGCGGCGTGACGCTGCTCGGCTTCGGCCTGAGCACGGCGCAGCATCTCTGCCTCGTCGGCGGCGCGCTGGGCTTCGGCGGCTGCCTTGCGCTTGGCGGCTTCCGCCTTGCGGCGTGCTTCGGTCTGGCGCGCTTCCTCAGCGCGTTCGCCGTCGTCGGCGGCCTGGGAGAATTTCTGTGCAAGTGCGTGCGCGGCGTCGTCAGCAGCCAAAGCATTCTGCGTGCTCAGGGCACAGCTCATCAGTGTCGCGGCACACAACATCCCGCGACGGAGGCAACTCGTTGCCGACCGCATAGCATCCTCGCCAATATCGTCCGATGGAGCCGGTGCTCCCCTCAGTCGTGCCTAGAGCACGACCTAATTCCGCCAATAAAGCGGGCGGCGGTTGAACGGAGGCTGAACGGACTGTGGATAGAGAATCAGCCGCCAGACAACTCGGCGAGGATGGCGCGCAGGCCTTCGCGGTAGGTCGGAAATTTCAGTGTCACGCCAAGCTCTTGGTGAAGGCGTGCATTGCTGGCGCGCTTGTTGTCGGCGTAAAAGCTGCGCGCCATGGGAGAGAGCTGCGCGTCGGCGTAGGGGACTTCGGGGGGTGGTGCAACTCCCAACAGCTCGGCCGCATAGGTGACGACGTCCTGCGGCGGCGCGGGCTCGTCGTCGGTTACATTGTAGACTTGGCTCATGGTGGGGCCGACCATGGCCGCGCACACCGTGCGTGCGATGTCATCGACGTGGATGCGGTTGAATACCTGGTCCGGCTTGATGATGCGATGAGCTGTGCCTTCACGCAGCTTGTCGATAGCGCTGCGGCCAACGCCATAGATGCCGGCGAGGCGGAAAATCTGCGTCGGGACATGCAGAGATTGGCCGAGCGCGAGCCAACTGGCTTCGGCGGCAACGCGCTGGCGTCCGCGCACCGACGTCGCGTCGGTTGCGGAGGTCTCATCCACCCAGCCGCCATTGCGGTCGCCATAGACGCCGATGGTCGACAGGTAGCCGATCCAGTTCAGCGATGCGGCGCGGCGTAGATCATCGCCGTGATGGCGGAGAACAGGATCGTCGTCCCCGGGCGGGGCGGAGATCAGCACGTGGGTTGATGCTGCCAATGCTTCGGCAATGGCGGAGTTCGGCGTCTGGCCGTCAAATATGAAGGGCTGATAGCCGGCAGCGGATATCGTGTCGGCGCCCTTTTGCGTGCGCGCGGTGCCGGCGATCTGCCAGCCTTCGGAGGCGAGCGTGCGGGCGATGCGGGCGGCGCTGTAGCCGAGCCCGAAGCAGAATAGCTTACTCATAGCGGTGCCGTTGTCTGCCATTCGGCGCGCACGTCGCTGTCGCCTTCGCGCGCGAGGTGCCTATGCCGGAGTGTGTCGCCGATGTCGTCGGCGGTGATCTGGCGTATGGCCCACACGGCCATCGCGCGCACCAGCGGGGAAGCGTCGGTGAGCAACGGCTCGATGCGGGGCAGGAGGCCCTGATCGCCCGCGTTGCCCGCGGCGATCAGCACGTTGCGCAGGAAGCGGTCGCGGCCGGTGCGCTTAATGGGGGTGCCGGCGAAGCGCACACGAAAGGCTGCGTCGTCGAGCGTGAGGAGTTCGGCGAGCGGGGGATTGTCGGTTTCGGCGCGGGCGGCAAAGCGCGCTTCGCGCGCGCGCTCTGCGAACTTGTTCCATGGGCACACGGCGAGGCAATCGTCGCAGCCGAACACGCGGTTGCCCATGGCGCGGCGAAACTCAGCGGGGATGTGCCCTTTGTGCTCGATCGACAGGTAGGCGAGGCAGCGGCGGGCATCGAGCTGGTAGGGCGCGGGGAATGCCGACGTGGGGCAGACGTCGAGGCAGCGGGTGCAACTGCCGCAGTGATCGGGCTCGCTTGCGTCGGGCGGCAGTTCAGCCGTGGTGAAGATGGCGCCGAGAAAAAGCCAAGTGCCGTGCTCGCGCGAGATGAGCATGGTGCTCTTGCCCTGCCAGCCCAGTCCAGCGGCGGCGGCGAGCGGCTTTTCCATCACCGGGGCCGTATCGACGAAGACTTTTGCCTCAACGCCACCTTGCTGGGCGAGGAATGCCGCGAGCTGCTTCAGCTTGCCCTTGAGGATGTCGTGATAGTCCTTGCCGCGCGCGTAAACGGAAATCACGCCACGCTCCGGACGATCGAGTGCGGCAAGCGGGTTTTCCTCGGGCGCGTAGCTCATGCCGAGCATGATGATCGAGCGCACATCGGGCCACAGGCGCGCCGGGCTCTGACGGCGTTCGGCGTGCGCTTCCATCCAGCCCATGTCGCCGTGACGGCCTTCGGCGAGGAACTCGGCGAGCCGGGTGCCGGCGGCAGCGACCGCATCGGGCGTCGTGACGCGCACGGCATCGAAGCCGAGCTCGCCGGCTCGCCGATTGATCAGCTGTTTGAGCTCCACACTCACGCGTCGTCCATCAAGTCCATCAGAAATCGAGATCGGCATAGTGCGCCGTCGGGAGAGCGCCGGGAACGCGATCGGCCAGCAGCGAGCGGAACGAGCGCCGCGACTTGAGGCGTGCGTACCACGTCTTGGCGACGGGATGCTCCTCCCATGGCACTTCACCCAGGTAGTCGGCGACGGAGACATGCGCGGCGGCGGCGAGATCGGCGATCGAAAGTTCCTCGCCGGCGAGCCATCGCCGGTTGTCGGCCAGATAGCTGATATAGCTCATATGGTAGCGCAGGTTGGCGCGTACAGCGCGCAGGAAGTCGACGTCCGGGGCACTGGCGGCGTCTGGCTGCAAGCGTGTGTAAACCCTTTGCTGCAAAAGTTCGTGTACGACCTCGCGGTTAAATTTGCCGTTGAACCAGTCGGCCAGACGGCGGATTTCGGCCTTCTGGACGCGGTCACCGGGTAGGAGCTGGATTGCCGGCTCGTCCTCGCTTTCGGCGGCAGGTGTTTCGGCGAGATATTCGGAGATGGCGTAGATGCCGCATAAGGGGGGCGTGCCGTCCAACTGCAGGACAGGCAACTCGCCCGCGGGATTGAGTGCCAGAAATTCGGGGCGCCACTCCCAGGGGCGCTCTTCCGCCAGATCAACCTCGACGCCGAGCTCCGCCAGGGCCAAGCGCGCGGTGCGCGAATAGGGGCAGAGCCGAAAGTGGGTCAGTGTTGGCATTGCTCAGCGTTGCCTATCATCATTGCATGGGCGCAAACGGGTCGTACGGGGTGACAGCGAATATGACAATCGTCGCATGTGGCGCGGGAGTGGCACCGGGCTCGGCTAAATCCTGCTAATCGTGCGCTCCGCACAGCCCCTCAGATAAATCACGAGGCCTAAATGCCGATCTGGGAAGTGATTCTGCTTGGCCTCATCGAGGGCTTGACCGAGTTTTTGCCCGTCTCATCGACCGGGCATCTCTTGCTGACTGAACACTTCCTGGGCGTGTGCAATCCAGGAAAGACGTTCGAAGTTCTCATTCAGCTCGGCGCCATCCTCGCCATTCTCAGCGTCTATTCGGTGAAGCTGACGCGGGTGGCGATGGCCATTCCCTACGATCCTTCGGCGCGGCGGTTCGTATTCGGCGTGTTCCTGGCGTTTCTGCCGGCGGCGGTGATTGGCGTTCTGGCGCATGGCTTCATCAAGAGCGTGCTGTTCGAGACGCCGATGCTGATCGCCGTGATGCTGATCGTGGGCGGGATTGTCCTGCTGGCCGTCGATCGGATGCATCTACCGGTTCGGTACAACAACGCGATGGATTTTCCGCTGTCGCTGGCCTTCAAGATCGGCGTCATTCAGTGCTTCGCGATGATCCCCGGTGTGTCGCGGTCGGGATCGACGATTGTCGGCGCGATGCTCTTGGGAACTGACAAACGCTCGGCGGCGGAGTTCTCGTTCTTCCTTGCCATGCCGACGATGGTCGGTGCGTTCAGCTACGATCTCTACAAGAACTGGTCGGTGCTGCAGCCGGGCGATGTGTTCAATATCGTTCTCGGATTCATCACCGCGTTCATTGCAGCCGTGTTCGTTGTGCGGCACCTGCTCAATTACGTGAACCGCCACGGCTTTGCGCTGTTCGGATGGTGGCGCATCATCGTTGGCGGCGTGGCGCTGGGAGCGATGCTGGTGCTCGGGCAATCCAACGGTTGCCCGGCACTTCCTTAAGGCGCACCGATACGTTCTGGTCTCGGTGCTAAGCTGCGTGCGAGGGCAGCGGGTGCGTCAGTGCAGAGCGCAGTGCCGCTGTGTCCTGGGCGGTGCGCAGCGCATCGAGCACCGAAGGCTCGCGCACGACGCGCGAAATGCTGGCTAGCGCTTTCAGATGATCGCCGCCGGCGTGGTCCGGGGCCAGCAGCAAGAACAGAAGATCGACCGGTTCGTTGTCGTGCGATTCATAGTCGATCGGCTCTTCGAGGCGCGCGAACAGACAAAAGATGTTGCGCAGGCCGTGCAGTTTGACATGCGGAACGGCGACGCCGCGGCCGAGCCCGGTGGAGCCGAGGCGCTCGCGCTGCAGCAGCGTGTTGAAGATCTCGTGCTGGTCGAGACCGGTTCGCTCAGCGGCGATGGTCGCCAGCTCCTGAAGCGCGTGTTTCTTGCTCGTTGCCTTAAGCGACGGGATGATGCCGTCGGAAGCCAGCAGGTCGCAGAGATCCATCTTAAAATCCTGTTCCAACCTGATGCGAGTGATGGTCGTCAGCGAGGCCCGAAGTACCTGCGCAGCGACGACCCGCCAGTCTCGCAATTCTACCTATACGATCGTGCCCCCGCACGTACCCTCTGCCGGCGCAGCCGCGCTATCCCCTGGGTAAGTGCCTTGGTGTGCTGAGAAACCAAAAAGATGGCACTGCCAAGGTCGACTGCACAGGAAACCGGCAGCTCAGTCTAGCAACGCGCTGAATTCGGCTTTGGTTCACAGGGGCTTAGCCTCTTGTAATGCCGCTGCCGCGCGCTGTTCCGGGAAAATGTCCTCCAGCTTGTGTCCGTTCGGGGGATATCCTCGTCGCATGAAGCTGCAAGAACGAGGCCATGCCCGGTTATGCATGCGAGTTATAGCGGGGGTCGGTTATGCATCGGCTCACCTCGCCATGCGCGGCTGCCTATAGAGCAGTCGGGAGGTGCACACAAGCCCTCCGGAAGGCGTGGTCAGGTGGCGGGCCCGACGCGCTCGGTCAGGCGCTTGTCGCGGCGACGCTGCACGGATGAGGGAATGCGCATCGCTTCGCGGTACTTGGCGACGGTGCGGCGCGCGATGTCGATGCCGTCGCTCTTGAGCTTCTCGACGATCTTGTCATCGGAGAGCACGGTTGCGGGTGTTTCGCCGTCGATCATCTGCTTGATGCGATGGCGGACGGCTTCGGAGGAATGCGACTCGCCGTCGTCGGCGGAAGCGATGGCCGAGGTGAAGAAGTACTTCAGCTCGAAGATGCCGCGCGGCGTTGCCATGTACTTGTTGGAGGTGACGCGCGAGACGGTGGATTCGTGCATCGAGATGGCATCGGCGACGGTGCGCAGGTTCAGCGGTCGCAGATACTGCACGCCGTGCGTGAAGAACGCATCCTGCTGGCGCACGATCTCTTCGGAGACGCGAAGGATGGTGCGAGCGCGCTGATCGAGACTCTTCACCAGCCAGTTGGCGGTCTGCAGGCATTCGAGGAGATAGTTGCGATCTGACGCCGAGCCGGCCGCTTGCGAAACGGTGGTGAGGTACGTGCGGTTGACGAGCACGCGCGGGAGCGTCTCGGTGTTCAACTCGATGATCCACGAGCCATTAGGAGAGGCGCGTACGAGGACGTCGGGCACGATGGGCTGAAGCTGAACCGAGCCGAACTTGAGGCCGGGCTTGGGATTGAGCTTCTTGATCTCGGCGATCATCTCGAGAAGCTCGTCCATTTCGACGCCGACAGCCTTGCGCAGTGCCGCTAAGTTGTGGCTGGCAAGTATGTGCAGGTTATCGAGCAGCTTTGCGACGATCGGGTCGAATCGGTTCTGCTCTTTGAGCTGCAACGCGAGGCATTCAGCTAGCGAGCGCGCGCAAACGCCGGGCGGATCGAGTGTCTGCAGGGAGGCGAGGACTTTTTCGACGAGTTCGAGCGGAGCACCGAGCTTCTCGGCGATGGAGGCAAGGTCGGCGCCAGGCAGGTAGCCCGCTTCGTCGACCATATCGACGAGATACTGGCCGATCAGGCGTTCGGCGGGCTCGCTGAGGACGAGCGGAACCTGCTCGCTCAGGTGCTCGCGCAGTGAGACGTCGTTGGTGAGGTAGGCCTCGATATTGACGTCATCGCCGCTGACAGCTCCGCGCTGGCGCAGCGAGGCCCAGCCAGAAGCGTCAGCGCCTCCGGCGGCGTCGGCGGCGCTGCCGTCGGGATATACGTTCTCGTATTCGGTATCGAACGTTGCCTCAGGGTCGGCCACCGGCTTTTCGAGGTCGACCCAATCGCTTTCGCCATTGGCTGCCGGCTCGTCGTTCTTGCTGAATTCTGGCGCGTCAGTTTCAGTGCGCACCGGAACTTCGCTGGCGCCGTCGTCGGGCTCGAGCAGCGGATTCCGCTCCAGCTCGGATTCGACGTACTGGGTGAGTTCGATGTTCGACAGCTGAAGCAGACGGATGGCCTGCTGCAGTTGGGGTGTCATCACCAACTGCTGGCCTTGTCTCAGCTCTAGCTTCGTCGAAAGCGCCATGCGCCCGCCCGGTTTCCTCTTGCGCGGAGTTCCGTCTACTCAGCGCTCGTTAACAAACATGTCTCCCAGGTACACACGGCGCACGTCGTCGTTCGCTATGATTTCCTCAGGCTTACCTTGGGTTAGGACCTGTCCGTCATAGATGATGTACGCGCGGTCTATCATACCGAGCGTTTCACGCACGTTATGGTCGGTGATGAGAACGCCGATCCCACGCTCGGTCAAGTGGCGGACGAGTTCCTGGATGTCCCCGACGGCAATCGGGTCGATGCCGGCGAACGGCTCGTCCAGCAGCATGAAGGATGGACCGGATGCCAGTGCGCGGGCGATTTCGCAGCGGCGCCGTTCGCCACCCGAAAGGGCGATCGAGGGAGACTTGCGCAGTCGTGTGATGCGGAATTCTTCGAGAAGGCTGTCGAGTTTTTCTTTGCGCTTCTTCTTTGATGGCTCGACGATCTCGAGCACGGCCATGATGTTCTGCTCGACGGTGAGGCCGCGGAAGATCGATGCCTCCTGGGGAAGGTAGCCGATGCCAAGGCGGGCGCGCCGATACATCGGCAGACGGGTGACGTCCATGCCATCGATGGTGATGTTGCCGGCGTCGGCGGGCACTAGGCCGGTGATCATGTAGAATACGGTGGTCTTGCCTGCGCCGTTGGGACCCAGCAATCCGACGGATTCTCCACGCCGCACGGCGAGGCTGACTCCGCGGACGACCTTGCGCTTCTTATAGCTCTTTTGGATGTGATCGGCCGTCAGCCAGCCCTCGGCGCCGAGCTGCTCGGCGCTGCCCCCCAACGCTGCCTGGCCGGCCTGCCCGTACCCATCCTCTCCCCACTCGCCGTAGGCGTCGGCAGGGGATGGTTTGGAGCCGAAGGAAAGGATTTTAAGCACGTCCGGAGAACCTCACGTGGCCCTCTAGGGCCGCCTGTCCATGGTGCGCCGATCACCGCCCCTGTCAATCGGGCGTATTGGCCGCGATCTGGGTGTCAGTTGGAGGAATCGGTCGACCAGCCCCTGCCGGGGACTTCGGTTCCGGTAGCACCGGCCGAGGGCTTCTTTTCGGCAGGCTTTCGCTCGCGAGGGTAAAATATTGCGCTGGGGCGCGAAGGCGTGGTCTGGCGTCCTTTAGATCCCTGAGGCGACTGACCATTTTGGGTCGCCGTGGCCGACCAGGGGCCATTGTTGGCGCTGTCGATGATGCTCTCGCCGCTAACCATGTCGATAGTGAGCTTGGTGCCACGCACGACGTTCTTGCCCTGGGTGAGGATGACATCGCCGCCGAGTACGACCAGGTTCTTTTTTACATCGTAGTCGGCCCAGTCGCCAGTAGCGTTCTGGCCGTTCTTGGAGGTGACGATGACCTTGCCGCGTGCTTCGATGCGGTTGATCTGCGCGGCCTGCTTCTGTGCGGGCGATGCCTGCTCTTCGGCTAAACCTGCGGAGCCAGCGTAGAACGTGCGCAGCTCGGATGTGCGTACGACAAAGTCTCCCTGGACCACGCGGACGTCGCCCTTGAAGACGGCTTGCTTTGCCCGGTCGTCAACGTCGAGGCGTACGGCGTCGATGTCGATCGGCGCGGTCGGGTCGGTCTTGAAGACGGGTGCTTGCCCCAACAGTCCGCTAGCCGCCTGCTTGACCGCCTGCGTGGCGGCGCTTTTGATCTGATCTGTGCTCTGATCGGTGCGGAAGAAGCGCGAGGAAATGCGTCCCGGCTGAGCCGGGGGTCCACCGGGCGAGGTCAGCTGCGTACGGCCCGTTGCGCGCTCTACAAAGAGACGCTCGCCCTCGAGCTTGTTGCGGCCCTGCTTAACGACGACGTTGCCTGTGAGGAGGATGGTGTCTGCCGTCTGATCGACGACGGCTTTGGCTGCGGTCGCGCTGCGGTCAGTGCCAGATGCCATGTGCACATCGCCGGCGACGACGGCGATTTGTTTGGCGGCGTCGTAGTCGAGGCTGTCGCCGGTGACGCGATCTTGCGGGGCGCGCGTCATGACGACGGGGTCGGTCGAGACGATGCGCTTGATCTTGCTGCCAGCGCCGGGCAGAGCGGCATCGTCCGCATTTCCGCCTTCGTAGAAGACCTGCAGTGCCGCGGTTTCGATGGCGGCTTCTCCCTGCACGGCGCGTACGTTGCCAGTGAAGGTTGCGGTCTTGCCCGTGTCGTCGATGTCGAGGCGGTTGGCCGTGACGTCGATCGGTCCCGTGCCGCCGCCAATGAGCGGTGCGGCTGCGGTTTTCTCAGCCTGCTTGTCGGCTGCCGCCGGGTCAGTCTTCGGTGTCAGATGGGCGTCGACGTTGCCGACAAAGGCGATCTCGCGGGTCTTGTTGAGCAGGCGCATCTCGTTGGAGCGGATGGTGCCGGATGGCATTTCGACAAGCACCGGCTCCTTGGAGAAGATGACGTTGTCCTTGGTAAGGATGGTCGCGCTCGACAGCTTCGCTTTGAGGCCACTCTCGGCGACGATGTCGATGCCGCCGGACAGCAATAGCTCGTTGGTCTTGGTGTTGAAGTCACCTTGCACGGCCTTGAGATTGGTCTTCGATTTTTTGGCGTCGGTTAGGTCGCCGTTGATGCCGTTGAGGCGGACGTGCTCGGTATTGACGAGATCCTGGATGGCCGTGTCGGCAACCACGACATACTTGCCGCCGTCCTTGTTGAACCCTTCGTAGCGCGGGTTATCCATCGTCAGGTTGTCGGGGATGATACGCGGCAGCTCGACGTGGGGGATGCCGTCGACCAAGCCAGCAGTTTCGAGCACCATGACGAGATAGAGGGCGAGCACGGCGCAAGCGCCGCTCGGCAGCAGGAAACGCAGTGCACGGACGAAGCGCGTGTGCCGTCGCGCGCGCACGAAATTGCGTGCACGGTCGGCCGCTGAGGATCCCACCGTCCATGGCTGGCCGGGGGCGAGGTTGGTCGTCGTTGCCATGCGCCCGTTCAAAGCTGGCGGCTTCAGCCGCTGCCGGTAAATGTCCGTGAATTGGGGTTATATTGGGACTAGCGCCAATGGCCTAGCCCGTGGCGCGGGCGCCCGCTGGGAGAGCTCAGTGGGCGAATATATCGATCTCGCCGAATCCGGCCAGATCCAGCTTGGCACGTGTGCTGAGGAAGCCGAAAGCGGCCTGGGCGAACTGGGTGCGGCCGTCGCGCTCCAACATGGCGTCGAGTTTTGCTTTCACCGTGTGGAGGTGGAGCACGTCTGACGCTGCATAGGCCAGCTGCTGCTGGGAGAGTTCGCTCGCGGCCCAGTCGGAGCTTTGCTGCTGCTTCGACAACTCGACGCCGGCCAGCTCGGAGACGAGGTCCTTGAGCCCGTGGCGGTCAGTATAGGTGCGCACGAGCTTGGAGGCGATCTTGGTGCAGTAGATCGGCGCGGTGACGATGCCGAGGTACTTTTCGAGGACGGCAATATCGAAGCGGGCGTAGTGGAAGATCTTCAGGACGGCCGGGTCGGTGAGCAGCGCTTTGAGATTTGGGGCGGAATAGTCTTTGCCGTCGAGCTGGACGAGGTGGGCGGTGCCGTCGCCCGCGGACAGCTGAACGACGCACAGGCGGTCACGATTGGGATTGAGGCCAAGGGTTTCGGTGTCGACGGCGACGCTGGGGCCGAACGACAGCCCGGCTGGCAGGTCGTTCTTGTGAAGGGTGATCGCGGTCTTAGTCATCGAATGTCTGCCCTGGGCGGAGTGGTGGCTGCCAAGGGGCAGCCGTCCAATTTCTGCGTAAAAGCTTTCGGTCCGGTTGACCTATCGATTTCTCGCCCGAAGGCAAGTGCTGCGGGTGGCAGATGCATCTTTGCGTCAGCCAGGCACCTATCAGCAAGTTTGCTCTGCTCCTTAAGCGCGCCAATACCTACTGGTCAGGATTCCGGGGACTTCTGGGGGCCGCACTGCGACACTGGGGCGAGCAAACAAGGAGCCTCCAGACGTGGTCAGCTTTAGAAGCATCAGCATCGCCGCCGTCGCCTCCCTGGCGTGTTTGGGTCAGCCGGCCGTGGCGCAGTCGCAGGACTTCGATGCCTTGTTCCTTGGCGGCTATTGGTGCAACACGCGCACTGACGTCAAGACCGAGAACATTCCGCGCAACCGCAGCTTCCTGCTCAGCCGAAAGGTCGAGGAGGGAAGCACTTCCGAGGCGGCATTTACCGAGCGCCTGATCGACATCACCGGCGACGTGCGCGGGCAGCGGATCATTCTGGCGCAGAAGCTGAAAAACTCCGACGGCACAGAGTGCAAGTCGAACTGCACAATCGCCGAGCGGGTGGTGAACCGAGATCTGCTCGAAATCGGCGACTGGAATTCCAACACGGCGGTGTTCAAATCGAACTCCCCGCGCGAGTATCTGCATCGGTGCGAGAAATAATGACGGTGGTTCGCTCTCCTCGACCTTGCAGACACGATTGAAAATCAGTCTCTTGACGAGATAGCGTCGTTTCGAGTCTATAAGGCAATCTGCGCATAAGCGTGCGCGACACTTCGGGCAGTCGGGGGACTCTCGTGGCTGGTCGGATTTTCTCTTACTGGTCGGGACCGGTGACGTGGATGGAGCGGCTAAGCTGCGCATCTGCGGTTGCCGCTGGCCATGACGTCACGGTTTTTTCCTATAGTCCAAACGAGCTGCGTGCGGCTGGGCTGGGTGTCCGCGTAGAGGACGCGCGAGAGGTGCTCGATGCACCGGAACTCAGCTGCATCAACCAGCGCGTGCCCGATCACTTCTCGGACTGGTTTCGGGTCGAGGGTTTGGCGCAGGGTCGCGGTACGTGGTTCGACCTCGACATGATCGTGCTTAAGCCGCTGGGGTCTGAGCGATACCTCATGTCCTGGGAGGTTTCAGGAGAGAGCATTTGCGGCGCTGTTCTGGGATTGCAGCCCGGGTGTCCGGTACTGACCGATTATTTGGCATTCTGCCGCAAGCGACCCGTAACGTACGCTCCGCCTTGGTATCCCCTGCCGACGCGGCTTGGCATGCACTGGAAGCGCTTCGAGAAGTGGGTGCAGGGCAAGCCGCCGCCGCGGCTACTATACGGCCCTGCGGCGCTGACGCATTTCGTGCGTGCGAACGGCCATGTTGGCGATGTGCAGTCGAAAGATGTGTTCTTTCCGTTCGCGCCTGTGCGGCGTGACGACATTCGCATCTTTCACGATGGTCAGGCGGTTACGCAGTACTTCACGCCGCAAACGCGTGCCGTGCACCTCTGGCACAGCCTCTACAAACGCGTTGTCGGAATGGACACCCCACCACATGACAGTTGGCTGGGCGGTCTCGTAAGGGAATACGGCGTCACGCAACCGACCAGCCTGGCTGGCTGACGATCCCTTCCCTCTCTCTCCGGTAAGCGCGTGAGCAGTCCGGTCCACCTCGCGATGGACCGGAGCATTTGCATTCACTTCGAGATCTGATTGACGTCGCGGACGGCGCCGCGCGCGGCGTTGGTGGTGAGAGCAGCGTACGCGCGGAGTGCGGGCGAGACGTTGCGTTTGCGGCCGACCGGTTTCCAGGCGTCGGCGCCCTTTGCGATCATCGCCTCGCGCCGCTTCGCCAAGATGGCGTCATCGACCTCGAGGCTGATGATGCGGTTGGGGATGTCGATAAGGATCGGATCATCGTTCTCGACGAGGCCGATGAGGCCGCCCTCAGCAGCCTCGGGCGACACGTGGCCGATGGAAAGTCCGGACGTTCCGCCCGAGAAGCGACCATCGGTGATGAGCGCGCAGGCTTTGCCGAGCCCCTTCGATTTCAGGTAGCTGGTGGGATAGAGCATCTCCTGCATGCCGGGGCCGCCCTTAGGGCCTTCGTAGCGGATGATGACGACATCGCCGGCTTCCACCTTGCTGCTGAGGATGGCAGTGACGGCGGCTTCCTGGCTCTCGTAGACGCGGGCGCGGCCCTTGAAGACCAGGATCGACTCATCGACGCCGGCGGTTTTCACGATGCAGCCCTCGGGCGCGAGATTGCCGAACAGCACGGCAAGACCGCCGTCCTTGGAGAACGGATGCTCGGCCGAGCGGATGACGCCGTTCTTGCGGTCGGTGTCGAGCTCTTTCCAGCGCGCGGACTGACTGAAGGCTACTTGCGTCGGGACGCCGCCCGGCGCGGCGCTGAAGAGCGTGCGCGCGGCTTCGTTGTTGGTGCGGCCGATGTCCCAGCGAGAGAGCGCATCGCCGAGCGTGGGCTCATGCACGGTGGGCAGGCTGGCATCGATCAGGCCGGCGCGCTCCAGCTCGCCGAGGATCGACATGATACCCCCGGCGCGGTGCACGTTCTCCATGTGCACGTCGCTTTTCGAAGGCGCGACTTTGCAGAGACACGGCACGCGGCGCGAGAGGCGATCGATGTCGGCCATGGTGAAGTTCACCTCGGCTTCCTGCGCGGCGGCAAGGAGATGCAGCACCGTGTTGGTCGATCCGCCCATGGCGATATCGAGGCTCATCGCGTTCTCGAATGCGCCGAAGGTGGCGATGCCGCGCGGCGTGGCGGTGACGTCGTCATTCTCGTAACAGCGCTTGGCTAGGGCGACGATCCGGCGTCCGGCCTCGCGAAAGAGCTTTTCACGGTCGGAATGCGTGGCGAGGACGGAGCCGTTGCCAGGCAGCGCCAGGCCGAGCGCTTCGGTGAGGCAGTTCATCGAGTTGGCGGTGAACATGCCCGAGCACGAGCCGCACGTCGGACAAGCAGAGCGCTCGACGGCATCGACTTCCTGGTCGGTGTAGTGCTCGTCCGCGGCCATCACCATGGCATCGACGAGATCGAGCGCGCGCTCCTTGCCTTTCACGGACACCTTGCCGGCTTCCATTGGTCCGCCGGAGACGAAGATGGTCGGGATGTTGAGGCGCAGCGACGCCATCAGCATGCCGGGCGTGATCTTGTCGCAATTGGAGATGCAGACCAGCGCGTCGGCGCAATGGGCGTTGACCATGTACTCGACGCTGTCGGCGATCAGCTCGCGGCTCGGCAGCGAATAGAGCATGCCGTCGTGGCCCATGGCGATGCCGTCATCGACGGCGATGGTGTTGAACTCCTTGGCGACGCCGCCAGCCGCCGCGATCTCGCCGGCGACGAGCTGGCCGAGGTCTTTCAGGTGCACGTGCCCGGGCACGAACTGGGTGAAGCTGTTGGCGATGGCGATGATCGGCTTGCCGAAGTCTTCGCCTTTCATTCCGGTGGCGCGCCAGAGGGCCCTGGCGCCGGCCATGTTGCGCCCATGAGTACTTGTTCTGGAACGATAAACTGGCATTTCAGGCTCCCGACGGCTTTTGGCAAGCCACGTTAGCGCCCTCTACAGCTATTGAGAAATATATTATTCAGCGCTGATAAGGTCGCAGAGGATATGAGTGTTGGACGTCCGGCAGCTCAGACACTTCGTGGCGGTGGCCGAAACCCTGCATTTCGGCAGGGCGGCGGAACGCCTGCATATGACGCAGCCTCCGCTCAGCCAGTCGATCATCGCGCTGGAGCGCGAGCTGGGTAAGCCTCTCTTCGCACGCACGAAGCGGAGTGTCACGCTGACGCCGTTCGGCGCGTTGTGGCTCGGCTACGTGCAGAAGGCGCTGGGCGGTATTGACGCGCTGCCGGAAATTGCGCGCCGGCTCGGCGCGGGAGAAGTGGGGCGGCTGGAGGTCTCGTTCGTCAGCACGGCCGACTACAGCATCTTGCCGGTGCTGGTGCGCCGCTACGCGTCGCTCTATCCGGAGGTGGAAATTGCTCTGACGGAAGCGACCAGTGACATTCAAATCGCCTCGCTGCTCGATGGGAACGGCCATGTCGGCATCATCATTCAGCCGCCCGGCGCGGCACTGCCCGAATCGCTCGCACACAGCAAGCTCGTCACCGAGCCACTGGTCGCGGCGGTGCCGGAGGTCTGGCTCGATGAAGGCCGCATCGCACTTCGAAAGGGGACGCTGGCGCCCGCGGCGGTGATTGATGGGCCGCTCATTCTGTTTCCGCGACGCGTCGCGCCTGCTTTCCACGATCTCGTCGTGGACTATTGCATCTCGCGCGGTGGAAGCGGCCGCATCGCGCAAGAAGCCATTCAGATGCAGACGATCATCAGCCTGGTGTCAGCGGGCATGGGCATCGCCCTGGTGCCGGCGTCGTTGCGCAATCTGGCACGGACGGGCGTTCGCTACGTCGACCTCGAAGGGGATGCGCCGCAGCTCGATACGGTGATGGTCTGGCGGCGCAAGGATGCGACGCCCGTGCTCGAGCGCTTTCTCGAAGTGGCGCGCACGGCGGTGCAGCCGCTGGGAGCGCCAGCGCGTCGGGAACAGTAGATCGTCAGATGAAAGTACCGCCATATCGAGGCGGACCGCTGCCCGGGGTTACCCGGCCGGGAAATGCGCAGGTTTGCGGTCAGTTTGGATGGTGCCCAGAAGAGGACTACCAGGACGGTCCTCTATGGCATTGAAACACAATGACAAAATCGGACAGTAGCGGCGGGTTGTGTAGCAGTCCTGTGGGGCAGTTTCAAGGACAGCGCGAAGCTGAGAATCAATGCCGTCGCGTGGCGCTCGATACCAATGGCGGGAGGTGAGCTTCGATGGGCCGCCGTGGGCCTCGTAGGGGGTAATGCACGGTGGCTTAAGGCGGCGAGTCCTTACTCCCCCCGCTTGGGTGAGGTGGCCCTGTATGACTCAATTTGGCGGCTTGAGGTCGGGTGCGACGGGCTGACTCAGTTGGGACCCCCGTGGACGAGGTTGCCGATCAGCGAACCGAGCGCCCCGATCAGCACGACCCAACGCCGTGCACCTCAATACGGGACCGATAGGGAGGGGTAGTAAGCGCTGTGCTTACCGGTCCTGTTAGTGGAGGGAAAGGGTGGAGGTACGTTTACTGCTAGAGCCAAGTTAGGTGCTCTCCCGACGACGACTCCCTCTAAAGAGACTTCACTAGCTAGGCTGCACCTAAAGGTGCCTGAGGAGCCCTCCTATAGGTATCGTAGGCGGCTCCTCAGGTGGGCTTAAGGCGTCTCGATAGTCTACCTTGGTGAGGAGGGACTACGTCTTGTCGGCCACGGGGAACTCAGCACCGGTCAGCTCATGGGCGCATGTCGCCATGACGTGGATAGCAAGCTCGCAGGCAGAGACCGGCACGATCAGGCCGTCGTGAAGACAAAGTGCAGGGACGTTCTGAGCCGCCAGCTCTGTCAGGACGCTCATCATGATCTCGCTCTCCCTGAACATCAGCCGGTAGCCGAGGCGGCGATCCCACGCCTTTTCCAGCATCGGGTGGACACCAAGTATCGCCTCCTTGGCCAATGCCACGGTAACTTCCGGCGGCAGTCGGGCTTCGTATCTGGCCGCCTCGCAGTCGCCGTCCGTCTCGGCGTCTAGATCGTTCCCAACGCCAATGCCCAACTCGCTTGGCCACTTCCTTCGCGGGCCTCCATCGAAGAGAAAGCAGTTCATCGCGAGCTTGACCCCGCTCCGGTAGTTCTCGAAGCCGGGAATGGCATAGAGGTCGCCAGCAGGAGCGGGCACCCCTAGCTCGGCGTAGGCAAGACGAGTGAACATCGAGCTGTAGTCCAGGATGGCGGTGGGCTCGCCACCAATCCTGATGTGCCGCCTCCTCTCAGACTTCATGTTCTGCCAGAAGCCGCCGAACAGTCTCCCGACCTGGTCGAAGCGTTCTTTCTGATTGGAGAAGATCGTGAAGCGCCGTCGCATCGTCCGGTCAAAGGAGTCGATACGCGGTTCCAGGCCGTCATCCAGAAATTCGATTTGCGCGGTCTTCAAGAAAGCGTTGAGCCTCCTCAAGTCATCACGATATTTCCGGGTCTCTGGAGTGTCGGCATAGTCAATCGGATCCCGATAGGCGGTGCGGTTCGAGCCACGAGCGTGGCGGCTGAGGATGATGACCTCCTCATCCTCTCGCCGGTCGAAGTCAGCGAGGCTGACCCCGGCCTCCAGCACCTTTCCGGCAAACCAGTCGGACACTCCAATCGACGAGACCTCCCCGCGCACGACGCTGGGGCGCCGTACATCGAGGAAGTCCAGGTCCCATAGCAGCGAGAGCGTCGGGGACAAGAGCTTGCCCACGGCGGGACTGTCGTACCGGGAACGCCCCTTGCCTCCGTGTCCCAAGGGAACCGCGATGCGCCCCTCAGGAGGGGGCAGCAAGACGGCGTGGGCAAGATTGCAGACGATGGCCTCGATGCGTTGCACGTGGTGCTGGTGGTCTTGCGGCCGCCTTGCTCGCTTACGTGCGCCTGTGTGGCGCTCATGGTGATCGACGAAGTTGACCGTGGCATCGACCAACTTCTTCAGTGGTCCAGACTTTGCAATCAGCCACTGATCGAACCATTGGTAGCGCTGGGGCTCTTGCTTCTTCCGCCGACGGGGAGTGTCTGTGATGCTGATGGTGGAAACAGTATCAACGATGCTCATTCGTATCCCTTAGGAGAGCTTCGATAGTGCGTCGTGAAGATCGCGGCGTTCTGCGAGCTGCTTTTCGTGATCGGCTTGTTCCAGACGAGCTAGGTGCATACCGCCTACCCCAAGCGTCTCGGCCAACCAGCGTCCGAACACGATCCCGGCCCGAGGGGACAGCTCCCGATAGCAGCGCCTCACCTTTCCGGTCGCGTGGACATATCGCTCCCCGTAGTTGAGGTCTGTGAGACCTCGAACGCGGCGTCCAAGCTGGACCCAAAAGGCACGGTCGGAGCGGAAGCAATGTGGATGCAGTTCGCGCAGCACCACCATCGCCATCGTCATTTCGACGACAGCGCGGGCCTCCACGCTCCTGCCTAGCTTGATGATCTCCTGGGCAGCGAGCCTTTCGGTGCGCGATCCGGGGCGCCCGCGTTCGTATTCAGCGATGATGTGCTCGGCGTGGTCCACCAAGGCCCGCCAACGTGCCTCCAGGGTTGTCCACGCGGGGCTGTGCGGGTTCTTGGCGATCCGCGCCTTGACGAGCGCCAGGTAGGGTTTCACGTGCGTCTTAGTAACGGCCTTCTGGTCGGCTTCGCCGTGGCGGCGGAAGTTGGCGCGGTGTGCCGAGCAGTAGGGAGAGAAGCCGGAGGCCGCAGGGGCGCTGCAGCCGGAGACTTGGCAAGTCCGGTTCATTGAACCTCAAAAAATTGCAGCCGTAGGGGGAAAGGCAGGGACGGAAAGAAGCGCAGCTCAGTCGTCGGCGGCTGCATCGTCGGCCAAGTGCCCAAGGTAGGCTTCGACCGGCACCTCTATCGCGGCAACCTTGCTGAGGTTGACGATCTCGTAGTGCCCTGCATCAGCGCAGACCATCATGAAGCCGTTCTCCTCAAACGCTTCGAGGCCATCTTCCATAATGGTGATGTTCGTCGTCACGTCCTCAGAAAGGTAGTGAGGAGACACTCGCCCGTCGCCAAAGACGACCTCAAGACTGTTGAACTTGGCACTGGCCGCGAGGAGGTCGGGTTTGCCCTTCTTGTCGAACAGCTCGTGCCGCCTGAGGATCATCTGGTATTCCTCACGGAGGAGGGGACCGACATCGCCAGGCTGATGGCTGCTCAGGGCCTTGTACGCCTCCGGCGATGCAAAAAACGGCATCGAGTCCTCATCGTCTGTCACGAGGACCGCGCTGTTAATGAAAGACGGGTTGAGGAACACAAGGCGGTTATCGAGGGCACTGAACTGTATCCATCTGTTTGGCCGGTCCAGGCTGTTGCCGGGGTGGAGCCTGTTGAACAGCCTATCGAACACTTCGACATCGATTGGATATTCGCGGGTGCCGAAAGGAAAGCTGACTGCGAAGGCCCCCCAAGGCATTTCGGGTCGGGCACGGGCGAAGCCGTCTCCACGCCGTTTCTCGGCCTCCACCCCTAGGAGTTCGTCGATGCTGCACCCAAAGAGGACCGCGAGGTCCTTGAGGTGGCCAGCGGGGATCTCTGTGTGGCCGCTCTCCCATCGCTGGATGGTCTGCTGGGTCGTATTGAGCTGCTCCGCAACCTGCTTCTGGGTGAGACGCAACTGGGTCCGGAGGTCCTTTAGCTTGTTCATGTGCACCTATTTTACGTGTTTCTATACACGCTAGATAGGTGCGCATGGAAGACACGTCAAGTGTGTGTATCACACACTTTTTATGTCATGGAGCAGCCGGTAGACGGATGCTCGCCCAATGCCGAGCCGCCGAGCGATATCTGTCGCTCCCAAGCCCTCGCCCGCCAGTCGCCGCACCTCATCCGCATCAATGGAGGGCTTGCGGCCCTCGTAGACGCCCCTGGCCTTGGCCTTGGCTATCCCTTCCATCTGCCGCTCCCGGCGTAGGTTGGTCTCGAACTCGGCGAAGACGCCGAGCATGTCCAGGAAGCACTTGCCCGCTGCGGTGCTCGTGTCGATTGGCTGGTCAGTCGCTCTCAGCGCCGCGCCCTTCGCCTTGATTGACTTGACGATTTCCTGCAGGTCGCCCACCGAGCGGGCCAGCCGGTCCACCTTGGTGACCATCAATACATCGCCGGACCGGAGAAACTGGAGCAGGGTCTCAAGCTCGGCCCTTCCCTCGCGGGTGGTGCCGCTCGTCTTCTCCTCGCGGACGATGCTGCAACCTGCCCCGGCCAGCTTTTCGACCTGGGTGTCCAGGTCCTGGTCGGTCGTGCTTACTCTCGCATAGCCGTAGATCGCCATCGGTCTATCCCCTCAAATTGTCTCGTTTGGGTCTAGACCATAATCGATACTGTCTCATTTGTCCACAAGTTAACCCAAATAAGACAGTCTTGGTGTCTCACCGCACTGTCTCGGCGGGGTATACCCAAGCGACGCATACCTCGGCGGGGGCGTTGCACCTGCTGATTGGGTTCGATGGGGAGTTTTGACAATCGCGCCTAAACTTCCGGCTGCGCTGCGCGGTGAATCTCCTAAGATTGCGCGACGACATTTCTGCAACCACGCGGCGTGAGGGAAAGTTGAACAAGGCCGAGGCGAAGAGGCTAGCGCGAACACTGCGCGGCCAGATGGTGGGGGGCTGGACTATCGGCGAGCTTCTCAACAGCGGCGGCTCCGCAGTCGTGTTTTCCGCATCAAAAGGTGGTCTCGACGCTGCTCTGAAGATTATTGATCCGGCTCTGGAAGAGCGGTTTGGCGCGGATGAGCAAGAGGAACGTATTTCGCGTGAGGTGACTTTGATCGGCCGAACGCATCCGAACATTGTGCGCATCTACGATGGGGGCCGCTGCCCGACGACTGGCTATCTCTTTATTGCGATGGAAAAGCTCGAACTGCCCGACTTGGGGGATGCGCTCAGCGCAATCCCTCGGGCGGCAATACCCTCCTTAATCTCACAGCTCGCTGGTGCGGCCCGATATTTGGAGGCAAAGGACATTGTCCACCGGGATATCAAGTCCGAAAACATTAAAATCACCGCGGCGGATGATCGGATAGTGTTGCTGGATATGGGCATCATGCGCCCGACCAGCCCAGGAACACCGTCGGCTGGAACCGGGGGGCAGTTTATCGGGACAGTCCGATACAGTCCGCCAGAGTTTGTCTGGCGCCAAGAAGACGACACGCCAGAGGGATGGCGAGCAATCACCTTCTACCAGCTGGGCGCAGTGTTGCATGACATGATCATGCGCAAAGGCATGTTTTCCCACATCAAGGGACCTCAGGCTGCGATTTACGACGCCGTAAAATCGGAGGTCCCAGTGGTCGAAGCCGACGACGTTCCCCTATGGCTCATAAAGCTCGCGCGAGCTTGCCTTCAGAAGGATCCTCGCCTGAGACTCGAGCTTGTCAGCTGGGATAGCTTTGATCTACCGCGGCTTGCAGGTGTCGAAGAAGCTCGCACAAGGGTTCGAGCCGTTTGGGAAGCCACGTCATCACCACCTCCCCCAGCGGGCGATCAATCTGCAAAGGCGATCTCGCCGACTGCTGTCGGAAGTTCTCTGCGCGGACAGTTGCGCAAGGTGCAGCTTGCGGCTGGCGATCTTCCGAACATCGAATTAGATTATCGCGTCATTGGTTCGGCAACAGCGTGTGTAGTTGCTGATTTGCATCCGTCGCCGCGGCATCAGCTTTTAGGCGCGGTGCGCGTATTGATTCGTGCAGAATTGCGCGACGGGGGTTTGATAATTTTGTCTTGGGCAGCTGCCTGGGGAAAGCCTGATCCAAAATCTTTCAATGGAACGTTCGAGGTTCTGGGGAGCATGCAGTCTCTCGAGGAGCCCGTCGAAACGACACTTCTCGACGCGATTTATCTGACTATCGACGCCGCGATGTCTGAGCCTCCCGGCGATGAGGGTTCACAACTACGTACGTCATGACGAGGCGTTGCCGTGCCCGATCAAACTTGGTGGTGTAGCGAGTCAGAGCTGGATGATGACCAAAAGGCGGTGATGGAACTCCCGCCCGACGGAAGCTTTCTGGTCCGCGGGCCGCCGGGTTCAGGGAAGACGAACCTTCTGCTTATGAGAGCCTCGTATCTTGCGATGTCTCATAAGAACCTGATTGTGGTTGTCTTCAACAGGACTCTGGCCGAGTTTCTCAAGGCGGGAGCTGCGAAGTATAAGTTCCCCCCAGACAACGTCTACACCTACGTGCAGCTAGTGCGTCAGCTTGCACAAGAGGCCGGTTACCCCTTCGAGAAAGTTACGTCGTTCGATGAGGCGCGGGAGCAATCAATCGCGATCCTGACGTCCCTCGTAGAGGATCGGGACGAGCCGATGTTTGATGCGCTGCTCATTGATGAGGCGCAGGACTACAGACTGGAGGAGCTTCGTGCGCTTAGGAAGCTCTCGTCGGACATTTTTCTCGCAGCCGACGCTCGCCAAAGGATCTATAAGCAAGACGATGCCGACGGCAGCGGGCTCGCCAAGCTGGTAGACGAGGAGCTGGACCTTAGATTCCACTATCGAAATGCTCTCGGCATCTGCGAGCTTGCTGACCGGATTGGTGACACCTTCGCCACCCAACACAAGTATGTCAGGATCACCCCGGGCTGCCGCTATCCTCTGGACGGGCCACAGGAAGAGATACGCATTGTCCAAGCAAATTTGGACGAGCAAACGGCACTGATCATCGAGCGTGTGAAGGTGCAGTTGCGAGCTTTTCCCGATGAGCTTATCGGCGTCTTTGCCCCCTATCGGGCAGACGTCGAGTACATTGCTTCAGCCTTGTCTCAGGCGGGATACGGAGAATTACTTGCCGCGCAGGGCTCGGAGGACGGTTTCATTCATATTGACCCGACGCGGCCCATCTTCGTCTCTAGCGTTCACGCTGCGAAGGGACTGGAATTTCGCGCGGTTCACTTCGCGGCGGCGGAAACTGTTAAGAAGGCTCGTGCCGAACAGAAGCGAGTAGCGTTCACGGCTGTGACCAGAGCCAAAACTTCGCTCACGGTGTACCACGATGGTCCACTGCCGGGGTGGTTTGACAAGGCCGTAGATCCTAATCGAACAGCATCGGGGCATCGGCACAGTTGGAAGGACGTGTTTAGCGATGGCGAGTAGCTTTGAGATTGCTCGTCTGAGACGCGAGGAGCTTGGAGAAGCCCTTCAAGGGTCCGTAAAGCGCACCCCGCTGTCGGAAGAAGAACTAGCCACGCGCACTGCACCTCAGCGTTCTGGTGAATTGGTAGCGGTGTGGAGGAAGCAGTCCGGTCAGTTGCCGGTTCTTCTATCGGGACGGCCGGATGACCTTTCGGATGCCTGTGCTTGGGCTGGGGCCTATCTTAGCGGCCTCGGCCCGCTAAGTAGCATAATGCGATTGCTTTCTACGGATGCGCTTGCTGCCAGTTTAGCTCCCACGGTTGAACAACCCAGCCGTTCGCAACTTGCCACACAGTTCGTCGGCGTCATTTTCGGCGAACTCTTCGCGCGACTGCAGCCTTCAATACGCGCGTCCCGTCCCACCTTAGCTGGAGCAACGAGTACGCTCGCGTATGCGATCGCCCGAGCGTGTCTCGGGCTCGTTCCCTTCGGCGTAGAGGAGACCATTAGTCGATGGCACTTCGCCAGGTCGGTCGTTGGCTCGGCACAGTCGCCGCGGATCGACGATAGTGTGATTGCGGTTTGCAGAGAAATTGTGGGTTCCGCGCTCTGGCGCTCGCCGAAGGGAAGCTCGCAACTGTCTTTCCTGACCGGGGACAAGTCCCCCGCTGCTCCACCAATTGAGACGTTGCTGGCGAGTGAAGGGCAACCGGAGTTTGCCAAAATCGACACGCTGCCTGCTGAAGAGCGGGTCCGGGTCGCTGATAGGGTCCTCGCGTCGATTTTGGCTTCGGGCGTTCCTCCTCCGGTTCAGGCACAAGCCGCCGCTATCGTGGTACGTCGAGCCGTACACGGCTACTTCGCGCAAAGGCGACTGATAGAGCCATTTTTAAATCGGTTACCCGAAGCGTCCGTATGGCTTGGCGCTGCTCAGAAGGACACCGCGCCCCCGGAGCTGTTCGGAACAGAGGACGGTCTGGGATGGCGCATTCTTGGGCGGACGGAAGAGAACGTGGATATTTTCAGCCGCCCCCAGTGCGATGTCTCGGTCGATGAGTTGCGCACCTACGTCAATAGGAGCCGGGCCGATCTTCCCGGTTCCACCACACGATCCATCGTAGAGGTCGCCCCCGGGGTGAATCTCGCTATCTTAAAGGCGGCAACCGAGATTCCATCTAAGCGCTCAAGCAAGCGCGTGGACCCGAGAAAAGATGCTTTAGATGCCGCCGCGGACAGTTTGAAACAGGCAATGGCCGCTCTCGCGGAGTTACGAAAGCGAGAAAGGCGCTAAGTCGTGCCTCGCCGCAGTTATGCTCGCTGCTCAGTGGAATGGCATCAGTAGCAGACATGGATCGATCTAGACCGCGGCTGACGCGTCAGGATGCTCACATCGATGCAGTGAGCATGGCTCCTGTGGGAGAACCAGCTCGAAAAGCTTCTTAGGCTCCCGTGATCGGCACCCCCAGAGGGGGGATAGTGCAATTTACGAATATTCAGACGCCACATTGGGCGTTTGCATCAAAACATCCGGGTTACCTGTTAACTCGGATCTGCCTCCGCCCGCTCCCGCAGCGCCTCGTAGAGCTGCGCTGGCCCTAGCAGGATGTCTTTCAGGCCGTCTTGCACCCGTTTGGAGTTCAGCGCCTGGGCGCTCATGGCCGTGTGTGCGGCGAGGGCGTCCATGATAGCGTGGAGAAGCGCGTCTGACAGGTCCGGGGAGTTGGCGAACTGCTCCTTGGTGTTGTTGGCGGCTTGCTCGACCAGCGTTTCGGACTCCAAAAGCTTCCCTTTGATGACGTTGTTGACGTAGACGAGGCGGTCGTCATCGGTGAGGTCGCCCTCGAATAGGTCATTGACCTTGGCGATGATCTCCGCGAGGAGGACCTTCTCCTTTTCATGCACGTAGCCTGAGCCCGCCTCATCGAAGCCCCGGAGCTTGGGCTTGTCTCCCTCGCCAAGTGGCAGTGAGTGCGAACCCTGGTTGCGGATGTTGTGGTGCGTGAGGACGACCTTGGAAAGGTCGATCTCTTGACGCTCGCGGCCGAACTCAAGCAGAGGTACAAGCGCCCTGTAGAAGATCGCCCGCTTCTCGATGGCCGTGCTCCCGTAGTCGAAAATCTGCGACAGGAACGAGTACATGCGCAGGAACGCGCCCATGTCGCCCTTGAACAGGATGAGGGTGTTCAGTTCGTCTTGTGCCTTCTGAGCGGCCTCGGTGTCCTTCGTATCAGTGGTGGCCCGCAGCCTTTCCTGAGCAGCGCTGTAGCGCCGCATCAGGCGGTCCACGACGGGTTCCAGCGCGGCGAGTAGGTCGCCTTGCTTGGACTTGGGGTTCAGCTCCACCGCCACCACGCGGTCAACTTCAAAGTCATCGTAGAAGCCAGCGGTATCGAGCTTGGCGCGGAGGTCAAAGACGAGGTTGGGGTCCGTGACCGAGGACAGCTCTGCAGTCGTGTAGTAGGTGCGGAAGGCGTCGAGTATCTCTCCCTCGCTGTTGACGAAGTCGAGTACGTAGGTGGTGTCTTTGCCGGGGTGTGCCCGGTTCAGCCGCGACAGTGTCTGAACGGCCTGGATGCCCGCTAGTCGGCGGTCGATATACATGCCGCACAATAGCGGCTGGTCGAATCCCGTCTGGAATTTGTTGGCCACCAGTAGGATTTGGTGCTCGTCGTCCTTGAATGCCTCGCGGATGTCGCGGCCGCGCAGGTTGGCGTTCAGTGACTTGCTGGTCTCGCTGAACGGGTCCTCACCCGACTGCCTGTCGCGCACCTCGCCCGAGAACGCGACGAGGCTGCCGATCCTGTATCCGCTGTCGCGGATGTACTTGTCGATGGCGAGCTTCCAGCGCACGGCTTCGACACGGCTTCCCAGCACGACCATCGCCTTGGCCTTGCCGTCGAGCAGCGGCGCGACGTTCTCACGGAAGTGCTCGACGACGATCTCGACCTTCTGGCTAATGTTGTACGGATGCAGCCGGACCCAACGCACGATGCCCTTCATGGCAGCATCACGCTCGACTTCGGTCTCGTCCATCTCCTTGCCGCCGTTCGCCAGCTTAAAGGCGAGTTTGTAGGGTGTGTAATTCCGGAGCACGTCCAGAATGAAGCCCTCTTCGATGGCTTGGCGCATGGAGTAGACGTGGAACGGCCCCGGGAGGTTGTCCGGCTCCCTGGCGGGCTCGTCGGGCTTGGGGCGGCGGCCGAACAGTTCCAGCGTCTTGGCTTTGGGAGTGGCCGTGAAGGCAACGTAGGTGATGCCCTTGTCGCTTGCGCGGGCGGTCATCTCGGCGGCCAGCATGTCGTCCATGCTGACCTCGCCACCGTCTTCCAGCTCCTTGGCCTCCTCCGCGGTCAGCACCTGCTTCAGCTTGGCGGCGGCCTGACCGGTCTGGGAGCTATGGGCCTCGTCGGCAATGACGGCGAACCGCTTGCCCTGGGTGGTCGCGGCCTCGCGCACGGCCTCCAGTGCGAACGGGAAGGTCTGGATGGTGCAGACGATGATCTTCTTGCCCGCGGCCAATGCGTCCGCGAGCGCCGCGCTCTTGCTGCTCTCGGCGTCGGTGATGACGGCGACCACGCCGGTCGTACGCTCGAAGTCGAAGATGGCGGCCTGGAGCTGAGCGTCGATGACGTTGCGGTCGGAGACAACGATTACGGAGGAGAACAGCTTCTCGTTCGTGTCGTCATGCAGGTCGGCGAGGAAGTGGGCGGTCCAGGCGATCGAATTGGTCTTGCCGGAGCCAGCCGAGTGCTGAACCAGATACTTGCGTCCCGGACCTTCTGCCTTGACCGCCGCGACCAGCATTCGGGTGGTGTCGAGCTGGTGGTAACGGGGGAAGATCAGGCGCTCGATGCGCTTCTTGCTGTCGCACTCGGCGACCACGTAGCGGCCGAGAATCTCCAGCCAGCTGTCGCGCTCCCAGACTTCCTCCCAAAGATAGCCCGTGCGGTGGCCGTTGGGGTTCGGCGGGTTGCCCTTAGCACCGTTGTCACCACGGTTGAAGGGGAGAAAGCGCGTGGCCGGCCCGTCGAGCCGCGTCGCCATGTGCACCTCACTGTTGCTGACGGCGAAGTGCACCAGCGCCCCGCTGGCGAAGCCAAGCAGCGGCTCGGCGGCCTGCCCCTTGGGCTTGGGGTGGCGGTCGAAGCGATACTGATCGACCGCGTCCTCCACGCTCTGGGTGAAGTCGGTCTTCAGCTCCGCCGTGGCGACGGGGATGCCATTGAGGAACATTACGAGGTCGATGCAGTTCTCGTTGGCAAGCGAGTAGCGCACCTGGCGTACGACGCGCAGCCGGTTGGCGGCGTACTTGGCGAGCGTGTCGGGGTTCATTGCCAGTGCGGGCTTGAACTGGGCGAGCGCGATCGAGCCCCGCACCCCGATCATCTCGATTCCGTGCCGCAGCACATCGATCGTACCTCGGTCATCGAGCTGCTTGCGTAGGCGGTCGAGTAGATCGCTCTCGGCTGTAGCGCCTTTGCTCTTGATTAGTGTTTCCCACTGTCGGGGTTGTGCCTCCCGAATCCAGGCGACCACATCGGAAGGGAACAGGGCGCGAGCACGGTCGTAGGCGGCCGCATCACCTTCCACGTACAGCCAGCTGTGGGAGGCGAGGTGAGTGCAGATTTCCGTCTCGAAGCTGACTTCACGGTGGAGGCTCACTCAGTAGCCTCCGCGCTCTCACTCAGCTGTGCCGCTTCCCACTCCTTGTAAGTTCTCCCGTCCTCTAACTTCCAGGTCCCCGGACCACTGATGAAGCTGCCATAGACAACCGCAGCGGCTGCACTCGGGCTGGAGAAGGCATAGTTCTGGGTGAATATGCAGTGGTCACCGTCATCTCTGAGCACACCCGTACGCTTTAGTTCCTCATGAAGACGCGCGTAGCCACTGTCTTCAGTGTTCATGCCGCTCCACTGCCGACGGGCTAGGGAGCCGGAGAGGACGACAAAGTCTCCATCATCGAGCACGGCCTTCGCCGTAAGCCCATGCGTAGGGATACTCAGTGTGAACACCGGTGTGGTGGTTCTCGGTCCAGAACCACTTTCCAGGGTGACCAACGTCGGTCGCGTATTCTTGACGAACAAATTCACGCCGAGAGCGGGCAAGACCATGAAGAGGTAGTTCAGAAATGCCTCCATGTTGGATTGGCCTGCCTCCGTCAAGCCGGCGCGAACAGGAGTATTGCCGTTGTCAAGCATCACTCTGCCAGTAGCCTTTGCCTCCTCAACAAGGCGCGCCTCCAAGTATTTCACATGCGCCTTGTTCAAGTTGTTGGCCATGGAGGTCACGAGGACAGCGGTCGTCCACCAATCCTTTCGACCATCGTGATTTCGGATGCGATCTGAGATGTCCTCGCCTTCACCGATGTAAGCGCACGGCTGACCATCCTTCTCGCCAAGCAGTAGATAGATGCCAGTGAAGCTGGCCTCCTTCCGTGATAGCGCTGGACCAATTCTGGTACGCGGTGTCATGAGGACGTGACCGGTCCAGTTGAACACCTCGGCGGTCAACATCCCATCTGGCTTGCCTTCGATGAAATAGAGTTCGAGCGAGCGACCTTCCGCGGTGGCGTTCATGCTGCCTCCTCCGTTAAGGGAGTTGCACCGCGCACGTCGATCTTGCCGGTAACGGCGGCTGAGATGAGGGCGGTGCGGCGCTCTTGGAGGAGGGCGATAGAATGTTCCGCAGTCGCCACTAATTCGGCTGTCCCGGCGGCGTTCTCCTCAATGAATGCCAGAATCTGCTGTTGCTCGCGTAGAGGCGGGATTGCAAGTCTGATATTCTTAAACTCGTCCCAATAAAGACGGAGGCGGAAATCCGTCACGCCATGGGAGTATCGCCGTATTTCTTCAACTGCGTGTGCGGTTCGTAGCATGTGCTCAACGAAGCGAGTGTGGATCGCTGATAGGGGCCGCGCTACGACGTACGCAGGGCTTACCATGCCTTCGACCTGGACAGTGCCGAAGCCGCCCTGCCAAGCCCGCATCATGTTGTAGACAAGGTCGTTGGGCTGCACTCGCTTGTATTTCGTGCGGTCTTCGCTCCTCGTGATCTTTCGATCTGCCTCGTCATCGCTCAGTTCTTTGTCGGACACGCCATCATGGATCGAGACGCTCAGCACCGGTAGATCGTGAAGGCCCTCTTCTGTGGCCTCGCCGAAAAGGCACCCGATACGCCGCACCTCCCAATGCTCGGGCACACGCCCTAACCACTCCACGCCGGATTCTTTCAGCGGCGTGGTCGGGTCGAGACCCCGGGTGACGGCGTGGGAGATGACAGCTTGTCGCTTCTCCTTGAGCAGCTCGATCAGCTGCCTCTGCTCCTCCACCAGCGCGTCGATCTTGGCGGTCTCGCGGTCGAGGAAGGCGACGATTGCAAGCTGCTCGCGCAATTGCGGCTGAGGAAAAATGAAGCTGCGAAACTGGTCTTGTGACAAGTTCTGCATACTTGAGCTTGTACCAGTGCACGCCATTTGGACCTGTGCACGGTAGCTATGCGTGAGCGTCCAGTAGTGCGCGAACGAGGGCTCCACGTCAGCGAAGTGAACCTGCCAGAGGCGGTCCGGGAGAAATAGCCCCCTCGGCGCATCGCGCACGAGGCCTGCCGCTCCCACAAGGTCGGGAGTGTTCATACGGCTAACAATCAATGTGCCCGGCCTGAGAGGACACGAGACGCGATTATGCTCCTCGGGCAGCACTGCCTTATTTTGTGCCGCGTCGAACTCCCCGAGGTAGACGCAACTTGTTTTCAGCACTCCAAACTCGCCGGTCTCCGCGGGCCTATCTACGGCGTTGACGCTAGTGCCGGACTCAACCAGTGACACGACCTGCCGCAATGGAATGACCAGCCATTGTGCCGGCACCTGCCCCAGCCACTCCACGCCGGAGTCCTTGTACCTCTCATATCTCGGGAAGCTCACGCCGTTAGCCCCTCGATCATCTGCAGGATGCGCGCTGTCACCTGCTTGAGGTCGGCGTCGATCTCGGTGAGCGAGCGTGGAGGTTCGAAGACGTAGAAGTGGCGGTTGAACGGAATCTCGTAGCCTACCTTGGTCTTTTCCTCATCGATCCAGGCATCGGGCGCATGGGGCAACACCTCGCGTTTGAAGTAAGCCACCACGTCCTCGTCGAGTGGCACGTTCTCAGTGTCGCGCAGCGAGGTGTCAGGTTGTGGCTTGCCTTTCTGTTTGCCCCTCTCGATCAGCACCACGTTGCCGTCCTCGTCGCGCAGGGGGAGCTCGACGGTGATAGTTCGATAGCCGAAGTCCTCGTTGCGAAAGATGCGAGAGATCGGCGTCAGCTTGATTTGCCCGCCCTTCGGGGCTTTGGGTTTCCTCTCGCCAGCGGTGACAACCTCGCGGGATAGTTCCTTGCCTTCCGCATTGAGCACAGCGGCAAGCTGCGCCTCCACGCAGGCGCCGAACAGCCGCGTCACGGTTGCGATGTGCTCCTCGCCCATCTCCTTGCGTTTGGAGCCAAGGCCCTTGCGCATCTTCTGCCAGAAGGCGCTGGCGTCGATGAGCTGCACCTTACCCTTTCGGGGTTCTGGCTTGAGGTTGGAGACGATCCATACATAGGTGGCGATGCCGGTGTTGTAGAACATGTCCGTAGGGAGTGCGACGATGGCCTCTAATAGGTCGTTCTCCAGGACGTAGCGTCTGATTTCGCTCTCCCCGCTTCCCGCCCCACCCGTGAACAGCGGCGAACCGTTGAGCACGATGCCGAAGCGGCTGCCACCGTCTTTGGCGCGGCGCATCTTAGACAGTAGGTGCATGAGGAACAGCAGCGACCCATCCGAGACGCGGGGGAGGCCTGGCCCAAAGCGGCCGTTGAATCCTTCCACCTCGTGCTCGCGGCGAACCTCCTTCTCCACCTTCTTCCACTCCACACCGAATGGCGGGTTGGAGAGCATGTAGTCGAACTTCTGCGCTGGGTGGCCATCGTCGGACAGTGTGTTGCCGGCGACGATGTTGGCCACGTCCTGGCCCTTGATGAGCATGTCAGCCTTGCAGATGGCATAGGACTCATCGTTCAGCTCCTGGCCGAACATGGTGAGCCGGGCCTTGGGGTTCAGCTCACTCAAATACTCCCCGGCCACCGACAACATGCCGCCCGTCCCTGCCGTGGGATCGTAGATGGTGCGCACCACACTGGACTTGGTCAGCGCCGCGTCGTCCTCCACGAACAGCAGATTGACCATCAGCCGGATCACCTCCCGCGGCGTGAAGTGCTCTCCGGCCGTCTCGTTCGACAGCTCCGCGAAGCGGCGGATCAGCTCCTCGAACACGAGCCCCATCTGGGCGTTGCTGACCTTGTCGGGGTGCAGGTCGATGTTGGCGAACTTCTCGGCCACCAGATAGAGCAGCTCGGCCTTCGCCAGCTTCTCCACCTGGGTGTGGAAGGCGAACCGCTCGAAGATGTCCCGCACCGATGGCGAGAATGCCTCGACATAGGCCGTGAGGTTGTCGCGGATGCGGTCAGGGTCGCCCAGGAGCTTGCGCAGGTCCATTGGTGAGGTGTTGTAGAACGACTGCCCTGACTTCCTGAGCAGGAACGGCTCGGGGTTGACGCCTGCCTTCGACCTAGCCGTGTGCTCCGTGAGCACAGCTTTCTTGGTCCCTTCCAGCACGCAATCCAGGCGCCGCAGCACGGTGAACGGCAGGATAACCTTGCCGTAGTCCGATTGTTTGTAATCCCCCCGCAGCAGGTCAGCGACCGACCAGATGAAGGAAGACAAGCTCTGATGGTTCACGCCTAGGCCCCCGACCGATGATCCTGCACGAATCAAATCTAGCGGGGTGTTATGGTGCTGGCGACCCTGAAGAGGGGCGCTAGGTTGAACGAGGGGGCACCTGGACCCGGTCCTTCACCTCGACTCCAAGCTGGTTCTTGAGCGCCGCAAGCGATTTCGGAAGTGGTCCTTCTAGCACTAGGACTACACGCGCAGAGCGCTCCTTCGACTCCGTGATTTGTACCGCCCGCATCACCGCGAGATATTTGACGCATTGGTAAATGCCGCGCATGATGTCGTCGTCAGATGAGCGGGCCGACTTGACCTCGGCCGCGACCCATTCGTTCCGGTGCCGGAAGGAAACGTCGAGCGAGTCGCCGGAAGGCAAGGGATACTCTTGCTCGCCGATCGGTGTCCCCAGAGGCAAGTCGAGTAGGGCAGGTGTGCTGGCCACGTAAGTCTTGAGGACTTTGTGATCATCGCTCTCGCCACCGCCGCCAAGAGCTGCTGCCCGCCTGTTTGCCTCCGTATAATTCTGCGGCACGTAAGGAAGGTGGAGGGCCTCCAGAACCTCACGCCATCGTGGGTAGGCAAAGATATCCTGTAGCTTTGCGTGGATCACTTCACGCTTGCGAGCACGGGAGAGCGCTTTGAAATTCTCCTCATTGATGAACCACCCAATCCCTTTGCCTGGAAACCCGTCAGCCTTGTTGATGACGACACATTGGATAGGCGGTATGGCTTCGCCCCACTCCGCTCCTAGGCTCAGCAGCCTCTTGCCGATGGCACCAAGAGGGTAGTCAAGGTTGCGCGGGTTCGGCATAGCCAGTTCATCAGCAAGATCGCTGTAAGTTATGGTCTGGGCTGCCTCAGCCTGTCTCACCAGGAGAGGCAAGGCCTTCCGAGCGCGTTGTTGATAGAGCTGGTCTCCATCGATCGAGCCATCCCAATCGTCTGGATCAGGCATGTATCCCCCCTCCCGGCTGCCCACCCTTTCACTTTACGTCATATCGGGGGATTTTGCTCAGGGCGGCGACCATTGCCGCGTAGAGTTCGTCCTTGCCGTACTCGCCAGCGACGCTAACTGAGGCATGATCGGCAAAGGCGTTGCGCACCTCCAGGTCGATGCCGTACTGGCGAGCGACTGCTTTAAAGCGATGACGCCAGCCGTGATTGGGTGATGGGCCGTTGCCTGTGTTTGGCATGACCTCTCTGACAAATTCGGCAAGCTTGTTCTTCACGCTCTGCAAAGGACCCAGGATGCCGCGAGGGTCGTTCGTCCGGCTGGCTTTCGCGTCGGGGCGGTAGAGGTCGGGGCGCGGGGTGAGGAACATGTGTCCGTCCTCCGCTTTGGCTACGAAATCAAGGAAGCCTTGCTCGATCAAGTGAGGATGCAGTGGGATATGCCACGTGCTCTTGGTCTTGACGGTTCCTGCCTCCACCGTGATGGCGATGGCTGGGTGTCCATCAAACGGCGCCACGTCGGACTTTCTCAGCTGGGCGACTTCACCTACTCGGGTCCCAGTGTAAGCCATCAGCCAGGGAACCCAACGCTTGGCCGCAACTAGCTTTGGGTCTTCTCGCCGGCTTGCCCTTGCTGGGTAGTTCAAGGCGTGTCTAAGGATCGCCCGCGCCTCAGCTTCGTTGATCGTCTTGCGCTTTTTGTTTTCCCCTTCGGCGCCTTTTCGAACCTTGCGCTTGACGCCGTCGGCTGGATTGGTTGTCAGCTTGTCTTGTTCGACTGCCCAGTTGAACACTGCGTTAATCGCCGCGAGGTCTCCGCGGTTGATCGTGTTAGCTGAAACCGCGTCCTTTTCGGAGCGCATGTCGATGAATGCGCGAAAGTCGTCGCGGGTGAGGCTGGGCGCGGTTGGCTCCGCTCCGTAGCGCTTCACAAGGAAGGCTTTGAGATTTTCGAAGACAGCCGAGTAAGACGCCAATGTGCTTGGCGTGACCGTTTTCTGGTCGGGATGCCGCTGCCAGAGTTCGAAAAGCTCGGTGGGCGTCAGGGCGCCCCCTGAGCCGTTAGCTTTCGGCACCCCGCTGTTAGCGGCTTCCCACTTCGGGAAGCGCTCGGCTACAGGGTCGGGGCGAAAGTCGCCTTCTGCGTTCCGTTTGAGCTTCGCAGCGGCGTCGTTGAATGCGTTGGCGACTTCCCGCAGCAGGGCCTTGCGGCTCTCACGATCCGTCTTGATGCCCAATTTGGAAAGAAGCTCATCTGCGCTGGGGCCAAACCAATGCTCCATTCGCTCCGGTGAGGAGGCGGCGCGGTCATTCGCGTTGCGAACAAGCTGCCAGATTTCTGCCTCGCCAGGATTGTCCTCGAAGTTCTGAGCCAAGTCGCGATAGAGGATGCCCGCGATTGTTACACACTCTTTGTGAGTTAGCCGCTGCGGGCCTTCGCGGTAGGCAGCCATGGTGCGCTCGAAGTGTTCCGACGCCTTGCTGAGGCGAAGCTTCACCAGAGCCGGGTCTGACGTGCGCAGGGAAAACTCCACGTGCGTCCCGATCTGTGCAGTCACCTCGATGCACTCATCTCCGGTCAGCGCTTTCGGTAGCGAGAATACGATGGTCTCGCCGCGGGCGACGTGCTGAACGTCGGCAGGTACACGCTTTCGGAACTGTTGGTTGGATGAGCCGGAACGTTTCGTTGGGCGGGTCATAAAAAGCACCATTGTGGGGCACCCCTGTGTGGCAGTCGGGTGTCCGATTTCTCAATGATGCTCGATGCTTACGACGCCTCAAGGACTTAGAAAAGTCCTGGTGCCCAGAAGAGGACTCGAACCCTCCGCCAGCGCCGTGCGCAAATGTTTGATTTCCAAGGCAAAATCAGACGCTCTGGCTGCTAGGAATATCGCGAGGTTGGGTCAGAAGTTGGGTCGAGAGTTATGTCCGCGCGAGCATTGATATCATAACGGAGGGAATCGCTGAAAGGGCCCCTGACTCGATCGTCGCTCCAAGCACGTGCGTGCGCAGGCGCGGGGTCGGAAATGCCGTATCAGTCCGTGGTGCGCCGTATCACGCCGTAAGCCCGTGACTGGGAGTTCCCCTCTCTGGGGGACTGGAGATCTAGAGTGCAATTCAGACAGGGTAGCCACAGTGGGCGCCGTAACCCAACGTAACCTGCCCTGCGCTCCTCAGTAGTGCGACCGTCGGATTGTGGATCGGACGTCCCCGTGTTCGGGACAGAATCTCCTCGAACGGCTGCAGAACTGTCGAATTACAGTGGCGACCAGTACGCGAACGTGATCATCCGTAAGCACGCTAGCGGAGCGTGCACCAGACTACGAATCTGAGGGTTACGGGTTCGAAAAAGACTCGCCGCTCGGCTAAGAAATACCGAAGCGAGCCGTAAACCAACGTCGCCGTCCGTAACGTTTCACAAATTCGATCACCAGATTCCTAATCTGGGGGTCACAGGTTCAAATCCTGTCGGGGGAACTCAATCGCATCCCGACTTCCTACCTCAATGCAAAGCTACAATTGCTTGCGCCATAGAGCAAACCAAAGATCCCGTGAGCGACAGTACCGCTCCGTAGTCACCCGTAACCTGAGCGAGGTTTTTGCCTGCACTGATAAGGGTGACTGCTCATCGTGACCTCGCACCGAACTCTGCGGATGATCCGACGTGCCGCTCGTCAAGCCAGGCGTCGATATCCTCTTTCGTATAGAGTACGTGGGATCTGGGGTGGGGCCCCATCTTGTAATATTTCGGTCCGCTGCCTGAATACCGCATGTCTTCCAGCGTGCGACGGCTCAGACGCATGTACTCAGCCGCCTCGGCAGATCGAAGATAGTTCCGCAGCATGATCTAGCTCTCCACAGATGCTCAAAAGGGGAGCATTTTGAGCGAGAAACATTTGCCGGGTGTTCGTCTGGCGGATTACGCTCCTGGCGCGGGTTGAGCGAGCTTGTGAACAGCTCCCGGCCAGCGATCAGAAAGGTCCGATTTTGATAACCTGTGGACGACCCAACTTATGGCGGGGCGACGAGACCCCTCTTGCCTCCCCGGAGGCATCGCTCTTCGTGTGTCTATGAAAATCGGCTATGCGCGCGTTTCAACCGATGACCAAAGCCTCGCGCTGCAAGTCGATGCGCTTGTGGCTGCCGGATGCGAGCAGATCTTCCGCGATGAGGGTGTTTCAGGCGCGCGGACGAGCCGTCCCGCACTCGACATGCTGCTTACAACAGCTCGACCTGGCGATATGGTTGTGGCTTGGCGCCTCGACAGGCTCGGCAGGAGCCTCTCTCACCTGATCGATCTCATCAATGTGCTTCGGGAAAGAGGCGTTGGTTTCGTGTCGCTTTGTGAGGCAATTGATACCGCTACGCCAAGCGGTCGATTGCTGTTTCACGTCATGGGCGCGCTGGCTGAATTCGAACGTGCTCTTATCAGCGAGCGAACGCGTGCCGGAATTGCCGCCGCGCGCAAGCGTGGTAAACGGCTCGGTCGGCCAAAACTATTGGGAACGAAGGAAGTTCAGGCCGCTCTCGCCGCTCTAGATGATGGTTGCACGACTGTAGCTGCGGTCGCGCGTCAACTGAGAATCTCACGGCCGACGTTGGCGCGAGCGCTGAAGGCAGGCGTTCGCTAGGAGGAGCCAAGATATGCCGCGCGCATCGACGGCAAATGCCATCAGGCAATTTGGAGCTTTGGTCGGTCGAACATTGACCAAAGCGCTCAGCGCCACCAAGGAGGACCGGCGCTCGCTAATCTTGTCGGAGAACCATCGCTGTGAGCGCTGGGTCTACCGCACCGAAGAATTGCCTTCTGAGCTGGCGAATGCCATCGCAGTTGCCGAGCCGGACTCCAAAGCCTTCGCGTTTGACCACGAGGTCAACGGCGCGGCCAAGACGGCCGTACAGTCCCACTGAACACGTGTTCTGGGTGTGAGGCCTCTTGATGCCAAGCGGTGCTCGGGTGGGCTGCGGGAGCCGATCGCTGGGTCGGCTATAGTAGGGTTGCCAGCGCAGCCCCGAACGGACAAGCGCTTTGTCCCAACAACGACGGTAACGACCGTGGAACTCGCCGCCCGTGCGTGCCTGTCGTAACAAAGTCCGCTTTTCGAAGTCGCAGATGTCGTCAGAGAGCCTCCTCCCAGTGTGGATACGTCACGTATGCAGTGACGGCACCTTGTTCGTGAGAGCGGATGCTAACCTTCTGACCCTTGGGCATGTAGACGATTTCACCAGGCTCAGCGGTCATCTCCGCAGAATCTGTCGAAACCGAAAGCCGCCCTTCGAGGATCACCATAACATCATCGACAGCAAGCACCTCATCGAGAACTTGGTTTGGCCCATACCGTCCGAAACCGATGGTGATAGGCGCTCCGTGTCGCTGATCGACCATGTTAGCGGCGAAGACGTCGCCATCTTGTCCCGGTGAGCGTTGGAACGAAGCATCGGCTTTTGCGAACTTGCGAACTCTCATTGGATTCTCCTGCGTATCGTCGGTATTGGCTGCCAAGGACAACCGTCCGCAGCTGCGATTGGTTCGGATAGGAGGCGCGCCTGTAGTCCCTGACGGGCCTCAAGAGAGGGTTACCGTTTACCGCTCGTGTGAGCTGAGGACGACAGGTTCGTCCCAGAAGCTGTCATCAGCCAGAACTAGTCGGCGCCCCCCTGGACGATCGCTGACCAGGTCCGCTCTTGGAGGTGAACCGGCTGACTACACTAAGCGCTGCAAGCGCCTGCGGTCACGCGCGTTGCTAGGAACTGCGCAGCCGGCTGCGCACCTCCATCAAGATTCGGCCCGCCCAGTTGAGACCGGCGCCGTCCGGGCCGGTGCCCCAGAATGGCTCGCCGGGCGAATCCTCCACCAACTCGGCATCGCCGGTGGCGAGAAGGCGTGCAGCCAGTTCGGGGTTCTGAGAGAACTTGGCGTGATCGGTGCGGCGCATAATGGCGAGCTTCACATCGTGCCAGTCGGGGCGCGGTTCCTTGCCGTGCTTGCGAAACCACGACTGCTGCGAGATGCGGCGCGGCGCAGATGGCGGTGCTGCAAGGCGCTTCGCCATGCCGGGTTTAATAGCGGCGCGAATTGCCGCTTTGTATGCAGGGTCGGCCGATTTCTGCGCTTGGTAGTAGTGCTCCACCGTCGGCCAGTCCTCGCCATCGATGACGATCGGACTTGGATGGAAATGCGAGAGAAAAGCGAAGTGATCGCGGTCGCGCCCGAAGTAGAGTATGCGGTTGTCCGGCGGGACAATGATTTCCGCTCCGTCGGTGACCATGCTCTATTCCCGTCGCTTAGCGCTACCGTCTCGGCTGCGGGTTGACCTCGGGCTCAGGGTTCATGTTCTCCCACTTGGGCGGTGGTGGCTTCGGCGGGGCCGGACTGTTATCGCCCTGGTTGCCGCCCATGAAGAGAAACGCGGACAGACCCTCGAGTGGAATGTTGAAGGGCCCGGCCTTCCTGCCTTCGGTGAGATCGAGCTCCAGAACGGCGTACCGGCCTGTGCGCAGGCCTGTATTCACCTTCGTTCGATCCGCCGTGCAACGGTCGCCGCCGGCGTAACAGATGAACTTGCTCGTCACTCCGCCCTCGACGGTGAGCGTTCCGCCGACCATATGGCCGCCTTGGGTCATGACCTCGACGATCAGCGGCTCGACCCAGAACGCGTAATACCGCCAGTTGTCGGCATCGATGATGTTGCGCGCGACGCTGCCGCCGTGCTCGGGTCTTATCTCCCAGGGGCCGTACTTGACGCCGATCTTGCCGTCTGCCGGATAATCTTCCTGCGCCGCTGCTTGATGTGCACCGATCAGAAGGAAGGCGGCGATTGTCAGATTACGAAACCACACAACGCAAACCTCTTGAATATTTCTCTGAGCGACAGCTCGGTGGCGCATGCTGCGTGCATCAGCGGCGAACACCCAGCTTGCGCAGATTGTCCCGCGCATACGCGAGGTCCGGGGCGATTTCCAGGGCATGGCGCAGATCGGAGATCGCCTGCTTCTTGTTGCGATAGTAGGTGAAAAGAACGCCGCGGTTGGCCCACGCCCAGGCATTTTGCGGGTCGGAGCGGATCGCCTCGTTGTAGTCCGCCATCGCTAGGTCGTTCTGGCCGAGATTCGCATAAAGGACACCGCGGTTGTTGTAAGCCGCGCCATAGTCGCGGTTCGCGCGCAGCGCATAGGTGTAGTAGTCGATGGCTTTGCGCTGATCGCCCGTTTTGTCTGCGATGAGCCCGAAAAGGAAATTTGCCTCGGCTTGGTTCGGATCGAGCGTCAACGACTTATCGAGGTCCCTTGCGGCCGGCTCGAACTTCGTAGCCGACGAGCATGATGGCGGCGGCGGCAGCATCGCCTTGCACGTGTCTCCCTCTGCAATAGCAAGCTGTAAGCTTGAGCGTGCGCGCGCGTAATAACCGATGGCCTTCGACTTATCGTCGGCGGATTGGGCGGCGTCGATATACTTGTCCATCGCCGCTATCGCGGCCCTGTAATCGCCTTTGTAGAAGGCAGCCTCACCTTGGTCGAAGAGGCTCTGGAGATCAGAGGGGCCGACGGCGGACTTATCGGGCTGCGGAGTGCTGGATGAAACGCCGGCGATCGGGGGGATGGACGGCCAGATTGCCTCGAGCCGCGGGATGGGCGGGAGCTCGGCGAACTGGATGTGCAGCTCGGGCGGCTCCGGGCTCATGCCTTCGAGCAGCTTTTGTTCGAGCGTCGCAGCCTCGGCCCGCTGCGCAGGGCTCAGTTTCGCATCGATCTCGTTGAGCTGGGCGATACCGTTGGGGTTGAACCTGGTGCTGACAGCGGTATGCGCGCGCGCGGCGAGGAGGTCGACCTTGCCGAAATTTCCTTCCTTCCATTCATAGCCGACGTAGACCTGACAGTAGGGGAGAGCCGAGCAGCGACGAACGTAGTCTGCCGCAAGCTTCTTGTTGCTCCAGGCACCCGGCGTGCCATCCAAGAATGCCGCTAGGCCTGTCAGTCCGGTGAGAGAGCGTCCTTTCTCATAAGCGCGCTCCATCCACGCGATTCCCTCCTTGGGGTCCGCTCGCACTCCCTTGCTGAATTGATCGAAGATCCATTGGCCGAGGGTGAACTGCGCCATGGTAAGGCCGGCGTTCGCCGCCTTCTCGAGGTAGGCGGCGGCGAGATCGCGATCAGCTTTCGCAACGCCAAGGTCGTCCGATAGCATCCGCGCGTATAGCGCCATCGCCATCGGATCGCCGGCGTCGGCGCTGCGCTTCAGAAGATCAGCTGCACGAGTTGGGTCGAGCTTGCCGAGCTCACCGCTCAGATAGCCGATGCCGGCAATGCGCATTGCTTGCCGGTCACCAAGATCGACACCAGCGTCAATGAGTTGAGCCGCCTCAGTGGGATTGCTGGCCGCTCCCGTCAGGCCGGTGCCGATAAGCTGGCCAAGTAGCGCCTTTGCTTGCACGCTGCCGCCATTGACCGCCTGCCGCCAATATGTTTGCGCCGCCTTGTAGCCTGCTTGAGTACGGCGGCCCGCCTCGGCGGCACCGCGCAGCAAGGCGACGTTGGGATCGGCGTCGCTTGCGCCCTTCAGAGCGGCGAGAGCTTTGTCACTTTGGTCGAGCGCGATTGCCACCCATGCTTCGGCGAGGCGCTTCTGGTCGTCGGAACTCGAGCTTTGAAATACGGATTTGTCGATGTCGAAGATGAAGGGATCGGAGAAGCGTGCATTCTTGATGTTGGGTGGAAACTGGATAGGGACGGCCGCGGCAGCGGGTGGTAAGGGCGTCGGGGTCGGTCCCGGAGTGGGCGTAGGGGCCGGGCGCCAGATATCCCAGGTTGGCAATTGGATGGCTGCGGGTGGATGCAGGAACATCATGGTGACGAAGCCGATGACGGCGAAGTCCGTCATGCCGCGAAACGCCAGGTCGCCCTTATAGAGATCGATCAGGGTGCCGATCAAGGACTTGCGGGCCGCCTGTTTCGACAGCATGCCTTTGGTGGGCGCGCTCATCACCGATCTCCGCTATTCGCTCTGCTCGCTCGCCAAGCCGGTTGCGTTGGCGGTGTCTGAGCCGGTCGCAGGCGCATCGATGGGGATCACGCGAACGTCCGGCCCGTCCGCTTCGAACATCACGCTCATGGCGCCGTTTGCGCGCGCATCGATAAGCCCGTCCGCGATCTTGTCTTCGATATGGCGAGCGATCTCGCGCACGCCGCCGCTCGGCTTGTTCTCGGTGAACTCGTCGATGGCGGTCATCAGGATTTCCGGGTCGATGCCCTGGCCGGCGATTTCAAGGCCGTAGGATTTAGCGGTCTTCTCGATTTCGAGGGCGACGACGCGGGCGATATCGAGCCCGGCAAGCTCGCGGAAGGCGAAGACGTCGTCCACGCGCGAGAGCACCTCGGGCGCGAATTGGGCGTCCTCCAAAGCGCCTCTGGCCAGCTTGTTGAGTTCCTCCTGGGTGATTTTCGGATCGCGCGTGTACTCGTTAATGCGGGCACGCCCGGCGTTCGTAGTCATGATGAAGATGGCCTCGGCGGTGGAATGCTTCGAGCCGTCGCTCATCTCGGTGATGAAACCGTCATTCCAGGCCGAGAGAAACTGCGTGAGAATGCTGCGGTGTGCCTTCTCGATCTCGTCCAGAAGTACGACGGAGTTCGGCACGTCGCGCAGGTAGCGAGGGAGCAGGCCGGGCTTGTTGGAGCCGACGTGGCCGCTGGCGGAGCCGAAGAGCGTCCAGGAGGTCGCCTCGCTGCCGAACTTGGTCATGTCGATGTAGTGGAGGTTCTTTGGGCTGCCGTAGATTTTCTCGGCCAGGATCTGGGCGAGGTAGGTCTTGCCGACACCGGGTGCCCCGGCGAAGCAGAACACGGCGATTGGCTTGTTCGGCCGCTTGGCCGCCATGCGCCGATGCAGACGCGCAACGACGGAATCAACGACCATATTCTGCCCGATGACCCTCGACTTCAAATAGCTCGCCAGCTCTACCGGATCGATGACGGCGAGTTCGCGGCTCTTGGCTTCCCATTTGTCGGAGAGCACGTTGAAGTTCGACAGACGATCGAGGGGGTCCTGGCTCAGGGAACCGCTCTGCTTGCCATCTCGTGCCATGGGGCTTCCCTCGCTCCTATGCGATTGCCTCTGAGCTGACGGGCGCGGCCGCAGCGGCAGACATCGCGTCCTGCTCCGATACCGGTATGACGCGCACGCGCTTTCCCGATGCTTGCAGGCGGATGAAGGTGGCTCCATCCGCTCTCGCTTCGATCAAGCCGTCGGCGATCTTGTCTTCGATCTGCCGCGCGATATCGCGCACGCCGCCCTTCGGCTTGGTTTCGGTGAAGGTGCTCATTGCGTCGAGCAATATGGATGGTTCGATTCCGCCCGGTGCGATCTGCAGCTGGTATTCGGCTGCCTTGCGTTCGATCTCCAGCGCGACGACGCGCGCGATATCCAGTCCCTCGATGGCGCGGAATGCAAAGACGACATCTATTCGAGACAACACCTCCGGCGCGAAATCGGCATCGACGAGCGCCGCCTTAACGAGGTCGTTGACCTCGTCTTGCGCGATCGTGGGATCGCGCGTTAGCTCGGCGATACGGCGCGACCCGGCATTGGTGGTGAGAATGAAGATCGCTTCCGTGGTCGAATACTTGGTGGCGGTGCCCAGATCCGTGACGAAGCCGTCATTCCAGGCCGACAGGAACTGCATGTGAATGTCGCGGCTGGCTTTCTCGAACTCGTCCAACAGGATGATCGCGTTGGGGGTGTCGCGCAGAGCGCGCGAGAGGAGTCCCGGCTCTCCGGAGCCCTGCAGCCCGGCGGGCACGCCGAACAGGCTGTTGGCAGAGTAGCCTTCGCGAAACTTCGCCATCTCGAAGACGTGTAGGTGCGCGTCGTTCCCGTAGAGTTTTTTCGCAAGGACCTGCGCAAGATAAGTCTTGCCCACTCCGGGGGGCCCGGCAAATCCGAACACCGCGATAGGCTTTCCTGGTCTGCGCGCTGCCAGCCGCTGGCGCAATCGGCGGGAGATGGCCGACACGACGTCGTTCTGGCCAATGACACGTGATTTCAGATAGCTGGCGAGTTCTGTCTCGTCGATGACGGTCGGTGCCTTGGGCTCGCTGGCGCGACCGTGCTTGCCAACAGCGCTGTCGATGGCGCGCAGGATAGGTTCGGGGAAGAGGCGGCCCTGATAGGGCACGAAGCAGATGGCGCCCACACCGGCGAGAATGACCAGAAACCAGGCGAGAGCCGGCGAGGCCCGCTCGATGACAATGATGGCAATGATGATGCCGAGCCGACCGGCCCACGCCATCCCCGTCATGTCAAAAGTCCTCGGTGCGCGAGATTGCCCAAGCCATATGTATAAAGAAAGTCTGCCACCTGAGAGAAATCCCGTAAAGCGACGTTGCCCGTGCCCATGCGCGATAGTGAATGTGCGAGAGGTTGCCTCGATCTAAGGCGTCGGAATCTGGAGCGTTTCTCCCTGTTTGAGCGGCTTGAGCGAAATGAGCCCGCCGCCAGTCGAGACGGACACGGTGATGTCGCCATCGATGCCATCGACCAGGCCGGTTACGGTTGCCGTGCTGCCCGGCAGGTATGGGACGGCGATCTGGTAGGGCTGGTGCAGCAAACGGATGTCCTGGCGAAATCCCGCTGCTTCAAGGCGTATCCAGTCGCCGTCCTCGGTGAGGTTATCGGAGACCTTGATCCATGCGAGCCGCAGCCGTCCGCGCGAGACATCCTCGCGCACTTGCTCCTTCTGCGCTTCGCTCAGGAGCAGGCGCGCAATGGCTTGCTCGGCTTCAGCGGCGGCGACGGTGGTCATCAGAGAGTTTTGTTCGCCGGGACGTTTCGGCGACCGGTCATCATCGAAATAGCCGACGCTCAACAGCGCGGCCGCGAGAAGGCCGACCCCGGCGAACAGTACGACGCGAAGATCGAATGCGGGCTGGGCGCTTGCGCCGCGATTGCCGGCACCTTGCTGCATTGGCCGATTGGGGCCGGTGCCGGCTGAACCATGAGCTTCAGGGTGTTCAGGCCTTTGTGCGTGCATGGCTGCGATGCCTAAAAAAGACTCGTTAGCTCGGCGGCTCAGCGGGAAACACCAATTCGGCGGACGAAAATGAAATGTCCGACGTCTTCCAAGTTAGATCCCATTCTCGGCCTGCCGCCAGGCAAAATGCACGCCCAGATGTACATCGTAAATTGAACGCACGTCTCGATACGGTCCTAAGACCGCAATCGGGAAATTGAGACCTCTCTCCTCTTGTCACGCGGGCATGACGCAAACCATAGTCGGCGCATGAAGCTGTTGGTCGTGGACGATCATCCTGTTTTGCGAGAAGGGCTCGTTGCCCTTTTGCGACAGCTTGGGCCTGACGCGGTCGTCCTTGAAGCGGGTGATGCCCAGGCGGCACTCCGGCTGGTCGAAGAGCAGCAGGACCTTGATGTCGTCATTCTCGATCTTGTCATGCCCGGCATGAACGGCTTGTCCGCACTGCCGGAGTTCGGCCGCAGCCGCCCTGATCTTCCGGTGATCGTCTTGTCATCGTCGGAAGAGCCGCGGGATGCCCGAAACGCGCTGGCGCAAGGTGCGCTCGGCTATGTGCCGAAATCGGCGAGCCAGCACACCCTCATCTCAGCCATCAAACTGGTTCTCCAGGGCGAGATCTACGTGCCGCCGCTGGTCCTCAGTGAAATGGGAGCCCGGGCCGGCTCGACGCCGAGCCGCGGCCAGGATGGCGGTTCAAACTTGACGCCTCGCCAGATCGAGGTTTTGCGGCGCCTCAGCGAAGGGCAGCCAAACAAGATCATCGCTCACGAGCTCAATCTGTCCGAGAAGACAGTAAAGGCGCACATCACTGCAATCTTCAAAGCCTTGAATGTCGTCAACCGGACGCAAGCCGCCGCCGTCGGACGGGAGTCGGGTTTGATCTGATCCTCGCCTAGGCCGAGCCCGCCTTGTGCATCAGGTTTGCAATGGCGGCACGCAGTTTTCCATTGGGGACCGGCTTGTGCAGGACGAGCAGCCCGCTTTTTTGAGCATCGGAAATTCTGGCGGCCGACGTGTCACCGGTGATCAGCATGGCAGGGATCGTATCGTTGTACTCCGCTCGCATTCGCTCGATCACCTCGATCCCAGTCTCTTGATCTCGCAGTCGAAGGTCGCTGATGATCAGGTCCGGCTTCTTCGGGCAGTTCGCCATATGGCGGATGGCTTCGTCGCCTGAGCTGGCAGCGACGACCTGATGACCCCAGCCACCTAGAAGGCTGGCCATGGCTTGGCGGATCGCGATTTCATCGTCCACGACGAGAACGAGGCCGGTCGCCAGCGGCCCCATCTCGTATTGGTCGCTCGTCGCGAGAGCGTCCGGTGCGGCCAGCGGAACGCTGATAGAGAAACACGACCCTTTTCCGGGTACGGATCGCAAGCTCAACGGACAATCGAGCAAGGTGGCAAGCCTGCGCACGATCGCCAACCCCAACCCAAGACCTTTGGTCCGGTCTCGTTCCGGATTACCGACTTGAAAATACTCCTGGAAAATCTTCTCCCTGTCGCGTTCTGCTATTCCACGACCGGTGTCGCAAACCTCGATGGATAGTTGTCGGTGACGTATGCGACAACCGATCAGGACGCGGCCGCGATCGGTATAGCGGACAGCATTCGACACCAGATTACGCACGATCCGCTCAAGCAGCACAGGATCGGTGTCGACGAGCCGGCCGGAATGCACGCAGGTTACCGTTAGACCTTTCGCCTCGGCGTCTAGCCTCGCATCACGGCATATGCGCGCGAGAAACGGTGCGATCTCGAATGGGCGTTTTTGGACTTCGACGACACCGGCATCCAGTCGAGAGATGTCGAGCAGCGCCGAGAAGAGCCCGTCCATTGCGATGAGGGAAGCTTCAATTTGCTCGATGAGCCTTCGCCCCGGCTGGGGGATTTCTACCGCGCGCAAAGCACCCACGAATAAGCCCAGAGCGTGAATGGGCTGGCGCAGGTCATGGCTCGCGGCGGCGAGGAACGTGGACTTAGCTAAGCTCGCCTGCTCCACGATCTCTTTCTGTCGCCTCAACTCCTCGGCCATCCGCTGGGTGGCGATGCGCAGCCGCACATTGTCTTTGAGGGTCCGATTGGTGCCGACACTGAGAATGGCCAAGGCAACAATGAATACCAGCATCAACAACGAGCTTGCTTGGGCCAACGGGTCGGTCGCACCGAGACTGACCAAGGCGTAAGGCAAGGTGGCTGGAAGAAAGATTGCGAAGAAGGCGGGCAGGTAAGCGCTGAACGCGGGGATGGCACCGGCCGCAACACCGAATACAACCATCATCGCAAGCAGGCGAACCTCGAAGCCGCCGCTCACGAGGTACAGCGGTGCCCAGCCCCAGCCCAGCCCTTCGGCGAGGGCGATTGCCGTGAACCCCATTCCCCAGGCTTGCCAATCTGATGTGGCCGGCCTGGCGCGGGAATAGGATCGCTGCAGGAGTATGTGAGCGAGGGCGCACAAGGCGATATAGCCAGTCCAGAACATTCCGGTTCTGAACTGCGTCAGTCCGAGCCACCAGAGCGTTCCACCGAGGATGGCCGCGCCGGCCGTCGCCGCAAGCACGCCGAAGGCAACGTGGCTAAACAGGGTCGCGACTTGCTCGGCGGCCACCTCGTCCTCGAGACTGGGTAGCGGCGAGTCTCGGGGCGTCTGTCGAGTAGCATGCAGCATAAATCGATACCGATGGTACGTGTCGTGGATGCACGCCCGCTCTCGCTTGTCGCCCGACGTGCGTGCGTCCGCTCGGCGAGGTTAAGCGGAAAAAGGACTTTGACCAATGAAGCAACTGCCGATATCCGGCTGCACGTCCGCAAACTCGGCAAAGCGCCGTTTTGGCATTTCGGTCGACTCCGCGGATTTGAACGTTGGCTTGGCGTTGAGGCCGCATCTGATTCGCGGCGCGGCAGATGTGCACTATTTCGGTAATGCACGTGACCTCACTTGCGACCCGGGCGTGGTTGACCCGATCCATTTGTCAAAGAACACCTCAAGAATGGATTTTGCGAGGCGTATCGCCAGCGCGAGCGAAACGCTTGTAATGGCGATTGTGTCGAGCGATGTGTGGCGCGCGGCGACGACCGGGGAAGTATCGATTATCCGCAGTAGACCGACCGCGCCGAAGAGTAGGTACGGGAAGTCGAGGGCTTTAACCCACACCTTGCCGAAGCGCGCATTGAGTTCGACCGAGTAGAGGAGCAGAGATGATGTGATGAGTAAGGCGACGACTATGGCCGAAGGTAGAATGAGGGCGACGATAACGATGAAGGAGATTTTGACCGGAAGCCAGAGAAGGTAGGAGAGCGTCGCGAAGACGACGAACATCACGCCGAACCACATCGGTATGATCGTGCCGGGTCCACGGATTTGTTCTGGTCGTGTTGGGACGGGAAGCGCGCGAAGAGCCAGGAGCCGGCGGCCGAACCAGACGATCATGATCACTTCAGAGAGCGCGCTCGAGAAGAGTATGACTTCCAAGCCATTGAGACCGAACGCCCAAGGCTGAAAGAACGCTTCGACATATCGCATGCCAGCCTCCGCCGGGTACACCCGCTCACGGGATTTGGAATAGCGATCCTGAGGCAGGTTGCGGACTTTCGGGTAGCGTTTTTTCACCGAAGCCACCGCAGATGTGCGGCTTGCTTCTGCTGATCCGTAGCGAGCCCAATATTTAACCTCAAGGCGCGGCGCGCTTTGGGCGGCTTCGTAGGGAAGAGCGGACTCTTATAAGTGTCCGTCACAAAACCCCGTGGCCAGTGACCCGAAGTCCGATATCTCGGCATCACGACAACCGCAGTGTCCCATGTGTGGACATCGGGTAATCGCGGCGGAGCATGATCCTCCATAGTGCCGCGGTCAGAGCGCTATTGCTCGGCTCTTCGCACATCGGAGGCTGCTCGATGACCTGCTATGTCGGATTGGACGTGTCAC
>NZ_FPEJ01000006.1 GCF_900117445.1 Hyphomicrobium sp. NDB2Meth4 | reverse complement strand
TGATCATCCCCCGCTCGCCCTCGTGCCGACGCACGCACCAAGGGCAATGTTCTCAGCACAGGGGGTAGGGTCAAAATTGCGCGCCGATTACCCCCAGCAAGGGGTCAAAATTGCATGCCGGTTCACAACCCGCGACGAGCGGGCCGCCGAGGGTCTACCTCGGCTGAGGATGTACGGAGGGTTGGACATGAGAACTCGTTCTCATAAACCGGCTCTCGTCCGTCACTTCCACCGCTTGGTTCAATGGATCAAGTGGGCGTGGATGCTCGAACGCGTTTGCCGCGCGTGCGAGATGCTGGTCGAAGTGATGTAACGAGATGATCGTGGGGACGTCCCCCGCCGAAGCAAGGCGCCATTGTCACCGCCTTGTTGGATGATTTCGCCCCACTTTGAAAATAATTCCCATACCCTGATACCGTCTTGAGAAATGCGGTATGGACTTTTCGTTTGCGCAATACATATCGATAAACACGGAACGTTTTGCGTTATTCCGCCGCCTTTCAACAGGGCGGCTTTTCCATTTTATGGGGGTCAAATGCTGAATGTGAACGATCTGTTGAATACGCGCGAGGCAGCGGTGCTGGTCGGCGTGAGCGAGGCATTGCTGATGCGACTTCGTCGTTCGGGAGGCGGTCCCAAGTTTCTTCGGGTTGGGACTGGTGTTCGTCCTCGCGTCCGTTATCGGCGTCAAGATCTTGAGGCGTGGTTCAACGGACGAATTCGGGAATGCTCGACAACGGGGGACGGCCTTCGGGCCGCATGAGATCATGACACGAAAAGATGCGCGCGCCCGGATGGCTGCGAGGGGGGGCGACAAATGAGCAAGATAAACCTTCTCGCGCCAACCACCATCGGCGTTCCTGACGACCGGCAACCCGATCCTGCGACGGTTGCGGCGCTAAAGGCGAGCATGGCCGAAATCGGCCTGCTCAATCCTATTCTTGTTCAGCGCTACGCCGGGTGCGGCGCGCAGATCGTCGCCGGCCGCAACCGGCTCCAAGCCGCGATTGAACTCGGTTGGGATGCAATCAACGCCATCGAACTGCCCGAGCTTAACGGGGGCGCGGACGCGGTAGCAGTCGGCAAGCTCGCGGAGATCGCGGAGAACCTGCATCGGCGGGAGATCTCGGCGCTCGAACGCGACGAGCTTGTCGTGCGGTGGGTGGCGTTGGTGGCTGAACGGAAGAAGGGACAGACTGCGCCAAGATGCGCAGGCAGTCTTGTCCGATGGGAGGAAGGCCGGCCCACAGCATCGTAGTCGCGGCATCAGTCAGACAGCCCGCGAACTCAACATGCCTCGCGATGAGGTTCGCCGCGCGATGAAGGTCGGCAACCTGTCGCCGGAAGCGAAGGAGGCCGCGCACAAGCACGGCCTTGCCGACAACCGCGATGCCCTTCTCGAAGCTGCAAAGGCTAAGACGCCCGAGGCGCAGGCCGAGGTTATTCGGCAGCGGGCGGCGCAGGCGAAGCCGCGGACGCCGAGTGCACCGCCGGGGGACAAGCCCGTCAGTGCGAAGCGGATGTCATCGAAAAGGAAGTGCTCAGAAAATAATTGTGTCGCGGGATTGGCACAAGAGCCGGTGCTCCATTTATTTGAGGGCGATCGACTTGCGGCACGGATCATTTCCGCCCGCAATGGGGTGCAGTTGTTCGTCGCGCGTCCTGAAGGGCTGCGGATGGTCGGGCGGTATCCGAACCGGCGTCGGGCAATCGCAGCGCTGGCGGGGGTGCTGCCATGACCGCCATGCCATCCCCCGGGACGTTCAACGCTGCCGCTATGCGCGCCAGCGATCCGCGCCTCGCGCGCATCATCCCCGACTGGGCTGATACAGTTCAAATGATCGCGGGCGTTGTTCTCGGCTACAAAGGCCGCGGTCGAACATGGCGCGCATCGAAGCGCAGCTTCAGCTTCCGCGCCCGGCGGGCGCATGAGGTCGAGATCCTTGCGTTTGACCGGCTGCATCGCGGCCCGTTGAGCCGCGAGGCGCAAACCGCTTTTGCCGTCGCCATTGCGAGCGTAACGGACGCCGATCAGGCCATCGAGTGGATACGGCGCTACTGCCCCGCGGTCGATGCCGATGAGCTTGAGGAAGTCATCACCGACGCAGCGTTCAATCCGCGGCGATGGACGGCGACGCAGTTCGGCGAACTACTGGGGCTCACGAAAGACGAACGGCAACGGCTTGGCATGCGCACCTTCCGCTGGGTTGGCGCGACCAAGCGCGCGATGAACGTCGAGAACCGGCGAAACAACACCGCTTATCAGGCGGCGAAGCGTGCCGCCGAGAAAGCAGCGCAACCTCCGAAGCCTCCTTCAATCGAGAAACTGGAACCATGGAAGGCCAAGGGTAAAAGCCGACGCACTTGGTATCGGCACAAGGCCCGCGACGCTGAGCGTGGCACTGAACCTGTCAGAGATATTGTGCAACGTATACGTCTGACAAAAGCAGTGCCATCGGCTCAGTATGTGGTTGCGGCGGCGCCTGCGGGCGCCGCGCCATCGCAATGCGTAGAGCAGCGGGGTAAGTCCGGCGCTCGATCCAAGCGCAAGGCTAAGGCAGGGGCGTCAGGCAAGTCACAATCGCCTGCACGTCTGAAGGCCAGGCCCAAGGGTCGGGCCGCGCCTATGCGCGGCCGAGCGTCAAGGCAGGAGGGGCGGGCCGAAGGTTCTTTCGGCACCCCGCCCGACCCCGCGGCGCGCCGCCCCCCTTATTTCGAGGATATTCAGAGAACCGAAATTTGCATTTCGCTTCGTTTCAAAGACTGGCGGCTCGGGATGCAAATCAGTTAGCACACCCCGGACCTTACGCAGAAATACGAGCAGTGGAACTTAGCGATGCTCCAGCAACGATCTTGGCGTGAAGGTGTCCCGTCCGACGGCAAGCGCCCGACTAAGCGCAGTGTGATCATCGGCAAACGTCGAACGTCCGTCATCATCGAAGACGTCTTCTGGGATGGACTCAAGGAAATGGCCCGGCGGCGGCGACGCACTATGAACCGGGTCCTTCTCGAAATTGCGACGACGGCCGATGAGGGGCAGTCGCTGTCGAGCGCGATCCGCGTCGCCGTGTTCCTGCATTTTTACGACATCGCCCGCGGGCACATCTGAGGAACTCACGATGCTAATCGAGGGATACTATTATCCAACCGAGCCGCTATCCTGGTTACGGGCGACATTCAAAGTCGCCGGGTCTAGCGGCTTCCGTCGTGCGCCGAGCTCGCGGCACCGCAAGCGTCTGCCGCTGCCGCATGGCCGGATCTGTATCAAATCGCATCGTCTGCATGATTGAGAGCACACTGGAGCGGGGCAGTTAAATAGCCTCACCTTGCCGGAGATCTGTTGCGTGGCGTTCATGGGCGTAAAACCTGACATGGAGACACCTAATGAAAGCGGATCAGATGGATTGGGCCGGAGCGACCTTGGTTGTGCCGGAAGGCGAGGGCACTACGGCAGTTTCTGGGTTTTCGTTAGCTGAGTTTGGCATTTGCGAACGCGAAATCCGCAATCCTGCGACGCAAGGTGCGCGCAGCCTCGCTCATGTGGTTCACATTCCGAGCGGCGTCCTGTTCGGCATCTTCGATACTATGGAGCTTGCGAAGGTTGCTGGGCGTCTCGCTAACGAAACTCTCGGATACGATTTCGCCGAGATGGACCCCGACGATAAGGCCGATGAGTTCGATAGTGTCATCGCTCGGTGGCTCGAAGCCGGAATGGCGGCAGTCAATTCATTCGGAGATACAACCGCGGTTTGGCATGGCGTGCGTGGACCCGGTGGTGTCGCTATCCCGCTAGGGATTGAGCCGTGTGGGCCAACCTACTCAGAGAACGTCACTCGGAATGTTATCGGCAAAGTGGCCAAGGAACTCATGGCGACGCAGTCTCGCCGGTTCATCTGATCTCAAGCGCATCCCGGCCCGGCGCAAGCTGGGTCGGTCGCGCTCGCACCAAGGGGAATGCAATCGGTGAACCGAACACTGCCGCACATGGGATCTGCGGCGCAACCTTGCCGTCACGTGCCAAGCTGATCGGGATCGAGCTCATAAGACCTTTAAGTCACGAGTGCGGTCGCTTGAGCGTTGGCGACTATGTCGGCATTGAACGTCTCCGCTGATCTGGCGCTACGACAATGCTGAGACGTGACACGAGCATCTATATCGACTGCGCCCGTGACATCGTCACACCTCGCTGAAATCGTCATGGGTGAAACAGGTTTGGCTACTATCAACAGGATGTGAAAGATGAAAATGCATCAGTGGTGTCGCGCAGCTGTCGACGTCCTCGTGGGCAACGGCGAGTTCGCGCGCATTGAAGGGGAAGTGCTTCGCGGCGTCGGCTTGTTTGGTCTGCGAGAAGAGGGAAGAAACGAGACCTACTTGGTGCATCGCGCCACGGGGCTTGTCATTGCTACCTTTTCCAAGCGACGGGAGGCGAGGCTCGCAGGCGAAGTTGTCCTCGAACTCATGGATCGGGAAGATGTCTGTTACTCGCTGCTGTCTGAGCGTTTGCGGCAAGCGGGCTTTTATGAGAGCGACGACGGTAACAATGTCTGGCAGTTCCCGGTGCGGCTGCACTAGGTCGGAAGGCCTATTCCCCGCCAGAGCCTACCGGACAGATTGAGCCGATTGCGTAAGAGAGAGGTTCCGGCTCATCGTAACCCCACGGAGGGACACGATGAGACAGCGAGACAAGCAGGTTCCGCAGAGCGGGGAGGAGACCGCTGCGCGGGCCTGCTCACTGAACACCCGGACTTCGCGCTAGCAGAGCACGTTGCCAAGATTGATGATTTACGAGGGGCGCCGCACCGGAATAATCGCAGAGGAGATGGCCGCCCCCATCATTGAATTCAAAGCGCTGTTGGCGTCGATCTACCGACGAGTTCGGATCCTCCGGCTTGTAATTGCTCTTCGCCATATCCGTCCTTTTCGAGGGAAAAATCCATACTTCGAGTCGGACCAATTCAATGGGGAAGGATCATCTGGCTGCGCGCTCTTAGAAGTCCACGCGCCCGCCACCGGTGATGGAACCGCCCGAGATTTCGCCGCCCTCGCGCCAGGTGCCCTGCAGGTAGCCGGCGATGCCCAGTGCAAGGTTCGAGTAGGAGACGCCTCCCGTGTACTGGCCAAAGGATGCGGGACCTCGGGTGTCGGAGGTGATCGTTGTCGCTCCGCCACCCGTGCTGTCGACCATGAGCGCCAAGTCCGTCTCGTTCAGGAAATTCCGCCACGCGCTGGCGCTGGCGTAGGGCGTTAGGAACTCCGACACGGAGATCCTCTGCACGAAAGCGATTTGGACGCCGAGCTTGCCGAGCAGCGACTCGTCGGAGCCGGACTCGACGGTGCCGAGGATGCCGCCGGAGTCGAATCGGTACGCCTCGCTGTCGTAGCGCGTGTATGAGATCGACGCCGAGGGCGACACGTACACGCCGCCACCGAGGTCAGCTCGGAAGAGGGCAGACGCGGAGACGTTATCACCCGTGCCATCGACCTCGGTCCGATCGAGACCCGCTAGCATGTTGGTGAACGTAAAAGAGTTGAAATCGTGTCGATAGGAGGCGTCGAAGACGAAGGTGCCGTTGGTCAGGAAAGCATAGGCGCCGGCAAACGGCATCTCGATGTCGGTGCTCCCGACGCTGCCGAGTTGGTCCAGGTCGCCTTCGATCATGCCGCCGGTCGCGCCGACATGGGCGTTCCAACCGGACCCAGCTACGTTCAGGGTGCCGCAGTCGGCTCCCACCTGGCCGCCCTGGTAGGTGAGCCTCTGCTCAGTCTCGATGTTGCCGAGGGAGCCGCCGCCAGCAAAATTGATTGCAGACTCTGAGCCGACGTCATAGCGGCCGGCATCGGCCCGGGTCCACACGCTGCACGAGATCCGGTTCGCATCGCCACTTTTGTAGGTGACGAAGTTGGATGCGGGCTCGAAGAAGCCGCTGGCCATCGTCGAAAGCGCGCCTGAGACGTTGGTAACGATCGAGGCGGCGCCACGCTGGTCGACGCCCGAGCGGACGACCCAGTCCTGGCCCTCTTTGACGAACTCGTAGGTGAAGAAGCCCGTAGCGTCCAGGCCGGTGCCTGCGGCAAAGGTTTCGGTGGTGTTGATATCGCTGCTCTGGCTGACGATTAGCGTGCCGGCAGTAACACCGCTGGCCACCCGGTTGAAGTTGACGACCGTGACGCCCGTGGCATCGACGGTGCGGAGCTGGTCGGCGGTCGAGTCCTTCGCGTTGAAGTCGACTGAAATCGTGCTGCCGGCGACGCCCTTATAGATGCCGTCGACAGTAAAGGTCTGATTCGGGCTGCCGCTGACCATGTCGATGGAGCCGGTGGCGCCGTTGGTGAACGTCGCGGTCCCGGGCGCGCTACCCTCCACGAAGACGTTACCGCTGAAGACGTTGAACTGCCCGAGGTTGGTGACCTCGTTGATGTCGCTCGTTACCGTGGCGGTGCCGCCGGGACCGTTGAAGTTGATGATGCCTGTGGCAAGGTTGTTGACGGCGCCAGCGTCCGCGATGTTGCCGTCGGTGGCGACATTGATCGTCGTTGCGTTGTTGAGCGTGTTGCCCGTGCCCTCGAGCGTCGAGTTAATGCCGATGTTGATCTGGCCGGCGTTGTTGTTGATCGTGCCGGCGGACAGGGTGAACCCGTCGCCGATATCGACCGTGCCGGAGTTGTCGAGCTTCAACAGGCCGGTGTAGTCGCCGCCCGTCACGTTGAGCTCGGCCTCGGCGGCATTGGTGAACACACCGTTGCTGGCCAGATTGCCGCCTACGTTGAACAGGCCGGACCCGTTGTTGTCGATGTCGCCATTGATGGCGCCGCCGCTTGCGTTGACCGTCCCATCATTGCTCACGCCGTTGCTCACCGTGCCGGACGTCTGCGTGAAAACGCCGTCGCCACTGTTGTCGAGCGAGGCAATCGTTCCGCCGTTGTTGTTGGTCTCCGCAGAGTTGGTGAAGGCGCCCGTGGTGCCATCGGCGTCGTTGTTGAACGTTCCGCCGCTGTTGGCGACCGTGCTCTGGAACTCACCGGTGTTGGTGACGGTGCCGCCGCTCACGGTGGAGGCATTGGTGACGGTTCCAGAGTTGTTGAAGCTGCCGCCGGTGTTGTTGAGCGACGCGATCTCGCCCGCGTTGGAGCCCGTGCCAGCGTTATCGACTGCGCCGGCTTTGGCGCCATTGTCGTTGATGAAGACCGAGGTTGCGGAGTTGTCGACGTTGCCGATCGTCCCGTTATTGATGAGCGTACCAGTCTCCGTCACGGTCCAATTGCTGGTCTCCGCCGACCCCGTCAGAGTCCAGGCGCTGCCTCCTGACTTCGCGAAAGCCTCGAACCCTTGATACTGGACGGTGATGGCCGACAGGTCGAAGCTCAAACCGTTGCCTTCGCCGCCAAGCCGGAAGACGTCGTCCGTGCCGGCCGCCACGACATTTCCGCTGATCACCGAGCCATCTCGAATTTCGAGCGTATTGCCGTCACCGGAAAAGACGATGGCGTTCGCCCGCGTACTCCCGTTGCCAGGGTCGCTGCCGGCTAGTCCGCCGGAGATCGTGCCGGCATTGATGATCGTCAGTCCCGCCGCCAAGCCACTGATGCCAACGCCGCCGGCACCGGCCGAGCCATTGGCGCCGGGGGCGCTGTCGGTGGATGCACCACCTTGTCCGCCGCGCCCGCCATCGCCGCCGGCAATTGTGCCAGTGTTCGTCAGCGTAATTCCAGCGGTATTGCTCACGAGACCCGAATTGCCATCGCCGCCGTCGCCACCATCGCCGTTGACGACGCCTGTATACCAGCCGGCTTCTCCACTTCCGCCACGACCACCGTCACCGCCCTTGCCGCCGGTGATCTCGCCGGTGTTCGAGACGTCGATGGCATCACCGCCCACGAGTAGGCCAATGCCGCCTTCACCGCCGCCGCCGCCGCCGCCGCCATGCGCGGGAGGATATTCGGGTGCGCCTATGCCGCCTGCACCACCACTGCCGCCCGCGCCGCCCGTTAATGCACCCTGGTTGGTGTAGAGTGTCGAATCCGAGTACACATCTCCGGCGCTACCGCCGCCGCCGCCACCACCACCGCCGCCGTATGCCCGTCCGCCGACGCCGTCTCCTCCATTGCCGCCATCACCTCCACTGCCGACACCGGCAGAGCCTCCGGCGCCACCGGCGCCTCCACCGCCCATTTGGCCCGGAGTAGTTTCACCCGAGCTACCCGCCGAGCCGGAGCTGCCACCAGCGCCACCATCGCCAGCGTCCCATCCGCCGTTCGCCCCACCAGCGCCGCCCTCCGCAAGCGCGGGGGTTGCCGCGACGAGCATCGTCGCCGACACGGCGGGCAGGATCAGGAATAGTGCGGTCGCGCAGATAGTGCCGCGGAGGTAGCGCCTCGAGGCAGCCAACGACGTCGGCGCGGGAGAGAAGCTCAGCGGGCCAGCTAATTCACCAGCACGAACTTCAATCTGCTGGTGTCTGAGCTTTGATGAGAAAGCCCGGGAGACGGACACATCAGCTTGTTGGCGACACTCGCAGGGAATAGCTCGCTTCTCAGACACTACGCGCACACGACTCATGAAACAGCCCCTCGTACTCTACTCAGCGAGGCAGCAGCATGGCGCTGCTACGCCGCGCGCGAGGGCCCACTACGCGGATCCATCACGCTCAACATTGAGACGAGCGCAGCAGCTGTGCCGCGCAACACGGAGCCATCATTTGAGGTGATTGACCGCGAACCCGATGTAGTTTGGCGGCCGAGCCGAGCGAGAATATGAGAGGAAAACAAGGGAAAAATGCACGCGTTCCCTAGGTGCAGCGCTTTCCGGAAGTGGATAATGGGTCACACTTTGGAACTAATTTCGTGCGCCTGCCGACAGCAATATGCTTGTGAGCTGACTCGTTCGTGCTGGGGCGGTGGATGGCCGGTTTCGCATCGAGCATCCTGGTCTCTGCCTTGGACCACAGGCGCAAGTCTGCGGACTGACTGCCCCTTGCGGCGCGCCTCTCCCTTCGCGGGGTGAAGAGGCCCCAATCGCGCTGTTGTCGTCATTCTGCAATATCCCCCTCATAGTTTGCGGCACATTCGTCGGCGTGGGGATGAGGGGTGCTGGCGGCTACCCAAAGTTCAGCGGTTTTCCAAGCAGTTGGTGCGCTCTTCAAAGTCGATCCTCCGAAGCTAGTCGGGGCATCACCACTTTGGCGATCAACTACTCCGTGCCTGCTCGGTCAGGGTAGCATCATCGGGCGGTTTGCAGATGGACTAGGCTGGGCGGGGCTCGTCCTTACGGCCATGCTGTTGACAGCGCCGTTTGTTCACGCCCAGTCGCCTGGAGACGATCAACTATTAGAGTTCTCTATCCCGCCGCAGCCTCTCGCCGAAGCGCTGAGCCGCTATGGCGACGTGACGGGAAGCGAAGCGCTTTACGAGGGGCACCTATCAGACGGACTTGTCTCGAGCGAAGTTCAGGGACGCCTGACGGCGACCGACGCCTTGCGGAGACTCCTGGAGGGGACGGGCGTATCCTCCCGTTTCGTAGCCGAGGACACGTTCATTCTTGTGCCGGCTACTCAGTCTCGCGAGAAATCCGAAAAGTCGCCAGCGCATCAGCGCTACTATGCCTTGATTCAACAAGCTGTGCTGAGCGCGTTATGCGAATTGCAGGAAGGTCGGCCCGGATCTTACCGGATGGTTGTTGCATTCTGGATAGAGCCGAGCGGTGCGGTCACCGATGTGTTGCGCGTTGGCACGGCTGGAAGACCGACGGCCGACAACCAGATTGATCGGACATTGCGTGCGCTTAAGTTCGCTGAAGGACCGCCCCAAGACTTCCTGCAGCCGGTCCGGCTACTATTTGTGCCTAAGGCGCCGGGAGTAAGCTCTGGCTGTGAGTCACTAAATTCCCGTGCGAGTGCTTTGAGGCACTCTCCATGAGTGACGCTGCGTTGAGCATCCTTCGTCGGCTGTTCGTCGATAAGTATGACGATCTAAAAAGGCGCCTGACATATCGTCTTGGCTCGGCGGATCTCGCTGGAGAGGCCATGCACGACGCTTGGCTGCGACTGGCGAGGCTCGGCCCAGCCAGTGTTGTCCAGCGACCCGAACATTATCTGTTCCGCACCGTCTTGAATGCCGCTGATGATCGCCGCCGCCAAGAAGAGCGGCATCGCGGCAATGTCGATTTTGAAAGGGTATTGGAAGTCGCCGACGAGCGACCGACCGTGGAGCAACAGCTTATCGCTCAAGCGGAATTCGAGGCGTTCGAAACCCTCATAGCTGAGCTTCCGCCGCGGAGGCGCGCCATCTTCTTGGCAGCACACGTTGGCGATGTGCCTCGACAGGTTATCGCCGACGAGATGGGTATCTCCCGACGGCTCGTCCAAAGAGAGCTTATGCTGGCGCACAAGCATTGCCTGTCGCGCTGGAAGGAACTGGTGGATTGCTAGGAGTGTATCTCAAGCCGTCCAGGACCGTGCTCAATGCGGCGGCTGCAGAGCCGGCCTTGGCGCATCGTGCCAGAAATGAGAGGAGCGCGGAGTTGCTATGAGCCAGCTTGGTCGGCCATCGAAACTCGGCCGTATAGAGGACGATGCCATACGCTTGGTGCAAAAGATGGCGACTGGAGAAGCCACTCCAGAGCAAATCGAGCGGTGGTGCGGACGGAGTGAGGTTCACGCTAAGGCGTACACCGATGCCGAGCGGATATGGAAGAGGATAGCCGCGGTGGGCCGCGCGCGAAATTCTGCCGAAGTCGATTACCTCGGTCCGCTTCGTGAGTTTTCTGAGCGCAGCACGGCGATGAATCGCCGCAGAATGCTGGGCGGTGGGGCGGCGGTGGTTGCTGCTGCCGCAGCCTATGGCGTTGTCAATCCTCCCTTAGGTCTCTGGCCGTCCTTATCAGAGCTCCGGGCCGATTTCCGGACGGGCACGGGCGAGCAGCGCGCGATACGCATCGCCGATGCTGTCGCCGTCCATTTGAATACTCAAACAAGTCTCTCGGTCCGCGCATCATCTGAAAACGAAGATCGCGTCGAGTTGGTGGCCGGGGAAGCGTCGTTTGTGACCGCTCCGGGCACTGCGCGCTCCCTGGCAGTAGTCGCCGCAAACGGCACGACAGTCGGCGGCCCCGGCCGATTTGATATCCGCTACGTCGCTGTCGGCGCGCCGGTGGTCGTGACGTGCTTTGAGGGACAACTGCGCGTGGAATGCGAGGGAAGCGTGTTCGACCTCCAGCCTGGACAGCGAGTGAGCTACGGGGATGGAGGGTTAGGGAGTGTGTCGGCCGTTGATCCAGCCCTTGAGTCTGAGTGGCAGCGCGGAATCGTCGAGTTTCGCAACACCCCGCTCGCAGAAGCGGTCGAGGAGATCAATCGCTACCGGCCGGGCCGCATCATCCTGATCAACTCGACGCTGGGGCACAGGACGCTCAGCGGCCGCTTCCGTATCGATCAGATGGAGAAAGTTCTGCTGCAGCTGGAGCACGTCTTCAGCACCAGGATCAGGCGGCTGCCCGGCGGTGTGGTGCTGCTGAGCTAGAAGCTCTTTTTGGTCGCGAAAAAGACGGCCCACGCGAGTGCACAAACGGCAGCCTTACAAAGTCTACCTATACGAGAGCAAATTTTCGGGCCAGCGGTCGAGCCGCTCACCCGTCGAAGCTTGTCGTGGTTATAGGAGCATGCCGATGCCCGGTCGTATCATCTCGCTGGCAACGAAACGGGCACGCGGCCAGAGATTTTTGACCGCTCTCGGTTGCGTTTTAGGCATCTTGCTCACTGCCTCCGGCAGCCACGCCAAGCCTTTAGGCGGTCAGCAGGTTACGCCATCTGCTGCGGCGATAGCGGCGCAGCAGGCGGCGCAGGACGCTGCGACGAATGCGGCACGCGATGCGGGGAACGCCTTGAAGCGCGCGACGCTGGCCATCCAGGCTCAGCAGGCCTCCCAGCAGGCTGCGCGCGATGCGGCGAAGGCTGCGCTCAGTGCGATGCCCAATGCGGTCAACGGGCTCGGTGCCGGCGGGCTGGTGATCGGCAACGGCGTCGTCGGCAATGGCGGCGTCATCAACACCGAGCTGTGGCAGGGCGCCAACCTGCCGACGCAGTTCAGCGATGGCGATCGCACCAAGGTCGGCATCGAGCAGACGCAAGGTAAGGCGATCCTCACCTGGGATACGTTCAATGTCGGCGGCAAGACCGACCTGACCTTCGATCAGCAGGGCAATCGCGACTGGGTTGCGCTCAACCGGGTGACGGGCGGGACCGCGCCGAGCCAGATCCTCGGCACTATCAAGGCCGACGGGTCTGTCTACGTCATCAATCAGAACGGCATCGTCTTCGGTGGTGCCTCGCAGGTGAACGTCGGCAGCCTCATCGCGTCGACGGCCAACATTGCCAACGAGCAGTTCCTCAATGCCGGCATCTACGCGCCGCTGACGGGCACCGTCTACACGCCGAGCTTCATGGGCGCCGGCAACGGCAAGGTGCTTGTCGAGCGCGGGGCTCAGATTGGCACGCATGACCCGAAGTCGGTCACCTCTGGCGGCGGCACGGTGATGCTGCTCGGCAGCGAAGTTGAGAACTGGGGCTCGATCAACACGCCATTGGGGCAGGCCCTGCTGGCGGCGGGCGATGACTTCGTCCTCCGCCGCGGCTACGGCACCGACGCCAACCAGTCGTCGACGACGCGCGGCTCGGAGGTGTCGGTCGGAACGTGGAACGGCACGACGTTCACGCCGGGCGGCCTTGGAACGGTGAGCAACAGCGGCGAAATCTACGCCTCCGAGGGCGACATCACGCTCGCCGCTCACGCGATCCGCCAGGACGGCGTGCTGATTGCGTCGACCTCGGTCAACACGCGCGGCACCATCCATCTGCTGAACTCGGTGCGCGATACGACGGGCTCGATCGTGCTTGGGTCCGGCAGCGTCACCTCGGTCATTCCCGATCTTGCGAGTGGGGCTACGGCGCTCAATAGCCAGCGCGATGCGCTGATCAAGGCATCCGATGACGCCAACGTGTTGCGCGGCAGCGCCGCGGCGGGGGCGTTCGACAATCTGTCGCTTCTGGCCGACCGGCTCGATCAATCGCGCATCGAGATCGTCACCGGCGGCAACGTGACGTTCGAGGGTAACTCGATATCGAGCGCGCAAGGTGGACAGATCGCGGTCTCGGCCAAGGGCCGCATCTTCAATGCCGAAGGCTCGGTGCTCGATGTGTCGGGTGTTCGCGACGTGCAGCTCGCCATGGCGAACAACAACATCCTGGTCAACATCCAGGGCAACGAGCTGCGCGACAGCCCACAGAACCGCGACAACGATTATCTGAAGAACGCCGACGTGTGGGTCGATGTCCGCAACCTGACCTACGTTCCGGCGGGGACGGGCGGCTATGACAGCGATCGCTATTATACGCCGGGCGGCCTGCTCGAGGTGGGCGGCTATCTCGCCAACACGGCGCATGGGATCGGCGAGTGGTCGAGTGTCGGCGGCACCATCACGCTGTCGGCCAGCGAGGTGATCGCGCAGAAGGGTGCGATCTTCGATATCTCCGGCGGCTCGGTCTCTTACGCGGGGGGCTACATCCAGACGACGAACTTCCTCGGCCGCGACGGCAAGCTCTACAACGTCAACGACGCGCGCGCCGACATGACGTTCTACGGGCTTGGCGAAGGCTACATCCGCTCCAACGACCGCTGGGGCATCACCGAAGTGTGGACCAACCCACTGAGCAAGGGCCGCGTGTCGACGCGGTGGGAGAACGGCTACACCATCGGGCGCGATGCCGGTCGGCTCAACCTGTCGACGCCGACCGCGGTGTTCGAAGCCGACATCCTCGCCGACGTGGTGCACGGCGAGTACCAGTTCAATGCGCGGCCCGCTGGCATCACCGACGGCTACAAGGCCAGCCAGACGCAGGTCGCCAAGGCCGGCACGCTGGCGGTGGGGCAGTATGGAGCGCTCGGACGCACCGATGCCTATGCGAGCGACGTGCGCATCGCCGACGTCGCCGACATCACCGCCAACCTGACGGCGGGTGCCGCGACCGGCCGCGCAGCAAACACGGTGTGGTTCGATGCCGGTCATCTCAACGAGCAGGAGCTCGGCGGGATCGATATCGCGACGCGCGGATCGATCGTCGTCGAGAGCGACCTGACTTTGGCCGACGGCGGCGCACTCGACCTCGTCGCACCCACGATCGACATCAAGGCCAATGTCACGGCCAGGAGCGGCAGCGTGATGCTGACGACGTTGCTCGACAGGGTATATCTGAATGGCAACAGCATTGGCAGGTCGACGCTGCCGCTCACGCCCGCGGTTGGTCGCGCCAGCATTACGCTGCAAGACGGCGCGGCTATCGACACGCGTGGTCTTTGGAGTAACGGGCTCGTCGACCCTGCGACCGACCTGTCGCGCCAGGCCTTCATCGATGGCGGCGCGGTGACGCTGCGCTCCACCGGCGATATCACTATCGGCACGACGTCTACCATCAACGCCTCCGCCGGCGCCTCGCTGCTCACTACGGGTAAGCTCAAGGGCGGCAACGGCGGCGACATCACGCTGGTGGCGAGCCACACCCTGACGGCCGTCGACGGCTCCACCTCTGCCAACACCATTCATGGCGATCTGACGCTGCGTGGTGAGTTGATCTCCTATGGGTTCGGCAAGGGCGGCAGTCTGACGCTGCAGACCGGCGGCAGCGTGAGCATCGGCGGCACCGACGCAGCGCTGAACCTGTCGTCGGAACTGTTCCGGTCAGGCTTCTCGGCTTATTCGGTCAACGGGCTCACCAGTCTGACGGTAGCGGATGGTGTCGCGATCGACGCCGTGATGCCGGTGCTGACATTCGATGATGGTCGCGCCCTTGCGGCAGCGGGCGCCGACGCCATCGGCGCGGCGGTGAGCCTGTGGATGCCGCCGGTCTATCTTGAAAACCCGATCAACGCCACGCTGACGCAGCGCGGTGGCGCCAGCGTCGCTCTGCTGTCGGGAGCCGGTGCTGATGGCAGCGGCTACACCACGACCAAGGGCGCGCTGACGATCGGCACCGGCGCGTCGATCACGGTCGATCCGGGCCAAAGCGTGCGCCTTGCTTCCAGCGGTCAGGTGACGGTGGACGGCACCATCACAGCGCCGGGCGGCAGCATCACGGTTGCCAACAACTTCACCGAGGTCGGGTACGTCGATCCGGGCGCGATGTCGGTATGGATCGGCGACCACGCCGTGCTCGACGTCGCAGCGCGGGCCTACGTCGCGACTGACCACGCCGGCCGCCGTTACGGCGTGATCCCCAACGGCGGCAGCATCAGCATCGGGAGTTCCGGCGGGGACTTCCGGTTGGTCGCGGATACGGGCGATGCCTACAAGACCGGCACCGAGGCTTCGACCCATGCCTATGTGGTCGTGAGGCCTGGCGCCGTGCTCGATGCCTCCGGCACTAGCGGCGAGCTCGACCTGATCATTGGCTCGGACACGACGCGGCGGGTGACGGTGGCGAGCGACGCCGGCACGATCGCGCTCAGGAGCTGGTCCGGCATTCATGCCGAGGGAACGATGAAGGCCTTCGCGGGCGGCGCGGGTGCGGCCGGCGGCAACCTGATCGTGAACTTGGAATCCCCGATCCAGTCAGCACCGAACGGCATCCCCGTTCCATCGAACCTGAAAGTGGGCCGGTTTCTGACGGTCAGTGAAGAGCTTTCGAACACCTTGACCGCCGGGGTGCAGCCGGGCCAGAGCAATGCCAATTTTGCGCCAGGCCGCGGATCCATCGCGGTCGCTCAGATCGAGGCGGGCGGCTTCGACGCCGTATCGCTGCTCGGCCGCACGGCGCTGGTTTTCGACGGAGACGTCTCGCTCAGCGTCGGGCGCAGCCTCAGCCTGAAGGCTGGAACCTATGCCGACCTGTCCGCAGGCACGGCATTGCTGGCGGCGCCCTACGTGCGGTTTGCGGGCCAGGACACGTTCACTTTGAACTATACCAGCGTTGCGCAAGGGAATAAGGCCACAACCGACTTTGACACGAACGGCAAGCTTGTCGTGCGTGGTGATCTCATCGATGTGGCTGGCACCCTCATCACCCGCTTTGCCGACGTAAACCTGGCGTCGACAGGTGACCTGCGGTTCGTTCTCGGCAACGGTGGTACTGCGCCGGCCCTCTACACGGCCCATGATCTGTCACTGTCCGCCGCGCGGATCTACCCCGCCAGCGGGGTGAGCGCGACCGTCATGGCGGGCTACACGCAAAACGACTACAGCCCGGGCAACGGCGGCGGCGCCAGCCCCAATCTGAGCCTCAGCGACCCCGCGGCGGCGATCCGCATCTCGCGCCCCGCGACGGGCGCTCCCGTGGCCACGCCCTATTCGGCCTTCGGGGCGTTGAGCCTGACGGCCAGTGCCATCGAACAGGGCGGCGCGCTGTTTGCGCCGTTCGGGGACATAACGCTGACCGCCACGCACGGCGCCAGCGCCGCCGAGACGGAGCAGGCCGTGGTTGAGTTCCTATCCGGCTCCATCACCTCGGTCAGCGGCGCCGGGCTCGTCATGCCCTATGGCGGCACCACCGACGGGGTGAGCTATTTGGTGGACGGTGCGAGCCCGGTCAGCATTGCCCTCGGTACCGGGCAATATCTCAAGAGCGACGGGACCATCGATACCTCCAAGAGCCTCCAACTCGCCGGCATCACGGTGACCGGCACCAACATCGTCGGAGAGTCGGGTGCGCGGCTCGATGTTTCTGGCGGCGGCGCGCTGACCGGGGCGGCGTTCGTCTCGGGGCGCGGCGGCTCGGTCGATAGCCTGCTCAACCCTCTCAGCAAGGACGGCTTGGTTTACGCCATCGTGCCAGGCGTCTCCACCGCGCCCGTGGCGGGCGGCTATTTCTCGGCGTGGACCGGAGCCGTGCCCGGCATCGGCCAGACCGTGACCATTCCGGATGGGGTGCCGGGCCTGCCGGCCGGCACCTACACGCTGCTGCCCGCCAACTACGCGCTGCTGCCGGGTGCGTTCCGGGTCGAACTCGGCCGCACCGGCGCGACAGCGCTAGCGGGCGCGACGGTGCTGACCAACGGGTCTTACGTCGTCTCCGGCTACCAGGGGATCGCGGACACCGCGATTCAAGCTGCGTTGCCGACCGACGTGACCATCACGCCCTCGGCGACGGTGCGCACCTATTCGCAGTACAACGAGACGAGCTATGCGGCCTTCCAACGCGCGCAAGCCGCGACGTTCGACGCGCGGCGCCTGCTCCTGGAGGCGGACGCCAAGAATCTCAATCTGGTCTTGCTCGCTCTCTCGGCCTCCGCAATCAACGCCAATCAGCCGGCGCTCGACTGGCGCGGGACCGCCGACATGGCATCTGCAGCGGGAGGCTACGGCGGCATCCTGGCCGTAACCGGCGGCTCGAACGGCGACCTGATCATCACGGCCGAGGGCAGCACGACCGCACGGTCGGCGACACAGACCACAGTGGCAGCGGCGGATATCAACGCCTTCGGCGCGCCGAACGTCGTGGTCGGGGGACTTCTCGGTCTCACCTACAACGTTTCAATTCAGCCTTCTCTTCTCAAAAGCGGACGTGTGACCAGTTCGATCCGCCTCGAGAGCGGCGCAACGCTCAGGGGCGGGCAGGTGGTTCTCGGCGCGCAGAAAGCGATCCGCCTCGACGGCGGCGCGACGATCGATACGCGTGGGTATGGCAACGTCGGGCTGCTCGATGCGTCGACGGGCCTGATGCTGGGCGGCAACGTGCCGCTGCTGGTGGCCAGCAATGGTGACGTCGAATTCTACACCAACGCCATCCAGAGCTCGACCGGCACAATCGACATTGGTGCCGGCGCCGGCATCTACACGGAAAGCTTCGTCGGCTTCCTGTCCCAGACCGGCGTCGCCTTCGAGGGCACTCCGCTTCTCGGGGCCAAGACGCTCGATATCACGGCGGCGTCCATCAATATCGGGACCGCGCAAAGCCTCGCCGCTGCGCAGACAGCCGGCACCCTGGCGCAGGGCCTGAACCTGACGGAGGATCTGTTGGCGTCGCTGCTCGCCGGAGATCCGTCCCGCAATATCGCCGCGGTCCGCTCGCTGAAGCTCGGTGCTGGAAACTCGGTCAATTTCTACGGCGCGGTGAGCCTCGACCTCTCCGCGCTCGACAGTCTCACCCTCACCACGGCCGCCATCTATGGCTCGGGCAGCATCAATGACCGCGCCGTGCTCAAGGCCGGCTCGCTCTATTGGAACGTCGGCCAGCGCACCGTTTCAAGGGACGGGAGTGGCGAGGTGAACTATGGCAGCGCGCTGCCTGGTGCGATTATCGCGAACGGACCTGGCGCGGGCAACGGGTCGCTGACGATCGAGGCGCGCGACATCGTGCTCGGCCATGGCAAGGCGCTAGCCGGCGGCTCGACAGTGACCTTCGACCGCCTGATGCTCGGCTTCCAGGACGCAACTTTCCTGGCGTCGAGTTCCATCACGTCGAGTGACCACAACACGCTGTCGTTCTGGCGCACGGGTGCGAGCCCCACCTCCACCTACGACGCCAAGACCTACACCGGCGAGGTCGGGCACAGGCTGAGCCTGATCACGCCGCTGCTCACGGGCGAGGCGGGTTCGGTGCTCTCGGTCTACTCCGGCAGCAGCATCTTCGTGACGGCGCCTGAGGGCAGCACACCGGCCGATACCAGCAAGGTCGGCAGTCTCGGCGCGACCATCAACCTGAAGTCGGTCTACAACGGCGTCGTCATCGACACGGCCGTCGCGCTGCCCTCCGGACGTCTCACCGCCACGGGTGGTGGACTGAATGTCGAACTGCGCAAAAACGCTCGTCTCGATCTGTCGGGCCGCGCGGTCTCATTCGATGACGTCACCAAGTATTCCTGGGGCGGCGACATCGCGCTCGAGGCCTCGACCAATGGCGCCGTCATTTTCTCCCAGGGAGCTGTGCTTGACGTATCGGCCGCGAACAATGACGCCGGCTCGATCTCGGTCGCCGCGCCCGATCCCAACAGCGGTGGTCTCGTCGTGTTCGTCGACGGTGAGGGCCGCACGTTGACCTCGGTCGATGGCATGTTCAAAGGCGCCGCGACCGGCGGCTACAAAGGTGGCTCGTTCAAGCTCGATACCTATTACCTCGACAGCCTCGACCCCGACTGGTCGAGCACGACGAGCTTCGCCCGTCTCAACCGTGCGCTCAACGCCGGCGGCTTCTTCGGCACGCGGGAGTTCGATCTGAAAAAGGGCAACCTCACCATCGGCGACGAGGTGAAGGCGCACACGGTCGTCGTCTCGGTCGACAGCGGCAGCCTCACGGTGAATGGGCGCATTGATGCCAGCGGGGCGACGCCCGGAACCATCCGGCTCGCTGCCAGCGACAATCTGACGATTGCCTCGTCCGCCGTGCTCGACGTTCACGGCACGGAACTGCAAGTGGACAGCTACGGCCAGCCCATCGAAGCGAAGAACCGCGGGCACATCGAGTTGACGGCGCGCGACCGCACGCTCAGCCTCGGCGCGGGCTCGGTCTTGGACCTTTCGACGCCGAGCGGCGCTTATGGGCAGGTGGTTCTGAATGCGCGGCGCACGAGCGAGACAAGCGGCGACATTCAGGTCAGCGCGACCGGACCGCTCTCCATCCGCGGCGCCAATAGCATCGCCCTGAATGCCGTCTGGCAATACGGCAATTACGCGTCGAATACTGCCATCACCCAGGCCATGCTGGACGGCTTCGACGTCGCCAGCCAGAGCTTCATCCGGGCGGCCTACAACAACGACGTCGCCGCCGGCCGGCTCACCGCTTCGCTGCAAGGTAAGCTCGCCGGCCTTACCGGCTATGGCAGCGCCTTCCATCTGCGGCCGGGCGTGGAGATCACCTCGGGCGGTGATCTCTCTACCTCGGGCGATATCGATCTGTCCAAATATCGCTACGGGCCGAACGCCAACCGCGATCTCACGTCGCCGGGCTACGGCGCCGGCGAGCCCGGCGCGCTTGTGATTCGCGCCGGCGGCAATCTCACGATCGGCGGCAGCATCTCGGACGGATTCGGTGCGCCGGCTGAAGTATCTTTGGGCACACTCTCGTCGAGCGAAACCCTGCAGGCTGCCCGGACCTTGACTGTGGTGACCACTATCGGGAGCGCGTCCATTCCGATGACGCAGCTCACAGCGACCTCGACCCTGAACTTTGACGCTGTTCTCGCTACCAGCAATACCGTCAAGCGCGCCGTCGCTATTCCGTTCGAGTTCACGAGCGCCGCAAACGTCGCACAGACCGGCTGGACCGCCACAGCGAACATCTACAGTGCCAGCGGCGCGCTCCTCTATGCGGCCGGCGCCGTTGTTACTGCCGCGGTCCCGGCAGGGTCGCGATTCGCGGCGGGCACCACACTTCCGCCGGCCGGCACGAGCACGGGGTCACTGTCGCTCGCCGCCGGAACGATCATTCCCGCCGGCACGGTGATCAAGACCTATCTCGCACAAACCACGCAGCTGTTCCTCGGTGCCCAAATTCTGCCGGTTGGCACGGTGCTGCCAAATCAGACAAGCCTGAGCGCGGTGACGCTCGTCACCGGCAAGACGACGCCGATGCTGGCGCCGGGTAGCGGGTCCTGGTCGATCCGGCTCGTCGCCGGCGCCGACCTTGCAAGCGCGGACGGCCGGGGCCTTCGCTCGCTGCGAGAACTGAACGGCGGCGGCAACATGGTCCTGTCCGACCAGCACCTTAGCCCACTGGGCAATGTGCCTATTGCGAGCGTGATCCGTACCGGCACAGGCGACCTCGAACTCCTCGCCGGCGGCGATCTCACCATGAACTCGCTCTATGGTCTCTACACGGCCGGCACAGACACCGGCACGGCCGGCCTCCCCGCCGGCACCTACATGCCGGACCACGGCGGCGACCTGACCGTGACCGCGCAGGGCAACGTCACCGGCTACTCGTTCAACTGCACGTACAATGTCTGCGGCTTCGCTCAGTCCTGGTCACCGGCCAACTGGCTGGTACGCAGCGGCAGCAGCACCAGCAATGCCGCCTGGTCGATCGCTTTCGACCGCAAACTCACCAGTGGCACCGTCTCCTACATCACGGGCTTCACGGGCGTCGGCACCCTCGGCGGCGGCAACGTCGCTCTAGCGGTGGGTGGCGACGCCGGCGCCATGACCCGGACCTTCAATAGTTCTGGCGTCACCACCCAGACCTACGGCTCCTTGCAGGTCGCCGTCGGCGCCAGCGGCAAGGTGCTCTCAGTGACCAAGGACGGCTCCATCGTCACCGGCGGCACGCTGGTACAGGCCGGCGGCGGCGATCTCATTGCGAAGATCGGCGGCTCGCTCAACACCGGCTACAACTACTTGAACGGCGTGCAGGCGGCAGACGGCTCGCACAGCATCTTCGCCGATCTGCGTGGCGACATCACCATCGCGGCCGGCTCCATCGGCGCCGTTGCCAAGATCTATGGTGTCAAAGAAACCGGCGACCCGCGCGGTATCGACGCCAATGCCGCCAACCTGGCTAGCCCTCGTGGCGGCATCGACCTCATCCCCGGTGATGGCGCCGTGACGGTGCGGACGGCGGCCGACCTCGTGATCGGCACCTATGCGGATCCGGGCCAAATGGGCGCGGCGGCGTCGAGCGCATCCTTCTCGCTCTGGCAGCCGCGATCGACCGCGATCTCGCTGTTCTCCGCCGGCGGCAATCTCGTGCCGGTGACAAATGCGGGGCTCGGCTCAAGCTGGTCATCGAAGGGCTCCAGTTCGGCCTTCACAATGGCCCCCGGCATCTTCGATGCCGTTGCGGCCAGCGGCAGCATCTATTTCGGCGGCAATTTTGCCCTTACGTTCGAACTGGCCCCGTCGCCGAACGGGCGGTTGAATCTGCTCGCAGGCCAATCGATCTATGGTGCCGGCCTGTGGGTCGGCAATCTGACGGCTGTGAGTGCCACCGGCACTTCGACCCGGATCCTCGTTTCCAGCGCCGCTTCGGGGGCCAACGACATCCCTAATCCGTTCCGCCCCTCCACCGGGAACAGCAACTACTTCTTCAGCTTCCAAGACGACCGCGTGTCGGCGTCCAATACGAACGACACCACCCCGAACCGCATCGTCGCGCTCGCCGGAGACATCATCAATCTCGCCCTCGGCGAGGCGCCCAACAGCATTGTCTACGACAACGCGGATCACACCCTCAATCGCGGGACCGGCAAGGCCATTCGGGTGATCGCCGGCGGCGACATCGTCAACTTCGGTGCCGGGAGCGCCCGCACCACGGCCGGCCTGATCCTCAACACCGACCAGACCGACATCTCGATGATCGAGGCCGGCGGCAGTATCTTCTATCTCAACACCAACATCGCCGGTCCCGGCGCGCTCGATGTCAGTGCCGGCGGCACGATCTACCAGGGTGACAAGGGCTCGATTGTGTCGATCGGCGCTCTCGCCGCGGGTGACACACGCCCCGGCGCGTCGATCCTGATGCAAGCGGGTGTGGGCACGGCGGGTCCGAACTACGCAGGCCTCCTGCCCTATCTCGATCCTGCGAACCTCGCCGTCGTCGGCACGCCGCTGATCGATCAGCCCGGCAAAGTAGCCAAGACCTACGAGAAGGAGCTGCAAGCCTGGCTCGAGGAGCGCTTCGGTTTCACGAGTGCAGATGATGAGGAGCGCCGCGAGTACTTCGCAAGCCTCGCCTCCGAGCAGCAGTCGATCTTCCTGCGCCAGGTGTACTTCGCCGAGCTGAAAGCCGGTGGCCGCGAGTACAACGATCCCGACTCGAGCCGCTATGGTTCGTACCTGCGCGGCCGCTATGTGATCGAGGCGCTGTTCCCCGAGAAGGACGCGAACGGCAATGCCATCACCTACGCCGGCGACATCACCATGTTCGGTGGCTCGGGCGTGCGCACGCTGTTCGGCGGCGACATCCAGATGCTGACCCCAGGCGGGCGCACGGTGATCGGTGTGGAAGGCCTCGTGCCGCCTGCCTCTGCCGGCATTGTCACGCAAGGGCAGGGCAACATCTCAATGTATTCGAAGGGCTCGATCCTGCTCGGCCTGTCGCGCATCATGACGACGATGGGCGGCGATATCCTCGCTTGGTCGGCAGAAGGTGACATCAACGCCGGCCGCGGTTCCAAGACGACGATCGTCTACACGCCTCCCAAGCGCATCTACGACAACTACGGCAACGTGACGCTGGCGCCCAACGTGCCTTCGTCGGGCGCGGGCATCGCCTCGCGCAGCACGATCCCCGGCATCCCGGGCGGCGACATCGACCTCATCGCGCCGCTCGGCACCATCGACGCGGGCGAGGCCGGTATCCGCGCTGGCGCCAACGTGAACCTCGTCGCGCTACAGATCATCAATGCGGCGAACATCCAGGCGCAGGGCAACGTCTCCGGCGTACCGCAGATCCAGGCGCCGAACATCGGCGGCCTCACCGAGGCGACGAATACGGCAGGTGCCGCACAGGCCGCGACGAAACCCCAGCAACAGGGAGCCTCAGAGCAAGCCTCGGTGATCATCGTCGAGGTGATCGGCTTCGGTGGAGGCGATGAGGAGGACCCTGCGGATGGGCGCCAGAAGCGAGATGAACGCCAGGGCAACCTCGAGTATGATCCGAACAGTACAGTCAGGGTCGTGGGTAACGGCCCGATAAGTCCACAGCAGACAGACGCCTTGACGGTGGATGAAAGAAGGCTGCTTGCCGAAGCGGAACGAAGACGGCGTTAGCGCCATCCGCTGCGGATTTTTGGAGCGGGCGCCTCACGACGATACGGTATCGCGCGCCAGTTCAGGCGGACTGAGCGCAAGTGTCCTTGTATATTGCTTCAGAGCGAAAGTTTGGCAGAGCCGTTAGCTCGCGTCAGCCCGCGGAGACCGGAAATCCGAGGCGAGACAGTGCATTTTCGGCAATGCGGCGGTCATCGCCGCCTTGCCCTTGCAGGGCGTCAAGCAGTCGAATGAGCTTGGCGAGTTTGCGGCGCTTCATCTCCTCGTGGAATACTTGCGACACCTCTGTCGGTGACAGCGCCAGTATCTCCTGAGCCATCTTGCGCGCCTCTGCGATCTTCTCATCCGACGCCATTTGACACCTGTGAACGCCTCGAACTTGGACGGCTAGCCGTCCTCGATCTCAGTTTAACAGGATTGGGTTACCGGTTGTACCCCGGACCGCTCACTGCGAAGTATCAAAGAACTCATGCGTACGGGCAAATCTCGAGCGTTTCGCGCAAGAGGCTCGTGAGTGTTGACAATGCGTCTGCGCCCGGGCCGGTGATGTCGTCAAACCGTTACATTCAGAGACTACCCGTCGGATCGGGTGGGGCAATCCCTCGTGCGCAGCACGGGAACAGGTATGAAGTATTTCTGTTGTAGAGCCGGCAGGGCGCCGGATTTCGTCTTCGGCCTAGCGTTGATCGCATCGGCGACAATTCTTCTCAACGGCTTGTTCATCTCAAAAGTTTGGAGCGAGGAGGTGGTAGCCACCTACTTCGGTCCAATAGCCTTCGATATCCCCAGTCAAGCGCTCAGCGATGCACTGCAGGCATACAGCCGCGCGAGCGGCGTCGAAGTGCTTTATGAAAGCAGCATTGGCCGATCGCTCAAGTCATCGGCGGTCAAGGGCATGTTCACGCGGCAAGCTGCCGTCGAACAGCTTTTGGCCGGAACGGATCTTGAGATCCAGTACACCCGCAGCGACGCCATCACCATCTCGTCGCCGTACCGCCAAGCCGATCTGCCGCCACCGACAGCGCTGGGCGATGCGGACCTGTTGCTCGATACGCTTCGCGTTTCGAGCGGACCGCGGCCCAGCGAGAGGGAGCTGGAAAACTTCGGTCAGAGCGTCAAGGTCGATATCGCCCAGGCTTTGCGTAGAGACGAGCGGACGAAGTCAGGGAACTACCGGGCCAGCGTGAAGCTCTGGATCAGTCCGGAACGCGTCGTGAACCGCGCAGAATTGGCACAATCAACCGGCGACGTCGGCCGCGATGCATCCATCGCGGACGCGCTCGGCGGCCTAGTCCTGCGCCAACGGCCGCCAGACAATGCGCCGCAACCGATACGCGTCGTTATTGTCGTGCGCTCGATGTAATAACACGCGATAGCAGTCGTCAGGACCTGGAGTGTGATGACCGACATGGGCCATGGGAGGCACGGCTTCTCGGGCGATGTCCTGAGACTTTTCGTGGCTTCGGCTGTCGCGGTGCTGTTGTTGGCGGGCGGTGTCTACTGGCTGCATCGACTGCCAGATGGTCGTGCTTCGTCCGAGAACGGCTCGACCGTTCAGGTCCAACTGCTTTTGACCACGGAGCCGACGCCTTATGCCGCTTCCGAGCCGCCCGAGCAGAGGCCGGCGGATAGCGTTGGTAGCTCCGATACTCCGCCTCAACTGCAGGCGAAGAGTAATCAGGAGGAGGAACTCGTCGTCCACGAGCAAGCCACCTCAGCGGTTCAAGCGCCTTCTGAACGTCGCAGTAGTGTTCGCTCTCCTCGCTCGCAGAAAACGGCGGCTTCGTCGGAGATGGCCCTGAGGTTTCAGCAGGCTCTCCTGCGCCACATCGCACGTTTTCAGCGCTACCCCGCGGCAGCGCGCAGCAGCGGAATGGAAGGCACGGTGCGCGTTGTGTTCGTCCTGCAGCGGGACGGCCGCGTTCTCGACGCGTGGGTCGAGACGAGCTCCGGGAAGCAACTGCTTGACCGGGAAGCCGTAGAGACGATCTTCCGAGCCGCTCCGCTGCCGGAGATTCCAGCCGAGCTGCCTGGCCAGATGCGGGTGCTTCTTCCCGTCGATTTTGCGCTTCCGTGATAAGTTTGCCACCGGCGTGCACGGACGAACTCGCGGCGTCGGCGAGCCGTCACAAATATGTAGTTCAGCGGCGGTATCGGCTTGCGGGGCAGTGCACCATTTCACGGAATGGTGGCGTAGGCGGGGTTTAACGTGTCTGAGGCTGACAGGGCCACACTGCAGAATCTGCTTGTCGCAAACTACAATTCGCTCAGCCGACGCCTCGCGCGCCGGCTGGGATCGGAGGAAAGTGCCGACGACGCCCTGCAGGACACCTTTCTTCGGCTCCAGCGCGGGACCGAGATCGGTGATATCCGAAGTCCCAAGGACTACCTGTTCAAAATTGCCCTAAACATTGCTGCCGACCAGCGCCGGGCTCGTTTGCGAAAATTGACGACAGATGAGGTCGATGCCCTCCTTCACATCGCGGACGACGCCCCGACACCTGAGCGTGTGGTAGAAGCGCGGTCGGAATTGCAGGCCTTGCTTCGCGCGATGGAAGAGCTGCCGGAACGACGCCGGGAGATATTCAAAGCGGCTCTTCTCGAAAAGGTGCCCCGTCGCGATCTTGCGGTGCGGTTCGGCGTCAGCGTCCGCACCATTGATTTTGAGGTTCAGCGTGCGCTCGAACACGGTATGAAATGTTTGGCCGCGACCTCGCCGGAATTCGCGCTCCGGGGTCGAGAATCGTCTACCGATTAGCGAGAAAGCATATAGATGATCGTGTTCCACCGCGCGGGCGCGGCGATATAGAGCATTTGCAGCCGTGACTCAGCCAACCGAACGGGCCTCTGACCTCGATCCGCTTCTGCGCGAAGCGATCGCAAAGGTCGTTGTGCTGACGTCAGGGGAGGCAACGACGGCGGATGCCGACGAGATCAAGCTCTGGCGCGCTCAAAGTCCCGATCACGAGGCCGCGTTTCGCTCGGCTGTGAAGCTATGGAAGCAGTTTGGAGAGGTCGCCGCCGCGCAATCGCCGAAACCGCTGAAGCGGGACAGGATCGCGCGGCGCGTGTTCATTGGAGGGGCTCTGGCTGCAACGGTCGCCGGTTATTGTGTGGTTCGGCCCCCGCTGGAGCTTTGGCCATCGTGGAGCGAGCTGCGTGCCGACTTTCGGACTGGAAAGGGTGAGCAACGAGAGGTCGCCCTTTCTGAAGCGACGACGGTGCAACTTGGGACGTTCACCAGCCTTGCTGTGCGTCCCGCATCCAAGGGCGGCGAACCCGACGTGCGGCTCATCTCTGGAGAGGCTGCGTTCACCACTCGAGATTCGAAGGGGCAGCCGCTTGTTGTGCAGGCGGAAGGGTTGCGCGTCATCGCCTCGGACGCAAGCTTCAACGCACGGTGTATCGATGGTGTTGTTGCCGTCACCTGCATTTCCGGCGATGTGAGCGTGGAGGAGGACGGGCAGACCGTTCTGCTCGTTGCCGGGCAACAGGTTTCATCTCGCAACGGTGCGCTCGGGACGGTGGCAGCCGTCGATGTAGGCAAAGCGACCTCGTGGCGCACGGGGATGCTCATCTTTCAGGACAAGCCGCTCTCCGAGGTAATCGATGAGGTCAACCGGTACCGTCCAGGCCGCATCGTCATTGCCAACGACGAGCTGAGCCATAGAGTCGTCAACGGGACGTTTCGCGGCGATCAGATCGATACTTTCATTGCCCAGATACAGCGTCTTTTCGGCGCGAAGGTGACCAATCTTCCAGCAGGCCTTTTGGTCCTGAGCTGATCTCGCAGGTTAGGACACTGTTCTTCGTGGCGCCCGGTCGACACCGCGCCGGTTCCCGAGCTGAATTCCTCACCACGCACGCGGTCAATCAAAAAAAGTCCACCCGCCGATTCGCATCGCCCCAAGTCGAGGCGTCTTTGAATTGATGGTGCACGCTTCCCTCGGGGGAGGGGCGCGGCGGTAGTGCGTTTGCACCTGTGGGGTGGGCGGTGAGTTTGCACGAGTACATGCGTAGGCGCAGCTGCGCCGGGGGACTGCGCACGGCGGCGGCCGTGGGCGTGCTCGCACTCTTCGCAGGGGCGGCGGGCGCTGCCTCGGATGAGAAGTCCACGACATCGGCGCAGCAGGTTGCGTCTGCCGACGCGGCCCAGCCGCCACCGTTCGATGTGTACGAGTTCCGCATCGACGGCGCGGATCATCTCGTCCAGGCGGAGGTCGAGGGTGCGGTCTATCCATTTCTCGGGCCGCAGAAGACGCCGCAAGATATCGAGAAGGCGCGCGCCGCGCTGGAGAAGGCGTATCACGATAAGGGCCTGCAGACCGTCAGCGTTTCCGTGCCGCAGCAGAATGTCGAAGCCGGAACCGTGGTGCTGGTTGTTACCGAGGGAAAAGTTGGAAATCTGCGCGTTAAGAATTCGCGCTATTTCGATCAGGACCTCATCAAAAGAAAGGCTCCGTCGCTGCAGGAGGGTGTTCTTCCCAACTTCAACGATGTCACGAAGGATCTCATCGCATTGAGCCAGTGGCCGGATCGGCGTGTCACGCCGGCCCTCCGAGCGGGCGTGACGCCCGGGACGGTTGATGTCGATCTGACGGTTGAAGATAAGCTGCCGCTGCATGCGAGCGTCGAACTCAACAATCGGCAGTCGCCCAACACCACACCGCTTCGCCTCAATACATCGATCCGCTACGACAATCTCTGGCAGCGCGGTCATTCGCTCAGCCTGAGCTATCAGACATCTCCCGAACAACGCGATGAGGTCGAGGTCTTCTCGGGCTCGTACCTCGGTCGCCTTACCGATTGGACGAGCATTCTCGTCTATGGCGTCGATTCATCCAGCAACGTTGCCACCGTTGGCGGGATGAATATCGTTGGTCCAGGACAGGTTCTTGGCACGCGGGCACTGCTGACGCTGCCGGCACTCGACGGCTTCTATCACAGCCTGTCATTTGGCATCGACTATAAGCATTTCGGCCAGATCGTGGAGCTCGGGTCGGACTCGTTCTCGTCACCGATTACCTATTATCCGCTCACCGCGAGCTACAGCACGACGTGGCAGGGCGAAAAGGTACTCACGCAGGCGAATTTCGGTGCAACCTTCAACTGGCGTGGACCGGGTAGCGATTTCGAGGAGTTCTGGATCAAGCGCGCATACGCCGAATCCAACTTCTTTCACGCCAATGTCGACGTGCAGCATACGCGCGAAATTGCACATGGTTTCCAGATTTTTGCAAAGGCCCAGACGCAGATATCCGACGGGCCGCTCGTTTCGAGTGAACAGTTCAGCATCGGTGGCTGGGATACGGTGCGCGGATACCTCGAGTCCGAGGCAATCGGCGACACGGGCGTAGCTGGGTCTCTGGAACTGCGCTCGCCAGACATTGCCGCACTTCTCCAGAAGCGGCGCAAGGACGAAGGCCTGGAAATGCAAGGCGAGCGGCCTGTCTTCAACGAATTCCGACTTTTCGCATTCGTCGACGGTGCGGCGGCGATGATCCATTCGCCGCTGCCTGAGCAGGACGCCAGCTACCGCCTTTGGAGCCTCGGCGTCGGTGCACGCTTCAAGATGCTCGAATACCTCGACGGCAGCGTCGCGCTGGCCGTCCCCATGACGACCGAAACAACAACGACCGCCAACGAACCTCGCGTCCTGTTCAGTGTAACGGGCGGGTTCTGATGACAACCGAGGAACGCAGCGCAATGTCCCGCCCGATCAACGGCACGACCGATAATCGACCGAGCCCCAGGAACTGGATGCGCAGGGCTTCAGCCCTCACGCTGGGCGCCGCCTTCGCGACAATCATGCTTACGACGTCGGCGGCGGCTTGGTGGAATGACGAATGGGAGATGCGCAAAAAGCTCTCGCTCGACACGAGCTCGACGGGCGCTGCGATTACCGATGCCATCGGTTCTCAGGCCGTTCTTATTCGCTTGCATGTCGGAAATTTTCGCTTTGCTGCTGCGAAAGAGGACGGCAGCGACCTCCGCTTTGTTTCCAGCGATGACAAAACCCCGTTGAAGCATCACATCGAGAAGTACGATGCTCTGCTCGGCGAGGCGCTGGTGTGGGTCAATCCCGGCGAACTGCAGCCCGGCGCAAAATCCGACATCTGGCTCTACTACGGCAATAAGAAAGCTGTCGCGACCAGCGACCCCAAAGGCACCTACGGCTCGGAGACGGCGCTCGTCTATCATTTCGCGGAGCGTGGAACGCCGCCGCAGGACTCCACCGTGTGGTTGAACAGCGCCCAAACCGCGGGCCAAGCAGCCGACGGATCGCTCATCGGACTTGGCCTCAAACTCGACGGTGCGGCGCCCATAACGATCCCTGCGACGGCTGCGCTCGCCTTCGCGCAGGACAGTCAGCTGACCTGGTCCGCATGGGTGAAACCGGCGGCGCTGCAGCGCAATGCCGTCATTTACAGCCGCCGCGAAGGCGCTAACGCCTTCGTCGTTGGAATGGACGACGGCGCTCCCTTCCTCGAGATCGCAGTGAATGGCGCCGTGCAGCGCACGGCCGCCGCGGCACCGGTGGCGCCGGGTGGCTGGCACCATGTGGCAGTCGTCGTTTCGCCTGGCCTCGCGACGCTCTATCTGGACGGCAGTGCTTACGGCTCGATCTCCACCACGCTGCCGGCACTCAACACGATTGCGCTGCTCGGCGGCGACAGTGCGGTTGCCGCACCACCAGCGCCAGCACGCCCTGCTCCAGCCGCCCCGGTGGCCGACGCTTCTGTGGCTGCCGCTGATCCCAATGCTGCACCGGCTGATGCTGCCGCGCCTGCCGGTGATGCCGATGCCGCACTGGCAGCGGACGGCAGCGCACCGGTAGCCGAACCTACGCTGCCAGCACGGGCCGTCGCACCCGCGCCTGCTGCGTCGTCTGCAGCCGGATTTGCCGGCGACATCGACGAACTGATGATTATCAAGGCGGCGCGTCCTGCCGGCTTCATCAAGGCGCTCGTGGCTTCGCAGGGCACCGATCCTAGCAAGTTCATCGTCTTCAGCGTGGACGAGGAGACGTCGAGCTGGCTCACGGGATACTTCGGCGTTCTGCTGAAGTCGGTGACCTTCGACGGCTGGGTGGTCATCGCGATCCTGCTCGTGATGGGTGTCGCCAGCTGGATGGTGATGGTTGAGAAGCACGGCTACCTCAGCCGCCAGAAGAAAGGCAACGACGCCTTCACCGATCGGTTCCGCAGCATGCGTGGCGACTTGACGACGCTGCTCGATGCGGACGCCGTGCCAGCCGATGGGAAGCGCCGCCGCAATCCGCTGGGCAATTCCTCGCTCTTCAGGATCTACAAGATCGGTGCGAAAGAGATCCGCGGCCGCTTCCCTGACGATGCGCAGGGCAGCACGCATCCCCTCAGCGCCGAAGCGATCGCCGCGATCCGCGCAGCGCTCGACGCCGGTCTGGTGCGTGAGCTGCAGCAACTCAATCGGCTCATGGTCATACTGACAATCTCGATCTCCGGTGGTCCGTTCCTGGGTCTTCTCGGCACCGTGATGGGCGTCATGATTACCTTTGCCGCCATCGCTATGTCAGGTGACGTCAACATCAACGCGATCGCTCCAGGTGTTGCCGGTGCGCTGGTCGCGACTGTCGCTGGTCTTTCCGTCGCCATCCCGGCCCTGTTTGGATACAACTGGCTGACACTCCGCATCCGCGATCTGACGAGCGACATGCAGGTCTTCGTCGACGAGTTCACGACGAAGCTCGCCGAGACGTACAGCGCAGATCGCCCTCGCAAACTGCCGATGGCGGCGGAGTGACCCATGCAAATCCAATCCGAAAACAAACCGTACGACGACATCAACGTCACGCCGATGCTCGACCTCGCGTACGTGTTGCTGATCATCTTCATCGTTATGACCACGGCGACTGTGCAGGGCATGAAGGTGAACCTGCCGAAAGCTTCCGCCGCGCCCAGTCTTGCGCAGCAGACGACGAAGGCGATCACAGTGTCGAATGACGGGAAGATATTTCTCGACACGATACCCGTCACGCTGCCCGAGCTCGAGCAGCGCCTCGTGCAGATGAAGGCTCTGACGCCTGAGTTTCCCGTCGTGCTGCGTGGAGATGCGCAAACACAGTACCAGAACGTGATGGACGTGCTCGATCTGCTCGGGCGACTGAGCATCACGCAGGTCGGCCTCGCAACCAAGCCACTCGTGAAATGATGTATCTCCGCAAACTTGTGTCGCAACCGGACAGCGTCTCGGGCCAGTGTTGCGCGGGAAATGATACGGGCTGGTTGGCGCGCGTCTGCCGCTGGGTCGCTGCGATCGCCGGAGCAAATGCCGGTGCTGCGAGAACGGCCGAAACGGACGTTGCGCCGCCTACGCCCAGATCCTGTGCGTCGCAGGGCACTACCCATGCGTTCAGATGCCAGTTCGTGGATGTCGCGGCGGACAACATTCTGTCATTTCCGGAGACGGAATGGAGTTTGTTAAATCGTCTCGCGCGAGAGGTCGGTTCGCAGTGTCGTGCGGTCAACGGACACGGTCTCGAAGTAGACTTTCTGCAGATTGCAGGAGGAGCGGCGCTCAAATTGTGGATCGACCGCACTGCATATGCCGAGATCGCCTCGTTGGGCAGAACATACCGTGTGGTGCTCGGTGCCAACCTACCCACTTGCATCTCACTCGAGACAAGCGATTTCGAAGAGGCTAGCGGCTTTATTCGCGACTATGTGCTCGCCACGGGTTTTCGGCTCGATGCAGGAGACCGCGCATGAGCGAGGCCGTCCTTGATGATCGGGTGGGGCAAGGTCCGTCAGTCGGCCAGCGTGTGTTCGGCATCGGTGCCGGACTTACAGTGGCGACGCTTTTGGTCGCCGCGGTGTACGTCGTGCTGCAGGATGATTCCCCGCCTACGCGCCCTGTTCACGAGTTGACAATCGTCAACATCATCACGCCGCCGCCGCCACCACCACAGGAGATGCAACAACCGGAACCCGAGCCGGAGATGATCGAGCAACCCGAGATCACCGAAGCCGACATCAAGGAAGAGGCGCCCACCGAAGAGCCGAAGGAAGCGCCGCCGGAGGAGAGCGCGGAGCCTCCTTTGGGGCCGCTGGGTCTCGACCAGGCGGCCGATGGTCCTGGCGATCAGTTCAACCTGGCTGCCAATCCCGGTGGACGCGGTTTGGTCAACGGCGGTGGTGGCGGCGGCAGTCGTTGGGGTTGGTACGCGTCGATCGTTCAGCAGCAGATCGAATCTGCGCTTAGGGCAAATCCAAAGACAAAAAGCATCGTCGCACGAGTCGAAATGAGGATTTGGGCGGACGGCAGCGGACGCATCCATCGTGTCGTGATCAGTCCGTCAACCGGAGATCAAGCTGTCGATGCGGCGCTGCGAGGAGAAGTCCTGTCTGGTCTCGTCCTCCGCCAGCCCCCGCCAGCCGATATGCCGATGCCGATCGTCGTGCGTGTTACGGCGAGCAGGGCGACATGAAGTGCGCGTGAAACGACCCACGACATGGGGCGCAGAGTAAAGGCCTGATTGAGAGTTCAAGGGACTCCAGGCCGAGTTAGTTGAGTGAGTACCGGGGGGTAGGAAGTATGTCGGTGTCAGTTGCGTTTGCGTCCCAACGTTTGGGTCCGCTGGTTTCCGTTTCATTGGTCGCTCTGGCGGCGGTTATGTCCCCCGTTAGTGCTCAGCAACTCGATTGGGCCCCACAGCTACGTCTCGCCGCGGCCGAAGGCAACGTTGCGGAGCCTGGCCAGACGGCTGCGGGTACCGATGCCGGTGCGCAGGCTACGGAGGCAGCTCCCGGCCCGGAGGCCGAAGGAGAGAAGCCGACCGTATCCACGGACCGGGCCGTCTCGCCAAACGCTACCGTCAACCTCATCAACGTTCTCGTCCAGAAAGGCGTCATCACACAGGAACAGGCCGACGAGCTGGTGCCGCAGGTGGACGACGAGTCGATGGTGACGCGTGAAGCCGTAAAGACCGCCACCGCCCGAGCGGAAGAAGCGGCGAAAGCAGCCTCGGCTGCCGCATCAGCCGCGACGCCACCCGGCAGCAAGCGCGTCTCGTATGTTCCCGAGGTGGTGAAGCAGGAGCTTCGCGACGAAATCAAGAAAAAGGTTATGCAGCAGGCTAAGGACGAGGGCTGGGCATCGCCAGGCAAGTATCCGGAGTGGGCTTCACGCATCAAGCTCTACGGCGACCTGCGCACCCGGTACGAGGGACACTTCTACCCCGGGGATGGATACAACTCGGTTGGACAGCTCTACGACTATAACAAGATCAACACCGGATCGCCCTATGACGTCTCCGTACTCGATCCTACGTTCGGGCCCCTGATCAATACGACGCAGGATCGTCAGCGTTACCGGATCCGCGCGCGGATCGGCATGGACGCCGACCTCGAGGAGGGATTCTCGGTCGGCATGCGCATCGCGACGGGATCGGATAATTCGCCGGTCTCCACCAACCAGACGATGACGGGCAACTTCGCCAAATACGATCTTTGGCTAGACCGCGCCTATCTGAAGTTCGAGCCGGCGAAGTCGCCATTCGAGCACTACGGGTTGCTCGACAACACGGTGTTCAAAGTCGGCCGCTTCGACAATCCATTCTGGCGGCCTACCGAGCTGGTATGGGATGAGGACCTGGGGTTTGATGGCTTTGCGGTGCAGGGAACGCACGAAATTCGCCCGGGATTGACGGCATTCGGTAACGTCGGCGCGTTCGCGATGTTCAACACCTCACTCGACTTCTCGTATAACGAGGCGCGCAAATTCGAGAGCAAGGACAAGTATCTCTACGGTGCGCAGATCGGAGCGAACTGGCAGATCCGCCCTACGATCGGCCTCACCGTAGGTGCTAGTGTGTTCGAGTATCAGAACGTCAAGGGACGGTTGTCTGAGCCCTGCAACCTGCAGGTCTCGAAGGATTGCAGTACCGACCATCTGCGACCATCGTTTGCGCAGAAGGGCAACACCTATCGCTACCTTCGCGATATTGTGCCGCCGGTTGGTCACACGCCTGGCACGCCATTCGCCCAGCCAGAATACTTCGGGCTAGCCAGCGACTACATGCCGGTCGTTTTCGCTTCGCGTCTCGACTTCGCGCATTTCGATCCCGCGCATATCATGCTCGACACCGAGTTCGTGTGGAATCCAGTCTTCAATCAGGCGGCCATCGATAGGGTCAATACCAACAACTGCGCCCCCAATATGCCAGCAACAATATGCAACTTCGACGGCGGCAATATCGGATTCCTGGCGCGCCTCAGCGTCGGCCACAAAACTTTCGATGAGTTCGGCGATTGGAATGTCCATGTCGGCTACAAGTACCTCGAATCCGATGCGACGCTCGACGCATTTGCGGATAGCGACTTCGGCCTCGGCGGCACGAACCTCAAGGGCTACTTCCTAGGTGGCAACTTCGCGGTGTCGCACAGCATCGTGGCGACGGCAAAGTGGATGAGCGCCAACTCCATCGCTGGTGCGCCCTATGCCGTCGATCTCCTCCAAGTCGATCTCAACGCAAAGTTCTGATCATGAAGCTCATCATCAAGACGGCAACATCGATCGCGGCAGTTCTCGCCATCGCCACCGGTGCCCAGGCAGACACCGAGGTTGACAGACTTCGCGAGGCACTGCGGTCCACCACCATGCAGGTGCGGGCGCTGGAGGATCAGCGCACGAGCCTGCAGGCAAAGACGGCACAGCTCGAGCGCGACAATGCCGCGCTCAAGTCTCAGGTCGACGCGGCTAAAGCCGAGGTCAAGCAGGTGAAGAAGGACTACCGCGAGGCGGTCAAGGAGTTCAATGCCCGCCTCGAGGAACGCAACCAGACACTGGAGAAGTGGAAGGAAGCCTACGCAGAGGCTGCTACGGTCGCGAGGACCAAGGACGCCGAGCGGGCGAGGCTGGAAGTCGAATCCAACAACTGGAAAGCCAGCACTGCCGCGTGCACGGACAAGAACAAGCAGTTGGTTAAGGTCGGTCGCGAACTTCTTGCTGAGTATGAGAGCGTAACGTTGGGCGACGCACTGCTGGTCCGCGAGCCGTTCACTGGCATCAAACGCACGCAAGTTAAGGGCGTGCTCGAAGACTACGACGAAAAGATCGACACGCAACGTGTTTCCGACCAACGCGCGCAACGCTGAAACTGGAGCAAGCAAGTGACTGAGATGACGAAGCAGAGTGGGAAGCGGATCATCGGTCTCGTGGCGGCAGGGTTGATGCTGTCAGTATCGGGTGGCGCGATGGCGCAGGCGCCCCAAAAGAAGGCGGCTGCGCCAGCGGCCGTAGCACCTGCGGCTCCAGCTGGTAAGCCCGCGGCCCCGGCTCGGGCCACTGCGCCGGTCGACGCCAGCGTCGTTGCTCGCGCGGGCGACTATAACCTAACGCGGGATGCGATCCGGGCGTTCGTCGCAACGCTGCCGGCGAACGAGCAGGCGGCGCTTGCCCGCGATCCCGCCCTGTTCAGTCAGACGCTGCGCGTGCTGCTCGCGAACCAGCTCGTACTGAAGGAAGCAACGGCGAAGAAGTGGGAGAATGAGGCCGCGGTCGCCACGCAGATCCAGCGCGCCCGCGACAACGTCGTGGTCGAAACTTACCTCCAGGCGATGTCGACCCCGCCTGCCGACTTCCCATCGCAGGCCGAACTGGAGAAGGCCTACGAGGCGAGCAAGGCTTCGCTCGTTGTGCCGCGCCAGTTCCAGGTGGCGCAGATCTACATTTCGCTTCCGGCCGGCGCCAGCAAGGAGCAGGCCGACAAGGCAGCGAAGAAGGTTGCAGACGTGCAGGCTAAGTTGAAGCAGGCGGGCGCCGACTTCGCGGCAATCGCCAAGACGGACTCGGACGAGCCGGACAGCGCAGCGCGCGGCGGCGAGATCGGCTGGCTGGCCGAGACCCAGTTGAAGCCGGAGATCAAGGCCCAGGTTATCGGGCTGCAAAAGGGAGCGACGAGCGAGCCGGTGAAGGCCGCCGAGGGTTGGCACTTCCTCAAGCTGATCGACACGAAGCCGGCTTCAACTCTCACGTTCGATCAGGTTCGCAGCGCGCTGGCGCAGCGTCTGCGCGCACAGCAGGCAGAGGCAACGCGCCGCGCATACCTCGCGCGCCTGCTCGAGCAGAGCCCACCAACCATCAATGAACTGGCGCTATCGCAGGTCCTGGACCAGCCAAAGACCGACTAACAATCCGTTCCTACTCCTACCCGCGGTGACCCACGCTCCGCGGGCTACGCGCCAAGCCTGATCTGGATCGATACGGATCAGGCTTGGACTTTTCTCAGCCTTCGCATGAGTCATGGTCGGATGGAGCTGGTCATGCAACGCAATCGTTTGACGAGTGCTCTGGTGGCGTCGCTTCTGTGCGGGGGGACATATGGTGTTTGCTCGACGGGAGCTGTCGCTCAACAGGCTGTTTCGCCGACACAGGCCCCGCAGGCATGGATCGAATTTGCCAACAAGCTGCGCATGGCCGCAGAAAGCGCGATTGCTTCGAAGAGCGCCGCGGCGCAACGGCTGCATGATGGTCTAAGAAATGCGCGGGCCAACGACGCACAGCAGGTTCCCTCCAGCATCGTGGTGAGCATCTGGATTGGGTCGGCCGGTACTGTGGAGCGTGTGGCCTTCAAGTCCATAGGTGTGGCGCCAGCGGACGATGGATTGCGTGACGTCCTGCAGAGGGTCAGCGCCGGAGCACCGCCTTCCGGCATGCTGCAGCCTGTGCGTCTCAGATTGAAGCTGTCCGCCGCCAACTAAGATCGGGGCAAGGGAGTGCAAGTATGCGATCCGCGCTTATCTCGCTAACAGTTCTCTTTACAGTGACCTCTCCGGCAATCGGTCAGCAGGGAACTGGGAGCGTGGAGTTGCCGCCTCTCGTCAACGAGGCTCCCGCGGAGAACTGCGTCGAGGTGGAGATCGGTACGGCGAAAACCTACGACTGCCTCAACAGCAAGCTCAAGGAGATGAGCACGCGCGTTCCGGCTGTGCCCAATCTACCGCCTTTCGATGCCCGTTCTCGTGATACCAGCATCGGAATTGTGAACGTTCCTGCTGTGCGTCAGCAGTACGGCCCAAACTTCGGAAAGTCCGTCGTGCCTTACCGTCCCACACCGCCTTCGAACACGCCGCGGGGACCGTGAGGGCGTCCTAGGTGGGCGGGTGGCTTACTTGACATCTAACTCTAGTAAGCGATCCACGGCGAAGAGGGGCAAGACGCGCATCTTATGGCCTCAGGGGGCGGGTTTTTGAAGCGGAAACATGAGGGTTCCCTCCGGCTGTCGAAGCGCAGTCGACCAGATTGGAGCTTAGCGTCTTAGTGCGACATGGAACTGCAAAGAAGCAAGCTTAGTCTGCTTCGCGGGGTGGCGAGCGCGAGGGCTGTGGTGGTGCCATTTTCGGCGTTTTTCGCTCGTCTGGCGTCAACTTTCATCGGCTCCGTTATTGCGGTTTCGGTTTCACTATCGGCGCTCGTGACTGGAGCATTTGCCGGCTCTGTCGCTCAAGCTGTCAACTTTCATATTTTGGCCCAGCCGCTCGCTTCGGCGCTCACGGCCTATAGCCTCACCTCCGGCCTCGAACTCTACTACGATGGAGCGCTGGCCATCGGCCGAGAGTCTACCGCTGTCATAGGTACGTTTGAGCCGGATGATGCGCTCGGTTCGTTGCTGAGCGGAACTGGTCTGGTGGCACGCCGGAGCGGTCCGAGAAGTCTGACGATTACAGCCAGACGCCCCATTGTTGTGGCCGGCTCGTCTGCGCAAACCTACTTCGCTTTCGTCCAGACGCGTGTGTCGGAGGCGTTGTGTGCGCAGGCGGAGACGCGGCCGACAAGCGGCGACTTCGTCATTCAGTTTTGGGTCTCGCGATCCGGAGAAATCAGCAGGATCCGGCTGCTGGATGCGCCGCCAAATACTTCTGGCGAAGACGCATTTGCACGTGCGCTGCGCGGTCTGCAGATCGGAGCGGTCCCACCCGAGGGACTACCCCAGCCTATCACAATGGCAATTCTCGCCAGGACGGGGCGCGAGCCCAGTGGTTGTGCCAATACGACTATGACTGCGGCGCGCTGATATGACAGCGGAAGAGCCATGAGCAGTGCAGCCCGCGACGTCTTGCGCCGCTTCTTCGTACTTGGGTATGATGAGTTGCGCTCCCGGCTGACCCGCCGCCTCGGTTCGGCGGAGTTGGCCGCTGACGCATTGCACGAAACATGGTTGCAGATCGAGCGCGCTGAACCTTCGGGGCATGTACACAGTCCTCGAAACTACTTGCTGCAGATGGCCGCGAATCTCGCCGCTAAGCAGCGTGCATCTGACAACCGTCTCGTCACGCTCAGCGACGCCAAACACGCCATTGGATTGGTCGACGAAGATCCCGATCCCGAGCGCGCGGTCTTAGCGCGATCAGACATCCAGGCGCTCGCGCGTGCACTGTCAGAACTCAGTCCTCGACGTCGTGAAGTCCTTCTGGCTTCTCGTGTGCACGGCGAAACGATGCGCTCGATAGCCAGTCGGCTGGGCATTTCGCTCCGACTTGCCGAACTTGAACTGAGGGATGCCCTCGCGCACTGCGCGCTGCGACTTCAGCGGCTCGACACTAGGTCGAATGTGCGGGCCGCGGCACGCGAGGACGGGGAGCCGAGATGACCGCACGATCCCCACGTGGCGCGACCATTCAAAGTACCGCTGTATTGCTCTCGGCTGTAGACCGTGAGGCACACGATTGGTTGCTGCGCTTCGTCAGCGGAACGGCGACAGGTGGCGATCTCGAAGCATTTCGGTCGTGGGCCGCTCGCAGCAGCGCTCATATCGAGGCTTTCGACAACGTCTGCCGCATTTGGGAGGGAACGGGGCCAGCCAACCAGTTGCTTCTTGCCGCGAGGGGCCCGGCGCGACAAGGCAGCATGGGGCGGCGGGGATTCATTTCGGGAGCGATCGCCGCCACCGTGGCAGGCTATCTTTCAGTCCGTCCGCCACTGGGTCTATGGCCGTCGGTATCTGAGCTTGCCGCCGACTATCGCACGGCACCTGGGGAACGGCGCAGCATTGCGCTGTCAGGCGGACCTTCGGTCGAGCTCAACACGCGCACCAGCATATCGTTGTTGCCGTCTGAAGGCGGAGCGGAGGGGTTCAGGTTGATCGCTGGTGAGGCCTCAATATCGGCGCGAGTGAGCGGACGGGCTGTCCGGGTAAAAGCTGGTGCCGGCGAAATTCGCTCTAATAGTGCAATTTTCAACGTCCGTTACGACGGTGAGATCGTTCGTACAACATGCATCGAGGGCAAGGTGATGGTTGCATGCGGCGGCCGATCTGCTCTCATTGGAGCGAGCGATCAGATTACCTATTCGGCAAATGGCCTCGGCGCAGGTGCTAGTGTCGACGCTGCTGCCGTGACGTCCTGGAGAAGCGGCATTCTCACGTTCGAGGAAGCTCCGCTGACGGACGCGATTGCTGAGATCAATCGGTACCGGACCGGGCCGATCATCCTCGCCAATGCGGAATTGGGGCGCCGCCTCTTCAACGCGCAATTTCCGATATCCAGCATCGACGGGGTCGTCGAGCAGATTAAGCTGGTCTTTGGCGCGCACGCCGTAGAGCTGCCAGGAGGCATCATTCTTTTGAGTTGAGTGAGGGCTGTCGCATAGTCGCCGATCCGCAACACTTTGCTCTGCATGTGAAAAGCCCTGGGGACTTTTTTTGCGGCTTCGATGCCTGGGAAGGATCTACGCAGCAGACGCTGGCATCGACAGCCGGCGGCTGTGTCTCAATTCTTCAAGCTGCGTGAGGGCCCTCCATGAATGCTGTCATTCCCGATCACCGCTTGAAAGCAGCGTCCGGATGTGGGGGGCAACTGCGGCATTGGGGAATCTGCCACGCTGTCATTTGGGCACTTCTTCTCTCTGGTATGCCGGCTGACGCCAAGCCTTTAGGTGGTCAGCAGGTTACGCCATCTGCTGCGGCGATAGCGGCGCAGCAGGCGGCGCAGGACGCTGCGACGAATGCGGCACGCGATGCGGGGAACGCCTTGAAGCGCGCGACGCTGGCCATCCAGGCTCAGCAGGCCTCCCAGCAGGCTGCGCGCGATGCGGCGAAGGCTGCGCTCAGTGCGATGCCCAATGCGGTCAACGGGCTCGGTGCCGGCGGGCTGGTGATCGGCAACGGCGTCGTCGGCAATGGCGGCGTCATCAACACCGAGCTGTGGCAGGGCGCCAACCTGCCGACGCAGTTCAGCGATGGCGATCGCACCAAGGTCGGCATCGAGCAGACGCAAGGTAAGGCGATCCTCACCTGGGATACGTTCAATGTCGGCGGCAAGACCGACCTGACCTTCGATCAGCAGGGCAATCGCGACTGGGTTGCGCTCAACCGGGTGACGGGCGGGACCGCGCCGAGCCAGATCCTCGGCACTATCAAGGCCGACGGGTCTGTCTACGTCATCAATCAGAACGGCATCGTCTTCGGTGGTGCCTCGCAGGTGAACGTCGGCAGCCTCATCGCGTCGACGGCCAACATTGCCAACGAGCAGTTCCTCAATGCCGGCATCTACGCGCCGCTGACGGGCACCGTCTACACGCCGAGCTTCATGGGCGCCGGCAACGGCAAGGTGCTTGTCGAGCGCGGGGCTCAGATTGGCACGCATGACCCGAAGTCGGTCACCTCTGGCGGCGGCACGGTGATGCTGCTCGGCAGCGAAGTTGAGAACTGGGGCTCGATCAACACGCCATTGGGGCAGGCCCTGCTGGCGGCGGGCGATGACTTCGTCCTCCGCCGCGGCTACGGCACCGACGCCAACCAGTCGTCGACGACGCGCGGCTCGGAGGTGTCGGTCGGAACGTGGAACGGCACGACGTTCACGCCGGGCGGCCTTGGAACGGTGAGCAACAGCGGCGAAATCTACGCCTCCGAGGGCGACATCACGCTCGCCGCTCACGCGATCCGCCAGGACGGCGTGCTGATTGCGTCGACCTCGGTCAACACGCGCGGCACCATCCATCTGCTGAACTCGGTGCGCGATACGACGGGCTCGATCGTGCTTGGGTCCGGCAGCGTCACCTCGGTCATTCCCGATCTTGCGAGTGGGGCTACGGCGCTCAATAGCCAGCGCGATGCGCTGATCAAGGCATCCGATGACGCCAACGTGTTGCGCGGCAGCGCCGCGGCGGGGGCGTTCGACAATCTGTCGCTTCTGGCCGACCGGCTCGATCAATCGCGCATCGAGATCGTCACCGGCGGCAACGTGACGTTCGAGGGTAACTCGATATCGAGCGCGCAAGGTGGACAGATCGCGGTCTCGGCCAAGGGCCGCATCTTCAATGCCGAAGGCTCGGTGCTCGATGTGTCGGGTGTTCGCGACGTGCAGCTCGCCATGGCGAACAACAACATCCTGGTCAACATCCAGGGCAACGAGCTGCGCGACAGCCCACAGAACCGCGACAACGATTATCTGAAGAACGCCGACGTGTGGGTCGATGTCCGCAACCTGACCTACGTTCCGGCGGGGACGGGCGGCTATGACAGCGATCGCTATTATACGCCGGGCGGCCTGCTCGAGGTGGGCGGCTATCTCGCCAACACGGCGCATGGGATCGGCGAGTGGTCGAGTGTCGGCGGCACCATCACGCTGTCGGCCAGCGAGGTGATCGCGCAGAAGGGTGCGATCTTCGATATCTCCGGCGGCTCGGTCTCTTACGCGGGGGGCTACATCCAGACGACGAACTTCCTCGGCCGCGACGGCAAGCTCTACAACGTCAACGACGCGCGCGCCGACATGACGTTCTACGGGCTTGGCGAAGGCTACATCCGTTCCAACGACCGCTGGGGCATCACCGAAGTGTGGACCAACCCGCTTGGCAAGGGCCGCGTGTCGACGCGGTGGGAGGACGGCTACACCGTCGGGCGCGATGCGGGCCGCCTCAACCTGTCGACGCCGACCGCGGTGTTCGAAGCCGACATCCTCGCCGACGTTGTGCAGGGCGCAGGACAGACCTCGGCCCGGCCTAGCGGCATTACTGACGGGTACAAGGCGAGCCAATCGACCGTGTCGCTGGCCGGCACTATGAACATCCAGACCTACCTAGTCGACGGCACGGCCTTTGTAACCAGGCCGGTGAACACGTCGCTGTTGATTTCGTCTACGAAGCCCGCGGTCGCTGATGGCATTTGGCTCGACGCTGGCGGACTCGATAGCGCTGGCCTTGGGGGGCTGTGGGCGGCGGTCACCGGTACCATCACGGTCGATGCGCCGCTGACCATGGCCAATGGAGGTGGCATCGCACTATACGGAAGCACGGTCGCCATCAATGGAGATATAACCGCCCGCGGCGGTTCAATCGAACTCGGCCAGACGACGAACGAAAGCCTCGTCCGCAACACGAGCGTCACCGTCGCCAACGGCGTCACACTGGATGCACGCGGATTGCCGACCAATCAGATTGCCGATCCGGCAAGTGCCCTTTCACGCCTTGCCTATATCAATGGCGGTGCGGTGACACTGCGCTCATATGGTGATGTGTCGCTCGGCGAGGGCTCATCGATCAATGCCAGCGCCGGCAGCTTCTTGTCTTTCAACGGCAAGTTCAACGGAGGAAACGGCGGCGATATAACCCTCGTCGCTAGCCAAACGCAGCAAAGCGACGATGGCAGCTCGACCAGCAGCAACCACGGCGATCTGACGCTCAATGGAACACTAGCCTCTTACGGGTTTGGCAAGGGCGGCAAGCTGAATCTGGAAACCGGCGGCGTGGTGTCGATTTCGGGCACATCCCTTTTCCCGGGAGAAACCCTCCCGGCGGGCACGGCCGCACCCCTCGGCTTGGTGTTGGCCTCTGGCTTCACAGTTCCTGCCGGAGGCGTTTTGCCGATGCCGGCCTCCGTCACGATCACCAGCGTCGCAAACGGGCACGTCTTTCCGGCCGGTGCGACGATTGCAAGTCAGAGGGTCACTCTGAGCAGCGACTGGGTGTTGCCCACGGGAATATTTTTCGTCTGGACCAGCACCAATAGCCGCTATTTCCAAGGTGACACCGTCCCAGCCGGCACTGTGCTCACTCAATTTGTCGGCAGTCTTCCCGATGGATATCGGATTCCAGACAACACGTTCCAGGGCGGATTAGCGATTAATCCTGTAACCGTCAGTTATGCCGCCGGGACCATCGCGCCAGACGATATTGCTTATGCTGCCGGCGTCGCCGTTCCGAAGGGAACGGTTCTGCCGACGGACGTTGCAATCCAGCGTGTCACCACGCTGTCGCCGTCGCTCTTTCAGTCCGGCTTCTCGAATTATTCCGTCAACGGCCAGAGCGGCTTGAACGTGGCGGACGGCGTCGCGATCGACGCCGTCATGCCGGTACTGCAATACGCTGGATCGGCTCCCGGCTCTCTTGCGGGCACGAACAACGCCAACACGGCGCCGGTCTGGACGCCCCCCGTCTATCAGGAAGACGCGGTCAATGGGAGGCTCATCCAGCGCGCGGGCGTCGGCCTGGCCCTCCTTTCTGGTGTTGGCGCCGACGGCACGGGTTACAGCTCGAGACCAGGCTACCTTATGGTTGGCTCCGGCGCCTCGATTACGGTCGATCCCGGTCAGAGCGTCCGTCTGGCCTCCAGTGGTCAGGTCACTGTGGATGGAACAGTCACTGCCCCCGGCGGAAGCATCGCCATCGCCAACACCTATGGGCAGGGCAATTTCACCGACCCGGGCACGATGTCGATATGGATCGGCGATCACGCTGTGCTGAATGCAGCGGCACAACCCTATATCGCCACCGATATCCGCGGACGGTTCTATGGCGTGGTGCCAGATGGCGGCAGCATCAACATCGGCAGCACCGGCGGCTTGCTCCGAGCTTTTGATACCACCGGGCAGCTCACCACCATGGATATTGAGGCCTCGAGTCATGCCTACGTGGTTATCCGCCCCGGCGCGGTGCTCGATGCTTCAGGCACGAGCGGGACGCTCGACCTCTTCGGCGATGACGGCGCGGTCCGGTCGGTGGTCGCGGCCAGCGACGGTGGCACGATTGCGCTTCGCAGCTATTCCGGCATCTACGCCGAGGGCACGATGAGTGCGTTCGCAGGTGGCCCCGGCGCGTCCGGCGGTTCACTTACGGTCAATCTAGAACATCCCTATCAGTACGGCACGGAACAGAATCCGATTCCTGCCGCCTTGCTGGTCGATCGTGTACTGAGCCTGACCCAGACGCCAGCTAACGGCCTTGCGGCTAACGCACAGCCGGGAAGCAACGACCTGACGCTTGGCCAGAGCCACATCGCCATCTCCTCGATCGCAGCGGGCGGTTTCGACACCCTGTCGCTGATGGGGCGCGATACAATGGCTTTTGACGGCAATGTCTCTTTGAGCCTCGGGCGTAGCCTCAGTTTGAACAGCCGACTCTATATTGATCCGGCCGGCGGCAACGTTTCTCTCTTCGCGCCTTATGTTGACCTCGCTGGCACGGCCAATCAGCTTTACAGGTCTGCCGCCGCCGCGGCGACAGGGACCCTAGCAATCAGCGCCGACCTCATGGAACTGAGCGGCACCATCAACCCCGCCTTCACCAGTACGACGCTGTCGAGCAGCAGCGATCTGCGTTTCGTTTCCAACACCAACCTTTATGCGCCACATGACCTCACCCTGTCCGCGGCGCGCATTTACCCGACCAGCGGCGTCACCGCCGTCATCCGCTCCGGCTACGGGCAAAGCACGTCCAATAGTTATTCGCTCACCGACACCGCCGCCGTGCTGACCTTCACGCGCCCGCACGGGACCACCTCTGTATCGACACCCTATTCGGCCTATGGCGGCCTCGACATTTCCGCGCCAACCATCAATCAGGGCGGCGCGCTATTCGCCCCCTTTGGCTCCATCAAGCTATTCGCCACCACGAAGACAGTTAACGTCAACTCCGTCGAGACCAAAGACGCGGTCGTGACGCTGAAGGCGGGCAGCATCACCTCGATAAGCGGTGCAGGGCTCGTCATGCCCTATGGCGGCACCACAGATGGCGTGAACTGGACCGTAGACGGTGCGGCCCCCGCCTGGATCAATCTGATCACCGGCGAATATATGAACGCCGATGGAACGCTAAAAGCTAACGAGACCGGCACCGGCGTGTCGCTGCAGGCTACCAGCATCGTCAGCGAGGCAGGCGCGCTGGTCGATTTGTCCGGCGGTGGCACGCTGACCGGCGCAGGCTTCGTGGCGGGCCGCGGCGGCTCGGTCGACACGCTGCTCAATCCGTTGAACAAGGGCGGTACCGTCTACGCCATTCTGCCGGGCGTCGTGACCGCACCCGTGGCGGGCGGATATAACACCGCCTGGACCGGAGCGACGCCGGGCGCCGGCCAGCAGATCACAATTCCTTCCGGTGTACCGGGACTGCCGGCTGGCACCCATACCTTGCTTCCGGCAAATTACGCCCTGCTGCCGGGGGCTTACCGCATCGAGCTTGGGGGAGCCAGCACCACGGCGCTATCGGGCGCAATCGCGCTGCCTGGCGGCTCTTATGCGCTCTCCGGTTATCAAAGCGTCGCCAATACGGTGATCCGTGATGCCCTGCCGACAAGCGTGACCATCACGCCAGGCGGCACGGTGCGCACCCTGGCGCAGTATAACGAAACCAGCTTCGACTCGTTCGCAATCGCTCGGGCGCAGACCTTCCAGAACATGCGTCCGCGCCTTGAAACTGACGCCAAGAACCTCCGCTTCTCGTTCGGCTCGTTCAACACCACCATGCCTGCATTGGTCTGGGATGGCACCGCCGATCTGACCCCGGGCGAGGGAGGCTACGGCGGTTCGCTGTCGGTGACGACGAGCATCGTCAGTCAGGGCAACGGGCAGATTCAATATCAGGACCTGATCCTGGCGGCAGACGGCAGCAGCGCCGCGCGCTCGGCCGCGCAAACGGTACTCCTCGCCTCGGACCTCGACGCGATCGGGGCCCCAAACTTGTTCATCGGCGCGCCTAGCCTCAATGCTCTCACCAATGTGATCATTGTGGGTAGCACGACTGGCAGAACACAGATGGAGAGCGGGGCCGTACTGCGCGCCGGACAGGTGCTGACGTCAGAGGCCTTCAGGCTCGATGACGGAGCCAGGATCGATACCCGGTCCTTTGCCGACACTAAATTGCTTGATGCATCGACTGGTTATTATCTGAGCGTGGGGCTTGGTGTCTCCAATGGCGATCTGCTGCTGGATACTTCATACGGCGGCAAAGCCATCAGCATCGGCGATGGGGCGGCGATCTATTCACGCGGCACCATCGCCCTGAACGGCGGGGTGAGCTTTGACGGCACGCCGCTCCTTGGGACCAAGACCCTCAGCCTAACGGCTCCCTCGATCAATCTGGGATCGGCCGGCGATCTGGCGGCGGCGCGGACGGCTGGGGTTTTGCCCGACGGTCTCAACTTGACGAAAGATCTGTTCACCGCGCTGCTGGCAGGCGACCCCGCCCACGACGTCGCGGGAGCGCGCAACCTGCAGCTAGCCAGCACCAATTCGCTCAACGTATATGGCGGGGCGTACCTCGATCTTTCCGCGCTCGACAGCCTCACCCTGACGACACCCGCCATTTATGGCGCGGGCGCATCGACCGATAACGCGGTTCTCAAAGTCAACGAACTGATCTGGAACGTCACCCAGCGAGTGGTCTCGACGAATGGGGACGGAAGCCTAAACTACGGCAGCGCACTCCCGGGTGCGATCATCGCCAACGGTCCGGGCGCCGGCCAAGGCAAGTTCGAGATCGACGCCCGAACGATCACATTCGGCCATCCTCCCATGCTGGCAGGCGGTTCGACCGCGACGTTCGACCGGCTGATGCTGGGCTTCTCCAACGTTACGCTCGCCGCGTCCGAGCGGGTGACGTCCTTCGACAACAATTCGCTGTCGGTGTGGCGCAGCGGTACGGTGACGCCGTCTTTCGCGCCCAAGACGTTCACGGGAGAGGTCGCCGAGCTGCGGATCGTCACGCCGCTGCTCACCGGCGAGGCGGGCTCGGTGCTGTCGGTCTATGCGGGCGGCATGCTGCGCGTGCGCGCGCCGGGTGGTGCGTCGGCCGTCGACACCTCGGCAATCGAAGCCCTCGGCGCCACCATCAACCTGAATTCAGTCTACTCGGGAGTTCAATTGGACACGGCCGTGGCATTGCCGTCCGGCAAGCTCGCGATTACGGCGCAAGACGGAATCGACATCTATGACCGCACGCGGATCGATCTCTCCGGCCGCGCCGTTCAATTCAACGACGTCACGAAATATTCGTGGGGCGGCGATCTAGACGTCGAGAGCGAGTATGGGAGCATCTCGTTCTTTGGAACACCGCACATCGACGTCTCAGCGGTGAACAATGCAGCTGGCTCCATCTCGCTGACGGCAACAGACAGCTTCTACGGTGGGTCCGTCGCCTTCTACAAGGATGACCGCGGCGGTGGCCCCATGAACTCACTCGACGGCTTGTTCGCAGGCATATCTACGGGCGGTTATGACAGCGGCTCGTTCACGGTGAATACCTATGGCTTCTCCAATTCCGATTTCGCCCTCGTCAATCAGGCATTGAACCGGGGCGGGTTCTTTGGCTCGCGCAGCTTCTCCTTCAGAGCCGCCGATCTCATCATTGGCGACGAACTCAAAGCGCACGACATCTCCGTTTCGGCGAATGTCGGCAATCTCACGGTGAATGGCCGCATCGACGCGAGCGGCGCGAGGCCGGGAAGCATTCGGCTCGCGGCGGGTAACAATCTGACGGTCGCTTCGACGGCCATCCTGGACGTTCACGGCAGTGAGTTGCAGGTCGACAGCTATGGGCAGCCCATCGAGGCGAAGAATCGCGGAACGATCGAGCTGACCAGCGTCGGCGGCACGTTGACACTCGCATCGGGTGCGACGCTCGATCTTTCGACTCCGACAGGCGCTTACGGTCAGCTCGTTCTCAACGCGTCGCGCAATGGTGGAACCAGCGGCGATGTACGCGTCAGCGCTGGTGGGCCGCTCAACATCCGTGGCGCGAGCAGCATAGCGCTTAACGCCGTGTTGAATTACGGCTTGTTCGCTCCGGGCACAGTCATTACCCAGGAGATGCTCGACAGCTACGATGTGGCCAGCCAAGCCTTCATCCGCGCAGCCTACAACAACAATGTTGCGGCGGGCCAGCTCACGGCAAGCCTTCAAGGCAAGCTCGCCGGCCTGACCGCCTATGGCAGCGCCTTCCATCTGCGGCCGGGCGTGGAGATAGCCTCAGGCGGCGATCTCTCCACCTCGGGCGATATCGATCTGTCCAAGTATCGCTACGGGCCGGGTGCCAACCGCGACACCAATTCGTCGAACTACGGCGCCGGCGAGCCGATGGCGCTGGTGGTGCGTGCAGGTGGCAATCTCACCATCGGCGGAAGCATATCGGACGGGTTCAAGGGAAGGCCTGCAGCGCAGGGCAATCCGCCTGTCTATCGATATTCAACAACTTTGAACGTAGCGGCATTCGACACTTTCGACTGTACAGTCGGCGAATGCGGAGCATCCGGAACTGTTTATTTTCTGCCTCAGGATCTCTACCTCACCGCCGACTGGACCGTTCCGAACGACGCATTTTATCGAGGTCTTGCATCTGCGGTTGGGCCAATCAGTTCGACCTCTGGAACCCAGTACCTGCCTGGCCAAACCATCCCCGCGGGGACAAGGCTTAGCGCATCTTCGACCTTCCTTGAAAAGGCTGCGGCCTTGCCAAGCTTGGCTTTGACCGCGACACTCGTTCAGCCGGGCACGACACTACCAGCGCTCACTGCGACGTCGCCGCTGGCTCCTATGCTGGCTCCAGGCTCGCTCGCCGCTTCCATCAGGTTGGTGGCTGGTGCTGACATCTCGGCCGCGTCGTCCCGCGTATTGCGCCCATACGGCCAACTGGAGGGTGCGGGCAGCCTGAGTATGTTGAACCCACTCGGCGGGACCACACCGAGCGTCGTGCGAACCGGTACTGGCAGTCTTGACCTGCTTGCCGGCGGCAACATCACGATGAACTCGCTCTACGGCGTCTACACGGCGGGTACCGACACCGGCACGACAGGCCTTGCCGCCGGCAGCTACATGCCCGATCACGGCGGCGACCTGACGGTGATCGCGCAAGGCGATGTCACCGGTTATAGCTACGACGACGGCCAGAAAAACATCCAGTCCTGGTCCCCCGACAATTGGCTCCTGCGCTCCGTAGACGATGCTGGACTCGCCTCATGGTCCATCGCCTTTGGCCGCAACATCAGGGTCAATAGCACCACCACCTTTACCGGCGGCTTCGCAGGAATCGGCACGCTGGGCGGCGGCAATGTCACGCTCGTCGCGGGCGGCAACGTCGGGGCCATGACGAGAACGGTTACCGGCTCGGGCTTGCCCCAAATCTATGGCGCGTTGCAGGTAGCGGTGGGCGGGAGCGGCAAGGTAACATCGGTCACCACCGATGGGTCCATCCTCACAGGGGGCACTCTGATCCAGGCCGGCGGCGGCGATCTGACTGTCAAGGTCGGCGGCACGCTCAACGGTGGCAACAACGCAATCAACGGTTCGTCTGCCGCCCGCGGTTCGCTCAGCATCTTCAGCAATCTGCGCGGCGATACTCAGATTGCAGCAAGTTCCATCGGCTCTATGGCGCCTATCTATGGCAGAAAGGAAACCGGCGATCCACGCGGGCTGGACCCCACCAGAGCCAGCATCGTCAGTCCCTGGGGCGGTATCGGTCTGGTCCCCGGCGACGGCACTATGACCGTGCGAACGGCGGGCGATCTCGTGATCGGCAACTATGGCGATGCCGGGCAAATCGGACAGACCCAGCAGACCACTTACTTGTCGTTGTGGCAGCCTGAAACGACTTCAGTCTCGTTGTTTGCTGCTGGCGGCGATCTGGTGCCGGTCACCGGAGGCGGGCTCGGGTATAACGTTTGGAGTTCCATTAGCTCCACTATGGCGGTTGCGCCGGCCCGGTTCAGCGCCGTGGCAATGGAGGGCAGCCTGTTCCTGGGGAGCGGCGATATCGCCACGCTCGAACTAGCTCCTTCGGCCAACGGCGCGCTTGAGCTGCTTGCCGGCGGCGCTATCTACGGTGCTTCGCTCGCGGTCGGCAATTCTATCAATGTCGGCTCGCTGCGCATCGATGTCTCGGGCGCCAGCGCCGGAGTCAATGATGTCCCCAACCCGTTTAGACCGGTGAGCGGCGTCAGCAGCTTCTTCAGTTACAAGAATTTCGCCACGTTCCGCCCCGATGGGATTGAGGCCAATCCAAACACTAGTCAACAAGCTATCGACCGCATCTACGCGATGGACGGCGACATCCTCAATGTCGCCTTCGGCGAGGTCAACTCCAACGCATATTACAGCAACGCCTACCACACGATTTATTTCGGTAACCGGGCAGTCCGCGTGACCGCAACCGGCGACATCGTGAACTTCGGCGCGGGCACGAGTGCCAACCCTGGCTTGATCCTCAACAATGACTCCACCGACGTGTCGATGATCAAGGCCGGTGGCAACATCTTCTATGCCAACGTCAACATAGCCGGCCCCGGATCGTTGGAGGTTATCGCGGGCGGCAACATCTACCAGGGCGACAAGGGTTCGATCGTATCGATCGGCGCCCTGGCCGCAGGCGACACGCGGCCGGGTGCTTCGATCCTGATGCAAGCGGGAGTGGGCACGGCGGGTCCCAACTACGCGGGCCTCCTGCCTTACCTCGATCCGGCGAACCTCGCCGTCGTCGGCACACCGCTCGCGGAGCAGTCCGACAAGGTGGCGAAGACGTATGAGAAGGAGCTGCAAGCCTGGCTCGATGAGCGCTTCGGCTTCACGGGTGCAGATGACGAGGAGCGCCGCGAATACTTCGCCAGCCTCGCCTCCGAGCAGCAGGCGATCTTCCTGCGCCAGGTGTACTTCGCCGAGCTGAAAGCCGGTGGCCGCGAGTACAACAATCCCGACTCGAGCCGCTACGGCTCGTACCTGCGCGGGCGCGCCGTGATCGAAGCGCTGTTTCCGGAGAAGGACGCGAACGGCGAGCCAATCGTCTACGCTGGCGACATCACCATGTTCGGCGGCTCGGGCGTGCGCACGCAGTTCGGCGGCGACATTCAGATGCTGACCCCTGGCGGGCGCACGGTGATCGGTGTCGAAGGCCTCGAGGCGCCTGCCTCTGCCGGCATTGTCACGCAAGGGCAGGGCAACATCTCGATGTATTCGAAGGGCTCGATCCTGCTCGGCCTGTCGCGCATCATGACGACGATGGGCGGCGATATCCTCGCCTGGTCGGCGGAGGGCGATATCAACGCCGGCCGCGGTTCCAAGACGACGATCGTCTACACGCCGCCCAAGCGCGTCTACGACAACTACGGCAACGTGACGCTGGCGCCGAACGTGCCGTCGTCGGGTGCCGGCATCGCCTCGCGCAGCACGATCCCCGGCGTACCGGGTGGCGACATCGATCTCATCGCGCCGCTCGGCACCATCGATGCGGGCGAGGCCGGTATCCGCGCTGGCGCCAACGTGAACCTCGTCGCGCTGCAGATCATCAATGCGGCGAACATCCAGGCGCAAGGCAACGTTTCCGGCGTGCCACAGATCCAGGCGCCGAACATCGGCGGGTTGACGGAGGCGACGAACACGGCGGGAGCCGCGCAGGCCGCGACGAAACCCCAGCAACAGGGAGCCTCAGAGCAAGCTTCGGTGATCATCGTCGAGGTCATCGGCTTCGGTGGAGGTGATGAGGAGGATGAGTCCCGGAAGCGGCTAGAAAAGCGCGGCGACTCACGCGGGACCCAGGTTGATCCGAGTCAGGATCCCGCTAGCGCGTTCCAGGTGCTCGGGGCCGGTGAGATGACGGCCGCCGAGGCCAAAGAGTTGATCGCCGCACGTCGAGGTGGTGCAAACCGCTAGTGTCTTTGCCGGTTGCGAAGTGGCCGGCATCGAAGCCTACGTGCCAAATCCGCTGCAGTTGAATGCACGGGCGGAAGGTCGGTTCGAGCGAAGCTACTTCTGGCCTGCTCCCCTGGAGCGATACGAAACCAGGTGAGCGAATCTAGCTATTTCCAACCTCGATTGAGGAGAGACGGGAATGGCACGATAAACGACAGGGTAAATCAGCGAGCAGACGTACTACCGGTGGCGGCGTGAGTACGTTGGCTTGAAGCTCGATCAAGCTAGGCGTTTCAAGGATCTGGAGCAGGAGAACAACCGGCTCAAGAAGGCGATTGTCCGTCGTCAGAGTCTTCGGGACAGTTGAGGGTCTGATCTAAAAGAGGGTCCGGCTCATCTGGTTGAAGCTCATGCTGCTGCACTGAAGTGGTGGCGGCGACGTTGTTCGATGGTTCGTCGCTTTATGTCTCGTCGGCGTTCCAGGATTCGAGAGGCGCGTCCGAAGTAGACGTCAGCGGGAGTGATGTTGTCCAGGCTCTCGTGATATCGGCGGTGATTGTAGTGGTCGACGAAGTCGGCAATGGCTCGCTCGGGGTCGCCGGGCAAGTAGTAGTTTTTAAGCAGGATCCGGCTCTCCAGCGATAGGTGCCAGCGCTCGATCTTGGCCTGGGTTATCGGGTGATAGGGCCTTCCACGGGTGTGACGCATGCCCTGCTCCTCAAGCCAATCGGCGAGATCGTTTGCCACATAAGATGGACCGTTGTCGGATAGCAATCTTGGCCGCCGATCGGCACCGATCTGATCGAGCCCCGCCGCCTGCAAGGCCAGCTTGAGCGTTGCGCTGACGTCGGCGGCGCTCATTGTCGTGCAGAGCTTCCAGGCGACGATGTAACGGGAGAAGTCGTCGAACGCCGTCGAGAGGTAGAACCAGCCCCGCCGATGCGCGGGCTCAAAGATCGTTCCATTTCCCAAAAGGGAGTAGCGCGCAGCGGCGTCTTGCGCGCATCCCTTGATGTCGGAGTTGCTCCGTTGTCGGAAGCATGGCTCTCCACGTCACCCGCTGGTGATTTGGAAAGCCGATGCAAAGCAAAACCGATCAGATCCGCAACGCATGGGCGGCGGGCGATAAGATCACCGCCCTTCGCATCGCCTCGCGGTTCTTCGACCGCAGCGACGAAACAAAGACGTTCCAACGCGGCTATCAGGCCCACGTCAACCCGGCGTTCTTCGCGCAGATCGGCAAAGATCCGGCCGCGCTGACCGACGAGGCGCTGCGCGTCATGGCCGCTAAGTTCAATCTTTCTGACTAGATCCGGCGTATTTCACCGATAGGATATTTTCCGCAACGTGGCAGGTGCTCCGAACTTTGGGCGTCTGCGTGTACTGCTAAACGGAGCGGTTATTGATGGGCAAAAGTACCACTTGGTTGGTCAGTATGGAGCGGCTGGCCGATCTCGGGGAGATTGGATCACTTATGGTCCGCCTTATGACGGCTGTTCAAGACTTCGGTCTTGCCAACTATGCGATGGGCAAATGGAAGGCTGAGGATAGCTTTAAGCTTCAACCGAGGAAGCTCGGGGCAGCCCGGTACTTTTTGCGGTTACAGATGTCCCATATGTTCGAGGCACTAGCAATCATAGAGAACGAGATCGAGCGCACTCCCGCTCTACGGGCTGCCGTCGAGCAATGCGATGCAAGGACAATCAAATCCTACGAATGGCTCGTCGAATTCGCAAAGAGCGACGATTTCAAGCTGCTCACCCGGATCAGGAATAACATCGGATTTCATTACGACGCGAAGGTCGTGTCTCAATCACTTCGGCGTCTGGAGCGACAGCGGAAGAAAAAGGTCAGCGCAGGGAAGTTTACGAAAGACTTTGGCGCGCTGACACTAGGGAATGAAAGCCTCGACTGGTTCTTTAAGCCGACAGAATATGTCGAGAATGATATAATCATACATGGCATCTTCGGTCTCTCAGAAGATGACGAGCCGCAAGATCTACAACAACGGACCGATGAGATCGTGATGCGGCTTCACGACGTGGCTGTCGTGTTTTCTGATTTTGCAGGTCACTTCATCAAGCACCATGCCAAGGGATAGCGTTCGGCTACAAAAAGCATCCTGGGGCGGGCTCAGTTGAGCCGACTATGTAGCGCTTGAAACACGCCTGCGCTATTCCACAGCGACCTGTTGCCGATGACGTACACTGCTTCTTTGGCCCGCGTCACGGCGACGTTGAGGATGTTGGGGCGACCGCCTGCCCAGTTTCGAGCCCCAACTTGTTGAGCTGCCGGCGCGCCGAGGACGAATATCACCGCCTCGGCCTCGCGGCCTTGCACGGTATGCACGGTTCCTATCCGGTCACGGACCCAACGACCCGGATCGGTCGCCCAGGCATCGACGACGCCGCTGTCGCGTACCAGCGTGCGCATATTGTCCTGAACGACGACGAACGGCGTAACAATGTAGATGTCGGGCGGTTCGGCCAGTCGTCGCAGCTTGGCAAGCAAAGCGACGACAGCTTCACCTTCCTCAGGGCACCATTTGTCGTGCGCGCTGCCCGCAATGTCGATCCAGCGCGATGGGCCGAGAATGTCACGAATGGCGGATGGGCGCGCACCGCGGCCCTGCACCATCAAGCCCTCGTAGGCGACAGCATTGGAGATCGCGAACATCGGATCATCGCATCGCCGATGGACGAGAAGCGGTACACCAACCGTGCGCGAGCCGTAGCGGTTATGGAACTCCGCGACATACGGCGTCGCGGCGTCGGCCAACGTCTGCACGGAAGCGGCCGGTGCATTGAACCGATCCGGGTCGATCCCGAAGGTCCGGCAAATTGCTTGCGTCAGGATGTCGGGCAGAGCCACAACCGGCTCGATTTGCATCGGATCGCCGACGATGATCGCCCGGCGGCTTCGCATCAGGGCGCCGACCGCGGCCTGCGGCAGGGCCTGACCGGCTTCGTCAATGAGTAGCCATCCCAACGTCTCAGGCGGTAATTGTCCCAGCATCCGCTCGACGGAAGCGAACGTCGTCGATACCGCCGGGACCAGAAGGAACAGCGACCCCCAAAGGTCAGAGACGAGCGCTTGCTTCACCGCATCCGGCATCTGGCGGCCGGCAAAGACATTCATCAGCGCGCCAAGATTGTGGCGCAGCGGTTTCGCTGCCGCGTCGGCGAACGCCTTGTGCAACGCCATGGCGGCGATGAATACGTCATCGCGGAGCCGATGCGTCTCATCGTCGAACCAGGCTGCGAGCAAGTGGCGATCTTCGTGACTACGTTCGGCAAACGAAGCATCGATCATGCGCTCACCAAGCGCCGCCCGCCAAGCACCTAGCAGTTCCTCGGCGTCGTAAAGCCGCTTCTGCGCCTTTTCGTGATCGGCTTCGGCGGCGTCCCGTTCACATTCGGCGTCAGCCAACGCCTTCGCCGAGGCGTTGAGAGTTGATTCAGCCGTTTGACGCTTGTCCCGGGTAGCACTGAGTTTGCTCTTTAGCTTTGCCTCACTTGCGCGCCATTCGCGAAAGCGCGCGGTTGAGAAAAGGCGCGCGAAGAACCCCGGCTGCATCATCGCATGGGATTGCAGCTCGCGGGCGGCCTGCATTTGATGTGTGTCACATAGGCTCAGCAATTGCGCGCTCTGCGCGTTTAAGGCTTTGGCCCGATGATGCGAGCGTCGAGCCTGCTCAGTGCGGATAGCGGAACTCTGAGCCGCCTCCGATATCGTTGGCATCTCGTCCATCAAGCGGCGGACCGCTTCAAGTTTCCTTTGTGCCTTCCGGCTTTTTTCTAGTGCCGCGACAAATGCCTTGCGCGCGGTCTTCCATCGCTGTTGAGCATGATGCGGATCGCGCGGCGCTTCCTCGTCGGTAACGATGCGGGGGGCGCGCTTCTCGACTATTTTGCCGTCCTCGTCGGCGATCTCGATGGACTGTGGCGTTCCAGCAGCATGAGCAAGGTAGCGCGCCATGCCGACCTCATCGTCCCACCAGAAGCCATTGCGGAATGCGCTGCGGTTCTTCGCGTTGCCGAGCACTGCGGCGACCAGGCCCCAAGTCTCTTCCTCCAATAAGCCATCCGATAATGTTTTGAAGTAGCGAAGACCGGACGCGTCGGCGGCGACGGCATCGCTTCCGGGTAGCTCGGCACTCACGTTCTCGACCGCCTTGTTGTTGGACGAGGCGATCAGCATCTCGAAGCCCTTAAGCCGCGGGTCGAGCTTATAGAGGTGGAGCCACGCACTGCCAGCGCTCAACCGCTGGCCGGAGTTTGTGAAGGCGTCGGCGGGATCGCCGTAGTCCGCCATGACCTCGGCGCGCGCGCAGATTACGCTTGCAACGATGTCTCGTAGCAGTGTCGTCTTGCCGGTGCCGGGCGGTCCATTGACCGCGAGGATGCCATCAGTTTTTAAGTCGCGCATGGCAAGGTTGACTGCGGCTTGCTGCAATAGCACCAGGGGATGGCGTCCCTTGCCCGGCCAACGCGCTGCCGGAAAATTTCTTGGCGATAGCGCCTCAGTCACAGCCTCGGGCTCATCGAGTAGGTTGCGCCGTCTCACCGGCCTATCGAGACCGAGGTAGCGCTTAAGGTTGCCCGTTTCCTTGCCGTCGCGAAAGGAAGACGCGGCTGTCGCTAGGTCACCAAGGAAGAAGCTGTTGAGCAGAAGTGGTTCCGGCGCGTCGCTGTTCTTGAAGTATTGATAGGTTCGAACCGAAAAGCGCGGCGCATTGATCAGCGATGCCGGTAGACCCAGCGTCTTGACTAGCCACTGGTACGCCTTAGCAATGGTGTCGCGGTCGAGTGGCAATAGCTCGCCGTTCTGATCTTGGCGGCGTATCAGCTTGTCGAGCTTCTCGACGAGCGGCTGCTCAGCGGCCTGCCATCCGCCAAGCGAAGTGAGGTCGCCTGCCAGCGCGCGTGGCACGCCCCAGCCAAAGCTTGAGATGGCAACGGCGGGTTCCTCCACCGGCCTACCCGCTTTGTCGAGTATGATGGTCGCAAGGATCGCCTCGCCGCGCGACCCTATGCGCTCGGCCTGCGTATCGCCGTAGCGCGCGACCAGCGTGGCAACCGCTTCATCCAGCTTGACCGTTCCCAAGACGACTTGGTGATAAAGCCGGTAGTTCTTGCGCCCGCCGCGCGTGTCTTCCCAAGCGAGCTTAGCGCCATCGAGCCGCACGACGGCCGAGCGGTCGCCGCCGGTGAGATCGGTCTCCCGCCTGAAGGATGGCGGGGACAGAACTTCTAGCGCGGTCCATGCGGTCAGAACAGAAACGGCATCATTGGTGATCGGCGGAAACTCGGGTCGCGGCTCATCGCGCGGTGCGAGAAAGGTCGTTTCCGGCGTCGGGCTCTCCTCCGTAGTCGGCGCGTCATCCTGTTCGAAATCGAAGGCGTCGTCAGCGATCAATTCCGGCTCCGTGCCGAGTTGTTTCGTCTGTCCATTGGCCGCGCCGTCTGCTAGCCCGAGGCGCTCCGTAACACGGTTCCGCAGACGCGCCGCGCGTTGGGTTGAGCGGTATTCAAGTTCATCGAGCAGCGCCTGTAGGAATGAGGCATCGTCCTGCCGCTGGGCGAACTCCGTCTCCAACGCATCAATGCTGTGCTTGAAAAATGGCCTAGTCAAAACCGGTATGCCCCCACCACGCCTTCTATACCAGCGACCCTTTTAGAGCGCTTGCGGGGGAGATCAAATTTGGCGCGCGGAGAAAAAGCAAGGTGCGTCTTGGGATGAGGGGGGTGGCCAGTCGATCATTCGGTCCCAGGCAAGCGCTCGTCCTCGTCGCGGAAATCATCCGGGACGCCGTAACGGTCGAACATGATCGCAAGCCGGGCGATCCATGGCGGGATCGGCTTTTCGTCCGCCTCATATCTGCGCATCGTCGTTTGAACGTTCTTGTCGGCGCCGCTGTACCCAAGGGCGAGGCCGAAGCGGACGAGCGACAGTTTCAGGCGCCGCCGGATTGCTTGCAGTTCGCTGCCCGTCATCGAATGCTCCAATGCAGAGAGGGCGCCTTGCGGCGCCCCCTCATATCGTGATCAGCGGGTAACAGATAGGCCAAAGGCAACTCGGCTCAAAGCGTAGATGAGCGCAGGAACCGCGATGCCAAGCGCTGCCGCCGGATATAGCATCAGCCCCTCGGCCGCTGCGCCAAAAGCAAATGCGTTCAGCGCTGCCGAGACGGCCAGGGTCGCAACGATGGCGGGGCGGCTAAACCGCTCGATCTGACGGCGAACGGCAGGCGTGGCCGCGGATAGTTGCGCGAGTTCAAGTGCGAGGAACCCGAGGTCAATGCCGATTGCGAGTGCCCAAGCTTCGAGCGCGGGGGCGCCAGTAACGAGAGCGATGCCTGCCGCAAGATGCGAGAGGGACAACGCGGTCAAGACGATGGCGACTGCGGCAACGCCGGTAGCGGCGATGTGCTGCCGCCGTTGGCGGCGGACGTAGGATGCCGAGGCGCCGCGCGGACGTGGCGTGCGGGCCTTCTTAGGCGCCGCCGGATGGCGGATGATGGTTGCTGCGTTCATGGTGATGTCCTTTTCCAAGGTGGGCGAGCCGAAGCTCATGAGGGCCGCGTATATCTGCGCGGCTCTCGTGCTCTACGCCGAGGCAAACTTGAGAGCCAGTCCAGTTGCAGAGCTTTTTCGCGCTACGCTAGATCATCGACATCAATACGCAGCGCCGCCGCGATCTTGCCAACGTCATCGGGCGATGCGCTGCGCGCATCGTCTTCGATCTGTCTGATCTGATCCGTCGCAATTCCCGCGGCGCTCGCTAACGCCTCGACGGACAAGCCTCGATACTCGCGCCATACCCGGATCTTGTTCTCGCCATCGAGCAGGCGGTCGGCGAATGCGGCGGGGATCAGTTCGTCCTCGCCGCGCGCATGCCGCCCCTTCGCGGCGTCGTAGGCTGCAACGTCTGCGGCGTCGCCGGCAATCATGGATAGGTGGAACGCATCGATTGCGAGATCATCATCGCCACCCCACGAAACACCGCTGCCGTTTTTGTCAACGCGCGCCGTTGCGAAGACGGCAGGATCGGTCAGCGGCGCGAGGATAGTGCTGCCGGTTGCGATCCAGCCGGTGAGGTCGATGCGTTCCGAGCGGCCGGTTGCCCACGTTACGTCGATCAGGTTCGGGGTGACGACCGACACAGCGGCGATCTTGGGCATTTCGATTGTCATGGCTCAAATGATGTTGGCGCGCGGAAGGCGATCTTGTCGAGCCAGCCTTTCAACTGTTCGAGCGACGGCGGGCTGCCATACTTCGGTCGATCATACTTATGGCCCATGAGATAGGCTTGGATCTTCTCGGGCGGCTCAACCGCCGTCAGTCTATCCTCAAACGTATGACGCAGCGAATAGAGGCTGTGCTTTGAGGTCGGCCGCAGCTTGTGCGCTGACAGATACTTATTCACGGTCGCCGAAAGGACGGGCGATTTGTCAAAGTAGCTCGGAAAGCCGTTCGGGTTCCTGCTCATGACTTTAAGCGCGACGCCCACAAGCGGGAAATGTCGGTCGCTGTAATCGGTCTTGAGGACGCGGCCTTCAGGCTTCACCAAGATATGGGGCACGTCGCAGTCAAGGCGGATCGTTCGCCTCGTCAGGTTGACGATCTCGACGGGGCGCATCCCGGTTTCGGCGCAGACGTAGACGACGCCGCGGGCCTCGTCGTTCAGCCCATCGAGGGCACCGTCCGCGAGGATGTTGTTCTGCACAAAATCGACCGCGTAGGCTGCGCGCTGCTCGTAGCCGCCGCCCTCGATGCAAAGCTCCTTGAAGACCAGTTCTAACCCGAGCCGCTTTGATCGGTTCAGCACATGCACCATGCGGCTGATGATCCCGATTTCTTTATTGGCGCTATCGATCTTGACCCCGCCCGCAACGATCCGGTCCTGCCACCAATCCCGGAAGTTCAGGGCGTCGTCGCGGCTGATGTCTTCGATGTAGCGATCACCGCCGAGAACCTGTTTCAGGTTTGCGACGGCCCGGATGCGTCCGTTGCGCCACCGGCGCAACTGGTCCGGCGAATACTTCGCAAGCTGAACCTTCTGCGAAGCTTCATATTCATCGAGCAGCGTCGATAAGGCGATCTTGGTCGATGATGCAACGCCGCTGCGCTTCGCGGCGGTCGGTGCAGATTTGGGCGTCGGTTGCGCCTTGAGCGTCAAGGTTGGGTTCGCAGCCTCGCCCGCCCGCATCAGCGCTGCAACTCGCCGCGCGATTTCTTCGACTGCATTCCCGTCCAACCCGCCCGCAGGGAGATGACGGCTGCGCATCTGCTCGACATAAGCGCGCGCGGTCGTCGCGCTGACCGGCGCAACTGGTTGGCCCGCATCGAGCCCGCGCCAGTACGCCTCCAACTGCGAGTTGAGCGCTTGAACCGCCTCGTGCGCACGGATGCCCGCAGGATCATCAGCAACTCGGATACCGGTGCTGACGCGAACGACCTTGCGCGCCTCAACGTGCCGGAAGCCTTTCGGCACGAACCGCGTCAGCGTCCAAAGACCCGCCTTGCGCGTCGGCTTGATTGGCCGCATCGACCGCCCCGCTTTCTACCCTAAATTCTATCCCAAAGAGGTAGAACGGGACCGCAAGCGTGGCCAGCGCTTGAGCTTAAACGCTTGATTTCATTGATCTTTTTGCGGATTTTGTTGGCTGGGGGACTAGGATTCGAACCTAGACAGGCAGAGTCAGAGTCTGCAGTCCTACCATTAGACGATCCCCCAATGCCGGGATCATCGGCGGGGCTAGCCGCCGGAGGGCCGCATATAACAGGTGCTTCGCACCTCCGCAACCGGGCAACCGCTGGTCGCGGCGATCAGGCTATTTCGCTAAGCCCGCCCCGCCACCACGCACCCCCACGAGTTCCGGCCGGTACTCGAAATGCATGGTGTCGTAGTGATACCAGCGCCCACCCCAGATGAACCCGTGCCGCTCGAATATCCGCACGATCTCCATCGGGATCTCGTTCCGGAAGGCCACTTCGCCATCGTTGCCGTTCATCGCATCGCGCCAGTAGTGCGCCCACTTCAGCGCGATATCGATGGCGATGCCATGGCCATGTGCCGATACCCTGTTGGTCCCAGCGATAACCCGGCAATTATGCGTGCCGGCCGAAGGCACCAGATAAACGTCGAAAGCGTCCGGCAGATCGTCCAGTTCGCGGCTCACCGCCGCGAGCGCTTCGGCTGCTCCGTTGCGGCGGTTGAAGGGAAGGCGCTGTTTGCTGCGCTTTGGCAACCATGCCACGCGCGTCAGATTCGGCTCCACCTCGCCCCGGCGGCAGTCGCCATAGACCTTGTCGAAGAAGGCTTGATTGCGTGCCCGCCCTGGATCGACGTTCCTGGCCGGCGGTGAAACGGCATCGCCCGCGGGGTAGGGCACGGACAGCATGTCCTCGACGTCGGGATCATCGATCCAAGCCTCGAAGCGCTTCGCCCCCCGGCCATCGTCCAGCGGCATGCGCGTGCCGTCCTGCCAGACGAGTTCGTTGCCTTCGATCCGGTTGAGGTAGCCCGGATAAGCGGCAAGCAGACGGGCGCGCTCGGCATCGCCCAGTGCACCCGCAACGGCGCTCTGGCCATGGAGTGCCATAGCAACAAGAGCGGCGATCGTCGCAAAAAGAGCCTGCTGGAGCATAGGTTAAGTCTATTTCAGCTACGCCCCGGCGAGGATAGCAGGCTCCCGAGACTTACGCTTTACGCCCCGCCGATTACTGCTAGACTGTCGACAAGTGTCATCCAGAAAGACGCCTGATGACGCGCTTGCCCACTTCCCGGGCCGCATGCCAGGCGCTGGAGAATTTGGACTGTGCAGGGCTATCCCGACGAGGGCGGCGCAACCGAAGCGCCTGTTGGCACGGCCAATGGCGGCGATTTCCAAGCCGCGGTTTCCGCTCATTTTTCTGCCTCAGGCACGGCCGGCAGCGATGCCGTAGGCTCGGTGCCTCAGCAACTCGAGCGCGACGCGCGCACCGACGCCGTCTATGGCGCGCTCGATCTCGGAACCAACAACTGCCGGCTCCTGCTTGCCCGCCCGTCACGCCGCGGCTTCCGCGTCGTCGATGCCTTCTCGCGCATCATTCGGCTGGGTGAGGGCGTCAGCCAGAGCGGCCGTCTCTCCGAGGCGGCGATGACGCGGACCTTCGACGCCTTGAGAGTCTGCGCCTCTAAGCTGGGCCGCGCCAAGGTCCGGCGCTCCCGCCTCGTCGCCACGGAAGCGTGCCGCGTCGCAGTCAACGGCGAGGAGTTCCTTGCCCGTGTCCGCGACAAGCTCGGCCTCGAGATCGAGATCCTCACGCGCGAGCTCGAAGCCCGCCTCGCCGTCTCCGGATCGGCTGCCCTGATCGACCCCAGCTGCGACTACGTCCTGGTGTTCGACATCGGTGGCGGCTCTTCTGAACTGATCCTGCTCGACCTGTCCCGGCGCAACCGTCAGCGCGACCGGCGCTTCTCCGGCCGTGTCGACGCACAGCACTGCATGGTTGCCTGGACGTCGCTGCCGATCGGCGTCGTCACCCTGGCAGAACGCTTCGGCGGCCGTCATGTGACGCCCGACGTGTTCGAGGCGATGGTCGCCGAAACACACCGCCTGCTCGCCGCGTTCGAGGCTCAACACGGACTCGCCGGGCGCTTGGCCGGCCGGCGCATGCACATGCTCGGCACCTCCGGCACCGTCACCACCGTCGCCGGCATCCAGCTCGGCCTGAAGCGCTACGACCGCAACCGCGTCGACGGCTGCTGGCTCAGCGTGGGTGACGTCCGCGACGTAACCGGCGATCTCCTTGGCCGCAGCTATGAGCAGCGCATCGCCGAACCCTGCATCGGCCGCGACCGCGCCGATCTCGTGCTCGCGGGCTGCGCCATCCTTGAAGCCATCCTGCGCATGTGGCCGTGTGAACGCCTGCGCGTCGCCGACCGCGGCCTTCGCGAAGGTATCCTGACGACGCTGATGCTTGAGGATGGCGTTTTTGCCCCCGCGCGTCGCCGCCGCCGCCCAGTTTGAGAGCAAGAGCCAATGAGCCAGAAGAGCGGCGGACCAAAAAAAGGGCCCGGCGGTGGTCAGCGTCAGATGTACACGCGCTTGAAAACCGCGCGCAAGCATCGCCCTTCATCGCAGCGCTGGCTCGAACGCCAGCTCAACGACCCCTACGTCGCAGCGGCCAAGCGCGAGGGCATGCGCTCGCGCGCCGCCTACAAGCTGAAAGAGATCGACGATAAGTACCACTTCCTGAAAACAGGCGGCATCGTCGTCGACCTCGGTGCTGCGCCCGGCGGCTGGAGTCAGATCGCAGCCGAGCGGGTGCAGTCCGTGGCTGGCAAAGGCCAGGTGGTCGCTATCGACTACCTCGAAATGGAGGCGCTGCCTGGCGTTGAGGCGCTGAAACTCGATTTCAATGACGAAAACGCCGAGGCAACGCTCAAATCCTTGTTGCGCGACGGCGTCGCCGACGTGGTGCTGTCCGACATGGCGGCGCCCACGACGGGACACACGGGCACCGACCATTTGCGCATCATGGCCCTCGCCGAGTCCGCGGCCGCCTTCGCCTGCGACGTGCTGAGACCGGGCGGCGCGTTTCTCGCCAAGGTGTTCCAGGGCGGCACCGAGCGCGATCTGCTCGACATGCTGAAGAAGCGCTTCGCAACCGTCCGCCACGTCAAGCCGCCGGCCAGCCGCTCCGACTCCGCCGAGCTTTACGTCCTCGCCACCGGTTTCCGCCGCGAATAGCCCCGCGCGCGCTACTGCAGCAGCGCCCCCAGCGATTGGACCAGCGCCGCGTTGAAGCGTGATGGATCCTCGACCTGCGGCGAGTGCCCCAGCTCTGGGAATGTGACGAGTTTCGATCCCTTGATCTGCGCCGCCACCTGCGGCGCCAGCGCCGCGTAGTCGCCGAGCGTCTTGGCGACCTCAGGCGTTGTCCGGTCGCGCCCGATCGCCGTCGTGTCCTTCATGCCGATCAGCATCAGCGTCGGCACCCGCAATTCGCCGACCTCGTATATGACCGGCTGGGACAGCACCATGTCCGACGTCAGCGCCTGGCTCCACGCGACGAGGTCGCCCCCCTTGCCCGCGTACATCGACGCCAGCATATCGACCCAGCGGTCGTACTCGGGCCTCCAATTGCCGTGGTAGTAGACCTTATGCTGGTACTTCTTGATCGTCTCCGCGGATGTCTTCTTCTCGCGCGCGTATAGCTCGTCGATGGTGACGAGCGGCACGCCCTCGGCCTTCCAATCCTCCAGCCCGATCGGGTTGACGAGCACCAGCGCCGCCGTCTGGTCCGGATACATCAGCGCATAGCGGATACCCAGCATCCCGCCCATCGAATGGCCGAGGATAATCGGTTTCTCGATCCCGAGCTTCTCGATCAGCGCATGGGTGTTCGCCGCGAGCTGGTGCAAGCTGTACTGGTAGGCGCGCGGCTTCGCCGAGCGGCAGAACCCGATCTGGTCGGGCACCACGACGCGATAGCCCGCGCCCGATAGCGCGCCGATCACGCTCTCCCAAGTCGCCCCGCAGAAGTTCTTGCCGTGCAGCAACACGACCGTGCGCCCATTGGGCATCTTCGGGGCAATGTCCATATAGGACATCCACAGGTCCTGTCCCTGCGAGCGAAACTCCATGCGTGCGACGTCATACGGGTAGGAGAAATCCGCCAGATAGGCGTCGCTCCGTGCGGGGCCGGGCAAAGCTGCCGAGCACAGCATGGCTGCAACAATGCGCAAACTGATTTGGATCATCGACCTTCCGCTGCTGCAGTTGCGGGGAATTGGCTGACCGCGCACTGGACGCCGTCGCTTGTGACGAAAGTGAGCGATGTTCCGCGCGGAATAGCGCCCGCCCGCGGCTTTAACCAAAACGCTCCTGGCGCCGGATTGTTCGATGAAATTCATCGGGGCACAAGTCGGAAGCTTAAGGACTTTGTCATGCGAACGCGCTACAGTGTGCGTCGGATTAGAGAGGCTCACGGTATGAAACACCCGTGTCTCGGTGGACTTGCTCTCACCGCCGTTTTTTTAGCGGCCACGCCTCTAGCGCTCGCCCACGCCAACGAGTCTCTCGATACCTTCTCCGTTGCTCCGCAACAGGCCGTCTCATTCGGCACCGACGACACGGACAGCGATAGCTTCTCCGTCGTGCAGATCTCACCCAGTGACAACACCGTCACGGTGCTTCTGCGCCCAATGGGCGAGAGCTGCTTTTTCCGCTTCCCCGTTCTTGTCGGCCGCAGCGTGCAGTTGCGCGCTGGCACGCCAGATGGCCAGAGCTTGCTCTGCAAGGCGACACTGCAGCCCATCACCGAGGAGGGTAGCGCGCGGTTCGATGCCTCGTGCAACGAGGAGCCGATCTCGCTCGAGCACAAGTGCCCTCCTGACGGCGATACCGCCTCCGTCGACCGTCCTCAGCACTAACCCACGTTCATCGCAGCTTTAATGCTCTTGGCTCTGTGTCGCCCCGCGGAACGGCAGCCGGGCGATCGCGACGATCACCGCTGTGATCGCGCCGGCGACGAGACCGAGCAACGCCGCACCGGCTGCCGACACCACCCATGTGAGGATGTCGCCGTCGAACGGGATCGCATCGCCGATCGCGACGGCCACCTCATGAATGATGTGCTCGGGCTGCGGGATGCCGAACTCGGCCAAGCCATGCACCAAAATCCCGCCACCCACCCAAAGCATCGCCACCATGCCGACGAAGCTGAGCGTCTCCAGGAATGGCGGCATCCCGCGAACCAGCGCGCGGCCGATCGGACCCGAGACAGCACCATTGCGCTGGGCCAGCCGCGCACCGATGTCGTCGGCCCTGACGATCAGAGCCACCGCGCCATAGACGCCGACCGTGATCACCACCGCAACGATGGCCAGCACGATGGCCTGCGTGATGATGTCGGGGGAACTCACAGCGGCCAGCGCGATCGCCATGATTTCGGCTGACAGAATGAAGTCGGTGCGGATCGCGCCCGCCACTTTCTCATCTTCCAAGGCCTTGTCGCCTTTGGCGAGCTGCGCCGCCACTTTGACGCCCTTGGCTTCCTTCGTCTCCCCCACCAGCATGTGGTGCACCTTCTCGTACCCCTCGAAAGAGAGATAGAGGCCACCCAGCATCAATAGCGGTGTGATCGCCTGCGGAAGAAAGGCGCTGAGCAACAGCGCGGCTGGCAGCAGGAACAGCAGCTTGTTGCGCAGCGAGCCGACGGCGATCCGGCCGACGATTGGCAATTCGCGCGTGGCGGCAAGGCCTGTCACATAGCGGGGTGTGACAGCAGCGTCGTCGATCACCACACCGGCAGCCTTGCTGCTCGCCTTAACGGCCTGGCCCGCGGCATCGTCCAGCGTGACTGCGGCCAGTTTCGCCAGCGCCACCACATCGTCGAGAAGTGCAAGCAATCCGCTCAATTTACCAACCTCATGCGCGCCCCGCTAAGCATCAGGAACCTCTCGGTTCTATTTCCGTTGTCCCAAGTCCAACGAGCGGAGGCAGGCGCCCATGACGCGGAAGAGCTTGGCTGAAGTCGCGCAGCGCATGCGCGATATCGACATCGCAATGCTTTCAACTAAGACGCAGTCCGGCGAGATTGCAAGCCGCCCGATGAGCAACAACTCCGATGTCGACTACAACGGCGACAGCTATTTCTTCACCCTTGCCTCATCCCAGATGGTGGCCGATATCGCGGCCGACGATCACGTTTCCTTGGCCTTCTCGGTCGAGCCAGGCCTGTTCTCCGGCGGTGGTTTTTTCATAGCCGTCACGGGAAAAGCGCAACTCGTCCGTGACAAGGCCGTGTTCGCCGCGCACTGGACACCTGATTTGGACGCCTGGTTCGAGCGGGGCATCGACACGCCCGGCCTGGTCATGCTCCACGTGCGAGCGGTGCACATCAAGTACTGGGCAGGCGAGGAAGAGGGAGAGGTCGACCTCGCCGCGTGAGCGCCTAAGTCCGCACTCATCCAATTTCCAGCTCGTCGTGGCGCCCAATCTTGCGAGCAGCTAAGCTGCGCAAAGCCCCTGGAGATGGAGAGTTCCATGAAGGAATACGTGAAGGGCGTGCGTCACGACACGCTGAGCGCGATCACCAACGCCGAGAAGTTGCTCACAGCTCTGGGCGATGAAGAGGGCGCCGGCACCGACAAATTGCGCAAGGCGACGAAGCGCTTGGCCAAGCACCTGAAGGAGGAGTTGGCCGAGTGGGACGAGAAGTACAAGAAGGCTCGCAATAAGGCCTGAGGCCGGTTCCGCCTCTTCGCATCATCCAAAAGAATCTGTGTCAGAACGGTACCGCCCTTAACTTTCGCCGGAACCGCGCTGTTGGCCGGGAGTTTCTAGCGGGAAGACAAAACGCTTCCCCCTGGAAACTGCGAGCCGAAGCTATGCGCTTGTTCATGATCTCGATGACCGCGATGGTCGCGTCTACCGCCTGCCTCGGACTGCTTTTCCTTTACGCGCTCATCGTGCCGACCCTGCCACCGCCCGCCATGGCAATTTCGGCGGTTCCTCCCGCGCCCAACTGGCGCGGTGAGCCGGTGGAGAATTGGGACGTCCAAGCAGCCCCCGCCCTTCCCCGCCCGATCACGCTGGCCTCGGACGGCATCTGATCCTCGCGTCATGAGCCGCCCCGACGCGGCATTTGGAGGCCGGTGGTCACGTCGTCCACCGCTGCCCAACCCGTCGCAGGGCTGCCAGCTTCCCTCACCACGACTCCGGTGGTATAGCCCTGCCGACATCGTTTCCGCTGGGCCCGGAACAATGTCGCCCAGCCCTCAGGAGAAACCCTCACGATGGCCGCACGTAATGGCCCGATCAAAATTGATTCCAACGTCGCTTTGACGTTTGACGACGTCCTTCTGGTGCCTGCCGCATCGGAAATCCTGCCGAGCCAGGCTGACGTCAGCACCCAGCTAACGCGTACGATCCGCCTCAATATTCCGGTCATTTCGTCCGCGATGGACACCGTGACCGAGGCGCGTCTCGCCATCGCCATGGCCCAGGAAGGCGGCATCGGCGTCATCCATCGCAACCTGACGCCTGAAGAGCAGGCCCGCCAGGTCGCCATGGTGAAAAAGTATGAATCCGGCATCGTTCTCAACCCGGTCACCATCAATCCGGAAGCTTCGCTCCGATCAGCCCTCGCAATGATGGCCGAGCATGGCATCTCGGGCGTTCCGGTGGTCGAGAAGCCGGACGGCAGCGCCAAGGGCCGCCTCGTCGGCATCCTCACCAATCGCGACGTGCGCTTTGCCACCAACCTGGATCAGCCGGTCTCCGAGCTGATGACCAAGGATAAACTGGTCACCGTGAAGCGTTCGGTCTCTCGCGAGGACGCCAAGCGCCTCCTGCACGAGAACCGCATCGAAAAGCTCCTCGTTATCGACGACGAGAAGCACTGCATCGGCCTCATCACCGTCAAGGACATCGAGAAGGCGCAGAAGCACCCGCACGCTTCCAAGGACTCGGAAGGGCGCCTGCGCGTCGCCGCCGCTACCACGGTCGGCGAGGACGGCTTCCACCGCACCGAGCTTTTGATGGCTGCCGGTTGCGATCTGATCGTCGTCGATACCGCGCACGGCCACTCCAGCCGCGTGCTCGATGCGGTGAGGCGCATCAAGAAGCTGTCGAACAGCGTCCAGGTCGTTGCCGGTAACGTCGCCACCGCCGACGCGACCAGGGCCCTCATCGATTGCGGCGCCGACGCCATCAAGGTCGGCATCGGCCCAGGCTCGATCTGCACCACGCGTATCGTCGCCGGTGTCGGCGTGCCCCAGCTCACGGCCATCATGGATTGCGCCGAGGAAGCCTCCAAGCACGGCGTCCCCGTTATCGCTGATGGCGGCATCAAGTATTCCGGTGATGCTGTGAAGGCGATGGCGGCCGGTGCATCCTGCGTGATGATCGGCTCGCTGCTGGCCGGCACCGATGAATCTCCCGGCGAGACCTATTTCTACCAGGGCCGCACTTACAAGGCTTATCGCGGCATGGGCTCCATCGGCGCTATGGCCCGCGGCTCGGCTGACCGCTACTTCCAGCAGGAAGTAAAGGACACTCTGAAGCTCGTGCCCGAGGGCATCGAGGGTCAGGTACCCTATAAGGGTCCGGCCGAAGGCGTGGTACACCAGCTCGTCGGCGGACTGCGCGCCGGCATGGGCTACCTCGGCGCCAAGACGTTCCCTGAGCTTCGCGCAACGGCAAAGTTCATCCGCGTCTCACCGGCCTCTATCCACGAGAGCCACGCCCACGGCGTTCTTATTACCCGCGAGAGCCCGAACTATCCCGGCTCCGTCTAATCCTTGAGGAGACCGGTATGCCCGTTTCCAGCCTGATGCTGCCGGTCTTCATTCAGGTCGCGCTGACGTTTGCAGTCCTGCTCTGGGCCGCCCGGCTCCGCATGCAGGCGCTTCGGTCGGGCGCCGCGAAGCCCTCCGATGTGGCGCTACGCCAGCCGAACTGGCCGCCGCACGTGCTCCAGGTGGCCAACAGCTACCAGAACGAGCTCGAGCTGCCGATGTTGTTCTACGCAGTGGTGGCGTTCATCCTCATCACCTCGACCAACAGCATCATCTTCGTCGTGCTCGCATGGGTGTTCGTGATCTCGCGTCTCGTGCGCGCCTTCATTCACACCGGATCGAATGTCGTGCGTCTGCGCGGCGCCGCCTTCGGCGTCGGCGTCATCACGCTCGCCGCCATGTGGGTGATCCTGGCCGTCCGTATCCTAGCGACGGGAGCCTAGCCGATGCGCGCTGGAGCGCGGATCGCGGCTGCGGCCGAGGTTCTCGACGACATCCTCAATCGCCATCGCCCTGCTGCGATGGCCCTCGCTGACTGGGGCCGCGCGCACCGCTTCGCGGGCTCGGGCGACCGTGCTGCCATCGGCACGCTCGTGTTCGATGCGCTGCGCCGCCGGGCTTCGATTGGCGCGCGCATGGGCGAAGACACCCCGCGCGCATTGGCGCTTGGTGCCGCGCCGCGCGCTCTGGGACTGACGCTGGACGAGGTGGCGCTCGCCGCCGACGGCTCCGAGCATGCCCTCGCGCCGTTGACCGACGCCGAGCGCCAGGGCCTTGCTGGCGATCTTCCCGGTGATGCGCCGGCAAACGTCCGTGGCGACATTCCAGCTTGGCTGCTGCCCTCGTTCGAGCGCGCGTTCGGTGAACGCGCTGCCGAGGAAGGGGCCGCGCTCTCCGCCCGCGCGCCGGTCGATCTGCGCGTCAACACGCTCAAGGCAACGCAGGAGAAGGTCCTGAAGGCGCTCGGCCGTTTCAACGCCGAGGCAACGGCACTGGCGCCGGCCGGCGTGCGCGTGCCCGCTCCCGAAGGTGCCGCCAAATCACCCCACCTCGAAGCCGAGACCGCCCACGGCAAGGGCTGGTACGAGGTCCAGGACGAAGGCTCGCAGCTGGCCGCGTTGCTTGCGGGCGCTGGCCCGCGCATGCAGGTGCTCGACCTTTGTGCCGGCGCCGGCGGCAAGACGCTGGCGCTCGCCGCCGGCATGCAGAATACCGGACAGATCTACGCTTATGACGCCGACAAGAAGCAGCTCCGCCCCATCTTCGAGCGCCTGAAGCGCGCCGGCGTGCGCAATGTTCAGGTGATGGAAGCTGGCGACGAAGCAGCGCTTGCAGCGCTGGGCGCCCGTTTCGACCTCGTGCTCGTCGATGCGCCGTGCACCGGCTCGGGAACCTGGCGCCGCAAGCCGGACGCCAAGTGGCGCATCAAGGCCGCCAACATTCCTGAGCGCCAAGCCGAGCAGCAAGCCGTCCTGGAACTCGGCGCCAGCCTGACCAAGCCGGGCGGCACGCTCGTCTACGTCACCTGCTCTGTACTGCCCGAAGAGAATCGCGATCAGGTAGATGCCTTCCTCGCGGCCCACCCCGACTTTACCGTCGAGCCCTACGCCGATGCCTGGGCAAGCCGTGTCGGTGGCGAGGTGCCACGCTCTGCCGACGGACGCACTGACACACTTCAGCTCACGCCAGCACTACACGGAACCGATGGGTTTTTTGTTGCGTTAATGCGCCGACACAAACCGTGATCGAGCACTATTACTACGGACGCGGAAAATTATTCAAAGCCACTTGCAAAGTCGCAATTGGCCAATAAGTTCCCGCCGTGTTGAGGCCAGAGGGGCCTGTAAATTGTTCGGCCGATCGCCGGCTGACGCGGGCATGAAAAGCCCCAGCCAGAGCGCGGCCCTTTGAGGACACACGTCCATCATGGCAACCGTTGCCAAGGCGAAGCGCCCTAAGCGGCCAACGCCGCGCTCGTGCCTCGGTCCCGTCGCGGATCTAGAAGCGCACCTCCCCGCCGAATGGTGGCGTAAACTCTTCAACGCTCTCTACGTGAAGACCGACGGCGACGTCGTCGAGAACGTCGAGAACACCCGTCGCGACGTCGACTTCATCACCTCTGCAGCCGCCGTTCAGCCGCACAGCCAGATCCTCGATCTTTGCTGCGGCCAGGGCCGTCATTGCCTTGAGCTTGCCCGCCGCGGCTTCAGAAACGTGACCGGCGTCGACCGCTCGCGCTACCTCGTGCGCCTCGCCAAGAAGCGCGCGCAGAACGAACGCTTGCAGGTCGTGTTCAAGGAAGGCGACGCGCGCAACCCGCGCCTGCCCGAGACCAGCTTCGACTGCGTCGCCATCATGGGCAACTCGTTCGGCTACTTCTCCAATAAGCAGGACGACGAGAAGGTGCTCTCCGCCGTCGGCAAGATTCTGCGCCCTTCCGGCCAGCTCGTGCTCGACATCACGGATGGCGCCTACATGGCCGACCATTTCGAGCGCCGCTCCTGGGAGTGGATCGATGAGCACCACTTCGTCTGCCGCGAACGCTCGCTCTCGGGCGACCGCGAGCGTCTCATCTCGCGCGAGGTGATCGTCCACGACGAGTTGGGCGTCATTGCCGACCAGTTCTATGCCGAGCGCCTCTACACGCGCGAAAGCATCGCCAAGCTCTTGGAAAAGACCGGCTTCCGCAACGTGCGCCACCACGGCAGTGCCGAAGCGCTGTCGGATCGCGACCAGGACCTCGGCATGATGGCGCGACGCCTGCTGCTTTCGGCCGACGCTCCCGCGCTGCCGATCCGCAAGCCGAAGGGCAAGGTGCACCAGATCGACGTCACCGTGCTGATGGGTGACCCGCGCCTGCCTGACACCGTGAAGCGCGGCGGCGCCTTCAACCCCGAAGACTACGAGACCATTCGCCGTCTCAAGGATGCTCTGTCGGAACTCAAGAACTATAAATTCCGCTACCTCGACAACCACACCACGCTCGACCGTGACCTGTCAGAGCTGCGCACCGATCTCGTGTTCAATCTGTGCGACGAGGGCTTCAACAACGACCCGTTCAAAGAGCTGCACGTCCCCGCGATGCTGGAATCGCTGGAGCTGCCGTACACCGGCGCCGGCCCTTCCGCGCTCGCCGCCTGCTACGACAAGGGTCTCGTGCGAGCCGTCGCCATGACGCTGGACGTGCCGGTGCCGCTCGAAACGCACGTGCGCCCCGGCGATCAGGGTGCCCATCTGCCGTCGGTGTTCCCCGCGCTTCTGAAGCCGAACTACGGCGACAGCTCGCAGGGCATCACCAAGGACGCCGTCGTCAGCAACGAGAAGGCGCTGCTCGATTACCTCGAGCGTCTGCGCGTCGCTTTCCCCAAGCGACCCATCCTAGTGCAGGAGTACCTCACGGGCGCCGAATACTCCGTGACGCTGGTCGGCAACCCCGATCAGGGCCTGCGCGCGCTGCCGATCCTCGAGGTCGACTTCACCAAGCTCGACCCGACTCTGCCGAAGATCCTCGGCTATGAATCGAAGTGGGAGCCCGACAGTCCCTACTGGACCCAGGTTTCCTATCATGAGGCGGAGCTGTCCGAGCTTCAGCAGCAGCAGCTCGTCGAGCATTCGACGCGCCTGTTCGAGCGCCTCGGCTGCCGCGACTACGCGCGCTTCGATTTCCGCGCCGATGCACGCGGCGAGATCAAGCTGCTCGAAGTAAATCCCAATCCTGGTTGGTGCTGGGACGGCAAGGTCAACTTAATGGCGGGTTTTGCCGGTATGCGGTACTCCGAACTGTTGGGCCAGATCCTCGGCGCTGCCGTGGAACGGCTCAATGTCGTCGGCAAGAGTACTGCACCCCAGGTTGAGGCCGCTCAGTGACGAAATATGCAAGTTTCCTAGTCTTTCTGCTTCTCGTCGCAATCACAGCTTATTCCGGCACCACCTATCTGCCCGGCCCGTTCTACGCGGCGCTGCAAAAGCCCGCGTGGACGCCGCCCGGCGAAGTGTTCTCGCCGGTCTGGGCGACTCTCTATGTGTTGATTGCGCTTGCCGGATGGATTGCCTGGCGCGCGCAAGGCCTCGGGCCTCTCTTCTGGCTCTGGCTGCTCCAGCTCGTACTCAACGGTGCCTGGCCCTATCTCATGTTCGGCCAGAAGCAAATCACGCCGGCGCTTATCGACATTGGTGCGCTGTGGCTGGTGATCTTGGCCTTCATCGTCACCGCATGGCCTGTCCGCCGAACCGCGGCCCTGCTGTTCGTTCCCTATTTCCTGTGGGTTTCCTTCGCCGCGGCGCTGAACTTCGAGATTTGGCGGCTCAACTCCTGATCGTGCATCTGTGCTCCCGCCCCCACCTTTGCTAAAAGGTCGGTGAGCGTACCTTGGGGGGCACCATGCACGCTGGAAGCACGGCTTCATCGGTTGATGCGGTTGGCAGCGCTTGTGCCGAATGCGGCGCTGTCGCCTCAGGAAATTTCTGCGCGAGCTGCGGCGCAGACTTGCGCCAAAGCTCCTTGGGCTTTCTAGGATCAGCTGCAGCTCCCGTGCGCCGCAGCTTTCCCGTCGTCTACCTGAAGATCCTCTCCTCGCCCGTGCGCCAGACGACAGCGCTCGCCGACGATCGAAGCTATCGCAATTATTTGTCCTTCGCGCTCACCGGCATCGCTGTCTACTGCCTGCTATTCGTGCCCGTTGTCATGCGCATGGTCGTACCGACCGGCGGCGGCGAGGTGAGCGAGAGTATGCAGACGCTGATGAAGGCGCTGTCGCAAGTCGGCATCTACTTCGGCGTCGTGCTCAGCTTCTTGACCGCGTATCTGCTGTTTCGCCTTTTCGCCAAGAACAAGCGCACCCTCGCCGATTACTTCAAGCTGTACGCCATCGCGCTCGGCTTCATCGCCCCGATCTACGGCGCCTACGAGTTCGTCGCCAAGGTGCTGTTGAACGGCGTAAGCATGACCGGGCTTGGCAGCCTCACCGAGGCCGAGCTGTTGCAGCCGATGACGGGTATCTCGGTCGTCTTGGCCTTGCTGCTATGGGCTTACTTCGTCGCCATCCATCGCCGCTTCTGGGCCATGCCCATCTGGAAGGCGACGCTGCTCTATCTCGTGGCGACGCTCGTGTCAGGCCAGCTCGGCTACACCATCATGTGGTACGTCGGCTTCTACACCGCCCGCATCCTCATCGACGCCGGCATCGTCACGGCGTAGCGCCGGCACATCTCAGCCGGCGCCACCAATAATCGCTATTCGCGCGCTGCCACCGTGGCGAGGTCATCCTCGACCTGCCACGCGCCGGTTCGTCCGCCCGCGTGCGCGTGCTCCTTCAGCACCGCCTCGAACTCGCACCGCGGGATCGAGCGGAAGCCCATGGCATCGATGGTCGGCGTGAAGTCCTTGCCGTCGTTCAGCACATAGCCCCACTTGGCGAGGTGATGGTTCAGCGACGCAAAGCCCATCTTCGACGTGTTCGACCGGCGGCTGAACTGCGATTCCGTATAGAACACGCGCCCGATCGAGATGCCGTAGCCGCCGCCGATCAGTTCGCCCTCCGCGCTCCACACCTCGAACGAGTGCGCAACGCCGATGTCGTGCAGCGCCGAATAGAGCGACATGATCTTCGGGGTCACCCAGGTAAGACCCAGCGGGCGCCCCTTGCGCGGCTCGGCGCACGCTTGGATCACTTGATCGAACGCCTGATCGAACGTGACGCGATAATCCGTCTTGCGCATCTCGCGGCGCAAGCGTTTGGCGATGTGCTGCTCGTCGAGGAACAGCACCATACGCTCCTGGCGCGTCCACCATTTCAGCGGACCGATGTGGCACCACGGAAAGAAGCCCTGGCGCGCGGCCGACGCGATGCGCTCGGGCGTGATATCGCGGCACACACCGGCGAAATTGGCCGGGCGCGCGTGGATCGTAGCTTCCCCCGGAACTCGCGTGCCCCCGCGCCAGATGTCCGCCGCCATGGCACTAAGCAGAAACGGCACTTCTGCAACGCGCTTTGGATGCAGCGCGTAGGCCGTGCCCATGACCCACCGCAGCAGCTTCGCCTTCGGCGTTTCATGAAACCGCTTTGACCCCAGCCGGCGCCGCCCGGCGGCGTCTTCGGCGATGATGTCCAGAAATGCTCCAGCGACGTTGGCCAAGGGATGCTCCTTCGAGGGACAAATGCGTGTCTTTGGGGGCCAGTTGTCAGCGCCCCGCGCCATTTCGAAGAAGACGAAACAAGACCCGTGCCACCCGTCCCGCAGGAGCGGTCGCCGCGTGCGCCAACGTGCCCGGAGAGAAGCTATGGTTAAGCGCCGGTAACCGACCGTCCCGCACATGCCTCGGCGCGTCGAAGCAGTAGCGACCGCTCGCGCGCATTCTGCGTCATGCCGGCCGCGCGTTCGAACTCTGCCCGCGCTTCTTCGCAGCGCCCGAGCTTCTCCAGCAGATCGCCGCGCACGCTCGGCAGCAGGTGATAGCCCTTGAGGCTGGGCTCCGCACTCAGCGCATCGACAATCCTGAGACCTGCCTCGGGCCCCATATGCATCGACAGCGCCACCGCGCGATTGAGCTCGACCACAGGCGACGGCATCACCTCGCCGAGCCTGCCATAGAGCCCCACGATGGCGGCCCAGTCGGTCTCTTCGGCCGTGCGCGCTCTTGCGTGGCACGATGCGATCGCGGCCTGTAGGCCATAGGGCCCCAAGCCTTCGCCGAGCGACTGCGCACGGTTTAGCGCGGCCATTCCGCGACGGATCAGCAACTGATCCCAGCGAGCACGATCCTGCGCGAGCAGCAGCACCGGCTCGCCGTCCGGTCCGCGCCTTGCTGCAAGACGCGACGCCTGCAGCTCCATCAGGCTGACGAGCCCATGCACTTCCGGCTCGTCGTGCGGCAGCTCCGCGAGAATGCGCCCGATGCGCAGCGCCTCTTCGCACAACTGCGGACGCATCCAGTCATCGCCCGCCGTCGCTGCATAGCCTTCATTGAAGATGAGATAGATGACGGCCAGCACCGATTGTAGCCGCTCGTTCAGCGCCTCGCCCCGCGGCGCTTCGAACGGCACACGGCTTTCGGAGAGCGTGCGCTTCGCCCGCACGATGCGCTGCGCAATCGTTGCCTCCGGAACGAGGAATGCACGCGCGATCTCCTCCGTCTTCAGACCGCCGATCAGCCGCAACGTCAGCGCCACCTGCGACTCCCGGCCGAGCACCGGATGGCACGAGATGAACATCAGCCGCAAAAGATCATCGCCGATGTCGTCATCGAGCGCGGCATCGAGATCGGGCATCTGCGCGTCGCTCTCTGCGCCCATCTCCGCTTGCAGCTCGCCGTGCTTGGCGTCGATAAGCTTTGCGCGCCGCAACCGGTCGATGGCGCGGTTCTTCGCAGCTGCCATCAGCCACGCGCCGGGCTTTTCGGGAATGCCCGAGCGCGGCCATTGCTCCAGCGCCGCCAGCAGCGCGTCTTGCGCCAGCTCCTCGGCAACGCCGACGTCGCGCACCATTCGCGTCAGGGCAGCGATGAGCTTCGCCTGCTCGATGCGAAACGTCGCTTCAATAGCGCTGTTGTGATCGGCAACCGTCATGGCTGCCGATCACAGCATCATCGCCGTCCGCTAGCAAGAATGAGGCTGACGGAGCGCCTGCTGGCTGGCCTCTGGCACCGCAGCGGCATCGGCGCAGCCATCGCCCTCGAACATCTGCCGCACTTCGGTTTCGCCCTCCCAGTCCGGCCAGTGCTCCAGGTGCAGCTCCATGAAGCGGATAGCCAGTTCCATAGCCTCGTCGCGGCTCGCCACCTCGAAGATGGCAAAGCCACCGATCAGCTCCTTGGCTTCCGTGAAAGGTCCGTCGGTTATTGCCAGTTTGCGTCCTTGCTGACGCACGCGGAAGCCGCCCATCGACGACGGCAGCAGGCCTCCCATCCCGACCATCACACCCGCTCGGGTCAGCTCATCGCCGAGCTTGCCCACTGCGTTCATCAGCGCCTGCGGCGGCGCGCTCATCCTGTGTTCTTCCGAGGACTTCACGATCGACATGAAGCGCATCGTTCTTCTCCCATCAGTTGCAGCGAGCCGGGGTCCGCCGGCCCTATCCTCACATCGATCGGCACAGACGCAGATCGACAATTGGCTCCAGTCTTTTTCGTCCTGGGCAATTCAGCCCTTGAGCTGCGCGTCGAGCCGGCGGTGACGCTCGATTGCCTCGCCCTCACCGAAGTCTTCCAGCTCGAACAGCGGGCGGATCTCGATTTCACTGTCGACCATGTGCGGGTTCGGGCAGCGTTTGATCCACTCGACCGCCTCGGCCAGCGACTTGCACTGCAAGAGCCAGTAGCCGGCGACCAGCTCCTTCGTTTCCGTGAACGGCCCATCGATCACCGTGCGTTTGTCGCCCGAGAAGCGCACGCGCGCGCCCTTGGCGCTCGGCTGCAGCCCGTTCCCGTCCAGCATCACGCCGGCCTTCACCATCTCTTCGTTGAACTTCCCCATCGCATCGAGAAGCTCCTCCGAGGGCATCACGCCGGCTTCAGAATCCTTCGTCGCCTTGACGAACACTATGAATCTCATTGGTTTCTTCCCCTTTTGGCGGATTTTTTGAACCTGGCGAATTCCTGGCTCTGACAGAACGTCGAATGGGTGCCCCCAAGATCGACACGCCCTCACAACTTTTTTCAGGCAGCACCCGAATCGCCGCAAAATCGCGGCGCCAGCGCGCCTTGACGCTCCACCGGTCGGGTGATCTATGGGCCGCCTAGGGCCACAACCGCGGGGCTTTTGTGACCGATACCGTCCTCATCATCGATTTTGGCAGCCAGGTAACCCAGCTCATTGCGCGCCGCGTGCGCGAAGCGGGCGTCTACTCTGAGATCGTGCCGTTCCATCAGGCCGAAGCGGCGATGCAGCGCCTGCAGCCGAAGGCCCTTGTGCTTTCCGGTGGTCCGGCCTCGGTTACGGCCGAGGGCTCACCCCGCGCGCCGCAAGGCGTATTCGACAGCGGCCTGCCGATCCTCTCCATCTGCTACGGCCAGCAGACCACAGCCGTTCAGCTCGGCGGCACCGTCGAAGGCGGCCACCCGGCTGAGTTCGGCCGCGCCGAGGTGCTGATCAAGGAGCCGTCCGCCCTGTTCGAAGGCATCTGGGAGGTCGGCAAGCGTTATCCGGTGTGGATGAGCCACGGCGACCGCGTCACGCGCATGCCCGAGGGCATCACTGTCAAGGCGACCAGCGAGAACGCACCCTTCGCGGTAGCGACCGACGAAGCCCGCCGGATCTACACGACGATGTTTCACCCCGAGGTGGTGCACACGCCGGACGGTGCAAAGCTGCTCTCCAACTTCGTGCACAAGATCGCCGGTCTCAAGAACGACTGGACCATGGCGCACTTCCGCTCATCCGAGATCGACAAGATCCGCAAACAGGTCGGCGGCGCGCGCGTGATCTCCGGGCTTTCTGGCGGCGTCGATTCCGCCGTCGCCTCCGTGCTCATCCACGAGGCGGTCGGCGATCAGCTCACCTGCATTTTCGTCGACCACGGCCTCATGCGCCAGAACGAGGCTGCCGAAGTCGTCAGCCTGTTCCGTGAGCACTACAACATTCCGCTCGTCCACGTTGACGCCAAGGATCGCTTTCTCTCAGCGCTCGCCGGCAAATCGGACCCCGAGCAGAAGCGCAAGATCATCGGCGGCCTCTTCATCGACGTGTTCGAGGAGGAAGCGAGAAAGCTCGGCGGCGCCGACTTCCTCGCCCAAGGCACGCTTTATCCTGACGTGATCGAAAGCGTCTCCTTCACCGGCGGCCCATCGGTGACGATCAAATCGCACCACAACGTCGGCGGCCTGCCCGAGCGCATGAATCTGAAGCTCGTCGAGCCGCTGCGCGAACTCTTCAAGGACGAAGTGCGCGCGCTCGGCCGCGAGCTTGGCCTGCCCGAAAGCTTCGTCGGCCGCCATCCGTTCCCCGGCCCCGGCCTCGCCATCCGCATCCCCGGCGAGATCACCGAGGAGAAGCTGAACATTCTGCGTCAGGCCGATGCCATCTATCTCGACGAGATCCGTAAGGCCGGCCTTTACGACAAGATCTGGCAGGCCTTCGCCGTGCTGCTGCCGGTGCGCACCGTCGGCGTCATGGGCGACGCACGCACCTACGATTACGTCTGCGCCCTGCGCGCCGTGACGTCCACCGACGGCATGACCGCCGACTATTACGACTTCCCGCATTCGTTCCTGGGGCCGACCGCGACGCGCATCATCAACGAGGTGCGCGGCATCAACCGCGTCGTCTACGACATCACCTCCAAGCCCCCCGGCACCATCGAGTGGGAGTGAGCCCGAAAATGGCCATCACCATCTACGGCATCCCCAACTGCGACACGATGAAGAAGGCGCGCACCTGGCTCGACGAGCACGGCGTCGCCTACGACTTCCACGACTACAAGAAGGCCGGCATCGACCGCGATCGCCTCGAAGGCTGGGCCAAGAAGGTCGGCTGGGAGACCCTGCTGAACCGCGCCGGCACCACGTTTCGCAAGCTCCCCGACAACGACAAGCAGGGCCTCACCGAGAAGAAGGCCATCGCGCTGATTCAGGCGCAGCCATCGCTCATCAAGCGCCCGGTGCTCGATCTCGGCCGCGGCAAGCTGCTCGTCGGCTTTAAGCCCGAAGTCTACGCCGAAGCATTCGAGCGCTAGCGCATCGCGAACAGCTCTTGATGGAACTGCGTCGCAGCGTTGAGACCTTGAGCCGCGAAATCCTGCCGCAGCGCTTCGCCGAACCCGGGCGGCCCGCAGAACCAGATGCTCGCCTCGCGCCACTGGGGAACCTCGGCGCGAATCCGCTCTCCGCTCAACAATCCATCGCGCGCATCGAGAAGGATGTGCAGGCGTACATTCGCGGCGGCCGCGTCGGCCTTCAGCTTCTCGAATGCCACTTCATCGTACTCTGCGGACGCATGGAAAAGATCGACCTCCGGCCCCGCCGGCGACGTTCCCGCGCTCACTGCCCTGTGCTTCATCTTGGCGATGAACGGCGTGATGCCGACTCCACCGCCGATCCAGATTTGGCGCTTGAGATCATCCTCGAAGGTGAAGCACCCGTACGGTCCCTCGAGCTTCACGCTCTGCCCTACGCGTAGCTTGTCGCGCAGGCGCCGGGTGTGATCCCCAAGCTCCTTCGTGATGAAGGTGATGTGGCGGCTGCTCGCGGTCCACTCGGACGCAATGGTATAGGGATGCGGCCCTTCGGAAGGGTCCGACGTCGCAAAGGCGAACTGTCCCGGCTTATGGCCGGGCCAACCATCTGGCACGTCTATTCTAGTCTCCAGTGCCCGCACGCCCGGATAGTACTGCAGCGAAGCGATCTTCCCCTCGATCTGTCGATCACTACCGACGCGGCGTAGCAGCACCACGACGGCTGCGTAAACGCCGCCTGCGAGCAGCGGTATGAGCACGATCCCGATCGGCGACGCCCAGTAGCTGAACTTCAGCAGCACCACCGAGTGAAACACCAGGACGAGATACGCAACCGCGAGCAGGCGATGCGTCTTGTAAAATATCCAGTAGGGAAAGCGCTTGATCAGCGCGAGCGCGATGAGAAGCACGGCGGCATAGAACGCCCACTCGCCCAGCCCCTCGGCCGCGCCGCGCATGCCCGCGAGAAACTGTTCCACCGGATTGTCGATCGGCGGCCGCGGGCCGCGCATCGGGCGCTCCAATAAGCCCCAGCCGACCGCCCACTTCGGACCCTTGGCCCAAAGAAAGTGCACGATGCCGACCACGAGCGCGGAGATACCCAGCCACTTGTGCAGGCGGTACATCTTGTCGAGCCCGCCAAGATGAGGCTCGACCGAGCGTGGTCGCAGCGCGAGCAGCATCGCAACGCTCATCAAGGCGATGGCGAGAAAGCCGCTCAATTGAATTGCTGGCCGTCGAACCTCGAAGAGACCCGCAGCCTCTTTGAACGCCCACGGATCGGCGATCAGCCAGACGGCGGCACAAATGGCCAGGATGAGGATCAGTGCGCGCTTGATTTTATGCATGACGCCTTCTTGGTGGGGCAGCTCTTGAGCAAGCTCGAATTTGCGAAGGCTGAAGTCGTTGACCTGAATCAATGATATGCGCTGGCGTCATAGCTGAGCTCCATCGCGTGGCCAATTCACGGTATCGTCCGCGCCGCGCGGGCAATACGCACGCGGTCACCCTGTTCAGCCGACGAGCTCGCGCACCATCGGCGCCACCTTGCCGCCGTAGAGCCCAATGCAGCTCATCAGCTTTTCGTGCGGCAGCATGCCGGCGCTGTATTTGAGATCGAAGCGCGTCGCGCCGATCGCCTTCACCGTCGCCGCTATTTTCCGCGCTACCGTCTCCGGCGCCCCGACATAAAGCGAGCCGCGGGCGATCTCGTGGTCATACTCGGCCCGCTGCATCGGCGGCCACCCGCGCTCGGCGCCGATCTGATCGCGCATGCGTTTGTAGTCCGGCCAGAACTCCTCGCGCGCCTGCTCATCGCTGGAAGCGACGTAGCCCGGCGAATGCACGCCGATTGGCAACTCCGGTTGCCCGAATTCGCCCAGCGAAGCACGATAGAGCTCGGCGTAAGGTTGGAAGCGCTTCGGATCGCCGCCGATGATCGCCAGCATCATCGGCAATCCGTATCGCGCCGTGCGCACCACAGACTCCGGACTGCCGCCGACGCCGATCCACGTCTTCAGCGTCCCGCTCTCCGTTTGCGGAAACACGCGCTGCCCATTGAGCGCCGAGCGCGTATCCCCGCGCCACGTTACCGCCTCTTCGCGCGTCAACTTGACGAACAGGTCGAGTTTTTCCGCGAACAGCTTGTCGTACTGATCGAGCGCGTAGCCGAACAGCGGAAACGACTCCGTGAACGAGCCGCGCCCCAGCATCACCTCCGCACGTCCGTTCGAAGCCGCATCCAAGGTCGCAAAGCGCTGGAACACGCGCACCGGATCGTCCGAGCTCAGCACCGTCACCGCCGATCCGAGCCGGATGCGCTGCGTCCGTGCCGCAATCGCCGCCAGCACCACATCGGGTGCCGAGATCGCGAAGTCCGCGCGGTGATGTTCGCCAACGCCGAAGAAATCGAGCCCGACTTGGTCCGCCAGCACGCCCTCCGCAATGACGTTGCGGATCACCTGAGCATGCGGCAGTTCCCGCCCATCGGCGCCGCGCGTGACGTCGCCGAAAGTATCGAGCCCCAGCTCCAGAGTTTGTGCCATGCGCACCCGCTTTTTGACGCTTCAGAAGCGGGGAAAGTGGGCTCGCCAGTCCGGAACGTCCAGGGGGTGCGCCAAATGAGCAGGTTGCCTACTGCGCCACCGGCGTCAGCAATTCCGGTAGCTCCGACAGTGTGCGGATCTCGAAATCGGGCGCGCCGGGGAGGCGCTCGGCTCGGTGCCCATAGCGATTGCACCAGGCGACGTGGAACCCGAAGTTGGATGCTCCATAGGCATCCCATGCGTTCGACGACTGGAACGACACTTCTTTGGCCTTGAGACCCAGCGTCTCCAGGCCATACTCGTAGACCCGCGGATGCGGCTTGAACACCTTCACCGCATCGACCGACATGACGACATCGAACAGGTCGGTGAGCCCCGCCGCCCGCACAGCCGAATCCAGCATCTTCGTCGAGCCGTTGGAGAGAACCGCCGTCTTGAAGCCGGCCTTGCGCAACTGCGCCAGCACGCTCGGCACCTCGGGGAACGGAGCCGGCGTCAGATACAACTCCATCAGCTTCGCGTGCAGCTCGGGCGAGGAGATATCCAGTGTGTCGAGAGCGAAATCGAGAGCGTCGGCGGTCACCTGCCAGAAGTCGGCAAAGTCTCCCTGCAGCGAGCGCAGCCAAGTGTATTGCAACTGCTTCTCGCGCCAAAGTGGCGTCAGCACCGACAGCTTCTGGTCCGGCACATCCTGGCATCGCGCCGCCGCTGAGGCGAAGTCGAATAGGGTGCCGTAAGCGTCGAAGACGCAGGCCTTGATGCCGTCCAGTCGCTTCACTTCAGCGTTCTCCCGTTTAGGCTACCAGCGCCGCGGCGTTGGCTCCGAGGACCTTGAGCGCATCCTGCGGGCGGAGCTTCACCTGCAGGCCACGCTGGCCACCATTGATAAACACATAGTCGTGCGCCAGAGCGCTTTCGTCCATCGCAATCGCGACCTTGCGCGTCTGCCCGAACGGGCTGATTCCCCCGATCTTATAGCCTGTTATGCGCTCCGCATCGGGCGGCTTCATCATCTGGGCGCTCTTTCCGCCGAAGGCGGCCGCAAGCCGCTTCATCGATACTTCCCGGTCGGAGGGCACGACGGCGCAGACCGCCTTGCCGTCTACTAGTGCCATCAGCGTCTTCAGCACCCGGCCCGGCGCCTCTCCGAGCGCCTCGGCCGCCTGCAACCCGGTGCGCTGGGCTTCCGGGTCGTAGTCGTAGGTGTGCACGGTAAACGCCACCCCGCTCTTCTCGAGAGCTTGCGTGGCGCGCGTCGACTTCGCCATGTTCGCTATCCGGATGTGGGTGCCAGCGTCTTACCCAAGCACATCAGCCCAGGGTAAGGATACGACCCGTATGGGGCGATCGGCACGAACCCATGATCGCGGTAAATCGCGATGGCTGCCTGCATGTTCGGCAACGTGTCGAGCTTCATTTGTCGGTAGCCGGCGCGCTGTGCCTCGCCGATGACCGCCGCGATCAGCGCATTGCCAATCCCCATGCCGCGCGCCGCCGGCAACACGTAGAGCCGCTTCACTTCGCACGCGTCGGCATCGATCCGTCGCAGGGCGATGCACCCGAGCGCTTCGCCGGTGGCCGAGCGCGCAATCAGTAGCGCACAGCCCGGCGCACCATAGGGGCCGGCAGGTTTGCCAGCTCATCATCGAAGCCCTGCGCGCCAAGATCGACCGGCAGACTAACGGCATACGCGGCGAACATCGCGCGCACGTCTGCAAGATCGTTTTGCACGGCTGCTGCGATGTTGAATCCGCTCATGCCGCGATCTTATTTGCGATCGGGCAGGGAAGCACAACGCGGAAAAAAAGGGGGGCCCTCCAGCCGGGGAAAAGGCTGGAGGGCTGGGAGCCGGCCGGAAAGGACGGGGGGAGGTGTTTCCGGCCGGAAAATCTCTAAGGGCGCCGCGGAGGTGTCGGACAAAGGAAATTCGTCGCCGACCGGCTCGTTGTTACTCTTCGGCCGCATCCTCGATCGCGCCAATCAAGGCATCCGCTGCGGCATCAGATGCAGCCGATGTCACAACGTCGGAAACGGCGCTGTCCGAACCTGTCAATTCATCGAGGACAGCTGCGACCTCCTGGGCCGCCATGAGGTCCTCAAAGTCGCCGGCGTGAGCCGCAACTGCGCCCATTGACACCGCGGCAGCGGCCATGGCCGCGAGCAGCGCAGCCTGCAAAGACGATTTCATGTGCCTTTCTCCTGTCCCGGCGGGCACCGAGGGCGGCACCCGATCTGCCGGACATTGCGTCCGGCTCGACGACCAGCAATAGACAGGCGAAGGCGTCGGCGCTGTTACGCGGGGAACAGGCCTGCATTCGCGCCATCAGCGGCGCGTGTTGGCCTTTTCCAGCGCGGCCAGAACATCATCTGGCGAGGCATCGAGCGGCAATGCGTGAAAGTCGGCGTCGACGTCCAGCGCCTTCTCCAACAGCCGGTGAAACTCTTCGCGATTGAGTTCGACCGTGCCGAACTGCCGAAGATGATCGGTGACGAACTGCGTATCGAGCAGCCGGAACCCGCCATGCGCGAGCCGCGCCGCCAGATACACAAGAGCGATCTTCGAGGCGTCACGCTCGTACGAGAACATGCTCTCGCCGAAGAAGGCACCGTTGAGCGCAACGCCGTAGAGACCGCCGATCAGGCGCTCACCGTCCCAGACTTCGACAGTGTGGCAGTGCCCGAGGTTGAACAGGTCGCGATAAAGCGAGCGGATGCGATCGTTGATCCAGGTCGAGCGCCGCCCCGGCCGCGAAGCCGCACAGCCTTCGATCACTGCGACGATGTCGGTATCGATCCGCACCTTGTAGGGCGTGGTGCGCAGTGTCCGGGCCAGCCGGCGCGGCACGTGCACGCCATCGAGCGGAAGGATGCCCCGGTGCTGCGGCTCGATCCAGTATAGCGCCGGATCGTCTGCGCTTTCAGCCATAGGGAATATGCCACAGGTGTATGCTTTGAGCAGCACCTGCGGGGTGATCTCGATGACGATGTCGTCGCGCGAGGCCATGTGGTTCGTAGGCTTAGGTCCGCCGTTTTCCCAGCGAGCCTAGCGTGAAAACTTTTCCCACCTTCGTCAATCGCCTGCGTCGGCGACCAAACTATGACTGGGCAAGGTACTTTTCTAGCCAATGGATATCATAGGCGCCATTGGCAATATCCGGCTGGGCGATGAGCTCGTTGAAGAGGGGGATCGTCGTCTCGATGCCGTCGATGACGAACTCCGAAAGCGCGCGCTTCAGCCGCATCAGGCACTCCGTACGCGTTTTACCATGTACGATCAACTTGCCGATGAGGCTGTCGTAGTAGGGCGGGATCCGATAGCCCTGGTAGACGCCTGAATCGACACGCACCCCAAGGCCACCAGGCGGGTGCCAATAGGTGATCTGGCCCGGCGATGGGCGGAAGGTGCGCGGGTTCTCGGCATTGATGCGGCACTCGATGGCGTGCCCCGAGAATTGGACGTCCTTCTGCTTGATCGACAGCGAGCCGCCCGCAGCAATTCTGATCTGCTCGAGCACGAGGTCGATGCCCGTGATCGCCTCCGTTACCGGATGCTCGACCTGCAGGCGGGTGTTCATCTCGATGAAGTAGAACTCGCCGTCCTCGAACAGGAATTCGACCGTACCCGCGCCGCGATACTTGAGCTTGCGCATCGCCTCGGCGACGGTCTCGCCGATCTTGGCGCGCGCGGCTGCATTGAGAGCCGGCGAGGGGGCTTCCTCGAGGATCTTCTGGTGGCGCCGCTGCAGCGAGCAGTCGCGCTCGCCCAGGTGGATGGCATTCCCCTGTCCGTCGCCGAAAACCTGCACCTCGATGTGGCGCGGCTTCTGCAGATACTTCTCGATGTAGACGGCGTCATTGCCGAACGCGGCTTTGGCTTCCGAGCGCGCGGTCGACAAGGCAAGGCCGAGGTCGGCAGCCGTATGCGCGACCTTCATGCCGCGTCCGCCGCCACCTGCCGTCGCCTTGATCAGCACCGGAAAACCCATGCCCTTGGCGACTTTCATCGCCTCGGTTTCGCTGCCGACGGCGCCGTCGGAGCCAGGCACAACTGGAATGCCGAGGCGCTTGGCGGTTTCCTTCGCCTCGATCTTGTCGCCCATGATTCGGATGTGCTCCGACGTCGGGCCGATGAAGGTGATCTGGTGCTCTTCCAAGATCTCCGCGAACCGCGCGTTCTCCGACAGGAAGCCGTAGCCGGGATGCACGGCATCGGCGCCGGTGATCTCGCACGCAGCGAGCAGACGCGGAATGTTGAGATAGCTCTCAGCGGCGGGCGGCGGTCCGATGCACACGCTCTCGTCGGCAAGACGCACGTGCATGGCATCGGCGTCCGCAGTCGAATGCACGGCGACGGTAGCGATGCCGAGTTCCTTGCACGCACGCTGAATGCGCAGTGCAATCTCTCCTCGGTTGGCGATCAGGACCTTGTCGAACATTCTTTCTTGGGCAGTAGGCAGTGGGCAATAGGCAGTTGGTGATCGGCGCGCTGGCCAAATCCTCGCTGCCTACTGCCCATTGCCCACTGCCGCTCTCCTTTTATTCGATGATGACGAGTGGCTCGCCGAACTCGACCGGCTGACCGTTCTCGATCAGGATCGCCGTGACCTTGCCGGCGTGCGGAGCCGGAATCTGGTTCATCGTCTTCATGGCTTCGATGATGAACAGGGTGTCGCCCTGCGAGACCTGCGCACCCACTTCGATGAACGTCGGAGCGCCCGGCTCTGGTGAGCGGTAGGCCGTGCCCACCATCGGCGACTTGACGACGCCGGGATGCTTGGAAGGATCAGCCGGCTTGGCGGCAGCGACTGGCGCGGGACCGGCGGCCATCGCCGCGGCAGGCACGGCGGCAATCGTCGACTGCACATTGAGAGTGCGCGCGACGCGAACCTTCAGCCCGCTCTTCTCAATCTCGATTTCGGAAAGGCCAGTCTCGTTGAGCAGCTCCGCGAGCTGCCGGATCAAGCGCTGTTCGTCTCCCGAGGTCTCGCCCTGATCCTTGGCGGTCATGCTCTGCTTTTCCTTCTTGTGCGGCTTCACTTTCCGCTCGCTGCCCCTGCTGGCCCTACCCACGGCGGGATGCCGAGAGCAAGTCTGCCATAGCCTCCAGCGCCAGCTCATATCCCTTGGCACCGAGGCCGCAAATGACGCCCTTGGCTCCGAGGGAGATGTAGGAGTGCTGCCGGTACGGCTCGCGACGGAATATATTTGAAAGGTGCACCTCGATCACCGGCAGCTCAGCCGCTTGCAGCGCATCGAGCAGTGCGATCGACGTGTGAGAATAGGCACCAGCGTTGAGGATGATGGCGGCGGCCTTGTCGCGCGCCTCCTGAATCCAGCCAACGAGTTCGCCTTCGAGGTTCGACTGGCGAAAATCAATGGTCAGCGACAATGCCTTGGCCCGGGCCTCGGCCTTCCGACGCACATCATCAAGCGTGTCCGTACCGTAAACGGCGGGCTCCCGAAGTCCCAGCATGTTCAGGTTGGGTCCGTTGAGGACGTAAATCGGCTTTGTCATGAGGTCCCTGCTGCCGCCTGCAAAGACACCGGTTTAATACCGGCTCTGGGGCGGACGGCACCCCCATCTACCAGCTTTCCCGCGAGCGCGGAAGGGAGCCAGCGGTTTCCGCGCATGAAACCGCTAAGGCATTCGTTCAATTGGGTAAAAAAGCCGCAAGCCACCCTGCTCGGCCCGCCTCAGCAGTACGAGCAGCCGGATTTGCGCAGTTCCGTCACATGCTTCTCGAGCTGGTCATAGAGGTCTTCCGGGGCGCCCGGGATCGAGCGGTCGCCGACGAGGAAGTGCGGCGTGCCGTTGACGCCCATCTTCTTGGCCAGAGCCTCCGACTTCTTGATCTCCGCCTCGACGTCCGCCGACGCCATGTCCTTCTTGAGCTTCTCGATGTCGAGCCCGAGCTTGGAGGCGATCGCCAGCGCGTTTGCCTCGTTCATCACGCCCTTGGCTTCCAGCATCGCCTTGTGCATGTCCCAGTACTTGCCCTGGCGCCCGGCGGCGATGGCGACGCGTGAGGCTTCCTCCGAGCCCTTCGAGAGGATCGGCAGCTCCTTGAACACGACCCGCACCTTGGGGTCGCTCTCCACCAGCTTGATCACGTCGTGCAGGCCGCGTTTGCAGTAGCCGCAGTTGTAGTCGAAGAACTCGACGACGGTGATGTCGCCATCCGGGTTGCCGGCTACATCGGCCACCGGATCGCGATAGATGTCGCGCGCATTTTCAGCGATCGCCGTCTTCAGCTTTTCCGCCTGCTCTTTCTCCATCTTGGCCTCCAGCGCCGACTGCGCCTCGAGGAACACTTCCGGATTGTTGATCAGGTAATTCTTGATGATCTTCTCGAGCTCTTTCTTCTGCTCGGGCGTGAAATTGACCGGCGGCGGCGTTGGCGCCTCCGCCACCTTCACCGGCGATGCAGGCCCGGCCGGAGCGGTAGCCTCGGCGGCTACGGCTTCGCTGACCTTTTGCGGTGTCGCAGCAAAATTTCCCAGCAGCACCAGCGCGCCCAGCAGCGCTACGGCGGGAATGACAAGCCACGTAGCGCGCTGCTCGGTAAGCGTGCGCAGCAGCGAGGGGCGGGAGTTTGCGGACATTCGGTCTGGCCTTCTAAGGGAAGCTGTCGCAGTACGCGGCTCGTTTGAGCAAACGGCGATCAGGTCTGAGGTTTATAGTTGATGATGTCGTCGTTCTTCAGCCACTCCGGGGTCCCTTGGGGCAATTTCGTTTGAGCGCGTTTCGCGAACAGCTGCGCCTGCTTGAGATCACCTTCCAGGAAATAGGCTTGCGCGATCATCGCGTCAGCCTCCGGTCGCTTGCCCTGCTTATAATAGCTGTTGGCCAAAAGACGAAAGGCGCGAGAATTTTCGTCGTCTACCAAGGACTTACGCAAAAGCGCAACGGCTTCGTTCACCGCCGCGGGGCTCGCATCCTCCTGCAGGGCTCCTGCCAGCTGCACCCGGATGAGGCTCGCGCTGGGATCGAGCTTCAATGCTTGCCGCAGCGGAGCGATCGCCTCTCTGTTGCGCCCGGATCGCATCAGCAGGTCGCCCTTGACCTCCCAGAAGTATGGAAAGTTCGGCTTGGAGGCGATGAGGCCGTCGACTTGAGCCAGCGATGCTTCGAGCGCGCCTGGGCCACCTTGGAAGAACCGCGCCAAGGCGCGCGCGTAGCGTGCCGGCAGCGACTGATCGCTCTCGGGATAACGATTGAACACCACCTGCGGCTTTTCCAGATAGCCCGACAGCTTGGCGCGCATCAGGTCGTGCCGAAGCTGCAGCTCCGGTGCATCCTTCTTGCTGTAGTATGGGCTCGTCTCGACGAGCGTGCGCAGCCGCGCAAGTCGGTCGGTCGAGAGGGGATGGCTCCGCGCGAACGCTTCCTTCTGCGCATCCGAAATGTATTCCTGCGCCGCGAACCGCTCGAATGTCGTCAACATTCCGAGCCCGGATTGCTGCGTGGCGTTGAGGAAGGTGAGGCCAGCCTGGTCAGCCGCCGATTCCTGCTGGCGCCGTTCCGCCAGCAGCGAGCGCATGATCACCTCGTTGCCGCCGAACAATACGCCCTGGCCCGCGCCGCCCAGGCTGTTGGCTGAATCGCCGCCCGCAACGCCCCCTGCAACGATGAGGCCGATGCCGAGAATCTGTGCCAGTAGCGAGCGAGTCTGATCCTTGGCAATGCGGGCTCTGAGCGCTGCCATGTGGCCGCCGGTGATGTGGCCCGTTTCGTGAGCGATGACGCCGATCACCTCGTTGGGCGTATTCGCCTGCATCAGCGTGCCAGTGTGCACGAAGACGTTCCGACCATCGAGCACGAACGCGTTGAAGGCATCGTTCTGAACGATGCGCATCTTGATGCGGCCCGTGCCCAGTCCCGCAGACTTGAATATCGGCTTGGCGTAATCGCTCAGCACGCCTTCGATTTCCGTATCGCGGATGAGCGGAAGATTCTGCGCCGACGCCGTTGATGCCGAGGCCATGATCGCGGTGGCGATGAGGCCGCCTGCAACGGCGATCCGGCTCCACTTTGCCTTGGACACGGACGGCATCGACATTGGCAACGTCACCTTGATCGAAATAGGTTTTTGCTCACGGGCTTGACCCTAGTGAGGGCACGGATTGGCGTCAACGCAAGCCTGGACCGGATGGAATACCTGCCTATATGCCGGAATGCGGCAGAGCGATTTCGTCAGGCAGCAAAGCATGATATCGCCCCCCGCGGCAGGATTGGGGCAGCGCAGCCCCAATCCACGTTACGCTTGTGTAATGGAAGTGGGATGGCTGACCGCACGATAGACCCATTGGCGCTGACAACGGCGCTAGCTGCCGGGGAGATGCCGCTACTGGCCTCTTCGCGCAGCGCCATATCCAGCTTCATTGTCATGGACGTGATGCGCGCAGCACTCGCCGCCGAGCAGGCTGGCCGCAGCATCGTGCACATGGAGGTCGGCCAGCCCGGGACACCGGCACCAAAAGCCGCCCGCGAAGCGGCTCGCCACGCCCTCGAAGCCGAAACCCTCGGCTACACCATGGCACTCGGGAACGACGCCCTGCGTGAGCGCATCGCGCAGCATTACGCTGACTGGTACGGCGTCAGCGTCCCACCCGAGCGCATCGCCGTGACCGGTGGCTCCTCTGCCGCCTTCGTGCTGGCCTTTCTCGCCCTGTTCGATGTCGGCGACGCCGTGGCGCTGCCGAGCCCCGGATACCCCTGCTACCGGCACATCCTCACTGCTCTCGGTCAGCGGCCGGTGCTGCTGGAAACTGGGCCTGCCAATGAATGGATGCCGACACCGGACGATGTCGCCCGCGCAGCCAAGGACGGCGTCAGAGGTCTTTTGATCGCCAGTCCCGCCAATCCGACCGGCACGATGATCTCGGCCGAGCGCCTCGCCGGCATCGCCCGCGCCTGTCGTGAGAACAACGTCGCGCTCATCTCCGATGAGATCTATCACGGCCTGACGTACGCGCGGCCCGCCGACACCGCATTGGCGCACAGCAACGACGCGATCGTCATCAATAGCTTTTCCAAATACTTCTCGATGACCGGCTGGCGCGTCGGCTGGATGGTCGTGCCGCAGAGTCTTGTCGCCAGCGTCGAACGCCTCGCGCAGAACCTTTACATCTCGCCGCCCGCCATCGCCCAAGTCGCAGCCCTCGGAGCGTTCTCTGCGGGCGAGGAACTCGAAGCCAACCGGCGCGTCTATGCAGCCAATCGCGAATTGCTGCTCAACGAGTTGCCAAAGGCCGGCTTTGAAAACTTCGCGCCCGCCGATGGAGCTTTCTATCTTTACAGCGACGTCAGCCACATCACCGACGATGCTGCGATGCTGTGCCGCCGCATTCTTGATGAAGCGGGCGTCGCCGTGACCCCGGGCGTCGACTTTGACTCAGAGCGCGGCAATCGCTTCCTGCGCTTTTCCTATGCCGGAACCACCGCCAACATGGCCGAAGCTGCAAAGCGCCTGCAGCAGTGGGCTCAGCAACGCTAACCGCCCAGAAATTGCTCCGACGGATTGCGCTTTGCGCCGCCGTTGTTTGCTCAACAGCGGCGCAAAGCCAGTGCTGCTGCTGAAACAGATTAGGAGCCAATTCCATGAACAAAATTTCACGTGCGCTCGCGGTCGCACTAATGGCAGCGACGATCCCCGCGACCATTGTGCTCGCCCAGCAGCCCACCGCTGGTGATCAGCCCGCAGCCGAAAAGAGCGAAACGCGTCGGGGTCCCTCCCCCGAGACCATGGCGCGCCTCGAGGACGGTCGCATCGCTTTCGCCAAGGCTGCGTTGAAGCTGACGCCCGAGCAGGAGAAGCTCTGGGCCCCCGTCGAGGAGAAGATGCGCGCCAACTTCGCCGAGCGGCAGAAGAACCGCGAGGAGTGGCAGGCCAAGCGCACTGAGCGCAAAGCCAAGGGCGAGGAAGGAAAAGGCGAAAAGCTCGCACTCCCCGAGCGCATCGAGAAGCGCAGCGAACGCATGACCAAGGAGGCCGAAAAGCTGAACGAGCGCGCTGCCAAGTCGAAGGAGTTTGCCGAGGTTCTGAAACCGCTCTACGCATCCTTCAGCGAAGAGCAGAAAGACGTCGCCTCGCGCGTGTTGAGCAACTTCGGTGAAGGCAAGGGCGGTCATAAGGGTCCGCGCTGCGCCATGAAAGGCGGCTTCCGCGGTCACGGCCCGCACGGTGATCACGGTGGCCCGATGGCCGACTGACGCACTGCAGCGATCACCAAATAAGAAGGGCCGGAGCATCGCTCCGGCCCTTTCATGTTTCACGAACTCGCCGCGCCAGATCAGCCGCCGAGCTTGCGTTGCCACCAGCCCTTGCGTGCCGGCGCCGCAGAGGCGGCAGCCTCCTCGGTCACAGCTTCCTCGCCATCTCCGCGTCCAACCACGATCCGCTCCAGGCGCGGCTCGCTCGACTCGGTGCGGCGGCGGCGGGCAGCACGCACAGGCGCAGGTGCTTCCTCTGCCGCGGGTTCATCAGCAACCTCAGCTTCGACAATAGTCTCGTCGCTGGCCGCGCTAGGTGCCGGAGCGGCCACTTCGCGCTGCACTTCCTTCGCTGGAATGTCGTCATTGCCGTCGGCGGGAAGGCTCGCGAAGTCCGCAATCGCTTCCTCGTGACCCGGCGTCTCGGGTTCACGCGCGTCGGAATGCACCTCGTACGACGGCAGGTTCTCGCCGATGGTGGGCTGCTCGCCGAGGCCTGCAACCTGGACGTCGTCTTCCGGCGCCCCGTCCTCGGACTGCTCGCCAGCCTGCATCTCACCGTGACGCTCTGCCCGTTCGCGACCGCGGCGGCCACCACGGCGACCTCTGCGGCGGCTGCGTCCACGCGGGCGCTCGCCTTCTTCCTGGCCGTTCGGCTCACCCGTGTGCTCGCCGGCGGAATGCTCATGGCCCGCCTCATGATCATGATCGTGATCATGGTCGTGTCCGTTCGCGAGAGCTACGGCGCCGTCGCCGTCTTCGTCGTCGAACGGCACGTCCTCGACGTTGCCGCGGCCTTCATCCGAAAAACGTGCGCCGTTCTCATCGCGATCGCGACGGCCACCACGCCGGCGCCGGCGGCGTCGACGCGATCCGTTGCCCTGTTCGCCGGAGCGCTGCTCGCCATCGTGATCAGGCGCAGCCTCATCGCGCGGCTCGCGTGCCTCGCGCACTTCATAGACGCCGCCCTCGTCTTCGCCCTCGAAGCCCGATTCCATGTTGACGACGTTGCGCTCGATACGGCGCGGAAGCTGAGCCGGAGCAGCGCCCTTCTCGATGGTAAAGTTCGCGCCCGCGAGCTTGTCTGATCCGGTGACGATGATCGGCAGCCCGAGCCGCGTCTCCATATCGTTGATGAATGGACGCTTGTTATTGAGGATGTAGAGCGCCACCGCCGGCGTCGTCGTGGCGGTAAGCGGCGCGCGCGTGCCGGACATGATCGCGTCTTCGAGGCCACGCAGGACCGCGAGCGCAACGCTTTCCGTCGAGCGAATGATGCCTGTGCCCTGGCAGTGCGGGCACTGCGAGGTCGAGCCTTCGAGAACGCCCGTGCGCAGCCTCTGCCGCGACATCTCCAAAAGGCCGAAATGACTGATCCGCCCCACCTGGATGCGGGCGCGATCGAACCGAAGCGCTTCCTTCAACCGCCGCTCAACGGCGCGGTTGTTGCGCTTCTCCTCCATGTCGATGAAGTCTACGACGATGAGGCCTGCAAGGTCGCGCAGCTTGAGCTGCCGGGCGATCTCGTCCGCGGCCTCGAGGTTCGTATGATACGCGGTTTCCTCGATCGAGAACTCGCGGGTAGCCTTGCCCGAGTTGACGTCGATGGCGACCAGCGCCTCGGTCTGGTTGATCACCAGATAGCCGCCCGAACGCAGCGTCACGTACGGGCTGAACATCGCGTTCAGCTGCCGCTCGATCTGATAGCGCGTGAAGAGCGGTTCCGGCTCCTGATATTGGATGACATTCTTCGCATGGCTCGGCATGAGCATGCGCATGAAGTCCTTCGCCTCGCGGTGCGCTTCCCCGCCGGCGACCACCACTTCCTCGACATCCTTGTTATAGAGGTCGCGGATCGAGCGCTTGATGAGGTTGCCTTCCTCGTAGACGAGGCTCGGCGCCTGGCTCTGCAAGGTGAGGTCGCGCACGCTCTCCCACAAGCGCAGCAGGTATTCGAAGTCGCGCTTGATCTCCTGCGACGTGCGCGAGGCACCCGCCGTGCGGATGATCAGCCCCATGCCCTCCGGCACTTCCAGCTCTGCGGCGATGGCCTTGAGGCGCTTTCGATCCTGCGGCTGAGTGATCTTGCGCGAGATGCCGCCGCCCCGTGCGGTGTTCGGCATCAGCACCGTGTAGCGGCCGGCGAGCGACAGATACGTCGTCAGCGCTGCACCCTTGTTGCCGCGCTCTTCCTTGACCACCTGAACCAGGATCACCTGGCGGCGCTTGATGACTTCCTGAATCTTGTAGCTGCGCGGGCGACGGCGCGGGCGCGAAGGCAGTTCCTCGAGCGCGTCCTCGCCCGTCGACACCTGCTCGGGAGCCGGGCTGGTGCTGGCGACTTCGCGTACCGAAGCCTCTTCACCTTCCGAAGCGGAGGCGCTGTCGGCGGCTGCCTCGGCGCTCTGGCCTTCGACCGTGTTCTCGTTGGCGGCTACATCCGAGCCGTTCTCGTGACCGTGCGAGTGAGGCTCGGCGACGATCCGCTCATCGGCAACGACCGCCTCGGCGATGGTGTGATGCTCGTGGTGGTCGCCGTCGTCGTCGCCTTCCGACTCGTCCCCGTGCTGATCGTCGTCGTCCTCGTGCGAGCCGATATCGTCGACGTTGTCGGACGCATCGTCGTCCTCGCTGGACGAACTGGGCTTGGAGGCCGCGCGGCGACGCGCCAGCGCCTCGGCGTGCGCGTCGGCAGCAGCCTCCTCCTCGGCTTCCGCAGCCGCTTCCTCATCGAGGAGAGCCTGCCGGTCGGCCATGGGGATCTGGTAGTAGTCGGGATGGATTTCGTTGAAGGCGAGGAAGCCGTGCCGGTTCCCGCCGTACTCGACGAATGCTGCCTGCAGGGACGGCTCAACGCGCGTCACCTTGGCGAGGTAGATATTGCCCCGCAGCAGCTTGCGGGCAGCGGATTCGAAGTCGAATTCCTCTACGCGGCCGTTGCGGAGCACCACGACCCGGGTCTCTTCCGGATGCGTGGCGTCGATAAGCATCTTGTTGTTGGACATCTATTTGGATCCTCGGCGCGCCGGGTTGGCTGCCTACCGCTCCGCTCCGCAATCCTCGATCGAATCGGGGCGGGTGCGGGGAGGCGCCGGACGTTGGCGCGCATCGTTGTTTGTGATGGTTGGAAGAAGGTGGGTGAAGCAGTTGCGCGGCACAGTCTTCCGCCGCCGGTGGAGACCGGGCGTGCATTGAGGCGCGGCCAGAGGCGCGCTGAAGCTTGCGGACGACGGGTGCCTAAGTGTGGCATTCCAAATGGTCTTTCAAAGGGTTGAAGACAGGCACGGATATCGCGCTGCCTCCGGATTGCTCCCATGCGGTGGGGCGCCCGGGCGGTACTTCGCCTGCTCCGCTTGCCCTTCCTTTCCAAGGCGGCGGAGCAAAGAACTGCCGATGGCCAAAGTCTCGAGCAGCTAGCATTGTGCCTGGCGCAAGCGTGGCCCTCAGGCTCTCGGCTCCGCTGTCACGGGGGTGACCCGGAGCGAACTGCTTGCGGGCGCAGGGCAAACTGCTCGATCGTCGGTCTGCAGCGAGGCCGTCCCTCGCAGGGCGGCGAACCGGCGCGAACGAATGCGAACGTTGATCGTTCAACTCGTTCTTGCGGCGCACAAATGCCTAGCAGGGGCGCCGCTGCATCAACGAACTAGAAAGTACGGGTTCGCCGGTAAGCTTGCAAGCATGTTATAAGTGCATGCCAGCAAAGGCCTCGGCCAACCCTCTGCAATATGAGGGAAAATCCGAAAAGGTTTGGTTAACAGGGGGTTTGGGCAGCTTGCCGGGGGTGATCGGAGGGGATGCGGCAGCATCTGCAACATAACTTGGCTCGCATCGGGGGGGATCTCGTCTGCGGGCTTTTCGTGGCAATGGCACTCGCCGTGCAGCTCACTGCACCGGCCAGCGCTGAGCCGACCAGCGTCCACCGCAAGTCCGCAGCCGTCGAGGCGCGACGAGCAGAGCTCAAGTCGAACGGCGACACGACGACCTTTGTCCTCGGGTTGTCGTCGGGTGTGCGTGCGGAGATTTTTACCCTCGCCAACCCTTACCGCGTCGTCATCGATCTTCCCGACGTCGCTTTCGAGCTCCCCGATGGAGCCGGCCAAAAAAAGGAAGGGCTCGCCTCGGGGTTCCGCTATGGGCTTCTATCCGAAGGAAAAGCCCGCATTGTCATCGATACGGCGGGGCCCGTTCTCATTAAGAAAGCCGATATGCGGCCCGCGGGCACCGGCAAGGCCGTAGATCTCACCGTGACGCTGTCGCCGACGTCCGCCAAGGCGTTCGGCGGTGGCACCGGCGGCGGTCAGACCGCCCAGGTCGCCGCCACGCCCGCCCCCGATGCAGGACCCGCTGCCGTATCGAAGCGCCACCGCACCAAGCCCGTGATTCTGATCGACCCTGGCCATGGCGGCATCGACCCCGGCGCCGCCAGTGCCACCAACCTCAAGGAGAAGACCGTCGTTCTCGCCGTCGCTCAGGCTCTGAAAACGCAGCTTGAGAAAAGCGGCCGCTACGACGTGCGCATGACGCGATCGACAGACGTATTTATTTCGCTCGATCAGCGCCTTCAGATGTCCCGCGAACTCGACGCTGACCTCTTCGTCTCGCTTCACGCCGACGCGATTGCGCAGAAGCGCGCCAAAAGGGTGCGTGGTGCGACCGTTTACACGTTATCCGAGAAAGCCTCCGACGAGGAGGCGCAGATAATGGCCGAGAAGGAGAACAACTCCGACGCCATTGCAGGCCTCCAGACTGCGCACTTCGAGGAAGGCGGCGATGTCCGCAATATCCTCATAGACCTCCTAAAGCGCGAGACGTCGAATTTCTCTGCCGATTTCTCGAACACCCTCGTCAAGCAGCTCAAGTCGGCCGTCTCATTGTCCCAACGGCCGCAGCGCTCTGCCGCATTCAAGGTGCTGCGTCAGGCTGACACCCCCTCGGTGCTCATCGAGCTGGGTTACATGAGCCACCCCGAGGACGAGAAGCTGCTCAAATCCTCCGGTTGGCAACGGCGCGTGGCCACATCGATCACCAGTGCCGTGGACCAGTATTTCTCCAAGCGGACGGCGAGGGCACGCTGAAAAGGCGGCCATCTCCTTTCCGGCGTTATCTAAACTGCAGTGAGCGACGACTTGATGCCACAATCCATGGTAATGTCCTGCTTCGCGGCGTCGCCTCATGTAGCCTCTAGGCTCGCGCGGACATGCCAGTGCAGCCGAACCCCTACGCTCAACGGAACTAAAGGTTGATGCGCGAGCCTCCGCTATACCCGTCGGATCCCATCTACCCGCGCGATCACTATGGGCACGACCCTTACGGCCGTGGCCCCGCGCCGCCGCATCCGCGCGAGCCCAAACCCCCGCGTCAGCCGCGCAAGAAGCGCCGCAAAAGCCTGCTGCTGAGCCTGCTCGGCTGGAGCTTCGCCGCTGGTGTGGTTGTCTTCATCTGCGCTTCGGCCGCCGCCGGCTACCTGCTGTGGAAAACCTCGCAGGACCTGCCCGATTACGAGAGCCTCTCCAAATACGAGCCTCCCGTGATGACGCGCATCCACGCTCACAACGGTGCGCTCATCGCCGAATACGCGCGCGAGCGCCGCATCTTCGTGCCGATCAACACCATTCCCAAGCGCGTCATCGCAGCCTTCCTGTCTGCCGAAGACCGTCGCTTCTATGAACACGGCGGCGTCGACTTCCAGGGCATCGCCCGCGCCGTATTCAAGATCGTCGAAGCAAAGCTCAGCGGCAGCGACCGCCGCGCCGAAGGCGGCTCGACCATCACCCAGCAGGTCGCCAAGAACTTCCTGCTGTCGAGCGAGCGCTCGATGGAACGCAAGGTGAAGGAGGCAATCCTCGCTGTCCGCATCGAGCGTGCCTACTCCAAGGATAAGATCCTCGAACTCTATCTCAACGAGATTTACTTCGGCATCGGCGCCTACGGCATCGCGGCAGCGTCCCTCAGCTACTTCAACAAGGAGCTGCAGGACCTGACGATCGAGGAAGCCGCCTACCTCGCCGCGCTCCCCAAGGGCCCCAACAACTACCATCCGTTCCGCCGCGAGAAGCAGGCGCTGATCCGGCGCAACTGGATCATCGGCCAGATGGAGGAGAACGGATATATCTCCAGCGAAGAGGCCGAAGCCGCCAAGGTGAAGCCGCTCGGCGTCAACCTGCGCACCACCGGCGCCCATATCTTCGCTGCCGACTACTTCGCCGAGGAAGTGCGCCGCACGCTGCTAACCCGCTTTGGTGAGGACAAGCTCTACAACGGCGGCCTCTCCGTTCGCACCACGCTCGACCCGCGCCTGCAGCAGATCGCGCGCAAGTCGCTGATGGACGGCCTCGTCACGTTCGATCGCACCAAAGGCTGGCGCGGGCCTGTGACCAAGCTCGACATCGCCGGCGATTGGGGCAAGGCGCTCGATGAGGTGCCGCGCCCGCATGACATCCAGCCATGGCGCCTCGGCGTCGTGTTGAAGGTCGACGCGGCGAAGGCGATCGTTGGTCTGCGCCCCGAAAAGCAGCAGGACGGCTCCCTGGTCGGCGAGCGCGAGGCAATCGAGCTCACACTCGACGAAGTTAAGTGGGCCAAGACCAAGAAGGGCACGCCCAAAGCCGTCTCCGATGTCGTTTCGCCCGGCGATGTGGTCTACGTCGCGCCGAAGGACCCCGACAATGTCGCTGGCGTCTGGTCGCTGATGCAGATCCCGCAGGTCGGCGGCGGCATCGTCGCCATGGACCCCAACACCGGCCGCGTGCTCGCGGTCGTCGGCGGCTTCTCCTTCGCTATGAGCCAGTTCGACCGCGCCATTCAGGCCAAGCGCCAGCCGGGCTCTTCATTCAAGCCGTTCGTCTACGCTGCCGCACTCGACAACGGCTACAAGCCCACCTCGATCATCCTCGACGCCCCTATCGAAATCGAGCAGGGCCCCGGCCAGGACATCTGGAAGCCAGAGAACTACGAGAAAGAACATTCCGCCGGCCCTGCGACGCTGCGCTTCGGCATCGAAAGCTCGCGCAACCAGATGACGGTCCGCTTGGCGCAGGATCTCGGCATGCCGCTCATCACCGAGTACGCGCGCCGCTTCGGCATCTATGACGATCTGCTTCCGGTGCTCTCCATGTCGCTCGGCGCCGGCGAGACCACGCTGCTGCGCCTCGCCGCCGGCTACTGCGCCATCGCCAACGGTGGCCAGCAGGTGCGCCCGACGCTGATCGACCGTATCCAGGACCGTTGGGGCCATACCGTGTGGCGCCACGATCAGCGCGTCTGCGAAAACTGCAAGGCAGACGATTGGCACAATCAGGAAGAGCCTGAAATTCCCGATGATCGCGTGCAGATCATCGACCCGCACACCGCCTATCAGATGACATCCATCCTCGAAGGCGTCATCCAGCGCGGCACCGCGCGCTCGCTGAAGGCGCTTGAGCGCCCCCTCGCCGGCAAGACGGGCACCACCAACCAGGAAAAAGACGCCTGGTTCATGGGGTATTCGCCCGACCTCGTCGTCGGCGTCTTCATGGGCTACGACACGCCGACGCCAATGGGCAAAGGCAACACTGGCGGCAAGCTCGCCGCTCCGGTGTTCGGTAACTTCATGAAGGAAGCGCTTGCCGATCAACCAGCTTCCCCCTTCCGAATTCCGCCGGGTATCAAGCTCGCACGTGTCAACCTGCGCACCGGCCTGCGCGCCGGCGAAGAAGACCCGCAGAGCATCATGGAAGCTTTCAAGCCGGACGAAGAGCCAGACGATGCATACTCTGTGATCGGATTTACCGAGCAGGGCGGCACAACCGGCAGCAGCCCGCAAGGCGCGGTTGACGATTCCTTCTACGAGGCACCGGCGCGTCCACGCCCCGGCTACAGCGCCGGCCGCGGTGGCCTCTGGTGATGTGATGTTGGCCCGTTTTCGGGCGCTTCAGAGGGGTGCGGCGCCCTTTGCGTTGCCAGTCGGCCGACGCGCCATTATATGACGGCCTTCATATCCTGAAAATCGCACTCGCCTCGGAGGCCACGATGCGCGCCGAACCGCAGAAACTCGTCGATTCCATCACGGAGGCCCTGGCTCTCCTGCGGAGGCATCTTTGACTGGGATACTGCCCAGCAACGTCTCGCCGAGCTGAATAAGCGCGCAGAGGATCCGAGCCTCTGGAACGACAGTAAGGCCGCGCAGAAAGTGATGCGCCAGCGCCAGCAGCTCGAGCGTGCCGTCAAAACCTACCAGGACCTCCAGCGTTCCCTCGAAGATGGCGTGACGCTCATCGAGCTCGGCGAGGAAGCCGACGACGACGCGTCCGTCGCCGAGGGCGAAGCCATGCTCAAGAAGCTGGACGAGGAAGCGCAGCGCCGCAGCATCGAGGCATTGCTGTCGGGCGAAGCCGACGGCAATGACGCCTATCTCGAGGTTCATGCCGGCGCGGGCGGCACTGAAAGTCAGGACTGGGCTTCTATGCTCGCGCGCATGTACATGCGCTGGGCTGAGCAGCGCGGCTTCAAGGTCTCGACCTTGGAAGAAAGCGCCGGCGAAGAGGCCGGCATCAAATCCGTCACCATGGAGATCAAGGGCGAAGGCGCTTACGGCTGGCTGAAAACGGAATCGGGCGTGCACCGTCTCGTGCGCATCTCGCCCTATGACTCCAACGCCCGCCGCCACACCAGCTTTGCGTCTGTCTGGGTCTACCCCGTCATCGACGACGACATCGACATTCAGATCAACGAGAGCGATTGCCGCATCGACACTTACCGTTCGTCGGGCGCGGGCGGCCAGCACGTCAACACGACGGATTCCGCGGTGCGCATCACGCACATCCCGACCGGCATTGCGGTGGCGAGTCAGCAGGAGCGCTCGCAGATCAAAAACCGCGCGATCGCCTGGGCGATGCTCAAGTCGCGCCTTTACGAGTTGGAGCTCAAAAAGCGCGAGGACAAGGCCAACGCCGAAGCCGCGAGCAAGACGGAGATCGGCTGGGGTCACCAGATCCGCTCTTACGTGCTGCAGCCCTATCAGCTCGTGAAGGACCTGCGCACTGGAACGCAGAGCACCAATCCTGACGCGGTGCTCGATGGTGACATTGATCCCTTCATCGAAAGCGCGCTGGCTCAGCGCATCAAGGGTGGCGGCCCCGTCGAGGTCGCCGACCTCGATTGATCGTTCTGAAGGAAGATGGGGCAGAGGGTTCAGTGCTGCGGAGTCACCACGAATACACTGAACCCTGATGCCGTCGGCGTTTCGGTGCCTGAGCCCCGAGCCGCACTTACTATAACGCCGGAGAGGCAAACGATCCGTCTCCACGGCCGGCGTTAGTCGCTTAATTGGAATGAATAAGCGACCCAACATGAGCCGCAGATGAACGGATCTGCCCTCCGACGAGACTTCACTCCGCCGCGGACATGAAGCGATCAACTGTCACTGCAAAGTGACCGCACCAGTCCTTGGACTCGACCATCGGCCATGCGGCCGGCGAGTTGCTTCCCGCTTGCGCTGTCGGCGGGTTATACCGGCAAAGCCCCGCTTCGTTCCGATGCTGCTTGGCAGACTTGCTATGGGTGTCGAAAAACTGGCAGTTCCCGCATGCACACGTCGTCATGTGAATGCCTCCATTGGCTTGTTTCCAGAAGTGCCCACCCGCCCAGAATGCTGCCTTCTCATTCGCCGCGAGGCCATTAATGGGGGTTTAGCCTAACGCATCGACAAGGAAGCCCGGCGCATCTTAAGTGCGCTTCAGAACCATCCGACCGCCGACAGGGGCATGCCTTGCTGAGCAAAGAAAACACGATCACGCCCCCCGCGGAGCTGACGCTCATCGAGACTGTGGGCTTTCCCGACTACGCCCTGATCGACAGCGGCAACGGCCGCAAACTCGAGCGCTTCGGATCGATCATCGTCGATCGTCCCGAACCCCAAGCGCTGTGGACCCCTAACGCCGAGCGCGAGTGGAAAAAGGCGCACGCGGTCTTCGCCGGCGACGACGACGAGGACAAAGGCCGCTGGCGCATCGACAAGCAGGTTCCGGAAAGCTGGCCGGTGAAGATCGGCGACGTCACCATGCTCTGCCGTCTGGCGAGCTTTCGTCACATGGGCCTCTTCCCCGAGCAGTACCCGCACTGGCAATGGATGCTACAGCGCATCGCGGAAAAGCGCGGTGAGCCAGCACGCGTGCTGAACCTCTTCGCCTACACCGGAGCCGCATCCTTGATTGCGGCCGCCGCTGGCGCTCACGTCACGCACGTCGATGCCTCCAAGAAGGCGATCGCATGGGCCAAGGAGAACCAGGCGGCATCTGGACTGACATCTGCACCGATCCGCTGGATTCTCGACGACGCGGCAAAATTCGTCGCCCGCGAGGTGCGCCGCGGCAAAACCTACGACGTCGTCCTTGTCGATCCGCCGAAGTTCGGACGCGGTCCTGATGGCGAGGTCTGGGATCTGTTCACAAGTCTTCCTGCGTTCATGAAGGATTGCGCCGCATTGCTGGCGCCGGAAGCGTCCCTTGTGCTCACGGTCTATGCCATCCGCGCGTCGGCGCTCGCCTTCGAGCAGCTGTGCCGCGAAGTGCTGGCCGTCAGGAAAGGCACTTTCGCCGCCGGCGAACTGGCGATCCGCGAGGAGCACGGCACGCGCGCGGTGCCGACCTCGCTTTATACGCGCTGGAGCGATCGGTAATGTCCGCGCCCAAGCTCATCACCAGCTTGCAGAACGATCGCGTGAAAGCCATCCGCGCGCTCGAGATGCGCAAGGAGCGCAAGGAGACAGGGCTCTTCGTCGCCGAGGGAACATCGCTACTCGTCACCGCGCGCGACAATGGCTTTGTCCCTGAAACGTTGGTGTTTCGCTCCGACGCCGACATGAGCCCCATCGCGCAGGGTCTCGTCGACTGGTCGTTGAAGTCCGGCGCGGAGTGCCTGGAAGTCTCTGAAGCCGTGCTGGGCAAGTTGTCGTCCAAGGACAACCCGCAGAGCATGCTTGGCGTCTTCAAGCAGCGCTGGATCGACTTGCCCAAGGCCGCTGATATTTCACCGGGCAGGCTCTGGATTGCGCTCGAGGAAGTGCGCGACCCCGGCAACCTCGGCACCATCATCCGCACCGCCGATGCCGTCGGCGCTGCCGGCATCATTCTCATCGGCGCCAGTTGCGATCCCTATTCGCACGAGTGCGTGCGCGCCACCATGGGCTCGCTGTTCGCCATGCCGCTGGCGCGTATGCAACGCGAAGCCTTCCTCAAGTGGATCGCCGGCTGGCAGGGTGACATCGTCGGCACGCACCTGAGCGGCACCGACGATTTTCGCGCCGTCAGCTACCGCACCCCGACGCTCCTGGTCATGGGAAGCGAAGGCCCCGGCATGTCGGATGCGCTCACCGCGGCCTGCACGCGCCTCGTCAAAATCCCGATGTCCGGCAAGCTCGACTCTCTCAACCTCGCTGTCGCCACCGCGCTGATGCTGTATCAGATCCGCGGCCCGCAACTGAGCCTTTAACCCATGCGCATCGAATATCACCGCACGCTTATCGCCGATCGCGTCCGCAACGCCGCTTTCGAAAAGGCTTTGCGCTCGGTGATCAAGAAGGGCGAAACAACCGTAGCCGATATCGGCACCGGCACCGGGCTCCTCGCGCTGATGGCCGCTAAGCTCGGCGCACGTGAGGTCTATCTTTACGAGACCGCCGAGGTTGGCGGTGTCGCCGAGAAAATCCTCAAAGCAAACGGCGCCCGCAACTGCCATCTCATCCCGTGCCATTCGACCGAGATGGTCGACCCACCACGCGTCGACGTCGTCGTCTCCGAAACGCTCGGCAACTACGCCTTCGAAGAGCACACCATTGAGACGCTCGCCGATGCGAAGAAGCGCTTCCTGAAGCCGGGCGGCGTACTCATTCCGCGCGCACTGAAGCAGTTCGTGGCGCCCGTTGTTAGCGACCGCATCGCACGCGACTTCGCCGCCTGGGACGCGACAGGCTTCGACCTCTCGGTCGCCCGCCTCATGAGCCTCAACAACATTTACGTGCGCACGATGAAGCCGGCTGAACTGCTCGCCGCCAAGGTCTGGGACGAGATCACCTTCGGCTCCGATGCCCGCTCGACGCGCAAGGGACAAGCCAGCTGGAAGCTCGACGAAGCAACGACAGTTTACGGCTTCGCCGTCTGGTGGGAGGCGGAACTCACGCCCGGCGTGCATCTGTCGACTTCACCGGACGCCCCACGCACGCACTGGGAGCAGCTTTATTTCCCGCTGCTCGCCCCGATTTGCGCAGCCAAAGGCGAGACGGTCGGGATCAACCTGCGCTCGCGCACGACGCCCGAAGCTGGCACCCACGTCGCCTGGATCGCCACGCACACCAACGCCAAGGGCCGCGAAACCACGCGCCAGTCGCTCAATCTCGATAAGGGCTACCTGCCCTAAAAGCTGCTCACACGCGCAGCAGCAGGGCTGCAAGCCCAATGATGCCGATCGCGATGGTGAGCGTCGTCGCCCACGCGATGGCGTGGCTCATCTTTTCCTGGCGATGTGCGCGCCGAGCGTTTTCGAGCCACTCCGCGCTCGGCGGCGTCATCGTCACCTGACCGAGATCGTCGATCACCTCATCGAGTGATCTCGGATCGGTCGGAACCGGCGCAGGCACTTCCACTTCGTTCGCGGTGAACGCTTCAGGCGCCGCCTTTTCTGCGGACTTGGCCGTAAACTCAGCCGCATCTGGATGTTTCGGTTCGACGCGGGCCAAACGGCTCAAAAGCGGGCGATGATGCATGGCGCGGGCGATCTCGCCGGCCAGCTGGGGGTCCTCGGAGCCATCGTAGTCGGGCTTCAGCTGAGCTTCGGCGCCCATGGCAGCTCTCCCTCGTCATGGACCACATTTATCGCGGCCATCATGTTCCGGTGCCGGCGCGGCGGCCATCGGACAACCGGTTTGCACTAGCGGCCGGCGCCCCCGGCCACTAAACATGCGCGGGCGAGATGGCTGCAGCGTGGCAATGATTCGCCCGCTCTGGCAATTCCCTGGGGGAGGCGACAATGCTGGTAATGGTGCTTGGACTCATCGTTTTCTTTGCGATCCACATCGTTCCGACCAATGCGGAGCTGAAAAACGGGCTCGTCGCGCGCTTCGGCCCGACGGGCTACAAGGGCATATTCGCCGTCGTCTCACTGATCGGCCTGGCGCTGATCGTGCTGGGCTTCCACAAGCTCCAGCTGCACCCCGGCAAGAACCCCATCCTCTGGGATCCGCCGACTTGGACGCGCCACATCGCCATGCCGCTGATGCTGCTGTCGATGATCTCGCTCGCGGCGGCGTACATTCCTTCGCATATCCACGTCTGGCTCAAGCACCCGATGCTCGTGGCCATCAAAATCTGGGCGCTGGCGCATCTGCTGGCCAACGGCGACCTTGCCTCCCTGCTGCTGTTCGGCAGCTTCCTCGCCTTCGCCGTCTATGACCGCATCTCAGTGAAGCGCCGCGGCGATCTTGGCCCGCTCGGCAAGGGCTCCGGCCCGTGGATCAACGATATCATCGTCGTCGCCATCGGCGTCGCCCTGTACGCCGTCATCGTGTTCTATTTGCACGAGCTGGTGATCGGCGTTTCTCCAATGGCATGACCGGACGGCTGATCGGCATTGCATGGCGGTCGGCGCGACGCGCGCCGATGCACACGGTCGATGCCGTCGATATCAGTCTAGAGAAGGGCGTCGAAGGCGATCACAAGGGCGCCAAATTCAAGCGCCGCGCGGTCACCATCCTCGCCATCGAGGATTGGAAGGCGGCGCTATCAGACGTAGCCGCTGCGAGCTCCGATCCAATCGATCTCGATTGGACCGCGCGCCGCGCCAACCTTCTTGTCGAGGGCATCCGCCTGCCGCGCGCCATTGGCGCAACGCTGCGTATCGGCCCGGCGCTCCTGGAAGTAACCTATCCGACAACGCCCTGTTCACGCATGGACGAAGCGCTCGCCGGACTGCGCAAGGCGCTGCATCCCGATTGGCGCGGCGGCGTCACCTGCCGGGTGCTCGAAGGGGGACACGTGGCGCTGGGCGACAGCGTCGAGATCATCCACGCCCCGCCTGAACGCAAGGCGCAAAGGCTGCCGGGCTGATCCTCGCGCAAACGAAAAGAGGCGCCATTGGCGGCGCCTCTTTCGATTTCATTGTCACAGTGATCAGTAGTAGCTCGACATCGAGCTGTCGGGGCGGCTGCGCCATGGTTCGACAATGAACTCGGTGCGTGCGCTCGTCTCACGGCTGAGGCCGTAATCCGAGATGATCATCGACGAGCCTGGCTTCATCAGCTCGGCGAGCTGCTCTTCGGCCTCTTTGGGGATCTGGATTCGCTCCAGCGCCGACTGCGCATCGGCATCATGGCCGCCTGCCACGACGGGTGCCTCGTCGTCGTGCCGGCGCTTCTTGCGGCTCGAGTACCACACCCGTGTGCTCGGCTTCAGCGTCACCGCGCTCCAGCGCAACGCCTTTTCGCCGTTCGTGAATGCGGTCGCCGTCAGCACGTGCGTGCCCAGAGGCGCGCTCGGATCGGCGATCGTCACCGGCACGTCCATCACCTGCACGAAGCCGAGTTTGGCGACGAGCCGGCCCGTCTTGCGGCTGATGAATACCGAAACGGGGTAGTGCTTACGCTCCTCCAGCGCATCGGCGGCTGTCAGCGCATCCTTGGCAGCCGTGACGGTGTCAGCGGCGTGCCCGGCATCATCGACAGCAACCTTGCGCGCTTTTTCCAGCGCCACCGCATCGGCCTCGGCCTGCTTCACCTTCGCCGACTGCGCATTGGCAGCACGTTGAGCTGCCGCCGAGGCGTCGACTGCGTCGAGCATCTTCGTCTCGCCCGCAATCTCCTCCGCCTTCAATTTCTCCAGCGCTGCGCCATCGACCTTGTCGACATCGATTTTCGATAGCTTCGCCGCCAGTGCGTTGAACGTCGAGGTAGCTGCGTCCGCTGTCTTGGCCAACTTGCGCGCGATCGCAGCGAGGCGGTCCTCTTCCTTGCGCTCTTTCTTGATCGTCTCTTTTGCGTCCCGCGCCGCGGCGGTGGCCGCCTGCACCTGCAAGTCGGCAGCAGCCTTTGCAGTTTCGGAAGCCGCTATCGTCGCAACCAGATGCTCGCGTTCCGCGGCGCGCTCGGCAGCAGCCATGGCGCGCGTGCGCCGCGATGAGTTGCCGTTTTGCGGTACGATCATATCGTGGATGTCGGCTTGGCCCGAAGCGGCGGCCGGCACGGCGCTCGCAGACGTGCTGGCCGTATCGTCGGGAGCCAGTGGCGCGATGAGATGCGGGCTGCTGAATTCTTCCGGCTTCAGATCGGCTTCGCTGATGATCACGCGCGCACCGACATCGGTGATGCCAAACAGGCTTCGCGCGAAGCTGTAGGGAAGGCGGATGCAACCGTGCGAGGCGGGATACCCTGGGATCTCGCCCGCATGCAGTGCCACCCCGGAGTTGGTGACACGCTGCATGAACGGCATCGGCGCACCACCGTAAAGGTTCGAGTGGTGCGTGCGGTTCTTCTCCAGGATGCTGAACACGCCGGTGGGCGTTTCATGTCCGCGCATGCCGCTCGATATCGGCGACTTCGCGATCTGCTTGCCGTCGTCGTAGACGGTGACGGTCTGATTGTTGATCGACACCACCAGCACCAGGGGGCCCTTCGGCTTCGGCAGCGTCGATGCCTGTTTGTCGTCCGTCGGCTCGACATAGCGCGGAGCCGCCCGGCGCGCGCGCCGCGGCTTCTGCTGCCAGGAACCCGAGTTGCCCCACCCCCACGGGTAGAACTGAGCCTCGGCCCGCTCGGGGGTCGCCGCGACCAGGAAACTGGCAGCGAGCAGGGCACCGATTGATACGTGCAGGCGGCCGGACGCGGCGCCGACAACACCTTTTGCGATCTTGAGCAAGCAAGGCCCCCGAAAACTGAGTGTGTCTCTGAAGAGTTTGCTCTATCTGATAATTTTAACCCTAAATCTTCGTTAGCAACGCCATGAAAATAAATTCTTTTTGAAGGTTGTCTATCGCCCAGTATCCGCCGCCACTGGCCTTCTCGCCGCGTCATCACTAGCTTCGCGCGACGTCGTGGCGAGAATAGAGTAAGTTAGCGCATGTCTGTACACTCGACCCAGAAGCGCCTGATGGCGCCCGACATCGCCGCCATGAAGAAGCGCGGGGAGCCCATCGTGGCCCTCACCGCCTATCATGCGCACACGGCCGCCATCGCCGACCGGCATTGCGATTTCCTGCTCGTCGGCGATAGCCTCGGCATGGTCATGCACGGCTTCGAGACCACCGTGCCGGTGCCGCTCGACCTTATGATCATGCATGGCCGTGCCGTCGTTCGCGGCGCAAGGCACGCGCTGGTCGTGGTCGATATGCCCTTCGGCTCCTACGAGGAGAGCCCGGCCGTCGCCTTCCGCAACTGCGCCCGCGTCATGAAGGAAACCGACTGCGGCGCCGTTAAAATCGAGGGCGGACGCCGGATGGCCGAGACCATCCGCTACCTCGTCGACCGGGGCATCCCGGTCATGTCCCACATCGGCCTGACGCCGCAATCGGTCAATGTCATCGGCGGATTCAGGGCCCAGGGCCGCCATCGCGACGAATGGGCGGCGATCGAGGAGGATGCCCGGGAGGTCGCCGAGGCTGGTGCTTTCGCCATCGTGCTGGAAGCGATCACCGAGCCACTGGCCGCCCGCATTACCGCCGCCGTCCCCATCCCCACCATCGGCATCGGCGCCTCATCCTCGTGCGACGGCCAGATCCTCGTGATGGAGGACATGCTGGGCATAAGCCCGCGCGTGCCGCGCTTCGTGAAGAAGTTCGGTAAGGTCGGCGAAGCCATCGAGGGCGCCATCCGCGACTACGCCGAGGACGTCCGCAAGCGCGCTTTCCCGACCCCCGAGCACACCTACGCCATGCAGGATGGTGCCCCGGTAAAGAGGCAACAGGCCACCGAGCGTGTCTCTGCAACCGGCGGCAGAGTCACGAAAAAGTCGAAAACCCCCGCCAGCAAAGCGTAGGGCGCCTTTCAGGCTCCCCGGTCGGCGAACGCTGATCAATCGCTTGCACGGGGGGAGCCGTTGGCTATGTATGCGGCTTTCCGGAGCCTCGCCTGGGGCTCTCACAAGAACAACGCCAAGGTTCAGGGCTGAAAAGAGCAAGCGATGGCACAGACGGATGACGATCTTCTCCGCCAAGTCGAAGAAGAGCTTCGGCGAGAGCGTTTAGAGAAGATCTGGAAGCAGTACGGCACCTACATCATCATCGCTGCGGCACTGATCGTAGTCGGCGTGGCGGGCTATAAGATTTGGGAAAGCCGTCGCCTCGCCGCGGCTCAGGCCTCTGGCGCCATGTACGAAGGGGCGCTCCAGCTCCTCAACGACAAGAAGGACGGCAGCGCCGAGAAGGAATTCGAGAAGCTGGCAAGCGATGGCGCCGCCGGCTACCGCGGACTTTCGCAGCTGCAAATTGCCGGCCTCCTCGCCAAGCAGGGCAAAAAGGCCGAGGCGCTCGCTGCTTATGATGCGCTGGCCGCCAGCAGCAACGGCGACATCATGCTCCGCGAGTTTGCACGCCTGCAGGCCGCCGGACTGCGCGTCGGCGACGTGGACTTTACCGACATCGAGAATCGGCTCACCCCTCTGATGGCCGATACCAGCCCCTGGCGCTACAGCGCCCGCGAGTTGCTGGGTCTGGCCGCCTTCAAGGCTGGAAAAATGAGCGAGGCGCGCACCATCCTGACGCCTCTCTTCGTCGACCAGCAGACGCCGCAAAGCATTGCCGAGCGTGCGCAGATCATCATGGCGGAGATCGCCGCGGGAGAGATCGCTAAGAAGGCTGACGCTTCGCCGCCCGCCGCCGAAGCATCGCCTTCTGAAAAGGCCAAGCCAGCGGACGCTGCACCTGCAGCATCGCAACCGCCGGCCAAAAAGGACTAGGTAGGGGGATATGAGGGGACGGGTGAAGGGGGCAGGGCTGATCGGTGCCGCGCTTTGCATCGGCGCGTCGCTAGCCGGCTGCGCTGGCGATGGACCCTCGCTCCCCAAGATCTCCAGCCTCAACCCCTTCGCTGAAAAGCAGGTGGCGCTTCCCGGCAAGCGTATCCCGGTGATGCAGCAGCCCGGCGTCGAAACGGGTGAACTCGCCGACGCGTTCGCCCCCATCACGCTGCCCGCCCCCCGCGTCAACGACAACTGGGCTCAGCCCGGCGGCGAGCCGAGCAACGCGCCCGGAAATCTGGCGTACAATGGCGGCACCAACGTCGTTTGGACCGCTGACGTGGGTACCGGCTCCGGCAGCAGTGGGCGCCTTACCGCGCGCCCTGTCGTGTACGGCGGCTATATCTTCACGCTCGACGCCGACGGCACCGTTGCTGCGTTCTCGACCACCAACGGCAACGCCGCCTGGCGCACGTCCTTGAAGCCGAAACGCGAATCCAGCGGAAGCTGGTACTCCCTCGGCCTCGGCGGCAGCAGCAGCGGTGGCGGGTTTGGCGGCGGCTTGGCATTCGACAATGGCCGCCTCTATGCAGCGACTGGCTACGGCAATGTCGTCGCCGTCGATCCCCAGAACGGCAAGGCGATCTGGGAGAAGCAACTCGAAGCCCCGGTTCGTTCGTCGCCTACGGCAGTCGGTGATCGCGTTTATGCCATCACGCTCGATGGCCGCTTCTTCTGCCTGGCGGGAGCCGATGGCGGTGAATTGTGGTCGGTCCGCGGCCTGCCGCAGCAGGCGAGCCTCATCAACAATGCCAGCCCAGCCGTCGACGCCGGTATCGTCGCCGTACCCTATCCGTCCGGCGACTTGGTCGCCCTGCGCATCGCCGACGGCACGACCGCCTGGACCGAGAGCCTTGCCCGCAGCCGGACCACGTCGCAGATCGCCTCAATGAGTGATGCTGCACGCCCCGCCATCGACAACGGCACCGTATTCGCCGTCGGCCACGCCGGCCGCATGATCGCGACGCAGGCCGAAAGCGGCGAGCGTCTGTGGTCGATCAACGTGCCCGGAACGCAGACCCCGTGGGTCGCGGGCGGCAGCGTGTTCGTCGTCGATACTCAGGGCCAGCTCATGGCTCTGTCGCGCAACGACGGCAAGACGCAGTGGACGGCAAAGCTCCCCGGCAAAGGCGCTTGGGCCGGCCCCACCCTCGCTGGCGGGACGCTGTGGCTCACCTCGTCCGCCGGAAACCTGGTCGGCGTCGAGGCGACGACCGGCCGTGTCGTGACCCAGAAGGAACTTGGCGGCTCCTTCTATATCGCGCCCATCGTGGCTCAGGGGCGCATGTACGTCCTCAACGACGACGCCAAGCTGATCGCCCTGAATTAACCCCCCTTAACCGATCAGTCGGCGGGGATGGCTATCTTAACGCCAGCGAATGCGCGATAAGCGCCGCTCAATGTAGCTGGTCGATCCCGTCCGAATGTCCACCGCCCTCCCTGTCATCGCCATTATTGGCCGCCCCAACGTCGGCAAATCGACGCTGTTCAACCGGTTGACCGGCAGGCGCACCGCGCTCGTCTCCGACATGCCGGGGCTGACGCGCGACCGCCGCGAGGGAGAAGCCGATCTCGGCGGCCATCCCGTCACCATCGTCGACACCGCCGGTCTCGAGCAGGCAAAGCGCGGGTCCATCGCCGAGCGCATGCGCCAGCAGAGCGAAGCCGCCATCGGCACCGCCGATCTCATCCTCTTCGTCGTCGATGCACGCGACGGCATCACGCCCGACGACAAGTCTTTCGCGCGCATCGTCCGAGCCTCCGGCCGTCCGGTGATCCTCGTCGCCAACAAGAGCGAAGGCCGCGCCGGCGAAGCTGGTTTCTACGCCGCCTTCGAACTCGGCTTCGGCGAGCCGACGGCGATCTCGGCCGAGCACGGTGAAGGCCTCGGCGATCTGATCGTCGAGATGCTATCGGCGCTCGGTCTCAAGGAGACGGCGGCCAGTGCCGTTGAGGAGAGCGCGACCTCGCGGCCGATCCGGGTTGCCATCGTCGGCCGCCCGAACGCTGGCAAGTCTACGCTGGTCAACGCGTTCCTCGGCGAGGACCGCATGATCACCGGCCCCGAGCCGGGCCTGACGCGCGACAGCGTGCCGAGCGACCTCGAATGGTCGGGCCGAAGGGTGCGCCTGTTCGATACGGCAGGGCTCCGGCGCAAGGCCAAGATCAATGAGCTTGCCGAAAAGCTCAGCGCCTCCGACGCCATCCGCGCCATCCGCTTCGCCGAGGTCGTTGTTCTTCTCATCGACGCCGAGCGCCCGTTCGAGCATCAGGACCTGACCATCGGCGACCTCGTCACCGAGGAAGGCCGCGCGCTCGTCATTGCCGTCAACAAGTGGGATCTCGTCGAGGACAAGCAGAGAGCGCTGAAGGATCTGCGTGAGACGCTTGCCGAACGTCTCGCTCAGGTGTCTGGCGTTGCGCTTGTCCCGATCTCCGCTCTCAGCGGACGGGGCATTGACCGTTTGTCGAAAGCAGTGCTGGAAGCCTACGACATCTGGAACCGTCGCGTGCCGACGCCCGATCTCAATCGCTGGCTTCAAGAGGCTCTGGCCCGTCACGCGCCGCCTGCTGCCGCCGGACGCCGGATAAAGATCCGCTACATCACGCAGCCGTCGACGCGCCCGCCGACGTTCGTTGCCTTTTGCTCGCGGCCGGAAGAGCTGCCGAAGTCATACTTGCGTTACCTGACAAACAGCTTGCGCGAAGCATTCAAACTGCCGGGCGTCCCTTTGCGCCTGAACTTGCGCAAGGGCGATAATCCGTACGCTAAGCATAAGAGCTGAGGGCATTTTTCCGCTGTCGCGGCATGTCTGTCACTGGCTTCGAATCGTTGCTTGCGCTACTCTGGATTCGCAAACTCGTGGCGGGAATCCGGGTTTGCGGGCTGCGGCTCGGGGGAAGCTCTAAAGAGAAATCAGATATATGCAGATGTGCTCTGACAGCCGGGTGCGCCCGGTGGTTCGCGTTGCCGCTCTGGCCGGTGGTGCTGCGCTTTTCGCGATTGCATTTGGTTCGGCGGCGAATGCCTACTCTTCACGCGTCAACTCTGCCTGTGAGCGCGACTACTATCGTCACTGCGCCAAGTACTCGATCGGCACGCCCGAGCTGCGTAGCTGCATGATGGCTTCCCGCCGTTCGCTTTCGCGCCGTTGCATCGACGCGCTGGTCGCCGCAGGCGAAGTGCCCAAGCGCTATCTGACCAGCATCAAGAAGTAAGCGCTCAGTCCGTCGGGCCTGAGAGGGCCGAACCTGAGAGGGGAATGCAGCGGGCGGGAGTAGCGGCGAACCCGAAGATGCCGCTAGCTCCACCGCCCGCACGGACGACAGCCGCACGTCTGGCGCCGCTCCGGACCCCGATAAGTAGGTAAGCCAATAGGGCAGCGCAAGGGTCAATTGTCTTTGCGCTGCAGCATCTACGACGGCTCCATCACGCGAGCGTGCATCGCGTCGGAGAGCGGGTATAATTCCCGCATGACATCGCCCTCATCATCCTCGCCGACCGAAGTCCTTTTCTACCATCTCGAGCAGCAGACGCTCGAGAAGGTGCTGCCGAGTCTCGTCGAGAAGACGCTCGAGCGTGGATGGCGCGCCGTCATTCAGTCCGGGTCGCAAGAGCGGCTCGCCGTTATCGATCAGGCACTGTGGACCTACAAGGACGATAGCTTCCTCGCCCACGGCTCCGCCAAGGACGGCTTTGCCGCCGAGCAGCCAGTCTATCTGACGACGACAGGGGAAACACCGAACGGGGCTGGAGTGCGCTTTCTTGTCGACGGCGCCGAGGCCGAAGCCTTCACCGGCTTCATTCGCATCGTCTATCTGTTCGATGGCAACGATACCGACGCCGTGAAAACCGCGCGCTCGCAATGGACCGCCGCTAAGGGTGCCGGCTGTCCAGTGACCTACTGGCAGCAGAGCGCCTCCGGAAAATGGGAACGCAAGGCGTAGAGGTGCGAACCAGCACTTGCCACCTTCCAAAAAAAGAACCCCGCGGGGGTGGCGGGGTTCAAAGTTTGGAGGAGGTGGAGCGATCCCGAGAAGCCCGTCCGGCGGGTGGGCCGTAAGTGCCTCTCATGAACGCATCATCGCCCTGATCCTCCCCCCGCGCCGTTCCCGGCGGAACAGGCGCGGAAAAAAGCGCCCCGCCTGCTGGGGCATCCCTTGACACCGCGCGGCCCGGCGCGCTGATCGCTGTCCATGAATTACCGACACGCCTACCACGCCGGAAACTTCGCCGACGTCGTCAAGCACGCGACGCTCGCGCTCGTCATCGAGCACATGAAGCTGAAGCCCGCGCCGTTCCGCATCATCGACACGCACGCTGGCATCGGCGTTTACGACCTCGCTTCCATCGAGGCACAGAAGACGGGTGAATGGCGCGAAGGCATCGGCCGCGTTCTCGATGCAAAGCTCTCGCCCGAAGTCGAGCAGCTTCTCGCTCCTTACTTGTCGGTGGTCCGCCAGTTAAATCCCGCGGACGCCGTCATCCGCTATCCCGGCAGCCCGCTGATCGCGCGCGAATTGATGCGTGCCGACGATCGCCTCGTCGTCAACGAACTGCATCCCGAGGACCATAAGGCGCTGAACCGGCTCTTCGCGCACGACCCGCAGGTCAAAGTGATGTCGCTCGATGCCTGGACGGCAGTGAAAGCTCTGCTGCCCCCGCCCGAGCGTCGCGGCGTGGTGCTGATCGACCCCGCGTTCGAGCAACCCGGCGAACTGGACCGGTTGATCACAGCGCTGAAGGAGGGCGTCCGCCGTTTTGCAGGCGGCACTTACCTTCTGTGGTACCCGATCAAGGAGCAGCGGCCCGTCACTGCCTTCCGCAAGAAGGTCGCCGAACTTGGCCTGCCGAAAGCGACAGCCTACGAGTTGACGATCCGCGATCCCGAGGACGAGACCCGCCTGAACGGCGCCGGTCTCATCGTCATCAATGGACCATTCACGCTCGCCGCCAAGATGAAGGCGTTGCTGCCCGAGCTTGCGCGCGTACTGCAGCAGGCGAAGGGTGGCGGGTTCCGCATTGAAAATTTGGGAAACGAGGATCCGGGCGGCGTCAAGTCAGTTGAGTGAGGTGTTGCGTCGCAGATGGTTTTCCTCGATACTTTCCCGGCTCGGGCAAGCAATCGTCCCGGCGGAGACTTAGAGTAGCTTTGAGATTATGGCGCGCATGTCGTGCTCACTGACATTTCCCCCCGCATTGCGAACAGTTTCCCGAGCTTCCCCCCGGTGCGGTCTCTGCTGAGCCGCGCCGTTTTCATTGATTGCGCACGTTAGGAGAATTCGCGATGCGCCAGAGCGGTACCGTCAAATTCTACAACGCCCAGAAGGGTTATGGCTTCATCAAGCCCGACGATGGCGGCAAGGACGTGTTCGTGCATGTGACTGCGGTCGAGCGCGCGGGCATATCCAATCTCGACGAAGGCGCGCGCATCTCTTTCGAAACCGAGCCTGACAAGCGCGGCAAGGGCCCAAAGGCCGTGAATCTCCAGTCGTCCTGACGTGACGACACCCGGCGCCATGCGGACCCCTGCCGCGTGGCGTCACCCCGCCGCAACGATCCCCTCATTTTTTCAGCTGACGAGCGCTCGGCGATGGGCAAGCGACCGCGTCTGCGGCAATCTCCCCCTCTATTGTATCTACCGTTGTCCGGGGAGCTCAGAATGATGAAGTCGATCGGGGCGGCCGCTGTTGCCGCCACTTTGGTGTTTGCCGGCTTTGCTGGCGATGCCGAGGCGAAGTGCTTCAAGAAAACCGCGTCCGGCACCGCGCCCAGCATGGATGGCGCCAAGTTTCAGGTGAAGGAAGCCATTCTCCAATCGTTCGATTGGGGCGTATGGGCCGCTTTCATGGCCTCAGGTTCCACGCCGGGTTATCGCGTCAGCACGCCGGCCTATAAGTGCAAGCCCGGCGGCCTCGGCTACAACTGCGTGGGCACCTCGACCATCTGCAAGACCGGCTGAGGCTTGCCGCAAGCCCAAATCGGCACAATTTAACTGTCTTCGTTAACCATTCGCTGGTGGCTCAGCGCGATAATGCCCTGAAGTGCCGGGAGACCGGCGCTTCGGCGGCTGGGCCACCTCGGGTCGAGCGTGGTTAGCGGGTGACAGGGCTCGGCAAAAAGCTGAACGGCACGGACTTTCACACGCCAGAACGGCGTTTTCCGTTATCCTCCGGCCCTACATTCGGGGTGGTTGGAATATACAAGGACAGGACAATGAGCCTCTTTCGCGTTTGCACCGGGATCGTCGCCGCGGCCGGCCTCCTGACGCTCGCCACCCTGGTTGGCGCTGGCGACTATATCGCCTCGGGCGCCTACGCTGACGAGAGCGTGCAGAAAAAGAAGAAGAAAACGGTGCGTCGCAAGGACGGCCGTACGTACGCCGTCGAGCAGGGCGCCTCGCCTGCGGAGATCGCCCGCTACTTCGCCCTCTATGGCGGTTACATCGACCCCTCGATCAACAAGCAGTCGCCGGGCGGCCCGTTCGACAGCGGCTTCTTCTTTGATTCGGGTATCGGCCGGAACGGCGGCGATTCACCCTACATGAACTGAGGCATTTGCGTCGCCGCGATTGCGCTATCTTTCTCCTGCACAGCTTTGCAAGCTCGACGCCTAGGCAGGGGCAAAGTGCCCCTTTATAAGGCTTTGAGGATCTGGACGTTTAGTCCGCGCCGACGGGGGATTACGACAATGCGCGCTACGCCAACAATCGCCTTCGCGTCAGTGCTGCTTGGGACAGTCGCCGCGTTCGCGGTGCCTGCGAACGCCGCCTGCAAGAAGTTTGGCTTCACGGTCAACGACTACGGCAAGGACGGCCCGACCAACGACGCCAAAAACCTACTCGACAAGCACATCACCGAGTGGGCTGCAAAGAACGGCGTCACTGACTACTCCACCGGCAAGAAGACGGTGAGCTGCGAGCTGTTCCTCGACGTGATCCTCTTCGACGAGCACACCTGCACCGCTTCGGCGACAGTGTGCTGGGGACCCGACGCCAAGAAGCTTGGCAGCCAGTCCGCTGCGGCCCCCGCTGAGGAGTCTCCGACGGGCGCACCGCCGGCGCCTGTGCGCAAGGCCGAAGCGCTCGGCACCGCCACGCATCAGGCAGCAGCGCCAGCCAGCGCAGATGCCGCCGCGGCTGAAGCCGATGTCTCCACCGACGCCCCTGCCGCAGATACCGCTGCGGTCGAGGCGGCACCGACCACGCCTGTCGAGCACATCGCCGCTCCGGCCGAAACGCCCGCAGCCGCACCCGCCGTCCATACCGCTCCTCCTGCGGCACAGCCCGCTCCCAGCCAGGCAGCAGCGCCTGCCGCCCCTGCAACGACGGGCGCCGTCGTCGAGACGGGTGCTCTCCAGGCCGGTCAGAACTTTGCGCCGCAAGATCAGCGTCGGGCCACGGCCGTCGCTCCCGAGCCCGACCGCGCTGCCGCCGCAGCTGCAGCCGCCTCAGCCGCAGCTGCCGCAGAGCGCGCAGCTCAGGCTGCCGAGACCGCTGCCAACGCTGCCAAGGAAGCCGCTGCAGCAGCAGTCGCCGCCAGCGCCGCTAGCAAGCGCGGCGCAACGGTGCCCCCGCTCAATCACGCATCGGGCTCTCAGCCGGCGCACGCTGAATAAGCTGCCGGCCTCGGTGAACGATCCAACGCCCGCGCTCGTCGCGGGCGTTATCGCTTAAGGGTACGGCGTCACATCAGCCGCAGCCGGTGGCGGGCGTCAGTCAGCAGCATGACGCCTCCGACCGCCGCCAGCAGCGATGCAAGTGCCGTTGCCCCCGCGATCAGGAACATGATCAGCACCTGATATTTAGCTGCCCCGATGGGATCGGCCCCGGCAATGATCTGACCGGTCATCATACCGGGTAGCGCCACGATGCCCGTTGTCGCCATCGAGTTGAGCATAGGCATCATGCCCGTGCGCAAAGCCGATCGAAGCGGCCCCGAGAGCGCTTCGAACCGCGTTGCTCCAAGTGCCAGGCGAGCCTCGATGGCACCACGTTCGCGCCGTGCCGCCTCGCTCAGGCTGTCCAGCACGAGCGCAACGGCCGTCATCGTATTTCCCATCACCATGCCCAGGATCGGCAGAATGTAGCGCGCCCCGTACCAGGGTGTCGGCGTAATGACGAAGCCGACACCGAAGATCGTCACGAACGTGCCGACGAACAGCAGCGTCGCCCCGCTCAGTCCCATCAACGGCCAGGTGGGAAGCTGCCCATTGAGCCGACCCGCGATCTCCAGCGTCGCCGCCGCGACCATGATCACCGCAAACCCGGCGGTCCACACTGGCGACGTCTGCGCGAAGATGAGCTTCAGCACGATGCCGATCAGCGCCAGCTGGATCACCATGCGCACCGCCGCGATGGCGATGCTCTTTTCCAGCCCGAGCCGGAACGCCCACGAGATCGCACCGTTGGCGATCAGCAGCGTCGCTGCCAGCACCAGGTCGAGATAGCTCAGCGGCACGTAGCTCATGGCGCAGAGGCCTCTGTCGCGTTTGCAGCGCTGGATAGAACCAGCCGCGCATCCGCCAGCCGCTTCACCTGTGCCGCGTTATGGCTCACGAGCACGACGCTTCGCCCGGCCAGCATCTGAAACCTGATCAGTTCTTCCACGAGCGCTGTGCTTTGCGGATCGAGTGCGCCGGTGGGCTCGTCGAGCAGCAGCACCTTCGGCTCGTCCAGCAGCGCCCGGACGAGCGCCAATCGCTGGCGCTCTCCCGTCGACAGCACGGCAACGGGTCGATCCAGAGCGCCGGCATCGAGATCCAGCGACACCAGCAGCCGATTGAGTTTTTCAGCGGATGCCTTCGGCGGCAGGCCACCGCGCGGCGTGTCCGTCCACCATGCGGGTTCGGCAGCGCAATACCGCACCAGCCGCCGCCACTGAGGCGGCGATACCTCGTGTCGTTCGACACCATCGACGAACACCTGTCCGGGAGCTGGATCGAGGTCGGCCATCGCGCGTAGCAGCAGCGTCTTGCCGGAGCCCGACGGACCCTCGACCGCAAGGCATTCTCCGTCTGCAACCTCGAACGTGAGGGGCCGCAGCTTGCCAGCCTGCAATCGTTCAACGCGCAGCACGGAGTATTCCTTCGGCTCGATGGCCGCCGAGGAGGCTTAGCAGGTCACGTCGCCGTTCCTGCCAAAGCCGGCGCGGAGCGCCCCTAAGTGTGCTTTGCAGAAAGGAGGATGTCGGCACCGTCCTGCAGTACGGCAAGGCGCATGCCCGCGCTCGTCGCCAGCCGGCAGGTGTAATAAGCCTGGATCGTCATCGCGTCGAGCGGCGGGGTGTGCTCGCCCGAGATGAACTCGGCAAGGTGCAGCGGCGCGCGTGCGTTGGTGCCGCGGCAGCGCACGAGGAAGCTTGGCGTCTCCATCGTGCCGGCCATCTGCACTTCGATGTCGCCGCCGCGCGGCAGCGCAGTGATGGCGCTTGCGATCATGTTGAGCAGCAGCTTGGCTTTGTCTTTCGGCATGTGCCCGGGCGGGCATTTCCAGTTGAGGGTATGCTTGCCCTTGCCGACGAAGCCGCGCGAAATCTGTTCGGCCGTGCCGAGATCGATCATCGCGCCTGCAGAACCAGCCGCGCCGAACGCGAAGCGGCAGAACTGCAAGCGCGCCGACGCCTGCTCCGTCACGTTGCGGATCACGTCGAGGGCGTAGTTCTTGGCCTCCTGGTCGTCGTCCTCGTCGAGGATTTCCAGACCATTGTAGATGGCGCCGACGGGGCCGATGACGTCGTGACAGATTTTGCTTGAGATGAGTGCCGCGAGTTCAAGATCAGTCGGATTGGCGCGCTCACCCATCGATGCCCCCTTCGAGATGTCGCAGAAACGAATGCTGATAGCCGGATTTTGAGACCGGCAGGCGGGACGCCCTCAACGCGCGCCAACTGGTCCGCTTGCGAAGTGCTGTCGCCATCTGATACACGCGCCGCAACTTCCATGCAAAGGTCGGCCCCGCGAATTGCTTCCCGTGCGGTGAAGTAGGCAACATGCGCGGTAGACCGGCCATAAGTCGGCCGATACTGGCTGGCGAATCAGGACGCGAACGGCAGATGAGGCTAGAGGAATACGGATCGTTGGTCGAGGCATTGCTTCCCGCAGTGATGGCTGCGGGCCGTGTCGAGATGGGCCATTTCGCTGCTGGCGTCGAGGTTTCGACCAAGGCAGATACGACTCCGGTGACGATAGCCGATCAGGAAGCCGAGGAGATCCTCACCGAAGCGCTGCACCGAGTGTCACCGGGCATTCCCGTTATCGCTGAGGAAGCAGTCGCGGCAGGTCGCGTGCCCGCGGTCGAAGATGCATTCTTTCTCGTCGACCCGCTGGATGGAACGCGCGCCTTCATCAAAGGCAGCCCCGAGTTCACGATCAATATCGGGCTGGTCGTCGGCCAGCAGCCCGTGTTCGGCATCATATACGTGCCGGCCCGCAGCGAGTTCTTCGCTACGCTCGGCCCTAATGACGCGATCGAGGCCAACATCTCCACCGATGATGTCTCGCCGTCCCTTTCGCGCTGCAACCTGAAGCGCCTGGCCACCCGCGTGCCCGACCGCAACGCGCTGGTCGCCTTCGCCAGCCGTTCGCACGCGACGCAAGACACCGAAGAATTCTTCAAGCATTTGCCCATCGCCGAACGGCGTAAAGCGAGTTCATCGCTGAAGTTCTGCCTCATCGCCCGCGGCGAGGCCGACCTCTACGCCCGGCTGGGCCAGACCAGCGAATGGGATACCGCGGCCGGCCAGGCGATCCTCAACGCCGCCGGCGGCTGCGTCACCACGCTCGATGGCAAGCCGCTGCAGTACGGCAAGCGCGAGGGCGGGTACGCCAACCCCTATTTCGTCGCCTGGGGCCGCGAACCGCTGCTGCCGCCGCAATAACGCCAAGCGCCCTCCCGCCGCCGGCCACACTTTCGCGCAACTTTGCGTCGAAGGATCGTTGCCAAGTAGGCCGCGGCCGGCTGACCGCATCAGACCTGCAACCATGATGGATATTCCGATGGCGCTGCATTCGCGCGGACGTCACATTCGAGGCACTCTCGTTGCCTTCGCCGTTTTGGCGTCGGCCGCAGCTTTCGCACCGCAGGCCTTCGCTCAGGAAAGCTCTGGCGACGGTTATGGCGCCTATTCGGGCGGCCGCACCGGCACCGACGATTCCTATAAACCCCAGGGCAATGATGGCTATCAGCCACAAGCTGGAGGTTCCGCCGGGCAGTCTCCCTATCGCTCCGGGGGCGCCTATCGCGAGGACGATAACTACAGTCGCTACGACGACAGAGCCGCCGCCGCGCCGCAGGAGCCGGCCCCAGGCTACGGCGAGCCCTATCACGCCCCGAACGAGCAGCCCTACGACGACCGCGGTGGCGGCGGACCGCCCCCCGGAGGCGGTTATTCACAGAATGAGATAATCGACGCAGGCGGACGCTTCTTCGGATCGGTCAGCAAGGGCCTCGCCAGCGTCGTCGAGTACGCGTTCCAAAAATCCGGCCGCCCGAACGGCTACATCTTAGGTACCGACGGCGGCGGCGCGTTTGTGGCCGGCCTGCGCTACGGTGAGGGCACGCTCTACACCAAGGATGCCGGCACCCATAAGGTCTACTGGCAAGGCCCCTCCATCGGCTACGATTTCGGTGGCGAGGGCTCCAAAACCATGGTCCTGGTATACAATCTCCAGGACCCATCGCAGATCTATGAGCGTTTTGCGGGTGTCCAGGGATCGGCCTACCTCGTTGGCGGCGTCGGAATTCAATTCCAGACCCACGACAATGTCACCCTGGCGCCGATCCGTTCGGGAATTGGTTTACGTCTAGGTGCGAACATCGGATATTTGAAGTATACCCGCACGCCTACCTGGAATCCGTTTTGAGTCGCAGCGCGGCTTCATGAGGTATGGTCCCGGTCGAAACGCGCTGGAATGGAAGCATTGCGCAGCCAACTCGCCAGTTTGAAGACTGAGATCCAGCGCCAGCGCCGGGCGGCACTGCCGCATGCGCGCGTCCCTGCCCTCTACAATCGGGGACCCGCGGCGTGATCACAATCGAGATGGTCATGCTGGCGACCTTGGGCTTCCTCACCGCGGCCCTGCTGGCGCTTTTCATTGCTCCGCTGTATCGGCGCCGCGTGGCGCGCCTCACCACCGAGGCGCTGAAGCGCTCGATGCCGCTCACCGAGACGGAAATCCGCGCCGACAAGGATCGCCTGCGCGCCGAATACGCCATCCGCATCCATAAGCTCGAGACCAAGGTCGACGAGGCCGCCGAGGCTTCCGCCCGCCAGATGGTCGAACTCAATCGCCGCGACGCCAACATCTCCGAACTCGAAGGCGAGCTGGCACGCCAGCGCACCTCCCTGGAGGAGCACGAAAACGCCCGGCGCGTACTCGAGCAGACGATCATGGATCGCCTGCCCAAGGTCGAGCATCGCCTCGCCGAAGCCCGCAAGCTGCTGTTCCAGCGCGACCGCGAGATCGTCTCGCTCACCCAGTCGAGCGAGAAGCAGGCGCGTGCCCTCGAGGAAGCAACCCAGATCAACGCCCAGCAGACCGATGAAGTGCATCGTCTGAAGGCGGCTTTGAACACGCGCGCATCCAGAAATCGCGACGGTTTCGGCGATCCTCGCTATGATGGCGAAGTGGCCCTGCGCACCGAGATCGAAGCCCTGCGCGCCAAGACGCGCGAGCAGACCGCGCTGATCGCCCGCCTGCAATCGCTCGTCGCCCGCGCTGGCCCGGCCGCCGAAGCCGCCGATGTCGTAACGGGCAAAGGCTCCGAGGCGATGCGCCCGGCCAAGGTCCGCGCCGCCGGAGCAACCGCTGCCGACGACGCAAAACCATCGCTGCGCGCCGCCGAGAGGCTGTCCGATACACCCGACCCGCAGGCCCAGAACGAGATCCGCCGCCTGAAGTCGGTCAACCAGGATCAGGCCGCCGAGCTTTCGCGCATCAAGGCGGCCCTCTCCACGTACGAAGTGGCCGACAGTGACGACCGCGGCGTCAAGGAAAGCAAGATCGCCTTGAAGGCCCGCCTCTCCGCACTGCAGGCACTCACCGACGAGCAGACGAGCACCATTCAGGCCCTTCGCGCCGAGTTGGCTGCTGGCAACGAGAAGCTCGCTCGCCAGGCAGCCTACTTCATGGAAGAGATGCGCCGCCTCGGGTCCGTTCCTGCCCCCGGCCCCGCGCGCAGGCCGGATGCCGCCGACTCCAAGCGCCCGCTCGCCGAACGCATCAATGATCCGCGCGTTGCCCGCTTCGTCCGTCCTGGCGCCGATGGCCAGCCGGCAAGCGCCGAGAGCACGCCGGCCCAGTCCAACGGAACCTCTGCTGGAACCGCGCCATCAGGCAATGCGTCTGCTGCCAATGCTGAAGCAGAGCCGCGCCGCGGTGGCGGCTTCCTCAAGGCTCTTGATGCCGCTACGCTTCCCGTAGAGACGCGCGTGGAGCACATGCCGGCCGGCGAGCACGCCAACGGCGAAAGTGCATCGCCCGAGATGAAGCGCACGCGCAAGGCGCGCCTGCTCGACCGTATCACCGGGCTCGACAAGAACTCAGCTTGAATGCGTGCGTAAATGGGAACGCGGCAGCTTGAGCCGCCGCGCGCGCCAGCTCAATCTCAGCTCGTCGCGTTGCGATGCGTGTCGAGATTGAGCTCCGGCTGCCAGTCGCTGGCGTCCCGCGCGCTGCGCACGCGGCCGTCGAACTGAGCGCCCTCTGCGATGATCAGGTTCTTCTGCACGATATCGCCGCTGATGCGCGCCGTGTTGTGCAGCGCCACGGTCTCGCCCCGCAGCTGGCCGTTCACCGCGCCATGCACCGTGAGATTGCGCGCGCTCACCGACCCCGTCACCTTGCCGGTTTCACCGACGGTGATGTCATCGCCGTGAATGTCCCCTGTGACCTCTCCGGCGATCAGCAGTGCGGTCTTGCACACAAGCGTGATCTGCTGTCCGAAGATCGCAAGGTCCGGCCCGATCACCGACACCTGTCGCGCCGGCGACATCATCGGCGCCCCGGAGGACGACGGCGTGAAATCACGCGAGGCGGGAGACGTTGGCGGCGTCATCGACGGTGCGCCAGGCACCTTTTGATCTGGTGGATTGGAACCCCGGCCGAACACGAACGCACCTCCTGCACCTTCCCCTGGGACTTTGTGGCAACGGACCACGGCCCGATGTGCGAATTATGTCGAGATATCGCCGCGATGCCGTGTTTTCGCGCGAGTTGCCCCGGGGCGCTGGGTTTAACGTTAATCCGCGAGGGCCGGATGATATGTGGCGACGCCCGCCGCGTGACGTCCCCCCGCATGATGCAAGCGCTGCTTCGGCGGCGGAGGCTGCAATCCGTCAACGCGCGCAAGCCGCTCACTCTCTATCGGTCCGGACAGCGCCGCACGCGTCGTCATCTTGAGACCGCTTCCGGCGCGATGGGATGCTCCGTCACCGGAGAAAAGAGCACGCTCATGCTGCGTTCATCCCACACATGATTTTTCTTGTGGCACGGCGCCTGCGCTCGTCCTGCAACACCCGGTAACCTGCTCGGCTGGGCGTCCTGGACTCATCCGGGTGCCCAACTTAGAGTCACTCCAACTCAAGAGTGGGCCGGGGGGCACGCTCCAAAAGAATGTTTGCGTTCGGGGGATTTCATAATGGCCGACGGGTCGGGGGAGATTGATTTAAGAGCACTCCCCAAGATGGTGCGCTGGTATAGCCCCGCGCATCTTGTCAGCACCGGCTGGCGCTCCGTCGTCTCGGAGATTTTCGGCCAATACGCCGATCAGCGCATCATGCAGGCGACGATCGACGGCTTCGCGCCCGAGATCATGAAGATGGTCGTCGGCCGCTATAACTACTCTGATCTCCGCGAGCTCGGCGACGGCGACAAGGTCTGGGTCGACTACATCGCCGACCTCGGCGACGGCTTCGATTCCACCTACGCCATGGCCTCGCTCGTCAGCCAGCCGCAGATCGACATCGAAGGCGTCGGCACACTGCCGGGTGCCAAGATGCTGATCATGGGCGGCGACCAGGTCTATCCGTTCCCGACGCGCCAAGCTTATCGCGAACGCTTCGCCATGCCGTACGCAACAGCGCTGCCGCCCGCGCCCGATGGCGGCTGGCGGCGTCTGCTCTTCGTGCTGCCCGGCAACCATGACTGGTACGACGGCCTTTCCTCGTTCGACCACATGTTCTGCAAGGCCCGCTTCGGCCACGCCGCGGAGAACAAGATCGGCGGCTGGCTCTGCCCGCAGCACCGCAGCTACTTCGCCATCCGCCTTCCGCACAACTGGTGGATCTGGGGCGCCGACATTCAGCTCGCGCAGTACCTCGACGCCGGACAGATCCTCTACTTCGAAGGCATTGCCCAGGAAATGAAGGCGCACCCCACCGAAGCGCCAAAGCTCATTCTCTGCACCGCCGAGCCGAGCTGGAATTACGACAAGGACGAAAAGCTCCAGGGCGAGGACAATCTTTCGACCATCACCAAGATCGCCACTGATGCCGGCGCACGCGTCGCCGCCGTCGTTGCCGGCGACCTGCATCACTACAGCCGCTACGAGTCGAAGGAGACCGGCACGCAATTCTTCACGGCCGGCGGCGGTGGCGCATATTTCTCTCCAACCCACTATCTCGACGACACGCGCAAGGTCGCTTGGGGCGACAGGAAGCTCGAGCTGAACCTCAAGTGCCAGATCAAGGACGGCAAGCCGACCGGCGAGCCGTCATGCTGGCCGTCACGCGGTGAGAGCCGCTGGCTCAGCCTGCGCACCCTCGCGTTCCCCTTCAGCAACTACGGCTATGCCGTCGCACTAGGCGTCATCTACTGGGTGATGATCTGGATGTTCTCGACCACGCCGTACAACGGCAAGACCGTCGGCGAGACCATCCTGCACGATCCGAGTTTCCACTGGTGGCCGGGTATCTTCATGCTCGCCCCGCTCGCCGCCGCAACCAACGTCATTCTCGGCATATGGTGTCTGGCGCTTTGGGTCGTTCTCTATGGGTACGCCGACAGTGCCTGGGGCAAGAAGGCCAAGCTGTTACTCGGCACGCTACATTGGCTCGCGCACATCGCAACGATGATCGCGCTCTATTATGCGGTCTCCTACGTCTCGTTCTATCTCGTCGAGTCCGCGTGGCCGCAAGCGCGTGAAGTCTTGGAAAATCTTGACCTGCGCACCACCCCTGACGTGCGCGAGCTCTTGCGCGCCATCGTCATTTTCCCGCTCATCATGATTTTCATCGGCGGCCTCGTCGCCGGCTTCGTATGGGGTGCCTACCTCACCATTTCCTGTCTCATGGGATTGCATTGCGATCAGGCCTTCGCCTCGATGGCCATCCCTGACTACAAAAACTTCCTGCGCATGAAGGTCGAGCCCAACAAGCTGACGATCTACTCCATCGGTTTGCGCCGCACGCCGCGCCGCTGGTCGTGGCGCAAGACCAAGGATACTGGCCTCGGCGCCGTCGCTGGGCCCGCCATCGTGCCCGCGCGCCCGCTGCGTCCGAGCCTCATTGACGGCCCGGTCGAGATCCGCGTCGGCGACTTGAAGCGGCCTTCAGGTTCCGGTTCGGCGGTGGTGTGAAATCTAGAAGCAGCGCCGGGTTTTCCATGACGAGCGTTGCCGGTAACGGGAGACGGAAGAGCATGCAGGCGCGCCTGGCGATGCCCGCTTCTAAGCTCAAAGCGCACTACGACGTTGTCGTGGTGGGGTCCGGCTATGGAGCCGGCGTCGCCGCTGCTCGCCTCGCCCGCTGTGGCCGCAAGGTTGCCGTGCTGGAGCGCGGACGCGAATTCCTGCCCGGCGACTTCCCCGAGAACGTCGCCCAGGCGAGCCGTGAAACACAGGTTTCCGGTGCGCGCGGCCACATGGGATCGCGAACCGCGCTTTACGATGTCCGCGTCGGCGACGACATCCACGTCATGATGGCCTGCGGCCTCGGCGGCACGTCGCTGATCAACGCCAACGTCTGCCTCGCGCCCGATCCGCGCGTTTTCGACGATGCTGCATGGCCTTCCGCAGTGCGCCGCGACCGGCTGCTGGCTGAGGGTTTCGTCCGCGCCCGCCATATGCTCCGGCCGGAAGCTTCCAGCCGTACGCAATCATACGAGAAAGTTCGCGCGCTCCGCCTCGCCGCCTCTGCTTTCGAGCGCTCCGTCGAACCGATCCCGCTGCACGTCTCCCACACCAGCGGCCCCAACGCCGCCGGTGTGCATCAGGAAGCGTGCAAGGAGTGCGGAGATTGCTGCGGCGGCTGCAACGTCGGCGCCAAGACGACCGTTGCCTCCACGTACATAGCCGACGCCGCGGCCTTCGGCGCAGAGGTGTTCACCGGGGTACGCGTGCTCTCGCTCTCCAAGGATGAGCGCAACGGCTGGCGCGTCTGGGCCATGCCGACAGACGAAGACACCCCGCGCGGACACAAGTATTTCGTCACCGCTGACATCGTCGTTCTCGGCGCCGGCACGCTCGGCTCCACCGAAATACTCCTGCGCTCCAAGGCTGAGGGACTTGCTCTCTCGCACTGGCTCGGCAGCCGCTTCACGTCCAACGGCGATGCCATCGCGCTCGCCTACAACAACGATGTCGAGGTGAACGGTATCGGCGTCGGCGATCCACCCAAGGCCGCCGTGCCGCCGGTCGGCCAGGCCGTCAACGCGCTTATCGATCTGCGTGACACCAAGGATGTGCGCGACGGCCTCGCAATGTGCGAGTGCGCGTTGCCGAGCGCCTTCGCGTCGGCGCTTCCCGCCTTGCTGGCCCCTGGAGCCGCGGTGTTCGGCGAGCACGAGAAGCGCACGCTCGGCGACGAACTCGAAGCCATCGAGCGTGCCACCGACAGCCTGCTCAAGGGCGCCTATCAGGGCGCCGTCCACAACACGCAGACATTTCTCGCCGTAGGTCACGATGCTGGTAACGGCGTGATGCGCCTCGACGGCGACCGCGTCGCCATTGAATGGACCAACGGCCCCGGCCAGCGCGTCTTCCAGCGCATTGAGGAAATGGTGCGGACGGCAACGCACGCGACCGGCGGCACCTACATGCGCAACCCGGCGACCGAGAAGATTTTCGGCGGCAACCTGATGACCGTGCATCCGCTCGGCGGCTGCACGATGGGCGAGACCAGCCGCACCGGCGTCGTCAACCACAAGGGCCAGGTGTTCGACACGAGCGCTGGCTCATCACCTGATGCTGTGCACGAAGGGCTTTACGTTTGCGATGGCGCGGTCGTGCCGTGCCCGCTTGGCATTCATCCGCTGCTGACCATCACCGCGCTCGCCGAGCGCACCATGATCCATCTCGCGCACGATCACGGTTGGCACATATCCGACGCGCCAACGCCCGTGCGCGCCACACAGCAAACTCCGGCTGCCGCACCATCGGAGGGAAGGCCGCGCGAGCGCAGGCTTCCCTGGTTTGCGCGCTGGTTGCGGCGCGCGCCCGCGCCGGTCGAGGGAGAGTAATATGCGGCGCTTGTCCAAGTCGGTCGCCGAACTGAAGTTGCGCTACGACGTTGTCGTCGTCGGCTCGGGCTATGGCGGCGGCGTCGCCGCCTCGCGCCTTGCACGCGCCGGCAAGAAGGTCGCCGTGCTGGAGCGGGGGCAAGAGTTCGCCATCGGCGACTTCCCCGATCGCATGGTCGAGGCGCAGGAGCAGTTCCAGGTCAGCCGCGACGGCAAGCGCATCTCCGGCTCTCCCACCGGCCTTTATGATTTGCGCCTCGGCAAGGACATCCACGTCTTCGTGGGCTGCGGCCTCGGCGGCGGCTCGCTGGTCAACGCCAACGTGTCGCTGCCGCCCGACCCGCGCGTGTGGGATGATCCGGTCTGGCCGCCCGAGCTGTCCGCCGATCAGACGCGCCAGGAAGGCTTCTCGCGTGCCACCGAGGTGCTGCGCCCTGTTCCTTATGAAGGCCCCGACCTCGCTAAGCTCAAGGCGCTTGGCGTAAGCGGCAACGCGCTGCGCCGGGATGTCGTGCGCCCACCTATCAACGTCACGCTGAAGAAGCAGGTGAACTACGCCGGCGTCGAGCAGCCCGCGTGCACCCTGTGTGGTGATTGCTGCTCCGGCTGCAATGTCGGCGCCAAGAACACGGTGCAGGTGACCTATCTCGCCGACGCTTTCCATCACGGCGCCGAGATCTTCACCGAGATGCGCGTGACGCACGTGCGCCAGGAGCGCGGTCGGTGGCGCGTCTTCTTCGAACCTCTCGGGCACGAGCGCGAGAAGTTTGCGGCCGCCGACCAATCGATCACCGCAGAGGTCGTCGTTCTCGCGGCCGGCACGCTCGGCTCGACTGAAATCCTCTTGCGCTCGCGCGCCGAAGGCCTTGCCGTCTCCGACCAGATCGGTGAGCGCTTCACCGGCAATGGCGATGTGCTGGCCTTTGCCTTCAACAACGACGTGCCCGTGAATGGCGTCGGCGTTGGCTCGCCCCCCGTCGCCGACATAGACCCGGTCGGTCCTTGCATTTCTGGCCTCATCGATCTGCGCGACACCGCCAAACTTAAAGACGGCATGGTGATCGAGGAAGGCTCACTGCCGTCCGCCCTTGCACCGATCCTGCCGGCGCTCTTCACGTTCGGTGCGGACAAGTTCGGTGAAGATACCGACCGCGGCGTGCTCGACTTCCTCGCTGAGCGCGCGCGCCGCCGCCAGAGCCTGCTGCTCGGAGCCTATAAGGGCGCCGTCAACCGCACGCAGACCTACCTCGTCATGAGCCACGACGACGGCAAGGGGCGCATCGCTCTGGATGAGCAGCGGCTGAAACTCTCCTGGCCCAAGGTTTCGCAGCAGGAAGTGTTTGAACGTGTGGACCGCAATCTGCGCAAGGCGACGCAGGCCACTGGCGGCAACTACACACGCAACCCGCTCACCGAGACCATCCTCGGCAATAACCTGATCACCGTGCATCCGCTCGGCGGCTGCGTCATGGGCCGCGACCGCCGCTCTGGCGTCGTCAATCACAAGTGTCAGGTGTTCGACGGCCGCCCGGAAGCACCGGCCGACGCCGTGCTCACTGGTCTTTACGTTTGCGACGGCTCCGTCATTCCGCGCCCGCTCGGCGTCAACCCGCTGCTCACCATCACGGCTTTGGCCGAGCGCGCGATGATCCATCTCGCCGCCGACCGCGGATGGGAATTCTCCGAAACGCAGCGCTACGATGCGCCGCTGCTGATCGCAGCTCCCGAAGGGCGCGAGACCATCCGCCCCGCCGGCGTCGAGTTCACCGAGCGCATGGCAGGCTACATTTCGCCCGTCGTCACGCTGCCGTTCGAGACGGCCGCACGCCGCGGCAAGGAGGAAGGCTACGCCTGCAGCTTCACGCTGACCGTCGTCGTCGATGATGTCGACAGCTTCATCGCCAATCCCAAACACCCGGGCCGCATCGTCGGCACCGTTGACTGCCCCGCGCTCTCGCCCGACCCGCTCGAAATCTTCGACGGCAAGTTCAACCTGATGCGCGTCGACGAGCACACCGTCGAGACCAAGCGCTTCGACTATCGCTTCTCGCTCGCCGCGCGCGATGGCGCCGAATACCAGTTCGTCGGCCATAAGGTCGTTCGTTCAGATGCCACGCTGGACCTGTGGCGCGATACCACGCGCCTCAACGTCGACATTTCAAAAGGTGCCGATGGCCAGCTTGGCCACGTAGCCCGCGGCCTTCTCGAAATCGCACCGTCCGATTTTTACGTGCAGATGCAGACATTGCGCGGCACCGGCGGACGCGACGTTGCCGACCGCATGCGCGCCGTAGCCAAGTTCGGCACCTTCTTCAGCCGCGAGTTGTTCGACACCTACGGTGGCGTCCTCGCGCGCCAGGGTCGCTACGACGCCTTCAATCCGCGCAAGAAGCGCAGCCTGCGCGTCCCCGAGCCCGAGGTGCACCTCGTTCGCACTGGTGACGGCAAGATCCTCAAGCTCACGCGCTACCGCGGCGGCAACAAGGGTCCGGTTGTGCTCGCTCACGGTCTCGGCGTGTCGAGCCTCATCTTTTCCATCGACACGATCGACACCAATCTTCTCGAGTACCTCATTGCCGATGGATACGACTGTTGGCTGTTTGATTTCCGCGCCAGCGTCGACCTTCCCCACGCGCGAGAGTTGTGGAACGCCGACGACGTCGCCGTGCAGGATTACCCCGCGGCGATTGCCAAGGTGCGCGCCGTCACGCGCTCATCGACAGTGCAGGTCATCGCCCACTGCTTCGGCGCAACCACCTTCACCATGTCGCTGTTGGCCGGCCTCGAAGGCGTGCGCTCCGCCGTCATCTCGCAGATATCGACCGACTACGTCGTGCCCTTCTATCCGCAGCGCATGCTGGCTTACTTGCGCGCGCCGCAGGTGTTCGAAGCCATGGGGATCGACGTCGTCAACGCGCGCGCGACCAGCGCCGATCCATGGCGCGAACGCATCCTCGACAGGGCGCTGCAGTTGATCGTGCCAGTGCCGCGCTCGGAGCGCACCCACGACGCAACCAGCACCCGCATCACCGCGCTATACGGCCGCCTCTACAACATTGCCCAGCTCAACAACGCGACCGTCACGTCCGGGCTCGCGGAAATGTTCGGGGAAGCGAATATCGAAGCGTTCCAGCAGCTCGCGCTGTTCGCGCGCAAACGTCATCTCGTCGACGCCGATGGCCAGGACGTCTACCTGCCGCACATCGACCGCATGGCGCTGCCGATCCTGTTCATTCACGGCGCCGACAACGCGTGCTTCAAGCCTGAAAGCACCGAGCGCACATTGGAGCGCCTCGCCGCGGTCAACGGTCGCCAGCTCTACGAGCGTAAGGTGATCGCCGGCTACGGCCACATCGACTGCATCTTCGGCAAGGATGCTGCGCGCGACGTCTACCCGCTGATCGCCGCGCACCTCGACAAGACCGCATCGATCTAGCTCTGGCAACGAGCAGTCGGCGGCAAAGGCGACGGCCTACTGCCTATGCCAAATCCGCGATCCGCGCCCGCCGCGCATCGCGCATGATGTTGCGAAACGCCTCGCCCGTCATATGCACGAGACTGCGATGGTCGCCGCCCTCGAGATAGATGTCCGGCTGCTTGTCGAAGCTCTCGTCGATGAACGCATCGACCGCATAAGCGTCGGCCAGCGCCGGCACCGCGCCAACGTCGCAATCAGGAAACAGCTCGCCGATCTCATCCTCGGTGGCCAGGTCGACAGGGCAGCGCAGCATCTTCTCGATGACGTCGAGCCGAACGCGCGCCGTGGCTGGCACCACAGCAACGACGAAACCGCCCTCGCGAGTCAGCACCACGCCCTTCGCCAGCCGGTCTCCCGGGACGTGCGAGGCGCGTGCGGTATCAAAAGAACAGTGGGTGCGCTTGTGGCGCATGACATCGTAGGGGACGTGCTTGTCGTCGAGGTATTCCTGCAGCGTCAATGCGATACCCATGGCTATCCTCCTGCCATATTCGCCGGCTGCGCCCCTTTAGCGCCGGTACGTGCCGGCAGCGCTATAGATAAGACTATGCCCCAAGCCGGAGGCTCGCAAGCGCACAGATGCGCAGGGAACCCGCGTTTAGCTAACCAACGATTTCACGGGAGCTCGACTTTTGCGCAGCTTCGCGCCGACCTTTAGGAACTCGCCTTTGCTTTTGCCGGCGGCGAGATCGCGGCCGTCACCAGCGGCGACAGCCCTTCCGCGCCGCCGTCAATGTAGTCGACGAGCTGCTTGCGCATGCGCGGGTCCCAGAAGCTCTTGATGTGATGGGCGATGCCGCTCAAGGCCTCGGTACGAGGATAGGCTTCGAAATAGGCCGCGATCTGATTGGCCATGCGGATGATGTCGCGGTTTTCCATGTCGGCGTTACTTTCCGAATTCATTTCACGAGTTGAGGATGACGACGCTGTCGCCAGCGAGCGACGCGACGAATAGATGAGCCTTGCGGGCAATGTCGAGTGCCAGCGCCGTCGGCGCTGATACGGTGACCAGGGCCCCGATGCCGAACGTTGCTGATTTCTGCACCAGCTCGAAGCTGCAGCGGCTGGTCATGAGCGCGAAGCCGGAATCGAGATCGACACCCTCGTCGGCCAGCACGCCAATGAGCTTGTCCAGCGCATTGTGCCGCCCCACGTCCTCGCGCACGTAGAGAATTTCACCATCGAGGCTCACCCAGGCCGCGCCATGCACCGTGCGATTGAAGCGGTTCATGACTTGCCGCTTGGGCAGCTCGCGTGCCGCTTTCAATATCGCTTCCGCCGAAGGCCGCACCGTCCGTGCGATCGGTTCTTGTACCCGCACGACATCGGCGATGTTTTCCACCCCGCACAGGCCGCATCCCGAGCGTCCCTCGATCGATCGGCGCGGCATGCGTGCTTCGGCCAGCGCCTCCTCATCGATGGCAACGTCCACCGCCCAGCCGTTCTCCACCGGCATGGCAATGACGCCAAGGATGTCCGCACGATTGGCCACGATCCCTTCGGCCAGCACGAAGCCGCGCCCGAAGTCGGTGAGGTCCGCCGGCGTCGCCATCATCACAGTGTAGGGCTCGGTGTTGATCTGCACCGCGACGGCCACTTCCTCGGGAAGCTGCCAGGTGACCGGCGTCTCCCGGCCGGAGCCATCGACGCTCACGCCGTTCGCCGGCACCGAGCACAAAGGCGCGGCGCCGGTTTCGGCTGCAGTTGAGATCTTGTCCATGACGGTCATCGCGGAACGATCAACGAATGTGCCGCGGCAGGGTACATGGCACGCAAGGCTCCCGCAAATTCATGCTCCTTGCGTGCCCGCCCGTTACTCGGCTGCGACGAGAGGCTTCTCGATCCGCTTGTTCTCGCGCTCGCGCTCCTCCCACTCGCCCTGCCATTCGGAAGGACGGTTGGATGGGTTCACCTGCACCGCCGTCACCTTGTACTCGGGGCAGTTGGTCGCCCAGTCCGAGTTTTCGGTGGTGATGACGTTGGCACCGCTCACCGGGAAGTGGAACGTGGTGTGCACCACGCCCGGCGGCACCCGATCGCTGATCTTGACGCGCAGCGTCGTGCCACCCGTCCGGCTCGTCACCGATGCCAGCTGGCCATCACGCAGACCGCGCACCTCGGCATCGCTCACGTGCATCTCGAGGATGTCCTCCTGGTACCAGACGTTGTTGTCTGTGCGCCGCGTCTGCGCGCCGACATTGTACTGGCTGAGGATGCGGCCCGTGGTGAGGATCAGCGGGAAGCGCGAGTTCGAGCGCTCCGGTGTCGGCACGAACTCGGTCAGCATGAACCGGCCCTTGCCGCGCGTGAACTCATCGATGTGCATCACCGGGGTGCCTTCCGGCGCCTCGTCGTTGCACGGCCACTGCACGCTGCCCAACTCGTCGAGCTTCTTGAACGAGATGTTCTTGAAGGTCGGCGTCACAGCGGCGATCTCGTCCATGATGGCAGCAGCCGACGTGTACATCATCGGGTAGCCCATCGCGGTCGCGAGACGGCACACGATCTCCCATTCGGCCATGCCCTGCTTCTCCTTCATCACCGGACGCACGCGGTTCACGCGGCGCTCGGCGTTGGTGAAGGTGCCGTCCTTCTCGAGGAACGACGTGCCGGGGAAGAAGACGTGGGCGAAGGCAGCCGTCTCGTTCAGGAACAGGTCCTGCACGATGACGATTTCCATCGACTCCATCGCGTGCGTGACGTGGTTCGTGTTCGGGTCGGACTGCACGATGTCCTCGCCGTGCACGAACAGGCCCTTGAACGTGCCCGACGAAGCTTCGTCGAACATGTTGGGGATGCGCAGGCCAGGCTCGCCGTCGAGCTTCACGCCCCACTGCTTTTCGAACAGACGGCGCGTTGCGTCGTCGGAGACATGGCGATAGCCCGGGAACTCGTGCGGGAACGAGCCCATGTCGCAAGAGCCCTGCACGTTGTTCTGGCCGCGCAGCGGGTTCACGCCCACGCCCTCACGGCCGATGTTGCCGGTCGCCATGGCAAGGTTGGCGATCGCCATGACGGTGGTCGAACCCTGGCTGTGCTCGGTAACGCCCAGACCGTAGTAGATGGCCGCGTTGCCGCCGGTCGCGAACAGGCGAGCCGCACCGCGGATCTCTTCGGCCGGAACGCCCGTGATGGCTTCCGTCGTCTCCGGCGAGTGCTTGGGATCGGAGATGAACTTCTCCCAGCGAGCGAACGCTTCCTTGTCGCAACGTGCCGCGATGAAGCTGCGGTCGACGAGGCCCTCGGTCACGACGACGTGGCTCAGAGCGTTGAGCACGGCGACGTTGGTCGACGGGCGCAGCTGCAGATGGTGATCAGCCGCGACGTGCGCGCTCTTGACGAGATCGATGCGGCGCGGATCGACGACGATCAGCTTCGCACCCTCGCGCAGGCGCTTCTTCATGCGCGAGCCGAACACCGGATGAGCATCGGTCGGGTTGGCGCCGACCACCATGATCACGTCCGACTTGTCGACGCTCTTGAAGTCCTGCGTGCCAGCGGACTCGCCGAACGTCTGCTTCAGGCCATAGCCGGTCGGCGAGTGGCAGACGCGGGCGCAGGTGTCGACGTTGTTGTTGCCGAACGCGGCGCGGATCATGCGCTGCACGGCATAGACTTCCTCATTGGTCGTACGCGACGAGGTGATGCCGCCGATCGAGCCCTTGCCGTATTTTGCCTGCGTTGCCTTCAGGCGCTCCGCTGCATAGGCAATGGCCTCTTCCCAGGAAACCTCGCGCCAGGGATCGGTGATCTTCTCGCGGATCATCGGGTTGAGGACGCGGTCCTTGTGCGTGGCATAGCCGAAAGCGAAGCGGCCCTTCACGCAGCTGTGGCCCTCGTTCGCGCCGCCGTCCTTGTAAGGCACCATGCGCACGACGCGCTCGCCCTGCATTTCCGTCTTGAACGAGCAGCCGACGCCGCAGTAGGCGCAGGTCGTCACGATGGAATGCTCGGGCTGGCCGTGGTCGACCACCGACTTCTCGATAAGCGTCGCGGTCGGGCAGGCCTGAACGCAGGCGCCGCACGACACGCATTCCGACTGCAGGAAGTCCTCGTCCATGCCGGCGGCAACGTGCGAGGCAAAGCCGCGTCCGTCGATCGTCAGTGCAAACGTGCCCTGCACTTCTTCGCAGGCGCGCACACAGCGCGAGCACACGATGCACTTCGAGGGTTCGAACTGGAAGTACGGGTTGGAGCGGTCCTTCTCCTGCCACATCGGGTTCGCTTCGCCGTTCTGGCGGGCGAACACATGGTTCTGGCCTTCATAGCCGTAGCGCACTTCGCGCAGGCCGACTTCGCCCGCCATGTCCTGCAGTTCGCAGTCGCCGTTAGCTGCGCAGGTGAGGCAGTCGAGCGGATGGTCGGAGATATAGAGCTCCATCACGCCCTTGCGGATCTTGGCGAGACGGTCGTTCTGCGTCGTCACCTTGATGCCGGGAGCAACCGGCGTCGTGCACGAGGCCGGGGTGCCGCGGCGGCCCTCGATCTCGACCAGGCAAAGCCGGCACGAGCCGAACGGATCGAGATGATCCGTGGCGCACAGCTTCGGCACCATGATGCCGAGATCGGCCGCCGCGCGCATGATCGACGTGCCCTCGGGCACGGTGATCTCGCGTCCGTCGATCTCGAGCGTAACCGTCTTGTTGTTCAGTGCATGGACTGCCGGCGTACCGAAGTCCTTCTCCTTGATGAGCGTAAGCGTCTCGTTCGCGCTCGTCATGGCGTTGCCTCTCGTTTTGTTCATTCTGCCGCCTCAGCCCGCACCGGGCGGTGGAAGTCTTCTGGGAAGTGGCGCAGTGCGCTCATCACGGGCAGCGGCGTCAGGCCACCCATTGCGCACAGCGAGCCGTCCGTCATCGTCTCGCAGAGATCCTTCAGAACCTCGAGGTTCTTCTCGCGTTCGATTCCGGCAATGATGCGATCCATAGTTTCGACGCCGCGCACCGAACCGATGCGGCACGGCGTGCACTTCCCGCACGATTCGATCGTGCAGAACTCCATGGCGAAACGTGCCATCTCCGCCATGTCGACGGTGTCGTCGAACACCACGATGCCGCCGTGGCCCACCATCGCATCCACTTTCATGAACGCTTCGTAGTCCATCGGCGTGTCGAGCTTGTCATTCGGCAGATAAGCGCCCAGCGGGCCGCCAAACTGCACCGCGCGCAGCGGACGTCCCGACAGCGTGCCGCCGCCGTAACCCTCGATCAGCTCACGTGCCGTAACGCCGAATGCCTTCTCGACGAGGCCGCCCTGCTTGATGTTGCCGGCGAGCTGGAACGCCAGCGTTCCGCGCGACTTGCCGACGCCGAAGTCGCGATAGAAGTCGCCGCCCTTGGCGAGGATGATCGGCACCGAGGCGAGGCTCAGCACGTTGTTGATCACCGTCGGCAGGCCGAACAGACCCTCGATCGCCGGAAGCGGCGGCTTGTAGCGCACCAGGCCGCGGCGTCCCTCGAGGCTTTCCAGCATCGAGGTTTCCTCACCGCAAACGTAGGCGCCAGCGCCCATGCGCACGTGCAGTTCGAACGTGTGCGGCGAACCCTGGATCGTGCGGCCCAGCCAGTTGGCGGCCGTGGCGACGCGGATCGCTTCGCGCAGGGTATTGACGGCGTGCGGATATTCGGATCGGACGTAGATGTAGCCCTTGGTGGCTCCGACAGCGATGCCGGCGATCGTCATGCCCTCGATCAGGCAGAAAGGATCGCCTTCCATCAGCATGCGGTCGGCAAACGTGCCGCTATCGCCTTCGTCAGCATTGCAGCAGATGTACTTCTGCTCCGCCTTCGCGTCGTGCACCGTCTTCCACTTGATGCCCGTGGGGAACGCCGCGCCGCCGCGTCCGCGCAGGCCCGAGTTCGTCACTTCGGTGACGATGTCGAGCGGCGCCATCGTCAGCGCCTTGGAGAGACCTTCAAAGCCGCCGTGCGCGCGATAGTCCTCGATCGACAGAGGATCGGTGATGCCGCAGCGCGCGAACGTCAGGCGCTCCTGATTTTTGAAGTAGGGAATCTCTTCCGTGAGCCCGTGCGTAAGCTTGTGCTTCTCGCCCTTGAGGAAGCCGCTCTTGAACAGGCTCGGAACGTCAGCCGGTTTGACGGGGCCGTAGGCAACGCGGCCGCGCGGGGTCTCCACCTCGACCAGCGGCTCCAGCCACAGCATGCCACGCGAGCCGTTACGGACGATCTCGACTTTCGTGTTGCGCTTCTTGGCTTCGGCGATGATGGCCTTGGCGACGGCATCGGCGCCCATCGACAGGGCAGCGGCATCGCGCGGAACGAAAATCCGGGTGGTCATGCTGAGCCCCCGCGGTCAAGGTCGGAAAGAATGCTGTCGAAGCGCTCCTTGTCGACGCAGCCATAGAGATCGCCATCGATCATCATGGCCGGCGAGAGCGCGCAGTTGCCGAGGCAGTACACGGCCTCGAGGCTGAACTGGCCGTCGGCGGTCGTCTCGCCGAACTTGATGCGCAGCTTTTCCTCTGCGTGACGGCACAGGTTCTGCGTATGCATCGCCTGACAGGCTTCGGCGCGGCAGATCTTGATGTTATGGCGCCCGCCCGGCGTGCGGCGGAACTCGTGATAGAATGTCAGCACGCCGTAGATTTCGGCGCGCGAGCGATTAAGCACGTTGGCGATGGCCGGCAGCACCTGCTCAGGCACATATCCAAGCTCATGCTGAAGCTCATGGAAGATCTCGAGCAGCTCGTCCGGCCGGTTGTCATGAGCAGCGCAAATCGTCAGCGCAAGCTCCTCCGCACCCGGGGGTGGCTCAATCACTACTTCTGGAGTATACTTAGTCATTCACCTGGTGCCTTTACGGCTCTTGCTGGAAGGGTGACTTGTCTCAACTTGCTCGCGGCGGATCAAATTGGCCCTCTCGATGTGCTGATCGAGCCCGCCAATGCTGCAATGCACAATTGGGCCGGGCTTAAGCTTCGACCCTTTCGCTGAAGCTCACCGGAGCGAGCAGGGCCGCGGTTTCACGCATTGCCTCGATCAGTGGAGACAGCGGATCGCGTGCCGCCACCACTAAGCCAACGCTGTGTTCGACCGTCGGTTCGTCGAGCGGAATGGCCTTTACGCCCGACATATTTCCCAACACATCCAATATATATTGGGGCATCACGCTCGCCAGACCCATCAAGCGAACATTTGAACACAAATTGATGACCGAGTTTGTCTCGAGCCGCGGGCTCGGATGGCACTTCGCCTTCTCGAACGCGCGATCGATGATGCGCCGGTTCTGCATGTTGTTGGTGAGAAGGCAGAGCGGCTCGTTGGCGGCCTCGCGCCATGTCACCGATTTTCGCTCCGCAAGCAGATGCCCTTCAGGCACAAAAAGGCAGTATCGCTCGATGTAGAGCGGGGTCGCCAGCATGCCCTCGATCGGCTCGCTGTCGAGATATGTGATGCCGACGTCGACCGAGAAGTCCACGATCCCGCGCAGGATCTCCTCCGAGCTTTGCGACAGCACGGTGAAGTCGATCCCGGGATGAATTTTGCGGATCTTCTTCGTGAGCAGTGGGATCATCGGCAGCGCTGATGGGATGCCGCCCATCACCAGCCGCCCCGTCAGCCCGACGTCGTGATCCTTGAGGTGCCCGAGCTCCTCCTGCATCGACTGCCAGTTCTTGAGAATGACCTGTGCCCACTTGAGCACCTTCTCGCCTTCCGGCGTCAGCCCCTGGTAGCGCTGTCCGCGCTCGACGATGGGAATGCCCAGCTCTAGCTCGAGCTGCCGTATGCGCCCTGACAGCGTCGGCTGCGTCACGTTGCACGCCGTCGCCGCACGCGTGAAGTGCTTCTCGCGCGCAAGTGCCGCCAGATACTGAAGCTGTCGGATGTCCATCGTGCCCCTCCCGAGGCAGGTGTGCGCAGCCCTAGCCGGGCTCGCGTCCTGGGGGAGGGCTCGCGCTTGCGAGCCTCACCGCTAACATAATCATCAACTGGTGGCTCAGGAAGGTAATTGTGCCCGCATTTCCAACGCCATGTTGTTGCCTTGGACCCGTTTATTATTCCCCACGAGCGCGGCACGCCTTCGCAGCAACCTGCTGCACGGGGACGGGGTGAACTCCCCACGGCGGCCCGCATGAGCCCAGCTAGGCCAAGAGCCGACAAAAAAACTGCGGGCAAACTATGGGTGGGCGGGACGTCAATGTCCCGTGGTGGTAGTCAGTAGGCGCACCTTGTGGTCGCCAATTTGGCCCGTGAGGGCCTGGGGTATAGCGTATGAATGCCCACGCAAGCTCATGCTTCGTAAGCCTCTTTGTCTCCGTGATCGCGGCGCCAATCGCCTGCGCGCAGGAGACTGCTCAGCAATCGTCTCCCGTTTCGGAAAGCGTCCCGGCAATCACGCTGCCTGCTTTCCTCGATGCTGCCCGCGCGGCAGACTTCGAGGCCGCTTGGCGCGGTCGCTTCGCGTCTGCCTCCGTGGCGGCCGCACGTCCCATCCGCGATCCTGAAGGCTCCACAATCGACAAAGCCCGCGCGACGCTCTCCCGCGCCGAGCAGATGAGCGTCACAGCCGCTGCCGTGCGCGATCGTGCCGAGGAATTGAGCCGCCGCTTCGCAGCCGAAGCCGAAGCGACAGCGGCCGCCGCTGCTGCAACTCGAGCTGCCGACGAGGTCATCGCCACCGTGACCCCGACCGCGACGGCCCCTGCCGAAACAGGATCGGTTGCAGCCGTGCCGGCCACTGCTGCCACGGACGGCGATGCACAGGCTCAGCTCACGCAAGTCTCCGCGCAAGTCGATCCGCCGGCCACCGCCAGCATCGCCGCCCCCGTCAGCATGCTTGGCGGCCCGCCGATCGAGGACGAGCCTACGGCGAATTCTGCGGCGCCCGTCATCGAGGACATGGCGGCAAAGCCCGCCAAGATAGCCAAGCGCCCGGTGTCTGCAACCCGCGCGCAGGCCGAGACGCGTCCCGCCACGCCAAAGTCGCTGTCGCGCGAGAGCTACTCGCTCGCCGTCTCGCCGAGCCCGACCCAGCCGGATCAGAACATCATGATGCCGACCGAGCTGGGCGCTTTCGGATGGGGCTCTCAGCCGAACTGATCCGGGCGCCTCCAAACCGCGTCCCATAAGAAAAGCCGCCCGCAAGTGACCTTGCAGGCGGCTCTTTTCTTTCGGCAGTTCGGCAGATAGCGGCGGGCTTACATGCCCATGCCACCCATACCGCCCATGCCACCCATTCCGCCGCCGCCATGCGAATGGCCGTCGTCGCTCTTCGGCGTCTCCGCAACGGCAGCCTCGGTGGTGATCAGCAGGCCAGCGATCGAAGCCGCATCCTGCAGCGCCACGCGCACGACCTTCGCCGGATCGATGATGCCCTTCTCGAGCAAGTCGCCGTACTCGTCGTTCTGGGCGTCGTAACCGAAGCCTGCACCCTTGGTCTCCAGGATCTTGCCGACCACGATCGAGCCTTCGACGCCCGCATTCGCGGCGATCTGGCGGATAGGAGCCTGCAGCGCGCGGCGCACGATGGCGATGCCCGCTTCCTGGTCGGGGTTGTCACCCTTGACGGTCAGCGCATTGCCGGCCTTCAGCAGCATCACGCCGCCGCCCGGTACGACGCCTTCCTCGACCGCAGCGCGGGTCGCATTGAGCGCGTCGTCGACGCGATCCTTGCGCTCCTTCACCTCGACCTCGGTGACGCCGCCGACGCGGATCACAGCAACGCCACCGGCAAGCTTCGCCAGACGCTCCTGCAGCTTCTCGCGGTCGTAGTCCGAGGTGGTTTCCTCGATCTGCGCCTTGATCTGGCCGACACGGGCTTCGATGTCTTTCTTCTTGCCGGCGCCGTCGACGATCGTCGTGTCTTCCTTGGTGATCGTCACGCGCTTGGCGCGGCCGAGCATCTCCAGAGTCACGTTCTCGAGCTTGATGCCGAGATCTTCGGAGACCGTCTGGCCGCCGGTGAGAACAGCGATGTCCTCCAGCATGGCCTTGCGGCGATCGCCGAAGCCCGGAGCCTTGACGGCAGCAACCTTGAGGCCGCCACGAAGCTTGTTGACGACGAGCGTGGCAAGCGCCTCGCCCTCGACCTCTTCAGCGATGATCAGCAGCGGACGGCCGGTCTGCACCACGGATTCCAGCACTGGCAGCAGCTGCTGCAGGTTCGACAGCTTCTTCTCGTGGATGAGGATGTAAGGATCCTCGAGCTCCGCGACCATCTTCTCGGCGTTGGTCACGAAGTAGGGCGAGAGGTAGCCGCGGTCGAACTGCATGCCCTCGACGACTTCCAGCTCGGTGTCGAGGCTCTTGGCCTCTTCAACCGTGATGACGCCCTCGTTGCCGACCTTCTGCATCGCCTCGGCGATCATCTCGCCGATCTCTTTCTCGCCGTTCGCCGAAATGGTGCCGACCTGGGCGATCTCGCCCGAGTTCTTCACCTTCTTGGCCTTCTTGCCGATCTCCTCGACGACCTGCATCACGGCCTTGTCGATGCCGCGCTTCAGATCCATCGGGTTCATGCCGGCGGCAACGGCCTTGAGGCCTTCGCGCACGATCGCCTGGGCGAGAACCGTGGCGGTCGTGGTGCCGTCACCGGCGAGGTCGTTGGTCTTCTGGGCGACTTCGCGCACCATCTGTGCGCCCATGTTCTCGAACTTGTCCTCGAGTTCGATCTCCTTGGCGACGGTGACGCCGTCCTTCGTGGTGCGCGGAGCGCCGAAGGACCTCTCGATCACCACGTTGCGGCCCTTGGGGCCGAGGGTGACCTTGACGGCATTGGCGAGCGTGTCGACGCCCCGGAGCAGACGCTCACGGGCATCGGCGGAAAAGCGTACGTCTTTGGCGGCCATTGAATGGTTCCTACGAATTGGGGATAGGGGAAGGCGTTAGGCAGTAGGCAGCTGATGGTGCGGTACAGTCGGGCTCTACTGCCCACTGCTCCTCGGCCGCTGCTTACTTTTCCAGCACGCCCATGACGTCGCTTTCCTTCATGATGAGCAGCTCCTGCCCATCGATCTTGACCTCGGTGCCGCTCCACTTGCCGAACAGAACCTTGTCGCCCTTCTTCAGATCGATCGGCACCAGCTTGCCCGCTTCATCGCGGCTGCCCGGACCGACGGCGACGACTTCGCCCTGCTGCGGCTTCTCGGTCGCGGTGTCGGGGATGATGATGCCGCCCGAGGTCTTGGTCTCGCTCTCGACGCGCTTCACGACGACACGATCATGCAAAGGACGGAATTTCATGAGAATTTTCGCTCCAGATGGCGGGCTCGGCCGGCTAGGGCCGGCGTATATTGAAGGGGCTCGCTGGCACTATGACACTGAGAGTGCCAAGCGTGCCGAGGTGATACGCGTGGCAGGGGAGGACTGTCAAGAAACCCGTATCCGCCACTTAAAGCCCCCGATTAGCGGGGAGATTGAGAACGCCGGGTTAATAGCTGTCGCGCCGCGCGATCCCGCGCAGGTCGAGGGCGCCCCATGATCGACATGTCGTCCTTGAGCGCTCCCGCGAGCAGCGCCTGGCCGCGTCTGCGCCAAGCCATCCAGACAATGATCGCCGCCTGCGCTGCGTATTTTCTGGTCGACGCTTTAAACCTGTCCCAGGGCTTCTGGGCCGTCATGACGGCCATCCTCGTCACCCAGGCCAACGTGGGGGCGTCACTGGGTCTGGCGTTCGACCGCCTCGTCGGCAGCCTGGTCGGCGTTCTCGTCGGCGGCGTGGTCGCCGTCGCGCTGGCCGACGCCCACGAGCTGAGATTCGCCGGCCTGGCTGTGACGGTGCTGGTGCTCGGCTTCTTCGCGGCCAAGCGCCCCGCTCTGCGCATCGCCAGCGTAACCGCCGCAATTGTCATCCTGGGCGACCCGAGCCTGGGACCTCCAATCGCTTCGGCTGAAAAGCGCATGATCGAGGTCGCGATCGGAACCATCGTGGCCATAACGACTACGCTGACCGTGTTCCCCTCGCGCGCAGGACTGGCGTTTGCCCAGCACGCCACGCGCACGCTCCGGCCCCTGTTCCAGCTCCTGGACGAGGTCCTCGCAGCGGCCCTTGGAACGCCCCTCGACGCCAACGCCGTTGGTGACCAGGCAGCACGTGTCCGCACCGCATTCGCCGCCGGCGACAACCTCGCCCGCGAGGCCCGGTTGGAGGTCGCCGGCTACATTGCTGACTCACCTGATCCCGACGCGGAGCTGCGCACGTTGCGCCGGCTTTGGCACACCGAGATCATGCTGATGCGCGCAGTCGATCAGCCCTTGCCGAAGCCGGCGATCGACAAGCTGGCAACGCAGATCGAAGCGTTGCGTGACGCACTGAAGGGACTTGGGCAACAACTGACGTCGCCCACCAGCGCTTATTCGGAGCCCGATCTATCGGCCACAGAAACCGCGCTCGCCGCCATCGAGCACGACATCGAGGAGATGCGCGCCCGCGGCGAGATGCGTGTCCTCACCATGGACGAAGCAATCCGCCTCATGGCCTTCGACTTCGCGCTGGGCCAGCTCCGGCTCAACCTGCGAGACCTAGCCGAGCGCACGCCCGAGCTTTCGGCCTTCGCAGGCTCGACCTATCCGCTCTGGCGACGCCTGAAGAGCTTGTGGCCGTGGAGCTAGGGATCAGCAACCCTTGCGCGCGATCCCCGCGGCATCGAAGATCTGGCCTGTGAGCTTCCGGCCCGGACGCGAGGCGAGATAGAGCGCCAGCGCCGCGATATCCGGCTCGCTGGCGACGACACCGCCGTCATCGGCCATCGTCGCCGAAGGGGCGACCGCGTTGACGCGAATGCCCTGCGAAGCCCACTGCTGCGCTTCTCCGCGTGTCACCGCAGCCAGCGCCGAGCGCGCGATACCGGCGAACGCCGCTTCCGCCGCCGTGCTTGGCGCGGGCATCGTCATGACGTTCAGCACCAGTCCCTCGTTCAGCATCGTCCGCATGCGATTGGCGACGATGCGGGTGACGTGCACGGGGAGCATCAGCTTCTCGGCGACGAGATCCTCGACCGCGCTCATGCCAGCGCGCCCCTGCAACTCGTTCATGTTGATGGGGACGAGATTGACGACGACGTCGAGGCCACCGAAGGCCTGCGCAGCCGTTTGAGCAAAGCGGATCGAGGAATCTGAGTCCCGGCACGCGTCGGTGAACAGTTTCACCTCGCTTGCGGTCTCCGCCAGGATCGTGGTGACGGCATCGAGCTCGGGAGAGTTCTCTGCTGTGTGCAGCACTAGCCGGCCGCGATGATCGGCGAACTTGCGCGCGATATCGACGCCGCACTCGGGCGAAAGGCCCGTTATGAGCACGCGAACGCCCGCCAGCTCTCCGTAGTAAGACGCAGCAGAATTACGACCCATCACCGTCATCAGCATGAGCATTCCCCCTTTTTACGCCGGGACAGCAAGGGAACGCCCCGACACAACTGATACCACGTCGATTCGACTAACGACTTCTAAACAGCGCCCCGATTCCGTTCGGCCGGAGGCCGGTCTGCGGCGTCACTGAGGCGCGCCGTGGCAATCCACGGGCATCAACCCAGGTTCCCTGTCGGCAGCATCTCCTGTGGACAAACGCTGGACTGGTGCCCGCGCGCGCCTTGTCTTTTTGGCCTGTCGCCATTCGCCGAACACGAATCGGCTTGCTGTTGAGAAAGCTGGTGAAAGTGGCCGTGCCGTCATTGCGCGGCGGGGGGACGAGCGAAAAGCTCGCATGATCAACGAATCGGCAAGGGGGCGTCGTCACTCTTCCATGACGAGCATCGACAACACAGAGAACAGCGTGCCGCGCCATAGCGGCATGGCCGATCTCATCGTGAAGGGGGCCATCGTTCTGATAACGGCGGCCTTCTTCGTCGCCGCATATCTGCAGCTTCAGATGTCCTTCTGGGCAGCACTCATCGGGGCCGGATCGGTCTATACGATCTTGCTGATGGTGCACGCGCTGAAGCGGCGCTCTGAGCGGGAAAGCCAGCTCGCCTATGAGGTGAACCGCCTCGAAGACGAGATCGCCCGCATCAAGGTGGCGCCGTCGCCGGAAGCACCGGCCGTTGCCAGCCGCCTGCCGAAGATGGGGCGCCCGTCCGGCAATCTCGGCGTGCCGCCGGCCGCAACAGCGGCAAAGGAAGCGCGCATGGAACCGGCGATGCAGGCGCCTGCGATGTCGGCACCCTCGATGCCGCCTCTCGCGATGGACCCGCCGCCGCCGCTTCCGGCCGCCGCGACCAAGGCGCCGCGCATCTTCCGTGCCGCGAGCGAGGTCGGCTCGACGCGCGAGCCGCGTATCTCAGCACACCGTCCGGGTCTCGATCGCCCGGCCTTTGACGCCGACGCCGGCGAGCCGCCGCTGACGGCGCCGCGCCCTGAGCCTTCGCTCTCGGCCCCGTTGCTGGACGAGACCGCTGAGCCCAAGCTCAATCTGCGCGCCGAAGCCAAGCATCCGGATATGCCGCCGATCCCGACCTTGCCCGATTGGTCGATGCCCGGCGCCATGCCCGCGCCGTCTGCGGAGCGAAAGTCGCACGACTACTGGCCGAATGCCTCCAAGCCGACGTTGCCGGAAGCACCGCGATCCGAGCCTCCATCTCTGCAGCTCGATCGTGAAACCGATCTCGACGCCGTGCACGGCATGATCAAGCGTCTTGCCGACGAGGTGAACATCGCCGAGCCGACGCTCGACGGCCTGCCACCGCAGCGCCAGGAAAGCGTGCTGCGCGCCTCTCTCAATGCGTTGCAGACAACCGCCAACGCCATGCGCACCACCAAGAAGAAGGATGGCCTGCCGCCTGCTTCTCCGGCGCGCCCCGGCGCACCGACCCCGCCGCCGATCATGCCTTCGCACGCGCGCCTTGCAGCGCTTGCCGAGGCTGTCGCCAGCGGCCGCGTCGACGTCACGCTGTCGCCGATCGTCGGTCTCGCCGATCACCAGCTCCACTACTACGAGGTCGTCGTCTGTCCGCGTGACGAGCGCGGGACGGTTCTGTCGACGACGGCGCGCGATCCGCAGCTTGCCATCGCCGGCCTGCTGCCGCTGCTCGACGGTGCCCGTCTGCGCCATGCAGCGCAGGTCGCCCGCGGCCTCGCTGACGATGGACGCGAGACGTGCCTGTTCGCTCCGGCAACGGCAGTCTCGCTCGCCAACGACAGCTACCTCGATGAGTTGGCCGACGCGTATCGTGATCGCGAGGAGTTGGCCAACGAGCTGGTGCTCACCTTCGCCCAGGCCGATGTACGCACGTTCGGTGGCTCGGAGTGGAGCGCATTGACCGACATGCGCGACCTCGGTTTCCGTTTCGGCGTCGAGGACGTAACCGACTTCGACTATGAGTTCACCGCGCTCTGCGCCGCCGGCTTCGCCTTCGTGAAGATCGACGCCGCAACTCTGCTCGCCGGCCTCGCGGCCCCGAGCGGCAGCATGGGCGCTGCGGACGTCTGCCGTAACCTCAGCGAGCTGGGTCTTACCCTCATCGTCACCAACATCGACGACGAGGCGACCCGCGATAAGGTGCTGGCGATTGGTGTTCCGCTGGGCCAGGGCGCTCTGTTCGGTGGCCCCACCACTGTGGCAGGCAACGCTTTTGCCGCAGCCGACGACGCTGCTGCCTGACAGCAGACGCTTGAGATTTATGCGGGCGGACGATAGGCAAGCGCCTATGCCGCCCGCATCCATTTCCAGCCCCGCCCTTCCGATCGTTGCATCGGTCGCCCCCTTCGCCGGGGAGACCACTGCCTGGCTGGTCGACATTTGGGGCGTGATCCACAACGGCGTGACGCCGTTTCAGGATGCCTGCGCCGCGTGCGCCCGCTATCGCGAAGCCGGTGGCCTCGTGGTCCTCGTCTCGAACTCGCCGCGCCCGCACGACAGCGTCATCGCCCAGCTCGATGGCATCGGCGTCCCGCGCACCACGTATGACGCCGTCGTCACCTCCGGCGACGTTGCCCGCACCCTCGTCACCAAGCTTGCCGGTCGCCCGGTGCTGCACATCGGTCCCGAGCGCGACCTCGGCGTTTTCGCCGGCCTCGACATCGCACGCGTCGCACCGGAGGAAGCGGAGGCCATCGTCTGCACCGGACTCTTCAACGACGAGCATGAATCGCCCGATGATTACACCGAGATCCTCTCGGCATGTCTGCCGCGCGGTCTGCCGATGATTTGCGCCAACCCCGACATCATGGTCGAGCGCGGCGGTCGCATGATCTACTGCGCCGGAGCCGTCGCCCGCGCCTACGAAGGCGCAGGTGGCGAGGTTGCGTACGCCGGCAAGCCCTATCTGCCGATCTACGATCTCGCGTTCGAAACTCTCGAAGGCCTGAAGCCCGGCGCTTCCGACAAATCGCGCTTGCTGGCGATCGGCGATGGCGTTGCAACCGATATCGCCGGCGCCGCCGCCGCTGGCCTGCGTTCGGTGTTCGTGGCCAGCGGAGTTCACGTCAAAGGCGGGCTCGAAGAGGTGGTGACGGAGCTGTTCCCCGTCGGATCGCCCCGCCCGGTCGCCGCCATGGCCAAGCTCGCCTGGTAGCCGCTTCAACTACTCCGGCTTGGCCTGCTTCGCGGCGGCCCGTTCTTCGACGACGCCTCGGCAGGCCGGCGACAGTTCGTTCAAATGCGACTGCAGACACTGCAGGATGCGACCGCCGCCCCGCTGAACGTCGCTGCAGTGGCGCTTATAGTCATCGCCGCAGGCCTCGCGCATCTCGCCTTTCGAGCGGGCGCTGACCGCTACGCTGAGCACAAAGCTTGAGGCGAGAAACAGCGACGTCAGTACGAGAACTGTGAGATAGCCGCGCAACATTCGGATTACTCCTGACTAACCGATAACCTGTTTCGAGTGCGCCGACGCCGAGCCTTCCTCGGACGCGCGCCGTTTACTTTTCTGCGCCAATGATTTAATGTAAAACATTAAAAACTTAACGAGTCAAGGTAGACGAGACGATGTCCAACCAGAACCTCGCACGGCTGCTGAAGGCCCTCACTTGGATCGGCGCGGTGCTGCTGCTTCTGATGCCCTCCCTCGCATGGCTCTGGCGCATCGATGCGTGGCCCGGCTTTCGCAACGCGATGCCCGAGCAGGTGTCCGGCGATCCGGTCGTGCTCATCTTGCTGCTGCTGCCGTTTGCGACTGTCGCTTGGGGCCTGATCCAGCTGTCGGGGTTCTGCAGCAGGTTGCAAAGGGGAGAGCATTTCTCCCGCGCGGCTTCGACGGCCCTTAGACGTTTCGGCTTGGCGCTCGTGGTGGGCGCAGCGTTACTTCCGCTGACGCGCGTTCTGCTGCGCGCCTACTTGCACGCCGGTGATAGCTCGATCGCACTGGCCCAGGGATACCTGCGCGCCCTGCCGATCCTGGCCACGGCAATGGGCCTCATCCTCGGCCTCATCGTCCTCGTCTTCGCCGCGATCCTCGAGCAGGCCACCGCGCTTGCCGAGGAAAATGCCCGTTTCATTTGAGCGATCTGAAAATGCCGATCGTCGTCAACCTCGATGTCATGCTGGCGCGCCGCAAGATGCGCTCACGCGAACTCGCCAGCCAGATCGGTATCTCCGAAGTTAATCTGTCGATGCTCAAGACGGGGCGCGTCAAAGGCGTGCGCTTCGAGACGCTTGCAAAGATTTGTGCGGCGCTCGATTGCCAGCCGGGCGATATCCTCAGTTATGCGGCCGGCGAGGAAGGCTCATCGTCTGCCGATACCGAGGACGATGGCTAAGTCGCGACGCCGGCGATATGCCCCGCTTGACGTGATCGGCCGCTAGGCCGATCTATCGCCGATGCCCGACAAAGACACCCAAACAGCTTCGCCGCAGGATCCGGCGCTGGAGGCCTCACCGCCCGCAGCGACGCCCGAGCCGCCGCGCGTCAGCGGGCCCGAGGTCATCTCCAGCTACATCAAGCTGCTGCCGGCCTCGCCGGGCGTCTATCGCATGCTCGATGCGGAAGGCACCGTCATCTACGTCGGCAAGGCGCGCAGCCTCAAAGCGCGCGTTTCGAACTACACGCGCCTCGGTGGTCACACCAATCGCATCGCGCGCATGATCGCCACCACTGCGAGCATGGAGTTCGTCACCGTCCGCACCGAGGCAGAGGCGCTGCTGCTCGAAGCAAACCTCATCAAGCGCTTCCGCCCGCGCTTCAACGTGTTGATGCGCGACGACAAGTCGTTCCCCTACATTCTGATCGCCCGCGACACACCGGCCCCGCAGATCATGAAGCACCGCGGCGCGCGCAACCGTAAAGGCGACTACTTCGGACCGTTCGCTTCAGCGGGCGCCGTCAGCCGCACCATCAACATGCTGGAACGCGCGTTTCTTCTGCGTTCGTGCTCCGACAGCGTCTACGAGAGTCGCACGCGTCCATGCCTGCTGCATCAGATCAAGCGCTGCTCCGCGCCATGCACGGGTGAGATATCGCTCGACGATTATGGTCGTCTCGTCGATGAGGCCGTGAGCTTCCTGCGTGGCGAGAGCCAGAACGTGCGCCGCATGTACCAGAAGCTGATGGAGGAAGCGTCCTCCCGGCTCGAGTTCGAACGCGCCGCTCGCTTTCGCGATCGCCTCGCAGCGCTCGCGCACGTCACCGCCGATCAGTCCATCAACCCGGAAGGCATCGAGGAAGCCGACGTGTTCGCCGCCGCACAAGAGGGCGGCCAAACCTGCATAGAGGTGTTCTTCTTCCGCACTGGCCAGAACTGGGGCAACCGGGCCTATTTCCCAAAGGCGGATCGCGCGCTGCCGGTGGAGGAAGTTCTCGATAGCTTCATCGCCCAGTTCTACGACGACAAGCCCGTGCCGCGGCTCATCTTGCTGTCTCACGACGTCCCGAACCGCGAGCTGCTCACCGAGGCGCTGTGCATCAAGGCCGATCATAAGATCGAGCTGCGTGTCCCGCAGCGTGGCACCAAATCTGGCATTGTCGATCACGCGCTGTCGAACGCGCGCGAAGCGCTGGGCCGCAAGCTGGCCGAAGGATCTTCGCAGCGCCGTCTGCTCGAAGCGCTGGCCGAGCGGTTTGAATTGTCGAGCGTCCCCAAGCGCATCGAGGTCTACGACAACAGCCACATTCAGGGCACCAACGCCGTCGGCGCCATGATCGTCGCCGGCCGCGAAGGCTTCGTCAAAGGCCAGTACCGCAAGTTCAACATCAAGTCTCAGAACGTCACGCCGGGCGACGACTACGGCATGATGCGCGAGGTGCTGACGCGGCGCTTCAAGCGGCTCGTCCTCGAAACCAACAAAAAGGAAGCAGCGAAGGGCGCAGCGGCCGCCATCGCCGAGGAAGAAGCCAGTACGTTGCTGGCGCAGGCTGCCATCGCCGCCGACATCTCACCAGAGCTGCTCGAAGACGAGGAAGCCGATCGCTTTCCCGATCGCCCCGATCTCGTCCTGATCGACGGCGGTGCCGGTCAGCTCGCGGTTGCGCGCGAGGTGATGGCCGATCTCGGCATCAACGACATTTGCCTCGTCGGCGTCGCCAAGGGACCCGACCGTGACGCTGGCCGTGAGCACTTCCACATCCCCGGCCGCGAGCGCTCGGTCATGCTCGAGCCGCGCGATCCTGTGCTCTACTTCGTGCAGCGTCTGCGCGATGAGGCGCATCGCTTCGCTATCGGCTCACACCGCACGCGTCGCTCCATGGCGATGAACGCAAGCCCGCTCGACGACATCGAAGGCATCGGCCCGCGTCGCCGCCGCGCACTCATGGGCCATTTCGGTTCAGCGAAGGCGATATCGCGCGCAGGCGTCGAAGATCTGAAAGCCGTCGATGGCATTTCCGCCGAGATGGCGCAGCGCATCTACGATCACTTCCACGAGCGTCGCCAATAGGGCAAACGCAAACGCCATCTCGGCCAGGATTGTGATCCCGGCCGAGATGGCGCTTTGGTTTCGAGCGTGTATTTCTAGACGGGTGGCGCAGCGGTGACTGCCGGCATGGCGATTGCTGCCAGCCAGTAGTACCAACAGACGAACAGAACGGCGAAAAGGATCGCGCCGAGAAACGCGCCGAGAAGGCGGTTCCCTGCAATCGCGTTGCCGATGACTGATGCGACGAAGGCGATACCCGAGTAGATGGCGACCATGACCCAGTCGACGGTCGCCAAGTCGAACGGCAGATGTTCCATGCGTACGACTCCCCCTTAAAAGCCCTGTTTTTATGGGCTGCTTGATTGCGCTTTTGCGCGCGCGCAGTTTCTGCCAACGCGCTCTCACATGCAAGGCCGCGCAGCTTCAACCGCCGGCGGTATTACCACCGCCCCATGACGGTACGATTGCGTGGGAGATTGAAAGCCGCCGCGCGTTTCAGACGACGCCGTGTGCCTTGAACCAGCTCAACATTCGCGCCCAGCCATCCTTGGCGGCCTCGGCCCGGTAGCTCGGCCGATAGTCCGCGTTGAACGCATGCGGCGTATCGGGATAGACGACGATCTCGCACGCCTTGCCTGCGGCCTTGCAGGCTTCCCGCATGCGATCCACCGTCTCCACCGGTATGCCCTGGTCTGCGCCACCGTATAGGCCCAGCACCGGCGCCTTCAGTTCTGATGCGATATCAATGGGGTGGCGCGGCGTGGTGGCCGTGCTGTCACCCGCGAGCTTGCCGTACCATGCAACGCCCGCTTTCAACGCTGCGCTGTGCGCCGCATAAAGCCATACGATCCTTCCGCCCCAGCAGAAGCCGGTGATGCCCAGCCTCGCGGTATCGCCGCGCCCTGTCGATTTTACGTATGCCACGGTCTCATCGAGGTCGCTCATCACCTGCGCGTCCGGCACCTTGGACACCACCTTCGAGATGATCTCCTTGATATCGCCCATCCCCACTACGCTGCCTTGGCGGAAGTAGAGCTCTGGGGCGATTGCGAAATAACCTTCCTTCGCGAGCCGCCGGCACAGGTCGCGGATATGTTCATGTACGCCGAATATCTCCTGGACGACGAGAATGACCGGGAACGTGCCCGCCGCCGCCGGCATCGCGCGATAGGCCGGCAGCACGCCGTCGCTGACCGGCACCTCGACCATGCCGGCTTCAAGGCCCTCGGTATCCGTGTGAATGACGCTCTCGGCCGCGACCGGCTGAGTGGCGAGCGCGAAACCCGTCGCGAGGCTCGACATGAGCATTTCTCTCCTATCGAAGGCGGCCTTTGCCGCGAGACTGCGTCGGTCGCTGTCAAAACTGTCCACTGGCTTGCTCCTCCACGTGCGTTGCTGCGCCCGGCCTCGAGGGCTTTGACCTTAAGCTAAGCGCCAGAATCCCATTTTCGCCGTTTGCCTGCGGTAGTAATTCGCCGACAAGCACCAAAATGCGTTGCGTAGGGGCCATCCGGGGGGAAGGCATGGCGATTGTTCCGACCGTCGATGGCTCGTTGAGCCGCGCGTCTTCGTGGATGTCCTATGTGGCGTTCGTGGGGATTGTGGCGCTGGCCTACTTGCCGCCGCGCGCCCCATTGTCCCCGCCTGCTTCAGTGCAGCCCAAGGCCGCTGGCCCGGCGCAGGCGGTGACGGCGCCGGCAACGCCCGCCCCTGCAAAGGCCGCCGCGGAGCAAGCCTCGTCGCCTGCCGCCACAGCCCCGGTCGCCCCGCCAGGGTCCTCTTCCCCCGCTGCCGCAACGCCATCCCCCCCGCCGGCCGATGCTTGGACGCCGGAGCAGGTCAACGCCGGCCTGCGCCAGTGCATTCAGCTCCTGGCTCCGGCAGCGGCCGATGTCGATCTGGAAGAGCCGATGAAGAAGGGCCAGTGCGGTACCACCGCCCCCTTGGTGCTTCGCAGTGTCGGCGCGACCGAGAAGGTCGACTTCATTCCGACGCCCACAATGAACTGCCGCCTAGCCGCTTCCCTCGCCGCTTGGGTCGAGAAGGTCCTGCAGCCAGCCGCGCAGCAAGTGCTGGGCTCGCGCATCAAGCGTATCGTCGGCGCCTCGTCCTATTCGTGTCGCAACATCTACAATAACCCCAAGCTGACGCTCAGCGAGCATGCGACCGGCAACGCTATCGATATCGCGGGCTTCATCACGGCTGATGGCCGCGCCATCTCTGTCCGCGCGGCGTGGGGGCCGACGACGCGAGACATCGCCGCCGCGCAGAAGAAAGCCGCCGCCAAACTCGCCAAGGGCACCAAGGAGGCCGACAAGCCGGCTGCCGGGGCGAAGGAAACAGCGCCCCCTGCGGCCGCAGCGCCGTCCATCGCGGATGCCGGAAAAAAGGCCGAGAGCAAAAACAAGGGCAAGGTCGAAAAAGCCAACTTCAAACGGGATACGGAGACAAAGCAGGCCGCGTTGCCGCCCGTCGCCTCGCCGCTGGCTCCGTCAAACACAAAGGAGGCGGCCTTCCTGAAGCGCGTGCATCAGGGTTCCTGCACCTTGTTTACGACCGTCCTCGGGCCGGAGACGAATGAAGCCCATCGCGACCACTTCCACCTCGACATGAAAGAGCGCAAGAGCCACGCAACTGTGTGCCATTGACGCCCCAGTCGGCGCTGTAAACCTGCTTTGCGCGACGGGCCATTGACGGACCGTCAGCCGAATGCTGTACCAAGGGCCGATGGACCAAGTTGCCAATTCGCGCGCAATGATGATGAGCTTGCCGAACGTGCTGACGTACGTTCGCATTGCGGCAGTACCCGCTCTCGTCGCCTGCCTGTTCTTCCTCAAGGGAGACGTCGCCCGCTGGTCGGCTTTTTCGCTGTTCGTGTTCGCCAGCGTGACCGATTGGCTCGATGGTTACCTCGCCCGCATATGGGAGCAGCAGTCGACCCTCGGGCGCATGCTCGACCCCATCGCCGACAAGCTTCTCGTCGGCGCCGTCCTGATGATGCTCGTTCACGACAACACCATCGGCGGCTGGTCGATCTGGGCGGCCGTCATCATCCTCTGTCGCGAGATTCTGGTCTCGGGGCTGCGCGAGTTCCTGGCTGAGCTGAACGTCAGGATCCACGTCACCCAGCTCGCCAAGTGGAAGACCACGATGCAGATGATCGCGCTTGCGGTTCTGCTCGCTGGCCCGGCGGCCGAGAAGATCGTCCCCGGCATCATGACCGGCGGCATCGTGATCCTCTGGATCGCCGCCCTGCTCACATTGTGGACCGGCTATGACTATCTGAAAGCCGGCGTCGTCCACGCCATGGAGCATTAGGGCTCCGCATTTGATGAGGCTCTGATGAGCGCAGACGCGACCCGCCGCGTGCGGCTCCTGTATTTCGCCTGGGTGCGCGAGAAAATCGGCCTCGCCACCGAGGACGTCGATCTGCCGCCCGACGTTGCCACAGTGGAGGCGCTGGTCGCCTGGCTGAAGCAGCGCGGGGAGGGTTACGACGAGGCGTTCGCGCGCCCGCAGGTCGTCCGCGCTGCCCTCGACAAGGTGCACGTGAAGCCTTCCGCGGCCATCGGCGCCGCGCGTGAGATCGCCTTCTTCCCACCCGTAACCGGGGGCTGATCGCCATGTCGGTGCGCGTCCAGACCGAGGATTTCGATCTCTCAGCTGAAACTGAAAAGCTGATCGGCGGGCGACGCGATGTCGGCGCGATCGTCACTTTCACCGGCAAGGTGCGCGGCGATGACGACGGGCGCGAAGTCTCCACGCTGACCCTCGAGCACTATCCCGAGATGACGGAGGCCGAGATGGCCCGCATCGAGCAGGAGGCGATGCAACGCTGGCCGCTGCAGGCGGTGCTGATGCTGCATCGCGTCGGCGAGCTCAAAGCCGGCGACAATATCGTGCTGGTGATCGCAGCATCCGCGCATCGCCAGGCCGCTTTCGAGGCCGCCAGCTTCCTCATGGACTACCTCAAGACGCGGGCGCCATTCTGGAAAAAAGAAACCGGCGCCGACGGCTCGAGCACGTGGGTCGAAGCTCGCGCCGAAGACGACGACGCAGCCGATCGCTGGCGCTGACGAAAGTCCGAACCTTTAATTGCATCATCAACGCGTTAGTGAATTTTTAAGGGTTGATGCGCGATAACCCTAACAATGCCTGAAGGCGGACTGCAAAACGCCATCATCTCAGGCAACCCTGACTGTCCTTGCCACTTGAAATTTGTTCCGCGTACGACGGGGGTCAGACGTCATGGTTCACGGCAATCCGTGGCGCATCAGCCGCGGGATATTGATTGCGTTTACCTTACTCTGCGCGACCTCACCGCTGCAGGCACAAAGCCTGTTCGACGCAGCAGAGACCCTCTTCAGCGGTTCACCCAGCAAGACCGCCTCGACGTCGGCTCCGGCGCCGCTGCCGCGCACGCGCTTCGTCATCGGCCTGCCGAAGAAGGCAGAGTTCGAGGTCTTCTCGCTTTCCAACCCCAACCGCGTCGTCGTCCAGGTAGCCGAGACTAAGCTGCGTTTGCCTGAGCAGCCGGTCAACGCGCCGGTGGGCCTCATCAAGTCGTTCCAGGCTGGACTCGCCGGGAGCGACCGCTCACGCATCATCATCCACGTCACCGAGCCGGTGATCGTGCAGGGCGCCCGTATCGAGAAGGCTAAGGACGGACGCAGTCAGCATCTCGTCGTCGAGATCTCACCCTTCGTCGCGATGACGGCTAGCGTGCAGAAGCCCAAGTCGACGATCGCGCCGCCGACCTATTCGCTGGGTGCTGCAACCATTCAGCCGCCGCTCCCGCGTCCGGCAACACCGCCCGACGTTCTGGCGCAGCGCGCCTTCAAGCCCGTCATCGTGATCGACCCCGGTCACGGCGGCCACGACTCCGGCGCCATGAAGAACGGTGCTGTCGAGAAGGACATCACGCTCGCGTTCAGCAAGATCCTCGCCAAGAAGCTTGAGGAAACGGGCCGCTACCGCGTTCTGCTCACGCGCAACGAGGACGTGTTCATTCCCCTCGGCGATCGCGTCGAGTTTGGCGAGAAGAACAAGGCGAGCCTCTTCATCGCCGTCCACTGCGACTACGCTGACACCGGCAGCACGGCGAGTGGTGCCACGATCTATTCGCTGCGCGACTCCACTGCCGACAGCCTGCGTCGCTCGACGCGCCGCAACGTGCTGTCGAAGTCGGAGGTCGATAAGGTCGAAAAGGTCGACTCCGGAAGCAGTGGCGATACCAGCCTCGTCAAAGACATTCTCACCGACCTCGCCGCGCGTGAAGTCGATGCAACTCACGACCGCACCAACGTGTTCGCCAAGACGGTGATCGAAACGATGGGCGCCAGCACGGCGATGCGCGCTAAGCCCGACCAGCAGGCCGGTTTTCGCGTGCTGAAAACTGCGCAGTTCCCGTCAGTGCTGATCGAGCTTGCCTACGTCACCAACAAGAAGGACGCGGCGAACCTGATGTCCGACAGCTGGCGCAACAAGGTCGCCAACTCCATCCAGGACGCGATCGAGAACTACTTCACCAACCAGGTCGCCCAGCTCCCGCTCTAGTTCGGCCTTCGCCGGGATGACGTAGAGCGGAGGCAAACGATTGCGCTCCGCACTCCGCCGCGCAGCGGCAAGGCGCCAAGGGCGCCCGGCGCGAGCGCCGGCTCTCAACTTGCGAGCAGCCCTCCGTAAGAAGCGCACCTCTCCACTCGTGTCACCAAACTCAGACGCCGCCGCGCAGCGGCAAGGCGCCAAGGGCGCCCGGCGCAAGCGCCGGCTCTCAACTTGCGAGCAGCCCTCCGTAAGAAACGCATCTCTCCACTCGTGTCACCAAAAACAACAAAGGCCGGTCCCGCAGGACCGGCCTTTTATCTTGTGGCCGGGATTGGGTTCGCACGCCCTCCCGGCTAAGCCCCCGTCAAGTCATACTTGGAGGACGCATTTGTCTGTGGCGCCAGAGCAGTATCCGATACCATTCCAATTCAAGCCGAAGCGAACGAACGACACGCGCAGGAGAAGATACGGTGTGTGGGACCTTCGAAGAGTGAAGGCGCTTCAGCATTGTCCACTCCATCTTCCAGTAAGTGCCGTAGCCTCGAGCAGCAATCGGAAAACAAACGGCCGATAGACGCCATGCGTCGACGCACCGGCCAGGAAGGGCGCGGTAGCCGAACGGCGATCATCGGTGATTGCGGAGGAATGCGGCGGTAGCGGATAGGGCTCGGCAGAGGCCGACAATCAGAACTGACAGATGCTCCCTGGGGCGGCCCCATCCATGCCCGCCGCGCATCCATCCGGCAAATGCTGCCTGTCTTTCGACAGTTCTGGCTCAGAGATAACAAGGGCGTAGGCCCCTCCTTCTCCGACGCGCACTCGATACGGCTCCAAGCGGGAGTCGCGAGAGGATCGGCCCCCTCACGCATAAGAGTATGTGATTCGGCCCAATATCCGAGGGGTGCACCGCAGCAAATTAATGTTGCATGCGCGGAGCACTTGCGGTGCGAGGCCAAAAACGGGCCATAAGGCGTCATTCTCGCCTTTTTCTACGGCATACTTTCATCAACTCGAATCACCTGCGAGGTTTCACGATGCGCTTTGCCCCATTTGCCCTGGCTGCCTGTCTTTTGGCGACACCCGTCTGGGCATGTGATCCGGCAGCGGCGCCCGAAACCTTCCAGACCGGCGAAGCGGGCTGGGGCGACGCCGACGCGCAGTTCCGCATCGAGAACAACGCAGCGATCCTTGCACCCGAGGTCGGCACGCAGACGGCTCGCTGGAACGCCGGCAAGTCACTGACTGACGCCGACGTCTGCGTCACCATCCAAATGCCAGACACCACCGCCGACGCCTCTCGCGGTTACGCCGGCCTGCTGTTTTGGGGCGTCGACAAGGACAACTTCTATCAGGCAGTCATCTCGCGCAACGGCATGGTGACGGTGGCGCGTAAAGTGGGCGGTCGCATTCTTGGTGCGCCGCTCGTCCACTGGACGCCGAACAGCGCCATTAAGACCGGCGCCGACGCGACCAATATTCTGCGCGTCACGATTGAGGGCGCGAATGTCGCCGTGCGCATCAACGACGCCGAGGTTGCACGCTTCCGCGGTCAAGCGCCCGAGGGCGCGAGCCACATCGGCCTAATCGCATCGTCGGCACCCGCCGCCGTCGACACCTGGCGCTTCACCGACTTCAAGCTGGGCTCGCCTCCCGCAGCGGCTGCAGCGACAGCCGCGCCGTCGTCCGCAGCGGAAGTGCAAACCACCGGCGCCGTTCCCGCCGCCGCGGAAAACAATTGCGGCACCGGGCGGCTGCTGTTCGAGGACAAGTTCACCGATCACGATCCGATGTGGGGGACGAAGGACGGCGAGGTTAAGATCTCCGGCGGCGAGGCCGAGTTCGACCCCAACCCCGGCACATCCGCGCTTCGGTGGAACCGCGCTTTCGTCTTCTCCGATATGGATGCTTGTCTGACCGTCCGGCCCGCCAACAACACTATAAACCCGACAGCGAGCTACGCCGGGCTGCTGTTCTGGGTGCAGGACAGCCGCAACTACTACCAGGCGGTCGTCGCCCCCAACGGCTATTTCACCGTCGCACGCATTGTCGATGGCAAGGTCGTCGCCAAGCGGCCTGTCGCGTGGACGAAGGTCGCTGCCGTCAATACCGGCTCGAAGGAGCGCAACACCCTGCGCGTGACGATCAAAGGGCCTCAGGCCGAGATCGCCATCAACGGCAAGCCAGCGGCAAGCTTCCACGGCGATCCGCCGGTCGGCGCCAGCTACATTGGAATGCTGGCGGCCTCAGCCGACACGAAAAAGGGTGATACCTGGACGGTCAGCGACCTGAAGGTGACGGCGCCGCAATAACGGCGCCGCCGCTTAGCATTAGCTGATGTGCTGCTGGCGCTCGGTCTCGTCCGCCATAGCCGCGGACTGCACCGCCTTCTGCACCTTCTCGAACGCGCGCACCTCGATCTGCCGGATGCGCTCGCGCGAAACGCCGAACTCGGTCGACAGATCTTCCAGCGTCGCCGGCTGCTCAGTGAGACGCCGCGCTTCGAAGATACGCCGCTCGCGGTCGTTGAGCGTCGACAGTGCACTCGTCAGGTAGCTCTTGCGCTGATCGAGTTCCTGCTCCTCGCCAAGCACTTCCTCTTGCGTCGGCTGATCGTCGGCAAGCCAGTCCTGCCACTCGCCCGCTTCCATGTCGTTGCGCACGGGCGCGTTGAGCGACGCGTCACCGCCAAGGCGCCGGTTCATCGACACCACGTCGGCTTCGCTCACACCGAACTTGTGCGCGATCGTCTTCACTTGGTCGGGGCGAAGATCGCCCTCGTCCAGCGCCTGCAGCTGGCTCTTGGCGCGCCGCAGGTTGAAGAACAGCTTTTTCTGTGCGGCCGTGGTGCCCATCTTCACGAGGCTCCACGAGCGCAGGATGTATTCCTGGATCGACGCGCGGATCCACCACATCGCGTACGTTGCGAGGCGGAAGCCCTTGTCCGGATCGAACCGCTTTACCGCCTGCATCAGGCCGACGTTGCCCTCGGAGATGACCTCGCCGATCGGCAGGCCGTAGCCGCGGTAGCCCATGGCGATGCGCGCGACCAGTCGCAGATGCGACGTCACGAGCTTTTCAGCCGCGTCCTGGTCGGCGTGCTCCTGCCAGCGCTTGGCCAGCATGAATTCCTCGCCCGGCTCGAGCATGGGGAACTTGCGGATCTCTTCGAGATACCGGGAAAGACCCAGCGAGCCTTGTGCGATCGTCGGAAGCTTCGAAGTGGTCGCCATATTCATCACCTGTCCGCCCCAGTGCCGTGGGCGGTCCCTCGTAACTACGCGGCATGGCCACGCAGGGCACATATGCGCAGGGCACATATATTGTTGCGTGCCCCTTGAAACCCAAACGTCCTGCTACCCAGATTTCCGTCGATAGTTGCCTCTGGGCCTCTGTCTGCTTATACGCGGTCAAAGGCTACATTGTTGCATTCGACCTATGTCGCAGTTGCAGTCCAGTAATGTGGACACAGCTGCTCGCGTTATCGTGACCTTTCGGACGCATTTGCCATTCTGCCCGGAGCACGGCCCCGAGAATAGCGGCTCATCTGCTAACGCGCCTTTTGGCGGGGACATACAAACCCCGCCAGACGCTAACGTGAGCTTTTGCCGGCCGGCACGATTTGCCGCTAATCGGATGAGAGCGCTTCAAGTAGCGCCTTCATATCGTTGGGCAACGGCGCCTCGAACGCCAACGGCTTCTTCGTTCTTGGGTGCTCGAACCCGAGCTCCGCGGCGTGCAACGCTTGCCGATGCAGCGCATCTAGAGCTGCAACCGCCTCTTCGCTCAACTTCGTCGTCTTGGCCTTGAATCCGCTGCCGTACGTCGCATCGCCGAGCACCGGATGCCCGATGTGTGCAAGATGCACGCGAATCTGATGCGTGCGCCCCGTTTCAAGTTCCAGGCGGAGCAGTGACACTTCACCCGCCGGAGTATCGAACGTCTCCAGCACTTCGTAATGCGTCACCGCGTGCCGCCCGCTCTCGCCCGTCACCACCGCGATCTTGGTGCGGTTGGAACGGCTCCGGTCGAGCCGTGCCGAGATAACGCCGCGCGGGCGCAACGGTTTCCCCCACACCAGCGCCAGGTACGCGCGATGCATCTTTTCGTCGGCGCCGTGCGCGGCGAACTGCTCGCTCAGCGCCTTGTGCGCAGCATCGTTCTTGGCAACGACGAGCAGCCCCGACGTACCCTTGTCCAGCCTATGGACGATGCCGGGCCGCTTCACGCCGCCAATGCCCGACAGGCTGGAGCCACAATGCGCGATCAGCGCGTTCACCAAGGTGCCGCTGCTGTGGCCGGCGGCGGGGTGCACCACCAGATGCGCCGGCTTGTTGATCACGATCACGTCGCCGTCCTCGTAGACGACATCGAGCGCAATATCCTCGCCTTCGGGCTCGGCCGGCTCAGCTTCGGGGACGTTGATGGTGAACGTCTCCCCCGGTTTGACCCTGTAGGAGCCGTCTCCTATGGTCCCCCCGCCCGGGCCGGTCACGTTGCCAGACCGGATCAGCGCCTGAATCCGCGCGCGGCTCAATGTCGTGACGCGCTGGGCGAGCAGTTTATCGAGGCGGCTGCCGGCTTCCGCTTCACCCACCTGGAGCTCGACGAGGCCCGCGTGGTGTTCTTCGAGACGATCGCTCATGGGGCGCAATGGGTATCCGTTGGCCTCCGCGATGAGGGAGGGATTGATGCAGGAAAGAGTTGAGGCAGAGGCACCGTCCGCGGATGAGCTGCGCCTGCAGCGCAATCTCAAGATCATCGTGATCGCGCTGGGCGTCCTGCTCTTCGCCGGGCTCGCCGTTATTATCGGCCGCATCATCTATCTCGCGTCGCGCCAGCCGGTGCAACCGCCCGTCGTGGCGGTCGAAGCGCTGAGCACCGAGCAGACTATGCAACTCCCCGCCGGCGCCGACGTGCGCTCGATCTCCCTGTCGGGCGATCGCCTCGCCGTGCACTACATCGCCGCGGGCCGCGAAGGCATCGCCGTGCTCGATCTCAAGAACGGAAAGCCGCTGGCGCGCGTGGGGATAGAGCGCGCGGCCCCCACAAACTAGCACTTTCGAGCACTTTGCTGCCCCGTGACGCCGCAGGCCGAAGAAATGGCTTGATTGATAGGGGCCTCTGCCCATATACGAGCGCTTCCAGCGCTGTCCCGTTCGTCTAGTGGCCTAGGACACCAGCCTCTCACGTTGGGAACAGGGGTTCGAGTCCCCTACGGGGCGCCATCCAATCTGTAAGTCATTGACATTGTAGGGGGTATTTGGGCTCATTTTCCCAAACCCGCCACCGCCCATTCCCAAACCTTCGGGCTGGACTCCCACCCCTGGAACGGCAGGCCTTTCACGCGCCAGCCTGTCCATGGCCGAACGCGCCAGCTTCTTCTGCTCAGCCGCCTTTGTGTAGCGCGCAACTTCCTCGAGGCTCGCATGGCCGGTGATGGCGGCGATCTCGTTTGCTGAGCATCCGGCCTCTGCGAGCCGGCGTGCTGCTGCCTTTCGTAGCCCGTGCGTAACGCACCGCTCGGGCAAGCCGGCTTTGCCGATGCGCACGCCCATGAAATTGCTCAACCCCTTAGAGCTGAAAGGCTTGCCAAAGGCCGTCTGCAGGATCGCGCCCTCGCGACGACGCGATGCCGATAGAATGGCATAGAGTTCCGGGTGGAACGGGACCAGCAACTTGGCTTTGGTCTTGCGTTGCACGACCCAGATGCCGTCCTCGCTCACGTCAGCCCACGACATCTTGGCGACGTCCGACGTACGCTGTCCCGAGTAGAGGAACAGCGCGAACGCCAAGCGCTCGCGGGATCCAATACGCCAAGTCGCTTCAAACCGCTCGATCTCCCCGTCGGTCCACGTGTGGAACTCGCCTTCGGCGAATTTCTTGATGCGGATGGTCGGGTCGTCGGTGCGCCAACCGTTGTCGATGGCGAAGTGGAGCAGGACCTTCAGCTTCTTCAGGAGCTGGTTGGCCGCGCCGGGTGTGGCTGCGCGCTTGGCGATGATCTTCTGGACGTGCTTACGCGTCATCTCGCGCACAAGGCGGTGCCCGACATTCTCCTCGATGAGGAAGCGCTCGATCACGCTCGCGTAGGTCATCTGCGTCTGCATGGCGAGGCGAAGATAGTCCGGGCTCTCGAAATATTCCTGGACCAGACGATCGAAGGTGCCCGGAGCGCCGCGAACCTTCTTCTCAGCTTTAACAGCGACCCTCTTGAGTGCTGCGGCATACGCCGCCTTGAAGGCCTGAGACTCCGGCGCGCTTGGCAAAGGTGTGCGCTCACCCCTTCCATGGCGAAAGTAGTAGCGAACGCGACCGTGACGGTCGACGAAGCGCTCGATGTATTTGAGCTTCTTGTCGCTCATTTAAAATCCTCCCAGCTGTCGAGCTTTCGTTCAGCCAGTCCCGATCCCTGCTCGCCCTCTTCACGCGGGAGGCACTTGAATGCGAGATCCAGTTCTTCGACATCCCAGATGCGGCGTGCTCCAGCCACGCGTGGCCTCGGCATCACGCCCGCTTCCACCAACTTGCGAAAGAAGGCCGGCGAAAATGAGAGATACACGGCGGCCTCGTTCTCATCGAGACCACGCCTCACATTCAGCCGCGCCGCGATCACCGCCTTCGACCTTGCACTCATCTTCACCTCGGCTTCAGTTGCTGGGCGCAGAGTGCAGCGAGGTCGGGTTGGAACTTAATCGAATTTCCTAGCTACCCTTAGCTACTCCAAAGCTCGCCCAAGCCGTCACTCCACTGAGAGTGATCGCGCATGCGAAACGGCCCTTTTGACGGTCAGCGGCGAGACGCAGAAATGTTCGGCGACGCTTCTCAGTGACCGGTAGGCACCAAGCAGTTGTCGAGCTGTCTCGACCTGGCTGCGCGAAAGCTTGTGAGGTCGCCCGCCCCGCCGGCCGCGAAGGCGAGCTGCCGCCAATCCAGCCTTGGTTCGCTCGCTGATGAGGGCTCGTTCGAACTCCGCCAGAGCGCCCATGACGTGGAACAGTAATCGACCGGTTGCTGATTGAGTGTCGATTGCCTCCGTGAGGGAGCAAAAGGCGATCCCTCGCCTCTCAAGCATCGACAGCGTCTGAATGAGGTGAGACAGGCTTCGCCCCAGCCGGTCGAGCTTCCAGGTGACAAGTGTGTCACCGGGGGCAAGCGACCGCAGTGCTTCCGCGAGAGCCGGCCGACTGTATCTGGCGCCGGACACTCCGCGGTCGACGAATACCCGGACGCATCCCGAGTTTGTCAGCGCATCAACCTGAAGATCCGCATTCTGGTCATCGGTGGATACGCGGGCGTAGCCCAGTCTCATTCAGCGATCCGTCCTGCCGTTCATTGCCCAGGCGGTGCGCCGGGATGCGACGTTATGGATGCTATCAAAAAGGGTCGTTTTCGAAGGTCGCGGTGGGACTTCGGTTGAGAAACAGCAGGCCTCATGCTTGCAGCGTTGCAGGCCGCTAACTTTCCCGCAAGGCAAGTGACTACAAAACGACCCTTTTTGGAGCGCCGCTCGGAGGGGGTTGTGAAAGTGCGCCCCTCTTAAAGGCTAGTATGAGTAGCGTTCAAGGCACGCCTGACCGATTGCTGACGATTGGGCAGGTGCAGGGTCTGATCGGGGTGAGCCGGGCTACCCTTTACGTCTGGATTTCAAAAGGGCACTTCCCGCCCGGTGTACTATTGGGACCCAGAGTGCGGCGGTGGTGGCGCAGCGACATTCTAAGTTGGATTTCCTCACAGGCGACCGGCAAAATATCGGGACAGCATCGGGAGTGAGCTGGCGAACATTCTTCTGCTTCGGCCCTCGCAAGTCATCGACGGCAGCTGAGCTGCGGAAGCTGAAAAAATTGGACACAAAAATGGGTATGAAAGCGGAGGTCGCGCGGCGCCCGTGCAATTGCATCAATTAGTTAGGATGCGCAGTTCGACTTCCCATGGCTCCCTCACTGCAGTGTCCAGCTTCATCGATTTAATGGCAGATTTTTCCTTCTAGACCAAACCCTTGCGCTCCGAATCATTCTCATGCGATCTCAACGGAGATCATACCGAGGGTTCGAATCCCTCCGGCTCCTTCACGCGTGTCATCCTGTCTCAGGTGATCTCAACCATGGGTTCAAATCCCAACCTCTCGCCCAACTGAGATCGACCTGTCTCAGCTATCGAGGTTTCGAATTCCACCCCCTCGGCCCAACTGGCCTCAACAAGTCTCAACATTACTCAACGCGGGTTCGAATCCCACCCCCTCCGCCAGCAATTTCCTAATGATTTCAATGGGGTTGTCACCCCATTCACCCCAATAATTCACCCCAATGGGCTATCGCGCAGCCCGGGGTATGGATTAGGCGGCTCCGGGGAAGGGGTGCAGCGAGTGAAAACGCTGTTTGGGTTGGGTCTGTTCGGCTTCACTGCTTTCATTCTGCTGCTTCCGTCGGATGTGCGTGCCGACGCGTGTACTGGTGATGGCAAGGTTGGCTTTATGCTGGGGCAGATACAGAACCAATGTGGTGGTTTCCGACTGACGGAGCGCGGAAGCTCGGCATTGCTTCGTATTGCCGGTGACGTCGGACGGAGAGGGGACGCCTGCATCAATCAGGCAAAGGTCGCAGCTCTTTCCGAACTTGGCCGCGAGTATCCGGAGATCACCGAAGCAGCGGAAGCTGGAGACCAAGACCTCTTAACCCGGAAACTTTGTGCGGCGATCTATCTTCAGTTGATGAGCACGGGGTTCGTAACCTTCAACTTTGGCCAGTAGTTGCTATGCGACGAAGTGGATCGCGAAGGTTGATACGTTGAGGGGCTGACGTTAGCGTTCCCTGGGGTTAGGGGAACATTACGGGGGCGGGGATGCTTTCCATCACTGATCTACGTGCTTACAGCCAGAGCGCTATTGCACGTGTAGCGACACAGGTGGGCTTGCTCGGCGGAGCCTTGCTGATCATCTATATTTTGAAGAGTGAGCCGCCGAGGCCAAGCGAACTGTCACTGGCGTTGTTTTCTCTCATGTTATTCCTGCTCGGCGGGCTCCTAGCGACAAATGTAACGGGCTTTATCCTTTGGCGGATTCAATCCCTATCCGAGGGGCCAAAGCGACTCTGCTGCGTTGCGTTGATCAGTCTGATCTTGGCTGCGGCCCTCTATTTCTATTCCGACCTTCCCCGATATCGGTCCCTACGATTCGAGGAGATGATCGAATACGTGGTTGCGGTTTGGGCAACCGTCCTAGGTAGCGTTCTGGCCCTCATGTTTGTCGGCGCCATCCTCCAATGGGTGCTGGCAGGTTTCCGCCAGCAGCAACCGCCTGTATGAGAAAAGGCGAACTCTCCAAAACTGCCATCGACCGCCAGTTTCCCCATCAAGTCGCGCTCCCCGCAACCGAGTTCAGGGCGCGGCACGCGGCACGCGGTCAGGCGTCGGCGCAAAAAAACAATCAGCCGAACGCGACCGCCAGTAGCTTCTGATCTCGCTTTCAAACCAGCCCTCAGCTTCCGATCGAGCTTCGACACGCGATCGAAAGTTCAAGTAGTGGCTATAGTGGTTGCCTTCGAGCCACGTTGTGAAAGAGCCGAAGCTTGGATAGTGGCCCGGTTGCTGTTGGTAGCCGGTCTCGCGCATCCATTCCAAGGCGAGTGCACGGATAGCTCGTTCGGCGTCGGTTCTATTGTGCATGACCGTCAGTCGCCCTTGTGAAGCTTGGAAATAATTGGAGGGACGCTAGCACTTCACCTCGACCCCGCAGACGTTCGATGTCTGAACGATCACCATTTTCGCGTCCGGTTTGCTGCACGTGACCAGCATCGAGCCATCCGACACCGGAAAGCGGACCATGCGAAGAGTTGACGTCTCGACAATGTTGACCGGAGTGATGCCGAGCTTGGTCGCAGTCAGTTGAATGGTGGCTACGCATCGTTCGAATGACATCGAGATAGTCTTGGTTCGGTCGTCAGCTTGGGCGGTTAGTGGCGCGAGGAAAAGGGCTGCAATCAAAATGCGGTTCATGGAATCACCTGAGGTCGAAAATGATTTGTCACCTCCTCAGGCTAGTGGCTGCAATCGCACTGATCGAATCCCGATCGGGTCTATTAACACTCAAGTTCCATGTTGAGAGCGGCGAATGGGTCGGTAATTCCGACAGACACGACGGCGACCACGTAAGGAACGGCTCATAGAGGCCAGCAGGTGACTTCTGCGATTAGGCTGCGTTGGCGGAGTTGATACGGCGATCAGTCAGATGCTCGTCCAATTCCTCCAAGCTCCCGGTGAACACCGGATGATCGCCTGCAAGCAATTGCCACTCGCCCCAGCCCTTCCACTTTGGCCAGAGACCTCGAATTTGCGCCTTGTGGTACACACGGGCTTTCAGCTCCTCGTATGGGGCGTCATGGGTCACCGCGAGGTGTGTGAGGGCGACCGACGCCAATCCTGTGTTGAGATCGTTACGATACGTTGCTGGACGTACGTTCGCTTCAGGATCTCTCATCACCCTTCAGCGCGGCGGCAAGACGGCCTCAGTCGGTCGTCCTTAGAGGAAATACCCGCCGTCTACTGCGGTGAGCGTCTCGTTATCGGAGACAGTCATCAGATTATCGTGCGAACGCGTCCAACCAGGAATGAGCGCTGATCCGTCATTCGGAGCATCTTGCTCGAAGCTAGGATTCACAAGCGTGATCGGCGTGGCTTCGTTAGGATCGAACTTGTAGACCCATTCACCCGTCTGATGCGGCCGATCTGAAGGTGACCGCACTCGTGGTAGAAAATGAACCGCTGAACGATCGAAGATGATCACCGCGTCCCTCATCGGTGGGGCGCACATGATCTTCCTCGACAACATCAATCACAAGGTCGCCTCCGGTCACCTCGCCGCCGCACTCACTGTCGGTGTCTGGAAGGATCGCATCCTGGGCGAAAGCACCATCACAGCCGTGCCAAACTCTGCGACGTGGGTGCTCGCCGGAAACAACCTGCAATTTTCGAACGAATTGATGCGCCGAAACGTACCGATCCGCCTCGATGCGAACGTCGCTAATCCGACGCTGGATCGACCGATGTCGACGTTCAAACACGATCTCACGGTTTGGTTGAAAGAGAACCGCGCGAACCTGCTGTGGGCGTGTCACGTCCTGGGGCTCAACTGGATTCAAAAAGGGCGCCCGCACAACGTACAAAAACACGTGCACTCTTTTGACGCCTGGAGTCGCGTCATGGGAGGCATTTTTGAAGCTGCCGGAATTGATGGCTTCCTAGACAACATCCAAAACTATCTCGGAAATCGCGACGAAGACATCGACGTTATCCGTGATTTTGCCAAGCATCTTTTTGAAAAATTCGACACACAAAAAATGACCGTGCGTGAGATGTACGAGAACAGCACAAATCCGTTCGGAAAATTGGATTACGATCTGCCGATCTCAGGAAATAATGAGCACGCGCAAATCATCTCACTAGGCAAATTCATACAGACCCAGATGGTCGGATGCACCTTCCGCATCCGCGAAGCCGGTGAGGTAGGGGGTACTGACGAAGTGCTCGGCAAGCTGGTGAAAATTCGCCAGCGCAACCCCAGTGCGTACGTTTGGAGTGTCCTCCCGCCTCAATCGCCTAAAAATTAGGCACTGCGTTATGTAGGATTATGTGAGGTTATGTCTGTATTCCACGCGTATGGGAGTCAAAATAAAAGAGTCCTCAATGTGAGTATATTGATTCTTTTCTACGCCCATTAGAGTGCGTAAGAGACATACCCTCACATAACCCTACATAACGCTCCTACGGGACCGTCAGGTAAGGCGCCCGATAGTGCTCTAGATGAGTATATTGGAGAATGAACGGGTAAAACCGATGTCTCACCCGATGTTGAATTCGCCCGATGTCAGTAGGCCATAGAGAGCGATAAGAGCCGCCTCACACTTCCCTTCCGATGTGAGCATTTTCTGCTGGAAAGGGAACAATCGTTTCGCTTTGAGAATGGACGATCGTTTTTCAGCGGTAACGCCGATGTCGCGTTTCCAGACGGAAGGCGTGATGTAGCTCGGTGTGATGCCCCGTCCGGCCGCAATGCCTTTCAGGATGCCTTTCCCCTCGCCAAAACTGAATGAGGAAACGACGCCCATTTGCGGGGATGAAAACACGTCTTCAATCCAGAACTCTGTCGGCGCGTAATGGGCTGAACAGGAAGCGGAAGCGAAGCGTCGCAGCGAGTGCCCGACGATTGACGAACAGCGCTGTTCGTCCGCTTGAAGGCTTCCAGACGTCACACGCAAGAAGTGGGTATCTGCCCGCATCCGCGTATCTCGCTGGAGAGCATCGCCACCATGTTCTGCGAGCCTTCCAAGATCGTCATGACGACCGGCGCTGTGACGCTGCCGAACTACGTCCCCAAGAAGCAGACATCCGCGCCGAGTTCCACCACGTTATCGCTGCGGTCATCGTCGAGTTGGACGATGAAGGCGACGTCTTCTGTCGCCCGTTTCTGCCGTCACTGGATCAGGAGGACGCCCCGGCGGGTCGCTCCTATGTAGGGGTTAACGCATAATTAAATAATTAGGTAAACCGCCTTCCACTCCTCGCCGCGCGGCGCCCTCACGTCTCTGGCGTTCAACTCGGTTGCCAGCTCCCGCAGTAGCCTGTCGCGCTCAATCTATTCGCCTCGAACTATGCCGGGCGAGTCACCCCTCAATCAGACTCCATTTCCTTCACCATTTCAGCCGGTAAACCACCAAACTTCGCATTCCATTATTGAAAGCGAAGTTCGGTTTCCAATATTCTCAGACATTGGAGAAAGTCGGGGAGTTGAAAAGTCAAATGGCCTGCGTAAACCGCATAGCTTATGGACAAAAGGCACCCTTCACGGCTGACGACGTGGCGGCAATTCGTAAGTCTCGTGTCCTGTCGTCGACCAGGGACCGCGCCCTTTTCGAGCTGGCCATATCGTCGGCGCTGCGTTCGGGGGATTTGTTGAGCCTCACGGTGTCCGATGTCACCAACGCTAACGGGGACGTGTTGCGAGACGTGCGCAAGGTGCAGGAGAAGACGGGGGGCGCTGTCCGCTTCAACGTGTCTGAAGCCGCGCGGGTGGCACTAGAGGTCCATATCAAGCACCACAGCATTGCGCCGGATCAGCCGTTGTTCTTTGCGTCACGCCTGAAAGCCCGTCGCCCGATGACAACCCGGGCATTTCAAGTGCTGGTCAAGGCGTGGGCTGACGCGGCCGGATACCGCGATACAAGCCGTTTTGCAGGACATTCTACGCGAAGGACGATGCCTTGCCATGCCTATGCCCACAGCCGCGATGTCGTCGCTGTGGCCAAGCTGCTGGGCCATTCGACTCTGCGCTATACGACGACGTATCTCAACGTGGATGAGAGTGCTGCGCTTGCTGTGGCTCGCGAGTGTGAGCTGTAGGTTGCAGGTATTCGAGATGTTTTCTCTGGCGCTCTAATGGGGTTGCCACGGCTCTCGGAGAAATTGAGCCTGCAAGCGTAAATGTAGGCAAGATGAAAAGGCGGATGGGACCCAGATAGGCCGTCACCCTGGCCCCCAATTTGCGCTCATCGCATGGCTCTGTTGCGGAAGCAGAAAGTCACGCGCGTCGAGCCGCTTACCCAACGGCGGACGCTCTGCAAGACTTGGTGGCAGCGCAGTCTCCGTCCCCTAAGGGCCAGTTGCAGACATAATCGTTCGGCTCAGTGACCTCGCAACGGGGTGCCAGCATCCCGCTCACTCCACGACCCGGCCAACAGCGGCGCCCACTGGCTACGAAGCATTAAAGCGAGCACACTTTCCCCCGGACAAGGTATGGTGACGAAGCCACGGTGGGCATTCGCTGATACCCGCCAAGCTTCAAGGGTGACTTGGCAACATTAGCGGCGGGCGCGGGCGACTTCGCCGAAGGGGGGCTAATGCAATCGAATGAAACAATGGGATGGCTAGGCTTCGCCTTGGCTGCGCTGCTTATTTTGGGGACGCTTGTCGGTGTGGGATTCGTTGCGATTTATTTCGTGAAGCGATATGCGAAGGACGCTTTTCTAGACGACCCTCTGTCATTCTTCTGGTTGTTGGGTGTAGCGTGTGGGTTCATATTCCTCGGCTCGACGGTGAGCTTCTATTTGGTCGGCGGTGGAATGCAAAAAATGCACCTATACTGGGTGGAGAGAGAGGCTCTTCCGTTTCCGTGGTCGGAGTTCCTGTGGTCAGCCGGTCGGTTTTACTTGGTTACAACGGTGGCCACGGTCAGCGCGGTCGCTATAGAGTCTCTGTTATTCTATACGCCGCTTGCGAGGTTTCGGGGGACTCTGGCCGTTTTGATGATGGCGGCGGTATATTGCGCCTGGTATTTGTTTCAGCATCCGGGCCTGATAGTCACCCATCCCATTGACGCCGTGTATTCACTGTTTGATGGCGCACAAAAAAGCGCCCAGATGCTGAAGTTTGTTGTGCTTGGCGGCGATCCAGTGAACGCGGTGTTGGGAATAATCGCTGCCCATCATGGAAATCAGTTTGAGCTAGCTGAGTATTATCCGTCACTATTTGTTTTACTGCTCGCCCTGAGCGGCCTCGGATCGATGTTGGGACTTGGCGCCGGAGGCGGCCACCAAGCGAGCTAAGATCGCAGGTTGTGATAACGAGGGCTCTGGAGGGGGGACCATGCTGTACAGATTGGGATGGAAGTTTGGTTATAGCTTATCCAAGCTCATGCAAGCGCCGAGAAAGAATCGCATCAAAGCCGAATCCGATCGAATTGAGCGTTTGGCGGTCGGAATGCTTCTGGACAAGAACAAAGTTCCGGAAAATATCACTTCATTGCCGGACCAGATGAAGGAGCAATGCGGGGGGGCCGCTTGGGGGATGCTGCAGGAAATGATGCCTCCCCTGCCGGCGCATCTGCAACCACACAAAGAGTTTCTCGACAAATACGTTGCCTGGGCCGGTCGTTGTGCCATTTACGCGCTGCTCTCAGAGGCGCCCCGGAGGGATGTGTCATTTCGCGAGTTCTATATGGCGTTGGAGCCAGGCATATTAGTTGAATCCGTGCGCAAGGCGGGTGTGGCCGGTCTGAAGATTGGAATAGATCGACTGGCAAAGCGGAGTTTTAAGGCCTAGCCTCCGCTTCTCGGCACCGCGTTCGTGTTTGCGCCCACGATGCGGCACTTGCTCAGGACCGCTTTGGGTCATGAGAGGATCTCAATCCCTGTAGAAGAATACAATTCGCGCCGCGCCTGGGATGAGCAGAAGAGAGCCAATGTCGCTGGAGGTGTAAAAGCTTCCCGGGTTGGCCAACGCGGTGTTCGCTAGGGCTCTTACATCAGCGTCGATGTCCATCCGGTCCCCGTGCGGCTCGAGCGAAGCGGCCACGCCCACATGCTCACCATCTCGATCTCGGTGATCACGATCCTGGCATAGTGTGCCCACTTCCAATGGGCGCCGGGGGCTTGATTGGCTCCGCGCGCAAGCCTGCGAGATGGCGGCCCTCCGATGGAAGGCTGATCCAATCACAATCGAGGTAACCACCGGTTACGCTGCGTCACTAGTTGGTCCCGTCGCCACGTGCCCCTACCGCGTCTTTAAGTAGATCGATAATGCGCCTCTCGTGCGCGTAATAGGGATTGCGGGCGGCAATGGGATCAAGGGCTAGCAGCGCGGACGTTAGTATCCCAGCGTCGGCTAGAGCTTGCAGGATGGCTTGCCTCGGTCGGTGGGCGTGCAGCCCCGCGTTGAACTCCTCCACAAGCCGATCCGCCTCGCCGCCGAGAGCCACGAGCTCGGCAGAGTCGCCACCAACCTTGTCCGAGATGTAAGCCCAGATACGTGTGAACCGGCATGCAATTTTGACCCCTTGCTGGGGGTAATCGGCGCGCAATTTTGACCCTACCCCCTGTGCTGAGAACATTGCCCTTGGTGCGTGCGTCGGCACGAGGGCGAGCGGGGGATGATCA
>NZ_FPEJ01000017.1 GCF_900117445.1 Hyphomicrobium sp. NDB2Meth4 | reverse complement strand
GCCAAGCTAGAGCCGTGCCTCGTCGGCATCGAGGCCTGCGCGACCGCGCATCACTGGGCCCGCACGATCGAGAAGCTCGGCCATCGGGTCCGGCTCATGCCGCCGGCATACGTAAAGCCCTATGTGAAGACCCAGAAGAACGATGCAGCCGATGCCGAAGCGATCTGCGAAGCAGTTACGCGGCCGAACATGCGGTTTGCCGAGACGAAGACCGTTGAGCAGCAGAGCGTTCTGGTACTGCATAGAACCAGAGCCACGCTGATCACGCATCGCACCCGGATGGGCAACACGATCCGAGCGCACCTCGCGGAGTTCGGTATCACCGAGAGCATCGGCCGGATCGGCCTCTCTCGACTGATCGACATGATCGTCTCCGGTGAAGATGCTCGCATAACCGATGTGACTCGCCGGGCACTGATGTGCCTAGTCGGTCAGTATCGCCTGTTACAGAACCAGATCCTCGAGCTCGACCGGCAGGTAATAGCCTGGCACAGGTCGAATGAGGCGAGCAGGCGTCTCGCCACGATCCCCGGCATTGGCCCCCTTGCGGCGAGCGCGCTCGTCGCCTCCGTCGGCGACGCTTCGAACTTCAAGAACGGTAGGAGTTTTGCAGCCTTCATCGGTCTGGTGCCGAAGCAATCATCGAGCGGCGGTAAAGAGCGTCTAGGCAGGATATCAAAGCGTGGCGACCACTACCTGCGATGGCTACTCGTCGTCGGTGGCCTAGCAGTAATCCGATACGCGCAGCGTCACGGTACGCGACGGCCGTGGCTGCTCAAGCTTCTGCAACGGCGCACGACCAAGATCGCTGCCGTCGCCCTGGCAAACAAGATAGCGCGGATCGCATGGGTGCTAATGGCGCGCGGCGGTGCGTACCACGAACCAGTGCCACAGGCCGCATAGGAACGAGCGAGCCCATCCGGGCGCGCTTCACGAGGTTGGAGAGGGCAAAAGGTAAGTCATGCAGTAACGGTCGACCACCGAGATCAGCAAAACCCAATTGTCCCAGGGCGCCTCGAGCGCGTGCTTTTGATCGGGAGCTGATCTTGCGGATAGCATGAAGGCCATCGGTGTTCGCGCCGAGCAAAAAGGCCGGACACATGGGCGCTACCGACCAGCTCTGCGCGACAGACCAGAAAGTCCTTGCCAACGGGGTGCCGT
>NZ_FPEJ01000004.1 GCF_900117445.1 Hyphomicrobium sp. NDB2Meth4 | reverse complement strand
ATCATCCCCCGCTCGCCCTCGTGCCGACGCACGCACCAAGGGCAATGTTCTCAGCACAGGGGGTAGGGTCAAAATTGCGCGCCGATTACCCCCAGCAAGGGGTCAAAATTGCATGCCGGTTCACAGCGAAGTTCGGCACGCACTCGTTACGGCGAACTAAGGCTGTGCTGATCTACCGCCGAACCGGCAATCTTCGCGCAGTGCTGCTCCTGCTCGGACACTCCAAGATCGAGAGCACCGTTCGCTACCTTGGCATCGAAGTCGACGATGCGATCGAGATCGCGGAGAAGATTGACATCTGACAGCAACTTCACCTTCACGAGCGGACTTGGTCGGCGAGTGTGCCGGGTCGCCGACCAACAGGCAGCGAATGGCAGCTATTGGGACTAGCCGCCAAACTGGCCGACGCGGCGATGGGCCACCAGCGCGTGCAGCTAGCTTGCGAATTTCCGCGCTCCAGCCACGCAAAGCACCACAAGGGCCGTAGCCGCTATCATCAGCCAGGAAACTGGCTCATGAAGCAATAGCGCCGCCAGCAGAAAGCCGAAGAAAGGCTGCAGCAACTGCAACTGGCTAACTCCGGCAATTCCTCCAAGGGCGAGGCCCCGGTACCAGAAGACGAAGCCGACCAGCATGCTGAAGATTGAGACATAGGCGAGGGCGATCCACGCTGGTCCGTGTATGCGTTCCCAAGAGCCGGGCATCGTGGTCAGTGCGACCGCCGCCATGATCGGGAGCGCCAATAGTAAGGCCCATGAAATGACCTGCCAGCCACCCAGCCGTCGCGACAGCCTGGCTCCTTCGGCGTAGCCGAGGCCACACAGCAAAATTGCGCCCACCATCATGAGATCGCCTATGAGCGAACCTGCGCCGCTGTTGAAAATGGCGAAGCCCGTGACTGTTGCACTCCCGAGGGCAGAGAATAGCCAGAACACCGGTTTGGGTCGCTCGCCTCCGCGCAGGACTCCGAACACGGCGGTCGCCAGCGGCAGGAGGCCGACGAAGACGATCGCATGCGCGGAAGTCATGTGCTGAAGCGCAAGTGCCGTAAGCAGCGGGAAGCCCATCACCACGCCCAGCCCGACGACAGCAAGGGGGCCAAGGTCCCTGCGGTCAGGTGTTATCTGCCGGAGAGCAACGAGCAAAGCCGCTGCCAGAACCGCGGCGATCACCGCGCGTGCCGACGTCAGGAACAGGGGGGAGAAGTCACCGATAGCCACCCGAGTCGCCGGCAATGAGCCGCTGAAGATGACGACACCTAAAAGGCCACTGCCCCACCCGTCCGTTGCTCGATCCACGCCTGCCTCCCTTTCGAAGCAAGGAGCCTAAGAGTTCGAGGCTGGCGTGGACAGAGACAGTGCAATACAGTTAGACAACACTGTATTGATACAACGGGCGACACACTTGTCGGAGCAGGAATGACGGACGGGAAGCAAACCCGCACCGGGGAAGTTATGGCAGCTATTCGATTGAAGGTGTCGAGCCGCGCCCTTGTTCCCGGCGACCGACTTCCGTCGATTCGAAGCTTCGCCGCCACTATGGGTGTGTCACCGTCGACCGTCGTCGAGGCTTATGATCGCCTTGCGGCTGAGGGCCTGATCCGCCCCAGACGGGGCTCCGGCTTCTATGTCGCCGGCACTGGACTGCCGCCGCTGGCTCTCGCGGAAGCGGGGCCGCGGCACGATTGGGCCGTCGATCCATTCTGGGTCTCTCGGCAGTCGCTCGACTCCGACCCAACCGTGTTGAAGCCCGGCTGTGGCTGGCTGCCAGCAGACTGGATGCCGAATTCGGCTCTTCGGCGGGGCTTACGCAAACTGGCACGTACTGAAGATGCGGTACTCGCCGATTATGGCAGCACGCGTGGCTCGCCGAGCCTGCGCCGCCTGCTGCTCGGCCGCTTTGCCGACGAGGGCCTAGAACTCTCTTCGGAGCAGCTCATGCTAGCCTCTTCGGGCACTCAGGCGATTGATCTCGTCTGCCGCTTCCTGCTGTCGCCCGGCGATACCGTGCTGGTTGATGACCCTTGCTATTTCAATTTTCGGGCGCTGCTGCGGGCACACCAAGTCAAGATCGTCGGTGTTCCCTACACGATCACGGGGCCTGACATGACCTCCTTCGAGTCAGTCCTCGCGGTGGAGCGACCCCGTCTCTACATCACAAACTCCGCGCTCCACAATCCGACCGGCGCCACGCTCTCGCCGCAGACCGCCTACCGGCTCTTGAGCACGGCTTCCGCGCACGATCTCACGATCGTCGAGGACGATATCTTTACTGATTTCGAACCGGAGCCGTCGGCGCGGCTTACCCTTCTCGATGGTCTCAGGCGCGTAATCCGGATCGGCAGCTTCTCAAAGACGCTGTCTGCTTCCGTCCGCTGCGGCTACATCGCCGCTCGGGCGGACTGGATTGAAGGTCTACTTGATCTCCAAGTCGCGACCTGCTTCGGGGGCCCTAGTCCGGTCGCAACCGAGCTGATTTCTAGTGTTCTATCTGGTGGCGGGTACCGGAAGCATATGGAGGAGCTGCGCCAGCGCCTTGCGCAAGCGAGACGCAAGATGGCTTCCCGTCTGGAGCCCCTTGGAATTCGGCCCTGGCTGATGCCACGCGGGGGATTTTATCTTTGGTGCCGCCTCCCTGAGGGCCAGGATTCCGCCACGCTTGCTCGTTCAGCCGTTGAAGAAAAGGTGGTTCTAGCGCCGGGAAATGTTTTCAGCGTCTCGCAGACGGCCTCTTCATTCTTGCGCTTCAACGTCGCGCAGTCGGGCGACCCGCGTGTCGTCGCCGTCCTCAAGCGGGTGATGGGCTCGCGTCCCGGTGCAGGAGCTTCTGGGGATTAACTCAAGCACGGCTGATATGGGTGAATGGCACATTAGAAGGTCTGCTCAGAGTCAAGTGCGACCGCTATGCGATGGCGAGTTTGGCCGGTCCACCCCCGAGAGCAGACCTGATCAGGCGTGCCATCCGCCACCTCGATTAGCGGGTGCACGACGGCAGCTATTGGGACGAAGCGACCGTCGAAACGCTGCCTCAGCCTCACATGAGGCGGAGTGAGCGTAGACCTTTAGCCAAGCGCCCAGGGTGTGGAGTTCACAAATCGTCTTGTCTGCGGGCTATCGCTGATACGGCGCTAGGGCGGCCCAAAGCCTCGTCTCTCCACCTATAGAGAGTGTGCTCCGCGATCCGCAGAGTGGAGTAGCGACCAGCGTGGCGAAGCTAGAAAGGGAATCGGCTCTGCAGCCTGGCCGCGAACTGAATTCAGAGCGCTCAGGGCTGCACCCGCGGTAATTGCTGATACCTCACGCTGGCCCAAAGTCGTAAGGCAGTCTCCGCAAGGCTTCCTTTACCGAGCCATAAATATGTATGCGGAGCAATTGCTTTCATGCCTGGGTTGAATCCAAATGGTTGAAGCCGACCGCCTGCGCGCGCTCCGAGATCTGAACCTGCTCGACACGTCGCCGTGCGAGAGTTTCGATCGCATCACGCGCATGGCAAGCCTATTATTCAGCGCTCCCATTTCGGCAATCTCTCTTACCGATGAGAACAGGCAGTGGTTCAAGTCGCGGGTTGGTTGCGGACCCGAGATTCCCCGCTACAAGGCGCCGTGCGCCGAGGTTACACGCATAGCCGATGTCTTGGTGGTCCCTGACCTCACCAAGGATTGCCGCTTCGAGGGCGGCTACCTCGCCGACAATGGGATACGGTTTTACGCCGGCGCGCCTCTCACGACGCGCGATGGGTTCACGCTCGGATCGATGTGCGTACTTGATACCAAGCCCCGAATGTCTGCCAAGGTCGAGGATGCAGCCGCGTTGAAAGATCTGGCAGCCATGGTCATGGCTCAAATCGAGCTGCAGCACTCATTGGGGCGGATCGATCCGGCTAGTGGTCTTCCAAATCGCAACCAGTTTGCCGAAGACGTCGAGGACATGGCGCTGGACTATCCGCACGAAGAGCGCGTCGCCGTACTTTTCGATCTGGTTGATCCTGCTCGACTGGCGCAAGCGATGCGCGTTCTCGGTCCTCGCTGCTTGGATGAGCTGATCCATAACGCCTTGAAGGCCCTCAAACAACGCTTGTCACCGGCCGCCTTGTACCAAGTAGGCGCTAGTCAGTTCGTGGCAATTCTCGCCGGCCACCACGATGAGAGCGATCACGGATTGTTGGTTGCTCAGTTCGAGCACCTCAAGCGGGAAGCGGCGGCAGCTGGGCTCGCTGCGATGGCCGGAGTGGCTATCGGGATTGCGACGTTCCGACTCGGAGAGATGGATCCGGCGGAACTTCTACGCTCTGCACATGCCGCAGCTCAGGACGCGCGCCAGTCTGAAACAGGTGTGAGCCGTTATTGCCCCGCAACCAACGCGGTTCACGAGCGGAATTTTGAACTCATTGCGGGGCTACGCGAGGCTCTGACAGGCGCGGAGCAACTGACGCTCGTATACCAGCCTACGGTCAACCTCCGTTCTGGAGAATGTGATGGCGCGGAAGCTCTGCTCCGCTGGCGCCACCCGGTGCTGGGCGACATTTCGCCGGCAGAATTCGTTCCGCTTGCTGAGCAGACTGAACTTGCCAAGCCCCTTACGGCACTTGTTGTCGATACGGCTCTGAAGCAATCTGCCGCCTGGCACCGCGAAGGCTTGCAGTTGCGCGTTTCTGTAAACGTGTCGGCGGCCAACCTGGAAGAAGAAACGTTCGCTAGCGGTGTAATTGCTGCCTTGAGGCGACACGGCGTGCTTCCAAGCCGGCTCAAGGTGGAGTTCACCGAGAGCGCGTTGATCACGCAGCGCGCGCTGGTGTTGAAGAACCTCGGCAAGCTCCGCGACGCCGGCATCTCCTGTGCAATCGACGACTTCGGGACGGGCTACAGCAGCTTTTCGTACCTCCAGGATATCCCCGCTGACACGATCAAAATCGACAAGTCCTTCATCCAACGCATCGAGCATAGCTCGCGAGACCGTAGCCTCGTCACCAACATCATCAAGATGGCGAGCGAACTCGGGTTTCGGGTCGTGGCAGAGGGCGTTGAAACGCGCAAAGTTTACGATTTCTTGCGCGAGACCCAGTGCTCCGCTGTGCAAGGGTATTTGATCTCGCGCCCGTTGCCTGCCGATGATCTCATGGGTTGGCTCGCGGCTTGGCAACCGCTGGGATCTCAGACCTCGGCGGCTTAATTGGAATTGCTTTTCGGCCGGCGATCGCGCCGTAGTCTTCAATGAAAGATCACTTCTCCCGATCATTCACCTCTGCGAAACGCGCCGAGTTTAGCTCTCCGACCGATAGCAGCGGCTAGCAGTAGCGCGTAAGTATCCCCTCTGCAGCTCCTGCTCGGACACTCCAAGATCGAGAGCACCGTTCGCTACCTTGGCATCGAAGTCGATGATGCGATCGAGATCGCTGAGAAGATCGACATCTGAGGACTGCTTCACCTCCACAAGCGGACCTGGTCGGCGAGCGTGCAGGGACCACCGACCACTCGCAGCGAATGGGCAGCTATTGGGACGTCGCTGCCGTCCCAATGCCGAGTTTGCGGACGGGACATTCACGACAGCGCGCACACGACTGCGTCTCGTTGTCGTGTCGGCTGCGACACTAAAAGCCGACCATGCCCTAATGCACGGTCGGCACCCCTATCAGAACTGCCAGTTAAAGCGACCCGTGACAGCGTTGTCGGTGGCATCACTGGCCAGCTGCCCCGAGTAAGCGAGGCCAAGGGTGGCATCGGGGGCCACCGTCACCGTCAGGCCAACATCGAGGAGCGCGCTGTCAGGAGCGAGGGGCGCACCGAGGACCGTGAAGGCCGCACTGCCCGAAGCGAACGCAAGCGTCGCTGCGGGCTCGACGTCGCCCAACGCATGCTGCCAAGCCAGCGAGGCGTGCGGTACGACATCCGCGCCGGCAATGTGCATCGTCCCTGCCACTCGCACGCCCAGCGTCGACAGTCCGAGCGACTGGTCGACACCCGAGGAGGCGAGCGCAGCAGCGTCGCCGCTTTCCGTAAATCCGCCGGTGTCGACGTGAACGTAGGCGAGGCGTGCGAACGGCTCCCAGGCCGTTGCGCCATAGCCGAGCGGCAGCGCCACCTCGCCGAACACCTGCCCGGTGTTGCCGTCGTAGCTCGCCGTGTCGCGTTCGGTATAGCCCGGGAAGGCGACGATACGATTGGTCTCGACGTCGCTCCACGTCCACGCGCCGCCACCGCGCAGTGAGAGGTCCCCGATCGCGCCGCCGACGTAGCCGATGAGATGATAGCTGTCTATGTCGCCCGAAGAGAGGCGCGCATCGACGCTGAGGTCCGAGCGCGCATAGCCGGTGGCGATGCCAGCGCGCCAGCCGCCGCCGAGACCGGCATCCACGCCGGAGACGAAGCCGCCCAGCGTACGACCGACGGAAGCGGCATTGCCGTTGCTGTCGATGCTGCCCCAGGCTCCATAGCCCTGTGCCCAGAAGGTGAGCCCGCTTACTGCAGGCATATACGGCGCGCTCTTGTCGGTTGCGCCGAGCGACATGCGCGAGGACATCGCCGGGCCGCTCGCGGCGAGCGCGACCGGCATAGCATCGCGTCCGGCATAGGACGCCTGCAAGAGGCGCGCGAATACAGCATCGCGCACGTACCGGCTGTCAGTCGTCAGCACGCCCGCTATAGACGCGTGAACCTCGCCCGACAGCGCGTCGTAGGCTTGGCGTGCCTGACCGGCGGCGGTAAGATCAAGCAGGGCATCATAGACGGCGTTGCCCTGGCCGAGGCTCTCGGCTCCCGTGGCCGCGGCCTGCTGATTTTTGGTCCTCGCAATGCTGACGAATGGCTGCTTGTAGAGCTCCAGATACACGTTGTTGGCGTCGTAGCTGAGCAGCGCTGAGAGAAAAAGGGATGAAGCGCCAGCTTCCGCGGCGTCGAACGTCCCTGTAACGCCGCCGGCCGAGGTGACGATGGTGTAGAGCGTATTCACCGCATAACCCGGATAGGGTACGACGACGACCTTCCCTCCGTTGATGGTGGTGATACCCGATACATTGAGCAAGTCGGACGCGCCGGAGCTGTCCACCTCGACCTCGTAGATCGAACCCGCATCGAACGTCGCGCTCGCCGCGTTGAGCGTGCCGATGGAGTTGCCCGGCGTGAGCTTGGCGCCGCTGTTGAGCATCAGGTTCGAGACGGTGCCGCTGCCGCCGAGGCTTGCGCCGTCCTCTACGGTGACACTGCTCGATGTGGCGATCGAGCCGTTGACGATGAGCTTTCCACTCTCGACGACCGTAGCACCTGTGTAGATGCTGGTCCCTGTGAGCGTCATCACTCCTTCGCCTTGCTTGGTGATGCCGCCCACGCCCTGAAGCTCAGCGGAGATGCCGATGTCATAGCCGTTGGTGTCGATGAAGGCGCCACCGGCTAGAATGTTCACATCCCCTAGGGAGAAGTTCGACAGGTAGTCGATCTCCTCGTCCGCGACTTTCAGAACGCCGCCATCAATGTCTAGCGATGCAGTGCCGCCACCTTTGACAACCTTTGCAGTCGTCAAGACACCACGCGCGGTGCTCGAACCGTTCAAGATCAACGTGCCGGATGACCCGGCTTCGTTGCCGACGAAGGTCTTCGCGGCAATCACTTCACCGCCATCTTCGATGGTGAGCGTGCCGGATCCAAATTGCCCGAGGAGGATGTTGTTGGTTCCGGTATTCCAGGTCGAGTTTTGCCCTGTCACTACCGCGGCGCCGGTCGAATTGCCGAGGTAGCCGATCACGCCATCGCCGCTCTTTACGGAGCCACCGGATTCAATGTTGAGCGTGCCATTGCCTAGGTAGCCAACGCCGAGGACTCCGCTTCCCAAGTCCCACGTCGAGCCGTTCCCCGTCACCGTGGCGGTGCTTGTCGAGGTGGATTGCACGCCGATGTTGCTGTATCCGCTCGTTACCGTGGCACCGTCTTCGATGTTCAGCGTGCCGGTGCCGCCATAGCCGACGCTGAGCGAAGAGGCTCCTAGATCCCAAGTCGAGGCGTCGCCCGTCACCGTGACGGTTCCACTCGAGCCGACGTTGTAGCCGATGAAACCGTTTCCGCTGCTCGCCGAGCCACCAGCCTGGATGTTGAGCGAGCCTGCGGTGGACGAGAAGCCTATGAAGAGGTCACTGGTTCCAAGATCCCAGCGTGAGTTCTGCCCCGTCACCGTGGCTGTTCCGGTCGAGCTACCGTTGTAGCCGACGATTCCCGCACCGCTCTCTACAAGCCCCCCACTTTCGATATTGAGGGTGCCGCTGCCGTCGGTGCCGACGTGCAGCTCGAAGCCTCCTGTGCTCCAGCTTCCGCTGGTGACCGTCACCGTTCCATTCGAACCGGCCTGGTTGCCAATGTTGCCGAGATCGCTGGTCACCACACCCCCGGCCACAATGTCGAGCACGCCTACTCCCGCGTTTCCAACGATGAGCTGACCTGAAACCGCCCATGGCGAGGGATACGTGCCGGGAATGGTAACGGTGGTGCCATCGATGATCTCGTCAGCGGCGGCCGGCGGCAGAGCAACGATCAGTGCAGCTAGAGAAGCAGAGGCAAGCAAAGCAGGGCGTGCCAACCGCTCGGCACGGCGCCAGTTCGAAAGCGTTGCAGCTGCCATGACTATTCTCGCCGCAGGTGACGGCCCGCAATCGTCTGAATCACAAGACTTTTTCTGGGCACGCCTAGGTTGTACTCATTATCAACCATTCGTTAGTAGTTTGATTCGGCTTCGGTGAACACTGGTCACCACGCAACGTTTATTGCGGTGTTGCCCACAGGTATTGCCAGAGGGAGGCGCATTCCAATTCTAGGCCGGCCTTGCAGACGTCTGATCGGGTGAAGGCGGTCAACCCTGCAATGCCTTGGCGAGCTTTCGCATCGCCTTCTCAGCTTCTCCGGCTATCGAAGTCACAGAGAAGATTTACATCCGACAGCCGCTCCACCTTCACGAGCGGATCTGATCGGCGATCCACCGCACACGGCAGCAACCAGAAACGTTAATTTGTTTCAAATCTTAACAATCAGCGACGGATCTCCACGATGACGCGGGCCTAGATGACCGACAAAAGGGCTCATTAAGGTCCGGCGTGAGATCGTCGCCTTATGGCGACAGGTCGTGACGATTCATCAATTCCGCATTCGATTGCTCCGGAGCCGCAGCCGCTTCCGGCCCATCCCGATGTCGCTGATACCGGTCGCTCCTGGCTGTCACCCATCGTCGTGTTCGGACTCGTTGGACTATCGCTGGCAGGCGGCGTCACCTGGCATACATCCGGCGAACAGGCCAATTTGGACGCGTCACGCGACAAGCCCAAGGTGATCTCGTTTGGCGGCGATGCTCTCGACGGTGCGTTCCGTCTGCAGCCGCAATCCCTCGTCACCGATCGGTCAATTACGGTGAACGCGCTCCTCATGCCAGAGCGCGAACGCCGGCGCTTGATGCAGGATCTCAAAAGCGGGTCGATCAGGATCGCCGCTGTGACGCTGTGGGATACCTACGACGAGGATGAGGACAAGGTGGTCATCGACGCCGCGGGTTATACGCAGCAGGTCGTCATCACGCATAAGCAGAAGACATATCTTATCCCCGTCGTCCCCGGCGGGACGGTCAAGATCAGCGCGGTCGCCGATGGCGGAGGTGGCGGCGTGACGCTGGGCGTCAAGTCGGTCTTGGGAGACGTTTCCCTTCCGCCGCTCGCCCCGGGCCAGGTTCTCGAGGTGCCGGCACTATGATAGCGCTCCCGAACAACCCGCTCATATCGATATTCTTCTGTCTCTCGATCGCTATCGCGCTCGTGAGCTTCAACCCCGCGTTCCTCATCGCCGTCGTGGTGCTCTCTGTCATCTGCGCGGCAGCTATTTTTCTGATCAAGGGACGCTATTTGCCAAGGTGGACCATGGATATTCTCGATCGCCTTTCGGACAAGACCTCGCTGGAAGCCGCCTACGCGACAACGACCCGCGAGACGCCGCTCATCGATGCCGAGGATCTGGCGGAGAAGCTCAAATCGCGTGTCGTCGGACAGAATGCGGTGATCGAGAGCATCGCCACCCAGCTGCGCCGGCGCCTGGCAGCGCCGCGACCCGACAAGCCGTTGGCCGTGTTTTGCCTCGCCGGTCCACCGGGCGTGGGCAAGACGTTGCTCGCCAAGGTTCTGGCAGACGAGCTCTACGGCGAAAAGGGCCATCTCCATTTCTTCGACATGAGCCAATTCGGGCAGCCGCACGCCGCCGCAAGCCTGTTCGGATCGGCGCGCGGGTATGTGGGTTCGACCAGTTACGGCGCGCTGACGGCCGCATTGCGCGACGTACCCAATTCCGTGGTGCTGCTGGACGAGTTCGAGAAAGCGCACCCCGACGTGCACCGCCGCTTCCTGACGGCGTGGAACGATGGCTTCATTACCGAGACGAGCGACGGCGCGCGCGTGTCGACGCGGGAAGCAATCTTCCTCCTCACCACCAATGCCGCCTCGCGTCGCATCGAAGACATCGTCAAGGCACATCCCAGCGATGCCGAGGAATGCGACCGGCTGATCAAGAAGGCGCTCGCCGATGCCCAGTTTGCGCCCGAGGTCTTGTCGCGCATCGATCAGGTCTTCGCGTTCCGGCCGTTGACCGGCCTCAACATCGCACGCGTCGTCGCCCTCGAAATCGAGGCCCTGGCAGGGCAGTTCGGCCTGAAGATCGCCGGGGCCGGCATCGCGCCTGCGATCCTCCTCAAGGCCGTGACCGCGCTGGAGAAACGCAGCGACGGCGGCGTGCGAGACATTGCCCGCGCCATCGAGCGGCAGGTCACGGACAGGCTGATCGAGGCGCGTGCCGGCGGTGCGAGCGAGATCCGGCTGATCGAGAGCGGCGATACCGTGCGCGTCGTCCCCGTCGACGGGGCGGCGCGGCTGAAGCTGGCGACGGGGACCTGAGCGTGACACTTGCTGCGGGACGCCCGGCCGCGCGCGGCATGATCGGTGGCGAGCGCGCCTCGCCGCCCAAGCTCGCGTTCGCGGTCTCGCTCTACCGGTCGCACGCTCTGTTCCGGGCGCTGATTGATCTTTCCGTCATCGGCGCGGCGACGCTTCTTTTTGCGTCCCTCACCGGTGCGCCGACCGGTGGCTCGCGGGCGGCGCAGAAAGCCGGCGACAGCACCTCGGCGCAATCCCATCTGAGCCCACCTTCGGCGTTGCCGGACCAGGCTCCCGGCTCCTTCGTGCTCGAAGCAGCGCGTACCACCAACATCGATCAGGCGGCCCTAGCGGGATTGGCGCCGCAGGTGGCCGAGCAGATTACATCGGCGCGGACGCGCCTGGAACAGCATGATGTTGCTGGCGCGAAACTGATCCTCGAGAAGCTCGATCCCAGCATTCCGGCGGTCATCTACGCCCAGGCTGTGGCGTCATTAAACGAGCCGGGGCCGCAGCTCGCGCTGGAGGCGATGCGCGGTCTGCGCAAGGCGACAAGCCAAGGCTTCGGGCCGGCATTCACGCTGATGGGCACCATCCTGTTGCGCCTCGCCGGCCTCGATGAGCGCGGCCTCTTGCCACTGGAGGAGCGGGCGACGATCGACAGTGCAGACAATGCGGTGCCCGCGACTCGTGCGCAGCTCATTGAGGATGCTATCCGCTGGTGGGAGCGCGGAGCGGCGTTCCATGACCCGGATGCCATCGCGCTGCTCGGCATGGCCGAGATGCGCGGCTACCGCGGCAATCGCAACGTTACCGCCGCGGTTTCGCACTGGCGTGATGCGGCACGCGCAGGCAACGCCGCTGCGCGCGCCGAACTCGGCCGGCTGCACCTGCAGGGGCTCGGCGTCGACAACGATCCGGTAAAGGCCGCGGAATATTTCCGTGACGCCGTCGCGCAAGGCTTCACGCCCGCCATTCTGCCGTTGGGCGTTGCGCTGACTCCAGCCGTCTACCACGGCGACCCTGCGGCGGCGCAGGAGGCGATCGCGGCCGTGGAGCAGGCGATCCGGTTGACCGACAACCCGCAGGCGGCAGCCCTCGCGCATTTCATGCTCGGAACGTTCTTTCTCGACGGCGCGCCGACGAGGGTGCGCGATCCCGAGCGATCGCTGGCGCATTACTACGCCGCGTATGCGCTCGGGCAGTCCCGCGCCGCAGTGCCGGTCGCACGCGCCTATCGCACCGGCGTCGGTGTTGGAGAGGACAAGGCGTATGCCTTTGCGCTGCTGAAACAGGCGTCGCGTAAGGAGCCTTCCGCCGAGGGCGAGATGACGCGAATGCAGCCGGAGATGTCCCCGGCAGAACTCGAGCGGGCGCAGGCCCTGAAGATCGTCATTCCGCCGCTTCCAGATGCTTCGCTCGAATTGCTGCGGCGGGAGGATCTTCTGTCTCGTCGCGACGGCCCGCGCCAGCTCTACGGATCTCTCGATCCGCGCGCAAGCCACGAGATTGGTGCCGACTACACGGGACTGAGCGCAGCAGAGAACCTGCCGTCATTCCGGCGCCAGAGCGATGCACCGACACGCTCCTCCGGCCCACCATGACGCGCACAAGCACAGCACCGGCTTCGTCGCCGTTCGGACGTCGCAATGCGTTGCCGAGATCGGCATCCGCCCCGGCTGCGCACGCCCGAAGAGCGCTTCCCACTGTCGATCGCGCAGCGCCGGAGGCCAGCAGCACGCAGGTGCAGCCAGCGTCGCCCTCATGGCATCGGCCGATGATTCTGTCGGCGCTGTCGGCCGCAGGCTATTCGCTTCTCTATTGGTTCATCGCCTTCAAGGTTCCGCTCTATCAGCCGACGCCGGCGCTGCTGGAACAAGGGCCGGAAAAGGTCGCCAACTGGGCGCCGTTCTGGATCGCCCCGTCGGCGGCGGCCGCCCTGGCCGTCGCGCTGGACTATGTCCTTTCGTATTTTTCCCGCGTCGGCGCCCGATCGTGGAGCTTGCCACGTGAACTGGCTCGGCTCCTCATCGGCGGCCTCTGCGCCTGCATTGTCCATGACGTCGCCACGATCATGGCGGCTGCACCGCCCGGCGCACCTATCGCACTTTTCATGTTTTCTGGCGCGCCCAAGCTGATGCTGACGGCGCTGCGGCAAACGGCTGTCGGACTAATTTCGATGGCCTGGGTGCCGTTTCTGGCGGCGATCCTTTCGTGGGCGCGGACGCACTTGGCCGAGGCCGCCGGGGTCAAAATCGTTCGCGCGCGAGCGAGAGGCGGCACGGTTGCGCTGTGGATCACCAGCACGCTTAATGGCGTTTTCTTCCTCGCAGCGCTGTCCCTCCTTTCGCTCGGGCTGGCAACGGTGGCCGGGGCTGGGATGGAGTGGATCGTCCTGATGCTCGGAGGTGGGATCGCCTCGGGGCTCTTGTGGTGGCACGTCAGCTTTCGCGACGCGCGCTTCAGTCTCACCAATCTCATGGTCGGCGTGGTGCTGCAGACGGGCATCTTCGCGCTCATCGTGTCCGTCTACGCGGGTGCTTTGCCGTCAGACGAGGGCACGAGCCAGCTGCTGAACACCGTCACCGTTTCGCTAACCTATCGCCTACTTGCCGGACAGATCCTGCTCGCCATTGTTGGCGTGGCGATCTTGGGCGGCGCGGCGCTGTTGCGGCGCATTCCCTCGACACCATAAATGTGGCGCCGCGTGGGACCGGTCGTAGCCTGCTCGGCCGCCCGCCGTTATTCCGGTGCTAGACACGACGTCGGTCTGGCCGAGTTTACGGAAGTCGTGGCGCTGGCTGAAGACCGCTCTCCGGTCTACCCTGTCGTGTCTGCTCTCCCCCTCAAAGGCTCCGAGGGGTGCTCGCCAAAGTGAGACCAACGGCAACTGCTAGATTCCAGCGACTTCCTGTTCGTGTGAGAAGCAATTGTCACCGCCGGATTAGAACCGGCGGTGGCATCTATCTAGTATGGTCGAGAGGTCGATGATCTGACGTAATAGGCGTCCTCTAGCCCCCAATCCACTCTCGCCCACAGGTGCGTGAGGACTTTGGCGCTCTCGCCCCCGCTCACGTCCAAGGACGAGCTATCCTCGAAGGTAAGGTGAGCCGTCGCACCGTTGGAAATATCAAGCGTGATCTTCTCATCCGACCCGGCGAAGGAGACGACAAAGACGTCATTTTCAACCGCAACGCTCACTGCGTCCCGGCTGTAGCCGCTGATGTTGAGGGTGAAGCTGTCGTGAGAAAGGATGGCATCCTGGCCGTCACCCTTGGCAAATGACACCGTTGAGCCGGCGCCGATGAGCCGGATGACATCGTTGCCTGTCCCGCCGCGCACGTTGGAGTTGTCTGTCGTCTGAATGTAATCGTCGCCCTCCCCGCCATCGATGTCGTTGTAGCCATAATACGGACTATCGTACTTCACGGAATCCGCCGTTATGAGAATATCGTTTCCAGCGCCGCCATTTATTGTCGCGTGGCCGCTGCTAACGACGAGGTCGTCACCTTCGCCCGCATCGACGGTCGCATGGTCATTGACGCGAATCTCGTCGTTGCCGGTTCCACCGGCGACCTGCGCGTAGCTATAGGCACGGACATAATCGTCGCCGTCACCCAGATCGACCTTGGCGTAGTGATTGGCGTCGACCCAATCGTCGCCTTCACCTGCGATGATGTCTGCGTAGTCGAAGGCTCCGATGAAGTCCTCTCCAGCCCCGCCATCGACTTTGCCATAATCGAGAACACCAATGCTGTCGCTGCCCCCCGATCCGTAGACGGTCGCGTAGTGTTGAGCACCGATTGAATCATTTCCTTCACCACCGATGATGGTCGCGTTGTCACTGGCGGAGATGGAAGAATGCGTATAGCTCTGGCCCGATAGATCCACGGAGCCACCCTCTCCAACGATCGCCACGATCCTCGCGATCGCCTCCTTCGTGAGGTCGCTGATTGGCTCGACCTGGCCCGGCACGCCGGGACCAAACCACGGTCCGTGGTTTGGTGGCCTCACCCAATTGGCCTTGTCCTCCGCCCAGTAGGACTTCTGGGTCTCTTGCAATCCTTGCAATCCCTTAAGAATCTGCAATGCAGCACTGTTGGCGCTGACAATCATAAAAGGCGCTCCCCGCCTCCTGACGAGAGACTGATCTAGTTCTCAACCAAGGATTGAACTCCACTCTCGCTGATGCCGGCTTAATGGCCCACTAACGTGCGCCCTGCGAGGCCTTGGAAAAGGTCGTGTCCGCTCGTTTGCTGCGCGACGCGAGGGAGGTGCTTATCTATCAGCACATGCTGGCAATCTGCGCGCGTGCCGCTCCTGCTTAACATTCGAAGATCGAAAGCACCGTCCGCTACCTATGCCCAGGTATCGAAGTCGACGACGCAGTCGAGATCGCCCGAGAAGATCGACATCTGACAACCGCTTCACCTCCACGAGCGGACTTAGTCGGCGAGCGCGGAGCGGCCGCCGACCACTGGCAGCGAAATGGCAGCTAATGGGACGAACCCGTCTCGGAAGTGCGCGGTGTGCCCAATTTCCGCGAACGTCCCGAAACTTCGTCAGGTGCAGCCCGCGCTTGATCTTAGCATTGCAAGATCGGAGCTGACGTTGGGAGGCGGCGAAAGCTCCTCAGCTTTCATTGCAGCCGCGCATGCTGCTTTAGTCTTGCCGTTGTGAAGTCTAGCCCACGCGAGGTTGGACCAGGCTGTCGCGAAGTTTGGCGCGTCGACGACAGCCTGCTCTAAAACCGGCTCAGCGTCCTGTGGGCGTCCGGCCAAGAGCAAGAACCGTCCATAGTCGGCATTCAGCAGCTTAGCTGGATTGGGTCTGGCGCGAGCAATCCGCAGTAGCTCGTCGGCAAAGGCAGCGTTGCGAAAGCGCTCAAAGGCAATTAGGCCGAGCCCGTGAAATACTTGGCTCTGACCTGGATCGATTAAGTAAGACTGATTGAAGCGTTTCGTTGCCTCGGAGAAATTTCCGGAGAGGAGCGCGTTCCAAGCCCGTCGTATCGTCTCCTCAAAGGCTTTCTCGCGGCTTCCCGCCGCTTGACTAGCCTTCGCTACAAATTCTTCATTCGCCGCCCGCTGGTGCGGCGTCAGTTCTGCGAAACCGTAAAATGGCTGCTGATTGATCGGAGCCGGGAAAGTCGTCTTTGTGACGTGCACGCCAGGAGCCACCTCTATGGTGGCGGCCGCGGCACCATCAACTATGCCGATGGCAAGAATGACCAAGGCGACGCGGCAATGCCGCAGACCCCGCACGATTTGCACCGCCATGACCTCTCCCTGCTACCATTGAAGTGGAACGATAGTCAGAACGGCGGCTAAGGAACCGTAAAGGCGCCAGTCACTCGCGCGCGAGCACCATCCAAAAGGCAGCTTGGCATCATCAGCGCGATTGCGCGAAAAGCTGCGCCGTCCATGCCATCCAATAGTGATCTGATGGACTTGTTCAAAGCAGGAACAGCAATCTTGTCGGCTATAACTCGATGGCTTCCTACAAGTATTTTTGCGGCCGTATTCCTAGGCGCCTGCCTCGTAGGTCTCACCAATTACCTTTTCATCCTGCCCCAACTCGAACGGCTTATTGCCGACGGGATCACGACGAAGGCGCAGATTGCCAACCTTAGGCCATCACTTGGTCGTGGTAGCACACCAACAGTCGATCTGACTTGGGAAGGTAGTGGCAAATTTTGTCGATTGTCTGGGCACTCGATCAGCAACCAGACTTTCACAGATATCGAGCGGTCCCTCGCGAGCACCGTTGATCAAATCTCAGTTCTCGTCGATCCGACCGGCGCATGCCGCGCTGTCATCGTCGCCGATATCCCGTTCGAACGGAAGCAGAGAGGGCTGATCCCGATCGTAGCCGCCTTGGTCATTGCCGGATTGGGAACGGTGATTGGCGCACTAGCAGCGTCGCGTTTTTGAGGGTCGCTTTGTCTTCACCAGCGGACTTCGTCGCAGATAGTTCGGCGTGACCAAGCTCAATGACCGCTTCTGATGCTGTGGACGGCATCCATCACCCGGCCCGAAGACCGGTAAGGTTTTCTGGCTTGAGATGGAGGGAGTCAGATGGAGCAGCCAGTCACAGTCGGCCTCGATATTGCTAAGAACGTTTTTCACGCCTACGGCGTCGATGCTCAGGGGCAGAAGGTCCTCAGCCGTGAGCTCCGCCGCGCGAAGGTCGAGGCCTTCTTCGCCAAGCTAGAGCCGTGCCTCGTCGGCATCGAGGCCTGCGCGACCGCGCATCACTGGGCCCGCACGATCGAGAAGCTCGGCCATCGGGTCCGGCTCATGCCGCCGGCATACGTAAAGCCCTATGTGA
>NZ_FPEJ01000002.1 GCF_900117445.1 Hyphomicrobium sp. NDB2Meth4 | reverse complement strand
TGATGCTGTGGACGGCATCCATCAGCCGGCCCGAGCGACCAGTATGGTTATCGGGCTAGAGATGGAGGAAGTCAGATGGTGCAGCCAGTCACGGTCGGCCTCGATATCGCTAAGAACGTGTTTCACGCCCATGGCGTCGACGCTCAGGGGCAGAAGGTCATCAGCCGCAAGCTTCGCCGCGGGCAGGTCGAGGCTTTCTTCGCAAAGCTCGATCCTTGCCTCGTCGGCGTCGAGGCCTGCGCGACCGCGCATCACTGGGCCCGCACGATCACGAAGCTGGGCCATCAGGTCCGGCTCATGCCACCTGCCTACGTGAAGCCCTACGTGAAGACACAGAAGAACGATGCGGCAGATGCCGAAGCGATCTGCGAAGCGGTCACCCGCCCGAACATGCGGTTCGCGGAGACGAAGACGGTCGAGCAGCAAAGTGTTCTGGTGCTGCACCGGACACGAGCGATGTTGATCAGGCATCGGACGCGGATCGGCAACACGATCCGAGCACACCTCGCCGAGTTCGGGATCACCGAGAGTATCGGGAGGATGGGATTGTCTCGGCTGGTCGCCATCATTGCCTCGGGCGAAGATGATCGCATTCCAGAGGTGACGCGCCGCGCGTTGATGTGCCTGGTCGATCAGTATTGCCTGCTACAGGGGCAGATCCTCGAGCTCAACCGGCAGGTGTTGGCCTGGCACAAGTCGAACGCGGCGAGCAGGCGTCTTGCAACGATCCCCGGCATCGGACCCCTTGCAGCCAGCGCGCTCGTAGCCTCCGTCGGCAATGCCGCCACCTTCAAGAATGGCAGGAGCTTCGCAGCCTTCATCGGGCTAGTGCCGAAGCAATCATCCAGCGGCGGCAAAGAGCGCCTCGGGAAGATATCGAAGCGTGGTGATCACTACCTGCGATGGCTTCTCGTCGTCGGCGGTCTCGCCGTGATCCGCTATGCCCAGCGACACGGCACACGTCGCCCTTGGCTGCTCAAGCTGTTGCAACGGCGTACGACCAAGATCGCCGCGGTCGCTCTGGCCAACAAGATGGCGCGGATTGCCTGGGTGCTGATGACACGCGGCGGCTCGTATCACGAACCAGTGCCACACGCAGCATAAGGAACGAGCGAGCCCCAACGGGGCGCGCTTCACGAGGTTGGAGAGGGCAAAAGGTAAGTCATGCAGTAAGCGGTCGACCACCGGGATCAGCAAAACCCATCCGTCCCATGGCGCC
>NZ_FPEJ01000003.1 GCF_900117445.1 Hyphomicrobium sp. NDB2Meth4 | reverse complement strand
GTGACACGTCCAATCCGACATAGCAGGTCATCGAGCAGCCTCCGATGTGCGAAGAGCCGAGCAATAGCGCTCTGACCGCGGCACTATGGAGGATCATGCTCCGCCGCGATTACCCGATGTCCACACAAGGAGACAAAGCAATGGAACACGATCTGGTACCTGACAAAGCGAACACCGCCCGTCGTCCGCCTTGGAACAAGGGCAAGCTCATCGGGGCGAAGCCGCCGCTGCGGCCTAGCCACGTCTGGTCCATCCGAACAAAGCTACAGATGGCGGACCGCAAGCGCGACCTCGCGCTGTTCAATCTCGCCATTGACAGCAAGCTTCGCGGCTGTGACGTCGTCGCCCTGCGCGTCGATGATGTGGCGCCGAGCGGATATGCCACGGATCGCGCGACCATTCGGCAGAAGAAAACGGGCCGGCCGGTGAGGTTCGAACTCACGGACCAAACACGCCTCGCTGTAGATGAATACCTGAGGCTGAACGGACGAAAGTCGGGTCGGTTCCTGTTTGCCGGTCGAGGCGGAGGCTCAAATGGCCTCACGACCCGACAGTACGCTCGGCTCGTTCATGAATGGGTGGCCAGCATCGGGCTCGATCCAGCCAAATTCGATACCCACTCGCTACGGCGCACGAAGGCCGTTCTAATCTATCGCCGGACCGGCAATCTGCGCGCGGTCCAACTCCTCCTTGGACATTCCAAGATCGAGAGCACCGTGCGCTACCTTGGCATCGAAGTCGACGATGCGATCGAGATTGCGGAGAAGATTGACATCTGACGGCCGCTTCACCTCCAAGAGCGGGCCTGGTCGGCGATGGCACAGGGGACGCCGACCATCGGCGGCACGATGGCAGCTATTGGGACCAATCGTTCATCGTTCACTTTGGACAAGAGGCGCGCTGAGCGTCAGACGCGCGCGTCTGCTACCGGGAGCGCTCATCACTCGCTTTGACAGCTGAGCTGTGCTGAGCGACACTGAGGTCCGGCATTGCGTAGCAAACGCGCGCTTCTGAACGGTTACCCAGTGGTGTGCGAAGGCCCCTCGCGTGCGCGAGGGATCCCGCGTCCAGTTCTAGCGCCGGTCGGGTGCTGGCCAAAAAAGAAGACTAAATCGCTTCCGATGTACGCGTTGCTGAGTACGCGGCGATGCTGAACTCTCGACGTTATCGCCGCCGGGATTTTTTCCTTCCGTCGTCTTCATCGTCACCATCATCGAGCTCAGTTGCCCGGAGCACCTGATGGTCGTAGGGCAGCCTATCCATCTTCTCGATAGCGACCTTGATGGGATGATCAGGATCGTCGAGGTAAGTGGACGTCCCAGCGTCTAGATCGAGCGTAAATTCCCTGCCGTCGTCGACGTATGCGCGCTCTCGGTTCGGCTCCTTAGCTTGAAATGCGTTTTCCCGCGAGGCGACGGCAAGATCCAGCGCATCCGCTGCCTCAACGAGCTGGGTGACAGCCTCTGCAACTTTCGGATCACGCGTCTTGAGCCTGTCCAGCGTCGCGTTTAGGCCAAGTTCCTGGATCGAATCGACAATCTCCGACACTGCCTCATGGTCCGGCGCTTTATCGACGGCCTTGGCGAGACTCGCCCGCGCTTGGCGGTAGCGTGCGTGCGCATCATTGCAGGCGGCATGAAGTTGGCTTAGGTCATTATCGGCCATTTCAAATCCGGATTCGCTATGTCTGCTACCGACAGTAATGATGGCAAGAAGCGCGGAACACAAGCGGCGGGCGCCGGCGACGAGAAGCGTAAACGACTCTGCAAAACCAGAGAAGCAGCCGACTATTTGAAACTCAGTCCGCGGACGCTGGAGGATTTGCGCTTCAAGGGTGGCGGTCCTCCCTATTACCGTTTGGGGTCAGGGCGGCGGGGACTTGTCGTGTATGACGAGGCTGACTTGAACAGCTGGCTTGAGATGCGCAAGCGTGATTAAGCGGCTGAGCCTCCTCCGTCATGATCGCTTCGATCGGCCGCGCACTCGAAAGCTATCGGTATGAGGGTGGTGGCCCCGTCTACCTCGGGCGTCGATGGCACAGAAAAATCCAGTATCGGACGATCTGAACGAGTGGCTTGAACGACCGAAAAAACAGGCTCGCGAAAATGTCAGTTACGGTGAGCTACGGCGGCGCACGTTGATCTGCGGCTGTATTCTGATCGCAAAAACAAGAGATTGCGGTCCTAAGCTGTGATGCTCATGCTTTTTGCCATGAGCAAACCGCTTGCCCGATCAGGTCACGTCAGCATCGAGGAACTCGAGGCCTATCGAGTTTTCGCTGCATACATCGTGAGCGAGTTCGGCGAGCAGTACATCGGCGTGCTCGACCGCATCGAGCAGGAGCTGGAGAAGGCACGGCGCGAAGACCCCCTGGCAAGGGCGCGCCGCGTACTGCAAGAGGCAAGCGGGCAGGCTCAGATGTGTGAGGGCAATCGCTTGAAGGCCATTTCGTCCAGCCAGTAGAGGGTGTCTTCCAAAGTTGGCTGGCCATATTTGGGGCGGTTGCCTTTGTGGCCCATCAAGTACGCGTCGACGTCGTCGAGGCAGCGCACCTTCCTCAAGCGGTCCTTGAACGAGTGACGGAGTGAATAGAGCGTCTCGCCGTTCGGCAGTAGCTTATTTTCCCGAAGGAACTTGTTGACCGTGGCCGACACGACATCCGCCTTGTCGTGATAGGTGGGAAAGCCTTCGGGCTGCGCGCGCATCGCCATCAAAGCCACGCCCACGAGCGGAATATCTCGCTCCGACTGATCCGTCTTAAGTTGGCGCCCGTCCGGTCGGATGCGGATGTGCGGGATTTTGTGGTCGAGGATGATGGTCGTCTTGTTGAGGTTGCAAGCCTCCGTGATGCGAACGCCGGTTTCCACCATGAGGTAGAGAATTCGGCGTGCTTCATGGTTGAGACCGTCGAGGCTGCCAGTTGCAAGAAGGTGGTCTTGGATGAAGGCAGGAGCGAATGCGGTGCGGGATTTGGTTTTTTGCCCGAGAAGCCTCAGACCTTGGAAAATATGGGCAAGTTCCAGCCTGTGATGGTCGCTGACGGCCTTCAGCATTGCTGAAATGCGGCCGAAGTTTCTGTTGCATGTGTAAACGTCCACCGCGCCGGTCATGGCTCTGGCCTTCCAATGGTCGCGGAAGGCCATGGCGTGCTGGCGCGTCAGCTGATGGAGCGGAAGGTCGTCGCCGATGATCTCTTTGAAGAGCGCCAGCGCGGTGTCGCGTTCCTGGCGCCATCTCTTGCGTTGGCGGGGCGACTTCTGGAGAAGTTCGGTTTCCACCACCGAAGTGTACTCATCGACAAGCTGTGAAAGCATGATGGCCGGGCGCGAGGCGCCGCCGAGCATGGCTGTCACGGTATCTGAGCGCGTATCCTGTTTCAGGATGCTTAGTCGGTGGATGAGGTCTTGTAGCGGAAGCTGGATGACTTCGTGACGCTCCTTGTAGGGCAGCCCGTGGCCAGTGGTGATCTGGACGGTTCGCGCGAACTGCTCTCGATCGTCGAGGGGTTCATTGGCCAGTGACCGCCACCGCGCATCCAGTTCATCACTCAGGCGCTGCACGGCAGCCCTGGCGGCAATGCCGCGGGGATCATCGGCTATGGCGATGGTGGTGCTGAGGAGGACGACTGAACGCTTGTCGAGGTGACGGTAGCGTTTCGGGACCTTCCTTGCGAGGTACCAATAGCCGCGCCGCTTATGGGGCGCGAGCAGCCGGGCGCGGGGCATGAAAATGTGATCCGGTTGTGCTGCAGGTTGGGTAACGGGTTAGGTCAGCAACGCAGCAAAACGCCCCGGAATCACCGTAGGATAGCAATTCACTCCATAAATACAACGTCGTGAGGGAAAGTCGGGTGGTGCCCAGAAGAGGACTCGAACCTCCACGCCTCGCGGCGCTGCTACCTGAAAGCAGTGCGTCTACCAATTCCGCCATCTGGGCACGGAGGCGATCAGTTAGAGAGCGTTGGGCCGCTTGTCAATTCTTCCTCGTGCGGCCGCGCGCATCCTTCACAGGGAAGGTACCCCTCGTGTATCGGTAGGGGCACTGCGGCCCTATGCGGGGGCCCGGTTTTCGGGAGGCATCTGGGATGGCGGATCGACTCGACGATCGGGGACTGGCAACAGTTTTCGGCGGCTCCGGGTTCGTAGGGCGGTATGCGGTCACGGCGCTGGCCAAACAGGGCTGGCGGGTGCGCGCGGCCGAGCGGCGGCCTGATCTTGCTGGATTCCTGCAAACGGCCGGTTTTGTGGGCCAGGTGGCCCCGGTGCAGGCCAACGTGCGCTTTCCAGATTCGGTGGCCCGGGCCGTTGCCGGCGCCAAGCTGGTCGTCAACGCCGTGGGCGTGCTGAGCAGCAGCGGGGCGCAGACTTTCAAGGCTGTGCACGTGGATGGGCCGCGGGCCATCGCCAGGGCGGCGCGTGAGGCCGGTGCCACGAAGCTCGTACATATCTCGGCGATTGGCGCCGATGCCCATGGCAGCTCGCGGTATGCGCGCACCAAGGCCGAGGGCGAGGCTGCGGTGCTCGAAGAATTTCCCGACGCCATCATCATTCGGCCGTCGGTGGTGTTCGGTCCGGAGGACGAATTCTTCAACCGGTTCGCGGCGATGGCGCGGATGTCGCCGCTGCTGCCGCTGATTGGGGGCGGGCGGACGCTGTTTCAGCCGGTGTTCGTCGGGGATCTGGGAGCGGCGGTCGCCAACATCGCAGATGGGGCAGGCAAGCCGGGTACAATCTATGAGGCGGGGGGCCCCGAGGTGCTGTCGTTCCGCGAATTGCTGGACCTGACGCAACAGTGGAGCGGGCGTGATCGCGGCTATCTGCGCATGCCGTTCTGGATGGCGAAGCTGCAGGCACTGCTCACGTGGCCGCTGCCGAACGCGCTGCGCCCCGTCACCTACGACCAGGTGCTGCTGCTGCAGAAGGACAACGTCGTCAGCGATGAGGCAAAGAGCGAGAAGCGTACGCTCGCCGAGATTGGGATCCCGGCGCCGCATGGGATCGGTGCCATCGTGCCGGCGTACCTCGAGCGGTTCCAGGCGCGCGGTCAGTTCGCGAGCTATCGGACTTGATTGTTTGGTGACACGAGCGGTGAGCGGCGTTGCTCGCGGCTGGTGCCGAACAAGTTGAGAGCCGCGCCATACGGCGCGGGTATTCTTGCGCTGCCGATTCACGGCCTCGCTGATAGGCGCTCGGGCGATCGGAGCGCAGGCGCCTTGCCGCCGGACGGCGGCCAAGAGTGACTGCCCCGGCAACAAAAAAGGCTCCGGTGGGTGCCGGAGCCTTGCATCAATCGATCAGCTCGTAGTGTCAGTGGACGCTGGCGATCTCAAGATCGTCGTCGATGGCGTGGCCGACTGCGGCCTGGCGCGTATCGGTCAGCGCCAGGGGCGTACCGTCGGCTGAATGCAACGAGAACAGGTTGATCCCCTTCGGCAGTCCTTCGATGGCCGGAAACATACGGCTGGCCTCTTCCGAGGTGAGGATCTTGATGTAGGCGACAGCGCCGTCGCCGAGCGTCGCCAGCTCGTGCTCGGTCATGACGCTGCGAGATGCCAAGGTCTTATCGAATTCGGTCATGACGCAACTCCCTTCTCGTTGCCGGGCCCTGCTCCTGCCGAGCCAAATCGGAGTTGGAGCTCTCGGCACCCGGGGAATGCCCCGCTGGCAGAAACGCACAGTGGAGCCAGTCCTTTCCATATGCAACGCTGAGGCACGCTAATTTCTGTCGCGTATCTCGATCGTGCGAACCAGCCGTTCAGGTTCCAGGCGCTTCAAGTCGATGGAGAGAAGCCCATCGGCCAGATCGGCGGATTTTACCTCGATTCCCTCGGCAAGGACGAATGTGCGCGAGAATTGGCGCGCCGCGATGCCGCGATGGAGGTAGTTTTTAGTCTTTTCCTCGACCTGACGCCCGCGAACGATGAGCTGGTTATCGGTCAGCGTGATCTCGAGCTGGTCCCGGGTGAAACCGGCGACTGCCAAAGTGATTCGCAGGGTCTCGGACTCGCCGTTCAGCGGCTCGATGCGCTCGATATTGTAGGGGGGGTAGCCATCGCCTGCGCCCTTGGTGACGCGATCGATCTGACGCTCGATCTCCTCAAAACCCAGGAGCAGCGGGCTGGAAAGCATAGAAATCCGTGACATCGAACGACGGTCCTTCCCTAAGCGACCTTCAATGTAACGCGGAGCCTCTTAACTCTGAGGCCTCCACCGGTCCGGCCTCAATGCGAGCGCCGGTTAACAAGAGAACATATGGGCGACAGAGGGGGAGCGTTCAAGCGGGTCGGAGGGCCACTCGGAGACCCGTTCCTGGCTCAGGAGATGAACACGATGTCATTTGACATGAGGGGGCCGAGCCCGAAGATGACGGCAGGATCACTAACTCGCCGGGGCGCGTGAAGCTTCGGTTCAGCGCCTGACCCACTCGTCCAGGATCAACACCGGGGTTTTATCGATGCTCAAGCTCGGCGCAAGCCGTCTGGCACCCTATGTAATGGCCATGCTCATGCTCGCAACCGCTCCTCACTCTGCTTCTGCCGAACCACGCGCCACCGAGTTCAAGCTTTCCAACGGCATGGAAGTGGTGGTCATTCCCGACCATCGCGCGCCGGTCGTTACGCATATGGTCTGGTACAAGGTCGGAGCAGCCGATGAGCCGCACGGCGTTTCGGGCATCGCGCACTTCCTCGAGCATCTGATGTTCAAGTCGACCGACAAGATCGCGGTCGGCGAGTTCTCGAAGATCATTTCCCGCCTCGGCGGCCAGGACAACGCCTTCACCGGGCAAGATGTGACCGCGTATCACCAGCGCATCTCCAAGGATCAGCTCAAGACGCTGATGGAGATGGAAGCCGACCGCATGACGCATCTGCGTCTCACCAACGACGAGGTTGCGACCGAGCGGCAGGTGATCATCGAGGAGCGCCGCTCGCGCATCGACAACAATCCGACCGCGCGGCTCGACGAGCAGATGAATGCCGCCCTGTACCTCTCGCATCCGTACGGCGTGCCGGTGATCGGCTGGGCCCACGAGATGGCGAAGCTGTCGCGTGACGATGCGCTGCGCTTCTACAAGCGTTATTACGCGCCCAACAATGCGATCCTGGTCGTTGCCGGCGATGTAACGCCGGAAGAGGTGAAGCGCCTGGCCGAAGAAACCTACGGCAAGCTTCCCGCCAATCCGGAAGTCGAGACGCGTTCGCGTCCACAAGAACCGCCGCATGTCGCGCCGCGCCGCATCACGCTGAAAGATCCGCGCGCGGGCAATGCTTCGTTCCATCGCTACTACATCACGCCAAGCTACGTTACGGCAAAGCCGGGCGATGCGGAGGCGCTGGACCTGCTGATGAAGATCCTTGCCGATGGCTCGACGAGCCGCCTCTATCGTAAGCTCGTCGTGGAGGACAAGCTCGCGGCGACGACCGGCGGCGACTATTCCGGCGCCAGCCTCGATAGCGGTGCGATCTCGCTTTATGCGGTTGCCAGCAACGGCGACCTGAAGGCGGTCGAGGACGATGTCGATGCGGTGCTGAACGAGGTGCGCAAGAATGGCGTCACCGAGCTCGAACTCGAGCGCGCAAAGAAGGCGCTCACCGCCAGCTACATCTACAGCAGCGACAACCAGGCGAGCCTGGCACGGCGTTATGGCTGGTCGGTCGCTATCGGACGCACCATCGATCAGGTCGAGGATTGGCCGGCCGCCATCGTGAAGGTGACGCCGGAGGATGTGAAACGCGTGGCGAACGAGTATCTCGACGCGCACAGCTCCGTGACCGGCTGGCTGCTGCCTGAGGCTGATGACAGCAACGGTGCCGGCGAGCAGGTTTCCCAGCCTGTCGTGCACACGCGCTCCTGATCCCGCAATGCGAGGAGACTATGATATGGTCGCAGCCCGTTCCCTGCGCACGTCGATGCATGCCGTTCTCGGACGGTTGAGCGTCGCTTCTCTGGCGGTTCTCTCCGTCGCCTTTCTCGCCACTTTGAGCACGACTGCAAACGCTATGAAGATTCAGACCGTGAAGAGCCCGGGCGGTATCGAAGCCTGGCTGGTGGAAGAGCACGCAGTACCGATGATGGCGATGCGCTTCGCCTTCGATGGCGGCAGCTCCCAGGATCCCGCGGGCAAAGAGGGCGTTGCTAACTTCGTGACGGCGATGCTGGACGAGGGCGCAGGCGATCTCAAATCGCAGGATTTTCAGGAGCGTATGGAGGATCTCTCCATGCGCATGAACTACGAAGAGGCGAAGGACGCGTTCTACGGTAACTTCGAGACACTGACCGAAAATCGCGACGAGTCCGCCAAGCTTCTGAAGCTGGCGCTGACCAAGCCGCGCTTCGACGACGATGCGGTTGAGCGTATCCGTCAGCAGCTGCTGGCTTCGCTCGCCTATGCCAAGCGCGATCCCGACAAGGTGGCCCAGAACGAGTGGTACGCCGTCGCGTTCGCCGGACATCCCTATGCACGGCCGTCGAACGGCACCGAGGAGACCGTCGCCAAGATGACGGGCGCGGACCTCGAAGCCTATCGCAAGCGGGTGTTCGCGAAGGACAAGCTGAAGGTGGTTGCTGTCGGCGACATCACGCCCGAGCAGTTCGGCAAATTGCTGGATGAAGTGTTCGGCGATCTCCCGGCGAAGGCGGACCTGCTGCCGGTGGCGAAGACGGATCCGGTGCATGGCGGTCGGCAGACGGTGGTCGATATGGATGTGCCGCAGTCCGTCGCGGTGTTCGGCCTCGGCGCCATGCCGCGCAAGGATCCGGACTTCATGGCGGCGTTCGTGCTCAACCAGATCATCGGTGGCGGCGGATTTGCGTCGAAGCTGATGGAGGAAGTGCGCGAGAAGCGCGGGCTCGCCTACTCGGTCTACACCTACGTCTATCCCTATCAGCACACCTCGATCTTTTCGGGCGGCGTTGCCACGCGCAACGACATGATGGGGCAGTCGCTCGATATCATCCGCGAGGAATTGCAGAAGATGGCGAACGGCGAGCTCAGCCAGACTGATCTCGACAACGCCAAGAGCTATCTGATCGGCTCGTATCCGCTGCGTTTCGACACCAACGCGAAGATCGCCTCGCAGCTTCTCGGGCTGCAGATGGACGGCTTCGGGCCGGAGTACGTCGATAATCGCAATGCGATGGTCGCGGCAGTGACGCTCGATGATCTGAAGCGCGTTGCCAAGCGGCTGCTGGACACCAATGACCTGATCGTCACCGTGGTCGGTAAGCCTGCCCTGCAGCAGGCGAAGAAGGGCTAGCGCCGGGTTTGCCCTGGTCTGAACCGGGATGAGAAACTCGATTGTGGCCGCTCGCGCAGTGCGCTGGCGGCCACACTTGTTTATGGGCGCGATACCGGTTCAGCGGATCGGCTTCTTGGCGCGCTCGATCGCTTCGACAATGAGGCGGCGGGCCTCGCCTGAATCGCCCCAGTGATCGATCTTCACCCACTTGCTCGGCTCGAGATCCTTGTAGTGGCCGAAGAAGTGCTCGATCTGCTGAACGCTGATCTGCGGGAGGTCGGTGTAGTTGGCGACCTTGTCGTAGCGCATCGTCAGTTTGCTGCTGGGCACGGCAATGATCTTCTCGTCGCCGCCGCCCTCATCCTGCATCACGAGGACGCCAACAGGGCGGCAGTTGATGACTGCACCGGGGACGATTGCGCGCGTGTTGCAGACGAGGACATCGATCGGGTCGCCATCGCTCGACAGCGTGTGCGGCACGAACCCGTAGTTCCCGGGGTAGCGCATCGGCGTGTAGAGGAAGCGGTCGACAAACAGCGTGCCCGAGGCCTTATCGAGCTCGTATTTGATGGGCTCTCCACCTACGGGCACCTCGATCACAACGTTGATGTCGAGGGGCGGATTCTTTCCGATCGGAATAGCGTCGAGCCGCATGTGGTCTCCAGGTTGGTGCAGGACTTTCCCCGCTCGGGGGCATTTGGCGCGGAGAATTGGACAAATTTCGCGTGTTTGGAAAGCTGCACGCCGGTCGCATGCAGCTAATTGATGAATGCCGGGTGCCTAGCTCTTGGCCTTTGGTCGCACAGGGGATTGGGAAAAACGGGGATGAGTGGCCCCTAAGGGCCGCCCGCCGCCGAATCGCGGGGTAGGTTGGCCCCAACAGGAGGCACCCTAGCATGGCGATCCGCCAGCTATCCCCAGAAACGATCAATCGCATCGCGGCCGGCGAGGTCGTCGAGCGGCCGGCTAGTGTCGTCAAGGAACTGGTCGAGAACGCGCTCGACGCAGGGGCCAGCGAAATCGATGTCGTGGCGGCGTCCGGCGGGCTGGCGCTGATCCGCGTTACCGACGACGGTGGCGGCATGCCGGCTGACGACTTGAACCTCGCGGTGGAGCGGCACGCCACCTCGAAGCTCTCCGACGAGGACTTGTTCTCGGTGCGCACGCTCGGCTTTCGCGGCGAGGCGCTGCCTTCCATCGGGTCGATTGCGCGACTGACGATCCTATCGCGCGCGCGCGGCGCGGCTGATGCGTTCGCCATCGGGGTGGATCGCGGCGCGAAAAGCGCGGTGCGGCCGGCGGCGGGGAATGCCGGGACGACCGTCGAAGTGCGCGATCTTTTTTCCAGTGTGCCGGCGCGGCTCAAATTCATGAAGTCGGAGCGTGCCGAGAACCAAGCGATGGGCGAGGTCGTGAAGCGACTCGCCATGGCACATCCGACGGTCGGCTTCACGCTGACGACGGGCGAACGTACAGGGCTCAGGTTTCCGCGCGAGGCGGCGGGAGATGACGGCTTGCTGCAACGGCTCGGGCGCATCATGGGGCGCGAGTTCATGGCAGACGCCGTTCCGGTGGAAGCCGAGCGCGACGGGCTTTCGGTGCGCGGCTTCGCAGGATTGCCGACGCTGCATCGCCCGGATGCGGCGCAACAGTTCCTGTTCGTCAACGGCCGACCGGTGAAAGACAAGCTGCTGGTCGGCGCAGTGCGCGCGGCCTACGGCGATCTCATTCCGCGCGGGCGCCATCCTCTGTTGGCGTTGTTCGTCGCGCTGCCGCCGGAGGAAGTCGACGTCAACGTGCATCCGGCGAAGGTGGAAGTGCGGTTTCGCGATGCGGGGCGGGTGCGCTCGCTGTTGATCAACGCGCTGGCTGCATCGCTGCACATTGCGGGGCATCGCGCGGCGGCGGCGAACGGTGTTGCGGCACTTGACGAGCTGCGCCCCAACATCGTGCCGTTCGAGCGGCCGCGGCCTACCTATTACGCGGCTCCGCGTCCGTCGGGCATGCCATTCGGGCTCGCCGAAGCGATGCAGGCGCCGCTTGATGTCGCTGATGCGCCGAGTGCGGACACGCGGGCGTTTACCGCGCCGATGGTCGAGGAGCTGCAGGACCGGCCGCTGGGCGCGGCGCGGGCGCAGCTGCACGAGAATTACATTGTCACGCAGACACGCGATGGCATCGTCATCGTCGATCAGCACGCGGCGCATGAGCGGCTCGTCTACGAACGGCTGAAGAAAATGCTGAGCGAGGGCGGCGTGGCGCGGCAAGGACTGCTGGTGCCGGTGGTCGTCGACCTCGGTGCCGACGAGGCGGCGGCGGTCGCCGAGACGGCGGACGAGCTTGCCGAGCTTGGCCTCGTCGTCGAGGCGTTCGGTGCGGGTGCGGTGATCGTGCGCGAGGTGCCGGTGCTGCTGGGCAAAGGTGACGTGACGACGCTGGTGAAGGATATCGCGGCAGATATCCAGCGCGAGGGGACGAGCAGTGCACTGCGGGAGCGGCTGATGTCGGTGGTGGCGACGATCGCCTGTCACGGCAGCGTGCGCTCGGGGCGACGGCTGACGCCGGACGAGATGAATGCGCTGCTGCGCGACATGGAAGCCACGCCCTACTCGGGTCAATGCAACCACGGGCGCCCGACCTACGTGGAGCTGAAGCTCAACGACATCGAGAAGCTGTTTGGCCGGCGATGATGTGGCGGTTTCGTCACCTGGGGGCGGCTGCGAGATTGGTCTGGCGGCATTCGCCACCAAGGTTGCGATAGTGGTTGCTGCGGATGCCCGCTTCCACCGGCCAGATGCCGGCCGTGCCGAGCTTCAGTCCATAGAGCACGATGCGCTCGCCGCCGTCCGGCGACGTGATCATAGGCTTGCCGTCGTCATCTAGGCTATAGCTCCAGGCAGGGCGATCATCGCCCGCGAAGTTCGTGCGTGTGCCGTTTTCGGCGACGATAGCGCGCTCATAGAAGCGGGGCGCTTCGTTCTCAGAAACAGTGACGTCGAAGTAGTAGGAGACCACGGCGTGCGTGCGCATCATGTCGTGGAAGGCGCAGTCGAGCGACGGCGCAAGGGTATGCTCCTCCGGCATTTCTGCCTCGTGGACTTCCTCGATCAGCGGCGGTGTGGCGGCCGGGCTGACAATATGCATCGCGCCCAGGCCTGCCAGCCCCACGACCGCGATGCCGACTAGGATGAGCAGAATGGATCGGCCGGATGGGGATCTGCCAGAAGGGCGCGCATTCATCGAGCGGCTCCGGTTATTGATTATCGCAGCGCATAAAATGCTGATCGCCGCATCGGATCAACGCCCGAGAGTGGCAATCTTTCTACCGTTGTTTGGGAGATCGAGCCTTGTTTGGTGGCCCGGTTGTGCCCGGCTCGGCCGGCCTCTAGCGAGGGGGCTGCGCCTCTCATTATGCGTGGCGATGCAACTCTTTATGGATTTCCGCGGCAAATCATTGTTATAGCCTCTCAGGCCTATACTGCGTCGCTGCCCGTGCGCCGGGACAAAGTGCTGCTGGTGCGATCGACAAGAACCGGCTAGTAGGCGTGCGAATCACGAAATTCTTGGCAGCCTGCTGCGGCAGCTCCGCTTCCTGGAGCCGCAGGCCGTTCCCGCTCCTCCTTTCGAAAAGCAATTCCAATCATGACCTTCACGTCCGCTCACCCCGCCCTCGGCCGCGCCCTTGCTGCGCGCGGATACGCTGTGCCCACGGCCGTGCAGCTCGCTGTGCTCGAGGAGGACAAGGCTGGGCGCGACCTGCTGGTGTCCGCGCAAACCGGTTCGGGCAAGACGGTGGCGTTCGGCCTCGCCATTGCGCCAACGCTGCTGGGTGATGCAGAGCGGTTGCCTCCGGCTGCCGAGCCGATGGCGCTGATCATCGCGCCGACGCGCGAACTTGCGATGCAGGTGCAGCGCGAGCTCGACTGGCTATACAAGGATACCGGCGCGCGGGTTGTTACCTGCGTCGGCGGGATGGACGTCCGGGCTGAGGCGCGGCAGCTCAATCTGGGTGCCCATATCGTGGTGGGGACGCCGGGGCGCCTGCGCGATCACCTCGAACGTCAGCGCCTTGATCTCAGCAAGCTCGTGGCTGTGGTGCTGGACGAAGCGGACGAGATGCTGGATCTCGGCTTTCGTGAAGACTTGGAGTTCATCCTCGACGCGACCCCGGAAGGGCGGCAAACGCTGCTGTTCTCGGCGACCATGCCGCGCGAGATCGAAACGCTTGCGGGCCGGTATCAGCGCGATGCTGCGCGCATCGAGACGCTGCGGCGGAACGAGCAGCACGCCGATATCGAGTATCGCGCGATCCGTGTGGCGCCGAGAGACGTGGAGCATGCCGTCGTCAACGTGATGCGGCTGCACGAAACGCGGGCGACGCTGGTGTTCTGCGCGACGCGCGAAGCCGTGAAGCGGATGCACATGCGGCTTGTCGAGCGCGGCTTCTCGGCCGTGGCGCTGTCTGGCGAGCTGACGCAGAGCGAGCGCACGCATGCGCTGCAGGCGCTGCGCGATGGCCGTGCGAAGGTACTGGTGGCGACCGACGTGGCAGCGCGCGGGCTCGATCTGCCGGAGCTGGCGCTGGTCATTCATGCGGATTTGCCGAACGACGCCGAGACGCTGCTGCACCGCTCGGGGCGCACGGGGCGCGCGGGCAACAAGGGTATCTGCACGCTGATCGTGCCGTTCAATCGCCGGCGCAAGGCGGATGCATTGCTGGGCGCAGCGAAGCTGAAGGTGACGTGGGAGGAGGCGCCGACGGCGGAGCAGATCCATGCGCGCGATCAGGAAAGGTTTCTTTCCAGTCCGCTGTTCACCGATGCGGCAAGCGATGAAGACGTGAAGCTTGTCGATGCGCTCAAAGCCGGGCGCAGCGCGGACGAGATTGCGCTGGCGCTGGTGCGCATGCATCGGGCTCAGTTGCCCGAGCCGGAGGACATCGCAGAGGATACGGGGCCGCCACCGCGGCGTGATGATCGGCAGCGCGCGCCGCGTGAAAGTTTCCGGGAGCGGGGCGAGCGCCGGTTCGGCGACAGGGAACGCGGTGACAGCGCACGTGGCGATGATGAGCGCCGCACGCGCGCGGTAAAGGATCATGGGCGGGACATGGTATGGTTCCGCGTCGACATAGGGCGCGAGCGCAATGCCGATCCGCGCTGGCTTTTGCCGCTGCTGTGCCGTGCCGGCGATGTGACGAAGTCCGAGATCGGCGCGATTCGCATCTTTGACCGCGATACACGGTTCCAGATCGCTGCAGAGTTTGCCGACAAGTTCGCCGACGCTGCGAGCGACATGAAGCCCAACGAAGGGCGCATCACGCGCCTCGGTGCGTCGATGGGCGATGATGCAGGTGCTGCGGGGCGTGCTGATGCTGGGCCGCGTGAACGCACATTCCGCGAACGTGCGCCGCGCGAGCGTGGGCCGCGCGCATTCGAAAAGCGGAATGGACCGTCTGGGGATCGAGAGCATCGCGGGCCGCGTGCACCTAAAGAGGGAACTGCGGAGCACAAACCGAGATGGGCCAAGAACGGCGAGCGCTCTTTCGAGCGTTCCGAGCGCTCCGGTGAGCGACCTGCCGAGCGGTCGTCGAAGGATCGGCCGCCGCCGCGCGAGCGCTCAGGTGAGCGGTTCGGCGCAAAGGCCGAGGGACACAGCAAGCCGAAGTGGCAGGACAACAAGAAAAAGAAGCCCGGCGGCTTCATTCATCCCAAGGGCGATGAGCCGAGGCGTCATCGCAAGGGGCCGCGGCCGCAGGGCGACAACCATGGTCACGGGGCTGGACGTGGACACGCGGCCGCGGGCGCGCACAAGCCGGCAAAGCCAGCGTTCAAGAAGAAGCATCGCGAGGGCCCGAAGGCGTGAAGCGCAGCCTCGCCTGAGAGCTATTGATGGCTCTCAGTGCATCGCTTCAGCTCACCTTCAAGTTCGGCGATGCGATCGCGAAGCTGCTGCAACGCGGCCTCCGCGGCCTCGATTGGGACGAGCTGCGGGATATGCTGCGGGCAGTTACGATCCCACGCCTCGATCGTGAACAGAATGACCCTTTCGGCCTTGGCATTTCCGCTTGGCGGGCGCATTTGCGCGAGCAAGTCCGCATCGCCTTCGATGATGCGCGCGGTACCCCAGAGCTTCACTCTCCGGCGGTGTGCGTAGTCCATGATGAAGATGAAGGCGCGCGGGTTTTCTGCCAGATTGCCGGCCGTGATGTACTGCCGGTTGCCGGCGAGATCAGCAAAGCCGAGCGTGCGGTCATCGACGATCTTCAAGAATCCCGATGGGCCGCCCCGGTGCTGGATATAGGGCTGACCGGCCGCGCTCGCCGTGCCCAGATAGAATGAGCGCGTGGTCGACACAATCGCGGCGAGGTCGGGCGTGATCGTGGTTGGCCAGCCGCGCGAGCGCTCCATGGCCTCGTACTGATGGCGGGAGCCGCGGCGTGACTGCTCGGCTTTTACGGCAGGCGTGAATGCGATGTCGGATGCAGGGTGGCGGTTCATCTCGCACCTCGTCGGATGTGCGCTGAGATCAAATTGCCGGCATGCCGATGAAGCCCGGCAATGCCTTGATGCGGTCGACCCAGGCCTTGATCGCTGGGAAGTTATCGAGGGGGACGCCACCCTCGTGGCCGAGGGCCACGTAGGGCATGCAGGCGATATCGGCGATGGTCGGTCTGCCGAGGACGAGCCACGACTGACCCGTCAAATGTGTTTCCATGAGAGCGAGGATGCGTTGGGCCTTGTCGCGGGCCGCCGCGACGTCGAGCGCGTAACCGAATTTGTCGTGCAGGCGCGCGTCACCCGGGCCGCGAGCAATCTCGTTCTCAGCGGTCAACAGCCATTCGCAGACGCGCGATAACCCCACGGCATCCGTCGGCAGCCAATTTTCGCCGCCCCACTTGCGCGCCATGTAGACGAGGATGGCCTGACTATCGCGCAGCACCACGTCGCCGTCCTGCAGGATGGGGATTTCGCCTCGCGGGTTGAGGTCGCTCAAAGGCGGTCGCTTGTGCTCTCCGGCGAGGAAGTCGACCGGGATGATCTGCAGCGGAACGCCCAGAAGGCTGGCGAACAGGCGCACCTTGTAGCAATTGCCCGAGAGCTCGAGGTCGTAAAGCTTTGCCGCCATGGTTTTGGTGTCCTTTGCCGGGAATTGATGCCGGAGACAGACAGACTCCCGCATCGCGGCATCTTCTGCTAGTCAGAAAGATCAGCAAACATGCTTCCGTTTTTCGGAAGGATAAGATGGACCGACTTCGCGCCATGGCCGCCTTCGTAGCGGTAACGGAAGCAGGAAGCTTGTCGGCTGCGGCACGCGCGCTGGGGGAGCCGCTTACGAACATCAGCCGGATGCTGGCTCAACTCGAGGCCCACCTCGGGTGCGCGCTGCTGCATCGGTCGTCGCGGCATATGGTGGTCACACCTGCGGGCAGCGAGTACTTGGAGACTTGCCGGAGTGTTCTGGAAAGCGTCGCAGCGGCGGAGCGGCGCATTGCCGGACAGGTGGACGAGCTTTCGGGCGACCTGGCGATTACGGCCCCGGTTCTATTCGGCCGAATGTTTGTGGTGCCGCTGCTCGCACGCTTCTTGGCTGACTATCCGCGTATCGACGCGCGGCTTCTGCTCGTCGATCGCGTCGTAGAAATTGCAGAAGAGGGCATCGACATAGCGGTGCGCATCGGCGAATTGCCGGACTCGGCACTTCTGGCGACGCGAGTTGGCTCGTTGCGTCTGGTAGCCTGCGCGGCGCCAGCGTATTTGGAACGAAGCGGTACGCCAGCAATGCCTTCCGAACTGACGCGGCACGACTGCGTGACGTTTGCCAATCTGCCCGGCGGGACTCGCTGGATCTTCCGAAGCCGTCGGAACGGCCGCAAAGCCGTGCGCGTGCGCTCGCGGCTGTCCGTCAACACGGCGGATGCAGCCGTCGCAGCGGCCATCGCCGGAGTGGGGATCACGCGTGTTCTCTCCTACCAGGCCGAGGAGGCGCTGAAGGCAGGCAAGCTTGTGCCCGTGCTGGAGCGTTTCGAGGACACAGCTGTCCCGGTGCATCTCGTGTACGGGGCAGCCCGCTCAAGCAATGCACGGGTGCGCGCCTTCGTGAAGTTCGCCGCCGGAGAGTTGCGGCTGTTGCCCGAGACTTCGTCGGGCAAACAAGCGAGAAGGAAACTCAGCCCTTCTTGAGGATCAGCGTCAGCCCGCGCAGCGAGCTGTTGAAGAACTGGATCTCGACGATCTGGCGATCGTTCATCACGATCACGTCCATGTTGGCAGTGAGGTCGCCGCCCTTTACGGAAATGCGGAAGCCGCGCTGGGTGACTTCGCCTTTGAGGTCGCCGCCGAGATTGTAGACCAGCTCGTTCCAGGTGCCGGTGAGCCGCCCCTGGTTGGCGATGACGTTGCTCTTGACCTCAACCTTGCCGCCCGATGAGGCGCAGCGGATGTTCTGGCGCAGCTCCTTGCCGGCGCCTTCGACGAAGTAGGTGGCGCGGCACTTCACGCTTTCGACCTTGCCTTCGCTCATGCCAATCCGTCCCTCGCCAACCCAGCGGCCGGCGAGTTCCTTGAATGGGGCATCCTTTTGCACGGGCGCGGGGCGCGGTTCTTCCGTGGCGCTGCCGCTCTGTTCGGGTGCCGACTCTTCGCCCGACTCGATGATCGCGTCCGCATCACCGGCCCGCGCGGGATCGTCGTCCTGGGCGAGGGCTGGGGGGCAGCAAAGCAGGATGGCGGCAAGGGCAAAATAGGCAAGCTTCATGTTCGACCGTGCGGTTGCTTCGTCCGGCGCGCATTTCCCACAGCACCCCGGGTGAGGTCGAATGTCGTTGCGATTGCTGACAATTCCTAGTGCGGCGGGGACACACGCTTACCCACTTAGCACGCTAGCTGCGACAAATCTTGACTTTGGTCACCCAGAAATAAAACGCGCCGGCGGTCAGGCTACTGACGGCCAGCGCGCGCAGGGCGGGTGCTTCAGGCGACGCGGGCGTCGGCAGCCATGGCCTGCGGTCCGCGTGGGGGCGGACCAATGCGATCCAACTCGTCGAACTCGTCCTCGGTGAAGACGCGGGAGCGGGTAAGGAAGCGCAGCCCTTCGGGGGATTCGATCGAGAAGCCGGAGCCCCGGCCAGGAACAGCGTCGATGATCAGCTGGGTGTGCTGCCAATATTCGAACTGGGGGCCCGAGATGTAGAGTGGACAGCCCGCGATGGCGCCAAGGTAGACGTCGCGTTCGCCGATCTTGAACTCGCCGCGCGGGTAGCACATCGGTGCGCTGCCATCGCAGCAGCCGCCGGACTGGTGGAACAACAGCGGCCCATGCTGGGCGATGAGCTTTTCGATCAGCGCCGTGGCTTCGGGGGTGACTTTCACTCGCTCGACCATTGCGTTTCTCCGGGCTGTTGCCGCCTTATGTGGGGATCGCGCCTTGTGATGGTACCACGACCGCAAATATATCGGCCAATGCTGCGAGGGCGCCGGTGTGCACGGCCTCAGCCGAGAGGGTGCCGCCGAGCGGGTTGGGAAGCGCGCGGGTGGCCGTGGCACCGGCGACGACGGTCGGGCGGTAGCCGTGGTTGAACGCGGCTCTCGCGGTCGAGTTCACGCAGATGTGCGTCATGAAGCCGGCGAGCACGAGATCGGCGACGCCCAGCTTCTTCAGTTCGGCGTCGAGGTTCGTCTGCTCGAAGGAGCTCGGATATGCCTTGACGATGACGGTCTCACCGGCCTTCGGAGCAACGATGTCGGCAATGGCTCCGATTTCGGCGCGCACGTCGTAGGGGGTGCCCGGGCCGGCGTCGTGCTGGATGTGGATAACCGGCGTGCGGTTGTCGCGGGCGCGCTGCAACAGGGCGGCGCACTCCTTCAGTGCAGGCTCGACGCCTTCGAGCTGCATGATGCCTTCGCGATAGGTGTTCTGGCAGTCAATGAGGACAAGGGCCGACTTCGACAGCGGCGCCGGCGCATCTGGCAGGGCGAGCAGGGCGCGCAAAGTGGGGCGGGCTTCGGTCATTTCTCGTTTCTCCCGGTTTATTGTTGTTGCCGATAGCAAAGCAGCGCGGCAGTTGAATGCCGCGCTGCAAGCTTCAGTGCGTTATGGCGCCTGATAGTGCGTGTAGATCAGAAGAAGCCGAGCGCTTTCGCGCTGTAGCTCTGCAGGACGTTCTTCGTCTGCTGATAGTGGTCGAGCATCATCTTGTGCGTCTCGCGGCCGATGCCCGACTGCTTGTAGCCACCGAAAGCGGCGTGTGCCGGGTAGAGGTGGTAGCAGTTGGTCCAAACGCGGCCGGCCTTGATGCCGCGACCCATGCGGTAGCAGGTGTTGGCATCGCGCGACCACACGCCAGAGCCGAGGCCATAGAGCGTGTCGTTGGCGATGGCGAGCGCCTCAGCTTCGGTCTTGAACTTCGTGACCGACAGTACCGGTCCGAAGATCTCTTCCTGGAAGATGCGCATCTTGTTGTGGCCTTCGAACACGGTCGGCTCGACGTAGAAGCCGTTTTCGAGTCCGGAGTGCTGAGCGCGCTTGCCGCCGGTGAGCAGCTTGGCGCCTTCGCCCTGGCCGATGTTGATGTAGGCAAGGATCTTCTCGAGCTGGTCGGAAGAAGCCTGGGCGCCAACCATCGTGTTCGGGTCGAGCGGGCTGCCGAGCACGATCTTCTTCACGCGCTCGACGGCGCGTTCGATGAAGGCGTCGTAGATGCTCTCCTGCACGAGTGCGCGCGAGGGGCAGGTGCAGACTTCGCCCTGGTTGAGGGCGAACATGGTGAAGCCTTCGAGAGCCTTGTCGAAGAAGTCGTCGTCCTCGTTGAAGACGTCGGCGAAGAAGATGTTCGGCGACTTGCCGCCGAGTTCCAGCGTCACCGGGATGAGGTTCTCGGAGGCGTACTGCATGATGAGGCGGCCGGTGGTCGTCTCACCCGTGAAGGCGATCTTGGCGATGCGCGGGTTCTGGGCCAGAGGCTTGCCGGCCTCGACGCCGAAGCCATTGACGATGTTGAGCACGCCGGGCGGAAGCAGGTCGCCGACCAGCTCGATCAGGGCCATCACGGAGAACGGCGTCTGCTCGGCAGGCTTGAGGACGACGCAGTTGCCGGCCGCGAGGGCGGGCGCCAGCTTCCAGACCGCCATGAGGATCGGGAAGTTCCAGGGGATGATCTGGCCGACGACGCCGAGCGGTTCGTGGTAGTGGTAGGCAATCGTCGTTTCGTCGATTTCGGAGAGCGCGCCTTCCTGGGCACGGATGCAGCCAGCGAAGTAGCGGAAGTGGTCGACGGCGAGCGGAAGGTCGGCTGCCATGGTCTCGCGGATCGGCTTGCCGTTGTCGATGGTCTCGACAGTGGCGAGCGCCGCCAGGTTGGCTTCCATGCGGTCGGCGATGCGGTTGAGGACTGCGGCGCGCTCGGCGGGAGCGGTCTTGCCCCACTTCTCGGCGGCGGCATGGGCGGCGTCGAGCGCCTTCTCGATGTCCTCAGCGGTGGAGCGGGCGATCTCGTTGATGATTTCCCCAGAGATCGGGGTACGGTTCTCGAAGTACTGGCCCTTGGTCGGGGGCACCCACTGACCGCCGATGTAGTTATCGTAGCGGTTGCGAATCTTGATGGTCTGTCCGACACGTGCCAGAGCGGCGGACGGAGTTTCTGGCTTCACGATCAGCTGCATGAGTGTAGTCCTCCCAGGGGGGATGAATGACCCTATTTTTTGTGGCCTGGACGTTACTCCATGTATCGCGGCGACCAAATACGTAGGCGTATTGGAAATTAGTGCAAACGGATCGTTGACGGTATTTGACGTCGATCACAGGAATGGGCTGGCGCCGACCACTACGGGCGTGTAGCCGGCGGCTTGGGCGCGGATATGACAAGGAAAGTTTCAGGGCCGGAGATCGAGCGGGTTATCCAGCTTCTGGGCAGATTGCCGGGGCTCGGGCCACGTTCGGCGCGCAAGGCGGCGCTGGCGCTCATCAAGCGGCGCAACGATCTGCTCGTGCCGCTCGCCGAGGCTCTGACGGATGCGGTGGCGAAGATCGTCGAATGCTCCAACTGTGGAAATCTCGATACCGTTTCGCCCTGTAGCATCTGCCAGGACCCCCGCCGGGATCGCTCGCTGATCGTGGTTGTGGAGGAGGTGGGCGATCTGTGGGCGCTGGAGCGTGCCGGGGTCGTCAACGGGCTCTATCACGTCCTGGGTGGACACCTGTCGCCGCTCGACGGCATCGGCCCCGACCGGCTCAACATAGCGAAACTGATAGAGAGGGCGGCGGCCGAGGGCGAGGCGAAAGAGATCGTGCTGGCGTTGAACGCCACCGTGGAGGGGCAGTCGACGGCTCACTATTTGACCGAACAGCTGGCCCCGACGGGGATCGTCGTCTCGCGGCTTGCCCAGGGTGTGCCGGTTGGCGGCGAGCTGGACTACCTCGACGAGGGCACGCTTGCTGCGGCAATCAAGTCACGGCGGCGGATGTAGTTCACCACGTCGAAGCATGTGATTGGCGACGCTGCAATAAAAGCGGTGATAAGCTCGAGATTGAGGGCGCTCCTCGATTTAACTCATTTGATTGCCTGATTATATTCGCCGATTGCTGGACAAGGGGAGCGCTGAGGCCAGCTGGGCGTCGATGGCGCGTGCCGGGGGCATTATGAGCGAGCGTGATGCGGAACATCAGGTTGCGGGTGAATGGCGCTCGCGTCTGTTGGAACTCCCGCGGTTCAACAAACGCATCATCCTCATATCTTTTGACTTCTTGTTGCTGACGCTGGCGCTGTGGATTGCGTTGTCGATCCGCTACAACGCAGCATTCGTTCCAACGTCGTGGCCGAACACGCTGGCTCTCATCGCTGGCCCTGCCATTTCGGTGGCGACGTTCGCGGCGTTCGGGCTCTACAGATTTGTCACCCGGTATCTCGGCTATCGCGGTCATACGCGGATCATCGGCTGCATATGGCTGTCGGTGCTGATCTGGTCGCTGGTGGTGTTCATGTCCGGTCAGCTCGGTGTGCCGCGCTCGGTGGTGCTGGGCTACGGTGTGCTGGCGTCTCTGCTGATCGCCGGCAGCCGCGAAGTGGCGGCGATGATTCTCGAGAGCGCCGGTGTGTCGCTTGCGGATCTTCCGGTCAGCGTCGAGCGTAAGCCGGTCATCATCTTTGGCGCCGGGCAACTGGGCGTGCAGCTGCTCGAAGCGCTGCGCCGGAGCCACAATCGCAATGTCGTCGCCTTCGTCGATACCGAGCCGTCTCTGTGGCGGCAGTACATTTCCGGTGTGAAGGTGCACCGTCCCGACAGACTAGCGGGTCTCATCGAGCGGCATCAGGTGAGCGAGATCCTGGTGGCGCTTCCCGATGACCGGCGCCGCGAGCGTCGGCGGGTGTTGAAAGACTTACAGGCGCATCCCGTCGAGGTGCTGATCCTGCCGGGCGTCGAGGATGTCACGTCGGGACGTATCAGCGTGACGGATCTGCGTCCGGTCGATGTGAACGACCTTCTCGGGCGTGACAAAGTCCCTCCCCACGGGGAACTGCTCAACCGCAAGACGCTGGGCAAGTCGGTGCTGGTGACGGGCGCGGGCGGCTCGATCGGATCGGAGCTGGTGCGGCAGATTCTGCGCAATGGTCCGCGGCGGCTGGTGCTGCTCGATGTTTCGGAAGCTGCGCTCTACCGCATCGAAGACGAGATTCAAGAAACGGTGAAGACGTTGCGGCCCGATATGCCGCGTCCGGAAATCATCGGTGTGCTCGGCACGGTGCTCGATCAGCCGCTGCTGCGCGAGGTGATCTTGGGCAACGAGATCGAGGTCATCTACCACGCGGCGGCGTACAAGCACGTTCCCATCGTCGAACAGAACCCGGTCTATGGGTTGCGCAACAACACGCTCGGTACGGCAGTGCTGGTCGAGTGCGCGAAGGCGGCTGGTGTCGAGCTGGTGGTTCTGATCTCGACCGACAAGGCCGTGCGCCCGACGAACGTGATGGGTGCCAGCAAGCGACTTGCGGAGCTGGTACTGCAGGCGGCGGCCGCGAACGGCGGCCCGACCATTTTCACGATGGTTCGCTTCGGCAATGTGCTCGACAGCTCGGGTTCGGTGGTGAAGAAGTTCCGCCGGCAGATCCGTTCGGGCGGGCCGGTGACGGTTACGCACCCCGAGATCATTCGCTATTTCATGTCTATTCCCGAAGCGGCGGAGCTCGTCATCCAGGCCGGCGCCATGGCGGAAGGTGGCGACGTGTTCGTGCTCGACATGGGCGAGCCGGTGCGGATCGACGATCTGGCGCGCCTGATGGTGCGGTTGTCGGGTTTCGATGTGCGGAGCGCGGAAAACCCCGATGGCGATATTGCCATCACGTACACGGGCCTGAGGTCGGGCGAGAAGCTCTATGAGGAGCTGCTGATCGGTGCCAACACCAAGGCGACCGAACACCCCCGCATCTGGCGCTCGGACGAGCCGTTCTTGCCGGCAGAGGAACTGGAGAAAGAGCTGGTGAGACTGAAGGCGGCACTCGACGTTCGCGACTATGCGGCTATGCAGGCGGTGCTGCTGCGCACGGTCGAGGGCTATACGGTGAAGGGTACGGAAGAGCCGAGCGAGGCGACCGACAGGCCTGCCGCCTCGTGGACGCCGCCGACACGGACGCTGCACTAACATGGCAGTTGTCGCTCCTCAGTCGTCTCCAGCGGTGCAGCGCATCGCGTTCGTGGGCCCGTCGGGCTCAGCGATGCGGCAGTGGCGTGAACTGCTGTTTGCGGATGTGATCACGCGCGGCCATCGCGTGCTGGCGATTGCGCCTGAGTTTGCCAGTGTTGATCTGGCATCACTCGATGAGATCGGAGCCGAGCACGCGCTGATGGCGCCGGAGTCGCATGGCCCGAAGCTATTCGCGGACTGGAAGGCGATCGGCGCGCTGAAGGCGACGCTGGCGGAGTGGGCGCCAGATGTCGTTGTCACCTTCGGGGGGCAGATGATGGTGCACGGGGCGCTGGCCGCGAAGGGGATTGGCGCTGGGCGCATCGTCGCCGTGGTCGATGGATTGCCCGAGCACCGCTTCGCGGGGGCGCTCGCCGCCGACGAAATGCCGGCGTGGCGGTATGGGCAGGCGCTACGCGCCGCGCACCAAGCCGTGTTTCACAATCGGGACGACCTGGCGCTGCTAAAAAAGCTGGGGCTCGTTCCCGCTTCGCTGCCGACGATCGTGGTGCCTGGCAGCGGCGTCGACCTTGAGCGCAACGCGTCCTTGCCGTTGCCACCACTCGATCACGGCCTCGTGTTTCTCATGATCGGCGGGCTCGATCGTCGGCGCGGCGTGATGGAATACTGTGCGGCGGCGGCGAAGCTGAGGGAGCGCTCGCCGACGTCACGCTTTCTGCTCGCGGTGACTCCCGACGAGGGTGCGCAAGCGATCGACATCGCCGAGCTGCAGCGTAGCCCGGATGTGGAGTTCCTCGGCCTTGCGGAGGAAGAGGGCGAGTTGCTGACGGAGGCGCATGTCTTCGTCTATCCGGGTTATGCCGAAGGCATGCCGCAGCCGATCTTGCGCGCCTTGGCTGCGGGGCGTCCGGTGCTGGTGGCAGATGCGGCGGGCTGCCGCGAGGCCGTCGATACGCGCGTCAACGGATGCCTGGTCGAGCCACGCAATCCGGGTGCGCTGGCTGACGCGATGGAAAGTTTCTTGCGCCGGCCGGATCTCATTCCGGCGATGGCGCGCGCCAGCCGGGCCAAGGCGGAGCGCTTCGAGAGCGTTGCCGGCGTGCGCGGGAAGCTGCTGCAAATACTGCAGCTGGCATAACTTCAAAAAACTCGGCTTCAAAGACTGGCGTAGAGCCGATAGCTGAGCCTGGGCTGGCAGAACGAGACTGCGCAGTCGACCAGCATGTCGGAGCGGATCGCCTGGCGCCCGATGAGCATGCGGGAGGTCATGTGTTCGCGGTTGGTGAGCGTCACTTCGATCGGCCAGGTGCGGGGGCCGAGACAGAGGTTGGTCTCGATGACATAGCGGAGTTCGCTCACACCGTTTGAGCTCATTACTTCGCGGCGATCGATGATGTCGGCGACGGCCTCAACCTCGAGATCAGTGCTGCGATTGGGGCGGACTCGGAAGCGGACCTTGGGTTTGCGAGATGATCCGAAGGGCTCGATCAAGGTGGTGCTAAGCGCCGAAGTCTTAGCCCCAGTGTCGATCTTTGCCTTGAGCGCCGGCAAGCCCAGGTCAGGCAGAGCGACCCACTCCTGCCAGCCGACAATCAGGCGTGAAGCATCTCTGAGCACGGCGGTCAAATTCCCGACCAAGCCTGTAATATAGGATCGATGTTAGCGCCTTCCTCGGCGTTTCGCATCAGTTCCATTGACGCGGAAAGAGTAGCGCGCAAGCTTAGTGTAAAAATCTTCGCAATCGGGGAGCGGCGCAAGGGTGGCTCCGCTCCGTGGCCAGGGGGATGAAGAATGGTTCGAAGGCTCGTGCTCACCGTTGTGCTCGCTGCCGCGTGCCCGTTTGCGGTCCAGACGAGGGCGCTGGCACTCGATCCATCGGTGACCGGTCCCAACGCGGGCGATGTGCCCGCGGACCCCACCCCGGACGGGGGCGCGACGGCTGATCCCGGAAGCGGGGCAGCCGAGCCGGCCATGCCCGATCCCGGCGACGTCGAAGGCGAGCCATATCCGCCGGACGGCGTCACCGATCCCAACGTCACCTATCCGACCGATGGGCCTGGCGAAGAGCAGGGGGAGGCGGGGGCGAAGGCGCCCGATGGAGCCCCCAAAAATGCTGCCGCCGCCGGAGAGCAGCCCGACTGAACCTGCGACTCTCCCCGCGGCTGCGGGGCAATTGACCGGGACTGCGTACTTTCTTATTTCAGAGCGATGGCCAAACTTCCTATCGTCACGCTCCCAGACCCGATCTTGCGCAAGATATCGGCCCCCGTCGATCGCATCGACGATGCGGCGCGCAAGCTTGCCGACGACATGCTGGAGACGATGTACGACGCGCCGGGTGTCGGGCTGGCGGCGATCCAAGTGGCTGAGCCCATTCGCCTTGTCGTGATCGACGTTGCGGATGAGGAAGACGGGCGCCAGCCGCTCGTGTTCTTCAATCCCGAGATCGTCGAGCTGGGTCCGCAGACTCGTGTGCACGAGGAAGGCTGCCTTTCGATTCCCGATGTCCGGGTGGAGATCGAGCGCCCTTCGACGCTGACGCTGCGCTATCTCGATCGCGACGGAAAGCAGTGCGAGCTCGAGGCCGATGGGCTGCTCGCGACGGCCATTCAGCACGAGGTCAATCACCTCGACGGCAAACTGATCATCGATTTCCTGTCGTCGCTCAAACGTGACATGGTCGTGCGCAAGTTCAAGAAGTTGGCGCGCACAAACTCGCTCTAGTTCAGCATCTCAATCGCTTTCAGCTCCGGCGGTAGCCATGACCCTGCGCATCGTTTTCATGGGAACGCCGGACTTTTCCGTGCCGACGCTGGCCGAGATCATCGGCGCGGGACATGAGGTGGTCGCCGCGTATTCGCAGCCGCCGCGCGCTGCTGGACGCGGCATGGCCGAGCGCAAATCGCCCGTGCACACGTTCGCCGAGTCGGCAGGCATTCCGGTGCTGACACCGACAAGCTTCAAGGGCGAGGCCGAGCGAGAGGCATTCGCCGCGCATGAGGCCGATGCCGCGGTGGTTGTCGCTTACGGACTGCTGCTGCCGGCGGCGGTGCTCGATGCGCCACGCCTGGGCTGTTACAACCTGCATGCGTCGGCGTTGCCGCGCTGGCGCGGCGCAGCGCCTATTCAGCGCGCGATCATGGCCGGGGATACCGAGACCGCGGTGATGGCGATGCGCATGGAGGTCGGCCTCGACACAGGTCCGGTATGCCTCGGCGAGCGGGTCGAGATCGGTGCCGATCAGACCGCCGGCGAATTGCATGACGTTCTAGCGCAGCGCGGGTCGACGTTGATGGCGCGGGCGCTGTCGGCGCTGGAGCGCGGGTCGCTGGATTGTCAGCCGCAGCCTGAAGACGGCGTCACCTACGCGCGGAAGATCGAAAAGGCGGAAGCCCGCATCGACTTCGGTGCCGATGCCGCCGGCGTGCACAATATGATCCGCGGGCTGTCGCCGTTCCCGGGGGCGTGGTTCGAGATCGGGCCGGAGGGCCGGCGCGAACGCATCAAGGTGCTACGCGCGGTGCTGGCGAAGGGACAGGGGGCGCCGGGTGAGGTGCTCGACGACAAGCTGACAATCGCTTGCGGGAGCGGCGCAGTGCGGCTCACCGAACTGCAGCGCGCAGGCAAGAAGCCGATGCTGGCCGAAGAGGTGCTGCGCGGCTTTGCTGTTCCTGCCGGCACCCGCCTCTAGGGACATCCGGCTCGCAGTCAGACGGTCACGAGTTCCTGGTGGCCGAAGCCTTTCGAGTAGTCGAGCACGGAAATGACGCTGGGCGTGACGCGGAAGATGGCTGTGTTTGCCTGGTCATCGGCCGACATTCCGGCGAGCTGGGGAAACTTCGCAAGAAACAGCGACTGGACTTTTGCGAGTTCCTCGGAATCTGAAACGCGCGCGGCGATGCCGCCGAGAGAAATCCCCTCGATCTCATTCCAATTGGCGTGGTCGGTATCGATCGCGGCGGAGACACGCGCGTCGCGGGCGATATTGACGGCTTTCTGAGAGCCGATGCCGCAGCCGAAATAGATGATCAGCCCATCGCTGGCGTAGCCGACGGTGGTCGCCTGCGGGTACCCGTCAGGACGGAGGGTCGCGTGGGTCATGTTGTTGTGGCGGGCGAGAATGCTGAGGATCTTTTCGCGCAGCTGCGGGGGCAAGGGCGTCCTCCTATGGCTGTCGCCTATGAAGCCGCAGAGTTCGCTCGTTATCCTTGATGGGCATCAATCGGGGACGCGTAGTTGACCAGCCGGTAAGTTATGCCGTTAACATTTCGTTAGTAATAGCGGTCCGGCAAAGGGTTGGCGTATGCGGTTCAGAGCGGCTCTGATTGGTCTTTTTGTTGCCGGGTCCGGAGGCGCCGTCCTGGCGCAGAGCGCGCATACAACCCGCATCGAGACGCGTCCCTACTACGGGGCGGTGGTCACCATCGAAAATGGCGTGCGGGTCTGGCGTCCGGTGCCGCCGACGACGCATATGATCATCAACCCCGATGGCGCGACGCCGCTGAGCATCGGGGTCGGCACCTCTGCCGTCGCGGTGCCGCAAACCGATGGCGGCTCCAGCCGCTGAGGCGTGCAGCAGGGTTATTGGGTGCGATGTCCTGTTGAGCGCAATGCCCTGGCCGGATAGGGAAGGGCGACGCGCACAGCAGCGTGCAGCAGCTAACGGCCCTCATGCCTCGCTATCGCATCACCATCGAATATGACGGCACGCCGTTCTGCGGCTGGCAGCGCCAGCCCGACGCTGCGTCGGTGCAAAGCACTCTGGAGGATGCGCTCGGGCGCTTCACGGGCGCCAGCGTGAGCGTGCGCGGCGCGGGGCGAACCGATGCCGGCGTGCATGCTCTGGGGCAGGTCGCGCACTTCGATCTGGAGAAGGTGTGGGAGCCCTTCAAGGTTCGCGAGGCACTGAATTATCATATGCGCCCGGCGCCGGTTTCAGTGCTCGACTGCGAAGAGGTCAGCGACGACTTCGATGCGCGGTTCAGCGCGTGCGCGCGGCACTACCGGTTTCGCATCCTGTCGCGGCGCGCGCCGCCGGCGCTCGATCGCAACCGCGTGTGGTGGTTGCCAATGGCGCTCGATGCGCGCGCGATGCACGAAGCGGCGCAGTATCTGGTGGGGCGGCACGACTTCACGACGTTTCGCGCAGCGCAGTGTCAGGCGAAGTCGGCGCTGAAGACGCTGGATAGGCTGGACGTGTCGCGGTGGGGCGATGAGATCGTTATCGAGGCCTCGGCACGCTCGTTTCTGCACAATCAGGTGCGCTCGATGGTCGGAAGCCTGAAGCTGGTCGGCGAAGGCAAGTGGCGGCCGCGCGATCTTGATGATGCGCTGAAGGCATGCGACCGCGCTCGGTGCGGACCAGTGTCGCCGCCGGGCGGGCTTTATCTGGTGCGGGTCGATTACGCAGAGCGCGGCGCCGAGCTGATGACGGAGCCCGACGCCGACGAGGAGTAGACCTACTCGATCATCGAGAGGAATTCCTGGCGCGTTGTCGGGTTGTCGCGGAAGCACCCGAGCATGCGCGAGGTGACGAGGTCTGTGCCCGGCTTCATGATGCCGCGCGCAGTCATGCAGAAGTGCTCGGCCTTGAGGACGACGGCGACACCCTGGGGCTGCAGCACTGCGTCGATCGCGTTGGCGATCTGCGCGGTCATCTTCTCCTGAATCTGAAGCCGCTTGGCGTAAACCTCCACGACCCGAGCCAGCTTTGAGATGCCGACGACGCGCCCATTAGGAATGTAGGCGACCCAGGCGCGACCGATAATCGGCGCCATGTGGTGTTCGCAGTGGCTTTCAAAGCGGATGCCGCGCAGCACGATCATCTCGTCGTAGCCGGCAGTTTCCTCAAAGGTGGTGGAGAGGATCTCTTCGGGATCCTCGTGATAGCCGCGGAAGTACTCCTCGAAAGCCTTGGTGACACGCTTGGGCGTATCGCGCAGACCGTCGCGGTCCGGATTTTCGCCGGTCCAGAGCAGGATGGTGCGTACCGCTTCCTCTACTTCGGAGCGGCTGGGGCGGTCATGTTGATCCACGAGGGAGTCTTTGTGCTTTTTTTGCAAGGTAAGCTCTTGGTGTTGGCGGCTCTTAGGCGTTTGCGGCGCGGGTGGCAAGACAACACCCTGTGGCGACAGGGCGCAACTCCCGGAGACTACGTGGAGGCGAAACTTTGCCTCGTTCCCTCATATGGGGCGTTTGGGCCGCAATCGGAAGCTGGCCCGACGGGCTATGCAACCTGTGCTGGAGGGCAAGTGGCATCGGAATGCCACTTGGGGAGCAAATTTGCGAGGTGACCTGCCGCAGCCACAGTCGGGGCCAGGGACATGCGCTAAAGTGTGTGCATGGCACATATTCGCATTCTGCTGCTGGCCTCAGTCGCCGCCAGCGTCATCTTAGGCGCCGATATCGCAGCGGCTGGCCCGCTCATCGACGAGCTGAAACTCGGCGTGCTGTGGCACGATGTGCCAGGCCTGTGGAGCGGTTTCCAGGCCGAGCCCAACTCTGCTGATATCAACGTCGAGGCGCTGCTGTCGCCGTCCGTCGCATTTCTGGGTGGAACGATCCGACCGGCAATCGGCGGTTCGATCTCGACCGTCGGGGCTACCAGCGATGGCTATATCGATGCGCGCTGGCAATACGAGACGCCGAGCGGCATTTTCTTCGGCCTTGGCCTTGGTGCTGCGGTGCACAATGGGCAGCTGAAGCTCGAGGACTGGGACCGCAAGGCGCTCGGCTCGCGCGTGCTGTTCCATATCCCTGCCGAAGTCGGATACCGGTTCGACGATCACAATAGCCTGTCGGTCTACTTCGAACACATGTCGAACGCTTATACGGTGTCGCCGAACGAGGGGATGGACCGACTAGGTGTCCGATATGGATACCGGTTCTGAACTGACCCGCCTCAGACCCAACTGACAAATTCATTCCTGAACTGCCAAGTGTTCACTTGTTGTCGCGGTTGCGAATCGCCGAGCTTGCAACGACTCGGGGAAACGGGGGCGACAATGGACGGGAAGCAGTTGCGGTGGCGGTGGGCCACTATTGCTGTTCTTGGGTCTGCATTAGCCGGCGGCGCTAGTGCAGACGGCTATCAAGCTGTGAAGACGGCTGAGCCATTGCCCATCGTTAAAGGTGTGGAGGTCGAAGTCGGCCTTGGCATCATGCAGGGCGAGGCGAACGAGTTCGTCTATCGCCGCGACGGCTCGAGGCTCAGCCAGCTCGTTTGGGCGTTTGACAACAATCTGGTGTTCAAGGGCGGCGTCGCGGTACGGCCGTGGAACTGGCTCGCGGTCGGCGCGCGCTTCGTGACCAACGTCACCGACGGCTCCACGATGGATGACTATGATTGGTACAGGCCGAGCGAGCCGGACTATGCCGATTGCCCAAACGGCTACTGTCATTCGCATCACCCGGACACGACACTTGAATCCTATCTTTCGGTCGATGCCTACGCCGCGGCCACATTCTATCGCACGCAGTCGATCGCGCTGACTGCGCTGGCCGGCTACAAGCGTGATAGCCAGTCATGGCAAGCCATGGATGGTCCGAGCAATTACACGTCCTTCACGCCTGGACGGTTGTCGATCAGCTACGATCAGGTGTGGGAGGCGCCTTACCTCGGCGCTCAATTCAACGGCGAATGGGGACGCTGGGCGCTGCAGGGGCGCGTCATCGGATCCTGGTGGGCACAGGGGCAAGACGAGGACGACCATCATCTGCGAACGCTGCTCTTCACTGAGAAGTTCGGCGAGAGCAACATGATCGGCGCCAACGCGCACCTTGGATACCGGCTGACGGAAAACCTTCTATTGAAGGCGGAATACGACCTGCAGCAGTGGCAGCTCGGCAAAGGCCCCTCGGCCGACGTCAACTATACAACCGGCACTGAACGCTACCGCGGCTGGAACGCGGGGGGCGGCGAGAGCATCACCCAGACGATCTTCATGGGTGCGGCGCTGGAATACTGACGCCATAGTGAAAGGTGCGAATTACAACGAAATCTCTATGGCATTCGTTTCAATTGTCAGCGCTTCGCGAGCGGAACTTTAGGGGTTGTCAGCCTATGTTTTGCGCATCGGACGGTGGCACGTTCGGGGCGCTTGGGAGACAGGCGTTCGAGAAGTGACAGGTAGCTTTTTGGTGGAGTTGAAACGTCATGTCGACCTCTAAGATCATCGCAATCATTGCTGCTTCCAGCATGCTGGGCGCTCTTTCTTTCGCACCGGCTTTCGCCGAGTCGATCCCGCAGGAAGAAGCTGACCAGTACAGCGGTTCGGCCCAGCCGGACGTTGATGCCGGTGCTTCGCGCGGTCCCGACCGCTCGATCGTCGATCAGGAGCAGAACCAGTTCGGCAACAACCCGGCTCCGGACCTCGGCCCTGAGCTGCAGGAAAAGGGCGGCGAGAGCCTCCCGCAGATGGAAGAGCAGGGCATCCCTGGCGGCGACCGCTAATCCGGCACTCCGTTGAGTTGACTACGGCCGCCGTGGCGATGAGCCCGGCGGCCGTTTCGCGTTCGTCGCCTGCGTGGGCCGGCCGCGGCAGCTGGGGATCGAGGCGCGTGCTATGGTGCTGAAAAGCCAATCAGATCGGTCATAATTTCTAGGCGGCCACGTTCCAAGCGGGGGCAGCGCGTTTTGCGCCTTGCCAGACTGCTCCGCGCCGATTACACCGGCAGCGCTCTTGCTGTCCGCCGTGGCGGGCCAGGGTCATCCAATCGCTGCGGTAGCTCAGTGGTAGAGCACTCCCTTGGTAAGGGAGAGGTCGAGAGTTCAATCCTCTCTCGCAGCACCATATCTCCGAAGCACGAAGCGGTTCGCTCGGGGACTTGCAGGTGCACGGCGTTAAGCGGCCGCTAACGGCTCCGCCCCCGCCCCCATAACTTGAACCGTGGCAGGTGGTCGCCATGCACCCATCGGCAAGAAAACTTTCGCGGCCGATGTATGCGGTTGTCGCAACGCTCGTCGCAGCATTGGCTTGGCTCTGTGCAGGCGAGGCGGCCGCATCGCCGGCAGCGGAGCGCATCGCCGACACCATCGTATCGGCGCGCCAAGAAAAACATGCGTTCGACGTCCCGCGTGCGACCGCGGTGGTGCGGCTGTCGGCGGCGATCGGGCGGGACGCGGGCAAGGTTCCTTCAGCTCCAGAGCACTCTGGAATTGAACCCGGCTGGTACGTCGTGCTTTGCGACGTTTCAGGTGAGCAGACCGCCACATCGATTGACGCACGCGTTGAATGCGTGATGCCGGGGTGTCGTGCCCGGGCGCCCCCGCGCGGCTAAGCAACCGCCTTACTCAATTCACACTCGATCCAGCCCTAGCCTGCGGGACGATCCTGCACGCACGGGCTTGCTGTAGCACGTCGCCGGCTCCGTGAGCCGCGCGCGATATGCAGGACTCTGCAATGTTCTTCATTCCCGACTTCAAAGGCTTCGACTTCTTTCCGCACGGCACGCGGATCAACTTCATGCGCGTCAAAGGACTGTCATTGGCGCTGTCGTTGATCTGCATGGTTGCATCCTTGCTCGCCATGGCGGTCTTGGGCTTCAACTACGGCGTCGACTTCAAAGGCGGCACAGTGATCGAAGTGCAGTCGCTCGACGGGCCGGCTGACATTCCGGATCTGCGCGGCAAGCTCGGTGAGCTTGGCCTGGGAAGCGTGCAGATTCAGGCCTTCAGCGAGCATGACGTCTTGATCCGCGTTGAGACGCAGCCGGGCGGCGAGGCGGAACAACAGGCGGCCATGCACGCCATCATCGATGTGCTCGGCCCGGGGTTCGAGCAGCGGCGCGTTGAAGTGGTGGGACCGGCGGTGTCGGGGGAGTTGCGGCGGAACGGCATCCTGGCGGTGTTCGGTTCGCTCATTGCCATCGTGCTTTACGTGTGGGTGCGCTTCGACTGGCAGTTCGCATTCGGAGCGATCGTTGCGCTCGTGCACGACGTGCTGCTGGTCGCCGGCATCTTCGCGCTGTTTCAGTTGGAATTCGATCTTTCGATCGTGGCGGCGCTACTGACGGTGCTGGGTTATTCGGTGAATGACACGGTCGTTGTCTCTGACCGCATCAGAGAGAATTTGCGGCGCTACAAAAAGATGGAGATCAACGATCTGATCAACACCTCGATCAACGAGACAATCTCGCGAACCGTTCTGACTGGTGCGACGACGTTGGCGGCATTGATTGCGCTGTTGCTGTTCGGCGGCGATGTCCTTTTCAACTTCTCGCTGGCTATGGTGCTGGGCGTCGTGATCGGCACCTATTCGTCGGTCTTCCTCGCGGCGCCGCTGCTGGGCTATCTCGGCGTGCGACGTGACGGCCTTGCGTCCCGTGATGCGGCGCCGGCGGGCGAGAGAGCAGAAACGAAGAAAATCGAGCGCGTCGGCTGACGGGAGGGGGCAGCACGTCCGGCGCGATACCCTCGGCGCTGACAGCAGGCGCCGAGGGGCGGCGGTGCTGCGGATGATCGACGCCGGCGCGCGGGCGCCGTTCACGGGGGCGCCGCTGACGCTCGACACGGCGATGAGTGATCTAAATTCCAAGAAGATCGAGGCCCTTCCGTCAGTGGTGGAGGCCGTTACTTCCCAGGGGCAAGTTATTAGCGCCCCATGCAACCGTTGTTCACAAGTAAATAACAGGCGGCTGTTGAGCGATTCACTGCCTCTTCGTAAGGCTTTTTAGCCTTGGGGAGCGCAGCACATGACAAGCAACGTCGGGTCCATCGTCGTGCGGAGTATTCCGGGCACACGATCCGTGACGGCAGCATGTCTTCTATTGTCAGCGTCTGTCCAGGGGGCGATGGCTGGCGGGTTCGGCATAGAGCAGTCCGCCTATTACCAAGGCATGTCGTTTGCGGGAGCCGCAGCGGGCGGTCCGAGCTTGACATCCATTGCGTGGAATCCGGCAACTGCAAGTTTCGCCGGCAAGGGGCTCGAGTTCGAGTCGAGCTACACCGTGGTCCTGATGTCCGCGGGGCTCACCGTCACCAATCCCCAGGACCAACTCGTCACCGGACAAGCTGACACCGACATCGGTCGCAATGCCATCGTGGGCGCGAGCTTTGCCACATGGCGTCTCGATAGCAAGACGGTGTTGGCCTTGAGCCTTACCGCGCCGTTCGGGTTGGGAACGAAGGTTCAGGATGCCGACTGGGTGGGGCGGTATCAGGGGCTGACGACGGAAGTCTTCAATCTCAGTGCGGCGCCCATCATTTCCTATGAGATCGCGCCGGGGCTCAACGTGGCGGCGGGTTTGCAGGTCAACTACTTCGACCTGAAGCGGCAAACGGCAGATACGCCTTTCGGCACTGCCGCTCTGAGGGCTGACGATTTCGGTCTTGGATACGTTCTGGGCATCAACTATGCGCCGACGTCATGGACATTGATCGGGCTCGGCTTTCGGTCCGCAGTCGATCACACCGTCAAGGGGCATCTTACACTGACGGGGCTTGACGAAGCGCCCATTAAGGCATCGCTGACTCTGCCAGAGATGCTGTCACTGGGTGTGCGCCAGTCGATCTCGCCAACGACGCGGCTTCTGGCGGAAGTGGAATGGGTAAACTGGAGCCGGCTGGGTGTCGTACCCATTGAGCTTCAGGGCGCATTCCTCGGGTCGCCGTCTGGCGCGACCGCGTCGACTCTCGATTTCAATTGGCGCGACGGCTGGCTGTTCGCGCTCGGCGGCGAATACGATTGGTCGCGGTCCATCACTCTGCGGACAGGTGTCGCCTACGAGATTTCCCCGGTCGACGGTCCAAAGACGCGCCTGGTGCAGGATCCGGACAGCAATCGTGTGTGGGCGAGCATCGGCGCCTCATACATGATCAGCCCATCGACGCGCTGGGATGTTTCCTACAGTCACGTGTTCTTCGAGGACAACGCCCCGTTCGATCGCACCGGCGCGTCGACGCAGTTCGCGACGCCGTCGCTGCTCGGGACTGCCGACGTCAGGATGGATGTGCTCTCGTTCGGCTTCAAAACCGTGTGGGGTGCAGACGAATCTCCGTCTGCCTTGAAATAGCGCAGAAGCGCTTCATGAACGTCGCGCCGCATTAAGACGCTGGGGCGTTGGGGTCGCTGACGAGATCTCTTCGTTCTGCGCACGAGTGGTCCGGATCCGATGACGCGATCGTGAAACGCGCAGGTGCGTCGAAAACCCCTTTGTTTGCGGGATGTTTTCGTCGTTCGGGAATGAAGTGCAATTCGATAAGGCGAACATTGCTTATGCCAGCGGGAATGCCTCCACTGGCAGCAGACGCAGGCATTTCATACGCTTTGGGTGCCACGCTTTGCGGCCGGGCGCCGAGATGACCGTTACCTTCATTTAGGGTCTTCTGGGCGCCTGGCCGCTTCTTTTTTTGCGTGCGTGCTTCGCTGGAAGCAGCCGAAAAGCTCGCGGTTTACGGCATATTTCAATCCCTCGATGCCCGTCGAGCGCTGCCATTTCTGGCAACGCGGCATGCTCAATCAAGACATTGTGAAGGGGAAAAAATTGTCGATTGCGGCGGGAAGTCATCCCCTATCGGGGGGTAAACGCGGCAACTAATGTCAAAACGCCGCGCTACCTGAGCGGGAGTGAATTGGCCAGGCTTCTGGTCGCGAGAGTCTCTCCGCATTTTTCAAGTCGCAGTCCACGGGCATGCGGCTGGGGGTGGAGCTGCTGGACGAGCTGAATGCTGCAACGGAGGCCATCGAGCCTGCGAACAGCGGAGCTTTGCTCGCCGCAGTTCATCGGGAAGCGCGAATAAGCGTGGATACGGAGGAAGCGCAATGCATATCACGAGGAAAGGGGCCATCCGCCTAGTCGGCGGAGTGATGGCCGCCTTGATCGGACTTGCCGCACCCGGCATGGCCAACGAGGAAATCGAGAAGCGGGCTCAAGACCCGAACACTTGGCCGGCGCCAGGCCGCGACAACAAGCTGACGCGTCACAGCCCGCTGAAGGACATCAGCACCGACAACGTCGGCAAGCTGCAGATGATCTGGTCGCAGTCGACCGGCGCACTGCGCGGACACGAAGGCCAGCCGCTGTTCATCGAAGACGTCGGCGGCAAGCCGATGATGTTCTTCATCTCCGGCTGCCCCAACATGGCTCAGTGCAACATTGCGCAGGGTCTCGATCTGACGGATCCAGACAACCCGAAGCAGGTCTGGAACTACGTGAAGAAGGACGACCGCGATGAATCGGCCGTGCCGCGCGCATGCTGCGACACTGTCAATCGTGGTGCTTCCTACGCTGATGGCAAGCTCGTTTACGGCACGCTCGATGGCTACGTGATCGCCCTCGACGCGCAGACGGGCAAGGAAGCCTGGGTCGTCAAGCACGCTTATCCCGAGCATGGCGAGACCATCACTTCGGCTCCGCTGATCGCTGAGAACCTCGTCATCATCGGCTTCGGCGGCGACGAGTTCGCAGCCCGCGGCCGCGTGACGGCGTACGATCTCAAGGATGGCAAGAAGGTTTGGGACTGCCATTCGACCGGTTCGGACAAAGACGTGTGCCTCACGCCGGACACCAACAAGGCCAACCCGCACTACGGCACCTATGGCCAGGATCTCGGCATCAAGGGCTTCCCCGGCGAAGACTGGAAGATCGGCGGCGGTTCTGCTTGGGGCTGGTACAGCTATGACCCAGACCTGAAGCTCGTCTACTACTCGACCGGCAACCCCGGTCTGTGGAGCCCGGCCTATCGCTGCCCGGACAAGAGCCACGAGGAGTGCAACGACGGCACCCACGACAACAAGTGGTCGATGACGATCTTCGCTCGCAAGGTCGACACCGGCGAGGCCGTCTGGGCGTACCAGATGACTCCGTTCGACCAGTGGGACTATGACGGCGTCAACGAGAACATCCTGGTCGACATGAAGGTCGACGGGAAGGATCACAAGGCGCTGGTTCACTTCGATCGTAACGGCTTTGCCTACGTTCTCGACCGTGCGGACGGCACGCTGCTGCGCGCCAACAAGTACGTCACCGTGGATTGGGCCGAGAAGATCGACCTGAAGACCGGTCGTCCGATCAAGGTGCGCGAGCACTCTCCGCTCGAGCGTGGCCGCAACGTCTCTGCCTGCCCGTCTGCAATGGGCGGCAAAGACCAGCAGCCTTGTGCGGTCGATCCGAAGGATCCGGCCAAGTTCTACTGCCCCACCAACAACTGGTGCATGGAACTGGAGCCGCAGGAGCGCACGCACACGCAGCAGGGCACGGTGTACGTGTTCGCCAACGTGTACATGTATCCCGAGAAGCCTGGCACGACGGGCAAGATCAAGAAGTTCGACGTGCTGACGGGCAAGGCGGACTGGGAGATCCCGGATCCGTATCCGAACTGGGGTGGCACGATGGTCACCGACGGCGGCCTGATGTTCTACGGCTCGCTCGGTGGTGACTTCCGCGCTGTCGACCGCAAGTCGGGCAAGATCCTTTGGCACCGCAAGCTTGCCTCGGGCATGATCGGCAACCCGATCACCTACAAGGTCAAGGGCAAGCAGTACGTATCGATCCTCGTCGGCATCGGCGGCTGGATCGGCGTGCCGGTGACCGCAGGTCTCGATCTCGACGACAAGTTCGGCGCGATCGGTGCAACCGCGATGACCAAGGCTGCCAACCTGGACAAGATCCCGCAGGCGGGCACCTTGTTCACCTTCCGCGTCATGGACTGACGCCAGTGACAGTGACGGCGCTCCTGCTGAAAGGCAGGGGCGCTGTTGTCACGCGCGGGCTGCGCTCACGACAGGCGCTATCCGCACATCCTTTGGAATGACCGGACAGTCATGGAAAGTCGCGTGGTGAAGAGTGCCCGAGCCTTGCTGCTCGCTGCTGTCGTGGCGTCGGCGTTTATCGTACCCGCGCAAGCGGCCCGAGACGCAGAGAAGGAATACGACGAGCTGACGGCGGCGGAGAAGACCGCTGCCAAACGCGCCGGCAAGGAGATGTTCGAGAAAAAGACGCTGGGCAAGCTCAACGTCTGTGCCGATCCCGGCAACATGCCGTTCTCGAACATCGCGCGCGAAGGCTATCAGAACAAAATTGCCGAGGTGATCGCCAAGGCGATGGGGGCTGACCTCATCTATTTCTGGCGGCCGTACCTGGAGCGCGGACTGACGCGCGAGACGTTCGAAACCAACATGTGCGATGTGCTGCTGGACCTTCCAGCCGATTATGCACTCGCGCTGACCACCTTCCCGATCTATCGCACCGCCTACGTGTTCGCCTATCGCGCGGACCGTGGTTACGATTTCAAAGGTTTCGACGATCCCAAGCTCAAGGATCTGAAAATCGGCGTGTTCCAGACATCGGGCGTGCGCGAGGTGCTGACCAAGCGCGGACTTGCTCCAAACCTGAAGCTGCACACGCTCAGTCATAATGCCGACCTGCAACCTGAGAACCAGCCGTGGCGGCAGGTGCAGGACGTGGTCGACGGCAAGCTCGATGTTGCGGCGGTGTGGGGGCCGTTCGCCGGTTGGGTGCAGAAGATGCGCGGCGAGCCGATCGTCGTGCAACCGGTGAACTTGTGGGAAGACTACATCCCGCTCGAGTTCGATCTTTCGATCGGTGTGCGCAAGCGCGACGCGAAGCTGAAATACGCGCTCGAATATGCGCTGGAGGCGACGAAGCCGGAGATCGAAAAGATCCTCACCGACTATGGCGTTCCGCTGGTTCAGTGCAGCCGCTGCCTCATACAAGGGACGCTGCCGGCGCACGGCGGCTATACGGTGCTGCCAAATTCCGTGTTCGCGCCCAAGCCCGAGAAGGCAACGCCCGATCAGGTGGTAACTCAGGAAAAGGTCGAGCACTGGCTGGACGAGGGGGCGGACCCCACGCAGGAACTCGCCAACGCGGTGCTTGCGGCCGACGTTGCGCGCATCAAGTTTCTGGTCTCGAAAGGGGCGGATATCAATGCGCGGGATCCGCAAGGTTATGCGCCGGTGCATACCGCGGCGCGCAACCGGCATCCAGAGCTGATCTCCGCGCTTGCCGATCTCGGTGCCGATCTCAATGCCCCTGATAGCGACGGCATGACGCCGCTCATTCACGCCGCCATGCGCAATCACGTGCCGACCGTGAAGATGCTGCTTGAGCGCGGTGCGGACATCGAGCGCGCGAATGCGCAGGGCTATTCGCCACTGGCGCTGTCGATTGCCGAGAACAAATTCGAGGTGGCGAAGGCGCTGATGGAGGCTGGTGCTGCCATCGACAAGCCGGCCGGGCCGGAGGGGCTGACGCCGCTGATGGTGGCGGTGAGCCAGGTCTCTCCCGGCGAAGGCGGCATCTTTCTGCCGGGCAGCACCAGGCCCATCGACGTTGCGCGCGAGTTGATCACCCGTGGTGCCAACGTCAATGCGCAGACAGAGCACGGTGTCACGCCGCTGATGATCGCGGCTGCGCGCAACGTGACGCCGATGATCGGACTGCTTTTGCAGTCGAAGGCCGATCCGGCGATGAAATCGAAGGAAGGAAAGACCGCACTTCAAATCGCCGAACAGAACGGTTCAGAGCAGGCGGCGAAGGCGCTGCGCGTGATCGGAAGGGTCGGTGAAGGGGGCAGTAACTAGTGCGCGGTCGCGATGGCCTGCTGACGGTGGGAAGGTCCAAGGCGGATGGCAGGTACTTTGCCTGCGCCCTACTTCGCAAGTTTGGAAGCCAAGGCGGCTTTTATTCGATCCCTTATTGGCTTGATGCGAAGACGAAATTAGTAACCGCCGGCAGCGTGGCGCCAATCGACCGACTGCACGGCGGCGAAGACAAAGCGGCAGCAGAACCGCGATGCGATGTCGGCAACGTTGCCTACGACATCGTCGACTGAAGTTTGGGGAAACAGAACAGGGACTCTCAATGCAAAGGTTAGTTCGCATAGTGGCGGCTGCACTGGCGCTCGGTGTTGTCGTCGCTTACGTCAATCCGATTTCCGCGGCTGACACTTCAGCTCCGCCGGTTCCTCCGAAGCAGGCCGAAGGCGCTGCGCCCGAGCCGCTTGCGATGGACGAGCTCAAGAAGCCGATGAAGCCATTGGACCGCGTTGCCATGGCTCCGAAGGGTACGCTGAAGAACCCCTATACCGACAATGCCGAGGCGATCGCCGAGGGCAAGAAGCTCTTCTTTGGCAAGAGCTGCAACGGTTGCCATGGCGGTGGTGGCGGCGGCGGCATGTGTCCGCCACTGACGAACACGGTTTGGGTGTACGGCGATGACGACGACACGCTGTTTCGTCTGATCTCGCTGGGCTCGGATGATCTCAAAAAGGCCGGCTATCACCGCAAGGGCACCGAAGGCGTGGTGGGTCCGATGCCTGCGTTCGGCGAGCTGATCGACGAAGATCAACAGGTCTGGAAGATCATCGCCTGGATCCGCACTCTGTTCAAAGGCGGCCCCGAGCGGCGGCACTGGTAACAAGCGCTGCGCAGGTCCGCCTTCTTGCGCGGGCCTGCGCGCGAACCTGTGATTTGACCCGTCGGCGCGGGGATGGCTTACAGGGGTTATGAGAGGTTATAACATATCATGAAAATGCCTCCCTCGACCCTCTACCGATTGCTGTGCGGATGTCTCGTTGCCATGGCGTTGTGCATCGGCTCGGACCTGCGCCTCGCGAAGGCCGAGCTGAAAGCTGGCGAGCAAACGCCGGCTTTGACGACGACGATCGTCTATCTGACGAAGGATTATCAGGAGCCACCTCCGCTCTCGCTGGTCGATAAGGAGGTCAAGGACAAGGGCATCCAGGGCGCGCGTATTGCGCTCGATGAGGACAATCGCACGGGGCGGCTGCTCGGCCAGCACTATGACCTCATGGAGGTTCTGCTCGGCAAGGATGCGAGCCCGGTCGAGAAGGCGAAGGAGCTTCTTGCCGCGGGGCAACGGATCATCGTTGCCGATCTGGAGAGCGCCGATCTTCTGGCCGTTGCCGATCTGCCGGAAGCGAGCAACGCGCTGATCTTCGATGTGCGCACAAGCGATGACGTGCTGCGGCAGGAGCAGTGCCGTGCGAACATTTTTCACGTCCCGCCGAACTGGGCGATGCGCGCCGACGCGCTGGCGCAATACCTGATGTGGAAGAAGTGGCGGCATTGGGTGCTGATCGTCGGCAAGTCGCCGGCGGATGAGGGATATGCCGCTGCGATACGCCGGGCGGCGAAGCGGTTCGGCGCCAAGATCGTGGCCGAGCGTCCATACGTGTTCGAAGCCGGCTCGCGACGCACCGATACGGGGCATCAGCAGATTCAAACGCAGATGCCGATGCTGACTCAGGGCGTCCCGGATCATGACGTCATCATCGTCGCGGACGAGTCGGATGTCTTCGGCGATTATCTGCTGTTCCGTACGGCGGAGCCGCGGCCGGTTGCCGGCACGCACGGCCTTGTTGCAGTCGCGTGGCACCGCGCGTTCGAGGAGTACGCGGGAACGCAAATGCAGAACCGCTTCGAACGCAAGGCAGGCCGCATCATGACGGAGCGTGACTATACGGCGTGGCTTGCGGTGCGCATCGTCGGCGAAGCGGTGACGCGCACCGGTAAAAATTCGCCCGACGTGCTGCGCGACTACATCCTGTCGGAAAAGTTCGAGGTGGCCGGCTTCAAGGGCCAGGGCATGAACTTCCGTTCCTGGGACCTGCAATTGCGGCAGCCGCTCTTGATCGCCGGGCCGCGGGCGCTGGTGTCGATCTCGCCGCAGGAGGGCTTCCTGCATCCGAAGTATCTGACCGATACGCTGGGCTTCGATCAGCCTGAAACGAAGTGCCGGTTAACGGCCAAGCACTGACAGGGGAGGAGTATCATGCGCAGGCTTCTCGTGACGCTCGTTCTGCCGTGCGCGCTTTGTGCGCCGGCGATGGCGGACACCATCTTCATCAGCAACGAGAAGGACAACACTGTCACCGTTCTCGACAGCGACAGCCTCAAGGTGGTGAAGACGATTCCGACCGGCAAGAGGCCGCGTGGCATCGCCATTACGCCAGACTTCAAGGAAGTGCTGGTTTGCGCTGGCGATGACGACCGGCTCGACGTGATCGACACGACGACGCTGGAAGTGGTGCGCACGATGGATACGGGCCCCGATCCGGAATTGCTCGACGTCGACCACAAGGGCGAGCGGATATACGTCGCCAACGAAGATGATGGCTACGTCACGGTGCTCGAGCGTGCGACCGGCAAGGTGCTGGCGGAAATCGAGGTTGGCGTCGAGCCGGAAGGCATGTCGGTTTCCCCGGACGACAAGCTCGTTGCGGCAACGTCCGAAGCGACGAGCATGGCGCACATCATCGATACGACGAACTTCGAGGTGAAGGCGAACATCCTCGTCGACACGCGGCCGCGCGTTGCCATGTTCACGCATGACGGCAAGCATGTCTGGGTGTCGGCGGAGATCGGCGGCACGGTGGCGGTGATCGATGCGGACACGTTCAAGATCGTCAAGAAACTGCACTTCGAGATCCCAGGCGTGCGACCAGAGCTGATCCAGCCGATGGGCATCATATTTTCTAAAGACGGCAAGCGGGCTTTCGTCGCCATCGGGCGCGCGAACCGCATCGCGGTGATCGACACGTCAACGTACGAGACGACGGGCTACATCCTAACCGGGCAGCGGCCGTGGCACATGGCGTTGTCGCCGGACGGAAAGAAGCTCTATTCGGCGAACGGGCTCACCAACGACCTGACAGTGATCGACATCGAGACGCTGAAGGCGGAGAAGTCGGTGCCGGTGGGCCGGCTGCCGTGGGGCGTCGTGGTCAAGCCCGCTTCGGCTGGCTAAAAAAAAGGAGCGGCGCTCAAGGCCGCTCCGATCCGTCTGCTGTGGCTTCGCTTACTGCACCATCAGCTTGGTGCCATCGGTGCCCATGGCCTCGCCGGCCTTTAGCTCGCCGCAGGACTCACCAAGGTACTTTCCCTTCTGCTCGATCAGGCGCTTGATCGAAATAGACTGGGCTTGGTGAATGCCCGACGTCGTCGAGTCGATCTTGACGTCGAAGGCGTTCTGAAAGTCGCCGCTCATCTCGGTGCGGCTGTCCACGTCGCGACCGTTCATTTTGCAGGTCGCGTCGATCACGACTTTGTCGCCGTCTTTCTTGATCTCGTACTTGGAGCAATGCTGGGCGTGCTCGGCGCTGCTGGCTGCTGCGGTGTTGCGTTCCATGTCGGCGTCGATGCAGATCGTCAGCGTCTGTTCGTGCTTCTTGCCGCCCTCTTCCATGACGGTGACCTGCTCCCACTTGCCGGCCTTGCGCAGCGGCAAGCTGACATCTGCCGCCATCGCCGAGGCGGTGGTCACGCCAAGGCAGACGGTCGACGCGAGAATTACAGCGGTACGCTTCATCGTTTCCCCTCACTGTTATGTTGTTGCGGTCATATTCAATGGGTGGGAACTCATGGCAAGCCACGTTGGCTCGCGTGCCGCGGTGCTCACGCGATGTTGATGTGTTGATCCGCTAAGTCTTTGTTGAGGCGGGAATTTATCGGATCGGCGGCGGGAAAAACGCCCGCTCCTTGTTGAAGGGGTCACGCCCGGGCGATATCGTCGATACAGCGATTGCGAGGCTCGAGGCGGAGAGGGGAGCGCCGACACATCATGACCGACGGGGAGCGCAAGAAGGGCGGCGGCAACAATCGCGCTGCGCGTCTGGAAGCTGAGCTGCGGGCGAACCTCAAGAAGCGCAAAGAGCAGGCGCGTGCACGATCGCGAACGACGCAGGCCGGAAAATCAGAGTGCGGTGTCGGCGGCACTGCTGCAAATGAGAGCACGGAATAGGCCCGGCTGCTCGACGGCGTGGATGGCAACTTTGATGCACCTCGGCAGGCCGCTGATTTGCATCACGAGTGGGCTCTCGGAGAATCGGACGCTATTGCGCACAACCATCGCGATCTTCGGCCCCGAAGTGATGGATGGTTTTCAGTGTAGAGCGCAGTGACGCAAGTCAGAAACCGCGGAGGTTTGTGCGCTGTATACTGGAGAATACACCGTACGGAAAAATTCACATCTCGTGCGTCAAGTCGTGTTCGGACAGGGCCACTGCTATAGTGCCGTGGGCGAGAGGAGGCACACTTGAGCGAAGCGTCCAAAAAGACCAAGCGAGTGACCCCGCGCACGGCTGTGAAAGCCATCCCGAAGGCGAAGCGGAAGTCAGAGCGAGCATTTCCGCGCGTACGCATTCTTATCGGCGATGGCATGGTGCTCGGGCCCGGCAAGGTGGACCTTCTCGAGGCGATCGGGCGGACGGGCTCGATCTCGGCTGCGGGGCGGGAACTGGGCATGTCCTATCGCCGCGCCTGGCTGCTCGTTGACGCTCTCAACCATATGTTCCCCGATCAACTCGTCAGCGCGGCTCCCGGAGGCGCGAAGGGTGGGGGAGCCAAGCTCACCGACTACGGCCGGGGGGTGGCAGCGGCGTATAGGCGCGTCGAGGCCAAGGCGCGGGTGGCGATGCGCGAAGAGCTCGCCCCTTTCAACGTGAAGGTCGATCAGGACTGAGCCAAAAGAATGCCGCGCTCTGCCCTTACTTGAGGCTCGCGCGAAGGCATTAACCGTGCGAACAGGTGCACGCGGTAAGGTCGCGGGCTGCGGCCCGCCAGCCGGCGAGTATTTGCGTCACACTTGCTGGCAGAGGCGCGAAGCGCTTAATCATTCATTTGAGGTTGCCGGTACCATCCGGCGCATGAGGGGCACATCGAATGGATCGCATCAGGATCGTCGGCGGCGAGAAGCTCAACGGCAGCATTCCGATTTCAGGCGCCAAGAACGCCGCTCTGCCGCTGATGATCGCCAGCTTGCTGACGCCCGATCGCCTGACGCTGAAGAACGTTCCCAATCTGGCTGACGTCAACCTGTTGGCGCGCATCCTGCGCAATCACGGTGTCGACCTCGCCGTGGACGGAAAGCGTCCGGGCCCGGCTCAGCACATCGGTGAGACGTTCCACCTTTCTGCGCGGGATATCGTCGATACGGTCGCCCCCTACGAGATGGTGAGCCGCATGCGCGCCAGCTTCTGGGTGCTGGGGCCGCTGCTTGCCCGCTGCGGGCAGGCGAAGGTGTCGTTGCCTGGCGGCTGCGCGATCGGCACGCGCCCGGTGGACCTGCATCTCATGGGCCTCAAGGAGCTCGGGGCGGAGATCGAAATTGAGGCCGGCTACGTGCTTGCAAAGGCCAAGGGCGGCGGGTTGCGCGGTGGCCGCGTGGTGTTCCCGAAGGTTTCGGTCGGTGCCACGCACAACGTGCTGCTGGCGTCGGCGCTGGCGCGCGGCGAGACGGTGATCGAGAACGCGGCGCGCGAGCCTGAGATCGGCGACGTTGCCGAGTGCCTCGTCAAAATGGGCGCGAAGATCGAAGGCATCGGCACGTCGACGCTGCACATTCAAGGCGCGGATCGTCTCGAAGGCGCGGTGCATTCTGTACTGGCCGACCGCATCGAGACGGGCACGTTCGCCATGGCCGTGGCGGCGACGGGCGGTGACGTGACGCTGGAAGGCGCGCGTCCGGAGCTGCTGAAGACGGCGCTCGACACGCTCGCCAAGACAGGCGTCGAGATACTCACGACCAATAGCGGCATCCGCATCAAACGCAACGGGCACGGGATTGAGCCGGTGTCGGTTGAGACGCAGCCGTTCCCAGGCTTCCCCACCGACCTGCAGGCCCAGTTCATGGCGTTGATGACCATGTCGAAGGGTACCAGCGTCATTCGCGAGACGATCTTCGAGAACCGCTTCATGCATGTGCAGGAATTGGCGCGACTGGGCGCCGATATCCAGCTGCACGGTGATACGGCTACTGTGAAGGGCGTCAAAGGGCTCACAGGCGCGCCCGTAATGGCGACGGACCTGCGCGCATCGGTTTCGCTGGTCATCGCGGCGCTGATGGCCGACGGCGAGACGATGATCAATCGCGTCTATCATCTCGATCGCGGTTTCGAGCAGCTCGAGCAGAAGCTGTCGCGCTGCGGCGCGCAGATCGAAAGACTGACGGGCTGATCTAAAGGCTTTCTGACACGAGTGGAGAGAGGCTTGTCGTGCGGCGCTCGCCGAGCGAGCTGTTGGCCGCGCCACTTGGCGCGGGGCGCCTTGCGCCCTGGCCGCTTCGCGGCGTCGTCTTGGACGAGTGGCGCGCCAAGAGGTTCTCGGGCGGTCGGAGCGACGGTGCTGGGCGCCCTTGGCGCCTTGCCGCTTCGCGGCCGAGGGGGGCGGTTCGGGTTCTCTACCCGTTTGACAGCGGGTTCTCGTGCTGCGTAACGCGGGGAACAGCGGGGCTCAGCGCAGCCGCGTATCAACTCCATCAGGCAACAACGCATTGATGGAGTGCTCCGATGAAAATCTTTCTCACTGCCGCAATCGTCACGGCCCTCCTGACCTGGGCCGGCACTTCCGTCGTCTTCGCCAAGGGCGGCGGCAAGGAATTTTATTCGCAGGATTACCAGTTCAATCAGCCGATGAAGGGCTACGAGGGGCAGGCCGGTAACTACTACTGCTCCTACCAGCGGCTGCCGAACCGCGTGTGCACCACGGATGGTAGCGGCAACGAGCGCTGCCGCGTGAAGGGCTGGACGCTGCGCCAGTACTGCTACTGACAATCCCGTCGGCGCGTTGCGGGCATCTCAGCTCCATCCCGCTCATGCGCTTGCAAGGCGAGCCTCGGTTTCGACCGGGGCTCGTTCTTTTTGCGCTGCCGCTATTTCTCCCCGGTTTGGGCTTATTCGCGTGGTTGTTTCCGACGGAACGGCCGGCGGTGTTTCGTTCCCCTAGTCATAAGCCGGGACGGCGAAATGATTACGAGCGAAGACATAATGCAGACGCAAATTCTCAAGGTCGCCATGATGGCCGCATTGCTGGCCTGTGCGATCGGTATCGCGGCCTTTGCACGCGGCGCGTACGAGTTTTCTCTGCGCACAGCGGCTATCGATTCAGTCGGAGCAGCCACGCGCTGAGCACTATCGGGCTAGGCGCGGCAGGCGCATTGTCCCTCCCCTGAAGGCCGTTTTGGCGTGTCTGTTAGCCTGTCGGGCGCCTGCGCAACTCGTCTGTGGCCCCTGCGGCATTCCCTCTACCCGGACAGGCTGGTTGCGTGGCCGCGGCTCGGCCGCTATCAACGCCTTGAAAGTTCGTGGCCAAAAAGGCTCACCAGCGGCCCCAGGGACACCGACATGGAAGATCTGAAGCTGATCGCCCTCGATCCGGAGGACCTAAAGGTCCTGTCCTGCCACTTGCAGGATGCGGTGGTGCGCGTCGGCGATATGGCTTTCATCAAGTCGGAGATGCGGTTTGCGGCGATTGCCAATCGTTTCGACTGGGAGGGCGCGGCCAAGGCCGGGGTCAACCAGCGCCGGCGGACGGGACTGCGCTTCGAGCGGGTGAAGGCTGCGCGGGTGCAAGGCTTCGACCTCAAGCAGAAGGACCATGCCCTAGCACTCCTGGCGGTGACATTCGAAGCAGGCGATGAGCCCTCGGGCGCCGTGATACTGCACTTTGCCGGCGGCGCGGCGGTTCGGCTCGAGGTGGAGTGCATCGAGTCCGAGCTGCGCGATTTAGGGTCGGCGTGGATAACGAGCAGCAGGCCGGCACACGCCATCGACGAATAACTGGAATTTCTCAAGGAGACGGCCGCTGGCGGCCGATGATGACTATGCCCAAGCGGCTGCAAACGCGCGATCCCGGCTTCGAGGCGGCATTTGCCGCGTTTCTCGGTGAGAAGCGCGAGGCCTCGCAGGATGTCGGGGATGCCGTAGCGGGCATTCTTGCCGATGTGCGCGCGCGCGGCGATGAAGCCCTGATCGATCTGTCGAAGAAGTTCGACCGCGTGGATCTGGGCAAGATGGGTCTGCGTGTCAGCAAGGCCGAGGTGGAACAGGCGCGCGCGGCGTGCTCGCAGGAGACGCTCGATGCGCTGCAGGTGGCGGCGGATCGCATCGCCGAGCATCACGAGCGTCAGATGCCGATCAACGAGCGCTATACCGATGCGATCGGCGTCGAACTCGGCTGGCGCTGGACGGCGGTGGAGTCGGTCGGGCTCTATGTCCCGGGCGGTCTTGCCTCGTATCCCAGCTCCGTGCTGATGAATGCCATCCCGGCGAAGGTTGCTGGCGTGCCGCGCATCGTGATGGTGGTGCCATCGCCGAACGGCGAGCTGAACCCGCTCGTGCTGGCAGCGGCGGAGCTTGCCGGCATCGAAGAAATCTATCGTGTGGGTGGTGCGCAGGCCGTCGGCGCGCTCGCTTACGGCACTGAGACGATTGCCCCGGTGGTGAAGATCGTCGGGCCGGGCAATGCTTACGTGGCGGCTGCGAAGCGGCTGGTATTCGGCACGGTCGGTATCGACAGCATCGCCGGCCCGTCGGAAGTGCTGGTGATCGCCGACAAACACAACAATCCCGAATGGATTGCCGCTGATCTATTGGCGCAGGCCGAGCACGATACGGCAGCGCAATCGATCCTGATGACGGATGACGCCGAGTTCGGGCGTGCTGTCGAGGCGGCAGTGCAAAGGCAGTTGCAGACATTGCCGCGCGGGAACATCGCGGGTGAGAGCTGGAATGTGTACGGTGCCATCATCGAGCTTTCGTCGCTGGCGGAAGCGCCCGCGCTGGCAGACCGGATCGCGGCGGAGCATCTCGAAATCGCAACGCAGAACTCGGAAGACCTGAGCAACAAGATCCGCAACGCGGGTGCGATCTTCCTCGGATCGCGCACGCCGGAGATGATCGGCGACTATATCGCCGGGTCCAACCACGTGCTGCCGACTTCGCGCACGGCTCGGTTCTCGTCTGGTCTCGGCGTGCTCGACTTCATGAAGCGCACCTCGCTGTTGAGGCTCGACGCGAAGTCGCTTGCTGCGCTGGCGCCTGCCGCCATGGCTCTCGCCCGTGCAGAAGGACTTGAAGCCCACCGGCTTTCGGCCGACATTCGCCTTAATACGCCGCCTGGTCCCTAGATCATGAGTGAAGCCGAAGCCCCGGCTAAAATGTCGAAGTCTCGCCTCGTCGCGATCACGCTCGACGAAAAATCGACGGCTACCTCGAACTCGAACATCGAGCACGAGCGCGAGGTGGCGATCTTCGACATCCTGGAGGGCAACTCGTTTGCCATCGACGGTCGCGAGGACGGGCCATACAAGCTGAACCTCGGCTTGTCCGAGGACCGGCTTGTGCTGCAAGTGACCGATGAGGGGGATGCTCCGGTCGTCACGCATATGCTGTCGCTGACGCCGCTGAAGCGCATCATGAAGGACTACTTCATGATCTGCGAGAGCTACTACGAAGCGATCCGCACGTCGCCGCCCTCGCGCATCCAGGCCATCGACATGGGCCGGCGCGGGCTGCACGACGAAGGCAGCCGCACGCTGCTCGAGCGTCTGTCGGGGAAGATCACGGTCGATCTCGACACGGCTCGCCGCCTTTTCACTCTGATCTGCGCGCTGCACTGGAAGGGGTAGCGCCATGTCTCGCGACGTCGCGAGCGTCTCGGGCGGTGAGGTGCGGGAGACCCCGCCGGCCGGTGCGCCGCCACCTGTGGGTGAGCTACCGGGCGCCGTCCTCTTCGCCTGCACGCAAAATGCCGTCCGCTCGGTGATGGCGGCGGCGATCCTGCGTCACCTCGCCGGCAACAGAGCGTATGTGGCTTCGGCGGGCGTGCGCGCAGGGGAGACCGATCCGTTCGTGACCGCGGTGATGGACGAGATCGGCATCGATGTGTCGAAGCATACACCCAATACGTTGAAGGAGCTGCACGACACCTCGTTCGATCTGATCGTGACGCTGTCGCCGGAAGCGCATCACCAGGCGCTGGAGTTGACGCGGACGATGGCGGTGGATGTCGAATACTGGCCTACGCTCGATGCGACGGTGACCGCTGATCAGGGCAGCCGCGAGCAGGTGCTGGCGCAATACCGCGGCGTGCGCGATCAGTTGTTCGATCGCATCAGGAAGCGGTTCGGGTTTGACGGCGGCCCATCGGTGTGAACACCGGGCTCGATAGCGGATCATCCGGGCGGCGTTCGCCGACCAGGAACCAGGCTTCCTGAGAGCCGATGCCCTTGATGTCGATTGCCTCGCGCGCTTCGTAAATGAAGCCCTCGCCGAGTTTCGAACGGCACTGCGGGCAGATGAGGATGCGGCCGGGTATCGACTGGCCTTCGAGGCGGCTCGCCAGATTTACCGGGTCACCCCAGACGTCGTAGCTGAACTTCTTGGTGCCGATAACGCCGGCCATCACCGGCCCGGACGCCATGCCGATGCGCAGGGCGATGGGGAGGCCGTTCTCGGTGCGCAGGCGCTCGACGGTCGCCAGCATGTCGAGACCCATGCGGGCGAGACGCGGGGCGTGATCGGGGACGGGCTCGGGAAGCCCCGCCACGACCATATAGGCATCGCCGATGGTCTTGATCTTTTCGACGCCGTGATTGACCGCGAGGGCGTCGAACTCGGAGACGATGCGGCCGAGCATGTCGACGGTGGCGTGTGCGCCGAGGCTGCGGGCGATGGCGACGAAGCCGGAAATGTCGGCGAACATGACCGAGGCATCGTCGATGGAGTCGGCGATGACGGCGTTGGGAGTTGCCTTGAGGCGCTCAACGATGGAGTCAGGCAGCACGTTGCGCAGCACTGCGTCGGTCTCGGCCTTGGCCTGCTCGGCGAGACTGAAGGCGTAGTAGACCGAGGCGGCGATGAGCGCGAACGTGGTGATGGCGCCCTGCGTGTAAAGGGAATCCATAACCGCCTGCTGATCGGCGGTGACTGGGCCCGCGATGGGGAACGCGTACCAGACGTAGAGATGCAGCACGACGGCGAGGATGATGACGCCGGCGACCAGCCAGATGCGCTCGAGGCCGAAGATGACGAACGCGGCGGCCGCGGCGATGAGATATTGCAGGTGGCCGCCGCCTTCGCGGCTGAAAAAGGCGGCGAAACCGATGAGAGCTGCATATTCGACGGCGACGAGCAGAAGGCCGCCAGCGATGTCGTTGATGCGATGTGCGAAGGGCACCAGAAGCACGAGCGCGACGATCGCCAGATTGAGGTGCACCATCGGCGCGAAGCGGTCGTAATCGGTCAGCGCCTGCTGGATCGCGTAAAGCAGCGTCGTCGCCGCGATCAGGTAGCACATGACGTTTAGGATCTTGAGGCGCGGGCGGATGTTCGGTGGATGGCCCGCGGTGCCGGCGGCGGCGAGGCGGCGGCCGAAGAGGCGTAGCTGCTTGACGAATGCGTTGTCGAGAAGCGGGCGAAGCAGGCGCGCGAGAAACGCGCGAAGCGCCAATAGCGCGCTCAACGCCAAACGGCAAACGGCTCCCATTCGGGCGCACAGGCGTGCGAAGCCCGATGGGTGATCAGACCGATCTCGATCCGATGGGTGCGTCATTGCTATTCTGCGCCGGCTATCGCCTGCAGTTCCTCAAGATCGCAGATAATGCGCGATCCGTTGCGCTCGAGCGCGCCGCTCTGTTCGAGCATGGATAATGCGGTGTTCACCTTCGGCCGGCTTGCACCAATGAGAAGCGCCAGCTCGCTTTGCGACATGGGCAAATCGATGGTGACGCGGCCCTCTTCGAGGTCGGGTGCCTTGGTTCGCGCGGCGGCGAGGAAGAAACGCGCGAGACGGCCTTCGATCGGGTAGAGCGCGATGCCCTCCAGCTGCTGGTCGGCGTCGCGGATGCGCGCGCACAGAAACTTGACGGCGGCTTCGGCGACGGGCGGCTCCGTTTCCATCAGGCGCTTGAAAGCCGGCTTGGAAAGGCTGAGCGCGGACACCTTGCCGACGGCGGTTGCGTCGGCAGAGCGCGGCCCTCCATCCAGCATGGCGATCTCGCCGAAGATGGATCCGGGCTCGGCATGGGCGAACGAGAGTTCGCGGCCTTCCGCGGTCAGCACGGAGATGCGCACGCGGCCGGAGACGACGAGGTAAATTTCGCGGCCGGCGTCGCCTCTGGCGAATATCACCTGACCGGGGTCAAACGTGACCTCGCGCATCTCGTCGGCAATGGTGCGACGCTCTGCTTCGTCCAGCGAGCCGAAAAGCGGCGTGCGGCCGAGAAGTTCGACAATCGCAGACTTGGCAATCATGTTAGAAGCCCTTGTGGCCCCGTCGCCGGGCGATTTATCCAGGAATGGGCGACCTCTGGCAACGGCGGATTGGCCACTTGCTTTTCAGGCGCCGCCTTTGCAATGTCAGAGTGTCCCGTAGCAATGCGTCAGCAACTGAGATGCAGTTCATGGCTCCCATTTGGCAGAGCCGGGCATTGCCGCCAGTATCCATCGTAACAGCCCATCTTTTCCAGCCTTAATCCGCAAGGTGACGTCGCGATGATCGCCAAGGCCGCTTTCCTTACCGCGCTTAACCGGACCGATACGCCACGGCGGGAGACGCTGCGGCGGGAGCTGGCCCGGCAGAACGCCGGACAATCGGCCGATGCGGCGCGCCCGACGCTGGTGCTGGCCAGCGCCAGCCCGCGGCGGCTGATGCTGCTGGCACAGGTGGGGGTGGAGCCGGACGCGCTGCGGCCGTCGTCGATCGATGAATCGGCGCGCCGGGGCGAGATGCCTCGCGCCTATGCCGCACGCATTGCCCGCGCCAAGGCGGAGACGGCGCGCGACCAGATCGCCAACGACAAGGACATCGCCTCCGCCTACGTTCTGGCGGCGGATACCGTGGTGGCGGTGGGGCGGCGCATCCTGATGAAGCCGTCGAACATCGAAGAGGCGGCCAACTGCCTGCAGCTTCTGTCGGGGCGCGCGCATCGCGTGCTGACCAGCGTCTGCCTGATCACGCCGGATGACCGCGTGCGCCACAAGATCGTCGACACGCGCGTGCGCTTCAAACATCTGTCGCGCGAGGAGATCGAAGCCTACATCGCGTCGCGCGAATGGCGTGGCAAGGCGGGCGGCTATGCCATCCAGGGGCTGGCCGGTTCGTTCGTGCAGAAGATCGTCGGATCTTACACCAGCGTCGTCGGGCTGCCGCTGACCGAGGTTGTGACGATGCTGGCGGGCGAGGGCTTCCCGATCCATTTCGCATGGGTGCGCGCGGCGGAACTCGACCCGACCTGACCCTAAGTGGAGTGATGCGTTTCGATGGCGGGTGAGGATCCCAAACCGAAAGGCTATAGCCGCTGCCCGATCTGCGGCGAGCCCACCGACATGGCCTATCGCCCGTTCTGCTCGAAGCGCTGCCGCGACGTCGATCTGGCGCGCTGGCTGGGTGATGGCTATGCAATCGCGGGCGGGGCGGCCGATGCCGACGAGGATGGCGAGGACGCAGCCGCGGCGGGTGGGCGCGGGGGCGCCTCCGAGGGCGATGACGACCTGCCTTAGGCCTTGAAATCCCGGGCTGAAAGTCGCTTTGGAAAGAGCTGCGTTATGCGCTGGACAGGCGGCAGAGCGCTCACTATAACGGCCGGGCTCTGGGCTTGATGGTCCATCGTTCGGAGCGTTGCCCAGGTAGCTCAGTTGGTAGAGCACGTGACTGAAAATCACGGTGTCGGTGGTTCAATTCCGCCCCTGGGCACCACTTCCTTCCGATAACCATCAGTATTCTAGACGGTGGCAGGCTCAACTGTTCGAGGTTGAGAGCGACTGTATGTGGCCGAGAGGTTTATCTCGCTCGCGTGCAGCAAGGGGTGAGAGGCGGAGCCCGCCTACTGTGAATTTTCAAAATTGCGGGCAGAAAATCGTACGCAGCCATAGTTGAGCCTATATGGAATGCGCAATCTGTGTACGGATCGCCTTGGGGAAGACCTAGACAGGACTGACGCGGCCAATCGGAGCTAGAAGCGGGCGGCACGAGTTGCTCGCAGCCCATTGTGTTGTGCCTGGAGCGTCTCCCTGTGCGTTTGAAGATCGAGAAGCTTTCTCTTGAAATCTATGATCTGCGCTGGTGGCACATCGTGCTAGCGGCCGTTCTTGTCGTCGTCGTCAGATGGCTGGCCTAAGGCGAAGCACCGTGTCCGCCCTACCCAATGGATCGCATCAAGGTAGATTTGCCTCCGTAGGGACTCCCGCAGTGTCATCTGCTGTGGGGACAGATGAATAACATGCCCAGACGGCAGGACTACGACCTGAAGCGCGGGTGGGGGTAAGCTGTCCATCGGTAAAACCTCTCTAGAGCTAAGAGCCAATAGAGACAGAAAACAGAAGCTAACGGATTTTCGTGCTCAAATGATTTTTGTTCTAAGGGAATCTTCTCATGGCCACCGAAGAACTCTGGCAAGAAAAAGTCGGCTTTCTGCTATTGGGTTGGGCGCTGGGCACAATCAGCCCAATGATAGCTGATTTTATCACGAAGGGCCAAGCTCGACGGAAGTTGAAAACGGCGCTACGCACAGAGCTCGAGGAACTTCGGTATCGACTGGCAATCACTGTACACCAGGTGAATACCTCGCTTGGAACCATAAACAAAAGCACGCCTAGAGTGGTTTCAGCACATAGTTTCCAGATACGAGGGCGCGCAAAAAAGCGCAAAGCTCCCCGAAATTATGGCCAAGCTGTCGGCCCTGTCTGACACGGAGATTTCGACGCTCGCGCAACACGGAGCGGCGCCACCGGACGTGGGCCTATCAATGAAAACCAATGCGGCGCCACTACTGGAAGCTAGCCTAGAGCACATTTCGTCTTTCAACGTCGATTTGCAGGCACAGCTTCTGCAAGTTCGAGCATTCCTTTCTATGTTCAACGAGGAAGTGGAGCAATCCCGATTCTATTTTAAGCTCACATTCGATCCCGACATTACCGGAGAAGCGCGCATTAGAGTGGAGCAATGCCTGAGGGACAGCTACAAGAATGCGGCGTCAAGGGCTAGAGTCTTAACTGACCACATTGGCGCAATTAAATGGTAGTCGCGCGGACCACAAATGCGGTCCGGTCAGCCGGGTGCTGAGCCCGCCTCACCCGAAGATTTTTTCGCCGGCGACCCAGGTCTGAGAGACCTTGATGTCCATGATCGCGTCGGGTGCGACTTTGAACGGGTCCTGCTCGAGCAGAACCAGATCAGCTTCCTTTCCCGCTTCCAAGGTGCCGATGCGATCGCCCTGGCCGATCTGGATGGCGGCCTGCGAGGTGATGGCCTTGATCGCGTCCTCAACTGAGATGGCCTGGTCGGGGCCGACGACGGAGTTGTCGACGATGCAGCGGCGGGTGACGGCCGTCTGCACGAGACGCAGGGGCCCGAGCGGAGAGCATGGGCCATCGGTGTGCAGTGTGAACGGCAGCCCATCGGCGACGCAGGCGCCGGCCGGATCCATGAAGGCGGCGCGCTCGGGCCCGAAGAGCTGATCACGATAGGCGGCGCCGTAGAAGAACACGTGATTCATCAGGAACGTCGGCTCGACGCCGAGCGCCTTCATGCGCTTCAACTGATCGGGCCGCGCCATGGTCGAGTGCTCGATGCGGTTGAGGCCGGTGGGCGGATTGGCGCCGTAGGCCGCTTCGATGGCGTCGAGGGCATAGTCGATGGTGGCGTCGCCGTTGCAGTGGATCTGCACGGGCCAGCCTTCTGCCTTGATGGCCGCGACCATCTCCTTCAGCTTCTCGGGCGGATAGTTCGGCGCGCCCTTCTGGTCGGTGTTGAGATAGGGAAGAGTCTGCGCGCCGGTCTCGGTCTGGTTGGAGCCGTCGCCGATGATCTTGATGCCGAACAGCGAGAAGCGCGAGTTCGGGAATAGCGCGGCCTTGGCGCCGCGGCCGTACTGCTTGTAGGGGTCGGCGCCTTTCATCTCATCGTATTGCAGGCTGGCGCTGAGCCGGCCGGTGCCGGAAGCGGTGAGCTTGACGAGGCCTTCGATCCAGTCGGGCTGGATGGTGCCGGGCTCGTGCGTGGTGGTGTTGCCGAGCGCTGCGCTCATTTTGAAGTAGTCGGTGAGCGCTTTTTCGAAGATCGCCGGGGTGATCTTCGGCATGGCGTGCGTGACGAACTTCAGCATGGCGCTCTCTTCGTAGACGAGGCCATTGAATTTGCCGTCGGGGCCGCGGCCGAAGTGTCCGCCGCCGGGCAGCACGCCGACGTCGTCCGGAATCTGCGCGATCTTGAACGCGGCCGAGTTGGCGGCGCCGTCGTGCATGTTGATGTACCAGACGAAGATCGGCCGGTCCTTGGAGATGCCGTCGAGTTCGGCCATCGACAGGTCGCCGCCCTGAAGCAGATTGTCGAAGTCGTAGGCGAGGAGCCATTCGCCGGGTTTCAGCTTGGCGTCGAGTGCCTTGAGGCCAGCCATCAGATCGGCGCGCGTCGGATACTTCACGTAACCGACGTCGGCGAGCAGCTCTGCGAACAGCGCGACGAAGCAGGTGTGCTGGTGCGGGTCGATGAACCCGGGAAGAAGCGTGCGGCCGTCGAGATCGATGATCTTCGTGGCGCTGGTCTTGAGGCCGGCGATATCCGCCTCAGAGCCTAACGCGAGAATCTTGCTGCCGCGGACGGCCAATGCCTCGACGCGCTGCCGGCCAGTCGACGCGACTGGTATGATCGTCCCACCACGGAAGATGAAGTCGGCGCCGGCTTGTGCTTGCGCGCGCGCGTCGCGGGGATGGATGGCGAGACCCGTCGCGCTGGCGGCGGCTCCGGCGAGCGCCATGAAGTTGCGGCGCGAGGGAGAGGCTTGAAGCAGACCGGTGCCTGCGGCGCCGTTCGGGTGCGCTTTAGGCCAACCGGTGTAAAGGCTCTTGTGGGTGAAGAGGGTGCCTACGCAGAAACGGCACATGGGCTTTTCTCGCCTGGAATTGGTTTTGTTGGGGCGACACTGCGCCTGCGAGTATGAAAGTTCGGTTTCGGGGAGACACCCAGTTAGGTGTGCAAAGGCTGCATTCCGCCTCTTGGGGCGAATATGACCGGGAACCTGCACGCCGGGATGCGGGTTTAGTCTCCCGGCCAGCGGCGGCGCGGTTGCGGTTCTGGAATTGCAGGACCGGCGACATCGTCGCCGCTGGCCGTAGGCGGACATACAAAGCAGATGCATGAGATCGACGCGCGAACCGCACAACCGGCTGCTGCTGGCCCTCCCCCGACGAGAATACGATGACTTGCGGCTCGACCTGGAAACGGTCGAGACGCGGTACCGGGAGGTTCTTGTCGATGACGAGGACACGCTGGAGCGGATCTATTTTCCCAATCGTGGCGTGATCTCGGTGCTCGGGGTCTATTCGGACGGCGCGACCTGCGAGATGGCAACGGTCGGCCGTGAAGGCATGACCGGCTTTCAAGAGATACTGGGTGCGCGCGTTTCGACGGTGCGTCTGCTGACGCAAATCGAGGGCAACGCCGTCAGGATGACGCGCAAGAAGTTCGACGCGGCGCTGGTCAAGTTCCCAACGTTTCGCAAGCTGATGAACCTCTACCTGCAAGTGCTGCTCGATCAGGTGATGCTGTCGGGCGCATGCAATACCGCGCATTCGGTGAAACAGCGGCTGGCGCGATGGCTGCTGATGATGCTCGACCGACAGGATGGAAACGAGCTTGGGATCACTCAGGATTTGATCGCGGAGATGCTGTCAGTGCACAGGCCGACCGCTACCAAAGCCCTGCGGATTTTACAGCGGGCGGGTCACATCCAGGTCCGGCGGGGCGGGATTGAGATCAAGGATCGCGAAGGTTTGATGACGGTTTCGTGCGAGTGCTACCAGCTCAACCGGGCCCGCACCGCGGCCCGATTGCCAAAAACGTACCCAGGGTAATCCAGATTACCGACGCGAAGCGCGCCGCCCATTATGTCCTTGGAGACAATATGGGAGTGCGCATCGGAATGAACGTACGCAGGCTGGTCGAAGGCAGCTCCTTCGCCTCCGAAACCCTAACCGTCATCTTTCAAGCTTTCGACGAGGCGTGGGCCAGTGTGGCGGCCGAGTTTACCGATGATCCGCTGGATGCGCGGGAGCGGCTGGCTCATGCCGTGCTGCTCGTCGCCAGGGAAGATAGCCGCGATCCCGACCAGCTTAAGGAAGAGGCGCTTAGAATCTTCAAGCTGGCTGCTGCGCGTAACTATTAGGCTTGCCTCAGCGCATCTCACGCTCTGCTGCAATCGACAGTCGGAGCGGCTTTGCCCTCGTTGGGCCTCACTGTTGCTCGCTCCGGCTGCTGAACGACCTTGAATGTCGGCTGGCGGACCTGCAATTAGGAGGAGTGCTGCAGCAGAGGCAAGCGGGGGAGCCGTGACCGAATATCTGACTCTTTTGGCGGGGGTGGTCTGCGCGGGAATAGGCGGTGAGCTGTTCGTGCGCGGCACGGTCGGTATAGCGGGCGCGCTGCGTATTTCTCCCGGCATCATCGCGGCGACGGTTGCGGCGTTTGCCACCTCCAGCCCCGAACTCACTGTTTCGATTACGTCGTCGCTGCAAGGTACACCAGAGATCGCGCTCGGCGATGCGCTCGGCAGCAATGTCGTCAACGTGGCGCTGATCCTCGCGCTGGCGGTTCTGATCGTGCCAGTGAAGGTGCCGCGCGACATCATCCGGCGAGATTTTCCGGTTGCGTTGCTCGTGTCGGTCATCGTGGCGGTGCTGCTGTTCGATGGCAGCCTTTCGCGCATCGACGGATTCGTTCTGATCGGCCTGTTTGCGGGCTGGCTGTTTGCGGTGATCGGCGAGGCGCGGCGTCAGCGGAGCGCGGCGGTCGAGGTGTTGGGTGAGCACAAGCCGGCGCGAGCTGTCATAGAGAGCGTCATCGGGCTTGCCTTCTTGATTGCGGCTGGCAAGCTGATCGTCTCGGGCGCGAGCAGCATCGCCGCTTCGTACGGTATCGAGCCATTCATCATCGGTGCGACCATCGTTGCCTTGGGCACGTCGGTTCCGGAATTGGCGACGGCGATCATCTCGGGCGTGCGCGGGCATGAGGAAGTCGGCGTCGGCACCATCCTCGGCAGCAACATCTTCAACGGCTTACTGATCGTCGGAACAGCAGCCAGCATCACGCCAATTCACATCGGGCTGATGGAGGTTGCGCCGGCGCTCGTGCTTGGCACCGCGGCCGTGGCTCTGACCTTCCCGTTTGCCTCCGGGGTGATCGGGCGGTGGCGCGGCGTGCTGCTGCTCGGCGTCTACGCGGCTTACCTCGCCGTGATGGCGCAGTGGGGTGCCGCTGCCTAGCGTTGTGCGGCCGCAATGGGCGTGCGAGCCTCAATTCGCTGCTTGCTGAGAGGCGGCCTCAAAGGGTGCGCGAAGGGTAGTCGGGGCCATAGCGTCTCTGATGCGGCTGGTGATCTGCGCAAAAAGCTGCGCCCGCTGTTCGAGTGGGAATGTCGTGCCCACATCGAAGATTGAGGCCGGTCCGACGACGGTGCTACCCACCGATTGCGCAGTAAGGCACCGGCTGTCATAGCCAAATAAAAGCGAGGGGACGCCGAAGGCTTGGGCCAGGGCGGCGGCATGAACTCGGTTCGTCACCACGTGACTGTACAGTTGGAGAACCTCCGCCAACTGGCGGAAGTTTGCAATTCCAAGTCGCCCCTTCTTTTCGATGCTGCGATAAGGCTGATAGTCGGCGTCGTCGTCGTCCGCCCAAAGGAACAGATCGTAGCCATCGCGGACCTTTGATTGCACCAGCCCATCCCATTCTTCGAGAGTGCCTTTCGCGAAGTATTTGCGAAGAAAGTGCGTGGTTGGAGGCGTCGCGACAACCATTCCGCGTTTGCGCTCGCGGTTGGGATCTAGCGGACGATAGCCAGCTGTGCTGCGGCTAGGCGTCAGGGCAGCAGGAACGAAGAACGTAGGATCGGGCATATGCAGGGCGTCGATGCCTCGCCGGCGCAGGAGTTCGTGTGCGACGCTGTCCCTCACGATAACTAGATCGAACTGACTGAAAACCTTGGACACGCAACCGGCGACAAACTTTTCATCTGTCGCCATTTGCTTCAAGCTGGGCAGCAAGCAGGATCCGGCTCCAAGCGCGATCTTAATTGCGCGAGGGTATCTGTCGACGATCTCAGCGAGCCAACGCAGTTTTTCGGAGCTTGCGGCCTGGTCCCAAAACCAGGGCGCACCGGCGACGACAATGACATCGATCGTTCCGTACTCGCGGAGCGACTGGTCTGTTGGCCTCCGCGACAAGCTTAGCGAGGCTTCAGCCGCGACCGCCATGCTATTCGTGATGCAGTGGCGGGCTCCCACGTAGACGTAGCCGTCCCCGGGGTTCGCGAATCCCTCATGAACATAGAGGACATTGACTGGGGGCCGCCAGGTCGCTGTCTGAGACTTATGCACGGCTTCCAATTGAGTTCCTCGCAAGTTGGCGGAAGAACCGGTCGATCGGCTGATCCCCAAACCGCGCAAATTGCTGTTGGCGCAATCCAGTATCGCCGAAGCGGAGCGGCATGCAACCCTGGATTGCAATTATGTGTTGATTGTTGGTCCAACGAGTGTGGGATGGATAGCTTTGCGCCGCTGTGGCGATCCGAGAGCTATGCCTTGCCGTTGGTCAACCTAGGCACTGCCAGACAATTGCACATCCGGAACGAAGAAACGCGCATGGCTCACCGGGGCAGTTGCGCCGCGATCAGCGCTCATGGCGGCCGGGGCCCGGAAACCCTCACTCGCTTTCATTAGCCGAGCGTAAAAGTTGCTGCGATTTGTCGTGCGGGCGTTTCATTTCTGGAGTCGCTTCGGGCTTTACACCGCGTTGCCCCAACTGCCGCGCAAGGCTTGGCGGGCGGACGTTCGCATCGGCGCGAGCGATCTTGCGTTGTTCAGCATCGTGAGGACACCATGGCGGACAAATCGAATTTCACCCCTGAAGAATGGAAGCTTGTTCTCTCCAGCCCCATGCTGGCGGGCTTGGCGGTCACCATGGCGGAGCCAAGCGGTATCTGGGGGATGTTGAAGGAGAGCATGGCCAGTGCAAACGCGGTGGTCACGGCGGGCAAGGCGGAGAACGCCAGCCCGCTGATGAAGTCGTTGCTGGCGGACATGGAAACATCGGAGGGGCGAACGGCGGCTCGCGACGAGATTACCGAGGGCTTGAAGGGAAAGTCGCCAGCGGAAATCAAGATGATGGTGATCACCAAACTGGGTCAGGCTGGGAAGGTGCTGGACGCCAAGGCGCCGGCCGACGCAGCGGCATTCAAAAGCTGGCTCAAGTATGTGGCCGATCAGGTGGCCGAATCCGCATCGGAAGGTGGGGTGCTGGGTTTTGGCGGCACCAAAGTGACGGATTCGGAAAAGGCGACGATTGCCGAAGTCGGACGGGCGCTGAACGTGGCGTAAAGGGGCCGGGCGCGGCCATGCGGTGTCGACTGGTGCTAGCGCAACTCAGCCAGGGTCGATCCAGGTCGGCCCTTTCTGCTCGGAATGAGCCCTTTTCACGGGCCTCGCCCGCATAGAAACAACAATGAGTTAAGCATTGGCGGGTCTAATTGGCGCACCAGCAGACCTGGAGCGTCGGTGTGCTATCGAAATACGTGGGGGAGTGGCGCTCATTCCTGCGCCAAACAAAAGATAAAGGACTGCCGCAGGTGGACAGCTCACTTGCCGGCAATGCTCCCTCGTCGTCTGCGAGCCCCAACAGAGTTCCACTTACGGACCGGCGCGCGGGATATCAGCAAGCGCTGGAAGAGCACTTCTGCATCACGGTGACCGATGTCGAGGGAAAGCTGCTCGAGGTCAACGACCGTTTTTGCGAGGTCATGGGGTACACCGAGGCCGAACTTCTCGGGCAGCACTACGAGCTATTGAGTTGCGGCTGGGCCGACGGCAGCCTCGAGACTATGTGGGCGGCGGTGCAGGCAGGCAGGACGTGGCGCGGACAACTGCGCGACCGCGGCAAATCGGGCAAGGAATACTGGTTCGAGTCGATCGTGATCCCACGCTTCAATGGCGAGGGAAAGATCGAGCAGTTCATCACGATCAGCACGGATATAACAAGCATTCGCGAGCAGGCGGGAACGCTGCACGCGATGATCGAATACTTTCCCGGCGGCTTGGCGCTGATCGACCGCGACTTCGTGGTGGTCGCCACGAACAAACTCTATCGCACACTGCTGGATATTCCCGAGGAGCTGTTTGCGAACCCGCCGGTCAAACTGGAAGATCTCGTTCGCTTTCGCGCCGAACGCGGGGACTATGGACCGCTGCCTGTCGAGGAGGCCGTGGCGCAGCGAATGCGCACGCTGTTGAGCCCGGTTCCCCTCACGACGGAGCGCAACGAGCAGACGGGGCGGACACTGGAAATCCGCTGTGTGCCAGTCGAAGGCGGCGGGCATCTTAACGCGTACCTCGACGTGACGGATCGTAGGCGCGTTGAAAGCGAGTTGAAGCGCGTCAATTCTACCCTGCAGGCGTTCATCAAGCACGCACCCGCGGCCGTAGCGATGTTCGATACGGATATGCACTACATTGCCCACACGGATAGGTGGCTGCACGACTATAACCTGCAGGACCAGTCACTCATCGGGCGCAGTCATTACGACGTGTTTCCCGAAGTTCCCGATCACTGGAAAGCGAAGCACAAGCGGATCCTCGCCGGTGCGACTGAGATCTCGCCCGAAGAAGTATTCAACCGGGCGGACGGGTCCACGAACGTCATTCGCTGGGAAGTCCGGCCCTGGCATCTCACCGACAACAGCATCGGCGGCATGATGATGCTGACCGAGGAGATTTCCGAGCGGAAGCTGCTAGAGCGCGAGCTGTGGAAGCTTGCCAAAGAGGACAGCCTGACGCGCCTGCCCAACCGGTTGCAGTTTCACGAGCAGCTCGAAGCGATGCTCGACAAGGCGCGCAAGGAAGGCATCCGCTTTGCGGTCGGCCTGATTGATGTCGACCGCTTCAAGGAAACGAACGACATTCTCGGTCACGCGGCGGGCGACGAACTGCTCAAAGAAGTGGGCATAAGATTGCAGACTGCGTTGGCGCCCTATGGACGCGTTGCGCGCATCGGTGGCGATGAGTTCGCGGTCCTCATCGAGACGAGCGGCTCGTCGGGTGCGCTGAGCGGGGCAATCGATGCGATGTTCGGCGCGCTGCGCCCGCCCATCCTCGTTGCGGGCGTACAGCACCAATGCACCATAAGCTTGGGCATTAGCCTCTATCCCAGCGATGCGACAGGAGCGGGTGAGCTTCTCAAGAATGCCGATCTGGCGCTCTATCGCGCCAAGGATCTCGGGCGCGATAGGTTTCAATTCTTCGTTCCGGAGATGCGTGCCTCCTTCGAGCGCGCGTATCAGCTGCATCGCGACATCCAGCGTGCGCTACACGGCGGCGAGCTAGAGCTCTTCTATCAGCCAATTTTGTCGCTCGACAATCACAGGCCGGTCAGCTTCGAAGCGCTGTTGCGCTGGAACGACCCGAAGCGAGGGCTTCTAACGCCGGCTGAGTTCGAGATCATATTCGATGATCCGAAATCGGCCGCGGACGTGGGCAAGTGGGTGGTCGATCAGGCAGTGAGGCAAGCTGCGTGCTGGATCGATCGCGGCGTCGAGTTCGACCGGATTGCTGTGAATGTGACGTCGGCGGACTTCGCGCTCGGTAAGTTTTCGGATTACGTTCGCACGCGCTTGCGCGAGGCAGGTGTCGGGCCCGAGCGGCTGTGCATCGAGGTTACGGAGCGCGTTTTCCTTGAGCGGAGTGGAGGCGGCGTTGCAAGCGCGCTCCAGTCTCTGCATGACATCGGCGTCGAGATCGCGCTGGATGACTTCGGAACCGGGTTCGCCTCCCTGTCGCATCTGAAGAAGCTTCCCATAGACCGATTGAAGGTCGATCGCTCCTTCGTGCGCGATATGGAGACCAACTCAGACAACATGTCGATCGTGCGTACGATCGCGCATCTGGGGCAGAGCCTTGGCATCAAAGTGACGGTGGAAGGCGTCGAGACGCGCACGCAGATGACGCTGCTGCGTGCCATGGGTTGTGGCACGATGCAGGGGTACCTTTTCGCCAAACCCATGCGCAGCTGCCAAGTGCCCCACTTTCTAGATAACGACCTTGCTCTAATCGCCTGATCTCACTTCCGAACAGATTTGATGCCGATCGCGGGTGGCTCCGGCGCCCGCGACTTGACGTACGCTGCGGCGTGACCATTCTGCCGGCCGAGTGACAGACGGAGTGATGCAATTGGGCACGGACAGCGCGTGGATCAGGGTAGAGTGCCCGAGGCCCTCGGCGTCGCACTTTGCCGCGGCGGAGAAGCGGCAGCAAGTTTTGACTAAGCCGCCGGGTTCGCTGGGAATCCTCGAGACATTGGCGATACGCCTGGCGGCGATGCAAGGGCGTGACAAGCCGCGTGCCGACGTTGCGCGCATCGTGCTGTTTGCCGGCGACCATGGCGTCACAGCGCAAAGTATATCGGCCTATCCGTCCGCGGTGACTGTAGAGATGTTGCGCAATTTCGCGCATGGCGGCGCGGCAATCGCAGTGCTGGCACGCGAGCTTAACGCGAGCCTCGATGTGGTCGACGTCGGCACACTGGCGCCGAGCGAGATGGAAGGCGTCGTTGCCGACAAGACGCGGCGTGGGACGCGCGATTTCGCTATAGAGCCGGCGATGACGCAGGGCGAGCTGGATGCGGCGCTGGCTGCCGGGCAGCGTGCTGTCGCTCGCGCCATTGCACCGGGTGCCGATGTCCTCATTCTCGGGGAAATGGGGATCGGCAACACGACCTCCGCGGCGGCGGTTGCGGCGGCTGTTCTCGGCGTGCGGGCCGCGGATATCGTCGGGGCAGGAACGGGCCTCGACGCTGAAGGCGTCAATCACAAGGCTGGTGTCATCGAAGCGGCTCTGGCTCTGCATCGCCTAGACAGTGCGCGGGCCGATGCAATGCAGGCTCTTTTGGCGGTCGGCGGTTTCGAGATCGCGGCGTTGGCTGGCGCGATGATCGCATCGGCGCAGGCGCGTGTTCCGGTATTGGTCGATGGTTTCATCGTGACTGCGGCAGCATTGGCGGCGGTGGGGATCAATCCCTCGTGCGCGCCCTGGCTGATCTATTCGCACCGGTCGATGGAGCGAGGGCATCGGCTGCTGCTCGATGCGCTGGAAGCCGAGCCGATCCTCGACCTAAAGCTGCGCCTTGGAGAAGGCTCGGGCGCGGCGGTGGCGCTGCCGTTGTTGCGGCTCGCCTGTGCGCTGCATTCGGGGATGGCGACGTTCGATGAAGCGCAGATTTCCGGTCCGGGTGAACTCTGATGCTCATCGATTTTCTTCGTCACGGCGAGACGGTGCTGCCCGGCCATCTTCTGGGGCATACCGATGCCGCGCTGGCAGATGCGGGCTGGGTGCAGTTCGAGCGCCAGACCGAAAGGCGTTCGTTCGATGCCGTCGTAGCGTCGCCGTTGAAGCGGGCGCGCCTTGCCGCGGAAGCGGTGGCGGCTGAGCGTGGCGTGCCGTTTTGTGCGGATGCCGACTGGAGTGAGCTCGATTTCGGCGCGTGGGATGGCCGTGCGCTGGCGGATCTCAATGCGGACGAGGCGACGGCGGCAGCGCTGGCGGCGATCTACACGTCGGCGGACGCTGCGGGTGCGCCGGAGGGCGAGAGCTGGCGCGATCTGGAAAGGCGCGTTATCCGGGCGATTGACCGGCTGATGGCCTTCGGCGCAGACTCGCGCGTACTCGTGAGCTCACACGCTGGTCCGATGCGTGCCGCGCTTGCCGTGGCCTGCGCGATGCCATTCGAGGCGCTATGGGCATTCCGTATCGATTACGGCACGCGGTTGACTTTGCGGGTCGGGCGGGATGATGGCGGTGCGCTGTGGGGCGAGGTGATCGAAATCGTGCAGCCATGAGCATACAGCCATGAGCATCCCGGGACACATCCGCTCGTTCTCTCACGCGCTGCAGTTCCTGACGCGGCTGCCGGCACCGCCGATCGCGGTCTTCGATCCGGCGGAGCTTTCGCGCGCGTCGATCTGGTTTCCGTTCGTCGGCGCAATCGTAGGGGTGCTGGTCGGCGGGGCCTTGTGGCTCGGCGGGATGGCGTCGCCGTGGATCGGAGCGGTGCTGGCTTTGACAGTCTGGGTGCTGGTCACGGGCGGACTGCACCTCGATGGGCTCGGCGACGTGGCGGATGCGCTCGGCGCCTCGCATCGCTCACCGGATCGATTCCTGGAGATTTTGCGCGATCCGCACGTGGGTGCTTTCGGCGTGATGGCGATCTCGATGCAGCTAATGTTCAAGCTGGTGCTTCTGGCCGGCATCGCCGCAATTCCGGCCGTCCTTCCGCTGATGCTGATGGCCGCGTGGGCGCGGCTGGGGCCGGCGGTGTGGGCCCTTGCGGTGCCGCCATTGGCGCCCGGATCGGGCGAGAGGTTTGCCAAGCAGCTCGATCCGCGGATGGTGGCCGTCCAGGCGGCGGTGCTGGCGCTGCTGAGCGCATGGCTGGCGCCGGTGTTGCTCAGTGCAGTGCTGGTTTTGCCGGGGATTGCGCTTTACTGGCGCTATCGGCTGGGGGGGGTGACCGGCGACTGCCTAGGGGCGGGCGTCGAAGTGTCCGAGACGATCTTGCTGCTTCTCTTCGCTGCTCGAATGGCATAGCTTCCGGCCAAGCTGGCCGCGCGCCACGAGAACTTTCTGGGATAGGGGATCGGGAAATGGAATCTTCCGCCAACGGCGCCGGGCGCCGCCTGTTGTGGATTGGCCTGCTGACGGCCGCGACGCTGATGATGACCGGCGTTTTCGCCTGCGCGGTGCCGTTCGCGGCGCTGGCAGCCCTCGCGGCGTTCGATACGGAGCGCAACGACGGATTGCTGCTGATCGGCGCAGTGTGGCTGGCGAACCAGGCGTATGGCTTCCTGGTGCTCGGCTATCCGCATGAGGCGCAGGCCTATGCCTGGGGCGTGACGATGGGCATCGGCGCTGTGATCGCATACTACGCGGCGCGTGCCGCCATCTCGATGATCGCTCCGCAGAACAAGCTGATCGCCGTGCTCGCAGCGCTGCCGATCGCGTTCGCCGCTTATGAAGCGGTGATCTACGTTGCGACGCAGTTCCTCAGCCGCGGCGAGGGCGCGTTCAACACGGACGTCGTGCTGTACGTCGGCACGGTCGAGGTCGTGGCGTTCCTGGCGCTGCTCGTTGCGCACCGCCTGGCGGTCGCTGTCGGCCTCGTTGCTCCGAACGCCGTCGAAGGCGCCGCCTGAGGCGAGTCTACTTCAAGATTAGCGGCAGGCCGGCCGCCATGAAGACAACGCGGTCGGCCGCCGCTGCTACCTTCTGATTGAGGCGCCCTTGCGCGTCGCGGAAGGCCCGTCCGAGCGGGGTCTCGGGCACCAGCCCCAGGCCGACCTCATTGGAAACGGCGATTAGCGGAGCGGGTGCCTCGGCGAGCGCGGCCAGCAGTGCCCCGGTTTCAGCTTCGACATCGCGTCCCGCCAGCATCGTATTGCTGAGCCAGAGCGTCAGGCAATCAATCAGGCTTGGCCTTTCGAGGGTGGGGATCGTCGCGGCGAGCGCCAGCGGGGCGTCGAGCGTCTGCCATCGCTCATCGCGGCGGGCGCGATGGTGGGCGATGCGATCGCGCATTTCGTCGTCAAAGGCCTCGGCCGTCGCGACGTAGGTCCACGACGGAGGAGCGCGCATCAGGAGTTCCTCGGCGTAGTGACTTTTGCCGGAACGGGCTCCTCCAAGTACGAGTGTGAGGCGCGGCAGCTCGGACATTGTGCGGCTCGCTGATGGGCGGATGGCAAATCCGGTTGACGGGGGAAGTGGCCAGCTCTTATCAAACCGGCGTCCCCTCCCGGCAAGGGAAAAGAGACATTTTGTTGCAATGTCCGTGGTTTAGCGCACGGCGTCGTACCCCAAACAGGGATTGGTCATGCGCGTAGCCCCCCGCGGTCTGATCATCGCGGCTCCCGCTTCGGGGGCGGGGAAGACGACGCTGACGCTTGGCCTGCTGCGGGCGCTGAAGCGCCGGGGCGTCGCCGTACAGCCGTTCAAGTGCGGCCCTGACTACATCGACACGGCATTTCATTCGGTAGCTGCCGGCAGGTCCAGCATCAACCTCGATACCTGGGCGATGAGACGCGCGTTGATTTCCCAACTCGTGCGCGCACAGGGCGATGCGGACATTTGCATCTGCGAGGGCGTGATGGGGCTCTACGACGGTGCTGGCGCCGATGGCGTGTCGGGGCGCGGCGCAACGGCAGATCTTGCGGCGTTGACAGGTTGGCCGGTCGTACTGGTGCTCGACGTTCGTGCGCAGGCGGAGACTGCGGCGGCGGTGGCGCTGGGACTAATAAGCTACCGCAAAGACATTGCGTTTGCCGGAGTCGTTCTCAATCGCGTGGGCAGCGGCAACCATGCTCGGCTGGTGTCGGAGCCGATGCAGCGTCTCGGCCTCACGGTTCTGGGGGCGATGGAGCGGCGGGCGGACGTCTCGCTGCCTGAGCGGCACCTGGGGCTGGTGCAGGCCGACGAGACTGCTGCGCTCGATGCGCGGCTCGATGCGCTGGCGAATATGGCCGAGGCGGGAATCGACGTCGACGCGCTGATGGCATGCGCTGTCCCGCTGGCGCTCGATGAGCCGGCGGGTGTTCGCGGCATCGCTCCGCCGGGGCAGCGTATTGCCCTGGCGCGCGATGAGGCTTTCTCGTTCGTCTATACGCATGTCCTTGCAGGCTGGCGGCAGGCCGGCGCGGAGGTCATTCCGTTTTCACCGCTCGCTGATGAAGCGCCCTACGGCGACTGCGATGCGGTCTGGCTTCCAGGCGGCTATCCGGAATTGCACGCCGGGCGGATTGCGGCAGCTGGCCGGTTCCGGGCAGGGATGGAGCATGTGGCGCAGCGCGGGGTGCCGATCCATGGCGAGTGCGGTGGATACATGGTTCTTGGCACAGCGCTCGAGGACAAGCAGGGTGAGCGCCATGCCATGCTGGGATTGCTCGGCGTCGAGACTTCGTTCGCGCAGCCGCGCATGCATCTCGGCTACAGGCGGGCGCGGGTGCTGCATTCGGGTCAAGAGCTGGTGGGGCACGAGTTTCACTTCTCCAGCGTGACTGCTAATGCGGACGAGCCACTAGCCGACGTCTATGATGCTGCCGGCAACGCGGTGGCCGAGCGCGGCTCGCGGCGCGGGTGCGTCACGGGCACGTTCTTTCACGTTATCGATGGCGCAGCATGACAGATCGATCTGAATGCCGGCCGCCGCAGTTCGATGAGGCATTTGCGCGGGCGCTCGAAGACCTCATCTATTGGCGCCGTGACGTGCGGCGCTTCAAACCCGATCCTGTCGATGACGCGTTGGTGCTGTCGCTGATCGAGCTGGCGGCGCATGCACCTTCCGTCGGGCTCAGTCAGCCGTGGCGGTTCGTGTTCGTCGAAGACGCCGACCGGCGGGCGACGGTGCGGGCATCGTTCGAGCGTGCCAACGCGGATGCGCTGGCGACGTATGCGGGTGAACGGCGCGGCCTTTATGCCAAGCTGAAGCTGGAAGGGCTGCAAGTGGCGCCTGTGCACCTTGCGGTTTTTGCCGACGTCGAGACGGATGTCGGCGCGCGGCTCGGCACGCGCACGATGCCGGAGACCTTGTGCTACTCGGTGGTGGGTGCGGTTCAGACGCTGTGGCTTGCGGCGCGAGCGCGCGGACTCGGTGTCGGGTGGGTGTCGATCCTGGAGCCCGACGTCGTCACACAGGCGATGGACGTTCCGGATACTTGGCGGCTGGTCGCATACCTATGTCTCGGGTGGCCGGCGGAGGAGCACCTTGATCCGGAGCTGGAGCGGCACGGATGGCAGCAGCGTATGGATGTCGGGTCGTTGATCGTGCGGCGTTGAGCCATGACAAGGGCTTCGCGCTTGCTTTGAGGATATCGTGCCGGCTTGATGGCAGCGTGGGCCAATGACGATGCAACCGCAGGATATTGTTCCGCGCGCGCCATCTTACTGGGCGTCGAGTGCGGCTGATCTTCTGGTGGCGTACGCCTCGACGAAGGATGGCCTTACGCAGGACGAGGCTGAGCGCCGGTTAGAGAAGGTTGGCGAGAACAGTATCGTCGCGCAGCGCGAGAAGGGTGTTCTGAGGCTGCTGTTGCGGCAGTATCAGAGCCCGCTGGTACTTATCTTGATTTTCGGCGCCTGCGTGTCGCTGGCCCTGGGTCAGTGGACCGACGCCAGCATCATCCTGGCGATCGTGCTCGGCTCGACGCTGTTGGGATTTGCCCAGGAGTACCGTGCATCTGCGGCGCTGAAGCAATTGCGCAGCCGGCTCGCCTTGCGCGTGAAGGTGATGCGCGACGGGGAGGTGCGCAGCGTCGAAGCACAAAAGATCGTCCCGGGCGATGTGCTTGTGCTGTCGGCGGGAAATCTCGTTCCCGCTGACGGGGTGGTGCTGGAAGCGCGTGACTTTCTCGTTTCGCAGGCGGCACTCACGGGAGAATCGTTTCCAGTCGAGAAGACCGTTGGCACGTGCGCGGCGGAGGCGACGTTGCCGGAACGCTTCAACACGGTGTTCCTCGGGTCATCGGTGCGCAGCGGTACGGCGCGCGTGCTGGTGACGTGCACGGGCAGCGAAACGCAGTTTTCAGACATTGCCAAACGGCTGGCCGGCGCGGAGCCGGTGACCGATTTTGAACGCGGGGTGCGCCGCTTCGGCTACATGCTGACGCGCATCATGATGGGGATCGTCATCTTCGTCATTGCGGTGAACCTCTATTTCGATCGCCCTCTGGTATCGTCGCTGCTGTTTGCAGTGGCACTCGCGGTCGGACTGACGCCGGAGTTGCTGCCGGCCATCGTCAGCGTGACGTTGTCAGCGGGTGCGCGGCGGATGAGTCAGCGCGGCGTCATCGTGCGGCGGCTGGAGGCGATCGAGAACCTCGGCAGCATGGATGTGCTGTGCACCGACAAGACCGGCACGCTGACGCGCGGGGTGGTGGAGCTGTCGGGATGCCTCGACGCAGCGGGGAATCCGGCGAACCAGGTTTTTCGCTACGCGGCGATCAACTCGAACCTCGAGACCGGCATCGAGAATCCGCTCGACGAGGCGATTGTGCGCGAGACGACGCGCCGGGGCGTCAGCGTCGATGGCTTGAGCAAGATCGACGAGATTCCCTACGACTTCGTGCGCAAGCGGCTGACCATCGTGGTGGACGACGGGGCGGGCGACGGACAGCACCTGATGGTGACGAAGGGTGCGTTCGACAACGTGCTGGAATGCTGCTCGGTGCTGGGTGGTGCGGGGGTGGGGAAGCCGCTGGATGATGCGGCCACTACCCGGCTGCGTGCGATCTACGAGGCGCACGGGGCTGAGGGGTATCGCGTGCTTGGCGTCGCCAGCCGGCGAATGGCGGCGAAGGCGCAGTATACGCGCGGCGATGAGAGCGGCATGGCATTCGAGGGGTTCTTGCTGTTCTTCGACCCGCTGAAGGACGGCATCGAGGATACGCTAGGCGAACTGGCTCAGCTGGGCATAGCGGTGAAAATCATTACCGGCGACAACCGGCACGTTGCCGCGCACGTTGCCCAGTCGATCAAGCTCGATGGCGCCCGCGTGCTGACAGGCGCGGAGCTGCATGAGGCGAGCGATGAGGCTCTATGGCATCTGGCGGAGACGACCGACGTTTTCGCCGAGCTCGACCCGCAGCAGAAGGAGCGCGTGGTGCGCGCGCTGCAGCATCGCGGGCATTCGGTGGGCTACATGGGCGACGGCATCAACGATGCGCCGGCGATGCATGTGGCGGACGTCGGCATTTCCGTCGATCAGGCGGTCGATGTGGCGCGGGAAAGCGCAGACATCATCCTGCTGCAGCAAGATCTCAACGTGCTGAAGGACGGCATCGTCGATGGGCGGCGCACGTTCGCCAATACGTTCAAGTATGTCGCTATCGCGGTCAGCTCTAACTTTGGCAACATGATCAGCATGGCGCTGGGGACGTTGCTGGTACCGTTCCTGCCGTTGCTGGCGAAGCAAATACTGCTCAACAACTTCCTTGCCGATTTTCCCGCGGTCGCGATTGCCAGCGACAACGTGGATGCGCAGTCGGTCGAGCGGGCGCAGCGATGGGACATTGCCAGCGTTCAGCGCTTCATGGTGGTGTTCGGGCTGTCGAGCACGCTGTTCGACCTCGTCACCTTCTGGCTGCTTCTCAGCGTCTATCACGCGGGCGAAGCGCTATTCCATACAACATGGTTCGTCGTGTCGCTGCTGACGCAGCTCTCGGCGCTTTTGATCCTGCGGACGCATCTGCCGGCCTGGAAGAGCCGACCGAGCCAGCTGCTGGCGATGACGGCGGCGATTGTTGCGGTGATCGCGCTGGCGCTGCCGTACGTGTGGTTTGCGGGCGATCTCGGCTTCGTACCCCTGCCGTTTCACTTGGTGCTTGGCGGGTTCGGTATCGTTGCTGTCTACGCGGTGTTCATCGAGGTGGCGAAGCGCTGGTTCTATGCGCGGCTGGCGCAGCGCCAGAGGTGAATCTATTCGCCGGGGACGTGAGCGACCGCGGGCGCGGCTTTCTTGTGCTTCGAGAAGCGGCGGATGACGACGTAGAATACGGGCGTGAAGATGAGCCCGAAGAATGTGACGCCGATCATGCCCCAGAATACACCGGTGCCAAGGGCGATGCGCATTTCCGCGCCGGCGCCGGTGGCGATGTAGAGCGGCACTACGCCGAGCGTGAAGGCGAGCGAGGTCATCAGGATGGGGCGCAAGCGCAGCTTGCAGGCTTCGACCGCGGCCGAGATGGTGTCGCGGCCCTGGTCCTCGAGCTGCCGGGCGAACTCGACGATGAGAATGGCGTTTTTCGCCGCCAGTCCCAACAGCACGATGAAGCCGATCTGGGTAAGGATGTTGATGTCCTGACCGTGCAGCTTGACGCCGAAGAGCGCGCTCAAGAGGCACATCGGCACGATGAGAATGATGGCTATGGGCATCGACCAGCTCTCGAACTGGGCGGCCAGCGTCAGGAACACGAAGACGACAGACAGCAGGAAGATGTAATAACCCGAGCTGCCGGCCTTTACTTCCTGATACGTGAGGTCGGTCCATTCGTAGGTGATGCCGTCGGGCAGCTCCTGCTTTGCGAGCGCCACCATCATGGCGATCCCTTCGCCGGTCGAAACTCCGGGCTGCAGTGAGCCGTTGACCTCGATGGTGGGGAAAAGATTGTAGCGCGGGACGCGGTCGGGGCCGGCGATGTTGCGGAAGGTGACGAGATTTCCAAGCGGAACCATCTCGCCCATCTCGTTGCGCACGCGAATGCGAGAAACGTTCTGCGGATCAGTGCGGAATTTCGAATCGGCCTGCGCGGTGACGCGGAAGGTGCGCCCGAACATGTTGAAGTCGTTGACATAAGCGGAGCCGAGATAGACGCGGAGCGCCTCGAAGATGGCATTGAGGGGCACCTTCAGCATCTGCGCCTTGTCGCGGTTGACGTCGACGTAGAGCTGCGGCGTGCCGGTGGAGAATGTGGTGAAGGCGTTCTTGATGCCGGGCAGCTTGTTGGCGGCGGCGATGAAATCGTCGGCGACGTCCTGGAACTGCGTCGGGGTCATGTTGGCGCGGTTCTGCAGACGCATGGAAAAGCCAGTCTGCCCACCCATGCCGCGCACCGGCGGCGGGATGAAGACGGAGGTCTTCGATTCCTCGATGCCGTTGAGGCGGGCGCTGATCATGTCGGCGACCTTGTCGATCGGCAGGTCTTCCTTGGCGCGTTCACGTGCGCCCTCGACGATGGCGAAAATGGTGCCGACGTTGCTGGAGTTTGAGCCAGTGGAGCCGGAGCGGCCAGTGTAGCTGGATGTGTGCGCAACGCCGGGTGTTGCGAGGACAAGAGCATTGGCGCGTTGCACGACCTCGTCGGTCCGGGCTATCGAGGCGCCCTGAGGCAACTGCAGCGAGACGATGATGATGCCGCGGTCCATCTTCGGGATGAAGCCGGTGGGTGTGTGGAACAGCATCCATCCCGCGATGCCGATCAGTGCCGCGTACAGCCCCAACATGAGCGCTGAAATTGAGATGAGCTTGCGAATGAGGGCCGCATAGCCGGCGGCGAGCAGATCGAAGCCGCGGTTGAACAGGCGGAAGGCGGCGTGGATGGGCCGCATTAGCAGGCTGTCTTTGGCGTGGTCGTCATGCGGCTTCAACAGGATGGCGCACAGCGCCGGGCTCAAGGTGAGCGAGTTGAAGGCGGAGATGATGGTCGCGGTCGCCACGGTGACGGCGAACTGGCGGTAGAACTGCCCGGTGATGCCGCCGATGAAGGCCGTCGGAACGAACACCGCGGTCAACACCAGAGCAATGGCAATGAGCGCCGCGCCGACCTCGTTCATGGTGACGTGCGAGGCTTCGAGCGGCGAAAGTCCCTCCGCCAGCTTGCGCTCTACGTTTTCGACCACGACGATGGCGTCATCGACGACGATGCCGACCGCGAGGACGAGGCCGAATAGGGTCAGCATGTTTATGGAGAAGCCGAGCCCCTGCATCACGGCGAAGGTGCCGATCAGCGAAACCGGAATAGCGACGAGAGGAATGATCGTTGCGCGCCAGGTCTGCAGGAAGATGAGCACCACGATGATGACGAGCGCCACGGCCTCGGCAATCGTCAGGTACAGCTCCGAGATCGATTCCTCGATGAACTCGGTCGGATTGTAGACGATGCGGTACTCGAGCCCTTTGGGGAAGCGCTCTGAGAGGCGCTTCATCTCCGCCTTAATGGCGTTGGTGGTGTCGATGGCGTTGGAGCCCGGCTGCTGCGTAACGATGAGGACGGTTGCGGGATATTCGTCCTGGTAGCCATACGTCGTGTAGCTCAGCGCACCAAGTTCGACGCGGCCGACATCCTTGACGCGCACGACGCGGCCGTCGGCGCCGGTCTTGAGGACGATGTCCCCGAACTCGGTGGGCTGTAAAAGGCGGCCCTTCAGCTGCAGCGAAAGCTGGAAGGCACCCATGTTCTGCTGCGGCGGCTGTCCAAGGGCACCGCCGGCAACCTGGACGTTTTGGGCGCGCAGGGCGGCGAGCACTTCGTCAGCGGTCATGCCGCGCAGGGCGATGCGCTCGGGGTCGAGCCAGATGCGCATGGAATATTCGCGAGACCCGAACAGCGTGACGTCGCCTACGCCTTTGATGCGTGCCAGTTCGTCGCGAATGTTGAGCAGGGCGTAGTTGGAGATGTAGACCGAGTCATAGGTGTTGTCGGGCGAGATGAGGTGCACGACGAGCAAAAGGTCGGGCGAGCGTTTGTTGACGGTGACACCGTTGCGGCGCACCTCTTCGGGAAGACGCGGTTCGGCGGCGGAGACGCGGTTCTGTACCAGGACCTGCGCTTTATCGATGTCGGTGCCGATTTCGAAAGTGACGCTGAGCGACAGGGAGCCGTCGTCGGTCGATTGCGAGTACATGTAGATCATGTCCTCGACGCCGTTGATCTCCTGTTCGAGGACGGTGGCGACAGTATCGGCGACCGTTATGGCATTGGCGCCGGGATAGGTGGCGTTGACCGAAACGGTGGGTGGCACGATTTCGGGGAACTGCGCCACGGGAAGGGCGACGTAGGCGATCGAGCCGACGATCAGGATGATGAGCGAGACGACGGACGCGAAGATCGGGCGGTCGATGAAGAAATGGGAAAAGCGCATGATGGTGTCCGCCGCCTCAGCGCTTGGTTGCCTTGTCGATGTCTCCGGTCGCGTCGGATACCGCAAGCGGCGTACGTCGCGGCACGATTTTCTGACCTGGGCGCACGCGCTGCTGGCCACGCAGCACGACCCAGTCGTCAGGCTTTAGCCCGTCGCGGATAATGCGCATGCCGCCATCGAGCGGGCCGAGCTCAACGGGGCGGCGCACGGGGATATCGTCGTCGCCCACGACGTAGACGAATCTTGTCGCCTGGTCGGTGCCGATGGCTTCGTCGGGCAGGAGCAGGGCGGAATACTGGGGCGAGCCTTGCAGGCGTACGCGCGCGAACATGCCGGGCGAAAAGAGGAAGTCGGCGTTTGCGAGGACGGCCCGCGCGCGCAATGTGCCTGTGCCCTGATCCAGGCGGTTTTCGAGGAAGTCGAGCTTGGCCTCGTGCGGGAAACCTTCCTCATCGGGAAGGCCGACGCCGACCTGAGCGCCGATCATGCCGTTTGCGCCTTTGCCGGCAGCTTGCGACATGCGCTGATACTTGAGAGCGTTGTTCTCGCTGACGTCGAAATAAATGTAGATCGGATCCTGGCTCACGATCGTCGTCAGTACCGTGGAAGCGTTGTTCGATCCACCGCCGCTGACGAAGTTTCCGGGCGTCACGAGCGTGCGACTGATGCGTCCAGAGATCGGTGCGGTGATACGGCAGAAGCTCAAATCAAGCTCAGCGCTCTTTACACGTGCTTCAGCGATGATGACGAGCGCTTGCGCGTCGCGAAGCAAGTTCTCCCGGTCATCGAAAGCCTTACGGGAAATGTAATCGCTCTTCAGCAGCGGGCGGCCGCGCTCCACGTCGAGCTTGGCGTTGCTGACGCTGACCTTGGCCTGGTTGAGCTGGGCCTGGGCTTGCTCGAGCGCACGCTCGTAAGGGCGCGGGTCGATCATGAAGAGCAAGTCGCCGGCCTTTACGGTTTCGCCGTCGGTGAATTTTACCTCGGTGAGATAGCCGGAGACGCGCGCACGGATTTCCACTGCTTCCACCGCGTCGAAGCGGCCGGTGTATTCGTCCCATTCGATGACGTCGCGCTTGACGGGCTGGCTGACGGTCAATTCGGGAGGCTTGGGCGCCTGCGGCGCACTCGCGGGAGCATCACCGCTGAAGCGTGCGAGCGTCGTCTTCGTCGCTTCGAGTGCGTCGGCGACGCCGGCTTCAATGCTGCGTCCGCGCATCGGTCCGAGCGCTGCTGCGGCGAGTGCCGTGCAGAGGGCAACGAACAGAACGATGTAACTCGGACGCATTGGGTACTCGAACACCTTTGGGGTGGAGTTGCACCCCTGGATTGCCAAACTTTCTGCGTGGCAATCCGGCAGCTTAGCCTGACAATGGTAAACCCTGCCTCTTTCAGGAGCAGGTAAGTGCCGTTTGCGGCAGTCTAACGGACGTTTTGAGACGTCCGTTAGCGAGATATTCAGCGACTACTTTGGTGCGCGCGCGCCATCGAGGCTGAAAGCGCCGGGGCCCGCAGCAACGAGGTAAAGAAAAATGAAACAGAAGAGGATCGCGGCGTCGCCACCATTGAGCGCGGGATAGATGCTCTGCGGGGCGTGGGCCATCCAATAGGCGACGGCCATCTGACCGGAGAGGATGAACGCGACCGGCCGAGTGAAGAGTCCGATCAGCAGGAGGAAGCCACCGAAGACCTCGAGCACGGCAGCGAACCAGAGCAGCGTGAAGGCTTCGGGCATGCCATGGGCCGGTGTCGGGACGCCAAACAGCTTTTGCGTTCCGTGCTCCATGAAAAGAATCGCGGCGACGATGCGCAGGATGCCCAGCAGTCGCGGCGCCCACACGGTTTCCAGTTCGGCGCGGTCCATATGATTTTCCCCTAGGTTGCACGTTGTTGTTGTCACAACGGCGAGCCTAGCTTGAACCTGTCGGGGGTCAATCAGAAAGCCCTTACCAGCGCAGCAGTCGTGCACCGAGGATTGCGCCGATGCTGGCGACTATGACCGTCGATATGATGTACCAGGCGGCGAGAAAGAGCGGACTGTCGTTCTGGCAATGCGTGGCATAGAAAGTTGCTGCAATGCCAACGGCGATGACGCCCGCTACAGCGCCGGCAGCTGCGGGACGCGCGGGTGCGCCACGTCGCAGCGCTACGATCATCAGCGCGAGCGGCAGTCCAGACAGCAAGGGCACATATACGAGGCAGGCGATAGGCGCAGTGCCGACCATAGTCGGCATCCAGTCGCTGGCCGGAAGCGAGATCAATTCGGCGACGACGCCGATGGCAAGAATTGCCGGCCCGGTCAGCAGGAGAAGCAGCTTCGAACTCGGTGACCACTGCGGCCGGGCGAGGCTGATCGCCATGGCAATTCCCGTCAGCAGCAGACTAAGACTGAACGCCCACTTCATCAGGAAACGCCAATCGCCCATGGCAGCGCCCATGTCGCCGCGCACGGGAAGCATCGTCCAGAACAACAGTCCGGTCGCGATAATGCCGATGCCGGCCGCGAACAAAACCGTCGTGCTGATCGGGATGCTTGGTGCTTTGGCATCCGCAGCAATGGCGTTGATGAGCTGGTTCGTCTTCATTCGTCCTGGTCTTTCCGGTGCTGCGCGCCGAGAGTTTTCAGACCTCGATGCAACGCGACGCGCACAGCCACCTCCTTCATGTTCAACCGCTCGGCCACCTCTCGGATCGACTGACCCTCGAGACTTATGGCCCGCACGACATCGCGCTGGCGGCCTGCGAGGCCGTCGACCAGACGTTCGGCGTCCTGGCGGTCGACGCCGGAGTTGTCCTCCTGAACCGACAGCGTATCGAGCACGCTATCGATCGGAATTTGGACGCGGCGACCGCGCCGACGCAGAGCGTCGATCAACTTGTGCCGTGCGATGGCACGTACCCAGGGGCCCAGGGGCTGGGACGGATCCCACGTATTACGCTTCAGGTGTAGCGCCAGGAGAGTTTCCTGGACGACATCCTCAACATCGCCCAGCGGTGCTCCGGCTTGGGCAAACCCCCGGCGCACGCTCGGTCGCAACACGTTGGACAACGATTGGAGCAACGTTTGGTAGGCGGCGCTGTCGCCGCCTATGGCTGCGCGCATGAGTGTCGCCCACTCCTCCTCGTTCTGTCCTTGAGCCACAAAGCTCCTCGTAGATATGTACGCGGCTGGGGCGGGTTTGTTACACGGCGATTGTCGCAGGCCATTTGGGCCAACAACAGCACTTAACGGCCGTTTTGGGTAGCAGGACCGGGCTCGAACGGCAATCAGGGCGGGCTAAGGGCTTGGAGAGGCTTGCACCTCGGCAGGGGGTGCCGGGTCGTCGGCATCCTCGTTACGCCGGGCCCCGCCAAGGCGCCGATGCAATTTGTCGAGCATCAGATAGATGACCGGCGTCGTGTAGAGCGTCAGCATCTGTGAGACGATGAGGCCGCCGATGATGGTGATGCCGAGCGGGCGGCGGATCTCCGATCCGGGTCCTATGGCAATGGCCAGGGGGATGGCGCCGAGCAGGGCAGCCAGGGTCGTCATCAGAATGGGACGGAAGCGGGCAAGGCACGCTTCATAGATGGCGGTCGCGGGCTTGAGGCCGCGCTCGCGCTCTCCATCGAGTGCGAAGTCGACCATCATGATCCCGTTCTTCTTGACGATGCCGATCAGCAGGATCACGCCGATGAGCGCGGTCATCGACAGCTCCATGCCGGAAACGTAAAGGGCGAGCAGGGCCCCGAGCCCGGCCGATGGCAGTGTCGAGATGATCGTCAGCGGGTGGGCGAGGCTCTCGTAGAGTACACCGAGCACGATGTAGACGGCGATGAGCGCGGCGAGAATCAAGAGCGGCTGCTGGGACGATTGCTCGACGAAGGCGCGGGCGTCGCCGGCCATTTCACCGCGCAAGCCGGTGGGGGTCTGGATTTCGGCCATCGCCTTGTCGATGTCGCGCAGGGCCTGATCCAGCGTCGTCCCGGCCGCGAGATTGTAGCTGATGGTCACGGCAGGGAATGGCCCCTGGTGATTGACGACAAGCGGCGTGGTGCCCTTCTGAATGCGGATGACGCTGGTGAGCGGCACCTGCTGACCTTGGGTGCTCGGAACGTAGATGTTGTTGAGGTCGGAAGGTTCGCGCTGCAGGCGCGGGTCGATCTCGAGGATGACGCGATACTGATTGCGCTGGGCGTAGATGGTCGAGACCTGACGCTGGGCGAAGGCATTGTTTAGAGCGGAATTGATATCGGCGATGCGCACGCCCAGGCGCGAGGCGGCGTCGCGATCGATCTTGATGTCGAGCTGCAGTCCGCCTGCCTGACGGTCGTTGGCGACGTCGACGAGGCCCGGAATCTGCTTCATGCGCTCTAGGACCTTCGGCGCCCACTCGTACAGCTCGTCGATGTCGGGATCCCAGAGCGTATATTGGAACTGCGAAGGGCCTTGGCGGGCGCCGACGCGGATGTCGCGCGAGGCGAACATGCGCACCTGCAACCCGTCGATGCTGGCAAGCTTGCCGCGCATGCGGTTGATGACGCGGTTGGTCGGCTCGTTGTTGCGTTCGGCCAGCGGCTTCAGGTTGATGAACATGCGGCCCTGATTGCCGCCGCCGGGGCCTGGGCCCGATCCGCCGAGAGAGGAGCCCACGTGCGCAACAGCGGGGTCACTCAGGACGATATCCAACGCCTCTTTCTGCAGCTTCAGCATCGCCTCGAAGGAGACGTCTGCAGACGCTTCGGTGGAGCCGATGATGAGGCCGGTATCGTCCTCGGGGAACATGCCCTTGGGGATCTGCATGTAGAGATGGCCGGTGAGCACGATGACGCAAAGCAGCGAGAACAGCGTCACGACCTGATGGCGCAAAGCGACGCGCAGCGTGCGGGCGTAGGCGGAGACCATCCAGCCGATGACGCTCTCGACGATGCGATCGAACCGCGTCGGCTTCTTGTCGCGCTCGTCTTTGAGGAAGTGGCCGCAGATCATCGGCGTGACCGACAGGGAGACGACGACCGAGACGGCGATGGCCACCACAAGGGTGACAGAGAACTCGCGCAGCATGCGGCCCATGACGCCGCCCATGAAGAGCACGGGGATGAACGCGGCGATGAGCGAGATGCTGATCGAGATGACGGTAAAGCCGATCTGCCGGGAGCCGACGACGGCTGCCTGCATCGGGCCCATGCCCTTCTCGATGTTGCGATAGACGTTCTCCAGCATGACGATGGCGTCATCGACGACGAAGCCGACAGCGATGGCAAATGCCATGAGCGTCAGGTTGTTGATCGAGTAGCCGAGCGCCCACATGACGGCGCACGTGCCGGCCAGCGAGAGCGGCACGGTTATGCCGGCGGCGATGGTGGGCGTGGAACGGCGCAGGAAGACGAAGACGACCAGCATGACGAGCGCGATGGCCAGCACGAGCGTGAACTGCATGTCGTGCACGCTGGCGCGAATGGTCTCCGTGCGGTCGGTCAGTACGGAAATATCTATCCCTGCGGGAATCCAGCGCTCGAGGTCGGGCAGCAGCTCCTTAACGCCGTCGACGGTTTCGAGAACGTTGGCTTCGGGCTGCTTGCGGATGATCAGCAGCACGCCCGGCTGGCGGTCGACCATGGCGACGGAGCGGTTGTTGCGCGTGCCATGCTCGATGGTGGCGACACTGGAAAGGCGGACGACGTTGCCATCGCGCGATTTGAGGACGATGGCGCCGTAGTCTTTGGGATCGCGCAACTGGGTGTTGGTGTCGATGGTGATTGCCTGCTTGTCGCCGTCGACGGCGCCAACGGGAGCGACTGCGTTGGCCTCGGAGATGGCGGTGCGCACCTCCTCCATGCTGAGGCCCATGGATGCGAGCAATGTCGGGTTTACGCGCACGCGAATGGCGGGCTGCTCGGCGCCGCTGACCTCGACCTGGGCGACGCCCGGGACCTGCGAAATGCGCTGGGCCACCACCGTGTCGGCGGCATCGTAGATGTCGCTCGGCGTCAGGTTCTTGGACGTCATCGCGAGGATGAGCACAGGTGAGGCGGAAGGATTGTATTTGCGGAAAGTGGGCACGTCCGGCAGGTCGCCGGGCAGGTCAGCGGTCGCGGCGTTGAGGGCGGCCTGCACGTCGCGGGCGGCGCCGTCGATGTCGCGCGACAAGTCGAACTGCACCGAGATGCCGACGGAGCCTTCCTTGCTGGTGGATGTCAGCTCGGTGACGCCGGCAATCTCGCCGAGGCGCTTTTCGATCGGGGCGGCGATGGTGGAGGCCATCGTCTCGGGATCGGCACCAGGGCGGCTCGCCTGCACGCGCAACGTCGGGAAGTCGACGGCCGGCAGGCTGGCGACGGGCAGCTCGTAGTACGCCGTGGCGCCAAGCAGGAACAGGCCGATCGCGAGGAGCGTGGTGCCGATGGGACGCTTGATGAAGGGAGCCGAGAAGTTCATGGCGGCTACTCGGCTGGGGCGCTGGCGCCGGTAGAGACGTCATGCTGCGGCGTCGGCGTCGAGGACAGCCGCGCGCGCAGGCGCTCCATGGCAAGATAGATGACCGGCGTGGTGTAGAGCGTCAGAAGCTGGCTCAGCAGCAGGCCGCCGACGATGGTGATGCCGAGCGGATTGCGCAGCTCGGAGCCGACGCCGCTCTCGATTGCGAGCGGCAGGGCGCCGAACAACGCGGCGAGCGTGGTCATCATGATGGGGCGGAAGCGCAGCAGTGCGGCTTCGACGATCGAGTCACGCGGGGAGAGGCCGCGTTCGCGCTCGGCGTCGAGCGCGAAGTCGATCATCATGATGGCGTTCTTCTTGACGATACCCATCAACAGCACGATGCCGATCAGCGCGACGAGCGACAGATCGAGGCCGGCATACATCAGTGCGAGCAGGGCTCCGATGCCGGCGGACGGCAGCGTCGTCAGAATGGTGAAGGGGTGCACGAAGCTCTCGTAGAGCACGCCCAGCACGATGTAGATCGTCACGACGGCGGCGAGGATGAGCCAAGGCTGGCTCTTGAGCGATGAAGCGAACTCGCTGGCGTCGCCGAAGAAGCTGCCGGTGACCGAGGACGGCATGCCGATCTTGGCTTCGGCTGCGCTGATGATGTCGACGGCATTGCTCAACGCTGCGCCGGACTTCAGATTGAAGCTGATGGTCTCGGAGGGGAACTGGTCTTGGTGGCTCACGGCGAGCGGGGCGGTGGTGTAGGTGATCTTGGCGATCGCCGTCAGCGGCACCTGTGCCCCGCTGGACGAGGGGATATAGAGGCGGGTGAGCTGCGAGGGGTCGCTGCGGTATTGCGGCATCGCTTCCAGCACGACGCGGTACTGGTTGGCCTGGGCATAGATGGTCGAAACCTGCCGCTGGCCGAACGCGTCGTTGAGCGCGTCGCTGACCGCCTGCACGGTAACGCCGAGGCGGCCGGCGACATCGCGATCGACATCGACGCGCGTCCTGAGGCCGGTGTCCATCGTCTCCAGGTTCACCTCGCTCAGCATGGGCGACTGGGAAAGCTCCGCGGCGAGCTTGGTCGTCCATTCGCGCACTTCGTCGGCGTCGGTGCTGACGAGCGTATATTGATACTGCGCGCGGCTGGAGCGGGTGGCGATCTGGACGTCCTGCACCGCCTGGAAATAGACGACAATGCCGGGAATGGACGAGACCGCCTGTTGCAGCCTGTCGATGATGGCGGGTGCCAATGCGCTGCGGTTGTTGCGCGGCTTCAAGGTGATCTTCAGATGCGAAACGTTTGGTGTCGGGTTCAGCTGCCCGACGCCGACGACAGAAACGACGCCCTGAACGTCGGGGTCCTTGCGCACGACAGCAGTAACTTCGGCCTGCAAGCGGCTCAGCTCGGTGAAGGAGACCTGAGGCTCGGCTTCGAGGGCGGCGGTGATGAGACCGGTGTCCTGAGGCGGCAGGAAGCCCTTGGGGATGATGATGTAGAGCCAGATGGTAATCACCAGGGTCGCTACAGTGGCGAGCAGCGTCAGTGTCTGGTGGCGCAGCACAAGTTCAAGCGTGCGGCGGTAGCCCTCGATCACCATGTCCATCAACCAATTGAAGGCGCGGCCGAGCCAGTTGCCGCGTCCCTCGGGCTGATGCTTCAGCAGCTTGGCGGCCATCATCGGGGTCAACGTCAGCGAGACGATGGCCGAGACGACGACGGCGATGGTGAGGGTCAGGGCGAACTCGCGGAACATGCGGCCGACGAGGCCGGTCATGAACAGCAGCGGGATGAACACGGCGACGAGCGACAGCGTCAGCGAGATGACGGTGAAGCCGATCTCGCGCGCACCATCGAGGGCGGCGCGCAAAGGCTTTTGTCCCTTCTCGATGTGGCGGACGATGTTCTCGATCATGACGATGGCGTCGTCTACGACGAAGCCCGTGCCGATGGTCAAGGCCATCAGCGACAGGTTGTCGAGCGAGAAGCCGCAGAAGTACATCACCGCGAACGTGGCGATCAGCGACACAGGTAGCGCGACGCCGGCGATAATGGTGGCGCGGACGGAGCGCAGGAACACCAGCACCACCATGACAATGAGTGCGACGCTGAGGACGAGCGTGAACTGCACGTCGTGGATCGAGGCGCGGATGGTCTCGGTGCGGTCGTGCACCAGCGTCAGCTTCACGCTGGTGGGCAGTGCGCGTTCCAGGCGGGGCAGCTCGGCCTTGAGGCGGTCGACGGTGTCGATGACGTTGGCGCCTGGCTGGCGCTGGACGTCGATGATGACCGCGGGCGTGCCTTGATACCAGCCGCCGACGCGCGAGTTTTCCAAGCCCTCGGAGACTTCGGCGACGTCTCTCAGGCGAACCGGTGCGCTGTTGCGGAAGGCGACGACGATATCGCGATATGCTTCGGCGGACGAGATCTGGTCGTTGGCCGAAATGGTGTAGCTCTGGTGCGTGCCGTCGAGCGAGCCCTTGGGGCCGGCGACGTTGGCGGTGGTGATCGCGGTGTTGAGGTCGAAGATCGACAGGCCGTAGGCGGCGAGGCGGCCGATGTCGGCCTGGATGCGGACCGCGGGGCGCACGCCACCTTCGACCGAGACGTGGCCGACGCCCGTCACAGTGGAGAGCCGCTGGGCGATGAGCGTGTCGGCGAGATCAGAGAGCTCGCGCATGGGCACGATGTCGGAGGTGATGGCGAGCGTCACTACGGGCGCGTCGGCCGGGTTCACCTTCGAATAGGTTGGTGGATAGGGCAGGTTACGCGGCAGCGTCGAGCCGGCGGCGTTGATCGCCGACTGCACGTCCTGTGAGGCAGCGTCGATGTCACGGCCGAGGTTGAACTGCAGCGTTATGAGGCTGAGCCCGTAAGAGCTCGTGGATGTCATGGTCGACAGGGCCGGGATCTTGCCGAACTCGCGTTCGAGCGAGGCGGTGACCAGCGTCGACATGGTCTGCGGGTTGGCGCCGGGAAGCTGGGTCGAGACCTGAATGGTCGGGAAGTCGACCTGCGGAAGCGAGGAGACCGGGAGCCAGAAGTAGCCGAGGGCGCCGCCGAGGATGGTGGCGAAGGCGAGCAGCGAGGTCGCGATCGGCCGCGTGATGAAGGGGGCCGAGACGCTCATGGCGTGGTGCCGGACGGATTACCGGCTTCCCTCCGCGGTCCGCGTTTGCCGGCGCCGCGCTTGCCGTCCTTGTGACGACCTTCGCCGCGCTTCTTGCCCTGGCGGAACTCACCGCGCAGGTCGCCCTGCATGGCGGGCGTCGCCGTCATGATCGAAGATGTCTCGCCGCCGTTCGCATTGATGGCCTGCGGCTTGTCGCCGTTGGCCGAGGGTGCTGTTCCGGCGGGCGGCGCTATGGTGACATCCGCGCCGTCTTTCAGTCGCGCAAAGCCGGTGGTGACGACTGGCTCGGCCGCCGCGAGACCTTTGGTGATGACGGCGATCTTCTCGTCCTGCTGGCCCAGGGCGACGCTGCGCACGGCGGCCTTTCCGTCCTTGATGACGTAGACGAAGGCTCCATCAGGGCCGCGCTGCACCGCGGACGTGGGCACGACGACGACCTGTTGCAGCGTGTCGAGCAGCAAGCGCACGTTGACGAACTGACCGGGCCAGAGCTGCAGGTCCTTGTTGGGGAAGTCGGCCTTGAGGCGAATGGTGCCGGTGGTCTGGTCGACCTGATTGTCGATGACCTCAAGCTCGCCAGTGTCGAGCACGTTCTTGGAGTCCGTTTCGAGGGCTTCGACTCTCAGCGCGCGCTGAGCAACCGCCTTGTTGATCTCTGGGAGATCCTGCTGTGGCAAGGTGAACAGCACCGAGATCGGTTGCACCTCGGTAATGACGACGATGCCGGCGTCGGAAGCGCGGACCAAGTTTCCGACATCGATAAGACGCATGCCAGTGCGGCCGCTTATCGGCGCCACGACAGTGGCGTAGCCGAGGACGGCGCGGGCGTTCTCGATAGCTGCGTCGTCGGATTTGATCTGGGCTTCGAGCTGGGCGACGAGCGCGCGCTGGGTGTCGACCGTCTTCGCTGCGATCACGTTGGAGGAAAGCTGGTCGTAGCGTTCGAGATCGCGCTTGGCGTTGGCGAGCTGGCTCTCGTCGAGCGCCTTCTTGGCGACCGCCTGGTCGAGCTGGGCCTGAAACGTGACGGGATCGATCTGAGCCAGCAGATCACCGGCTTTGACGTCCTGGCCTTCCTTGAAGTTGATCGAGAGGATCTTGCCGTCGACCTGCGGGCGCACGGTGACAGTGTTGCGTGCTTTGGCGGTGCCGACCCCCTCGAGCCACACGGGTACGTTCTCAAGCCGGGAGTTAGTCGTGACGACAGGCACCGGGCCGTCCATGCGGCCGAAACGACCTTGCCGCTGGTTCTGGACCGTACCGGAAGAGAAGTGAACGGCGGCGGCCGTAAGTCCTCCAATAACGAGGATCGCAAATAATGATTTGAATAACTTAAGCACTTTTGCGACCCTGTCCCGTGAGCCCGACCAGACCAGGCGCCGCAAAGAGGCAACAGTGCGGCGTCTAGGGTGAAAACGAGCGGTACGGCTAAAAACCGTCGCGACCGTTCACCGTGATTGTGACAGGCATCCGCGGTTCTGGCTGCTCAGTCGGCGAAAAAGTCCGCTACCGATCCAGGTGGGCGACGGCCGCTCGCTACAAGCAGCCGGAATTTGCTGCATTCGGCGCGACTAGCGGGATCGCCTGGCAGTCCGGCGTGTGGTGATGCTGCAACTATAGGGCTAAAGAACGTCCGCGGCCAGCCCGGGTGGGCTCAAAGCAGTGCGAAGCGCAGCACGAAGATGGCCGCGAGCGCCAAGACTGCGGCCGGGACCTCGCGCCAGCGGCCGGCGAGCAGCTTGATGCCGGCATAAGCGATGAAGCCGAAGCCGATGCCGTCCGCGATCGAGAACGTGAGCGGCATGGCGATGATCGTGATTGCCGCGGGCACGAACTCGGTGGCGTCGTCGAAGTCGATGTCCCTGGCGCCGGCGGTCATCAAGCAACCGACGAAGATGAGGGCGGGGGCGGTGGCGAAGGCCGGGATCGAGCCAGCGAGGGGTGCGAGGACGAGCGTCATCAGGAAGAGCGCGGCGACGGTGATGGCGACCAGTCCGGTGCGGCCGCCAGCGTTCACACCGGCGGCGCTCTCGATGTAGCTCGTGGTGGTGGAGGTGCCGAGGGCGGCGCCGGCCATGGTCGAGGCGGAATCGACGACGAGTGCGCGCTCGAGGCCGGGGAACGAGCCGTCGGGGCGCGTCAGACCTGCCGCCCGCGCCACGCCGATGAGGGTACCTGTGTTGTCGAACAGGACGATGAACAGGAACGTCAGCACGATAGGAAGCATCGCGAGATTCCACAGCGCAGGGAAGTCGAGCTTCATGAAGACGGGTGCGATCGACGGCGGTGCGGAAGCGATGGCCGATACAGGCGTGAGGCCGAAGAGCAAGGCAGCGAGATAAGCGAAGATGATGCCGATAAGGATAGCGCCGGGCACGCGGCGAGCATCGAGCGCGGCCATGAGAATGAACGCTGTTGCGGCGATGGCAATGCCGGGCGATTTCAGGTTGCCGAGCTGGACCAGCGTTGCGGGATCGGCGGCGATGAAGCCTGCGGCCTGCAAGCCGATGATGATGAGAAAGAAGCCGATGCCGACGGAGATGGCGAGCTTCTGGGATTTGGAAATGCTGTCGATGATCCAGCGGCGCAGCGGCGTCACGCTGATGATGAGGAATAACACGCCGGAGGCGAACACCGCTGCGAGTGCAGCCTCCCACGGGATAGCCTCACCCTTCACGACGGAGTAGGTGAAGTAGGCGTTGAGGCCCATGCCCGGCGCAAGGGCGATGGGGAGGTTGGCGTAGAGTCCCATCAGCGCAGAGCCGAAGGCGGCGGCGAGGCAGGTGGCGACGAATACAGCACCGTGGTCCATGCCGGCGTCAGCGAGGATCGCCGGATTGACGAAGGCGATGTAGACCATCGTCATGTATGTCGTCACGCCGGCGAGCAGTTCTGAGCGGACGTTGGTGCCGTGCTCCTTTAGCTTGAACATTGCCCCACATCCCCCTCTGCGAGGCACCGCTATGAGGGTGCCCGGTGCGCTATTGTTGTGGCGGCGTCGTACCGCTGTAGAAATCGCGCGGCATGCCGATGGGCCCTGCACCCTGCGCCTGGGCGCCCTGCTTCTGCTTTTGCATCTGCATTTGCATAGCGCGCTTGCGGGCGGCGGCCTGAGCCTCCTGCACGGCCTTGCGCTCTGATGAATCTGGCTTGCGCTTGACGCAATAGAAGATGGCATCCTTCATGGACGTCTTCTTGCGGAGCTTCTGCGCTTCCTGCTCGCACATGGCGACAGTAGGGAACTTCTGCGTCGTCATCCGCTTGGGGCCCGAGGCCAGGCTCATGACGGCGTAGAGTGTCGCGGCATCCATCTCTGTTTCCCTCGCGTATCGCCGGGTGGCGATGCTGGTGCGCTCGCGGGCGCTTGTTCGTGCGCCATGGCGGTCGCACTCGACGGAGAAGCCGCAGTACCTACCTTACGCGATTGCTGTTTTTCAAGTCGTCAGGACGCCGGAGGGCTGAAAGGTCGCTATGCCGCGTCGACGGACCCGCGGTAGCGGCGTGTGCGCATGGGGTTGGCGGCCTCGGAGCGATCATCAAACCATCTTGGCGTGGTTGTCTCGACACTCCAACCATCGAATTGGCTGGGATCGGATGGCGTCACGGACTGCACCCGGTTGCGCCCTGCCAGCTTGGCTGCATAGAGGGCGCCGTCCGCGCGATGGAACAGGCTGCCGATGTCGCATAGGGCGTCATTGGACGCGGCGACGCCGATGCTCACCGTGCCCGACACCTCATGGCCTTCCACAACCGTTGCAGCGGCGGCGAATGCCAGCCGGACGTCCTCCGCCGCCTCGGTGGCTGCGCGCAAACCGGCGCCCGGGAGAATTGCGGCGAACTCCTCGCCCCCCAGGCGGCCAACGATGCAGTCCTCGTCGAGCGTGTCGAGCAGGGTCTCGGAAAAGAGCTTCAGCACCTGATCCCCGAGGCGATGGCCGTAGGTGTCGTTGATCTTCTTGAAGTGATCGAGGTCGAAGACCAGGACGGAGATGGACATGGCTTCGCCGTTGGAAAATCTCTGCTCCTCGGTGAGCGCGTCGGCGGCATCGAACAGGGCACGGCGGTTGGGCAGGCCGGTCAGGGAATCGGTCAACGCGAACATGCGCTGGCGGACTTCCTCACGCTCTTTGACGATAGCGAGCACAACAAACGCCAGCGCAATACGGCCGAGGAGGGCTATGAGAACGACGGCTGGCATCCAGGCGCTGGCGTAAACGAGACCGGCTTCGCGCACGGGCATGGTCAACGTTAGTGGCATCCAAGCGAGGTAGCTGAGGCCGAGCACGGCCAGCAGTACGATCGCAGGCCAGCGTGCGACGAGGCGCTCATTATGCTGGCGCGTGAATTCGGCGGCTGCGAAGAGGTAGAGGATGCCGAGCAGCGTGCTGGCGAGGATCAGGCGCTGATCGAACGAGACTGCAATGCTCGCGCAGAGGATGATGAAGGTGCAGGGCCAAACCGCGACCAGAAGCGGGTTTAGCGAGCGCCCCGCGAATTCGCGTATGGCCATCCATGAGATGGCTGCCGAAAGAACCATCAGCGACTGGCCGAACGCCGACAAAGCCTGATCGTTGACGAAGGAAGAGGCGGCAGCAAACGCGATGCCGGATGCCATCAACAGTTGGCCCACACCCCACCAACCGATGAGAGGGTTGCTGCGTTCGCGCCACCAGACGAAACACAGCAGCAAGCCGACGAGCGTCGTTGCCGACAGGGACACGAGCGAAATGGTCGGCATATCGAGAATCATTGTCAGCCCAAACGGACGATCCGGTGTCGGATCATTGCGATCGGGGCATAATCACAGAGGGCCGTTGCTGGGGTTTGTAGAAATTCGGTGAAATTGTACGCAATCAGCGCTGCCGCAGCAGACCCAGCAGAAACAGAAGGATCACGGCGCCGAGCGTCGCGGCGACAAAATTAGCGCCGGTCGATTCCGGAACGATGCCGAGCTTGGGCAGAATGAGGCCGCCGATGCAGGCGCCTAAAATGCCAATGACGATGTTTCCAACGAAGCCATAGCCGTAGCCGACCACGATCTTGCCGGCGAGCCAGCCGGCCAGGGCGCCGATGATCAGCCAGCCCAGAAAAGACATCGGTGCAAGTTCCATGGTGCCACGTCCCGTTCAGGAGGATCGAATTGCCTGCACGTTAGCACAACCTTCGCCCGGCTCACCGCCGGATGAGATTGGCGCGGGGGATGTCGGCGAGGGTAGCGCACCCCGTCAGCGCCATGGCAATGGCGAACTCGTCGCCGAGTAGACGCAACACGTGCGCGACGCCGAGCGGACCGGCGACGGCGAGCCCATAGACGATAGGACGACCGACGAGAACGGCGCTGGCGCCGAGGGCCATCGCCTTCAAGACGTCGGTGCCGCGGCGGATGCCGCCGTCCATCAGCACGGGGATGCGCCCTTCGATCTGGCTGACGACCGAGGGCAGGAGGTCGAGGGTCGGCGGGATGGTGTCCAGGGTGCGGCCGCCGTGGTTGGAGACGATGATGCCGGCCGCGCCGCTGGCAACGGCAAGCTCGGCGTCGTCAGAATGGAGGATGCCCTTCAGGACTACGGGAAGCTTGGTCTCTCCGATGATCCATTCGACGTCCTCCCAGGTTGGGGCGAGCGCCATGAGCTGCTCAAGGCCACCTGAGGGGAGCTGCGCGTAGCGAGCGAGGTTTGCGGCGGCGATGCCGGTCGGGAGAGCAAAGGCGGCGCGACGCTCGTGATCACGTACGCCATTGATCGGGGCGTCGACGGTGAGGACCAGGGCCTCGTAGCCGGCGGCCTCGGCGCGGCGGACAAGGTCGAGCGTGTCAGCGCGCTGGGGCTGCAGATAAAGCTGCAGCCAGCGGCGCGGTCCGGCCACCGCGGCCACGTCCTCCAAGGTCTCCGAGGAGAGCGTACTGAGCACGAGGCCCGCTTCCTGCGCGGCCGCAGCGGCGGCGGTGCCCAGCTCTCCATGCGGGTGTGCGAGCCGATGGTAGGCGACTGGGGCGAGAAGGATCGGATGGGAAAAGGCGCGGCCGAACAATTCCAGCCGGGAATCGGCGCTGGCGGCTCCGCGCAGCACGCGCGGAAGAAGCTGGAGCCGGTCGAACGCCTCGCGGTTCCAGCGCATGGTGATTTCATCGGCGGCGCCACCGGAGAGAAATGCCCAGGCCTTGGGATGGAGACGCTCCGATGCGAGGCGCTCGTAGTCCGCCAGGCTGACGGCTCCGGCAGGGATTTCGTTGTGAGATTGATCAGTCACGGCCGCCCCTGCACGCCCTACGCCTGTGCTTCAAGGAGGCAGAAGACAGTTTTGCGTCGCATTCGCAAGCTCTGTCACAAATAGGCGTTAAGCACATAGGTATTGTACTCGGGGTGCGGCTGCACTAATTCCCTCGCCTCGGAGCGGCATGGGCGTGCTCCAGGCTTCCATCCTTGTCAGCGGGAGATGCGAATTGGAAGGTGTCCTCATCATCGGCGCCGGCGCGGCGGGTTCTGTTACCGCACAGAAGTGCGCGATGAACCGCGACGTGTTCAAGCGGGTGCATCTGGCCTCGCGCCGGATTGCCAGCTGCGAAGCGGTGGCCAAGCGCTGCGTCACGCCGATCGAGATCAGCCAAGTCGATGCCGATAACGTCGCCGAGACGGTGGCGCTGATCAACAAGGTCAAGCCTGACCTGGTGATCAACATGGCGCTGCCGTATCAGGACCTGCCGATCATGGATGCCTGCCTGGAAGCGGGCGTGCACTATATGGACACCGCCAACTATGAGCCGCGCGACGTCGCGAAGTTCGAGTACTCGTGGCAGTGGAAGTATCAGGACCGCTTCAAGGACAAGGGGATCATGGCGATCCTCGGCTGCGGGTTCGATCCCGGGCAGTCGAACATCTATTGCGCTTACGCGCAGGAGTTCCTGTTCGACACGATCGAGACGATCGACATCATCGATTGCAATGACGGCAGCCACGGCAAGGCGTTCGCCACCAACTTCAATCCGGAGATCAATCTCCGCGAGGTGACGCAGCGCGGCAAATATTGGAAGAACGGCGAATGGATCGACATCGATCCGTTGTCGATCTCGGCGATGATCGACTATCCGGAGGTCGGTCCGCGCAAGAGCTACCTCATCTATCACGAGGAGGAAGAGAGCCTCGTCGAGAACATCCGCGGCCTGAAGCAGATCCGCTTCTGGATGACGTTCTCGGACAACTACATCAAGCACCTCGAAGTGCTGCAGAACGTAGGCATGACGCGCATCGACCCCGTCATGTACAAGGGCAATCCGGTCATTCCGATGGAGTTCCTGAAGGAGCTGCTGCCGCCGCCGTCGTCGCTTGGCGAGGGCTATACCGGGCGCACGTCGATCGGCTGCATCTTCACCGGTACGAAGGACGGCAAGCCGAAGCGCGCGATGATCTACAACGTTTGCCATCACGAGCAGGCGTTCAAGGAGACGGGCGCGCAGGCGGTGTCGTACACCACGGGCGTGCCGCCGGTCGTCGGCGCGATGATGCTGTTCAACGGCTCCTGGAAGAAGCCGGGCGGCGTCTACAACGTCGAGCAGCTTCCGCCGAAGCCGTTCATGGATGAGATCGGCAAGCAGGGGCTGCCGTGGCACGTGCGCGAGCTCGATACTGCCGAGCAGGCCGAGCTGTTCGCCGTGAAGACCTGATCCCTGTTTTTCTGAGCAGCGGGTTGCAATTAAAGGGTGGCTCATGCCACCCTTTTTTGTTGTCATATTTCGTCCGGCATCATGGGGGAAACGTTGCCGAGCGACCGCGTACCGGCGGAGGATCATGTCTCAAGCCAGCGAGCCGTCGGGGGCCGCGGAGCCGCCGAGCGCTCCCGCAGCACGCCACGTCGTGGTGACGGTTCACGGCACTAACAGTCAGCATGATGACGATGCCGGTGAGCGCTGGTGGCAGAGGGGTTCTGAGTTTGCCAATCAGCTGACCGAGGCGCTGGCAAAGCGCGGGATCGGCGACGTCGAGATCCTGCCGGTGCATTGGACGGGCAAGAATTCGGATTTCGACCGGCTGCTGGGTTCGCTCAATCTGGCGCGGACGCTCGCCAAGCTGGAGAAGTCCGGCGCTTCCTATTCGATCATCGCGCACAGCCACGGCGGCAACGTGACCGCGGAGGCGCTGGCACTGATGCCGCCTTCGCCGCTGCGGGGCGGAGTGGTGACGTTCGGCACGCCGTTCTTCAAGCGGCGCCTCAAGACGGTGCCGTGGCTGATCGCGCTGTTCCAGGCGGTGATGGGGTTCGTCATCGCGCCGATCATGGTCTGGTACCTGGTGACGATCCTGGGCTCGGGCACCAACAAGATCATCGAGACGCTCGTGTTCTTCGGCGGCCTGCTGGCGCTTTCTCTCTGGAGCGCGTGGCGCGGCCTGCGCACGCTACTATGGCGTCGCCGTAATCGCGCGCGCTGCAGCCGCGGCATCCGCGACGAGCAGTGGCTGGTGATCCACAGCCCGCGCGATGAAGCGATGCGGCTACTGGAGACGGCCGCGGCGATCTCGCCGCAATACGTCACCGTCGCCAGCGCGCGGCGCTCGCTGACGGCATTTGCGCGGCTCGCTGGCGTAGTCGGCACCGTCGTCTTCTTTGCGGCGACCGCGGGCTACTTCTTCACGCCACTGATCGAGAAGTTTCGCGCGGGCGAATTCGGCCTCGGCGCTGCTGCGGACCTGACATTTCTGCTGCTGGTTCCGCTGGTTTATGCCGCTATTTTTGGCGCAGTTGTGCTGATTGCGCGGATGGGCGGGGCTTGGCTGTGGGCGAAGACGCTTACGGGGGCAATTCATGGCGGCGTGGTGGGCGCTGCTTACGGCGGGGATGGCGCCTATGTGCTGACGGGCGTCGGCCACCTGCCGCCGTACGTAAAAGTGGTGCGCGAGGCGCGGCTCGAGGTCGTCAATCTCGGCGGCATCGACGACGAGGCAATCTTCGTTGCTGCGCACAAGCTCTATTCATCGGTGGTTGCCGCCGATGGGCCGGAGGGCGGCCTCGCCGACCCCGATACGATGTGGAAGCACCTGAGCGATGCGCTGTACCACAACGCCTATATGCGCGATGAGCGGGTGATCGAGACCGTCAGCAATCATCTGGCTGACATGCGCGGGCGCTAGGGCCTTTCCGCTACGCGCTGTCACTTTCAACTGGCGCGCGGCAATGCCATATAGCTGGCCCCGGAAGATGGTCTGCCGGCACCTTGGGATTTTCTGCCATGACGTTGAAGCTGCCCGCCGAGATGGCGACGCCTGCCTATGTGCTGGATGTTGCTGCGCTGAAGCGCAATCTCGAGACCGTCGCGCGCATCCGCCGCGAGGCCGGCTGTAAGATCCTGCTCGCCACCAAGGCGTGGGCGATGCCGGCGGCTTTCCCGCTGATGCGCGATGTGCTGGACGGCTCGACGGCGAGCGGCGAGTTCGAGGCGCGCATGGGGGCGGAGGAGTTCGGCAAGGAGGTGCACGTCTACGCGCCGGCCTACTCGCCAGGTGAGGTAGAGCGCCTGGCGGGCATTGCCAACCACATCTATTTCAACTCGCCGGAGCAGATGGCGCGGTTCGGCGGTATCGCCAAAGCTGCCGGTGCGAAAATCGGCGTGCGCATCAACCCGGGCTATTCCAATGCGACGCTGGGCGGGGCGCTGTATGATCCGTGCGCGCCGTGCTCGCGTTTTGGCACGACGCGCGAACAGATCGACGAATTGCCGTGGGGCGAGATCGATATCTTCCATGCGCACGCGCTGTGCGAGAGCATGGCTGATGGCTCCGTCGGGCTGATCGAGCGGGTTGCGCGCGATTTCGCGCCGTACATCCGTCAGGTAAAGGCGGTGAACTTCGGCGGCGGCCACTTCATCAACAAGCCGGGCTATGACGTCGACAAGCTGATCGCGGCGATCAAGGCGTTCCGCGCGGAGTTTGGCGTGGAGGTCATTTTAGAGCCGGGTGGCGGGATCGTGGTCGATACAGGCTACCTTGTTGCCTCGGTGATCGGACTGCACTGGAACGCGAAGAACATCGCCATTCTCGACACGTCGGCGAGCTGCCACATGCCGGACGTGCTGGAGGTACCGTATACGCCGCAGGTGATCGGAGCGGACAAGGCTGGCGTTCACGCGCACGACTACATCCTCGGCGGCAAGACGTGCATGACGGGTGACATCATCGGCGAATATTCATTCCCCGAGCCGCTCGAGGTGGGGAGCCGGATCGTGTTCACGGACATGATGCAGTACTCGTTCGTGAAGAACACCACGTTCAATGGGACACCGAGGCCGGACCTCGCCATTCTCGACGAGGACGGCAGCTATCGCGTGGTCGGCACGTTCGGGTACGACGACTTCCGCCACACGCTCGGCGCCAAGGCGGCGGCGAAGGTTTAGTCGCGCGGGCGGCGCTGCTTGGCGAGGTGCCGGCGGAAGGCTTCGAGCGTCGTTTTGCTGACGTGATGCTCGATGCCTTCGGCGTCGGCCTCGGCGGTCTCGGGATCGATCCCCAAAGAGATCAGCAGGTCGCGCACGACCAGGTGGCGCTCGCGTGAGGCGGCGGCCAGCTTGCGTCCCTTATCGGTGAGGAAGATGGCCCGGTAGGGCTCGCTGGTGACGAAGCCGTCGCGCTGCAGGCGCTGGATGGTGTTGTTCACGGTCGCCTTGGTGACACCGAAGCACTCGGCAAGATCGACGAGGCGCGCTTCGCCCTTCTCGCCGATGAGCTCGGCGATGATCTCAACATAGTCTTCGGCGGTTTCCGACTGATGCGCATCGCGCACGCGGCGAAAGCGCTCGGCGTGGTCGGCCGGCGCGCGCGGCTGGGCTGTCGAGGTTCTTTTGCGTGGCGAATCCATGCCTTGCGTTTTAGCGCACTCCCGGCTTGACAACAAAAGTTAGCGCAACCTAACTTAGCTACAGCTAACTTAGTTGTTGTGGGCTGACTGACGTTCGTCGGCTGGGTGAGGGGACGAGCCGGTGAGTGCGTCGACAAGCAGAAGTGCTGCCGTGGGGTTTGCTCTGGCGTTGGCGGGTGCTGCCAATGCGGGCGACAAGGCGCAGTACAACCTTTTCAATCCGACTCCGCGCTCGATGATGCGCGAGATGACGACCGACCGCCCGGACACTACCGAGGTGCCGTTTACGGTCGATGCGGGTCATTGGCAGACAGAGACGACCGCGTTCGGATACGCGCGATCGAGGCCAGATGCGGATGGGATCGCAAGCGATAGCTATGAGTTCGCCGGAACCAACTTGCGCATAGGTCTGACGAACGACGCGGAGCTGAGCCTCGTGTGGCAACCGTATGGGCTGCTGCGAACGGGAGGCGGGGACGGTGCCGTATCCGAGCGCAGCGATGGGATCGGCAGTGTTGATGTCCGCGCCAAGATCAATCTATGGGGCAATGACGATTTTCAACAGCGCGGTTCGGCAGCGGCGCTCTTGCCGTTCGTGACGCTGCCGACCGACGCTGACAATGGCATCGGCGCGTCGGACGTCGAGGGTGGGTTGGTAGCGCCGATTGCATTTTTGCTGCCGGCGCAGTTCGACCTCGGCATCAACATCGGCGTGCTCGCCGTTAAGAATGAAAGCGGGCGAGGGTATCACGCGGAATACATTACGACGTCTGCGCTGTGCTATGACTGGACCGACAAGTTCGACACCTATGTCGAGTTCGTTGGCGTGTTCGGCACCGATGATCCGCGCGGGGATGAGGTGATGGTGGGCGGCGGCTGGACATATGCGCTGACCGACAACGTGCAGCTCGATGGTGGAATCAACTTCGGGCTGACCGCCGCCGCCGACCGCTACAACCCGTTCTTCGGCATATCGGTGCGCCACTAGGCTTACGGCTTCGGTTTGCGGTCCGGAATCAGCGCGAGGAAGGCGGCTTCGGCGCGGCTCACGTGGCGCTCCCGGTGGCGAAGCACCTGGAACGTGCGCTCTGAGAGGGGCTCCTTCGGCGTTGCGAGCTCGCCGAGGCGCAATCCGGCGTCGGCGACGAGTGCGGATACGACGGTGGCGCCGGCGCCTGCCGCAACGGCTGCGAGCACGGCCTCGTTGGAGGGCAGCTCCAGTGCGATATCGAGGTCGGCGGGCGAGATGCCGAGGCGCTGCAGGGCCAGCTTGAATTCGGCGCGGGTGCCCGAGCCCTGCTCGCGCAGCACCCAGCGGGTTTTCTTCAGATCGGCAACCGAGAGCTTCGATTTGCGGGCGAGCGGATCGGCCTTGGCGAACACGGCGATCATCCTGTCGGTGGCGACCACTTCGCCTGAGAGCTGGGGATCGTCGATGGCGCCCTCGACGAAGCCGAGGTCGGCGAGGCCTTCGCGCGTCGCGGAGGCGACCTGCTGCGTGTTGCCGGCAATGACGTTCAAAGTGATGCCTGGATAGCGCGCGCGGAAGCGGGCGATGAACTGCGGGAGCCAGTAATTGGTGATGGTCTGGCTGGCGTAGAGCGTGAGCGCGCCGCGCTTGATGCCGGCAAGGTCGGTCAGCGTTCGCTCCGCTGCCGTTGCGCGCGCCAGCACCGCACGCGCTTCGGGGAGAAATTCCTCGCCGGCTTTGGTGAGGGCGATGCGGCGGCCGATGCGGTCGAACAGGGCGACGCCGTAACGGCCCTCCAGTGCGGCAATGGCGGCGCTGGCGGCGGACTGGGTGATGTTGATCGCTTCGGCTGCGCGCGTGACGTGCTGACGCTCGGCAACGGCAACGAAGATGCGCAGTTGCTCGAGCGTCATGGCGTTAAGCTCCGGGGGTGGATCAGCCCGCGAGAAGAATGAGCGTCAGGCTGAAAGCGGCGATAAACAGCGAGGCGGTGGCACCGAGGATCAGCGGCCGGGCACCCTTGGCGCGCAGCTTGGCGATGTCGGTTTCGAGCCCCATGGCGGCGAGCGACATCGACAAAAGGAACGTCGTGGTGCCGGCGGTCCATGCCTTGGCGTCGGCAGGGATGGCGATGAAGCTGTTGATGCCGATCAGCGCGATGAAGCCAAGCACGAACCAGGGAATGGGCGGGCGACCGGCGCGGCGCTCCGCGGATGCACTGGCGCCGAGGGTGGTCGCTGCCTGGCGGGCGGCGATGAGGCCCAGCGTGATCACAACGGGTGCGAGCAGCATCACGCGGCTGAGCTTGGCAATGGTTCCGAACTCGCCCGACGCGGTGCCGCCCTGGAAGGCCGCGGCAACGACCTGCGCCACCTCGTGAATGGAGGCACCGGCCCAAAGGCCGAAGGCGTGCGGGTTCAGCTGCAGCAGCGACGACAGCAACGGATAGCTGATCATGGCGATGGAGCCGAAGATCGTCACGCAGGCGATGGCGTAGGCGACGTCCTCGTCCTCGCCTTGAGTCACGGTGTTGGTCGCGATCACGGCCGAGGCGCCGCAGATCGAGGTGCCGGCGGCGATGAGCTGCGTCAGCTTGCGGTCGACGCCCATCATGTGGCCAAGCCAGGTGGTGAAGGCGAAGGTGACGATCAAGCTGGCCGCGATGATGAGGAGACCGCTGGGGCCGACTTCCACCACCTGTCCCGCGGTGAGTTGCAGGCCGAGCAAGATCACGCCGAGGCGCAGCACGCGGCGCAGTGAGACCTTCACGCCCGGCTTCGCCCATGCGGGCGTGCCGATGATGTTGTGCAGGGCAGTGCCAATGACGATGGCGAGGATCAGCGGGCTCAGAGCGGAAATGCCGGGAACCTGATGGGCGAGGAAGGCTGCACCCGCGATGCCGACCGTCAGTCCGATGCCGGGCAGCGCCTGCGTGAAAGCGTGGAACGGCGACTGGGCCGTCGCCTGTGATGGCGTTGAGGGCTGGCAAAGCGCGGGGCCTTCGGCTGCGGCAGTGGTGGGCATCGGGATTCTCCTTCGATGCGCACCCTCCAACAAAGCGAATGATCGATCCAACGCATTATAGCGATGGAATCAATCGAATTCGTTTATGAATTGAAGCGGAGGCCGGTTCAGTAAGGCGGGGCCTTGGCGGCTCGCTGGGCTTTGGCGGCCGCGGTCCACCAGGCAAGGTCGTCGGCAAAGCGCGGGAAGCTGTCGGCCAGGGCCTTGCCGCCGTCCCCAGTCGGATTGCCGCTGCCATCCAGCGCGGCGCCGATCGGTCCGACGGTGAGCGTGCTGGAGATGACCGCCATGCCCATCTCCGACAGCGTGCCGTGCCAGAGGAAGTTGGAGCGCGCGCCGGCGAGGCGGCCCGCGGAATAGCTGGCGATGGCGGCGGGGCGCCAGAACCATTCTTCGAGGAAGTGGTCGGTGAGGTTCTTGAGACCGGGCTGGTAGCCCCAATTGTATTCGCCGACGACGAAGAGGAACGCATCGGCCGATTTGATCTTTTGCGCCAGCGCTTCCATTGCGGGCGGCGCGGTGCCGGGATCGTACTCCTTGTACATGCGGTCGAGCATCGGCAGGCCGACGGCTTTGGCGTCAATCAGCTCGGCGTCTTCGCCGCGTGCCTTCAGTTGCGCGACGAGATAGTCGGCGAGGCGGATGCCCATGCGATCGCGGCGGTAGGAGCCGTAGAAAACAAGGATCTTGTTCGGCATGGGGGTGGTCCTCGCGTTCTGCGTTGGCTCTGGCAGTGTGTGGCGGGCAGGTTCAACAATCCGTAAGGCGGCGGAAAGTTGCGGTGGGGCGGAGGGATTCTTAGGTCGAAGGTATGCGGCGCGGGGAGCTCCTAAGCTGTTCACCGTCTCTAATGGCGCGCTGCTGGGCACGGCTGGGTCGAGGCCCTGCCGCCCTTCCTCTCTCTCAGGAGGCAGACAATGAAATCATCTGCAAAATTTGCTCGCATGCTGCCGGTCGTCGGAATGGTGCTCGCCATGGCGAGCGTGGCGCACGCGGAAGATATTCTCCCCTCCGTCACGGCGCTCAATCAGAAGCCGAAGAACGATGCGGTATCGATCACCTACGCATACCTGCCGCAGAACGGCAGGCTGGTGATCCTGTCGGGTGATCCGGCCGAGAAGTCGTCGGCTTCGTTGATCGGGGCAACGGACCTCGACGCCGGTGACCACCGCAATGTCGCGGTGAAGCTGACCAACGAGCCGAAGCCGGGCGCGCATGTGTGGGCCGCGGTGGAAGAGTCGAAGGCGAACAAGGTGTTCCCGGGTAGCGATGAGCGCGCCGAGCAGAGGTTCATGATCATGTGAGGCAAGCGCGTGAGGCCGGAGAGCTTACGGCCTCATGCGTCGACGAGAAGGAGCGCGCGCGCGGGCTTGCGGCGTGCCGTTGCCCTCGTGGGGCGCAGTGCTGTCGCCAGCAGGTTGCGAATGGCGAGCCACTCCATCTCCTGTTCGAACAGCCGGTCGAGGTGCTTTGCGAGGATGTCATCGGCGACGACATCCTTGCTGGCGCCGACGGTCATGGCGCGCCGCTCGTTGAGGATTTCGGCGAGCGCCTGCGTTGCGTCCTTGCTGAGCTTATCGACGGCGATAACACCAGCTGCAAACTGATCCTGCGGGTGCGCGGCGTCGATGATGGGCTGTTGCTCGGCATGCTTGCGCAGCGCGTCCCAGACAATCTTGTGCGCGGCCAAGCGGATGGGCAGGCGCTCAATGATCGTGTAGCGCGGCGCCGCTGCCGGGTCGGACTTTGTGCCTTTGGCTTTGCGCTTTGCAGGCGGGTCGTGCTGGGCGAGGCAGAGCAGCTTGGCCATGGCTCAATCCCTCCCCGGCCCGAGAGCAAGGGTGACGCGGACCGGATCACCGGCACGGTTCTTTAGGGATGCGCGGTCGTCGTTGTAGTCGGCAACAGCGCTTTGCGCCGTCTTTGCCGCGCTGGGCGCCCGGATAATGACCTCGCGCACATCTGCCCGCGTATGAATGGCCGCTCCGGCGATCTGCTGCACCATCGGACGCGTGACGCGTCCGCTCTTGAACTCGATAGCAATCTCGTAACTCGGCATGACACAACTCGACTGTTGAACACTACGCGGACTGTTGGGCGCTACTCGTATTTCTGGCTGACGATCATCTTTCGGATGCGGCCGGCGACGATGCGGGCGCCGTGCTCGGTTGGGGTGATGATGCGCACGACGACATCGATGCCGCCGTCGGCGCTCTTGGGGAGGTCGTCGACGGATTCGATGGGGAGGCCGTGCGTGGTGATGAACTCGACGGTCGGCCAGCGCTCGAGGGCGTCGAAGAGGCGAGTGAACTCGTCGCGATGGAAGCGCACGCCGCGCTCGCGCGGGGTCAGGGCATTGGCGGCTTCGTCTTGGCGTTTCAGGAAACGGAGGATGGCAGAGGCGTCGCGGACGACGGGAACATCGACGGCAATTGCGGACGATCGCGTGGCGCCTGCCAGCCAATCGACGACGAACCGCAACATCGCGTACCCCATGCAACAGTTACCACATGGTTAACGTAAGTGCCGCCACAACTCGCGCAAGTGCTTGTTTTTAGAGGCATATGCATCGTTTTTGGGGTGCGAGTCGTTTTTGTTTGGAAATTATGGCCTTAGCTTTCGCGAAAAAATTCGATTGGAAATGAAAAAGGCCGCGCGAAAAGCTTTCGCGCGGCCCGAATTGCCCAGAAATTGCCTTGATCAGGCGAGGCGTCGCTCCAATGCGTCGAGTTCGTCATTGAGCTGGCGCGGCAGCTTGGCGCCGAAGGTTGCGAAGTGCTGGCGGATGGAAGGGATCTCCGACTTCCAGCCTTCCTTATCGACGCTCATGAGGTCCTTGAGGTCGTTCGGATCGACTTTGCAGCCTCTGGTGTCGAGCGAAGATTCTGTCGGCAGGCGGCCGATGGGAGTCTCGACGGCTTCCGCTTTGCCGTCGCAGCGGTCGAAGATCCACTTCAGCACGCGGCTGTTGTCGGAGTATCCGGGCCACATGAATTTGCCATTGGCGTTCTTGCGGAACCAGTTGACGTAGAAGATCTTCGGCATGTTGGCGCCGCCCTTCTCGCCCATCTTCAGCCAGTGGGCGAAGTAATCGCCCATGTGGTAGCCGCAGAAGGGCAGCATCGCCATCGGGTCGCGGCGCAATTCGCCGACCTGTCCGGCGGCGGCAGCGGTTTTCTCGGACGCCATGATGGAGCCGAGGAAGGTGCCGTGCGCCCAGCTCAGCGCTTCCATGACCAGCGGGACAGTCGAGGCGCGGCGGCCGCCGAAGAGGATGGCGTCGATCGGTACGCCGTTCGGGTCCTCCCACTCCGGCGCGATGACCGGGCACTGGCCGGCAGGTGCTGTGAAGCGGGCGTTGGCGTGGGCGGCGGTGCGGCCGCATCCTGGCTTCCAGGAGCGGCGCATCCAGTCGACGAGATGCTCGGGCGCCTTTGCTGTCGCGCCCTCCCACCAAGCGTCGCCGTCGTCGGTGAGCGCGACGTTGGAGAAGATGATGTTGCCGGTGAGCGTCATCATCGCGTTGAAGTTGGAGTCGTTGCCCGTGCCGGGGGCAACGCCGAAGAAGCCGGTTTCCGGGTTGATGGCGCGCAGGCGGCCATCGGGGCCGAACTTCATCCAACAGATGTCGTCGCCGATCGTCTCGGCCTTCCAGCCGGGGATGGTGGGCACGAGCATGGCGAGGTTGGTCTTGCCGCACGCGGATGGGAAAGCGGCGGCGACGTACTTCACGCGGCCCTGGGGATTGGTGAGCTTGAGGATGAGCATGTGCTCAGCCATCCAGCCTTCATCGCGCGCCTTGACGGTGGCGATGCGCAGGGCGTGACACTTCTTGCCGAGCAGGGCGTTGCCGCCGTAGCCCGAGCCGTATGACCAGATCTCGCGCGTTTCGGGGAAGTGGGAGATGTACTTGGTCTTGTTGCACGGCCAGGGCACGTCAGCGCTGGTGGGGGATGAGAGGGGGGCGCCGACAGTGTGCATACCGCGGACGAAATCGTCGGAGTTGCCGAGCGCCTGCCAGACCTTGGAGCCGACGCGGGTCATGATGTGCATGTTGGCGACGGCGTAGGCGCTGTCGGTGACCATGACGCCGATGCCGGCGATGGGAGAGCCGATGGGGCCCATCGAATAAGGGACGACGTACATGGTGCGGCCGGCCATGGCGCCGTCGAACAGCTGCGACAGCGTCGCCTTCATCTCGGCGGGGTCGCGCCAATTGTTCGAGGGGCCGGCATCTTCCTGGGATTTCGAGCAGATAAAGGTCTGGTCCTCGACGCGGGCAACGTCGGCGGGGTCGGAGCGGACGAGGATGGAGTTGGGGCGTAGCTCTTCGTTCAGGCGGATGGCCGTGCCGCTGTCCACAAGCGTCTTAACAAGCGCCTGATATTCCTCAGGAGATCCGTCACACCAGTAGACGCTTTCAGGCTTGAAGAGGGCCTTTGCCTCTTCGACGAACGCCAGGACTTTCGGATTGGCGGTGGGAGCCTGACCGTAAGCAGTACCTGCACTGATCTGGGTCTGAACGTTCATCGGCGGGTTTCCTCGAAGCTCGTTTTTTTGAGGCTAAGCTTTCGATCCCAGCGTTATCACTTAATACGAATGTGTTTCAAGCAATTGGACGCGAAACGCGGGTAAGTACCTGCGCTTGCCGCACCGCACCCAAAAGGGTGGACGACTGACTTAGGTCAGCGTGGGTGGCCAATGGGTAGTGTCACGGTGTGACGGAGAGCCGTGATCACGAGGCCAGATCGATGCTCTGGCACGATTATCAATGATCCTTCCCGCTCTGAGCTGTCGATTGTGGGTAGGTTTATGTGACTTTGTCGTTACCCAAATGGGTAGGTTCATTTTCGTTTCGTCGGTCGTGCGGTGCAGCATGTAAGGCCGTATGAAATGGAGAAGTGCAATTGGCCGAGACGGCAAATAGGCTCCCTGAAATAGTCAAATGTATTCCGCCAATTACAGCCCATTGCTGTCGTTCTGAATTGGCTTACTCGGCACGCTATGCGGCGGATGGAAAGTGGCTTGCGAGGATCTCATTCGTGCCGGTGGGGTGCTGAAGGTTTTTCCGTCATCCTCGCGCCGCCGCTCCCTTCCCCTGGGGGTTGACGCAGCTTCTGCAAAGACCCTTATTCCCATCGTCAGCTGGCCGGACGGCCGCTGCCGGATTGCGGGCGTCTATGGTCCATCAAGCAACGCCGGTGGAGGAAAGTCCGGGCTCCATGGAGACACGGTGGCGGCTAACGGCCGCCGGGGGCGACCCCAGGGAAAGTGCCACAGAAAGCAAACCGCCCGGCGAAGCTTCGGCGAAGCGGGGTAAGGGTGAAAGGGTGCGGTAAGAGCGCACCGCGCCGGCGGCAACGTCGGTGGCAGGGCAAACCCCACCGGGAGCAAAACCAAATAGGGGTGGCCGGGCGCGCCGAAAGGTGGCGCCAGGTCCGTCTTCAGACCCGCCGCCCGGGTTGGTTGCTCGAGGCACTCAGCAATGGGTGTCCCAGATGAATGGCCGTCGCGGAGCCTTTGGCCAACACCCGGCAAGCCGGTGTTGGGCTAGCTCCAGACAGAACCCGGCTTACAGGCCAGCTGACACTTTCCTATCTCAAATTAGCTGTTGCGCCGGCATCGCGAGAGGGTGCGCGCCGGTGATGTCCCGCAATCGGGCAGGCGCCAACTGCACTTTAATTTCTTGTGTCTTAGTATTTGATTTTGCAGTCAAAATTTCAATCCGGCAGTAAGCAATCGAAGTTAGCTTCGCATGAGGGTTCAAGGAGGGTTTCATGCGTAAGCTGCTCATGTCATTGCTGTGCGCCGTAGCGGCTGTCACGGCGTTCGGCGTCACCGCCGACAACGCGGAGGCTCGCGCGTACCGCTGGTATCGCGACTACGCTCCGCTCTATCCGGAAGTCTACTACGGCCCGCCCGTCGTCTACGTGGTGCCGCCGTCCTATTCCTACTATCCGCGCAAGGTCTATTCGGGCTGCTGCGGCTATGTCGTCGGTCCGGCCTACACCTACTATCCGGCTCCGGTGTACGTGCCGCGTCAGCGCTACGTGCAGCCCTACGTCTACGCACCGCGTCAGCGCCGCTGCTGCTGGTAAGGGCCGCGCTCTATTTCGCGTTTCCACCTGCGACGAGCCAGTTCGGATTGAACCATCGATCCGCTGGTCCGTCGTAGGGAAGGCGATTGATGTCCCAGTGATGGATGTATTTGGCATAGACGTCCCACACCGGGGGACCGCCGCCGATGTAGACGACGCGGCCAGGAAATTTCGCCAGCGTCTCTTGCGGGTGCATGTGCGAACGCAGCTCGACGATCGTCATGTAATTGCGCTCGTGATCGGGGACAGCGCGCGCCGTGGTTGGCCCGGCGAGAAGAACATGGCCGCGGGTCTTGGCGAAAAAGTTTGCGACGTCCTCCTTGTATTCCGGCCCCGGGTTGCCCTCCCAGGGGAGGTGGCCGTTGAGGCCAAGCTGGCCAGATAGACCAATCGCGATCATCGAGCGCACGTCCGGCATTCGCATCGTTTGAAATCCTGCAGTTGAGGCGGGAAACGCTTGTTGTCGTCCCTAGGTGCACCCGCAGGGAAGTGCAAGCTGCGTCCGCGAACCCACAGCGGGTGCTGCAACCCAAGTTTGCCCAGGGATAATCCTTAACAAACCATTGACGCCCATTTGATCCCATGCGATCCCATGAATGCCCGACCGCACCGGGCAGGGTCCCGTGGCAGGGCGCCGGTCTCGAATGAGGGCTCGCAGACAGCGAGCGACCGCCACGGCCCCCCGGCCGGTGCATTGGGTGAAGGGAGCGAGGCTCCACATGTGCGGTTGTTTTCGAGTGAAGTGCGCGAGGCTGCGAAAAGGGGATGGACCGCTTTGTCTCGACATTCACAAACAAGATCGATGCTAAGGGGCGCGTCTCCGTGCCAGCACCCTTCCGTGCCGTTCTCGAGCGCGATGGATATGCCTCAGGAGGCGCAGGCGGCATTTACTGCTACCCCGCGCTTGAGGCTCCTGCGCTCGATGCAGGCGGCGAGAGACTTGCAAAAAAGATCGATGGGCTTCTCGCAGGCCTGCCGGACTATTCGGACGAGCGGGACGAGCTCTCTGTCGCACTCTACGGCGACGTTCAGGTCCTCACGATCGATGGGGACGGCCGCATCAGCCTTCCTGAGAGCCTGCGCGCCCATGCGGGGCTTTCATCCCAGGTCACTTTTGTCGGCCTTGGCGACAAGTTTCAAATGTGGAGTCCGGAGCGCTTCGCCGAGCGGCGTGAGCGCGCGCGGGCAAAAATCCACGAGACACGTAAGCTCTTCGGCGCGGGGAGTCGTTTATCCTCGGATGAGGATGACGGCAGCGAAGGAGCACGGGGATGACGGCGCGCCGCCGGTCAGGAAACTCAACTGACGCTGGTCGTGCGCGCCACATCCCCGTGCTGCTCGCCGAGGTGCTGGCGAGCCTGAAGCCCGCAAGTGGTGAAACGTACATCGACGGCACGTTCGGGGCGGGCGGCTATACGCGCGCCATCCTCGAAGCGGCAGACTGCAGCGTGCTGGCGCTCGACCGCGATCCTTCGGCGATCGTCGGCGGGCAGCCTCTGAAGCAGCAGTTCGGCGATCGGCTGACACTGCTGGAATCACGCTTTTCCGAACTGGAGGATGCTGCGCGCGAGCAGGGCGTGGCGCCGGTCGACGGCGTGGTGCTCGATATCGGCGTCTCCTCGATGCAGATCGACGAGGCCGAGCGCGGATTCTCGTTCATGGCGGATGGGCCCCTCGACATGCGGATGTCGTCGGCGGGGACGTCGGCGGCCGATGTCGTCAATCGGGCCGAGGAAGAAGAACTGGCCGACATCATCTTTGCGCTGGGCGATGAGCGGCGGTCGCGCGGAATAGCCCGGGCAATCGTGCGGGCGCGGGGCGAATCACCCATTGCCACGACGCGAGCGCTGGCGGAGATCGTCTCGCGCGCCGTGGGTGGCCGGCGCGGCGATGACCAGCACCCGGCGACGAAGACATTCCAGGCGCTGCGCATCTACGTGAACGATGAGCTGGGTGAGCTGGCGCGGGCGCTGGGGGCGGCCGAACGCTGCCTGAAGCCGGGCGGGAGGCTGGTGGTGGTGACTTTCCACTCGCTGGAGGACCGCATCGTGAAGCGGTTTTTGCAGCAGCGGGCCGGTAAGGAATCCCAGGGATCACGGCACCTGCCGCCGCAATCGGTAAAATTGAATCTACCCAGTTTTGAGATTGTTAACCCGCGTCCGTTAACTCCTTCGAAAGAAGAACTTGCGGTAAACCCCCGCGCCAGATCGGCACGGTTGCGGGCGGCGCTGCGCACGGAAGCGCCGGCCTGGCCACTTGAAGAAGATCTGCCGGGGGTTCCGTCGTTGCGAGGCTAGGCGGGTATCAGGGAGGCAAGCGATGCGGTTCGTCATTCTCGCTGCACTGATGGTTACCCTCGCCAGCGCGTTCGTCCTCTACTCGAGCAATTACGATACCCGCCAGCTGGAGGTGCGCGTCTCCGAACAGGAGCGTGCGATCGAGAAGGCGCGCGGTGACATTGCCGTGTTGAAAGCGGAGCGCGCGCATCTGGCCCGACCGGAGCGCATCGAGCCGCTGGCGCGGGCGATGGGTCTTGCACCAGCCTCGGAACAGCAGCTTGCCGTCAGTCCGGATGCGGCTCTGTCGCGCGTGATGGCGACCGGCAGCACCACCTCGCAGAAGAGGGGTGACTGACTTGGAGCGGGGCGCCAGCAACAGCCACGTTGAGCATGAAGCGGCCGGCGAGGTCGCAGCGGAGCCGCGCTCGGCCAATGGGCCGCTGCGTACGCTGATCGCAACGGTGGGCGTGGCTCTGTTCTTCATGGCGATCGGCGCGCAGCTCGTACGCCTCGCGCTGATGGGGCTCGGCGATAGCTCAATCTCCATGAGCGAGACGGTGGCGCAAAGCTTCGCGCGGCCGGATATCGTCGACCGCAACGGGCGGCTGCTGGCTACCGACGTGGAAGCTTATTCGCTGTTCGCCGATCCGGCACGCGTGATTGATCGCGACGAGGTGATCGAAAAGCTTGCGCTGGTGTTCAACGATCTCGATCGCACCTCGCTGCGTAAAGACCTTTCGGATCGCACCCGCCGTTTCGTCTGGGTGCGGCGCGGTCTGTCGCCGCGGGTTGCGCAAGCCGTGCACGACCTGGGATTACCTGGGCTCGATTTCCGCCGCGAGCTGCGTCGCGCGTATCCGGGCGGCAAGCTGGCCGGGCATTTGATCGGCTACGTCAACATCGACAACAAGGGCGTCTCCGGCATCGAGCGTTACGTCGACGACGTCGTCGGCGTCGAATCGGTGCAAGGGGCGACGCTGGCCGAGCGGCCGCCCGTGCGCCTTTCGATCGACATCGGCGTGCAGCATGCCGTCGAGGCTGAGCTGCAAGAGGCGATGAAGCTCTACGAGGCCAAGGGCGCGGCCGCCATCGTGATGGATGTGAACAGCGGCGAGGTGCTCGCATCGGCATCGCTTCCCGGCGTCGATCCCGCGTTTCCCAACACCAGCCTTGAGCCCGGCAATCTCGACAAGATCGCTGGGTCGACGTTCGAATTGGGGTCGGTGTTCAAGACGCTGACGGTCGCCATGGCGATCGATGCGGCGCTGGTTACGCCCGACACGATCGTCGATGTGCGCAAAGAGCTGTCGGCCGGGGGGTTCACGATCAAGGACCTACACCCGCTGCGCCGTCCGCTGAGCGTCGCGGAAATCTTCCTGCATTCCTCGAACGTGGGCGCTGCAATGCTGGCGATGCAGGCAGGGCCGCAGCGGTTCCGGGACTTCCTGCGCCAGATGCAAGTGCTGGACCCGATGCGCACGGAGGCGGGGCCGATTGCGCCGCCACAGCTGCCGCAGCGCTGGGGCGACATCGAAACGATGACGATTGCCTACGGTCACGGCATCGCGGTGGCGCCGCTGCAATTTGCGGCGGCGGCGGCGAGCGTGGTCAACGGCGGTCGCAAGGTCACGCCGACGTTCGTCAAGCGACCGGCCGACTCGGGCGTGGCAGTAATTCCGCTGATCGATACGGCGACGAGCGCGAAAATGCGCGATCTGATGCGCCGGAACGTCGCCGAACGCGTCGGGACGGGAAAGCGCGCAGAGGTTGCAGGCTATCAAGTGGGCGGCAAGACCGGCACGGCCGAGATGCCGGGCGTGGGCGGCTATCGCGAGAAGTCGGTGATTTCGTCGTTTCTGGCGGCGTTTCCGATGGATAACCCGCGCTACCTGGTGTTCGTAATGATTTTCGAGCCGCAGGGAACGAAGGCGTCGTCGGGAGAAGTGCTGGCTTCGCTCAATGCCGCGCCGACGGCGGGCCGGGTGATCGGGCGCGTTGGTCCGCTTCTGGGCATATTGCCGACGCAAGCCGCAGCGGCGGGCGCCCCAAGCGTAGCGTTTGACGCTCGTTCCGGCGCAAAATATGAAACGCGGTGAGGATCTGCTCACCGGCAAGTCTGTCGATGCGTTGCGTTCCATAGCACTAGTGTGATGATCGTATAGTCCGCCACATCATCCGCGGCAGGGTCGCGGTCAGGACACTAGGAGAACCATGCTTCTGTCCTCACTCATCGGGGCCGATGCCATCGCTCCGGCGGGCGCCGGAAATGTCGAGGTCGCCGGCCTCACATCCGATAGCCGCAACGTGCGTCCCGGTTTCGTGTTCGCGGCCATCGCCGGATCGAAAGCCGATGGAGCACGCTTCATCGCGGATGCGGTCAGCAAGGGTGCGGTTGCAATCCTTGCAGGGCAAGACGCCGAAGCCACGGAGGCTGGCGATGTGCCGGTCGTGCGGGCGGTGGAGCCGCGGCGCGCTCTGGCGCTGATGGCGTCACGCTTCTACGGACTGCAGCAGCCGGACACGACCGTGGCCGTGACAGGCACCAGCGGGAAAACGTCGGTTGCGGATTTCACGCGGCAAATCTATGCGGCACTGGGGCACAAGGCGGCTTCGCTCGGTACCATCGGCGTGGTCAAGCCGGATGGTGCGGTCTACGGCTCGCTGACGACGCCTGATCCAGTATCGCTGCACAAGACGCTGGCGGAGCTCGCGGCGGAAGGCATCACGCATCTGGCGTTCGAGGCATCCTCGCACGGGCTCGACCAGCACCGGCTCGACGGCGTGCGTATCAAGGCGGCTGCTTTCACAAATCTCGGCCGTGATCATCTCGACTATCATCCGACCGTCGAAGACTATCTGGCGGCGAAGCTGCGCCTGTTCACCGAGCTGCTGCCGGAAGACGGCACGGCTGTCGTCAACACGGATGCCGAGGGCGGCGACCGTGCCGTTGCCGCTGCCGAGGATGCGGGCCGGCGGGTATTCACAGTGGGACGCACGGGCGAGGGCTTGAAGCTGGAGCGTCTGGTGCGCGAGGGATTTGCGCAGCGCATGTCGGTAGCGCACGAAGGCCGGGTGTTCGATGTTCGCCTGCCGCTGCTCGGCGACTATCAGGCAGCGAACGCGCTAGTGGCGGCTGGTCTCGCCATTGCCACGGGCGAAGTTGCCGGGCACGTGCTGCCGGCGCTGCAGGGCCTGAAGGGCGTCAAAGGGCGCCTGGAGATCGTCGGTGAGGCGCGTGGCGGGATGGCTGTCGTCGATTACGCGCACAAGCCGGAGGCCCTGGCTGCGGTGCTCGACGCCCTGCGCCCGTTCGCGACCGGAAAGCTCATTTGTGTGATGGGCTGCGGCGGCGACCGCGATAAGGGCAAGCGGCCGATCATGGGCTCGATCGCGGTGGAGAAATCGGATGTCGTCATCGTCACGGACGACAACCCGCGCACGGAGAAGCCCGAGGCGATCCGTGCGGAGATCCTGATTGCGGCTCCGGGCGCGATGGAGATCGGCGACCGCGCCGAGGCGATTGCCCGGGGCGTTGCCATGCTGGGGGCTGGCGATGTTCTCGTCGTCGCCGGCAAGGGCCATGAAACCGGTCAGATCGTCGGTGACAGGATATTGCCGTTCTCGGACCATGATGAGGTTCGCAAGGCGCTGGAGCGCGATTGAGAGATGAGCGGATCCTTGTGGACGTGGGACAATCTCGTGCCGGCGGCCATCGGCGTGGCCGACGGGACGCCGAATGTGCCGATCACCGGCTTTTCGCTCGACACGCGAAGCTTGCAGCCAGGCGAAGTGTTCGTGGCGCTGCGCGACGTGCGCGACGGGCATGACTTCGTGCTGCAGGCATTCGGGCAAGGCGCGGCGGCGGCGCTGGTGTCTACGAGCTACAAGCGGCGCGATGGCGATGGTGCGCTGCTGCGCGTCGCCGATACGCTGCAAGGGCTGCGCGACATCGCGGCGGCGGCTCGGCGGCGGACTGACGCGCGCATCGTGGCGGTCACTGGCAGCGTCGGCAAGACGGGTACCAAGGAAGCGCTACGGGCATGCCTTTCGCGGCTCGGGGCCACGCACGCGGCGGAGAAATCCTTCAACAATCACTGGGGCGTGCCGCTGACGCTCGCCCGCATGCCGGCGGATGTACGCTTCGGCGTGTTCGAGATCGGCATGAACCACGCGGGCGAGATCATTCCGCTGACAGCGCTGGTGCGCCCGCACGTCGCCATCGTCACGACCGTCGAGCCGGTGCACCTGGAATTTTTCGGCACGACCGAGAAGATCGCCGAGGCGAAGGCGGAGATTTTCTCTGGTCTGGAACCGGGCGGGGTCGCCATTCTAAATCGCGACAACGAGCATTTCGAGCTGCTGGCGCGGCGTGCGCGCGAGCACGGGGCGCGCGTTGTCTCGTTCGGCCGCCATGAAAACGCCGACGTCCGGCCGGAAGTGTTCTCGCTCGAAGCCGATGGATCGGAGATCGTCGTCAGCATTGGGGGGCGGCGGATCGCCTATCGCGTCGGCGCCCCGGGGGCCCACATTGCACAGAACTCTCTCGCCGTCGTCGCTGCGCTGGACGCGCTGGGTGTCGATGTCGAACGGGCAATTTCGGCACTCGGCGACGTCAAAGCCCCGAAAGGGCGCGGGGAGCGTCGGGAGGTGAGCGTTCCGGGCGGGTCAATTCTTGTCATCGATGAGAGCTACAACGCCAATCCCGCCTCGATGCGCTCGGCGCTGGCTGCCGTGGCGACTGTGCCGCGGGCGCGGTTTCCGAGGCGGATCGCGGTGCTCGGCGATATGCTGGAACTGGGCGAAAATGCCGGAGATCTGCACGCTGCGCTCAACGAGCCCGTTGACGCGGCCGAGGTCGATCTGGTCTTTGCAAGTGGGGACAACATGCGGCGCCTCTACGAGGCGCTGCCGGAAAGGCGCCGCGGGGCTTGGGCGCCGACATCGGAGGGGATTGCCGCCGCGCTCCGTCAGGCAGTGCAGGCGGGCGATGTTGTGATGATCAAAGGTTCACTTGGCTCGCGCATGGCGCCGCTCGTCGACGCGCTGCTGGCGCAGGGCGATCAACAGGTTACGGCCTCGGCCAGCCGCTGACAGGGCGCCGAGCCATTCGGAGAGTGGAATGCTTTATGAGCTTGTGAACTTCAGCGACCAGATCGGCGTGCTGAACGTCTTCAAATACATCACGTTTCGCACGGGCGGAGCGATCTTCACGGCGCTGCTGTTCGTCATGCTGTTCGGGCCGGGTATCATCGACCTGTTGCGCGTGAAGCAGGGCAAGGGCCAGCCGATCCGTGACGACGGCCCCAAGACGCACCTTGCCAAGGTCGGCACGCCGACCATGGGCGGGCTCATGATCCTTGCGGGCGTCACGGTGGCGACGCTGCTGTGGGCCAACCTTGCCAACCCGTACATCTGGATCGTGCTGGGCGTGACGCTCGGCTATGGCGCGATCGGCTTTTATGACGACTACCTGAAGGTAACGAGGCGCACGTCCTCCGGCTTCTCCAGCCGCATGCGTCTGGGCTTGGAGCTGCTCATCGCCGCGATTGCAACCGGCCTTGTGATGTATCTGGGGCCGCCTGAAATCAGCCAGGTGCTGACGCTGCCGTTCTTCAAGAACCTGGTGCTGGAGATGGGGCCGTTCTTCATCCTGATCGGCGTGTTCGTCATTGCGGGTGCGGGCAATGCGGTGAACCTCACGGACGGTCTCGATGGTCTCGCCATCGTGCCGGTGATGATCGCGGCGGCCACGTTCGGCCTCATCGCGTACCTGATCGGTAATGCCAAGTTCGCTCAGTACCTGCAGATCCACTACGTCGCCGGCACGGGCGAGTTGTCGGTGATCTGCGGTGCGCTGATCGGCGCGGGTCTCGGATTCCTGTGGTTCAATGCACCGCCGGCCATGATCTTCATGGGCGATACGGGCTCGCTGGCGCTGGGTGGCGCGCTGGGTGCCATCGCGGTGGCAACGAAGCACGAAATCGTACTCGCCATCGTCGGCGGTTTGTTCGTGCTGGAGACGCTATCGGTGATCATCCAGGTGGCCTCATACAAGGCGACTGGCAAACGCGTGTTCCGAATGGCGCCGTTGCATCACCACTACGAGCAGCAGGGCTGGCAGGAATCGACGGTCGTTGTGCGCTTCTGGATCATTTCCGTGATCTTAGCGCTCGTTGGCCTCGCCACGTTGAAGTTGCGCTGACGGGCAAAGCCGCAGCGCCATTCCGGCTCCAGTTGCGTTAGTTTAGCGGCCATGATTCGCATCACATCGTTTGCCGGCAGGCGGGTTGCCGTGTTCGGGCTGGGGGCATCGGGCATTGCCACCGCAAAGGCGCTTGTCCAAGGCGGTGCCGACGTCGTCGCCAGCGACGACAGCGCTCAGGGCATGAAGGCGGCCGCCGAAGCCGGGCTAAAGACTGCAGACCTTAAAGAGGCCAACTGGGCCGTGTTCTCGGCGTTGGTCGTGGCGCCGGGCGTACCGCTGACGCATCCCGAGCCGCACTGGGCGGTGCGGGCGGCGAAGCTGGCGGGCGTCGAGGTGATCGGCGATCTGGAGCTGTTCTGCCGCGAGCGGCGCAAGCAGGACTTCGACGTGCCGCTCATCTGCATCACGGGGACGAACGGCAAGTCGACGACCACGGCGCTGACAGCGCATCTGCTGAAGGCGGCAGGCCGCGACACCCAGGTGGGCGGCAATATCGGCACTGCAATGCTGCTCCTGGAGCCGTTCGCGCCCGGGCGGCATTACGTCATCGAGTGCTCGTCCTACCAGATCGACTTGGCACCGAGCGTCGATGCGTCAGTTGCGGTGCTGCTCAACGTGACGCCGGACCATCTCGACCGGCACGGTACGATCGAGAATTACGCGGCAGTGAAGGCGGGCTTGGTCTACGGCGCGCAGAAGGGTGTCGTCGGCGTCGACGATAAATACTGCCGCGCCATTGCGGACAAGCTGATCGCTGCAAAGGGCGCTGAGAACGTCACACGCATTTCGGCGCGACCGGACGCGGATTGCGACGTCGGCGTTGCGGGAAGCAAAGTGGTGCAGCGCAAGGGCGGTGCGGCCACGGTGATCGCAGACCTTGCCGGCATTGGCTCACTGCGCGGCTCGCACAACGCCGAGAATGCCTGCGCTGCGAGTGCGGCGCTGATGGCGCTGCCGCAACCGCTTTCCGCCGATGAGATCGCGAGCGGGCTCAAGTCATTTCCGGGGCTGGCACACCGGATGGAGGAGCTGGGTCGCGCAGGGCGCACGCTGTTCGTGAACGATTCCAAAGCGACGAATGCCGACTCCACGGAGAAGGCGCTGGTCTCGTTTCCCGGCAACATCTTCTGGATTCTCGGCGGCAAGCCGAAGGCTGGCGGTATCGCGGCGCTGACGCCATATTTCGACCGGGTGGCGAAAGCCTATCTGATCGGTGAGGCGACGGAGGAGTTCGCGGCAACGCTCGACGGCAAGGTCGTCTTCGAGCGCTGCGGGACGCTGGATGCGGCAACGGCCGCTGCTGCGCGCGATGCCGCAGGCGCAGATGGTGCCGAGCCCGTCGTGCTTTTGTCGCCCGCGTGCGCGTCGTTCGACCAGTTCCGTAATTTCGAGGTTCGCGGTGATCATTTCCGCGCGCTGGTGAAGGCGCTTCCCGACATCGAGATGAAGCGGGGCGATGCATGAGGCTATCGCGCGCCGACCGAAGCCGTGTTGCCGACTGGTGGTTCACCGTCGATCACGTGCTGGTCGGTGCGATCCTCGCCCTCATCGTTGCCGGTCTCGTTTTCTCGCTCGCCGCCAGTCCGGCGGTCGCCCTGCGCAAAGGGTTGCCGACTTACTATTTCGTCGAGCGGCACTTTTTCTTCTCGGCATTGGGCGTCGTCGTCATGCTGGCGGTGTCGCTATTGTCGCCGCGCGGCGTGCGGCGGCTGGCGCTGGGTCTCTTCGCAGTATCCGTCGCGGGCATGATCGCGGTGCACTTCATCGGGCCAGAGATAAACGGTGCACGGCGGTGGCTGTCGATCGGCGGGCACTCGATCCAGCCGTCTGAATTTGCCAAGCCGGCATTCATCGTGCTTTCGGCATGGCTGTTCGCGGAGAGCCAGCAGCGGGAGGACATGCCGGCGCTGCCGCTCGCAATCCTGCTCGGGCTTTGCTTCACCGGGCTTCTCATTTCGGAGCCCGATATCGGCCAGACGCTGCTGGTCAGCATCGTCTGGGCAGGTCTCTACTTCCTGTCCGGGCAAGCGATGCTTGGTGCGGGCATCATCGGCATGGTCGGCGCGATGGGGCTGGCGTTCGCCTATTCGAGCTTTACGCACGTGCGCTATCGCATCGACAAGTTCCTGGCACCGACACCGGGCGATTATTCGCAGGTCGACCGGGCGATGAAGTCGTTCTCGGAGGGTGGCTTCCTCGGGCGCGGCCCGGGTGAGGGTACGATCAAGAACGCGCTGCCGGACGCGCATACCGACTTCATCTTCGCGGTTGTTGCCGAGGAATATGGCGTCGTCGCCTGTCTCGTGCTGCTGGGGCTATTTGCATTCATCGTGATGCGGGGCCTCATTGCAGCGGCGCAGGAGAAGACGGCGGCGACGCGGCTGTCGATCCAGGGCCTGGCTCTGCTGTTCGGGCTGCAGGCGCTGATCAACATGGGCGTCAACGTTGGACTGCTACCGGCCAAGGGCATGACGCTCCCGTTCATTTCGTCGGGCGGATCGTCGATGCTGGCGGTATCGATTACGCTCGGGATGTTGTTGGCGCTGACGCGGCATCGCCCGCACGTGGCGCGGGTGAAGCGGCCGCCGGTGCTCAACGACGTCGTTGGAATGCCGACTACCAGTCAGGTGCAGAAGTGACGAAACAAACGAAATCGGTGTTGCTGGCGGCGGGTGGCACGGGCGGGCATCTGTTCCCGGCGCAGGCACTGGCGGAGGAGCTTGGCCGGCGCGGGGTGCCGGTCGATCTCGCGACCGACATGCGCGGCGACCGCTACGGCATGGGATTCCCGGCGCGGAGCGTGCACCGGCTGCCGTCGGCGACGCTGGGATCGAAGTCGCCGATCGCGATCGCGCGCACGGGCTGGCTGCTGACGCGCGGGCTCGTCGCCGCGCTCGGACTCGTCGGCAAGCTGAAGCCCGGGATCGTCATCGGTTTCGGCGGCTATCCGACGTTCGCGCCCATCAAGGCGGGCCAGCTTCGCGGCGTGCCGACCTTGCTGCATGAGCAGAACGCGGTGCTGGGGCGGGCCAACAAGATGCTGGCACCAGGCGTCACAGGCATCGCCACCTCTTTCGCTTCGACGAAGTACCTGTCGCCAGAGCTTGCTTCGAAGGCGCGGCTGACCGGCAATCCGGTGCGCACGGCGGTGATCGAGGCGGCGCGGCGGCCCTATTGGCGCCCGCAGCCCGAAGGGCGTTTGTCGCTGCTGGTTTTCGGCGGCAGCCAGGGCGCGCGGTTCTTCTCCGAGGCCGTGCCGCCGGCTTTGGCATTGCTGCCGATGGAACTGCGGCACAGATTGGACATCGTACAGCAGGCGCGTGAGGAAGATGCCGAGGGCGTCTCGGCGGCCTATCGGCGGCTGGGGATCAATGCCGAGGTGTCGCACTTTTTCACGGATCTGCCCGAACGGATGGCGCGCTCGCATTTGGTTATCGCGCGGTCGGGTGCATCAACCGTGGCGGAGCTGACCGTCATCGGACGCCCGTCGATCCTGGTTCCGCTGCCGCACGCGCTTGACAATGACCAGCTGCAGAACGCCACGAGACTTGCCGAATCAGGTGCGGCTTGGTGTATCGAACAGAAGGATTTATCTGCTGAGCGCCTTGCGAACGATATCGGAACATTGTTGGGTGATGCTGAGGCGTTGGTGAAAGCTGCCGATGCCGCGAAAATGCTTGGGCGGCCGGATGCGGTGGGGCGTCTGGCGGACATGGCTCAGGAATTGATGCGTTGAGGTGCGACAGTCGTTGTGTAGCCGGGGGGCAGCCGTCGCCATAAGCGGGCCACGAAGGTGGCGGCATTGGTCGACGGTATAGGACGAGGGACCAAACCATGCAGATGCCCCGCGAAATCGGGACCTTCCACATCATCGGTATCGGCGGCATCGGCATGAGCGCCATAGCCGAAATCCTGATGGCGAAGGGCTATCCGGTACAAGGCAGCGACCAGAAGGACAGCGCCAACGTGCGCCGGCTGCGCGCCAAGGGCGTGCGCGTGTTCATTGGGCATGATGCGGTCAATCTCGTCGGGGCGCGCTCGGTGGTGATCTCCAGCGCGGTGAAAGCAGGCAATCCGGAACTCGAGGCGGCACGCGCCAAAGGTATTCCCGTCATCCGCCGGGCCGAGATGCTGGCCGAGCTGATGCGGCTCTATTCGACCGTTTCGGTAAGCGGCACGCACGGCAAGACGACCACGACATCGCTGATCGCGCACATCTTCACGTCAGCGGGCGTCGATCCTACCGTGATCTCAGGCGGCATCATCCAGGACTGGGGCACGAACGCGCGCCTCGGCAAGGGCGAATGGATGATCGTCGAGGCGGACGAGTCGGACGGCACGTTCGTCAGGCTGCCGACGCAGATCGGTATCGTCACCAACATCGACCCGGAGCATCTCGACCACTTCAAGACGGTCGAGAACATGCACCGCGAGTACGAGACTTTCTTCCGCAACATCCCATTCTACGGTCTCGCCGTCACGTGCATCGATCATCCGGTGGCGCGTGACATGATCGGCCGACTGGAATTGCGCCGCGACGGGCGGCGGCTGCTCACCTACGGCACCACGCCGGGTGCAGATCTGACGCTGGTGGGACTGGCGCAGGAGCGTGACGGCATCGTCATCGACGCCGACCTGTCCGCCCGCGTGCGCGGCGGGGAGCGGCAACTGCGTGGCTGGACCATTCCGGTTGCGGGCCAGCACAACGCGCTCAATACCCTGGCGGCGATCGCCGTGGCGAGCGAGGCTGGCATTCCCGACAACGCCATTCGCGCCGCGCTGGCGACGTTCACGGGTGTGAAGCGCCGCTTCGAGTTGACGGGCACGTGGAACGGGGCATCGGTCTACGACGACTATGGGCACCATCCTGCGGAGATTGCTGCCGTGCTGGCAGCGGCACGCGGGCGCTCGCACGGGCGCATCGTCGCCGTGTTCGAGCCGCATCGCTATTCGCGCGTCAACGACCTTTTCGGTGATTTCTGCACCTCGTTCCGCGATGCCGACAGCGTCATCGTCGGCCCGCTCTATTCGGCGGGCGAGGCCCCGATCAAGGGCATCGACCAGCGCACGCTCGCAGAAGGCATTCGCGCCACCGGCCATCCTTCCGCGATGTCGATCGACGCCGTGCGCGATCTTGCACCGTTGTTGCGTCATCACGTCGGTCCAGGCGACATGGTGATCTGCCTGGGGGCGGGCACTTCCACCGAGTGGGCGCACGGCCTGCCGCAATGGCTGGCAGCCGACGAGCCGCGTCGCGCCAACGCGTGAGCTTCTACATCAAGAACCAATAAACCGGAGGCGCCAGCGTGACGTTTCCCGATCTCAGCGCTGATCTTGCAGCGAAGCTGCCGGAGCTGCGCGGCCGTCTCGCGTCCGGCACCAACCTCGCCGATATCACGTGGTTTCGCGTCGGGGGGCCGGCGCAAGCGCTGTTCTCGCCGGCCGACGAAGCCGATCTTGCCTATTTCCTCGCGAACATCCCTGCCGATCTACCGGTGACGGTGGTGGGCCTCGGATCGAATCTGCTGGTGCGCGACGGCGGTGTCGAAGGTGTCGTCATTCGCCTCGGCAAGGGATTCGCCAGCGTTACGGCGGAACCGGATGCCCGCGTTCGCGCAGGTACTGCGGTGCCTGACGTGAAGGTTGCGCGGGCGGCGGCGGATGCGGGCATTGCCGGCCTTGCGTTCTATCGCGGCATTCCAGGCTCGATCGGCGGCGCGTTGCGCATGAACGCTGGTGCGCACGGGCGCGAGACGAAAGACGTGCTGATCAGCGCAAGGGCGGTCGATCGTGCGGGCCAGATCTACGAGCTGTCGCTCGCCGACATGGGCTTCACATACCGGCACAGCGAAGTGCCGGCCGATTGGATTTTGACCGAAGCGCTGTTTCAGGGGACGCCCGGCGATCCGGTTGCGATCCTGAAAGAGATGGAAGAGGTCGCCGACTATCGCGAGAAGAACCAGCCGACGCGCGAGCGTACCGGCGGTTCGACGTTCAAGAATCCACCGGGCATGAGCGCGTGGAAGCTGATCGACGAAGCGGGCTGCCGCGGCTTGCGCGTGGGCGGCGCGAAGGTGTCGGAGAAGCACTGCAACTTCCTCATCAACGATGCCGGCGCCACCGCCGAAGACATCGAGCGGCTGGGTGAAACCGTGCGTGCGCGAGTGAAGGCGCGCTCGGGCATCACGCTGCATTGGGAGATCATCCGGATGGGGCTGCCGTTGCCCGGCTGCCCGACCGGAGAGGCGTTGGCAGAGGCGGAAGCAATACAACCTTAAGCGCGGGTGCGCCTGCTGATCGCGCAACGAATTCCCACCCCAGGCAGGGAGGGGAACTGCATTGAAGCCGGGGGAGGGAAGTTCCGTGAGTTCGATCGGGAAGGCGCCGGAGCGCACCTATGACCATGTCGCCGTGCTCATGGGGGGCTTGTCGGCCGAACGCGAAGTGAGCCTGCGCTCGGGCGCGGCTTGCGCGCGTGCGCTGGAGAGCCAAGGCTATCGGGTGACGCAGATCGACGTCGATCGCGACCTTGCCCAGAAGCTGAAAGAAATCTCGCCCGACGTCTGCTTCAACGCGCTGCATGGCCGCTACGGCGAGGACGGCTGCGTGCAGGGGGTGCTGGAGTGCCTCGGCATTCCCTATACGCATTCGGGCGTGCTGGCGTCGGCGCTGGCGATGCACAAGGAGCGCGCAAAGGACGTGATGCGGCCGGCGGGCGTGCCGGTGGCGGATGCGGAAGTCGTCACGCGGGCCGAAGCCATGAGCCGCCACGTCCTGGCGCCGCCCTATGTCGTGAAGCCGGTCGCGGAAGGGTCCAGCGTCGGAGTGATCATCGTCGATCGCGGAGCCAATGCGCCGCCGCAGAAGCTGGGCGAGCTGGGCGGTCCGGAAGATATCGTGATGGTGGAGCGCTACATCCCGGGGCGGGAACTGACGTGTGCCGTACTCGGCGACTTCGTCACCGACATCATCGAGATCATGCCGCTCAAGGGCCTGGAATTCTACGATTACGAAGCGAAATACGCTCCCGGTGGCTCCCAGCACGTGCTTCCGGCCGATATTTCACCAGATGTTTACCAGTTGGTCCGGAAATACACATTGGCGGCGTATCGCGCATTGGGATGCCGGGGCGCCGCGCGGGCTGATTTTCGCTACGACGATACGACCGACGGGGTGGGGGAATTGATCTGCCTCGAGGTCAATACGCAGCCGGGGATGACCGAGACTTCACTGGTACCCGAGCTGGCGCAGTATGCGGGCTGGTCCTTTGGCCAGCTCGTGCGGTGGTTGGTTGAGGACGCGAGTTGCAACAGGTAGGGGGAGCGTCTGAAATCGAGCAGCGGGTGCCGCAGGCACTACCGCTCGATCCGAATGCGACCCTTCACTCGGCACTAAATTCACCACCTACGACAGACACTCCGCCTCCATTTGCCGGGGCCATGCAGCCGCGCCGGCGTTCTTCGGCCTCCGGGCGACATGCGAGCGTCGGCCGCAAGCTCGGCCTCACGCTTTTCATGGGATTGTCAGGCGCGCTCGCCTATTCGCTGCTGACGAACGGCGGCCAGCATACGACGGCGTTCGCCAGTCTGCTGCCGGAGACGGATCAGGTCGCCTACTGGACCGGATTGCGGATCGAGCAGGTTGCGCTGACTGGACAGCGCTTCACCAGCGACGCGGACGTGTTCAATGCAATCGACTTGCCGCATTCAGGCTCGCTGCTGACTTTCGATGCGGCCGCTGCCCGTGCGCGCATCGAGCAGCTCGCTTGGGTCAAATCGGTGCGCATCAGCCGGATTTATCCGTCGTCCCTGGAGGTGCGCATCGTCGAGCGGCGGCCCGTGGCGGTGTGGGCGAGCGACGGCCGCGACTATCTCGTCGACGGTTCGGGGCGTGTGCTTTCGGCCTTGAAATCGGGCACGAACGTGCGGCTGCCGCGTCTCAGCGGCGTTGGCGCGCCTGATCGTGCAAAAGCGCTGCTGGAGCTGATCGTCCGATTCCCGAAGATCGCGGAGCGCTTCCAGATGGCGGAGCGCGTCGGAGACCGTCGCTGGACACTACATCTCAAGGATGGCGTCACCGTGCATTTGGGGGCCGATCGCGAGGCGCAGGCGCTGGCCGCGCTCTCGGCACCCGATGAGCTCGGCAAGTTTCTCACCGCTCAGAACGTAATCGTCGATCTGCGCGTTGCCGGCCGCATAGCTGTGCGCTCGGCCCCGCAGGAGACACCCCCAACGCAAACGCAGAGCTAGTCGAGGATAGCCGCCATGCTGAGCCGCGACAGGACAGATACCCGGAATTCGGAAATCGTTGGCCTGCTCGATATCGGTACCACGAAGGTCGTGTGTGTGATCGCCGCGCTCGATGCGCCGGAGCAAACGGGCGCCGCGCGACGCGTTCGGGTGCTGGGTATCGGTCATCAACGTTCGCGCGGTCTGAAGGCCGGGGTCATCACCGATCTTTCCGAGGCGGAGGCTACCGTTCGCTCCGCGATCGCGCAGGCCGAGCGCCAGGCGCACGTGACGATCGAGGAAGTGTTTCTCGCGGTTTCCTGCGGGCGGCTGCATTCGGCGAACTTCTCGGCGAGTGTCGACGTGCAGGGCGGCGTCATTCGTTCGGACGACATCGACCGGCTGATGGCGGGTGCGCACGCCTATGCCGAACGTGACGGGCGGATGCTCGTACATCTCAACCGCGTCGGCTTCCGCGTCGATGGCGCGCCGGGCGGACACGACCCGCGCGGGATGGCCGCTGCGAAACTCGCCGCCGACCTGCATACCGTTGCCGCCGACGAAGCGCCGGTGCGCAATCTTATGGTGGTGGTCGAGCGCTGCTACCTGTCGGTGCGTGCGCTGATCGCTACACCCTATGCCAGTGCGCTCGCCGCCACCACGGAGGAAGAGCGCGGCCTCGGCGTCGTTTCGATAGACATCGGTGGCGGAACAGCCACGGCGGCTGCATTCGTCGATGGGCACTTCGTGCATGCCGCAACTGTGCCGGTCGGCGGGCACCACATCACCATGGATATCGCGCAAGCCTTGCAGACACCACTTGCGGAGGCTGAGCGAATCAAGACGCTATACGGGACGACCATCGTCGCGCAGTCCGACGAGCACGAGAGCTTTCCCTATGCCCTTGCAGGCGCAGAGGAAGGTGCTCGCGGAGAGGCGACGAAAGCGCAGCTTGCCGGGATCATCCGTCCGCGCGTGGCGGGTATTCTCGGGCTGGTGCGCGAGCGCCTCGACAAGGCGGGGATCATGGATCTCGCCGGCGGGCGCGTGGTTCTGACGGGGGGCGCAAGCTCTCTCGTCGGGCTCGGCGAATTTGCGGCCAACATTCTTGGCCGCCCGGTTCGAGTATCGCGGCCGCAGCCTTTCGAAGGCTTGCCGCAGAGTGTGTGTAGTCCGGCGTTCTCGACGGTTGCAGGGCTTCTGGCCGTCGCCGCGTCGGGGAGTGGGGACGTTCCGGCGGTGCGGGGCCGCGAGGCGCTCGGTGGGGGATACCTCGAGCGTGTAGGTGAATGGCTGAGGACTGGCTTCGCGTAATTCGGCCGATGGCCGCAACGAGAATGCCGGGAGCCAAGGCTTGAACGGCGCATAGGGGAGCGCGGACGCGATGAGCATTAAGCTGCAGCTTCCAAAGCTAACCGATCTGAAGCCGCGAATAACCGTTATCGGTGTCGGCGGCGCCGGCTGCAACGCCATCAACAACATGATCGGCTCGGGGCTGACGGGGGTCGACTTCGTCGTCGCCAACACGGATGCGCAGGCGCTTGCCGCATCGAGTGCGGAGCACCGCCTGCAGCTTGGCGTCAATCTCACGGAAGGACTGGGCGCTGGCTCGAAGCCGGAAATCGGTGAGGCGGCGGCGGAAGAGGCGATCGAGGACATCCGCTCGCAAATCGCCGGATCGCATATGGTTTTCATCGCCGCCGGCATGGGTGGCGGTACGGGTACGGGCGCTGCTGCGGTGATCGCGCGCGCTGCCAAGGACCTCGGCATTCTCACTGTCGGCATCGTGACGAAGCCGTTCCACTTCGAGGGTGCGCGCCGCATGCGCATCGCCGAAGGCGGCATCGGGGAGATCCGCAAATACGTCGATACGCTGATCGTCATTCCGAATCAGAACTTGTTCCGGGTGGCGAACGAGAAGACGACGTTTGCCGAAGCCTTCGTGCTGGCCGACCAGGTGCTCTACTCGGGCGTTGCCTGCATCGTCGACCTGATCATCAAGGAAGGTCTGATCAACCTCGACTTCGCCGACGTGCGCACCGTGATGAGCGGTATGGGATCGGCAGTCATGGGCACGGGCGAGGCGTCGGGCGAACGGCGTGCATCGGTCGCTGCCGAAGAGGCCATCGCCAATCCGCTGCTCGACGATGTCTCCCTGAAGGGAGCGCGCGGGCTGCTGCTCTCCATTACCGGCGGACCCGGCCTCACCCTGTACGAGGTGGACGAGGCTGCGAGCCGGGTGCGGCAAGAGGTCGATCCGGAAGCCAACATCATCGTCGGCGCAACATTCGACGAGACGCTCGGCGATAAGGTGCGCGTGTCGATCGTTGCATCCGGCATGGGGCATCCGGTCGATATGATGCCGATGCCGCCGCCTGTCGATCACCGCGGAGCACCACGGGGGAGAGCTACGCCTCCGATGCCGCCGCCTCCGCCGCAGGCACGTCACCGGGCCGAATCTCAGTCCTACGCGCCGCAGCGTGACGACGATGTGCAACGGCGCCTGAGCGAAGCGATCGGCGCCCGCGCAGAGGCTCCTCGGTCGCACGAAGCGGGCAACGGCTCACGCGAGACGTGGCGTGCGCCCGGAAACGTCGTCATCGAGGAAGGCTTCTCGCATCTGGCGTGGCCGCCTCAGTCCAATGCGAAGTCTCCGGCGTCCGAGCCGGGCAGCCGCTCGTCCGAGTCGTTCGTGCCGGCGCCGCCGGTCGATGCGCGCCGGTCGGGTCGACGCATGCCAGAGGTGGAAGACTTTCCGCCGGTCGCGCAGCGCGAGTATCGCGCGAAGGCTGGCTATGCAACAGAAGCGCCGCCGATTCCGCCTGGTGCGGGCGGTGGTGCGGATGAGCAACCGCGCCGGGGCATCCTGCAACGGATCATGGGCCGCTCGCGGCGCCATGAGTTCGAGGATCAGCCGACCAGCAATGCGGCTCCCGACCCTCTGCGCGTGGATGATTCTTCTCCCGAAGATTGGTGGGCGGGCGATTCGCAAACGAATGGCGAATCCAGTCATCCAGGGCCGCTGCCGGAGTTTTTCAATCGGCAGCGTAAGTAGCCCGCGGTTGGCCAAAAAGTGCAAAAAGTAAGGCAAAACGGGCCCTGTACCATCGCGGTAACACAAAGTAAGAAACCGTGATTTGGCGCTGCGGCGGGCCTGAGCGTATCTTTCCAATTGTTAACGACAAGCGTTCGCTAAGTCCCTGCACTACCAAGGGCGCAGACCGAAACGACGCCCCGGCAAGTTAACGGTTATCGCGGTTTGGGACGCGGACAATTGTTGGGGGTGGTGACTATCAGGACACACTGATAGTTGCTGAAAAGTCATCGAGGGACGGGCGCATATGTCGAATCGATTCATCGGTGCGCGGCAAACCACGATCGCGCGCGAAATCGAGGTGACAGGGACGGGGGTCCACAGCGGAGCGCCAGTTTCGGTCATTCTGCATCCGGCAGCAGCCGATACTGGCCTCCGTTTTCTTGTCACCAAACGCGGCCGCGTGGTCGCTGAAATTCCTGCCAGCGTCGAGCACGTCAAGAATTTGACGCTGTGCACCGTCATCGGGAACGATGCCGGGATTACGGTTGGAACCGTAGAGCACCTCCTGGCCGCGCTGCGCGGTCTCTCTGTCGACAACTGCATCATCGAGATCGACAGCAAAGAAGTTCCGATCATGGACGGGAGCGCGGCTCCCTTCGTCGAAGTGATCGATGACGTCGGCATCCGCGAGTTGTCCTCGCCGCGCCGCTACATCAAGGTTCTCAAGCCGGTTCGGGTGCAGGAAGGCGAGTGCTGGGGCGAGCTGACGCCGCACTCCGGCTTCCATCTCGATGTCGAGATTGACTTCCCGACCGACCTCATCGGCAAGCAGCGTCTCGCCGTAGAAATGACCCCGGGCGTGTTTCGCAACGAAATCTGCCGGGCTCGCACCTTCGGCTTCATGAGCGACGTGGAGCGCCTCTGGAAGGCGGGTCTCGCTCTCGGTGCCAACCTCACCAACACGATCGCCATTGGCGAGGGCAAGATCATGAACCGCGAAGGCCTGCGCTATCCGCAGGAGTTCGTGCGCCACAAGCTGCTGGACGCCGTGGGCGACCTGACGCTGGCTGGCAAGCCGTTGCTCGGTGCCTATCGCTCGGTGAAGGGTGGCCATCGCCTCAACTCGCTGGTCGTGCAGGCGCTGCTGGCGGACACTGAAGCCTGGACGGTGGTGCAGGGGCCGCGCGTTCGCGAAGCAAAGCCGATCGATATGGGATTTGCGATCGCCGCCGGCGAGTGAGCCGGACAACCTTTCGATTGCCACGCGCGCGACCTTCGGGTCGCGTTGTCGTTTCAGGGTTGTGATTGAAGGGGTTGTGTGGCCCTAAAGGCGCGGGCCGGTCCCACAACAACCATAATCCTCCCCTAGCCGATTGGGCGGTGCAGGAGCTGGTTGGCGTAGTATCGCGGCCTTTGCGAGATGTGCTAGGGGTTGGGGGACGCGGGCGCTATGCGCAGCGTCCAAGGAAAGCAGGCATATGCCGCAGGTGGGGAAGGTCAGAACTGTCGTGAGTGTTCGTCAGCTCCTGCAGGGGATGACCCTCGCTGCTGCCACTGTGCTCGTCGCGGGCTGTGCGTCATCCGGTGATGCCGCGCGCATGCTGAACCCCGACCCGCCGTCGAAGATGTTCGCCGATGCAGATGCTCTGCAGTCGAAGGGCAAGTTCGAGGATGCGGCGAAGAAATTCGAAGACGTCGATCGCGAGCATCCCTATTCCCCTGAGGCGCGCCGCTCGATCGTGATGGCCGCGTACGCCTACTACAAGGCCGGCAAGCTGCCGGAAGCCATCGCCGCCGCCGAGCGCTACACGACGATGCACCCGGGCACCAAGGAAGCGCCGCTCGCGCATCACATCATCGCGCAGGCCTACTTCGAGCAGATGAAGCAGCCGAACCGCGATCAGGACGCGACGCGCAAGGCGCTGGCTCAGCTCAAGACGTTGAAGACGCGCTATCCCGACAGCACCTACGCGCAGAAGGCGGACAACCAGATCCGCCTGTGCGAGGACACGCTCGCCGCGCAGGAGATGGAAGTTGGCCGCTACTACCTGAAGAGTGGCAACCACGTCGCGGCGATCAATCGATTCAAGACGGTTGTCAGCGAGTATCAGACGACCGCGCACGTCGAAGAGGCGCTGTACCGCCTGACGGCGTCGTACCTGTCGCTCGGCATCACGCCTGAAGCGCAGAACGCTGCTGCGGTGCTGGGCTACAACTTCCCGAACTCGTCCTGGTACAAAGATTCGTATGCGCTGCTGCAGAAGCAGGGTCTGATGCCGCAGGTCAGCCAGGGCTCTTGGATGACGGACGTGCTGAAGGCGCCGAAGAACCCGGCTCCGCCGCCGGCTTCTGCGCCGGCTCCGGCCGCGCCGGCGCCGCCTGCAACCTCGACGCCGGACTGGGGCACGACCACAAACCCGCCTCCTCCGTCGACGCTGGGCGGTCCGCGCCCGTCATCCTGATCGGTGCGCTTGGAGGCGCGCTAGGGCGCCTCCTGATGCAAGCAGAAGGGCAATCGCCAGTGATGGCAGTTGTGGGTGGCGTTGCGCTGCTGTTTGCGGCGCCTGCTGCATCCGATATTGCTGACGCATGAGCGAGAAAGACTTCAGCGCCGTTGCTGTCGATGAGCTGACGCGAACGCAGGCCGAGGCCGAGCTACGGCGGCTGGCGGCACTGATCCGTCATCATGACGAGCTATATTACCGTCAGGATGCGCCGGAGATTTCCGACGCCGAGTACGATGCGCTGCGGCGTCGTAACGATGAGATAGAAGCGCGCTTCCCCAAGCTCATCCGTCCCGACAGTCCGTCGAAGCGGATCGGTGCGCCGGCGGCCGATGGCTTCGGCAAGATCCGTCATCGGGTGCCGATGCTGTCGCTCGGCAATGCCTTCGCGGCAGTAGACGTCGAAGATTTCGTCGAGCGTGTGCATCGCTTCCTGAAACTGCCCGAAGATGCGCCGCTGGCCTTCATGGCGGAACCGAAGATCGACGGTCTTTCCATCTCGCTGCGCTACGTCAATGGCGAGCTGATCGAGGCGGCGACGCGCGGCGATGGCATGGAAGGCGAGAACGTCACGCGCAACGTGATGACGATCAAGGAGATCCCGCACCATCTGCATGGCCGCGACGTGCCCGAGATCATCGATGTGCGCGGCGAGATCTACATGACGCGCGAGGAGTTCGCGCAGCTGAACGAGAAGCAGGCCGACGCGGGCGGCAAGGTGTTTGCCAATCCACGCAACGCGGCAGCCGGGTCGCTGCGCCAGCTCGATGCGTCAATCACCGCGTCGCGGCCATTGCGCTTCTTCGCCTACGCGTGGGGCGAGGCTTCGAAGCTGCCGGCCGATACGCAGTCGGGTGTCGATGCGGCGTTCGCCAAGTGGGGCCTTCCGGTCAACAAGCGCGCGCGTGTGTGCGAAGGCGCGGCCGAGCTGCTGGCGTATTACGAGGGCCTTGCCGAAGAGCGCGCAGATCTGCCCTACGATATCGACGGCGTCGTCTACAAGGTGAACCGGCTCGATCTGCAGGAGCGGCTCGGGTTCGTGTCGCGCTCGCCGCGGTGGGCGATCGCGCACAAGTTCCCGGCGCAGCAGGCGATGACGGTGCTGAACGGGATCGACATCCAGGTGGGGCGAACGGGCGCGCTGACGCCGGTTGCGCGGCTCGAGCCGGTGACAGTGGGCGGCGTGGTCGTCACCAACGCAACACTGCACAACGAGGACGAGATCAAGCGGCGTGATGTGCGCATCGGTGACACGGTGATCGTGCAGCGCGCGGGCGACGTCATTCCGCAGATTCTGGGCTATGTGCCCGGCAAGCGTCCGAAGGGCGCGAAGGAGTATATCTTTCCTGATCGCTGCCCCGCGTGCGGCAGCCATGCGGTGCGCGAGACGAACGAGAAGACCGGACGCGTCGATGTCGTTCGGCGCTGCACGGGCGGTCTCATCTGTCCGGCGCAGCGTGTGGAACGGCTGAAGCACTTCGTGTCGCGCAACGCCTTCGATATCGAGGGGCTGGGCGAGAAGAACATTCAGGCGTTCTACGATGACGGCTTGATTCAGTCTCCGGAAGATATCTTCACGCTTGCGGTGCGCGATGCGCGCTCGGCGACGAAGCTGGAAGACCGTGAGGGTTGGGGGCCGCAGTCGGCGACGAAGCTGTTCAACGCGATTGCGGCGCGACGCGACATCGCGCTCGATCGCTTCATCTACGCGCTTGGTATTCGCCACGTCGGCGAGACGACGGCGAAGTTGCTGGCGCGCTTTTATGGCTCGATCGAGAATTTCCGCGCGGCAATGATCGAAGCTGCCAAAGGAAAAGACACCGAAGCTTATAAAGAACTCGACAATATCGAAGGGATCGGCGACGTCGTCGCGGAAGCAATCGCCGACTTCTTCGGTGAACCGCACAATATTCGCGTGGTCGATGAGCTGCTGAAGGAAGTTTCTCCGCAGCCGCTGGAAGCTGTCGACAATACTTCGCCGGTGGCCGGCAAGACGGTCGTGTTTACCGGAACATTGACGCTGTTGACGCGTGGCGAAGCCAAAGCGCAGGCCGAAAGGCTGGGTGCGAAAGTCGCAGGCTCGGTGTCCAAGAAGACGGATTACGTGGTCGCCGGAGCCGATGCGGGTTCAAAACTTGCTAAGGCGCGTGAGCTAGGTGTCACAGTATTGGATGAGGAGGGATGGCTGCGGTTGACCGGTGCGACCGATCGCGGCTAGTTGCGGGGTAGACATACAACGTTGATTCTCCCACATACGCGGGGGAAGAAACGCCAACAACTGGAAAGAGCGAATGCTGGGCAGTCGCCGTCTATCATCCGGGGTGCAACTCGGACCTCCCCTGCCGCTCCGTCTGCTCAACAAGCTCGGCCCGATGGTGAAGGCGCTCGGCCTGTGGCCGAGCATCGACATCGAAAAGCAGATGCGCGCCACCGAGAAGAAGTACGGGCGCAACAACTGGACGCCGGAGCTGAAGCGCGCTTTGCCGCCGCGCGCGAAGGCGTTCAACGAGGATGCCGATCTTTCGCTGTTCGGCGCGCTGGTGATCCGCGGACAGTTTCTCAAGAGCATGGACAACGCGATGGCGCTCGAAGCGCTCATTGCTGAGCATCCGGAAATTCTCGAAGAGAAGATCGAACGGCCGCTGTTCGTGCTGGGCCTAGCGCGCACAGGCACGACGCTGTTGCAGCGCTTGCTGTCTCTGCACGAAGGCGCGCGCTACCTGCCGTTCTGGGAAGGCTATTCGCCGTATCCGCGCAAGCTCGGCAATCATCAGGGCGGCAAGGATGGTCGCTGGCGCGAAGCGTACGGCCGCCTGAAGCTGCTCGACTTCGTCGGGCCGGAGTTCAACAAGATCCATCCGATCGAGGCAGATGACCCGGAGGAGTGCTATCACCTCTTCCGCAATCACTTCCTGGTGTCGCCGGGCTTCGACTTCGCCTACGTGCCGAGCTATTGGAATTGGTGGGACGAGACGGCGTACCGCGACCTATATCGCATGCATAAGCGCCAGCTCCAGGCGCTGCAGTGGCTCAATCCCAAGCAGCACTGGGTGCTGAAGTGCCCGAACCATCTTGCGGGATTGAAGTATCTGCTGGAGGCGTATCCTGACGCGCGCATCGTCTATACGCATCGCAGCCCGGACAAGACGGTGCCGTCGCTCTGCTCGCTGGCGGCGGTGACGTGGTGCATGACGTCGGACACGGTCGACCTGACGAAGGTCGGCGACTTTGTACTCGATCTTGCCGAGCAGTGCGAAGCGGCGGGACAGGCAGCGATGCATCTGGTGCCGCCGGGCCAGATCGTGCGCTCCGAATACGATGATCTGGTGCGCGATCCGGCGGCGATGGCGGCGTCGATCTATGATCGGCTGGGCTATCCGACTGATCCCGGGTTCAAGGCGCGCGCGCAGAAGTGGCTCGCCGAGCATCCGAGCGACAAGCACGGCAAGCACAAGTACGCGCTCGAAGACTTCGGCCTCACGCCGGAGATCATTCGCAAGCGCCTCGAAGTGCCGTCAGTGCTATCCGCCGCAGGCGAGTGATCGTCGCTGCTGCAGCGCGGGACTTCGTGAATGGCCGCCTCGTGCGGCCATCACTTTTTATGGGGTGCGCCGCGTCAGAGCGGGGCGGTGGCGGCTTTGAGCCAGGCGCGCGTGTCGTTGTCGAGATCGGGTGAGATCGTCTCCGCGACGCGCGCGTGGTAATCGTTGATCCACTCGATTTCAGCGGGCGTCAGAAGCTCTTTATCGATCAGGCGGCGATCCATCGGCGCGAGCGTCAGTGTCTCGAAGCCCATGGTCTCGCGGTCGGCGCCCTGGAGCTTTTCCAGTGGCGTGACGAGAACGAGGTTCTCGATGCGGATGCCGTAGGCGCCCTCTTTGTAGTATCCGGGCTCGTTGGAAATGATCATGCCCGGCTCCAGCACGGCCATGCCCGCGCGCGAGATCGAAGCTGGTCCCTCGTGCACGGAGAGATAGCTGCCGACGCCGTGACCGGTGCCATGGTCGTAGTCGAGCCCCGCATCCCACAACGCGCGGCGCGCGAACGGATCGAGGTCGATACCGCGGCTGCCTTTGGGAAAGCGCGCGGTGGCAATGGCGATATGGCCCTTCAGCACGCGCGTGAAGCGGTCGCGCATTTCCGGAGACGGTTTGCCGATAGCAACGGTGCGGGTGATGTCGGTGGTGCCGTCGAGATACTGCGCGCCGCTGTCGACGAGGAACAACTCTCCGGGGCGCAGCTTGCGGTTGGTCGCCTCGGACACGCGATAGTGCACGATGGCGCCATTGGGTCCGCTGCCGGAGATGGTGTCAAAGGAGATCTCACGCAACTGGTTGGTGGCGCGGCGGAAGCCTTCGAGCTGACGCACGGCCTCGATCTCGTCGACGGAGCCCGACGTGGTCGCGTCGTCGAGCCACGCGAGGAAGCGGGTGACGGCAGCGCCGTCGCGCACGTGGGCGGCGCGTGAGCCTTTGATCTCGGCGGTGTTCTTGATGGCCTTGAGGCCGATTGTCGGGTCGGCGCCGCGGGCGATCTTCTTGGTGCCGCCGAGTGCGCGCGCAAAAGCGAAGCTCGCTGTGTTGGGATCGAGACGCACACTCTTGCCGGCTGTGCGCAGAGCCTTGAGGCGTTCATCGAGCGCCTTGGGCGGCAAAATCTTGGCGAAGGCTTCGAGGTGCGTGCGTACGGCCGGCTCGATCTTCTCGGGCGCGATGAAGAGCTCCGGCTTGCCGCTGACGGGCACGATGGCGAACGCGAGCGCAACGGGCGTGTGGGGAATGTCCGAGCCGCGGATGTTGAAGGCCCAGGCGACGCTGTCGCTGAGCGTGAGCACGACGGCGTCGTGGTGGTCGGCTTTGAGGCGCTTTTGGATGTCGGCAATCTTATCGGGTGCGGAGCGGCCTGCGTACTTCTGGGGGTGCGCCCAGATCGGGTCTTGCGGCGGCGCCGGGCGCTCCTTGCCCCAAACGCGATCGACGAGGTTGCGCGACACCGGCACGAGCTTGATGCCGTGCGGCTCGAGCACGGCTTCGAGGCGCTCGACCTCGGCGATGGTGTGCAAGCGTGGATCGAAGCCGACGCGCGCGCCGCGGCTCAGAGGCTCGGCGAGCCAGGTGCCGATGTTGCCCCGCGCGATGAGCGATACGTCGACGAGGCCGGGCTCCACCTCGGCACGGGCCTGCACGGGGTAGCGGCCATCAACGAACAGGGTCGCCGATCGCTTCAGGATAATGGCGATACCGGCCGAGCCGGAAAAGCCGGTGATGAAATTCAGGCGTGCGGCCGAGGGTGGCACATATTCGCCCTGGTGCTCGTCAGCGCGCGGGACGAGATAGGCGTCGAGCTTTGCTGCAGCCATCAGGCGGCGAAGCTCTTTGATGCGGCCCGCAGTGGCGCCGCGCTCGGACTGGCTTTCGAAGGTCTGGAACATGGATGACTGTTTAAGCCTCCCGGGCTGGAACGGCAATTCGCAGAAATGCCGAGCGTGCATCAGTGTCGGCGGCGCAGCGTCAACGTCGTCCATTCGCCGATGCGGCGGTTCTGGATGAGGGCGAAACCGTGGGCCAGGTAGGTGGCGATAACCGCGGGCGCTTCCGGGTTGAGAATGCCCGACAGCACGATGAAGCCGCCGGGGCGGAGCGCCGAGGCCAGGCTGCCCGACAGTGCGCGCAGGGGACCGGCGAGAATGTTGGCGATGATCAGATCGTAGGGCGCGGCATGGCGAAGGGTCTGGTGGTCGAGCCCCATGGCGCATGCAAACGTAATGCGCTTTGCGCCATTGGCGGCGGCGTTGGCGCGGGCAACATCAACGGCGATGGGGTCGTTGTCCGAGGCGAACACGCGCGCCGCTGGCAGGGCGCGGGCGGCAGCGATGGCCAGTACGCCCGAGCCGCAGCCGAGGTCGAGCACGCGCTTGAAGCCGCCGCGGCGCGTGAGGCGGTCTATGGCGAGGAGGCAGCCGAGCGTCGTGCCATGGTGAGCGGTGCCAAAGGCTTCGCCGGCATCGACTAGGATGGCGCGGGGGCCATAGGGAATGCGGTCTTTGTCGTGGCTGCCGTGAACGATGAAGCGGCCAGCGTGCACGGGCGGAAGGGCGGCCTGCGAGATCGCCACCCAATTGAGGTCGGGGAGTTCTTCGATGGTCGCGGGCGCGCCGAGGCTTGCAGCGGCGGTTTCGGCTTCCTCGCGGCTTTGGGCATAGGCTTCGACGATCCAGGCGGCGGGGCCGTCCTCGAACAGGGTCACGGCGTCGAGCGGGGGATCATGCTCGGCGAGGGCGGCCTCGAAGGCTTGCGCGGCGCTGAGATCGCTCGTGCGCACGGAGAGTTTGGTGCTGGCCATGACCTGTTGCTGCGCCTCGCCTGAAAAAGAGGCGCAAGCTCTGCCTCAAGCGGCGGGCGCTGACAAGGGCAGGTCGTCGGCGTTGAATTCCATGCCTTCGGCGCTGACAAGCTCGGGCAGCTCGTCGAGGAAGCGGTCCCACTTCTCGTCGATGTGGAGGGCCGCCTCTTTGGGGGGCATGGTGCGCAGGGTGCCGTCCGCCTCCTCGATGACGAGGCCGTCGGCGATAAGCCGATCGAGGGCGTCGGTGATGTCGAAATCGACGCTGACGCCGAAGCTGGCGGCGAGGTACTGCTCGATGGCGACGTCGATCTCGGGGATGTCCTGGCGGCGCGCAACGGTCTTGGCGAGCACGGCGTAAAGGAGCATTTCCTCCTTGATGTCTTCCTCGGCGGCGCGGGCGGCCAATTTCAGCATGACGCCGCGGTTGTCGGCCATGGCATGGAAATAGAGGTTCTGCGCCATCACGACCATGTAACGCTGCTTCTGGTTCATGAAGGCGATGGCCTGACGGAAGGCGATACCGCCGAGACCGACCAGGGCGCCAGCGGCGGCGAGCGGATTGGTGGCGAGCAGTGCGATCTTTCCGGCGGCGCTGACGGTGCCGAGCGTGAGGCCCCCGCCCGCGGTCGCGCCGAGGCGGAGCTTGTCGTAGAAGCGGAAACGCACGCGCGTGTTCGGGAACACCATCTCAAGATCGCTTCTCGGGATGTTCTTGAACAGCTTCATGTAGATGCAGCTGTCCTTGACCTCGGAGGGTATGGTCTCGCGCTGGCGCTTCACAGTCTTTTCGGCGTCGCGGCGGGAGATGCCCTTCTTCTCCATCACCTCGCGCACATGCTTTTCGATTGGTTTCAGCTTGAACAGCAGGAAGAGGCGCTGAAAGATGGCAACGTCGAACTGCTCGCGCAGATAGAATTTGTTCCAGCGGCGACGCTGGTCGCGCTTGGTCGATGCGCCGCGGTAAAACAGCAGCACCTCTTCGAACACGTCGAGGTCGACGTGCAGATCGAGCCCGTAAGCTGAATCGCGCGTCAGGATCTGTTCGACGTCGGTGTGGTTGATCTGCACGTAGTTCGCCTGCGTGAGGATGCGTTCCATCCCCTTGATGACGCGGCGCTGCATGACGGCGGATTCGGCAGGCGAGAACGCGCGCGTCAGCAACAGGTCGCTATCTGGGCTGAACGGCTCGTAGGTTTCCTCCAGCTCGTGCAGCTCGGCATTGTATTGCTGGCGGCGCCAGTGATCGAGGTAGCGGAAGAAACGGCGGGCATCGCGCGCCTCCTCTGCTGCCGGCCAGGCGGCCGGCGAGGTCAGGCGGTCGAGCAGGGCAAACCGGGTGACAGGGATGAAGCGCTCGCGGCCGCGGTCTTCTTCCGGCTTCACGGCATCGAAGGCGGAAACCTTTTCGGGCGCGTCGGCCGTGGGCGCGGGACTGGCACTGCTCGCGGTCGAATAGAGAGGCTCCGTTGCGGCCGGCGGCGCAAATTGCACGTCGGTCGATGACATGGTGGCCCTCCCCTCAATACGCAGCGCAGTCAAATGTCGGTCGTGTGCGTGCTCAAAAAAACTGCACACGCAACCCAGCTTTTCTAGAGTCGATCTGCTTTCATTGTCGAGACATGGCGCCAGCTGCTGGCGATTTTTTGGCCATCGCCGGAAACATGCAGCGTGACGGCCACAGCAGTCGCTGCCGGCACGGCCTAAGGGTCACATGCAACAGATACTTTGCGTTGATAAACCGCTTAATCGCCACAGTCGCGCCCTTGTTCACCATAAGAACAAAACCATGCGTACCAACATGAGAGGGCATAGCGGTGCGTCGTATTTCCCGCCTTTCCTGGTTTCTAAGCATTGCCTTATTGCCGGCTTTACCTGCCGTGGCGCGTGAGCGGCTGGTCATGCCGTACGACTGCCGCATCGAAGGCGGGGACGTCCGGCTCAGTCCCGCAGGCGATACCAGCTATTCCATCGTTGGCGGTCGGCGCGACGAGCAGACCGTCACCACGTGCCTGCCGAACAGCTCAGCCGCCTGCCGGACGGTGATGGTGCATCGCTTCGATATCGCTTGCGCGGGCGCCGCCGTTCCCTGGACGGAGGTGGTGGCAACGATCGGCAGCGCTGGGGCCAACCGGGTGTGGCTGGAGGACGGTCATCTCAATCTGGTGATGCCAGCGCGCGATGCGGCGTTGGCGGAGGGCGGTTGCGGCAGCAGAGATGGAGCCGAGCTGCAGCGTAAGGTCGTGCTGAGTGGCGACTGTCTGCCCTGGCCGCGCAAGGCGGCGTTCGAACATCTGGTTCTTCCGGAGGGATATGCCCCCGTCGGCGAACTTGGCGCGCGGCTGATGATCGGCGCTGCTGCGGACGAGGCCGAAAGCACCGCCGGTGAGGGCGCCCTCGCGGTTACTCAAGTTGCCGCCAGCTACGAAGAAATCGACATCGCCAAGGCGGATCCGAGCGCGACTTTGGAGCCGGCCGGACGGGTGCAGTCGTTCGAGACGGCGCTCGAGCCGGACTTGGCCAATGACGACTGGATCACGGTGGTGCACAGCGGCGAAGACTTGCCGGTTGTCGCAGCCGCCCCGGTGGAGGCTGCCACACAACCGTGGACGTGGGTGGCGGTGATCGGCTCGGCTGGCGTCATCGCCTTGCTACTGGCGCTCCGCTACGCGCCGATGCTGCGTCGGCGGGCCCTCGGCAGAAGTGCGTTCCATTCCGCTCATCGCGACCTGAAGCTTGCCAACGCATCGGGCGCGGTTGCGGCATTGCTCGAACAGACTGAGGCGGCTGCGCGGGGATTGAAATCGGCCGGTCCCCTGCGCGAGGTGCTGCTGATCGAACTCGACAGCGTGCGCGAGCGGCTTGCCAACATCGACAGGCAGGCGGCGAAGGGCGAAATCTCGACGGAGAAATCGTCGCTGCAATTCCGCGCGATGGTGCGGGAAATGGAGCGCATCCGCCGCATCGTCGACAGCGCTCTCGCCAGCATGTCGGACACGCGCCAAGCTACGGCGCTGCCGCGTACGACAAGCGAGGCTTACGAGGTGCTGGGCGTCAATGCCGAGGTGAGCGATGGTGTCTTGAAGAAGATCGTCGATGCCCTGCGCATGAGCTGGCACCCCGATCATGCGCGCGATGAGAGCGACCGCGTGGAGCGTGAAAACCGCATCCGGCAAATCAACATCGCCTGGGATCTGATCAACGGAAAGCGAGAGGCCGCCTGATCGGAGCGGCGGCCGGCTCTTCTTCGCGTGGCATGCTCTATCGAGCAGTTTGCGACCGTGGCCTCACACTCCGGGAATCATGAAGCTGGCGTAGACGGCCGCCTGCGCGGCCGTGCCGAAATCGCGTGTGTAGCCGAGAGTCGATGCTATGCCGTGTCAGCCGTAGGCGCGATGCATCTGCTGCGTTTCGAGCTGCGGTGCGACTTCGGCAGCATTGGCGACCTTGCGGGAGCGGCCATCGAAGCTGGCGCCCTGCTCGATCGTCAAAGATTGCGAGTGAATGTCGCCGTCGACGCGCGCGCTCGGATGCAGCGTAACGTTGGCGCCTAGGATGGCGCCGTGCACGGCACCGAAAACGCGAACCTGATCGGCGGCGACTGATCCGGTTATGATGGCTTCTTCGCCGACCACCAGCTCATTGCAATGAAGGTCGGCGGTGATGACGCCGTTGACGCGCAAGGTGCCCTTGCAGCGCACGGTGATCGACTGACCTTCGATGGACATATCCTTGCCGATGACGGATGCGGCATTGTTTTCATCGCCCGGGGGCAATGCAGCAACCTCGGCTGGAACGACAGTGAGTGTCTTCGGCTCGTGCCTGCGCTGAAACACCATGACTAACTCCCACGACGATTGATCCAGCCTCAGGAAGCCGGGCTGGCGTGGTGGAATTATGGTGAATCAGCAGATTCGTCCGCGCGGATATTGGGTTTTTCAAGATGCGCGGCGAGGGCGCGCGAGGCGGGTGGCTATTGCCACGTCCACGTGAGATCGCTCTGCTTGTAGTCGAAGGCGCGCTCGGGAGCCTTTTCATCGCTCATGTCGATCTCTGCACCCTGCTGGTCGTAGAGGCGGAGAGTGCCATCGATGTTGAGCTTCTTTTTGCCGATCTCGCACTCGTAGGGGATCGAGCGCGCTCCGCCGAGTTCGACCCAATGGCCGCCGAAACGTGCGCCGACGCAGATGATGTTCTCCGCGGATAGGTTCTGCGCCTTGAGCTCGGCGTTGATTTCGCCAACGAGCTTTTCGTTGTCCTTCAGCTGATCCAGCACTTCGTCGAGTGTGATGCTGCCGGGAGCCCAAGCCGCAGTTGCGCCGAGCAGCATGAAAGCCACGGTGCCGAAGGCGAGGCGAAGCGTGCGCGAGAGCTGGAGCATCGGGATCGATCCGGAATCGGAAGTTCAGTGTCCCTGAGGCTATCAGATCATGTGGAGCTGCGCCGCAAAGGAAAAGGCCCCGCCGTAGGGCGAGGCCTCGTCCGAAAGCAGTGAGCTTATTGGATCAGGCGACCGAGGAGTTGATCCAGTCTTCGAGCTTCTTCTTCTGGACCAGGGCGCCGGTGTGCTGGGCGGCCGGCTTGCCGTTTTTGAACATGATCAAGGTCGGCATGGCGCGGATGCCGTACTTGCCGGTGACGGCCGGGTTCTGGTCAACGTCGAGCTTCACGACCTTGATCTTGCCCTGCATCTCCTTGGCGACCTGGTCGAGTGCCGGGGCCATGGCCTTGCAGGGGCCGCACCACTCCGCGAAGAAGTCCACAAGTACCGGCTCGGAGGACTTCAGGACCTCCTGCTCGAAGGTGCTGTCGGACACTGCGTCTGCCATATGTTTTCTCCTGTTGAGACAGTCATCTGAGCACCAAGGCCCGCTGCCTCTTCGTGGGCGAAGTTAGGAATGGGCCCCGCCAGCGTCAAGGTTCGTGACGTCGAGAGTCCATAGGCGGCCGGCGTAGTCGTCGAGCAGGGCGTCGGGTACGGGCATGATGCGGGGACCGTCGGTCCAAAGCAGCGCTGCCTTGATTGTTTTTCCTGCATAAATTTCGCGCAGGGCGAGCCGGTATGCGGCGAGCTGGAATAGGTAGGCCCCTGCAACCTGCTCCACCTTCAAAGGCGGCGGACGGTTGGTCTTATAATCAACGATCAGGATCTCGCTGCCGAGATCGACGAGGCGGTCGAGCTGGCCCATCAGCTTCAGCGGCGGGCCCTTGCCCGTGGGATTGGGCAGCAGCGCGACGATGGGCACCTCGGCGCGGCTCTGCGGACTGAACAGGGGCGCGAACTCAGGTGCGGTGAGGATTGCCAGCGTCTCCTTGGCGATGCTGGAGCGGACCTTGGCAGAGAGGGCGCTGCCGCGCGCTTCCAGGAAGCCGGACGCGGCGTTCTTCCATCCGTCGGACGGCAGGGTCGGCAGATGCTGCAGCAGGGCGTGCGTCAGGGTTCCACGGAGGAAGCGGTTGTCGGCGGACTGAGCAGCGGGCGGCAGTGCGGCCGGCTCCTCGGCGGGAGAGCGGGGTTGGGGCTTTTGCTCGATGATCGGCTCGCCTTCGGAGTCGGGCGCGTAGGCTTCGAGCCGCGATGGGGCGAGCGGGATCGACAGCGTTGCCTCGCGCGGTGCGTGGACCTTGGCCCATTCTGGCAAGGTGACACCTGTCGCTTCCTGCTTGTGGGAGGAGTCGCGCGGCTTGGCTGGAACTGCCTGCTGCGCTGTACGACGGCGCACGGTGACGCCGATGCCGTCGTCGGCCTCCTCGAAGCTTGCCGAGAGGGCAGTGCTGATCAGCTCATACCAGCAGCCGCGGGCAGGGCCATTGCGGCCTTCGAAGCCGGCGATGTAGAGCCGATCGCGGGCGCGGGTCATGGCGACGTAGAGCAGGCGGTTGCGTTCTTCCATCTCGCGCTGAGTGCGCAGCGCGCGCGCGGCGGCGATGACAGGGTGGGCGCTCGTTCCTTTGACGCTCCAGACGAAAGGCGTTCCCTCCGCACCCTCGGGCGCGTCTAAATCCTCAATGCCGAACAGCGAATTGATCGGCCCGCCCGATGCGGTGGCGCAAGTGTCAGGCAGGAACACGATCGGCGCTTCGAGGCCTTTGGCGCCGTGCACGGTCATCACGCGCACCTCGTCACGGCCGTGCTCCATGTCGCGCTTCACCTCGCGGTCGGCCTCGCGCAGGTAATTGAGAAAGCCGGTGAGCGAAGGCGCCTCGGCATCGTCGTAGCTGAGGGCGAGGTTGAGGAACTCGTCGATCGGATCGGCAGCTTCGGCGCCGAGACGCGATAGCAGCTTCATCCGGCAACCTTCGCGATCGAGGATCGAGGCGAAGAACTCGAACGGCGGGATGAAGTCGGCGCGCGAGCGCCAGCGCTTCAAGGTTTCCGCCGCGGCGGTGAAACGTTCGTCCACCCGTGCATGCTCGATGAGCGACTTCCAAAGCGTGCCTTTGCGGCCGGCCGCGAGCGTCAGCAGGTGATCGTCGCTAAAGCCAATGAGCGGGCTCTTCAGAACTTCGGCGAGGGCGAGATCGTCCTCGGGCAGGGTGAGGAAGTCGCCGAGTGACATGAGATCGGCGACGGCAATTTGCTCGGAGAGGCGCAAGCGGTCGGCGCCGGCAACAGGAATGCCGCGTGCCTTCAGCGCGGCGACCATGGGCCCGGCGAATGGCCGGCGCTTGCGCACCAGAATGATGATGTCGCCCGCGCGTACGGGGCGGCCTTCGGATGCGAGTATCTCGCCGGTATCGAGCCAGCGGCGGATGGTGGAAGCAATGCGCTCGGCAAGGCGCTCGGCGGGTGCGCGGCCGGATGCTTCTTCCAGCGGTGCCCAGGGATCGCCGTTGCTGACGTCCTCGGGCGCTTCGGTCGGCCAGATCTCCACGATGCCGCCATGGCCGAGGCGGTGCACGGCGTGTCGGACGACGGCGTCCTCGGTGGAAAGGCCGGGCGTGCGGCGATGATCGGAGAACACGCCGTCGACGGCTTCGAGCACCGGCGCCACGGTTCGGAACGACAGGTTGAGTGGAATGCGGCGCCAGGTTTCGTTGCTGCACAGGGCGGCGAAGCGCGTGCCCATCTCGGCGAACTTGTGCGGCGCGGCGCCCTGGAACGAGTAGATCGACTGTTTCTCGTCGCCAACGGCGAACAGCGTGCGGATGACGTCGGACTGGCCGGTGCCGGTGAAGAACTCGCGCGCCAGAGCCTCGACGATCTGCCACTGATCGGGACTGGTGTCCTGCGCCTCGTCGACGAGGATATGGTCTATGCCGCGGTCGAGCTTGAACATCACCCAGCCCGCGAGGTCCTGTCCGCTAAGCAGGAAGACGCTGCGGGCGATCAGGTCGTCATAGTCGAGAGCGGCGCGGCGGCGTTTGGCGAGCGTATAGCGTTGCAGCACGGCGCCGGCGACACGATGCAACGCCATGGTGGCGGTGATCGCGCGGATACCGCGGCGCTGCTCCATCAGGGCGACGAAACGGCGCTGCGCAATGTCCATGCCGTCGCGCAGATCGGGGAATGCGTCGGCGATGGCCTTAGTCATCAGTTTGGCGCGCGGATCGCCATCGGCGCGACAGAAGAACTTCTCAAGCGCGGCGGCGCGGATCGGGCTCGCTTCGGCCTGGAGTGCCGCAGTGATGTGCTGCACGGACTTCTGGTCCGTTACAGTGCCGCCGCTGAGGGCATCGCGCAGGCGCTGCAGCTCGGCGTCGCTGACGACGTCGGCCATATCGCTTTCGATGTCTTCGGGTCTGGTGTCCTCGGGGACATTGAAATGCCGGCGGTAGAGACGTTCGAGGCCGAGGAGTGCATCGTCCTCGTTGTCGCCGAAGTCGATGCGCAGCGCGCTGTCGAGCCATCGGCGCTGGCTCAGCGCTGCGCGCAGCACGTCGTCGAAACGCTCTTCAGCGGCGAAGGGGATGATGATGCCGAGGGCATCCGCCTGTTTTGCCGACGAGCCATCAGTTGCTTCGAGAAGCGTTGCATCGATGGCTTCGCGCAGCAGCGCCGTCGACGTCGTGTCGTCGAGAACGGTGAAGCCCGGCGCGACGCCGGCTTCGAGCGGAAAGCGCTGCAGCAGGCGCTCGCAGAACGAATGGATGGTCTGCACCTTGAGCCCGCCCGGGGTCTCGATGGCGATGGCGAACAGAGTGCGCGCAAGATCTGTTTCGCCGTCGAGTGGGGGGCGGTCGCACAGTTCGGTGAGCTGGCGGGAGAGGTCGGCCTCGGGCATCGTCACCCACTTGGCCAGGGTGTCGAAAACGCGCTTCGACATCTCGGCGGCGGCGGCCTTGGTGTAAGTAAGACAGAGGATGCGCTCGGGCTTGGTTCCGGACAGCATCAGACGCAGCACGCGCTGAGTGAGCACGTGGGTCTTGCCCGTCCCGGCGTTGGCGCTCACCCACACGGAGGCATGCGGATCGGCTGCGTCGCGCTGGCGGCGTTTGGTCTGCTCGAAGTCGTTGTTGGGAAGGCTCGAGGTCATGCGGCGCTCGCCTCTTCCTCGCCCGGCACGGACCATTCGGCCACGCGCGCCAGGTGTGCGTAATCATCAAAGTCGTAGGAGAAGCGCGCACGGCGCAGCGCCTTGTAGGGCGTCGCTTCGTCGTCGAAATGCGAGATCAGTTTCGTCAGGTTCGCGAGCGCGGCGGTCGCCAGTGCATCGATGCTGCCGTTGCCGACGAGGCGATCCTCGCCGGGCGGCTCAGCGCCGGTGGCGCGGATGTAGCGCATGCCGATGACGGGACCGTGCGGCGTGTCGGGGAAGCCGGCTTCACCCATGGCGATGGCGGCTTCGAGCGGCAGCTGTGGCTTCATGCCGTCGGCGATCTGCTTGTCGGTCGGCAGCGTGCCGGTCTTGTAGTCGGTGATGACGATGCCGCGCGGGGTGATGTCGATGCGGTCGGCGCGGGCGGTGAGCGTGAAGGGGCCGCCATCTGCGTCGATGACGAGCCGGCCGCTCACCTCAGCGATGATGCGCTCCACATCGGTGCGGCGGGCGGGCTCGCTGTCGGCGAACCATTCGGCGAAGCGCGCGAACCGCGGCAGCCAGAACGCAGCGATGCGCGGGTTTTCGACGTAATCGATCAACACGGCGCGCGCGATGCTCATGAGTTCTGCGTGCGCGTTTGGTGGCAGATCGCCGGGGTGCGTCACCGCAAAGCGGCTCATGATCTCGTGCACGACGTTGCCGCGCAGCGCCGCATTGGGATCGGTGCCTAGCTCGGGCAGCTTGTCGAGCTTCAGGATATCGCGCGCGAAGATCGCGTAAGGGTTGGCAAGCCAGGTTTCGATGCGCGTAACGGAGAGCTTGCGGGGGCGCAGGGCGAGCGGCGGGCGAGGCTCGGGGGCGCTGATGCGCTCGCGCACCGGTGCGTGGTCGCGAGCGCGGGCCCACCCGAGCCAGGGCTGGTCGGGCTCCAACGCATCAGCGATGCCGAAGCCGGCGAGCAATGCCTGCAAGCGCATGAGCCAGCGCGAAGGCACTGTCGGCACGCCGTCGATCTTCTCGGCGCGGGTGAGATAGACGCGGCTGGCGCCGAGCAGCGAGGTGAAGTCGTGCGCGGCGTGGCCGATGGTTGCCTCGGGCGAGGGCAGGCCGAGTTCGGCGCGCATCGGCCGGTTGAGCCACGGACCGGGATCGGCGGCCTCGGGCCAGGTGCCATCATTTAGGGAGCCGAGAACGATCACGTCGGGCTGCTGCAAACGCGCCTCGAACGGGCCCCAGATAGAGAGGCGCGGGTGCACGGCAACGCGCGGGCGCACGTTCTCCCCGACGATCAGGCTGCGATAGAGATCGGGGTAGTCGCCTGCGGTGATGGCGAGGGTGGGCAGTTCCTCGTTGATCAGGCCGGCGAAGAAGCTAGACGCGGCGGTGCCGGCCTCGCCCTGCCAGAGCGGGGAGCTGTCGTCGTCTTTCGCGCGCTCGGCTTCGGGGAGCTGGCAGAGCGCTTCTGCGGCGGCGATATGCGCCGCGGCGATCGATTGCATCGATTGCGTGCCGCGCTCGGCGAACACGTTGATGAGCGGTTCGTACGCCTCGCGCAGACGGGCGACGAGATCGTGCGCGCCGGCCCAGTCGGCATCCCACAGGCGCTGAACGGCGCGATGCCGCCGCTGCTTGCTTTCATCGGCACGTTCCAGGGCGTCAGCGACGCCGTCGATGCCGCGACCAAGGTAGACGTCGCGGAACACGGCGATTTCGAGTGCGCGGGCGGCGCGGCGTACGGCGAAGGCATCGAGGCCGACGCGGGTCAGCGGATGCTTCAGCAGCGCCATCGTTGCGGCAGGAGAGAAATCCTCGGCAACAGCGGCGACGACGAGATCGAGGAACGTGCCAGGTGGGGTCTTGGCGAACGGACGGCCGGCGGAATCATCGACGCGGATGCCCCAGGCTTCGAGCCGCACGGCGACGCGGCGCGCCAGCAATCGATCGGGTGAGACGAGCGCTGCGGTGCGCCCAGGCGTTTCGGCCGCCTCGCGCAGAATGAGGGCGATGACTTCGGCTTCGTCCTGTGCGGAGGGTGCCTCGATGAGACTGACGTTGCCGAGTGCGTGGCGCACGTCGGCGGGATCGGTGTTCCTGATGTAGCGCTGCCAAAGTCCGGTTTTGCCGGATGGGCGCATGGTTTCCGAAACGAGCACGGCGCGGGCTGCCTGATCGGGGGCCGGTGTCTCACCCGGCAGCATCTCAACGTCGCTGCGCGCCACGCCGAGGTCGGCGAGTAGCTTATGAAAGCCGAACTGCGGATGCTCGGGGTGATCCTTGATCGCGTGCCAGCTTTCTTCGTCGAGGTACAGGTCGAGGCCGGGCAGCACGAGCGCGCCTTGCGGCAGAGAAGCCACCGCGCGCATCAGCTCGACCGTCGCCGGCACGGAGCCGGTGACGCCGGCAACGATGACGGGGCCGGACGGCGGCGACTTCGTCAGGCGCTCGGTGTGGGCGAGGATTGCGCGGTTGCGGCGCGTGGCGGGTGAGAGAAGATTCTTTTCAGCTAAGTGCGCGGGCCAATAAGCGGTGATGATCTGCAGGAAGTTCAGCGTGTCCTGCCAGTGCGCGGAATATTCATCGGGTACGAGCTTGGCGAGGCCGGAGAGCGCGACGTTTTCCGTTTCCACCATGTCCATCAGACGCGCCAACTCGGCGGAAAGATGCACGGCCTGCGCGGGCGTGTTGGCGCCGGCTGCAACGGCAGTCTCACCGAGATGGCTCGACGCGCTGTCGTCCTTGCGGATCGTTTCGGACCAGCGCTGCACCAGCATGGTGAGTGTGAGGCGGCGCTCGATCTCGCTGACAGCGGGCGGCAGCTCCAGCGCGTCGGTGCCGAGCGTGCCGGGGCTCGCGAGGCCGGCGAGCAGAGTGAGGTCCTCCTCGCCAGCGGAAATGGGACGGATCTGCGGCAGCGTCATCGCGCGTCCGCCGGCAACGTTGAGAAATGCTTCCTGCATGACGCGTGTTGCGCGACGCGTGGGCAGCAGGATGGTCATGTCGGGAAGGGCGAGCGGGTCGGGCGCGATGCCCCCTGGGGCAGGGAGATCGCCGCTCAAGATTGCGCGCGTTACGGAAGCGAGAAAGGGAAGGCCGGCCGGTACGGTGAAGACGCGCGCGCTGACGCTCCGGCCTGAGGTCCGGGCGTCCGTGTCGTTGTCAGGCGACATCCTCACTCTCGATCCACCTCTCTGCCTCGACCAAGGCCTCTGGCGTTCCTACGTGCATCCAAAGGCCGTCGAGGCGAATGCCGAAGAGCCGTCCGTTGTCGATGGCTCTGTCCCAGAGCCGATTCATCGAGAACGCCCCATCGGGCGCGCCCTCGAAGATGCGCGGATGGGCGATCGAAACGCCGGTGAAGACGAACGGAACCATCTGCCGTTCACCGCGCCGGCTGAGGCGCCCGTCCTTGTCCATGGCGAAATCGCCCGAACCATCGTAGCCGAGGCTGGTGGCCGCGGAGGCGAGCAGCATCAGGCTGTCCATTGTGTCGGGGTCCCAGACGGAGAACATCCGCTCGAGGTTGGAGCCGACACCTTCGATCCAGACCGAGTCGGAGTTGTGAATCAAGAACGGGTCCGGCCCGAGCAGGGGCAGCGCCTTGGCAACGCCGCCTCCGGTATCCAGAAGCTGTTGGCGTTCATCGGAAATTGCGATTTTAGGGTGTGTGCGCTTCTCAACATGAGCTTGCAGCTTGTCGGCGCAGTAATGCACGTTGACGACCGCCCGGGGGACGCCGGCGGCAGCGATGCGATCGAGCACATGATCGATCAGCGGGCGGCCTTTCAGCACCACCATCGGCTTGGGGATGTCTTTGGTGAGCGGCATCATCCGCTTACCGTAGCCGCCGCCGAGCACCATCGCTGCGGCAGGACGCCAGCTCGATGAGGCAGTCATGGATGAGCTCCGTTTTCAGACGACGGGAATGGCGGCCGGAATGGCGCGGGCGTCGGCAGGGAAGTGGGCGTCGTACCAGCGCTTGAGGGGCGCGAGGCGCGGGTGTGCGAGATCGCGGTCGAGATAGCGCCAGAGCCGTGGGAGGTGCTGCAGATACTGCGGCTTGCCATCGCGCTTGGCGAGGCGAGCGAAGATGCCGACGATCTTGGTGTTGCGCTGGGCGCCGAGCGCTGAGTAGGCGAAGGCGAATGCATCACGGTCGAAGCCGGGGTAGGCGGCAACGCCAGCGCAGTAGCGCTCGAACAGTTCTGCTTCGAGTTCGGGTGCCACATCAACGCGTGCATCCTGCAGCAGAGAGACAAGGTCGTAGGCGGCGGGGCCGCGCATGGCATCCTGAAAGTCGATCACTCCCACGCGCGCAATGCCTTCCCGCTCGGGCAGCCAGAGAAGATTGGGCGAGTGGTAGTCGCGCAACACCCAGGCGGCCGGCATTTTGGCGAGTTCGGTGAAGACATCGGACCAGAGAGCGCTGAACGTCGCGCGATCGTCGGCGGGGAGCTGATCGCCACGCAGCGCCGGCCAGTACCAGTCGGTGATCAGCTCGGTCTCTATGGCCATGGCGTCGGCGTCGTAGGCGGAAACGCGGTGCTCGCCGCCGCCGGGTACGGGCAGCGTTTCGGGAGCCGGCGCGCGCGACAGGGCGACAAGCGCATCGGTTGCGGTCTGCCAGAGCGTTGCCTGATTGGTGCCTATGACCATCTCGCGGCCGAAGACGCGGTCGCCAAGGTCATCGAGGATGAGGAAGCCGTTGTGGAGATCGCGAGCGCGGATGTGGGGTACGGTGAGGCCGGCAGCGGCGAGAGCATCGGCAACGGCGACGAACGGGCGAACATCCTCCGCCAGGTGCGCGAGACGGCTGTAGGGAAGTCCGTTGCGGATGGGCGGACCATCGGGCTGACGCGGCCAGTCCATAAGGATCGCGTCAGGGGCGCCGTGGCGCAGCAGCCGGCCGTAACGGCGTACGGAGGCATCACCCTGGATGTAGCGCAGCTCGCAGTCGCCCCCGTTGCCCGAGCCGTTCGCGCCGCCGCCGCCGATGAGATTGCGCATCGCCATGAAGCGATCGAGGCGCGCGGCCCAGTCGCCGTGGCCGGTCAGCGTCAGGCGGCGGGTGGCGCCAGATGAGCCATCGTCGTCGATGCGTATGTCGAGGCGGTCGGCGGGAAGCAGGTCGTCTGCGCGCTCGGGCCACTCAACAAGTGCGATGCCGTTCTTGAGGGCGAGATCAAGGCCAAGCTCCTCCAGTTCGGCGGCGGCGCCGAGTCGGTACAGATCGAAGTGCGCCACCTGCATGCGCGGGGTCGCGTAGGTCTGGACCAGGGTAAACGTCGGGCTGGGGATTTCCTCGTCCTTGTCGCCGGAGAGGGCGCGGATGACGGCGCGCGCCAGCGTGGTTTTGCCGGCGCCGAGCTCGCCGCTGAGGGCGAAAAGGTCGCCGCGACGGGCTATGAAGGCCAGCGCCTCGCTCAGGCGCAGGAGCTGGCTCTCGGTTACGGCTTCGATGACGTGGGTGGCGGGCATCTACGGTTCACTTCAGGCTCGGCTGCCCCCGGCCGATAGCGAACCCTCGGGGCCTTCTTGGGGCAGACTACTCGGCTGCAATAGCAGGTCGGCCCCGGGCGGGAAGGCGCACAGTGACGCTGGTGCCGTGGCCGGGCTCCGATTCCAGCCAGACGGTGCCGCCGTGCATCTCCACGAGGCTCTTGACGATGGAAAGGCCGAGGCCGGCGCCGCGGTGGCCGGCACCGAGGCTGCGGCTTTCGAAGCGCTCGAACACCCGCGCCTGCTCGTCCTTCGGGATGCCCACGCCCTCGTCGGTGACGGTGAACACGATCATGTCGGCGTCGCGGCGCGAGGTGATGGTGATCTTGTCGCCGGGTTTGGAGAAGCTGACGGCGTTGGAGAGGATGTTGAACAGGATTTGGCGCACGCGCGCCTCGTCGGCGATGAAGTGGGTGGCGTCGTCGGCGACGGCAATGTGCAACGAGAGGCGCGCGCGCTGGGCGGCTTCGCGCACACCGAGGATGGCGGCATCGATGACGGCGGGAACATCGACGTTGGTCTGCTTCAGTTCCATGGTGCCGGCGTCCATGGTGGCGAGCGTGAGGATGTCGTCGATGATGGCGAGGAGTGTCTTCGACGAGGTGGAGATGTCGCCGAGGTATTCCTGCTGCTTGCTATTTAGCGTGCCGATGTGCGGGTTGCCGAGCAGATCGCTGAAGCCGATGATGTTGGTAAGCGGCGTGCGCAGCTCGTACGACACGTGACTGATGAAGGCGTTCTTCATGCGGTCGGCGGCGACAAGCGCTTCGTTGCGCTCGGCGAGCAAGCGCTCGTTGCGCTTGCTGTCGGTGACGTCGGCGAAAGTGACGAGCGTGGCGCCGTCAGGCAGCGGCATCACCACGTAGTCGATGAAGGTGCCGTCGGGGCGCACCATCTGGCCGCCAAGTTCTTCGCGCTGCTCGGAGAAGGACGTGACGGCGCGGCTGAGGCGGCTCCAGGTGACGGGATCATCGCAGTACTCGCGAGCTTGCGCGATGAATTCGTCAATGTGGGGCTCTTCGGCAAGCTGACGAGGCGGCAGCTGCCAGATGTTAGCCAGCGCGGAGTTGAATAGCTTGAGACGGCCGTCAGTGCCGAACACTGCGACGGCTTCCTTGAGGCTGTCGAGTGTTTCGCGCTGCACGCCGATGAGTGCGTTGTAATCGCGCTCGAGAGCGAGGCGGTCGGACTCGTCGACGAACAGATAGGTGACGCCGCCATCGGAGCGCTTCTCGGTGAGTACCTGCAAAGTGCGGCCGTCGGGGAGCAGCCAGGTGTCATCCTCAGGGGTGCCTTCGCCGTAAGCGGAGAGGATCCGGCTCCGCCACTCGGCGTAGTTGACCACTTGGGGCAGGCGCCCCAATTCGCGCAGACGATCGAGAACCGCGCCTTCGGTTGGGCGCGATTTCAGCCAATCCTCGTCAAGCTGCCAGAGCTTGCGATAGGTCTCGTTGAAGAACACGAGCTGTTGCTGCGCGTTGAAGATGGCAACGGCGGTGGCGACACGATCCAGCGTGCGGTCGTAGGCAAGCGCGGGGCGCTCCTCGCCTTGCTTCTCCGTTGCCATGACGTCGATGGCGGCTGCGGCTACGGCGTCCTCGAACGGAATGACAGTGACATCGTGTGTGCGGCGCTCACCGCCGACGATGAGAGGAATGCGGTTTCGGTAGCTCTCGCCGCGCGCCAGCACGCGGGCAGCTGCGCGACGCTGGCGCTGCTCCAGCAACTCGATCTGACGCTCCTGCACCTCGGCGCGGCTGCGTGCTTCGACAGCGCGGACGTAGGCGCTGTTGACCCAGGTGATGCGTCCGTCCTTGGCGCGCAGCCAGACCGGTATCGGCAACGCGTCAAGCAGCGCGCGGCTGGCGCGCACTTCGCGCGACAGACGCTGATGTTGGGCAAGGATGCGCGCGACTTCGGCACGGTGCCCGGCGACGTCGCGAAAGCGCAGCACCGCGCGGCCACCGGCGGTGCGGCCCTCAGCCTCGACGTGGCCGCCGGCGATCGTGCGCACGACGATGCTGAACGGGTGGCCCTGCGTGAAGAGCGCGTCGATGGCCGGCTTGAGGGTGGTGGCGGATGCGGGCTCCAGCCATTGGCCGAAGCGCAGGAACGCTTCAGGCGTGGTGGGCAGGCCGGGAATGCCGCTCAAGGAAAAGGCTGCCACCCGCAGTGGGCTGTCTTGCTCCCAGAAGAGCAGCACCTGGGGCTCGGCACGGATAATCGAATCAGTGGCCGCGAGGCTGCGCTTCAGTTCCCCGGCTTCTGCGAGCGCCCGCTTTTCCTCTCGCTTGGCCCGCACGACGGTCAGCGACAGAAGAGCTGCGATGAAGAGGACAGCGCCGATGATGAAGCCAATTGCGGCGAGGGGCTTCATCTCACCGAAAGACAGCGTCGGCACGCCGCCCGAGATTACGCCCGCGGCGACTACAAGAACGCAGGCGAGGCTCGCAATGCCTAGCGCCAGCAGCTCGCGCGGACGAATTTCGTTTCTTCTTCTGTGGGCAGTGGACTGCATCGGGGTCCATGAAAAAAGTGGGGAACCCGAGGCCAAAGACGCAACGAGCAAAGGACAAAGGCCCGGCGGTTATCGCCCCTGCGAGAAGGCGAATCGTTTTCGATTATGCGGAGCCGATGGGAGGGTTGCCAGCGCCGCAGGGCGCGCGAGGGACCTGGGGGTGCAATTGGTTGATGGGTGCTGCCCGTAAGACGCAGAAGGGCTTCCGAGCCCGGGGTGCCATTAGACGCAAAAGGCGCCCTCCCGCAGCCGGGAAGGCGCCAATTTGAAGCGTCGGGAAGTGGCCGATCAGTAGCGGTAGTGGTCCGACTTGAAGGGGCCTTCCTGCTGGACACCGATATAAGCGGCCTGCTCGGGTGAAAGCTTCGTCAGCTGCACGCCGATCTTCTCGAGATGCAGGCGAGCAACCTTCTCGTCGAGGTGCTTAGGCAACGTATAAACCTTCTTCTCGTACTTGCCGGCGTTGGCCCACAGCTCGATCTGCGCGAGGGTCTGGTTGGTGAACGAGGCCGACATGACGAAGGACGGGTGACCCATGGCGTTGCCGAGGTTCACGAGGCGGCCTTCGGAAAGAAGGATGATGCGCTTGCCGTCGGGGAACTCGATCTCGTCGACCTGCGGCTTGATGTTGTTCCACTTGAAGTTCTTGAGGCCGGCAACCTCGATCTCGTTGTCGAAGTGGCCGATGTTTGCGACGATGGCGCGGTCCTTCATCGCGCGCATGTGCTCGGTCTTGATGACGTCCTTGTTGCCGGTTGCCGTAACGAAGATGTCGGCGCGCGGGGCCGCATCTTCCATGGTGACGACCTCGTAGCCTTCCATCGCCGCCTGCAGGGCGCAAATCGGATCGATCTCGGAGACGAGAACGCGGCAGCCTGCGTTGCGCAGCGAGGCAGCCGAGCCCTTGCCGACGTCGCCGAAGCCGGCAACCATCGCGACCTTGCCAGCCATCATGACGTCGGTGCCGCGGCGAATGCCGTCGACGAGCGATTCACGGCAGCCGTAGAGGTTGTCGAACTTCGACTTGGTGACCGAGTCGTTGACGTTGATGGCGGGGAACAGAAGCGTTCCGGCCTTCTGCATGTCGTAGAGGCGATGCACGCCCGTGGTCGTCTCTTCCGAGACGCCGCGGATATTGGCGGCGATGTTCGAGAACCAGCCTTTCGGCTTTTCGTTGAGCATGCGCTTGATGAGCGCAAAGAAGATCTCTTCTTCCTCGCTGTTGTGCTGGTCGAGGAACATGGTGTCGCCGTTCTCGGCGCGAACACCCTGGTGCACGAACATCGTCGCGTCGCCGCCGTCGTCGAGAATCATGTTCGGTACGCCGCCGTCGCCCCACTCGAACAGCTTGGCGGTGAAGTCCCAGTACTCCTTAAGGCTCTCGCCCTTGTAGGCGAACACCGGGATGCCGGCGGCAGCGATGGCGGCCGCGGCGTGGTCCTGGGTCGAATAGATGTTGCAGGAGACCCAGCGGATGTCGGCGCCGAGGGCTGCCAGGGTCTCGATCAGCACGGCGGTCTGGATGGTCATGTGCAGCGAGCCGGCGATGCGTGCGCCCTTCAAGGGCTTGGCGCTGCCGAATTCCTCGCGCGTCGCCATCAGGCCGGGCATCTCGGTCTCGGCGATCGAGATTTCCTTGCGCCCCCAATCGGCGAGGTTGATGTCTTTGACGACGTAGTCGGTCGGCTTGCCCATGGGCTCTGCTCCTTGCGGCTGGGCGCCCAATGGCGCCTTAGGGGGAGGCGGGCGGCCGGCAATGGAAATGCCTCGGCCACCTCGGCATGCGCCCTTCTAACGGCCGGTGACGGGTCGCGCAACAAAGATATAAACAAGTCCTTATATGTTCTCCGGGGCCGGCGCCGGCATTAGCCTGGCTGCCTGCTAAGTGCGCTAGCGAACGCGCGGCTTCGCAAAGACGTAGCGAGATAAACCCAAGAATAACTTCTGATTAAGCAATACTAATAAATTTTAGCGCTTTTAAGAACTTTCAATATTTGGCCGCCGCATAGTCCTCTCAAACGACAAAAGAGTACTCGCAGGAGTGGCGAAGATGAAGTTGTGGTTGGGGCGTCAGCAGCGGCTCCGGGACGGCCTGCGTCGGTTTCGTGACGACGAGGGTGGCAACGTTGCGATCATCATGGGTCTTACGATCGTCGTGCTGATGCTCTCGATCGGCGCGGCCGTTGACGTTGGCCGCTGGCTGCATGCGCGCAATCAGACACTGTCGGCGATCGACGCTGCCGTTCTTGCGGGCGGTCGGACGCTGCAGCTGACCGGCGATAAGGACTCGGCCGTTGAAGCGGCGACGAATTACTACAACGAGAACGTCAAGTCGCGGCTGCCGGTGACGAACGATACCGTTGCGTTCACTGTGGCCGACAATGGGTTGGGTCTCAGTGCGTCGGGCAATGCGTACATCGACACGCCGTTCCTGCAACTTGCGGCAGTCGATAAGTTGCCGCTGATCAGCTTGGCGCAGACGAAGTTCGGCTCGCAGCTCGGCATGAAGGCTGGGCAGACCGAGATCGCAATGATGCTCGACGTTACCGGCTCCATGTGCATGCCGTGCACGAAGCTCTCCGCTTTGAAGACGTCGGCACAGAAGCTGGTGGATATCGTCACACAGGCGAACGAGAACCAAGAAGATAAAACCACGATCGCTATCGTGCCGTTCTCGGAGGACATCCGTTTGCCTTCGGCGAGCGTCTATGCTGCGGCCACGGGCAGCCCGCCGAAGGTTCTGATGGTGAAGAGCGGATCGACGCAAACGCTCTATAACCGCGCTGAAACATGCGTCGTCGAGCGAATGACCAGCGACCGCTACACCGATACAGAGCCGAGTGCCGACAACTACGTCATGCCGCACCGCGAGCAGGTGGCAGCCATTTCCACCACGGACGGCACGGTGGTCATCGACGGCAAGAGCAGCGCCAGAACCGGCGAGGTGGTGACGATCAGCTGGAAGAAGAACACCAAGCTTTCCACTTCGCAGAAGAACGCGCTGTTGGCAGCCGCGAACAGCTATGCCGATTGCACGGTGCCTTCGAGCGGCACGGTGCAGCCGTTGACGAGCGACACGACGGTGCTATCGGACAAGATCTCGAACCTGACTGCGACTGGCGGTACGGCCGGTCACCTTGGAACAGCGTGGGCGTGGTATACGCTGTCTCCGGAGTGGAACACGTTGTGGGAGAGCGAAAATCAGGCGCGCGACTACTCGTCGGGGACAGGGAAGAACTCGGTGAAGAAGGTGGCCATCCTGATGACGGATGGCGACTACAACACGCAGTATGACGACAATGGTGTCCTGGCCAACTATGGCTACACGTCCTCGTGCCCCCAGGCAGCCAACGGCTGCTCGGCCAAGCAGGCACTAGAGCTGTGCGAAAACATGAAGGCGAAGGGCGTCGAGGTGTGGACGGTGGGCTTCGACGTCAGCACGTCGTCGCTCGCGGCACAAACCCTCAAGGCGTGCGCCACCGACGAAACGAAGTATTACAATGCGGCGGATGCCCTGGAGCTACAGAGCGCGTTCACCGATATCGCGGTCAAGCTGACCACGGTCTATCTGTCAAAATAGCTTGCTCGAGAGTCCGAAAGAGTAAGGGGAGCACCGATGGTGCTCCCCTTTTTTCATGCGTCGTCGATGCAGTCTTCCCCGAAGCCGTCCTCAACGAGGGTGACGAGCGCTTGCAGGGCTTCGGGCCCTTGGGGACCGGTTGCCGTCATATGCAGGGTCGATCCGGGTCCGGCTGCGAGCATCATCAGGCCCATGATCGATGTACCGCCGACGGCCTGGCCGTCACGCGTTACGGTGACGATGGCGTCGTAGCTTTCAGCGCACTTGACGAACTTGGCGGATGCGCGCGCGTGCAGACCCTTGCGGTTGCGGATGGTCACGATCGCTTCCGGACGGGAGCTGTCCTTTATCTCAGGCATTGATCCTTAAACCGAACCGTCGCCAGAAAGCTCCTGGCTAGCCACCTTGATGTACTTGCGGCCGGCCTCCCGGGCGCTGGCGACAGCCTCGGCGAGGGGCATCTCGCTGCGTACACTGGCGAGCTTGACGAGGATGGGCAAGTTGATGCCGGCGATCACCTCGACGTTCGCCTCATCCATGGCGGAAATCGCGAGGTTCGACGGGGTGCCCCCGAACATGTCGGTCAGGACGATCACACCCTCGCCGGTGTCGGTGCGATGGATGGCGTCGACGATCTGTCCACGACGGACCGCAGCGTCGTCGTCGGGACCGATAGAGACGGTCTCGAGCTGCGTCTGGGGTCCCACCACGTGCTCCAGCGCGGAACGAAACTCAAGCGCCAGCCCGCAATGCGTGACGATGACAAGTCCGATCATGAATTAGAGCCGATCTCGTCTAATGCCGGGTCCGTGGTGGAGCCATGGCTTGAGCATGGGGATCGTCGATTGTGCCGTTCCCCGTGCCGCGGGGAGCAAATTGCAGCGCGGCCGAATTTACAAGTGTTCGGCGGTGGCGCAAGAGGAATTGCTGTCATGTTTCCTGCTGGTTGGCCAAGCCTTGCACAACCTGCATGAGCGCAAGCATGAGCTTGACAGGGGTGGAGGCCTCGAATGGGGCGAGGCGCAATAGGGGGATGCCGATTCCTTGGCATTCCCACGAGGGGATTGGATCTGGAAGCCTTTCCACCGCCTGTCGAGCGACCAGCTCGACGGCAAGGACGAGGTCGGCTGCGGGACGGTGCGGGACGGTAATTATCCCTAACCCGCGGACCTCGATCTGGCCGAGGATGGTGGCCGGAGCTCTGACGCGAAGGCGATGGCCCGTGCGCTCAATGAAGACGCGGTCGTCGGCGACGAGGACGGGGGGCTGGGGCAGCATCGGGGTGGGTGCGAGGGCCAGACAACGCAGGGCCAGATCCGACTTTCCCGATCCCGATGGCCCGAGGATGAGGGCGGCGGCGGCGCCGAGGGCGACCGCCGTTCCGTGGAGCGTGTGAGTGTCAGTTGCGTCGCCCAACGGGCGTACCTCCTCGCTGCGCCGAGGCGGCCATGGGTAGCCGAACGGTGAAGCGGGCGCCGCAAGGCTGCGATCCGGGTCCCGCGCCTGCGGCGTAGCGGTTCTCGGCAAAGATCTGGCCACCGTGAGACAACACGATCTCACGCGAGATGGAAAGCCCGAGGCCGGAGTTCTTGCCGCGGCTGGTGTCGGTCGCGGGGCGGTCGGAATAGAAGCGGTCAAAGATGATATCGAGCCGATCCTCGGGAATGCCGGGGCCCTCGTCCTCGACCACGATCTCCACGAACGGGGCCGCGGTGCGCGCCTTCACGGTGACGGTGCCGTGCGGCGGCAGGAACGAGATGGCATTGTCGATCAGGTTGGTCATCACCTGACCGAGGCGTCCTTCATCGCCTTTGACAAAGAAGGCGCCGGGGAAGGATTCATTGCCCACTTCCAGCGCGAGAGACTGGGTGTCGTCGCCGATGATGTCGCGGAAGATGTTTACAACGTTCCGCAGCATGGTGATGACGTCGATGGGGCGCATTTCTTTGCGCGCGAGTTCGGCGTCGAGGCGCGAAGCGTTAGAGACGTCGGTGATGAGCCGGTTGAGGCGTTTCAGCTCGCCCTGAATCTGCGAGACTAGGTGCATGCGCTCTTCCTCGGTCTTGGCGTAGCCGAGGGACTCGGCGGTCGACCGGGCGGCGGTGAGCGGGTTTTTCAGTTCGTGCGCGACGTCTGCGGCGAACTTCTCACTCGCCTCGATGCGGCGGCACAAAGCGCCCGTCATGGCCTGGAATGCCGCGGCCATCTGCGCAACCTCGTCGGTGCGGCCAGCGTACTGCGGCAGCTCAGTGCGCGCGTCGATGTTCTCGCTGACGCGTTCGGCGGCTGCGGAGAGACGCTGGATCGGGCCGGCTACCGTGCGGGCCAGCAGGAGGGATGTGACAACCGAGGCCAGCAGCGCGATCGCTGCCAGGATGAGGATGACGGTCCGTTCCTCTTTCAGGATCTTGTCGATCTGGCCGGGGCGCGTCGAGAGCAGCAGCACACCCTGCACCTCGCCGAAGCGGCGGATGGGCAAGGCGAACGAGACGATCTGCTCACCCTTGCGGTTGAGCAGCAGCATGTTTTTTTCCTCGCCGGTCAACGCGGCTTGGATTTCCTTGTAGGCCATGCCGTTGCCGGTGCCGATCTCCTGATAGACGGGGATCGGCTCGCGGAACAAATAGCGGGTGATGCGGGTCCAGATATTCTGGGTCGGCGGGGCCTCGCGGTCGCTGACACGCGGCTCGTTACGCCAGGTCGCCCAGCGGGCAAGGGTCTGCGACGTGTCGACGATCAGCGTTCCGTCACGGGCATAGATGCGCGCGCGCGTGTTGGTCGGCTGGATCAGCTTGCGCAGGATCGGCGTCACTTCCTCGGGGTGGATCGATAGCTCGAACTCGGCGAGGCCGTCGAACGGGAAGTTGTTCGTATTGCTGTTGCTCGGGGCGTTGTTCTGGCTATCGGGAATGGCGTTGGGGTCGATGATGATGCGCTCGCGCACGACCTTGGCGTTGGCAGCGATGGCATCGGCAATGATCTTGCCCTGCGTTTTCAAGGCGTCGAGCTTGGCGTCGATGAGCCAGGTATGGAACCAGCCGAGATAGAGAATGCCACCGACGAGGATGAAGAACCCCATCAGGTTGGAGATGAGGATGCGGCGCAGAAGGCTGGCAGAGAAGAAGCGCACGATCGCTTGACGCGCGAACCAGTCACGTACGGGGGCAAATGCACGCGGCGTATCTGCGCCGACAGGATCGACGCGGGCGGCAGCATTCTGCGCGCCAAGCGCGATGGCGGCGCCGGTGCGGCGCGTGGCGTCGACAGACCGCCAGAAGGCGGACGTCGTTGCGCCGATCGCTGTTTGTGTTGCTGAGCGCGAAGTCTGCACAGCGCGTGAAGCTGCTACGCCAGTCTTCTGCGTCAGGCGCTTGGCGAGTCCGGCAGCAGCCGAGAAAATGTCACTCGCAAAGCCTTTTATGCCTGCGGTGCCATTCGATAGCTGCTGCTGCGCGGCTCGCTCGGTTCCGAGCGCCATACCCCCTCCGCGCCTCAAGCTTCCTTGAAGCGATAGCCTACACCGTAGAGAGTCTCGATCACATCGAAGTTGTCATCGACCTGCTTGAACTTCTTGCGCAGGCGCTTGATGTGGCTGTCGATGGTGCGGTCGTCGACGTAGACCTGATCGTCGTATGCGGCGTCCATCAACGCGTCGCGCGTTTTTACAACGCCGGGGCGCTGGGCGAGCGCTTGCAGGATCAGGAACTCGGTGACAGTGAGCGTCACCGGTTTGTTGTCCCAGTGGCAGTTGTGTCGCTCAGGATCGAGCTTCAGCTTGCCACGTTCGAGAACATGCGCTGCTTCCATTTCAGGAGCGGCACCGGGCTCCTTGGGCTGGAAGCGACGCAACACGGCTTTGACGCGCTCGACGACGAGGCGCTGAGAGAAGGGCTTTGCAACGTAGTCGTCGGCACCCATTTTGAGGCCGAACAATTCGTCGATCTCCTCGTCCTTGGAGGTGAGGAAGATCACCGGCATGTCGGAGCGCTGACGCACACGGCGCAGCAGTTCCATGCCGTCCATGCGCGGCATCTTGATATCGAAGATACCAAGGTCGGCGGGATCCTCAGTCAGTGCTTCGAGTGCCGATACGCCATCATTGTAGGTACGCACCTTGTAGCCTTCAGCCTCGAGCGCCATGCGCAGCGAGGTGAGAATGTTGCGCTCATCATCGACCAGCGCGATCGTGCTTTTTTCTTTCATCATGTCCCGACCTGCGGCAGAGAACCACCCAGCCGCGCTTTATGGCTCCAAGGTGTATCAATTGTGGCGAAGCCAATTTCGTGATTTCTGTCTGAACGTTATCTGAATAGGATAGATCGAGGAAGCGGGGAGGTCCGCATGTCTGTTGAAGAGACTAAGAAACAGCCCGGAAATTCGCCTGTTAAGGAAACCGCGGCTCTGGCACGGACCATGATTCGCGCCGCTCAGAAGGGTGCGCTCGGTACGGTGCTGCAGCCCACAGGGCATCCATATGCCTCGCTGTTGCTCATTGCAACCGAGCCTGACGGCACGCCTCTTTTGCTGATTTCTAAACTGGCTCTTCATACGAAGAATTTGACCGCCGACCAGCGCGCTACGCTGCTTATCGACGCAACGGGGCTCGATGCCGACCCGCTTTCGGGGGCGCGCATCACGCTGATCGGCGAAGCGCGGCCGACAACGAGTGCGACGGCTCGCCGCCGGTATCTTGAGCGTCATCCCTCGGCGGCGGGGTTCGTGGACTTCCCCGATTTTTCATTTTACGCGTTCGATATCGCCAGCGCGCACTATATCGGCGGCTTTGGCCGCATCATCGATATTCCGGGCAGTGATCTGCTGACTGACGTTGCGGGCGCGGAAGCGTTAATTGAAGCGGAGCCGGGCATCGTCGAGCACATGAACGCCGATCATGCCGATGCGATTGCGCTCTATGCGACGAAGCTGCTGGGCGGAGCGCCGGGCGAATGGCGCATGACGGGCGTCGATCCGGAAGGCTGCGATCTGGTGCTTGGCGCGCGGGCGCTGCGACTGCCGTTCGCGACGCGCGTCGCCAGCGGCGAAGAAGTGCGCAAAGAGCTAGTGCGGCTGGTAGGTGTCGCGCGATCGCAAGCGGCCTAGGCGATCGGCTGCCGCCTGATTCGTAATCTCTGAAGCTGCGGACCGTAACGCGGCTATCGCAGATCCAGCATTAATCAGAGCGCAGCTTCGATAAATCGAGCTGCGCGACACTCTCCTCGATCCCGGTTCTGGGCGCAGGTCGCCGACGTACCGGGTTCACTCCGAAAAGGCATTTCTGCTTTGGACATTCCGCGAATATTCAACGTCACCGAAAGCGCCTACCGCATCCATAATCCGTTCACTGCCGAGAAGCTCGCAACGCTCGGAGCGGCGTTGAGGCTCGAGGCCGGAGCACGCGTTCTTGATCTCGGCAGCGGTTCCGGCGAAATGCTGTGTGCCTGGGCACGCGATTACGCAATCGGCGGCACCGGCATCGACATGAGCCGGCTGTTCAGCGAGCAGGCGAAGCGGCGCGCCGAGGAGCTCGGGGTCGCCGATCGCGTGAAGTTCGTTCATGACGATGCGGCCGGCTATGTCGCCGATGAAAAGGTGGATGTCGCAGCCTGTGTCGGTGCGACCTGGATCGGTGGGGGAGTCGCTGGCACCATCGAGCTTTTGGTGAAGAGCCTTCGCCCCGGGCGGATCATCCTCATCGGCGAGCCGTACTGGCTGCAGATGCCGCCGACGGAGGACATCGCCAAGGGATGCCGCGCGGGTTCGATCGCGGACTTTCTTCTTCTTCCCGACCTCGTCGCGTCGTTCGGCGATCTCGGCTGGGACGTCGTGGAAATGGTCTTGGCAGACCAGGACAGCTGGGACAGATATGAAGCGGCAAAGTGGCTGACGATGCGCCGATGGCTCGCAGCCAACGGAGAAGACGAGTTCGCGAACGAAGTCCGCGCGGAACTGACGTCGGCGCCTGAGCGCTATGCCAGATACGCGCGTTCGTACCTGGGATGGGGCGTTTTCGCGTTGATGGCGCGGTGATGTTGCGCAGCTTGGAGGGACCGATCTGCGCGAATTTCTCCTGGGCTTCCGGTTCTATGCCGGGATGATAGACGTCACTTGAAGTCCTCGAGGGTGAGGATCGGCGTCAAAGTGAGTCCGGCGGCGGCAAGGGCGCCAGCTTGCTGCCGGCGCCCTCCTACAACTTCGAGGTATCACGGGGCCGGCGGTGGCGTGGTGGTCGGCGCGGGCGGCGGCGTGGCCGGTTCCATCGCCGCTGGAGGTGCGGCTGCGGGTGTCGTAACTGTCGCGGGCGGGGGCTGCATCGAGTACCAAATGAGGCCCAGCACGACAACGACGACAAGGGCAATAACGAGCATTCGTTGATCCATGAATTTCTCCTCCGCTAGGGTTGTTTTCTGAATTTCCCTATGCAGACAATTCTACACGGAAATCAGCGTGCGCGCTGCGCGTTCGATCAGCGGCGAGAAAACTCATTAAAACAAGTGGTTCGCTGATTGGGGGCGATCACTTGAAGTCCTCGAGGGTGAGGATAGGCGTCAGGGTGAGGGCGGCGGCTGCAAAGGCTTCGTCTGCGCCTTCCTGGCGGTCGACGATGGTAACGACACCGACGACATCGGCGCCCTCGGCGCGCACCAGTTCGGCGGCTTTGATCGCTGATCCGCCGGTCGTCGTCACGTCCTCGACGATGACGACGCGCTTGCCCTTCAGGCTGTCGCCTTCGGGAAGGCCTTCGATCAGGCTCTTAGTGCCGTGCTCCTTGGCCTGCTTGCGCACGAAGAAGGCATTGACCGGCGCATTGACGGCGTGGCTAACCGCAGTGACGGCGGAGGCGATCGGCACGGCGCCCATTTCGAGGCCACCGACGAGATCGATCTTTTTGTCAGCGATAACGGCGAGGATAAGCGAGGCGATGAGGTGCGCGCCTTCGGCATCGAGCATCGTCGGCTTCATGTTGAAATAGTAAGTAGACGTGCGGCCCGAGGCGAGCTTCACTTCACGCCCTGAACGGAAGGAGCGCTCCTTGATGATGTCGATGAGACGCGCCTTTTTGCCCGCCTCTGTGCTGTCCGCCGACATTCCTTTGCCCTCCGTTGGGATCGCTTTTGCTGGCTTGCGCAATCGCTTAAGTGCGCTATCAGTGTCAAGGCCGCGGCTCCCCGCAGCGGCGATTATCCCTCGGCCCTCAATTGTCCCTCGGCCTTAAGGGCTTGCCAACGCGCATGACTTCTCTGTTCTCGACCATGGACCGCCTGGAGCGCGACAGCGGCGCGCTGTTGAACCGGCTCGCGGCGCAGCCCCGGCTCGCTGCCGCTGCACTACTGCTTCTGGCGCTCGTGACGTACCTGCCGGGGGTGCTGCTGCTGCCGCCGGTCGACCGCACCGAGGTGGTCTACGCGCAGTCCTCGCGCGATATGCTGAAGCGCAGCGACTATCTCGATGCCACGTTCGAGGGGGAGCGCTTCCAGTTCCGGCCGATCGGCATCTACTGGCTGCAGATCGGTGCAGGGAAGGTTCTCGGTCATAAAGCGCAGCATTGGATCACCACGTATCGGGTGCCGTCGCTGGTCGCGGGCATCCTCGCCGTGCTGGCGATGTGGGCGCTGTTGCGGCCGCTGCTGGGAGAGCGGCGTGCGATCATCGCGGCGGGGCTGTTCGCGGTGACGCCGATCGTCGCGCTGCAGGCGAGCCTGTCGATCCCGGAAGGGCCGCTGCTGCTTTCCATCGTTGTCGCGCAGTGCGCGCTGTTGCGGCTCTATTGCGCGCTGCCGGCGGACAATCGCAACGTGGCATGGCTGGCGGCACTGTTCTGGGCGGCGCAGGGTTTCGGCATTCTGCTCAATGCTCTGGCGGTGCCGATCCTGTCTTTGTCGACGATCGTAGCGCTCTATGTGTTCGACCGGAGGCTCGACTGGCTGAAGCGGCTCAGACCATTGTGGGGCGTGCCGCTGATGGTCGCGATTGCGGCGCCCTGGATCATCGTGCGCGCGCACTTCGACGGCGTGCCGTTCTCGGGGCTGTCGTTCGGCGAGCTGATCCGCGCGCTGGGCGGCGCGCAAGACATGAAGTGGAAGGCTGCGCCGCTGACGTTCACGCTGGCGATGCTGCTCGGGTTCATGCCGGGCGCACTCGTAATCGTGCCTGCTCTGCAGGGGATATGGCGGAACCGCGAGCAGGCGCTGGCGCGTGTCCTCTTCTGCTGGATCGTCGGCTACTGGCTCTATCTGGAGCTGATCGCGTCGAAGCCGGCGCTCTACACTGTGCAGGCGATGTTTCCTGCGATGGCTGCTGCGGCCGCGCTGGCGCTGGATCGCGATGGTCGGCTTTCCATCCCCCCGCTGAGCCTGAAGTTGCCTTGGTGGCTCGTGCTGCCGGGGACGATTGCGATTTTCGCGGTCGTGCTCGGGGTGTCGGGCACGATGCCGAGTGCTGCCGTTGTGATGGGCGCGGCGCTGATCACGCTCTTGTTCACGGTGGCGGCGCTGGCGATGCGAACGGGGCGCGCCAATGCGTGGGTGATGACGAGCATCGCGGGGTTCGCGCTGTTCGTCTCGTTCACATTCGGCGTGCTGATGCCGCACATCCAGATGGCTTGGCCTGCGCCGCGCATCGCGGAGGCGATTGCCCCGCTGCGCCGCTGCGTCACGGGCCCCGTGGGTGTCGCTGGGTTCCGAGAGCCGTCGACGACTTTTGTTCTTGGACACAACGCGGACACCAACGTCGAAACGCTGTCGGGCTGGATGGCAGGTGGCGATGATGCCATCGCCGTGGTCGAGGACCGCTGGCAGCCGAACCTCGCCAAGGCGCTGGAGGCGCGGTCGGGGAAGGCGCCGCCGCGGATCGGGTGCGTTGAAGCGTTCAACGTGATGCGCGGGTGCAAGCTCAACTTCTCGATCTATGCCACCGGGTCGGGTCCGCTCGATGCCAACTGCAAGATTGATGAGCGCTTCGCCTGTAAGCATCCGGTCCCGGCGACCTCGGATGAGGCCTCCCGCTGCCGCTAGTTGATTGCTGACACGTGCTGCGAGAGGCTCCGCGCCAGCCGGCGCTTTGGCCGCGGCGCTTTGCGCCCGGGCTGCCGCCCCTTGCCGCTAAATACGCCGCATCTGCTACTTGTGCCGCTCTTGAGAGACCTCACCTAAAGCGCTATGCCGCTTCTCAAGGCAAGCAACGCCCAGCCATCTCACCCCCAGAAAGGTCGCCTCATGGCCGAGACCCAGTTCAATCCCGAGCAGCCGCCCGAGCTCATCGCGTCGCAGTGGTTCAACTCCGAGCCGAAGTCGCTGAAGGAGCTGAAGGGCAAGGTCGTGGTGCTCGTCGCGTTTCAGATGCTGTGCCCCGGCTCGTTGCGCCATTCGCTACCGCAGGCGGGGCGCATCGCGCGCGCATTCTCGACCGACGAGGTGGAGGTCATCGGTCTACACATGGTGTTCGAGAACCATAAGGACATGACGCCGTCGCTGCTGGAGCCGTTCCTCAAGGAGGAGCACATCGAGATTCCGGTGGCGGTCGATACGGTCGATGCGTCGGGCCTGCCGAAGACGATGGAAGCCTACGGCATGCAGGGCACGCCGACGTTGCTGGTGTTCGATCGCCAGGGGCGTCTGCGCCGGCATTATCTGGGCGCGGTCGACGATGTGCGGCTCGGCGCTGAGATCATGGCGCTTTGCATCGAGGACAAGAAGGCGCCGCGCGAAGCTTCGATCGCCATCGAGCAGAAGCTGCACGCCGCGCTGGTCGATCCCAACGAGCATCATCACCACGATCATGGTGATGGTTGCGGTTGCGGGCACGATCACGGTCATGACCATGGGCACGACCATGCGCATCACGCGCACGATCATGACCACGAGGGCGGTTGCTGCGGCGGTCAGGGGAAGCACGAACACGCACACGAGCACGGCGAAGGCTGCGGCTGCAAGCACTGACGCGACTTCCTTCTCCCCGCAGGCGGGGAGAGGGGGCTAAGGCCGCCTTCAATCCGCCCCCCGAATCGCTGCATGGTCGCGCATGCAAGTCGAGGCGGAGCATCAGCGATGAGCGAGCGCGTGGCGGACGAGGATGTCGTGGCGGAAGCCGCGCCCGAGGCGAAGGCGCCCGAGGTCCACAAGACCAAGGCGACGTTCGACAAGAAAACCATCGCCCTCGTCTATGACTTCGACGGCACGCTGTCGCCGCGGCCGATGCAGGACTACGCGTTCCTCCCGCAGATCGGCATCGACCCCGACGCATTCTGGGCGGAATCGAACGCCATCGCGCGGCGCGAGGGGGCGGACGGCCTCATCTCGTACATGCGCCTCATGTATCAGAAGGCGAAGGCTGCCGGCGTGCGCATCGACCGCGCGGACCTCGTGGCGCAGGGCAAGCACGTGGAGCTGTTTCCCGGCGTTGAGGAATGGTTCGACGAGATCGACGGCTACGTGAAGCTGCGCTCGGAGACGCATGGCATCTCGCTGCGGCACTACATCGTATCGGCGGGCCTCACCGAGATCATCGAGGGGACGCGCATCTACAAGCGGTTCCACAACGTGTTCGCGTCGGAATACTGGTTCGACGCTTACGACCTGCCATACCCCAAGCGCGTCATCACCGACACCGGCAAGACGCAATACCTGTTCCGCATCAACAAGGGCATCGAGGATCTCGGCCAGGGCATCAACGAGCACATGGACGAGGGCAAGCGGCCGATCCCGTTCGGGAACATGATCTATTTCGGCGACGGCGACACCGACGTGCCGTCGATGGCGGTGATGCGCAAGAACGGCGGGCACGCGGTGGCGGTGCATACGCCGGGCAAGTCGCGGCGGAAGTGCGTGGAGCTGTTCAAGGCGGGGCGGTGCGATTTCTTCGCGCCGGCGGATTACAGGCGCGGGTCGGATTTGTTCAAGCGCACGTGCCTGTTGCTCGACCGCGTGCTGGCCGACATCCGCGTGCAGGAAGAAGCCTGGCGGCTGAGCCGGGAAGTGAAGTAGTCGCGCTCCCCGCAACACCCCCGTCATCCCGGCGTAGGCCGGGACCCAGTCACGTCACCGCAATCGCGACGGTAGAAGCGATCCGCACCCCGGCAGGCGCGCGTGAACACGGCAGCAAAACAGCGGGTTGAAGCTGGCGCGGGCTCCGACCTTCGTCGGGGTGACGTCGGGGGGGGTGTGTCAGGTGCTCAGCCACAAATGAACCGGAGAAGTAAGGGACGCGCGGGAGACTAGCGCGTTCAGGCAATCAAACTGTGCAGTGATCAATTGCGATGCGGTTGTGGATTGGGCCGGCGGGGCCCACTTGCCGCGCGCCATTTCGGCTAGGCTCATGCAAGCGATTCTGCGTACCCGCAATGATCTGCGCGGCTGATGCCGCAAGCGCCTTCGTCCTGTCTCTCGTGCACGGCGCCGTCAAGAACGCACCTCGGGAGGCCTAAAGAATGTCGAAGCCCGTACTTGTCGCCCTTATCGCGGCTCTTGCCGTGCCTTGCTACGTCGCGCCGGTGTCGGCCACCGACTACTGGGATTGGAGTATGGGGTCGGGTTCACCGACGACGCGCACCAAGAAGGCCCGTGTGCGCCATGCCAAGCGCTACAAGAAGGAAGATCCCACGCGCGTCATGGGTTACGTGAAGCGCGAAGAGGAGATGAAGGCCGCGCGTCCGGAAGTGCAGTGCACCGAGAAGGTGCGCGGGCTCGGCACGCAGTGGATCGGCACTGAAGGCGCGATGGATGCGGCCAAGAAGGATTGGATGGAGCGCGTGCGCTACGACTACGGCGAGTCGTTCCTCGATCTGTCGCATGCGAAGGATTTTGTCTCGCGCTGCGGTCGCACGTCGATCGGCGAGACGATGGGGCAGGTGATGTATCGCTGTGAGATCGTCGCGCGCCCGTGCAAGGGCGTCATGAGCGAGACGACAGCGGCGGTGAAGTAAAGTCTATCTCAGCTGACGAAGACCTCGGGCGGTGTGAGGGAATTCCTCATGCCGCTCTTTTTTTGTCGACGACGTCGCAATGCACGCCGTTCGATTGATCGCGCGCAAAGCCTGTCGCCTGCGGGCACCTCTAGGGTCCGCGCAGACATAGATCAGGGAGGCGACGATGACCAAGGCGGGGCCGCACCACAGAGTGATGTTCGCCGTGCTTGCCACTTGCGCGGTTGCCGCGGGGGTGGCGCATGCCGACGTGATCACGGACTGCAAGACGGCAAAGTCGGGTGAGGCGCGCATTACCGCGTGCAGCCAGATCATCACGTCGAAGACGGTCGATCGGGCCGTGCGCGCTGAAGCGCTGCGGCGGCGGGCGGATGCCTACGCCGAGCGCGCGGCGCACCGCGAGGCGATCGCAGATTTCTCGGAGGCGCTGGGTATCGAACCAGGTTCAGCAAGTGCGCTGGCGGGGCGGGCGCAGTCGCGGCTGGCTGTCGGGGAGACCGACGGCGCGATTTCCGACCTCACCGACGCGATGCGTATTGGCGGGCAATCGGCGGGGCTTTTAATGGCGCGCGGCTATGCGCATCTGCTGAAGGAAAACAGCGACGCTGCGGTGGCCGACTTCACCGCGGTGATCGGCCTGTCGCCGAAGAATGCCAGCGCTTACAACAACCGCGCGCTCGCTTATCGCAAGAAAGGCGATGCCGCAAAGGCGCTGGGCGATTATGCCAGGGCGATCGACCTCAACCCGGCGTTTGCGCAGGCCTATGCGAACCGCGGCTATCTCTACGAGGCGCAGGGCGACAAGCTGGCGGCAGTGGCCGATCTTGCGCGCGCGCTGCAGCTCGATCCGGCGCTGACGGGTGCGGCCGCCGGGCTGAAGCGGTTGGGACAGCCCGCCGATGTGACATCGGGCAGCGAGCGGCTGATCGCGCACGGGCGGGAGCTGGCGCAGAAGAATTGCGCGTGGTGCCACGCCATCGGCAAGAAGGGCGAGAGTCCCAATCCGCGTGCGCCGCGGTGGAGGGATCTGTCGGGGCGGCATCCGGTGCTGGCGTTACGCGAGCCGCTGTCGCGGGGCATTGCGCGTCCGCACGATGAGATGCCGAAGTTCGAGCTGTCGGACGCGGAGGTCGATACGATCATCGCGTACATCAACAGCCTGTCGCCCTAAAACGCTGGGTCGGAAACTTATAGCCGCTTTGAGCGTTTCCCGGTTAGAATCGCGGGAACGCTTGAAGGAGAGCCTGAATGTCGATCGATGATCCTATGCGGCAGCCGCTGATGCGCGTGCGCCAGGGCAAGGTGATCGGTGGCGTGTGCGGAGGCATCGCCAAGTGGTTGGGGTGGGACCCTACGCTGGTGCGCCTAGGCTATGTGGTCCTGTCGGTGCTGTCGGTCGGCTTTCCGGGCGTCATCATCTACATCCTGCTGTGGATCCTGATGCCGCTGGAGCCGGCCTAGGCTTTGGTGAAACGGGCGATGATGATCTGCGTGTCGCCGTAGGTGCGATGGTCGGTCCTGGCAAAGCCGGGCGGCAGCGAGATCAGCGCCCCGGCGCGTTCTTCCAGCACAACCACGGCATCAGGCGTCAGCCAATCGCCTTCCGTCAGCGAGATCAGCGCCTTCTCGCCAAGGCCCTTGTCGTAGGGCGGGTCAAGGAAGGCGAGGTTGAACGGGGCCATCGTGCCGATGGGGCCGAGGTCGGTAGCGTCGCGGCGGAAGATGCGTGAGACGCCGGTCAGCCCGAACGTCTCGATGCTGGTGCGGATGAGGGCGCGGGCTTCGGGATCGCTATCGACGAACAGGGCGAAGGCGGCGCCGCGCGAGATTGCTTCAAGCCCGAGGGCACCAGTGCCGGCGAAAAGGTCGATGACGCGTGCGCCTTCCAGTGCAAAGCCGTCGACGCCGTGGGCGATGATGTTGAACAGGCTTTCGCGTACGCGGTCAGCGGTCGGACGGAGGCCTTCGTGTTGCGGCGAGGCGATCGCGCGCCCGCGTAGAGTGCCGCCAACAATTCTCATTCGTCGTCGTCCTTTTTAGGCTTGTGCGGTTTGCGCTTGTTGCGCGGCTGCTCCTCGTCGGCCGCGTAGAGGTTAAGCTCATCGGCAAGGCGTGCACCGAGCTGGTCGGCTAGCACGCGGCGTTTGATCAGCTCGGCTTCGCCGGGCTTCAGATCGAGCAGCTGGAAAGGGCCGTAGGATATACGGATAAGGCGGTTCACTTCGAGCCCGAGGTGGGCAAGGATGCGGCGCACCTCGCGGTTCTTGCCTTCGCGCAGCGCCATGGTGAGCCACGAGTTGGCACCCTGCACAGTGTCGACCGTGGCCTCGATGGGGCCGTAGCGCACGCCTTCGATCTCGACGCCATCTTTGAGCGCCTCGAGTTGCTCCTGTCCGACGCGACCGTGCGCACGGACCCGGTAGCGACGCAGCCAGCCGGTTGACGGCAGCTCCATATGGCGGGCTAGCGCGCCGTCGTTCGTCAGCAGCAGCAGGCCTTCGCTGTTGAAGTCGAGGCGGCCGACGGAGATGACGCGCGGCATGCCTTCGGGCAGCGACTCGAAGACGGTTGGGCGGCCCTGAGGGTCGTTGTGCGTGGTGACGAGGCCGCGGGGCTTATAGTAGCGCCACAGGCGCGGTGGCTCGGCGGTCGGCAGCGGCTTGCCGTCCACCAGCACCTTGTCCTTCGGGCCGACCTCGAAGGCCGGCGTGTTGAGGACGCGGCCGTTGACGTTGACGCGGCCCTGTTCGATCCAGCGCTCGGCTTCGCGGCGCGAGCACAGGCCGGCGCGCGCCATCGCCTTGGCGATGCGCAGCGGCTCGTCGGGGCCGGCAGCAGCCTTGGGCTGCGGCCGGCGGAGTTTGCCCGTTCCCGCGACGCCCTTGTTGACCGGCTTGCTATGCGGCTTCTGGGCGGCCTTCGGCCCTGGCTTGCGGTTGCCGCCGCGGCCGGGCTTGCGGTTATCGTGCTTTGCTGGTTTGTCGGCGGACATGGAGCTTTCGAAGCAGTTGAGTTGGCCCTTATGACACCAGAGCGCGATCAGAGCCACATGCTGCGTGCGCTGGCGGAGGCCGAGGCGGCAGCGGCACGTGGAGAAGTACCGGTCGGGGCCGTTGTGGCGGGGCCGGACGGGGCAATTCTGGCCGCTGCGGGCAACCGGACGCGGGAGCTGGCCGATCCTACCGCACATGCGGAGTTGCTGGCGATCCGGGCAGCGTGCGCGTTGCTGGGCATGGAGCGCCTGACCGGCTGCGATCTCTACGTGACGCTGGAGCCGTGTCCGATGTGCGCGACGGCCATCTCGTTCGCCCGCATCCGGCGGCTCTATTACGGCGCATCTGACCCCAAGGGTGGAGGGGTAGAGAACGGGCCACGCATCTTCAGCCAGGCGACCTGCCATCACGCGCCGGAAGTCTATCCCGGCATTGGCGAGGCGGAAGCTAGCCTCGTGCTGAAGAATTTCTTTCTGGCACGGCGCTGAATCGGCTCAAGCCTTGGGCGGGCGGCGCTTCAGAATTGGCCGCCGCTGGCGCACGTGCTGGTGCGCAGGCGGGTGGGCGGGTTGATGCTCGATGGCTTCGGGTAGCGTTTCGGCTTCGAGCAGGCGCGAGAGTTGCGCTTTGACGCGCTCCTTCGCGGGCTCGGCAGCGGCGAGGATTTCATCGAGCTTGAGGAAGTCTAGGATCTGGAAGCGGCTGGTTCCGGCGTCGATGTAGAGATCGGGCTGACGGCTGCGCAGCTTTTCGCGGATGATGGTGCGCTCGAAGATGAAGTTTGCCGCGAACAGTGTCTCCCATGCCTTCGGCACCTCCTGGTCGGGGCGGCGAACGGGTGCGCCCGATGCATCGACGGCGACGGTGAGGTCGGCTTCATCGGCGATGATGTCGAAGGGGAGCGGATTGACGAGGCCTCCGTCGATGAGCACGCGTCCATCGATGACCATGGGCTGGAAGATCACGGGCAGCGCCATGCTGGCGGCGACGGCCTGACGAAGCGGACCCGACGTGAAGACAACTGCCTCCTGCGCGTAGAAGTCAGACGCGACGATTTTGAGTGGCGTCGTCAGATGGGCGAAGTCGGGCGAGACGCGCGGCGGCAGGATGATGTCGAGCAGCTTCTCGGCCGAGAGAAATGCCGGACGTGGCGCGAGGGCGTTGAGGAAGCCACGGGCGGCGCGCACCCGTGCAGAGTAAAGATCGCGCACGAGATCGAGGCGCTTTCTCAGCACCTCGTAAGTGTGTTCGCGGATCTGCCTGCCGCTGAGACCGGAGGCATAGGCCGCCGCGAAGATGGCGCCGATCGACGTTCCGGCGATGATCTTGGGGCGAACGCCCAGCTCATCGAAGGCTTCCAGAATGGGGATGTGCGCAAGGCCGCGAGCGCCGCCGCCGCCGAGGGCGAGCGCGATGCTCGGCACGCGCGAGGCGGTTGCCGGAACAGAGGCCTTCGTGGCGAGCGGAGTATCGTTCATTCGAAACGCTATGCCTCAGGTGACGACGTCATTTCGCATGGTGGTGGCACAGGCTCGTGGCGCGGCATCGGCCGGACAGTAGCGCGAATTGATGCAGCCTTGCACGGTACTGCAAGCCGCATCGATCATGATGCCAGCTCAGGCGCGTTCCTTCTCGCGGGCGATGGCGCGCCAGCCGATGTCGTGGCGATAGAAACCGCCCGGCCAGTCGATGCGGCTGATGGCGTCGTAAGCACGCCCCTGCGCCTCGCCGACTGTCTTGCCGCGTGCGGTGACGTTGAGGACGCGGCCGCCATGCGCCAGGAGACGATCGCCGTCTTTGCGCGTGCCGGCATGGAAGATCTGGACGCCTTCCACTTCGGATGCAGCGTCGAGGCCTTTGATCTCGGTGCCGACTTCCGGCGATGCAGGATAGCCGTTGGCTGCCATGACAACCGTCAACGCGGCATCGTCGTGCCAGCGCAAATCGAAGCTGGAGAGAACGCCGTCGGCGGCGGCAAGCAATGCGGGAAGCAGATCGGACTTGAGGCGCAGCATCAGCACCTGCGTTTCGGGATCGCCGAAGCGCACGTTGTATTCGATGAGCTTGGGACCGTCGGCGGTGATCATGAGGCCGGCGAACAACACGCCCTTGAATGGCGTACCGCGCTTCTGCATGGCGGCGACGGTCGGCTCGATGATCTCGCGCATGGTGCGGGCGATCATCTCGTCGGTCATGACCGGGGCGGGCGAATAGGCGCCCATGCCGCCGGTGTTGGGACCGGTGTCGCCGTCGCCAACGCGCTTGTGATCCTGCGCGGCGGCAAGCGCCAGCGCGTGCTTGCCGTCGACGAGCGCGAAGAAGCTTGCTTCCTCGCCTTCGAGGAACTCCTCGACGACAACCTCGCTGCCGGCCTTGCCGAAGACACCGGCGAAGCAGTCGTCGATGGCGGCTTCGGCTTCGGCGATCGTCTGCGCGATGGTCACGCCTTTGCCAGCAGCAAGACCATCAGCCTTGATCACGATGGGCAGCTTCTGGCCGGCAAGATACGCTTTGGCGGTCGTGGCGTCAGTGAAGCGGCCATAGGCCGCGGTGGGGATATCGAATTCGCGGCACAAGTCCTTGGTGAAGCCCTTTGACCCTTCAAGCGCCGCGGCGGCCTGTTTGGGGCCGAAGCACTTGATCCCGGCCGTCGCGAGATCATCTACGATACCAGCGACGAGAGGCGCCTCGGGACCGACGACGACGAGATCGATGGCGTTGTCCTTACAGAAGCGGATGACGGCTGTGTGGTCGGCTACGGCGAGCGGCACACATTCGGCTACGTCCGCAATTCCGCCGTTCCCGGGCGCACAATAGAGTTTCGTTAACAGTGGGCTCGCTGCCAGCTTCCAAGCGAGGGCATGCTCGCGGCCGCCGGAGCCGAGGAGGAGTACGTTCATCCTGCTGCTTCTCTCGAAAGATCGGGGACTTCTGCCAGGGCAGGCCTTGCCTGAGCGCGGACTGATGTATCATCGAATCGGAATGCCACAAACGCCGAGCGAACATTGAGCCAGACAACGATCCAGGGGCAGAGCGGCGGCAATGTCGCCGAGTACACGGTTTCGGAGCTTTCCGGCGCGATCAAGCGGTCGCTGGAGGAAAACTTCGGGTTCGTGCGGCTGCGCGGTGAGATCTCCGGGTTCCGCGGCGCGCACGCCTCGGGGCACTGCTATTTCGCGCTGAAAGATGACAAGTCGAAGATTGAGGCTGTCATCTGGAAGATGACCTACGGGCGCCTCAAGGTGAAGCCCGAGGAGGGGATGGAGGTCATCGCGCAGGGGCGGGTGACAAGCTATCCCGGATCGTCGAAGTATCAGATCGTCATCGAGAGCCTGGAGCCCGCGGGGCTCGGCGCGCTGATGGCGCTGTTGGAGGAACGCAAGCGTCGCTTTGCGGCGGAAGGGCTGTTTGCCGAAGAGCGCAAGCGGGCGCTGCCGTATCTGCCGTATCTCGTCGGTATCGTGACGTCGCCCACAGGCGCCGTTATTCGCGACATGCTGCACGGGTTCACCGAGCGCTTTCCGACGCGCGTGATGGTGTGGCCGGTGCGCGTGCAGGGCGAGACGTGTGCGATGGAAGTTGCGGCGGCGATTACCGGCTTCAACGCGTTCGGGATCGATGGTCCGATGCGGCGGCCGGATGTGCTGATCGTGGCGCGTGGCGGTGGCAGCCTCGAAGACCTTTGGGGCTTTAACGAGGAAATTGTCGTGCGCGCGGTGGCGGCGAGTGCGATCCCGGTTATCTCGGCCGTTGGCCATGAAACGGATTGGACGCTGATCGATCTCGTTGCGGACGCACGTGCGCCGACGCCGACGAAAGCTGCCGAATGGGCGGTACCGAAGTACTCCGATCTGGCGCAGAGCACGGACAGCTTTGGCGCGCGGCTCAGCATGGCGGCTCGGCGTGCGCTACAACATTCTCGCACGCATCTGAAAGCTGCTTCCCGCGGTTTGCCGAGGCTCGAAGATCTCCTGGCGATGCCGCGCCAAAGGTTCGATGCATGCGAGAAGCGTCTTGGGCGCGCGCTGCTCGCCAACACACGTTCGCATCACACGCGTTACGTGCGCGTTGCCGGACGCTTCAGTGCGCGGCCCATTATGCAGCGCATCTCGCTGTGCCATGAGCGTGCCGCGGTGCTGCAGTCGCGTGCGGCGCAGGCACTCCGCAACGGGGTCGGAAACCGACGGCGGCAGCTCTCAAGCTTCGATAAGCTGCTGACCACGTTGAGCTATCAGAGCGTGCTGCAACGCGGATTTGCACTGGTGCGCGATGGGGCAGGACGGCCGCTTCGCGGTGCGGCATCGGTGGCGGCCGGCGAGCGTCTGGAGCTTGAATTCCACGATGGCCGGGTGGAGGCAGAAGCGCTCGGCGGGGTGGTATCGGACAAAAAGGATGCCTCCGCGGCACCTTCGCAGGCGCAGCCGAGCCCGGGATTGCGCAAACCGCGCAACCGCGGCGGCAGCGATCAAGGCTCACTCTTTTGAACGAATTCCTGCTGCAATGCTTGACGCGACGGTTGCGATTGGCATTGTGGACGGCTGACATCGGCTAGAGATACGCATGAACAGGATCGACAGGTTCTTCGGCCTCCGCGGAGAGGCGAAGGTGAAGTTCCTTAATGGAGAGTTTCAGGTTCTCTCTCCTGGGGATTTTGTGCGCTGTGCCGTGACCGGCGAGCCGATCATGCTGCCCGATCTGCGCTACTGGAGCGTTGACCTGCAAGAAGCCTATTCGACGCCTGAAGCGTCCATGCAGCGCTTTCTGGAACTGCGCGACAAGCAGGCGACCGAAGGGCTTTAAGCCGACCCCGTTGGCGGTGGCCGGTGACGGCGCGATGAGCCCTTCAGTGCTGCCTCTATCAGCGAGTCCAAGCGGGCCAATTCTTTTTCACTGATTTTGATTTCGATCGGCAGCACGCGCGTTTGTGCGGCCAATTCCGCCAGTGCTGCGCTTCCCGACAGTCGCGCGAAATCCTTCTCGGTCGTCACGAGGTGAGCACCGGACTTGCGTGCCTTGGCGAGCAGCTTCGTGGCATCGGCAGCCGTGAACTGATGATGATCGGCGAAGGAGACGACGTCGGCCAGCGTGGCACCAAGCTTCTCGAGCAGGCGATAGAAGCGGCGCGGATTGGCAATGCCTGAGAAAGCCAGCAGCGGCGTCTTTGCAATCCACGCGTTGTCACCGGCGGGCACGATGTGCGCGGTGAGTACCGGGCCGGGAAAGCCTTGGCGCAGAATGCCGAGCACGCTGCCATCGCTGCCGGAGTCGGGCGGATCGCGTACGATGATGGCGTCGACGATACCAAGCTGGAAATCGATGGGCGCGCGCAATGGGCCGGCGGGTATCACCTCGCCGTTGCCGATGCCGCGCTTGCCGTCGACGAGCGCGATGGAGAGATCCTTGGCGAGCGACGCGTTCTGCAGGCCGTCGTCCATGATGACGACGGTCGGCGCTTCGCTGTGGTGTTCGATGGCGATGATGCCGGCGCGGCGGTCGCGAGAGACGAGTGTCGGGGCAACGGCTGCAAGCAGCAACGGTTCGTCGCCGAATTTGCGCGCGGCAGCGGGGCCGTTCTGAACCCACGCGGGGCCGGCCTCGCGTCCGCCGTACCCGCGCGTCAGGAACACGGGGCGCTCGCCTCGCGCTATGAGATGGCGGGCGATGAAGAGCGACAGCGGTGTCTTGCCCGTGCCGCCAGCGGTGAAATTGCCGACGCAAATGACGGGCAGGCGCGAACGATATGGCGTGCGGCGAAGATACTGGCGCTCGGCGAGCCAGCCGTATAAACGGCTCAGCGGCAATAGTGCCCGCTGGCGCATGTCGTCAGCGCCGCCGTACCACCAGGACGGCTCGTCAAGACGCACGCTTCAATCTCTCGTCTGGGAGGTAGCGCAGCAGGGCTTCGACGGTCTTGTCGAGGGCGCCGGACAGTGTGTCGAGTGCTCTAGTCGCGCCATCGCGCATGTTCTGCATGTCGATGGGGTTGTCGAGCAGCTTCAAGACAGCGGCGGCGATGTCGGCCGACGACTTCACCTCGATAGCCCCCTCGTGGCGCAGCAGCGTGCGATAAGCGTCGCGGAAGTTCTGCCAGTGCGGACCGGTGAGGACGGCGGCACCGTGGCGTACCGCTTCGATGGGGTTCTGTCCGCCGCGTTCAACAAGCGATCCGCCGATGAAGGCGATGGGGGCCAGCGCGTAGAGCGTGCCAAGCTCTCCGATGGTGTCGGCGATATAGATTTCGGTGCGTGGGCCCGGCAGCGCTCCGGTCGAGCGCTGTGCAACGGTGAAACCGAGGTTCTTGAGCATTTCGGCGAGCGCGGTGCCGCGCTCGGGATGGCGCGGCGCGATGATGGTGCACAGCCCTTCAAAGCTGCGGGCGAGCGCGCGATGGGCGACGGCAATGCTTTCTTCTTCGCCTTCGTGCGTGCTGGCGGCGGCAAACACGGGTCGGTCGCCGAGTGCGGCCTTCAATCGCTCGAGTTCGTTGAGGTCGATTGGGGGCGGCGGAGCGTCGATCTTCAGATTGCCTACCGAGACGACGTTGCGCGCGCCGAGGGCGGAGAAGCCGAGCGCCATGCGGTCGTTCTGCGCCAGGATGATGTTGAATCGGCTGAACAGTGGCACGGCCATCGACTTGTTGCGCTGCCAGCGGCGGCGGCTGCGATGCGAAAGGCGCGCGTTGACCAGTGCGATGGGGATTTCGCGGCGAGACGTTTCGAGAATGAGCGACGGCCAGATCTCGGATTCAGTGAACACGGCAAGGTCGGGTCGCCAATGTTCGAGGAATCGTGCGGCGTACTGCGGGGCGTCGAGCGGTACATATTGATGAATGGCATTGGGGCCGAGGCGACGCTCGGCCAATCCGGCGGAAGTGACAGTGCCGGTCGTGAGCAAGAAGTGGAGGTCCGGGCGTGCCGCGCTCAGCGTTTCGATGACGGGGAGCACGGCATTGGTTTCGCCGACGCTGGCGGCGTGCACCCAGCACAGCGCGCCGGTGGGGCGCGCAATACTCGCATGTCCGAGACGTTCGCCGCGGCGGCGCGGATCTTCTTTGCCGCTGCGTTCGCGCACTTTGAGGATCAGCGGCGCGAAGGGGCGCAGCATGCTCATCGTCGTGCGGTATGTCTTGAGGCGGAAGTCAGGGTCTGCGGGCGGGGCGTCGGGCTCGGTCAGGCTCAGCGGTGTGGCGCGGCGAATGTCGGCGCCGACGATCTGATAGGCACGCTTGGTGACAGCGTTGAGGGATCGCTCCACCTGCTGGCGGGCGAACTCGAGTTCGGCTTCGCCAGCGTCGGCAGAGACCCAGATGGGGTCGCCCGCGACGTAGGCGATCTTGGAGGCGGGCAGGTTGATCGTCAGGCGGCTCCAGGTGTCGAGCGAACGGAAGCGGGAGCTGGCGACCGCACATGGGACGATGGGGCGGCCCGACATGCGGGCGATAGTGACGATGCCCTCCCCGGCGCGGCGGGCGGGGCCAGGCGGCACGTCGGCGGTCATGACGAGGGAATAGCCGTCCTTCAGCGAGCGGACAGCTTGCCGCAGGGCATGGACGCCGCCGCGGTCCTTTCGGCGGCCGCCGGCGCCGGCGCCGCGAATCAGTTCCACGCCGAGGCGTTCCATGGCGGCGCCGATCAGCTCGGCATCGCCATGGCGGGCCACCATGGCTGCGACCTTTACGTCCGGTCCTGGGCGGAATCCGGATGTCAGCATGAATTGGCCGTGCCAGACGGCGACGATCAGCGGGTGGTCGGCAGCGAGCTTCTGGAGCGCGTTTTCAGGCTCATAGACGATCTTCGAGGTCCGGCGGACCAGCGAAATCATGCCGGCCAAAGCGCGGCCGGCGAGTTGATTCAGTCTGTGCGTGGTGTCAGGCGAACGTGCCATCCTCTAGGGTGCCTCGGCGCCAGATCGCCTCGTCAATCAAGCGGTTCTCCGCGAACCACTTGCAGGTGGTTCCTATAGCGAATATTTAGCGATGGCAAACTGGGACGTTCGGGCACACACCGACAATTTTTGGTGGTTGCCCAGTTACGTGCGGCCCGCGCCCCTAACTTTTTTCAGCGGACGTTAATGGCCGGATTGGTGAAGCGGGCGAAACGCTCCTGGCGGCGCGTTGGACGGGGGGCTCGCCAGCGGTTCGTGCGCGCCATGCCGCCATGGCTGCGGCGCCGGGCGCTGCCGCCTGCGTCCTACATGGATATGCTGTTCGTGGATCACGGGATATTCCGGATGGTCTACCTGAACAGCCATCGGATGTCAGCCAAGGCCTGGCGTTCGGCGCAGCCAGCGCCGCATCACATCCGCCGCTTTGCGCGGGCTGGCGTACGCACTGTGATCAACCTCAGGGGGCCGCGCGAGTGCGGCAGCTACTGGCTGGAGCGGCGCGCGTGCAAGCGGCACGGGCTGAAGCTGGTCAACTACCAGATGCGCTCGCGCGCGGCGCCGACCAGGGAAGAGCTGTGGGGCGCCAAACGGCTCTTCGAGGAGGTCGAATATCCGGTGCTGCTGCACTGCAAGTCAGGCGCGGATCGCGCCGGCATCATGAGTGTTCTCTACCGCCACATCCAGGAGGGCGTGCCGATCGAGGAGGCCAAGCGCGAGCTTTCGCTGAAGTACGGCCACATCCGTCAGGCGCATACGGGCATCCTCGACTATTTCTTCGAGCGGTACATCGCAGACAACGCCGTGCGGCCGATGCCGTTCTTCGAGTGGGTCGATACCGTTTACGACCCCGATGAACTGCGCAACTCGTTCCGCTCCAAGGGCTGGGCGAATCGGATCGTCGACAGCATCCTGGTGCGCGAGTAGTCGCGCTTCGCTACGTCAGTTCGGCTTCGGGGAGTGGGCCAGCAAGCGCCTGTGAACGCACGAGGCGCGCGTAATATCCGTCTGCAGCCAGAAGCTCGCGGTGGGTTCCCGTCTCGACGATGGTGCCTTCGTCCATAACGCAGATCAGATCGGCGTTCTGCACCGTCGAGAGGCGATGGGCGATGACGAGCGTCGTCCGGTTCTTGGTGAAGCGCGCCAGGGCCTCCTGCACAAGACGTTCCGACTCGGTGTCGAGCGCGCTGGTCGCCTCGTCGAGCAGAAGGATCGGTGCGTCCTTGAGGATGGCGCGTGCGAGGGCCAGACGCTGGCGCTGGCCACCTGAAAGGCGCAGGCCACGATCGCCGATCTCGGTGGCGTAGCCCTCGGGTTGGGCGAGAATAAACTCGTGCGCGGCGGCAGCTTTGGAAGCGGCGATAATGGCATCCTGCGGCGCGCCGAGACGGCCGAGCGCGATGTTGGCGCCGATGGTGTCGTCGAACAGGGTGACGTCTTGGGAGACGATGGAGATGGCGTCGCGCAGCGATGCCAGCGTGACGTCGCGGATGTCCTGGCCATCGATGGTGATGCGGCCGCTGCCGACGTCGAACAGGCGCGGCACTAAGTTAAGCACCGTGGACTTGCCAGCGCCGGAGCGGCCGACCAGCGCAACCGTCTTGCCCCCAGGTACGGCAATCGTGAAATCGGAGATGGCCTGGATATCGCCCGCGTCGTAGCCGAATGAAATGTGGTCGAAGCGGATGGCTGCCTTGTCGATGGCGAGGGGTTTGGCGTCCGGCTTGTCGACGATGTTCGGCTTTTCGTCGATGAGGCCGTAATAGCTCTCGGCTGCGGCCAAACCCTCGTTGATGCGGCCGGACAGGTTGCCGAGCGCGCGGATGGGCTGGGACGCCATCAGCAGGGCGGTGATGAAACCCATGAAGTCGCCAACGGTCGAAATGCCGCTGGCGATGCGCCAGTAGGCGAATGCGATGACGCCGGCGACAGCAATGCCGCCGAGGGCTTCGAGCAGAGGATCGATGCGGGCGCGGTTGCGCACCGCCTTCATGCGCAGGTCGTAAACGTCCTCAAAGCTCTTGTTCAGCTGCCCGGTCGCGTAGTCTTCAAGGCGGAACGATTTGATGAGGCGAGCGCCCGACAGCTTCTCGGTGAGCTGCGAGGTCATGCCGCCGAGCTCGTTCTGTGTCCGTTTGGCGACGCGGCGCAGACGTTGCGACAGATGCGCGACGGGAAGCGCGGCGATGGGATAGATGCCGAGGACGATCAACGACATCACGGGATCGAGGTAGATCATCGAGGCGACGAGGGCCACGATGGTCAGCGAATCTCGGATCGCCGTGTTCAGCGCGGCCTGGGCTGCGGTCTGGATGAAGCTGATGTCGTTGGTCAACTTGGAGACGAGGCGTCCGGGGGTTTCGCGGGCGAGGCGTCCAAAGTCGGAGGTCATCAGGTGCGCGAAGGCCTGCCGCTGCATGTCGGTGGTGAGGCGCATGACAATGCGGCTGGTTTCAACGGTCTGCGCATACAGCAGGATGCTGCGCAGCATCGTGGCCCCGACGATGGCGCCCAGCACGTAGATCAACATGCCGGACTGGTCCTTCATCAGCATGTCGAAGGACGCTTTGATGATCATCGGGTACGCGCCGGTGATGGCTGCCAGCAGTCCGGTGAGGACCATGGCTGCCGCCAGCTCACGCCAGCGTGGATAGATCCACTCTTTGAGGAAGCGCAGCAGCAGCCCGCGGTTGTGCGCGTCGAGGCCGAGCGCGCCGGAGCTGCCTTTGCCTGGCGTGGATGGGCGCGGCTTCACGGGGACGCCTTCACGATGGCGTCGTCCGGTTCGAGCAGGCGATGGATGTGCACGACGAAGTAACGCATCATCGCGTTGTCGACCGTGCGCTGCGCGGCTGCTTTCCAGGCGGCGTGCGCTTCGGCGTAGTTGGGGTAGACGCCGACGATGTCGAGGTCCTTGAGGTCACGGAACTCGACGCTATCGAGCGATGTCAGCTCGCCGCCGAACACGAGGTGCAGCAGTTGTTTCGGCGTCTTGTCGGTCATGAAGCATTATCCCCCGTGCAAAGCTTTGATGATGAGTTACTAACATCGGCCGGAACAGGCCGCGAAGTTACGGCGAATTTACGCTATCTTTTAAGGCGGCAGGAAGCCGGATGTGTCATTCTGCCTTCACGGTCGCACAAGACGGCTGGCTCTGAAGACAACGGCGAGGCTTCCCATTTCGGCTTGAATCCGCGGCACGGGTTCAAGCCGAAATTGCTTAACGCTTGCGACATGCTTAACTGAGGCCCGCCATCCACGACAGGATCGTGTCGGCGGCCAGGCCGATGAAGATGACGACCCCCACGTCGCGGTTGGAGCGGAAGCGGCGCAGGCAATTCTCGCCATCGTTGATGTTGAGCGTCGTTACCTGCCAGGCCATCTGCAGAGAGGCCAAAACCACAGCGGTAAAGTAAATTAGGTGCGTGCCGGCCATGTAGCCGGCGGCCAGCCACAGCACGACCGCGGCAGCATAGAAGCCGCCGACCCAGGTCATAGTGTTGTCGCCAAAGCGGATGGCGGTGGAGCGCAGGCCGAGAAGAAGATCATCCTCGCGGTCTTGATGGGCATATATCGTGTCGTAGCCGATGGTCCACAGCACCGAGCCCGCATAGAGCAACAGTGCGGGGAGGCCGAGCGAGCCCGTGACGGCCGTCCAGCCGACCAGAGCGCCCCAGTTGAAGGCAAGGCCGAGTATGAACTGCGGCCAGTGCGTGAAGCGCTTCATGAACGGATAGAGCGCGACGAGGAACAGGGATGCCGCGCCGAGCTTGATGGTGAATGCGTTGAATTGGATCAGAACCAGCAGGCCGGCGAAGGCGCAGAACGTGGCGAAGGCCAAGGCCTCGGCGGGCGTGACCTGACCTGAAGGAATGGGGCGGCCGGCCGTGCGCGGGAGCTGGGCGTCGTAGTTGCGGTCGACGTAGTCGTTATAGGCGCAGCCGGAAGCACGCATGGCAAGGGCGCCCACGGCGAACAGGATCAGCAGCCATGGGTCAGGGTAGGGCTGGTTGAGGCTTACGCCTGCGAGGCCGACCGACCACCAGCACGGCAGCAGCAGCAACCAGAAGCCGATGGGGCGGTCGAGGCGCGCGAGACGCAAATAGGGGCGCATCGGTCTGGGAGCGTAGCGATCCACCCAGTTGTTGAGCGGGGCATCCGCAACTCGTGTGCTCTGCTGCACTGTGGTTGAATCGGCCTGCATGTTCCCGCGTGTCCATCGCTGCCCGGCAGACCCTAGCTGGCGCCGGAGATGGGAGCAAATATGGCGTTGCGGTGCTTGGTTCCGGATCAGCCGACCCGGGCCTCTACCCGGTGTGGCGGGCCAGGATTTTGCGCACTTCGGAAATAAGGTCGGTGGCAGGCACGGTGACCTGGGCGGGCCGCTGCTCCTTCCACTCCTTGTTGTCCTTGATGGCTGCAGCGGCCTTGGCGCCCTCGACGAGGTCCTTGAGGGTGACGTTGCCGGCGGCATGCTCATCAGAGCCCTGGATGACGACGCAGGGGGAGTTACGCTTGTCGGCGTACTCGAGCTGCTTGCCGAACTTCTTGGGGTTGCCGAGGTAGAGCTCGGCGCGGATGCCGGCGGCGCGCAGGTCCTGAACCATCTTCTGGTAGTCGGGGAGGCGCTCCTTCTCCATCACAGTGACGATGACGGGGCCGTCGGGTGCGGCTTCCTTGTCCTTGTGGAGGGCGAGAAGAGCGGCCTGTAGGCGCGAGACGCCGATGGAGAAGCCGGTTGCGGGCACCTTCTGACCGGTGAAGCGAGACACGAGGTCGTCGTAGCGGCCGCCGCCGCCGACGGAGCCGAAGCGGACGGGGTTGCCCTTTTCGTCCTTCACCTCGAACGTCAGCTCGGCCTCGAATACGGGGCCGGTGTAATATTCGAGGCCGCGGACGACCGAGGGATCGATGGAGATTCGTTCGGGGCCGTAGCCGGCGCCGCGCACGAGGTCGGAAATTTGCTGCAGCTCGTCGCGTCCGGCGGCACCTGCGGCGCTTCCCTCGAGCGTCTTTTCGAGCTTTTCGAGCTTGTCGCCGGACGCCGTTTCGAACACGCTCATGATGGTGTCGATGGCCGAAGCTTCGAGCTCGGCGCCGGTGGTGAAGTCGCCGCTTTCGTCTTTGCGGCCTTTGCCGAGCAGCTCGCGCACACCGGCCGGACCGAGGCGGTCGAGTTTGTCGAGCGCGCGCATGGCGATGAGCCAGCGCGCATCGTTATCATCGCCGCTGAGGCCGACGATCTCGCGCAGGCCGTCTAGGATCTTGCGGTTCGATACTTTGACAACGTAGTCGCCGCGCTTGATGCCGAGCGCTTCGAGCGTGTCGGCGGCAAGCATCAGCATTTCGGCGTCGGCGGCGACGCTTTCAGCGCCCACGGTATCGGCGTCGAACTGGGTGAACTGGCGGAAGCGCCCGGGGCCGGGCTTTTCGTTGCGGAAGACGCTGCCGACCGCGTAGCGGCGGAAGGGCTTGGGCAGAAATTGGAAGTGCTGGGCGACGTACCGGGCGAGCGGCGCGGTGAGATCGTAGCGCAGGCTCATCCATTGCTCGTCCTCGTCCTGAAGCGAGAACACGCCAGCGTTGGGGCGATCCTGGTCGGGGAGGAACTTGCCGAGCGCATCGGTATATTCAAAGACCGGTGTTTCGAGCGGCTCGAAGCCGTAGCGCTCGTACACCTCGCGGATCTTCGACAGCATCGCCTGCTGCTGGCGCAGCTCGGTGGCCTCGATGTCGCGCAGACCGCGCGGGAGGCGCGGCGTCGGCCGCTGATCTTTCTTTTGCTTGCTCATTGTGTGCTTGCTCGGCGCCGGTGTGCGCGGGTTTTGCGCGTTATAGCGGCTTAAGACTGTTACGCAATCGGATCAGCGCTCAGAGGGCTTAGCCGGGCGTGCTGGCGGGTGACCGAAGGGGCGCTTCAACTCGGCGTAGGTGCCGAGGGCCGGCACGGAGACGATCTGGCGCTCTGGCCAGCGCAGGGCCGTCAGCTTGCCGCCAAAAACGCAGCCAGTATCGATGCACAAGGTGTTGTTCAGCCATTGTGCCTCGGCGACCGGCGTGTGGCCATAGACTATGGCGGTATTGCCACGGTAGTCGGCTGCCCAGTTGAAGCGCTCGGCGAGGCCATCGGGGCCGACGCGGCCCGAGGTGTCGCCGAATAGTCCGAACTCGTGTGCGCGCGGATATGTGCGCCCGAGCATGCTTTCCTTGATGCCGGCGTGGGCGATGGCGAGGCGGCCCGCGTCTAGCCAGGCGTGGCTGGGCAAGCGGTTGAGAAATTCGAGCGTGCGCGCCTTGAAGGCATCGGGTTCGCCTTCGAGCTGGGCGATGGTGCGCTCGAGGCCGCTACTGATCTTGACCTTGTTGCCCTTGAGCCAACGCAGGAACTTGTGGTCGTGATTGCCGGCGACGGTGTGCGCATGTCCGGCGGCCGCCATATCCATGACGAGGCGCAGCACGTCGGGTGAATTGGGGCCGCGGTCAACGAGATCGCCGACAAACAAAACGCGGCGTCCGGCCGGTGTGCTGGTCACTGCGCGGCGGTCGTTTCCCGTGCCCGCGAAGCGTACGCCGTATCCGAGCTGTTGCAGCAGCGTCGTCAGTTCATCGATGCAACCGTGCACGTCGCCGATGATGTCGAAGGGGCCGGACTGGTGGCGGGAATCTACCTTGATGAAGTGTGCTTCTTGATTTTGCATTTCAGGCAAATGGCATCAGCCCCTGCGTAGCAGAGCCGCAGTTGAGAGACAGGCCACCTCAGGCGTGGATGAAGTCCTCGGCGCGCCGTTGCTTTGGCTCGGGGACGTTGGAAACGAAGCGCGCTAAGGGCTCCAGACCGCGCGGCACAGGACCGCCGTAGGCCCAATCCAACAGCTCCACCGTATGCACCACGGGGACGTCGACCTGTCCGGAAAGCTGCGAGATGCAGCCGATGTTGCCCGCGGCGACGAGGTCGGGCTTGATGCGCTTGATGTTCTTGGACTTGCGGTCGCGCAGGGCGCCGGCGATCTCTGGCTGCATGATGTTATAGGTGCCGGCCGACCCGCAGCAGATGTGCGACTCAGGGATGTCGACAACGCTGTAGCCGGCCTTGGAGAGCAGATCGCGCGGCTGTTCCTTGATGCGCTGCCCGTGCTGCAGCGAGCACGCGGGGTGATAGGCAACGCGCAGCGACGACCAGCGCTTGGGCGGTCCAAGCTCGTAGGCGCCGAGGAATTCGGACACGTCGCGGGCGAGTGCGGAAATGCGCGCAGCGCGGGCGGCATATTCCGGCTCGCGCTTCAGCATGTGGCCGTAGTCCTTGATCGTAGTGCCACAGCCCGACGCGTTGGAGATGATGGCGTCGACCGGGCCCTTGGCGAGTTCCTTCGTCCAGGCATCCACATTGCGCTTAGCGAACTCGATGGCGCCGGCTTCGTCGCCGAGGTGGTAGGTGAGCGCGCCGCAGCAGCCCGACCCTGATGCGACGACGACATCGACACCACGGCGGGCCAGCAAGCGAATGGTGGAATCGTTGATGCCGGGGCGCAGCACCTGCTGCGCGCAACCGGCCAGCATGATGACGCGTGCGCGGCGCTCGTCCTCGGTTGCGGCGGTGCCGGGGCCCTCGAACTTCGGCGATGGCGGCAGGACGGCGGGAGCCAGATCGATCATGGCGGCGAGCTGCTCGAAGCCGAAGCGGCGCAGCATCTTGGTCCATGGGCGACCGAGCGGAGCGAGGCGGATGGCGAAGCGGAAGCGCTCGGGGTAGGGCAGGATGCCGGCCAACAGGCGTCGGACGAGACGCTCCTTGAATGGGCGCGACGCGGTCTGCTCGACATAGGCGCGGGCGAGGTCGATCAGGTGCATGTAGTCGACGCCACTGGGGCAGGTCGACATGCACGACAAGCACGAGAGGCAGCGATCGAGGTGATGCTGCACTTCCTTGCTGGCGGGCGCGTTGTCCTCCAGCATGTCCTTGATCAAGTAGATGCGCCCGCGCGGGCTGTCGCGTTCGTCGCCCAGCAGCACGTAGGTGGGGCACGTGGCGGTGCACAGGCCGCAATGCACGCAGCGGCGCAGAATGGACTCGGCTTCCGCGATGCGCGCGTTGCTCAGTTGCTCAGGCGTGAAGTTCGTCTGCATGCGCTGGGCGTGCCTTCACAAGTTGGCGTACATGCGGCCGGGGTTGAGAATGCCGGCCGGATCGAAAGCGGCTTTGAGACCACGGGTAAGCCGTTCGAGCGGCGGGCTCAAGGGCTGGAAGACTTCCACCGCTGCGCGGACGGCCGGTTCAGCGCGGATTAGCATGGCGTGACCGCCATGGATGGCGGTGACGCGGCGGATTTCGGCGGTGCCGGCGTCGGCGGCGGACGGCACTTCGAGCCAGATGAGGGAGCCGCCCCAGTCGTAATAGGCTTCGGCGGGCATATAACGCTTGATGGCCGAGACGAGCTTGGGAGCGGTCGTTGCTTTGGTGGAGATGCGCCAGAGGAGCGTCTGGCGATTGTGGGGCATGACCGACAGGCGCCGCAGCTCGTTCCAGAACTCGAGCGTCTCGCGATGCTCGAGCTCGAGCGCCTTGCCATAGACCTTCAACGTCTCTTTCAGGCGCTGCTTGCGGCCGGCGACTGCGGAGGCGAAGTTTTCCAGGCGCAGGGCGGTAATGGATTTATTGAGGGTCTTGAGACCCGGGTGGTTGAGACGTGCGGCGACCGGGGCGGGGAGGTGCACGGCGCCCGAGACCTCGACGGGCATCATCATCGCGGCTGACAGCAGCTCGATCGCGAGATTGTCCGGCAGGCCGAGGTAGATGATTGTTACGGACGTTTCCGGCCAGGGAATGACCTTGAAGGTCACCTCGGTGAGCGCGGCGAGCGTGCCCCAGCTTCCCGTGAGACCGCGGGTGATGTCGTAGCCGGTGACGTTCTTCATCACGCGGCCGCCGGCCTGGAACAGCTCGGCGCGGCCGTTGACGCCTCTGACGCCGAGGAGGTGATCGCGCGCGGCTCCGTAAAGGACCCGGCGAGCGCCGGACATGTTGGTTGCAAACACGGCGCCGATTGTTTGTGAGCCTTGCGGGCCACCGGTCGTGGGGCCGAGGTCGATGGGCTCGAAGGGCAGCATCTGCCCGCGCGCGGCCAGTTCTGCCTCGATCTGCGATAGCGGCGTGCCGGCGCGCGCCGACATCACCAGCTCATTGGGCTCATACAACGAAATACCGCGCAGCGAAGCTGTAGTGATGGTGACGACGCCGTCGACAGGGCGTCCGATCGCGCGTTTGCTGCCGGAGCCGACAATCTCGATCGGCAGGCGCTTTTCCACGCAGCCTGCGATGACAAATTGAAGCTCCCAGTCGGCGCCGGGGCGTTGCACGTCGCTCAATTCTCTCTCCTCAGGCTGCCTGATCTGCAGCCGGACGCTCGCCGCTGGCTTCGAGCACGCTGAGCGGGAAGACCTTACCCGGGTTCAAGAGCCAGCCCGGATCGAAAACACTTTTAATGCGCATCTGGACCGCGAGATCGGATGGGGAAAACTGCACTTCCATCAAATCGCGCTTCTCGATGCCGACTCCGTGCTCGCCCGTAAGGCAGCCGCCGACTGCTACGCACAGTTTCAGAATCTCGGCGCCGGCCAACTCAGCCCGGTTCGACTCGTCCTGATCGTTGGCATTGTAGAGGATGAGCGGATGCAGGTTTCCATCGCCGGCGTGGAAAACGTTGGCGACCTTGAGGCGATGCTCGGCGCAGATCTGGGCGATGCGGCTCAGCACCTCCGGCAGGCGCGCGAGCGGAATGGTGCCGTCCATGCAGTAATAATCGGAGATGCGGCCCATCGCGCCGAACGCGGCTTTGCGGCCCTTCCAAATGCGGGCGCTGTGCTCGGCCGAGGTGCTGGCCTCAATGACCTGCGGATCGAACGATCGGGCGATGTCGACGATGTCGCGCAGCAGGCGCGTGGTTTCATCCTCGTAGCCCTCGACCTCGACGATGAGCAGGGCTTCGACGTCGAGTGGATAGCCGGCCTTGGCGTAAGCCTCGCAAACAGCGATGGCTGGCCGGTCCATATATTCGATGGCGACGGGGATAATGCCGGAGCCGATGATGGCGGCGACGCATTGGCCGGCAGCTTCGCACGAGGAAAATCCGAGCATGACTGGGCGCGCGGACTCGGGTTTGGGCACGATCTTCAGCGTTGCCTCGGTGACGATGCCGAACTGGCCCTCCGATCCGACGACGAGGGCGAGGAAGTCATAACCTTCAGAGTCGGGATAGGCGCCGCCGATCTCTACGATCTCGCCATCGACGAGCACCATCTTGAGGCCGAGCACGTTGTTGGTCGTTACGCCGTACTTCAGGCAGTGGGCGCCGCCGGAGTTCATGGCGACGTTGCCGCCGACGGTGCAGGCGAGCTGGCTCGATGGGTCGGGCGCGTAGAAGAAGCCTTCGGCGGAGACCGCGTCGGTGATGGCGAGATTGGTGATGCCGCACTCCACGGTGATGGTGCGGTTGATAAAATCGGTCTCGATCACGCGGTTCATGCGCGAGGTGCCGATGACGATCGAGTCGGCGGTCGGAAGCGCGCCGCCGCAGAGCGAGGTGCCGGCGCCGCGCGGTACGACGCGCACGCCATTCTGATTGCAGTACCTCAGGATCTTGGAGACGTCCTCGGTGGAGCGCGGAAGGGCGACGGCGAGCGGCGCCTGGCGATAGGCGGTCAGCGCATCAGCCTCGAACGCGCGACGGCCCTCCTCCTCGGAAATCACGCCATCGACACCGATGAGCGCCTCCAGGTCCTTGACGATGGAGTCTCTCCGGTCGAGCACAGCCCGGTCTGGTTCCGGCATCCTCGACAGCGTCATGCGTTTCTCCGGCGTGGCAGTTCCAGTAACGGCGATAGGCATACACGTATGTGACTTACGCGTACCGCAGTTTGGCGGCCACTGGCTTTCAGCGGCGGCCTTTGGGCTTTGAGCGATCTCGGGCTGACACTACAGCTTTTCGCCCGATGAACCGATACCTTATCACTAGCGTCCAATGATAACCCAATTCGCTTGCTACCCAATAGCTTGCTCTTTCTTTGGCCGGCTGGACTGGTGCTGTCGGCCGCTGATAGGGCGTCAAATGGCCTTGATCGCAGGCTGCGCATTTGCTGATCTGCGTGGAACGGGAGGACGGCATGACGTGCAGGGGACTATTTGCAGCGGTGGCGTTGCTTGTCGCTGGCTTGCCCGCCGCCGCGCAAGACGCCTCCAAGGGTGAAGCGGTGTTCAAGCGGTGCCGCGCGTGCCACGCCATTGGGCCGGACGCCAAGAATAAGGCTGGTCCTGCGCTAACTGGCGTGGTGGGGCGTAAGGCCGGGGCTGCACCGGGCTTCAATTATTCAGATGCCATGAAGGAAGCTGGCAGCAAGGGCATCGTCTGGACGGAAGATAATCTGTCCAAGTACCTCGAAACGCCGGACAGGTTCGTGCCCAACAATGTGATGGCGTTCCCCGGCATCAAGAACGAAGCCGAGCGCAAAGACCTCATCGCGTTCCTGAAGCTCCACAAATAGCGGCGCGGCTTGCGCGACACCAAACTCGAAGCCCGAGCAGACGAAGCCTGACGGGCGTCGCGTGCCAGCTCTCCTGCGAGATCGTGTTGGGCGCGCATGCACCGCGGCGGCTAGTCGTGGTCCCCATGTGTGTGGGGGGATCGGCAAAGCGGGCTATTTGCGGATGCAAGCCTGCATGCAGCGCGTGAAGGCGATCTCGCAGCTCGGCGAGCCCTTGGTCGAGATTCGGCACTGATTGTATTGGTTCTTGCAGCTGGAGCCGCACTGGCCCGCCGCCACGCGATCGCTAGAGCCGACACCGATGGCGATAAGGGTGGCAAGGGCCACCAATACAGTCATGAGCGCCCAGTTCAACTTGCGTCCGAGCACGTTAGTTCTCCCGCCGCTTGCCCGCTTCGGCCCGTCAGAACGGATGCCTCAGAGAATGCCCCATAGTGCCCTGTGGTCGAGTAAACGTCGCCTAGGATGAACACAACCTGAACCAGGGCGCCAGTGGGTCAGAACGCATATTCTTCAAAGACATGATCGATCTGGCGGTGCCAGGGGCCCTCGAAGCGCTCGATGAGCCGATCGGCCAGTGTACGGCCCGAGTGGGCCACTTCGTCGAGAAGGTCGAGATAAACCGATTCATCCTGACTGGCCGCGTTGATGCGACGGCGCGCGCGCAGTCCGCGGCGGGCGATGCGGAGCACTTCGCGGGAGATCTGCTGAACGGTGGTGTCGCGGAATTTGGTGGTGAGGGCGGTTCTGGGGACGGCGTTGCGTAGTGCCTCGCGCTCCTCTGCGGTCCAGTCTTTGACGAGGTTCCAAGCCGCATCGAGTGCCTGCTCGTCATAAAGAAGGCCGACCCAGAAGGCGGGAAGTGCGCAAATGCGCTGCCAGGGACCGCTGTCGGCACCGCGCATTTCCAGGAAGCGCTTCAGACGGACTTCCGGGAACAAGGTGGTGAGGTGATCGGACCAGTCGTCGATGGTCGGGCGCTCGCCTGGGAGCTGGGGCAGCTTGCCGTCGAGGAAGTCTTGGAAGGAGGCACCGGACGCGTCGATGTAGCGGCCGCCGCGGTAGACGAAATACATCGGCACCGACAGGGCGTAGTCGACGTAGCGCTCGTAGCCCATGCCTTCCTCGAATACGAAGGGAAGCATGCCGGTGCGGCGCTTGTCGGTGTCGCGCCAGACCTCGCTTCGCATCGACTCGAAGCCGTTGAGCTTGCCCTCCGTGAAGGGAGAGGCGGCGAAGAGGGCCGTCGCGATTGGCTGCAGTGCAAGGGAAACGCGCAGCTTCTTGACCATGTCGGCTTCGCTGGCGAAATCGAGGTTCACCTGGATCGTTGCCGTGCGGTACATCATGTCGAGGCCGCGCGAGCCGACGGTCGGCATGTAGCGCGTCATGATGTTGTAACGCTGCTTGGGCATGTGCGGGGTTTCCGCCAATGTCCACTTGGGCGAGAAGCCGAGCCCGATGAAGCCGATGCCGAGTTGCTCGCCGACGCAAAGGACCTCGCGCAGGTGGGCACGGGTTTCGACGGCGGTCTCGTGCAGTGTCTCGAGGGCGCCGCCCGACAGCTCGAACTGACCGCCGGGTTCCAGGCTGATGTTGCCACAGATCTCACAGCCTTCCCGCTTCAGGGCGATGATCTTGTCGCCCTCCATGATCGGGTCCCAGCCAAAGCGCGTTATCAGTGCTTTGAGCAGGGCAGAGATGCTGCGGGCGCCTTCGTAAGGGACGGGCGTGAGGGTGTCCGTGTGGAAGACGAACTTTTCGTGCTCAGTGCCGATGCGCCACGCGGCCTTAGGCTTTTCACCAGCGGCTATCCAACCCACGAGATCATCGCGCGAGCGGATGAGCGGGCTTGGCGCGCCATCTTCACGGGTGGACATTCAGCAGGCCTTCAAAAGGTTCGACTGGCTCTTGGGATCCGTGGGTTGACGGCCTACAGGACCTTCCGAATGTATTCTAGCGTGGGTGGGTTGCTGCATTCGGAACGGAGCCTCTAAGGCCTCGGCCCCGCGAGTGCAACCCGGAGGGCCCCCTCGGGAGGCTCAATGCAGCTACCACAAAAAAACACTATTGCACGCCAGGAATCGTGTGCCGGATTGTCCTGCTGGGCCGACGGCTTTGTCTGCTCGCCGACGTTCTCAGTTTCGGATATGCACTGATGGGTCGAGGACCGCTCATGCAAGTCGCCGCTAAGCATCAAATTTGCTCACAACCCTATGGGAGAACACAATGAATAAGTACTTGGCCGCCTGCGCCCTCTGCGGCCTTCTTGCCTCACCGGTGCTTGCCGCCAATGCGGCAGTGGACTCTGCCGTCAAGACCTTTGAGGCCGTGGGCAACGATGCAGCAAAGCTGAAAGTCTACTGCGAGATGAGCAAGGTCATGTCCTCGGCGGACGCCGAAGACGACAGCAAGGCGGAAGAGCTCGACAAGCAGATGGACGGCTTCATGAAGCAGCTGGGCCCCGAGTTCCAGACCGCCTTCGAAGCGGGTGCCGATCTCGATCCGGAGTCCGAGGACGGCAAGGCTTATGATGCCGCCATGGACAAGCTCGACGGCAAGTGCGGCGGCTGACGTAGCCCAATCACCGCCGGCGTGATCGGGAGGCCACCGTTCGGTGGCCTCTTTTGTGTTTGCGCGTCTGTAGAACGAGTCAGCGCCAGTCGCCGAGCGCGGCATTGACAAGGGCCAGCGCTGCGACCGCTGCGGTGTCAGCGCGCATGATGCGGGGCCCGAGTGATATCGCGAGAGTAAATGGCTTCTCGCGGAGCAATGCGCGCTCGGATGGATCGAAGCCTCCTTCGGGCCCGATCAAGACGGCGAGTGGGCCGGGCGGGACCGCGGACAACGCGTCGAGCGGGCTCGCGATGTCGGCAGCCTCGTCACAAAAGACCAAGCGCCTCGCCGGATCCCACTGCGCCAAAATCTGCTCGAGCTTTGCCGGCTCGACGACTTCGGGGACACGCAGGACGCCGCACTGCTCGGCCGCCTCGATGGCGTTTGCACGCATGCGCTCGAGGTTGACGCGGGCGGCAATGGTGCGGCGGGTCAGGACCGGCTGCAGGCGTGCCACGCCGAGCTCGGTCGCCTTCTGTACCATGTAGTCGAGGCGAGCGTGCTTGAGCGGCGCGAAGATATAGTCGACGTCCGGGCCATCGAGTTGAGGACGCGTCTGGCCAACACACTCAAGCGTGCAGCGGCGCTTCGCAGCGTCAGTGATCCTGGCCCGCCACTCTCCCTCGCGTCCGTTGAAGACGAGGATTTCGGCGCCGACGGCGAGGCGCAGCACGTTGACGAGGTAGTTGGCTTGATCGGGTGTGCACGAGATCGAAGCGCCCGCGGCGAGCGGTGCATCGACGAACAGCCTCACCCCGGGCAGCGAATTCGGGTCCATGGCGCTATTAGCCGGGAACGGGCGCGTTGTGCAATCTTCGCAATCTCAAAGCTGGACGGGGGCTTTGGGCTTGGCCTTATGGTCAGGCTCGACGTGGATGACGACATCCGTGTTGGCGAGCTCTTGCTCCAGCGCGTACTCGATGCGGTCGCAAATCCCGTGGGCCGTCAGCACCGTCATGTCGCCGGGGACTACGAGGTGAAACTCGATGAATGTCTGCGGTCCGGCGGTACGGGTGCGGATATCGTGGGCCTGCAGTGCCCCCTCACCGTTGGCGCGGATTGCAGCGAGAATGCGCGCCTGGATTTCGGGCGAGGCTGCCTGGTCGAGAAGCTGGCTCATCGATTCGACGGCGAGATTGTAGCCGATGCGCAGAATGTTGAATGCGACGATGGCGGCGAGGAGGGGATCGAGCACGTTCCAGCCGGTGATTGTCGCCAGGATAAGGCCGATCAGCACGCCGACCGAGGTGATAACGTCGGACAGAAGGTGTCGCCCATCGCCGGCCATGGCGGGCGAGTTCCAGATGCGGCCCCGGCTCATGAGGACCCAGGCCCAGGCCGCGTTGATCGCCGTGGCGAAGGCGTTGACCATCAAGCCGGCGACAGGCTGATTGAGGCTGCGCGGCTCGTAGAAGGCGAAATAGGCCTCGCGGAAGATCATAAAGGCCGCGACGATGATGAGCGCGCCTTCGAGCACGGCGGCGAAGTATTCCGCCTTGTGGTGGCCGAACGGATGCGAACGGTCGGGCGGCTGTGCGCCGATACGGATGGCGACGAGCGCGGCGATAGCCGTCAGCACATTGACGATGCTTTCGAGCGCGTCGGAGAACAGCGCGACGCTGCCCGTCATCAGATAGGCAATGTACTTGATGCCCATCACAGCCAGCGCAACCGCAATGCTGCTGGCGGCGATGAGCTGATGCTGGCTGCGCTTATTGTCGGCGATCGACGATTTCATGCGCGCCATTAAGCGGTTATGCGGCGGGAGGGCAAGAGGCTCCAGACAACTGGGGCCGCGGTATGTTTTCCACATACGGCATGGCGCCCTCTCTCCCGCTGGGGCCAAGAATCTGATGGGGAGTGGTGTTTGCCGGCTCGCGGGCCGCGCTGGGAGAGGTGGAGGCACAATCCATGGCAAACTTCCCTACGCATATCGTCGTTGGAACGATCGTTGCCGGTTCGTTGGCCACGCTCACACTGGCGGCTGACGTTATTGCGCCGGAGAACCTCGTTGCGGTGACCTTGGCTGGTTCGCTCGGCTCGGTACTGCCGGATATCGACCTGAAGGACTCGCGTCCCAGCCGTGCGCTGTTTGCGGGGCTTGCCGTGTTCTTCTCATTTGCGCTGCTGTTCCACTTCGCACCGCATCTGTCGATTGCCGAGATGTGGATACTGTGGCTCGGCTCGCTTCTCTTCGTGAGGTACGGCCTGCACACGACGTTCCACCGGCTAACGAACCATCGAGGCGTTTGGCATTCCTGGATCGCCGGACTGGCATCGGCCTTCGCGACCGTCATCATCTTCTACTACGTGTTTGACCGGCCGGACGGGGTGGCGTGGCTTGCAGGCGGCTTTCTGCTGATCGGCTTTCTGACGCACTTGATCCTGGACGAGATCTATTCGGTCGACGTTCTAGGCAACTACATCAAGAAGTCGTTCGGCACGGCGTTCAAGCCATACGACAAGCGGAATCTTCCCGGCTCGGCGCTGATGGCGGCCGCGGCGGTAGGGCTGCTGTTCCTCACGCCTTCGTTCAGCACGTTCTACGATGGGATCACGTCGCGTCCGATGTGGACGGCGCTAAATTCGCGGCTGCTGCCGACGGATGGCTGGTTTGGCGTGGTCATGGATCGCAGCCTGATTGCGCGGCGCCAGTCGAACGATCCGGGCGCACCGGTAACAGGCTCGTTGCCTGCCGCTTCTACGGCGGCGCCTGCTGCAGGCGCTGCGAGCGAGCCGCCTCCTTCGGACGTCCCCGCCCCCTGAGTGTGGGCTTGCGATCAGGAATGGGCTGACCGGGCAGGGGTGCGCTTCTCCAGGCCCGCAAGGTAAGTCTGCACGAGGTCATCGACCAACGAGCGGCCGATGTGCGCTGTCACATGGGATAGCTTATCGGCGGTGGAGATCGAGGTCATGCCGTGCACGCTCGCCCAGAGTGTGCGTGCGTGCTGGCGGCGGGTACTGGGATCGCTGTCAAGCAACAGCGGGGTCATCGCCTCATCGAGCGGTGCGAGGAGCTTGTCTAGTTTGGCTTGGTACCATTCGGGAACGGTTCGTCCAGCGGGCATGCGATGCTCGTTGAGCAGGTTCCAGAGTTTTGGGCGCTCCTGGGTGAAAGCGAAGTACGTGCCGACGAGGCGGCGCAGCCGTTCGGATGGCGAGCCGGATGTATCCGTGCCTTCGAGGCGGAGGGCCAGTTCATCCAACAGACGAGCTTCGATGATCAGCAGCAGGTCATCGAGGTTCTCAAATACATTGTAGAGCGTGCCGGGCGAATAGCCGATGCGTTTGGCAATCTCGCGCGCGGAAAGTCCCTCGAGGCCTTCCTGCTCGACGATGGTCGTGGTGGCGTCGATGATCAGCTCCCTCAATTCCTCGGGAGTGTGTATGGAACGTCGTCCCATGTTTTTTGACTCGCGCGCTAAGTCGTTTGAAGGCTGACGATCTGCCTAGAATAGGCCTGCCGCCGGCGGTAGCAAGCGATTTAGGCTGCGCACGTATCAAAATGGCGGTGGAAGGGCTCGTCTGCTCCCGCCGTATTTTGCATTGTCAGCATTTGCTGATGCAATTATCGCCCTCGACCAAATCTACGCAAGAATTCCTCGGGCTGTAGTAGGATTTCTCGGTCCATTGCATGCTGGGGCTCATGCCCGGGACGTAGCTACCGAAGAGGGAGGTAAAAGTATAAGCAGCATCCACCACTATGACGCTTCCACCGGCCGAGACAATATCGTCAGGCAGCGTGTAGTCAGAACATTGAGCTGGAGCTTCCATGCCGTTGTAGGAGTAGGACCACTCCACTTTCGCCTTTTTCGCGTCGCTGTCGGATGCCTTGACGGAGAAGACCGCGAGCTTAAGCTTGCTGGCGTCATAGGGGGCGAGCATGTGCTTTGTCGAGAGCATGATCCCACCGAGGTTCGATTCAGCCTCGCTGGCGGACGCGCCGAGATATTCCTCGCGCGAGACGAGGTCGCCTGCTGTCGTGACCGCAGCGACGAAGTGGCGATTGTTGGCGATGGCGCGGCCGAACTCTATGGTGCCGAGCAGCATCAGCATCAGCAGCGGCGCAAGCAGGCCGAACTCGATCGCAGCGCCGCCGTGCGTGTCGGCGCGAAGACTCCGCAGCGAAGCTCTGTGCAGTTTGGTGCGCATCGTTGCCTTGTCCATCAGCTATAGGGCTCGCTTTTGAAGGCCATCGCAGCCTGCATAATGGCGGGGCCGGATCCATCGGCGCCGCTGCCGAGCTTCAGGAAGCTCATGGTGTTTGCCAGTTCCCAATTGTAGCACACAGTCACCAGAACGACTTCGCTGGCTTCGCCGGAATACTGAGAGAGAAGATCTCCGCTTTCTCCGGTCGATCCGGCCATGTTGCCTTCTTCGTCGATGCATGATTGTGGACTGAGACTGCTCCAATCGGTCGCGTGCTGGACCATCACGCTCAGCTTGCTGCAATCAATGACGGGCTCGGAGGCGTCGCACACCAGCTTGCGAAACTCACCGATGGTCATCGGGTTGCCGTCGGTGCCTGCCGTTCGCAGCTCGCCAGTGAGGATCTTGCGCGAGGCGGTTTTGACACCGTGCTCGAGATACGTCGAGGTGAGGAAGTACAGCCCAAATCCAATGATCCCGAAGATGAAAAGCAGAAAAGGCAGGCCGACGAGCGCGAACTCGATCGCGGCGGCGCCGTCCTCGTTCGCGGCGAGGCGGTGCCTGGTGCTGGAGGTCGGCTTTGGAGTTGGAAAGCGAGCCAAGCGCATGGGGTCCTCGGTGTAGGTTACCGGGACCGTAAGTTCTCGCTTCTAAAGTAGATGTTACTTCATCTGCAATTTGCGGCACCTGCGTTGATGCGCAGTTAACGCGTGTACCAGATTGATCTATTCGCCAGCGGGCTGCTGCTTGGCAGACGCGGATGCAGCGCCGCTCTTCGTGTTGGCTGCTTTGGCGACCGTGTCGAAGTACTCGGGATCATCGCCGATGATCAGCGTAGGCGAGCACGTCGGTGCGCAGGTGTAGGTCTGGCGCAGCGGGCCGCGGAACAAAGCCACGGTGCGACGGTCGTCGCGGTCAACCACGACACGCTGGTCCTGGATGACATTCCGGTCGGCGTCGAGCGCGATGATATTGGTGACGCCGAACGACTTGCCCGTGACGACGAGTAGATTTCCACCCTGTACGGCGACGTCGGCGATCGAAGGATTGCCGATGATGACCTCGGCGACCGGTCGCGGGAGGCGCAGGAGCTGCGACTGGTCGTAGGCGACGACCAGGTCGGCGGCGGGGGAGGCCGAGATACTGAGAATGAGCGCCAGGGCGGCGACGGCTGAGCGACAAAGGGCGTTGATCGGCATGTCCTCGAGGTCCGGCGGATGCAGCCTCTACAATTTGAGAGGCATTACCTCAGCAATTGGTGAAGAAACCGGAAACCCGGGTTCTGAAACTCAGCGGTAGGTCAGTCGGAGGAGGTCTTGTCTCAAGCTTGGCGTGGTCGGCGAGTGGGCGTTTTTAAGTATTCGAACTGATCTCTGTCTTTCGTCGTGGCATATTTTTTTGTCAGCTGAACTTATGCTGCGGCGCTTTGGTCATGCTGGAGACAACGGCCGTCGGGCGGCCTCGCGCCTAATCTGCAATATTGCTTGGTGTCTACTTTAGTTATTCTGGTACATATTGAAAAACATCAATCCTTAGCGAATATTTTAACGGGTCGTTATGACGTATTTATGAGCAAATTAGTTCGTTTTACTTAGGTTTAAGAGATGGGGTTCCATAACCGGATCAGTCCCGCGGCAATGTCTGACGGGCTCCGGCTCATGCGGGGCATGGGCCGATCCAAAAAATGGGAGTTGCTGTCAAATGAAGACGTTCCTTTCTCGTTTCGCCCAGGATGAGTCCGGCGCAACCGCTATCGAGTACGGCCTGATCGCCGCCCTTATCGGCGTTGCCATCGTTGGCGCTGCAGGTGAAGTCGGTACCCAGCTCAAGACGCTGTTTGGCACCATCAAGTCCAAGCTGGTGACCAGCTGATCGACGCATGCTCGCGCCGCCCGGCACAATGCCGGGCGGCTTTCTCCTTTTCAGCCGGAGACAATCTCCCTAGAGGGTCCAGGTGGCTACCTCTGCGCTGTTACTCGTATTTCCATCGCTGATGATTTTTGCAGCGGTCAACGACGTGTTCACGATGCGCATCGCCAATTCGGTGTCGCTCGGGCTCGTCGTATTGTTTGTCGGCGCGGCGTTGATCGCCGGGATGCCGTTGCAAGTGATGCTGCTACATTTCGGCGTAGGGTTCGCCGTTCTGCTTGCCACGATGGTTCTGTTTCAGTTCCGGCTCTTCGGTGGCGGCGATGCCAAGTTGCTCGCGGCTGCATCCACTTGGATCGGGTATCAGCAACTATTTCCGTTTCTCATCTGGGTCACCATATTCGGTGGCGTGCTCGCCATTGTGATGCTCGCTTATAGAAGCGTGCCCGCGAGCGCTCTGCCGCTGCCCGCCTGGGCGCTGCGCTTGCACAAACGCGGCGAAGGTATCCCCTACGGGGTGGCAATCGCAGCCGGCGCTCTCGTCGTCTACCCGACGACCATCATTCCCTTGCTTCTCGGTCCTTAATCGGGCGAGGCCGACGACACACTCAGCCTCAATTCGTTACGGCAGTTAACTTTGCGTTGACGATTGTTCGGCAGTGTCGGGAGCGTAGGGTTTTGCACCGCGGATAAGGACGCGTCGGCAGTGAAGCGAGGACAATTGATTGGCATTGCGATTGCGGGCGGAGCCGGGCTCCTCGCCTTCATTCTCATGCGTTCGATCGTCAACGAGCCGAGCGCGCCGAAGCAGGTGGCTATGCAAGTCGATGCAACTGAAGTGCTCGTTGCACGGCATGACATTCCGCTTGGTCAAGTGACCAAGCCGACCGACTTCCGTTGGCAGACATGGCCGAAAGAGGCCGTGACGCCGTCGTTCATCACCGAGAGCAGCGGCGGCGGCATGAAGCTGGTCGACGGTGCTATTGCCCGGGCGCCATTGCTCGAAGGCGAGCCGGTAACCAGCCAGAAGCTCATCAAACCAGGGCAGGGCGGCGTACTCGCTGCGATCCTGCCGAGCGGTATGCGTGCGATCTCGACGAAGATCAAGGAAGAGACGGCGGCTGGCCGGCTCATTCTTCCGAACGATCGGGTCGATGTGATCCTGACGCGCCGCGAGCGCAGTCCGACGGGACAAGACGAGGCCGTGTCGGACACTTTGTTCCAGAACGTTCGGGTGCTAGCCATCGGGCAAAGCATCGGCGCGAAGGAAGGTACAAAACTGTCCGAGGGCAACGCCAGTACGGCAACCTTGGAACTCAATCCACGGCAGGCTGAGTTGTTGGCACGCGCCAACTCTACCGGTGAGATCAGCCTTGCCCTGCGTAGCGTTGTCGACGGCGATCTCAAGGGTAAGGGACCGACCGCGGCCATGAACGATCAACGCGGCAGCACCGTGCGGGTACTCCGCTACGGCGTTCCCTCGCGTGCGTACGGCGTAAACTGAGTTGGCGTCACCAGTTTTCGGCTGTTCGAAAAAGGTACATCTAACATGCGATCGACCCTAAAGTGGGCGCGCGCCAGCATGGCTGCAGTTTTCTTCGTCGTCAGCAGCTTCGGCAACGTTCACGCGGCGGATTTCAGTGGCAGGCCTGCTGCGCGGGGGCAGTCGGGGGGGGATTCCGTTCTGCGCATTCCTGCGAATGCCGCGTTTCCGCTGACCAAGCGCCTCGATCTGGGAATCGGCCGTTCGGTGGTCGTGCAGTTTCCCGTTCCGCTGAAGGACGTGCTCGTCTCCGATCCGAAGGTGCTCGATGCGGTCGTACAATCGTCGGACCGCGTGTTCCTGATTGCCAAGGGGACCGGGCAGACGAACGCCTTCTTCTTCGATGAGTACGGGCAGCAGATATTGACACTCGATGTTGCCATCGGTGCGGACTTGTCGGCGCTCGACCAATTGCTCGCGCGCCTTATCCCCGGCTCGAACGTGCACAGCGAGATCGCGGGACGCGCGATCGTGCTGACGGGCACGGTGCGGACGCCGATAGACTCGGATCGCGCGGCGCAGATTGCGGCGCAGTTTGCGCAGGCGAATGCCCAGGTAGGCAGCATTATCAATTCGAGCGCGCCGAGCGCTTCGACCAGCTCGACGACCACCAGCAACACGACCATAGGCGGCAGCTATCAGTCGGCCACGACGGATGCAGGCGGCGGCTCGAACTCCGATGCGGCCGACGTCTACGGCTCCAAACCGATCATCAATCTGATCAGCGTCGAGGCGGAAGAGCAGGTGATGCTGCGCGTCAGCGTGGCAGAGGTGCAGCGCACGATCCTGAAGCAGTTCGGCATCAACGTCGGCGCGCTCGTCAACTCCGGCAACTTCACCACCGCCGTGCTGTCCGCCAACGGGTTGCCTCTGACAGCATCCTCTCTGGGCACGTTGCCAACGGCAGGTATCGGCTCGGAGGGGGCACTCGCCGGTGCGATGAGCTTTTTCAACAGTGGCCCTTCGTACGGCAGCGACCTGACCGCCTTCGGCAACTCAGGCGTCGCGAGCGTGTGGCAGTCCGGTAACCAGGCGGTCGGCGGTGCGCTTCGCGCTCTGGAGCGCGATGGTCTCGTCAAGACGCTCGCCGAACCAAACCTGACGGCGGTTTCGGGCGAGCCGGCTAAGTTCCTTGCCGGTGGCGAATATCCGGTGCCTGTCGTCGACAGCCTTGGACAGGTGAGTGTCTCCTATAAGGAATACGGCATCGGCCTCGCCTTTACGCCCGTGGTGCTTTCGGAAGGGCGCATCAGCCTGAAGATCGAGAGCGAGGTCAGCGAGCTGACGCTGCAGGGCGCGGTTGTGCTCTCGAACATTCAGATTCCCGCATTGAAAAAGCGCAGTGCGAAATCAACGGTTGAGCTGCCGTCTGGTGGGTCGATCGCCATTGCCGGTCTTCTGTCGGAGGACACGCGCCAGAACATCGATGGTTTTCCCGGCCTCAAGGATCTACCGATCCTCGGCACGTTGTTTCGTAGCCGTGACTACCAGCGAGACGAAACAGAACTCGTCGTGATCGTGACGCCCTACTTAGTTCGTCCGGTTGCGCGGCAGGAACTGGCGCGTCCGCTCGATGGTCTTGCCGATCCGACCGACCGGAAGGCGAACTTCCTTGGGCACATCAATCGCATCTATGGTGCCGGCCGGCCTGCTCCCGTCGGCGACCTCAAGGGCGATTACGGCTTCATCGTGGAATAGGACGGAAGGTGTCATGACAATGAAGCATGCGATGCGCCTTTCTGGATCACGAAGCAGCCGGCTCCTCGCGGCAAAGCTGCTGGCGATCTCTCTGGCGAGCCTCGGCATGGTGGGCTGCAAGACGACGGACGATCCGACCCGCGTTGCGGGCTGGACGCTCATCGATTCTTCGCAGCGGCATCCGATCCTGGTGTCACAGGAACCGACGACGCACCTTATTCGCGTGGCGCGCGGGGCGCATGGACTGACGTCGTCGCAGCGGGCGCAGCTCATGAACTTTGTCGATCACTTCCGCGCAACGGATTCTGGTAACAGCCGGCTGGTGGTGACCGTGCCGAGCGGCGGCGCGAACGAAGTCGGCGCAATGTACGCGGTGCAAGAGATCCGCAACATCCTCAGCGACCAGGGTTTCGGCAAGTCGGATATCTCGGTCGAGGCCTACAACGCCGAGGGCGCGGGTGATCCGCCGATCCGGGTGTCGTATCTGCGCTACGTGGCCGAGCCGCCGCAGTGCGGAGATTGGTCGACCAACCTCGCGTATGAGCCGACGAACCTGCCGTATCCCAATCTCGGGTGCGCGCAGCAACGCAATCTGGCGGTGATGGTCGCCAATCCGGCCGATCTTCTCGGGCCGCGCAGCGAGACGGCGCGCTCGGGCGAGCGTCGCGATCAGGTTTGGGGCAAGTATGTCACCGGTCAGCCAACCGGCGCGCGCAAGAGTGTCGATGAGCGCGTGAACAAGGACACCAGTAACTAAGGTAACCAAGGTCGACTTCGTCATGTCAAATCAAGCCAAGCCCTTTGCTGGCGAGCCGGAAGAAATGGCCGGTGTCGGTGCGCCGCTGGCTGAGCTGGATGAGCCGGCGGTGCCAGCGCCGTCGACACGCGCGCGGCCGATCCCGCGCATTTCCATCCAGGCATTCTGTGAGAACGGCGCGACCGCGGAGATCATCCAGATCGCTGCCGAGGATCGGCGACTGGCGAAGGCGCATGTCAACGTGCACATGGGTGGCATCGAGGCGGCTGTCGTCCACTATCAGCAGAACCCGACGCCGAACCTCATCGTGCTCGAGAGCAGTTTGCCGCGAGATCATTTGCTGGCCGAACTGGACCGGCTGGCGGAGAATTGCGATCCGGGCACGAAGGTGCTGATCATCGGCCAGGTCAACGACGTGATGCTCTACCGCGAGCTTCTCCGCCGCGGGGTCAGCGAATACCTGGTTGATCCGGTTGAGCCGCTGCAGCTGATGGAGGCCGTCTCCCAGCTCTACAACAATCCCGATACCGAGCCCGTTGGGCACGTCTACGCGTTTGTCGGGGCGAAGGGGGGCGTTGGGTCCTCCACGGTGTGCCACAACACTGCGTGGGCATTGTCGGAGGCTCTGAAGGCCGACGTCGTCATCGCGGATCTCGATCTGGCGTTCGGTACCACGGGCCTGGACTTCAATCAGGATCCCATGCAGGGGATTGCCGACGCGCTATCGACGCCGGAACGGCTGGACGAGGTGCTGCTCGACCGCCTGCTGACGAAGTGCTCGGAGCACCTGTCGATCTTTGCGGCCCCGGTGGCGCTCGATCGGGACTACGACATTTCCGTCGAAGGCTGCGACCAGGTCATCGACGTGGTGCGCCAGAACGTACCCTACGTGGCGGTAGACCTGCCGCACGTGTGGACGCCCTGGGCCAAGGGCGTATTGCTGCAGGCTGACGAGGTGGTGATTACGGCCGTTCCCGATCTCGCCAACCTGCGCAATGCGAAGAACATGGTCGATCTTCTGCAGCAGATCCGGCGCAACGATTCCAAGCCGCGTCTGGTCATCAACATGGTCAATATGCCGAAGCGACCAGAGATCAGCGTGAAGGAGTTCGAAGCTGCGGTCGGGCTCAAGGCGATCGCTGTCATCGACTTCGACAGCGAGGTGTTCGGCCAGGCAGCCAACAACGGGCAGATGATCGAAGAGCTGAATGCGAAGGCGCGTTCGGCAAGCGGTTTCCGAGACATCGCGCTGGCGATCAGCAACCGGCGTGATGCGCAAGCGACCAAGAAGGCGTCAGGGTTCGCGCCATTCCTCGAGAAGTTGAAGCTCAAGCGTTAGGGAATGTAGATGTTCGGTAAGCGTAGCAGCGAAGCTCCCGCTCAACGTGTTCAGCAGCCGGTTCTGCCAACGATGCAGCCCGCCGCGACGGAGCCGCGGCAGCCGCCAGCGAAAGTCGCGCCGCCGAAAGCTCCGCCGATACCCGCAAGCTCGAGCGATCAGCGGCGGCATTCGGAAGAGTACTACGACGTAAAGACGACGGTGTTCAATGCGCTGATCGATACGATCGATCTGACCCAGCTCGCCAAGCTCGAGCCCGCATCGGCGCGTGAAGAAATCCGCGACATCGTCTCAGAGATCATTCAGATCAAGAATGTCGTCATGTCTATTGCCGAGCAGGAAGAGCTGCTCGAGGACATATGCAACGACGTGCTCGGCTACGGACCGCTGGAGCCGTTGCTTGCGCGCGACGACATTGCCGACATCATGGTCAATGGTGCGGACACCACCTACATTGAAGTTGCCGGCAAGGTGCAGCGTACAAGCGTGCGGTTTGCAGACAACCTGCAACTCATGAATATCTGCCAGCGCATCGTCAGCCAGGTTGGCCGCCGTGTAGATGAGTCGAGCCCGATATGCGACGCGCGTTTAGCCGATGGCTCGCGCGTCAATGTGATTGCGCCGCCGCTCGCCCTCGACGGCCCGGTGCTCACCATCCGAAAGTTCAAGCGCGACCGGCTCAATCTGGAGCAGCTGGCGAGGATGGGATCGATCTCTGCGGAGGCTCGGACCATACTCGATGTCATCGGGCGCGTCCGCTGCAACGTGCTGATCTCTGGCGGTACCGGTTCGGGTAAAACGACGCTCCTCAATTGCCTAACGGGCTCGATCGAGGACGATGAACGCATCATCACCTGCGAAGACTCGGCGGAGCTGCAGCTGCAGCAGCCGCATGTCGTGAGACTGGAAACTCGACCTCCTAACCTCGAGGGCGAGGGCGAGATCAAGATGCGCGATCTCGTCAGGAACTGCCTGCGTATGCGTCCGGAGCGGATCATCGTGGGCGAGGTGCGCGGTCCCGAAGCGTTCGACCTGTTGCAGGCTATGAATACCGGCCACGACGGTTCGATGGGTACGTTGCACTCCAATAGCCCGCGTGAAGCCATCGGCCGTCTTGAATCGATGATCATGATGGGCGGCTTCCAACTACCGTCGCGCACCATCCGCGAAATGATCACCGGGTCGATCGACATCATTGTGCAGGCGGCACGTCTGCGCGATGGCTCGCGCAAGGTGACGCACATCACTGAAGTGGTGGGCATGGAAGGCGATGTCGTGACCCTGCAGAATCTCATCGTCTACGATATCACTGGCGAAGATGCGAATGGCCGCATCCTTGGGCGGCACCGGTCCACGGGCATAGCGCGGCCGCGGTTCTGGGAGCGGGCCGTCTATTACGGACAGGAGGGACGTCTCGCCGATGCGCTGGCTACGGCCGAGGTGCTTGATGAGAACGGCAATCCGCTGGGAGATGTGAATGTCTGATCCCGGCTTGCTTTCGTTCGGCGCAGCGCTGTTGGCTGCGCTGGCATTTGGTGGCCTCGCCTACGCGCTGCTCTATCCGTACTTCTCGGCGGACAAGGAGCAGAGTTCGCGCGTCAAGAGCGTTGTCGATTCCAAGCGGACGGTGCTTACGCCGCTGGAGCAGGCGGCCGCGCGCCGCAAGCCGGTCGCAGAGACCTTGAGGGAGATCGAGGAGCGGCAGAAGGCGGCTAAGAAAGTTTCGCTGCGGCTGCGGCTGCACCGGGCCGGTCTCAAAATAACAACGCGCGTGTTCTGGCTGGCGAGCTTCGTCTGTGGCGGCGTGCTTGCAGCTCTCGTCAGCTTGTCGCTTCCTCCGAGCCCAACTCGCATGTTTCTGGTGGTCGTCATCGGGTTGATCGGTGTGTTCGGCGTGCCGCGGTGGGTCGTGAACCGGATCACCTCGCGCAGGCAGCAGAAGTTCACGCTGGAGCTGCCGAATGCGATCGACATCGTCGTGCGCGGTATGAAATCGGGCCTGCCGCTCAACGAGTGCCTGGCTATCGTCGCGCGCGAGAGCGCGGAACCATTGGCAAGCGAGTTCCGCGAAGTGATGGACCAGCAGCGTGTCGGTGTGCCGCTTGGCGAGGCGCTGGAAAAGCTGACGGGACGCATGCCTCTGCCGGAGGTCAAGTTTCTATCGATCGTTATCGCCATTCAGCAGCAGTCGGGCGGCAACCTGTCGGAAGCGTTGGGCAATCTTTCGGGTGTGCTGCGCGACCGCGTGCGTCTGCAGATGAAGATCAAGGCGTTGAGCGCGGAGGCCAAAGCATCGGCGATGGTGCTGGCGGCGTTGCCGCCAACGGTGATGTTCCTCCTCTACATGTCGTCGCCTGACTATATCCGTCCGCTGTTCGCAACGCGTGTGGGCAACCTAGCTCTCCTGGGATGCGGCCTTTGGATGCTGACGGGCGTGTTGGTGATGAAGAAGATGATCAACTTCAAGTTCTAACGATAGCGAGCAGCGCACGCGTTCGAGGTACACGGCCATGGATCTGATTCAGCTTTTCACCGACCCGACGTTCCTCGTCACCATTCTGGTGGCGATCTGCGCATTTGCGACGGTGCTGACGATTGCCATGCCGATCCTTGCTGAGGATCGCATGAACCAGCGCATGCGCACGATGGCCGTCGATCGCGACAAGATGCGGGCAGAGCGCATGGCGGAAATGGCAGCCCGCGACAAGCAGGGCCGGCTGCGGCGGACCCCGACCGGCTACATGCAGCAGATCGTCGATACCCTCAACCTGCGCAAGATGCTTGATACCGAGGACTTGCGCGACCGTTTAAAGCGTGCGGGCTTGCGTGGGCAGGCGCCACTGGTGGCGTTCATGTTTTTCCGCGTCGCTGCGCCTTCCGTGTTTTTTCTGGTGGCAGCGTTCTACTTATTCGTGCTTGGCGTGGTCAATTATCCTGCGACCGTCAAGCTAATGATGTGCATCGCAGCGGCGTTCCTCGGCTCCTATGCGCCGAGCATCTTTATCGAGAACCTCATTCAGAAACGCCAGCAGTCGATCCGGCTGGCATTTCCCGACGCGCTCGACATGCTGTTGATCTGCGTGCAATCAGGCATGTCGGTCGAGGCAGCATTCGGCAAGGTGTCGAAGGAAGTTGCGAACCAGTCGCTCGAGCTCGCGGAAGAGCTGAGTCTGACCACCGCGGAGCTGTCATACCTTCAGGACCGCAGGCAGGCGTTCGATAATCTTGGCAAGCGCACTGGTTTGCCGGGCGTGAAAGCGGTAACGACAGCGCTGGTGCAGGCGGAGAGGTACGGCACGCCAGTTGGGCAGGCGCTACGCGTGATGGCGAAAGAAAACCGCGAGATCCGTCAGTCGGAGGCGGAGAAGAAGGCTGCTGCGCTGCCGCCGAAGCTTACCGTGCCGATGATCTTGTTCTTCCTGCCGGTGCTGTTCGTGATCATCCTGTTTCCGGCGGCGATCCGATATTTCCAGTGGCAGTGAGACGGCTTGCACTGACCGGCCCCCGCGGCAGGTCGTGCGGCTATCTCTTTATCTGGGCGACCACGGAGTTTTTATGCTCCGGCTCCTTGGCAGGCGTCTCTGCAGTGGCATCGTCCGCTACGGCAAATTGCGCCGCCATTTCCGAGACCGACAGAATCTTTGGATGAGCCGAGGACGGTGCGGCGGCGACGGCTGCCGGCGCTACCGGCTCCGAAACTACCCAACCGTGGTCATTGGCGGCGGCAGGATCGCTCACGGGCGTGCTAGAGAGGCGAGCGACGTTCTCGACGGGTACCGCGTCGACCGTGGGCAACTGGGCGATCATCTTGGATTCAGTGTTCCATTGCGCCGGCTCAGAGTCGGGCACCGACTTTGGATCGAGCTGCACCACCTGACGCAGATAGTCGGCGTTCTCGGTGGCGTTGTTCATGGGCATGTCGCGTGCGGCGACGAGCTTGGCTTCGTCGTACTTGCCTCTCAGGCCGAGCACGAGAGCAAGGTTCTGGCGAATGCGCGGTGAGGTGTCGTCGGAGGCGGCGGCCTGGCGCAACATCGTTTCGGCTTTGCCGGCGTCGCCGTTCATTGCGTAGGCGAGCGCGAGGTTGCTCATGACCGACGGCTGGTCCTGCGAGAGGACGCGGGCGCGCTCGAAGTATGGAATGGCGTCATCATACTTGCCTTCCTTGGCAAGGGCGGCGCCGCGCGCGGAGATGACTCGCCAGTCCGGGCGCGCCGGGTCGTCGGCAACCGCGAGAAGCTGCTTGGCGACCGACACCTGGCCGAGATCGAGGGCAAGGCGACCATATTCGCTGGCAAGCTCACGATCTTGTCCGTGATAGATCGAGGCCTGTTGCAGCACCACCAAAGCGCGGCGCTTCTCACCCATCGCTTTAAGATTGCGGGCGTAGCTGAGAGCGGGCTGAAGGTCGCGCGGGTTTTTGGCGTAGATCTGCCCCCAATAATCGGTGGCCTTGAGAAGCTCAGTGCTGACGCCGCCCGAGGCTGCGGGGTCTTGCGCCTGGGGCGCGGGAGCAGGGGACTTCTGGGGAAGAGCGGCCGTCTGGTCGCTATTGGCGACCGAAAACAGTCCGGTCGAAGTCTTGAGCGTCTGGCCGCACGCGCCAAGCATCAGCGAGGCTGCGAGGGCGGCAATTGTTCCGCCCTGGCGGAGCCGGCGGGGCGAAGAGATCAGCATTTAAGTCTCCCTGACAGTCAAGCGAGACGGGTTCGCCCCGAATCTCTGTCCTTTGACCGTCAGGGTGTGAGACAGTTCTCAATAAACGATTAAGCCTCGCTAAGAGTACGTTAAGGGCCGCGATGGCTATGGCGCGGCGGCCACTTGAGCCTCGGCGCCGGCGATCCATTCGGACATTTCCGGCATCGCGAGAATGGCGTCGACGTAGGCCGCGGCGGTACCGTCATCGCCGAAGCGTGCAAGGTCGGGAATGTAAGTGCGGAAGCGCGAGGCGACTGGCGCATACATCGCATCGGCGGCCGTGAAGCTGCCGAACAGGAATGGGCCACCGCTTCCGTACTGTGACCGGCACTCGCGCCAGAGCGCTACGATGCGCCGGACATCGGCTTCGACATCCTCGGGGACGGGATCGAGGGGTGCCACGGCAAGGATATCCATGGAACAGGTGCGGCGCAGGGGCATGAAGCCGGAGTGCATTTCCGCTGCCGCACAGCGGGCGCGAGCGCGGGCCTGAACGTCGGCGGGCCAGAGAGCCTTCTCGGGGTGCCGATCTGCCAGGTATTCGAGGATGGCGAGGCTATCCCAGACTGGAAAATCGCCGTCGAGAAGCAACGGGACCATGCCGGAAGGGCTGAATTTCAGGATTTCGGCTTTGGAATCAGGTTGCCGGAGGCGAACGTTAATCTCCTCGAACGGTAGCCCCAACCGGCGCATGGCGAGCCAGGGCCTAAGGCTCCAGCTAGACCAGCTCTTGTTGCCGATGACCAAGCGGTAGCGTTGTCCGGTCATGCTCTTGCCTTGCCCTCTGTGATCTTGTCTTGTGCCCACGAGTCGATCGGGGTCCCCTATTAGATGCCCGATCAGGTCATGGCTTGCCAGCAGCGAGCAGCAACAGATGAACGACGAAACATTGCCGCGCGAACTCGCCTCCGGGGAAGACATCTTCGTCGCGGATGGGGCGGGCGGAATAGAGATCCCGATCTTCGCGGTTGGCCAGGACATGGCGGTGGAGGGCCTTCCGCTTTCGCCTGAACAGCTGAACTGGATCAAGGCCGTCGGTTTCAAAGGGGCAGCAAAGCAGCAGACGTTGGTGCCCGGGCCGGACGGCGGCATCGCGGCGGTTTTGCTGGGACTTGGCGGCGGGACCTGCGGGGAGCCATCGGGCACATCGGAACTGCTTCTGGGGCTACTGCCGCAGTCTTTGCCGTCGGGCAGCTATCAGCTTTCGCTGCCGGCTCAGGATCCGACGCTCGCGGCTATCGCCTGGGGCCTCGGCAGCTACCGTTATGGCCGATACAAGACGAAGTGCGGAGGTCCCCGTTGTGTCAGCCTGCGCCTGCCGGAAGGCGCGGACCGTTCGCTGGTGCTCGGCACTATCGAGGCGGTGCGGCTGGGTCGCGATCTGATCAACACACCGGCATCTGATCTTGCACCTGCGGACATCGAGGCGGCAGCGCGCGAGCTGGCGCTGAGGCACGGCGCGCAGATCGATGTGACGGTGGGCGACGATCTGCTCGCTCAGAATTTTCCGATGATCCATGCAGTGGGCCGTGCGAGCCCGCGGGCGCCGCGGCTGATCGACATGCGGTGGGGGCGTGAGGGCGCGCGCACGGTTACGCTGGTCGGCAAGGGCATCACGTTCGACACGGGCGGTCTCGATATCAAGCCGCCGAGCGGCATGCTGCTGATGAAAAAAGACATGGGCGGTGCGGCCACGGTGCTGACGCTGGCGCACATGATCATGTCGCAGAAACTCGATGTGCGTCTGCGGGTGCTGATACCGACGGCGGAGAACAGCATCTCGGGCGATGCGTTCCGTCCGAGCGACGTTCTGAATTCGCGTGCCGGGATTACGGTAGAGGTCGGCAACACAGACGCAGAGGGGCGACTGGTGCTGGCCGACGCGATCGCTCTGGCCGACGAGGAGGCACCACAGTCGCTTTACGTGTTCGCGACGCTGACAGGTGCAGCGCGCAGCGCGCTCGGTCCCGACCTGCCGGCAATGTTCACCAACGACGATGTGTTCGCTGCCGATATGATGAGCGCGTCGGTTGCGATCGGCGATCCGGTGTGGCGCCTGCCGCTGTGGGCGGGATATGATGCGAAGCTTGAAAGCTCTGTGGCCGACATGAACAATGTGTGGGACACGCCAATGGCCGGCTCGATCACCGCCGCGCTGTTTCTGAAGCGTTTCTCGACGAAAGCGCAGCGCTTTGCACACTTCGACATTTATGGCTGGCGCCCGTCAGCGGGGCCTCTGGGTCCTCGCGGAGGTGAGCCGCAAGCAGCGCGTGCTCTCTATGCGATGCTGGCAAGGGAAGCTTGCCAATGAGCAATAGCGACGAGGACGTGAGCATTGCAAGCGCGCCGGCGGCGACGCCGCGGCTCGATCCGCGACGAAATCCGTTCCGTCCTGATCTCGCGGCTGAAAGCCTTTACGGCAAGGTGAGCGTGCCGCGCTACGTGGAAGGATTTCCAGGGCAGGTGGTGCGCGCCTCAGTGCCGTTGCGCAGCCGCCCGACCGCGACCTTCGGGTTCGAGACCGAGGCGCTGTTCGGCGAGCGCGTGACTGTATACGACGAACGCGACGGCTGGGCGTGGGTGCAGCTCGATCGCGACAAGTACGTCGGCTATGTGCCGTCGGAGGCGTTGTCGCCGGAAATCGAGGAGCCGACGCACAAGGTGCGTTCGCTCGGTACGTTCGTGTACCCAGTGCCGGATATCAAATCGCCGCCGTTGATGCACCTCAGTCTCAACGCGGAATTGAGTGTCGTCGAGGGCGATGATCGCTTCGTGATGCTGAAGGGTGGCGGGTTTGTCGTCAGCCGACACGTAGGCGAAATCGGTAGGATCGAGCCGGATTTCGTGGAAATCGCCGAACGCTTCATCGGCACGCCGTACCTATGGGGTGGGCGCACGCGGCTTGGCATCGATTGCTCGGGACTGGTGCAGATGTCTTTGGCGGCGGCGGGCATTGTGGCTCCGCGCGATACGGACATGCAGCAGGCCGAGGTGGGTACGCTGGTGGAAATTCCAGACGTGCTCGAGGGCATGCAGCGCGGTGATCTCATTTATTGGAAGGGACACGTCGGCATCATGGCCGATAGCGTCACCCTCGTTCACGCCAACGCGCATCATATGCAGGTTGCGGCGGAGACGCTGCCGGAGGCTATCGAACGCATCGCCAAGCTTGGTGCGGAGATCGCTGCAGTGAAACGCCTGCCGGGGCTGTCGGCAAAATCAACTGCCTAGCGGCGGTAGGGAAGGAAGCGCTTTTCGCGTAGCTCGGTGCCGTCATCGTCGAGGGTCGGTGCACGCAGGTCCCAGGCGCCGCGGGTTTCCTTCCAAATTGCCCCGCCTGGCAGCATGACGATGGTTTCTACGGCGCGCTCGAGGCCGGTAAGCCGGCTGATCCAATGCCGCTGTACGATCGAACCGTCGGCCACCGCGTTGGCAAGGGGTACGATCCACTCGAAGGTTTCGATGGGCCGGCTCTCGTAGGTTTCGCCAGCGATCGACAGATCATAGTTCTGGTCGGCGTGCAGGATCAGTTCGAACGGGCAAGCGCTGGCAACCATCGGGGCAACGTCGATGCGCCAGAAGTCGCTCGTCTCGGTTTCCTCTATGCGCGCGGCGTCCGCGACGGAGGGTGCCCAGTATCGCAGGGCAGTGATCGTCGATTGAAGCCGTGAGCGGAAGACGTCGTCAGGTAGCATCGTTCCAGCGGGGCTGATCGCAGATGGCAGCTACGATGCCGCAAACCAACCCGGAGCGGAACCACTTTTACGCGGTTATCTGCTGCTCGATGGACGCGTCGTAGGCGAGCTGCCGCTGCAACGCGGGTCGCTGGTTCAGCAAATCAACGTACGCGACGAACTCGGGAAGGTCGGGCAGGAGCTTGAATTGAATGCCCCAACGTAGCGCAGAGCCGATGACGATGTCGGCGGCCGTGAAGCGCTCGCCGAGCAAATATGGCGATGCCTTTGCTACGGCGTCGCGCACCACGGAAATCACAGTGTCATAGTCGGCCCAGCCGGACGTGGTGCGCGGTGCGGCTGTGCGGCTGAGCGCCTTGTCGATCATGACCGGCTCGATGCAGCTCGGGGAATAGAACAGCCATTTGAGATAGGGGCCGCGCAGTGGATCGTGCACGGCGGGGGCGAGCCCGGCTTTGGGATAGGCGTCGGCCAGGTAGCAGCAGATGGCGGAGACTTCGCTGACGATGGTATCGCCGTCGACAAGGGTGGGCACTTTTCCCATCGGGTTGATGGCGAGGTATTCAGGCTTGCGCTGATCGCCCTTTTGCAGTGTCAGCAGTTCGATGGAGAACGGCTCGTCCAGCTCTTCCAGCATCCACAGCGCCATGGCGGCGCGGGTGCGTGCGGCGTGATAAAGCTTCAGCTTGGCGTTCTGCACTAGCGGCATGGAATCCTCCGGGAGGCAACTGAGCCTATTCAGCCGGCAAGCACGTTCGCGTGCTCGACGGAGATGTTGAACGCCGCGGCGAACAGGGCCTTGGTGTAGTCTTCCTTCGGGTTAGCGAAGACCTCCGCGGCGGCGCCTTCCTCTACGACCTTTCCGTTGCGCATGACGACAACATAGTTGCACAACGCGCGGATGACTTTCAGGTCGTGGCTGATGAAGAGGTAGGCGAGATCGCGCTTCTTCTGCAGGTCGCGCAACAGGTCGACGATCTGCGCCTGCACCGACATATCGAGTGCGCTGGTCGGCTCGTCGAGCATGATGAACGGCGGCTGCAGCACCATGGCGCGGGCGATGGCGATGCGCTGGCGCTGGCCACCGGAAAATTCGTGCGGGTAGCGATCCTGCGCATCGGGGTCGAGGCCGACTTCCTTCAACGCGGTGCTGACCCGCGCGCGGCGCTCGGCGGCGCTGAGCTCGGGCGCCTGGATGGTCAGACCTTCCTCGATGATCTGGCCGACGGAGAGACGCGGCGAGAGCGAACCATATGGGTCCTGGAAGACGATCTGCATGTCTTTGCGCAAGGGGCGCATGTCGCGGCTGGTGAAGCCGTCGATGCGCTTGCCCATGTAGACGATGGGCCCTTCGGAGGAGATCAGACGCAGGATTGCAAGGCCGAGGGTGGTCTTGCCGGAGCCGGACTCTCCGACGACGCCGAGTGTCTGACCTTTGCGCAGCTTGAGTGAGAGCCCATCGACTGCCTTCACGTAGTCGACGGTTCGACGCATGAGGCCGCGCTTGATCGGGAACCAGACCTTGAGATTTTCAGTCTCGACGACGACCGGCGCGCTGTCGTTGGCGGGAGGCGGGTCGCCCTTAGGCTCGGCGGCGAGAAGCTGCTTGGTGTAGGCGTGGCGAGGCGCTGTGAAGATTTGCTCGGTCTCGCCTTCCTCGACGATGTGGCCGCTCTTCATGATGTAAACGCGCTCGGCCATTTTGCGCACGATGCCGAGGTCATGGGTGATGAGCAGCATCGCCATGCCCATCTCGCGCTGCAGCTGCTTCAGCAGCTCGAGGATCTGCGCCTGGATCGTGACGTCGAGCGCTGTGGTGGGCTCGTCTGCAATCAGCAGGTCTGGCTCGTTGGCAAGCGCCATGGCGATCATCACGCGCTGGCGCTGGCCTCCGGACAATTGATGAGGGTAGGCGTCGAGGCGCTGCTCGGGGTCGCGGATGCCGACCTTGTGCAGCAGCTCCAGCACGCGGGCGCGCACAGACTTCTCGTCCATGTGCTTGTGGATGCGCAGCACCTCGCCGACCTGCCGCTCAATGGTGTGGAGCGGATTGAGCGAAGTCATCGGCTCCTGAAAGATCATCGAGATGCGATTGCCGCGCACGCGCTGCAGTTGCTTCTCGGAGAGCTTGAGCATGTCGCGGCCCTCGAACCAGATCTCGCCGGCGGGGTGCGAGGCGGACGGGTAGGGCAGCAGGCGCAGGATCGACAGGGCGGATACGGTCTTGCCGGATCCGGATTCGCCGACGAGGGCGACGGTCTCGCCCTTGCCGATGCGGAACGAGACATCTTCGGCGGCGATGGCGGTGCCGCGCGCGAATGCGACCGACAGGTCGCGGACGTCAAGCAGGGCGCGATGATAATTGTGCGCTGTCATCGCGGTCTCCTAACGGAACGTCTTGCGCGGGTCGAGCGCATCGCGCACGGCCTCGCCGATGAAGATGAAGAGCGACAGCATGATGGCGACGGAGAAGAACCCGGTGAGGCCGAGCCATGGGGCTTCGAGGTGGCGCTTGCCCTGAAGCAGCAATTCACCCAGCGACGGCGATCCGGGCGGCAGGCCGAGGCCGAGGAAGTCTAGTGCGGTCAGCGCGGCGACGGCGCCGGATAGCTGGAAGGGCAGGAAGGTGAGCGTCGCCACCATGGCGTTCGGGAGCATGTGCTTCCACATGATCTTGCGGTGCGACAGGCCGAGCGCACGAGCGGCTTTGACATACTCGAAGTTGCGCGCGCGCAAGAATTCGGCGCGCACGACACCGACGAGGTTCACCCATTCGAACAGCAATAAGATGCCGAGCAACGTCCAGAACCCGGGGATCAGCACCGAGGAGATGATGATCAGCACGAACAGCGATGGCACGGACGACCAGACTTCAAGGAAGCGCTGGAAGATGAGATCGGTCTTGCCGCCGAAGTAGCCCTGTACGGCGCCCGCCGTGACGCCGATCATGGCGGAGAGGACGGCGAGCAGGAGGCCGAACAGCACCGAGATACGGAAGCCGTAAATCACGCGGGCGACGATATCGCGTCCCTGGTCGTCGAGGCCGAGCCAGTTGGTGTTGCCGAACGCGTTGAAGCGGGCGAGCTGATCGGGCGGGGCATCGCACAGCGGCAGACTCGAGGCCCAGGGCGGCGGGGCCGGATAGCCGAGACAAAGCCCGTCGGACGACTTACGGCCCGGGTAGTCCTTGTTGATCGTGTCGTAAGAATAGCGGATCGGTGGCCAGATAGCCCAACCGTTGGCGTTGATCTCGTCAAGGATCACCGGGTCCTTGTAGTCGGTGACGGCGAGGAAGCCGCCGAACTTCTCTTCCGGGTAATCGACGAGCACCGGAGACAGCCACTCGCCCTTGTAGCTGACGAGCAGCGGGCGATCGTTGGCGATGAATTCGGCGAACAGCGACAGCGTGAAGATGACGAGGAAGATGCACAGGCTGCGATAGCCGCGCCGGTTGGCCTTGAAGTTGGCGAAGCGGCGCTGGTTGAGCGGCGAGAGCTTGTCGGTGGAGGGCATCCGCCGGCGCAGCCATTCTGGCATCTGCGCGCGATGTTCTTCCTCGGGCGGTGGCTGCGATTGCGGCAGCGGCGTTTCGAGAGCTCTCAGATCGTCCATCGCTAGACCTCCCGGCTCTCGAAGTCGATGCGGGGATCAACGAGCGTATAGACGAAGTCGGAGACGATGTTGAGCAAAAGGCCCATCAGCGAGAAGATCCAAAGCGTGGCGAAGACCACGGGATAGTCTCGCTTTTCGATCGACTCGAACGACAGGAGGCCGAGACCGTCGAGCGAGAAGATGGTCTCGATCAGCAGGGCGCCGGAGAAGAACGCCGAGATGAAGGCGCCGGGGAAGCCGGCGATGATCAGCAGCATGGCGTTGCGGAAGACGTGCCCGTAAAGCACGCGACCTTCAGTGAGGCCCTTGGCGCGTGCGGTGGTCACATACTGCTTGCGGATCTCGTCGAGGAACGAGTTCTTGGTGAGGAACGTCATGGTCGTGAATGCGGTCAACGACATGGCGATGATAGGCAACGTCAGATGCCAGAAGTAATCGACGACTTTGCCGAACAGGGAGAGCTGATCGAAGTTGTCGGAGGTCAGCCCGCGCGAGGGGAACCACTGGACGAAAGCGCTGCCAGCGAATAGCACAAGCAGCAGCACGGCGAAGAGGAAGCCGGGCACGGCGTAAGCAATGACCAGGATGGTGCTCGACCAGGTGTCGAAGGGCTCGCCGTCGTGCACGGCTTTGCGGATGCCGAGCGGGATCGAGATCATGTAGGAGAGCAGCATCATCCACAGGCCGAGCGATATGGAGACGGGCAGCTTTTCCTTGATGAGCTGCAATACCGAGACGTCGCGGAAGTAGCTCTTGCCGAAGTTGAAGGTGAGGTAGTTCTTCATCATCAGGTAAAAGCGCTCGTACGCGGGCTTGTCGAAGCCGAACTGCTTTTCGAGGCTCTTGATGAATTCGGGGTCGAGGCCCTGGGCGCCGCGGTACTTCGAGGTGATGGCGTCGGCGCCGCCCTGACCCAGTGCTGCCTGATTGCCGCCGGAGAGCGTTTCGCTACCGCCGCCGCCGATGCGGGAGACCAGGGATGAGTCATTGCCGCTGAGCTGAGCGATGATGCGATCGACGGGGCCGCCTGGTGCAAACTGAATGATGATGAAGCTGATCAGCATGATGCCGAATAGCGTCGGGATGATCAGCAGCAGGCGCTTGAGGAAGTAGGCGACCATGGTGCGGGGCTCAATTCTGCTTCAGCTTGGCGGCTTTGTCGGGATCGAACCACCAGGTGTCGATGACGCCCTCGTCGTATTTGGGCATGACGGCTGGACGTGAAAACTTGTTCCAGTACGCAACGGTATGCACGGGCTTATACCACTGCGGCACCCAGTAATTGCCGGCGCGCAGTACGCGATCCAAGGCGCGGGCGGCTATCGTTAGATCGGCGCGCGTCTTCGCTTCTATCATCTTTGTCATCAGAGCGTCGACAACGGGATCGGAAATGCCGGAAAGATTGAAGCTCCCATCCATCTTGGCCGCGTCCGATCCCCAGTAGGATTTGACCTCGACGCCGGGCGTGAGGCGCAGCGAGTAACGCTGGATCGCCATGTCGAAGTCGAAGCTCTTGATGCGGCGCTCGTATTGCGCGGGGTCGATCATACGCAGACTGGCGTTGATGCCGACGCGTTTCAGATTGGCGACGTAGGGCAGGATGATGCGCTCGAAGCCGGATTCGAAGCTGAGGATCTCAATGTCGAGCGGCTTGCCTCCGGCGCCGTAGCCGGCAGCGGCGAGAAGATCGTGAGCTTTCTTGAGGTTGTCGCGGTTGCGCCCTGAACCATCGGTGGCGGGCGGCGTATAGGGTTCGCCGAAGACTTCGGGGGGGAGCTGTTTGCGATAGGGTTCGAGTAGCACCAGCTCCTCGGCGCTCGGCGGGCCGACGGCCTTCATGTCCGAATTTTCAAAGTAGCTCTGCGTGCGCGTATAGAGCTCGAAGAACAGGTTCTTGTTCGACCATTCGAAGTCGAAGGCGAGATCGAGGGCTTTGCGTACGCGCGGGTCTTTGAACTTGTCGCGCCGCATGTTGATGAAGAAGCCCTGCGCGCCGGACGGGCGGCCATCGGGCAGTGTCTCGCGGACGAGGCGGCCTTCTTTGATCGAGGGGATGTTATAGGCAGTCGCCCAGTCGATAGAGGTGAACTCCTCGCGATAGTCGAAGTTGCCGGCTTTAAGGCCTTCCAGCTCCAGCGTGCGGTCGCGATAGTATTCGTAGCGCAGCTCATCGAAATTGAAGCGGCCGCGGTTCACCGGCAAGTCCTTGGCCCAATAGTCGGGGCGGCGCTTGTAGGTGACGTATGTACCCGGCTTGTAGTCGGCGATCGCGTAGGGACCTGAGGCGAGCGGTTTTTCGAGCGAGCTCTGATCGAATGGGTGTGCGGTGTAGAAGGCTTTTGACAGCACCGGCAGCTCGGCGACGACGAGGGGCAGGTCGCGCACGAGATTGCCTTTGAATGTGTAGCGTACGGTGTGCGGATCAACCGCTTCGGCCTTCTCAACGTCGCGTAGCGTGAGCTGATAGTTCGGATGGCCTTTTGATTTCAGCGTCTCGAACGAGAAGACCAAGTCGTCGGCGGTGACGGGCGTGCCGTCAGCGAACTTTGCTTCGGGGCGGAGCTTGAAGACGACCGACATTTTGTCAGGGGCGAGGTCAGCGCTTTCCGCGATGAGGCCATAGACCGCGTCGGGTTCATCGACAGCGCGGGCCATCAGGCTGTCGAACAGATACTCGAGGCCCTGGGCAGCGTCGCCCTTGAGAATGAAGTTGTTAAAACTATCGAAGGTGGTGCGGCTGGCCGTGCCGATCATGGCGAGGCGGCCACCCTTGGGGGCGTCCGGATTTACATATTCGAAGTGCTTGAAGTCGGCCGGGTACTTCAAGTCGCCGAAAGCCGAAAGGCCATGGCGGGGTTCGGCCGTTGCCTTGGAGATGAGGGCCCCCGGGGCGATGACCCCGGAGGCGAGAGCGGCTGCGGCGAAGGCGAGTGTGGCGAAGCGGGTGAGCATATCGGGCTGTCGCACCGGTCGTGCCTCCTGCTGGATCGCCATCACTGGCCCCGCTGTGCTGCTAGGGCCTTTTCCTTTTCGGCGTCGAACCACCACGTCTGTGTGAGGGCGGAGGTTTGAGACGGCGTCTTGGCTGGGCGGCCGAACACATCCCAGTAGGCGATGCGCTCATAGGGGTAATGCCACTGCGGGACGACGTAGTAGTTCCACAATAGCACGCGATCGAGTGCACGCGTCGCTGCGACGAGGTCGGCGCGGTCCTTGGCAAAGACGACCTTGTCGATCAGCTTGTCGATCGCCGGGTTCTTGATGCCGGCGGTGTTCTTGGTGCCGTCGCGGTCGGCTGCCGCCGAGCCCCAGAAGTCGCGCTGCTCGTTGCCGGGCGATTCCGACTGCGGGAAGCTGTCGATAATGATGTCGTAGTCGTGCGAGTCCTCGCGGCGCTTATATTGCGCGCTGTCGACGATGCGCACCGAGGCATTGATGCCGAGTTTCTGGAGGTCCTGGATGTAGGGCAGGACGATGCGCTCGAACTCGGGCTGGACGAGCAGGAATTCGGCATTGAGCGTCTCGCCCTGCGCATTCTTCAGCTGTCTGCCGTCGAGCTTCCAGCCGGCTTCGTTGAGAAGCTTAGAAGCCTCGCGCATGTGATTCCGGAAGTCGTCGGTGCTGTTGTTGACAGGGTTCTTCCACTCGGTGGTGAACACATCGGGTGGCACCTCGTCCTTGACCTCGTTGAGGATCTCCAGCTCGCGCCCTTCAGGGAGGCCCTTGGCGGCAAGTTCGGAATTGTCGAAGTAGCTGCCGACGCGCACGTAAGAATTATAGAACAGCTTCTTGTTGGCTTCCTCGAAGTTGAAGGCGAGCGCGAAGGCTTTGCGTACGCGCGGATCCTGGAACTGCTTGCGGCGCTGATTGAAGACGAACGATTGCATCGGAGCGACGCGCTTGACGGGGATCGCCTCCTTCTTCACCCAGCCTTTTTCGATGGCGGGGAAGTTGTAGGCCGTGGCCCAGCGGTTGGCGACGCTCTCTGCCCAGTAGTCGATCTTGCCCGACTTGAACTGCTCGAAGCCAGGCGTGCGATCGAGGAAGTAGGTGTAGTTCATCTCGTCAAAGTTATACTGGCCCTTCTGAACCGGCAGGTCCTTGGCCCAGTAGTCCTTGACGCGCTCGTAGGTGATGGAGCGGCCAGGATCGAAGCTCTTGATGCGGTAAGCACCGGAGCCGAGCGGCACTTCGAGGCTCGATTTGGTGATGTCGCGGGGCTGGCCGTCGGTGCCATTCGCTTCCCACCACTTTTTGGGAAGTACGGTGAGCTGCCCGACGATCTGAGGAAGCTCGCGGTTGTTCTTGGTGTCGAAGGTGAAGGTCACCTCGTTGGGGCCGGTCTTCTCGGCCTTCGCGACGTTCTTGTAATAGAACGCCATACGCGGGTGCGCTTTCTTCTGGGCATCGAGCGAGAAGATCACATCTTCGGGCGTTATCGGCGTGCCGTCGTTGAAGCGCGCATTTGGGTTAAGGCCGAACGTGACCGAGGAATAGTCGGCGGGGTAGGAGACCCACTCGCAGATAAGGCAATACTCGGTCGACGGCTCGTCGGGGCTGCCGGTCATCAGGGAATCGTAGATGAGGCCAAGACCGGCGGCAGGGTCGCCCTTCACGCTGAAGGCGTTGAGGCTGTCGAATGAGCCTTCGGCGAAACCACGCAGCGTGCCGCCCTTGGGGGCATTGGGGTTGACCCAGTCGAAATGGTCGAATCCCGCCTCGAACTTGGGCTTATCGACAAGCGATAGGGCGTGATGGCGCGGGGGTGATGGCGGGGAGACCTGCGGATCCGTCGCGGGGGGAGAGGCCGGCTCCTGCGCGAAAGCGGGGCCGGCGGCGAAGCAGATCAGGGCTGCAAGGCATGCGGCGGGGACGTCGAGACGCAAGCGCATCAGGCGTTTTCCCTTTTACTGGTCTTGGGATTGAAGAAGGTGTGGCTCTGGGGCGAGTGGAGTTCGAACGGCATCGCGCTCCGCAAGTGACCTTCTAGACATGACAACGCCCCGAGCCTCGCAAAATACGGGCCGCGGGGCGAGTTAACTTGCTGTCATTTTGGCTCCGGATGGCCGGAGCGCTGTTATTTCAGAGTGTTGAGGTAAGCGAGCAGGTTGCTCAGGTCGCCCGTATCGGCAACTCCCGGGAACAGCATCTTAGTGCCGGGGACGAATTCCTTGGGCTTGTGGATGAAGTGCGCGAGGTCTTCCAGCGTCCAGTCACCACCCTTGGCCTTCATGGCGTCGGAATAGTTAAAGCCTTCGTGGCTCGCCTTGGCGCGGCCGACGACACCCCAGAGGTTGGGGCCCACTTTGTTGGGGCCGCCCTTGTCGCCCGAATGGCAGGCGGCGCACTTGCTGAAGACCTTTTGGCCGGCGGCGGCATCACCTGACGCGGCTGCGTCAGCTACGGCCTTGGCGTCGAATGCAGGAGCGGCCGGTTCGGCGGGAGCGGCTTCGCCATTTGCAGCCGGTGCGGCCGCCGCTTCTGGCAGTGGCAGGACATAACCGGGCTTTTCCGGCGCCTTATCGTGGGCGGCAATTTCGAGCGCCGTGCGGAACCCGACTATGACCAGCAGGGCACACAAAACTGCCCCGGCAATCTTCGACAGCTCGAAGGAATCAAGCATTCCACGGCTCCGCACCTGTTACGTCCGGCTCCCGCCGAACAATCGGGGCGACTATAGAAATTCCGCATCGGCTTGCAACCGAGGGCGACGACGTTCTATGTGCGTGCGCCCGGGACCAATTGCCTCGGCTCCACCATTCCAAGGTGTCTCACGTGTCTAACGTCCTGATCGTTATTCCAGCCCGCATGCAGGCTACGCGACTGCCGGGCAAGCCAATGGTGGATATCGCCGGGGCGCCAATGATCGTGCAGGTGTGGCGGAGAGCGATGGCCGCCGAGGCAGGCCGCGTGGTTGTTGCAACCGATTCTGACGACGTTATTGCGGCGGTGACCGCGGCAGGCGGCGAGGCGTTCATGACGCGGGCCGACCATGCGTCGGGTTCGGACCGCATCTTCGAGGCGATCAATAGTGTCGATCCGTCTGGGGCCGCCGACGTGATCGTCAACCTGCAGGGCGATCTGCCGACCCTGGAGCCACATCTCGTTGCGGCGTGTGCGGCACCTTTGGCGGAGGCGGGGCCGGATATCGCGACGCTCGCTGCCGAGATCAGCGTCGAGGAAGAGAAGACCAATCCCAACGTCGTCAAAGTGGTGGGCTCGCCGCTCGATGTGGCCGGGCGGATGCGCGCGCTCTACTTCACGCGGGCGACGGCGCCTTACGGGGATGGCCCGCTCTATCATCACATCGGCATCTACGCATATCGGCGTGCGGCGCTGGCGCGGTTCGTTTCGCTGCCGCCTTCGCCGTTGGAGAAGCGTGAGAAACTGGAGCAGTTGCGCGCGCTCGAAGCGGGCATGCGCATCGATGTAACTGTCGTCGATACAGTTCCGCTTGGCGTCGATACGCCTCACGACCTGGAACGCGCACGGCAGTTGCTGGCGTAGCTGCGTCCTGCGCAGTTGGCGACGGCGCGAGCTAGCCAATTCGGCATCGCAGGTCGCGCCGTCTCAACTGACTGCTGCTGCTATCGACTAGGCGACGGCCTCGGCATTCAAGTGCGCTTCGGCAATTTTCGTCAGCTTGGAATCGGCGCCGTACTCTTCCTTCAGCGTCTTCCCGAGCAGCTTCGAGGCGGAGTTGTAACCCAGCAGATTTGCCCAGGCTACGAGTGTGCCGTAGCGGGTAATCTCGTAGTGCTCGACAGCCTGAGCTGCGGCGATCATAGCCGCGTCCTTCGTGTCAGGATCCTTGATCTCACTCATCAATTCCTGAGCTTCTTCGAGGATGCCATCAATAGCCGGGCATTTGGTGGCCTTCGGCTTTTGATCGAGCATGGAGAATACTTCCTGAAGCCGCGTCACTTGCTCCTTGGTCTGCTCCAGATGATCGGTGAAAGCCTTGGCGAGCTCCTTTGAATCGGATGCCTTGATCATCTTCGGCAAGGCTTTCACGATGTGGTTCTCGGCATAGTAGATATCCTGCAATGTGTGCAGGAAGAGGTCGCTGAGTTTTTCGATTTTCATGGGCGAGTTTCCTGTCCATTTGGCTGATGCGGCCACGCGATAGAGGGGCCGGTTTGGGATGCCGGTCCTGGTGCGCGTGCCGATCGGCAGCAAGTTCTGGTTCAGAGATTGCGATTGATCTCGTCGGCAGCTTTGTTGGCGCCGTCCTTGACGGTTTCCTTCACATCGCCGACGGCGACCTGGGCCTTGCCTTTGAGGTTCTGCACAGAACCTTTGACTTCCAGTTCTTCCGAGCCGGTGGCCTTGCCAATACCGCTCTTGATATTGCCAGCGACCTGGTTGGCGTAACCTTTGATCTTGTCCGTAGCGCTGCCCATGAGAGTGCTCCTCTGATGCGTTCCGCAGTTCGGTGCGGGTAATCATCAACGTGGCACTAAATGCCTGGGTTCCACGCGACCTTAAAAAGGTGCGCATGGAGAGCTTTGCGGATCGTCGCCTGCGGCGACGGATTCATAAAAATGCTTGGTTACGCGCGCGCACGCCTGGCTGGCGATTGAGTTATTTGCGGAATGCTTCGAGGCGCTCGCGCGTGGATACGTCGGTGGGGTCGATGCGCAGGGCGTTGCGATAGTCGGCAGCGGCACGGAATTTATCGCCTTCAGCCTCGTAGAGTTGGCCGCGGCGCACATAGGCCGATGCCGTTTCTGGATCCTGATCTATTGCTTTGGTGAGGTCGGCGATGGCGCCGTCAGAGTCGCCGGCGTCGGCGCGCGCCATGCCACGCAAGTAGACGAATGAAGGGTCTGAAGGATCGATGCGCATCGCCTCGTCGAAGTCGGCGACGCAGCGCTTTATGTCGCCCGTGCGGCAGTAGGCTTCTCCGCGCTGGGCAAACGCGATGGCGTTGGCCGGGGCCATGCTGACAGCCTCGGTGCAGTCGGCAATGGCGCGATCGAAGGTCTTGCGCTGTAGGTGCGCCAGGCAGCGGTTGGCGTAAGCGGTGGCAAGCTTGTCCTTGCCGAGCTTGCCGGAGCCGATCACGGCGGTGCAGCCGGTGATGGTCTCGTCGTCGGTGCGCTCCTGGTCGGAGAAGCACCAGTCCTCGTTCTGGCCGCTTTGTGCGGTGTTTGGGTTGGTGGCGGATATGATTGCGATCAGGGCGGTGAGCGCCAGTGTGCGGGGGACGATCCAGCCTTTGTCCATCATCGTCGTGTCCTCGGCCTGGCCCTACGCCGGCATCATGCCTGGTGGACTTTAGCACCAGTTGTCCGTGGGACATCGGATTGTCTTGCCTGGGCGGGAGTGGCTTTCGGATTTTGCAATTGCACACGAACTGGGGCTTCGCAGGCTCGGGTCAGCGGTCGCGATGGGCAGCTTGCGGTCTGCCGTCTCTAGAGGCATAGAACGGCCTCCGGTCCACATGGGGCTTTCGATATCTGGAGCCCCCACTCTCAGGCAACACCCCGATGACCAATCCTGCAAGGCCCGCCGCGGAGCGCATCGTCTATCAGGGCGAGCCGGGCGCGAATTCGCACCTCGCTTGCCGTGAGGCGTTTCCGGACATGGAGGCGGTTGCGTGCCCGACGTTCGAGGATGCGCTGCAGGCGGTGAAGGCCGGCGAAGCACGGCTGGCAATGATCCCGATCGAGAATTCGGTGGCGGGGCGCGTTGCCGACATCCATCACCTGCTGCCGGATGCCGACCTCTACATCGTCGGGGAGCATTTCCTGCGCGTACGGCATCAGCTGCTGGCGACGCCAGGGGCAACGCTCGAGACCGTGAAGCGCGTGCTGAGCCACACGCAGGCGCTGGGCCAGTGCCGCCGCAAACTGATCGAGATGGGGCTGAAGCCGGTTCCGGAGGCGGACACGGCTGGGTCGGCGCGTATCGTTTCGGAGGCGAAGGATCCGGCACAGGCGGCGATCGCATCGTCGCTCGCGGCCGAAATCTATGGTCTCGAGACGCTTGCCAGCGACATCGAGGACGAGGTGCACAACACGACGCGCTTCGTCGTTCTGTCAGCCGAGGCAGATGACGCGGAGCCCGAGGATGGACCGGTGATCACCACGTTCATCTTCCGCGTACGCAACGTGCCGGCGGCGCTCTACAAGGCGCTGGGTGGGTTTGCGACCAACGGCGTCAACATGACGAAGCTTGAAAGCTATCAGCTCGAAGGCACGTTCAACGCGACGATGTTCTATGCCGATATCGAAGGGCACCCAGCAGACCGGATGGTTCGTCTGGCGCTGGAGGAATTGTCGTTCTTCTCGTCGGAGAAGCGCGTGCTCGGCACATATTTGGCGAGCCCCTATCGCGCCGAGGCCGCGCGGCTTGCGGCTGAAGGTATGATCCCGATCCGGCGGCGCTAAGTAGGGAGGGCTGCATGCAACTCGCGGGTAAGGTTGCGATCGTCACCGGTGCGGCTTCCGGGTTCGGGCGAGGGATCGCTGAGCGATTTGTACTGGAAGGCGCACGCGTCATTGCAGCCGATATCAACGGTGAGGGCGTGCGGGCGCTGAGCGCCGGCTTCGGCGACAAGATGCACCCGGTGCAAGTGGACGTGTCGCGGAAAGCGGACGTCGATGCGATGGTGCGCGCGGCGACGGAGGCGTTCGGCGGGCTCGACATCGTCGTCAACAATGCCGGCGTCACGCATCGTAATCAGCCGCTGATGGACGTGAGCGAAGCGGAGTTCGACCGCATCTATGCCGTCAACGTGAAGTCGATCTATCTGTCGACGATCGCTGCTGTTCCAAAGATGGAGAAGCGTGGCGGCGGTTCGATCATCAATGTAGCTTCGACGGCCGGTGTGCGGCCGCGGCCGGGCCTTACCTGGTACAACGGATCGAAGGGCGCGGTGATCACGCTGACGAAGTCGATGGCGGCGGAGCTGGCGCCGAAGAACATTCGCGTGAACGCCATCAATCCGGTGATGGGCGAGACGGGGATGCTGACGCAGTTCATGGGGATGGAGGACACGCCGCAGAACAGGGCGAAGTTCCTCGCAACCATTCCGCTGGGAAGGCTATCGCGCCCGCACGACATCGCCAACGCCGCCCTGTTTCTGGCGGCGCCGGATTCATCGTTCATCACCGGAGTGGCGATGGAAGTCGACGGCGGCCGCTGCGTTTAACGCGTGGCGCCGGTTGCGGTCGGGGGCGTGGGCGAAGGTGCTGCGCCGGCCATCGGCTCAGACGGCTGTGGGGCATAGTTGGGTATCGTCTGTGGAGTTTCGGCGCCAGCTGGCTTCACAGCTTCCTTGACGGCCTCCTTTGCCCCTTCGACGGCGTCCTTGGCTTCAGCGATCGGACCTTCCGGTAGTGTCTCCCAGTACTTCTTGTCGCTCATGCCAGCGTAAGGCTGCGCGCGGAAGACCTTGCCGTCGGGGTCGCGTTTGCTGGGATCGCCGGAAGGCTTGCCGGTGATGACGGTCTGGATGTCGTTGAGGATTGTTTTGTCATCGACATAGTCGGCGTGCGTGTACGTGAAAAACTTCCAGAAGTCGTACTCGGGCGGTGTCTTGTCGACGACGTAGACGTTGCTGGCGTTGACGTGCAGCGGATCGCCCCACGGGGTATGCCCGCCGGCGCGATCGTTGAAGCCGCGCAGGAACGATGACAGCCAAAGCACCCAGTCGCCGCCGGACGTGTAGATCGTCACGCGCTGGGCGAGCTTGGCCCAGGTAAGAATCTTGGTGTTGAAGACAGCGGCTGAGACGTCAGGAGCGGCGAACACCACCTGGCCCAAGCGTAGCATGCCTTCGTCGTGGCGGCGGCTGTCGAGAATTTCGCGGATCGAGCCCATCACGCGCATGAGCTGCTGGGAGCCCATGGAGTGGGCGACGACGTCGAGCGTGCGGACGTTGTTGTCTCGCAGGATGGCCGCCAGGAATGCTTGCAATGCGCCTTCGGCTTCCTCGGCGTTGTCGGCGTCCTGCAGGTAGCGCAACGACATGCGCACGCTGGGCCAGCTGAACATGTAGACGCGGCCCTTGTAGTCGGCGCCACCCGCGATACGGGCGGCGGCCTGCATCGCCTCCTGGAAGGAGTTGTTGTAGCCGTGGATGACAAGGAGGGCGTGCGTCGCGTCCTCCGAGGCCGAAGTGTCGATGATGCGGATATAATTCTCGTTGGTGCGGTCGATGGGGTCTTCAAGCAACTTGATGCGTGCATTGGCAGCCCGGGCTGCTCCGCGCCAGGCGCCTCGGTAGGAGCTATCGCCGCGCGAGATGCGCGGGTTCACCTGCACGCAGCCGAAGGTGATCTTGTCGCTCGGGGCGTTGCCGAACATGGTGCTCATGTCGCCCTCGCGGTCGACCATCGCCCGCGTGGTAGCAAAGACAATACGGACGCCGCCGCGGCGGGCGCGACGGGCCGAGCCGAAGACGCAGTTTTTCGTCGTCAGCTCGCGCCAGCCGTTCTGGTCATAGAAGTCAGACGCGACGATGTTGAATACGGCGCGGGCAATGAGGGCCCAGGCGATCTCGTTCTCATTGGGCGGCGTGGCGCCGGCGACTCCGCCGGTGAAAAGCTTGGTGACGGCCTTCTTCGACTTTTCGAGGCGAGCGGCGGCGAGTATTTCCGGCGGCGGGACGAAGTTGGCCGGTGGCTTCATGTCGAAGCGCAGGTAGATACCGCGCTGGCCACCCTGATACTCGAAGTTGAGGTTGTGGAAATAGTAGCGCGAGCCCCAGCGGTTACCGGCGCCCTCGGCGATCATTTCGGAACCCGAGTTGTGGACGAACGTCAGGGTCAGGGCGCTATAGGACTGGTAGCCGCGGGCGAAGGAGCTGTTGGAGGATTCCCGGCCTGAGACGCGAAACACGTCGATGCCGACGCGGCTCACGGCGGGGTTCTCGTATTCCTGCCAGCTCAAGTTAGAGGGTTTTGCCTCAGGTGGCAGAAGGGCGGCAGGGAAGGTCATCTTCAGGCTGTTGACAGGATTGACCACCTGCTTGAAGCCGATGAACGCGTAGACGGCGTCGTTGTTGTGCTTGAGGGTGTCGCACTCGGCTTCGGTGAGGAGGTCCTGGTCGGTGCCGGGAAGGGCGTTCGCAGCACGGAAGTCGGCCACGGCGGTGCGCAGCATCTTTTCGTTGGCACGGCCGATTTCGGCACCGAGTACGCCCGACAGAATGAGGTGGCGCTGTAGCTCCTTGTCGCGAAGCTGGATGTCGAGGTCATCGCCGGCCGGGCAGGCCGCCATCGCTGGCATTGCCGCCGCGATTCCCGCCAGCGCGCAGACGGACGCCAATAGCGACGCAAAATGCCTCATGTGCAATCGGTCCCCCCGGAATGAATGCGCAGCCAACCTATGGTTCGGGCCCGCGGAGTGTCAAATTCGCGCTAATTCGATGCGGGCATCTTCTTGCCGGGAAACCTAGAGCGGAAAAATGACGGGCCGTAAGAAGGGTGTGGGCTTTCAAAGGGGGTGGGCGCGGGGGAGGGTTGTAACGCGGGGCGTGAGCCATCATAATCAGATCGGGAGACTGGCGGCGGACGTATCCCTCGCCAACCGGGTCAGGTCCGGAAGGAAGCAGCCCTAACGATCAGGACGCGGGTCGTTCGTCAGTCTCCTCTTTATTTCGCTCACGGGCGCTGATCGCATCGCTCCGCGATGCGGCGCCCTCCGCGGGGGCGCGGCTCGCCGCGGGTCGCCTTGCTCCCTGGCCCTTCGGGCCACAGGTGGAGACATGGCCAAGAAAAACTCCGACAATGTGGAAACGACGGGTGCTGCCGGCGCGGGGGCGGCAAAGCCGTACGTCGTGCTGGCGCGCAAGTATCGGCCGCAGAGCTTCGAGGACCTGATCGGCCAGGAGGCCATGGTCCGGACGCTGCGCAACGCGTTCTCGTCCGGTCGGATCGCGCAGGCCTATATGCTCACCGGCGTGCGCGGCGTGGGCAAGACGACGACGGCGCGAATCGTGGCCAGGGCGCTGAATTACGAGACCGATACGGCCAAGGCGCCGACGTTCGATATGCCTCAGCTCGGCCGGCATTGCGCCGAGATCATGGAGAGCCGGCACCCCGATGTGCTGGAGATGGACGCGGCCTCGAACACGGGCGTCGACAATATCCGCGAGCTGATCGAAAGCGCGCGCTACAAGCCGATCTCGGCGCGCTTCAAGGTGTTCATCATCGACGAAGTCCACATGCTGTCGAAGGGCGCGTTCAACGCGCTGTTGAAGACGCTGGAAGAGCCCCCAGAGCATGTGAAATTCATTTTCGCGACGACGGAAATCCGCAAGGTGCCGGTGACGGTGCTGTCGCGCACGCAGCGCTTCGATCTGCGACGCGTCGACGTGCCTGAGCTGTCGGCGCATTTTGCGCGTATCGTCAGCAAGGAAGGCGCCAAGGCAGAGGACGACGCATTGGCGCTGATCGCGCGCGCGGCGGAAGGGTCGGTGCGCGATGGCCTGTCGCTGCTCGACCAGGCGATCGCCATGGGCGAGGGCGCGGTGCGTGTCGAGACGGTGCGCTCGATGCTCGGTCTCGCGGATCGCGGGCGCATTTTCGATCTGCTGGAGCACGTCTTCCGCGGTGACGTGAAAGCTGCGCTGACCTCGCTCGATGAACTGCATCGCGATGGCGCCGAGCCGGTGCAATTGCTGGGTGACCTCGCCGAGGCCGTGCATGCGGCGACGCGCGTGAAGGCTGTCGGTGCCGACGCTGGCAGCGAGGCGTTGAGTGCGGAGGAGAAGCGCCGCGCATCGACGATTGCCGCGCAGATTTCGGTGCCACTGCTGTCGCGCGCCTGGCAGATGCTGCTGAAGGGCGGCGAGGAGACCGGCAAGGCGGCGAATCCGCGGGCGGCTGCAGAGATGGTGCTGATCCGGCTCGCTTATACGGCCGACCTGCCGGCGCCAGATGAACTCATTCGTATGCTCGGCGGTGAAGGTTCTCTGGCGCGCAGTGGCAAGCCCGCGCCGGCCGAGACGAGCGCCAGCCGTAACGCGCCGCTCAATGCAGCGCCGGAGAGCCAGCCAAGCTCGCAGATGTCGGCGGTGGCGAGCGCGGCGCCGATTCCGTTCGACAGCAACGCCTATTATACAGACGACGACGGGCTCGGTTTCGATGCCGATTACGAGGCATCCCTCGATGATCTGGCGGGCGATGGCACTGGCTCGGCTCTTGCTGATCCGCGCTCATTCGATGACGTGATCGCGATTGCGAGCGAGCGGCGCGACATGATGCTGAAAGTGCATCTGGAGGATCGTGTCAGCCTGGTGAAGTTCGACGCGGCCGCAGGGTCTATCGATATGTTCCTGCTCCCGGGTGCGCCGCCGCACATTGCCAACGAGTTGCGCGAGAAGCTGAACAGATGGACCGGCCGCAAGTGGGTCGTCGTGCTGTCGAAGGCCAAGGGCGAGCGCACGCGCGGAGAAGTGCGGCGCGAGCGCGAGGCGGCGGAGATGGAAGCGTTGAGGTCGCACCCCGCAGTGAAAGCGGTGCTCGATCAATTTCCCGATGCAAAGATCGCGGATATTCGGCCGCTGATCAGCGCGCCGCGCGATGAGACCGGCACGGGCTGAGGCAAGTATTGGAGACATGAGCGCATGAAAGACCTGATGGGCATGATGAAGCAGGTGGGTCAGATGCAGGCCCGCGTGCAACAGATGCAAGAGGAGCTTGCCGCGCTGGAAATCGATGGCCAGTCGGGCGGCGGCCTCGTGAAGGTCACGCTCAGCGGCAAGGGCGATGTGAAGAAGGTGCGGATCGATCCGAGCCTTGCAAAGGCCGACGAGGTGGAGATCTTAGAGGATCTCGTCGTCGCGGCCGCGAGTGATGCCAAGGCTAAGCTCGATGCGACGCTGCAGTCGAAGATGCAGGAGATGGCCGGCGGCCTTCCGCTGCCTCCGGGAATGAAGCTGTTCTAGGGTGCAGCAGCCATGTCGATGAAGATCACATCGTCCGTATTCGAGGATGGCGGAGAAATCCCGGCCAAATACACGTGCCAGGGAGCGGATGTGTCACCGCCGCTGACGTTCGCGGGCGTGCCCGAGGATGCGAAAAGCCTGGTGTTGATCGTCGATGATCCTGATGCGCCCGATCCCAAGGCGCCGAAGATGACGTACGTGCATTGGGTGCTCTACAACCTTCCACCCGACACCAAGGGATTTGCAGAGAGCGTCGCCAAGCTTCCGGAAGGCACGGGCGATGGTCTCAACGACTGGAAGCGGACGGGCTATGGCGGCCCATGTCCGCCGATCGGGCGGCACCGCTATTTCTTCAAGCTCTATGCGCTCGACACAAAGCTCGAGGGGCTTTCGTCGCCAACGAAGCCTGAGGTGCTGGAGGCGATGAAGGGGCACGTGCTGGCCGAGGCGCAGATCATCGGCACGTACCAGAAAACCTGAACAGAAAGCACAGATCATGTGCCGCTTCATTGGCGCCGGCGCGGTGGTGCTTGCCAGCTTGGCGACTGCACACGCCGGTGATCCGCCGCGCGGCTTTGTCGATGCGTCGACCGTCGTTCCCGATCTCGTTGTCGAAATGCGCTATACGACGGCGCAGAATTTCGTTGGCCGGCCAATCCCTGGGTATAAGGCGCCGCGCTGCCTGCTGACACGTCAGGCAGCGAAGGCCTTGCAGTGCGCTGCAGATGACTTGCGTCCGCGCGGCTATGTGCTGAAGGCGTACGACTGCTATCGGCCGCAGCGTGCGGTGAACGCGTTTGTTGCCTGGGGACGCAACCTGCGCGACGAGAAGATGAAGTCTCAGTTCTACCCAGAGGTCGAAAAGCGCAACCTTTTTCGCGACAGCTATATCGCCTCGCGCTCAGGGCACAGCCGTGGCAGCACGATTGATCTCACCATCGTGCCTATCGCGCAGAAAGAGGAAGCGTCTCGTCCCACTCCGTCGGATGTGCGCGCGTGCGATTCAAAGGCCGGCGTGCGCAGCGATGATGGCAGCGCCGACATGGGAACCGGGTTTGATTGTTTCTCGCTTAAGTCCCACACGCTGACGGGGAAGGTCAGTCCGGCGCAGCGGGAGAATAGGCAGCTGCTGCGAAGCGCCATGCGGGGCTGCGGCTTCTACAACAATCCCAGCGAGTGGTGGCATTACACCCTGCGCGGCGAACCCTACCCTGAGCGGTATTTCGACTTCCCCGTGGAGTAGACGGTAACCAGTGCCCATATACCGTGGGACCAGTAAGAACGTGAAAACAGGTGAGGAACGGCAATGGCATTCGATGACGTCAAGGCGGAGCTTGGTATCCTGCTGACGCGTATGCAGAACGAGCCGACGGACAAGCACGAGCTTTATCTTCAGCTCATGGAAAAGCTGAATGAGCTGAAGGCCTTCGGCATGCCTTTGCCGCAGGATCTCGTGGCGATGGAAAAGGCGCTGGAGGCTGAGTTCGCGGCTGACAAGCGCGAAGCCGACGACGAACGCAAGCCGGTTCGCAGCTAGATTGCGCTGCCTGCGGGCGTTTTAGCTCAGCGGGGGACGTGCGGCCTTTGCCAGCGGCAGCTTGCGTCTGACAAGCATGCGCTGGGGGCCGGTAAGGCATGCGCCGGTGATATTGGCCAGGAACAGCCGCGCGGCGTGCTCCCAGCTGTATTCGGCGGCCTTGATGCTAATGACGGAACGATCGAGCGCCAGCGCCTTGAGTGCTGCTTGACGCAGATCGGCCGAGAGCACCCCCGTGACGCCCTCCGTGACGATGTCCTGTGGCCCGCAGACAGGAAGGGCGGCAACGGCGAGCCCTGACGCCATGGCTTCGAGAAGCACCATGCCGAAGGTGTCGGTGCGGCTCGGGAACACGAAGACATCGGCGGAAGCGTAGCACTCGGCAAGGGCCTCGCCCGTCCGCTTGCCGGTGAAAATCACGTCAGGATAGCGCGTGCGCAGTTCTTCCAGCAGCGGGCCTGAGCCGACGACCACTTTGCGGCCGGGCAACTTCAAATCAAGGAAGGCCTCGATGTTCTTTTCGGCGGCGATCCGGCCGACATAAAGGAATACCGGGCCATCGCCGAAGTGGCGGACGGAGCGCGGATGGAACAGTGTTGTGTCGATACCGCGGGTCCAAGGCAGTACGCGCTCGAACCCTTGGCTTTCGAGCTCGCGGCTCAAGGATGGCGTTGCCACCATCAAGCCTGCGCCGGCGTTATGGAATCGGCGCAGTACGCTTGTGGTCCACGCGGTGGGAATGGCGAAGCGCTGGCCGAGATACTCGGGAAAGCGTGTGTGGAAGCTGGTGGTGAAGCGAATGCCGCGCGCAAGGCAGTAGCGGCGTGCCATCCAGCCGATAGGACCCTCGGTAGCGATATGCACTGCGTCGGGCTTCACCGCCTCGAAGCGGCGCGCGACGCGGCTTAGGCCAGGTAGAGCCAGTCTGATTTCAGGATAGGTGGGGCAGGGGAGCGTGCGAAACTCGTGCGGGGCGAGCACGGTCATTTCGACGCCGAGCGCAGCCAATTCTACCGACAGCCGCTCGTAAGTGCGCACTACGCCGTTCACCTGGGGGTGCCAAGCGTCCGACGCGACGAGGATGCGCATCACGCAACCTGCAGCGCTTCGGCCAGCTTTGCGGCCGTCTTCTGCTCGCGCTCTCTGACGACGTCAAGCCAGCGGATCATCTCGAAAGAGCCATCAGCGCGTTCGCCAATTGCCGTGCAGCTTTCGACCCAGTCGCCGCAGTTGAGATAGTGCACGCCTTCCATGTCACGCGAAGCGGCGTGATGGATGTGGCCGCAGATGACACCGTCGACTTCGTGGCGGCGCGCCTCATCCGACAGAGACTTTTCGAACTCACCGATGAAGTTCACGGCGGTCTTGACGCGCAGCTTCAAGTGGGCGGACAGCGACCAGTAGCCGAGGCCGAAGCGGCGGCGAATGAAATTGAGCGGATGGTTCATCCACAATGCCAGTTCGTAGCCGCGGTCGCCGAGGAAGGCGAGCCAGCGGGCGTAGCGTACGACGACGTCGAACTCATCACCGTGAATGACGAGATAGCGCTTGCCGTCGGCAGTCGTGTGAACGGCCTGATGTTCCAGCTCGATGCCACCGAAGTGCTGACCGCAGTAGGGGCGCAGCCCTTCGTCGTGGTTGCCTGGAATGAAGACGATGCGCGTGCCTTTGCGGACCTTGCGCAGCAGCTTCTGCAGGACGTCGTTCTGCGCCTGGGGCCAGATCGCGCCGCGGCGGATGCGCCAGAAGTCGATGATGTCGCCGACGAGGTAGATCGTGTCTGCTTCGGTTTCTCTCAGGAAATCCAGAAGCTGGTCCGCCTGCGACGCCCGGGTTCCAAGATGAACGTCCGAGATGAAAAGCGTGCGGTAGTGTCCCATACCCATCCCTTTGAGCACCAATGGCTCTCAGAATTCGATGGGCTCCAATGACCGGATTCAGGTTGCAGTATTGTGACAGTTTCCGTGCTGACCATAGCGTACTGGTTAACCGGTGTCGCTTGGGCGACTGTGAGCGCGGAAAACTGCCCTATTAATAGACTTTGACCGGGAAATAGCGCTCCACGAGCTCATCGAGGCGACCATTTGCCCTAAGCCGCGCGAGCGCGCCGTTGAGCAGCATCTTGATCTGTGAGTCCGTTTTGGGGACAGCGATTGCGATGCCATCGCCGAAATATTTGGGCTCGAGGTAGGCACCGCCTTTCAATTCGCAACACCGCTTCGATGCGGTTCCGTGCAGCCAGAAGATGAGGCCGATGCCGTCGTCGAAGATGTAGTCGATCTGGCCCTGAATGAGCGCATCGCGGGCAAGGTCCGGACTCTCGTAAGTCTTGATGGCGCTGGAGCGGTAGAAGGTGCGCAGGAATGCCTCGTGCGGCGAATTCTTGGCGACGCCGATGCGCTTGCTTTCCAGCGTCTCGGGGGTGATCTCCGTCTGCTCGCCGCCTTTGCGCGCGGCGAAGCGGCCCGGCGTCTGGAAGTAGCGGTCGGTGAAGTCGACCTCGGCCAGCGCTTGCGGGGTCACGGCATGGGCAGCGATGACGGCGTCGGCTTCGCCGCGGCGAAGCGCCAAAAGAAGCTCGCCCCACGGGCGCACCTTGATATCGCACGCGGTGTTCAACTCGTTGCAGATGGCGCGGGCAAGGTCGACATTGAGACCGACGAGGGTGCCGTCCTCGTCGTAGAAGTTGAAGGGTGGGAAGTCGGCCTCGGTAAGAAAGCGCACGACGACGCGCTTTGAGGGTTCTTCGGCGTCGGCCTGGGCGGCGGTTGGCACGTCCTCGTCGGCTGCTTGCGCGCGTACCATCGTCGGAACGCAGACGAGGACGCTCAGCAGGGTGAAGACGGCGAGCGCCAGCGGGCTGAGGCGGGACGCTGAACTCTGAATCACGAGGCTTAGGAGCCTTGGGCTCGGGATCGCAGGGATGTCAGGGTTCATCTGGTGCATGGAGCTGCCTGGGGGCCGGTCGAATCCGCGAAGCGGGTGAGCGAAACTCGCCACTATGGGCAAAGCCTACACTATGGCAAGATCAACGTCGGCCCACCGGGGGGAGGGCCTGCGTGAAGAGTACATCGGCAGTCAAAGCACGTGCGCAGGCGCGTGCATCGCATGATATCGACGCCGCGCCGGCAGAAGTGAGGCGGCTTACCGTCGACAGGCGGCTGGACGAGGCCGTCGGCGGGCTGCGTGCGCGCAACCCGGAGCTTTCGGCGGCGACGGGTCTATGGCCCTGGCAGCGGCGAGCGCTGATAGGCGGCGCCGCCGTTCTGATCGCAGGACTGGTGCTGGCGCCCGAAACAGCGCTGGTCGTGCTGCTGGCCATCCTTGCCGTGCCCTTCCTGTGCGTGGTGCTGCTGCGGGTAATCGCGCTTTGGCAGCTGCGGGCACCGGCGGCCGGTCGGTCCTCGGTCGTCGGTGGGGCTGGCGATGAGGAGCAGCTCCCGGTCTACAGCGTGCTGGTGCCGCTCTACCGGGAGGCCGCCGTCGTTCCGGGCCTGCTCGCGGCTTTGCGCGCGCTCGACTACCCGAAGGACCGGCTGGACGTGATGCTGATCGTCGAAGCGGTCGATGCGGAGACGATCGCGGCACTGCGCGGGGCAGAGATCGATGCCCACATGCGCATCCTCGAGGTTCCCGATGGGGCGCCGCGCACAAAGCCGCGGGCGATCCAGTATGCGTTGCAAATCACGCGCGGCGATTATGTCGTCGTCTATGATGCGGAGGACGAGCCTGAGCCCGATCAGTTGCGACGCGCTTTGACAGCATTGCGCGCGGGCGGTGACAGCATCGGTTGCCTGCAGGCGCAGCTCAACATCTACAACTCGGATGCGAGCTGGTTCACGCGCGGTATTGTGGAGCAAACGCCACAAGAAGTGAATCCCCCTGCACCCAACATTACGGGGCATGACAGAGAGATCACGAGGCGACCGCTACGCCATATCAGCGCTCAAGAACAAGCGAGCCACGCTTGCTGCTGAGATCGTCCAGCTAGAGCAACAGATCAGATCGAGGAAGCACGGCCTAGAGCATGTTGATGCGTGCCTACGGTTGCTAGACCCGTCGATTTCCGTCGATGACATTCCCAACAAACGACTGCCCAAGCACGTCAACATTTTCCGGCAAGGCGAGCTATCCCGCCTGGTTGTGGGTGTGCTGCGTGAGGCAGACGGCAGGCCGCTTTCCACCTTGGAAATCGTCGCGGCAATCATGGAAAAGGAAGGCATCGGCAGTGATGCGAAGGTCGCCATCCGAGCACGGGTGCGGAGCAATCTTGCGTACCTGGAGCGTTCCGGAAAGGTCGCTAAGGTCGGTAATCGGCTGACAGCGCAATGGCATTTGCCGCTCGATGCGGACTGATAGTGGCTGCGCGGTTACAGACGCAAGACAGCGAATCGCGGCGTAAAGACAGTTGGCCCGCTCGTGAGGCGGGCCAACTGCGGACGTAGCTCAATGGACAGAGCGTCCGGCTGCTAACTGGAAGGTTGCGGGTCCGAGTCCCGCCGTCCGCACCACTATAAGCCCTAGCCTCCTGGCTGGGGCTTTTTTCTTGCGCCGACGTTCTGCCGATTCTCCTGTCCGGATAAGGCCGGATAAAAGTTTTCGACTCCGAATCGTGCAGCGCAATGGTTACAGACTAGATTCTGATCAGAATCTAGTGAGATTCTCTCCGAATGGCAACAAAGGACATGGCGCCCGTGCGATTGCCGCCGGACGCTGTTGCGCTAATGGATGAATTGATCGGCGGTCTCTATGGCACGAGCCGTGGGGAGGTTGCGCGCACTCTCATTCTAGATGAACTGAAGCGGTTGTTCGCCGACCGGATCACCAAGAAGTAGCCGCACACTCAATCCTTGTGCCGCTGCCAGTAACCAGTGAAATCCACGCTACCGCGCTTGGCGAGCGCATTCTTGGCAACGCGACTTACCTGCTCGCCGTTGTCCGTGCGGCGGTTGTCCTCACGCCATGCGGCCTCTTGCGCATAGCGCAGCAGGTAGGCGCCGCTGATGTGATGATGGTGGCCAGCCTCGCCACGACGCAGGCGCGAGAAGTAGCTTTCCGCCTGATTGGTGCAGGCGCCGTCGAGGCTATATGCCTCTTCGTGATTGATGCGCTTCACTTCAAAGCGTGCGTGCAAATCGTTCCAGCTTGAAGCCTCGTCGGCGTGCAGCGTCGTGCCCTTGACGACGCGCGACTTGATCCACGAGACGGCTTGGCTTTCCGACTGGAACACGCCCGGGAGCGTCTCGCCGCCGCGCTCGCGGATGACGACGACAACCTTGCGCTTGCCACTCATGTTCTTGCGCAAGCGACGATCAACGCGCTCCTCGCGCAGGTTCGAAGGCTTCACGTAGCCGCCGAAGTATGCGCCATCGACTTCAGCCTCGGGGCGATCGTCACCGATGACGCGGCCCTTCATGTCCTCAGCCATCGACTCGCGCAGCTTGTGAGCGAGCACAAAGCTGGTCTTGTAGGAGACGCCCAAGTCGCGGCTCATGGCGAGCATGCTCTTGCCCTTCACCTCGTTGCAGAAGATGGCGATGGCCGCGAGGTAGCCGCGCAGGGGCAGCTTGTGCGAGGCGAACAGCGTCCCCGACGTAATCGAGAAGTCTTTCTTGCACTCGCGGCAACGGAAGCGCGGCGCCTTGCCGGGACGGCGGCAATCGTAGGCGTCCAGCGAACCGCAGTGCGGGCACACCGGGGCGCCGTCCGTGTCAGGCCAGCGGACCTTGCGGAACAACGTCTCCACCTCGGCGTCAGGCATGCGGAACACCTTCCCGAGACTCAGGGTCTTGGCTTGGCGGGAGAGGAGGAAGTGTTGGGCCACGATCATCACCATATTCGATGTAAAGTACATCAGATATGATGATGTAATACCCCGTTGTCAATGATAAAAACATCAGATATGATGACATTTATCGCTAGATACCGGTGGGGTGGCCAGTGCGAGACGACGAATGGGCCGAAAAGGCCAAGAACCTGCTCAAAGCGGAGTTGAAGCGGCGGAACATCGGCTATCGGGAGCTGGCCGAGAAGCTGACGGCGATGGGAACGCCAGAGACAGACCGTAACATCGCCAATAAGATCAGCCGCGGCGGGTTTACCGCGGGGTTTTTCCTTCAGGCGCTTGAGGCTGCAGGTTGTCGATCTCTGGCACTCCGGTCGGACTAGTGAAGACAGCGCCCATATCGGCAAATGTCTTCACGGCCTGCGGCGGAATTAGAAGCGTACAATTCCATAAGGACCCACCGATCATCTTTACGCGCCTCAAGGCAATGGCGTTGTTTATCGGCATGTTTGCCCGAACCACCACTGTATCGCATTGGTAGAAACGCATATCCTTGAAGTCGTTGTCTAGTAGCACCAGGTTTGCGGGGCCAATCAGCTCGCAGTCGATCAGACGCTTGTCGGAAATGCTGCGATCAATTGGGTGCGCGAGGTCCTCGACACGTATTCTTTTCGTGTGAAACTCGGCGGCAAGGGGATTTATCGAATCCACCTCTTGCTTCCACTTATCGATAGCGGCAGCCTCCGCTTGCCGAATTTTGGCCTTGGCCCGCAGGCTGGACGCCAAAGCCAGACCCACCCAAACGGTGAGCGCGGCGGAGAGCCCCGCTGCGCCGACCCCAAGAGGCCCCCAGGCAACCATCCAATCTGTAATTGACGCAAGGTAGCTCATGCCGCCACCTGCGAGGAACGCCGCGCCCAAGCGATCCCAATTGTTTGCGACCCGGTCGTAAACCCATTGTCCGATGGAAATGCCGGGCTCAATGCGCAGTAAGCGCTCCCACCAACTAGCCATAACGCCTCCCCGATATTTCGGTCTTTGGGCGTATGTAGCACGGTGGCGTTTGCGCCATAATACCGTTCACGCGGCAGTTTACCGTCGAATACACGGTGTTGTTCGATTGCATCCTGCCGGCGCTGGAGCGGCTGCGGCTGCCGGTGCCTTTAGGTGGAACGTCGAACCACTTTCCGCGGAAGGTGCTGGACGCCGTGGGCGGCTGGGACCCTTACAACGTGACGGAGGATGCCGACCTCGGCATCCGTCTAGGCTGCGGCTTGCGGCGCATGCGCTGATGATGCCGATCTACTGGCTCGGTATCTCGTTTGCCGCGTACCGGGCGCTATGGCAGCTCGTCACGGCGCCGTTCCATTGGGAGAAGACAGAGCACGGTATTGGCGTGAGCCGAGACTGTGGTGTGCACGGTTCGGTAGCGGCACGTGCGGCCGCTTCGTCTACGTGAAGAACTTGAGCGCTTGGCGCGAGATCTTCTGGCGGAGCTTCTGATAGTCGGCCCAGGGGTCGGTCTTGCGCTTGATGCGCTGGAGCACGGACGGGATCGTGAAGACGTTGGCCGCTTCGATGCGCGACAGCTCTGCCCAGCCGACGGGCGTCGCAACGCTGGCTTCGGGTTTTGCGCGCGGCGAATAAGGGGCAACGGCTGTGGCGCCGCGCTCATTGCGCAGCCAGTCGATGAAGATGCGGCCACGTCGCTTGGCTTTCGACATGGTGGCGACGAAGCGATCGGGTTCGGTTTCGGCAAGCTTCTCGGCAACGCCGCGCGCGAAGCTCTTCACGGTGTCCCAGTCCTGCTTGCCATCAAGCGGTGCGATGACGTGGATGCCCTTGCCGCCGGTGATCAGCGCGTAGCTTTCGAGGTCGGCAGCTTGCAACAGGCGGCGGACATCTCGTGCTGCATCGCGCACGCCGGCGAAGTCGACGCTGGGATCGGGATCGAGATCGAAGATGAGGCGCTCGGGATGGTCCACGTTGCCGACGCGCGCACCCCAGGGGTGAATTTCGAGGCCGCCGATCTGGGCGATCGATACGAGACCTGCCGCGTCGTCGACCATCAGGTATTCGGCCTCGTCGCCGTCATTCTCCACGATGGATACGGGCTTGAGCGCGGGAGGCATGCCTTTCTTCAAGTGCTTCTGGAAAAAGCGCGGGCCGGTGTCGCCCTCGGGGCAGCGCACGAGGCTGATCGGGCGGTTGCTGGCGTAGGGCAACATGCGCGTGCTGACTGCGAGGAAATATTCGGCGAGATCGAGTTTTGTCAGTCCGGCGCCGCTGAAGAGCACGCGCTCGGGATTGGTGAGACGGACACCGGCAACTTCGTCGGGATCGGCATTCTTACCCATGGTCACCACCGCTTGCGCTTGAACTTGCCGCGCGGGCTTATCGCTTCTGAGGCCTAGGTATGCTGGATGGCGCAGGATGCCGTCGCGCGTGCGCTCGGTGAAGGCGATTTGCGCGACGAGACGCGGTTCCACCCATTCTGCATCGCGAGAGATGGCGCGCGGTGCATCGACAAAAGGGCTGGTTTTGCGCCGCAGTTTTGCGAACCGCCGGCTCAAGTCGTCCAATGTCTTGGCGTTGAAGCCGGTTCCGACGCGGCCGCGATAGTGGAGCTTATCGCCAACGAACTCGCCGATGAGCAGGGATGCGAAGGGCCGGTCGTTCTTGTCAGAACGGCGGTAGCCACCGATGACGAATTCCTCGTTGCCGACGCACTTGGTTTTCAGCCAGCTCATAGAGCGGCGCGAGACGTAGGGCTTGTCGGCTTCCTTGGAGATGATCCCTTCAAGACCGAGGCGGCAGGCTTCGGCGAACACGTGGTTGCCGTCGCCGACGAATTCATCGCTGTAGCGGATGGCTTCAGGCGGGCTCTTCAGGAGCTTGCGCAGGATGGCCTTACGCTGTCTGAGCGGCTCGGGGCGCAGGTCGCGGCCGTCGATCTCGAGCAGATCGAATACGTAATAGGTGAGCGGTGTTCCGTTGGTCTTGAGTGATTGCTGCAAGAGCTGGAAGCTGGTGCGGCCGTCCGCGTCGATGGCGACGATCTCGCCGTCGAGAAGCGCGCTCTCGACTTTCAGCTTAGAGAGAGCGGCGGCGACACCTTTGAACTTGTGAGTCCAATCCTGCCCTGACCGGGTGTAGACGCGGCAGCGGCCGTCACCCACCGCGCAGATGGCGCGGTAGCCGTCGTATTTGATCTCGTGCCACCAGTCTTTGCCGGCTGGAGGCTCGGAGACGAGAGTTGCCAGTTCGGGGGCGACGAATTCGGGGAGGGGGACGGTGCTGCGGACATGGCTGCGCTTTGGCGCGACCGTGAGCGCGGCTCGGCGCGACTTTGTGCGTGCCATTGGCGCGACCCTCTCAAACGGCCTTAGCCCTGGCTAATCAGTCGCATGCCCCAGTAAAGTTGAGTTTAAAAGTGTGTCTGGGCCAATCCCGGGTCGGGAAGCGTAAAGCGTGGATCGGCAACTTCACGGACCAGCCGCAGTAGGGTGGCGGCGCGGACCGGCTTGGTGATGAAGCGTACGCCGCCTGGAAGGTGATCCTTAGGCTCCAGCACGCCAGAGACGAGAATCACCCCTGTGTTGGGGAAGCTCTCGCGCACGTGCCGGGCAAGTTCGAAGCCGTTGACGCCGCCTGGCATGGAGACATCGCTGACGATGGCACACAGGTTGCCGTCCGAAAGGTGCGTCAGGGCCTCATCGCCCGTTGCCGCGTCGATTACTTCGAAGCCGGACTGACCAAGGATGTCAGAGACGTAGAGGCGCACGAGCGGTTCGTCTTCGACGACCAGAACGGCAGCGGGGCGTTTTGCTGTCGGGTTCATGCGATGCTCAACGGTGAGTGAACTCAGTACGTTCCACGCTCAAAAAGTGGGCGGTGGCTTTGCCTATTTCCTCCCCCTGCGTCGAGGCGCCGCTTGTGGGCGGAGCGGCAGTCGCCGCGCCAGTCGAGCCAAAATTAATGGCGGCTGAACAAGCGGTTAGTGGGCACTTTGCTCAAAGCCAAGCTTACGGAACCGTATGTTTCAGGCGCCTGCGGGCGCTGTTATTCGTCGCGGCCGGATTGCGCAGATAACAGGCGACGAGAGCGGTGCACGGGCACCGGTGACTTGTCCCGCTCATGAGATTTCCCAACGTGCAACGCCATCACATCTTCTTCGATCCCACGCGGCGCCGCTCGCGCGCGATCGGCATTTTGGGCTGGAGCTTCTCGATCGCGAGCACGATCGTGCTCGGTCTTTTCATCGCCAGTATCTTCTTTTTGCAGGGCGATGCCGTGCTGCCGCTCGATCCACCGCACAAGCGGACGGGGATTGCGGTTGCAAACGACATCGCCAAGCGTCGCGAATTGTTGCCGGCTGCGCGGCGGCTGGCTGACGCTGCACGCTCGCGCGTTCGGGCCGCCAACTGGCATCGTTCGACCATGCCGAAGGTGTCGGAGCAGCAATTGCAGTCCGCACGGGCTCGCTCGGGCGCCAGACCGCTTGCGATCGGCTTCTATGTGACTTGGGACGACAGCAGCTTCGCCTCGCTCGAGACGGCGATCTCTAAGCTCGATTGGGTGGTGCCAAGCTGGCTGGAGCTGACTGGTCCAGATATGGCGCTCAAGACCGGGGTGGATTATCGCTCCGTCGAGTTGATCGCAAAGCAGAAGACGCGGCCGAGCGTGCTGCCGATGCTGCAGAACGCCAGCGATGGCAATTGGGACGGCCCCGGACTTGCGCGCATGCTGGCGGATCCGCAGGTGCGCAAGGAGCGCATCTCGCAGCTCGTCGGCTTCCTGAAGACGAACAACGCGCAAGGGCTCGTCGTCGACTTCGAGGAAGTGCCGAAGGATGCGCAACGCAACTATCTGACGTTCCTGCGCGAGATGCGGTCTGCGTTCGCGCCGTATGGGTGGCTTGTGGCGGTCGCCGCGCCGTTCGATGATCCCGACTGGCCTTATCGCAGTTATGCTGCTGCTACCGACTATCAGATCCTGATGGCGTACGACGAGCACTTCGAGGAAGGGAGTGCCGGCGCGATCGCATCGCAGCCGTGGTACGTCGACAAGCTCACTCAGCGCATGCGTGAGCTGGACCCAGAAAAGACGATCATCGCCATCGGCAACTATGCCTACGATTGGTCGGGCAAGGGCCCTGACGACGACATGACGTTCCAGGCAAGCATGTTGTCGTCGAAGGAATCGGAAGCGCCGATCACTTTCGATGCGCAGACGCTCAATCCTCATTTCGAGTATCGCGAGGACGACGGCAGCACGCATCAGGTCTGGTTCCTGGATGCGGTGACGGCACACAATCAGATGCGTGCCGCTGATGTGTTCCGCCCGAAGGGATATGCGCTGTGGCGGCTCGGTTCGGAAGACCCATCGATCTGGTCGCTATTCGGGCGCCCCTATGACGAGCCGATTCCGGCCGCGCTGACGACGATCGTGCCGGGCAGTGACGTCGATATCGAAGGCGACGGAGAAATCCTGAACATAGCCGCGGAGCCGACCAATGGTGCGCGGACGATCCAGACCGATCGCACGGGGCGCCTGATCACTGCCGAGACCTTCACCAAGATTCCGACGTCGTACGTAATTCGCAGGTCCGGCTGGAAGCCGGGCAAAGTGGCGCTGACGTTCGATGACGGTCCGAGTGCGGAGTGGACGCCGAAGATCCTCGATATTCTCAAGGAGAAGGGCGTCGAGGCGACGTTCTTCATCGTGGGTGAAAACGGGGAAACCAACCCGCGGCTGGTGCAGCGGATTCTTGCCGAGGGGCATGAGATCGGCAATCACACGTTCACGCACCCAAACATTGCGCAGGCCTCCAGTGAGGGTGCGCGGCTGGAGTTGAACGCGACCCAGCGGCTCGTTCAGGCGCTGACGGGGCGGTCGATCAGGCTGTTCAGGCCGCCGTTCTTTGGCGATGCAGAGCCGACCACGCCGGAAGAGATCAAAGCGGTGCAAATGGCGCAGTCGCTGGGCTACGCGACGGTGGGGCTGCGTGTCGATCCTGACGATTGGGCGGGACCCTCGGCCGACACCATCGTCAACCGCATAACTCAGCGCATCGCGGACACCAACCCGGAGACGCGCGGACAGGTGATCCTGCTGCATGATGCGGGTGGCAATCGCTCACAGACCGTCGCCGCACTGCCGCGCATCATCGACGGGTTGCGCGCGAAGGGCCTCGACTTCGTTCCGGTATCGCAGCTGGCCGGCTGGTCGTACGACCAGGTGATGCCGCCGGTGCCGCCGGAGGACCACTCGGTCCTGGTAAACTGGTACGTGTTTCTGACGGCAAGCTGGCTGCAGGCGACGATGCATGCGCTATTCCTTCTGGCCATCGGCCTGGGACTAGCGCGGCTCGTTGCACTGTGCGGTCTCGCCGTTTGGAGCCGGGTAAATACGATGCCGGTACCGCCGATTGCGAGCAGTGACGCCAAGCTGGTGTCGGTGCTCATTCCGGCGTTCAACGAGGCGAAGGTTATTTCCGGGTCAGTGGCGCGAATCCTCGACAGCGCGCACGCGAACATCCAGGTGATCGTCATCGACGATGGATCGAGCGACGGGACCAGCGACGTTGTCAGGGCTCAGTTTGCCGGTGACCCGCGCGTTACGCTGCTGACGCTGGCGAACGGCGGCAAGGCACGGGCGATCAATGCCGGTCTCGCCATCGCCAAGGGTGAGATCATTGTTGCGCTCGACGCGGATACGCACTTCGAGCCGGAAACGATTGCACGCCTCGCGCGGTGGTTCGGCGATGAGAAAATCGGTGCAGTTGCCGGTAACGCGAAGGTGGGCAATCGCATCAACGTCATCACCCGCTGGCAGGCACTGGAGTACATCTCAGCGCAGAACCTCGAGCGGCGTGCACTGGCAGCGCTCGACACGATCACTGTGGTGCCGGGAGCGGTTGGGGCGTGGCGGCGCTCGGTGTTGATGGAGCTGGGCGGCTTCCCTACGGATACGCTGGCCGAGGATCAGGATCTCACCATCGCAGTGCAGAAGGCTGGGTATCGCGCGATCTTTGATGCCGACGCGGTGGCGTGGACGGAGGCTCCCGATACGGTAGCCGGTCTTGCGAAGCAGCGGTTCCGCTGGTCGTTCGGGACGTTGCAGTGCCTGTGGAAGCACGCTGACATCACGCTGCGGCCGCGCTATGGCGCGTTAGGGCTGGTGGCGCTGCCGCAGGCGTGGCTGTTCCAGATCCTGCTGGGGCTGGTATCGCCGTTCGTCGACCTGCTGTTGATCATGCAGATTTTCGCGGTTGCGTCCGACTACATGCAGCACGGCGATCAGTTCGACGCGACCCACCTTAAGATGACGCTGATCTACTATGCGATCTTCATCGTCGTCGATCTGATGACGGCGGTGGTGGCGTTCATGTTCGAGAAGCAGGAGAACTGGCGGCTCTTGTGGTGGCTGGCGCTGCAGCGCTTCGGCTATCGGCAGCTGCTGTATTACGTGCTCACCAAGTCAGTCATGAAAGCGGCGAAGGGACACTTTGTCGGCTGGGGCAAGCTCGATCGCAAGGCGACGGTGAACCTCGATACGGCAACGCGCACCTCGTAGGTGTGCGTTGGCGTGTGTCAGAGGATCGTCGCTGTCACGTCGGCGTTGGCGACGGTGATCGGCGGGACGAGGTTGGGGTTGGCGTCGAGGAGCCCGAGGAGGGCATCGACGCGGCGGGCTGACTGACGCCACACCTGGCGCGTTTCGTGATTGGAAGCATTCTCGAGGACCGAGCGGCGCACCTTCAGGAACGCGCGCAGGAATTGCGGTTCTGAGGTGTCGCCGACGTCGCCGTATCTCTCGAGCGTGCGTTTCAGGATGCTTGGAAGCGAGTCGGGATCGGTGCTGGCACCGTGCTGAAGCAGCGTGTCATAAAAGATGGCGATGCCGACGGGCGAAGTGATGCCGACGGCTGCAGCGGATTCGACTGCCGGGTCGAAGTAGAGAAAATCGGCTTCTTTATCGCACGCTTCACCGAGCAGCGGGCTCGAGCGGATTTCGTGGCGCCAGACGTGAGGGAAGTCGTCAAGCTGCTGATCGGTCCATTTGTGTGGCGGCAGCTCGGGAAGGAAGCGCTTCAGCGGCGTTGACGGGTGCTCGGCGGCGTAGCGCTCGATCACCTGCGTGACTTCGCTATTGTAGGTGCAGAAGCCATACTGCGTGACAGTGTAGCCGCGTCCATCGCCAAGGTCTTCGACGTAGGCGTAATCGGGCGCGGGGCGGCCCACTTCAAAGACGTTGGATATTTCCTTGATACGGCGCGCCAGGTTGGGATCGGAAAGATGTTCGCGGTCAAGCGGCATCGGCATCGCGTCGAGACGCGTGGGCACGGATTTGTCGATCGTGTCCTGCCCACGTCCGGACGCGCGCGCCTTGGTCGAGACCAAAGCAAGTAATGAGGCGGCCCAGCCACGACTGGCGAGGCGCAGAATATCTCGGCGGCTTCTTGGCATTGGCGACGTCTCCGGGGAAAGGGTTCGACGCGGGCGACCAGACTAGCGCGTGCATTTAAGCACGACGGGCGGCAAATGGGAGGTAGCGACGGGGCGGCGTTGCGTCGCCGAAGCGGTTACCGCAAGCTGAAAGCTCGACGCCCTTGGTGCACTTAGCGACTATACCAAGGTGTAGCTTGGCGATCGAGTAATTGCCGACGACCGTAAGCGGGCGGAAAGATTTTATTTTATTAGTAGGCTGCAACGGCGTGGCAAGGCTCGCCAGGCAGACTGGGCGGGTTCTTTGCAGCAAACGAGACATTCTCCGGTGCGTCCAAATTCGGCTGTAGCGACTGCTGATCATTCGATGCTGGCGGCAGTCGTTGCGCTGGTGTTGGCCGCCACGATCTTCGTGGTCGATGCCTTCACGCCGCTCGGGATGGCGGTGGCGGTGCTTTACGTCTTGGTGGTGCTGCTCGCAGCGAAGTTTTACGACCGCCAGAAGTTGATTGCCGTGGCGGTGGTGTGCGGATTGTTAACGCTGTTGGCGTTTGCCGTTTCGCATGGCGCAGATATCGAAAGCACGGCCTTTGCCCGGTGTCTGATCAGCCTCGCGGCGATTGGTATTACGACGCTTCTCGTGTTGCAGAACAAGGCGGCCGAGCAGGCACTGCGGGAGCAGGCGAACCTGCTGGACGTGACCCATGACGCGATCATCGTGCGCGACCGGGACGACATCATCCGCTACTGGAACACCGGAGCTGAAAAACTCTATGGCTGGACGGCGGAGCAAGCGCGCGGGCGACGGTCGTACGAGCTTCTGAATGCGGTATTTCCGTTGCCGCTCGCGAGCATCAAAGACGTTCTCGACGCGACCGGCAAATGGGAAGGCGAGGTAACGCACTCCAAGCGTGATGGCTCAACGGTCGTGGTGGCGAGCCGCTGGGCGCTGCAACGCGATGCGCGCGGTGAGCCGATGGCGGTTCTGGAAACGAACAACGACGTGAGCCAGCAGCGCCGCGCGGAGGACGATCTGCGGCAGGCGCAGTCGAACCTCGCGCATGTCAACCGCGTGAGCACACTGGGCGAGATGACGGCGTCAATCGCACACGAGGTGAGCCAGCCGATTGCCGCAATCGTTGCCAGCTCGGGCGCTGCCACCCGGTGGCTGGCGGCGGGCAACATGGACGAGGTGAAGCAGTCGCTTGCGCGCATCTCGCGCGACGGCCACCGAGCAAGTGACGTGATCGGCCGCATCAGGGCGATGGCGATGAAGCTGCCGCCGCGGCAGGATCGCGTGCGTATAAATGAAGCTATCCGCGAGGTGCTGATGCTAGCGCGCGGTGAGGCGGACCGAGCAGGGGCCGATGTGCGTTTGGATCTTGCTCCCAATTTGCCGGCGGTGGCCGCTGACCGGGTGCAGATACAGCAGGTATTGCTCAATCTGGTGGTGAACGCATTCGAGGCGATGACAGCGGGCGATCGTACCCCGCGAGAACTCGTGGTCAGTTCGCGTATGAACGGCGATGGGTTTGTCGAGGTCAGCGTAAGCGATAATGGCCCAGGGTTCACCGACGAGCAGTTGGAGCGGGTTTTCGATGCCTTCTATACGACCAAGTCGAACGGCATCGGAATGGGGCTTGCGATATGCAAGTCGATTGTCGAAGCGCACGAGGGAAAGCTTTGGGCGGAGAAAAATCTTCCGCGTGGAGCGGTCTTTCAGTTTACGCTGCCGAGCATCGAGGCAAACTCCGCCGGGCGCACACAATGAGTGACGAACAAGCCGTCGTTTATGTCATCGACGATGATGAATCGATCCGGGAGGCGCTTCGTAGTTTGCTTGCTACGGTTGGGCTCGACGTCCGGACTTTTGCGACGACACGAGATTTCTTGGAAGCTAAGCGGCCCGACGCCGCAAGCTGCCTGGTGCTGGACGTGCGGTTGCCGGGGGTGAGCGGGCTCGACTTCCAAGGGGAGCTGACGCGCTCCGGGATCGCGTTCCCAATTATTTTCATCAGCGGTCACGGCGATATTCCGATGACGGTGCGCGCCATAAAGGCGGGCGCCATCGAGTTCCTGACGAAGCCGTTTCGCGAACAAGAGCTGCTGGATGCGGTGCAGGCGGGCATACAGCAAGACAGGGAACGGCGCGAAAACGCGGCCGGGATGGTGGGGCTTCAGGAGCGCTTGGGCTCCCTCACAGCGCGCGAGCGCGAGGTGATGGCGCTGGTCGTGACCGGGCTGATGAACAAGCAGATCGCGGGGCAGCTCAACCTCAGCGAGATCACGGTCAAGGTTCACCGCGGCAACGTCATGCACAAGATGCGCGCCAAATCCCTGGCGGAACTCGTGCGCATGGCGGACAAGCTGGGCCTTTCCCCGGCGCCGAAAGCTTGATCCACTATACCTAGGCATAGTCGTCTGCCGCCAAAGGCTAGTTCATGCTGCCAAATTGGTGGGAGCAGCTGCCGTATGTGCAATGTCGCCCTGTTGGTCTGGCTTCTAACGTCAAAACGAACGCGACATGGACGACTTCCTGATGATTTCGATTGTAGACGATGATGAATCTGTTCGCGACGCGACTGCCAGTCTGATGAGGTCGGCAGGATACGCTCCGAAGGCGTTCCCGTGTGCCAAGGATTTCCTCAACTCAGAGGATGTGAAGTCGACGGACTTCCTGATTGCGGATGTTCAGATGCCGGGCATGACGGGCATCGAGCTGCATGATCGGCTCGTCGACGCCGGAGTGCGCATTCCGACCATTCTGATCACGGCTTACCCCGACGCGCGAATGCGTGAGCGGGCGTTCCAATCCGGCGTTGTCGGCTATCTGACCAAGCCGTTCGACGAAGGCGAGCTTCTTCAATGCATCGAAACGGCCCTGCAGTCGGGCAGCACCCCGGAGTAGCCGATTATGAACATTGCAGCACCGTCAGTTTCCTACGGCAGCCGCCTAACGGAGCCCAATGAAATGAGCAGCCCTGCATCCCGCCGCCAGGCATTGCGCAAGGGAGGCGTGCGCGGGACGCAGTTCGCGCAGCTCACGGCGTTCGTTGCGGTTGCTGAGCATCGCAGCTTCACAAAGGCGGCAGAGCGGTTGGGGCTGTCGACGCCTTCGCTCAGCCAAGCCATCAGAGGACTGGAAGAGACGTTCGGGGTGCGCCTGCTCAATCGCACCACGCGCAGTGTGGCGCTGACCGAGGCAGGTGAGCAGCTTCTATTGCACCTAAACCCGGTGCTCGAAGGTGTCGAAAATGCAATCGACGCCGTCAATGCCTATCGCGACACGCCCGGCGGCACGTTGCGGCTCACAGTGCATCCGCTGGCGGCCGTCACTGTGCTTGCCCCGCTGGTGGCCCAGTTCTCGAGCGAGTACCCCTCGATCCAGCTCGAGGTCTCCGTGGACATCGCCTGCCGCGATATCGTGGCGGAACACTTCGATGCAGGGGTGCATCTCAGTGGCAATATCCCCCACGACATGATCGCGGTGCCGGTTGGAGGCAACTTCCGCATCATGACGGTGGCATCGCCCGAGTACCTCGCTCGCAATGCCGAGATCTGCAGTCCGTCGGATCTTGGTGCTCACAATTGCGTCCGGTATCGCTGGGACAAAGCGGTGGCCAATACTTGGGGCTTCATGAAGGGCGGCGCGCGGGTCGATGTCGCGGTCGAAGGAACACTGGTGGTCAACGATCACGAACTGGCGCTGCGTTCGGCCCTTGACGGGGTCGGTGTCGTGCAGCTTCCCGAGGCATCAGTTGCGACGCTCATTGCCGAGGGGCGGCTGGTGCCGTTGCTGGCGGAGTGGTCTCCGAATTGGGGCACCTTCTTCCTGTTCTATCCGAGCCGCCGGCATGTGCCGATGAAGATGAGGTCGCTGGTCGACTTCCTGCGCCGGGAGGCGAAGGCCGCCCGCCGGAAGTAAGGCTGCGACAGCGCCAAGCGGTTTCAGCGTTGCGAGCGGGCTTCATCGAGATAATCGAGGACGGTCGTGGTGAGGTAGGTGATCCAGAGCTGACTGAGGGCGAAGAAGTCGGCGATGTCGTTCTCCAATGGCGGAAGCACCAAGACTGCTCCATCTTCACAGCGGGCGAGCAGTCCGTGGGCCTCGGCGTCGCGCAACAGTTTCAGCACGTGAATGCGCGATGCGTTGATGCGGCGAGCCAGCTCAGAGATCGAAACCTGGATTGGCTGCTGATGCAGGCTGACGCCCGGCTCTGACGCAATCAGCAGAGAGAAAAGTACGAGCATGCCGCCATTACGCTCGCTGAAAAGGCGTAATCCCGGGGTGTGATCGTTGAACCGGAAGCCGGCGCGAAAATGGCTGCTGAGGAGGCGCACCGTCGCTTCGAAGAATTGCTGATCGTCCAGTGAAGCAAGCGCTCGGCCCGCGTCGGGGAGAACTTTTGCCGTGCCTGACAGATGGCAGTGCCATCTGGCGCGCTGCTGGGCGATCAGGCGGTCAGTTGGCACCAGCTCGCGCACGCGGGCGTCGCTTCCGGGCTGCGCTGGTTCGATATAGCCGCCAAATTTCATGAGCGAGAGAAGCGCGCCGGCGCGTGTGGCGCTGCAGATGCGCTGAGCAACACAAAGATCCTTCAGCCGGCCAGGCGTGAGCCCGATGCCCTCGTCGTGGCGGCGAAAGTGAAGATCAAGCATGAATATGGTTGCGAAGAAACGGCCGCGGTCGCTGATGATCGCGTTGACGATGCGGTTGCCGTGATGGTGCTCAACGAGCTTTTCGGCTGTGCAGCGCACGGCCAAGTCGAAGCTTTGCGCAGCTTTGATCTCGGCACGTCGCTTGGGAGAAAGCGGTCCGTGCTCCGACAGGAGCTGGCCGATGTGCTGCCTCGAAATCACCCGGCGCCAAGGCACGTCGTGCGGACGGGCGGCCAAGACGCGACTGGAATACGGGTGGATTTCTACAGTTGAACTCACTTGGTCCTCTGCTAACGACCGATGGGGATGTGCGCGCTGCTCTCCCGGACCGGGACAGGAGCGGTCATTGTCGACAGTGTAAGGGAAAAAACAATGACGGATCGGTCTGGCGTGGACAGGCGAACGGCGCTCAAGCTCGGGCTCGCAGGTGCGGCAGCCAGTGCCGCCAACCTCGAGGCTGCGGCGGCAGACGACAAGGCGAAGGTGGCCGAGAGCGGCCCGCGCCGGCCAAACATCCTGTTCCTGCTGGTCGATGAGCAGCGCTACCCGACCGCTTATGAAAGCGATGCGCTGAAGGAATTCCGCAAAAACTATCTACCGGCCCAGAATGCCTTGGCTGCCAGGGGCCTGACATTCGAGCGCCACTATATCGCTTCAGTGGCGTGCGTGCCGAGCCGCACCTCGCTCTATACGGGGCACTATCCCTCGCTGCACGGGGTCGCCAATACCGATGGGGCTGCGAAGGCGGCGAACGATCCCGAAATGTGGTGGCTGCAGCCGGGCTCGGTACCGACGCTCGGTCACTATCTGCGCTCCGGCGGCTACCGCACCTTCTGGAAGGGCAAGTGGCACGCACATGAGGCCGACCTGAAGATCCCGGGCACGGAAAACGTCGTCACCAGCTACGACGAAAACGGCATTGCCGACACTGCCAAAGAGGGCGTGTACCTCAAGGCGAACGTGCTCGACAAATTCGGCTTCGACGGATGGGTGGGGCCGGAGCCGCATGGCTCGGATCCGCTGCGGTCGGGCTCGTCGGCGGCGGCGGGCAAGCAAGGACGCGATCCGGCGATCTCCGCGCAGGTCGTGAAGCTGCTTCAGGATCTCGATGCGTCGAAGGACGATACGCCGTGGTTCGTGATGGCGTCCTTCACCAATCCGCACGATATCGCGCTGTGGGGCTTCTTCACCAATCTCACCGCAAACTTGCAGGGTCAGTACGACTTCAGCGTGCCCGACCATGTGCCCAAGGACGTGTTCGACAAGGACCTGTTTGCCAAGTCGCGCATGGAAAAGCTCGACAAGAAGCCGTCGTGCCAGGGCTCCTACAAGGACGCCTACAGCCAGTTCATGCAGGCGAGTGCGGTGCGCCCGGACTATTACCGCCTCTATTACAAGCTGCATGCGGATGTCGATAAGCACCTCGGTGAGGTGGTGAGCGCGCTCGAAGGCTCGCGCTTTCTCGACAATACGGTGATCATCTTCACGTCGGACCACGGTGATCTACTCGGCTCACACGGCGGGCTGTTCCAGAAGTGGTACATGGCGTACGAGGAGGCGCTGCACGTTCCCTTTGTCGTGGTGCCGCCTGGCGGCAAAGGCGGGCGCTCGGTGCCAGTGCCGACGAGCCATATCGATCTGGCGCCGACGATCCTCGGGCTAGCGGGCATCGATGCGGAAGCGGCGCGCAAGGCGCTTGCTCCGGGGTTCACCGATGCGCTGCCGCTGGTGGGGCGCGATCTGTCGCCGGTCATCATGGGGGCGGCCGAGCCTGCGACGCTGGCCGGGCCGATATATTTCATGACCGATGATGATCCGAGCCGCGGGCTCGATCAGAAGAACTTCATCGGCCTCACGTACGATTCCGTCACGCAGCCAAACCACGTTGAAACGGTCATCGCTGAGATCGACGGGGCGATCTGGAAGTATTCGCGCTACTTCGATCATCCGCGCTACTGGAGCAGCCCCGGCACCCCGGGAGACAACGGCGTGCACGATCTTGTCGTGAAGCCGCTGCGGCGAGAGCCCAGCGATGAGGGAACGACGCGGCGGCTCTACCAGCAGGATGTGAAGACGACGCCGCGGCCCGACGAGTTCGAGATGTACAACGTGACCGCTGATCCGCTGGAGCTGCAAAATCTCGCTGGCGATGCCAAATGGCAAGAGCGGGAGGCACAGCTCAAGCAACTGCTCACGGAGCAGAGCGCGAAGAAGCGCCTCGTGCCACAGAGCGGTCCGGTGCCCGGTGAGAAAAGGGCATAGGGCTGAGAGAGGAGAAGCCGCAGCCGCCCGACGCGTGATATATCGGCCTCCAGCGCGATGTCGGGGGTGCGGTCTGCCTTGAGCCGCAACGTTCCGACGCGACGAGGAGCCGAGGGAAATCGCGATGTTCTTGCTGGGGGGCGTGGCAGGCAGCTTTCTCGTGGCGCTGCCGGCGCTTTTTTCAATCGTCAATCCGCTCGGCGGGGCGTTGATCTTTCACGAGGTTACGGTCGGTCGCGGCTATGCCGAGCGGGTGCGTCTTGCCTGGCGGGTGGCCTTTTATTCCGGCATCGTGTTGCTGTCAGCGCTGTGGGTCGGCGCGTCGATCATGAGCTTTTTCGGGGTCAGCATCGAGGCCCTGCGTATTGCCGGTGGGATGGTGGTGGTCGCTGCAGCCTGGGAGATGCTCTACAACTCCCAGGTGAGCGAGGATCGCAAGCAGGAGCAGGCGGCACCGGCTGCGGATCGCGCGGATGCTGCTTTCTTTCCGCTGACGATGCCGTTCACGACCGGCCCGGGCTCCATCTCCGTCGCCATCGCGCTCAGTGCCAACCGCCCGACGACGACCACCGAGCTGGTGCCGTTCTTTGCTGGGCTGTCAGGCGCCGCCATCGTCATCGCGCTCACCGTGGGCGTTTGCTACGCCTCGGCGGACCGCGTCGTCGCATTGCTCGGCCCGGCGAGGGCACGCGTGCTGACGCGCCTTGCGGCGTTTCTGCTGCTGTGCATCGGGGTGCAGATCTTCCTGACCGGGGCGCAGAGCGCCATAGCGACAGCCCTTTCGACGGCGCCGTTCGTGCGCGCACCGTGACGGGTCTTGGGCTGGGGTTTGGAGCGGGCGATCGGGATCGAACCGACGACATTCAGCTTGGGAAGCTGACGTTCTACCACTGAACTACGCCCGCGCGAGGAGCCTCATACCATGCCCCGTGCGGGGCCGCAAAACGTCCTGGCGGGGTTGTCCCCGCTGGAGGTTCTCGGACCCGGACGAGGGGAGGAGGCAAGCCCCGGTACGGCCCTGTCACGCTTTCCCTTTGACGAGGGCGTCGCGGATTTCCTTGAGGTAGATTTCCGACTGGGTCGGGGGCGGCGGAGCCGCGGCGGGGGCCGGCTTGCGGGCGATGTTGATCGCCTTGATCAGGAAGAACAGGGCGATGGCGGTGATCAGGAACTGAATGATGGCGTTGAGGAACAGGCCATACTTGATCTCGACCCCCTCGATGGGCGTGACAGCAAGGGAGGAGAAGTCGATCCCGGCGGTCACGTAACCCAGGATCGGCATCATAATATTGGCAACTAGAGTAGAGACGATGGGCGTGAAGGCGGCACCGATAATCACGCCGATGGCAAGGTCGATGACGTTGCCTTTCATCGCGAAATTCCTGAATTCTTCCCACATTGCTTTCATGGCTGCTCCCTCTGTTTGGTCACGGGGCGCACCCGTCCCCCCAAGTTAGTCTAGGTGAAGAAACGGCGGCGCAAAATGCCCCTTCAGGGCTAGTCCAGAGGCATTGCGCCATATATGCGTCTCAGTATTGGCGTGTAGGTGATGGCTGCTCCGGGGGACGCCCCGGCCGAGGCAGGACGAGGGATCGAGCTGACATGATGGAGCGCAAGGAGCGCAAGCCGTACTGGCGGCACACCAAGTGGCAGCTGCTTGCCAGCGTGGTGCCGTTTCTGGTGCTCATCATCGTGATGCCGCTCTACGCGGAGAGCCTCAACGGCGAACGCTTCTTGGGATTCCCGCTCGGCTACTTCCTCAGCGCGCACGGTATCGTGGTGGCGGCGATCTTCACGGTGGCGAGTTTCGTCAACCGACAGGATGCCATCGATCATTGGCACGGCGCGCACGAGGATTCGTGACCGTCAGCACGGATCGATAGCCAATGTCCGTCACCTCGCGCACCCGCTTCGTCAATCCGCGGCTCGGCACCTATTTCGGCATCTTCGTCAGCTCGCTGTTTGGGCTGTTGATGCTGCTCCTCATTTTCGAGGAGCTTGGCACATCCGATTCATTGCTGCGCTGGGCGATGCTGCTGGGGCCGATCATTCTCTATGCGGCCATCGGGCTCAGCGCTCCGACGCGTGAGCCGATCGAATTCTTTGCGGCCGGGCGCCGCGTTCCCGCCGGTTATACCGGGCTCGGGATCGGCGTTGCGACCATGGGCGCGACGGGCATCGTCGCCATCACGGGCGTGTTCTTCCTCATCGGCTATGACGCCCTCTGCCTATTGATCGGAGGGCTCGCCGGCTTCGTCATCATGACGGTGATGCTGGCGCCGTTCTTCCGCAAGTTCGGGACCTTCACGGTGCCGAGCTATCTCGGGCGCAGGTTCGAAAGCCGGCCGGTGCGTCTTCTGGCTGCCGGACTCATGGCGGTGCCGGCGCTGCTGATGCTCGCCGCGGAACTGCGCGTGGGGGCGGTCGCAGGTGGCTGGCTTACCGGCCAGGCGCAGGGCGTTGTGATCCTGCTGATGGTTGCGACATTCGTGGTGACGGCGGTACTCGGCGGCATGCGTTCGCTTACTTGGGCGGGAAGTGCGGAGGCCATCGCTGCGGTACTGGCGCTGCTGGTGCCGGTGACGATCGTTGCTGTCATGGTGACCAACTTTCCGCTGCCGCAGCTGACCAATGGGCCGCTATTGCGTGCCCTGGTGCACAACGAGGCTGCGCAAGGCCTGCCGATCATCGATGCGCCGGCGCTGCAGTTTGCGCTGCCCGGTGAAGGCATGGCGCACATCGCCAAGAGATTTACTGCGCCGTTCGGGGCCATCGGTCCGATGGCTTTCGTCGTCACCATCCTCACGGTGCTGACGGGGGTCGCTGCTTCCCCGTGGCTGATACCGCGTGTGACGATGACGCCCGGCGTATACGAGACACGCAAATCGTTGGGATGGGCGACGGTGTACTTCGGGCTCATCATGCTGACGTGCGCGGCGGTCGCGGTCTACATGCGCGATTTCGTGATGGACATCGTCAAGGCCGGTGTTCCGTCATCGCTACCGGAATGGATGCAGCGGCTGGTCGATCTCGGTTTCGTTGCCATCGATAGCGCAGCGCCGCTCAACTACATGAGTTTCGCGTTCGATCGTGACAGCGTGCTGCTCAGCCTTCCGGTCGCCGCCGGCCTGCCGGCGGTGTTTCTCTATTTCGCCGCGGCAGGGATCGTTGCGGCGGCGCTGGTCGGCGTCAGCGCAACTGCCAGTGCGATCGGCAACGTGATTGCCGAGGATGTCGTTAACGGCTTCTCTTGGGAGCCGCTGCCGCGCGATGGCCGGCTTCACGTGGCGCGGATTGCGATGGCGGGAATTGCGTTGGCGGGCGGTGCAGTGGCGCTGCTGGCGCCCACCGATCCACTGCGGCTGCTGCTTTGGTCGTTGGCTCTGGCCGGATCGACGTTCTTCCCGGTTCTGGTGCTGTCCATCTGGTGGAAGCGGATGAACGACTTCGGCGCGATTGCCGGCATGGCAAGCGGGTTTTCCGTCGCGGTGCTGACCATACTGGCCGGCGAGGCGAATATTCTTGGCATCGACGGCGCGCTGGCGAGTATCCTCGGGCTTCCCGCCGGTGCCCTTGGTGCGGTATTGGCGAGCATCGCCACGCCACAGCCGAGCCGGAGCGTGCTCGAGCTGGTGCGGGAGATCCGCATTCCGGGCGGCGAAGTCATCTACGACCGCGAGATGCGTTTGCTGCGGCTGAAGAGCCGCGAGCGCAGTTCGTGAGCCGAATTATCTGGAGCCCGCCGCATGACGGTGCACGAGAGACTTGCCCTCTATCCGCCGATCGAGCCGTTCCGCAGCGGGATGCTGGATGTCGGCGATGGGCACACGATTTATTACGAGGAATGCGGCAACCCGCACGGCCAGCCGGCGGTGCTGGTGCATGGCGGACCGGGAGGTGGATCGAACCCGACGATGCGCCGGTTCCACGACCCCAGCCACTACCGGATCATCCTGTTCGACCAGCGCGGCTGCGGGCGCTCGACGCCAAACGCGTCGCTGGAGGCGAATACAACCTGGCACCTCGTAGCCGACATGGAGCTGTTGCGGCAGACGCTGGGCATAGACCGCTGGCAGATTTTCGGCGGCTCCTGGGGCTCGACGCTGGCGCTGGCTTACGCTGAGACGCATCCGGAGCGTGTGACGGGCCTCATTCTGCGTGGCATCTTCCTGGTGCGTTGGGCCGAGCTCGAGTGGTTCTATCAGGAGGGCTGCAGCTGGATTTATCCGGACGCCTTCTCGGCATTTCAGGCGCCGATCCCGCCTGAAGAGCGCGGCGACATGATCGCTGCCTATTACCGGCGGCTGACCGACCCGTTGCAGCAGGTTCGACTGACGGCCGCGAAGGCGTGGAGCATATGGGAAGGCTCGACGCTCTCGCTCCTTCAGGACCCCGAGCGCATCCGCCAGTTTGGAGCGGATGCCTATGCAATCGCGTTTGCGCGCATCGAGTGCCATTACTTCGTCAATGGCGGCTTCTTCGAGCGGGACGATCAGCTTCTTGCCAATGCCGGGCGGCTGGCCGGCATTCCGGGCACGATCGTGCATGGGCGCTACGATGTGGTGACGCCGCTGAAGAATGCGTGGGACCTGAAGCAGGTGTGGCCCGAGGCCGAGCTGCGGATCGTCGTCGACGCGGGACACGCCATGAGCGAGCCGGGCATTGCGCACGAGCTGGTATCAGCAACAAGAAAGCATAGATTTTTATAGGTGACGCAAGCTGAGAGAGGCTTTGCGAGCGGCTGTCATCGCGCGAGCTGATGGCCGCGCCTAAGGCGCGGGGCCCTTTGGGCCCTTGCCGCTGCGCGGCCAAGAGGGTCGCGGTGCTCTTTGTGGTTGGGCTCAGGTTGCCATCGTGCCGATGAAGTGCAGGGCGATCTCGCGGTGGTGCGGGCGGTCGCGGTGCTCGACGAGGTAGATGCCCTGCCAGGTTCCTAGCAGCATCCGGCCGTCCTTGACCGGGATGGAAAGCGACGTCTGCGTCAGCGCGGATTTGATATGCGCGGGCATGTCGTCCGGCCCCTCGACCACATGCGCATACGGCTGGTTGCGGGGTGCCAGCCGATCCAGTGCGTCGAGCATATCGACCTGGACGTCGGGGTCGGCATTCTCCTGGATCAGCAGCGATGCCGACGTGTGGCGGACCATCAGGGTCAAGAGCCCGTCAGTCGCTCCGATGCGCGCAAGCCAAGTGCCGACAGCGGCGGTCTGATCGAGCATGTCGGGACCTTCGGTCTCGACGCCCAGTGATTCGAACGCTTGGGAAATCTGTTTTTGGACCGGGATGCTGGTCATCGCTGACTTTGCCTCCAAGACAGAAAAAGGGGTGGTTTGCAGCTAATTGCAGGCCTGCGTGCAATTTTTACCCGCTGTTTAACCTGACGTTTACCGCGACTCGCAAAGCCTGGGGATGAGCGGAATCTCGTTCTGTGCGTCCCGATTCGGCAACAGCAACAGCCACCCCCAGGCCCACGGGGCCCCGATTAGCGCCAAGGGATTGAGATGTCGAACCAAGCTTACAACGAGATCTACGGAGCGCGCGCCGATGGCGTGCCCATGACCGGCGAGGCCTCGTCGACATCGATGCTAGACATGATGCGCGATCGCCTGGCTTCGCTGAGCGATGAGGCCCGATCGATCAGAGGGCAGGTCCCGCATGAGTTCGAGCCTGACGTCGAGCGCATACAGCAGCAGATGCAACGTTTGGGCGAGAGGCTTTCGGACCTGAGCCGCGGGGCATTGGTTCCGTACAGCGCCGCCCAGCGGGCCGGCGAGCGGCGGTCCAAGGAAGTGCGCTTCGTCACCGAGGACGATGTTCGCGTCGGACGGGCGCAGCCCGATCAGGTTATCGCGCTGGGTTCTCCCGCCGGACAGCGCCGCGCGGAAGCCAGATACGACAGCAACGCTTGGGACGATGCTGCTGCCAACGCGCTCGCAGAGCTCTACGAGTCGGGTGAGGCATTCTCGGTGCATGCCCGCCGTGAGGGCGCTACCGTCGCCGCAGCGAGTGTCCGCAGCACCGCACGAGCCGTCAGCAATCGCGCTTCGGACCGCCCGCAGTACGCCGCTGCGATGGGTGGCGGCATGCCCAGTCCGCAGGCTGCGCCGCGCGGCTGTGCGATGGATTCCAATTTGCTCGATCAGCGCTTCGCCGAGATCGCGGCGCGCATTGAAGAATCTCTGAGGCAGATTCGCCCCGAGGCGGCGCTTGCTTCGCTGACCAACCGGTTCGATCAGCTCGAGACACAGATCAACACGATGATCGGCCAGATGGCGACGCGCGCCGATCTGGAAGAGCTGCGGGTGGCTGAAGCACAGATCGAGGAGATCGCCACACAGCTCAATCAGCTTCGTCGCCAGATGGCGCGTCTCGACATGATCGATGCGCACCTTGGCACGCTTACCTCGCAGCTTTCCGATGAGCGCCTGACGCGTCTCTTCAACGAGGGTGTGCAGGTTACAGCTGACGTGGGCCGTCTGGATGCCATCGATGCGCAGTTGCGCATGATCGCGGTGCAGCTTTCCGACGAGCGTCTTTCCGGTCTCGTGAGCCGCAGCTCGGCGCATGATGTGGATTATGATGAAGTCGCCCAGTCCGCGGCTCAGCGCGTTGCGGCCAGCTTCGCGGCGAATTCCCATGAGCGTGATACGAGCGCCCGAGAGATCGGCGAAGTGCGTGGCATGCTGGAAAGCCTGATCAACGAGCGCCGTCACAACGACGAGAACAACGCCAGCATGCTGGAGACGATGCAGCAGGCGATCATTCGCGTGCTGGACCGGATCGATGCGCTGGAGGTGACGCCGCCGCAGGTTTCCATGCAGCCGTCTGCTCCCGCCTCCATGATGGCGCAGCCTGAGCGGCCGCAGCAGCAGCCGGTGGCCAATGCGGCCCCGACCCCGCCGGCTCCTCCCGTTGCGGCGACGCCGGCGCCGGTGTCCTACGACGACGATCTCATTCCCGCGACCGCGACGGTATTTGCCGAAATGCGCGGGCTTGCGGAGGTTGCCGGCACTGAAGTTGGCGAAGCTTCCGATTTTCTTCCGCCAGAGGAAGCTGAGGCATCCCCGGCGGACATGGAAGCCTTCATGGCCGATGAGGTGCGCGAGAATGCTGCCCCGCCGCGCATCCCGGTCTACACCACCTCGAGTTTCAACCTTGATGAGGCCTTCTCCAGCGCACGCAACGCGGAAGCTCTGAGCTTCGGCGAGCCGCAGCCGGCGAAGCGCCCGATCGAGGTTCTGCGCCACGACTTCATTGCCGACGCACACCGCGCCAAGCTGAAAGCCGCGAGCAAGCCGGACGTCTCTGACGACGATCTGCGCTCGGGCGAGCTTTCTGTGGGCACGCGTGAGCAGGCTGCGAAGCCGCGCCGTCGCTCGATCTTCTCCTTTCGCTCGCAGCGGGTGGCGATGACCCTTTTGGTGCTGCTTGCGGCGATCCCTGCGGCCATCTTCTTCATGCCGCGGACGAATGTCGATCACCTCGACGCAGCCACGCCGGCAGCCGTAACGCTCGACCCGGCTGCTGCCGGTCATGCTGCCGAAGAGCCGATGGATGCCGAGCCGATGATTCCGGCTCAGCCGCGCGTTGTTCCGCCGCTGAACGCTCCTTCGAAGCAGACGCGGCAGGACATGCAGGCTCCGCTGCCCTCGACGGGAGAGCAAGGGTATGAAGATGCCAACGCGGTTGGCGCGCCGATCGACACGGCTTCGTTGCCCGATGGCATCGCTCTGCAGAACGCAGATGTAGGCCCGAGCGGTGCGCAGGTGGCTCAGTTCAACGAGCAGGCGCGCATGGCTCATCTTTCCGGCCAGGTCGGCATTGCCGCCGCCCATGCAACGCCAGCTGCGCTGATGCAGGACCAGCTGCTGCGCGAGAGCGGCGTCGACACGGCCGATAGCGGTGCTGTCACGCTGCCGCCGGCGACGGTCGGCCCTTATTCGCTGCGTCTTGCGGCTGCCCAGGGTGATGTCTCGGCGCAGTTCGAGGTTGCCTCGCGCCTTGCCGAAGGGAAGGGTACGGACCAGGACCTGATCGAAGCGGCGCAATGGTATCAGCGGGCCGCCTCTAAGGGTTTCCCCATGGCGCAGTTCAGGCTCGGCACGCTCTATGAGCGCGGCATTGGCGTGAAGGCCGATCCGCAGCGCGCCCAGGTCTGGTACGAGCGGGCCGCCGTTCAAGGGAATGTGAAGGCGATGCATAACCTTGCGGTTCTGCTGGCCTCGCGCACACCGAAGCCGGATTACAAGTCCGCGGCCCGCTGGTTTACCGCGGCTGCCGATTACGGCCTTGGCGACAGCCAGTTCAATCTTGCCGTGCTGTACGAGAACGGCATGGGCGTCGCGAAGGACCAGCAGCAGGCCTACAAGTGGCTGGTTCTGGCTGCAAAGTCGGGTGACAAGGACGCCGCTGCACGGCGCGATAGCCTGAAGGCGAAGCTGAGTGCGGGCGATGTTGCCGCGGCCGAGACTGCGGCGAAGGACTGGCGGGCGAAGGCGATGCCCAACATGGCCAACGATGCTCGGCTCGCCGGGCAGGCGTGGCGCGACGGCACCCGCCGCGGCTAATCTCTGAGTTACCCCATCAGTTTTGCTAATGCGCCGCTGTCTCAGTGGCGCATTTCGCTTTTTTGAGGATGCGGATCTTTACTTCCACCCCATATGTTGGGAAGGGGAGTGGCCTGCGCCTTGACCGGGGCAAGCTATGGGAGCATCACGCGGGCACCGTTGTCCGCCGCAAGTCATTCGCGCAAGTATCTGCTGATGAACATCTACCTGCCGATTGCCGAGATGTCCGTCAACGCGGCGCTCTTTCTCGGCATGGGCTGGGCGGTCGGTTTCCTTTCAGGAATGTTCGGGGTTGGCGGTGGCTTCCTGCTGACGCCGCTGTTGATGTTCATGGGCGTGCCGACTGCCGTGGCCGTCGGTACTGGCTCGATGCAGATTCTCGCCTCGTCGGTGTCGGGGGCGGTCGCGCAGTACCAGCGCAATAACGTTGACATAAAGATGGGTGCGGTGCTGGTCGTCGGCGGCGTCGTCGGATCGGTGATCGGCGTTTCCTTGATGAAGATCCTGCGCCAGGTCGGCCAGTTCGACCTGTTCGTGGCGTTGAGCTACGTGCTGTTCCTCGGCGCGGTCGGCGCGTTGATGATGATCGAAAGCGTCGGGACGATCCGCAAACGGCAGACGGGGCAGGCGTCACCACGCAAGACCGGGCAGCACAGCTGGGTGCACGGTCTGCCGTTCAAGATGCGTTTCCATCGATCGAAGCTCTATATCAGTGCCTTGCCGCCGGCGATGATCGGCGCGTTCGTTGGCTTCATGGCGGCAATCATGGGCGTGGGCGGCGGCTTCGTCATGGTTCCGGCGATGATCTATCTGCTGCGCGTGCCGACGAGCGTGGTCATCGGCACGTCGCTGTTCCAGATCACTTTCGTGATGGCGGTGACGACGTTCCTGCAGGCGGTGCAGAACAAGTCTGTCGATGTCGTGCTGGCGCTGCTGCTTATCGTCGGTGGGGTGATCGGGGCGCAGTTCGGTGCTGCGGCGGGCGCAAAGCTCAAAGGCGAGCAGTTGCGTTTTCTGCTGGCGGGGCTGGTGCTCCTCGTCTGCCTGCGCATCGGCTGGGACCTGATGAACAAGCCCGTGGAGATCTATTCCATCGGGCCGGTGATCGGGGGGGCGAACTAATGGCGCGGATGCCGCTCGCTCTGCTCGCCGTCCTGCTCCTGCTGCTGCCGGTGCTGGCGCAAGATTCACGCGCTCCGCGCGTCGGGCCCCCGCGTCCGGCGGCGACCCCGAACGCCGATGCACCGTTGGAGACCGTCGAAGCGGACGTTTCCACGCGCACTCTGGAAGTGACGACCGGCTTCACCGGGCACGAGATCATCGTTTTCGGCGCCATAGACAACAGCCAGGCGCCCGAGGGCGACGCCAACTATTACGATGTCGTGGTGGTGGTCGAGGGAACGCCGTTTCCCATTGTCGTGCGGCGCAAGAGCGATGTCGGCGGTGTCTGGATCAATACCTCGTCTGTGACGTTCAGCTCGGTGCCGAGCTATTACGCCATCGCGTCGACGCGACCGATCGAGGAGATCGCCGGGCCGAGCGTTCTGGAGCGCAACGCTATCGGGTTCCAGCACATCAAGATGACGCCGAGCGCAAGCTACAAGGGCGTGCTCAAGGAATACGAGGTTGCCGCATTTCGGGATGCCGTGATCCGCTTGAAGAAGAAGCAGAAGCTCTACGTCACCGAGCCGAAAGATGGCGTTGTGTTCGCAGGGCGCAGCCTGTTCCGCGCAGCCATTCCGCTGCCGGCTAACGTGCCGGTGGGACCGCTGGTGGCGCGCACATACCTGTTCCGCAAGGGAGAGGCGGTCAGCGCGCACATCGCACGCGTGACGCTGCACCGCGCGGGCCTCGAGCGTGTGGTGCACAACTTCGCGTTCCTGCATCCGGCAGGGTATGGCCTGTTCGCCGTGCTGGTCGCGGTGGGATCGGGGCTGCTTGCCTCGACGTTCTTCAAACGGCGCAACGCGTAAGATCAGTCTTCCTTCAGGAGACGCGTTGCGACGGGGTAGAGGCCTTCCTGGCCCAGTATCCAGACATGCATGCCATCGTTGCTGAACAGCGGTTCGAACGCGTCTTCGAGGATATTGAGGCCCCCTGTGTAAGTGCCGAAAGCCGGCATCACGAGGCGACGGCCGTTGCCGACGAAGCAGGGGCGGCGAAGCGTGTAGCCGTACATGGAGAGCTTGGCAGCGGGATGCAGATGCCCGGCGATCTCGTGTGTTACGTGGCCGGGCCGGGGCTCGTGGCGCAGGACGATGCCTTCGACCTCTATCTCGGTGACGACAGTGCCGCCGAGGCGTGAGCCGATCGAAGGGTCGTGGTTGCCGGTGACCCAGATCCACTCGCGTTCCTCCTGCATGATCTGCAGGATCTCGATCTCTTCCAAGCCGATGCGTGCGGAGGCCTCGACGTCGTGCAGGCTGTCACCGAGCGCGATGATGGTTGCGGCGTCCGTGCGGTCGATGGCCTCGGCGAGTTTCTGCAGCGTCTCGCGGGTGTCGTAGGGAGGAACGAGCTGGCCGCGGCTGGCGAAGGAGGAGCCCTTTTCCAGGTGCAGGTCGGCGACGATGAGTACGTCCTCGCTGGGCCAATAGAGGGCGCCGGACATATCGGCCCGAAAGCGCTTGCCGCAGACGGAGATTTCCTGGTCCTGGAAGTCGTCGTAGGCGAGGCGCTCAGGTTTCAGCTCGAGCATTGCGTCTCCTCTATCGGGCCCTGGAGCCGCGACATTGCCGCAGCTTCACGCAGCAGATCCTCGCGCGCGAAGCCTGCGACGGCCTCTTTGCCCGTCTCCAGAAGGATCGGCACGGAAAGCGGCGACAGTCTGTCTAATGGTTGATGCCTGATTCTGCCGTTGATTCGGCGCAGAAAATCGCCCAAGCGGGCGATGTCGAGCAGGCCTGTGGCCGCATCGGCCCAGGCGGCCTCCAAAAGGATGTGATGCGGGTCATGGCGGCGGAGCACGTCATAGATGAGGTTGGTTGAGAGCGCGACTTGGCGCCCGGTCTTCTCGCGACCTGGGTGACGACGCTCAACAAGGCCGGCGATGAGTGCGACCTGCCGGAAGGTGCGCTTCATGAGGTTCGATTCCGCGAGCCAGGCGTCGAGGTCGTCGCCGAGCATGTCCTCGTCGAAAAGATCATCGAGGTCGAGCCTGCCTGAGGCGACGAGAGCCGACAGATCGCCCAGTCCCCAAACCGCCATGCCATAGTCATTGGCGACGAAGCCGAGGGGCGAAGCGCCAACACGGTCGAGGCGGCGCGTCAGCAGCATGCCCAGTGTCTGGTGGGCGAGCCGGCCTTCGAACGGATACGTCACAAGGTAGTGGCAGTTGCGGCGGGCGAAGGTTTCGACCAGCAACTCGTCACGACCCGGGATGGCGGAGCGCTCCTCTTGCAGTTCCAGCCACCGGGCGACCGACGAGGGCAAGCGGCTCCATTGGGAGGCGTCGGCAAGCATGGCGCGCACGCGCTCGGCCAGATGCGTCGAAAGGGGAAATTTGCCGCTGTTGTAACTGGGTATGACAGGATCGCGGGCGCTTGCCCGGCTGACGAATGCTTCGTTTTCGCTCATGCCCTCGAAGCGTAACACCTCCCCCGCAAGGACAAACGCGTCGCCGGGGCGAAGTTGCTCAATGAAGTATTCGTCGACCTCGCCCATGACACGGCCACCGACGAAGCCGTGGCGCATGGCGCTGGAGCGCCGCCCGGCGAGCCGCACTTTGATCGTAGGTGCAGCGACAATGGTGCCGGCATTCATGCGGTAGCTTTGCGTGAAGCGGGGATGGGCAATGCGCAGACGCCCGTCGGGCGTGGTCTTGAGTTTGGCGTAGCGCTCGTAGCTCTTGAGGGCATAGCCGCCGTCGGCAGTGAAGCCGAGCACACGATCGAACGTGGCGCGGTCGAGCGCGGCATAGGGGGCCGCGGATGTCACCTCGGAATAGAGCGCGGCGGGATCGAATGGGCCGGCGCATGCTGTACCGAGGATGTGTTGGGCGAGCACGTCGAGAGAACCCCGGCGTGAGAAAGTAACGTCCTGGGCGCCTGCTTCGGCGGCATCGACTGCCGCTCGGCACTCCAGCACCTCGAAGCGGTTCGAGGGTACGAGAAGCGCTTGCGATGGCTCATCAAAGCGGTGGTTGGACCGGCCGATGCGCTGGATGAAGCGGCTGGCACCTTTGGGGGCACCGACGTGAATGACGAGATCGACGTCGCCCCAGTCGATGCCGAGGTCCAGAGTCGATGTGGCGACGACCGCGCGGAGTGTGCCGGCGGCCATGGCGGCTTCCACCTTGCGTCGCTGCTGAGCGTCGAGCGAGCCGTGGTGAAGACCAATCGGCAGGTTCAGTTCGTTGACGCGCCACAGGTCCTGGAACAGCAACTCGGCCTGCATGCGCGTATTGACGAACAGGAGGCAGAGCTTGCGTTCGGCGATGGCTGCGTAGATTTCTTTGATGGCGTAGCGGGTGGTGTGGCCCACGCTGGGCATCGTGTCATCCAGTTCGAGGATGTCGATGTGCGGCTTGGCGCCCCCGAGGATGTGCACCAGCTCGGCCATTTCGATCCGTTCGCTGGGCGCCGTCTGGGGAGCCAGGTAGGCACGCAGTTCGGAGGGCCGGGCGACGGTCGCCGAAAGGCCGACGGTACGCAAGCCGGGGGCGATGGCCCGCAAACGCGCAATGTTCAAAGCCAGCAGGTCGCCGCGTTTGGTCGAGGCGAGGGCATGGAGCTCGTCGAGAATGATCGTGTCGAGACCGGCGAACAATTCGCTGGCGTCGGGGTGGCTTAACAGCAGCGCGATCTGCTCCGGCGTCGTCATCAAGATATCGGGCGGCGCGTGGCGCTGGCGTGCGCGGCGCGCGACCGATGTGTCGCCGGTGCGCGTCTCTGTGCGGATCGGAAGCTGCATCTCCGAGATGGGCGCAGTAAGGTTGCGGGCGACGTCGACCGCGAGCGCTTTCAGCGGGGAAATATACAGCGTGTGCAAGCGCTGGGACCGGTTGCGGCGCGGCCCTTCGGCAAGGCTGACGAGGCTCGGCAGGAACCCGGCGAGCGTCTTGCCAGCACCGGTCGGAGCGATCAGTAAGGTGGAGCGGCGCTCTCGCGCGGCTTCAAGCAGGGCGAGCTGGTGCGGCCGCGGTGCCCAGCCACGTGCCGCGAACCATCCGGCGAAGGGTTCGGGAAGCAGCGGCTCGGCCGTCCGCTGGGGATCGGAGCGGCGACGCTTGGCGGTGCTCTTAACTCGTTTCGTCGTCGTCACTTAGTTATGCCACGCTCTACTACCGGACGCGTTACTGTCGAAAGCCCCCGACAACTGTGCTAATGGCGGGACACGACATTAGCCGGTAGATATAGGGGCGCCGCTAGCTCGGCGCGCGAGAGGAGAACGACCCCATGGACCGCACTACGTTTCTCGGCGGAAGCGTGCTGGGGGTACTCGTCCGGCTCACCATACTGTCGATCGTGGTCGGCATCATACTCTCCGCGCTGGGCATCACCCCTGATAATTTCTTCTACCAGATCAATGTGCTGCTCCGTCGCATCTATGATCTGGGCTTCGGTGCAATAGAGTCGGTGCTGGGCTACTTCATTCTCGGCGCGATGGTGGTGGTGCCGATCTGGTTCATTTCGCGGCTGATCAAGGCGAGCCGCGGGCCGGAAGATCCGCCGGCGCCGCGCTAAGTCAGCTTAGCCTTCGAGGGATTTTGCGGCCCACTCGTCGGCACGCCGGCCGACGAGGTCGCTGATCGCGTGCACGTTATGGCGGCGTACGGCATCGGTCAGCGTTGCCTTGATGCGGCCGATGAGGCTCGGCCCTTCGTAAATCAAGCCAGTATAGAGCTGCACCAGAGTGGCGCCTGCTTCGATCTTGGCGAGCGCGGCGCCACCGCTGTCGATGCCGCCGATACCGATGAGCGGGATATTTCCGCCGGTCGCCCGATGGACGCGCGCCAGCATGACGGTAGAGCGGTGAAAGAGAGGGCGGCCGGAGAGGCCGCCGGCCTCGCGCGCATTGCTGTCGCGCAGACCGTGGCGCGATAAGGTCGTGTTCGAGATCGCGATGCCATCAACGTTTTGCTGGGTGAGCACGGCAAGAACTTCGCCCAAGGACTCCTCGGGGATGTCAGGTGCAAGCTTGACAATGATCGGACGCTTGGGGTTGCCAGCGTGCATCTGTTTCGCCCGAGCAGCGAAAACGCGCGTCAGCAAATCGCGCAGGGCGGCGGGGTCCTGCAGATCGCGCAAGCCCGGCGTGTTGGGCGAAGATATGTTGATCGTGAAATAACTTGCGACGTCATAGAATGCGTCGATGCCGCGCACGTAGTCAGCGATGCGATCGGATGCATCCTTGTTGGCGCCAATGTTCACACCGACGACACCGTGGCGCGGCCTGCGCCGCAGACGCTCCAGGGCGGCATCGTGTCCGCCGTTGTTGAAGCCGAGACGATTGATGACCCCGTGATCGTCCAACAGCCTGAATACGCGCGGCTTCGCGTTGCCAGGTTGGGGCAGCGGCGTGACGGTTCCGATCTCAGCGAAGCCGCAGCCAAGCCGCAGAATTGCATCGGGCACGCGAGCGTCTTTATCGAAGCCAGCGGCTATTCCTATGGGGTTGCGCAGAGTGAGACCGGCAAAGCTCGTTGCGAGCATTGGGGGATCGGGTGACGCGTTGGGATAGGCGCCAAGTTCGAGGGCCTTCAGAGTGAGCTCGTGCGCTTCCTCTGGTGCAAGTAGCCTGAGTGCGCGCGGCGCTAAGTCAAACAGTGCCTTCAACATTGAAATCCCTCGGGTAGTCTGGGAACGCCGTCGTCGTCGAGGCGCAGTGAATGCGTCGCCGTCGCGATTGCTGTAGGCAATGCACTATAGAGGTGTGGGAACTCCTCGCCGCCACGCGATATTTCCCAGCGGAGTGCGTCGCCAAGTTCGTGCGTGTTAAACTCAATCAACAGCAGGTCATTCTGCCCGCGAAAGTGTTTGGCGAGTGTTCCGGCTAGTTGTGAGGCAAGCGACAAATGGATAAAGCCGTCGCGTTGATCGTCGGCTGACCCGGTAAAAGCACCAGCTTGACATGCGGCTTCCCACGCTGCGCGCGGCGATACCTTGAAGACAACTGCGCGAGACGGTTTCATCGCACACCAAAGCGCAATGGCAGCGACAAAGTTGCGCGCGTGTTGTGCGCGTCTGTCGCAGCGTCGCGGAAGTGCCGCTGTCGATCAACATTGCGCGAGCCGTGTGCTGTCGGACGCTGCTTTTCAAAGATCGTATCTGTCATGGCGCGTGCAGTCATGGTAGCTTCATAGTTCTGGCGCTCGACGAGTGGACTTGGCGTTTGCTAAGGCCGAAACCAAAAGAAGTTATATGTTCCCCGGTCTCCCTACAGCGTCTCTGACACTAACGCATCTCTTCTCGTCTCCATTCCACTTCTCCGTGCCCTGTTACCAGAGGCCGTACTCGTGGACCACGGTTGAGGCTGGACAGTTGCTGCAGGATCTGCTTGCGGCGGCTGGTATTGGCGGCGTTACGGACGCGGCAGAGCCCGACTATTTCCTTGGCACCATACTGCTGCTTGATGGAAGTGGCGGTGACCTGCCGGCGGCGCGCGACCGCGAACCGCGGATGTTCGAGATCATCGACGGGCAGCAGCGTCTAGTGACCCTGGCGGTGCTTGCGGCTGTTCTGCGGGACCTTGGGACCGAGCGTTGGCGCTGGGGTGCGCGCAATCGTCTCGACGAACTCGTCGCTGCCGATGCAGGAGCCCTGAGACAATTCGGGGCACGCTTCCGCATAGAGGTGAGCGCAGGCGAGCAAGCGTTCCTCGAGAACCATATTCAGGCGCGCGGGGCGTGCCTGGGGAATGTCGACCCCGAACCACTGAGCGAGGCAGAGGATCGCCTGCTCATGGTGCGCGATCATTTCGTGAGCGAGCTGTCGGCGCTCGATGAGAGCGACAGACGGCGGCTGACCGACTACCTGTGCGATCAATGTCATTTCGTCGTCGTGCTGACGCGGGACATCGACAGGGCGCACCGTCTTTTCACCGTGCTGAACGAGCGCGGTCGCTCGCTGCAGCGCAACGATATCCTGAAGGCAGAAGTGCTGAAGGGAATACCTGAGCAGCGACGGGCCGGCGCAATCGAGAAATGGGACAACGCAGCGCGGTTGCTGGGCGCGCGCTTCGAGACGTTCTTCAGCCATGTATTCGCTGTCTATGGCCGCGGCGACACGAAGATCATCGCTGGCGTGCGGCGCACCATCAGCGAGGCGGGGGGCCCCGAAGCGTTCTTGAACAACATCGTCGCGCCACTGTCTCAAGCTTACGACACGGTGCTGCGTGCAGGGGACGTCAGTCTCAATATCGATCCTGAGGTGCGACGCTACCTCGTCTATCTCGGACGGTTGCCGGAAGGCGATTGGGCGCCGGCTGCCATGCTAGTGATGCAGCAGTATAGCGAGGATCGGGGACGGGCAAAGCTGCTGCTGAAGGAGATCGACCGGCTCGCGCATCTGTTGCGCGTTCTGTGCGTCGGGTCGGGCAAGCGCGTGCGGCGGATGTCGGAGGTCGTGCAGATCATCAGGTCGCGTGCGCCGGTGAGGCCGGGAGAGGGCCCGTTCGCGCTGTCGCGCGATGAGATCCGCAACATCGGCTATCACCTGCGCTCGATGTATCGGCGCGACGCTCAAGTGTGCAAGCAACTGCTGCTGCGCCTCAACGACGAGCTAACGCGCAGCATGACCGTGCTCGATCCGAAAGACTACAGCGTCGAGCATGTGCTGCCGCAGCGTCCCGGAGCGACGAGCGAATGGCGGCGCTGGTTTGCCGATGCGGAAGAGCGCGAGATGTGCACCGAGAGCCTCGGCAATCTCGTTGCGGTTACGCAGAAGCAGAACGACCGCGCCCGTAACCAAGAGTTTCATCGCAAGCGCGAAATCTATCGCGGCGGCGTGGACGATCCGCCGGTGCTGGCGATTACGCGCGACGCCGTCGAGGCGAGCGTGTGGCGCGCGGACGAGATCCGCGCGCGCGAGGCCAAGCTGTTCGGCCTCATTCGCGATACGTGGGGCGTCGAGGTTGCCGGGATGCAGGGCGTCGGCACGCGCAGCGACGTGGCTTAGAATGGACCGGCGGTGACGGACGAGGCGAGTTCAGGCTCGCCCCGTTGGTTGCGATCACGTCGCTTTCGTCAGCTCGCCGGCGAGTGCCCTATCGATCAACGCACGTGTTTCGTTGATGCCGTAGAGCTCGATAAAGCTGCCAAAGCGCGGCCCCTTCTCCTCCCCGAGCAGTACTTCGTAGATGGCGTTGAACCAGGCGTTGGAGACGCCAGGACGCTCTGGCGTTGCGCCTTTGGCGTTGAGATCCTGATAGCGCGGCACGGAGCGGCCGACGTCGTAAACCAGGCCTTGCAGCTCCTCGGCGGTCGCATTTGGACTGGCGGCAGCGAGCGTGTCCGACAGCTTGCGCAGGGCGGCGGTCTCGACGTCGTCGGCGGGGCGGTACTTTTTACGCGGCTTCACGAAGTCGGCGTAGTAGCGCACGGCATAGCCGGCCATCTCGTCCAACAGCGGATGCGTCTCGGGGCTGACGCCTTTGACGTGGCGGCGGATGAAACCCCAGAGCACTTCCTTGTCGTCGGCGTTGGAGGCGGCGACCAGGTTGAGCAGGAGCGCGAAGGTGATCGGTACATTCGCAGGCGGCGGGTTGCCGTCGTGAATATGCCAGACGGCGTTGTCCAGCTTGCCCTTGTCGTCCTGGCGGCCGTATGCCGAAAGGAGCTGCAGGTATTCATCGACGGCGCGCGGAATGACGTCGAAGTAAAGGCGCTTGGCCGTCTTCGGCTTCTGGAACATGAAGAGCGCAAGGCTTTCAGGGCTCGCATACTTCAGCCACTCGTCGATCGTCAGGCCGTTGCCCTTCGACTTGGAGATCTTCTCGCCCCGGTCGTCGAGGAACAGCTCGTAGTTGAAGCCTTCGGGCGGGGTGCCGCCGAGCGCCTTACAGATGCGTGAAGAGAGCAGCACAGAGTCGATGAGGTCCTTACCGGCCATCTCGTAGTCGACGCCGAGCGCGGTCCAGCGCAGGGCCCAGTCCGCCTTCCACTGACACTTGACCGCGCCGCCGGTGACGGCGGTTTCCACCTTCTCGCCAGTGTCTGGATCGATGTAGACGATGGTGCCCTTGCGCGGATGGCGTTCGACCATCGGTACCTGCAACACCTTGCCGGTGCGCGGCGAGATGGGAAGGAAAGGCGAATAGGTGGCGCGGCGCTCGGGGCCAAGCGTCGGCAGGATGATCTCCATGACCTTGTCGTAGGCGTGGAGCATCTTCAAGAGTGTCTCGTCGAAGCGGCCGGACTTGTAGGCCTCGGTCGCCGACATGAACTCGTAGGAGAAGCCGAAACGGTCGAGGAAGTCGCGCAGCATGGCGTTGTTGTGATGCGCGAAGCTTTCGAACTTCCCGAACGGGTCGGGCACATTGGTCAGCGGCTTTTCGAGAGATGCGTGCAGCAGCTCCTGGTTCGGGACGTTCGAGGGGACCTTGCGCAGCCCGTCCATATCGTCGGAGAAGCAGATGAGGCGCGTTGGCCGCTTGCCCTCGGTCAGCAGCTCGAATGCGTGGCGGACCATGCTGGTGCGGGCGACCTCGCCGAACGTGCCGATGTGCGGCAGGCCGGACGGGCCGTAGCCCGTTTCGAATATAACGGCCTTTTCCTCGCCGTCCTTTATCTTCTCCAGCCGCTTGATAAGACGACGCGCTTCCTCGAAGGGCCAGGCCTTCGCGTCGGCGAGAGCAGAGGTTGGGGCGGGCAAGGGAGACGACATTGCGTATTGTTTTCTATGTCTGGAGGAGGTTGCAGGCGTGGAAACGAAGTGGCGGGAACCCTATGTTCGGGCCGGCGCATACGTCAACGTCATTGCGTCGGAACGGGCGCCATGACGCGGCGCCAATGCCATAAGCGGAGGCTCAAGACCAGTGCTGGCCGATCAACCCTCACCCTCGGCGACGCTGTCGCCCCAAGAGGCCCTAATCTACGCAATGGTTGCCGCAGCGGCGGCTGACAGGACGATCGCGCAAATCGAGATCGAGCGGATGCATTCGATGGTGCGGGAGCTTCCTGCTTTTCGCGGGCTGGATGACGCCTGGTTTGGGCGCGAAGCGCAGGCGTGCGGAAAGCTGCTTTCACGCCCCGACGGTGTGAACAAAGTTGTCCGGCTCATTGGTGAAGCGCTGATCGGGGAGTTACGCGAAACCGCTTATGCTCTGGCCGCTGAAGTCGCTGCGAGTGACCTGGCGTTGCAGGCGGACGAAAAGTCGTTCCTCGATCTTCTGGGGGACGGGCTGCGACTTGATGAGCTGACACGCGCTGCACTGCAGCGCACGGCGCGCGTGCGGCATCGGTCGACGTGAGGCTCAAGAAGTTTCGTAGCGAAAAATGAGAATCATTCAGTAACCTATTTTTTATATGGGTAGATGAGTTTGTAATCGAGTGCGCGCGGATTCGCGGATTGCAACACGCATGGCCTTTTGCCGATGAAAGCGCGTGACGATTTTCTGAGGCTAGAACACGCGCCCCATACGCCGATTGCTCTCTTCGATGAAGCGGGCCGGCTGCGCGGTTGGTCTCCCGCGTTTGGCGAGGCATGCACTTTAACCGCCAATCAGCTCGCTCATAGGCACGTCTGGGATCTTTGGATCGAGCTAGACGCCGAGCGGTGGAACGACGTCTGGCAAAAGGTGCAGGCGGACGGCTTGGCGATTGTCATGCAGGTACGAGAACGCTGCTCGTGCCAGGGATGCAACGAAGTCGTCGAGTTGGAGATTGGCCGCTTCCTTTATGACGAGCGGTGGTTCGCCAAGATCGAGTATCGCCGATCCGCTGCTTGGCGGCTGCACCTGATCCAGCAAGAGGTGCTGGAGGCGATGGCTTACGGACTGCCGTTGAAAGCCATCATGGACACGCTGTGTCGCAAGGTCGAACAGTTAGCGCCATCAGTCACGTGCTCGGTATTGGAGGTTGATCCGCAGCTCAGGCTTCGCCATATCGCCAGCCCCAGTCTTCCGGAGCACTATTCCGCGGCGATCGACGGGTTGCCGATCGGTGCGAAGGCGGGATCTTGCGGGACGGCAGCCTATCGCGGTGAGCCCGTGGAGGTCGTCGATATTGCGACCGATCCTTTGTGGGAGGACTATAAGCAACTCGCGCTGCCGCTTGGTCTGCGCGCGTGCTGGTCCAGCCCGATCAAATCTTCCGACGGCCGCGTGCTGGGCGCGTTCGCATTCTACTATCCGCGCTCGCGAGGACCTAACCTGCTCGAGCGGCAGATCGTGCGTACGTGCTTGCACTTGTGCATGATCGCCATGGAGCACGAGGAGACCCGAAGCCGAGCCTACGAGTACGCTTTTTCTGATCCGCTGACACGGCTTGCCAACCGGACGCGCTTTCAGCAACGCGTTAGCGAGCTCTTGGCTCTGGTGGCGGAAACCGGCCAGAAGGTTGCGGTGCACTACGTGGGCTTGGATCGCTTTCAAGCTATCAACGAAATGCTCGGCTACGCGGCCGGTGATGAGATTCTGCAGTCGATCGGCAGTCGATTGGCGACCCTTGTCAGGGACCGTGAGGCTCTGGCGCGCATCGGCGGCGATGAATTCGCCGTGGTTCAAGCCGGCGATCTAAAGGACGAGGACGTTGCCGGGCGGGCGAGACGTATCGGCGCTCTCGTCGAAGAGCCTTTCATCGTCGCGGGGCAACCGCTGCACCTGGAGGCGAGTATTGGGATCGCGATCGGGCCTGAAGATTCCAAGAGCGCCGACGTGCTCATCCATAATGCGGCGCTGGCCATGCGGCGCGTGAAGGAATTGGGCCGCGGCACTTATGTCTTCTACGAGAAGCACCTGAACGAGCGAATGCAGCGGCGGCGGCGAACCGAGCGGGATTTGCAGGATGCGTTGTCGCGTGGTGAGCTGGAGCTCTATTTTCAGCCGATCTTCTGCTTGAAGACGGGGACGATCGAGCAGGCAGAGGCGCTGTTGCGGTGGAATCACCCTGAACGCGGCATGGTGTTGCCTTCGGAGTTCATTCCGCTGGCGGAACAGTGCGGGCTCATTCAAGAAATCGGTGAATGGGTCATACGAAAAGTGTGCGCGCTGGCTGCCAAGTGGCCGGGATCAGTTGGTGTCGCGGTCAATCTCTCGCCGCTGCAGTTCGATAACAGCGATCTTGGAAAAGTCGTGGCTTCGGCCCTGGAAGTCTCCGGCCTTGACCCGTCTCGTCTGGAATTGGAGATCACCGAGTCCGTTCTGCTTCGCGATTGCGCGGTCAGCGTTTCCATCCTCGATGAACTTGCCGAGCTTGGAGTTTCTATTGCTCTCGACGATTTCGGTACGGGGTTCTCCTCGCTCAGCTATCTGCAGCGCTTTAAAGTCGACCGCATCAAGATCGATCAATCCTTCGTGCGCGACATCAACACCAGCGAAGGCTCGCTGAAGATCGTGCGCGCCATCGTGATGCTGGGTCACAGTCTGGGTCTTAACGTCACCGCCGAGGGCGTGGAGACCGACGATCAACTTGCGGCCGTGCGTGGAGAAGGCTGCGATGCAGCGCAGGGCTTCTACATTGGCATGCCATGTTCGCTCGCCGAGTTCGCCGAGCAGCTGGAGCGAGTTAATGGCAGCGCGGCTCCGGCTGCCTGATTAGGCAAAAATCCCTCGAACTCTTTGCATCTGAAGGTTACAATGTACCAATTCGCCCTCTCCGGAGCGGCGCACAAACAAACGTGGGCTGTTGCCCCGATATGGGAGAAAACGATGAAGTTGCCGATCACCGCCCTTGTGCTTTCCGCCGTCGTCTTTCCGTTTGCGACAGGGGCCAATGCCGCCAGCCTAACCTCCGGCAAGAAGCTGGAAATTCGCGTGGATGAGGCCAAGGTCGAGGAAGAAAAGAAGGCGCTTTGGGACCAGTTCGGCGGCTGGTGTGCGATTGCGGAGTGGCATCCGGCGGTCAAGTCCTGCGAAGAAACGAAAGAGGGCGACACTGAGTACCGCACCCTCACGCTTCAGGACGGCGGCAAGATCAAGGAGAAGCTGCTGGAGCGCGGCAACGCGAGCTACAAGTACGAGATCGTCGAAAGCCCGCTGCCGGTGAAGAACTATGAGGCGCAGTTCACCGTGACCCCCGATGATGACGACCTCGATGAGGTGAACATCGTATGGGCTGCTACGTACGATGCCGCCGACGGCAAGGAAGATGCCGATGCGCGTAAGACGATTGATGGCATCTTCAAAGACGGCATCAGCAGCATCAAGGGAAAGCTTGGCGACAAGGTCGTCGAGCGCAAAAAGAAAAAAGACAACGACTGAGCTGAGTGCGCTTCAGCCGATACCGTTGACGAAGCCGTCGATGGTATCGGCAGCGAGCGCCAGATTGCCTGCGCGCGTATAGCCGCTGCCGCCACGGGGGCCGAGATCATGGTCCCCGTCGCTGGCCCAAGTCACAGAGATTTTCGGTGACAGATTGAAGCCTTCGACCTCGGTGCGCGAGCCGAATGGGTCACGCTCGCCTTGGACGATGAGAGCGGGGCACTTCAGCTTCTCAAGATGGGCAGTGCGCAGATTTTCCGGCTTTCCCGGCGGGTGAAACGGATAGCCGAGGCAGACGAGACCGGCGATGGAGCCGGTGCTGAACAGCTCATCGGCGACGAGGCTGGCGACGCGCCCTCCCATGGACTTGCCGCCTATGACGAGCTTTTGCTTGCGCGGGCTGAGCGACGCAAGTTCGTTGACTGCGCTAAGATATTCGCCGGTCAGCTTCTCGGCGCGGGGCGGTGGGCGCCGTTTCCCGCCGCTCCGGCGGGCGGCCATATATTCGAACTCGAATCGCGATACCTGCAGGCCACGCGCCGTCAAAAGCCCGGCCATCTTCTCCATGAATGGGCTTGTCATCGGCGCACCAGCTCCATGCGCCAAGAGTGTGTGGCAGAGCGCGTTGTCGGGGCCGGTTGTGAGGAATTCGGTCACGGGTTTTGTGCTGGTCGCTGGCTGCAAGGTTAATCGATCAATAAGGGTCGGGGTCGCTTTTTGGCCCTAGCCCGTTAGTATGGCGTGAATTCGCTATTCTGACTCGGTGATTGGGGGAGCCATGCGACGCACCCACAAGGTCATTCTTATAGGATTGATGTTGGCGACTTCTCATGCGGTCGCCGCGGAAACCGCCGTGAAGGCGCCCGCGCCCGTCGAAGCCAAGCGCGCAGCGGCCGCACCTCTGCCCGCGCAGAAGGCCGCGCCCTCCAAGAAGGACACCAAGAAGACTGCGAAGAAGGACACCAAGCCGAAAATCCTGGCGCGCGACTTGTTCGGCAAGGCGCAGAACGCCGCCGATCTCCAAGCTCGGTCTATCGGCTGGTATGCGAAGGGTTGCCTTGCCGGCGGTGTGCATCTCGCGGACGCGGGGCCCTATTGGCAGACGATGCGGCCGTCGCGCAATCGGGCATGGGGACATCCGAAGCTGATTGCGCTTCTGAAGCGGCTGGGCTCGGAGTCCAAAAAGGATGGTTGGTCGGGACTGCTCGTGGGCGATATCTCGCAGCCGCGCGGCGGCCCGATGCTGTCTGGGCATGCCAGCCATCAGGTCGGTCTCGATGCCGACATCTGGCTGACGCCGATGCCGGATCGCGTGTTGAGCCGGCGCGAGCGCGAGGATATCGCGGCGACGTCGATGCTGGACAAGACGAAATTATCCGTTGATCCGAAAGTGTTCACGCCTGCGCACGTGGCGCTGATCAAGCGTGCTGCATCCTATTCGGCGGTGGAGCGCGTGTTCGTGCATCCGGCGATCAAGAAAGCGCTGTGCCAGGCCGCGGGTAAGGATCGCGCGTGGCTCTACAAGGTGCGGCCGATCTGGGGCCACTACTATCACTTCCACATCCGTATCGGCTGCCCGAATGGGGGATGCGAAACGCAACCTGGAGTGAAGGCGGATGATGGATGTGGGGGGGAGCTGAAAAGCTGGCTCAAGGACATCGAAGCGTCTCTGAAGCCGAAGCCCAAGCCCAAGGGACCGGAAGCGCCGTATGTTCCGCCGAGCGCGCGGCGCCAGATCACGATGGAGCAACTGCCGGCAGAGTGCAAAGTCGTGCTGAACAGTCCGGCTGCATCTCCCCCTGCAGACGAGGCAATGGCCGCGACCCCGACGGCCGCGACCAAGAAATAGCCTCTTACTCGGCTGCGACGCCGGTCGGCATCGGGCACGAGACACCGGTGCCACCGAGGCCGCAGTAGCCATGCGGTACCTTCGAAAGGTACTGCTGGTGGTAGTCCTCGGCGAAGAAGAACTCGGGCGCAGGCAGGATCTCGGTGGTTATGCGGCCGAGCCCGCTTGCGGTGAGAGCCTTCTGGTATTCGGCCTTTGATGCTTCGGCGGCGGCGCGCTGCTCATCGGTGTAATAGTAGATGCCGGAGCGGTATTGCGTGCCGACGTCATTGCCCTGGCGCATGCCCTGGGTCGGATCGTGGCTTTCCCAGAAGGTCTTCAGCAGGTCGCGGTAGCTGATCTCCTTTGGATCGTAGACGACGAGCACGACCTCGTTGTGCCCGGTTTGGCCCGTGCACACTTCCTGATAGGTCGGATTGGGCGTCAAACCACCGGCATAGCCGACAGCGGTGATCCAGATGCCGGGCCCGAGGTTCCAGAACTTGCGCTCTGCGCCCCAGAAGCAACCCAGCCCGAACATCGCCATCTCGAGCCCCGCTGGGTAAGGTCCCTTGAGCGGGCGCGAAAACAGCTCGTGCTCTTCGGCAGTCGGGATCGGCGTCGGCCGGCCCTTGAGTGCGGTCTCGGACGTCGGCATGGCGGTCTTGTTCTTACGGAAAAGCATGGCTCACCCCGAATTGGATGGTGACTGAGCGTATTCCAGTCTGGCCCTGATATAATGTTGTGGCCACCCTTGCGGCAGACCCAATAGGGTCATGTTATTGTGATGTAATCTGCGCACAGTTGCCGAGTAACAATTTAGGGGGAGTGAACGATGGCAGATGCCGCAGTCATGGGTGCCGCCGCTCCGGCTCCGGCCCCGCGCGAGCGAGATGTCTACGCCGCGGGTGGCGGACGCAAGTTCGCATTCTCGTTCGCGTTCCTCTTGCTGCTCCCTTTCTTCATCAGTTTGCCGCCGATGCTGTTCTGGCGGGTATCGCAAGGCCATTGGAACGGCACTCCGGGCCTCGTGGTGCTGGCGATCGCCTTTGCATTCATCATGTTCCTGCTGGTGATCGAGCTGATGCACTCGCTCAGGGCGCGGATCGAGCTTGGCGAGACGTCGGTGAAGATGACGCTGCCATCGGGGCGCGGGCCCACACCGATGATGCGCTACCGCAGCTACGACATTCCCTATGACCAGATCAAAGCGGTGGAGACGCGGCGCGAGGTTTATGGCGGCTCGGTTGCACCCGTGTTGTTGCAGGGCGCGCGGCTGATCCTCAAGGACGATACGCCGGTGAAGCTCGGCTATGTGAGCGAAGCGAACTCAGATCCGTGCTTTCCCTATCCCGAGATCGCGCAGAAGATCGCGGCGCGCGCCGGTCTTGCCGTCGAGCACAAAGGCAATGTGCGGCGCTCGGTGCAGAAAAAGTACTTCGGCCTGAAGCAGGGTTTTCTGACGCCGGGCGATGACAGCGTCGACGACTCTGAGATCGAATTGCTGAACAAGAGCCACCGCGGCTGGGTCATGCGGCTCATCTCGCTGCTGGTGGTGATGGTGATCGGCGGCATCGCGCTCGACATCATCTTCCCGCCGAGCAGCGGGCTACCGCCGGCGCTGACCAGCGTGAAGGCGCTCGTTATGCAGGGCGGCGCAACGACGGCTCCTGCGCCAAAGAAGAAGTAGCGCAAGGCTCAACTCGGTCTAGCGCAGCTAGTTGATGTGCAGCTTCATCTGCACGCGGCGGCGGCCGAAGTATCCGCATACGATCGCCAGCGAGCCGAACAACAACGACATCGGCGCGCTGAGGACGCTGAGCAGCATCGGATTCCATACCCATGGGAAGGTCATGGCGTTGATGCTGTCACGCGTGGCGATCAGCGAGGCCGGCGCCAGCTCGCTCCAGTAGTTGATCACGCTGTGGGCCTGGAACGTGCCTGTACCGATCAGCATCGGCGTCAGGTCGGCGACGAGCGCGACGATGGCGATGAGTGCAAAGAGGCTGGCGAGAAAGCGCAGGCTGGCCACGGGCTATCCTCCGGTGCGTCTGGATAAGCGCAGGGCGCGAGACTAGCTCTGGGCAAGCGCCTTGTGCAGATCCTCAAGCGTCTTCACTGCGTCCTGTCCCGCATAAATGAAGCCATCGACTCCAGCCGCGCGCAACGCTGCTTCGGCCTCGCCTGGACGTCCGGCGAGAAGAACGCGCTGGGCGCCTGCAGCTTTGAGAGCTTGGGCGGTGGCTGCTGCATCGCGCGCATAGACCTCATCGGATGAGCAGATGCACGCGATCTTGGCGCCGGAAGCCTTGAAGGCTTCTGCTGCCTCGGCGGGGGTCTTGTAGCCATCGCTGGTAAGGCCCTCGATGCCGCCTGCCGCAAGGAAGTTCCACATCCATTGAGAACGGCGGTTGTGCTCGGCGATTTCGCCGAGGTTGGCCATGAAGACCTGCTTGCGTTTGCCGGTCTTGGCGAGGAACGCGTCGCCCGCATCACGTAGCTTCTCGAAGGCTTCGCCCAGGCGGTGAGGCGTCAGCGGGCGCACCTGCTGCGCGGGAGCCGCGGCAGGTTCGGGATAAGCTGTGATCTTGACGCCATCATCGCCGAGGAACGGGAAGACGGATACGCCAGTCAGCTCGATGCGGCCGGTGGAAATGGCCTTCATGCGCGCCTCGGCGGTGCTGGCGATGTCATCCTGCAAGGCGCCGGAAGATAGCGCGGCAACGAGGCCGCCCTTGGCTTCGATGCCCTGGAACAGCTCCCAGGCTTTCTTGGCGAGATCCGCGGTGAGCTTCTCTACATACCAAGAGCCGCCAATCGGATCGACGACGCGGCCGAGCTGCGACTCTTCCTGCAGCACGAGCTGGGTGTTGCGGGCGATGCGACGGGCGAAGCGGTCGGGCATGCCCAACGACCAGGTGTAGGGGAGGACGCTGATGGCGTCGGCGCTACCGAACGCTGCACCGGCACATGCGGTGGTGGTGCGCAGCATGTTGGTCCACGGATCGCGCTTGGCCATTACGCGTTCGGAGGTGACGGCGGAGATGTGCAGTCCCGAAGCTGTCGCACCGCTGGCTTCGGCGATGCGGGCAATGATGGTGCGCGCTGCGCGCACCTTGGCGGCGCTGAGAAATAGGTCGGTGTCGACGGCGAGCGCGAAGGCAATGCTGGGCAGCGCATCTTTCGGGGCAACGCCAGCGGCTTCGAAGGCGCGCAGGTAAGCGACGAGAGCTGCAGCGAGGAATGCGAGCTCCTGAGCTTCGCTGGCCCCAGCCTCGTGCGGGACGCTGGCATCTACGAGGATGCTCGTCAGTGGGCGATCTGCTGCGCCCGCTTCTGCGGCGAAGGCCACGGTTTGGGCGAGCGCCTGATCGATCGGTGCCCATGCGGCGCCGAAGCGCGCGAGCGTTCCCAGTGGATCGACGTTGAGACGCGAGACGGCTGTGCCGCCTTCCTCACGCTTCAGAGCGGCGAGCGCCTTCAGATAATGGCGCGCGGCGGCAAGGCCATTGATGCCGCCCGCGAGCTGGAAGGGTGCGTAGTCGATGAACATGCCGGCGAGGCTTGCGGCGGCATCGTCCGAGCTTTCGATCTTGATGCCGATCCGACCGGGGCCGGCGATCTGAAGGACGACTCCGTTGGCGCCGCCGTCCAGCTCTTCGAGGATCACCTTATTGGCTGCCGCCGGATCGGTCTCGACGACGCGCTGGTGGATCTGCCAGCCGAGGCCATCGGCTTTGGCGTGGGTGCCGCGGGTGAACGGGGCTCCGCCTGGGACCGTCGCGTCCGCTTGCGGGAGCGTATCTGCTCTGGTGTAGAGCGGTTCAATGCGCAGGCCGTCGGCCGTCTTGGCGACGAGCCGCTTATCGAAATCGGCGCCCTTCAACGCCTTTTCGACGAGCTGGCGCCACTTGTCGTAGTCGGCGGGAGGAAAACCGGAGGCGAGCTTGACGGTTGCGGTCTCAGTCATGTCCTCAGCGTCTTGTCGGTTGGGGTGGGCGGCCGCGGCCAGCAATCCACTTCTATAGGCTCAGTGCCCGCCTGTTTGCACGAGCTAAAGCGGGCGTCAAAGGCTTCCGCGTCGCTACGGCGCGCGGGCGGTCCACGCCTCCCGTGTCCCGCATGCAACCGATATTTGCAATGGACCTAGCTGCGTGCCAAGAAAAACGGGCGTTGTCGCGTCGAGTCGCGTGCGAGGCCGTTGCCCCGGCCGCCCCAGATTGGAGCCCACAATGCCCGAAAAGTCCAAGTCCGCAGCGGCGGAGAATCCTGCTGCCGACCCGCATTTCTTCGCTCAGAACGGACGGATTCTCCTCGGGGGTAGCCACGCGGGCATCGAGTTCATCGATCTGAAGCTGGCGAACCGGCATGGGCTGGTGACCGGTGCGACGGGTACGGGCAAAACCGTGACCTTACAGGTGCTGGCAGAGAGCTTTTCGGCGGCCGGCGTTCCGGTTTTCGCTGCCGACATCAAAGGCGATCTTTCCGGCATCGGCGTCAGGGGTGAGCAGAAACCCGGCCTTGTAGCGCGGGCCGAAGAGATCGGGCTACCCGGCTATTTCAATGCAGCCTTTCCGGTGGCGTTCTGGGACATCTTCGGTGAGCAGGGCCATCCGGTGCGCACGAGCGTGCAGTCGATGGGACCGCTGCTGCTGTCGCGCCTGCTAGATCTTACCGAGCCGCAGGAAGGCGTGCTGAACATCGCGTTCCGCTGGGCAGAGGATCGCCGCGAGACGCGCGATCCGAAAATGGTCATCCGCAAGCTGCGCGATCTGCGCGCTGTGATTGAAGAGATGGGCCGGCGCGCGCCGGAGCTGCGCTCCAAGTACGGCAACATCGCTCCGCAGACAGTGGGCGTGCTGCAGCGCCGCCTGCTGGTTCTGGAAGAACAGGGCGCGGACAAGTTCTTCGGCGAGACGTCGCTCGACATCAACGATTTCATGCGCGTGCGTGACGGCTACGGCGTCGTCAACGTGCTCGCTGCCGATAAGCTGATGGACAACCCACGCCTCTACGCAACGGCGCTGCTGTGGATGCTGGACGAGCTGTTCGACAAGCTTCCCGAGGTTGGCGATCTCGACAAGCCGAAGCTGGTGTTCCTGTTCGACGAGGCGCATTTGCTGTTCGACGATGCACCGAAGGCGATGCTCGATCAGATCGAGCGCGTGACGCGCCTCATCCGTTCGAAGGGCGTCGGTGTCTATTACGTGACGCAGAGCCCATCGGACGTTCCTGACCGGGTGTCGGCACAGCTCGGCAACCGCGTGCAGCACGCGCTGCGCGCGTTCACGCCGAAGGAGCAGAAGGCAATCCGGGCGGCGGCGGAGACCTTCGTCAAAAATCCGGAGTTCAACACCGAGCAGGCGATCCAGCAGCTCAAAGTGGGCGAGGCACTCGTCTCGACGCTGCGCAACAAAGGCGAGCCGTCGATGGTGCAGCGGGCGCTGATCCGGCCGCCGATGGCGCGGATCGGACCGCTGACGGCGGAAGAGCGCGCCAAGCTTATCGAGGCGGATGAGGATAACCGGCGCAAGTACGGCGAGGAAACGATCGTGGAGGGCGCGTATGAACGCATCCAGGCAATGAACTCCGCGATGGGCAACATGTCAGAGAAACTAACTGACGTGAAAGAGAAACTGGGCGGCTGGTTCGGCATCGGCCGTAAGGACGGCTGAGGCAGAAAGCTGCAAATCCCCAGTTGTTTTTGGACAGCCTTCTCATGCTGGCTGCATGAGATTAGGTTGGCAATGGAACCCGACTCGACCCATCTGATCAGACAGTTGATGGGTTTTTCGGACTGAAGGAACGAGGATCGACGATGGGCTTTCTTCCCGGCTTTCGCTTCCGCAAGCAGATCGGCGTCGCAAAAGGCGTGAAAGTCAACCTGAGCAAGTCTCGGGTCAGCACGAGTCTTGGTGGCAAGGGCGCGACCATCAACGTGGGCGCTGACGGCCGGCGCATGGTCACGCTGGGTATTCCAGGCACCGGCATGAGCTATCGCACGCCGCTGACTGGCCCGATCATGTTGCTGCTCGCGGGTGTTATTCTGCTCGTGTTCATTGCATGGCTGGTTCAGCCGGAACTGGTGCGCGCGGCACTGCATTGGTGGCAGCCGGCGTGGTTCTGAGCTGTGATGCCTTGCGAGTTAGGGTGATGCGTATGGCTAGCCTTCGCGTTGGCGTTGCCGCAGCGCTGCTTTCAGGCGCGATGCTGTCGATGGCCGGTTGGGCGATCGCAGAGACGTCGACGATCGATCAGGGACGGGCGTTGCTCGAAGCCAATTGCGCGCGATGCCATGCGATCGGGGTCGAGGGCGAGAGCAAGCACAAAGAGGCGCCACCGTTTCGCGACGTAGTGATGCGCTATCCGCCGGACAATCTTGCCGAGGCCTTGGCTGAGGGGCTCATCTCCGGCCATCCGGATATGCCGGAATTCGTGTTCGAGCCGGACCAGGTGGAGGCGATTGTCGCCTACCTCAACGATCTCAGAGCGCAGGGCAAAGCGCCGGAGCCGAAGTCCGAACCGAAGCCGGAATAGAAAAAGGCGCCGACCGCAATCGGCGCCTTCCTTATTTGGTCGTAAAGCCGCTAGCTCAGACGGCCTTTTGCGCCAGCTCTTCGACGTGGTCCCAGTTCACCAGATTGTCGAACCAGGCTTCCAGGTACTTCGGGCGCGCGTTGCGATAATCGATGTAGTAGCTGTGCTCCCACACGTCGCAGCCGAGGATCGGCTGAGCGCCGTGCATCAGCGGGTTCTCGCCGTTCGGCGTCTTCATCAGCACAAGACCGCCGTCCTTGACGGCCAGCCAGGTCCAGCCGGAGCCGAACTGCGTCTTGCCGTTCTCGATGAAGTCGTTGCGGACCTTGTCGTAGCCGCCAGCGGCCTCGACGAGCTTCTGAACGGTGCCGGGAAGCTTGTTGCCGCCGCCGCCCTTCTTCATCCACTTCCAGAAGTGGTTGTGGTTGTAGTCCTGGCCGACGTTGTTGATCACCGGCTGGGCTTTGTCGGCGTAGGCTTCCTTGCAGATCTCTTCGAGGCTCTTGCCTTCGTATTTCGAGCCAGGGATCAGCTTATTGGCCATATCGACGTAGGCTTGGTGATGCTTGTCGTGGTGGTACTCGAGAGTCTCAGCCGACATGTACGGCGCCAGGGCGTCATAGGCATACGGCAGCGGTTCAAGCTTGAAAGTCATAGTGGGGCCTCCGAAAAACACGGCGGCAAACTACCGGCTCACATGTGCAATGGCAACGCAGGCCCTGCGCGCCAGTTCCGCGCGTGGCCAATCCGATGTCCGGGAATGTGGGGAAGGGGTGAGGACGCAGCGACCCTGAACGCTGCGCCCTCGTGGATCACTCCGGGGAAGATGGGAGTTCAGGGTTGAATGGAAGTTAGCCAGGAGCAGCTGAACGCAGCCTGAACGCCAATTGCGGGGCGCGGGTTGGCTGCCATATCGCCTGCCAAAGGCTGGTCGCCAATACACGCTGAAGGGTTCGCGCATTAGTTGCAGGAAGTTGCCGCTATCCTTTGTTGCGCTTTGCCGATTTAATTTCGATCGGCTTGACAAATTGAAGGCAAAAAGTAATTGAAGCAGCGCTAGATGTGGCAACGGCAAATTGCCTATCGAGACGTGCGTATTCAGGAAGGACTACCGGATGGCCACACCCAATGTTGATAAGCTCTCGCTAAAGGACCTTCTTGAGCTGGAAGCGAAAGTGCAAAAAGCAATCTCCGCAGCGCGCGATCGTGAGCGCTCCGAGGTGAAACAGGCATTGGCGCAGCTCGCTGAAAAGCGCGGCTTTTCAGTATCGGAACTGTTCGGTGGGCGCGGCCGGGGTAAGACCAGCGCTGCCAAATACGTCAATCCAGACAACAAGTCGGAGACCTGGACGGGTCGCGGCCGCAAGCCGAATTGGCTGGTTGCAAAGCTCAACAAGGGCGCCAAGCTGACCGATTTCGCCATTTAACGCGAACAGCATTTAGAACCGTTATAATACGGTACGCCCAATAAGAACGAAAGGGGCTCGCAGGCTAAAGCCGTTGCGGGCCCTTCGTTATTTCAGCTTCAGTTTTTTGAATACCGCCTTTCGCGGAACTGTTGCTCGCTCGGACGGTTCAATCCTGCAAGGAATTGAGGAGAGACCGCCATGGCACGTATCAGCAAGAGCCGCGTCCTGATCATGGCGACGCATGGCTTTGAACAGTCCGAGCTGGAGGAACCCCTGCGGCAGCTGAAAGCCAAAGGGGCGGATGTGCGGATTGCCGCTCCCGAGCCGGGCACGATCAAAGGGTGGGACAAGAAAGATTGGGGCCGGGCGGTCGACGTCGATCTGACCCTCGATGGGGTGGGTGTCGGCTCTTTCGATGCCCTGGTTTTGCCCGGCGGAGTGATGAACCCGGACCATCTGCGTACGAACGAGACAGCTCTGGGCATCATCGAAGCTTTCCTGAAGGCCGGAAAGGTCGTGGCTGCCATCTGTCATGCGCCGTGGCTGTTGATCGAGGCGGGGGCGGTGAACGGCCGGGAGGTGACCTCATACAACTCGATCAGAACGGACGTGATCAATGCTGGTGGTCGATGGGTCGACCGGCCTGTCGTCACCGACCAGGGGATTATCACCTCGCGGAATCCGGGCGATATCGATGCGTTCGTCGCCAAAATCGTCGAGGAGATAGAAGAGGGGCGCCATAGCCGGGCGGCCTAATAGCTGCCCCACCGCACCCTCGCCACCCGATAAGCTTTCATTAAGCCGCCGGTGCAGATAGTGCCGGCGGCCGCTACCGGCTGATCTGACTTCGGGGCGGTCCTGGCACTCACTTCTTGACAGTGCTAACAGCCAAGATCATATACGCGACGCGGGGCCGATGAGCCATGGGCACGCCGATCCCGCGCCTCGCGAATGAGGCGCTTCAGATTCAAAACGCAAAGCACATCATGAGGTTGATCCCATGAAGTTCCGTCCTCTTCATGACCGCGTCGTTGTCCGCCGCGTTGAGGAAGATACCAAGACGGCTGGCGGCATCATCATTCCCGACACTGCCAAAGAGAAGCCGATACAAGGCGAGGTGGTCGCTGTCGGACCCGGTGCTCGCGACGAGACCGGTAAGGTCACTCCTCTCGACGTGAAGCCCGGCGATCGGGTGCTGTTCGGCAAGTGGAGCGGCACCGAGGTCAAGATCGACGGCGAAGATCTCGTGATCATGAAAGAAAGCGACATCTTCGGCGTCCTCGAGGGCAAGGCGAGCGTGAAGGCTGCCGCCTAATTCCGCTCAGCCACCACCCATCATTCAGCTTTTCAGGAGCTTTCCCCACATGTCCGCAAAAGACGTGAAGTTTTCGCAGGACGCGCGCGAGAAGATGCTGCGCGGCGTCGACATCCTCGCCAACGCCGTCCGTGTCACGCTCGGCCCCAAGGGTCGTAACGTCGTAATCGAGAAGTCGTTCGGTGCCCCCCGCATCACCAAGGACGGCGTGTCGGTGGCCAAGGAAATCGAGCTTGAGGACAAGTTCGAGAACATGGGCGCCCAGATGGTTCGTGAGGTCGCTTCCAAGACCAACGACCTCGCCGGCGACGGCACCACCACTGCCACCGTTCTCGCCCAGGCGATCGTGAAGGAAGGCGCCAAGTCGGTTGCTGCCGGCGCCAACCCGATGGACCTCAAGCGCGGCATCGATCTGGCCGTCACCGCGGTCGTCGAAGAGCTGAAGAGCAAGTCGCAGAAGATCAAGTCCAACGACGAGATCGCCCAGGTCGGCACCATTTCGGCCAACGGTGATACGGAAGTTGGCAGCAAGATCGCCGAGGCCATGAAGCGCGTCGGCAACGAAGGCGTCATCACGGTCGAGGAATCCAAGAGCCTCGAGACCGAACTCGACGTCGTCGAGGGCATGCAGTTCGACCGCGGTTATCTCTCGCCGTACTTCATCACCAACGCTGAGAAGATGATCGTCGAACTCGAGAGCCCCTACATCCTCATCCACGAGAAGAAGCTGTCGGGTCTGCAGGCAATGCTGCCGGTGCTCGAAGCTGTCGTTCAGTCGGGCAAGCCTCTGCTGATCATCGCCGAAGACGTCGAGGGCGAGGCCCTGGCGACGCTCGTCGTCAACAAGCTGCGTGGCGGTCTCAAGGTTGCCGCGGTGAAGGCGCCGGGCTTTGGTGATCGTCGCAAGGCGATGCTGGAAGACATCGCCGTCCTCACCGGCGGCACCGTCATCTCCGAGGACGTCGGCATCAAGCTCGAGAACGTGACGCTGCAGATGCTCGGCCGCGCCAAGAAGGTGACGATCGACAAGGAGAACACCACGATCGTCGACGGCGCCGGCTCGAAGGCCGACATCGACGCGCGCGTGAAGCAGATCCGCGCTCAGATCGAGGAGACCTCCTCGGACTACGACCGCGAGAAGCTGCAGGAGCGTCTTGCCAAGCTCGCGGGCGGTGTTGCCGTCCTCAAGGTCGGTGGCGCTACCGAAGTCGAAGTTAAGGAGCGCAAGGACCGCGTCGACGACGCGCTGCACGCAACGCGCGCGGCTGTCGAAGAGGGCATCGTCCCCGGCGGTGGCGTTGCTCTGCTGCGTGCCTCGAAGGTGCTCGAAGGTCTCAAGGTCGAGAACGAGGACCAGAAGGTCGGCATCAACATCGTGCGCAAGGCGCTGCAGTCTCCTGCTCGCCAGATCTTCACCAACGCTGGTGAGGACGGTTCGGTGATCGTCGGCAAGATCCTCGACAACAGCAAGTACAACTATGGCTACAACGCTCAGACGCTGGAGTACGGCGATCTCGTTGCTCAGGGTGTCATCGACCCGGCCAAGGTCGTGCGCTGCGCGCTTCAGGACGCTGCTTCGGTCGCCGGTCTGCTGATCACCACGGAAGCCATGGTCGCAGAACTGCCCAAGAAGGAGCATTCGCATGCTCCGATGCCGGGCGGCGGCATGGGTGGCATGGGCGGCATGGATTTCTAATTCCAAGCCAAAAGCATCTGATTTGGGAAGGGCGTGGCGCAAGCTGCGCCCTTCTCGTTTGGGCCCTCATCGCCTTAAGGTTCACTTAAGCTGTTAATGGTTGGTCGCGCCGAGGATTGTGCCGGGGGCTTTTCCGCGACTCTTGAGGTATTTAATGGATCGGCTGTGGCCGAGATGCTCCACGTTAGCCTTGACGTCATTATGCATCGGTTGCCACATGCCTAATCACCCGTTTGCGTCGGATCCGGCCCAGCCACGGCCATTTTCTCCACCTAGCCTCAAGGCGCGATTGGAGACCGAGGGATGACTATCAAGAAGGCTGTTTCGACGCGCGCCGTGCTTTTGCCGGCGATTGCGGCTCTGTGCGTTTCGGGATCGGTTGCTTCCCGCGCCGAAACACCGGCTCCAGCAACACCATCCACGCCTGCTGCGGTGGAAAGTCAGCCTACGACGGCACCCGCCGTGGGGGCCAACACTGCCGCGGCTGCAAATCAGCCCGCGCAGCCCACGGCAGCGGCCGCCGCGCCAGCGGCTCCGGCCGCCGCGAACTCCACAGAACAGCCCGCCCAGGCGCCGCAATCGTCCGCGGCGGCGACGCCGCCGGCTGCTGGCGCGCAAGCGACCGCCACGCCTCCCGCCGCTGTCCCTGAGCCGCAGCCTGGTTCGGCCACTGCCGCCGCGCCCGCGCCAACGGCTCCGGCTGCCACTAATGAAGCTGCGACGACGCCGGCAAATTCTGCCGCCGAGCCGCCAAAGTCCACCGCCGCACTGCCCGATACTGCATCGGGAACCGCGCCCGAGAGTGCTCCCGCGCAAGTTCTGCCGCCGGCCGATCCGGTGGTGGCCAGCATCCGCGCGAAGGTTTCGGAGCTCGGCAAGAAGGTCAATCAGGAAGAGGCTGCGGCTCTCGCCAGCTATTATGGTGAGGTGACTGGCACGCCGCTCTGGGCGTCGACAAGCGGTCTTACCGAGAAGGGCAAGGCGGTCGTCGCCGAGATCGGCCGCGCAGACAACTGGGGCCTGCCAGCCTCGGCGTTCGATGTGCCCTCGCCCGCTGTTCAGGCTTTGACGGCTGAAGCCGCGGCCGACACCGAATTGCAGGTAGCCGTGGCTGTGCTGAAGTACGCGCGTTACGCGCGTGGCGGACGCATCAATCCCGCGAGCATCTCGCAGCTGATGGATCAGCAGCCGACGCTGGTGCCGCCTAAGACGGTGCTGAGCGAGATCGCTGCTGCTCCGGAACCGGGCGCATACCTGACATCGCTGCATCCGAAGCATCCGCAGTTCCAGGCGTTGCGCCAGATGCTGCTCAAGCTGCGCGGCGGCGAAGAAAAAGAAGAGGTCCAGCAGGAAGATCCCGCGCTGGCCGTGCAGCTGCCGGCAGGTCGTTTGCTGCGGCCCGGCATGAATGATCCGCAGGTCGCTCTGTTGCGCCAGCGTCTGAAAGTGCAAGCTCAGGATCCGGCTAACGAGAACGTCTACGACGATGCGCTGGTGCAGGCCGTGCGCGACTTCCAGCGTGACAAGAACCTGACGCCGGACGGTCTCGTCGGTAACGGCACGCGACAGGTGCTGAACGGTGGGCCGCGTCCGGTGGCTCAGTCGAACGATTCCAAGATCGAGCGCATCCTCATCAACATGGAACGCTGGCGCTGGCTGCCGCCAGATCTCGGCGAGTTCCACGTCTGGGACAACGTTCCGGAGTTCCTGACCCGCATCGTGAAGAACGGTGAGGTGATCCATACCGACGAGATCATCGTCGGTCAGCCATCATGGCCGACGCCGGTCTTTTCTGCGGACATGAAGACCGTCGTGTTCCGTCCGAGCTGGGGCGTGCCGGACGGTATCAAGATGAAGGAACTCGCACCGCTGTTGCGCAAGAGTTCGGGCGGGGCAGGTTTCTTCGGGATTTTCGGCGGCGGGTATTCGGCCCAGGCCGTGCTCGATGCCTACGACTTGCGCGCCTATGCCAATGGCCGTCAGATCGATCCCAATTCGATCAACTGGTCGAGCGTCGACATTCGCCGCTTCAGCTTCCAGCAGCCGCCGGGGCCGAAGAACGTGCTTGGCGAAGTGAAGTTCTTGTTCCCGAACTCGCACGACGTCTACATGCATGACACGCCCGAGCGTAACCTGTTCGGCAAGTCGTTCCGCGCGCTGAGCCATGGCTGCATGCGCGTGCACGAGCCGCGCCGTCTGGCCGAGGTGCTGCTGGCCGAGGACAAGGGCTGGTCGGCGAGCAAGGTGCAGTCGATGTTCGCCAGTGGCGGCGAGGTTGCTCTCAGCAAGCACATTCCCGTCCACATCACCTACATGACGGCGCGTGTCGACGATAACGGCAAGCTGCAGACCTATGGTGACTTCTACGGTCTCGACAGCCGGACCGCGGCGGCTCTGACCGGAAAGTCGATCCGCTTCGAGCAGCCCTCGTATGCGGATGATGCCGTGGCGTCTGCGGACAGTGGCTCCGACAGCCAGCCGCAGCAGCAGTATACGCGGCGGAAGAAGAAGCAGTCGCAAGGACCAGAGTCTCTGGCTGATGCGATTTCGGGGCTGTTCTCGCCCTAAGCAGTTTCAGTCATCGGTGGCGCGGCGGGGAGATTTCTCGTCGCGCACCAACTGCTCCAGCCTTTCATGCAGTCGCTTCGGGTCATCCGGGTAGCCGGCGGCGATCCACCAGATCTCGAATTCAGAGACGATGCGGCCGACCTTGGGTCCGGCGGGGACGTCGAGGGCGAGGACGTCGGCACCGCGCACCGGAAGTTTCGGCGGTGTCCAGCGCTGCGGCAGGGCGATGCGTTCGGCGCGGACTCGATCATCCGACGGATCATCGGAGCGCGCCCAATCGATAAGAGCGCCATCGACGAATGCATCCGGTCCATGCCGATAGATGAAGGCCTTCGCGGCGGCTTCATCGGTGCGCGGATCGAACGAGGCATCGCGTCGTGCGGCGTCGGCGAGGCGGCCGGCTTCGACCAGCGATAACCGCAGTCTATCCTTCAGCAGCGGCGTGGGTGCGTCTGCCAGCGCGGCAAGGCGGAGGATCGGATCGGGCGCGCGGCCGAGCGCTGCCTCGATGCTTTCAAGGCGCTTTGCGAGCTGCACATTGCCCGGCGTACCGAGCAACGGTTCGATCAAGCCCGCTTCCTGCATCGTAGCGAGTGCGCAAAGCGCGCGGGGCGCCGACAGCAGCAGAAGAAGCTCGTTGCGGATGCGCTCGCCGGAAAGCTGTGCCAATCCGCTTTTCTCGGCGCGCGCGGCGGCAAGCCCGTCGGGATCGGGCGCAGTGGGATCGCCGTATTGGGCGAGGAAGCGAAAGAAGCGCAGAATGCGCAGATAGTCCTCGCGGATGCGCTCGTGTGCGTCGCCGATGAAACGCACGCGCTTGGCGATGAGATCGGGATATCCGCCGAGAGGATCGTGCACGACACCGTCGAGATCGCAGTAGAGCGCGTTCATCGTGAAGTCGCGGCGCATGGCGTCCTCGCGCCAATCGGTGGTGAACGTGACGCGTGCATGCCGGCCGAAGGTTTCGATGTCACGGCGCAGCGTCGTGACCTCGAAGGGATGCTTGTCGACGACGACGGTCACGGTGCCGTGCTCGAAGCCGGTGGGGATCGCGTGAAGGCCCGCGCGCTTGGCCAATTGGACGACCTCTTCGGGCGGCGCGGTCGTCGCGATGTCGATGTCTTTGACGGGGGTGCCGAGCAGAGCATTGCGCACCGCACCGCCAACGGCTCGAACGCCTGCGCCATCGGCGCGCAGCGCATCGAACACGGCCCGAGTCTGGGGGCGCTGCAGCCATTCGGTGCCGGCTAGATTGGGCAGTCCGGCGCTGTCGTCAGAGCGCATCATCGGGCGTTCCCGCGCAATCAGTCGATATGGCCTGGCTCGATGCGGCCGTCCTTGAAAACGGGCGGAGTATAAACCTGGCCCGGCTTGCCCCCGGTTATCGTGCCAAAGCTTACCAGGGTGATGATGACGATGGCGGCGCCGGCCACGAACAGCCAGATCAGCGGAGCATCGTCGAGAACGCGCGACGCCTGAGGTTTCTCATCGCGTGTCAGGTAGATGTAAGCCACATAGACGATCGTCGGCAGCAGGAAGAGAAGAATGTTTTCGGCGACGATGCGGATCATTCTGAAAAGAGCCTCCTGTACATGTTTCGCAACATGCCGGCGGTTGCACCCCAAATGTACCGCTGCTCGAAAGGCATGGCATAAAACCGGCGCTCCTGACCGCGCCAGACGCGCGCCTCCGTCCGATGGTTTGCCTCATCCATCAAGAATGCAAGCGGGACTTCGAAGGCATCAGCAACCTCGCGCTCGTCAAGCTGCAAGGTGAAGCCCTCGCGCACCAGGCTGACGACGGGGAAGATGCGGAAACCGGTTCCCGTGCGGTAGACATCGAGGTAGCCCAACGGCTCCACGAAGGAGGGCTCAAGGCCGATCTCCTCACGGGCCTCGCGCAGTGCTGTGGCCACGGGGTCCGCGTCGGTGGGTTCCATGCGGCCGCCGGGGAAGGCGATCTGGCCGGCGTGACGCCTCAGACTTTCGGTGCGCTGAGTAAGAAGCACGGTCAGCGTCGGGCGGGCGATCACGGGTATGAGGACGGCGGCGGGTGCCAACGGAGCGCGAGCGACCTCCGGGACGAGCTCGGGGCTCAAGTCGAAATCGCTTGGGGTATCAGGGGCGTTAGGGTCGAATAGTGGAATGGACCGGGGCAACACAGCGCGGGCTCGTCGCTGGAGTTCTGCGGCCGTGAAGGGGGCTTGATCCTTGAGTGTGCTCACGCACTGCATATCGCATTCAGTTTCACGAAATCCAAGCCCTGTATTCGTGGCTTAATAGCTAAGGGGCAGGTTGGGCTCGCTAATGCTTCGCAAATCACGATAACGTCCAACTGTCACGTCAACCTATCGCGGCGATTTTACGCGAAAGGAGGTCATTGCCGATGCGACTTTGCCACCGATTGTTTCCGCTGCTCGCCTTATTGGCGGCAAGCGCGATGGTGTGCACTGGCGCAGCGAGAGCGGCGAGCGTGCAAGATTTTCTGGCGACGCTTCCTGCGGCGCAGCAGAACGAATTCATCGCCTGGCGCACGGCGAAAAACCAGCATGAGCGTTTGCTGGATGCTTACTGGCAGCAGATAGAGACCAAGCGTAAGGGGCGGACGGCGAAGCGCGGATCGACGAAATTCTTCGACGCCGACGACTACGTATGGACTTTTCCGCCGACCTACAAAGGTCCGCAGTTGAGCGGAGAGCTCGACAAGAAGTGGTCGCGGTTTCTTGCCAGTCAGGAGAGTAAGACACCGAGCAAGCCGCCGACACCGATGCCCGGCCTTGCCGATTTTCTCGCTGCAGCAAAAGCGCATTACGGCTTCGTGCCGGCGCGGATCAGCGAGAAGGAATTCAAGCGCCGGTATGCAGTGGAGGCGCTCTCGCTGGGGCTGACGCCGAAGCAGGTGGTGCGCGTCTATGCTCTGGAGACCGGCGGCAATGGCACCGCCGATATGCAGGCGGGCATTAATCCGATCACGAAGAAAGGCAAGCCGATCTCGTCGGCGCTGGGCTATGCGCAGCTGCTGCACGCGAACACGATCGGTGAGCTGGTCAAGCATGGCAACACGTTCTTGAAGCGGCTGGAGCAGATGCGTGCGTCCGCCCGCGACAGGGCGCGTGCAGACGAGCTCGATCGCAAGATCGCTTCGCTGAGGGCGATGCTGAAGACAGCCAAATCGGTGCCGAACAACTGGTACCGGCACGTGGCATTCGCAAAGACGTCGAAGGGTTACGGGATGCACGCCGTCAATCTCGATGGCGACATCGGGCCATGGCTGCAGTCGCTGAAGCTGCGTGGCCTGAAGGACTTCGCCAAGCGCAAGGGCGTTACCAACCTATCGGGTGAAGAGCTGGAGCTGATGAACTTGTCCGGTCCGGGAACGGGGCTCGAGATGATGCAGCCGACGGGTCTCACGGTGCCGACGCCCAATTTCTTCTCGCGGCGCGCCTACTACGTGAACAAGATGGTGATCGGGAAGACGTCGGCCGAGCTGCTCGCCGAGTTCACGCGGCGCATGGACAATGGCACCCGCAAGCCCGGTGCCGTGGAGTTTGCCGAGGCGTTCGAGGAGGTCTCGGGAGTCCGGCGGACCGGCCTTCAGGAGCCTGAGAAGCTGCCCTGGCGCTGAGCGGAACCCGTTCCATCTGCAAGTTGGCTGTGGTTTTTCCCGATGCGGTGCAGATTTGCATCGGACAGCGCGCTGGGGGCTGCGTTAGATTAACGGCAATCTTCAGGGGGACCGGCATGCTTGGCATTGTGGGTGGGCGTGATCGTTTCGTGTGCTTTTGCATTTGTGCAGCGGCGGCGATCAGTGGTGCTGCACCTCGGGCGGATGCCCAGGAATGGTTCCGCATCCCGAACTTTAGCTACGCGACGGATGCCGAGCTGGCGCCGATCGATCGTACCGGCTTCATTCTGTCTCCCGATTTTTCCTTCAGCGAAGAGCTGAAGCTCGGCGGATCTGGAGGCGGCTTGCTGAGCGATCCCTCCGGGTTCGCGATCGGCGTCAAGGCTGGTTACGACTATCAGGTGGGGGGCATCCTCATCGGTGGCATCACGGACGCGTTCTATTCGTGGGCCGATGGTGGCGGGTACGGTTTCAAGTCCGACCTCAACTATTACGGGACGATCCGCGGCCGTCTCGGCGTCTCCCTGGGACGTTTCCTGCCTTACGCCACAGCAGGTTATGCCTATGGCGGCATGGAAGTGACGGACGTAGCGACCGGAGCCTCGGACAGCAAGACGCTGAGCGGCTGGACCTACGGTGGCGGCCTCGAGTTTGTCTGGAACAACGACATCACGCTGCACGGCGGCTATCGCCGGATCGACTTCGACGACGTGACGTTCTCGACGCTGCCCGCTGGCAACGACACGCTGTCGCCTGCGATCGATGTGTTCGACTTCGGGTTCGTGCGCCGCTTCTAAAAAAATTGAGCGTATAAGCTTGCGACGACGGGGGCGGCTGCTCGCGCGATGACGCGCGCGTCTCGCCTCACCCAAAGCCCGCTCCCCATGAAGGATGGGGAGGGGCGGTCTCGCTCAGGGCCACTTCACGATGGGGGGCATCGACGACAGGATGGAGTCGACGTTGCCACCCGTCTTCAGGCCGAACACGGTGCCGCGGTCGTAGAGCAGGTTGAACTCCACGTAGCGGCCGCGGCGCACGAGCTGCTCTTCGCGGTCGGCCTCGGTCCAGGGCATTCGGTAGTTGCCGCGCACCAGCATCGGGTAAACGCGCTGGAAGGCGCGGCCGACATCCTGGGTGAAGGCGAATGCCGCATCCCAGCCGCCTTCCTCCGGCGTTGGCGTCAGGTAGTCGTAGAAGATGCCGCCGACGCCGCGCATTTCCTTGCGATGCGGCAAGTAGAAATATTCATCGCACCACGCGCGATAACGTTGGTAGTCGGCGATGGGGTGGCCCGCGCAGGCGCCATACATGGCGGCGTGGAAGGCGAGCGTGTCGGCGTCGCTTTCGGTGCGACGGCGATCGAGGACGGGTGTCAGATCGGCGCCGCCGCCGAACCACCATTTCGCGGTGACGACCATGCGCGTGTTCATGTGCACGGCGGGGACGTTCGGGTTCTGCGGATGGGCAATGAGGGAAATGCCCGAAGCCCAGAACTGCGGGTGCTCTTCGGCGCCGGGGATCTGCTTGCGGAATTCGGGGGCGAACTCGCCGAAGACGGTGGACGTATGAACGCCGACCTTCTCGAACACGCGGCCGTGCATCAAGCTCATGGTGCCGCCGCCGCCGGGCGCGCCGGTGTGATCGGAGCGCTGCCAGGGCGTGCGCACGAAGCGGCCGGGGTCGCGATCTGAAAAGGCAGTGCCGTCGGGAAGGTCGTCCTCGATTTTCTCGAAGGCGGCGCAGATGCCATCGCGCAGCTCCTCGAACCAGGCTCTGGCCTTTTCCTTGCGGTCGTTCAAGTCGCCGGCGCTGTCAGATGCCGCAAGATCGGCCATTCCTTACCCCTTGATCCCTTTTGTTGGCGCAATTCCCCCTATATATCCGGTGCAACGCTGTCTAGGGGCGCACCTCGGGAACCCGCTCCAAGACCAGAGATACCGAACATTTTGCGCTTTGCGGGGCTCGTGCGAGCCTCCGTGCGCATCATCGTCGGCCCATGCGGCCTGGAGCCAATCATGATCGCCAGCCTATTCCGCCGGCTCGAAACGCATGTTGAAGCCTTCCCGGCTGTTCAGCCGGCGATGCCGCCTGCCTCGTTCTGGGGGTTCATCGCGCATTACACGCGCCCGTTCTGGCCGCTGATCGCAGTTTCGGCCGTGCTGTCGGCGACGATTGCGCTGATAGAGGTGTCGCTGTTCGGCTTCCTGGGCAGTCTCGTCGACTGGCTGCAGAAGGCGGATCGCGCCACGTTCTGGTCGACGCACGGGCTGTTCCTGCTGGCAATGGCGGGCGTCGTGCTGCTGGTGCTGCCGAGCCTGAAGTTCTTCTACGAAGCCATTATCCATCAGGGGCTGCTGGCCAGCTTCACCATGCGCACGCGCTGGCAGGCGCACCGCTACGTGCTGCGGCAGTCGATGGACTTCTTCAATAATGACTTCGCCGGACGCGTGGCCACGAAAGTTATGCAGACGGCTATGTCGGTGCGCGAGGTGGTCATGAAGATCACCGAGGTGCTCCTTTACGTGTCGATCTATTTTACCGGTGCGGTGCTGCTGTTCGCGGCAACCGACATGCGTTTGTCGGCGCCGCTGGTGCTGTGGCTCGGCGGCTATCTAGTGGCGATGCGCTACTTCATTCCGCGCCTCGGCAAGATCTCGCATGTGCAGTCCGATGCCCGCTCGGTGATGACGGGGCGCGTGGTCGACAGCTACACGAACATCGCAACAGTGAAGATGTTTGCGCATGCGGAGCGCGAGGACAGCTATGCGCAGGATAGCATGCAGAGCTTCCTCGACATCACGCAGCAGCAGTTGCGCCTGGTGACCCTGCTGACGGTGGCGCTCAACTGCCTCAACGCGGCGCTGCTGTTCTCGGTGGCGGGGACGTCGCTGTGGCTGTGGTCGATCGATGCCGTTTCCACCGGCGCAATCGCGCTGTCGGTGGGCCTTGTGCTGCGCCTGCAGGGCATGTCGCACTGGATCATGTGGGAGACGGCCGGCCTGTTCGAAAACATCGGTGTCGTTCATGACGGGCTGGAGACGATCGCGCGCGGACGGAGCGTCGTCGATGCACCCGATGCAAAGCCGCTCAAGGTGACGAAGGGCGAGATCGTCTTCGATCATGTGAACTTCAACTACAACCGCGAGGCGGGTTCCGAGCGCGGCAGCGTGATCAGTGATCTGTCGCTGCGCGTGGCACCGGGTGAGAAGGTGGGGCTGGTCGGCCGGTCAGGCGCGGGCAAGTCGACGCTGGTCAATCTGCTGCTGCGGTTCTACGACCTCGATGGTGGGCGCGTTCTGATCGATGATCAGGATATCTCGCACGTCACTCAGGACAGTCTGCGCGCGCAGATCGGCATGGTCACACAGGATACCTCGCTGCTGCATCGGTCGGTGATGGAGAACATCCTTTACGGTCGCCCCGACGCTGTGGATGGCGATGCGGTGATCGCGGCGCAAAAAGCCGCCGCTCATGACTTCATCGTCGGGCTCGAGGACCTCAAGGGCCGCAAAGGCTATGACGCGCACGTGGGCGAGCGAGGCGTGAAACTGTCCGGCGGGCAGCGCCAGCGCGTTGCGATCGCGCGCGTGCTTTTGAAGGATGCGCCGATCTTGGTTCTCGATGAGGCGACCAGCGCGCTCGACTCCGAAGTGGAAGCGGCGATCCAGGAGCAACTCACCAACCTCATGAAAGGCAAGACGGTTATCGCGATTGCGCATCGCCTTTCGACGATCGCAGCGATGGATCGTCTGGTGATCATGGATGGCGGACGCATTATCGAGCAGGGCTCACATGCCGACCTCATGCGGCGTGGCGGCCTTTACGCCGAGCTGTGGGCGCGCCAGTCGGGAGGGTTCCTGGCGCAAGACGCTGCTGAGTGATGTTAATCAGTGTTTGGACGGCTATGCGCCAAATTGCCTACGGGTTTCTACGCGTCCGGGGTTGAGCAGCTTTTAGAACGATGTCAATAAACCGCATGGCAAAGCGCCTGGTTCTGTAGCCCTATCGCGCTGCAGCGCCCGGGCTCGATGGTCTACAGCCCACCTGAGCCGGACGTCACTCCCTGCCGGCACAAGCCGACGGATAATAAAAGTCAAAACGCGGCTCGACCGAGCCAGCGATCTAAGCGGAGGCACCCGTGGCAGTTGACGCCGAAGAACCGGACCGGAGGGATTTCCTGGTCCTGGCGGCAGGGGCATTCGTAGCCGTGGGCGGCGCGATGACACTGTGGCCCTTCATTCAACAGATGAACCCTGACGCAGGCGCGCAGGCCTTGGCCTCGATCGAGGTCGAGCTGTCACCGGTGAAAGAAGGTCAGGCGATCACCGTGCTGTGGCGCGGCAAGCCGGTCTTCATTCGTCACCGCACGCCTGAAGAGATCAAGGCGGCGGTTGCGGTTCCGATGGATCAGCTTGTCGATCCGCTGGCGCGCAACGATGCGCTGCCTGAGGACACGCCGGCGACGGACCCCAACCGCACCAAGGATGGCCACGAGAACTGGCTGATCATGGTCGGTATCTGCACGCATCTCGGTTGCATCCCGAAGGGACAGACGCTGGGCGATTCGCGTGGTGACTTCGGCGGCTGGTTCTGCCCTTGCCACGGCTCGCACTACGATACGGCGGGTCGCATCCGGAAGGGTCCGGCTCCGCGAAATCTCGAAGTGCCGGTCTATAATTTCGTATCCGACACCAAAATCAAAATCGGCTGACGGGCGGGCGGAACTCCATGTCTGGGCTACCTCACGAATCGACTTACGAGCCGACGACAGCAGTCGGAAAATGGCTGGATGCTCGCCTGCCTATATTCCGAATGCTCCACGCGCAGGCGGTGGATTTCCCCACTCCGCGCAACCTCAACTACTGGTGGACGTTCGGCGGCATCCTGACGTTCATGCTGGTGGCGCAGATCGTCACCGGCGTGGTGCTGGCGATGCACTATCAGCCGAGCGCGGAAGCCGCGTTCGACTCGATCGAAGCCATCCGCCGCGACGTGAACTTCGGCTGGCTGCTGCGCAACCTGCACGCGGTCGGCGCCTCGATGTTCTTCCTTGCCGCTTATGTGCACATCTTCCGCGGCCTCTATTACGGCTCCTACAAGGCGCCGCGTGAGGTGCTGTGGATCCTGGGCGTGCTGATCTTCCTCGTTATGATGGCGACCGCCTTCATGGGCTACTCGCTGCCTTGGGGCCAGATGAGCCTTTGGGGCGTGACCGTCATCACCAACCTCTTCTCGTCGCTGGACAGCATCTGGAAGGGGCTCGGAACGACCATCGTCGAATGGCTGTGGGGCGGTTTTTCGGTTTCGGGCGTGACGCTCAACCGCTTCTACGCGCTGCATTATCTTCTGCCGTTCGTGCTTGCCGCCGTCGTCGGTCTGCACCTGTGGGCGCTGCACGTCGTCGGGCAGAACAGCCCGACGGGTCTCGATATCAAGACGTCCTCGGACGCCGTGCCGTTCACGCCGTATGCGACGTCGAAGGATGCGGCGGGCCTGTTCGCCTTCCTCTTGCTGTTCTGCTGGTTCGCATTCTTCCTGCCGGACTATCTGGGACACGCCGACAACTATACGCCGGCCAACCCGATGGTGACGCCTCCGCACATCGTGCCGGAGTGGTACTTCCTGCCGTTCTACGCGATCCTGCGCGCCATTCCTTCGAAGCTCGGCGGCGTTATCGCGATGTTCTCGGCGATCGCTGTGCTGCTGTTCGTGCCCTGGCTCGACACCAGCCGTGTGCGCTCGACCAAGTACCGCCCGGTCTATCGCTGGTTCTTCTGGCTGTTCGCCTTCACCTGCCTGGCGCTGGGCTGGCTCGGCTCGAAGCCTGCTGAAGCTGAATATGTGTTCTGGGCGCGGGTGTTCACGTTCTACTACTTCGCGCACTTCCTGATCGTGATGCCGCTCGTCGGCTGGTTCGAGACGCCGCTTAAGGTTCCAGGGTCGATAACCGAGGCGGTGCTCGCAAAAAATAAAGGCGCGAAGCTTGCGCCGGCCAAGAGCTGACGGGGGGCTCTCATGAAACTCGTGCAGCCAAGATGGCGCATCGCGGCACTGGCCCTCGTGGGTGCTCTGCCGCTCCTCGGCGGGGCCGCGCAGGCCGAATCTGGTCACGGCGCCGCTATCGAGCGCCAGGACTGGACGTTCGGCGGCTTCACCGGTCAGTACGATCAGGCGCAACTGCAGCGCGGCTTCCAGGTGTTCCAGCAGGTCTGCTCGGCCTGTCACAGCCTGAAGCGCGTGAAGTTCCGCAATCTCGTGCAGCCGGGCGGCCCGCAGTTCCCCGAAGAATCGGTGAAGGCGCTGGCGAAGGCCTGGCCGTATCAGATCTCGGGCGAGCTGGACGATCAGGGTAACCCGATCGATCGCCTGCCCGGACTGCCGGACCCGATCATCGGGCCCTACAAGAATGACGTGCAGGCGCGCGCGGCGCAGAATGGCGCGCTGCCGCCGGACCTGTCGCTGATCGTCAAGGCGCGCAGCGCCGAGCAGCCGTCGGCCTGGTACAACCAGTGGCTCCTGATGCTGCGCGATATCGCCATCGGCTACCAGGAGGGCGGCGCGGACTATCTCTACGCCCTTCTGACCGGGTATCACGAGCCGCCGGCCGATATGCACATGCAGGATGGCATGAACTATAACGTGGCCTTCCCGGGTCATCAGCTGGCGATGCCGCCGCCGTTGTCGAAGGATGCCTTCGTCGACTATCAGCCTGAATCGGGCGTCAAAGGCTCGCTCGATCAGAATGCGCGCGACGTGACGGCCTTCCTCGCATGGGCGTCCGATCCGACGCTCGACGGGCGTAAGCGGCTCGGCTGGCAGGTGATGCTATATCTTCTAATCACCACGGTGCTGCTGTTCCTGGTTAAGAAGAAGATCTGGTCGCGCGTGGAGCACTAAGCGGCCAGCATTGAGGGGCCCAAGGTGCCGGGCCTGAACGATTGGGGGAAGCCGTGGTCAAATCCGTCCTTGGAATCATCGGCGGGAGCGGCTTCTACAACCTGCCCGGCATCCAAAACCCGCATTGGGAGAAGGTCTCCAGTCCGTGGGGCGAGCCCTCGGACGAGATTCTATTCGCGGAAATCGACGGCCTGCCGTTCCGCTTTCTGCCGCGCCATGGCCGCGGCCATCGCATCTCGCCGACGCATATCAACTTTCGCGCCAATATCGATGCGCTGAAGCGGGCGGGTGTGACCGACCTCGTGTCGATCTCAGCGTGCGGATCGTTGAAGGACCAGTACGCGCCGGGCCATTTCGTGCTGGTCGATCAGTTCATCGACCGCACGTTTGCGCGCGAGAAGAGCTTTTTCGGCGAGGGCTGCGTTGCGCACGTATCGATGGCGCACCCGGTGAGCCCGCTGCTGGTGGATACGGTCGAGCAGGCGGCGAAGGCGGAGAATATCGACTTCACGAAGGGCGGGACCTACCTCGTGATGGAAGGCCCGCAGTTCTCGACGCGGGCGGAATCGTTCCTCTATCGCAGCTGGGGTTGCGACGTGATCGGTATGACCAACATGCCGGAGGCGAAGCTCGCGCGTGAAGCTGAGATTTGCTACGCGACGGTCGCGATGGTGACGGACTACGACTGCTGGCACGAGGAAGTGGCGCATGTCGATGTTGCGGCGGTGATCGCGGTGATGAAGGACAACACCGAGAAAGCGCAGCGCCTCGTGCACAAGCTCGCGGAGATTTTCCCGCGCGAGCACCAGCGGTGCCCGATCGGCTCGGACAGCTGCCTCGACGTGGCGATCATTACTTCGCCCGAGGCGCGCGATGCGGCTCTGATGGCGAAGCTCGATGCCGTCGCCGGCCGGGTTCTGAAGGCCTAGCTCGACCTACGTGCCCGGTGCCCGGGGCACGGGCGGCGATGTCTCGAAGTTCGGGACGTCGGGCGTGGTGATGTCCCAGTGCGGACGGCTGCGCGTATAGAGCACCATTTGCGGCGTGAACCACTCGCTGTCGTCCAGCATGCCGACGTGGACGATAACCATGCCCGGGCGGCCAGTGTGCGCGCCGTAGATGCGTCCACCACACTGCGGGCAAAAGAAACGCGTGTAGTCGTTGCCGCTGTCGGTCGTCACCGTGAACTGGTTCAGCTCGCCGGTGATGGCGACATCCGATGCATTGAAGATTGCGTTGGAGACGTGTCCGGTGCCCGAGCTGCGCTGGCAATCGCGGCAGTGGCACTGGGCCATGCGCACCGGCGTGCCCTTGATGGCAATGGTGACAGCGCCGCAAAGGCAGCGGCCGCTTGCTTCGATCTCAGCGGACATCTGAGCTTCCCCTCTCATTGCGGTGGCTGTTCTTTGGCCGATGATGCAACAGTGTTGGGATGCGAGTCCAAGTTTCGTTCGTATGCTTCGACGTGTGCGGCGGCGACATGAAGCATCGGTGTCGACAGGCCGTGGCGCCGCGCCCGGGACAGCATGTCACCAAGAATGTGGGCGCCCTCGGTGTGGCGTCCGGCTTGGATGTCGCGCAGCATCGACGACGTGAGCGGAGAGTGTTCCTCAGTCAGCAGCGACCGGTATTCGTCCATCAGTTGCGCGGGTGGGGTGAAACCCTCGGCCGCGGCAACCGAGCGGGTCTCTTCCAGCAACTGCAGGATTAAATCGCGGGCGCCGGCCGCTACAATGGTGCCGATGCTTGCGCGCATGAGCGAGGTGATGCCGGCGAAGGCTGCCAGGAACACGAACTTGTTCCACATGTCCTGGCGGATCTCGTGGGTGGCGTAAGCCTCGGTGCCCGCTGTCTTCAGGCGTTCGACCAGCTCAGTTGCGACCGGGTCCGCTGCCTTGTCGACCGGGCCGACGATGACGGTCATGAATGGGGAAAGGTGCGCGATGACGCCGTCCGGGCGCAGATCGGTTGCGCCGTGGACGATACCGCCGACAAGGGGCGTCTGCGGAAATCGCGCCGCAATCGTGTCGAGGTGCCGGATGCCATTGAGGACAGGCAACAACCGGGTCTGAGGGCCGAGCAACGGCGCGACTGCATCCAATGCTGCGTCAAGTGCCGGCTCCTTACATGCGAGAATGATGGCGTCGGGCCGAAGCTGGGTGGAGGCTCCCGCGAGCAAGGTCTGAACGGGCGCGCAGAAATCGCCGAGGACGCTCTGCAAGACGAGGCCGTCTGAGCGGAGTTGGGCGGCGCGCAGCTCGCGAACGATAAAGGCGACGTCGGCGCCTCCCTCGATCAGACGGGCTCCGAGATAGCCGCCGACACCACCGGCGCCCAGGATCGCGATCTGCATGTGATTTCCGGCTCCGCGGGGTTTGTTCTCGTCGTGGGCCGACAAGTGGCGTCCAGTAAGGATCGCCACAGCGAAGCTTAACCCATTCGCTGCGCCCTTGGATCAAGAGATGATGATTGGGGCTTGCGCGGCGGGGCGGGGAGCGGCACACACGCGCCATGCCTGATAGCGCACCAAGCTCTGACCCCTTGCGCCCGTTCGATGCACGCATGCTTTGCGTCGGTGACGGGCATTGGCTGTATGTCGAGGAGGTGGGCCGGCGCGGCGGTGTTCCGGCGATTTTCCTGCATGGAGGGCCGGGGAGCGGCTCGCAGCACATCCATCGCAGGCTGTTCGACCCGGCGCGCTTTCACGCGTTTCTGTTCGATCAGCGCGGGGCGGGGCGAAGCCATCCGCATCTGTCGCTCAACGAGAACACGACGCAAAAGCAGGTTGCCGATATCGAGGCGATCCGGGAGCATTTCGGCATCGATCGCTGGCTCGTGGTTGGCGGCTCGTGGGGCTCGACGCTGGCGGTCGCTTATGCGGAGGCGCATCCGGAGCGCGTGAGAGGTCTGGCGCTGCGCGCGATTTTTCTTGGGACGCGGCGCGAAGTCGAATGGGCCTTTATCGAAGGCCCGAAGCTATTTCGGCCTGAACTTTATGACGCGTTCGTCGCTGCGTTGCCGGAGGATGATCGGTCCGACCCGCTGGCTGCCTATCTGCGTCGGCTCGCCGATCCCGATCCCGCAGTGCATTTTCCAGCCGCACGCGCTTGGGCCTCATACGAGCGGGTGCTTTCGGAGCTTTCACCCGCCGATGCGCATGTCGCGGTTGGAGAGGGAACTGGCGGGCGACTGCCGCCAACTCCGATCATCGAGGGGCACTACATTCGTAGCAATTTCTTCCTCGAAGACGATCAGTTGCTGCGCGAGGCGCACAAGCTGCGCGGGATACCGGGCGTGATCGTGCAGGGGCGCTATGACCTGCTGTGTCCGCCCAAGACGGCGTATGATCTCGCGGAAGCTTGGGGCAACTGCCGGCTGCAGATCGTCGACAAGGCGGGCCATGCCATTACCGAGCCCGGCGTGATGGATGCGCTGACTGCGGCGGTGACAGAGCTTGGCGTGTGCGCGTAGCTATCCTTTGGCTGCGAGCGTCTTCATCGCCTCTTCGCGGCGGCGCTGATATTCGCGCTCCATCGTGTCGATGTGGCGATAGACGTTTTCCAGTTCCTCGCGGCGTTCTTCGCTCTGGGCCTCCTCGAGCCACTGGGCAAACTCCTCGCGCAAGGTGAAGAGGACGTCCAACGCCCCGTCGAGGGCGCAGAGTTGCGCTTCGGGGGTGTCGCGATTGCCGGACATGCGAAAGCTCCTTTGCTTGCCGGTATGCCCTAACGCTACAGTGCCGGCGTGGCCGGATCAAACTTCAGGTGGCTGATGCTCAAGGCATTGCTCTTCTTGGCGGTGGCGCTGCTTGCAGCTTTTCCGGCATGCGCGGGCGAAGCGCTGTCGGTGACGTTCGGCGATGACACGCGCAGCCTTACGGCCGAGGAGTTGCTGAAGCGTCCCGATGCCGCGACGATCGAAATCGCGGATGACGTATCGTATCACAAGGCGATGCGTTATCGGGCGGTGCCGCTGGTGGCGTTGATCGGGAAGGAAGCTGCAGAGCGTTTCGAAACGCTGGAGGTTCGGGCGGCGGACGGCTTTGTCTCGCAGATCCCGATGCAGCTCGTTGCCGGAGCGGCGCAGGGCGGCAGCGTCGCGTGGGTTGCGATCGAGCCGCCGGGCGAGCCATGGCCGCCGCTGCCGGGGAAGGACGCCTCAGCTGGTCCATTCTACGTGGTGTGGCAGAACCCAGAGCGCAGCAAGGTCGGCACTGAGCTATGGCCGTACCAGACAGTTGCGATTTCCGGCATGCAATCGCCGGCGCAGCGGTGGCCGCAGATCGCGGTGGATGATGGATTGGCTGCGGATGCGCCGGCGAGGCGTGGGCAGGCGGTGTTCGTGACGCAATGCATGCCTTGCCATCGCATGAAGGGCGGCGGCGCAGCAGACATCGGTCCCGATCTCGGCGCGCCGATGAACCCGACGCAGTATCTGACCCCGCAAGGGTTGCGCGCGCTGATCCGCAATCCGAAATCGGTGCGCACGTGGCCGCAGCAGCAGATGCCTGGGTTCACTGAGAAGGCGCTATCCGACAGCGACCTCGATGCGGTGATCGCTTACCTCGGGCACATGGCGGCGCACTGACTGGAGTGTCAGCACGGCAGAAGCCCCTTATTGCGCGCGTAGACCGCCATGGCCGGCCAGATGCCCGGTCCGCCTTCGACGGCTGCGCCGTTGTTCAACTGAACGACAGTCATGCCACCGTCGAGCCCATAGAAGGCATCGGTGAGGGCTTCGAGCTGCTTATCCCAATCGTTCCATTCGGGCCGGTCGAAGAAGCGTGCCTGACGCCGCTGGGTATCTCGCTCATAGCGGGAGCCGAACAGGTCGAGGCCGCGCTTGAATATGGCCGCCTGGCGATCAAGGCCGAGTTCGATGAAGGCGTCATAGACCTCAGGGGCGAAGGCGCCACTCGAGTTTAGGAAGAACTGATGCACACCGCCGTTTCCGAACTCGGCGTTGAATACGTGCATGGCCAGCAGGGTGCGCTGCTCTTTGGGGAGGTTCGCGAGGTTGCGCGCGAGCTGGCGCTCGTCGTCGATCCAGGCTGCGGCGCGCTGCAGGAGTGCGCGGTTGAGGTAGCGCAGGCGTGCGATCTCGCCGAGGTGGGCGCGTTCGGCCTCAATGCGTGAGAAGAGAGTGGGCGTGCGCTCGACATAGGCGGCGATGGTCTTGCCGAACTGATCGCGCGAGCCGAATTCAACGGAGATCTGCAGCATCTTCTTGTCGAATTCGTTCATCGGCGTGTCGAGGGATGAATAGGCGTAGCGCTTGGCGCGCGCGCTCTCCGCGAGCGGGTAGTCAGGGCCAAAAAGGGCCATGGCTTGCGAGAACAGGTCGTAGTGGTGCTGCAACCCCGCTTGTTTCAATGCATCGCGAATGTTCGGCGCGAAAGAGCCCATGCGCATAAAGAAAAACGTGTGCAGACCGTCGCGCCCGAGGCTGTCGCGAAGCACATCGAGCATCACCAGCGTGCGCATTTCGGGCTCGAGGGCGTCGAGCGAAGCGACGAATGCTGCGGGAGGATCTATCGCGGCGCGCACCGTCACGCCGCCGATTGCCTCGGAGATGAGGTCTTCGAAGGCGACGTGATGCAGGTCAGCGTCGGTGTCATTGAAGGTTTCGGATGGCGTGGGGCGGACCCGGCAGCCGTTGTCCTGCACATCGCGCGAGGCGGACGGTATGGGGACGCGCACGTCGAGCGGGTTGTCCGTCTTCGTTTCGGCCGCGTGCGGTGAGGCGTCGGTCGCGTCGCGGGCAATGGAGCCCTCGCTCGCCGCGAGCACGACAACGCCCGCGGCGGCAATGATGGCTGCGAACGAAGAGATGCGCATGTTCGCCGCGCCGTAGCCTCAGGCCGGCTTTGGGAAGTTGATGAGGATTTCCATGTGCACCAACTCGGGGAAGTAGGCCTTGAGCAGGGCGCCGGCGACCCAGAGAATAGCGCCGAGAAGCATCAGGGCGGGAATAGCGGCGAGCACGGCCTTGATCGAGAAGGCCATGAGGTGGGTGAAAGGTACCTCGAAGCGCGTGACGGCCGTTCCGGCCGGGGCTTCGGTGGGGTACGCGTGTTCCTGAATGTCGGCCCCGCCGAAGTCGTGGGTGAGGGTGGCGGCGCGCGCTTTGGCTTCTTTTTGCCGGGCTGCGCGCTCGCGCGCCTCTCGTTCGCGCCTCAGAGTTCGGGGGAGATCGTCCAGTCCCTCATCTGCCGTGAGGGGGAAATCAACGCTGGCCACGGGAAATGCCTCCAACATGTGTCACGCAATTCTCACGTGCTGGCGCGAGAAAGGCGTCTAAGCAATGCAGTGATCGGGCGGCGGTAAAACGCCTACCGTCTTGAGATCGATATTGCTATTTTGCGCCCGCAATTTGGCGGGAGGGCTTCACTTGATCGACTTGCGGCACCTTGTACGTACGATTCCGGATTACCCGAAGCCTGGGATTCTGTTCCGGGACGTAACGACGCTGATGGGCAACGCCGAAGGGTTCAAGGCCTCGGTGGAAGCGATGGCAGCGCCCTATCTCGACGATAAGATCGACGCGGTGGCGGGGATCGAGGCGCGCGGGTTCATCCTGGGGGGCGCGGTTGCCGATCGGCTGTCGTGCGGCTTCATTCCCATTCGCAAGAAGGGCAAGCTGCCGTGGAAGACGATCGGGCAGCAGTACACGCTGGAATATGGCGTCGACATCATCGAGATTCACGCCGATGCCATCAAGCCGGGTGAGCGCATCCTGATCGTCGACGATCTGATCGCGACCGGCGGCACGGCGGAAGCTGCCGCGAAGTTGATCAGCCGCACGGGCGGACTGGTGGCGGGTGCTGCGTTTCTCGTCGATCTGCCGGATCTGGGCGGTCTCGACCTGTTGCGTAGCCATGGTGTGCGCACGCATGCGCTGATGGCGTTCGAAGGGCACTAATAGGCGTGAGCGGAAAGCCTCTTCCTCCAGATCTAGTTCGTGAGGCGTTGGCGCGCGTGGCAGATTGGCGGCTGTCGCCGCGGGAGCCTGTGGCGTGCCCGGTCTGCGAAGCGGACGGCCTTGTCATCGAGGATCGCTCCACGCGCCCTTATGCCGAATGGTATGTGATTTCATGCCCGTCGTGCGGGCTCGGCCATACCATTCACATTCCCATGTCTCCGATCATGTCTGGTGGCGATTGAGCGATGAAGATCAACGGCGAAGCGTACCGGACGATATGGCTGACCGGAGATGGCTGGTCGGTGGAGGTCATTGATCAGACGCGGCTGCCGCACGAATTTGTCGTGGTGCCGTTGAAGTCGATGGAGGATGCAGCGCGCGCGATCTTGACGATGCAGGTGCGTGGCGCACCTCTGATCGGCGCTACGGCTGCGTATGGCCTGGCGATGGCGATACGTGAGGACGCTTCGGATGAAGCCATCGATCGCGCATGCGCCTACCTCGCCAAGCAGCGTCCGACGGCGATCAACCTGCGCTGGGCGCTGGATGAAATGCGCCGGGCAGTGCTGAACCTGCCGCGCGCGGACCGTGTTGCGGCCGCGTATGCCCGTGCCGCGCAGATCTGCGACGACGACGTGGAGACGTGCAGGCTGATCGGCGTTCACGGCAAGGCGCTGATTGATGACATCGCCGCGAAGAAGGGCGGCACGCCCGTCGAGGTGCTGACCCATTGCAACGCGGGCTGGCTCGCCTGCGTCGACTGGGGCACTGCGACGTCGCCGATCTATCAGGCGCACGATGCGGGCGTGCCGCTGCATGTGTGGGTGGACGAGACGCGTCCGCGCAATCAGGGCGCTTCCCTCACCGCGTATGAGCTCGGCAGTCATGGTGTTCCGCACACAATCGTGGTCGACAACGCGGGCGGGCATCTGATGCAGCACGGCAAGGTCGACCTCGTCATCGTCGGCACGGACCGGGTGGCGGCCAATGGGGATGTCGCCAACAAGATCGGCACGTATCTGAAGGCACTGGCGGCGAAGGACAATGGCGTTCCGTTCTACGTGGCGCTGCCGCACTCGACGATCGACTGGACGCTCGATGAGGGCATGTCGATTCCGATTGAGGAGCGCTCGGGCGATGAGGTGCTGAAGATGCCTGGCCGCCTGCCGGACGGGACGGTCGTTACGATAGAGATCGCAGCGCCCGGGTCGCCCGCCGGCAATCCGGCGTTCGACGTGACGCCGGCGCGGCTCGTGACGGGGTTCATTACCGAGCGGGGCGTCTGCCCGGCGACGCGTGAGGGGCTGCTTTCGCTCTATCCGGAACGGGCGGGCGGCTAGCGCTGCTACAACCTTTTATATTTCTGCCAAAGAACCTGTGGCAGGGTGTGCCCGAGACGATTGGGCTGCGGGCGATGTGCCGTGACGAAGGCGGATAAGCAAACGAAGTTGGACGATGCCGAGAAGCGCGCGCGCCGCGCGGTGATCGATACGGCGCTGGCGATGAGCCGGTCAGGGCTGTCGCCGGGGCGATCGGGGAACGTCTCGTGCCGCTGGAAGGGCGGCATGCTGATTACGCCGACCGGGATGCAATACGAGACGCTGAAGCCGCGCGATATCGTATTCGTCACCGGCAAGGGGACGTTGCAGGGGCGGTCGCTGCGCAAGCCGTCGAGCGAGTGGCGCTTTCATCTGGCGGCCTATCGGGCGCGCGCGGACATGAATGCGGTGGTGCATACGCATTCGCTGTACGCCACAGTGCTAGCGTGCGCGCACAAGCCGATCCCGGCGTTTCACTACATGGTTGCCGTTGCGGGCGGCAGCGATATTCCGATGGTGCCGTACGACACGTTCGGCACGGAGGAATTAGCGCAGCATGTGGCCGAGGGGCTCGCGCACCGCAATGCATGCCTGATGGCGAACCACGGGCAGATCGCGATCGGCAAGGATCTCGCCCAGGCGCTGGAGCTTGCGCACGAGGTGGAAGTGCTGGCGCAGCAATACGTGAATGTGCTGTCGATCGGCGAGGCGCATATCCTGCCGGAAGAGGAAATGGCGCGCGTGCTGGAACGCTTCAAAAGCTATGGGCAGCGCGCGCAGGATACTTGATCAGCGCAAATCAGTCGTCGAGGCTTTGCAGCGTCGTTCGGCAGGAGCGCTTCCACTGCGCTTTGGTCATGTGGGTTTTTCTGTCCCAGATGGCCATGCATTCCTCAATTCGCTTTTCGAACGATGGCTCGACGTCAATGCTGCCGGTGGTGACCGCGGGCGATTGATCGGGCTTTGAGGTGGCGGCGTTCAGCGTCGTGTCGGCAGAAGCCGTCGCGCTCAACGCTGCGAGGCACATTACGGAAACGAGTGCTTTGGCAATATTGCTCATGTTGTTTCTTGTCCCGTCCCTATGGGAGTAGCGACGAGGCCGCTACCCCCCTATCCCTAGCTAACGCGTGGGCCTTGCATCTGGCGCAGCGCCGCTTCAATACGCCGCCAGTTCTGCGCTTCGATTGTGTTCCCTTGGTGCTCTAGATCGCGGGCCTTTTGCGCGGCGTGAGCCAGAGCCAATTCGCCTCTCGCCTCTCGCAGTTTGCGCGCGTGTTCCTGGATTTCCATCGCCTGCATGCCGGAACCTCCATGTTGGATGGCGATTGCAGGCATATGGGCGCGGATCAGGTCGCTGCCAATGGGGACAGCCTCTCAGTGTGGGGCACAGATGGGCGTGGCACAAATTATCCACAAGCCTTAGCGTTCGGGTTTGCCAAACTTACAGATCTGCAAACTCGCTCAGTAATTGGATGACCAGAGGCATGAATTGGCTGCCGCCACCGTGCCCTGCGCACTGTCGAGCACACGCTGGTGGCTGGCTTGCCATTGCCTGTGCAGTCTTCACGCGGTCGCTTGATGTCCGCTTACGTCATACCGGCCGTTAAATTTGATGCCGGTCTCCGACATCGAGCATGCCGGAGACATCGGGCTCGATGGCTGGGAACTGTCCCGGCATCGCTCAGTGGGTTAGTTGGCGAAGCGGAAGTGCATGACGTCGCCGTCCTTGACGACGTACTCCTTGCCTTCGAGGCGCATTTTGCCGGCATCCTTGGCGCCGACCTCGCCGCCCAGTCCGACGTAATCGTCGTAGGCGATCGTTTCGGCGCGGATGAAGCCCTTCTCGAAGTCGGTGTGGATGACGCCGGCGGCCTGCGGGGCTTTGGTGCCGCGCGTGATGGTCCAGGCGCGTGCCTCCTTGGGACCGACGGTGAAGTAGGTCACCAGGTCGAGCAGCTTGTAGCCGGCACGGATGAGGCGGTTGAGGCCCGGTTCCTCGAGGCCCATCTCGGCAAGGAACTCGCTGCGGTCGGCGGCCGGGAGGCTCGCGAACTCGGCTTCGATCTTGGCGGAGATGACGACGGTGACGGCGCCTTCGGCCTTGGCTTTCTCTTCGACCTTCTTGGAGTAGGCGTTGCCGTTTGCGGCAGAGGCTTCCTCTACGTTGCACACGTAGACGACAGGCTTGGAAGTGAGAAGCTGAAGGCCGAGGAAGATCGGGCGCTCTTCAGGCGTGATGTCGGCGGTGCGCGCGGGCTTGCCTTCGCGCAGTGGCGCAAGGGCCTTTTCCATGACGGCAACCAGCGCCTTGGAGTCCTTGTCGCCGCCCTTGGCCTTCTTCTCGGCGGCGGCAATGCGCTTCTCAAGGCTCTCCATGTCGGCGAGCATAAGCTCGGTTTCCACGACCTCGGCGTCGGCGAGCGGGTCGATGCGGTTCTCGACGTGGGTGATGTCGTCGTCCTCGAAGCAGCGCAGGACGTAGGCGACGGCATCGACCTCGCGGATGTGCGAGAGGAACTTGTTGCCGAGACCTTCACCCTTGGAGGCCCCGCGCACGAGGCCGGCGATGTCGACGAAGGTGAGGCGGGTGGGAATGATCTGCCCAGAACCGGCAACGGCGGCCAGCTTGTCGAGCCGCTCGTCCGGCACGCCGACCTCGCCCACGTTGGGCTCGATGGTGCAGAAGGGATAGTTGGCGGCCTCGGCTGCCGCCGTCTGCGTCAGCGCGTTGAAGAGGGTGGATTTGCCGACGTTCGGCAGACCCACGATGCCGCATTTGAAGCCCATGATTTCCGTCTCGGGTTATGTGATGGGAGGCGAGCGGAGGGGCTCAGCCGGAGGTTGCCGCATGCCTAGAGGCTTCGGCTGCAAAAGTGAAGCCCGGTGTTGCCGCAGATCAACGGGGGCGGGTCGCCGGAACCGGGGCCATGGCCGCGCGGGGGCGCTCGCAAGGGTAAATGCCGTTGATAATGCTGGCGATGGTGGCGTTTGCGTCGTCGCCCGAGTGGCCGAAGCGGGCGGCGGAAAGCTTAACCCGGACGTGCTCGAGCAGGGAGACGGGGACGACGCCGTCTCCAAGCATCAGGCCGCCGAAGGCACGCGGCAGGCATATGCTCGGGTGCGCTCCGCTATTGAGGACATTGAGGCGCTCGTTGATCAAGGCGAAGCAGTCGCCGAGGCGCTGGTGGCGGCAATTGGTGACGAAGTCATAGACCGGCTCGGCGCGCGCAGCGGGCGCGGGGCACAAGGCGCATAGCGCCAGCACGATGGCTGCAAGTCTTGCCACGACGTTCCTCCATGCTCGGCAGGAAGATCATCCGCATAAGATGCGCAGGCAGACATTCTGGATCGGGATGGATCGTTGGCGCAATCGTTTTGCGCCAGCGGCAAATGCGCGCCTGGAGCGTGTCAGTTGGCACGCAGGGGGGCGAGCTGGCGGCCTTCGGCGAGCAGCGCGGATATCTCGGCGTCGGTGAAGGTGCGCTCCGAGCGGTTGGCGACACCGAGCGCGCCTACGACGGCTTCGCCGGCGAAGATGGGAACGACGATGGAGCCGGAGAGACCAGTGGCCTTGGCGCCCGGGCGCACGTCGCCGCTGGTGTCGGTCTGGATGTTGCACGCGTTGACCGGCTCAGCGCGCTCGACGGCGAGGCCGGCCATGCCCTTGCCTACGGGGATGGTGCGGATGATGGCGAGCACCGGCTCGGGCATGCCATCGGTCACGGCTGCGAGATGCAGGAGGCCATCCTCGCCAAGGAAGTGGACGGTGCCGCTGTCGGCCGCGAAATCACGGACAATACGAGCCAGGGCCTCTGAGGCGCTGACCTCTGTCGATGGGTTAGACTGGCTCGGCATGGGTGATCTCCCGCTATTCGAAGGCGGGCTAACGTAACATTGTTACGTTTTCGGGCAAGCCCCGACGCCGACCGATCAGGCGGCCGCTTCGAGTTCGGCTATGTCGAGCTTGACCATCCGCAGCATGGCTCTAGTGACGGCCGCGGCGCGTGCTTTGTCACGGTGTGCAATCAACTCGCCCAGCCTGCGCGGAACAATCTGCCAAGAGACGCCATAGCGATCCTTGAGCCAGCCGCAGTGCACCGGCCTGCCGCCGTCTTGCAACAGCCCGTTCCAGAGCCTGTCGATCTCGTCCTGCGTATCGCATGTGAGGACGAGTGAGATGGCATCGTTGAATTCGTGATGCGGGCCTGCGGAGATCGCCATGACGGGAGTGCCTGCGAGCGTGAACTCGACGACCGAGACGGAGCCTGCCGGGCCCGATGGTGTTTCGGCCGGCAGCGTGGTCACGCGGTCGACGGAGGATGCGGGGATCACCGATGCGTAGAAGCGCGCGGCTTCCTCGGCGTTGGCCGCATACCAGAGGTGTGGGGCGAAGGTTACTGCCATGACGCTCTCCCGGTCTCTGTCAAACTGTTTCGGCTATGGCTTTGAGGTTGGCGAGGCCTTCGTCGAAATCGCGCGCCATCATGCGTTCGCAGTTGACGAACAGCGAGAAGACTTTTCCGGGCAGCCCCGCCACACCCTTCATCGCCCACGTGACTTCTGTCGCATCGCCGATGGGCTTCAACGTGAACTCGACGCGATTGTCGCCTGCGAACGGCTTCGTCATCAGGAGACGCATGCCGATCATCGACGGTGATGTGTCGGTGACGCTGACAGAGCCGGTGCCGCTCTTACCAGCGAAATGGAATGTGGCGCCTGGGCCGGCATCGGGTCCGGAGTAGTGGGCCGTGCCCCCACAATCGCGCAGAGCGTAGGGGTTCCAGGTGTTCATGAGTTTCAGGTTGTTGATGAGGCCGTGAAGGCGTGCGGGCGGTGCCACGATCTTCAGGGACCGAGCCGCGTAGAACTCGTCGGGGCGTCGCGATGCGATGAACAGCGTGACGGCAATAGCGGCGGTGAGCGCGATGGCGACGTATGTCAGCACTTCCAACATGAGCTGCTCCTCAAGTCTTTCCAACCTCAATTGACTTTATGTTGATATCAACGTAATTGAGAGCATGTCAATGCTCGATGAGCTTCCGCTGTCGGTTACGCACGAGGTTCGCAATCGCTGCCTGTGTTTGCATTTGCAGCGGGCGGCTCGTGCGATCGCGCGTCATTTCGATGACGTGCTGCGCCCGTTCGAGATCACGAACGGTCAGTTCTCTCTGCTGATGTCGCTCAATCGACCGGTGGCGCCGACGATTGGTGAGATCGCCCAGCTGCTGGCGATGGATCGCACGACACTGACCGCAAACTTGAAGCCGTTGGAGCGGCGCAAGCTTCTGAAGATCGTCGTCGACGAAAAGGATAAGCGCAGCCGGCGGCTGAAGATCACGACGGCGGGTCAGAAGCTTCTCGCGCGCGCCGTGCCCGTTTGGCGCACGACGCACGATGAGATCGATCGGATGCTGTCGCGCAATCCGGACGCCTTGCGCGCGGATCTGGAAAGTCTGGCGCGCGCCAAGTGAGCCTCAGCGCTCAAGGCGCGCTGATCAGCACTTTTGCTTTGGCGCGCAGGGTGGGGGCCCTCTTCACGTCGCACCACAAATGGCTCCATTCCGAGAGGGCAATGCGAATGGGATTGTTGCTCGGCTCGCGGCCCTTGAGGCCGAACCGCAACGGTTCATCGGCGGGTGCAGCGGTGAAGGTCCCGAACAGCCGATCGAAGACAATCAGTACCGAGCCGTAGTTCTTGTCGAGGCAGGTCTCGTTGGAAGCGTGATGCACGCGGTGATGCTGCGGGGTGTTCAATATCCATTCGAGCGGTCCGAGCTTCACCGGCAGCGCCGTGTGCAGGAAGAACTGATAGACGAGACCGAGGCCGAGCATCAGCCCGATGGCGAGCGGATGGAATCCGATGATCGCCAATGGCAGGAAAAAGACGAAGGCACCACTGATCGTTCCGGTCCATCCGAGGCGGATGGCAGCGGACAGATTGAAATGCGTTGCCGAGTGATGCACCGCGTGCGTCGCCCACAGCCAGCGTATGCGGTGCGATGCGCGATGGAACCAGTAGTAGAAGAACTCCGTGCCAAGAAAGAGGGCGATCCAGCCCCAGGCGGTGTTCAGGGGGATGTCGAGCAGCCGGTGCCGATAGCAGACGTAGAAGGGCACAGCGGCAATTACGCCAGTGATCATCCGGGCGAGGATATCGCCGATGGCGACCCCGACGGAGGCCGCCGTTTCGCTCGTGTCATGGTCGGCATCGTGGTGCGCGAGCTTCATGTAGATGAGCTCGAGCGCGATGAAGGCGAGAGCGATGGGAAAGAAGCCGAATAGCGGTGGTTTGGCGTTTATCAGGAACGCTGGCAGGTCGGGCATGGCGCAACCTTTTCGAAGCTGATCGACTGACGGGGGTGCGCGCAGGTGCAGGAAAGGAGCTGTCAAACCTGAACCTGCGCGCGCACCGGCTATTTAGCCGGTGGGGGAGAAGCGTTGCCGTCTCGGGTGGCGGCCACCTGGTCACGCGCCTTGAGAATTGCAGCTCGGCATCCGGGGCTGAGCGCATCGGGATTGGCGGCGAGGCAACGGACGATGCGACCGCCGCCGGGCATGACTGCCGGGCAGAGCCGCCAGCGATCGTCGGAGCAAGCCGAGGCGGCAGCTTTGATTGCAGGATTGTGGGCGAGTGCGGAGATATCGGCTTCAGTCAGCGGTGGCGACGATTGGGCGAGGGTCGCGCTCGTCGTGGCGAAGAGCGTTGCGAGGGCGAGTGACGTTGCGACGACAGCGTTGCGCATGGTGCAATCCGTTGCAGAAGGCTTGTTGAAGGGACCGGCGGGCCCCACTTCCCCGCCGCACGCCGGATCAGTAGCGCGTGACTGAGCCACTGCGCGTTACGGCGTTTCCGTTGGGTCCGCTCCAGGTTGCCGAAGAGCCGCAGGTGCCGTTGGCGCAGCTGGAGGCTCCGCTGCGGCTTACGGTTCCACCGTTGGGGCCGGTGTAGCTGCGATGCGAGGAGCACGCGCCATTAGCGCAGGAGCCCGACCGCGACCAGCTGCGGCCATTGGGGCCCGTTCCGCCACCCGATCGTGACCAGCCAGCCTCCGCGACAGTGGCAGCGGCAGCCAGCAGCAGGGTGGCCGTGCAGACGGCGGTAAGGTGAGACTTCGATAGGATCATGACGTCTTCTCCATTTAACCAAGCGCCGGGGTGGCGCGACGAGGAGAAGATGCGGGCTCAGTTTTGCTGGGGTGTTGCGAGAAGCTGGGGCCAGTTTTTCGTTTTGTAACCGTGCCGGGCGCTGGACTTGCCAGAGTGGGCGATGTTCCTTCACATCGTCTCCATGAGCGAGCGGCCGAACATTCTTGTCATCGAGGACGATCCGGAGATCCGGTCTCTGGTACAGGGCTATTTGCGCAAGCAGGGGTTCCGAGCGGAGGTCGGTGATGGTGCTTCCGCGCTCGACCGGTATCTGGCGGTGTTCGGCGAGCCGGACCTCATCGTGCTCGACGTGATGCTGCCCGGGGAAGATGGGCTTTCCATCTGCCGAAGGCTCCGTGCCGCATCGCGGGTGCCGATCCTCATGCTGACAGCACGCGGCGAGGACGTCGATCGCATCGTCGGGTTGGAGCTGGGCGCGGACGATTATCTGCCGAAGCCTTTCAATCCGCGCGAGCTGGTGGCCCGGATCAGGGCGATCCTGAGACGCAACGAGCCGGCGCCAATCGCAAAACGGCAATTCAAGATCGGCGACATGACGGTCGATCTCGATACGCGCACCGTTGCCCGCGGTGAGGCCGTCATCGACCTGACGAGCGCGGAGTTCGATCTACTCGAGTGTTTCGTCACGCGGCCGGGGCGCGTCTTGTCGCGCGAGCAGCTGATGGACTGGACGCGCGGGCGGCGCGCGGACACGTTCGACCGCACCATCGATGTGCAGATCAGCCGGCTGCGCAAGAAAGTCGACATCGGTGAAACGCCGCTGTTCAAGACACTCCGCAACGCGGGCTACATGCTTTCCGCGCGCGTCGAGGAGGTGTGAGTGTTCGGACGGCTCGGTTTCGTCGGACGCGTATCGGCTATCCTAATGCTGGCGCTGGTCGCGCTGTGGGCGCTGGGAGCGGGGCTGAGCTACGTATCGCGGTCCCCGATCGCTCCCCTGCCGTCGGCATTGCCATTGCCGCACCAGATGGCGGCGATCGTCGATCTTCTGGAGAAGTCGGACGAGGTGCAGCGACAGACAGTTCTGGCGGCCGTCAGCACCGACACCCTGTACGTCAGCCTGTCGCCGAACGCGCCCGAAGTGCCCGCCGATATTCGACGACTGCGCGGGATCGAGTGGCTGATAAATCGTTACGTCGGAGCGCTGGGCAGCCGCGAAATCATTGCGACGGCTGATCCGGATGCGATAGGCGATTGGCAGCTTGGGCGCGGAAAGTTGTGGCGGCTGGCGCAGTTTCCACTGCGCGTGGCGGTTGGATTGAAAGGCGGCGGGTATGCAGTGTTCGAAACGCGCGGAGAGATTGCACGGCGCCTGTTCGGAATGCCGCCAGGTTTCTGGGTGGGCGTGCTTGGATCTCTGGTGGGCATAGCGGCGCTATTTGCCGTATGGCGAGAGGCACGGCCTCTGAAGGCGTTGTCGGGGTCGGTGGCGCGCTTTGCGCGTGATGGGCAACCCAATCGTGTCGCGCTACGTGGGGCTCCAGAGCTGCGGCGGCTGATCGAAGAGGTCAACCGCATGCAGGAGCGCATCGCAACGCTGATCAAGGGACGAACCGTCCTGTTGGGGGCCGTATCACACGACCTCAAGACGTACATCACGCGTCTGAAACTGCGCGCTGAGATGATTGAAGGTGGCGACCAGCGTGCCCGGGCAGAGCGCGACCTCGACGAAATGACGGCGCTGATCGACGATGCGCTCGCAGTGACGCGGGGCATGGCGCCGGAAAGACAACTCAACGACGTGGACCTCGGCGAGGTCTTGCGGATCGTGGTGCAGGATTATTCGGGCGTCAGTCTCACCACGCCAGCAGGCGCGCTGATGATGCGAGCGGATCCGGTTGCCCTGCGCCGGCTGTTCACAAATCTCGTCGACAACGCAGTTCGCTATGGCGGGAGTGCACCGGACATCACCGTCAGTGCCCGGCATGAGGGATGGCGCATTACGGTCGATGACAAGGGACCCGGGATTCCCGAGGCGGAGCGCGCGCTGGTGCTGGAGCCGTTTTACCGGCGCGAGACGTCACGCAGCCGAGAGACGGGTGGCAGCGGATTGGGGCTCGCGATCGCAAAGCAGATCGTTGAAGCGCACGGCGGCACGATTGCGCTAGACCAGTCGCCGGCGGGCGGCCTGCGCGTTGTCATCAACCTGCCGGCCGGATAGCGCGGCAGTTGCGCCTCAGCGGAACTGCGTGAGCGCGAAGGTGGAATAGCTCGTGGGGCTGGGCAATTTCTCTTTGCCGCTCATAGCGTCGGCAAGCGCTTCGCCGATGTTGGTGCCGGGGTCCGACTGCTTGACGGCGATGACAATGAACGGCCGCTGCCAGCTGGTGCCGCCGGTCTCGCAATCGGCGCAGGGTTCGCGGTATTGGCCGAGGTTCAGCGTGTAGATCGGCACGTTCTGCGCGACGGCGGTGGAAACCAGCGCTGCGGCTTGTTTGGCACGGCGCTCGGCGCGGGCGACCTCCTCGGCGGCGTTGCCCTCCTGAGAGGCGGTGCCGACCGTGATCACTTCCTTCGCGTCGGACAGCGCAGTGCGCACCTCATCGTCTAGAACGGCAGCCGCAACATCTGCGCGGGGAATGGTTTGTCCATCTTTTTCGAGGTCATCGGAGCTGCCGCGCACCCAAAGGAAGCTCTTGTTCAGAACTACGACATCAAACGAGCCCGTGCGTCCGGCTTTGTCCTTGCCCTCGATTGCGAACACCGTGGAGTTGCGGGTCTGCCGCATCTCGGGCTCGACCTCGGGCTTGATGGCCGCGGTTTCCATTTTCATCGGCTCAATGACCCGATGACGGATTTCTAGAGCTGTGTAGGTGCCGCCGACCGCCGTGGTGCCAACGAGCATGGCGACGCCTGCGTTGGTCTTGAAAAGACCGAGGAACCAGGAGACGCGGTCCCACCAGCCAGTGCCCTTATCGTAAACGCGATAGCCGCGTCGTAGCCACCAGAAGAGGCTGCGCCGAGGATCCTCGTCGTCCGGGTCGACGAGTGCGTCCGCGGGAACAGAAACGGCGCAGACGATCCACGACAAGACAAAGCCGGTGACGAAGGCTCCAATGGCGTACCATTGCAGGCCGGTGAGCAGGTCGGGCATGGCGCAAATCCTAGTGGGACGCGAGATACGAAAGCGAAGCGCTGCGCTGTCGTCAGGCTCAGAAATTTACGTGCTGGATGACGTAACCGGCGCCGAAGGCAATCAAGCCGGCGATGACGATCTGCGGCAACACGGAAACGAATGTGCTGAGCAGCGCGACGAAGGCCTGGAATAGGGCGACGACGCCGGACCAGAGCACGAGCGCGGCGCGATAGAGAATGTAGGCGATGGCCACCAGCGCGACGACGAGGATGACGATCTTCCAGATCGGCAAGGCCTGCCAGTCGGACGAGAAAATCGAGACGATCTGACCGAACGACCACGTCCAGATGAGCTGCAGGAACCTGAAGATCGCGGCGATGCCCTGCTGCAGAAACTGGACGATGGAATTGATGATACCGTTCATGTGTCGCTCCCCTGTCGATGCCAACCACCGCGCGTAGAACGCCCCCCGGGCGACGCGTGGTTACAGTGGCCTCTCGCCGTTGCTTGCGCAAGCTTGGATGCGGGCGAATGTCAGGTCTTGAGACGGTAGCCCGTGCTGAAGATGCGCCAGATAACCCCCAGGCAGATAAGCAGAAACAGCGCCGTCATGCCCAAGCTGGCGAAGATGTTGACGTCTGCAACACCATAGAAGCTCCAGCGAAATCCGCTGACGAGATAGACCACGGGGTTGAATAGCGTCACCTTTTGCCAGAACGGCGGAAGCATGTTGATCGAATAGAAGGTGCCACCCAAGAATGTCAGTGGCGTGATAACGAGCAGAGGAATGACCTGCAATTTCTCGAAGCCGTCGGCCCAGATGCCGATGATGAAGCCGAGCAGGGAAAACGTCAGCGCTGTCAGCACGAGGAATGCCAGCATCGCCAGCGGATGGGCGATGTGCAGATCGACGAATACGGCGGCGGTAGCGAGGATAATGAGGCCGAGCGCGATCGACTTGGTGGCCGCTGCTCCGACGTAGCCGAGGGTGATCTCGAGCGGCGAGATCGGGGCCGTAAGCACTTCGTAGATGGTTCCCGTGAAGCGCGGGAAATAGATGCCGAACGCTGCGTTGGAGATCGATTGCGTCAAGAGCTGCAGCATGATGAGGCCCGGCACGATGAAGGCGCCGTAGCTGATGCCTTCGATGTGCTGGATACGGGAGCCGATGGCCGCGCCGAATACGATGAAATAGAGCGAGGTCGAGATCACAGGCGAGATAATGCTCTGCATGACCGTGCGCATGGCGCGCGACATCTCGAACATGTAGATGGCTTTGATCGCGTGCAGGTTCATTTCTTGCTCCTGACGAGATCGACGAAGATGTCTTCGAGCGAAGATTGCGTGGTGTCGAGATCGGAGAAGCCGATGCCGGCTGAGCGCATATCATCGAGCAGCGAGGTGATGCCGGTGCGGCCGGCGCGGGTATCATAGGTGTAGGTCAGCGTGTTCCCGCCGTTGGACAGCTCGAGCTCGTGCTTGGCGAGTGCGCCCGGAATTTCGGACAGCGGCGCGCTGAGCTGCAAAGTGAGCTGCTTCTTGCCGAGCTTGCGCATCAGCTCGGCCTTGTCTTCGACGATGATCAATTCACCCTTGGTGATGACGCCGACGCGGTCGGCCATCTCCTCGGCTTCCTCGATGTAGTGCGTAGTGAGGATGATGGTGACGCCTGCTGCGCGCAGATCGCGCACCACCTGCCACATGTCCTTGCGCAGCTCGACGTCGACGCCGGCGGTCGGCTCGTCGAGGAACAGAATCGAGGGCTCGTGCGAGAGAGCTTTGGCAATCAGGAGGCGCCGCTTCATGCCGCCCGAAAGCTCCATGATGCGGTTGTCCTTCTTCTCCCATAGCGAAAGGGCGCGAAGGATTTTCTCGATGTAGCCGGGATTGGGTGCCTTGCCGAACAGGCCGCGGCTGAATGATACCGCATTCCATACGGTCTCGAAGTGATCCGTGGTCAGCTCTTGCGGGACGAGGCCGATCATCTCGCGGACGCGGCGATAGTCGCGTTTGATGTCGCCGCCATCGACGGTGACGGATCCGGTCGTCGGATTGACGAGCCCGCAGATGATGGAGATCAGCGTGGTTTTGCCCGCGCCGTTGGGACCGAGAAGGGCGAAAATCTCGCCGCGCTCGATATCGAGGTCGACACGCTTCAGCGCCTGAAAGCCGCCGGCATATGTCTTCGACAGATCTTTGATCGATATGATGGCGGTCATGCGGGGGGAATAAGCGCTCCCGTGCTCGTCTTCAAGACGGCCGAGACATCATTCCTTGTCGCCGCGTCCGGCAAGCCACTTTTTCAAGTTATCAGCAAGTGCGGTGGCACGTTTCGACTGACGCTCGCCAGCGGGATGTGGATTTCGCGGTGCGGGCTTGGGCTTCGGCGAGGCGGAGGCTTTCGCGGGCGTCGTTTCCGGCTCGTCGTCCGCGTTCATCTTGAGGGCGACGTTGGAGAGAAAGCGTGCGCTGTCTCCCTTGGCGAGAAACGGCGCTGCATCGGCCATGGCGTCCAGCATAGGATCGAGCCAAGTATACTCGACCTTGGCGAAGTCGTGCAGCACGTAACGGGCGACAGCTTCCTTGGCTCCGGGATGGCCGACGCCGATGCGAACGCGCGTGTAGTCGTTGCCCATGTGGGCAGAGATCGAACGCAGTCCGTTGTGGCCGGCATTGCCGCCGCCGGACTTAACTTTCAGCTTGGAAGGGGCGAGGTCTATCTCGTCGTGGAAGACGTAGATGTCCTCGAGCGGAATTTTGAGGAAGCGCGCGGCCTCGCCGACGGCACGGCCGCTCTCGTTCATGTAGGTTGCTGGTTTCAGAAGAACGACGCGTTCGCCGCCGATCGTGCCTTCCGCGGTCTCGCCTTGGAAGCGCTTGCGCCACGCGCTGAAGCCATGCGCGTCGGCAATCTTGTCGAGGGCCATGAAGCCCACGTTGTGGCGGTGGCGTGCGTATTCTGCGCCTGGGTTTCCCAATCCAACGAACAGCTTCATTGGCATCGCCCCGCGCAGAGGAATGCGGGCGCAGCCTGAGCCGCGCCCGCAGTTCGATTACTTCTTTGCGCCGGGCTTGGCAGCAGGAGCTGCAGCCTTGGCGGCAGGGGCAGCGCCGGCCTTGGCGGCAGGAGCAGCAGCCTTGGCGGCTGGGGCTGCGCCTGCAGCGGCGGCGGCGTCGCCAGCAGCTGCACCAGCGCCGGATTCGGACTCCTTCACTGCGCCGGCGATGGTGGCGATGGTGAAGTCGCGGTCCTTGATGGTGAGCTCGGCGTCCTTCGGCAGGACGATGGTCGAGACGTGGATCGAGCGGCCGATCTCAAGCCCGGTGAGGTCGATCTCGAAGTATGGCGGGATGTGATCCCAGGGGCAGATGACTTCGACATCGTGACGGACGATGTTGAGCACGCCGCCGCGCTTCAGGCCGGGCGAGGCCTGGTCGTTGACAAAGCGAACGGGGACCTCGACGCGGATACGGCCGTCGCTGGCGATGCGCATGAAGTCGACGTGCACCGGCAGATCCTTCACCGGGTCAACCTGAAGGTCACGCGGAATAACGCGCGACTTCGTGCCTTCGACGTCGATGTCGAGAACGGTGGAGGTGAAGTGGCCCTTGAGGACCTGCCTCCACAGGTCGTTGTAGTCGAGGGCGATGGCTACGGGCGTTTCGCCGTTGCCATAAATGACCGCTGGAACTTTTCCTTCACGACGAGCTTGGCGTGCGGCCCCCTTGCCGGCACGCGGGCGCGCCGTGGCTTTCAGCTCGATCGGTTGCTGAGCCATGGCTGTTTCTCCAAAAGAATCAGGGCCTTGCGGCCCTATCACGCGGCGCGGCCTCCAAGGGTGCCGGGCGCCGTCTCACGCGTTTTTGCTTGAGATGGCGCGGTTTATAGCCTTCGGGCGGGGGGTTGGCAATGTCCGGAGGGCTGCCAAATCCGGCTCGCCAGAAGGGTTAACCCGGGGCGGCGAGGCCCGTGGCTTGCGGCTGTGGGAGCGCTCGACGATAAAGGCGATCGGCGGCCATTGTATGCGTAGCGCGCGCTTTTAATGTTATAGTTCAATTCATAGCTGCAAAAGCCTGGACGAATCGATGACGCGCAAGCTGCCAAAGCGCCGTGCTGCCCCGGAGCAGGACAAGATGATTGCCGATGCGCTGCGCGACGTCGGCCGCCCCGTGAGTGCTTACGAGCTGATCGAGGAGTTGCGCGAGAAGGCCAGCCTTGCGCCACAGACCGTCTATCGTTCGCTCGACCGGCTGATCGCCGACGGGCAGGCACACCGGCTGGAATCGATCAACGCCTTCGTTGCCTGCCGGCACCCCAGCCATGAGGGCACGGCAGTGTTCGCCATCTGCAATGACTGTGGGACGGTGTCGGAGTTCGACGAACCCGGCGCGGTCGAGCGCCTGGCGGCGTGGGCGCGTAAGTCCAAGTTCGCTGTCGAGCGCATGACGCTCGAATTGCGTGGCCGCTGCCGCGCTTGCACGGACCGCATCTCTGGGTGATCTGCGTTTGAATGGGACGGCGGGCTGATCTCCTGACCTGACGAAATTAAAGTCGATCGACCGGCCGATGCGATCGCTGGCCGCTGGCTAACGCAGTGTGGCTCACAGTCTGCACTTGCGAGCCCATGTCATAGCGACCGGCGCACCCCGGGTTGACCAGGGTTAGTTAATGGATATTATAACATCCGTATTGCGTGTTAGGGGGCGTATCCGTGAGAGTATCAGTTGCGTACAGCGTCGCTGCGGCGGCGCTGATGATGAGTAGCGCGTCGGTTGCGGCGCAGACGGCGGCGCCAGCGGCGTCGGGGACCAATTCAAGCGGTGTTGTGGAATTGCCCGCGGTGACCGTCACCACGAGCGCGAGCCCGATCGCGAAGCCGAAGAAGTCCACCAAGCGGAAAACAGCGTCGACGGCCTCTGCACCGGCTCCCTCGGGCGCGCCAGCGGCGCCGGAGCTGCAACCGCTGCCCGGTGCCATCGTCGATGATGACGCGTTCGTAGCGGTCACCGTCGCCACCTCGCGCGAGATCCAAGCCACCGCCGGCCCGACGATCACCGACACGTTGATGAATAAACCAGGCATCATCGGATCGACGTTCGCGCCAGGTTCCAACCGGCCGATCATCCGCGGGCTCGATGAAAACCGCGTCCGCATTCAGGAGAACGGCATCAGCACGCAGGACGTGTCGGCGATCTCCGAAGACCATGCCGTTCCCGTCGATCCTTACGCTGCAGACAAGGTGGAGGTCGTACGCGGCCCCGCTACGCTGCGTTACGGCAGCCAGGCGATCGGCGGCGTGGTGTCGGTCGATAACAATCGCATTCCATCGTACATGCCGCGCAATGGGTTCGACGCGGAGATCCGCGGCGGTGTCACATCGGTCGATGAGGGGCGCGACGGGGGATTCAGCACGAACGCCGGTTCCGGCAACTTCGTCTTTCATGCCGATGCGTTCAAGCGGAAGGCGGACGACTACGACACACCGCAAGGACGCCAGTCCAACTCGTTCGTCGATACCGATGGCGTGTCGTTCGGCGGCTCGTTCGTTGGGCATGACGGCTATGCAGGCGTTTCGTTCACCGAGTTCAACAGCCTCTATGGGATCCCCGGCGAGGACGCACACATCGACATGCAGCAGGATAAGATCATGTCGAAGGGCGAATGGCGCGTGAACTCGAACGGCATCGAAGCGATCCGCTACTGGTTCGGCGCAAGCGACTACCAGCACAACGAGGTGTCGCCGGAAGGGGAGATCGGCGCGCGGTTCCTCAACAAGGAACAGGAGGGCCGCATCGAGGTCGAGCATCAGGCGTTCGCGACCTCGCTGGGCGAGCTGCGTGGTGCCGCCGGCATCCAAATCGGTCACCGCAAGACGACGGGACTGGCGTTCGAAGATGACGCCGACAACCTGCTGGAGCCGTCAACGACGGACCAGGTTGCCGGGTTCATGTTCGAAGAGCTGCAAGTTTCGCGATATCTGCGGCTGCAGGCGGCCGGGCGCATCGAGAACACGACCGTCGACGGTCTAGGCTGGACCGACGTCACCGACCCGGACAATCCCGTCGTGTTCCAAGGCGAGCGTGATTATACGCCGCTCAGCGCCAGCATTGGTGCCCTCTATGAACTGCCAAGCGACATCGTCGCTCGCGTCACGGCAGCATACGTGGAGCGCGCACCGGCAGCCACAGAGCTGTTCTCAAAGGGGGCGCACGAGGCCAGCGGCACCTTCGAGATCGGAAATCCCAATCTTGGCATCGAGTCGGCCAAGACCATCGAACTGGGCTTCAAACGCGCGAAGGGTGATCTGCGCTTCGATACCAGCGTCTACTACACGCAGTTCTCGGACTTCATCTACAGGCAGGTCACGCCAGGCGTGTTCTGCGAAGAAAACCTCGCCTCATGTGCCCTTGGCGGTTCCGGCGACCTGCAGCAGGTGACCTTCCAGCAGCGCGACGCGACCTTCTACGGTGCCGAGCTCACGGCGCAGTACGATGTCGGGCGCGTTTGGAACGGTCTTTGGGGCGTCGATGGCCAGTACGACTTCGTGCACGCTGAGTTCGCGGACGGAGAATACGTGCCGCGCATCCCGCCACACCGCCTCGGCGGTGGTATCTTCTACCGCGACCCGGCTTGGTTCTTCAGGACTGGTGTGCTGCACGCCTTCGATCAGGATCAGATCGGTCTCGGCGAGACTTCTACCGAAGGATACACGCTTGTTTCGGCGGAGCTTAGCTACACGTACCGCGGCGAGACGCACGATGGCATCACGCCGGTGACCACGATTGGCATCAAGGGCGAGAACCTTGCTGACCAGGAGGTTCGCAACCACTCGTCGTTCCTCAAGGAGGAAGTTCTGCTGCCGGGCGCTAGCGTTCGCCTCTTCGGATCGGTGAAGCTGAATTAATGCGTCGCGCGCGGCAGTGGCCGTCGAGCACAACTCGACTGGTCAATGCCGCGCGACTGCCGTAGGATCGGCGCCAACGTTCGATGACTCGCATCGGGAGGCGCCCATGTCGACGTGTTCGGATCCGCATCACGCAAATCACACGCACCAGCACGGACCGGGCTGCGGCCACAAGGCCGTGCAGCACGGCGATCATGTCGATTACCTGCACGACGGCCACTTGCATCACATGCATGGTGATCACGTCGATGAGCATGTGATCGAAGTGTCGGGAAAGAACCCCGACAGGTGCACGCCGGAGCATCGCTGCGCGGGGCACGAGCCCGGGCACAAGCATGGTCCTGGTTGCGGACACGAGGCTGTGCCGCACGGCGATCACGTCGACTATCTGGTCGACGGTCATTTGCATCATCCGCACGGCGATCATTGCGACGATCACGGGCCGCTAGAGGCGGTTTGATCTCGCCGCGGAGGTGCGCGCTCTTCTGCTGGGTCCCGGGTCTTGCTCGCGATGCTCGCTGCGCCCGGGATGACAGTGGGAACTGGGATGTTGGGTTCTGAGCTTTGCGCCTCAACCCAACATCGTTTTCCGTTCGGTCAGTAGAAGAGGCTCGAGACGCTTTCCTCGCGCGCGGTGCGCAGGATGGCCTCGCCGATCAGCGGTGCGATCGACAGCACGCGAATGTTCTTGGCGGCGAGGACGGCGGCAGTCGGCTGGATCGAGTCGGTGATGACCAGCGACTTCAGTTTAGAGGCCTGGATGCGGCTGACGGCGCCGCCCGAGAGCACGCCGTGGGTGATGTAGGCCATCACCTCAACAGCGCCGTTCTTTAGCAGCGCTTCGGCAGCATTCACCAGCGTGCCGCCAGAATCGACGATGTCGTCGATCAGGATGCAGCGCATGCCCTTCACGTCGCCGATGACGTTCATGACCTCGGATTCGCCGGGGCGCTCGCGGCGTTTATCGCAGATGGCGATGGGCGCTTCGATGCGTTTGGCGAGGGCGCGGGCACGCACCACGCCGCCGACGTCAGGCGAAACAACCATCAGGTTGTTGCCCTTGTAGCGCTCCTGGATGTCGCGGACCATCACGGGGGCAGCGAACAGGTTGTCGGTGGGGATGTCGAAGAAGCCCTGGATCTGGCCGGCGTGCAGGTCCAGCGTCATCACGCGGTCGGCGCCGGCCCGCTCGATCAGGTTGGCGACGAGCTTGGCGGTGATGGGCGTACGCGGGCCAGGCTTCCGGTCCTGACGGGCATATCCGTAATAGGGAATGACAGCGGTGATGCGAGCTGCCGATGCGCGCTTCAGCGCGTCGAGCAGGATCAGCAACTCCATCAGGTTGTCGTTGGCCGGGAAGGAGTTCGACTGGATGACGAAGACGTCCTGGCCACGGACGTTCTCCTGGATCTCGACGAAGATCTCCATGTCGGCGAAGCGCTTCACCTGCCCTTTGGTCAGGGGCAGCTTGAGGTGCGCGCTGATCGCTTCCGCAAGTGGTCGATTGGAATTTCCGGCGACAATCTTCATCGTCGGAGTTGCCCGGCCCTCAGGACGGGGATCGAAGGGCATTTACGCCTCCACAGCCGCTTGCCGGGGTCGCTAAGAAGGGGGCTTCTAGCAAGAGGGCCCGCGCCTGTAAACGGCGGGGCCCTCGCAATGCCATCGGTCTAAACGACCCAGGTGCCAGATGAGCGACCTGGTGCGTTAGTTAGAGCTGGTCTTCTGCGTCGGTTGAGGCAGGAGCTTAACAATGCCTTGTGCGGCTGCTGCGGCAGCAGCGTCGGCCGTCTTGCCCCAGGAGCCGTCAAGCGAACCCTGCGGAACTTCGTTTTTCTGGGAGACGGTGCCGAGCCGCTTGCCGTGCGGGTCGGTCACGCTCCAGTCGATGGTGATCGGCTGCTTGCCATCCTTGCCGGTGCCCATCGCCACCTTGCCTTCGACGAGGTAGGTGTTCGCCGTGCGCGCATCCGAGAGCGGCACGCCGCTGCGGGAGAGCTCACGCTGAAGGGCCGCGCGCAGTGCGGTGCTGCCATCGCCCGGCGCACCGGTCACGACCGGTACGAGAGCGTTGATCGGGCCGCTGCTGGCAACGCTGCCGGTAACCAGGGGCTTCTGCGCTGCGTAGGACGGCGTCGTGGCTGCTGCCGTCTGAACCATGCTGCCGTTGCTGGCGACGGCGGCGCCGCCACCGGGCATCCAGCCAGCAACCGACGTGACCGTCTTGGCCGCGATCGCTTGCACCAGATTAGGCGTCATGGCCGCCCAAGGATCTTTGCCCTTGCCGGCAGGCGCGGATTCCTCGCCGCTTACGCGGTGAACGCCCTTGCCGTTGGCGTCGGTGACGTCCCAGATGTAGGACACCTTCGACTTGTTGCCCTTCTTCTCGAGCGAGGAGACGACGTATCCGCGCAGCGTGTATTCGGCGCGCTCGTCCGGAGACTTGGCGACGCGGAGGTTCTGGCGTTCGAGATCGGCGATGAGCTGCGTGCGCAGCTCATTGGAAACGTTCTCAGGCGGGCCGATGACCGGCGCTACTGCGAACTGTGCACCGCGTGGCGCAGCCATCGGCGGCGGGCTTGCGACCGACGCGGTCGGCGCATCGCTACCCGATGAGCTGAATAAGGATGTAACAGAGCTGGCTGTCTCGCATGCGGCCAGCCCCATGCACATCCAGCCTGCGATAACTGCGAATGCTATTGGCTTTGTCTTTTGCCAAGCCGCAGCAGCATCAAAGGTCGTCACGGCGACGCTCCCCCGTTGAGTACTCGCTGTTTGTTCCGGCGGCCGGCGTACGAACCCTGCGGCCTTACACTCCCTAATGACCGGTACCTCTCTAAGAATCGTCTAACCAGTCATCAAAGCCGCGTCCAGATCGAATCCGAACGTCCCGGCGCCCTAACGCAATTCCCCGAAGAAAACGCAGGACGCCATTGTGGATTGTGCAATTAAGCCACGACAATGGCGGAGATTTGACGGCCGTAATCGGGCTCCGATCGGTGTTGGGAGCGCCGAAAGCTGAAAAACATCGATTCGTTCAGGTACGTGCACGGGGATTGCCTCTCAACCTCAGCGACGCCGCTCTTGCGAAGTCTCGTCTCGACATAGCCAGGCAAGTCGAAATGAGCCTTTTCGTTGGGACTTTTGCGCGAAAGAAAGATTTTGTTGTCCGCGCAACTTTCGAGCAGGGCCGCTTCAAAGTCTGGCCCTACTTCATATGAAACTTGGTTAATGGCCGGGCCAATTGCAGTGATAATGCAATTTCGCCGCGCCCCGAGATTCTCCATTTCGGCGATCGTGGCCTCCAGGACCCCTCCGACGGCGCCGCGCCAGCCGGCATGGGCAGCGCCCACGACGCCGGCCTCGGGGTCGGCGAAGAGGACTGGGGCGCAGTCGGCCGTGAGCACGCCGATGACGAGCCCAGGCGTCCGCGTGACGATGCCGTCGGCCTTGGGCCGCTGGTCGGGCGCGAACGGGGCGTCGATGGCGACGGCTATGCCGCTGTGGATCTGATAGAGGGTCGCCACGTCACTATTGGTTCCGCCGAGGTGGCGGGAAACGCGCGCGCGATTCTCAACGACGTTGGCAGGCACGTCGGATGAGCCCGGTCCGCAGTTGAGACCGGCGTAGAGCCCCTCGGATACACCGCCGGGGCGCGTGAAGAAGCCGTGGCGGATGCGCTTCGAACTGGCGAGCGCGGTTGCTTCTATCGGTTGCAGCATGGGCCTCGGCCTCGGCGGATGCGTTCTGGTGTTCCTCAGGTGAAGGGTGGTAGCGGAGAGACGTCAACGCTTCGTATGCCGAGAACTTGGAATCGGCCGCCCATGCCCGTCGGGGCAAGGAGGCGGGCGATGCCGGATTCGATCTCGGCGGCGCGCGCGGGATTGGCCGCCATCAGTCTTGAAGCGCGCTCGACGGCGCCGAGGCGGCCGAGAAACTCAGCTTGAGGAAGCGGGCCATCGCAGCGCATGCCGGCGGCGGCGATGGCGTGAGCGAATGCGGTGAAGTCGACCTGCATGGTGAGGTCGGCTTGTCCGGGCGTCTGCAACGGATTGGTGTAGCGGTGCGCAAGGACCGCCTGCAGCGTGTCGCCGTAGTTCGGCTCGGTGTGCCCGTAATCGATGAAGAGTCCGGCGAGGGGCGTGCCGAGCGCCGCGAGATCGCCAGCAAGGCGTGCGTAGGCAGTGCGGCGATGCTCGAAGATGTCGCCGTCCGTCGGTGCCGGGAGCGAGCCGGGGAGGTTCGCTTCCGCTGCCGGTCCATCGATGAATTGGAGGCCGCCCGAGGCATCGAGCCCGACACAGCGCGAGTGCCACGCACCGTTGCGCCACACGAACTGATCGGCTGGAAGCGTGTCGAGGAACTCGTTGGCGATGACGATGGTGGCACCGGAGCGCGGGGCAAGTTTGCTGCTCCACTCCAGTGGCAGTTCCTCGTCGCAGAGCGCTGCGCGCTGCAGCTGCTTCAGCGTCTCGTTGGTTTCGACAAGCTCGATGTGGAGCGCAGCGCGGAATGCGGGGACGAGGCGGGCAGCGCGCAAGGCATCGCGCATCAGCGTGCCGCGTCCGGGCCCCAACTCGATCAGCCGCAGCGAAGCGGGCGTGCCCATCTGCTGCCAGACGACGGCGCACCATAATCCGATCAGCTCGCCGAATACCTGACTGATCTCCGGCGCGGTGACGAAATCGGCGGCAGCGCCGATGGCGGCTTGGCGGCGGTAATAGCCATGCTCGGGGTGCTGGAGACATACGTCTATGTAGTCGGCGACGGAAACGGGGCCGTCGCGGGCGATGCGCTCGGCGAGATGACGCGCGAGCGGCGTCACCTGTGGGGTGGGGCCGTCCGTCACTTCGCGCTGCGGCTCAGCGCGTAGCGCACAACGACGATGCCGAGGATGAACATCGGGATCGAGTATGCAATGCCGGCGGTGAGCGGGCCGATGTTGAAGGCGTGCGCGAAGTGCGGCTCGCGGAACAGCTCACCGGTCGAGCGGGCGAGCGCATAGCCGATGAGGAAGGTGCCGCTGACGAGGCCGGGGCGCTTCAGGGCACCGAAATGGTGCGTCAGCAGACGCAGGACGAGAAACAGCAGCAGCCCCTCGAGCGCTGCCTCGTAGAGCTGGCTCGGATGCCGCGGCGTCGGCTCAACCTGCGGGTAGTGGATGGCAGCTTCGGGGAACACCATGCCCCAGGGCATCGTCGTGGGGCGCCCGAACAGCTCGCCGTTGATGAAATTGGCGATGCGGCCGAAGAAAAGACCGATCGGCACCGCTGCTGTCACGAGGTCTCCCGTGCTCCACGGGCTGACGTTGTTGCGGTGGGCGAAGGCCCAGATGGCGATGGCGCAGCCGACGAGGGCGCCGTGGAAGGCCATGCCGCCCTTCCAAACGGCGATAATGTCCTGCGGATTGGCGATGTAGTAGCTCGGCTCATAGAAGATGACGAAACCGAGCCTACCGCCGAGCACAACGCCCGCCGTTATATAGAGGAGGAGGTCGTCGACCTTCGCGGGCGTGAACGGGGGCGTGTCCTTGGCCCACAGGTAGGGAGTGCTGAGGAGACGGCGGATATAGAGCCAGCCAAGCAGCAGTCCCGCCAGATAGGCGAGGCCATACCACTTGATCGCCACCGGGCCGATTTGCAGCGCAACGGGGTCGAGGTTGGGAAAGGGAATCGCCCAGAGGGTGGTCAGCATGTTCATGAGAATCGACAAGCCGCGGTCAGCGGCCGCTCCTGTGGGCTAGGCACCCTCCATCCGGGCGCCGCACGATTTCGGCGCCGTGACGCTCTGTCAAGGGTCGAGGACGCCTTGAATGGGGTAGGCGTGGCGCTCATAGTCCGACCGGTCTCTATCAAGAAGAGCAACTCACGGAGCAAATACCCATGACCCAGACGACCAATCGCTTCCTCGATGAGTTTGCCAAGCTGATGACGGATGCTGCTGGCGCGGCCGATGGCCTCAGGAAAGAGGCCGAACAGGTGTTCCGCTCGCAGGGCGAACGCTTCCTGCGCGAGATGGACGTGGTGCGCCGCGAGGAGTTCGAAGCGGTGAAGGCGATGGCCGAGAAGGCGCGCGCGGAGAACGAAAGACTCGAAGCGCGCATCGCCGAGCTGGAGCAGCAACTCGCGCAATCGCGCACCGCCTGACAACAAAATGGTTTCCTCACAAGTACTTTGCCCGTGGACAAGGCCGGGCCGAACTTGCGACTCGTGCCCGGCTGATGTTTTCGTCGCCCGTGTTGGTTGAGTAGTTGCTCTCGTGATGTCGCGTAGCTTTTGCATCGACCATAAAAAAGAACGCGAGACCATAGAGGGATCCTCGAAGCATGTCGGCTGAACACGTTGGCTACGGCCGTGTGACGAACCCGATCGATCTCATCGAGCGGTTAGCTGGTGCGCACGACTGGGCCTGCGACCGGACGAATGACGACGAGCTGACCCTCGTCATCGCCGGCACCTGGACCGATTATCATGTGTCGCTGAATTGGCGCGACGACCTCGAGGCGCTGCACCTTGCGTGCGCATTCGATTTCCGGGTGCCGGAGAACCGCCTCAACGAAATGTACAAGCTGGTGGCGCAGATCAACGAGCAGCTCTGGCTCGGCCATTTCGATCTGTGGACCCAGGAAGGCTTGGTGATGTTCCGCCACGCGCTGCTGCTGAACGGCTCAGTGGCGACTTCGGCCCAGTGCGAGGCGATGCTGCAGGCGGCGCTTGAGGGGTGCGAGCGCTACTATCAGGCCTTCCAGTTCGTCGTCTGGGCGGGTAAGCAGAGCCGCGAGGCGCTGGTTTCGACCATGTTCGAGACCGAGGGCCAGGCCTAAACCGGGGCGGCCACGTCGCCCTGCTTTCTCGCGGGCGGCACATGAAATTCACAATGCAAGGTCCTCTGCTGCTGGCAGGGGCCGGTAAGATGGGGGGAGCGATCCTGGAAGGATTGCTCGCCCGCGGGCTCGATGCGCGGCAGGTGATCGTACAGGAACCGACGCCTGCACCCGCAGTCGCTGCGTTTCTCGCCGACAATGGCATTGATGTCGTGCCGGCCATCGACGAGCTGACGCAGCCGCCGGCCGTCATTCTCGTCGCCGTGAAACCGCAAGTGATCGATGCCGTGATGCCGGGGCTTGCTAAGCTCGCGGGACCGCAGACGCTTTTTGTTTCGATTGCGGCCGGGCGACCGCTTGCGGCGTTCGAGCGATATGCGCCGAAGGCTGCAGTCGTCCGCGCCATGCCGAATACGCCGGCTGCGATTCAGCGCGGCATGACCGTGGCCGTTGCCAATGGCAATGTGACGCCGGTGCAGCGCGCGCTCGCCAACGATCTGCTGGCCGCCGTGGGCGACGTCATGTGGGTCGACGATGAGGCGCTGCTCGATCCAGTGACGGCGGTGTCGGGCTCGGGTCCCGCGTACGTGTTCTATCTCACCGAGTGCCTGGCCGAAGCCGGCCGCGCGGCTGGTCTCGATGCGGCGTTTGCCGAGAAGCTGGCGCGCGCCACGGTGATCGGTTCGGCGGCTCTGCTAGAGGCGTCCGAGCTCCCGCCGGCCGAGCTACGGCGCAACGTAACGTCTCCCGGTGGGACGACGGCGGCTGCACTGGAAGTGCTGGGCGGGGAAGCCGGTCTGAAGGAGCTGATGACCGCAGCGGTGGCGGCGGCAACAAAACGCGGTCGCGAACTGGCGAAGTGAGCGGGGCTCAGGCCGTTCGGCGACCGCGTCTCTTGCGTGGCCTGGGCGGGCTTTCGCCCCGGCGGCCCAGGCACTTTCGTGGTCGGCGGGCACCCAAAGCCAAAGAACCAAGGAGGATAGGTTTTCAGCCGAGTTGCGCGTGAAGTGCCACGCAGCCACGCCCCAGTTATGATATACTGTTACATCAGTGGCAAGCCGGCGGACGCTGCTTCACGAGATTGTGTGCAGCAAGGACTTTTTCCCTTTGTTCCTAGGGACTTATGCCCGCTGCGGCGGGTGTTCGCGCTGTAGCGGCGCACGTTTGCGCGCATTATCCGCAGGGGATGGCACCCACGGCCTTCGGAAGGGCTTCGAGGCTGATTATCTTTCGGGCAAGGAACGAGGAGAGCCACCATGCTTGATCAGACGACCATTCGCGGACGGCTCATTACCGCCGCCATGAAGCTAGCGGGCGAATGTCCTTGGAAGGACGTGACGCTGGCCCAGATCGCCGAGAGTGCCGGGGTCAGCCTGGTCGATGTGCGCAAGGAATTCGCCAGCAAGAACGAGATACTGGCGGCGTTCGTGCGCTCGGTCGATGACGCGGTGCTGGCGCGTGCGCCGCATCGCGGCGGCGGCCAGGCGGCTCGCGATGCGCTGTTCGAGGTGATCATGAGCCGGTTCGACGTGCTGGCGGCCTATAAGCCTGCACTGCGCTCGATTGCGGAGACGTGGTCGCTCGATCCGACGCTCGCTTGTGCAGTCGGCCGGTCGCAGCCTTGGATGCTGCGCGCGGCCGGCATTCGCGCCGATGGGCTCGATGGGCAGGTGCGCGCGCTCGGGCTCGGCGCCCTTTACGCCTCCGTCTATCGCACGTGGCTGAGCGACGATGACCCGGGACTGGCGAAAACGATGGCAGCGCTCGATCAGCGCCTGCGGCGCGGGGAGCAAGCCTTGCAGCAGATGGACAGCGTGTTTGGCAAGCTGTGCGGATTTGCCAAGTCGTGCTGCGATGCTGCGAAGAAGCGTTCCGCCCGCACGGCGCCTGCACCGCAGCCGGGCGCGGATGCTGCAGCTCCGGTGCCTCCCGGCGCGCCGTCGTAGGGCTGTCGCTGGGTTACAGCGGCACTGAGATGATGGCGCGCAAGCCACCCATGGAGCTTTCGCCCAGGGTGATGTCGCCGCCGTGACTCTTCGCAATGTCGCGTGCAATGGCGAGGCCGAGGCCAGTGTTGCCCTCGTCTTGATTGCGCGCGTGATCGAGCCGGTAGAACGGACGGAAGACGTTGTCGCGCTCGGCTGCGGGAATGCCGGGGCCATCGTCGTCGACCTCGATACGCACCCATTGGCCTTCAACGGCACCGCGGATGATGACGTGATCGCCGAAGCGGATCGCGTTGGATACGAGGTTGGTGATGGCGCGCTTGAAGGCCTGGCGCTTCAGCGGCAGCACGATATCGCGCCGGCGCTTGCGCATCTTCAATTCGATGTGCGTGTCGTAGTACTGCGCTTCCTCGTAGATGTCCTGCAATAGCTGGTTGAGGTTGGTGGGCGTGCTCTCTTCGCCGCCATCGCCTTTGGCGAAGGCGAGATAGTCTTCGAGCATGTCCTGCATCTCGCGCACGTCCGCCTGCAGCGAGATCGCTTCGGGGGAATCGCCGAGCAGGGCCAGCTCGAGCTTGAACCGCGTCAGGATAGTGCGCAGGTCGTGGCTGACGCCGGCGAGCATGGTGGTGCGCTGCTCGACCTGCGCGGTGATACGGTCGCGCATTTCGAGGAATGCGACGGCTGCCTGGCGGACTTCGCGCGCACCGCGGGGGCGGAAGTCTTCCGCCACTTTGCGGCCCTTGCCGAATGCGTCGGCGGCTTCGGCGAGACGCAGGATGGGGCGGATCTGGTTGCGCAGGAAGAGGATGGCGACGGTGAGCAGGATCACCGACGAGCCGATCATCCACAACAGGAAGATGTGCGAGTTGGAGGCGTAAGTTTGCGATCGGGTGGCGACGAAGCGCAGGATCGCGTTCTCGAGCTTGACGCGGATTTCCACGTGGCGTGACTGCCCGACGGTGTCGATCCAGAACGGCTTTTGCACCTGCTTTCGCACCTCGTCCGAGAGTGCGCGGTCGAGCAGGGCAAAGAACGGTTTCGGCCGCGGTGCCGGTAGATCACCGGGCGGCAGCACCTGCATCGAAAGGCTGAGGCGGTCGCGCGCCATCTCGATGAGCTGGCTATAGTCGTCGCGCTTTGGATATTCCTCGTAGATGTCGATCAGAGCGGCGATGTCGCGTGCGGTGGCTTCGGAGAGGCGGCGCGTCACCGCTTGCCAATGGCGCTCCATGAAGACGAAGGCGATGACGCCTTCGAGCACGACGATCGGCGCAATGATGATGATGAGCGCTCGCGCGTAGAGGCCCTTCGGCAGGAAGTCGGAGAGCCAGCCGCCGATGAGCTGCATGTTGCGGCGGTGAGTGCGCATGAACCAGGCGCCGAAGGCGACCATCCATGCGGGCGTGGGCGGCAGACTGTTCCAAGCGCTGCGGATCGCTGACGGGTGCAAGAATTGCGGGACACGCAGTTTAGGTGGGCGCGGCAGCGGAATACGCTTCAACGCTTGCCACAGTGAAGACCATGGCAGCCACGAACGGCGCTCGGGCTCATCGCCCCTGGCGAGCATCAACCAACCTCTCTAGTGTCCCGGTTCCGAAATTCGCCAGGGCAGGCCGGCCAGGTGTGCGAGCGAATTTCGGAATCATGAGGGACACTAGGAGCCAATGGTCTCGAGTGTGATTCAGATCGAAAAATTCGCTTGATACCTCGCTGCCCGTGATGGCGAATTTTTCGATCATCACACTCGTACACGCGGGATCAATCCGAATAGAGAATATACCCTTTGCCGCGCACTGTCTGGAGGTACACGGGATTGGAGGGGTCGGTCTCGATTTTTCGCCGCAAACGGTTGATCTGAACGTCGATGGCGCGGTCGCTGCCGGTGGAATCCTCGGGCGCCAGCTCGTGGCGTGGGATTGGCATGCCGATGCGCTGGGCGAACATGCGCAACAGGTCGCGTTCGCGCTCGGTCAGCTTGACGGTCTCGTCGTTGTGCTTCAGCTCGCCGCGCGCGACGTGGAACGTGTAGTTCCCCATGCGCACTTCCTCGCTGGGGCCGCCACCTCCTGCGGCGCGGCGCAGAATGTTGCGCAGGCGCAGAAGCAACTCGCGCGGCTCGAAGGGCTTGGGCAGATAATCATCGACGCCGGCCTCCAGGCCCTCGATGCGGTGCTCGGGGTCCGAGCGCGCGGTGAGCATGCAGATGGGGACGGGGCGCGTCGCCTTCAGCTCGCGCGCCAGATCGAGCCCGCTTTCGCCGGGCATCATCACGTCGAGCAGCACAGCATCGAATTCGAGGCCGCGCATGCCGGCGCGTGCGGCGGCTGCGTCCTGGGCGGTGGTCACGCGAAAGCCCTGCTCAGCAAGATAGCGGCCCAGCAGGTCGCGGATCTTCTGGTCGTCATCTACAATGAGGACATGCGGTGCGTTGTCGGGCAGCGGTGCGCTCGCGAGTTTGGCGGAGGTTCTCATCTTTGCCCCTCGTCTAGTAGTACCGGTCTATCTGGCGCGCATCCCTGAGGCCAGCTTTACCAGCGCCTCGACGCGCGGGCGATCCGACTCCGTAATCATGGCAAAAAGGAAGCGCCGTGCAAAATCAGCGGCGCCGGGACCGGCATTCGACAGTGCATTCTCGATGTGGCGGCTCTGCTGGGTGGTGAGTTTTTCGGCGAGCCGGCTTCCTTTGGCGGTGACGAACAGGCGACGCTCGCGGCGGTCATCATTTCCGGCGCGTTGCATAATGAAGCCTTTATCGATGAGCTGCTTTAAGACGCGGGCGAGGCTCTGCTTGGTGATCTTGAGAATATCGAGCAGGTCGGCCACCCGCATGCCGGGGTTGCGGTGCACGAAATGCAGGACGCGGTGATGGGCGCGGCCGAAGCCGTATTCCTCCAAGACCGCGTCGGCGCCGGCGGTAAAGTCGCGATAGGCGAAGAAGAGCAATTCGACGCACGCGAGTAGATCGGCGTCGGGTATGGCGTTGCGGCAGGCGGGCTGGCCCGCCTCGGCGATCGCCTGGTCGGGGCCAGACGGCGACAGGCGTGGGGTCGAAACGGCGTCGGAGGTTATGTCAGCCATGTTGACTTATTTGGCCCCGATTGTTAGTGATGACAAGTCATTTTGCGCCATCGATCAGCGCCGTCGCGGGGGCAGAAATTGCCCAGGCGATGTGCGGGGTAGCCCCGAACAGCAGCGGCAGCACCAGACACCGGCCCGGGATCGGGCTAGTCCTGTTGGGCCAGTCTAGTTAGCGATCTGGGCGCGAAAGTCTACGGAGAGGACACGCATGTCAGGGCCAACCCCCTTCAACGATCGCGACGGCTTCATTTGGCTTGATGGGAAGATGGTCCCTTGGCGTGAGGCCAACGTTCACATTCTCACGCATGCTCTGCACTACGGCAGTGCGGTGTTCGAGGGTGTTCGCGCCTATGGCGGCGAGCCTTTCAAGCTGTCCGAGCACTCGCAGCGCCTGAAAGACAGCGCGCAGATTCTCGATTTCGAGGTGCCCTATTCAGTGGCCGAGATCGATCAGATCTGTCGCGACGTCATTGCGGCGAACAAGCTTTCCGATTGCTACGTGCGCCCGATCGCATATCGCGGTTCGGAGCAGATCGGCATTTCGGCTCAAGCAACGAAAATTCATCTCTCGGTCTCGGCTTGGGAGTGGGGTTCCTACTTCCCGATGGAACAGCGGCTCAAGGGCATCCGGTTGACGATGGCGAAGTATCGCCGTCCGGATCCAGCGACGGCGCCCTCCAAGAGCAAGGCAGCCGGTCTTTACATGATCTGCACGGTGGAGAAGCATCGGGCGGAGAAGGCGGGCTACGCCGATGCGCTGATGCTCGATTGGCGCGGCCGCGTTGCGGAGTGCACGGGCGCCAACGTCTTCCTGGTGAAGGATGGCGTCATTCACACGCCCGAGCCCGATTGTTTCCTCGATGGCATCACTCGCCGCACGGTCATCGGCCTCGCCAAGAAGCGGGGCTATCAGGTGATCGAGCGGGCGATCATGGCTGATGAGCTGAAAGACTTCTCGGAAGTGTTTCTCACCGGTACGGCGGCGGAGGTCACGCCCGTGTCGGAGATCGGAGAGCACAAGTACAAGCCGGGGCAGATCAGCGAGACCCTGCTCAACGATTACATGGCCATGGTGCAGCCCTCGCGCAAAGCGGCGGAGTAAATCCACAGCCCAAACCGAGCCGGCCGGCAGCGTAACCCGCTGCCGCGCAAGGGCGTCTGTACAAGGCGTGGCCACAACGGCACACCTGTGCGCGGGTTAAGCACCGTGATTTCGCCATTTGGTTGCTGGTTTCTGGCGGCTCACTCACACTGAAGCCTGGTTGAGATGCATCGAGGCTTCAGGATGCAACGCTTAGGCTTGTGTGCAGTGGTGCTGGCTGCGGCCTTCGCAGTGGTGCCGACTTTCGTGCTGGCGCAGGAAGGCCCCGGCGGGCTGATCAATCCGCAGCGCGATTGCCAGACGATTCTTACCTGCAACTTCCGCAAGGGCGGCTCCTATCGGGGCTGCCTGTCCAGCTATAGCTGCCGCAGCTGCCGATTCGTGAAGGTCGCGTGCGGGAGCGGGCGGGTGTGCGAGAAGCTACGCTGCGGCTGGGGCGGCGTAGGCTAGAGGCCCATCGTCAAAGGGTTTTTCAGCTAGGCAGTGCGCGCGGGGCTGCGTTCAGCGGCGGATCAGCAGTGCGTGGAAGATGGTGGCACAGAAGGCGGCGATGGCCGTGCCGAACACCATCAGGGCGGCAGGGCTGGGCGTGTGGCCAACGGCGCTGCCGATGCCGGCGATCGCGAGGGTCCAGAACAGGGCCGGAAACAGCGAGACGACCAGCATGCCGGCGAACTGATAAGGGGCGTCCTCGTTCGTGCGTGGACGGGCCAGAACTTTCGCAGCTGTCTGCATTGTGTGTCTCCGGCGTGCGGATCTGATACGCCGACGCTAGGTGGCGACTCCTCAACGAGAAGCTAACGCGCTCAAGCACCCCAAAGCTCCACCTGATTAGAATTAATGCACCGTAATCGGTTGTCCCGGCTGGAACCGGCGGACTGGGGCGGCTATGCGCAGGGTCGGAACGGCAAAGATTGAAGGCAGAGCGCGCGGTGATGGGCAGTCAGGTGGCAGGGGCGGGGGATGTCGATGCGCTCATCATCGGGGCAGGTCATAACGGGCTGACCTGTGCCGCCTACCTGGCGGCGGCGGGGCTGCGCGTTCTCATGCTGGAAAAGAACGAGGTCGTGGGCGGGGCCGCGGTCACCGAGGAGTTTCACCCCGGCTTTCGCAATTCGGTCGCCTCCTACACCGTCAGCCTGCTCAATCCGAAGGTGATTGCCGATCTTGAGCTGGCGCGACACGGTTTGCGCGTGGTGCATCGGCCCGCGGCTAACTTCTGGCCGGTGGACGAGACGCGTTATCTGCTGATGCGCGGCGGTTTGAAGGAGAGACAGGCCGCTATAGCGAAGTTTTCAACGCGCGATGCCGAGCGGCTGGCCGACTACGACGCGACGCTGGAGCGCGCAGCCGACGTGCTGCGTGATCTGGTGCTGACGACGCCTCCGAATGCGGGCGGGGGAATTGTAGAAGCGATTAAGGGCGCGGGTGTCGGGCGGCGATTGTGGGGACTCGGCCTCGATGAAAAGCGCGTGCTCGTTGATCTGTTCACGCGCAGCGCTACGGACTTCCTCGATGAATGGTTCGAAAACGAGACCGTAAAAGCAGCGTTCGCTTTCGATGGGATCGTCGGCAACTTCGCTGCGCCTTCGACGCCGGGCAGCGCGTATGTTCTGCTGCATCATTGCTTCGGCGAGGTGAACGGCAAGCGCGGCGCCTGGGGGCACGCGATCGGTGGCATGGGCGCAATCACGCAAGCGATGGCGGGTTCGGCGCGCGAGCGCGGGGTCGAGATCAGAACCGACGCGAAGGTGCGCGAGATCATTTGCAGAGACGGTGTGGCGGCGGGCGTGGTGCTCGACAGCGGCGAAGCAATTCACGCGCGGGCGGTGGTCGCGAATGTGCCGCCGAAGCTGCTGTTCCGCGATCTGGTCCCGGCCGGAGCTGTGCCGCAGCAGACGCGCTCGACGTTCACGGGCATGAAGACGGGCTCAGGCACGTTCCGCTTGAACGTGGCGCTGAGCGAACTGCCTGATTTTGTGTGCCGGCCCGGCAAGACAATGCAGGATCATCACGGGGCGGGCATCGTCATCGGGCCCACGCTCGATTATCTGGAGCGCGCCTATCTCGATGCGCGGCTCGAAGGCTGGTCGCGTGCGCCGGTGGTGGAGATGCTCATTCCCTCAACTCTCGATGACAGTCTGGCACCATCAGGGCAGCATGTCGCGAGCCTCTTCGTGCAGCATGTGGCCCCGCATCTTCCGGCGGGACGGAGCTGGAGCGATCCGCGAGAAAAAGAAGCATTCGCCGATCTCGTGATCGAGACCGTGACGCGGCACGCCCCCAACTTCAAGGCGGCGGTCCTGGCGCGGCAAGTGCTGTCGCCGCTGGACCTCGAAGAACGGTTCGGGCTGGTCGACGGCGATATTTTCCACGGCGCGCTGTCGCTGGATCAGCTTTTCTCGACGCGCCCACGGCTCGGCTATGCAAACTATCGCCTGCCGCTGGGTGGGCTCTACCTTTGCGGGTCCGGTGCGCATCCGGGCGGTGGCGTAACCGGTGCGCCGGGGCACAACGCGGCACGCGAGATCATCCGTGATTTTCGCGGCTGGGGGCGGGGACCGTTCCGCATTTCACGGAAGACTTGAGCGATGCCCAAGCTTGCAATCAACGACCGGGTGGAACTCGACGACAGCGAGATCGAGGAGCGCTTCGTGCGCTCGTCCGGGCCAGGTGGGCAGAACGTAAACAAAGTGTCTACGGCGGTGGAGCTGCGCTTCGATGTGCGTGGATCACCGTCGCTGCCGGGTGACATACGCGTACGCCTGAAACGACTTGCGGGGAGGCGCCTCACCGACGAGGGCGTATTGGTGATCCGCGCGGAGCGTCATCGCACGCAGGATCGCAACCGGGAGGATGCGCGCGAGCGCCTGTTCGAGCTGATCCGCGAGGCGTCGATCGAGCCCAAGCGTCGCATCAAGACCAAGCCGACGCGCGCCTCGAAGGAGCGGCGGAAGGATGCCAAGACGCGGCGCGGGCAGGTGAAGCGGCTGCGCAGCGGGAAGCCGGATCTGGGGTGATCTCCAGCATTTTCGCGATTTGCCGCTTTGCAGCATATCGGACAAGCCAAAGAGTCACAGCGGCCATGCGTGCCCGGCATTGTGCGCGACGCGGGTTTGACCATATCGTCGCCGCATCAGTGTCGCGTCCGTTACTGCAAATCGTCGCCAGCGTGCCATGATCATGCATGAGAATCGCTGGGCTTGATTCGTTCTGATGGCTGGGGCGAGTCCGATTACAAGGGTGCAAGGAATGAGGACTCTGTTGAAGGCGTGCTTCGTCGCGGCTGCGGCGATTGTTGGCACGAGCGCTGGAGCGGCAGAGGGGCCGCTCGGCATTTGGTACGACCATACGGGCCGCGGTGCCGTCGAGATCACGGACTGCGATGGTTCGCTGTGCGGCAAGGTCGTGTGGGTGCAGGACCCGAAATACGCCAAGGGCTGCGGCATGCAGATCATCGGCAACGTAAAGCCGATGGGCGATGGCACTTTCGATGAAGGCTGGATCTACGATCCGGACAAGGACGCCAAGTTCGACGTCGAGCTTGTTCCGCAAGGCGACAAGATGACGGTCGTCGGCTACGCGGGCGTGAAGTTCCTGAGCCAGACGTTCACGTGGACGCGCGCGCCCGACAACCTGCAGCGCTGCACATCGTGAGCGCACGCGCGAGAAGCGTGCTCAACTGACCTTCGACATGGCAGCGGCTGCTTCGGCAGCCGCTATGATCGGATTGCGGGCTCGCCTCAGGCGCTCGACTTCTTCCAGTCCCCACCAATAGGCGTTGCGCACGAGCTCGGTATGCCGGCGCCAATCGAGGATGCCCATGTCCGCGGGGATGGGCGGCACAAAGAGTACGTCGCTTGGCCGTAAATGACGCTGGAAGTCGTTGCGGTTGGCCATCAGCGAGCGCATCAGCACAGTGGTAATGCCGGGGGCTTCCGGCAGCTTGCCCCAGGCAAGAGGGTTGAGCGCCGCGCGGACCATCTCGGTGCGCGAAGGCAGCTTGGCGTAATCGACGTTGAATCGCTCCAGCTCGGGAATGTGGAAGCTGACGACGACGTTGGGGCCGTTCTTCAGGGCGTGCATGGCGCGTACCGGGACGTTGTCCAGCAGGCAGCCATCGACCAGCATCTCGCCGTCGTGCGTGTAGACGGGGGGCAGAAGCACGGGGATCGAGCCCGAAGCGCGGATTGCTGCGAAGAGGTCGCCGCGTTCGTGGCGGTGAAGCTCATAGCTCGACAGGTTCGTCGAAATCGAGAAATACGGGATCCAGAGATCCTCGATGTTTGTACCGGCGAAATAGCGCTCGAGCTGCGCGTCGTAATGCCGGTGATCGAGCAGCCCGTAGCGCGGCCAGGTGTAGCGCTGCATCGCATGATTGGTGACGAAGATGTCGTGCGTGCCGCGGTCGATGTCGTCGGGGTGCTTACCCATCGCGAAAGCCCCGGTCATGGCCGCGCCGGCGGACGTTCCACCGAGCGCGTCGAACTCGAAGCCGCTTTCGATCAGCGCCTTGTAAAGCCCGACGTGCGCAGCGCACAGCGCACCGCCGCCGCAGGCTATGAAGCCAATGGCCGTACCGTTGATGAAGCGAAAGAGGCGCGCGGTGGTGCTGTCGTCATCAAGGGCGACGTGGTGGTGCGCCGCAACCTTTCGCTTGCGCAGCCAACGTGACGTGCCGGTGATGGGCTGGCGGTGCTCGTGCACGAGCACGAGGCGCTGGGCGTCGGGGCTGACGAGGTTGGCGGCGAATAATTCGAGCGGATTGGGTGAAGTATCAGCCCCATCGACGCCTACTGCGAGAACGAGATCAGCATGGCGGATCGCCTTCTGCGACCAGTCGGTTATGTCGGCATCGGCGAGAAAGATCAGATAATCGTATGAGCTTTCCAGCTTGTTGAGCGATTGCGTCGCCTCGATGCTGTCGAGGCGCGTGCCCGATGGCATCTGTTGCGCGGCGCGGGAGGAGTCGAGGACGAGCGCGGTGGCATTGGTTGCGAAGACTTTTGCGAGGGCTTCGAGGAAGCGCTGTGGAATCTGCGATGCACCGGCTCGGATCACGGCGATGGTTCGCGGACGCGGATCGGCTGCGGCCGGCTCAGGGGCCGTGGTTGCGGCTAGCCGCTGGGAGAGAGCGTTGGCCAGTGTGCGCCATATGCTCGGGCATTGGCCGGCAAGGCGCTCGAAATCGCTGCGGTCGAGCCGCAGGACGAGGCTATCGCGCATGGCGGAAACGGTAGCCGTTCGCGTGCCGCCGGTGAGGAACGCGATCTCGCCGATGGGTTGGTCAGGGCCGATTTCGGCGATCGGATCGCGGCGGCCGTCAAGGGTGACGGCAAACCGGCCGGAGATGACGAAGTAGAGGGCGTCGGCCGGGTCCCCCTGCCGCACAAGGATGCCGCCGCGCTGCAGGCTGCGCGTCTCTAATCCGCTCACCAGGGCGGCGCGCTCGCCGGCGGATAGATCGGAGAAGAGACCAACGGCGGGAAAGTCGGGCGTGGAAGATGAAGAGTGCATGCAATGCCCTCAGTGCGGGGCCCTCAGTGCGTGTGCTGAGCTTAGCTCACGTCGCGGGGCAGTGCGCGGGCAATTGCTTGACTGGCGAACGAGGAGTTCCCGGATATTGGCGTGCGCGTCAGATTAGGCGGCGCTCGATGAGCCAGCGGCAACGCAGCGTCTTCTCGAGCGGGGCCATATTGCGTGTCGGTCGCTTGGGGCATGGCGGGGGAGGCTGCTCGGCGTCCTGGGGAAGCAGCGTGTGCTCAGAGAGCATGCGGCCGGGGGCATCCAGGGCGTCCTCGAGCTTGCGGCTATAGCCGAAGTAGGTGAAGTCGCGCGAGTAGATGCGGTGGACCAGCCCGATGGTGACCGGATCGAAATGTTCAGCCAGCTTCTGTTGTGCGCTGCGGGCATGTGGGGAGAAACGGGCGAACTCGAACTCGGGCACGATTTGCTCGAGAAAGCTCGCCATCGGTTCGGCGTTCTCCAGGTAAAACACCGCGTCATACGACACGATGGGGTAGTTCAGATTGATGTGCTGGGGCCGGAAGTGGACATCGAGGAGCAGCGGGTCGTGATCGGCGATGGCGCGCAGGAAGCTCTCGAATGTCACGGATCGCAGATTGCGAAGCTCGGGGTAGTTGCGGTGATCCCCGGCGACGACCTTGTCCAAATAGGCCGAAAGAACGCGCGCCAAGGGATTGCGCACGCACGAGAAGACGTAGCGGTTCCGGCAGTTCGAGGGCGCGAGCCCTTTGCGGCGCAGGCAGTCGTCGTCAGTGTGAGGGTCGACGAGGCGGGTGAATGAGCGGCCCGAGCGCTCGTAGTGTCGAGCCTGGGCGGACTTGAGGCTCTGCTTGATGCTGGAACATCCAGCCTTGGGGTTGCCGACGTAAATGATCGGGATCTGGGGCGTCCACCAGATCTGCATGTTTCCTTGGACGCCGATGTAGCCGAGTACGTAGTTGCGAACGCGTCGGCGCGCTAGCTGCATCTCTCCGGGCCCCCACCCTGAATGTCTTCAGAGGCAGCTTAGCGCAGTGAGTGTCGAATCCGTCAACGAATGTGTTTCGAAATTTTTCTGTGGCAGCTGGGTCACGCTGCGTAGCGGTGCTCGCGGGGGGCGTGGTCGCGGCGATACCCTTCCATGGCAATGACGTTGTCGGCGAGTGCGGCTGATAATTCGAGTAGGAAGAGCTGGGGGTTGAAGCCGCGATGGCCATTGAGGCGCATGCAGGCGGCGACTGAGATCGCCGGGGCAATGGCAGCATAGCCGGTGTCGAGCAGGAGCTGCTGCAGTCGCCGGGTGGCGAACACCTCGATGAGATGGCGGAAGCGGATGACCGCGGCGAGAGAGCCCCGCGGAGCGGTGCGGTGGCGGTTCTGGAGCACGGCACAGGCGGCATCGAGATCGTCGGCCGAGGCGCCGTTGAGCAGGACGAGGGCGCGCCCGTTCTCGATCAGGGTCTGCATGGCGGCGCCGAGGTCGGCCGCGTCGGCGGCGGGTACATCCGAGATGTCAAACGTCGTAGCCATTTCAGTCTCTCCGTTGGCCTAGCAGGTTGAGGGCCTAGTGTTGCGTGCGGCCAAAGACCGACCATGGGGTGCCAGTCATCAGGATGATGTCTTTGGGGCGGCGAGCACTCAGGACGAAGTCGACGGTGTGGCCGACGAGCTTGCCGTTGAGGTTGACGACCTCACTTCCGGTGAAGCGGTAACGCGATCCATCGTCCGCCTCGATTACGCCAGCCCCATTCTGGGGGCTGAATTTGGTGATGCGTCCGTGCATTGCACTCTCTCCGGTTACTGTGGCGCTATGGCCGTGTCGTGGAGGGAGAATGGCGGGGTTGGGGCGAGTGCGCTGTTCCGGCTGTGACAGGTTTTCGCGCTTGTTCGCCGTGCTGCGGCGGCTCGCCGCGGAGGCAAATGCCGTGTAAGAACGGCGAGGCCTACGGATATCCGGGCCGCGTCACTATTCAGGCCGGGTTCATGGGCTAAAGGCTAGTGTCGGCAAGGGAATGATTTAGGGACGTTAAGGTGAGGAAGATGACCACCGCTCGGCAGCGCACCGCTTTGTACCTATTGGCCTTCGCCTGCGCGGTGGCCGCGGCGTCCCTGCCCGCAGCCGCGAATTGCGACTGGTACGTCAGAACGGCGCTGGAGCAGCAGCAGCGCAACCTGAAGCTCAAATGCGGGTTCTCGGGTCCGGAGTGGACGATCGACAAGGGCGCGCATGCGGCCTGGTGCGCTTCGGTGAGCCCGGATGCATCGCGGGCTAGCGCGCAAAAGCGCGAAGCTGAACTCGGCAAGTGCGCGGCGAAGTAGGCGCAACCTTTTCGATTGATTGGTGAAGCGGCGCGCGCCGTAAAATTGCTCTGGCGGTTGCGCGCGCGTTGGGCGGTTTGTCCCCTTGGAGGGCTTGATTGCGTCAGCCGCGCGGCCGATGCTGGCGGCAAAGGAATCTTCCTCTGCCGACACGAGGGACATGCTCAATCCCATCCTTATCGAGGTGACACGCGGGCCGCTGGTTGAGAGCTGGCACCGTGGCGCGATCGCCATTGCGGCGCCTTCGGGGGCGCTGGCGCTGAGCATAGGCGATGTCGATACGCCCGTTTATCCGCGGTCGGCGGTAAAGGCGCTGCAGGCGCTGCCGCTGATAGAATCTGGTGCTGCTGATCATTTCAATTTCGGGCCGGCAGAGATTGCTTTGGCGTGCGGCTCGCATGCGGGCACGGAGCGGCACACGCATCTGGCGGCGGCGATGCTCGACCGGGCGGGACTCAATCCAGATGATCTGGGGTGCGGCGCGCACATGCCGCTCGGCAGTTCGGCGGCGCATGCTTTGATCGCTGCGGGGCAGTCGGCGAGCCAGCTTCACAACAATTGCTCGGGCAAGCACGCGGGCATGCTGGCGACAGCGGTTCATCTCAAAGAGCCGACCGCAGAATATTGGAAGGTGGATCATCCGGTGCAGCAGCGCGTGCACGCGGCGATGCGTGACATCACGGGGATGGCGCTCGGTGCGGATGTGCGCGGGATAGACGGCTGCTCGGTGCCGAACTGGGCGATGCCGCTGCGGGTGATGGCGCAGGCGTTTGCGCGGCTCGTTACGGGCGAAGGCATGTCGGCGGAGCGGAAGGCGGCCGTCGGGCGCATTCTCGATGCGTGCTGGCAGTACCCTGACATGGTGGCCGGCAAGAGCCGCGCGGATACGGTCGTGATGCGGGCGCTGCCGCGCCAGGTGTTCATGAAGACGGGCGCGGAAGGCGTCTATTGCGGCGCATTCCCTGAGCTTGGGCTCGGCTTTGCGCTGAAGATGGAGGACGGCGCCAAGCGCGCCGCCTCGGGTGCTGCGATATCGCTGGTGGAGCGGCTCTATCCGGCGGCGCTTGGCTTGATGCCCGCCGGCGCGATCAAGACGTGGCACGGCCAGATTGTGGGCGAGGTGCGCTCGTCGGCCTACTTCGAGGACGCGCTCGCCAGCTTGAAGGTGTGAAGGTCGTCGTTCGACTGAGGCCGCCCTTTTCACTCCCCGTCAGTAGTCAGACCGATAGGTTGCCGGATATCGAGAGCTGCTTGTCGCTGCTGCCGCCTTGCACCAGTTCCGCCCCAGTGGGGTCGCCGTTGCTGTCCATGGCGCGGATCGAGCCGTTCGTCGCGCCGGAGATCATGTTGCTGGCGAGCAGGCATGCGCCGGTGCCAGGATCGGCCGCGACGAGAATGCCGACCTTGGAAGCCCGCACCAGATTGCTGGTTGCCACCACCTCGCGCATGTAGGCGCCCCACCCGATGACGATGCCCGCGGTCGGAGCGTTCTCGATGACGTTGCCGGTGAGAGCCGTGTCGGCTTCGACGGTGATGCCGTGGCCGCGTTTGTCGACAGGCTCATGCTCGCGGCGAAACAGGTTGCGCACGAGGTTTCCCTGCACGACCGCGAGCCGGCCTCCGTCGTTGAAGTTGGTGACGGTGATGCCGGTTGCGGCGGTGTCGACGATGTTGTTGGCGATGAGCGCGCCTTCGAAACCGAACTCGGCGTAGATGGCGACTTCGCCTAGACGGGCGCACGAATTGCCAATGATCTGGATGTCGTTTGCGGCGTTGCCACGAACGGCGGTGAACGCGCAGTCGGTGATGCGGTTGGCCGACACGAGCACGCTGCCGGCGCGGAAAAGGCTGACGCCGTTTCCGTTCTGTCCGCTGCCGCCGCCGTCGGCGCGGATGCGCGCGATGCGGTTGGCGGAGACGATGCTGCCGTCTTCGCCCGCGTCTGAGCGCCAGACCTGAATGCCGGCGTTGCCACAGTCGGCGATGTCGTTGTGGGTAAGTTCGAGGCCGGCTGCGTCCATGCTGCGGATGGCGGCCTGCATGGCGTTGGTGATGTTGCAGTCGGCAACGCTTCCGGCGCAGCGCGAGAGCGATATTCCGTTGGCGGGGCTGCGCGTGAGCGTGAGACGGCTCAGGTGCACGCCGCGCGCGTTGGTGATGGCGATGAGACCGTCGGCATCGAGCGGGAGATAGGCCCCGTCGAGCGCCACGCCTTCGATGCTGATGTGGTCAGTGTCTTCGGCGGTGATGAAGCTGCCGCCGCCCGCATATTCGAGCGTGGTGGTACCGGCAGCGCCGATGAGGCGGGTTCCGGCCGGAAGCTTCAGCGGTCCGACGCGAAAGCGGCCGGGCGGCAGCTCGATGGGTGCTCCGCTCGCTGCGGCCGCGTCGATGGCCTGTTGCAGGACCGGTGCCTGATCGATGGCGCTGCCGCTGACGAGCCCCGTGTCGCGACGAGGCGCGCTGGCGCGTGCCATTGCTGGACGGGTTCCTGCGGTGACGCCGACGGCGAGGCCCGCGGCGGCACCAGCTCCCAGCAAACTTCGACGATCGAGTGTCATTGGCTCCGGTCTCCGTGACTTAATCGCGTTGGTACGCAAGTCCGGGGCCAGGACTGTCGGAAGCGCTGAATGATGGTTAAGCGGAGGTTTCCTGCTCGAGACAGGCGGCGATGATCTCTATGCCGCCTTGCAAGGCATCATCCCAAGAAATGCGCGATGCGCCGACCGCGGGCATACCGGGTGCGAGATCGGCCGGCAGGTGAACGAAGCCGGCGAGGGTTTGTGTCTCGCGCATCTGCGCGACGGTGAGCGAGTGGTAGAGCGTCGCGTTGCAGAGATATGTGCCGGCGCTATCCGACATTGCACAGGGTAAGCCTGCGCTTTCGAGGCGGGCGATGATGCGGTCCAGCGGAAAAGTCGAGGTGAGCGTTTCCGGGCCGTCAGCGATCAAGCATGTGACATCGGGGATGGCTCCGGCAGCGTCATGGCGCGGCTCGCAGACGTTGCGGCCGATGCGTTCGATCTGGAAACCTGGTGCGTGCCGCGTGACGCCGAAGTGTAAAGCAAGTCGAGGCGACGTTCGGGAGAGCAGCTGTTGCAGCAGTTGCGGTGTACGCGCCCATTCGACCGGCAGAACTTCGTCAACGACATCGAAGTCGGGAAAGCGCGCGCGTGCGCCAGCTGCCAGTGCAGGGACGAGCGCGGCGGTGGCGTTTTTCCCGACACCGGGAAAGGCGCCGAAGCCGGTGAGCAGAATGGTCGGTCGTACTGTGGGCACGGAAGCTCTCTCTACCACTTAGACCCGCAATACAGGGATCACGGACGGATGCCGGCGAGGTCCAGAATTTCGTCGACGGCGAGGGTGGGCAACAGGCGGCCGGCGCGCACGTCGGCTTCGATCTGCGGCAGGCGGGCTGCGACGCGCGGATTGCGTTGAATGCCGGACATGATGCGGTCATTCAGCATGTCATGCATCCAGGAGACGGTCTGGCGCTGACGGCGCTCGGCGAACTCGCCGGACTCGGTGAATGACTTGCGGTGGTTGAGGACGTGCTCCCACAGCTTGTCGAGGCCCTTTCCCTGAATGCCGGACATGGTGATTACCGGCGGCGACCAGGTGGGCGAAGGCGGGTTCAGAATTTGCAGAGCGGCGCGATATTCGGAAGCGGCGCGCTCGGCGCGCGTGACGTTGTCGCCGTCGGCCTTGTTGATGGCGATCATGTCGGCGATTTCGATGATGCCCTTCTTGATGCCCTGCAAGTCATCGCCGCCGCCGGGCAGCAACAGGACGAGGAAGAAGTCGACCATGTCGGCGACGGCGATTTCCGACTGACCGACGCCGACTGTCTCGACGATGATCACGTCGAAGCCGGCGGCTTCGCACAATGCCATCGTTTCGCGCGTCTTGCGTGTGACGCCGCCAAGTGTGCCGGACGTGGGAGAAGGACGGATGAATGCTTTCGGCTCCTGCGCAAGGCGATTCATGCGCGTCTTGTCGCCGAGGATCGAGCCGCCGGTGCGCTTGGACGTCGGATCGACAGCGAGTACCGCCACCTTGTGTCCGCGGCTGGTGAGAAACATTCCAAGCTCGTCGATAGTGGTCGACTTGCCGACGCCGGGCACGCCGGTTATTCCCAGCCGTAGTGCGCCGCCGGTTGCCGGCAACAGAGCCTGCAGAAGCTGCTGGGCGCGGGCCTGATGCTCGGCCTTGGTGCTCTCAACCAGCGTGATGGCGCGCGCGAGCATGGCCCGGTCGCCGGATTTCACGCCAGCGACCAGCATGTCGATTGTCGGGCCGGCCGGAGCCGTGGCTGTTGGAGCGTTCTGCATCGAGCCTTTCCGAATATGCGTCGCGCCCTGTTCATAAGTTGAGAGGACGTCGCTCTCAAGCGTGTCATGCGGCCGCTTTGCTGGGGACGCCGGGTTGCGGTGGCTGGCATCGACCCATAGTTTACGGCCGACCAAAAGGGGCAGGGCCGCAAAGACGGCCTCACGATGGGGGAGGCGATGTCCGCAATTCTCGTCGCTTTGGTCGCCGCGCTAGTGGGAATCGCCATTTATCTTGGCGCGCGGCGTGCCACGGTAGGCCATTCACGTGCCATCCGGCTGTTGGTGCGCGGCGGTGCGCTGTCGCTAATCGGTATTGCGCTGGCGGCCGTGTTCGTGCTGACGCCGACCTTGCAGCAGGCGCACCGGGGCGCTGATACCGAAACGCGTCATGACTCGCGGCTCGATGACGAGGCCCCCGCTGCGCGGGCGCCGGCGAGCGAACAACGGGACGCAGCCGCTCCGCTCGACGCGCCACAGATCGCCGCCGATCCATGGCAGGTGGTGCCGGTCTATTACGGCACGGACCGGGAGGACCAGCCCGACCCGAAGCGCGCGCGCTATGGCGCGGAGCGCGGGCGGCGGCTCGATCTTGGCCGCGCGATGGTGACAGTGCCGAAAAGCCATCTCGTTCCGCAGATCGAGCGACCGTGGGCGATACGCGTGCCTTATTTCGACGTGACGATCTACGAGGAGGCGGAGGATCCGGCGAAGCATTTCACGCTGCAAACGGTGGAGAAGCTGTCAGAGGGAGACTTTCTGCAGCGCGTGCGCGAGCGGCTGGCAGCGTCCAGCCGCTACAAGGATCACGCCATCGTTTTCGTGCATGGCTACAATACGTCGTTCGACAATGCGCTCTATCGTACGGCGCAGATTTCATATGACCTGAAGTTCGACGGCGCTGCGTTTCTCTATAGCTGGCCATCGGGTGGCTCGGTCGCGAGCTACACTTATGATCGCGAGAGCGCGGAGGCTTCGACGCCGTATCTGCGTCAGTTTCTTGAAATGGTGATCGAGAAGACCGGCGCGAAGTCGATCAGCATCATCGCGCACTCGATGGGCAACCAGCCGTTGCTCGATGTGCTGCGGGATCTGCGTGGCAGCGGCCCGGCCAACGTTGTCATCAACGAGGTGATCTTCGCCGCGCCGGACGTGGACGCCGACAACTTCGCCAATCTCGCGCACCGTATCGAGGGCATAGCCAAGGGCGTTACGCTGTATGCGGCGGGCAACGACCGGGCGCTGATCGTATCGCGCGGATTCTGGCGCAATCCGCGGGCTGGCGACGTAATGGCGTCGGGTCCGCTGATCGTGCCGGGGATCGAGACGATCGACATTACGGCGGCTTCTACCGACACGTTCGCGCTTAATCACTCCGGTTACGCGGAGAACAACGATCTGTTGCAGGACATCGGTAAGCTGATCCTAAGTGGGCTGAGGCCGCCAGATCAGCGATTGCCGGTGCTCAAACGTACTGCGTCGCCAAAGGGCGATTATTGGCGCTATACAACGCCCTAAGGGGGCCACAGCCATCAGGTATTGCGGCCGCATTGTTTGCCGCACCAAGTGGGGACGAAACCGTGTCGGCTCGACAGACCATTGTTAGTACAGGCCTTTTGCTGTTTCTGGCGTTGTTTTCTATTGCTGCCAGGGATGTAGCCCAAGCCGAAGAGCGCTGGCCGCCCTGGCAGAGCTTCACCGAAGCCGAAGAGGCGGCGCGTCAGAAGGCGCTGCGCCGTAAGAAGGCAGCAGCTCAGGATCTCGTCAACCTCAAGCGGCAAGCGGCGCAGCTCGAAGCGGCCGGAAAGTACGCGCAGGCAGAGCCGCTGGCGCGGCGGTATCTGGAACGGGTGGACCGGAAGGGCGCGAACAGCATTGTCGTGGCCGATGCGCTGGAAAGCCTCGGCCGCATTCTTGCCGCTCAGGGAAAAGCGGCCGACGCTGAGCCGCTGTTGAAGCGTTCGGTGGGGCTGCGTGAGAAAGCTCCGGGACAGCCGGGCCTCGCTGCTGCTCGCGAGCAGCTTGCTGCCGTCTACGATAAGCTCGGCAAGGGCGATGAGGCTCTTGCGATGCGCAGGGGCGTGCAGCCGGACACCACCGCTGCGGAGCCGGAAAAGGAAGTTGCGGCGAAGCCCGCGGAAGAACCGAAGCCGGTTCAGAACGAGGCTCCGTCGACCGAGGTCGAGGCGCCAGCGGTGTCGCCGGAGAAGCCGGCCGCAGAGGAGCCATTCAGCATTCCATCGGCCGATGCACCCTCAGCCGATGCGCCGCCCGTCAGTGCTGAGGCCGATGACAGCGAGGCGAAGCCTTCCGATCAAGATGCTGCCGCCGAGCCGTTCAGCATTCCGTCTGCGGATGCCCCTTCGGCGGACGCTGCCCCACCGCCGCCGCCTGAAGCCGAGGTGACATCCGAGGACGGGACCGAGAAAAGCGCTGGTGCAGAGAGCGAAGCCCCCGCCACAAGCGATCCAGCTGGTGGTTCCGGTCCGGCCCCGGCCGCAGAGGCTCCGGCGCCTGCTCCGCCACCTGTGGCCGAGCCGGATGTCCCTGACGCTCGTCCATTGCCGAAATACAGCGCACGGCGGATGGAGAGGCCGAGAATCGGCGGCCCGCGTGCTGCTGAACCACCGCCGGCTGCGGCTCGGGCACCGTCTGAGGATATGGCCGCGCCATCACCGCCGCCTCCGCCGCCGGCCGTGGTGGCAGAACCGTCGCCGCAGCCCATGGAAGGCGGCAGCGGTGCAGGCGCGCAACCCTCGACCGGCATGGGGCAGCTAGGTTCAGGAGGCGGCAGTTCTGCCGAGGCACCGGCGGCGGCTGCGCCCTCGCCCAGCGAGAACGACGGGATGGGCGCTGCGGCAGCACCCGAAGCCGTCGAAGAGGCCCCAAAGAATGGGGCTGCCGCGACGGATAATCCCGAAGCAATGATGGAGGCTGCGCCTCCGGCGGCGGGGGGAGCGGCGCCTTCTGGCGGTGCTGCGGTCGCGCCTCAGGTGAACCCTGATTATCAGGTGGTGCCGGTCTATTGGGGCACCGACCGCGCGGTGCAGCCAAATGCGCAGCGGCTGGCATTCGGCTCGGATCGGGCGCGCAAGCTGCAGCTTGGTGTGGCTGAGATCACGGTGCCAAAGGTGCACGAGGTGCCGAATGTTGAGCGCCCGTGGGTGGTGAAGATCCCCTACTTCGACGTGACGCTCTACGCCGAGAAGGAGGACGCCAAGAAGCACTTCACGGTGAAAGACATCAAGGCGCTGACCAAGGAGGAATTGCTGGCGCAGGTGCGGGAGCGCCTGAAGACCTCGAGCATCTTCAAGGATCAGGCGCTGGTGTTCGTGCACGGCTACAACACGTCGTTCGACAACGCGCTCTATCGCACCGCGCAGATTGCCTACGATCTCGATTTCGACGGCGCGCCGTTCGTCTACAGCTGGCCATCGGGTGGAGCGGTTGCGAGCTACACCTACGATCGCGAGAGTGCGCAGGCCTCCGAGCCCTATCTGCGCCAGTTCCTGGAAATGGTCGCCAAGGAGACGGGGGCGAAGAAGGTCAGCATCATCGCGCACTCGATGGGCAACCAGCCGGTGATGGATGTGCTGCGCGACATGCGCAACGCGGCGCCCGAGGGGGTCGAGATCAGCCAGGTGATCCTCGCAGCGCCCGACGTCGATGCGGACAACTTCGCCAACCTAGCCAACGCCATCAAAGGTCTGGCGACGAACGTGACGCTCTATGTCGCCTCGAACGACCGGGCGCTGATCGTGTCGCGTAATTTCTGGGGCAGCTATCGCGCCGGTGACGTGCCGCCGGCCGGTCCACTGATCCTGCCGGGTATCGATACGATCGACGTGACTGCGGCATCGACCGACGCCTTCGCGATCAACCATTCGGGTTATGCGGCCAACAATAAGCTGCTATCGGACATCGCCGAGCTTTTGAAGACGGGTCTCAGGCCACCGGAAATGCGAGCCTTGAAGCCAGGCAAGGTGACGACGAATACCGGCGATTATTGGCGATATGTGCCTGTGCCGCAGTAGAGCGGCGCCGCCAGGCTGATCGGCCGCGGCGAGAGGAAGGGATTGTTTACCGCGTCCTGCCAGAGTCTCTATCGGCCTCCCATTCCTGGGCGGTCGTGGGGACTTGCGCCGGTGATTGCCGGCTCGCTGAGTGGTTCATGCGTAGGCAGCGGCTTTCTAATTTCGATCTGGTAACGGTAGCCCATTGGCCCGCGACTTGCGCACGCCTGATGCCATCAATGGCGTTGTCGGCGTGCGTGCTCGCGGGCGCAATGCTTGTGCTTTATCCGACCCCAGCTCCGGCCGAGGATGACAAGCTCATCGAGGGCGGCAAGGTATACAACTCGGACGATGTTTCGGATCGCGGGATGCCGGCCTCCAATCCGCGTGTCAAATCCATCCTAGCTGCGCACCCGAACGATCTCGTCACAGTGTGCGTCGCGGGCTGTGACAAGCCTACGGTCGTGCAGATGCTGCCGAAGCCGCGCGAGCGGCGGATCGGTGGCATGCGGACGACGGCGGCGGGTGGCGAGGCGGAGGCGCCGCTTCCGGCCTACGATCGTGTCGACCGTGACGCAGTAATGTGCGTTGCCGGTTGCGCCGGGCGATCAGGACAGGTGGTGCAGCGGCTGCCGAACCTTCCACCGGTGAAAGTGGCTCCTGCGCAGGCGCCTACGGGCAACGAGCCGCTCGATCGCTGGCCGTGAGCTAGTTTTCGAGCAGCTTGCGTACTTCGTCGTAGCTGGCGACCTTATAAACAAAGCCATTTTTGATGAAGTAGAGCCATTCGAGTTTGCTCGAAGCGGCGAGGTCTTCCGGTGTCACCGATTGCAGAGCGTCGAAGTTCTGCTTGCGGAACAGCACTGCGGTGGTTTTCGAGGTTTCAGGGTCGAGGTAGCTCCAGTCCTCGCGCTCGGGCAGGCGCGTTGCGGCCTCTCGCTCGAACACGACCTCATTGAGGGCCGACGGTGGTAGCTCACCGGCCTTGATGTATTCGAGAGCTGCTTCGACGAAGCCGATCTGCACCAGACCGGAGCAAATGAATTCGTTGGGCGGGTTCCAATTGCGCTCGCGGAAGCGACGCACGGTGGTGCGGTCACCACTGACGCTGCGCTCGACGCCGAACCACAGGCTTCGCACGATCGAGCCGATCGCCCAGTAGTTATACGAAGCCTTGATCTTATCGAGCAGCAGGCCGCGGACACGCGATTGCTTGGTCTCGTCGAACCAATCCTTCTTGAAGCGCTTGATGCCTATGAAGGCGCTCTTGTCGGCGATGTAGTCGCGTAGATTGGTGAGGTCGACGCCGCCGGTCCCGGCCTCGATGATGAAGGTGCTGGAGTAGCCGGATTCGAACTGCGGGCCGGTAAAGATCATGGCCGCGTGCGAGAACGGCGAGTTGGTGGCCCAGCGGATCGCCCAGGAAGCGGGGTCCCACTCGCGGCGTGTCAGCACGACGTCGGCCCGTTCGAGATGCTTGCCGGCGAGGAAGTCCTCGACGGGCATCGGCCAGACCTCCTGGGGCACTTCGTCCTCGAGAGCGGGCAGCTCGGGCACGGCTGCGGGGACTGGGGCCGTCGCGGCAGGCGGCGGTGTGGCGGCGGGTGTTGCCTGCTGTGCGACTTCTTCAGGTTTCGACGCCGGTTGTGGTGCTGGCGGTGTCAGAGCCAGGGTCGAGCCCGCAATGATCACCAGTCCAAGCACGCTCAATCCGGCAGCAGCGAAATTGCGCTTCATCGACTGCCCCCCTTCAAGAAAGCTCAGGCTCCCAAATTGCCGGTCGTTCGCGGCGGTTGGCGTGGACCGCAGCATAGCTTGTTAGCGTCAGTATGGCGGCATTGTCCGGTATATCCAACTTGCAGTGAGGCGCGGCGTCGGCCAAAAGAGCGGCCCTGAGGCAAGGAGAGGCGTCGGCACCACCATGGGCGTTGCGCAGCCGGTTAATTTCGAGGCGCTCGAAGCGCAGGCACGCACGCTGCTGGCGGTGTTCATCGCGGCCGGCTACGAGGCGGTTGCGCCGGACATAATCCAGCCCGCCGGGGTGTTTCTCGACGTGGTCGGGGAGGCGCTGCGCGGGCGCACCTACGTCTTTACCGATCTCAACGGCGAGGAACTGTGCCTACGGCCTGACCTGACGGTGCCAACGTGCCGGCTCTACCTGCAACGGCATCCGGCGGCTGATCGCGAGGCGTTCTACAGCTACAACGGGCCGGCCTTCCGCTTCCAGCCGGCGGGCGCAGGTGCGTCGCATCCTCGCGAGTTCCGGCAGTCCGGCATCGAGGCATTCGGCGACAAGGACGCCGGCGAGGCGGATGCGCGCACGCTGGTGCTGATCCTGCGCGCCTTGCAGCAGGCGGGACTGGGGAACTGGAAGCTGCGCATCGGCGATGTCGGGCTGTTCGATGCGCTGTTGGGAATGGCGGAAATGCCTGACCGCTGGCGGAGGCGGTTGCGGCACCAGTTCTGGCGCCCGGAAGTGTTCCGAGCCGAGCTGAAGCGGCTGTCGACGGAACCGGCGCGCTCTACGGCTGCGCTGCCCGCTGCGCTGATCGAGGCGCTCGATCCGGACGATGTTGCTGGTGCCGAAGTGCTCGTCAGCGAGCATCTGGAAAAGGCGGGCATCGAGCTCATCGGCGTGCGCTCGGCGGCGGAGATCGCCGAGGGGCTGCTGGCGATCGCAGCGGACGCAAAGGCGCCGCCGCTGAAGCCGGAAGCCGCGGCGCTCATCGATGCGTATGTGGCGACGCGCACGCCGGCGCTCGATGCTGCGGGCGTTGTGCGGAAGCTGGCAGGAAAGACCAGCGATGGTCTCGGCCAGGCCATCGATGCCTACGAGCGGCGGTGCAAGCTTCTGGTGGAAAGCGGCGTCGATATGAGCAAGGTCGATTTCTCGGCCGAGTTTGGGCGCAACGTCGGGTATTACACGGGCTTCGTGTTCGAGGTGCTGGTCGATGCGCTTGGGCCTTCCAGCCCGGTCGCTGGCGGCGGGCGCTACGACGGGCTGCTGAAGGCGGTCGGGGCGCCGCACGATGTGCCTGCCGTCGGCGGCGCCGTACACACAGAGCGATTGCTGACTGTGGTGCGCGGAGGAAAGAAATGAGCGCGCGCCTCACCTTTGCGGTGCCGTCCAAGGGGCGGTTGATGGAGCAGACGGCCGACTTCCTGGCGGAGTCCGGGCTAAAGCTCAAGAAGGTCGGTCATGACCGCGGCTATCGTGGTGAGATCGAAGGTCTCGATGGGATCGATGTCGCGTTCATCTCGGCGTCGGAGATCGTATCGGCGCTGAACAGCGGGCGCGCGCATATCGGCGTGACCGGAGAGGACCTGATCCGCGAGAACATCGTCGATGCGGATACGCGCGTCACGCTGCTGAAGCCGCTGGGGTTCGGACGCGCGGACGTGGTGGTGGCGGTTCCAAGCTGCTGGATCGACGTCAACGCCGTGGCCGATCTCGAGGCCGCAGCGGTGGCGTTCCGGCGCGAGCATGGGCGTCCGTTCCGCGTGGCGACGAAGTACATCAATCTGGCGCGACGCTTCCTGTCGGGGAAAGGGATCGCCGACTACCGGATCGTCGAGAGCCTTGGCGCTACCGAGGGCACACCGGCTGCGGGCACGGCCGACCTCATCGTCGACATCACGACCACGGGGGCGACGCTCGCGGCCAACGGACTGCGCGTGCTCGATGATGGCGTGATCTTGCGATCGCAGGCGAACCTCGTTGCCTCGAAGGTGGCGCAGTGGGACGCGGACACGAAAAAGGCGCGCGATGATCTGTTCGCGCGCCTCGGTCTTTCAGCTTAAACGACAGCCGCTTACTTGTCGGGGCGGACGAAGGCGTCGACGCGCATGCCGGGCAGCAGCGGGGCGTTGCCTTCGAGGTTGATCGTCATTTCGAGCACCTCGATGTCGGACGGGCGACGCGGTCCGCGTGCGGAGATGCGCGGCGTTGCCATCGTGGGCGCCAGGTCGACCACGGTGCCTTCGAAGTCGCGGCCGGGATAGTTGATCGAGCGCACGAAGGCCTTCTGACCGATCCTGAGCTTGGCAACGTCGCCATCGTCGACCTCGGCCTTGACGTGCAGCACGGCCATGTCGCCAACGACAGCGAGCGGTTGATCGGGCGAGGGGGCGACGATCTCGCCCTTCTTGGCGTTGAGCTGCAGCACGGTGCCGGCGCGCGGCGAGCGGATGCGCGTCTTGTCGAGCTGCGAGGCGGCGAGCGCGACGTTGGCACGGGCTGCGGTCAGGGCGGATTCAAACTGGTTGGGTGAAGGCAGGTTGGCTTTCGCCTGGGCCTGGGCATAGGCGAGGCGTTCGCGTTCGACGCGCTCCTCGGCTTTGGCGAGGCGGCGGCGGGCGTCGGCGAGTTGCTGGTCTGTGGTTTCGCCACGACGCTTGCCGGTAAGGGCGGCATCGAGCTCGAAGCGAGCGCCGATGACTTCGCGCTCCGCGGAAAAGACGTTGTCTTCGCCTTTGGTGACGTTCTCGCGTCCACTGGTGGCTGGCTCGGCGTCGCGTTGGCGTTTGCGCAGACCGGCCTCTGCTTCTGCGGCGGCGAGGCGGGCACGTGCTTCCTCGTCGTCGAGGCGGATGAGCAGCTCGCCTTCTTCGACCTTGTCGTTGATCTTCACGGTGACGTCGGCGACCTGGCCGAGAATGGCGGCGCCGATATGGACTTCGCCGGACCCTGGCTCGACGCGGCCCGGGGCTGCCGCCACCCACTGCGGGCCGGTTTTCTCCGTGGCTTTTGCGGCCTTGCTGTCGCCGGAAAAATAAGAGCTGTCACTCATCACGTAGCCAAGCGCGGCGGCGCCAGTAAGAGCGGCTACAATACCAATGGCTTTAAGCATGGCGTCTGATCCTGAAACGGCCGCCGAAGGTCTTTGACGGCGTCGATGGTTTGTCGTCCGGGGCGGTTGCCGCCGGAGCGGATTGAATGGCGTGTGCGTCGTGACCGGCGTCGTACCCTTGTGTGGCGCTCTTGTTCGGCCGCTCGTCGCTGTGAATTTTCCCGTCCTCGATGCGCACGATACGATCTGCATACGCGAGCGTGCGGTGATCGTGTGTTACGGCGAGAACAGCGCGGGAAGGATCTTTTGCGACCTCGGAAAGAAGCTGCATCACGGCGCGGCCATTCTCGGCGTCGAGGGCGGCAGTGGGCTCGTCGGCCAGGATGACTGACGGGGCGCCAGCGAGCGCGCGGGCAATGGCAACGCGCTGCTTCTCACCGCCCGACAGTTTTGCCGGGTAGGCGTTGGCGCGATGGCCCAGGCCGACCGCCTTCAATGCATTGAGTGCGTGCGTCGGCGGGTCGACCACCGGGCGCGAGCGAACATCGAGCGCCAGCATCACGTTCTCCCGCGCGGTCATCGTGGGGAACAGGTTGTAACCCTGAAACACGAAGCCGACGTGCTGGCGGCGGATGTTGGCCAAGCCTTCGGCATCTCGTCCTTCCGTCGAGTTGTCGGCCACGACGAGGCTGCCCTTGGTCGGCGACAGGATGCAGCCGAGGATCGACAGCAGCGTCGTCTTGCCGGAGCCGGATGGTCCCATCAGCAACGTGAGCTCGCCGGCGTAGAGCTTCAAGTCGATGCCCTTGAGCGGCATGACCTCGCCAGCCCCCGAGCCGAACACCTTGGTGATGCCGTTGGCCTCGAGAAGCACACGGCGGTCGTTGGTAGCGGTCATCGGCTGAAGACTCCTGCGGGATCGATGCGAGTGACTTTGAAGATGGCGGATACGGCGGCGATAGCGCACATGCCAATCGTGAGAGCGAAAAGCAACAGCGCCAGTCCTGGCGTCATGACGATGTAGAGTGTGGTGTCCTTGGATGCCCAGATGACGAGCATCGAGAGCACCATGCCGATGCCATAGCCGACAACGGCACTGAGCATTGCCTGGATGAGAATGACCTTGTGAATATACCCGGCAGAGGCGCCGAGTGCACGCAAGGTGGCGAACTCGTTGATGTGATCCTTGGTGCTCGAGTAGAGGGTCTGGGCGACGATGACAACGCCGACGATCATCCCGAGCGCAGCGCCGGCGATGAGGGCGGAGCCGGCGCCGGTCTGGAACAGCCAGTAGTCAACCGAGCGATTGCGGAACTCCTGCTGGGTGAGGATCTCGCGATCCTGCAGGCGGTCTATGAGGTCTTGGCGAACCGTCTCGATGTCTGCGCCCGGTGCGACGGAGACCAGCGTGTAGGACGCCTGATTGCTCCCCGCGTCGAGCAGCATGCGGGCCTGCTTCAGCGAGGTGAACACGTAGGGCAGCGTGGTGAAGGAGCGGATGCCATGCGTGACGGCGGCGATGCGGACGCGTACGCCATTGATCTCGGAGGTGTCGCCGATCTTGTCGATGCCGAGATCCTTGAAATAGGTGTCGTCGGCGGCGACGGTGAATGGGGCATCGAGGTCGCCGAGGTTGCCTTGCGTCAGGTTCCAGGGCTTGAGCGAGCCCTGCTGATGGTCGGAGCCGACGAGCAGCACGGCGGTGGTGCCGCCTTTGGGTTTGCGCCAGGCGGCAAATCCGACGACGAGTTCCTCCGAACCGGCAACGCCAGTGGTCGAAAGCACGGAATATTTCTCGTGGCCGATGAGCAGTGAGGGATCATCGAAGCTCTTGGTGCCGAGGGGAACGACCCACAGGTCGCCATTCGACTGATCGAGCATGGCGGCGATCATGCGTTCAGAACCGATGTAGAGACCGCACTGAACGGCGACCAGAACGACCGAGAAGACGATGCCAGTGAGCGTGACGATGAGGCTGAGGCGGTCGTGAAACAGGTTTCGGTAGGCGAGCTTGGCCGCCATTTTGACGGTCTTGGGCTTGCCTTGAAGCTCGTCGGCGGCCAGCGACATAACATTGGCGTGCGCCTGCATGTGGTTCCCCTTGGCCCGGCGCAATGCATTGCCGGAGTTTGTGGCGGTCTTTGGTAAGGATCCGGCAGAAGCCGGTTGCAATCCAATTTGCCGCGAGCCACCGGGGCGGCCCGCGGTATCTATCAGCTATCTTCTCATTCGCATGGCACAGTGAGGGTCATGCCGACGGATGGGAAGAACTTCTTGCAGTCAAGCTTGCTCGCCTGCTTGCCCGGCTTGATTGCGGGCTTGGGTTCGGGAATCTGAACGTCGATCGACTCAGTGTTGTCGATGTCGGCAGTGGGCTCGCCGGCTTCCAGAGACGCGGTTGTGATGGATGAGTTCTCGGTGTCGGCCGGCGCTGAAACCTGTGCAGGCGCCTTGGCAACGGCAAGGGCTTTTTTCGTTGCCGGCTTGGCGGCGACCTTCTCCTGTTGCTGCTTTTTCGCGACCTTGGGTTCGGCAGATTTCTTTTTGGCGACGTGCACCTTCGGCTTCTTGGCGTGGTGGCGCGCAACGTAACGCTTGCGGTGATATTCGCGGGCGCCGTGATAGCTGTTGCCGTGGGCAGTGAAAGCGGGGAGTGGTCCGCCGAAGCCGAGGCGAATCCTGAAGCCTGCTTCAGCGCCCGAAGCGAATGTCGTGGCGGCGCAGATAATCGCTGCGATGAGAGCGAGGGGAGACCATTTCATTGTTTCCTCCAACGATGCGAGTGCATTTCGGTTGAATGGGCGGTGTCTGATGCTTGCGCCCAACGTGCCCGCATCATCGCCGGGCCTGTGCAATCGTGCTGTTCCTGCTGTGACACCGGGTCGGAGTTTGTTTTGTCCGCTCGCTAATCGCAGGGAACGGAAAGCGTCATGCCGACCGTCGGGAAGAACGTCTTGCAACCGACCTCGCGGTGCGCCGTTCCGCTGCGGTCGTCGGTGCCTTCGGCCAGGCGCGTGCCGCTGGTGGCGATGGATGAATTTTCGATCTTGGCCGTTGCCCGTGGTTGCGAGCTGCTATCGGCGGGCCGACGTGCGACTGGCTGATCGTCCTCGCGCTTTGCAGCGCTTTGGCGAGTACGCGCGTAGGCCTGTTCGGCCTGTCGTGGCTCGTCCCGACGCGGCCGATGACGCGGTTGCTGCTCTACGACGTAGCCTTCCTCTTCGGCTTCTTCGCGCGCGGCGGCGCGTTCGTATGCTGCTTCGTGTGCTTCGATAACGCAGTCGTCATCGCACCAGGCCAGCGCGGCGGACATCGGCAAGGAGCCGAAAATCATGAGCGTGGCACTCAACGGCAGTAGCTTGTTCATTGCAGTCCCCGAGCAGATTGCATCGCTCGGAGCATGATGAACGCGTGATGAATGCAGCGCTGTTCCTGGCGTGACATGCGCGAGAGCGTGCTCGCAAAAGACAATCGGCCCCGGAGATCCGGGGCCGATCGAAGCGTCTGGTGGTGGCGTTGAGGTTGTAGCTTACTCGCAGGGTACAGAGAGCGTCATGCCGACGGAGGGGAAGAACTTTTTGCAATCCATCGCGTGGCCGGCTTCATCGTTTGCTTCCGGAGTTTCTTCCGAGACTAGGGATGCGGTCTCAGCCTTCGCCTCGGCGGGCTTATCGGTCGAGCCGGTCGTGATCGCCGGTGCAGCGTCATTGCTGCTGGAGGCGATGCTGCTTGCTTCGCTGGAGACGGGCTCGGCCTCGACCTCGATCTCCGCGGTCTGCTGCTGCTTGCTCATCGATTTCTTGGCGGCGCGGGCAGGGCTCTTCTCGCGTTCACGGTAGACCGTGCGAGACTTTTTGCGGGCGCGATATTCCTCAGCTTCGTGGTGGCGGTGAGCGTTGGCGATGGCGCCGAGCGCCAGTGCGCCGACGCCGATACCAATGCCGACGCGCATGCCGGCTTGGGCGGTGGTCACGGAAGTCGAGATGGCTAGGATGAATGCGGTGGCGATGGCGAGCAGCTTGGTCATGGTCGTCTCCGGCGGGTTCAGCTCCACGGCCCGTTTGGGCTTCGTTGAACTGGACTATGAGGCGAACCAGGCGACACCGCTGTTCCAGCCGGAACAGGGGCTCCACGGAATAGGGTGCGCCTCGGCGGGGCCTATGTGCCAGAAGCCGCATGTGACATTGTCATGACAGCGGGTCGATGCCGGGACGCAACGGCGGAGGGAAAACGAGCTTTTTTTGGCTCTGGAACGGCAGTTAGCTTGATAATTTGACTCTCGGAGTCGATATTTTTGCTTTAGAAGCATGGGCGATTGGGAGAAGTGGTTGCCAAGCTTGCCCAAGATGCCGTAACGCTGATCAGTCTCAAGTCTGAGAGCCAGATTCGCATGCGCCTAAATAAATCTACCAGTCACGCAGTCCGCATTCTGATCGACTGCGCAACGGCTGAGGGTTCGCTGATCAAGGTGGGCGATATTGCCGGCCGCCTCGATATTACGCAGCAGAACGCCTTCAAGATCGTGCATCTGCTGTCGAAGGCCGGGTTCCTTGCCTCTGTGCGAGGCCGGCATGGTGGCGTGCGTCTGGCGCGCCCTGCGTCGCAAATTCGCATCGGGGACGTGGTTCGCTCGATCGAGAGCCTCGGGCACGACGAGCAAGAGGATGACGGGCGCGGGAGCCTGCATCGGATCGTCGACGACGCGCTCGACGCGTTCATCAGCGTTCTGGACCAGCATACGCTCGAGGATATGGCCGCCGGTGCTGCCCGCAGGGCAGGGGGGCGGGACTCGGGCGGCCGTACAGGTAAGGGCAGCCAGAAGGCGGGCGGAAGTCGCACGCGCCGGGGTTCGCAGCAGTCAGCGCCGCAGCGTCCAGTTTAGTTAACGGGCCCGATTGCGAGAAATAACGCTCAGACCACGTGATTTTACTTCTTTTGAGGCCTTGACTCGAAGGCGCTTCCCTTCAAAAGTTGAGTGATCGTTTCCATAAATAAGGCACGCGCAGCCTTAGATAAAAACGCGCGGCAGGGAAGCTGGCGATGATCGTTTGTTCGTGCACTGTCATAACTGACCGGGATGTCGAGACGGCGCTCGTGGAGATTTTGAATGCTCCCAACGCCCCGATCCCGACGCCAGGCGTGGTTTTCCGCCACCTCGCCAAGCGCATGAACTGCTGCAGCTGCGCCCCTGTTGCCGTCGAGACGATCTACAACAAGGTCGACGAGCTGGAGAAAAAGGGCCTGATCTCGCCCACCCTGAGTGCCACGACGCGCAATAAGCTGCTGACGTTCAAGACAAAACGCGAGCGATTGACCCCGGGTTCGAATGCCGACCAGCCGGCTCGGCAATCGAAGGAAATCGTTCGCAAATCCGCCTGAGCGGCACTTTAGGCTGGAATCTTTCTAATTTACCAATCTATATTGCGCCCGCGTCCTCGAGGCGAGGATCGCGCTCCTGAGTCACGTCGCCAGCGCCAACGTTCGACTCAGCACCCGACCAATTCAGTTGAGGCATAGAGGGCGGCCATGAAGGGTAATAAGGAAGTTATCGACGCGTTGAACTTTGCTCTGAAGCTGGAGCTCGGCGCGGTCAACCAGTACTGGCTGCACTATCGCCGCCTTGATGACTGGGGCTACACCAAGCTCGCCAAGAAGGAGCGCGAAGAGTCTATCGAGGAGATGCAGCACGCGGACAAGATCATCACGCGCATCATCTTCCTCGAGGGTTTCCCGAAGATGCAGGAGATCGCGCCGCTGATGATCGGCGAGAACCTGAAAGAGGTTCTGGAGTGCGATCTGAAGGGCGAGTACATCGCGCAGGAATTCTACTCCAAGGCACGCGAGCTTTGCCGTCAGCATAAAGACTATGTGTCGATGGACCTGTTCGAGGATCTGCTGCGCGACGAGGAAGGCCACATCGACTTCCTCGAGACGCAGCTCGACCTTCTCAAGAACATCGGCATCCAGAATTACGGCCAGCTGCAGGCTGCTCCGGCCAACGAGGTCGAAGGCAAAGCCGACTGATCGACTTCCGGCGAAGACAATTTGCGTGACGAAGTGGCCCCGGGTTCAAAGCCGGGGCCATTTTCTTTGGCGGTGTCAGCCGCCGCGGGCGTCGATTTCCAGAGAGCGGAAATGCCCGCGACGCTGGAGCCATACCATCAGGATCAGCGCTGGGATGGCGCTCAAAGCGGTGCCGATGAAGAACAGTGGCCAGCCAAGTGTTTCGGCAACGTATCCGGTGCCAGACGAGAACAACGTTCGTCCGGTCGAAGCGAGTGCTGTGAGCAGCGCGTATTGCGTTGCCGTGTGCAACGGGTCGCGGCAGAGCGCTGACAAGTAGGCGACGAAAATCACCGTGCCGATGGCGCCGGAGAAGTTCTCGACGATAATGGCAACGGTCAACGCTTCGGGGCTCGGTGTCTGATAGCCAAGCCACAGAAACACGAGGTTGGAGAACATCTGCAGGAATGCGCCGACCCAAAGGGCCGTGTGCATGGACATCGCGCGCGCGACGGCGCCGCCGGCAAATCCGCCGACCAGAAGCGCAACAAGGCCGACGCCCTTTACGATCGCGGCGTAAGTGGCCTTCGAATAGCCGAGCGATAGCACGAACGGGGCAGTCATGGTGCCGGCGAGCGCATCGCACAGCTTATAGAGGATGACGAACAGGAGGATCGCTACGGCGGCGTCGCGGGCGAGGAACTGCGAGAAGGCGCCCTTTGCCGTCTCGAAAAGGCGGGTCATCGGGCTTCCTTCGACTGGCCTCTCATTGAGGTCTGATTTGGGCTCTTTGGCGATGACCGAGGCGAAGAGGCCGACGAGGACGAGGGCTGCCGCAGCGGCATAGGCGAGTGGCCATACCGCGGCCTTGTCGAGGCCCTGGGTTTCGAGCCAGGCACTGAAGCCGATGACACCGGCACCGGATGCGAGCATGCCAATGCGATAGGCGGCGACGTAGCCGGCCATCCCGGCTGCCTGCTCGTCGTTGGGAAGCGCCTGCACGCGGTAGGCGTCAACGACGATATCTTGCGTCGCCGAGGCGAAGGCGACGATCAACGCGCCGAGGCCGATCATCCATGGAGCGTTGATAGGATCGCGCGTGCCGAGAAAAATGATCGCGGCCATGAGCACGAGCTGTGAGGCAATGAGCCAGGCGCGGCGACGGCCGAAGATGTCCTGCAGGTATGGAACCTTCCAGGCGTCGACGACGGGCGCCCAGAGGAATTTCAAGGTGTACGGCAGGCCGGCGAGCGAAAGCAGACCAATGGTGCCGAGATCGACGCCGCGGTCGGCCATCCATACGCGCAGTGTTTCGCCAGAGAGGGCCAGGGGCAGACCCGACGAGAACCCCAGCAGCATGATGACGAGCACGCTCGGCCGAAAGTAAACGGTGAGCGCTTCCAGATACGATGGGGGTTGGCGCGGCTCACTTTGCGTGGGGACGCTCATTCGGGAGGGCTCCGCTGGGGATTCCGCTGGGACAAGGGGCAGCGCTTGCTACTAGGGTCTTGCCGATCTGTCGATGCTGTGTCGCCTGTTAGGGTGACTGCAGTGCGGCAATAAGAAGAATCGGAGGGGGCGATGGGCCGCTACGTGCTGGCGATCGATCAGGGGACAACATCCTCACGGGCGCTGCTGTTCGACGAGAATTGTCATGTGCGGAGCGTATCGCAACAGGAGTTTACGCAACATTTTCCATACTCGGGCTGGGTGGAGCATGACGCGGAGGAGATCTGGCGCAGTGTGCTCGATACGGCGCGCGAGGCCGTAACCAAAGCGGGCGGGCCCACGCAGATCGTGGGCATCGGCATCTCCAATCAGCGCGAGACGACGGTAGTCTGGGAGCGCGCCAGCGGCCGGCCGATCTACAACGCAATCGTATGGCAGGACCGGCGCACGGCGGAAGTGTGCGAGGCGTTGCGTGCTGCGGGCCATGAGGCGCTGGTTACGCAGCGGACCGGACTGCTGCTCGATCCTTATTTCTCGTCGACGAAGATCGCGTGGATTCTCGATCATGTTCCGGGCACGCGTGCGCGGGCGGAACGCGGCGAGCTGGCGTTCGGCACGATCGATTGCTTTCTGCTGTGGCGGCTGACGGGCGGGCGCGTGCATGCGACGGATGCCACGAACGCTGCACGCACGTGTCTGTTCGATATCCGCAAGGGGGAATGGGACGAAGATCTGCTGCGCGTGTTCGGTGTGCCGCGCGCGCTGCTACCGGAGGTGCGCGACAACGCGGCGGAGTTCGGCGAGACGGATGGTGACATCTTCGGCGCGCCAATCTGCGTGCGCGGCATGGCGGGCGATCAGCAGGCAGCGACGATCGGACAGGCGTGCTTCAAGCCGGGCATGCTGAAATCGACATACGGCACCGGCTGCTTTGCAGTGCTGAATACGGGCGATGACTGCATCGCCTCGCGGCATCGGCTGCTATCGACCATCGCGTATCAGATCGGCGGGCGCCGCACGTATGCGCTGGAAGGATCGATCTTCATTGCCGGAGCCGCGGTGCAGTGGCTGCGCGACGGCTTGAAGATCGTGCATCACGCATCAGACACGGGGCGGATGGCGAGCGAGGCCGATCCCGGGCAGGAGGTGGTGCTGGTGCCGGCGTTCGTTGGTCTCGGCGCACCGTATTGGGATCCCGATTGCCGCGGTGCGATGTTCGGGCTCACGCGCAATGCAGGTCCAAACGAGTTCGCGCGCGCGGCGTTGCAGGCGGTGTGCTTCCAGACGCTCGATCTGCTGACGGCGATGCGCGGCGACTGGCCGGCGCAGAACGGCACGGTGCTGCGCGCGGACGGCGGCATGGCCGCATGCGATTGGACGATGCAGCGTCTGGCCGACATTCTCGACGTGCCGGTGGATCGCCCGACGATTGTGGAGACGACGGCGCTGGGCGCGGCGTACCTCGCGGGATTGCAGACGGGATTCTATCCACAGCCGGAACAGTTTGCAGCGATGTGGGCGTTGGGTCGCCGCTTTCAGCCGGGCATGGCGGAGGCCGAACGCGCGCGCCTCATCGCATCATGGCACGACGCGGTGAGGCGAACGCTGACGCAACAAAGGTCACGGCTGTAGCTTACTTGTGGGCTCACTTGTGGGCGTGTTCTTCGCGGGTCTTCGCGGCTTTGCGCGCAGACGCTTCGCGATCTTCCTTCGTTCGCCCCGTGCTTGGATGGCTGCCAAGCTCTTTCCAGTTCTTTTCCGTCATGTCGACGCCGTAATGCGCGGCCGCCTTCTTGATGTTGGCGAACGCAAGCTCTCGATCCTCATCTGACACGCCGACAGTCTGGTCGAAGCGCGCGATCGCGTTTCTGACGTGACTGGCGTCGGTTAACGGCTCTTTACGTTCTTTGGGAAAGGCGAACACGGTATCGGGCAGATCACTGCGCCCGGTGAGTTCTCCATGCTTTTCGTGGGGTTTCCATGTGGTTTGCATGACCGTTCTCCATTGGCTTGGATTGGGCCCCCTCATGCCGACATGGTGGCGCTCGCTGCCAATTTCAAACTACGCAGTTGGGCGATGCGCGGATGCGCAGCATCAAGCCCGAATAAGGTCGATCTCTGGGGGCGACGCTTGGTGCAGATGACCGACTTTATCTGATCACCGCGACGACGCGGGCGGGCGCGGCGGAAGCGCCGACGATCTTCAGTGGAAACACCATAACTTCGAAGCCGGTCGGCGGCAGCGCGCCGAGATTGGTCAATTGCTCCATGTGCCAGAAGGGGCGCTTTTGGCCGACGCGGTGGGCTTCCCAGAACAGCGTTGCGTCGTTCGTTGCTTTCGAGCGTGCGATCTGCGTGTGAAACGGCAGGTCCCATCCCCACTGGTCGATGCCCATGACGGTCGGGCCGCGGTCGAGGAGCCAATCGGTTGCGGCGGCGCTCATGCCGGTGCCGCGCCGCCAGAATTCCTTCGTTCCCATATATCGGTCGCGCCCCGTGCGAATGAGCACGATGGTGCTCTCATCGAGCGTGGCGCTTGTCTTGGCGAGCGCGGCTTCGATGTCGGCCGGTGTGATGGCGTCATCATCGGCCTTGTGGGTGAGGTCGAGTACGACGCCGGGGCCGATGCATTTGTCGAGCGGCATCTCGTCGATGGTTTGCGCGGGAGCGCCGGCGGATGTGGGGCCGTAGTGCCAGGGCGCATCGATGTGCGTGGTCGAATGCACGCCCATCTTGGTGATGGTGTCGTCTGCCCAGCCGGTGAAGTCGGAGGGGAAGAGGCGCTTGGGCAATCCGAGCAGGCGCACCAGAAGCTTTGCGGCGCGGTGTGGCTTGTGGCGGATCTTCACCTGCATGAAGCGTGGATCGCCGTGATTGAACTGGATCGGCTTCGACAGATCTATGACCTGCATTGAATCCTCTAAACGATGCGGTTGGTCAGTGTGCCGATGCCGTCGATGGAGAGGCTGACAATATCGCCGCGTTGCAGAAGGCGGCCGGTCTCGATGCCGCTGCCGCGCGGCAGTGTACCCGTGCCGAAGAGCTCTCCGGGATGCAGCTGCTCGTCGCGGCTGGCGTGCGCCAAGGCTTCACCGAGGGTGTAACGCGCGCCTGCCGTGGCGCAGGTCGAGACTGCGGTGCCGTTGACGGTGACGCCGGCTTTGAGATCGCGCCAGCGCGGCAGGATTTCGTCGGCGCTGACGAGGACGGCGGACATGGCGTTTGCAAAGTGTTTCGACTTCTGTGGGCCGAAGCCGGAGCGCATTTCGGCGAGCTGAACATCGCGGGCCGAAAGGTCGTTGAGGATGACGAAGCCGCCGATTGCGCGCTCGGCTTCGGCAGGCGTGGCGTTGCGGAGCGGATGAGCGAGGACGAAACCGAGTTCCAGCTCATAGTCGAGGGCGTGCGTATAAGCTGGACAGGGAATGTCTTCGCCATCGGCGGCGAAGTTGAGGTGGTTCCCGAAGTAGTAGATCGGCTCGCGGTACCAGAGCGCGGATGGTTTGAGCGCGGGGAATGTTCGCCGCGTCACCCGCTCGTAGATGTCGATGATGCGCGCGCCAGCAGGCATGAAGCGTTGCGCGAAGCCGCGTGCTGCATCAATCGCGTGTGCCTCATACAACATGAAGTCACGGAACGAGCGTGGCGCGAAAGGGAGCGCGGGCCGCGCCGCGGAGCTCTCGGGTGGAGATACATCTTTAGCGGCTTCTGCAATCGCGGCCTGAACGTCGTCCGGCAGGGCGACGAGCGCGACTGCATCGGAGGCATCGACGGCTGCAAGCTGAGGAAGGCGCCGCAACGTCTCTGAGGCGCTGACCCATCCGTGCGGCGCAAGTAGCTCGAGCCGCAGCCTTCCATCGTGTGCAGTGCGGCGGAGCTTCATGGGATGTCCATCACATCAACTGTGGCTCGCATTGTCGTGAGCGGCTTTAGAGTTTCGGAACGGGGCGATTAGTACGACGTTTCCAATGGTTCGGCATAATTCCAATTGATGAGAGGAAACGTCATGACGCTACGGAAAAGAACGATCGTCGGTACTCTCGCTGCAGCGGCTGCTTTTGCGATCAGCGCGGGTGCTGCGTTTGCAGACCATCATTTCGCCGGCACTTGGCAAGTGAAGGATAGCAGCGGTTCCGACTTCAAAATCATGCTCGACAAGGATGGAACGGCGCGTGCTGATCGCGGCTCCGAGGGCATGAAGGGCAAGTGGGAAGAAAAAGACGGCACCGCTGTGATCAGCTGGGATACCGGCTGGACGACGAAAATCGCCAAGCAAGGCGAGCACTACAAGAAGACGGCATTCCAAGGTGACGAGAAAAAGAGCACCTCTGATGCCATGAAGGTGAAGTAGGTCCAACAACTAGGCGAGGTGCCTGCCGGCACCTCGCTCATCAAGCCGATCGGAGCGGGCAATGGTTATAAGCTGGGCGCAGATCATCGTATGGCTGATCATAGGTCTAATCGGTGGCACCCTCGCCGGAATGGTGGTGCGCTGGCAGCGAGAAGGCTTCGGCTTGTGGGAGAACCTCGGCATCGGTCTCGTCGGTGCCTTGGTCGGCGGCTTCATATTCCGAATCTTCAACCTCCTCCCGGCACTCGAGGCGATCTCTATTTCGCTGCGCGACATCGTGTCGGCGGTGATTGGTTCGCTGTTGTTCCTGATCGGGCTTTGGCTCTGGCATAAGCGCGGCGCTGTCTGATGGTGCGTGTGGTCAACATCGACCACATATCGGTTCGAGTTTCCGATTTCGCGCGCTCGAAGGCGTTCTACGGCAGGCTATTCGACTTCCTCGGCTTCAAAGTGCTCGACGAGTACGAGGACGCCATCGGCTGGACCAACGGCAAGACGCGCTATTGGCTCGAGCAGGCGGATCGCAAGGGTCGGAAGCACACGTTCCGCATCGGCGATGTGGGTCTACATCATTATGCGTTCGAACTGCGCAGCCGCAAAGACGTGGATGCGCTGCAGGCATTTCTGAAAGAGACGGGCGCGAAGATCGTCGATCCTGCCGACGAGTATTACGACGACTACTACGCGGTATTCTTTCTCGATCCCGACGGCATGAAGCTCGAAGGCATGAAGTGGGGCGAGAAAACGCGCGCGTTGCAGCGCAAGCGCGCGCTGAGGCGGAAACGTTGATGGCTACCGATGTGCCTTCGATGTGGAAGGCGCGGCGGGCCAGCAAAGGGATATTAGAATTCGAAGCGTCCCAAGTAGTAGTCGGGCGTATCCATCTTGTTTGGAGTGTCCAAGCTGCCGGGAAAGCGCTCGGTGGTATCTTCGAATTTGTAGTGGCTGCGGCTTGCGTACGATACCTCGAGAACGCTGGGAAACGGTACGCCCCCCAGTAGAAGCATGGGAGCATAGTTGTTTGCGTGCACGTGGATTGACTGAAAGCGGTTGTTGAGCTTGCCCAGGACGCGGGCGTAAGTCGCGTATGTAGCGTCGTGAGCAATGCGATCGAAGAAATGGAACTCGCACACGATTTGCGAGATTCGAGATAGCGCGTCGTCAGGTACTGTGTCGAACACCGCCCACTCGTCCCCTTCAATGTCGATTTTGAGGATCGCCGGGGCTTCAGCAGTTACTTTTAGTTCATCCAAGATCTGGGACAACGTCACGCCGACTGCGGCAGGCTTGGCCATGATCTGCTGGCGATGGAAAATGATTCGGTCATCGACAATTGGCGGACCAGAGATCGTGTGATCGAACTGGTGTACGAGCAGCCCGCTGGCCGCGATGTCGGCGTCCCAGGTGGCGTTGGTTCCCACTCCGAAAGACAATGCGATGTGCTGGCCTTCGAAGGCCGGGAGCATCACGTAGCCGCCGTCGCCTTCGCAACCGAAGCGCCTCTTTTTAATTCCAAGGGCGGCCTTCGGCGTGATCAGTTCACCCAAGGTTCTGGCGCGCTCCCCTACATCGAAAGTTGGGACGGCTTCGATTTGGAAGTCGATGCGCCGGCGGAGTCCTTGGATGTCGGAACTCAGTTGATCGATTCGGTTGACAAGTTGGGTTTGGCCTAGAGCTCGACGGAGCCCCGATTTCAATGAGCTAAGAACTACCATCATGGGCCCTTGTGCGAGTTCGCTGTCTAAGGTTGTTCGCTTGGGGGTTCTTTGGCAAGGGCCTGTGAGGGGTTTGGCCACTGGGATTTAGCGGCGCGCCGATCAAGGATGCAATGATGAGCGTCAATGAGCGCTGGGAATTTGGACGGTGACTAGCAGGCCGCCGAGTGGTGATCGTCCGAGGGTGATGTCGCCGCCATAAAGCTGCACGAGGTCTCGCACGATAGGAAGGCCTAGACCTGATCCGTCTCCCGGTTGGCTGGTCCACTGTGCGCCGATCTTGAATACGACATCCCATGCCTCCGGGGGTAGCCCTGGGCCATCGTCCTCGACACTGACAGATACAAAGCCGGGGGCGGCGCTTCCTTCGGCGCGAATGACGACCTCAGTCCTTGCGTGCTTGCAGGCGTTGTCGACGAGGTTGGCGAGCATCTCGTTGAGATCCTGCGCTTCGCACGCCACCATGAGGTTGGCGGGAACGCAATTCTCGATTTTTAGCCCTCGTTCGATATGGAGGCGGCCGAGTGCGCGTACCACCTGCTCGGCGGTGTCGCCCAGCGACGAGGCGGCAACGGGTCTGGACCGGCCTACGGCTGCGCGCGCACGGGCGATCTGGTAGTCGATTTGATTTTGCATGCGCCGGCATTGCTCGCGAATGATGCCCGCTGAGTGCTCTGCGCCGCTTTCACCGAGCTGGCGGGCTTCATCGACGAGGACCGCAAGGGGTGTTTTCAAACCATGCGCGATGTTGCCGGCCTGGGCGCGGGCACGCAAAATCTGCTCGCCCGAAGCCGTCAGCAGATTGTTGAGGTCATCAATGAGCGGCTGCACTTCTTCGGGGAAGGCACCACTTACCTGCGGTGCACCGCTGTTGCGCAGCCGGGCCAGCGCTGCTCGCAGTTGGCCGAATGGCGCCATGGCGTAAAGCAGCAGCAGAACTGCAGCGCCGATCATGGACAGGGCGAAGGCACCCAGCGACCAGGTAAGTACCTTGTTGAATTTCTGCAGTTCGCCATCAAGGTAGCGCTTGTCGGTGCCGATGATGATGCGCAGCGGATCGCGGGTGCTGTCGAGCCAGCGCAAACGTTCAGCGACGAGCAACTCGCCTGTCGGCCCGTTGATACGATGCGTGTGCACTTGGGCATCGGCGCCGTCGTCGTTGGGCACGTTCAACTTCGGTCCCTCGAGAGAGGACGACCGGGCAAGGATGTGACCGCCTTTCTGGATTTCCCAGTAGAAGCCGGAAAGAGGCTTGAGGTAGCGGGGATCGCTGAGCGGACGCTGAAGGCTGAATTGGCCCTTGTCGTCGTACTCCATCAAACCCTGGAGTTCGTCGAGGTGGACATAAAGCTCGTCGTAAAATTGGCCGACGAGAAATTCCCTCGTCACACGCGAAAGCAGGAAGCCGGAGACGATGACAGCGATGGCAATCCAGATGGTCGCCACGGTGATGAGCCGTGTTTTGAGGCTGCGTATCATCGGCTTCAATCCATCCGGTAGCCGAGGCCGCGCACTGTCGTGATGACGTCGCGGCCAAGCTTGCGGCGCAGGCGGCTGATGTACACTTCGATGGTGTTGGACTCGGCGCTATCTTCGAGCGCGTAGAGGCGCTCGGTCAGCTCTCCCTGGGAGATGATGCGGCCCGGGCGGTGCATGAAGTAGGTCAGGAGTTTCAGCTCGGACGCAGTGAGGTCCACCGGCGTGCCTGCGACGGTTGCTTTGCAGGACGCGGTATCGAGACAGATCTCCTTGTGCTTCAGAAGCGCATCGGCAGCGCCGGATTTGCGCCGAATGAGTGCGCGCAGCCGTGCGACAACCTCGGGAATGTGGAACGGCTTAGTGATGTAATCGTCGGCGCCCGCATTTAGACCTTCGACTTTCTCAGTCCATGTTCCCTGTGCGCTAAGGATCAGTACGGGCATGTCGCATTTTTCGATCCGCCACTTCTTCAGGACGGCGATGCCTTGCATTTTAGGCAAACCGAGGTCGAGCACTGCGGCCTCGTATTGATCGCCGAGGCCCATGACGACGCCGTCCTCTCCGGTCTTGGCGCGATCCACGACAAACCCTGCCGTTCGCAGCCCGGAAACGAGCCGCCCAGCGATGTCGTCGTCGTCCTCGACCAGCAAGATGCGAATGAGAGCCTCCAGTATCCGCAACTCATAGGACAGGCAGCTGAATTCAAGCTGAAAGGCCAGTCGGGCTGAAGAACGGGCCGCGCGTTCTTTGGATTTATTCTAGCTTTCAGGTTGGTTTCAGGTAGGTGTGGCACAGCCCTTAAACGCACCTGGAGGGTTGCGCCGTATGTTCTTAACAAAACAAGATTTTTTTGCAGTTGCTAGCGTGATCGCGGCTCTCGTCGCACCGATGTCGGGGGCTTGCGCTTCCGAGATTGCTGTTTCGGAGGCGCAGATCGATCGCCTAGAGATCCGCCTCGAAGAGGTCCGGCCGGCTACTGAAGAGGCCATCGCGCTTCTACCCGGCACGATCATCCCCCCGATGAATTCCCGCATTGCGGTGCCGGCGCCGTTTGCGGGTACGGTCGTTTCGGTTGACGTGCTGCCGGGACAGACTGTAGCCCCCGGCGCTGTCCTTATGACGATTGCGAGCCGCGAACTGGTCGAGACGCTTTCGCAGTTGCGTCAGGCGGAAGCCAATCTCAGTGCGGCGCAGGCGGTGGCCGAGCGATACAAGGGGCTTGCCGATAAGAACATCGCTTCACCGACACGCGCTGCGGAGACAGAGGCGCAGCGGGCGGGATTGCAGGCCGTCGTCGAGGAACATCGCCGGCTCGTGACGCTTGGCAACATCAAGACGAACCCCGACGGGTCATATGCTCTGATCGCGCAGCGGGCGGGCCGCGTCGTCGAATCGAACGTGGCGCCTGGCGCCAGCATCGTCGCCATGGCGCCTGCAATCACAATAGACACGAGCAACGACCTTTGGGTCGAGGCGCAGCTACCCGCATCGCTCATCGGCAGGGTTCGCGCGGGTGACACGATCCGGCTGGACAACGGCGCGACCGGGAAAGTGCTGTCGGTAAGCCACTCGATAGATGCGAGAACGCGATCGGCCCTCCTGACCGGCAGCATCCCGGCGAACTCGGGGTTCGTACCGGGGCAGATGGTGACGTTGAGCATTCATCGCGAAGCTGCACAGAGCGGTCTCGATGTGCCGGCGTCCGCTGTGGTGTGGCTGCGCGGGAAGCCCAGCGTTTTCGTTCGCACTCAGACGGGATTCAATGTGCTCGAGGTTACCCTGAAGGGAAAGACGCTGCACGGCGCCACGATTGAGGGCGCGCTCAATCCCGGCGAGAAGGTCGCCGTGTCGGGGCTCGCACAGCTCGAGAACATGATCGGCGGAGAATAGGATGCTGTTGCGCCGGGTCGTCGAGTTCGCGCTGACGCAGCGAGCGTTCGTGCTGTTCTGCTCGTTGCTGGTCGCGCTGGCTGGCGCGTGGGCGTTCATGCGTATTCCGATCGACGCCTTCCCGGACATTTCCTCGGTCCAGGTGAAGATCATCATGAAGGCGCCCGGCATGACGCCGGAAGAGGTGGAGACGCGTGTCATTACGCCGATCGAGCTGGAGCTGCTCGGTATTCCGCACCTGTCGATCCTGCGTTCATCGGCGAAGTATGCGATTGCCGACATCACTCTCAATTTCGAGGACGGCACCGACATCTACTGGGCGCGTCAGCAGGTTGCGGAACGGCTGGCGGGCGCGAGCGATGCTCTTCCGGCAAATGCTTCGGGTGGACTTGCTCCCATCTCGACGCCGCTGTCCGACGTCTTCATGTTCACGATCGAAGGTGGCAACCTCTCGCTCGAGGAGCGCCGAACGCTGCTCGACTGGACGATCCGGCCGGCGCTGCGCACCATTCCAGGTGTCGCCGACGTGAATGCGCTGGGCGGCATGGTCCGCACATTCGAAGTCGTGCCAGACAGCGCTGCGCTGGCCGCCGCCGGCATTTCGCTCACTGATATCAAGGAAGCCATCGCCGCGACGAACCGCAATGACGGCGCCGGGCGCCTATCTGATGGCGAAAAGGCGTTGGTGGTGCGCGCGGAGGGTGCGATCAAGACGCCAGCCGACCTGCAGCAGATCGTGTTGCGGTCGGAGGGCGGCAAGGTTTTGCGCCTGCAGGATGTCGCATCGGTCGGCATCGGTAATCTCACGCGCTATGGCGCGGTGACGAAGGATGGCAAGGGCGAGGCGGTTGAGGGGCTCGTGCTGTCGCTGCGCGGTGCGGATGCGAGCAGCATCGTCAAAGGCGTTCGGCAGCAGCTAGAGGAATTGAAGTCGGCTCTCCCCCCGGGTGTGGAGCTGCACACGTTCTACGATCGCTCGGATCTCATCCAGCGCGCGGTCGGCACGGTCTCCAAAGCACTGCTCGAGGCCACGGTGCTGGTGGTGGTGCTCTTGATCCTGTTCCTCGGCGACATTCGCGCTTCGATCGTGGTCGCGGTCACGCTGCCGATGGCAGCGCTGATGACGTTCCTGTTGATGAAGCTACTGGGGATGTCCGCCAACCTGATGAGTCTGGGCGGTCTTGCCATCGCGATCGGCCTCATCGTCGATGCCGCGGTGGTCGTGGTCGAGAACGCTGTCGAGCGGCTCAACCATCATGCCGGCGATACGCGCATTCCCCCGTTGCATCACATCTATATGGCGGCGTCGGAGGTCGTGACGCCCGTCGCATCGGGCATCCTGATCATCTGTCTCGTGTTCCTGCCGCTGCTGTCATTGGAAGGCCTGGAAGGCAAGCTGTTCGCACCGGTTGCCATCACGATCGTGCTGGCGTTGTCGGCGTCGCTGCTGCTGTCGCTGACGCTCATTCCCGCTCTGTCGTCGATGGCCCTGCGGGGCAAGGCGCACAAGAACCCCATCCTCATGCGCATCATCGAGGCCGGCTATCGGCCGCTGCTGCGCTTCTGCCTGGCGTTTCCGTACCCCGTGTATCTGGCAGCGGCGGTGGGCGTCATCGCAATGGTCATGGGCTATCTTGCAGTCGGCAAGACATTCATGCCGACGATGGACGAGGGTTCGGTCATCATGCAGACGACCAAGCTACCCTCGATCAATCTCGAACACAGCATCGACGGCGACCTGCGAATCCAGAGGACACTGCTGGAGCGCGTTCCTGAGGTGCAGGAAGTCATATCGCGCGTCGGCACCGACGAACTGGGGCTGGACCCGATGAGCCCAAATGACACGGACGCGTTTCTTGTACTGAAGCCTAAAGGGACGTGGCGCGTGCCGGACAAGGATTGGCTGCTGCAGCAATTGCGCGATGCAATGGCAGATATGGCAGGGGTGGAATTCTCGTTCACGCAGCCGATCGAGATGCGCACATCGGAAATGCTGACCGGTGCGCGCGGCGATCTCGCAGTGAAGATATTCGGCTCAGATCTCAACGAGCTGGCGAAACTTGCCGGAGGAATCCAGAAGGCGATTTCCGGTGTGCGCGGCGCTGCGGAAGTGTTCACTGCGTCCAACGATACTGTCGACTACCTGCAGATCGAGATGAATCGGCTCACTGCCGGCCGCACAGGGCTTTCGGTGACGCGTATCGAGGACGAGCTGCGTGCCCTGCTCGAGGGCACTCCTGCGGGCATCGTCCCCGAAGGGCAGAAGCGCACCAATATCGTCATTCGCGGTCCCGAGACGCTGCGCAAGGCGCCCGAGCTGTTCATGCAGAGCCAGCTCGTTTCTGGCGACGGAGGGCTCGTGCGTATCGGCGATGTCGCGCATCTGAAGCGCACGGCCGGCCTCGTGAAGGTCGATCGCGAGAATGCGTCGCGGTTTGCCATCGTGCAGGCGTACGTGTCGGGGCGCGACCTCGTCGGGTTCGTCGAGGATGCGCAAAAGGCGGTCGATGCCGCTGTGAAGCTGCCGCCGGGCTATCGCCTCGTGTGGGGCGGCGAATTCGAGAACCAGCGGCGCGCCGCTACGCGCTTAGCCGTGGTGGTGCCGATCGCGCTGGCGCTCATTTTCGTGGTGTTGTTTGCGACGCTGCGGTCCGTCAGGCAGGCTTCGCTGATCCTGGCGAATATTCCGTTCGCGCTGATCGGCGGTGTGCTGGCGCTTTGGATATCGGGAGAATACCTGTCGGTGCCGGCGTCGGTCGGGTTCATCGCACTGCTCGGGATTGCCGTGCTCAACGGTCTGGTGCTGGTGAGCTACTTCAATCAGCTGATCGCCAGCGGCATGCCGCTGAAGCAGGTGGTGTTCGAAGGGTCGATGCGGCGTTTGCGGCCTGTGCTGATGACTGCCAGCATTGCCGCCTTCGGTCTGGTGCCGCTGCTCTATGCGAGTGGTCCAGGATCAGAAATTCAGAAGCCGCTGGCGATTGTCGTCATCGGCGGCCTGGTGACGTCGACGACGCTGACGCTCATCCTGCTGCCCATTCTCTTCCGCCGCTTCGGTGTTTCTGCCGGGGCTGCGCTTGCGGATTCACGGAGTCTGGCATGGACCAATCCCTTTGCAAGCTGACGCTCATCTATCCGCCGGCGTCTGAAAACCACCTCGTGGAGGTGATGATGAACTCCGAGCCACCGCTTTCGGGCTTCACGACGTGGCAAGCGGAGGGGCATGGGCATTCGTTTGCGGAGGCCAGCATGCGCGAACGCGTGCGAGGCCGGATCACGCGCGGAGTTCTGATGGTGGTGCTGCCACGTGCCCGCATCGAGCTTCTGGTCGAAGAAATCCTATTGAAGGCGGCGATTGCCGATCTCGTTTACTGGATCGAGCCGGTGTTGGCTTTCGGGCGCATGAGGCCCGTGGCTGCAGCATCCGCGGACGAGCACTCCGGCTGACAATGGCGGCGGGCCGAGATACGGCCGCACCTGCCGGTCTGCGGCGCTGAAAGAGTTTCAGTTTTTCAATTGAATTGGTAGCGGGAGGCGGACTCGAACCGCCGACCTAAGGATTATGAGACCTTCGCTCTAACCACCTGAGCTATCCCGCCACGTGGCGCGCATTTACGGAGTGCCGGCGGGCACTGTCAAGAATCCGCCGGCCGTTGCGCCATAATTTATTCGGCAGCCACGGGCTGGCGTGCCGAGTCGCGCTTGGCGAAACGCATCATGGTGAAAAGTCCGAACGGCCGCAGCGCCTTGCGTTCCAGCAGCTCGAGGTCGTCGCAGACCTCAACGCGCGACTGATCGAAGATCGAGCGCCAGCCGATCTTGTCGGCGAACGGAGCCATGCGCCGCTCGACCCAGCCGCGCACGCCTTCGCGCTGGCTGAAATGATTGACCAGCATGACCTCGCCGCCCGGCTTCACCACGCGGGACAACTCGCGCATGACCTTTTCGGGGTCCGGCACGACGGTCATCACGAACATGGCCACGACGATGTCGAAGGAGCCGTCAGCGAATTTGAGATCGGAGGCGTCCATCTCGTGCAGGCCGGTGACGTGATCGAGCTTTTCCTCGTTCACGCGCTCGCGGGCCTTTTCGAGCATCTCGGGGGAAAGGTCGATACCGACCACTTCAAGATGACGCTTGTAGTCGGGGAGGGAGAGGCCGGTGCCGACGCCAACCTCGAGGATGCGTCCCTGTCTCTGGTTGAGAACCTGAACCGCGTGGCGGCGGCTTTCGCCCGCGACGAGGCCGAAGGTGTAGTCGTAAACGGGTGCCCAGCGGCGGTAGGCGTCGAGCACGTCGCTCTCATCGATGCGCCCGATGCTCACGACCCGGCCCTGATGGCGTTCCAGCACTGCAGATCGTTGGCGATAATCAGTTTGCGACATCGATTTCACGAGCCCCTGGGCCCGCGCCTCTCAAACCCGCTGACTTTTCTGCGCTGCGGGACTCGGATGCCGTGGAGGCTCCGGGCTGCCGCGCGATGGTTCGGGCGATAAAGCCACCGCCCAAGAGGCGGGCATCGTCAGCGCCGCTAGCGTAAAACACGCATGCCTGCCCTGCCGCTACCCCGTCCTCGCCGTCTTCTAACACAACAGTGGCTGTTGCGTCCGCCTCGGCGAACAGCGTCGCCGCCTGCGGAGCCTGCGATGAGCGGATGCGTGCGAAGATCGGCAGACCCTCGCCTGCGGCTACTTCGAACGGCTCATCACCCAGCCAGTTGGTGTTTCTAAGGAGAAGGCTTTTGGTACGCAAGCAGTCACGCGGTCCCACCACGACCTCGTTGTGCTCGGCATCGAGCCGGACCACGTAAAGTGGCTCAGGCCCCGGAATTTTAAGGCCTTTTCTCTGTCCGATAGTGTAGTTGACGATGCCCTCGTGGGTGCCGAGGCGGCGCCCGTCGATGTGGACAATGTCGCCCGGCTTCAGGGCGCCTGGCTTCAGACGCTCTATGACGCCCGTATAACGGCCAGTAGGTACAAAGCAGATATCCTGGCTGTCTGCTTTCTCGGCAACAGGTAGCCCAAATTCGTGCGCGAGCTCGCGCACCCTGGCCTTGGGCATGCCACCGAGAGGGAACCAGAGGTGGCTCAGCTGCTGGGCTGTGGTGGCGAAGAGGAAATAGCTCTGGTCGCGGTCGGGATCCACGGCACGCAGCAGCTCCGGCCCATTGGGGCCCTCGCGCCGCTGAATGTAGTGGCCCGTGGCCAGGACGTCGGCGCCAAGCTCCTTGGCAGTGTCGAGCAAGTCCTTGAACTTGATCTGCTGGTTGCAAGTCACGCAGGGAATGGGTGTCTCGCCCGCGGCGTAGCTCTCAGCGAAGCTGTCGATGACGGCGGAGGCAAACCGGCGCTCGTAGTCGAGCACGTAGTGGGGAATGCCGATCGCATCAGCAACTCGGCGCGCGTCGTGGATGTCCTGCCCGGCGCAGCAGCTGCCCTTCCGGCCCGTTGCGGCGCCGTGGTCGTAGAGTTGAAGGGTAATGCCGATAACCTCATGCCCGGCCCGCTGCATGAGCGCGGCGACAACCGAGGAATCGACACCGCCGGACATGGCGACGACGACCCGGCGGCGGGCTGCATGCTCCGGGCTCGAGGCGAGAACGGTGCTTGCTTCGAGGTTGGGCGTTCTATCGCTCACGCGTTTGGCTACCAGCGTTTTTCTGACTTTTGGGCCCGCCCGGTTTTGCAGCGCCGCGGGCGGCCGAGATTAGGGCTGGACCTGGGGGATACGCAAGTCGGCTCACAGATCGCCGATCAGGCACCGGAATACGGCGTAGTTATGGGGCTTCGTTTGGCCATGCAATTGTTGCATAAACCTTAATGGTCTACAGGACGACGTGCGGCGCCGATTTATGTTATGTTTACTCAAGGGCTTAGGCCGGTATTAATCGTGTTGGACTACAACTGAAGGCTGGTCAGCGAGTGTGTAATGAGTATCATGACCGAGCAACAGATGAGAGCGCGGGTGCGCTACGTTATCGGCCCCGATGGGAGCCCGCTAACGATTGCGGATCTTCCTCCCCGAGATACAAAACGTTGGGTGATCCGTCGTAAGGCGGAAGTGGTTGCCGCGGTTCGCGGTGGCCTACTCAGCATCGAGGAGGCTTGTGACCGCTACAAGCTGACCGTCGACGAGTTCCTGTCCTGGCAGCGCTCGATTGACAAGCATGGCCTTCCGGGCCTGCGGGCTACGCGCATCCAAGAGTATCGAGACTGACGCGTCGAAAAGGTAGCTGACGGGACGATCCATCAGTTGCTCTTCGGAGCAGGCTTCCGCTTGCCCTCCTTTTCGGGGGCGGGGGGTGGTGGCGCGTTCTCGGACCAACCGCCTGATTGTGCCGGTGTGCAACCGATTTCTCCGGTTGCCCAACGTCTGGCGTCTGTCTCCAGCGATAGCGCCACCGGCTCGAGCATCTTGATGTTCTCGAAGGTGAGCGTCGTTGCGTCGTTCTCGGCGGCGATGGTGATCCGGTACGCGCGCATGCCTTTTGGATTGTCCGAGAGGCGATTGCGCTCGTGCAGGCTGATTTCGGCTTTGCCGCCTTTACTCGGGGGATCGGCATCTGCGTGATAGACGTATCCGGCTTTCAGCGGGCCGGCGGCGCCGAACCAGCATGACAGCGCTCCGCGGGCTATACGCGCGTAGACTTCAGTCGGAGAGCCGACCACGGGCGCTTCAGTGACGCTTCCGGTGAGTTCAGGAAGGCTGGGCAGCGAGGAGCCGTTGCCAGAGCAGCCGCCGATAAGGCCGCTCAAGAGTGCTGCGAGCCCCAAGAGGGCTCGGTGCGGAAGACTGCGCATACCCATCACGCCGGTCCGGCTGCAGAAGCGGCGCGATCAGGCGATCGCGCGATGATGCAACTCGTTCGCATGGCCCCAGCACGAAAACAAGCGGGGCCTGGCGGGGCGTTGTTGAGGAGTTCAAAACGGGACGGAGGATTGGTGAGAGGGGCGCTAGCGTTTCAAAACGCGCCCCTCATCATGGGTCAGCGCAGGACGGCCGCGGTGCGCTCGGAACGGCGGCGATTGCGCAGTTGCTCGTGGCTGGTGGTGGTGTCAGCGCGGGCGACCTGCTCCAGCGCTTCGTCGCGCTCGCGCAAGGCGGCTTCGAGCTTCGCACGAAGGCCGTCAGCAGAGGTCTTCAGATTATCGCGGCGCTGGCTCGCTGATTTGGCGAAGGTGGAGTAGGCGAAATGAGCGGGATCACGCACTCCGGTGCGCTCCTCCTCGGCCTTGATCTGGCGATCGAGGTCGCTGGCCATGCCGTCGAACTCACGGATCATGTGCTCAAGATCGGCGACTTTGCGCGCCATTTCGTCGGCGGTGAACCGCTTCAGCCTCATGGCCGATTCACGTGCTTTCATTGTTCGATACCCCGGACTAATTCGAACTCGCGCCGATAACTAAACAAGAATCATGCCAGCGCTTACGTTGACGGCCGAAATCGCAACTTGCCAACCTTGGCCGACCTTGCGGCGAAGCCTCTTCGAGGGCAGCGTGATCGCGGCGCACAACGTTCGCACCAAATCTGACACGCTGCCATTAAGTTGCGGTAAAGCAACGCGAAGATCAATCCCATCAATCCCGACTCGTTTGGGGCAAAAAAATGGCGGCTGCCCCCTAGGGGGGTGCCGCGAATTCTGTTACCTCTTGATTCGTAAGCGCATTGGGCTTGTGTGGCGCTGTCCTGGTTCGAGGCTTCCCGGTCGGGAAGGTGTTCAGGGTGGCATGCCGTCGCGGGCTCCGAGTTCGTCTGCATACCAGCACATATATTATGGCTTCGACGTAGCTTAGCCGCTGCGGACGGCCCGGTTTTGTCGGCGATTTGCGATTGCTGGCGGATGGCAGTGACGCTGGAAGGTAACCAAGTTCGTTACAAGATGAAGTCGCGAAGAAAGACTTAATTAGGGTTTGTTAACCTTTGAGCGGGTAAATTCCTAACGATGGCTTAGCTTGAAAAGAGTGGGCGCTCTTTTGGGCTTTTGGGGCAGCGGCGCGGACTAAGAGGAAGAACCATGAGAGTCCTTCTGATCGAGGACGACAGTGCAACAGCACAAAGCATCGAGCTGATGCTTCAATCCGAAGGGTTCAACGTCTACACGACGGACCTGGGTGAGGAAGGCGTCGATCTCGGCAAACTGTACGACTACGACATCATTCTTCTGGATCTCAATTTGCCGGACATGAGCGGCTATGAGGTTCTGAAGACGTTGCGTGTAGCGAAGGTCGGTACACCGATCCTCATCTTGTCCGGACTTGCCGGCATTGAGGATAAGGTGCGTGGCCTTGGCTTCGGCGCTGACGACTACATGACGAAACCCTTCCACAAGGACGAGCTCGTTGCGCGCATCCACGCCATCGTGCGCCGTTCGAAGGGTCATGCACAGTCCGTCATCGAGACGGGCGATCTGCGCGTCAACCTCGACACCAAGACCGTCGACGTGAACGGGCAGCGCGTGCATCTCACCGGCAAAGAATACCAGATGCTGGAGCTGCTTTCCCTGCGTAAGGGGACGACGCTCACCAAGGAGATGTTCCTTAATCATCTCTATGGCGGCATGGATGAGCCGGAGCTCAAGATCATCGACGTGTTCATCTGCAAGCTGCGCAAGAAGCTGCAGGCGGCGACCGGTGGTCAGCACTACATCGAGACAGTTTGGGGCCGCGGCTACGTGCTGCGCGATCCGAGCGACGATAGCGCGGTCACTGCCGCCTGATAAGGCACGCAAGGTTCGACGCTGCTGCTCTGCTTACTGCGCTTCGGGAGCCTTCGGGCTCCCGTTTGCGTTTGGGCGAGGCAACATCCGTAAGCTTTACGACTTGGCTTTGCGGCTTGACGCAGAAGCCGGGGGAAATAAGCATTGCCCGTCGAAAGCGATGGAGGGATCAGGTGTCTTTGGCGACGTTGGTGGGGTCGGTGGGTGTCGGTCTTTTGCTGCTGGCATTCGTTCTCAATATTGCAGGGGCACTGAAGGCGGAGAGCATTCCCTATTTAGGGCTGAATCTGCTCGGCGCGGGGCTCGCGTGTCTTTCGTCGTGGATGATCGATTTCATGCCGTTCGTCGTGCTCGAAGGCACGTGGGCAGCGGCGACGTTGATTGCGCTGATAAAGACTATTGCGCGGCAGAAGGCGCCAAGTTGAGGAGCGCTTGCGTTTCGGCGTCGGGCAGCCTGTCTCTAATGGCAATCCAAAATACGGCGAGAGAGAACGCACTAACGATGGCGATGTCGGTGTACTGCGGCAATAGCCCAAGTCCGCCCCCGTAGTTACCGGTCAGTGAGAACAGTCCAAGGCCGTTGATGAAGAGCCAGAACCAAAGGGACTGCTTCAGGTCGAGCTTCTCTCGCTCTCCGCCCCAATAATGCAGGGCGATAAGGAGCGCACCGCCAACGAGTGCAAGCGCAAAGACCTTCCAGTTCGTCTGCCAGCCGGCCCAATAGACGATGCAGCCGACGAACATGAAGGCGATCGCCGATATCGTCAGTCCCGCCTTGAGGCGGAATGGGCGCGGATGGTTCGGCAACTGGTGGCGCAAAGCGGCCAGCGAGACTGGGCCGAAGGCGAGCGAAAGAATCGCAGCCGAGGAGATGAAGCCGATCAGCTGCGACCATCCCGGGAGCGGAAGCAGCAACAGAAGGCCGACGAGGAAGTTGATCGTTATCGACCACACCGGAACGGCGGCTGCATTGAGGCGCATGAACAACTTCGGCAGCTGGCCATTCTCGGCCAGGGCGTAGTTGATGCGCGCGGTCGCTCCCGTGTAGGCGATTCCAGTCCCCGCGGGCGACACGATTGCGTCGACGTAGAGCAGCGCGGCGAGCCCCTGCAACCCTAGGATCGTGGCGAAGGCGGCGAAGGGGCCATCGGCGACGTTTTCGGATAGGCGGGTCCAGCCACCAGCGAGGTGGGCGCTCGGCACGGCTCCGACGAAGGCGATTTGCAGCAGTACGTAGATGACCAAGCTGATGACGACGGCGCCGATCATGGCCAGGGGAACGTTACGCTGGGGATTGGATGCCTCTCCCGCCATGTCGATCACGGTGCGGAAGCCGAACAGCGAGAAAATAACGCCGCCACCGGCGACGGCGGCAAAGATTCCATCGGCTCCAGTTGGCATGAAGCCGCCATGGTCGGTGAAATTTGTGCGATCGAAGCCGAAAACGATGAGGCCGACGACCGCCAGGAGGGGGATGGCGAGCTTCCAGGCCGTTACCGCGAGGTTGGCGCGCGCAAGCCAGCGCACGCCGGCCAGGTTGAGAATGACGAATGCGAGCAGCAGAGCCGTTGCAACAATGAGCCCGTGCCCGGTGAGCACGCGGTTGCCATCGACGAGCGTTGTCAGCCACGGGAGGTAGTTGGAAGTGTACTGCAGGACCGCCGTAACCTCAATTGGGGCTGTTGCAACGTAAGCGATCCAGCACAGCCATCCGGCCATGAAGCCGGACATCGAGCCATGGGAGAAATAAGGGATGCGGGCGATGGCACCGGCCAGGGGAAGCATGCCACCCAGTTCGGCGTAGACGAGCGACAGGAGCAGCGCGACGCCGCCGCCGATAATCCATGAGATGATCGCAGCAGGGCCTGCGATCTGGGCGGCATAGAGAGATGCGAACAGCCAGCCCGACCCGATGATGCCGGTGATGCCAGTGAAAAGCAGGGCCACTGGTCCGATCTGGCGCTGCAGCGCGGGCGTCGGCTGAGGTTTAGCGCACTGCGAGGGCCTATGGTCGTTGGTCGTAGTGCTCATTCTGCTCAGTCTCCGGGTGCGCTGGCGGAGCGTACCCCGAAGCTGGTGAAAGTCCGGTGGATGAGGCTTATGTTGCCGTGCTGCTCATAGGGAAACCGGCTCCCACGTTTCCGGGAGCACTCTACGAGGCGTGGCGGGTCTGCGTGGAGAAGTCGATAGCAGGTTGCGGCCGCCCGAACAGGTAGCCCTGGCCTTCGGAGCACCGTTCCTGCCTCAGCACGGCGAGTTGGTCTTCCGTCTCGATGCCTTCGGCGAGGACGGGGATGCCAAGCGTTTTGCCCAGGGCCACGATTGCCCGAATGATGGCGCGGGACTCGCCGCTGCCGACGATTTCAGTGACGAAGAAGCGGTCGAGCTTGATCTTGTCGAAGGGGAAGTAGCGCAGCGTCTCGAGCGAAGAGTAGCCGCGGCCGAAGTCGTCCAGCGCGATCGCGACCCCGAGCCGCTTGATCTGCTGCAATACTTCTCTGGCGGCTTCTTTGTCGGCGATGATCGCCGTCTCGGTAATTTCGAGCTCGAGGCGATCGGGGGCTAGACCGGATTCGATGAGCACGTCGTGAACCAGTTCCGGGAGCCCAGGACGGGCGATCTGCAAGCCTGACAAGTTGACAGCGACCTTGTCCGTGCTTGGCCAAGCAGCCGCATCGCGACAAGCAGTGCGGAGCACCCATTCGCCGATTTCGTGGATCGCCCCGCAGGTTTCGGCGAGCGGGATGAACTCGGCTGGCGAGATGGGGCCCAACTGGGGATGCGTCCAGCGCAGGAGTGCCTCATAGCCGGTGACAGCCATGGTTTTGAGCGACTTCTGCACCTGATAGTGCAGGGACAGCTCGCCATTCTTTGCAGCGATAGCAAGGCCAGCAATGAGGAATCGGCGGCGACGCGCCTCCTTGTCCAACAATGCTTCGTAATAGCAGACGCCATTCGGGACGGTGCTGGCTTTCGAGCGCTCTAAGGCATTGTCTGCCTTGGCGAGGAGGGCGTCGGTGGTGCGAGCGTCATTGGGCCATACGGCAACGCCGATATGAGCGGTTGGGTTCAGCTCATCAACGTTCTGACCGTGATCGATATGCAGGGCCCTCTTCAGGCGCCCAACGAACTTGAATAGATCCGATTGATCGCGGTAACGCCTGAAGGCGACGAATTCGTCTCCGCCGACGCGAGCTACGAATTCACCTTCCTCGAGTGTTTCCGCCAGATTTGCGGCCACTTCCGCGATGACACGATCGCCTACGTTGTGGCCGTGCGTGTCGTTGATCTGCTTGAAATCATCCAGGTCCAGCGATGCGAGACCGATCTTCATATTGGATGGACACTCTGCGACGGCCTTGTCGAGGAAGCGTCGAAGGCTTGCGCGGTTGGGCAAGCCCGTCAGCGCATCGTGCTGCGCCATGTGCGCGATCTTGTCTTCGGCGATGTGCTTGTCGAGTAGGTTGTTGCGGAAGACGACAAGCGATCTAGCTAGCGTTCCCAGCTCGTCGGAGCGCGTGGCGCCCTCGATCGCGACAGCAAGGTTGCCTTCTGACAGGTCGCGTGTTGCCGCAGTGAGCCGCCGCAATGGCGTCAACGTGGTAATGCTCAACACGGCCGCGATCGTGCCGATGCTGATGAGAACGATGCCGAGCGCAGTAGCGATCTCGAACACAGTGTTTTGACGCCACTGCGCCCTCGGAAACGCAAGGTTTACGGCGGCGCTGTAGGTGCCGATGACGTCGCCGTTCGCCAAGCCAGCATGACAGGAAGCGCAGCGGGGAGCGGCTGCGTTGCCAACACCAAGGATCGCGGGGCGGGCGACGTGAAGCCAGTCGCCAATGATTGCGGTCTGTGTTGTCGCTGTTTCAATTGCGGCGCGATCAACCCTGTTGCGCGGTCTCTCAATCTCGCCGGTTGCGCCGGCTTTGCCTACGTTGGCCATCTGCTGTGCGATGAGTTTCGGGCCCATCGACAGCCATAGGCGTATATCGTTGTTGTCCGCCGAGAATTGCTGAATCGCGCCGTCGAGTGTTCTAATGGCAGGGTCGCTGCTGTTCGCTGAACTGCTGTTGAGCATGGCCTGCTGGTGAAGGGTCTCCAGCAAGTCGAGGGCTGCACCAGCTCGCCTTTCGGCACGATGGGCAATCATATTCCAGTCGGACGACATGCGGTAGCCGAGGGCGATTACTTCCATCAAGACGAGCGCTATGCCGATGACGAGTAGGATGGTTCGGGCGACGGATGCAGTTCGTATTGCGTCAGACATTCAGACCTCTGAATTTCGTCTGAGCCGAGTGCATCTGGCGAATTAATTTATAGATAAGCCGAACGCATAAAGCGGGTGTCATCCGACAAAAGTCGGATGCGACAGAACTCCGCTGTATCCCGGAAATCGGGGCTTGCTGCAGCGGTTGTTGATCTAGATCAATCCGCGAGAAGGCGTCCGACGCAGTCGGCGACGCCGGTCTGCCAGGGGGGAAGACGGAGCCCGAACGTGCGTTCCAGCTTGCTGCAGTCGAGTTGTGAATTTGCGGGGCGGGGCGCCGGAGTCGGGTAGTCCGCGGTGCGGATCGGCGCCACGCTAGCGGACGGCCCGCCGAGGGCACGAGAGCGGTCGAACACCTCCTCAGCGAAACCGCGCCAGGTCGTGGTGCCAGTGTTGGCGACGTTATAGATGCCCCAGGGGACATCGGCGTCGGGCTTGGATGCGGTTGCCGCAAGATCAAGAATGGCGTTCACGAGGTGGGGCGCGTAAGTGGGGCTGCCACGCTGGTCGTCGACGACGCGCACGCTTTGGTGCTCACCGGCTTGGGAAAGCATTGTCCGCACGAAGTTGCGTCCGGTGGGACTGAATATCCACGAGGTGCGCAGGATGAGGTGCTTCGGGTTAGTCGCGCGAACAGCCTCCTCGCCTTCGAGCTTGGAGCGGCCGAAGACGGTGGCAGGGGATGTTGCGTCCTCCTCGGTGTAGGGGGCCTGCTTCGTGCCGTCGAAGACGTAGTCGGTGGAGATGTGGATCATCGGGATGCCGCGCTTGGCGGAAGCTTCTGCGAGCAGGCGGGCGCCGTCGCGATTGAGGGCGAAGGCGCGTTCGGGTTCGCTTTCGGCCTTGTCTACGGCGGTATACGCGGCAGAGTTGATGACGACCGTTGGCGAGATCGCCGACAAGGCGCGCTCGATGGATTTCGCCTCGCAGATATCGAGGGCCGCGCGGCCGACTGCGCACGCCATCACATCCGGGCGACCGGGAGCCATTTCTACGAGGGCGCGGGCGACCTGACCCTGCCAGCCGGCAATCAAGAGTCGCATGGGTACTCCGCTTGTTGTTCAGTCGCGTTCGGTTGCCAGACTTGTCTCGCCGTCACCACGGCCGCGACGGTTCAGATGCCACAGCAGCTCTCCGTCCACGATCGCAAAGGCGAAAACGTGGCCCAGCGAGGCTGCGATCACAGTTTCCCCGACGATGCGAACGGTGACGGGCTGGCCGTCGCAGGGTTGTCCTGCGGGAAGGTCGGCAAGGGCGCGCTCCCACACGGGGCGCCCGGTTGCCGCCTCGAGCAGCAGCACCGAGCCCGCGTGACCTACAGCGATGAGCGCGCGCGATTGTTCGGATGTCGAACGTCGCTCAGGCAAGCTCGTCATCCTTCTGGTTGAGGAACAGCAGCACGAGGCCGATGCAGGTGATAAAGCGGAAGGCGGCCTGCTGGCCATTCCACGTCTGAGACTGCCACATCTGGAACCATTCGCCGCCAACGGTCATGAAGCCGAAGAACCACAGCGCAAAGCCGGTGGCGAGGCCGGCAACGGCGACGTCCTTGGCGGCATTGAACGCCGGGGCGGAGGCTGTGCGGGCGTGCCAGAGCTTGCGGGCGCCGAAGAGGCAGAGGATTCCGGCGAGCAGTTCGCCGGCGATGATGAGCGCGTACCCCAAATGATAAAGGGTGGGGTTCGTGATCGCGCGCCAGGTGAGGGTCGAATTCGGGAAAATCGTGTCCATCGACATTACATGCTGCACGAAGGCGTAGTTGGTGCCGTAGTCGATGATGTTGTCGAGCCCGACCAGCAGCGAGAAGATGCCGATCATCAGGACGAGCAAAACTTTTGCGTAGCGCACGACCATCGGCGATGACCCTCAAAGATTCGGCGGGGCGATTATGCTGCTCTGGATAGCTGGAGCCAACTCCGCTACTTAAGGGCCGACACAACTCGTTAACTGCGCGAGGAATAGACCCGCGATATGAGCGATACACCGAACGCAAGCCCAGAGCGCGGCCTCAAGGCGGCGATCATCCCGGTGACGGGATTCCAGCAGAACTGCACGCTGTTGTGGGATCCTGAGACCATGAAGGGGGCCGTCGTGGATCCAGGGGGCGACCTCGATCAGATTCAGGCGGCGATTGCTCAAGTTGGTATGCAACCTGAGAAGATATTGCTCACCCATGGGCATATCGACCACGCGGGCGGGGCGGCGGAGCTGCGCGAGCGGCTGGGCGGCATTCCCATCGAGGGGCCGCACGTCAACGAGCGCCCGCTGCTCGACAACCTGGAGAAGCAGGGCGAAGCGTATGGGGTTCCAGCGCGCGCGGTGACGCCGGATCGTTGGCTGGACGAGGGCGAGACAGTCTCGGTTGCGGGGCACACGTTCGAGGTGCTGCATTGCCCCGGCCATTCACCGGGCTCGGTTGTGCTGGTCAACCGTGCGCAACGATTTGCGCTGATGGGCGATGTGCTGTTCCAGGGCTCGATCGGGCGCACCGATCTGCCGCTCGGCAATCATGAAGCGCTGATGCACTCTATCCGCACCAAAGTTATGGCGCTGCCAGACGAGTTCGTCTTCATTTGCGGCCACGGCCCGATGAGCAGCATCGGCCAGGAGAGGCGGACCAACCCGTTCATTGTGGGGGACGCGGCCTAATCCGAAGCTGTGAAGGTGGTTGGCCAACGCAAAAGCGGCGCTGAAACAGCGCCGCTGAAGCAATTAGCAAGAGTGTCCGAAGCTTAGAAGCTCCACTCCCGACGGAGGCAGCCGAAGATGCCGCATTCGGCGCTGAGGGTGCCGACGCCGATGGGGCTTGCATCATCGATGTTGGCCCAGACGTCTACGGTGTTCACGCGCAGCGTCTCGGAGCAGCTGCGCTTGCAATAGACCCAAGTACCGTGCGGCAGGCGTACCTGATAGCCGACATCGGTTGCCCGGTAGGGCGCGCGGATGGAGCCGTTGCCGTCGTGGCTGTGAGCCGTGACGTAGCCGAGCACCTTGCTGACTGCACGGGGGCCGGCAAGGGCGGGGCTGGCTACGATTGCCATGGCGGCGGCTGCGGCCATGACGCGGGCGACGGTCGAGGGGAACTTCATCTGGATCTCCGGTCAGGCCTCAAGACTTTCGAATCTGGCGAGGCAGATTAGCACGATTGGAGTTGCCCTTCCGGCGCCGGAACTAGGCGGCGGAGGTGCTGTGGCGCCAGGGCATCGCTCCCGCGCGGGTGCAGGCTCAGCTGCCGCGCGCGAAGTTGATGCTGACGCCCTTCAGGGTTGAGCCCTGCGTCGACAGGGAGACCGACTGCGTTTTGTCGTCGAGCGATACGGACAAGAGGCCGGTCAGTGCGCCGCCACCGATATTCAGGCGAAGCTTGGAGTCGTCTGCGCTGCCGGAGATGGTGCCGACCTGATTGTAGGTTCGCTCTTCCCAGGTGCCGGTGACGCGGCCGCCGGCATATTTGAGGACCGAGCGAAGCTCGACCTTGGTCGAGGGGTTGGCGCAGATAATGTTGAGTTTGAGCTGCGAGCCGCCCGAGCCAGAGTAATAGCCCTTGCAGGAGAGCCTCTCGCTCTTGCCGCCTTCCAAGCGGGCCGTGCCCTTGCCGCTCCATGTGCCCACCAGGGCGGAGAACGGACTACCAGCGGTGGCCGGGATGCTGGCCATGAGAACCGCGCTGGCAGCCAAAGCCAGAGCCTTTGCTCCCCCCTTGAACAAGCTCACAGTACACCTCCCAAAGCTCGAACTTCACAAGAATTCCGGTGATCGCTTCTTCCGGCTCTGCCCGACGGGCGGGCGCGCACGGCCTTGCCGCCGAAGAGATTAGTATCGGCATGTCCCAAAATAGCACAGCTATCGTTAAATAAGTGTCGCGTCATCCGATCGACAACCCGGGGGAAGGGGCCAAGGGTGGTCATCGGCCTATTTGCAGCTAGTTCATAAAGATGCTGTGGCCGACGCGCAGCAGCAGTTGCGCTGGGAAGAACGCTGGCTATATTGCGCCGCTTGCGACGGAGGGGTGGCCGAGTGGTTGAAGGCGCACGCCTGGAACGCGTGTAGGCGGGCAACCGTCTCGTGGGTTCGAATCCCACCCCCTCCGCCAGCAATTTCCCAAATTCAGATTGCCGTTCAATTCAGCCGGCAGTGCGAGCCTCCAGACTAAGCCGGGGGGCGGGACGCTGCGTCTGAGTAGAATCAGAATTTCGCGCCGGCAAGCGGGCTTCTCCGTGGGCGCGTGGAAACAAAACCACTGTAACTCAAGTATTTGATGGCCTTCCCGGGCTGCCGGGCCGCAAGGGTTGTCATTGTGGTCAAAGGGGTTACTATTGCAGTGCAATAACTTCTTGAGGAAGCAGCACTCGGTAAGTTGAGCTTATCTCGACCAGTTCGCCGCATTGGCGGCCATTCACCTTGTGCACCCTCTGATCATTGGAGGCAGCGATTTGCGCACAAGCGATCGAGATGTGACTGACGTCCTTAGCAAACGGCAGATCAGACCCAAGCGTCCCATCGGTGAGGGCGCCGACGTACGGCGGGTGGCCGTGCTCGGAGCTGGGGCATGGGGTACGGCGCTAGCCATCGCTTTGGCGCGGCAGGGCCTCGAGGTACGGCTCTGGTCGCGGCGGGCCGACCATGCCCTCGCCATGAGCCGTGACCGCGAGAATGGCGATCGCCTGTCCGGCTGCCCGTTTCCAGCCGAACTTGAGCCGACGCATTCGATGGAAGCGGCGCTCGCGGGCGCCGACCTGGTGTTGCTGGCGGCGCCAAGCGGCGCAGTGGAAGGCCTCGCTGGGCGTGCCCGCGCATTTGTCGGGGACGACGTGCCGGTGCTGGTCTGCGCCAAGGGATTGGCGGGAGACGGCACGCTCCTGTCGCGGCGCGTTGCAGCCAAATGGCAGTCTGGTCCGGTGCTCATCCTTTCGGGGCCGAGCTTTGCCGACGAGGTGGCGCAGGACCTGCCGACGATCGTATCGCTGGCCGGCGAGATGCCGCTTGCGGCATCGCTGGCGGAGCGCCTTTCACGCGGCCGTTTCATGTTGTCGCCGACAAACGATGTGGTCGGCGTGCAGGTGGCGGGCGTCTTCAAGAACGTCGCTGCTACTTTGTGCGGGGCCTCGGATGGATTGAACCTCGGCGCCAACGCGCGCGCGGCCATTCTCAGTGAGGCGGTTCGCGAAGCTTCGAGCCTGATCGTTGCGCTCGGCGGCTGCATCGAGACGCTGCTGGGGCCGGCCGGCTTCGGCGACTTCGTGCTGACGTGCACCGATGCCAAGTCGCGCAACTATCGTTACGGGCTGCAACTGGCAAAGCCAAAGTCCGCATCGTCCGGAGCCTCGGAAACGCATGAAGGGGCAGCCAACGTCGAAGCGCTGATCAGGATGGCGGCGCGTGTCGGCCTCAAGCTTCCGCTGGCGGAAGCTGTCGCCGCGCTGGTATCGGGGCGGCTCGATGCGCGCGGTGCCACGGAGGCGGCATTCGAGGGACGTTGCACGGACGCGATCGTGCTGGCGGAGGCGGGATGAGCGGTGCCCTCAGCACATCGCTCGCTTCGCGTGCACTGTTTCTGGCCGTCGATCTCGACGGGACATTTCTGGGCGGAAGCGATGAGGATCGCGCCGAGCTCTATGGCCTGATCGAAACACGCAGGAGTGAGATCGCGCTCGCCTTCGTCACCGGCCGGGATATTCCATTCGCGTCAGCGCTGGCCGGGACGCACGGCACGCCCGAGCCGGATCTGATCATCGGCGATGTCGGAACCTCGGTCGTGGTCGGGCCGCACTGGCAGCCGCATGCCGAGACGGAGCGCTGGATCGACAGCCGCTGGCCGGGCACCTCGGATGCCGAAGCGATCATGAGCCGGCGCACCAAGCTCAAGAAGCAGGACATCTTCGGGGGTCGCCGTCTTTCGTACTTCTACGACGATGCGGTCGAAGCCGAGGCTGCTGCGGTGGAGATCGATGCTGCAGGCTATGCGGCGCTCACCTCCGCCGATCTTTATTTCGATGTGCTGCCGCGTGGCGTGAACAAGGGCGAGACGCTCCTGAAGCTGCTGGAGCACGAGCGGTTGCCGCATGAGCGCGTTCTGTGTGCCGGCGACACGATGAATGACCTGTCGCTGTTCGAAACCGGGCTCAAAGGTGTTGCCGTCGGCAACGCGGAGCCGCGGCTGCGGGAAGCAATTGCGGATTTCGACAACGTCTATCGCGCGACGCGCGCGGGCGCTGGCGGAATTCTCGAAGCCATTGCTGAGCTGCGTATGCTTCCTCAGTCGCACGCTACGAAGGAGACTGCCTGATGGCTCAAGCCAAAAAATCCTCGTTCGTGATCGTCTACCACCGCCAGCCTTACGAGGAGGTGATCGAGAACGGCCGCGTCATTTATAAGGAGAACAAGAGCCCGAATGGCATCGTACCGGCGCTGAAGGGCTTCTTAGGCAGCGCGAAGGACGCGGTGTGGATCGCGTGGAAGCAGGTGCCGGCGAACGGCAAGGGCTTCGAGCGCACCGTCCACATCAAGGATTCCTACGGCGAGTACGACGTGGTGCGTCTGCCGCTAAAGGCCGAGCAGGTGAAAGCGTTCTATCACGTCACGTCGAAGGAGGCCTTGTGGCCGATCCTTCATTCGTTTCCCGGCAAGTTCAATTACGGGCCCGTCGATTGGGAGAACTTCCGCGAGGTGAACAGGCTGTTCGCGGAAGCTGCGTGCGAACAGGCGAGCGATGACGCGTTCATCTGGGTGCACGACTACAATCTATGGCTCGTGCCGCATTACGTGCGGCGCATCAAGCCGAACGCGCGCATCGCGATGTTCCATCACACGCCGTTCCCGGCAGCGGACACGTTCAACGTGCTGCCGTGGCGCGAGGAGATCCTCGGCAGCCTGCTCGATTGCGATATCGTGGGCTTCCATATTCCGCGCTATGCGGAGAACTTCGCCTCTACGGCCTGCTCGGTGCTTGGTGCCGTGCGCGCCGAGACGCGCGCGGTGAAGGGCCCGTTCTGTCCGACGGGGACGGTTCTTTCGGAGCCCACCGTCACCACTGCGCTGAACTACAACGGCCGCCGCGTCGAGATCGATGCGTGGCCGATCGGGACCAATCCAGAGGTCATCGATAAGCTTCTTTCCACCTTCGAGGCGGGCCAGCGGGTCGCTGAGATCAAGTCCGAGATCGGTGATCGGCGCTTGCTCGTTTCGGTGGGCCGCGTCGACTACGTCAAAGGCACCAAGGAGATGCTCGAGGCGTTCGACAGGCTGCTGGCGCGCCGTCCGGAGCTGAAGGAAAAGGTGAAGCTGTTCTGCGTGTGCGTTGCTCCCGCGGACGGCATGAGCGCCTATCGTGCCGCGCAGCGCGAAGTCGAGCGGCTTGTCGGTTCCATCAACGGCAAGTACGGCAATTTGCGCTGGTCGCCGATCATGCTGTCGACGCGCGGCGTGCCGTTCGAGGAGCTTGTCTGCTACTATCGCGCCGCCGACGTTTGCTGGATCACGCCTTTGAGGGACGGGCTCAACCTCGTCGCGAAGGAATTCATCGCCGCGCAGAACGGCGATCCCGGCGCGCTTATTCTTTCGGAGTTTGCGGGCTCCGCGGTAGAGCTGGCGGAGAGCATTCGCGTCAATCCCTATTCGGAACGCAGCATGGATGCCGCTATCGACGCGGCTCTCGACATGGGTGCAACAGAGCGCTCGGACCAATTGCAAAAGATGCGCGAGCGCGTATCCACCTGGAACGTGGACCATTGGGCGCAGCACGTGCGGGAGCGCTTCGAGGCGTTGCCGGCATCGCAAAACGAGAACGCGCGCAGCGCCGCGTAACAATCGGTGACTGAGAAGGGGGGAGCCCGTGGTTCTGGGCTTGCTCGATTGGGGCGTCATTGGCGCCTACCTGATGGTCGTCGTCGTCATCGGCGTCATCGTCACGCGCAAGGCTACATCTGGGGAGGAGCTGTTTCTCGCCGGGCGTAGCCTCGGGTTTGGCGCGATTGGGCTGTCGCTCTTTGCGTCTAATATTTCCTCTACCACAATCATCGGCGTCTCGGGCGCAGCCTACCAAAGCGGTATCAGCGTTGCGCACTACGAGCTGATGGCGGCACTGATCCTCGTCTTCATGGCGGTGGTGACGATCCCGGTCTTTCTGCGCACGCGCGTCACGACGATTCCGGAATACCTGGAAAAGCGGTTCGGTCCGCTGGCGCGCAAGTACGTCTCGGCGCTGACGATCTTTCTGTCGATCTTCGTCGATACCGCGGGCAGCGTCTATGCGGGCGTTCTGGTGCTGCAGACCCTGATACCGCAGACGCCGTTTTTGCCGGCGTGTATTGCGCTTGCTGTTTTCACCGGTATCTACACGGCGGCAGGGGGATTGCGTGCGGTGGTCTACACCGATGTTCTGCAGGCGATCGTACTCATCGCTGGAACCGGCGTTATCGCCTATGAGGTTTTCGGGCAGTTCGATTTCTCATGGGCGGTCGCTATGGCGGCGGTCGCGCCCGAGAAGCTGTCGCTGGTGCGGCCGCTGGATGATCCGGGTCTTCCGTGGCTTGGCGTGATCGTTGGCCTTCCGGTTCTCGGATTCTACTATTGGGGCACCAACCAATACATCATGCAGCGCGTGCTCGGTGCCCGGTCGCTGGAGCAGGCGCGGTGGGGCGCGATGCTGGCGGCGGCATTGAAGGTGCTGCCGCTGTTCCTGATGGCCATTCCGGGTGCGCTTGCGTTCGCCCTTCTTCCCAATCTCGACAATGCCGATCAGGTGTTTCCGGCTATGCTCGTCACCTTCCTGCCGGTGGGTCTGACGGGACTGGTACTGGCGGGGCTGATCGCAGCCATCATGTCGACGATCGATTCCACGTTGAATGCCGCTTCGACGCTCGTCATGTACGACTTCGTCAAGCCTGATGAGCGGGGATGGTCGGCGGAGCGAGTGGTCTGGGTCGGGCGTGTGGCAACGGCCGTGTTCATCGTGGTGGCGGCGCTATGGCCGCTGGTGATCCGCGAGTTTCCGGGGCTGTTCAATTACATCCAGCAGGTGTTCTCATATGCCGTACCACCGGTCGCCGCTGTGTTCCTGCTTGGCATGTTCTGGCCGCGGATGACCAATGCAGGTGCGATCGCCACCTTGGTGCTCGGGCACATGCTCGGCGCTGCACTCCTCTGCTGGAAGATTTGGAGCCAGTCCGCGGGTGTCGCCGATGGGCTGCCGCACTTCACCATTGTTGCCGGGCTGACGACGCTGTTCTGCCTATGCGTCGGAATTGCAGTGAGCCTGATGACCGCACAGCCCGCACCGGCTCGTGTGGCGGGACTGCTTTGGTCCCGCGAGGGGGCGCCGTGGCGGGGGGGCGCCGATTATCGGTGGCAGGCGACCATGATTGTTGCCACGGTTGGCGTGCTCATTTGGGCGTTCCGCTAGAGTTTCCTTGGTCAAAGGAATTTGCGGAAGCCGAGCTTGCTGTCCCAGGCGTCGATTGCGTCGCCCTGCTGCTCACGATCGATCACGAAAGCGATGGAGCGTGCAATCAGCTGGTGCGTGCGGTCGATGGCGTCCACGGAGGCGCGGCGGTCGGTAGTAATCGCGGCCACAGGGGCGCCGCGCGGCAGGTGCAGGCCGGACCGTTGAAGGCCGCGCAGTCGCCCGAACAGAGGCACTTCGACGGGCATGGAGCCGACGTATCCGACGACCTGGCCGGCGGAGACGAGATCGCCAATTGCAGCGACTCCGAGGAAGAGGCCCGTGCAGGGCGCGTGAACGAGGGTCTCAGGCATTGCGGGTGCGGCATGGGAGGCGCTGGCCGAGCGGATAACGGCACCGGGGTCGTTGCCGCCGATTTCGATGACGATGTCGCAGTCGTCCCCGGCGATGGCGCCTGGCCCCAGGACGATCGTCATCTCCGCCGGTATGCGTGCGCGGGTGGCAGCATCGGGATCGGGCCGTGCATCGATCACTACATCCCACGGCCAGCGCGATATCGCCTCGATCGAGCGCTGGGTGAGGATTGGAATGGTCAGGGCGCTGCGGAGTGCCTGCAGAAATTCCGCGTCAGAGTCGGCGCGGCGGGCCTCGACATCCTCGAGGACGGCGGCGCCGTCGTACCAGGCATCGGAGAAGCTCATCGACCTGCGGAGGATGGCAGGCGGTGCCGGAGCGTGCATGGCGACAGCATAGCCGGCGAGCAGAAGCCGCCGGGCAACCGCTGAAGCAAGCTCGTCCAACCCAAGGACGAGGATGCAGCTCTTGTCGCCCATTATCGATAAGTCCCTACGCTCGCGAACTTGAGGGCATCATAGGGGAACGTTGCGGTCCCCGCTATTTGTTAGCGCCGCCTGCTTCATCTTGCGCAGCCAGACCCAGCTTGTTTTCGAGCGAGGTGATCTCGCTACGCAGCTTCTCCTGCTCCTGGTTGCGGCGGACCATGCGGATCTGGATCTTGCCGATCTCCATTGAAAGCGTGCGGCGCGAGTCGGCGTCGCCGCTGCTGGATGTATCGAACTGCTTGTCGAAGATCGCCTGCTGGTCGGACTTGTTGGCTTCCTGGAGCTGGTGCAGGCGCTCGCGCGCCTGGGCGAGCGCGACGATGTTCTGCGTGTGCTCGGCGTCAGCGCGCCTGGCGGCTGCTTCATCAACGGGGCGGGCGGCACGCGTTGCTGTATTGCCGGTGTCGCCGTCGTTGTGGAAGTGGAACTCTCCCGTCAGCGCTGAGTGATCCCATGGCACCTGCTTGCCATCCGTCGAGGCGAGCACGTCTTTGCGCACTTCGATCATCGTGGAGGTGAGATTGCGGCCGGGCTCGCGCACGTGTTTGGCGAGCGCCGCGGTGAACGGTGAGTTGCGGCCCTTGCCATCCAGCGCGACGTTGCCCGGCTGGGTCGAATAGGAAATGAACGTGCCGACGCCAGTTTCGACCTGGGCGAGGCCTTTGCCGATGCTGGCAGAGCGCGTGCCCATGGAGCGGGCGAGGTTGCGGCCGAACGGGTTATCGCGGCAGGCGTCGAGGAACACGATGTTGGTCTTGTCGCCGCGGCCGAGCTCCATCTGCTTGAGGACGAGATCGAGGCTGACGGCGTCGAAGTCGAGATCGCGTTCATTGGCAAGGCGGGCGTCGGTTGGAATGAGGTAGTTACGTCCGCCGACCTGCAGGCCATGTCCGGCATAGAAGAAGATCGCCACGTCGGAGCCTTCGAGGAGCTCGCCAAAGTTGCGCACGCGGGTGTCGAATGCACGCTTGTCGACGTCGATGCCAAGGATGACTTCGAAGCCAGCGCTTTTGAGTGCGGAGGCGATGTCGTTGGCGTCGTTGACGGGATTGGCTAGCGGCGTTGCCTCGACGTACTTGGAATTGCCGATGACGAGCGCGACGCGCTTTTCGGCAAGGGCTGGCATGGCTGATACGGCAAGGGTGAAGGCGAGGGCTGCAAAAGCGCGAAGCGACAACATGCAAAACTCATTATGTGGTTGGCTGGGGTAGCAGCCCGGGATGAGGGTTATCACCAGATCTCCGTGACAACTTTTGGACTATAGCAGGTTGCGGCGGGGGGGCTGCGCGGCCTGGGAGCCACACCCCGGCGACGTTTACAAAGCGTCGTTAAACGTGATCGATAAGGCCACGTGTCTGCCCCATGCGGCATGCTTCCTCGGCGCCAAGCGAGGGAGAGCTATGGTCCAGAATCACAAGGCAGACAGCTTCGACGGCCGCCGGGCGGCCAGCATCGTGCCGGAGACCAATCCGGTGAGCATGGAAGAGCTGATGCGCAAGGATGCGCCGGGAACAAACGTCGACCCCGACGATGACGATGTGCGCGCGCTGCTGCTTGCAGCGATGGCGCTGACCAGCGGCAACGAGTAGGCGCCGCTTCGGCGGTTGCCCACATGACGCGCGGCCCGTATCAACGGAATCGGCGCGGCTATCATGGCCGCGCCGATTTCACACGAATGCGGGGCTCAGATTTCCAACATGCGTGTTCTCATCACGGGGGCAGGTGGGTTCCTCGGATCGCATCTGTTGCGGGGGCTGCGCGGGCACACGCTTATCGCTGCGTCGCGCCGGCCGGTTGGCGGAACTGAATGGCGGCAGCTCGGTGACCTCGGCGGCTCCATCGATTGGGACGGATTGCTGCGCGACGTCGATGCGGTGGTGCATCTCGCCAATATTGCGCACCGGTCGGCGAGCGATGAAGAGTTCGACCGGGTCAATCGCCAGTCGACGGCAGATCTATGCGCTGCGGCCAAACGAGCGGGACTCCGGCAGCTCGTGTTCGTGTCGTCGATTGCGGCGCAGGTCGGACATTCATCGCAGACGGTCGTCACGGAGGCGGATGCGCCAGCTCCTGTCGGCGCCTACGGGCGATCGAAACTGGCAGCGGAACGCGTGATCGCCGAAAGTGGCGTGCCGTTCACGATCCTGCGCCCCGTGCTGGTGCTGGGTGAAGGTGCGAAGGCGAATGCTGCAAGCCTGGAGAAGCTGGCGCGGCTACCCGTGCCGCTGCCGCTCGGGTCCATTGCGGCTGAGCGCTCGTTCCTGTCGGTGGAGAATTTCGTGTCGGGTGTCGCCACAGTGCTCGGTAATCCGCGGGCGCTGGGCGAGACCTACGTCATAGCAGATCCGCTACCGATGACTGTCGGTGAGGTAATCGCCAAGATGCGAGCAGGCATGGGGCGCCGTCCAGGGATCGTGACGCTCCCGCGCGGCAGCCTTGAGATGCTGATGAAGTTGCCCGGTGCGCGCGCAATTTGGGAGCGCATCGGCAAGCCCCTCGTGATCGATCCGGCCAAATTGATGGGGCTCGGATGGTCGCCTACGCGCTGAGACGTGCGCTTCATGACGCGAGGCTTGGCGAGCCTCGCGTCACGACACTGGTGGGATTGTGTCAGTAGAAGCGACGGTAGTAGCGCGGGCCGTAATAAAGACGGTACGGCCGGTAGTAGCGGTAGGGGCGATAGTAGTACGGGCGGTAGCCGTAGTAGCGGTACGGTCTGTACCAGCGCCGCCAACGCACTTGCTCGACCGGGGACGCGGTCGTGGTGGCTGCAATGTCAGCGCGCGCCGGGGCAGGGAGTGCCGAGGCGCTGGGCATCGTTACGTAGAGAAAAGCTACAAAGGCGGAAGCAACGAGGGCGTTTGTTCGCATGGCGTTCGCTCCTTGGAAGCGTTGAGTGCACCGCTCCCGCCCGGCGTGGCATGTGGTCGGAGAGGCGACTAACAGAAGACCTATGCGGCGACCGCGCCAATTTCCAGCCTCGCAGCTATGCGTGGTTCACGCGGAGTGAAGGCGCGAGTGCATGCGTCGATGATGCGATGCGGACGAGTGCAAGCGCGTTGGGGTTCTGTTAGCCCTTTTGTGACTTCGACGTGCGTCAGGCAGGCGTTGCCGGCGCGGCGGTTGTGCCCTTGCGGGCGGCCTTGCGGCGCTGCCGCCATTCTTCGAAACGCTGCATGATGACGAACACCGACGGGACAAATGCCACCGTGAGCAGCGTCGATCCGAGCATGCCGGTGAGCACGGCGATGCCGATCGATTTCTGAGCATTGGCGCCCGCGCCCGAGGCCAGCACCAGCGGCACGACACCTAGAATGAACGCGAACGAGGTCATCAGGATGGGACGGAAGCGGGAGCGGGCTGCTTCGACCGCCGCATCGAGGATGTCCTTGCCCTCGTGGATGCGAAGCTCGCGGGCGAACTCGACGATGAGGATGGCGTTCTTGCTCGAGAGTGCGATCAGCAGGATGAGGCCGATCTGGGTATAGAGGTTGTTGCCGACGCCGAGTGCGAGCAAGGCCGCGGCGGTGCCGAGCAGCGCAAGGGGCACCGAGATGATGACGGTCGCGGGGGCGATCCAGCTTTCGTACTGTCCGGCGAGCACGAGATAGACGAGCAACAAGCTGAGGCCGTAGATCAGGTAGATCTGATTGCCGACCTCCTTTTCCTGGTAGGACATTGCCGTCCATTCGTAACCAGCGCCGGGCGGCAGCGTCTCGTCGGCGATCTGCTCCAGGAGGTTCATACCCTGGCCGGATGAAAAGCCCTGCGCGGTCGAGGTGATGACGGTTGCGGCCGGGTAGAGATTATAAAGGCTGATAACCGAGGGGCCGGCGACTGTCTCGATCGAAGCCAGCGTTCCGAGCGGCACCATGTTGCCGTCGTTGTTGCGGACTTGCAGGTATTGCAGGCTTTCCGGATTGACGCGCGCGGAAGCATCGGCCTGCACGTAGATCTGGAATACGCGGCCGAACTTGTTGAACTGGCCGACGTAGCTGGAACCGATGAAGGTCGACAAGGCATCGAGTGCATTGCCGAGGGGCACGCCGAGTGTTTCGGCTTTGACGCGGTCGATGTTGACGTTGATCTGGGGCGCGTCGGCGAGGAAGACGTTCGTCGCGGAGCGGACCATCGACTGAGCGCCGGCGCGATTGGCGATCTCCTGCGCAAGGCGCTGCAACTTGGCATAGTCGAACGAGCCGTCGCGCAGTTCCACTTTCATCGTGGAGCCCGCGGTGTTTCCGATGCCCTGAATGGCTGGTGGCGGAATGACGAGCGCAGTGCCGTCGGGGATGTCGGCGACGCGCTTGGAGAGGCCGGTGTAGAGGCCGAGAAGATCCTCGCCCTTGCCGCGCTCGTCCCAGTCCTTGAGGATGACGTAGGCCACACCGGCGTTGGACAGGCTGGCGCTGTCGTTGAGGGCGGCAATGCCGCCGATAGAGACGACGCGTTCGACGCCAGGCTGCTGCTTCAGGCGAATGGTGAGATCATCGAGCGCCTTGGTGGTGCGTTCGAGCGAGGCGCCTTCAGGAAGCTGCACGACGGCGATAAAGTAGCCCTGATCCTCGATGGGGAGGAAGCCGGTGGGCACGCGGCTCAGGCTCCAGACGGCGAGGACGACGAGGCTGGCCACGATCATGAACATGAGGGCGGCGTGGCGCACCATGCGCCGCATCAGGCCGGTGTAAGCGCTCTCCAACTTGTCGTAGACGTAGTTGAAGCCGCGGGCGAGCACGTTGCGCTGCTCGGGTGGCGTGACGGGACGTAGCCACAGCGCGCACTGCGTCGGTTTCAGCGTCATGGCGTTGATTGCCGAAATGAGCGCGGTGGCGGCGATGACGAGGGCGAACTGGCGGTACATCTGACCGGAGAGGCCGGGCAGGAATGCTGCGGGCACGAACACGGCCATGAGGACGAGGGTGATGCCGATGATCGGACCGAGCAACTCGTCCATGGCTTTGACGGACGCGTCATGAGGCGTCATTCCATGCTCGATGTGCTTTGCTGCGCCTTCGACCACGATGATGGCGTCGTCGACGACGATGCCGATCGCCAGGATGATGGCGAACAAGGTCGACAGGTTGACGGTGAAGCCCAGCATCGCCATGGCGGCGAACGCGCCGATGATGGTCACCGGTACGGTGGTGGCGGGTACGAGGGTTGCGCGCCAGTCCTGCAGGAAGACGAGAATGACGACGAGCACCAGCAGGGCGGCTTCTATCAGCGTGTGGTAGACGTCATTGACCGCGGAGGCGACGAACTTGGTGGTGTCGAAGGGCACGAGCCACGTCATGCCTTCCGGGAAGGCCTTCGCCAGCTCGGTCATGCGCGCTTCGACGCGCTTTGCAACATCGAGTGCGTTTGCGTCGGGCAACTGATAGATGGCCATGCCCGCGGACGGTTTGCCGTCGAGCTTGAAGGTCTGGCTGTAGGTCTGCGCGCCGAGCTCTACGCGCGCTACATCCTTCAGGCGGGTGATGCGCCCACCCTTGTCGGTCTTGACGATGATGTTCTCGAATTCGGAGACATCGTCGAGCTTGCCGTGGACGTTGACGGAATACTGGAATGCCTGGCCTTGCGGCACGGGCGGCAGGCCCACCTGACCTGCGCTGGTCGATCGGCTCTGCAGGTTGACGGCGTCGATCACATCCTTGGGGATGAGGCCGCGGGCTTGAAGCTGCTGGGGATCCAGCCAGATGCGGATGGCGTACTGACCCGCGCCGAACACCGAGACGGAACCGACGCCGTCGAGGCGCGCGATCTCGTCGACGAGGTTGATGGTGGCGTAGTTGGAAAGGAACAGGCTGTCGTAGCGGCCGTCAGGCGAACTGAGCGCGACGATCTCGAGGATGGATGTCGACTTCTTGTTCGTCTGCACGCCCTGCTTTTGCACGGCGTCGGGAAGCGAGGCGAGGGCGCTCGACACGCGGTTCTCGACAAGGATCTGCGCCTTGTCGCCGTCGGTGCCGATCTTGAAGGTGACGGTGAGCGTGTACTGGCCGTCGCTGGTCGAGAGCGACGACATGTAAATCATGCCCTCGACGCCGTTGACCTTTTGCTCGATAGGCAGCGCGACCTCGCGCGTCACCGTCGAGGCGCTGGCGCCCGGATAGCGTGCGGTCACGACCACGGTTGGGGGCGTCACGTCGGGATACTGGGCGACCGGCAGGCGCGCGAGCGCGACCAGGCCGAGGATCACGATCAGAAGCGCGATCACATTGGCGAGGACGGGGCGGTCGATGAAGAATTTGGCGATCATTTGCCGCCGGTCCCCGCGTTCTTGGCGTCAGATGCGGCGGCCGCAGCCGTCGTCGTTTTCGGTACGACGGTGTTGCCGGGCAGTGCCCGCATCAGACCGGCGACGATGACGCGGTCATCCGGTTTCAGGCCGCTCGTGATGATGCGCAAGCCGCCGTCAACGAGGTCGCCGACTTCGACGACGCGCTGCTCGACGATGTTCTTGTCGTTGACGATCAGCACGTAGCGTCCCTCCTGGCTGGTGCCGAGGGAGACATCGGGCACAAGGAGAGAGGGCACGTCGATCTGTTTGGGAATGCGCACGCGCACGAACAGACCCGGCGTCAGGATGTTATCCTTGTTGTCGAAGATGGCGCGGCCGGCGAGCGTGCCGGTGCCGGCATCGATTTCCGGGGCGACGTAGTCGAGCGTTGCCTCGTGCGGGTAACCCTGCTCGTTCTGCAGGCCAAGACCGACCGGGATGGGGCCTAGATCCTTCAGCGTGACGCCGGCCTCGCGCATGCGCTCGCGCACGGCAAGTACCTGCTGCTCGTCGATGTTGAATTTTATGTAGATCGGCTTTTGCTGAACGATGGTGGCGAGCTTGGTCGGCTCGCCGGCGCCGACCATGGCGCCGGGATCGACGAGACGTGCGGATACGGTGCCGTCAAAGGGGGCGAGGATGGTCGTGTATTCGAGGTTGCGCTTTGCCTGCTCGACCTGACCCTTGGCCTGCAGGAGTGCGGCTTCGGTCGAGTCGCGTTTTGCGCGCGAGTCATCGAGCTGCGCGACGGATACGGCTGATGTTTTGACGAGGTCCTGCTTGCGCTTCAGATCGGCGTCGGCCTGCTTCAACAGGGCTTCCTGCTGGGCCTGTGTCGCCTCAGCGATCTGGAGCTGGATTTGGTAATCCCGCGGGTCGATCTGAAAGAGGAGATCACCCTTCTTGACCTCGGCGCCGTCCTTGTAGCCGACCTTCTCAAGGAAGCCCTGCACGCGCGCTACGAGGTCGACGCGATTGTAGGCGGCGGACGATCCGGTCACCTCCATATACAACGTAACCTTGCGCTCTTCCGGCTTGGTGACGGTCACCTCGGCGGGGGGCGGTGGCTGGTAGGTGTTGCGGTCGCCGCAGCCGGCGAGAGCCAAAACTGCGAGGGAAAGGCCGAGAAGGAGGGCGGGTCGACGAGATGGCATGGCGCGGCTGATGACCGTTGGCGGGCGGGGACACGGGAAGCGTGGCGGATACCAGTAACCTGACGATGACTTCCGTATAGCTAACAGAACTTCTACCAGGGCGCCTTGCAGCGAATTTCTCGTTTGGGGGGTGGGCAGGCAACGATCGGGTCGCAGGGGACATCGATTGAATGCCTGGTTAGGGGCCGCTATTGAGGCCGCACCCCGGGGCAGTTCGGGCGAATGTCACAAGGGGTTTTGACCAGCGATGGGGCTCATCGATCCAGGGTTGTGGTTTTCAGGCGCCGATGCTGCGGCCTTTGCCGGGCGACCAGCCTTGTTTCTCGACCGCGATGGCGTGATCGTCGAAGACAGCGGATATGTCGGCGACCCCAATGGGGTGCGGCTGATCCCCGGTGCAGCAGAGACCATTGCCGAGGCTAATCGGCTGGCTGTTCCCGTGGTGGTCGTGACCAATCAGTCAGGTGTGGCGCGTGGCTTGTTTGGGTGGGACAGCTTCGAAGCCGTGCAGGATGTGATCCGCACGCGTCTCGCCGAAGCGGGTGCTCGCTTCGATGCCGTGCTGGCGTGCGGTTATCACGAGAAGGGCACGGGAGCGATGGCGGTCGCGGATCATCCGTGGCGCAAGCCGAACCCCGGAATGCTGACGAAAGCGGCCGAGGCGATGCAGATCGATCTGGCGCGCAGTTTGATCGTCGGCGACCGCGTTGCCGACCTCGAAGCCGGGCAGCGTGCGGGTTTGCGCGCGGGTATCTTAGTCGAGACGGGCAAGAGCGGCGAGGAGCAGGGCGACCCGAAATCGTTACCGGCGGACTTCACCTGGCGGCGCGTAGACAGTCTCGGCGCCGCCCGCGGCGCGGTGGTGCGTTACCTGACGCGGCCGCAGCCGCAGCCGAAAGAGTGATTGGTTGAATTTCAGTTGCCCGGAGCGAATGCCTCGAGTGTAAGGGCAATCGGCTCAACCTGCTTTCGCCGCCGGCAATTGATCCATCGCGGGCGCAAGACGGATTTCGATCTGCTCGCAGAGATAATGGTAGATGGTGATGTGGAGCTGCTGAATGATCGGCGTGCTCTTGGACGGCACGTCTATCAGCACGGTGCTCAATGCCGCCATCTTGCCGCCGCCCTGGCCCGTGAGGCCGATCGTGTTCATTCCCAATTCGCGCGCCGTTTCGAACGCACGCACGACGTTGGCCGAGTTGCCGGACGTGCTGATGCCGAGCAGCGTGCCACCGCGCTGGCCGTAGGCCTCGACCTGCCGGGCGAAGACGGTCTCGTAGGAATAATCGTTGCTCCAGGCGGTGACGACGGCTGCATTCGATGTGAGGCAGATGCAGTTGATCGCCTTGCGTTCGAGCAGGAAGCGGCCGACGAGCTCACCGGCGATGTGCATGGCGTCGGAGGCCGAGCCGCCGTTGCCGCAAAGGAGCAGCGGACGGTGAGCGAGGAGGTCGGCGACGATCGTATCGATGGCGGCATCGACGTGTCCGGCGAGCTGCGGAGCTGCGATACATCTATCGAGAGCTGCGCGGGATTCCTCGAGGTAGGAGAGAAGCGAGCTCATGACCGAATGCCTCCAAGTATGATGCGCGGCAGCTTCAAAGCGTGGCCGCGGGATTGAATATCAGTTTATAGCGCTGCTCTGGCACGGTCACTGCGGCCGCACCGACAAATCACATTTGACGTAATCAAGGATGCCGTCCTCAAGCGAGGTCGGCAGGGCGTTGTAGCCGGCAGCCGCAACTTTCTGCATGTCGGCTTCGGTAAAGTACTGGTAGCGGTCGCGGATCTGAAGCGGCATGTCGATAAACTCGATGTTGGGCGCTTTGCCGACGGCCTTGCCGACGGCGTGCACGAGATCGTGGAAGGTGCGCGCCTTGCCGGTCCCGACGTTGAAGATGCCGGAGATTTGGCGATTGTCGAGCAGCCAGAGAATGATCCGGACGCAGTCCTTGACGTAGACGAAATCGCGCAGCTGGCCGCCGTCCTGGTAGCGGGGGTCGTGCGATTTGAAGAGCTGCACGACGTCGCCGGCGACGACCTTTGGATAGACTTTGTGAATGACCGAGCGCATGTCGCCCTTATGGCCTTCGTTGGGGCCATAGACGTTGAAGAACTTGAGGCCTGCCCATTGCGGCGGTTTGGGGCGGCCTGCGAGCACGTCCTCGATGAAGCGCTTATCGACGAAGAGCTTGCTCCAGCCGTAGGCGTTCAAAGGCAGGAGCTGGGCCAGCGCTTGCGGCGACTGATCATCGACGAACCCCTGGGCGCCGTCGCCGTACGTCGCTGCGGACGAGGCATAGATGAGCGGGATGCCGTGCGCTGCCGCGAACTGCCAGAGCTTCAATGAAAGCGCGATGTTGTTATGGACGAGTTTGTCGACGTCGGTCTCGGTCGTGGCGCTGATGGCGCCCATGTGAATGATCGCCGTCAGGTCTTTGGCGTGGGCATCGAGCCAGGCGTCGAGGTTGTCGGGATGGACGATGTCGTGCAGGCGCGTGCGGCGGATGTTGTGCCACTTGTTGCCATTGCGCAGGCGATCGCAGACCACTACGTCATCGCCGCGGGCGGCCAGCGCATCCGCGATATTGGAGCCGATGAAGCCGGCTCCGCCCGTCACCAAATACATTCTCGGTTCCCCAAAGTTCAGGCGGTGGTTGGTGTAGCGGCCTTCTTGGCGAGCCGCGTCGTCGATTGCTCGGGTATTAAATCCGCCAGAACGACTTTTCCTCCCCACGATTTGACGCGGTCGCCGCCGACCACCTGATCCTCCCGATAGTCGGCTCCCTTGATCAGCACGTCGGGCTTCAATGCTTCGATGAGCTCCAGGGGGGTGTCTTCCTCGAAGAGGACGACGGCATCCACTTGCTCGATGTGCGACATGACATACGCGCGCGCGTTTTCGTCCTGCAGCGGCCGGGTGGGGCCCTTGAGGCGGCGTACCGACTCGTCAGAGTTGAGCGCGACGATCAGGCGGTCGCAGGAGGCCTTGGCCGCTTTGAGCAACGAGATGTGGCCGGGGTGGATCAGGTCGAAGCAGCCGTTCGTGAGGCCGCATCTAAGCCCCTGGCGCCTCCACGCCTCGCGCAGAGGGATGGCCGCATCGAGGGACAGGACGCGGTTTTCGTAGCCGAGGCGCGAGCGCATGGTGGCCGCCTGCAATTCGTGCGGGCTGACCGTTGCGGTGCCGATCTTGGCAACGACGATGCCGGCTGCGGTGTTGGCAAGGTCCATGGCTTGGCCAAAATCGAGACCGGCGGCAAGGGCAGTCGCGATGACGGCTGCGACGGTGTCTCCTGCGCCCGATACGTCGAACACGTCCCTGGCCTCGGTCCGGCGATGAAGCGGGTCAGCGCCTGCTCGGAACAAGCTCATGCCGTGCTCGGAGCGCGTCAGCAGGATCATCGAACCGGTCGCTTCGATGGCGTGATCGGCGGCCCTGGCAGCGTCATCATCGCTTTGGCAAGGAAGGCCGGTGGCTGCCGTCAGCTCGGAGCGGTTGGGCTTGATGAGCGTGGCGCCGCGATAGGCGGACAGGTCTTTGCGCTTCGGATCGACGATGGTCATCTTGCCGGCCTTTTCGGCCGTCGAGATTATCTCGGCCAGAATGCGGTCGGTCAGCATTCCCTTGTTGTAGTCGGAGATGACGACGACATCGTTGTCGGGAAGCGCTTCGGCGAAGGCATCGAGAATGCGCTCTTCGGCGGTGTCGCTCGGCGGAGCGGTGACTTCCTCGTCGGCCCGGACAATTTGCTGGCTGCCTGCAACGAACCGCGTCTTGATCGTCGTCGGCCGATCCGTGTCGGGAACGATCTTGAGGTGCTTGATGCCACGCAGCACCTTGGCAAGGCTCACCGCGGTGATATCGTCGCCGCCCAGGCCGATCAGGGTGGCTTGGGCTCCAAGCGCGGTCACGTTCGCGGCGACGTTCGCTGCGCAGCCGGGGGAGTTGGTGGTCGATGTGACCCGCAGCACCGGGACTGGGGCTTCAGGCGAAATGCGGGCAACCTCCCCGTAGACGAAGCGGTCGAGCGCGACATCGCCTACAATGAGGATGCGACAAGCAGCTAGTGTGCGTTCAGAAATCACTCGAACGGGCTCCTGTGCAAAACGCCAAGGTGAGTCCTAATATACCCGCCTCGTAACATATACTCGACGTGTAGAACTGAGCTATCAACGATCCATCGCCTGTCGCGCTAACTTTGCGACCTGGCTGGTGGATTTTCGTATGGCGGACGAACAAGATATTGATGTGAGCAGATTGAAGCGAGAAGGCGACAATGGGCGCCCGGGGGTACGCGTGGCAAGCCTCGATGGCGGCAGGCTGCGGCGGCTATCGGAACGTATAGCCGGCCTCAATGCGTCCGGCGCGAGCCCTCTGGAGACCGGGCGGTTCATGGCCCGGTATGTCTGGACCAAGCTGCCGCTGCTGTGGCAGGGCGCAGCGACGAAGCTGAAGAGCGGGCGGGTACGCAGTTCCATCAAGGCACAGTTGCCGACCGACAAGCCTGTCATTCTTGTGCATACGCTGGGCGGCGGTATCGGTGACAACATCGTCATAGCGCGGTTTCTGCGCGATCTCGGGGCCGCGTGCGGGCCGCTGGAATTCGACGTGGCGTGCAACAGCGCAGGGGCGGCGCGCTGGGTTTTCGAAACCATTCCTGGGTTTCGCGAGTGCCACAGCTCGTTCCTGTTCCGGGAGATTGCGCCACTTTATGCGCTGGCCATCCGCATCACCCAGGTGGCGGAGGTGTGCGCTTACGACGAGCGGCAGCTTGCGCTGCACCCCAAGCTGGCTAGCGTTTGCCGGCGCCTTGAAGCATTCGTCGCTGACAACGCCGGGCTTGTAGCGGAATTGCCTTGCAGCAGCGGCGATTTCGGCCGCCGCGCCGTCTATGCGAACCAGACGCGGAGCTCATACCTGCACTATCAGGCGGGCATTGCGCACGGCGGCGAAGGGTTCGATCTCAGGTTGGACGGATCGGTGCTCGGACGGCTTGGATTGGCCGGCAAGGACTATGTGACGGTCCACAACGGGTTCGATGCCGCGTTCGTCGTGAGCGGGCAGACCTCGACGAAGACGTATCCACGATTTGATGAGGCACTGGCTCTCCTCAAGGCGCAAAGGCCCAATCTGACAATCGTGCAATTGGGGACACCGGAGACCAGCGCGGCTTTGGCGGCAGCAGACATTTCGCTTGTCGGGAAAACTTCCCTAGCGGAGGCCGCCGCGCTGATCGGGGGATCGAGACTGCACCTTGATGTCGACAGCGGGTTGGCGCACATCGCGTCCGTTATCGGGGCGAAGGCTCTGGTGCTGTTCGGTCCGAGCGATGCGGACTATTTCGGCTACGGCCAGAACCGCAACCTGAGCCCGGCATTCTGTGGCGGATGCTGGTGGATCAACGAATCCTGGATGGATCGCTGCCCACGCGGTTTTGCCGAAGCCCGGTGTATGACGTCGCATCAGCCCTCCGACGTTGTCCGGGAAGCCATAGCGATCCTTGATAGCCGCACAGCGCAAAGCGCGCGAAGTGTGTCGCGGGTGACGTCGAGCGCGGATGCGCAGTTGACTGCTCTAACTTGAAGATCGCCGTGGCTTGGTGCCTCGGGCTAGGACGCAAGCTGCATTGATTTGGAGCTTGGCTTCCACACGGCGGCAATTTGCGCAACGACGTCGGCGGGGCGTTGCTCGGAGAGGCAGCGCGCAGTCTTGAAGCCGCGCGGGCAGACGTCCATCCAGGTTTCAGTCGACCACCAGCATCCGCCGCAGAAGTTCGGCAGAACGTTGATGTTGTCCTCGTAGGCGTAATAGTCCGCCGGCGTCGGGCCGAATACGACGCAGCAGCGAGTCCCGAAGGCAGAGGCAACGTGAACGAGGCCGCCTTCGTTGTCGATGTGCAGGCTGGCGTGCTGAACGAGGGCGGCTGCTGCGGCCAGGCTGGTCTTGCTGATGAGATTGATATCCGCATTGGCCAGCGGCTGGCTGGTGGCGTTCCCTATCTGAATGATGGTGAGACCGGGGAAGCGCTCCTTGAGCAAGCGACAGAGCTCGTCGCCGTGGGGATACGTTTTCGTAGAGGCTGTGCCGGTGACGATGAAGCCGGCATCAAAGCCATTGTTGATGGTGACGAACGGGCGGTCGCGCAGGCCGAGCTGATCGATGATGGCGCCGTCTGTCTTCAGGTCGATACGCGGCCCGCCGTAAGTGATGCCCGCCATCCAGTGCAGATATGTTTCTCTCGTCTGATTGTTGAAGACGATGCGGCGCGCAAGACTGGCGTCGAGATGCGGATGATGCTCGATGAAGGGCTCGATCGGACGCCTTGCGCGGGCCAGGTTCATGACGACCTGCTGCAGGCGCTTCGATTTCTGCAGTCGCGCCCAGTCGATCCCGTCGTTGTCGGCAATGACGAATTGGCTGGCACGCAACGCGAGGTCGTAGTTGCCCACGACGCTCTGCACGGTGAAGAGGAATTCAGAGTGGCACTTGTTGAAGCCTGGGACCGCGGCGAAAACCCAGTCACCAATGGCGGGGTTCGAGCAGAATATGTCGAAACGGGCGGGTTCGATTTCTGCTGCAAGATCACGCAGAAAACGTGCCACGACCAGGTAGTCGCCTATGCCGCCGCTGACCAGCATGGCGACGGTGGCGCGATCCGTTTCGCTGCTGACCGATTTGCGGATCGAATCGACGCCGGAGACGTCTTTCAGCACGGAACGGCGGTGCCGCTCACGCTGCACGCGTGACGAAACGAAGCGCCAGGAGAAGATTGCGGTGCGCCGAATATCGCGCGTGTGCTGGCCATGCGTGAGGATGCGCCTCACGAGTTCGCGGGACATTCTATATCCGCCCCGGACTATGCGCTTCGCTTTAGCGGATATGTTGGAAGTACCGCGCAAGAGATACCTAGTGGTTTTGCTACTGCCGGCCAAAAAGTAGGATCACGTGACTTGTGAAATCAATCGGCGATCCTGGATGGTGAAGTGTCGCGGTGCGGGTCCGGATAGCCAAGAACGCGTCCTTCCGGGAATTAATCTGCCTTTTGTGGCAATCGCATTCACGCAGAAGGGAAGTGCGGCTTGGGAGAGTGGGTGACAGCCAACCGATGCGGCCCTGAGGTATATTTCCTCGCCGGAGCAGAGCCTTCAAGCTGTTGAGGGGCATCCATCGGTCAATGTTGGGGATATAGGCGTGCTGACCGGATGTCAGGGCCTGATCCCCGGCTGCGTTATGCACAGCAGCACCCTTCGGCGGGAGCGGCGATCGGGATGGTTGACTAGCAGCGAGGCTTGCAAATTCAATGTGATGACTGTGTGGGCGAAGCTACAATGCGACGGCTGTTCAAGTCTTTAGGGGACTGCGCTGGGAACGGGTTTGCATCGGCGTCCGCATCGGACCATAACCAGCGCGGATTCCGGCGATAGGCGAACCGTCCGCGTCGGAGGGTGAACTTGGTATACCAACCGGCAGACGGGGACATGCTGCAGGGACTCCGCAAATCTGTTGCGATCGCCTGGTACTTTGCCTGGAGCGATACGCGGGCGCGTTATAAGCGCAGTGTGCTGGGCCCGTTCTGGCTGGTTCTGAGCACGCTGATCGGTGTCGTCGGACTTGGGTTCGTGTGGAGCACCCTGCTGCACACTGACAAGGCGGCCTTCATTCCATCACTGGCGATCGGACTGGTGGTCTGGAATATGATCACCGGAAGCATCATCGGGGGCTGCACCGTATTCACGAAGCGTGCCTCGATCATCAGGAACATCAAGACGCCCTCGCTGCGCTTATCGCTCGAGCTGCTGTTCCAGCAGATCATCAATTTCGCGCACAACCTCCTGGTGGTGCTGCTCGTGCTTGTCGTGTTCCAGCAGCCTTTATCGCTGGTCACACTGCTTGTGATCCCCGGATTGCTGCTGGTCTTCATCAATCTGTGGTGGGTGATCCAGTTGCTCGGATTCATAGGGGCGCGGTTCAGGGACATCGATCCGCTCGTTCAAGCGATCATGCCGATCCTGTTCTTCCTCAGTCCCGTTCTTTACCACTCGCATCAACTTGGCCGGACGCAGATCATCATGGCCTTCAATCCGATGGCCTACTGGCTCGACATCGTGCGCGGACCGCTACAGGGTGTGGTGCCCGATGCCCGGATCTGGGTGGGGACCATACTCATGGCCATCGTCGGTTGGGCGCTCGCGCTCTGGATGACCAAGGCCAAGGGCGCTCGGTTGCCATTCTGGGTTTAGAACATGGCTGAAATCACGCTTCAGAACGTATCGGTCGAGTACCCGATTTATAACCTTCGGGCGATGTCGCTGCGGAACAACCTGCTGGCGATCAGCACAGGTGGGCGGCTGTCGAAGGAGTCGCGTGGCATCGTCAGCGTTAGGGCGTTGGATGGGATATCGCTCAAGCTCAAGGAAGGCGACCGGCTCGGCCTTATCGGTCACAACGGATCGGGCAAGTCGACTTTGTTGCGCACGCTGGCCGGGATTTATACGCCCACGCGCGGCCGCATCAGCATCGATGGGCGCGTGTCGACCGTGTTCGGGCTCGGCGCGGGGCTCGAGCTAGAGCTGAGCGGCTATGAGAACATCATCCGCATGGCGATGATGCTCGGGGCATCGCGCCGCCAGGCCGAGGCCGTGATCCCGGACATCGAGGAGTTCAGCGAGCTGGGGAACTTCCTGTCGGTTCCGGTGAATACTTATTCGGACGGCATGCGCACGCGGCTGTCATTCGGTGTGGCGACGGCTATGCATCCAGAAATCCTGCTCGTGGATGAGGTTTTAGGCGCGGGCGATGCGGAATTTCAGGTGCGTGCGCGCAAGCGCATGGTGAAGTTCATCGAACGCTCGAGCATCTTTGTGCTGGCCTCGCATTCGCCCGAGCTGATCGAGACTTTCTGTGATCGCACCATCCATCTGGAGCACGGCCGGCTGATCGGCGAGGAGGTCGTACGGAAGTCTCCGGCAGCCACAGCCACACCGCGCAACCCAGTGCCCTGAGCCACAGCCGAGTTGGCGCTATATCCGGCAAGCGTTGCCGCAGATAGTGCTCAGGCCGGCGCGGTGCGGCGTGCGAGCTCATAGACGCGCATAACCTCGCTTTCGACATGGGCCGAGCTGTATTCCGTCTCGACGAGTGAACGGCTGGCTTCGGCATATCTACGGCGCATGTCAGCATCGCTCGCAAGCTTGATGATGGCTTCGGCGAGCTTTTGGGGATCGTTCGTCGGCACGAGGATGCCGTTCCGTCCAGTGCGAGCGACGGCGCGCGAACCAGGAACGTCGGTGGCGATCAAAGCCCGTCCGCAGGCGGCCGCTTCGACGAGGCTCATAGGCAGTCCCTCGCCAAGCGAGGCGAGGACAGCGATGTGCGCATTGCGCCATACGTCGCGAATGTCGGCGACTTGACCCAGCCAAGTGATGCCTGGGCGCTGTGCCCACTCTTCCAGCTCGCTTGTGGGGATGGAATTGTCATTGGCTGGATCGGGCACTCCGGCAAGAACGAGCCTAACGGGATGACCCTGTTGCTGCACGATTTGATAGGCGGCGACGAGCGTGCGTACGCCTTTGTCGATCAGCATGCGGCCCGCGAAGGCCACCGTGACAGGCGGTGGAGGTTCTGGCAGCACGGAGAAGCGCGCGATATCAATGCCTGAGCCGGGCAGGACGTGGATGCGATCGCTTTCAACCGATAGCGATGCGAGCACATTCTTGTCGTCAGGGTTCTCCACGGTGACGATCGAGCGCGGATTGTTGAGGAGCGGTCCGATGAGCAGGCCGACGCCTGCGCGTGTCACGAGCGTCTTGGCGCTCTTGGCTGTAAAGACGGTGCCGAGGCCGGTCACGGTGTTGACCTGACTTACGGGGAGATTTCGCGCTGCAAGGGCGCCTACCATCGTCGCCTGCAGCGTGACGTGATGCACGATCGTCGGATTGAGAGCCCGGTAGAGCTTGCGCACGGCGCGTGTGGCGCTCACGAATTTGAGCGGATTGACGCTGCCGCGGTGGATGTCGATCGGGTGCACCTTGAAGCCTTCGGCGACAATGGCATCGCGGTACTTTCCCAGACGGGTGGCGACGTGGACGTCGTAGCCAGCCTTCAGCGCCGCGCGTGCCATGGTGAGCCGATGGCCGACGAAATAGGAATCTTCGTTGACGAGGTAGACGAGGCGGGGCGGCGTCATAGGCTCAGGGCTCGGATTGGCGTCGATGTTCGAACTGGTGTCGCGGTCGGTAGCAATTCTGATGTCCCGGTATCATTCCCGGGGCGTTGGTGCGACCCCGTTGTCGGACTTGACGCTCAGAAGTGCCACAAAGAGGGGAAACCAGAGGAACAGATAGTGTGTATTGAAGAACCGCATGGGATCACTGAGATCAGATCCCATGTAGCCGTTGGCGAATACGAGGGTAGAGGCGACGAAGAATTTGGTCTGCGCGGACGCGATTTGGGCAGCTTGATAGAGCGCGGTCGCCATCAGCGCGATGAAGAGCAGCAGCAACGGCACGCCGTAGTGCAGCGCCATCCCCAAGTACGCGTTGTGGGCATGGGTGACGCCCTGCGTGAAGCGGAATGCATATCCGCTGCCCCAAAGGGGGTGCTGGGCGATCAATTGGGCGGTGGCCTGCCAGACGTCATTACGTTTGGAGGGACGGCACGCGAGATCGACGTAAGGACAAAGCGCTTCCTTTATCGGCACCTCGAGCAGGACGAAGCTGCTGACAAGACACCAAGCACCGAATGCAAGCGCGATAAGCAGCCAAGGTAGCCTGCAGCGAAGAGCAAGCGGCGTGGCGATCAGGGCGACCGACAGCGCGAGGATGGGGCCGCGGCTGCCCGTGAAATAAAGGGCGGCCACGAGCAGTGCCATGGATCCCAGCAGGGAGAGTATGCCCCATTTCGTGCGATCCTGACTTGGAGCAGCGAACAAAAGCGCGGCGGCGGCGGTGACGCCGGTCGCAATCGCGCCGGCGCCCGCAATCGCGTGCGAAGCCCGACCGAAAAACTCCAGGCGCGACTCGTGGCCGATCACCATATGCGCGAAGATCGCCGCCAATGCGCAGAGCGCGGCCGCGCTTACGATCATCCAGAGTATGTGGCTGAAGGGCAGGCGGGTGTAGACGTAGAGAGTCAGGCCATAGAGGCCGACGAGTAGCAGTATTCGTGTGATCGCAGCGCCCGGCGGCGCGCCCGTCACTCCATAGGGTGGCAGCAGAATGCGTAGGCTGATGATAATCGCGAAGACGAGCAGCACCGGATTGAGCGGCGGCATGGTCAGGGAGCCGGCGCGGTGATCGCGCACGATGAGTACCCAGGCGGCGACGAACGCGATGATCGCTATCGCATTCGAGGCTGCGCCATTGACGAAGAAGAGAGAGACGAGCAGCGCAGAAAGGAGCGCATAGGCGGCATTTCTTGCGTCCCCTTGCAGAGGCACAGCAGGGTTCGGGTGAAGTATTATCTTACCGGCCAACTCGGTCTTTCCCCCATGCTATGTAAAACGAGAGCCTTCAGGCGACTCCTTGCACGCTAGCGCGGATAAACTCAGCGGCTACTGGTTTTCAGCGCTTCTCGCCATCGTTATGTGGCTTGTGATTTTTGTGCATAACAATTGTAGGTGAGGCTCTACTAAGCCGGTGCGCAGACGAAAAGTCGCATAAGTTATTGCTGTGACAATCGGGTGTTGAGGTTCGTCCGATGCTACTGTTACGCTCGTTCCGCGTCTGAGATTAATTGATAAAATGTTTGGGTTGCGAAGTTTTCGAGCGGCGCCTATCCCCTTTGGCGCATGGGCGTGGCCATACCGAAGGTCGCGCCGTTTTCTAGATGGCCTATCGATGTCGGGTCGCGTCCCGGCTCGTTTCTAGCTTCGGGTTGTCATGCATGTCTTTGTAATCAACCTCGCCTCGGCGACCGATCGGTTGGCTTATATGAGCCAGCAGCTCGGTGGTAAGTTCGAGCGCATCGAGGCGGTGCGTGGCACCGCAATTCCCGAGCATCTCGCGGGTAACTTCGCCAAGTCGGGCGATCTGCTTCCCGGCGAGCTCGGCTGTTACGCAAGCCATCTCGTCGCCGCTGAAACGATCCTCGCTCGGGGTATCCCGTATGCGATCGTTCTCGAAGATGACGTCGATCTCGACGGCGATGTTCGACTGATCACGGAAGAGGCGATTGCGAAGATCAGGGGGGAGTGGGACATCCTCAGCCTATCGGGAGCCAAGCAGCATCCGCATTGCCGGCTGGCTCCCCTTGGCGACGGCACGCATAGCCTGGTGCGATACCTGCACTTTCCGAAGACGACGGCCGCTTACGCGATCAGTGCGTCTGGCTGCCGCAAGCTGCTGGCAGAGAGAAAGCGCACGCGGCCGGTGGATGTCGACATCCGGTATGGGTGGGAGATGGGGCTCGAGGGGTATGGCGTCTATCCGGCTCCTGCCTGGCAGGCGAACAGGTTCGAGTCGTCGATCCCCAAGTCGAAGACCCAAAGGTTCTACTGGCGCGCCAATCCCGTCGGGTATCTCGTGGGCCGGACTGCTGGAGTGTGGAAGCTCGGCCCGATAAACCTGCTGCGCGCCTACTTCGAGGAGTTCCGCGAAGGACGGGCGGGGGCTACTCCAGACGCTCGGCGACGTAGTCTGCAATAGCCAGTGACGACGTCAGACCCGGGCTCTCGATGCCGTAGAGGGCGACGAGACGCGGGATGCCGTGGTCTTGCGCGGTGTGGATGGCGAAGTCGGCGGCCGGTTCACCCTCACGGTAAAGCTTGGGGCGGATGCCGACGGTGTCGGGCTGCAGGGCGCCTGCGGGCAGGCCTGGCCAATAGCGGCGTACCTCGCGCTCGAAGGTGGCGCGCCGGCGGCCTTCATCCTCGACGAATTTGTAGTCGACCTCGTTGCACCATTCGATGTCGGGGCCGAAACGTGTGCGGCCCCCCGTGTCGATGGTGAGATGGATGCCGAGCCACGCGCCTACCGGCATCGGATAGATGAGCCGCTGGAAGGGGGCCTTGCCGCTGAGGGCAAAATAATGGCCACGAGCGGGATACGTCTCAGGGACGATGTAGTCGTTGCCGTACGAGAGCATGCGGCCGAGCCGGGTGGCGCCCAATCCGCCTGCCAGTATGAGGTTGCGGCACGACAGGGTGCTGATCTCGCCGCCGCTCAGCACGTGCAGGAGAAAGCCATCTTCGCGCCCTGCGATATCATCCACCGACGCGTTGAGGACGATCTCTCCGCCGTTGGTGCTGATGTGGCCGCTGAGCGCTTGCATCAGGTCGTGGCTGTCGATGATGCCAGTAGAGGGCGAGAGGTAGGCGGCAATGCATTCAAGCTCGGGCTCCATGGCCTTCGCCTCCTCGCCGGTTAGGCGGCGCAGGTCGGTGACGCCGTTGGCCGCGGCGTTGGCGGCGATGGCTTCCAGCTTCGGCAACTCAGCTTCGGATGTTGCGACGAGAAGCTTTCCCACACGAGTGTGGGTGACACCGTTCTCGGCGCAAAAGCGATAGAGAGCTTCCTTGCCGGCGACGCAAAGGCGCGCGCGCATGCTGCCGGTTGGATAGTAGAGGCCAGCGTGGATGACCTCGGAATTGCGCGAACTCGTCTCAGAGCCGACGCGCGCATGCCGTTCCAGGACGATGACCTGCTGGCCTTTGGCAGACAGTGCGCGGGCGATGGCGAGGCCGACGACTCCGGCTCCGACTACAATGGTTTCAATGTCGCTCATGCGTTTCCAGTGGGGTGCGAAATTGGCGCCTACTCATAGGTCAATTCGGCGGCTTTCTGCGAGATAGGGGAGAAATTCCCAATCGCATTCCCGGGTGATTTCGGGAATGTTTCCCGCTTGCGTGTCACGGAACTGTCACACCCGGGGATGAATTGACGTTGATTGCCCGTCTGTTCTGGGCGGGCCCGTTGCTCACTTTGCCTGCGTCGATAGTGTACTTTTTGTGACGACTTTGAAACGGGGGGACCTTTATATGAAAGCTATGTCGCGAATTCACGCGGCAGCGTTCATTGCCGGTACTGCTTTTCTTATTGCCTGCGCCATCTACTTCGATCTGCAGATTTCATTTCCGCGGGGCTAGTGGGGCGCTCGCGCTGACGGGTTAAAGGCACTTCCAAATGTCCGTAGGTAATTCGGCCTGCTTCCTTAGCCGGAAGCAGGGGCAGAGTCATATTGTCTCCGCGGTTATGGTGATCGCTGGGCTCGTACTTATCGCTTGCGCTCCATTCGTCAGTTATGCGGTGCCGCTTCTCACGCAGCTCGATGCCGACGGACACATCAGCAAACCGTACCTGTTCGCGCGGCCGCTGATCAGCATTGCGACGGTGCTGATCGGGACCGGGGTCCTGCGCTCGGCGTTGATGGCGCGCAGCGACACGACGCTGGAAGCGCAGGTGCTTGCTGACCGCAGATCGCGAATTATCGTCGGTCTGAGCGTTGTCTTCGTGGCAGTGTTGGCGGCTACATACGTCTATGCCGTACTTGGTAGGCCGGTGTACGAAACGATATTTGCCGAGGATGGCCCCCCGGAATATCTGACGGCGGCGTTGTGCTTCACGGGTGTGGCGGCTTACCTCGTGGCTTTGCGCCGCTATCTTGTTCAATCCGATAGGATGGTCATTCCCGTTGCATTCATGCTGCTGGGTTTTACGCTTTCGCTATTTCTGGGCCTGGAAGAAATTAGCTACGGACAGAGAATTTTCGGATGGGCCACGCCGGAGGCTATGGCGGCGAACATCCAGCACGAATCCAACCTGCACAACTTTTTGAGCTATTCGGAGCTCGATGTCATCGAGTGGCTGGGATCGGCTGCGGTGTTCGTTACGTGCTGCGTCATCATCTTCATTCGCGCGACCAGTAACTGGCGGATGCTGAAATTTGCCCCGGGAGCCAATCTGCTGCCTTTGACGGCGGGGGTGGCTGTATTCGCAAGCTACGGGTGGTTCGGCGAAGTGTTTGAAAACAGCACAGCGCTTTTCTTGATGCTGTACGGGCTGCAGTTGGCTCGGCAGACGGGAGAAGCGCGCGGGGCATAGGGCCGCCGGCATCGGATATCGCGCAGCGATTGAACGATCCAACGCTCGCTGACCAGGTGGTGGCCTGAGCGAGCCGCTGTGTTGCGGTGAGCGCACATGTTCACAATGCAGCTCCTGCAGCACTGCTCATCGCCTAGAGCCGGCGGGCGGACGCAAGAGGACGCAGAAAAACAGACCGGGGAAACAGATGGGCAGCACCAGGGGACTATTTATCGGCGCGTATGTGTTTGCGGGGCTGACGGCAATCGTGCTGTGGTTTGCCGATCGCGCGCTGCTCGCCGAGAGCGGTCTTGAAGATCACTTCGCGGAGAATGCGACCGCAGCGTTCTATCTGGCGGCTAGCCTGCTGGTACTCGGCGCGTACGTCGCCTCGCGTACGCAGCCGGCGACGTTCTTCGGCCGGGAGACCGTCGGCAATTTGTGGCTACTGCTGTTGGCGATCTTCTTCGTTGTGTGCTTCGGCGAAGAGGTGAGCTGGGGGCAGCGCGTGTTCGGTTGGGGGACGCCGGAAGCCTGGAAAGAGGTCAACGGGCACCACGAGACGAACCTGCACAATCTGCTCGACAACGCTCAGTTCGGAACGCTGCGCATTCTGACGGTGATTGCGCTTGGCTATGGCGTGCTGGTTCCGCTCGCCGACCGCTACTGGCCGTGGGGGCGGCGCACGATCGCCTGGTTCGGAATGCCGGTGCCTCCGTTGGCGGCTGCCGGTCTGTTCGTCATGGTGTTCATCGCCTATCGGGTGCTGGTCGTGGCTTATCCGCCGCTGGATTCCCCTTACGGCAAGCCGATACGCGAATATCACGAGGCGGGTTACGCGGCGGCGTTCCTCGTAATCTCGATCAGCATGTTCCTCGACTACTGGGGCTTCAATCGCCGCCGTTGATGGCGCGCGATAACAAGGCGCAGCGGCTGGTGGGCACGCTGCGCCTCCTGTTTCTTGGTTGGGGCTAGAGCGAGGGGTAATCGGTGTAGCCGTGCTCCTCGCCCGCGTAGAAGGTGTCGGGATCGGCCGGGGTGAGCGGTGCGCCGTTGCGGAGACGTTCCACCAGATCGGGATTGGAGATGAACGGGCGGCCGAAAGCGATAAGGTCGGCGAGTTTTTTCTCGCGCGCCTCGATGGCGAGCTCCAGCGTGTAGTTGTTGTTGACCATATAGAGGCCGTTGAAGGCGCGGTGGAGCTTCTGCAGGTCGAACCCGCCCGCAGGATTGCGGTTGCCGCGGGTTTCTCCTTCAATGACGTGAAGGTAGGCCAGCTTATAGGGGTTGATCTGCTCGATGAGCGACAGATAGAGCGGCTCGGGGTTTGAATCACCGATGTCGCCGAATGTCGTGAGCGGCGAGAGCCGGATGCCGACGCGGTCGCTGCCGCAAACCTTGGTCACTGCGTCGACAACCTCGACGACGATGCGGGTGCGGTTCTCGATCGAGCCGCCGTAGCGATCATCGCGCTTGTTGGTCTTGTCGGACAGGAACTGCTGCAGCAGGTAGCCATTGGCAGAATGGATCTCGACGCCATCGAAGCCGGCATCGAGCGCGTTCTTTGCTCCACGAGCGTAGTCGGCGATGATGCCGGGGATCTCGGCTGTCTCGAGCGCGCGCGGGGTGACTAGCGGCTTGAAGCCCTCGTACGTATAGGCCTGCTGGTTCTCTGCCGGCACGGCGCTGGGGGCGACGGGCAAAACGCCGCCGGGCTGGAGGTCAGGGTGGGAGATGCGTCCGACGTGCCAGAGCTGCAGGAAGATGCGACCGCCATTGTCATGCACGGCCTTGGTCGTCAGCTTCCAGCCGGCGACCTGTTCCGGAGACCAGATGCCAGGCGTGCGGATGTAGCCCTTGCCTTGGGGCGAGATGTTCGTAGCCTCGGAGATGATCAGCCCGGCAGAGGAACGCTGCGTGTAGTATTTGGCCTGAAGCTCGCCCGGAACACCGGCGTCGTCAGCGCGTGATCGGGTGAGGGGGGCCATCACGATGCGGTTCGCGAGGGTGTAGGGGCCGAGTTGGACGGGATCGAAAAGATCAGTTCTCGCCGCCGCGGCAGCGCTCGCATTCGACATATCGAGATCTCCTTTAGATAGTCGTCGAACTATCTAGGAGGCGGGCCTCGCTCCGGCAAGGGACGCGTGGCGCATTGGTGGGACCCGAAAAAACAAAGAGGCCGCCTTTTGGGCGGCCTCCGTGAGACTTCGGCGGCGAGAGTGCAGCGGTTGTCGCGCTGCGCCGCTGATGCGTCAGGCGTGCACCGGAGGCAAATCCGGCCTGAACCCGAGCGACCGCGACATCGCCGTCCTCAAGATCCCACTCGACATCGGATCACCTCCTTTCGCTGTTGAACCTGTGTATGAGCGTGCCATGATTTTGGCTGCCTGAAAAGTTAAGTTATGGAAAGCTGCTGTCGGGCATTGATCGATGGTCAGCTCTCATGCTTTCACCGTTACGGCTTCAATTTTCGCGGGTTGATGTTCCGGGCGATCACCTTGCAGTTAGTCCTCTAGAGGGCTTGTGCAGACGCCATTTGCACGCGCTGAACGAAAACCGTTGCCGCTACATGCGAATCACCGCTCTCGTTTTGGAGCTTAGCCGCTGAAGGCTGTTGGAGCCTGATCCGGTACTTCATTGAGGGGCGGATTATGGGTAATCCCCGACGTTGGATCAGGCAGTTCTGTGCTTCGGCGCTGGGCGTGCAGAAGGACGTAGAACTTTGGTGGACCCCGGAGCTGCCGGTGGTCTACGTCAACAATCCGAAGTGCGGCTGCTCGACGGTCAAGAATAGCTTGCGACAGGCGCAGGCCGCCCGCTTCCGAGACAAAGGGCGCGGCAGCTTTACTCTCGTTAATGATCCCCACAAGGGTGACGACTGCCTGAAGCAGCGCGGCATCGACGACCTCGTGCGCAGCGATGCGCGCCTAGTCATCTCGTGCGCACGCAATCCGTTCTCGCGGGCGCTGTCGGGATATCTAGATAAGGTGGTGAATGGCGATCCATCGCTGTATCGCGAGTTTCGCGGTAGCCGCCCGCAGAGCTTCGAGGCCTTTCTCGAGGCACTGCTAAGCGCCAAGCCACAGACGCTCGATCCGCACTTCCGGCCACAATATCTAAACTTGTGGCTGACGGGCGTGTCATATGACGCGGTCTTCTATCTTGAAGACATCGCGACTTTGCGGCGAGCTTTGAGCAGCACCATCGGCGAGTTCGAGCTAGAGACCTTTGCGCCACATTCGCGCCGTGCGCAGGAGAAGATGCGCACGTACTACACGCCGCGTGCGGTCGAGCTGGTCAAGGCGGTTTACGAGGAGGACTTTGTCCGCCTCGGATACAGCCGGAACATCGAGCAGGCGACCGAGGCGCCGGGGGCGTACTGGACGCCGCGCGGGATTGTGCAGTTGGGGCGAGAGGGGCACCTCAAGCCTACGAGCGGACTGGCAAGTCTGCGCTCGCTCATCCGCTACTGGCGTCTGGTTGAGGCGCGCGTGATCTGAGGTTCATCTCTGGGCGCCGGTGAGGTGACCGCCTCTCCGGCGCCTTTCTAATCTCTGCGGTGTGATCGCGGACAACAGAACCGCGCGTTCCGCTCACCTCGGATTAATGCGGCTGATCTTGGTGCCTTCGAGCGTCAGGTTATACATCAGGCCTTTCGGATCGAGGATGAAGCCGACGACGGGGCTCGTAATCTTGTTCGTGTCGATCGAGCCGCCGATGCCGACGGTGATCACCGCAACGGACGCGTCGGCGCCAATTTTCCAACCGGCAGTGCGGCGGAATTGCTCCAGAGCCGAGTGCGTCATGAACATGATTATGACGGATCGCTCCTGGATGCCGAGCTGAAAGCCGACCGAGGCGGAAACGGTATTGTAATAGTCGACCGAGCGCTGCTGTCCGCTGATGCGAAGTGCGCCTTCGCCGTATTCGCCGCCGAAGCCGAAGCCAGCCTTCACGACCGAGGGGAAAACGAGAATGCCGACGGACTTGTTGGCAAGTTCGCGGGCGCCGCGGACGTTAGCGAAGAAGCGGTCGAGCGTTGCGTCGACGCCGACGTCGATATCGTAGGCGGAGGCCGCCCGGGTGGGTGCCGAAACGGCGAGAACAGCGGCAAATGCAAGACACGCGCAGAGTAGGTTGCGGAACATCGTTGATTTTCCTTGTTATCTTTTCCTGCGTGTGTGACCGGCATTTGCGGCCAAAATGGTGCGGAGCGGCGCGCCAGAGCTTTGTACCAAAGCGTTCGCGGGAATGTTTCACTGCCTTCTGGATCGGAGGCGCTGTCGGCGTGGTGCGCGCCACCTACTCCCTGACGCAGTCGTAGCCGCTGTCGCGCAGTGACCGGCAAAGTTCTAGCGCGTCGTCGAGATTGGCGAAGGGGCCGAGCCTGACGCGATAGATGGCGCTGTCGGCGAATGCCGTCTCGGCGATCTGAGGTCGCCGCGGGCCGAGGCTGAAACCGCGCTGCGAGGTGAGGCGGACAGCCAATGCGACGGCTTCGCTGCGGGAATGGGCCTCGCCGACGAGCAGGCGGATCTCGGGCGGGGGCAGATCCTGCGCCGGTGCCACCGACACTTCTGTGACGAAGGGCGTCACGGCTGCCTGCGCCGGGGCGGTTGCGCGTGAGGACTTTGATGCGGCGGACGTGGCGCTCTGCTTGCGTGCCGGCGGCAGCGGCGCTAGCGCGACTTGCTGTTTCGTCCAAGCCTTTGGACGCGGCGCGGGCGTAGGCGTCTCTAGCTTAGACTCCTGCAGCGCGCCGGTGGAAATGGCAACGTCCGAGGGGGCCCAATTCTTGGCGGGCTCGGCGGCCGGCGGAATGGAAGCGGTCTCAGCACGGACACCGGCACCAAGTTCTCGGTAGACGGTGTGCAGGCTCTCCGTCGCGTCCGCTGTTTCTTTTTCCGATAGGCCGCCAGATGAGAGCGCCTGGGTCAGATCGGAAATGGCGTCGTTCGGCCGGCCGGCGCGGCGATGCGCGAGGCCGCGATAATAGTAGGCCTTTGCCAGTTGCGCGCTGGAGAGGCGGCCGCGCAGCGCGGCGTTGATGCCGCCGATGGCGGGCTCCATCTCGCCGGCGCGGTAGCGCTCGATCGCCTTGGCGAGAATCTCGTCGGCGATGTCGGCGGCGGCCGGCGCGCTGAAGCCGAGGGCCAGCAAAAGGACGGCGCTTGCGAATGTGCGGATGGCGCGGCTCACGTGCGGCCTCGGATTGAACAGCCGGAAGCACGCGGGCTCATGTGGCGCCGGTGCAACCCGACTATTCCCCGATTCGGCTTGCGTGCAGCTAGCGGGCGGATTGTCCGTTGTGGAGGAAAACGCGCGCTGCCGCTTCGGTCAGCTTTCGGCGACGCGACGGGCGGCAAGCATATCGAGCGTGCGTCCCAATCCCGCGAGTACGGAGCCGACCGCAAACAGCACGATGACGATGATCTGCAGGTAGTTCTCGACACCTTCCTTGGCGATCATGAAATCGGAGATGTCGGCGTCCGAGTTGCGAAACTGTGCAAGGGCCGCATCGCGCTTGGTTTCCACCGCGGTCACCTCCGCGGCGGGGGCATTGAGCTGCTTCAATACCGCGATCTGGCTATCGTAGGTGGCGCGGATCTGAATCTGCGCCGACTGCTGCACGGTGAAGGCCGTGAGGCGCCACTGAATGTCGCGGTCGAGCGGCGCCAGGTAGAACATCTGCGTCGCAGTCGAGGCGAGCAGGAACAGGATGCCGATCAGCTCGCCGTATTGGTGTATCTTGAGCTGCATAGACGTATTTCCCCCGAACGGTAACTGATGCGAATTGTACCGCTTAGCGCCACGTTAGCGGGCATCCGATAGTTCGTTAAGGGGACTGTGGTTGGCATATGCCATCCACTACACGAGGAGGGCTCGATGGGCAGGTTCGACGATATTGGTCTCGTCATTCGTCCGATGCAGCCGGCGGATCTTTTCATCGCTGCAGACTGGGCGGCGGCCGAGGGCTGGAACCCGGGGCTCGGCGATATGCCGTGCTTTGCCTCCATCGATCCGCAGGGCTTCCTGGTCGGCGAGCACGAGGGACGGCGCGCGGCGATCATCTCCAACGTCAATTACAGCGACGGCTTTGCCTTTCTCGGCTTCTACATCGTGCGGCCGGAGCTGCGTGGCCGCGGTTTCGGCTGGCGCATCTGGCAGGCGGCGCTGCAGCATTCGAGGTCGCGGGTGGTCGGGCTCGATGGCGTGGTGGCGCAGCAGGACAATTATCGCAAGTCTGGCTTTAAGCTCGCGTGGCGCAACGCGCGATACGGCGGAGTGCCGGCGCTGGGTGCGTTCCGCGACGAAACCGTGCCTCTGTCCGACATTCCCATAGAGGCGGTCGCCACCGATGATGCTGCGCTCTTTCCCGCCGACAGAGCGGCGTTTGTGCAGGCGTGGGTAGATGCGCCCGGGCACGTCGGGCGGGCAATCGTGCGTGATGGCGAGCTGTTGGGCTGGGGCGTCATTCGTCCGAGCCGCAAGGGGCGCAAGATTGCACCCCTTTACGCGAAGGACCGCGAGGTGGCCGAGACGCTGTTCTCGGTGCTGGCGGCGAGCGGCGAGGGCGAGGTGTTCATCGACGTTCCCGAGCCAAATGCCGAGGCTGCGGCTCTGGCGCTGAGCCGTGGGCTTGCGCCGTGCTTCGAGACTGCGCGGATGTATACCGGGCCGGTGCGGCCTGCCGCGATGGATCGCATCTTCGGCATCACCAGCTACGAGGTCGGTTGAGGCGACGGCAATTGCCGCACGGGCTTTCGCGTGTGCGCGGCATGGCTTATGGGGTGGCGGAACTTCGTCACCAGGGCCCGCGCATACATGATCCGTCTCGACAATATCGGCAAGCAGAACGGCCACCAGATCGTCTTCATCGAGGCGTCCGCGGCGCTGAACCGGGGCGAGAAGATCGGCCTCGTGGGCCCCAACGGCGCGGGCAAGACGACGCTGTTCCGGCTGATCACCGGGCGTGAGCAGCCGGACGAGGGGCAGGTTTCGACCGACCGCGGCATCACCATCGGCTATTTCAGCCAGGATGTCGGCGAGATGTCGGGACGCAGCGCGGTTGCCGAGGTGATGGACGGCGCGGGCCCGGTGAGCGAGGTCGCGGGCGAGCTGAAAGAGCTCGAAACGGCGATGGCCGATCCCGACCGCGCCGACGAGATGGAAGAGATCATCGAGCGCTACGGCGAGGTGCAGGCGCGCTTCGAAGAGCTCGGCGGCTACGCGCTCGAGGGCCGCGCGCGCGAGGTTCTGGCCGGCCTGTCGTTCACGCAGGAGATGATGGACGGCGACGTCGGCGCGTTGTCGGGCGGTTGGAAGATGCGCGTGGCGCTCGCCCGCATTCTGCTGATGCGGCCCGATGCGATGCTGCTCGACGAGCCGAGCAACCATCTCGATCTGGAAAGCCTGATCTGGCTGGAAGACTTCCTGCAGAACTACGAGGGCATGCTGCTGATGACCTCGCACGATCGCGAGTTCATGAACCGCATCGTGAAGAAGGTGATCGAGATCGACGGCGGCGCGCTCAACACTTATTCGGGCGATCACGATTTCTACGAGCAGCAGCGGGCGCTGAACGAGAAGCAGCAGCAGGCGCAGTTCGACCGGCAGCAGGCGATGCTGGCGAAGGAGCTGAAGTTCATCGAGCGGTTCAAGGCGCGTGCCTCGCACGCGGCGCAGGTGCAGAGCCGCGTGAAGCAGATCGCCAAGATCGAGCGCGTGGAGCCGCCGAAGCGGCGGCAGAGCGTGAAGTTCGAATTCCAGCCGGCGCCGCGTTCGGGCGAGGACGTCGTCAGCCTGAAGGCGGTGCACAAGCGCTACGGCAGCCGCACGATCTATGACGGTATCGACTTTCACATCCGCCGGCGCGAACGCTGGTGCGTGCTGGGTGTGAACGGCGCAGGCAAGTCGACGCTGCTGAAGCTCGTTGCGGGATCGGCGGAGCCGGACGAGGGCGTGGTCAACCTCGGTGCCAGCGTGAAGATGGGTTACTTCGCACAGCACGCCATGGATCTGCTCGATGGTGAGCGCACGGTGTTCGAGGAACTGGAATACGCATTTCCGCAGGCGGGCACGGGGTCACTGCGCACGCTGGCGGGCTGCTTCGGGTTCTCGGGCGATGATGTCGAGAAGCGCTGCCGCGTGCTGTCGGGCGGCGAGAAGGCGCGGCTGGTGATGGCGAAGATGCTCTACGACCCGCCGAACTTCCTGGTGCTCGACGAGCCGACCAACCATCTCGATATGGCGACCAAAGAGATGCTGATCGAGGCGCTGGCCGGATACGAAGGCGCGATGCTGCTGGTCTCGCACGACCGGCGCTTTCTTGCGGCGCTGTCGAACCGCGTGCTGGAGCTGACGCCGGAGGGCGTACACACGTACGGCGGCGGCTACACCGAGTACGTTGAGCGCACCGGCCAAGAGGCGCCGGGGCTGCATCGTTAGAAGGGGGCGGCATGACGCGGGCGCACGGTTTGGTCAGCGGCGTTGTGGTTGCTCTGTTGCTGGCCGCTGGCGGCGCGGTACCTGCGGTCGCAGACGGTTCTTCGAGGCTGTATGGCGCCGGTGGGCGTTTTGCCACCTACTTCCCGGTCATAGCGAAATACAACAAGAGCGGAGAGACGTTCAGGGTCGAGGGCGTTTGCCGATCGGCATGCACGCTATTCCTGTCGATCCGCAACGTGTGCGTCGATCGAAAGGCGCTGGTCTCGTTTCACGCCGGGCCGGACCGGGTGACGAAGAAGTGGAACGCCAGTTCCAGCTCGACGAAGACGATGCTAGCTGCGTACAAGCCCGAGCTGCGTGCGTATCTGCTCAAGGGGCATCACGTCGATTCTGCGCGCTATCACACGCTCTCAGGCGCGACGCTGATCGACAAGTTCGGCTACCCGGAATGCGCGCCGCGTACTCCGCCGCTTCCAGTGCGCGCGGAGCGCTGAGCGGCGCGCTGCGCCGCGATTTCGTTATCCGGCGACGCAGCTGGGATAGGGAGCCTGCTCGCCGGCAACGATGGGACACAGGCGGACGGGTCCGAGGTCGTGCAGGCGTTGCATCCAAGTGGCATCGTCGAGAGCGGGAGGCTGGTCGATCGGTGCCGACCGCTCCGCCCACTGGATGGTGTAGTAATCCTGCGCGCCTCGGATGGTGACGATGAGCGCCGTTTCGCCCCGCGTGCCATCACTGGACGTATAGCTGCCGCACCCGGCAACCGCGGCGAAGCCATCAAAGGTGCCGACGTGAAGCTTGCCCAAAGGCTTGGAGGAGAATGAACCGGGGCAGGATTTCTTAAACCCGTTGGCGAGCAATCCCGCGAAGGACTCCGGAGTGATGTCGCGATTGTTCGCCAAGCCCTTTGCGCCAGTTACGGTGATCATCTGGGTCCAGTGGTCGACCGTCTCGCCCTTAGGCACAGACTCGCGCAGGTAGCGTTCTGGAACGGCCTTCTCGAACGCCGGCACGAAGTTCGCCGGCTGGGAAACTACCAGCAGTTGACTGAAGATGGGGGCGATGGTGGTGAACTTTTGCGGTTCCGCGTGGGCTGCGGCGGCTGCCGCCAGAACAGAAGTGAGCAGCGCGCCGCGTAGGTGATGCAAAGCTCTCTTGTGTGCCATGGATGGGATCCCCGGGAATGTCCGAGTCTAGTACGCTGCCTCTGGTCCCGCATCTAGCGCTTCAATTCGGATCGCTCCACGTAGACTTCGGCGCCGAGGTCGCGGAATTTGCGGCTCATCTCGTCCATGCCGGCCTGGCGGGCGGCGGCATTGCCCGCGTCGGTCTCGGGGTCGACCTGGGTCGTTTCCTCGGCGAGTTCCACGGCTCCCTCGTTCAGGCGCGACGCGTAATCGCGCACCTGCTGGGTGATCTCCATGGAGCAGAACTTCGGGCCGCACATGGAGCAGAAGTGCGCGACCTTGTGGGCGTCCTTCGGCAGCGTCTCGTCATGGAAGGAACGCGCGGTGTCGGGATCGAGCGAGAGATTGAACTGATCCTGCCAGCGGAACTCGAAGCGTGCGCGGCTCAAGGCATCGTCGCGCAACTGCGCGGCCGGGTGGCCCTTGGCGAGATCGGCGGCGTGGGCGGCGATCTTGTAGGTGATGACGCCGGTTTTAACGTCGTCGCGGTTGGGAAGGCCCAGGTGCTCCTTCGGCGTCACGTAGCAGAGCATCGCAGTGCCGAACCAGCCGATCATGGCGGCGCCGATGCCGGAGGTGATGTGGTCGTAGCCGGGGGCGATGTCGGTGACGAGCGGGCCCAACGTGTAGAACGGGGCTTCGCCGCATTCACGCAGCTGCTTCTCGACGTTGACCTTCACCTTGTGCATCGGCACGTGGCCGGGCCCTTCGATCATCACCTGGCAGCCTTTGTCCCAGGCGATCTTGGTGAGTTCGCCCAGCGTTTCCAGCTCGGCGAATTGCGCGCGGTCGTTGGCGTCGGCGATGGAACCCGGGCGCAAGCCGTCGCCGAGCGAGAACGAAACGTCATAGCGGCGCATCAGGTCGCAGATCTCGTCGAAGTGCTCGTAGAGGAAGCTTTCGCGGTGATGGGCAAGGCACCACTTGGCCATGATGGAGCCGCCGCGGCTGACGATGCCGGTAACGCGCGTGGCGGTGAGCGGGACGTAGCGCAGGCGCACGCCGGCGTGGATGGTGAAGTAGTCGACGCCCTGCTCGCACTGCTCGACGAGCGTGTCTTTGAAGACGGCCCAATCGAGCTTAACCGGATCGCCGCCGACTTTCTCCAGCGCCTGGTAGATCGGCACGGTGCCGATGGGCACGGGCGAGTTGCGAATGATCCATTCGCGGGTGGTGTGAATGTTGCGTCCGGTGGAGAGGTCCATCACGGTGTCGGCGCCCCAGCGGATGGCCCACACCATCTTCTCGACCTCTTCTTCAACCGATGAGGTGACGGCGGAGTTGCCGATGTTGGCGTTGATCTTCACCAGGAAGTTGCGGCCGATGATCATCGGCTCCAACTCGCCGTGGTTGATGTTCGCCGGGATGATGGCCCGGCCGCGGGCGACCTCATCGCGCACGAACTGGGGCGTGATGAATGGTGGGATGTCTGCGCCGAAGCTCTCGCCATCGGTGAGGGCGGCGCGAGCGCGTTCCAGCATTGCCGAGCGGCCGAGGTTTTCGCGATGGGCGATGTAGGCCATCTCCTCGGTAATGATGCCCGCGCGTGCGAATTCGAGCTGCGTGATCGGTGCATCGGAGACGCCGCGCATGGGTTGCGGCTTGTCGGCGAAGTCGCGCGCCAGATGCGCGCCCGACACATTGCCATTGTCCTCGGGCTTTACGGTGCGGCCCTGGTAGGTCTCGACAGCGCGCTTCTTGATCCAAGCTTCGCGGCGGCGCGGCAAGCCGCGCATGACGTCGATCGTAACGGCGGCGTCAGTGTAGGGGCCGGAGCTGTCGTAGACACGGAACGCCGGTTCGGTACTTTTTTCGGACAGAGAGATCTCGCGGAAGGGGACTTGCACCTCCGCGAAACCCTCGGGAGCGGAATAGATCTTGCGCGAGGCGGGAAGGGGCCCGGTCGTCACTTTCGGCAACGTCAGATCGGAGCTGCGCGTCGGCTTGTTCATGGGGTCACCTTTGCTGGCCGGCGGGGGCGGAGACGGCAACGATCGGACCTAGGGGGAAACCGAAGTCGTTGCGGTTGAGTTCGGGGGCGTAGAGGCGGCAGATCGAGCCATCGAGATAGAGCGCGTTCGGTGTCTTCAGGACGTCGCGAAAGACGCGCGCAAACTGGTGGAAGGTGACGGGGTCATCGGCGAGTGCGAAGATCACCTCGCTGCCTTTGACGCCGACACCATTGCGGCGATTGCGCGAGGTGCTGTCGGCGAGAAAGCGTGGGTGTAGCTTGCCGTCGATCACCAGCATGGGCCCGGATTGCGTCGCGAATTTCGGTTTCAGTTTGCGGCGCGCGAAGGCCTTCGTTTCGAGGACGCCGGCGGATTTTTCAGTGAGGTAGAATACGCCGTTGGGCTTCATGCTGAAGTTGCCCGGGCCATCTGCCGTGGAGAGGCGCTTCAGTTCGCGGCCGCCCTCGACGTAGAGCCCAACTGGTGAGCGGTCCTCGTGGTACATGCCGGCGTTCATGGCGAAGAGCAGCGTGCGGCCGCGCTTTTGCAGAGTATCGCGTACGCGCTCGAACTGGCCGAGCGGGGCGCCGTTTTCGCCGCGCAGGAACAGCTCGATGCCATCGTGCGCATTAAAGCTGCAGATGACGTAGCGCGCGCTTTCGATGCTGGTCGTGCGGCAGGCAGCCTGGCACGCGAAGGCGCTCGCCGCGAGGGCGAGCACGATCAGAACGGCACGAGAAAAGTGCTTAAAATTGCCAGCGTCCATATTCCGTCCCTTCGCCGGTACGAACCGGATCAGGTTCTAAGGGTGCTCGCGCGATCAACGCGATCTCAGCCGGTTCGCCGGCGCCCCTCGGAACGGGCGTAATCTGCGCGTTTGTGCGCGGAGATGCAACCCCGCCGGGATCTAGGGGTGCGTAGCCAGAGTGCAACAGCAGAGAGACAACGGGCGATTTGGTGGGGAAAGACGCTGGGTGCCTCGAAGAGGAGTCGCGTTATCGTTTCTATACGGACGGCCTCAAAGCCGAGCAGCAGGCTCGGCAGCGCGCGCTGGAGGAAAGCAGGAGCTGGAAGGTCGCGCAGTCGCTGAGAGCGCTGCGTAGATGGCAGCCGAGCCTGGCGAGCCTTGTTGGGCGGCGCTGAGGGCGTTGCCGATTACGCAGCGGCGCGTGCGGCAACGGCACTGGCGACCCAGCTCTCGATCTTGTCGGTTGCTGGCGGGCCATCCTGGCGCAAAAGTCGCTGTCCTTCCGACGTTGCCGCATAGCGGAGTACGGCCGCGCATACGAGGCCGGCTTCCGCTGCGGCGACCGATTTGGCATCCATGTAGCCTGCGCCGGTAAGAAGCTGCGCGTGGGTTCCGCGCAGTCCGGGGATGTCCATCACGAGACGGGCCTGCTGCTGCCACAGGCGCAGCGTTGCTGCGCTGATGCCGAGCGGCCGGAGGGTTGTTGCGGAGGCTTCGGGATCGGCGGAGAGAAGGTCGGCGACAGTGAAGATGCCCGCTTCGGCGAGCTTCTGGGCCGAGCGCGTGCCGATCGATGGCGCTGTTTCGACGTCATCTGATGCCTTGAGGAACACGCGCGGGGTGCTGCGGGTCTCGGCGGCTTCGGGTGTCTTTGCGGCCGCTGTTGTGGGCGTCGCTTTCTGGCTGACGGCTGGCCGCGCGGGCGTGCTGGTGGCGAGGCGCTGGGCGCGGGCGGCGGCCTGTTTTAGCTCGCGCGGAGCGATGACTTCCTTCGCGTGCAGGTCGCGCACGGTGCGATCGTCCTCCGGCAATGTCGCTTCGACGCGGCCGGTCGCCTGCAGCTCCTGATACATGGCCCGCACCTGGGCGCGGTCCTCGGCGTTGGCGAGCTTTTTCTCGATGAACTTCATCGGGATCTGCAGCGTGGCGAGGAAGGTTTCGGCGGTGAGAGAGACTTGCGGCGGCTTGGCCGCGCTTTCAGCGAATGCACGGTCGAGGATGCGCGCGAATGCCTTCGACGCCTCAATGATGAGTTCGGCGACGAGGGCACGGGCGGTGTCGTCGAGGCCGGATGGCGGATCGGCGATGCCGCGGTGAATGTCATAGTGGGCAATGAGGCGCTCGTATTGGCGGTTCGCCGTCTCGGCGCCCTGGCAGACCAATTCCTGCAGCCATTTTGCGCTCGCCGGGATGGCGATTTCACTCGTGGCAAATCGCTCGCGGCCGAGCGCTGCGAGCGCATCATAAGAGCGATTGATGCTCCACTCGCAGGCACGGTGGATGGCGTTCTCGGCTTCGGTCTGGCCGGTGTGAAAGGGGTGGAACGGATCGGTCACGTAATGGCTGAGTACGCCGGCGGCGTGGACCGCTTCCTCCCAGGCTTCGGCGCGCAGCTTCTCGAGCAGCGTCGCATACCACTCGACGGCTTTTTCCGGCGCACCGCCCCAATAGTCGTCTCGCACGTGCAGGACGTGATTCTTGAAGTCCTTGAAGACGTTGTCGGGCGCCTTCGAGCCGTCGAGATAGGTCTTCGCGTGCTTGAGAAAGACGTTGCGCCACTGCTCGGCACTTGCATCCTCAAGGTAGCTCAAGGCGTCGAGCGCGAGCTTGTGGTGCGTGCCGTTGGCGTGGGCCGCGTAAATGATGCGGTAGAGGAAGCTCATGCCGGCGCTCCGCGGTGAGGAGGTTTGGCGGCGACGCTAGGCGACTCGGGCAGGGACGCAAACGAGCGTTGCGCCGTTGCTGCAACGTGGGGGTGGATGACTAGGCTCTATTCAAGCCATGTAGCCGGCGTAGCAAAGCCAGAGGCCGATCAGCCCTTCGACGATCCCGCCAACTGTGAGGTAGGTCTTATTGTCGAGCATCCGTTTGCCCAGGCCCATGACCGTCTGCGGGAAGAGCATACGCGCGGCGCCGCCAACGACCGCGAGCCAGCCGAAAATCGTGATGACGATGGGCCAGCCGCCTTCCCAGACGTTGTGCGTATTGACGATGGCGAGACCACCGAGCAGCGTGAGCAAGCCGCTGAGGAAGACCAATGGGCGGCTGGCGATGAACTCCTTCGCCATGGCGCGCCAGGATTCCTGACAGGCGATCAGGCCGATTGCGAGGACGACGAGCATCGGCCCGAGCAAGCGCGCGAGAAATAGCGAGGTGTCCATGGCGTTCTCCTGCTGCGTGGAAGTGTACGTTGCGAAAATGTGCGCCCCATGGCGGGATGGGACAAATCACAATGGGCTGCCGGGGGCACCTGAACGTGGATGATTTCCAATTCGCGGCTGGGACGAGGCTAAAGTGGCGGAGAGGAAAGATGCTGGTGGCGATTGCGCTGGTGGCGACCGCGCTGGCGGCCTGGTACGGGCATACGTACTGGCTGATTGTCAGCGACGGTGGCTCGGCGAAGGCTCTATCGGTGAGGCCCGAGAGCGAGCGTAAGCTGGGCAAAGTGGTGCTCGGCGATCCCAACCGCTACTTCGCCAGCTATCGATTTATCGACGAGGGGGGCCGCGAGCACGCGGGGCGGCAAACGATCAACCGTGATCTCTACGAGGCGCTATCACAAGACGCCGTTCCGCTGACCGTCCATTACAGCCGGTCGCGACCGGACGTGAATGTCGTCGATCTCGATGCGGTGCGCTGGGTGTCGATCATTCTCGCCGCCTTGGCGAGCGTCGCGTGGATTGCGGCGCTGCTGCGCGTCGTGCGCGGATAAGCGGGGAGCCGGCCCCACACAAACGTCATGGCCACGAAGGTGGCCATCCACGCAACTATCGAACGGGGTGACGCCTATTTGGAAGGCCCGGCGTTCTTCCATCGCCGGTCCAGTGTTTTGAAGCTGGCGTAGACGGCCGCCTGCGCGGCCGTGACGGAACAGGGAGGTCAATGCAGCACAGGGCCCGGATGGGTGGTCGCTGCAGAGAAATCACTTGCCTTCGCGCCACCAGGCGAGCGAGACGAGCAGCAGCAGTGCTGCCAGTGCGCCAAAACCGGTGAACATTGGCGTCAGCTTCACGCCGCGGGTGACGAAGGCCTGCCGGTCCTTGAGGCCAAGCCAGCCGGAGCCAGCCAGCACCTTGGCGCCGGAGAGCATTGAGATGCGCGGTACGGCCACCGATGAAGGATTGGCGCGCGTTGATTCCGCTGACGAGCTCATCCAGAAGGCGCCACCGCCTGTGGCGTCGATGATGGGCTGCAGCTTGGCGTCCGTGGCCGTCACTTCGCTCATCTCGATGGGATCGTCGATGCCGGCGTGAGCGACGGCGGTCAGCTCGCCTTCGGGCGCTTCGGTCTGCGCTTTGTAGAGGCCGGGGATTTTTACATCGACGCTGCCGCGCCAGATGCCGTTGCCCGCGGGCTCCAGGACAACCTGCGAGGTTTCGCCGCCCGGGCCGAGTACGGTGACAGGTGCCACCTTGGCTTCCATGGAGCGGCGCTCGAGCGTCAGGTGCAGGCCGCGGGCGGAAGCGATCAGGCGCTCTTCCTCGAGGTCCGGCTCCTTCATGAGCCAGTGCGAAAGGCGGCGCAGAAGATCGCTGTGCGGGCCGCCACCTTCGTATCCGCGTGCCCATAGCCAAGCCTGATCTGAGGTGAGCAGGGCGACGCGGCCTTTGCCTTTGTGATCGAGAATGAGCAGCGGTTCGTTCTCGGCACCGTCCATCAGCGTGCGGCCGTGCTCGGGCTGAACCTCGACCTGGCGGAACCAGCGACCCCAGGTGGGCTGCGCGTTCTTGGCGCCGGCGCCGGTCAGCCCCTGGGTTACAGGATGCTTGCGGCCGTCGTCGGTGAGCTTGGCCTTGAATGGCTCCGACAGAACGCGGCCGGTCGGCACCGCGGGGAGTACCGGCGAGAGCGGTGTGCGGAACAGCGACAGGTTGCCGGCATAGTCATCGCCGGCGGCGACGAGCAGCGCGCCGCCGTGCTCTTCCACGTAGCGGGCGATGTTGTCGTAATAGGGCAGTTGCAACAGGCCGCGGTGCTGATAGCGGTCGAAGATGATCAGGTCGAAGTCGTTGATCTTCTCCGAGAACAGCTCACGCGTCGGGAAGGCGATCAGCGAGAGCTGATTGATCGGCGTCCCGTCGTGCTTCTCGGGCGGGCGCAGAATGGTGAAGTGGACGAGATCGACGGCGGCGTCAGATTTCAAGAGGTTACGCCAGGTGCGCTCGCCCGCGTGCGGCTCGCCGGAAACGAGCAGCACGCGCAGGTTCTCGCGCACGCCTTCTGCGGCGATGACTGCCCGGTTATTGGCCGGCGTCAACTCGCCCGGTGCCGTATCGAGCTCAACCTCGAGAATGTTCTGGCCCGAATGCGGGAACGGCATCTCGATTTTGACCGGCTTGCCGACCATGGTGGTGATCTGCTCGTCGGGGCGGCCCTCGCGGCGGACGCGTAGAGCGATCGGTTCGGCGACGGAGCCCTTCTTGCCGGTTTCGCGGACGGCGACCTCGATGTCGCGCGACTGGCCGACGATGCCGTAGCGCGGCGCCGACAGCACCTCAATGCGGCGGTCGAACTCGTCGGGTGCGCCGGTGATCAGCGCGTGAACGGGCGCGTCGAAGCCGAGTTGGGAAGCGGTCTTGGGAACGTCGTGCACCTCGCCGTCGGTGATCATGACGACGCCTGCGAGGCGGTCGGGAGGGGTATCGGCCAGCGCTTTGTTGAGGTCAGCGAAAAGATGGGTGCCGGGTGATGTGTTGTCGCCCGGGCGGGACGCTGGGATCCACTTCACTTGCAGGTTGGGAATCTTACCGAGCTTGGCTTCGAGGTCCTGCTTTACGGCTGCGGTCTGCGCCTTGCGGTCGCCGAGCGTCTGGCTGGCGCTCTCGTCGACGATTACGATGGCGACGTTGGCAAGGCTTTCGCGCTGCTCCTCGCGCAGCGTCGGGTTGGCAAGCGCAAGCAGCACTGCGGCGATGGCAGCGGCGCGCAGCAGCGCGCCACGCGAGCGGCGCCACAGCAGATAGCCCGTCAGCAGAGCGGCAATGATGCCCGCGGCCCAGAAGAAGGGGCCGGGCAGCATTGGTGCGAAATCGATCGACCAGTTCATCCGCGGCTCCTCATTGTCCGAGCCGTTCGAGCAGCGCTGGGACGTGAACCTGATCGGCTTTGTAGTTGCCGGTCAGCGCATGCATGACGATGTTGATGCCGGTGCGGAAGGCCATCTCGCGCTGGTCCTCGCCGCCGCCGACTGTGGGATAGATCGGCCGTCCGCCTTCATCGAGCGCCCAGGCTGCCGCGAGGTCGTTCGGCGTGACGATGATGGAGGTAACGCCATCGGAGACGCGGGCGCGGCGCGTGTCGGCGCCGCTGTTGTCGAGCGCTTCGACCCACAGCTGCCCGCCATCCCAGCGGCCGGGGAAGTTGCGCAGGAGATAGAACGCTTTTGTCAGCACGTGGTTTTCAGGCACGGGCTCCAGACGCGGCACGTCGAGCTTACCGATGATGCGCTGAAGCGCGGATTCGCCAAGGCCGGGCGCAACGCCGCCAGAGAGACCGCGGCCGTAGTCCTGGGTGTCGAAAATGATGAGGCCGCCCTGCTTCATGTAGGCGTCGATCTTCGCCAGCGTTTCCTCCGGCAGCGGCTGCGCGTCGGGCAGCACCGGCCAATAGAGCACCGGGAAGAACGAGATCTCATCGGTGAGAATGTTGACGCCCATCGGGCGGCCGGGCTCAACGGCCGTGCGCACGGAAAGAAGGCGGCCGAGACCGTCGAGGCCGAGACGGCTGATGTCGTCGACGTTTTTGTCACCCGTCAGCACGTAGCCGAGCGTCACCTTGCTGGTTGCTTCGATGGCGCGTTCATCGGCCGCCTGCTTGCTGCTCATGCTTTGCGCTTGAGGCGCATCCACTGGTTGAGCGTCAGCGCGCGGTGTGGCGGTGAAGGTGGCCGCGCCAGCAATCAATAGCGCGAGCGCTGCGTGCGCTGCGCGTCGCGAGGGACGGCGGAAGATGAAGCCGCCTTGGAGGAAGATCACGGCGAGAATATCCGCAAAAAGAAGGGCGAGCGCGGCGAGCAGCATCCACGACTTGAGAGGGCGTGCGCTTTCGCTGGCGTAGCTGAGGTACTCGGTGCCGGCCGGGAGCGAGGGTAGAGGTTTCAGCGTGCTCTTGAGGCCAAGCACGTTGACGGCATGCGGAGAGCTTCCGCCGCCGTAATAGCCCGGTGGGTGATCGAGGCTCGGCACGAGGTCACGCACCTCGGATGCCGCAATCGGCTGGGCGGTGGGCGGCGGCGGAATGAGGACACCGAAGCCATCTAGCGTCTGCAGCGGAGGCAGCACGGTCGGCGTGTCGGGTGCTCCGGCCTCGTTGGCACCGCCGGCGGCTGCGTCCGTGCCGTCGCCGACATTGGTGCCGAGCGCGGAGATGCGGCGGAGCATTTCGACGAACAGTCCCGACAACGGCAGGTTCGACCAATCGGAATTGCCGGTGACGTGGAACAGGATGATCTGGCCCTCGCCGAGCTTGCGCTCGGTGACGAGTGGTGTGCCATCCTGCAGGCGTGCCCAGACGTGCACGTCTGGGCCGAGCATGGCCGGGTCGGCGAGGACCTGGCGGCTGACGCTCACTTCAGGCGGCACGGGGATGCCGGCGAAGAGGCTCTGATCCTCGATGGGAGCGAGCTTCTGCGGCGTCGACCAAGACAGGGCGCCGCCGAGGGTGCGGCCGCCGACACGTAACGGCACGGGCAACAGATCATCGCCGCCGTTTTCGAGGCGCGGACCGGCAAAGCGCACGAGCACGCCACCCTTTTCAACCCAGTTCTCGACGTGCTTTGCGGCCTCGCCTGACAAGGTGCCAATGTCGGCAAGGATGAGCACGCTGGCATTCTGGGACAGAGCTTGCTGGATGCCGGCGGCGAGGTTGGAGCCCTTCGGCTTGATCAGCTCGGAATAGGGGGCGAGCGCCTTCTCGATGTAGTAGAGCGGGGCCAGCAGCGGCTGCGCCTGCTCGCGGCTTTCGCCGGAGATCAGTGCCACGCGATGCCATTGCGAGCGCGCATCGATCAGGCTGACGGCGCCTGCCGAGCGCTCGCCGGCGATCTCAATGCGGCCGACCTGGTTGCGCAACTCGAGCGGCAATTCGAACGGGATCGTTGCGGCGTTCTCGCCAGAGGCGAGTTTGAACGGGGCTTCGGCGAGGCTTTGTCCGCGCGTCGAAATGGCGTGGAGGAAGCCGTTACGCGCGCCACCTTGGGGACGCAGCACGCGGGCTTCGAGCTTGCCGCTTTCGCCAATGCCGGCAGAAAGCCCTAGCGGTTCTGACGAGCGTGCATCGGCAATGACCGCGAACGTGCCGCCTTCGGCGAGGCTGCGCAGCTTGCCCGCGACGTCGGCTGACTTGCCGTCGTGATCGATGTCGTCACTGAGCCACACGATGCTGGGCGCCCCGCCGTTGCCATCGAGTTCCGTTGCGAGCGCGTTCGCGGCGGCGAGGCGGTTGGGCGCGAACGGTTGGGGTGCAAGCGCAGCGGCCGTCGAGCGTGCATCGGAAGGAGCCTCGATGCGCAGGTTGACGCTCTTGGTGGTGCTAGCGGTCGGTACGATGACGACGGGCCGGTTCTGGCTTTCTGATTCGTTGATGAGGCGATCGATCATCTGCTGACGCTCGGTCCAGTGCGCGGCAGAGGCCCAGCCATTGTCGATCACGAGCGCGACGGGGCCGGATCCTTTCAACGCGGCTTCGCGCGAAGGATTGAGCACGGGTTCGGCGAGCGCGAGGATCAGCAGTGCTGCAGCGAGCAGGCGCAGAAGCGTCAGCCACCAAGGCGATGCAGCGGGAGTCTTCTCGGCATTCTCGAGGCCGACGAGAATGCGCGTTGGTGGGAAGGTTACCCTGTGCGGGCTCGGCGGGACGGTGCGCAGCAGCCAATAGATGATCGGCAGCGTGATGAGCGCCGCCAGCAGCCAGGGATTGAGGAAGGCCAGCGCGCCGAAGCTCATTTGGAGGCCTCGGCCGGGTTGGCGTGCTCGTTGGACTGCCAGCGGCGATCAGACGGGCCGCCCTGCATGCGCATGATGATCGAAAGCAGCGGTTCAGTCGGCGAGCGGTCGGTGTGGTGGACGAGGAACGACCAGCCGAGGCGATGCGCCAGAGCGGCGAGCTCGGCGCGGTGGGCAGCGAAACGTTCCTGGTATTGAGCGCGCAGGCTCTGCACGCGATCCGCGACCCATCGCTGGCCGCCGCCGGGGCTCAAGAATTCGGTGCGTCCCTCGTAGGGGAGCGTTTCCTCGGCGGGATCGACGACTGCAATCAGGTGGCCGACGGCGCCGTCGGCGGCGAGCATCTCGATGTGCTCGCGCGTCGTCTCGATGGGATCGAGGAAGTCGCTGACGAGGATGGCGCCGGAGAAACGCGGCAGATGAATCTTCGGCGGCTGCGTCGCTTGCAGCATGGTTGAATCTTCGTGGGCGAGGATGGCCTCCGCCATGCGGGTGGTGGCCTTGCGGCTTGCGGTGGGGGCCGTGAGGCCAAGCTGGGCGACGCGCTCGCCGCCGCGCACGAGCAACTCGGCAGCAGCCAGTGTCAGCAACAGGGCGCGATCGCGTTTGGTCGTCGTGGCGAGATCGCTGCGGAAATCCATCGACGCAGAGAGATTGGTCCAGAACCAGATCGTGTGGGCGGCTTCCCATTCGCGCTCGCGCACGAAGAGGTGGTCGGAGCTGGCGGAGCGGCGCCAATCGATTTGGCGCAGCGTGTCGCTCGGCTGGAATTGGCGAAACTGCCAGAACGTCTCGCCGGGGCCGGAACGGCGGCGGCCGTGCAGGCCATGCGCGACCGTCTGCGCGATGCGCTGGGCATCGACGAGCAATTCGGGAAGACGGTCGGCGAGGCCGTGCGCTTCACGTTCAAGCGCCAGGACCCCACCGCCTGCGGCTTGGCCCTGGCCGGAGTGAGCGGCATTCGCCATTCGCTACTCCACAGCCGATGCGAGTCGGCTGATGATCGTTCCGAGGTCCTTGCCTTCTGCGCGGGCGGCAAAGGTCAGCGCCATGCGGTGCTTGAGGATGGGGTCGGCGAGCGCGATCACGTCATCGACGGACGGTGCGAGGCGGCCGTCGATCAGTGCCTTGGCGCGGACGGCGAGCATCAGCGACTGGCTGGCGCGCGGTCCGGGGCCCCAGGCGACGTAGCGATCGGTCTCCTCGTTGGCGCCGGTGCCGGGACGGGCGGACCGCACCAGCTTGAGGATGGCGTCGACGACCTTGTCGGGAACGGGGATCTGACGCACGAGGCGCTGGATGCTCATCAGCTCGGGGCCATTGAGCACGGATTCGAGGTGGCGCTCGTCGGTGCCGGTGGTTGCAAACAGCATACGACGCTCGGCGAGCACATCGGGATAGGTGACGTCGATCTGCAGCAGGAAGCGGTCGAGCTGAGCTTCGGGGAGCGGGTAGGTACCTTCATGCTCGAGCGGGTTCTGTGTCGCGAGCACGTGGAAGGGCGAAGGGATGTCGTGGCGCACACCGGCGACGGTGACGTGATGCTCCTGCATTGCCTGCAGCAGCGCCGACTGAGTGCGCGGGGAAGCACGGTTGATTTCGTCGGCCATCAACAGCTGCGTGAAGATCGGTCCTTTGACGAGGCGGAACGAGCGCGACTTGCCGGGAACGTCTTCCAGCACCTCAGAGCCGATGATGTCGGAGGGCATGAGGTCAGGCGTGAACTGCACGCGCTTGGCGTCGAGGCCCAGGACCTTGCCAAGCGTTTCGACGAGCAGCGTCTTGGCGAGGCCGGGAACACCGATCAGCAGTGCGTGGCCGCCGGAAAGGATCGTGATGAGCGTGCGCTCGATGACGACGTCCTGACCGAAGATCACGGAAGCCGCAGCCTTGTGTGCACGTTGCACGCGCTCGGCTGCCGCTTCCAGTCGCGGGACGATGTCAGCTTGGGTGTCGATGACGGTGCTCATGGTGAATGCGGCTCGCTTTGTCGTTATTGGGGCGTGTCAGCAGCGCCTAAGCCAGTTTAACAAAGAAAAGGAGAGGAAACGATCCAAGGCGGCATGCGCTGGGTCAAGTGAATGTTACGTTAGATTGGGGGTAAGGGTGTCACACACCATGTGTTGCAGGTGTCTATGACACCGAAAGCGGAATATGGATGACATAAGGGCAGGAAATTTGGCCGGTCTTGGCAGACTTCAGGATTTAGCCGCTGGTGCAGCGGAACGCCGGCCGGCTCCGGTCGAAAGCTGGAATCCGCCCTATTGCGGCGACATCGGGCTGAAGATCCTGCGTGACGGCACGTGGCTCTACCAGGACAGTCCGATCGGGCGGCCGGCGCTCGTCAAGCTGTTCGCCGGGGTGCTGCGCAAGGATGGCGACGGAAAAACCTATCTGGTCACGCCTGCGGAAAAGGTCGACGTGGAAGTCGAGGATGCACCTTTCCTCGCAGTCGAGATGGAGGTGCAAGGCGGCGGAAGCGAGCAGCGCCTGATATTCCGGACGAACGTCGATGATGTGGTGGCGTGCGGGGCGGAACATCCGCTGCGCTTTGCGGAGCAGCAGCCGGGCGGCGGGCTGAAGCCATATGTGCACGTGCGCGGCCGCCTGGAGGCGCTGCTGACGCGCGCGTTGCTGCACGACCTCGTGGCGCTTGCCGTCGAAGAAGTGCGCGAAGGCAAGCGCGCAGTCGGCATATGGAGTGGCGGCGTTTTCTTTCCGCTTCCAGACGTGGACTAGTGCACCTTGAACTCCGAGCCGACGAGGCGCACCTCGGCCGGCGACAGAAGCTTGTTGTGCGCAACCGTCACCTTGAACAGCTTGCCCTCGAGCTTGGCTTCCCAGAAATCAAGAAAGCCTGTCAGTTTGGGAAAGCGAGGATGGAGATCATAGTCCTGCCAGATGTAGCTCTGCAGCAGGGCCGGATGGTCCGGCAAGCGGTAGAGAATTTCCGCAGTCGTCAGGCTGTAGCCTTTTAGCAGCGAGGCGAATTCGGGCTCGTGCATGTGGTGTCCCCCGAAGTTGTTTGCGAAGTCCCCCCGGACTCGCACGACAGATGATAATTCAGTGAAAGCCTCTGACAACGAATTTGTTCCAATAGTTGAGCGTGTTAGCAGCCTCCGTTAGTGACTGCTGATAGGCGCTGATAATTTGCGCAGGCGGCGCACCAATCCGCCGAATGCATGGGCAAAGATGCTTGAAACTGCGCTGACGAGCTTCGCAACGTTCTTCGCGACCATCGGTCCGATCGAGACAGCGGTCCTATTTGCGACGCTGACGCCAAAAATGGAGCTTGCCGAACGCGCGGCGATCGCCCTGCGCGCGACGGCAATCGCCGGTGTGCTGCTGCTGATCTTCACGCTGTTCGGTCAGCCGCTGCTCGATGAACTCGGCGTCAGCATCGCGGCGCTGCAAACGGCTGGCGGGATTATTCTGCTGATCATCGCGCTCGACATGGTGTTCGCGAAGCCGACGAGCGCATTCAAGCTCACCCAGCCCGAGGACGAGGAAGCGCAGACTAAGGACGATATTGCGGTATTTCCTCTGGCGATGCCGTTGCTTGCAGGACCTGGCGCGATGAGCGCGGGAATTCTGCTGGCGGCGAATGCGGATGGGAATGCACTGCTGCTCGGCACGACCGTAGCCGCACTGGCTGCCGTGATGCTGGTGACGCTGGCTCTGCTGCTGCTGTCGCATCGGATCAATCGCATGATCGGCATCACGGCTCAGCGCGTGCTCATGCGCGTGTTCGGCATCCTGCTCGCCGGTATCGCAATGCAGGCGATATTCAATGGTGTCGCTGCCAGCGGCGTGCTGCGATTTAGTCCGTGATCGTCATTTTGGCACGCCAGTTAGGCGACCATTAACCAACGGGCGCGCACACTCCTCCCAGTCGCGTTTCTGGTTGAGAGGCGTTTTCCCATGTGGTCGTCGCGTTCGTATGTGCGTACCGGCCAGCGTACGGCCGGAAAAGGAGCGTCATGCGTTCGCGTGACGCTCCTTGTCTCGCTGGCAGCCGCTGCGCTCGGCGGTTGCAGCTCTGTAGCGCCGCTGCCCAACAGCGGCCTGGTAAGTGCGTTCGTGCCATCGCAACCCCCACGACCGGTGGTGCCTGTCGACCTGGAAAACGATGGTCGGGAGGCGCAACGGCCCCCGGTGGCGCGCATGTTCCAGCGTGAGGACGATCCTACGCAGCCGTTCAGCCCGAACTACGGCGAGATTCCTCTGCCGCAGCAGCCTGACGACGGTGCCGAAGATCCAGTGCCCGCGCCCGCGTAAACAAAATCCGCGGCGACATCCCATATAAGGGGTGTTGCCGCGGAGTTATTGCCATGTCGCCCTCTCGTATCGCCATTGCCTTTGGTCTCATCGCCGTTGCGGCTTCGGTGGCCGATGCGGCCATGCCGGATCGACGGCCAGGGGTTGCCAAGCCCTATTCGAGTGATGCGCACCGGGCGGGGCCCGGCGGTACTTATGGCGGCTTGAAGGGTAACCCTCCGCCCCCCATGCGCGGGGCCGGCGACGTGCGGGATCGCGGCAGCAAAGAGCCGTATTACTACCGCTACTATAGCGACGATGATCGCTCGCCAGGTTCGTGCCGAAAATACGCGCGGCGCGCGATAGCCACGAAGAATGACAACTGGTGGACGCGCTATCGGGCATGCCTCGGCAGATAAAACGCGCCAATTGGTGGCTGGCGACCTTGATCATTTGCGGTGGGGCTTCCAGATTGGGTTAACGTATCGCAAATGAAGGGCCGCCGCGAGGCGCGCTACAGCTCATGGGGAACACGATGCATCGAGCAGTCGTCGCAGCTTGTGCACTGGTCTTGGGGAGTGCCGCCACGATCTCGACCGCGATCGCCCTTCCGCTGGCAAAGCGGACGACGCCTGGCTCGGAGCCAGTCGTTCAAACCGTCGCGCAGAAGAAGATCGCCGACGATGAGGGGCCGCGCACCAGCAAGAACAAGTCAAAGCGCACTAGTGGCCAGGACAAATCTGCGGACGACAAATCCAAGCAGAGTGCGACGCGTTATGGCTCCATTGCACCAGGGGTCAGCGTGCCGCTAACCGTCCGTGGCGGTCATCTTTATAGTCCGAGCTTCAATGGGGTCTATACTCCCCCTGCTGGCTACAGTAGCCGTGGCTACCCGATCCGCTACGCAGACGAAGTGGCCTCGTCTCAATCGGAGTGCGCTGCGCTCCGGCGCAATGCCCTAGCCAGTGGCAAGCGCTCCGCCTGGGACCGCTATCACGCGTGCTCCAAGGACTAGCGCCTTCCGGTCGAGCCCTCGCAAATGAGCGAAAAGGGTTAGCGGCCGTTCACTATTCAGGTCCAGTTCAGGTCCGCCGATCACGATTGCGGTAGCGCCGGATCTTGGACACGCCGCTCGGCGTCTCCACATAGTTAATGCTTTCCGAACGCCGGCTTTCCCCCGCACCCGTCGGCGCGGTCGAAGCGACGCCCCGGAGGCTCAGTTCCAGGAGACCTCTAATGACAAGATATCTCACAACGGCAGGGCCGCTTGCGGTGGCCTTTGCATTTTCGATCATGGCCGCGCTGCCCGCCGGCGCTGCCCCCTTCACCAAGGCGCCTCCCGCGGCGGCGCAGCAAGGCCTGATTGATCAGGTGGGCCGCACCGGTGGCGGTCCAGGCATGCGTGGTGGCGGCGGTGGTGGTCCGCGCATGCATGGCGGCGGTGGCGGCGGTCCGCGCTTTGGCGGGGGTCCTCGGCCGGGCGGTCCGCGCTTTGGCGGCGGTCCTCGCGGTCCGGGCAGGGGCCACTACCACGGTCCGAGGCCAGGTGGCGGTCACCATCACCATCGCGGCCCGCGTTTCCGTGGCTATCCGTACGTCTATGGGTTCGGCGCCTATCCCTACTACTATTACGACGATTACGGGTCGGACTATGCATCGTGCGAGCCGTTGCGGCGCCGTGCGGTGGCCACCCGCAGCCGTTATTGGTGGAACCGCTACTACGCGTGCATCGAAGATTAATCGCCTCGTTCGAGGATGCGGAGGGCCGGACACGATCCGGCCCTTTCGCATTACGGGTGAGACGAGCACGATCCGATGGCTGACACGAACGCTGCCGCTCTACCCGTCGAGATCAGGCGGTGGCAGGACGTTACCCCCACCCAGCAGATCGCGCGCGAGCTCGATCAGATTTTCTTTGAATCGAGCAATACGAAGACGTTCGCGAGCGACGAGGTGCGTGCTGCCTTCCGCGAGCGGTGGTTCGGGCGATACCTGAAGCAATATCCAGAATGGGCTTATGTGGCGCTATCGGCCGATGGCTCGGTTGCGGGCTACCTGGTTGCAGCGCTTGACGAGCCTAGCGTAATCGATGCGTTCACTGCAGCGACCGAAACGTATCCAGCGCATCTGCATATCAATCTGGCGCCAGCGTATCGCAGTCGCGGTATTGGCGCCTCATTGATCGAGGCGTTCGCGTCGGATGCGAAGCGGGCGGGCGCCAAGGGCGCGCACGTGGTCACATCGGCGGATGCACGCAACGTGCGCTTTTATGAGCGCGTCGGATTTGCGCCGCGCGCGCGGGCGCTCATCAATGGCAGCGAGCTGGTGTTTCTCGGGCGCGCGCTGTGAATTGCAAAAAAGCCCGCAACCTTTCGGCGCGGGCTTTTGCAGCTAGGAAAGTCCTGCGAGAGATCTATGAGACCGATGATTCACGCTTCGGACTGATAGGGTCCCAAGCGATCATGGTCTAGTCGTTGTCGCGATCGCAGGGGAAGCTGATGACGCCGACGTAAGGCGCCGTCACCTTGCAGGTCTTGCCGGTGCGCTTCAGTTTCACCGGACCGTCGCCGCTCTCGAGCTCGTTCATGAGACGTGCGAGAACGCGGCCCTTGCCGCCGCCTTGGGGCGCGTCGCTCGCATCATCGTCGTCGCTCGGGTCGGCCTTGGCGATTGCAGGCTTTTTCGCATCGACGTTCTTGTCAGTCGCCGCCGCCCGCTTCTGAGCGTCGTTGGCGTTAGCGGCATTGAGCGGAACAGGTGTCGTCACAGCGCCGGAAGCGGGCTTGGTCTCGGTGTCCGCCTTCGCCGTTTCTGACTTTGCCGCCGCGTCAGGCTTCTGCGGAGCGCTGGCCTCAGTGTTCGAAGCTGCGGCGCAAGTCTGCAGATCGGCGGGAGCGCGCTTCCACGTGTATGTCTCGCTCAACCACTTGGTGCCGGCGTAGCCTTTGACGCGCAGCTTGCCGTTATCGAGCGCAGTCAGTTCGACGTCGAACTTGCGGCCGCGGTCTGGATCATAGATCCAGCCGTTGTCCCACTTGTTCTTGCCGACAGGGGCGACGTTGCCGATGATCTGCTTGCCGCAGTCCTTGGCGTCGCCGGAGTCTTTCGTCCAGGCAACGCGACCGCAGAGCTTGCCTTCGCATTCGATGATTTCGACGGCGCCGCGGCCGGTGTGATCGATCCAAACACCGAGCGGCGAAGTGTCGGCATGCGCGCCGGCTGTCGAGAGCATCGCAAATGCGAAGCTGGCGCAGGGCATGGTGATACGAGAAAGGCGCATGGGTACCTCCGAAAACTGCTGGTGTTGACCTAGGCAAATGCAGGTCTGGGCGCAAGCGGCCGATCCGCCACGCAGATCAACGGTTTCGTGAGGTCAGCGCAGTTCCGTGTGGAACAGGGCACAGACGCAGCGCATTACCGCTTTTTCACGAAGAGGCTCGCACTGAGCATAGCTTTTGCGCCTGCAATTTCAGGCGCATGGAATTGAATGAAGCTCAAAGTGTCTGCTTTTTGGTGTGTCCACGAGTACACGCGCGTGGCGCCATCGAGCCACGTTTTGTCAGCGGGGCGTCCGACCGCCCGCGTCAATTCGCCGAGCAACAGTCCCGGTTGCGAATTGGGCACACGCAGAGCGCACGTCGTTCCGGTGGCGGCGGCGAATGCGGGGGCCTCGCGCTTCACGGCATCGTCGGCTTCGCCGCGCATTGCGGTGAGAATGAATTCGTCGCCGTGGTCGTGATAGCGCCAGCCGAGCAGCTTGTCGTAGCGCGTTTCAGGCACGTACGGCGCCAAGTCATCACCGAGCAACTGGTCGTACTCGCCAAAGCCGGCGGCGCGCTCGATGCCAGTGAGATCGGGAATGTGCTTGAGGCAGTAGAAATCGAATTGAGCGAAGATGCGCGCGGGGCCCTTCTGCTTCGGGATCGTCTGCGCCACAGCCAATGTCGTCAGCATGGCGGCGAGTGCCGCCAGCACCATACGTGGAATGCTGAAGCTCATGGAATTGCTCCAGCGCGGGGCTAATCAGCGCGAGGCGACAGGAGGAGGAATGGGCGGCCACGCCGAGATGTCTACGGACCAAGTGCCATCCGCAATCATCTTCGCCTGCTCTTCGCAGGACGGCGGCTGGCGGTTGACGCGCGTCCAAACTTCCGACGATCCGAGGATCGGGAGCAGCATGTAGCCGGTGACCTTCACCTTGCTTTGGCTCAGCACCTCGGCATAGCCGCTGAAGCTGGTGCCGAGATCGGGGACGTATACGTTGCCGTCAGCCCACGTTCCGTCCGGCTGCTTCTTGAAGCCGCTGACGACAACAAGGCCGCAGACGAAACGCGACTGAAGCTTAGCATCGGGATTGCGGAAGTCGCGCAGGGGCCCGCGATCGGGGCCGCGCGGCTTCTTGAGCCAGGCGACGCGGCCGCAACGGTTACGTCCGCATGCGCCGAACTGCATGATGACCTCGCCGTGCGAGTCCATCCAGTAACCGTCGAGGTTCTCGGCGCGCGATGCCGTCGATGTCAGGCCAAGGGCAGAAACAAAGCCGGCCAGGCAAAGTGCGACGACCCGCATGTCGATTGTCACTCCATCAAATCGATTCGGCGTAGAAAACGTTTTGCACCAACAACGGGCAAGCGACAATCTATCCCGAAAGTCTTGGCGTGAATGCGGCCGGGGCTGTGGCAGATCCGACTCCCTTTTCTCGGCCGAGACTATTCTTCGGGGGCCATTTCGCTTTGAAATTCAGGGGTGTGCCTTTCGTGCCCAGCGGCCCGGTGCCCTTGCGACTTATACCCGAGTTCGTCAGCGACGGTGCCGATGCCGACGAATGCGGCGTAGAGGCTGGCGGTGAGCACAACCAGCGAGAGCGCGGCCTGCCAGAAATAGGGCCGGGCGCGGAGGATGCCGGCGGTCGATCGCATCTCCTTGGTGATGATGTAGCCGCCCATGCTGCGGCGGAACCAGCCGGTGAGCTGTCCGTCCTGACCGAGGTGCTTGGGGACACGGCGCCAGCCCGCGAAGAGATCGCCGATGAAGCCAAGCATCGAGCGGAAATCGGCGGTCAGCAGGCCGGTCTTGTCCTGGTAGATGACGTCCTCGCCGGCAAAGAAGCCTGGGTTGGCGCGTCCGATGGCCTTGCCGGTGAGCTGAGCGGGGCGGCCGATGACGGGCGAGGCCGCTGGGTTGGTCATCAGAGTGGCGACGGTGGTGGCGGAAGGCGACGTCGAAGGATAGCGCAGCGGCAAGGTGATCAGGACGCCGAGCGCGAAGCCCGCCGGGATGAGCGGCCACACGCCGGTGAAGGCGGCGAGTACAGCAAGCACCGCGGGCAGCGCGAGGATGCCGAGCTCACGCGTGAACTGTCGCCAGAGCGCGGCCTTGTCGAGGTGGACGCGCTGAGCGGCGGCAACGAGATCGTAGTCCGGGAAGGGCTGTGCCTTCTGCCGCGCGATTTCGCCCAGGTGCGATATGCGCATGCCGGTGAGCGGGTGCGTTGAATTCAGCTCGATGAGACGTGCCCACGGATTGTGGGCGTCGAACAGCATGGCTTCCGATGCGCGTTCAGGGCTTTGCAGGTCGCTCTCGGCTTCGAGCCCGGAGTAGCGGGCGTTCTTCACGTCGATGACGCCGAGGTGACGCGTGCTCTGCAGCAGGCTCTGCGTTTCCTCGGTGTCTTCCACCTTGACGATGCCGTAGGCGATCTTGACCAGCGCGGAGGCGAGGTGACGCCCTTCGACATGCTCGGCGGAGAACGCATCAGCAAGATATTCGCGTGTGCGGCTGAGATAATAGAGGAGGTAGATGCCGATGTAGTACATGACGATGGCGGCGACGGCGACGAGCGCTTGGCCGCCTTTGTTCTTGCCGCTGCCGCCGCGGCTCGAGCGCATCGAGGCCGCGTAAACCTGATACAGAATCTGCACGAGCGTGCCCGCGGCGGTCATGACGATGAAGTCGCGGTTGACGATGTGGCCGAGCTCGTGGGCTACGACCGCGCGCTGCTCGTCCTCGTTCAAGAACTCGAAAATGCCGTCGGTGACGACGATGCGCGCGTTTGAGCGCAGCAGGCCGTACGTGAAGGCGGTCGGGTTGCGGTCGGGGATGAGGCCGATGCGCGGCGCGCTGAACTTATATTCGTTCGCCACAGCGTGAATGATCTGGTGCACGCCGGGATAGCGCGCTTTCACTTCCGCGTCGTCGAGGAAGGCCATCTTGTTGAACCAGCGCAGCGTCAGATCGCTGAGCCATGGGCTGACGAGCCAGATCACGCCGTTGATGAGAATGGTAAGGCCGATCGCGAAGCCGAGATCGACGTTCTCGGTGAAGACGAGCGCGGCGAGAATGACGCCGCAGACCATGCCGAAGATGAGACCGATCGTAACGAACGAAGCAAAGAACAGGCGAGCCATCTGCTTCCCTCAAAAAAGCGGCGAGGGGGATCCTCGCCGCTGCTGGAAATTGCGGCGGCTAAACTAGAAGTGTTCGGTGACGGCGCATAGCGGGGGACGGCCGCTTCAGGGAGCGAACGGCGGCGCGGGGCGGCAAGTCCATTGCGCCAAGATTTTGTCCTGAAGGGGTTTTCCACAGCGGATTACATGCTGCCCGCACGCTCGAAATAATTCGAATCCCAACTAGGCTGCGCTGGCCGTGCACGCCCTCAGAGCGCGCCGGCGAAACGCATGGAGGGTCATCATGGCTTTTGTCACTGGCGATGTCGTTCCTGTGTCGGGCGACGAGCTGCCGTTCAAGGTCGTGTTCAAGCAGGGCGAGACGATCCTGACCGAGTGGCTGGTCGAGTCGAAAGAAGATGGCGAGTTGCAGATCGTCGAAACCCTGAAGAGCCTCGTCGACGATGACGAGGAAGAGGAAGGCGACGACGATGACGACGAATGAGCCGGGCGCTGGCGGCAGGTTCGATGCCGTCCGGCATCCGGTTCGCTGGCGGCAACCAGGTTGCTGCCGCCAGCTGCCTGCCCCTGTGGATAACTTTGGCGCCGGCGATTTGTGGTTGCGCTGAGAACGTAACGAGAACATTATGGTTCTATGAGCTTCAAATTCCTGCATACGGCTGACTGGCAGCTGGGTAAGCGCTTCGGGTCCTTTCCGGACGAGGAAGCGGTAGTGCTGCGCAAGGAGCGCTTCGATGTGATCGGCCGGTTGGCTGATGCAGCGACGGCGGCTGGCTGTTCTGCGGTACTCGTGGCCGGCGATGTGTTCGACGCGGAGACGATCCCCGACATGCTGATCCGGCGGGTGCTGGAGCAGCTCAAGGCGCATCCGCAACTCAATTGGCACCTGCTGCCGGGGAACCATGACCCGGCGCGGGCGGGGGGGGTGTGGAGCGGAGTCGCGGCCGCTGGGGTGCCTCAGAACGTTCATTTGCATCTGGAAGCGAAGCCCGCCGAGCTTGCGCCGGGCGTCGTGCTGCTGCCGGCACCGCTGGCGTCGAAGCGGACAGAGATTGATCCGACGGCTTGGTGGGACGGGATCGCTGCGGGCGCGGTGCGCATCGGGTTGGCACACGGGTCGGTGCAGGGGTTCGGCAGCAACGGCGATGCGAATGTTCCCATTGATCCAGCGCGCGTGAAGTCGGCGCGGCTTGCCTACATGGCGTTGGGCGACTGGCACGGGACGATGCGGATTTCCGATCGCGTCTGGTATTCGGGCACGCCTGAACCGGATGGGTTCCGCGACAACGATCCGGGCAATGCACTCATCGTTCACGTCGACGGTGAAGCGCCGCCGGAGGTGACGCCGGTGCGGACTGCGCAGTTCACTTGGCTGCGGCGTTCGCAAAAGCTCGATGACGTCTCATCGCTGGCGCAGATCGATGCCGAGGTGTCGGCGCTGGGCAGGGCGGCCGCGCAATGCCTGATGACGCTCGAGCTCTCGGGTGCCGTGCCGATGGCGGAGCTGGCGCGGATTGACGGTAAGCTCGCGGAGTTGACGCCGCGCCTGTTTCATTTGTCCGCGGATATGAGCGGCGTGACGGCGTTCGCGGATGCTGCCGATCTCGCCGCGCTCGATTCCCCGGTGCTGGGTGAGATCGCACAGCGGCTCAAGGCATCGTCGGAGAACAGCGGTGCGGATGCAGCCGTGGCTGGGCGCGCATTGCGCAGGTTGTTTGCGTTGGCGCGACAGGCGGAAGCGGAGTCTCGGACATGAAAATCCGCGCCATTCGCCTGAAAGAGGTTGGCCGCTTCAGCACACCGGTTGCGCTCGAAGGCCTGACGGGCGGCCTCGATGTGCTTGCGGGCCCGAACGAGCTTGGCAAGTCCACGATCCTGCGCGCCGTGAACACCGCTCTGTTCCTGCCGCATACGTCGAAAAAGCAGGAGATCGAGGAGCTGCGTCCTTATTCGGGCGGTGCACCGTTGATCGAGCTCGATCTCGACGTGCAGGGACGTCCGTGGCGGCTGCGCAAGCAATACCTGACGACGCGGTCGGCCGAACTACACGATCTGTCGACCGGACAGGTTTCGCGCGGCGGGGATGCGGAGACGCTGCTTTGCAAGCTGCTTGGCGGCACGGGGCACTTCTCGTTGTTGTGTGTCACGCAGGGTGAAGCGCTCGCCAGCATGGCGCCGGTGAAGACGGGCGGGGCCACGTTCATGGCCGCGATCGAGAGCGAAGTGGAGAACGTCGCCGATGGCAGTGCGGCCCGGTTCGTCGCGGGGCGTGTGAAAGCCGAGCTTGCCGGCCTGGTAACGAGCCATAATCCGCCGCGTCCTGCGGGCGCGTTGAAGGCGGCGATCGACCGGCGCGATGATCTCGTGAAGCAGAGGGACGATGCCAGAGAACGCCTTAAGCGGGCGCTCGATCGTCTTGAGGCGCTGCAGGATGTGCGCGTGAGGCTTGCCGAAATTGGTGATGCCGAGGCTGCCCAGTTGCGTCAACGCGAGCGGGAGAATGCGCAGCGCACGTTCGAGGACGCGCAGAAGGCGCGCGAGAAGCTGAAGCTCGCGGAGGCTGCCGTCGAGGGTGGCCAGAAGCAGCTCGCAGCGGCCCAGGCGCTGCTGGAAGCGCTGGAGCGGCGCATCGATGCTCTGGCGCAGCGCGAGGCGGCGGCTGCGAAGACCGCGCCTCTGCTTGCCGCCTGCGAGGCGCGCGGCGTTGCAAGCGTTCAGAAAGCGAAGGATGCGCGGCAGAATCGCGACGCCCTAAAAGGGGTGCTTGCCGGGCTCGAACGTGACCGGCAGGCGCTGGCACGCAGAGATCGGCTGGCCGAGCTGTCGCTGCGTTTGGAGGCCGCGCGCGCTGCGGAAGCGGAGCGTATGCAGCTCGTCCAGGCTCTAAAGGGCAATGCCGCGGATGAGCGAACGATCGAAGCGGCGCGGCGCGAGGCTTCAAGCATCCTGAAGCTGGAAGCGCGCCTTTCTGCATCGGCGCCACGTGTGAGCCTCGCTTATGTTGATGGCGGTGCTGGAAGGGTGACGCTTGACGGGCGGGCGCTCGGTGATGGCGAAGTGCTGCAACCGACGCGTCCGATCAGGCTGGAGATTGCCGGCGTCGGCGTGCTGACGATCGAGCCGGGGCAGTCGGACGATGTGGCGCGCGATGAGGATGCGCTTGCAGCCCATCGCGCCCGTCGCGAAGAACTGCTGCTTGGTGTCGGGGCCCGCTCGCTGGAGGAAGCCGAGCGCTTGCTCGCAGAGCGGCGTGACGGCGAAGCGCGTCTGGCGGAGGTTTGCGAACGGCTGAAGATGGTCGCGCGCGAAGGCATCCAGAACCTTCAGCAGTCGCATGCGGAATTGGCGGCAACAGTTGCTGCATCGAATGTTGCCGGATCTACGGATGACATCGATGCACGCGCGAGCGAAACGCAGGGCGCCCTTGCCGAGGCGGAAGCGATGCTGGCCGAAGCGGAAGCCGCCGAGGGCCAGGCGCGCGAAGAGTGGTTGACGCTGCGTGCACAGGCCAACAACTACGCGGCGGATATCGCCAGCTTGAGCGAGGAACTGGGCGCGCCCGAGGCGCGCGCGGCGGCTCTGGCGGAGCGACGCGCGGCGCTGGGAGCTGCGCGCGAGACTTTGAACGTCGCTGTGCTGGAGGCTGCCGCGTGGCGTGATAAGTCGTCCGATGAGGCGCGCGTCAGTGCATTGCAGAAGGCGGCCGAGGCGGCGCGTATCGCCGATGAGAAAGCGCGTGCAGAAATCTCGGCGTTGCGCGAGGCCGAGAGCGGCCTGCTGGGAGGGCTGACCTCCGATCGGGCCGAAGACGTCGAAGCGCGCGTCGAGGAACTCGAAGCGCTGTGCGTGCAGGCGGAGGCGCGCTGCGCCGACCTTCAGCAGGAAGCTCAAGCTTTGCTGCTTTTGATGAAGGAGCTGGACGCAGCGGCGACGCGCACGCGTGATCGTTTCGCGCGGCCGGTGGTCGGCCGGCTGGCGCCGTATCTGCAACTCATGTGGCCCGAGGCGCATCTTGTGCTGGGTGAGGATCTGGCGCCACAGGCGCTCGAACGCCGCGGCGTGCGCGAAGAGTTCGCGCGGCTCAGTGGCGGGACACAGGAACAGCTGGGCTTGCTTGTTCGGCTGGCGTTCGCGCAGCTTCTCGCGGACACGGGCACACCTGCGCCGCTGATCATCGATGACGCGGTGGTGAATACGGACGATGATCGTCTCAAGAGGCTGTTCCAGGCGCTGCAGCTGGCGGCAAAAAGCCACCAAGTGCTGGTGCTGAGCTGCCGCGAGCGCGATTTCGACGAGCTAGGCGGGCGCCGTATCGCGCTCGCGCAGTGGAATGCCGAACGAGTGGCTGCCTGAGGTGGCCGAAGCGGTGCTGGGTGTGTGGGCACAAAGGAAAAGCCCCGGCGCGGATACCGCAGCCGGGGCCTATAATTTTCGTGTGCGCTCTAGGAGCGATGCCGAAGCGTCGCGCGGGCGACTAGCTGCTCAGGCCGGCGCTGGTGAGCGAAGAAGGAATTTCAGGCTTGGCGGCCTCGGCGGTGGGATCCTCCGAGCGGCGCGACTTGCCCTCGAAGAAGGCGCCCTGCTCGATGGCCAGCGCTTGATGGAAGATGTCGCCCTCGACGTGGCTGGACGACTGCAGCATGACGCGCTTGCCGCGCACCGAGCCCATGACGTGACCGCGGACCACGATTTCTTCGGCGACGATGCCGCCGGTGATGCGGGCCTTCTCGCCGATGACGACGTAGGTGCCTTGGATGTCGCCCTGGATTTCGCCGTCAATCTGCACTTCGCCCTTGGAGACGAGATTGCCGTTGATGGTCAGATCCGGGCCGATGACGGATGGCGCGTTGCGCTCATTCGTTCGGGCGAGACCGATGGGGCGCGCCCCGGATGCGGGTTGTGCGGCAGCGGGTGCGAAGTTGGGCGGCGTGACCTTTGGCGGCTCGGACTCGGATCTTTTGAAATTCGGCAACATAAGCGTGCACCTCTGCTCTGACGCAACGATCGGATACAGGTCTTGGAGTAGACGAGGACAGATTAGTAATCGGGGATCCGATGCGGCTATCGAGCCGAGAAATCCCCCCCATTCAGTCATCTAAGCACAGATCCCGCCTGGGGTCATCGACTGCTTCGCCGATGCAGGCACAAAATGTGTGCAACGTAACCAGGCGCGCGCTTAACGTTTCATCGCGCGGACGGCTTCGAGCACCGCTTCGGCATGTCCTTTGACCTTAACCTTCCTCCAGATGCGCGCGATCCTGCCAGCTTTATCTATCAGGAATGTGGCACGCTCGATTCCCATGTACTTGCGCCCGTACATCGACTTCTCCACCCACACCCCGTAGGCATCCGCGACACGATGACCGTCGTCCGACAACAGACGGACGGCCAACTCGTGCTTATCGCGAAACTTGCGATGGCTTGCGGAGCTGTCGGGAGAAACTCCCAGAAGGGTCGTCTTGGCGCGCTTGAAATCGTCGGCTAGGCAGGTGAAGTCCTTGGCCTCCGTGGTGCACCCCGCCGTGTCGTCCTTTGGGTAAAAGTAGATGACGACCCGATTTCCCTTCAGGCCCGAAAGCTCGACGGTCTTGCCATCGCTGTCGGGGAGCGCGAAGGCGGGGGCTGGGGAACCTTCTTCGATGGTCACCGAGATGCCTTTCTTTTGTCGCTTTTCCACGTGCACGTGGACCGGGTCACACGACAACAAATTCCACTGTGCCTGAGGCTTAGCGGCGCAGCGAAAGCCGCGCAAGGGACTGGCGTGTGCAGAATTGAGGGGCGCGCGCGCCCCATATTTAGTGCGTCAGAGGGGGCGCGCCGGGTGGTTGCGCGGACATCCCATTTCTTGTTGTTTGCACTCGGGATGTGGAGCATCCTGACACTGTCTAGGGGCCGGACTTGCAGACGACCGGAAGACCAAAAACACAGACCGGCCGCACAGCGCCGCGAGCACCGGAACCGCCGGCCTCGAACCTGAAGCGCTCCGTGACGACGGCTGCCGTCGCTTGCGATCATGTGCTGCACGGCGTCGGCCGATCGGTATTCATTCTTGCGCCGTTTCTCATGCTGGCGCTGCTCGTGGCCGGCCTTGGCTACGTGCGGTTGCGTCATGGCCCAATGTCGCTCGAATTTCTGGTCGAGCCGATTGAGAGGGGCATCAACGCTGAACTCGGCGGCAATACCGTGCGCATCGACGATGCCGTCGTATCGCTGTCGGAAACCGGCGGGCTGGAATTCCGTCTCAGCAATGTGCGTGTGCACGAGGTCGACGGCGACGTCGTTGCGTCAGCGCCGTTTGCAGCAGTCGAGATTTCGACGCCAGCGCTGTGGTCGATGCGCGTAGTCCCGGCGCGCATTGAGCTGATCGAGCCGCGGCTATTTCTTTTCTATTCGGAGAAGGGGGGGCTGGCGCTGAGCTTTTCAAAGCCGGTGCCGAGCGATGCGACCGGCGTTGAACGCGAGCCTTCAAATGGTCCGCTAGCACCGGCGCCAGTGCCAGTGACGCGTTCGGCGTCATCTGCTCCGGCCGCCGAGGCGATGGGACCGCTGAAGCGCATCGATCTTGCCCGTGTGCTGACGGATATGTCCTCACGCGCGCGACAGCGTCTCGATGCCACTTCATACTTGCGCGAGTTCGGACTGCGCAACGCGACGCTGATGCTCGACTATGCCGGGCGCAATACAGAATGGCGCGTGCCGTCGCTGAACATCGAGTTGATGCATGGGCGCACGAGGAGCGTCATCACCGGACGGGCCATGGTCATGGCCGCAGGTGGCAAACCGTGGGAATTGAAGTTCGAGACCGATGAATCAGAGCGGAGCCGTACGCTCAATCTCAAGACATCGGTGAATGGCCTGGTGCCGCGCAGTATCGCGGGCACCGTGCCGGAACTCAGTCTGCTGCAGGCGCTGGATCTGCCCGTCGATGGCGAGGCCACCCTTGAATTGACGAGTGACGGAGACGTTCGTTCGGCGGCGCTGGCATTGTCGCTTGGCCACGGAAGCATAAAGTTGCCGGCGTTGCCCGAAGCGCCGCTGGAAGTCGATGGGGGAGCGATCAGACTCGGCTACGACGGAGTGGCCGAGAAGGTCATGCTTTCACCGTCCACGCTGAGCTGGCGCGGAAGCCGCGTGACGATTTCCGGTGTTGCTCAAGCTGACGACCCTAACGCTGAGCATCCATCGTGGAAGTATCAACTTCGCGCGCAGGACGGCTCGTTTGCAGCAGAGGAATTCAAGGTTGCGCCTGTCGCGCTAGAGGAATGGCGCGCGAGCGGCAAAATCGAGCCGCACAGGGGCGCGGTGGAGCTCGACGAATTCGTGCTGCGTGCGGGCGGCGCGGTGATCAGCATGTCGGGCAGCCTGGTTGCAGGTGCGGAACCGGCCAGCACGCGGCTTGAAGGCACGATCGGGCCGATGGCTCTCAACACGCTGAAGGCGCTTTGGCCGAAGGCGGTCGCGCCGGGTGCACGCGAGTGGATCGGTGAGCGGGTGGATCGTGCGTCCGTTCAGGGCGCCAAGTTCCGCTTCGTCAGCGGTGCGCAAATGGCAACGGAGCCGGGCGTCGGCACGCAAGAGCATCAGTTGTCGTTTCTGATGGATGTCGCCGATGTCGAGCTGCGCGTTATCGACGAATTGCCGCCTGTCGTTTCAAGCCGCGTGACGGCGCGGATCGAGAACGATTCGCTGGAGGTGACGATACCGGAGGCCGGAATGGTGCTGGCACCGGACCGGCAGCTGCCGCTTTCGGACGGCCGCTTCACCGCTGTCGATATCATGAGTGAAGTGCCGACGGGTGAAGTGGTCTTTGCCTCCCAAACGAACGTCGGAAACGTGCTCGACCTCATCGCTCATTCGCGTCCGGCCTTCCTGGAAGAGACCGGGCTGCCGCGCGATGGCATCGACGGCAAGGTCGAAGCGCAATTCAAGATCAACCTGCCGCTGCTGGCGGACCTGCCAGACGGTTCGGTGAAGATCGACGGCAAGGGTCGTCTGTTCGACGGCCGCGTGAAGAAGATCGCCGACAGCTATCAGGTGCAAAGCGCGAGCATTGATTTCGATATCAGCGAGAAGGCTGCCGGTGCGAACGGGCAGATGCTGATCAACGGTGTGCTGGCGAAGCTGGGATGGCAGCGCATCTTCGACGCGCCTGCCGATAAACAGCCACCGCTGCGCCTGAGCGCGACTCTCGACAACACGGATCGCAATCAGCTCGGCCTCGACATCAACAGCATCGTGCAGGGCGTGGTGCCGATCGAGGTGACGATAGGCCATGACGCCAGCGGCGAGCAGCTCATTCAGTTGCACGGCGACCTGACCAGCGCTGATCTCCTGCTGGAGGGTGTTGCGTGGCGCAAGCCGCCCGGGCGTCCGGCGAACTTGCAATGCGATATCGTGCGCGGAAAGACGCACAAGACCGAGCTGCAGAACTTCAAAGTGGCGGGCGACGATATCGCTATCGAGGGCTGGCTGGCGATCGGTGCGGACAACCGGCTGCGCGAGTTTCACTTCCCGGACTTCTCGCTCAACGTCGTAACGCGCATGGAAGTCGAGGGTACGCTCAACTCGAACGACATCTGGAAGGTGAAGGTACGCGGCCCGACGTTCGACGGGCGCAACTTCTTCAAGTCGCTTTTCTCGCTGGGGCAGCTCACTGAAAATGCTCCAAAGCCCAAAGAGCCGCGCGAGGGAATGGACGTCGACGCAGAGATCGGCACCGTGATCGGACATCACGAGGTGTCGCTGCGCAACGTGAAGGTGAAGCTGTCGAAGCGGGGCGAAAAACTGGTGGCGCTCGATGCGCGCTCCACGCTCGATGGCGGGCAGCCGCTTGCGGTGGTGATGCGTCAGGATCCCGGGCAGCCGCGGAAGCTGTATGCGGATTCCACCGACGCCGGTCAGGCGCTCAAACTGATAGACTTCTATCCAAACATCCAAGGCGGCCGCGTGCGCCTCGAAGTCAATATGGAAGGCAAGGGCGCGGCGGAGAAGACCGGCATTCTCTGGGTTGAGCAATTCCGTATTCTCGGCGACCCTGTTGTGTCGGAGGTGTTTTCAGGTGCGGACGAGGGCCGGCCGGCGATTGACGGAGGATCGGGCCGGCGCGCGAAGCGCGTGACGCGTGAAGTGTTCGATTTCACGCTGATGAAGGTGCCGTTCTCGGTCGGCTACGGTCAGTTCGTGATGAGCGACTCACAACTGCGCGGACCGATGCTCGGCGCGTCGATCCGCGGCAAAGTCGATTACAAAATGCGCCAAGTGAATTTGGGCGGTACGTATGTTCCGCTGCAAGGCTTGAACAGCGCGCTGTGTGAAATCCCGCTGTTCGGGCAGATCATCACAGGGCCGAAGTGCGAAGGTATTTCCGGGATGACGTTTGCCATCCAAGGCTCGATGGATCGGCCGGAGGTCATCGTCAACCCGCTGTCGATGCTGGCGCCGGGAATTTTCCGCGACATCTTCCAGATGACGCCGTTCGATCCGAAAGTGCAGCGCCGCGACGATGCTCTCGGCGACACGACGACATCAGGCGTGCGCGCGTCGTCGACCATCGGCAAGCCGGGCGATGAGGGACAGACTGCGGCGCCCGGAACGGTTATCGGCAACGAGACGATCGATGGTTGGTCGTCGCAGACCGTGTCCCCGCCGACGAAGAAACGCTGAGCGCAGGGCGCTCAGACCGGCTTCAGCAGCACGTGCTTCTTTTTGCCGAGCGAGAGCTTGATGGCGCCGTCGGCGGTTGCGTCGTCGAGGCTCAGGTGCGCCTTCTCGTCGGAGACAGGCTGATCGTTGACCTTGAGGCCGCCGCCCTGAATCTGCCGGCGCGCTTCGCCGTTCGATTTGACGAGACCTGCCTGCACGAACGCGGACAGGACGCCCAGACCGGCGGCAAATTCGCCCTTGCTGATCTCGACTGTGGGCAGGCCTTCAGCGGTGGTGCCTTGCTCGAACGTTTTGCGCGCGGTGTCTGCAGCGGCTTCGGCCTTGTCGCGGCCATGCATCAGGGCCGTCGCCTCGGTGGCGAGAGTCTTCTTCGCCTCGTTGATCTCTGCACCCTGAAGCGCCGCCAGTTTAGCGATCTCGCTCATCGGAAGGGTGGTGAAGAGCTTCAGGAAGCGCTCGACGTCGGCGTCCTCGGTGTTGCGCCAGAACTGCCAATAGTCATAGGCCGAGAGCTGGGCCTCGTTGAGCCAGACGGCGCCGGCGGCAGTCTTGCCCATCTTTGTGCCGGACGAGGTGGTGAGCAGCGGACACGTGAGCGCATAGAGCTGATGCGTGCCCATGCGGCGGCCGAGGTCGATGCCGTTGACGATGTTGCCCCACTGATCGGAGCCGCCCATTTGCAGGTTGCAGCCGTAGCGGCGGGCTAGCTCGACGTAGTCGTAGGACTGCAAGATCATGTAGTTGAACTCGATGAAGGACAGCTCCTGCTCGCGGTCGAGTCGGAGCTTCACCGAGTCCATCGTCAACATGCGGTTGATCGAGAAGTGACGGCCGACGTCGCGCAGCATCTCGATGTAGTTGAGACGCGTCAGCCATTCGGCGTTGTCGACCATCGCGGCATCGGTCTTGCCGTCGCCGAAGCGGAGAAACTTGGCGAACGTGGTCTTGATCTGCTCTTTGTTGGCGTCGATCTGGTCGTAGGTCAGCAGTTTGCGCGTCTCATCGCGGCCAGAGGGGTCGCCGACGCGCGTGGTTCCACCGCCCATCAGTGCAATAGGCTTGTTGCCGGTCTCCTGCAGCCAGTGCAGCATCATGATAGAGAGTAGATGGCCGACGTGGAGCGAAGGTGCGGTGCAGTCATATCCGACGTAGGCGATAATCTCGCGCTTGGCGGCCAGATCATCGAGGGCGCTGAGGTCCGAGCACTGGTGAATGTAGCCGCGCTCGGTAAGAATCTTCAGAAAGTCGGATTTTAGATCGGTCATCGCTTCGCTATCACAGTCTGCCGGCTTCTCTGCGGCGGCGGGGCGGAACATGCACGGGAAGAGGCAGATGAGCAAGGTGCGGCGCGCAGTAGGGCTGATGAGCGGCACATCGATGGACGGCATCGATGTGGCGCTGCTGGATACCGACGGGGATCGTGCGCTGGGGCATGGGCCGTCGGCGAGCTATCCTTACCCGGCAGAGGCAAAGGTGAAGCTCAGGGCAGCGCTGATCGAGGCCAGAGGCATCGTGGCGCGGGATGCGCGGCCGGGATGCCTGGCGGCGCTCGAGCGCGAGCTGACTGAGCTCAATGCCGAGGCGGTCGAGCGGTTTCTCCGGACAAACGGCATTGAAAAGACGCAAGTCGATCTGATCGGCTATCACGGCCAGACGGTGCTGCACGACGCGCCGCGCAAGCTGACGGTGCAGCTGGGCGATGGACAGATGCTGGCACAACGTATGGGCATCGATGTCGTCTACGACTTGCGCGCGGCCGACGTGGCAGCGGGCGGGCAGGGCGCACCGTTGGTGCCGGTCTATCACCGCGCGTTAGCGGCGGCTTTGCCAGAGCTACCCGTTGCATTCGTGAATGTCGGTGGGGTGGCCAACGTCACTTGGGTCGGACGCGGCGGCCGCATGCTGGCGTTCGACACCGGGCCGGGCAACGCTCTGATCGATGATTGGGTGCTGGCGGGCACGGGCAAGCCGCACGACGCGGGCGGGGCGCTGGCGGCAAGGGGAAAGCCCGATGAGGACGCGCTGCAGGAGCTGCTGACCAACGGCTACTTCGGGAAGCCGCCGCCGAAGTCGCTCGATCGCAACGACTTCTCGTCGGCGCCGGTCGCGGGGTTGTCGCTGGAAGATGGTGCGGCGACGCTGACGGCGTTTACGGCTGCGACCATCGGCAAGGCGCGCGAGCACATGCCGGAAGAGCCGCGGCTGTGGATCGTGTGCGGGGGCGGGCGCAAGAACAAGACTTTGATGGGCATGATTGCCGCCAATGTGCCCAATGCCGTGGTTCCGGCGGAGGCGCTCGGTTTCAATGGCGATTTCATCGAGGCCGAGGCGTGGGCGTATCTCGCGGTGCGGGCGGCCGAGAAGCTGCCGATCACGTTCCCGGAGACGACAGGCGTTATCGAGCCGATGAGCGGCGGCGTCGTCTGCGCTGCGCGGTAGTGCTTCTTGTTTTTTGGGTGACACAAGCTGAGAGAAGCTTGTTGTGTGGCGGATGTCGCGCGATTTGAAATCCGGCGCTCGCGCCGGGCGCCCTTGGCGCCTTGCCGCCTCGCGGCCAAGATGGGCGCAGGGGGCGCCTCCCTACATCAGTCATCCTCGGGCTTGTCCCGAGGACCCAGCTGTCCGCTTGCTCGGTGGAGGTTACGGGGCTGTGGATCCTCGGCATGGAGCCGAGGATGACAGTTGTGGCGGCTAGCGCAATAGATCGCTCAGAGTAGCGGCGACGCCCTGCGTGATGTGTGCCAGCTTGCCGTAGTCGACCTTGTCGGGCGTGTCGGCGGGCGTGTGATACTCGGGATAGCGGAACAGCGCGGTATCGGTGATCATGATCGCGGGATAGCCGAGCATGTAGAATGCCCAGTGGTCGGACCAGCCGATGCCGTCGACGAAATCGGGGGCGGTGCCGCCGATGGTCGGGATTCTTGTGTGGTCGCGGAAGCTGGCGACGAAATCGTGCAGGAACGAGCGCCCGCCGGGTAGTGCGACAAGAGCGATAAAGTTGGCAACGTCCGGGAAGACGAGATCGAACGGGGATGGATACTTCTGCGTTCCCGGCTGGTCGGAAAAAGCGCCGATGGTTTCGAGTGAGACCATGCCGATCAGTTTCTCGCCGTTGTCCTTCAACTGCTTGGCGAAGCGATAGCTGCCCATGTCGGGCGTGCGGTCGTAGGGCGGCTCTTCGTTGACGAAGAGCACGAGCCGCAGGCGCTTATCCTTGAGCGGCATGTCCTTCAGCAGGCGCGCAAGCTCGATGACGGCAGCGGAACCGCTACCGTTGTCGTTGGCGCCGGGGGCGTTGCCGTATGAATCATAGTGCGCGCCGACGACGAGGCTCGGCGTTGCTGCGCCGGCATCCGGGGGCGCGATCTCCACGGAGATGTTGCGCACGCTCTTGCCGTTGACGTCATAGGCCTGCGACACCGGCTCGTAGCCGAGCGCCTTCAGCTCGGCCTCGATGTAGGCGGCCGATTTCTCGAGCGCGTCGTAGTGGACGATGTTGTGCGGTTCGCTGGCGATCGCGGTGACGTGGCGGCGCAAACGCTGCGCCAGGTGGTGCTCCTCATCGGTGAGCGGTGGGGGAGGGCTGGTAAAGCTCTCACCCGGCAGGCTCAGCGAATACCAATAGGCTACCGCAAGCGCGGCGATGGCGCTCAGCAGCAGTCCTGCGCCCCAGAGCGCGATCAGCTTCAGCACGGGGCTGAACCTTTAGTCAGCGTCGCCCTCACTGTCGTCATCGCCGCCTCCGGTCGTCTCTTCCTGACGCTCGAGCTCACGCTGGCGCTGGCGCTCGCGCTCTTTCTCGCGCTCGCGCTCTTTCTCCTGGGCGCGGTCGATCTCGGCCTGCTCCATGCGCGCATCGACGTAGGTGCCGACGGCCTCCTTCAGCTCATCGAGCTTGTCCTGGAAGAAGTGGTTGGCGCCGGGGACGACCTGATGGGTGATCTTGATGCCGCGCTGGGTCTTCAGGCGCTGGGAGAGATCGCCGACCGAGTTGGAGGGTACGACGCGGTCCTTGTCGCCGTTGATCATCAGGCCGGAGGCCGGGCAGGGGGCAAGGAACGAGAAGTCATAAAGATTTGAGGGCGGGGCGACGCAGATGAAGCCTTCCACCTCGGGACGGCGCATCAGCAGCTGCATGGCGATCCAGGTGCCGAACGAGACGCCGGCGATCCAGCAGCTCTTGGCGTCAGGCTTGACGATCTGCAGCCAGTCGAGGGCCGAGGCCGCATCGGAGAGCTCTCCCGGGCCGCCGTCCCACACGCCCTGGCTGCGGCCGACGCCGCGGAAGTTGAAGCGCAGGACCGAAAAACCCCGTTCAACGAAGGTGTGATAAAGCGTGTAGACGACCTGATTGTTCATCGTCCCGCCGAACTGAGGGTGCGGGTGCAGGATCAGGGCGATCGGGCTGTCTCCGGCCGGCTCGTGATGGTAGCGGGCTTCAAGACGGCCGGCAGGCCCATTGATGATCAGCTCGGGCATCGAAATTCCAACTGTTGAGGGGCTGCGGTTCGGGCGCCAACGCGGTGCGAGGCAGAACCCTTAGACAGGCCGAAGAATTGGGCGTAGCCAATCCTTGACTTGTGGGCTCGGAATTTTCATATTCCTACAGTCTTTAGAACTGTTCGAAAAAGCGGGCGCTGATGTCTGTCAGTCTCGCTTTCCGGTGGAGGCGCTTCTTAGCACACGGCCCGGTGCCGATTGCAAGAGAAAGCGCTTGGTTAATGCCAGCGTCTTTGAAGGTGCTGGGGTCGTGGAGGAAGTGGCGTGGAGTTGAATACCAAAGCCCGTTACGCGGTGATGGCGATGGCCGATCTCGCCAAGTACGGCGAATCCGCTGTGCCGCTGTCCGCGATTGCCGAGCGGCAGGGACTTTCGCTCGCCTACCTTGAACAGATATTCCTGCGCTTGCGCCGCGCCGGTCTCGTTGACAGCGCGCGCGGTCGCTCCGGGGGCTACTCGCTGGCGCGTCCCGCAGCCGATATTCACATCGACGAGATCATGAAGGCGATGGAGGAGGAGACGCGGCTGACGCGCTGCCTCGACGCCGACAATGGTTGTCTCGGGGACCGGCGTTGTCTGACGCACGGCCTTTGGCATGCGCTGGGCAACCATATCGCCAGCTTTCTCGCCAATGTCTCTCTGCAGGACGTGATCGAGGGTTTCCCGGTTGTGCCCAAGCCGGTCGAGACGCCGCAGGTGGAGGCGCAACCGCATCGTCAGCCGGAGTTTGCAGCTCGATGACGGACGGGACGCGCACCTATCTCGACAACAACGCATCGGCACCGCTGCGCGATAGCGCGCGTGCGGCGATGGTTGCCGCGATGGACGTGACGGGCAATCCCTCGTCAGTGCACGCGGAAGGGCGCCGAGCGCGCGCGATCGTCGAGACGGCGCGCGAGCATGTGGCCGAACTTGTCGGCGCCAGGCCGAGCGAGATCGTTTTCACCAGCGGGGCAACGGAAGCCAACAATGCCGTGATGGATGCGGGTTGGAAGGCGATCTGCGTTTCCGCGATCGAGCACGATTCCGTCCTAGCACCGGCACGTGCGTGCGGCGCCAAGGTGATTGCGCTGCCGGCGAGCCAGGATGGTGTCGTCGATCTGGGCTCAGTGCAGGAAGCGCTGTCGCATGCGGCGCAGGGCGGTGCGCGCGCGCTGCTGAGCGTGATGATGGCGAACAACGAAACGGGCGTCATTCAGCCGGTCGCGGAAGCTGCCGACCTGGCGCGGTCACTCGGTGTCGCGCTGCACGTCGATGCCGTGCAGGGCGTTGGGCGTCTGCCGGTGGACTTTGCGTCGCTGGGCGCCGACACGCTCACGATCTCGGCGCACAAGCTCGGCGGTCCGCGCGGTGTGGGCGCGCTCGTCATTCGGGATGGCGTGAACCTGCCGGCGCTCGTCAAAGGCGGCGGGCAGGAGCGCCGCCGGCGCGGTGGCACCGAGAACGTCGTTGGGATCGCGGGGTTTGGCGCGGCGGCCGCCGAGGTTGCGCGCGATGTCGAGGCGATGAAGCGCGCCAGCGCTCTGCGCGATCAGCTCGAAGCCAGCGTTATGTCGCTGACACCGGATGCTGTGATCATCGGGCGGAATGCAGCGCGCATCGGCAATACGTCTTGCATCGCTGTGCCGGGCAAGCAGGCCGAGACGCTGGTGATCCGCATGGACATGGAAGGTGTTGCGATCAGTGCCGGTGCGGCGTGCACGTCAGGCAAGGTCGGCGCTAACACCGTGATCACTGCAATGGGATTGCCAGATAGCGTCGCCCGTTCGGCGGTGCGCGTCAGTCTCGGCGCAGAGACGAGCGAAACAGATATCGCCGCCTTCTTGGCGGCTTGGCAAAAGGTTGCAGGCGGCGCGGCGCTCGCGGCGTGAGGCTTGAACAGTTTGAGACGTTGAAAGGGTAGTTATGGCAGCGGTTCAAGAGACGGTCGAACAAGTCCGCAAGATCGACGTCGATCAGTACAAGTACGGCTTCGAGACGAAGATCGACACGGTCAAGGCCCCGAAGGGTCTTTCCGAGGACATCGTCCGCTTCATATCCGAGAAGAAGGGCGAGCCGCAGTGGATGTTGGATTGGCGGCTCGAAGCCTATCGGCGCTGGGTCAACATGATCGAGCCGACGTGGGCCAATGTGACGTACCCGAAGATCGACTTCCAGGATCTCTATTACTACTCCGCTCCCAAGTCGACGGAAGGGCCCAAGGATCTTTCGGAGGTCGATCCGGAGCTGCTTGCCACGTACGAGAAGCTCGGCATTCCGCTCAGGGAGCAGGAGCTGCTGGCGGGCGTCAAGGAATCGCGCGTGGCGGTCGATGCGGTGTTCGATTCCGTTTCGGTCGTGACGACCTTCAAGGACGAGCTGAGGAAGGCCGGCGTGATCTTCTGCTCGATGTCCGAGGCGGTGCGCGAGCATCCCGAGCTGATCAAGAAGTACCTCGGCTCGGTCGTGCCGCAGGGTGACAACTACTATGCAGCGCTGAACGCGGCGGTGTTTTCGGATGGCTCGTTCGTCTACGTGCCGGAAGGCGTGCGTTGCCCGATGGAGCTGTCGACCTATTTCCGCATCAATGAGAAGCAGACCGGCCAGTTCGAGCGCACGCTCATCATTGCCGACAAGGGCGCTTACGTTTCGTACCTCGAAGGCTGCACGGCGCCGATGCGCGACGAGCATCAGCTGCATGCGGCCGTGGTGGAGCTGATCGCGCTCGACGATGCCGAGATCAAGTACTCGACGGTGCAGAACTGGTATCCGGGCGACAAGGATGGCAAGGGCGGCATCTATAACTTCGTGACGAAGCGCGGTGATTGCCGCGGCCACAACTCGAAGATCTCGTGGACGCAGGTGGAAACGGGTTCTGCCATCACGTGGAAGTATCCGAGCTGCATCCTGCGGGGCGACAACTCGCGCGGGGAGTTCTACTCGATCGCAGTGTCGAATGGCTGGCAGCAGGTCGACAGCGGCACGAAGATGATCCACCTCGGCAAGAACTCGTCGAGCCGTATCATCTCGAAGGGCATTGCGGCCGGGCATTCGCAGAATACCTATCGCGGGCTCGTCTCGGCGCATCGCAAGGCGACGGGCGCGCGCAACTTCACCAACTGCGACTCGCTGCTGATCGGCGACAAGTGCGGTGCGCATACGGTTCCCTACATCGAGGCGAAGAACAACTCGGCGCATTTCGAGCACGAGGCGACGACGTCGAAGATTTCCGACGACACGCTGTTCTACTGCCGCCAGCGCGGGCTTTCGGAAGAGGAAGCGGTGGCGCTGGTGGTGAACGGCTTCGTTCGCGACGTGCTGCAGCAGTTGCCGATGGAGTTCATGGCCGAGACGCAGAAGCTGATCGGCATCTCGCTGGAAGGTTCGGTCGGTTAGACCCGAAGTTCGAATAGAGCAATCCCCGGATTTCAGATCCGGGATGACAGATTGAGAACGACACGCCGAGTTCGGCGCTCGGTGAATGAGGAAGTAGGACGATGCTTGAGATCAAAGACCTGCACGTGAAGCTCGCCGACGAGGATCGTGAGATCCTGAAGGGGCTGACGCTCTCCATTCCGAAAGGCGAAGTGCACGCGATCATGGGCCCGAACGGATCGGGCAAGTCGACCCTGGCTTATGTGCTCGCGGGGCGCGACGGCTACGAAGTGACTTCGGGCGACATTCTGTGGAACGGCGAGAGCATCCTCGAGATGGAGCCGGAAGAGCGCGCGGCGAAGGGCGTGTTTTTGGCATTCCAGTATCCGATGGAAATCCCCGGCGTCGCCGGCTTGACGTTCCTGCGGACGGCGGTCAACGCGGTGCGCAAGGCGCGCGGCGAACCCGAGATGTCGACGCCGGAGTTTCTGAAGTATGTGAAGGAAAAGGCTGCGCGGCTGAAGATCGACATGGACATGCTGAAGCGTCCGGTAAACGTCGGCTTCTCGGGCGGCGAGAAAAAGCGCGCGGAAATCCTGCAGATGGAAGCGCTGGAGCCGACGCTGTGTGTGCTCGATGAAACGGATTCGGGTCTCGACATCGATGCGCTGCGCGTCGTTTCGGACGGCGTCAATGCGATGCGATCGCCTGATCGCGCGATGCTGGTCATCACCCACTATCAGCGGCTGCTGGATCACATCGTTCCCGACCGCGTGCACGTGATGGTCGACGGTAAGATCCGCAAGTCGGGGGATGCCTCTCTGGCCAAGGAGCTGGAGAAGTCGGGCTACGCCGAATATCAGGCAAAGGCGGCTTAGATGAACGTAGCCGTATTGAAGACCAAAGCAGAGCAAGCACTGTCGGAGGCGTTCTCGGCAGCCGCTGCCGAGCTGCCTGGATCGGCTGACATCCGTAAGCTGCGGCTGGATGCCATCGGGCGCTTCGGGGCGCTCGGGCTGCCGCATCGCCGCGTCGAGGCTTGGAAGTACACCGATCTGCGCAATGTGCTGAAGGAAGTGCTGCCGGCGCCGAAGAAGGCAGCGACGCTGACGCCAGCGGATGTGGATGCAGCGCTTGGGCCGCTCGCAGCAGTCGAGGCGCACCGCGTGGTGTTCGTCGATGGCCGGTATGCGCCGGACCTGTCCGACCTGGTGGCCGATGGCGAGGTAAGCGTAGCTTCGCTGGCGACGCTGCTCGACAGCGACACGAGCGCTACCGAGTTGCTCGACGCGAGTGGCCGCGACGATGATGCGGTGATCGCGCTGAATACGGCCTATGCGGCGGACGGCGCCGTCGTTGATATCACGCCGTTGGCTTCGCTGGAGAAGCCGGTGCTGCTCGTGTTCGTGCGGGCGTCTGCGGACCCGGTGTTCGTGGCGGTGCGTAACGTCGTGCGAGTTGGCGAAGGTGCGGTGGCGAGCGTCATCGAGGCGCACGCGACGCTGCCCAAGGCTGCGCAGGATTTCCAGATCAACACTGCAACCAAGGTTGTGGTGGGCAAAGGAGCCCGGCTGGAGCACGTGAAGTGCACGATCGAAACCGGCGGTGGTGTGCATCTCGCCAACTGGCTTACAGAGCTGGGGCCGGACGCGGAATACAACGGCTTCCATTTCACGGCGGGAACGGGTGTCGCCCGCAATCAAGTGGGTGTGACGTTCGCCGGCGACGGCGCCAAGATCGATCTGTCTGGTGCTTTCCTGGCACGAGAGGGTGAGCACATCGATACGACGCTGATCGTCGATCATGCGGTGCCTCAGTGCATCAGCCGCGAGCTGTTCAAGGGAGTTCTCGAAGATCACGCGCGCGGCGTGTTCCAAGGCAAGGTGATCGTACGGCCGGACGCGCAGAAGACGGACGGCAAGCAGATGGCGCAGGTGCTGATGCTGTCGCCGGATTGCGAGTTCGACTCCAAGCCCGAGCTTGAGATCTATGCCGACGATGTCGTGTGCGGGCATGGTTCGACGAGCGCCGACCTCGACGAGGACCTGATCTTCTATTGCCGCTCGCGCGGCATTCCGGAGGCGGAAGCGCGCGCCCTGATGATCGAATCGTTTATTGGCGAGGCGATCGAAAAGGTCGGACACGAAGGGCTGCGTGAAGCTCTGGAAGCGTTGGCCCGCCGCTGGCTGCGCAAGGCCGAACACAAGGAGCGCGCGGCATGACATCGGAAGCTCGCGAAATGGAAAAGCAGGTTGGCGCTTTAAAGGTTGCGGCGGCTGAGGGTGGAGATCGCCCTTATGACGTCGCGAGCATCCGCGCCGACTTTCCGATCCTGTTTCGCGAGATTCACGGCAAGCCGCTCGTTTATCTCGACAACGCGGCCTCGGCACAGAAGCCGCGGCCGGTGATCGATGCGATGGATCACGCGATGCGGTTCGAATACGCGAACGTGCATCGCGGGCTGCATTATCTGTCTAACACGGCGACGCAGCACTTCGAGGATGCGCGCGAGATCGTGCGGCGGTTCCTCAATGCGGGGAGCGTCGATGAGATCATTTTCACGAAGAACGCGACGGAGGCGATCAACCTCGTTGCGTCGTCGATGGGTGCCAACATCGGCGAGGGCGACGAGATCGTCCTGTCGATCATGGAGCATCATTCCAACATCGTGCCCTGGCACTTCCTGCGCGAGCGCAATGGTGCGGTGCTGAAGTGGGCGCCAATTGCCGACAACGGCGAGCTCATTCTCGATGAGTTCGAACGCCTGCTTACGCCGCGCACCAAGCTCGTTGCCGTCACGCATATGTCGAACGTGACGGGCACGCTGGTGCCAGTGCGCGAGATCATCCGGATGGCACACGCGCGCGGCATTCCCGTGCTGATCGATGGCAGCCAGGCAGCGGTGCATCTGGCGGTGGACGTGCGCGATCTCGATGCCGATTTCTACGTTTTCACCGGACACAAGACGTACGGGCCGAGCGGGATCGGGGTGCTTTACGCGAAGGCTGCGCTGCTCGATAGCATGCGGCCTTACCAGGGCGGCGGCGGCATGATCGAGCACGTCGCGGTCGATCGGATCACGTATGGCACGGCGCCGCACAAGTTCGAAGCAGGTACGCCGCCGATCGTCGAGGCTATCGGGCTCGGTGCGGGGCTCAACTACATGATGCAGGTCGGCCGGGACAAGATTGCCCGACACGAGGGCGAGTTGCGGACCTATGCGCATGCGCAGCTGGCAGAGCTGCCATGGCTGAAGACCTATGGTCATGCGCCGGGCAAGGGGGGCATCGTTTCGTTCACAATGGACGGTTTGCACCCGCACGACATTGCGACCATCATCGACCGCTCAGGCGTTGCCGTGCGCGCGGGACACCACTGCGCGCAGCCGCTGATGGAGCGGCTAGGCGTGAACGCGGTCTGCAGGGCCTCGTTCGCGATGTACAACACGAAGGAAGAAGTAGACGCGCTCGTCGATGCGCTTAAACGCGCGCACGAGCTGTTTGCGTAGGGATATCGCCATGGATGGCAAACCGATCGAGAGCGAAGCCGCTCCTGCTACCAGCTACGATAAGCCTGGGGCGACACAGGCGCGTGAAGCAGAGGTTGGTGCTGCGCCCGCCGCTTCGCTGCCGACGCCAGATGCAGAGGATCCGTTGCTGCGCGATATCGTGGCGGCGTTGAAGACCGTCTACGATCCAGAGATTCCGGCAGACATCTACGAGCTGGGACTGATCTATTCCGTGGACGTCGACGATGAACGGAACGTCGCCATTGCGATGACGCTGACGGCTCCGGGCTGCCCCGTCGCCGGCGAGATGCCGAAGTGGGTGGAAAACGCCGTAAACGCCGTTCCGGGTATCAAGGGCACGACGGTGACCATGACGTTCGATCCGCCGTGGGACATGAGCCGCATGTCCGACGAGGCGCGGCTCGCCCTCAACATGTTCTAATTCAACAACACAGCGGGTTTTGCAAACGCCCAACGCTGACTATATCTTGAACTGACGCAAATCAGGATCAACCGAAATGCCCACGCTGCGCATGATGCCGAAAGTGATGACGATGACGCCGGCTGCCGTCCGCCGCATCAGCGCGCTGATGGCCGGCAATCCCAACGCGCTCGGTCTCAAGATCGGCGTGAAGAAGGGCGGCTGCGCGGGCATGGAATACACGATGACCGTCGCCGAGGAAAAAGGCGCGCACGACGAGGTGGTGGAGCAGGACGGCGCGGTGCTGCTGATCGAGCCTTCGGCCATCATCTATCTGCTCGGCACCGAGATGGACTACAAGACCGACAAGCTGGCCAGCCAGTTCGTGTTCAACAATCCCAACCAGCGCTCAGCGTGCGGGTGCGGTGAGAGCGTCAATCTCGTGCCTGCCGGCGAGGGAGCCGGCACCTCGGCCGAATGACCGGCCGCGTCTGCTATGGGCGCGAGTGACGGCTTCATTGAGCTTCTGAGAGAATTGCTCGCGGATATCGGGCCGCTTGGCGTGCGGCGCATGTTCAGCGGCGCAGGGCTGTTCGCCGACGGGCTGATGTTCGGCATCGTCATCGACGACGTTCTGTATCTCAAAGCCGACGATACGACGCGAGGTGACTTCGAAGCCGAAGGGCTCGCGCCGTTTTCGTATCAACGCAATGGCCGGGCGGTTGATCTGTCGTATTGGAGAAGTCCCGAGCGTCTGCTCGATGACGCAGACGAGATGCGTTGCTGGGCGCAGCGGGCACTGGGCGTTGCAAAAAAGAAGGCGGCGGCGAAGACACCGCGCACTGAGAAGAGACCGGGCCGCACGGCGAAGAGACAAGCTAGCGCTGCTGAGACGCCGGGCCGCAAGGACAAGAAGGGGAGAAACAGATCATGACCGCGCCATCGACCGATCCCGCCTGGGTGCGCGATGTCCTGACGTTCTGGTTCGACGAGCTTGGGCGTAAATCGTGGTTTGCGAAGGACGATGCTATCGACGAGGCGATCAAGACGCGGTTTGCGCCGCTGATCGATGAGATCAATGTGCGTCCGGTCGAGGAGGTGGGCGTGGACGTACGCATCTTCCCCCTTGAGCACCGCGTGTTTCTATATTTGCCGTTCGAGCACAGCGAGGCGCTGCCCGATCAGCTGCGGTCGGTGGAGCTCATCAGCACGGTCGAGGATGAGGAGTTCACGCGCCACGCGGAAGCGCATCGCGATGTGATTGCCCGCTTCGGCCGTTTCCCGCATCGCAATGCGATCCTGGGACGCTCGTCCACGCCGGAAGAGATCGCGTTCCTGGAGCAGCCGGGCAGCTCGTTCTGATCTTTGTCAGTTTTGTTCGTCATGCTGCCGTCAGCCGCGATATGCGAGAAAGTACGGGCGGGACAGCTGGAGGATCAAATGATCAGGAATTCGCAAAATGCGTGGGGCTGGCCTGCCATCACCATGCATTGGGTCGTCGCGGCATTGATTTTGGCGACGTTCGGACTCGGCCTTTGGATGGGAGAGGTGCCCGCGCGCGCTGACCGTCCATTCTATTACGCAATTCACGCGTCGCTCGGTATTACACTGCTCGTCATTCTGGTGGTGCGCATCGCCTGGGCGCTGCTCAATTCCACGCCTGCTGCGCCGCACGGTACACCGCCGTGGCAACAGTCGGCTGCGCGGCTCGCGCATCTGGGGCTCTATGCCCTCACGCTGGCGGCCGTGCTGTTTGGATGGGCGTTGGCTGGTGTCCAGGAAACGCCGATCGTGCCCATGGCATTCGGTGTGCTGCCGATGCCTTCTCCGCTGCCGTTGACGCACGCTGCGGAGGACTTCCTGGAGGAAGCTCACGAGCTTGCCGCTTACGCGTTGATCGCGCTCGCGGGTGTGCACATGCTTGCCGCACTGTGGCACCACTACGTGATGCGTGACGACACGTTACGGCGCATGGTTGGCTCGGGTGACCGTTCTAATCGAACGCCGTCGGCGGTAGCCTGAACTGGCAAGCGGCGGCGCAAACGAAAAGCGGATGCGATTATCAATCGCATCCGCTTTTGTTTTTGCCTGAAGTGTTTCGAGCGGGCGCCTATTCGCTGGCGACCTTCGCCGGGCGCTTCACCGGGTTGCGCAGAAACGCCGGAACGTTGCCGGCGAAGCCTGACGAAGAGCCCGCACGTGCTGGCGCCGCTTCCGGCTGACGCGTGCGTTCTTGACGTGTGTGCTCTGGCCGCTGACGCTGTTGCTGAGCGCGGGGCTCCGCTGCCGGTGCGCTGCGCTGGGTGTTGGCCGGTGCTTCGGCCGCTGCATGACGGGGTTCGCCATGGCGGGGCTCGGCACGACGTTGGGGACGGGGTTGGGCTTCGCGACGCGGTGCGCGCGGAGCCTCCGATCCCTCACGCTGGGCAGCGCGCTGCTCGGGCTGGCGCTCGTTGTGCTCGCCCTGCTCACTCTTCGGGCGGCCACCGCGGCGACGGTCACCCTGGCGCGATTTTCCTTCACCGCGAGAGCCTTCGCCGCGAGACTGGCCTGAAGCTTCTTGGCGTTCGCCACGACCATTGCCGGCGCGTCCGCCACGACCGCCGCGACCGCGACGCTTCTTCTTGCCGGATTCGGCGTAGTCCTGCTCAGACGGGCCTTCTCCGATCCAGACTATCGGCTCACCGAGCATCTTCTCGATGTCTTTGAGGTTCTTCAGGTCATCGATGGTGACGAGCGACGTGGAGTGGCCTTCCTTGCCGGCGCGGCCGGTGCGGCCGATGCGGTGCACGTAGTCGTCCGACTGCCACGGTAGGTCGAAGTTGAAGACGTGACTGACGTCGGGGATGTCGAGACCGCGGGCCGCAACGTCGCTGGCGGCCAGCAGCTTGAGCTCGCCGGAGCGGAACTTGTCGAGCGTCTCCATGCGGCTCTTCTGGTCCATGTCGCCATGCAATGCGCCGGCAGAGAAGCCATGCTTCATCAGCGACTTGTTGAGAATGGCGACGTCGACCTTGCGATTGCAGAAGATGATCGCGTTTCGAACGTTGGTCTCGCGGATCAGCTCGCGCAGTGTTTCGCGCTTGGCCCAGTCCTCAGCGTCGGGGCAGTAGATGAAGCGCTGGGTAATGGTCTTGGCGGTCGTCGCCGGCGGGGCGACCTCGACGCGCTCTGGATTGGTGAGGAACTGGCTGACGAGGCGGGTGATTTCCGGCGGCATCGTCGCCGAGAAGAACAGCGTCTGGCGGCGGGGCGGCAGAAGCTTGCAGATCTTCTCAATGTCGGGGATGAAGCCCATGTCGAGCATGCGGTCGGCTTCGTCGATCACGAGGATCTCGACACCCATCAGCATGACGCGGCCGCGCTGGAAATGGTCGAGCAGTCGTCCGGGCGTTGCGATCAGGACGTCGACACCGCGGTCGAGCTTTTTGACCTGATCGTCCATCGAGACACCGCCGATCAGCAGTGCCAGTGAGAGCTTGTTGTTGATGCCGTATTTTTCGAAGCTCTGGGCGACCTGGGCGGCGAGTTCACGTGTGGGAGCCAGGATGAGAGAGCGGGGCATTCGGGCTCTGGCGCGGCCCGTTTCGAGGCGGGTGATCATCGGCAGAACGAACGAGGCCGTCTTGCCGGTGCCTGTTTGGGCGATGCCGAGTACGTCCTGGCCGGTCACAGCGATTGGTATAGCAGCCGCCTGGATCGGTGTGGGCGCCGTGTAGCCGGCAGCAGCAATGGCCGCCTGCACCTTGGAGCTTAGCCCAAGCTCCGCGAAGGTCTTATTTTCCAAAAGTAAACGTCTCCGTCTGCGTTCATGCGAGCCCGCGCCAACGCCATCGAAGGCGGCAGCGGGTATGACGGAGCGCAGGGGTGATTGGGTGCCTAAAGGGGCTAAGCGAAATGCGTGAACGGCTCGGAAAGGATCTAAATAAATAGCGTCCCCTGCGCTCGAGCCGTTCGTGTGCTGACACATGTTCTGCAAAAATGCAAGAAAAACCGCGAGATGTGGCGTCGAGCCGCGGTTTTTCCTCAGGTAAATACTACCAGTAGTTACTCCTGATCATCGACCAGCCAGCGTCCGAACAATCCGCCAATGACGCCGCCGAGGATGGGTGCAACCCAGAAAAGCCAGAGCTGGGCCATGGGCTCGCCCATTGCGATGAGAGCGGTGGCAAGGCTGCGCGCGGGGTTCACAGACGTGTTGTCGATCGGGATCGACATGATGTGGATGGCGCCGAGCGTGAAGCCGATGGCGATGGCGGCATAGCCGGCCGGAGCGCGCTTCGACGTTGCGCCCATGATCACGAGGACGAACAGGCCCGTGAGCACAACTTCGACCACGAACGCCGATAGCATCGAGTAGCCCGCGTCGCCGCCGTACATGTTGGAGGCGAAGTTGCCGACCTCGAAGCCGCCGACCTTACCGGAGGCGATCACGAAAAGAACAACGGTGGCGGCGATGGCTCCGAGACACTGGGCAATAATGTAGCCAGGCGCGTCACTCGCCTTGAAGCGCCCGCCCGCCACGAGGCCCAATGTCACCGCGGGATTGAAGTGGCCGCCGGAGATGTAGCCAACGGCAAAGATCATCGCCATGACGGCAAAGCCGACCGATACGCCAACGCCGACAATGCCTGCGATCGGGAACGAGAAAAGCGCTGCCGCGACAATCGATGTCACGAGCATGTAAGTCCCAATGAATTCGGCGGCTAGAGCCTTGATCCGCATGCGATCCCCCTGAATGTTGGCGTCTTCTACTGGCGAGGAAGTGTCCGCAGGGGCAGGACGGGTGTCGTAAACATCGGTTTACTTATGGGGCGATCTCGGCTCCAGTCGCCGAAAAGCCCGATATTCGACGTGCCGCCGTAACCCTGCTGCAACGTCGCCCGAGCAATCAACTTGCAATGGCTGGGCGATTCATCGATTGCCAGCATAAGTTGGACGGATTCGGCGCCGCGGAAAACTCAAGACCTGGAAGCGCACGCATGACTGCTCATGGAGCGACGGCAAGTGTTTCAGCGCGTAGGCTTGACGGCGAACCCGATTATGCACGGTCGAGCCGGCAATCGAGTGAAGAGATCAAAGCGCTGAAGGCGCGCGACAATGTCACCAACTGGTGGCACTTGGCGCGTATCTACCTAGTGATCGCCGCGTCAGTTGCGGGCGCAGTGTGGGTGATCGAATCTGCTCGCGCGGGAGACATCTCGTGGTGGTGGACGGTTCCCTCCACGATAGCGGCGATCTTTGCCATCGGCGCCTCTCAGCACCAGTTCGGCGGGGCGATCCACGAAGGCACCCACTATGTGCTGTTCGCTAATCGCAAGCTGAACGAGCTCGCTTCCGATTGGCTTGGCGCGTTCCCGATCTTCACGACCACCTATCACTACCGGCTGCACCATCTGGCGCATCACCAGTTCGTCAACGATCCGCTGCGCGATCCAGACATCAGCCAGCTGCACGACAGCGATCACTGGCTGGACTTCCCGATCACCCATGTCGAGATGCTGTGGTCGCTGTTGAAGCAGCTGTGGCTGCCGAACCTGTTCCGCTACACGATCGTCAGGGCGAAGTATTCATCGCTCGGTGGCGGATCGAGCAACCCCTATGCGGATCCCGATCGTCCCGGTTCGGTGCGCCCGCTGCGCGCCGGCATCCTGTTCGCTGTCGGTGCGCCGCTGGTGGTCGTGCCGCTGAGCGTGATGGGGTATTCGCTCGCGGTGGCGATCATTCTGCCGCTGATGTGGGCCGTGGTGGTCGGCATCCTTTGGATGCTGCCGGACGATGCCTATCCGCGCACGCGTCTCGCTCCGGTCATTCCCCTGCGCATGATCGGCATTCATCGCGTGACTTATCTGGCGCTGCTGTACGGCGCGCTGTCGGCCGTGCAGCTTGCCGGGTGGGGCGATGCGTGGATGTACTTCGGGCTGCTGTGGGTGCTGGCGCTGTTCACGACATTCCCATTGTTCATGATCCTGCGGCAGTGGGTGCAGCACGGCAATGCCGACCGCGGGCGATACACGAACACGCGTGTGTTTCTCGTTGGCCCGATGATGCGCTATGCGGTGTTCCCGTTCGGCATGGACTATCACCTGCCGCACCACATCATGGCGTCGGTGCCGCACTACAAGCTGAAACGCCTGCACGAGTTGCTGCTAGAGGAACCCGAATACCGCGCCAAGGGCGTGATCGTCGAAGGGTATTTCGGCGACGCAGAGAACGCGCTGGGCCATCCGACGGCGATGGGCGTGCTGGGCGAAAAGTACGCGCCCAAGACAGAGGAAGCGGTCTACGTCGACAACGCGGCGATCGAATACGCCGACATCGCCGATGCTGCCGGTATTGCGCGCGAGGTTGAGGCGTCGCTGCGCAAGAACTGATGGCGCGGGCGGCGAGGCAATCGGGGGGCGGCCGCGGTGAAGATACTCATTACGGCCGACATCCATTACACGCTCAAACAATATGACTGGCTGATGCGGATCGGGCCCGGCTTCGATCTCGTCATCCTTGCCGGCGACCTGCTCGATGCATTCTCAACCGTCGATCCGCGCGTGCAGATCGCGGTGGTCGAGAAGTATCTCACCCGGCTGGCGGCGAAGACGCGGCTGATCGTCTGTTCGGGCAACCACGATCTCGATGCGCGCGATGAGCATGGGGAACGCATCGCGCAATGGATCGCCAAGGGAGTGCGTGCCAGCGGCATTCCGGCCGATGGCGACGCGGTGGCGGTCGATGGGATTTTATTCAGCATCTGCCCGTGGTGGGACGGGCCTTTGACGAAGGAGCGTATCGGGGCCCAGCTCGCGCGCGATGCGAATGCGCAGAAGAAACGCTGGATCTGGGTCTATCACGCGCCGCCGATCGGCTCACGCATCAGTCATGAGATGCGCGAGTTCGGCGACGCGGAACTGGCGCGTTGGATCGATGAATACCAACCTGATCTCGTGTTCTGCGGGCACGTGCACAATGCCCCGTTTCGTGCGGATGGCTCGTGGATCGACACGCGCGGGGGCACATTCGTTTTCAACGCGGGGCGGCAGATCGGCGAAGTGCCGACGCACATCATGCTGGATGTCGAGGAAAGCTCGGCGCTGTGGTTCTCGCTGATGGGACCTCAGACGGCGGCGCTCGATAAGCCGCTGACGTTTCCCGTGCCCAATCTCACCGAGGAGCCCGCGTGGCTTAAAGCATGAGACCGATGATTCAGGCTTCGGGCGGATTGGGTCCGAAGCGATCATGGTCTAGGGCAATGGACCAGGTTGGCGGTCAGAGCCAAGCGTAACCTCGCGGTGCGGGTGTTCGCAAAGCTTGCAGAGCACTTCGTGGACCATACCGAGGTGGCTGTCGTGGTCGGCGAACTGGGTTTTGAGGTCGGCGAGATAGCCTGAAAGCAAATGCACGCGCAGGGCCAGTGTGCGGCAGACGTGGAACATCAAATCGGGGTTGGAGCGCAGGAACGCCGCGCCGTCTGTCACGACATAGAAACGGCAGTCCTGTTTTGCGATCGCTGTCGTTGCGTGCGGGGCGCCGAGCAGAAGCGCCATCTCGCCAAACACCGCACCCGGCTCGTCGATGGTTGCGGCCTCGGCGTCGTCGCGCAGCACGGTCACCGAGCCTTCAATCAGAATATGCAGCGGGCCGCCAGGCGTGCCGGCAGCGACGATCGTCGATCCGGCAGGAATGGTTTGGGCAGAGAGATCCGCGCAAGCTTGGGCGAGGTCGGCTGGAAAATTCGTCATCGTGCGATCACCTCAGATGGACGCGCAGCAAGCTTAGCACCGGCACAGATTGAGTTCGTCTGACATCTGCGTCGCGTGTGCGCGTTGCATGCGGTGGTGGGCAGGCGAGCCCGCTGCAGGATGGTGCAACAGGTGCCCAAAAGCAAAGAGGCCGCGGACAATGCCCGCGGCCTCTTCATGCACTCTTGGGGAGTCGGATTACCAGAAGGCGAAGCCCGGACCGCCGAAGGGACCGCGCTTTCTGCGGCGACGGTCGTAGCCGTAGCCAGGGTCATTATTGTAGCCCCAGCCACCCCAGTAATCGTCGTAGTACTCCTGCTTGGGCTTGGGACGCAGGATGATGCCGCCCTGCGGCTCGCCGCTGAGAAGCACGATGAAGTCGGTGTGCTTGCCCGTCTCCTTGTGTGCGGCTTCATCGGAGATGATCAGCGATGAACCGGGGAGCACGAGTTCGGCGATGCGCTCTCTGGTCTCCTGCGGGATCTCGATGCGGTCGAGAGCTGCCGTTGCTCCGACGACGTCGGTGGGGATTTCAGGCGCGGCCTGATTACGGCGAAGCTGGTTCATGCCGCTGCTCTTCTCGGGCTCGCCCGGCTGGCGGCCAGCGATCGAGACGACGTTCCACAGCATCTCACGCCCGCCCGGCTTGTAGTCGAGAGCGGTGTACGTGTAGGTGCCGATCGGCTCGTCAGGGTCGCGGATGAAGACGTCGCCTTCGTAGATCTGATCGAAGGCTTGGCGGATGTAGAGCTTGCCGGTCTTGCGGCTGATGAAGACCGAGACCGGTGACAGCTTGCGCTCGGCATCGCGCGCGGCTTCGGCGGCGGCGTTTTTCTCGTCTTCGGCAAACTTGGCGGCGTCCGCGGCTTGCTGAGCAGCTTCGAGCGCGGGCTTGGTATCGGCCTGCATCTTCTCGAGTTTGGCCTTGGTGTCGGCGACTTTCGCCTCTGCCTTAGCCTTTTGAGCCTGCGCGCGCTGAATGGCCTTGTCCGACTTGGCTCGCGACAGTGTGCGTTCTGCGTCTTCGAGCCACCCGGTGGCGCGCTTGAAGGCGTTTTCCGCGTTTTTCAGGTCGCGCGCCGCCTTGGCACTTTCGCGTTGCTTCTGTTTGGCGAGAGCCTTTGCAGCGTCGGCCTTCTTGCCCAGTTCCTGCGCTTCCGCGTTCTTTTCGTTGTAGGCCGCCTGCAATGCCGTGGCGCGGGCCTGGAGGTAGGGCGGATCGTTGGGACCACCGTCATAGCGGGTGTCTTTGCCGTCGGCGGCAGGCTGTGGAATGGTGATCGCGGCCGGGGTCAGCACGGCGACGTTGGTGCCGAAGGGCTTGGGCTTGAACAGGTTCGGGTGTGAAATCGGCACCGGCACCATGTTGTTGCGTGAGACGACGACGCGCATGCCAAGCTTGGTCATGTCGAAAAGCTGGTTGGCGAAGTCGTGGCGCAAACGAACGCAGCCATGCGAGGCGGGATAGCCCGGCAGTGCACCGGCGTGCAGAGCGATGCCCGTCCATGTGATGCGCTGCATGAAGGGCATCGCCGCATCGTCATAGCGGTTCGAATAGTGCTCGCGGTTCTTCTGCAGGATGGCGTAGATGCCAGGCGGGGTGTCGTTGGGCGTGGCGCCGCTCGAGATCGGGCCATGCATGATGGCGCCGTCCTTGTCGTAGATCGTGACGCGCTGGTCGCCGAGCGAGACAACCGCGAGCATGGGTTGCCCTGGCTGGCGTCTGGTCGTTTCCTGGCGGGTGTCATCCTGGTCGTCTGCGCGATTGCTGCGCGCCGAAGCTGGTCCGGCGACGCCGGCAATGGCAATCGCGACGGCTGCGAGCGAAATAAGTGAGCGACGGCGGGACAACGCCGGAAGGAGTGTCATATCGATAACCCTTAGGAAGGCCTAACCACTGATCTAACTGGAGAAATCCTAAACTCCGATTAGCGCAGATGGATCCATTGGCCGGGCGATGCGGTTTGGCGGCCTGGGCTCGCGCGGCTGCCTATACAATTTACATCTATGTACGAGCGGTTCAATTCACCAGCCGCCCCAGTGGTATCTGTCGATGCGGCTTTTTGCGGGTGGGTATGGGGCGATTTCGTGGGATTGGCCGTTCGCGCGGCTAGTGGTTGTCGTCGGCGCTGTGTTTTCGGTGTTCCTGCAAGGTGCGCGCGCGGATGGCAGGCGTTATGTGAAGACGCCGACCGGTATCTGATGGTGCTGCGTCAGGGTCGACGATGGGACTCGCTAGTCTCGAACGATGACGAGGATGGAGTGGGGGCGCCGCAATGGCGCCAATCCGTTCCGACTGAGGGGAGTGCCAGCGCATGACGGCGTCCGAGCAGGTTGGCGGCCCGCAGCCGCTGCGGGTTGGCACTCTCGCCTTCGACGAGCTGGATCAGCTGGACCTTACTGGACCGTTCGAGGTGCTATCCCGCTTGCCGGGTGCGACGTGCCGCATTTATGCGAAGTCGGCTGGTCCCGTCCGCGACGTGAAAGCGCTGACGATCGTTGCCGACGCGGCTCTTTCCGAGGCGCCGCAACTCGACGTGCTGCACATTCCTGGCGGCTTCGGCCAGGAAGCGCTGATGGATGACGCCGAGGTGCTCGATTGGGTTGCGCGGCAAGCGGCGGGCGCGCGCTATGTGCTTTCGGTCTGTACCGGGGCGTTGATCTGCGGCGCGGCTGGGCTGCTGCAGGGCAAACGCGCGACGACGCATTGGGCCGCGCACCATCTATTGCCGCTGTTTGGCGCTACTGCGATCCCGGCACGTGTGGTGGTCGATGGGGCGCTCGTGAGCACCGCGGGCGTGACGGCCGGCATAGACGGCGCGCTGCAACTGGCCGCTCTGGCGTGCGGAGAGGACAGCGCCAAGGGCATTCAGCTCTCCATGCAATATGCGCCCGATCCGCCGTTCGACAGCGGAACGCCGGAGAGCGCGCCGCCGCACATCGTCGAGGAAGCACGGGCGGGATTTCGTGGGATCACCGAGCGGCGCGAGGTCACAGCGCGCAGGATCGCGCAGCAGCTGGGAATTTCGCGCTGACGCGTCGTCTCATAACGCAAACCGGGGACGAGCGCGATCGCCCATCCCCGGTCAAGCAATGTAGGGTCGCGCTTGAGTGACTACTTCAGCGGCACCGGCTCATCGCGCGAGCCGAACTTGTAGTTGACGCCGACTTTAACAGTGTCGGCATCAAGTTCCGTCCAGTTATTGAAAGTGTAGCCGTCGGCGTCTCGGGTCTGATCTCCTCCTTCGGTATCGACATCGAAGTGGAGATATTCCGCCTTGACACTCCAGCCGCCGCCGAGAGCATGTTCGATGCCACCGCCGTAGGCCCAGCCTGAGTAGGCGCCCGTTCCGTGGGTTGTGAAGCCCGGGGTGGTCGTTGTCTGCGTGGCATCAGTGTCCCACCACACCCAGCCGCCCTTGCCATAAATTAGGGTATTATCGAAGGCCACGCCGAGGCGGCCACCCAGGACGGCATAGAAGCCGCCGTCGACCTCCAGCGTCTGGTATTTAGTGGGATTGGAACTGTCGGTGCGGCGCGAGCCCGTGAGGTCGAGATAGCCGATTTCAGCCTCCGGACCAAGAACGATGCCACTATGCTGGAAGTTGAAGCCGATGGTACCGCCGCCGAACGCGCCATCCAGATCGAAATTGAAGGGTCCGACGTACTTGTTGATGCAGGCGGTGTCGCCAGGTACGCACCAATCCTTGATGTCGTCCGTAGTGCTGGCGTCGCCCCACGCATAGCCACCGTGAGCGCCAACGTAGAGGCCGCTCCAGTTGTAATTGTCGCCAGCATTCGCACCGGCAACAAAGCAAGCGGCAAATCCTGCCGCCAACGCAAGACGCAAACGCATAACGCGACCCCACTAAAACGCTACATACAAACCAATAGCTGTAGGTTTTAACGGCAGGCGAGCATGGCGCAACGGTTGAGTGTGCGCTGGAGTACACTCGCGCGCTAGGTGTGCTTACTGGGGCACACGCAGGGCGTGCGGGGCTTTTTGCGTATCCGCCACAGGTAGCAAGCGTAGGCTTTTGAAAAGCCTCAAATATCGAGGTCGTGGGCGAAGGCGGCGCGGTCCTGGATGAAGCGGAAGCGGGCTTCGGGCTTGGATCCCATCAGCGCATTGACGGCCTCGCCGATCATCGAGCGGTCACCGTCGCCGATCTCGACCTTGAGCAGTGTGCGCTTGGCCGGGTCCATGGTCGTCTCTTTGAGCTGCGCAGCATTCATCTCGCCGAGGCCTTTGAATCGGGAGACCTCGACTTTCGCGTTCGGCTTGAATTCCTTGGCGAGCAACTCCGCGCGGTGCTTTTCGTCGCGCGCGTAGACGGACTTGGCGCCGTGGGTCAGCTTGTAGAGCGGCGGCACGGCCAGGAAGAGATGGCCGTTTTCGATCAGCTCCGGCATCTCCTGATAGAAGAACGTGATGAGCAGGGAAGCGATGTGTGCGCCGTCAACATCGGCGTCGGTCATGACGATGACGCGCTCGTAGCGCAGGTCGTCGTCCTTGTATTTGGCGCCAGTGCCGACACCGAGGGCGAGGATCAAGTCGGCGAGAAGCTGGTTTTGCGACAGTTTCGCCGATGAGGCGTTGGCAACGTTGAGGATTTTGCCGCGTAGGGGAAGAATTGCCTGCGTCTCGCGCTGGCGCGCACTCTTAGCCGAGCCGCCGGCCGAGTCACCCTCGACGATGAAGATTTCTGTGCCGGAGGCCGATTGAATGGAGCAGTCGGCGAGCTTGCCCGGAAGGCGCAGCTTGCGCGTGGCCGACTGACGGCCGACCTCCTTCTCGCGCCTGCGCTTCAAGCGCTCTTCAGCCTGATCGATGGACCATTCGAGCAGGCGCGTCGCCTGCTGCGGGCTTTCGGTCAGCCAATGATCGAAGGCGTCCTTCACCGTCGATTCGACGATACGCGTTGCTTCCTGCGTGGCCAGCTTGTCTTTGGTCTGGCCCTGGAACTCGGGCTCGCGGATGAAGACCGACAGCATCGACGCGGCGGTGCCCATCACGTCGTCGGCGGTGATCTGTGCTGCCTTGCGGTTGCCGACGCGCTCGCCGAATTCGCGCAGCCCCTTCGATAGCGCCGAGCGCAGGCCGTTCTCGTGCGTGCCGCCTTCGCCGGTGGGGATGGTATTGCAGTATGAGCGCGAGAAGCCGTCGGCGTCGGCAACCCAGGCGACGGCCCATTCGACGGAGCCGTGCTTACCTTCGCGTTCGACGTTGCCAGCGAAGAGGTCCTTGGTAACGAGCGTCTGTCCGGCAATTTCGGATGCGAGATAATCCTTGAGACCGCCGGGGAAATGGAACTCCGCCTCAGGGGGCGTTTCGTCGTTGATGAGCGAGGGATCGCACTTCCAGCGGATCTTCACGCCGCCGAACAGGTATGCCTTCGAGCGCGCCATCTTGAACAGGCGTGCCGGTCTGAAGTGCGCGCCCTTGCCGAAGATCTTGTCGTCCGGGTGGAAGCGCACCTTGGTGCCGCGACGGTTCATGACCGGGCCGAGCTTCTCGAGCTTTCCTTGCGGAGCGCCGCGCGAGAAGGTCATGCGATAGAGCTGCTGACTGCGTGCGACCTCGACCTCGCAAACGTCCGACAGCGCGTTGACGACGGATACGCCGACGCCGTGCAGACCGCCCGAGGTGTTGTACGCCTTGCCGTCGAATTTGCCGCCCGCGTGCAGCGTGCACATGATGACTTCGAGCGCGCTCTTGTTCTTGAATTTGGGATGCGGATCGACGGGCATTCCGCGGCCATTGTCGGTGACGGAGACGAAGCCCTCGGCGTCCAGCTCAACGTCGATCCAGGTGGCGTGGCCGGCCACGGCCTCGTCCATCGAGTTATCGATGACTTCGGCGAAGAGGTGATGCAGCGCTTTCTCGTCGGTGCCGCCGATGTACATGCCTGGGCGGCGCCGGACAGGCTCGAGGCCTTCGAGGACCTCGATGTCTGCGGCGGTGTAGGCCTCGGAGGCATCAGTCGTGCGGCGGGCGCGAGCCGTCTTGTCAGTCATGAAGCTATCGATCGTTGCGAAGAGGTCGCGGACGACTCCGGCCATGCGTCTATCCCGTCGATCGAACGTGCCGCGAGCACGGAACGCGGGGACTGGGGCCGAGAGCGGCGAATCCCTGGTTGGTCGTGGTGGAGACCTCGCACGGCGCGGCCGGGCTTGGCAAGCCTGCGCCTCAGCGCGTGGTATTCCGGTCACGCGGGGCAGTCGGTAACCGGAAATTGGCCATTGGATGACCGGGTATTGTCCGGCCTCGACAATTTTTACGAGCAGACGAAAGCAATTTTAGGGGTTCTTGGGTGATCGTTGCTCAGCGCGTTCGGCGTTTCAGCCTGCCGAATTCAGGTGGGGCAAACATAAATTGAGGAGCATGGGATAATGGCGACGGGTGACTGCTCGACCGAGGATACGACACGGGAAGCTTCTGCCGTATTTGGTTCGGCAAAGGCGCTGCAGGGAGCGGTCGACGAACTGCTGACCTCTGGCTTCACGCGTGATGATCTGAGCGTGCTGGCGAGCGAAGAGGCCATCGCGGCGAAGTTCGGTGGCAAAATTCCCGACGCCAAAGAGCTTGCCGACAGTCCCGATACGCCGCGGGCAACATTCGTTTCCAGCGATGCGCGCGCGGAAGGTCTGGCGGCGCTTGCGGGCATTCCCGTCTACATCGGCGGCGCTGGCGCTGCGGCTCTGGCAGCCCTTGGTGGAGCTGCTGTCGTGGCAACTGCCGGTGCGGCGCTTGCCGGCGGCTGCGCTGTCGGTGCGCTCGGGCTTTATGCGGCGCGCCGCATGGAGAAGCGCCATGCCGACCAGATCGACAAGCATCTGAAGCACGGCGGCCTGGTGCTGTGGGTGCGCACGGATGACAAGGAGCGCGAGGTCAAGGCACTGGAGATTCTGCGCGGCAAGGGCGCGGACGATCTGCGTATGCATATGGTGACGCTGGCGTCGGGCGTTGATGCCGTGCCGTTCCACGATGCGCAGCCCGATCCGTTCCTCGGGAAAGACTAAGCGCTCCATTCTTGCGAACGATACGCGTGCGGCTCCGGTGGTGGCAGAACCTCCCCGGGGCCGTACCTTTTTCCTGGTTCGTTCGAAGTCGCTTGTGCTGGCGTGCGCGCCTATATAGTTGGCCGTGAACTCGTGCCGTTCGGCACGGGGGCGCGACGTGGCTGCAAACGTGTCATTAGCCCATGGATTCGAAGCGAGCGCCCGAGCCGGAACCCGGCCCGGGCAAGACGCAATATGTCTGGTGGCGCGATGCGCGCTTTCTGATGCTGGTGCCGGGCCTCGTGTGGGCCGGTAACGCGATCGTTGCGCGCGCGGTCGTCAGTAGCGTGCCGCCGATCGGTCTTGCGTTCTGGCGCTGGGCGCTTGCCGCACTCGTGGTGGCGCCGTTTGCGATGCCGCACGTGCGGCAAGACATGCGCACCATGCTGCGCCATTGGCCAATGATGGTGCTGCTGGCGGCGCTGGGCATCTCGTTCTTCAATTCAGCATTGTACGTCGCCGCGCATACAACGACGGCGCTCAACATCGTGATGCTGCAGGTGTCGGCCCCAGTGCTGGTGGTGCTGGCGAGCTATCTGGTTTTTCGCGATACGATCACCGGGGCGCAGGCTTTGGGCATCGTATTGTCGCTGATCGGCGCGTTGACGCTGATCACGCATGGCGACTGGCATGTGCTGAGCGAGTTTCAGTTCAACGCCGGTGATGTCTGGATGCTGACGGCGTGCGCGGTTTATGCGCTCTACACAGCGCTGCTGCGGCTGCGGCCGAGCGTGCATCCGCTGAGTTTCCTGTTCGCGAGCTTTGTAGTCGGGGCGGGGCTGCTGCTGCCGTTCTATGCCGCCGAAACATGGCATGGCCAGGCGATGCCGCTCAGCATGCAGTCGGTGCTCGCCATTCTCTATGTGGGGGTGTTCGCCTCGGCGATCGGCTATTTCGCGTTCAATCGATGCGTGGAGCTGCTGGGGGCAAACACGGCCGGGCTGTCGATCTATCTGACGCCGGTGTTCGGCACGGTGCTGGCCATTCTGCTGCTGGGTGAGCAGCCACAGGCCTACCATGCAGTGGGAATCGTACTGATTGGCGCGGGAATCGTGCTGGCGGCGCGGCGCAGGGGTTAGCCAGGGACGTTGTCGATGAGCCGCGTGGTGCCGAGCGTGGCAGCAGCGAGCACGCGCAAGGGCCGTGGCCCAGGTTCGGTGACAAGCCGCAATGTGTCGGCTTCGCGAACGGCGACATAGTCGACCTTGGCAAATCCGGCATCGAGCAGTTGCTGCTTTGCGGCGCCGCAAATCTTTGTCAGTTCCGGCAGTTCGAGTTCGTCCGGTGGGGCGGCGGGATCGCGGAACAGCGGCGCGGGGCGCGGTGCCTTGCCCGCGGCCGAGCCGCCAGCGATGGCGCGCTGTGCGGCCTCGGCGACCTCGCTGATAATGCGGTTGAGGGCTGGTGCAACCTGCCGCTCTGCGGGTGAGAGGTAGACGTTGCGCGAGGAGAGGGCAAGGCCATCTGGCTCGCGCGCCGTCTCGACGCCGACGATGGAGAGCGGCATGTCGAGGTCGCGCACAAGCTGCTTGATGACACAAAGCTGCTGGTAGTCCTTCTGGCCGAACACAGCGACGTCCGGCGTCACCGCCCCGAAAAGCTTGGCGCATACAGTGGCGACGCCACCGAAGAAGTGGGGCCGGAAGTCGGATTCCAAACCCTGTGCTGCCCCCGCGGGGAGGATGCGGGTGGCAAATCCTGCCGGATACATGTCGGCGACGGTCGGCGCCCACACGAGGTGGCAGTTTTCTGCTGCCAGCTTGGCCATGTCGCCGGCCTCGTCGCGGGGGTAGCGGGCAAGGTCCTCGTGCGGGGCGAACTGGCTCGGATTGACGAAAATCGAGACAACGGTGCGGTCGGCCAGTTCGGCGGCGCGGCGGACGAGGCTCATGTGCCCGGAGTGCAGAGCGCCCATGGTCGGAACCAGGGCAACCTTGAGGCCAGACTGCCGCCACAGGGCAACTGTGGCGCGCAATTCAGGGATGGCACGCACGATCTGGGGTTGGGTCGACACCGGTCACGCCTCGCTTGGTTCGGAGCGGAAAGCTCTGGCGAGAGGGACGGGCTGCGTCAAGGCCGCTGTATGTCCGAAGAGCGCTCGGGTCTCCTATTTGCTAGAGTGGGTTGTGTCGAATCGTGCTCGCGTCAATGCCGAGGATCCGATGGTGGCGGTGAAAAGTACCGAATCAACGCGCGAAGTGATCGAGTGGGCGAAACTGCCGCCACGCGATGAAATTGCCTCACATTATCTGCACGACGAGCAGCGTCTTCTCGACCGGCTGATCGAGCGCGCCGTTTTCTCCGAAGACGAGCGCCGCCGCACATCCGATCTTGCCCGCCGGCTTGTGCACGGAGTCCGGTCCGACCGCGGCAAGCATGCGGGCGTCGACGCATTCATGCGCGAATACGGGCTGTCGAGCGAGGAAGGCGTCATACTGATGTGCCTCGCGGAATCGCTGCTGCGCGTGCCGGACAGCGAGACGGCGGATGCGCTGATCGCCGAGAAGCTTTCCGGCGGGCAGTGGGAGAAGCATCTCGGTCAGTCGGACAGCATGTTCGTCAACGCCTCGACCTGGGCGCTGATGCTGACGGGACGCATCGTCAAACTGCGGGAGGCTCAGGGGGCCAATCCGTTCGATGCGCTGAAGCGGCTTGTCGCCCGCTCGGGCGAGCCTGTGATCCGGCAGGCCGTGCGCCAGGCAGTGAAACTGCTGGGCGATCAATTCGTGTTGGGGCGTACGATCCGCGAGGCAGTCTCGCGCGCGCAGCCGTACATGGAGAAGGGGTATCTCTTCTCGTATGACATGCTTGGCGAGGGGGCGCGTTCGGAGAAAGATGCCGAGCGCTATTTCGATAGCTATCTAGCAGCCATCGACGCTGTGGGGCAGGCGGCTGGGCCGTTCGGCATTCTGCACGCCGATGCGCTGCATGCTCGTCCTGGCATATCGGTGAAGCTGTCGGCGCTGCATCCGCGCTTTGAACCGGGCAAGGAAGATCGCATCGCGGGCGAGCTGGCGCCGCGGCTGTTCACGCTTGCACGTAGCGCACGGGCGCGCGGCCTTACGCTGACGATCGATGCGGAAGAGCAGGACCGGCTCGATATTACGCTGGATATGCTGGCGCGGATGATGACGAGCCCGGCGCTGGAGCATTGGAACGGGCTCGGCATCGCCGTACAGGCCTACAGCAAGCGCGCGATTCCGACGCTGCGCTGGTTGCGGCGGCTGGGCGAACAGACGGGTAAACGCATACCCGTGCGGCTTGTCAAAGGGGCGTACTGGGATAGCGAGATCAAGTGGGCGCAGGAGCGTGCGCTCTCCGACTATCCGGTGTTCACGCGCAAGGTGCACACGGACGTCTCTTATCTCGCTTGCATGCGGCTACTGCTGAGCGATCGCAAGGCGTTCTATCCACAGTTCGCGACACACAATGCCTACTCGATCGCTGCTGCGCACGTTGCGGGCGCGCAAACGAAGTTTGAGTTCCAGCGCCTGCACGGCATGGGTGAGGCCATCTACGATGGAGTTGTTGGCGAGAACGGGATGCTGAAGCGGCCGTGCCGCATCTATGCGCCCGTGGGCGGTCACGAGGAACTGCTGGCGTACCTGGTGCGGCGCCTGCTCGAGAATGGAGCGAACACTTCATTCGTCAATCGTATCGCGGACGGAGAGGCGCCGATTGACGAGCTCGTGCGCGACCCGGTGGAAATGGCGGAGGCGGAGCGCGCCAAGGGTGATGAACGCGCGCTGGTGCGCCCTCGCGAAATCTACATGCCGGAGCGGATGGCGGCGAGCGGGCTGGCGCTCAGTCAGACGCCGGTGCGTACGGCTCTGTTCGCTGAGATGGGCGATGCACTCGATGATGCGTACGCGGTCGGCCCGATCATCGGTGGAAAGGAATTCGTCAGCGGCGAGGGCGAGAGCCTCGTCACGTGCCCGCACGACCGGCGCGAGCGCATCGGCACGGTGCAAGTGACGACGCCGGAGCAGGCGGATACGGCGGTGAGCCGGGCAACGGCGGGCGCTGCCTCCTGGGATAAGCTCGGTGGTGCCAAGCGTGCGGACATTTTGGCCGGCGCTGCGGATCTTTTCGAGCGCGACAAGGCACGCTTGATGGCCGTGATCATGCGCGAGGCCGGCAAGACGCTGGAGGACGCGCAGGGCGACGTGCGCGAGGCGATCGACTTCCTGCGTTATTACGCCGTGCAGGCGCGGCGGCTGTTCGCCGGGCCTGTCGTCCTGCCGGGACCGACGGGAGAGCGAAATACGCTGGCGCTGCACGGCCGCGGCGTGTTCGCGTGCATCTCGCCGTGGAACTTTCCGCTGGCTATTTTTGTCGGGCAGGTTTCGGCGGCCCTGGCTGCGGGCAATGCCGTGCTGGCGAAACCGGCCGAACAGACGCCGATCACCGCTTTCATGGCGACGAAGCTGCTGCATGAAGCTGGCGTTCCCGTCGACGCACTGCATCTGCTGCCGGGCAGCGGCCGGCTTGGGGCGGCGCTGGTCAAGGACGCGCGCGTCAAGGGCATCGCCTTCACCGGCTCGAACGAAACAGCGTGGGCGATTCAGAAAGCGCTGGCTGAACGGCGCAACGCTATCGTGCCTTTCATCGCGGAGACGGGCGGCATCAACGCGATGATTGCCGATTCAACGGCGCTGCCCGAGCAGGTCGTGCGCGATGCGGTGCGCTCGGCGTTCAACAGTGCGGGGCAGCGGTGCTCGGCAGCACGCGTCCTGTTCCTGCAGGAGGATATGGCTGACGAGACCATCGACATGCTGGTCGGCGCCATCGAAGCGTTGGATGTCGGTGATCCGTTCGACTATTCGACCGACATCGGTCCTGTGATCGACGAGGAAGCGCAGGACGATCTGGAGGGGCACAAGATCCGCATGCAGCGCGACGGGCGCCAGCTCGTCGATTTGCTGCTGCCCGAGGGATGCCGGGCGGGAAGCTACGTGACGCCCGCCGCATACGAGATCGACAGCCTGTCGGTGCTTGATCGCGAAGTCTTCGGGCCCATCCTGCACGTGGTGCGTTATGGGCGCGGCGGGATCGAGAAGGTGATCGCGGCGATCAACGCCAGCGGCTATGGGCTGACGCTTGGCCTGCACAGTCGCATCGAGGGTGTCGCCGACTACGTCTATGAGCATGCGCGCGTCGGCAACATCTACGTCAACCGCAATCAGATCGGCGCTGTCGTCGGGGCCCAGCCGTTTGGCGGCGAGGGGCTATCGGGGACGGGTCCAAAGGCAGGCGGCCCGCATACGTTGCTGGCCTACGCAACTGAACGGGTGCGCTCGACCGACGTTACGGCTACAGGTGGCAATCTCGACCTGCTCGCGGGCAGGACGGTTACCGGTCGTTGAATCGGCAGGATATTGCGGGTGAAGCGGCTGGACGCCATGCTGTCGGTGCAATGGCATCTGGGCTCTCGACATGATCACGCGTAAGCCTACCGGAACAACTGTCCCGCCTTCATTCGAGAATGGCGAGACCGGCGGAGCCGTGTCGCAGCGCGGTTCCGCGTCGGTGCCGGCGGGACAGGTTTCGTCCAATGCGGAAGTCGCGGATTTCATCGCGAAGATGAAGTCGCTGGCGCCGGCGGCTACCGGCGATCGCGGCCGGCTGTTGTTCGCGATGGACGCAACAATGAGCCGGGCGCCGACGTGGGATCTGGCCCTCAGTCTTCAGGGTGAGATGTTCGCGGCGGTGAAAGAGGTGGGCGGGCTCGATGTGCAGCTCATCTATTTTCGCGGCACGGGCGAATGCCGCGCGTCGAATTGGGTTTCTAATCCCGATGCGCTGGCGCGGCTCATGCGATCGGTATCGTGCCAGGGTGGGCTGACACAAATCGGCAAGGTGCTGGGGCATGCGCTCGAGGAGAGCGGTCGGCGCCGGATCAATGCTGTCGTCTACGTTGGTGACAGCATGGAAGAGAATGTCGATCGGCTTTGTGCGCGTGCGGGTGAGCTGTCGCTGCTCGGCGTGCCGGTGTTCGTGTTTCAGGAAGGGGGCGATGAGACCGCTGCGCGTGCCTTCCGTGAGATTGCGCGGCTCACGAAAGGTGCCTTCTGTCGTTTTGATCGCGGTTCGGCCAAGCAGTTGCGCGACCTGTTGACGGCGGTGGCGACCTACGCGGCCGGTGGCCGGAAGGCGCTGCTGGCTCTGGGCAAGCAACGCGATGGCGCCGGTGCACGGCTCCTGCTCGATCAGCTCAATCCCGGAACCGCGGGCGCCTGATGGCTTATCTCGTACTTGGAATGGTAGCGCTCGCGTTGGGGCTGCTCGCGATGCGCAGATTCAGCCAGGCCAATCCCGCCAACGTGGCGCGCAGGTTGCGCCTTGCGGGCGGCGTTGTCTCGCTGCTCGCGGCCGGAATTCTCTTCATGCGCGGGCTCGGCGCGATTGCCGTTCCTCTCGGCATGTTTGGTTCGTGGCTGATCTGGGGGCGCACGGCCCCGCCGTGGCTGGGCGGTGGCGGGAACGCGCGCCGCACGCCGGGGCAGAGCTCGCGCATCGTCACCGACCATCTGGAGATGGAACTCGACCACGATACCGGCGAGATGCACGGGCGCGTCAAGAAGGGCATGTTTGCGGGGCGCGACATGGCATCGCTCAGTCCAACCGATCTGGGGCTTTTGTGGCAGGACTGCAGGCATGTCGATCCGCAGTCCGCGCAGCTTGTCGAGGCGTATCTCGACCGAATCCATCCGAGCTGGCGCGAAGACATGGCGCGCGGTGAATCGGACATGAGCCGCGGCCCGGACGGGCGTATGACGCGCGAAGAAGCGCTGGATATTCTCGGGCTGGCCGAAGGAGCCGACGAGGACGCGATACGTCGAGCGCATCGCGAGCTGATGCTGAGACTGCATCCCGATCGCGGCGGGTCGACCTACCTGGCGGCTAAAATCAACGAGGCGAAAGACGTCGCGCTCGCGGCGTTGCGCGGGTGACGCTGACAGCTGTTTGCGCTTACTGGGGGCGGGTAACGAAGCAGTCGATGCGCATGCCGCGAAGGCGCGTGCAGGTGTCGTTGGCGGCGGTCGACGTGAAGCCCTGGAAGCGGGCACGATAAAGCTTGCCTCCCTGCACGGGAATGGCAACCGCACGATAGCCATCCAACATGCCACCGGCACGCTGACGAGCGGCGGATATGCGCTTTTCGGCCTCGGCGGAGTCGCCGTAAGCGCCGATTTGAATTTCGAAGCCGCCACGCGCGGAGCTTTGCACGGATGGTGCGGGGGCCTGACGCGCGGCAGGTGCGGGAGCTGGGTCCTGGACGCGCTCAAGGTGTGCGGCTTGGTCGGCGAGGGTCGAGGGACGCAGCGCGCCGGTCTCAGGCACGAAACGGGGGAAACCAAAATCTGCGCTGGCGCGAACCGGCTGACGCGGCATGTCGGCGTCGGCGGAAGAGGCGACGGCGAGCTGTGCTGTGGCCGCATCGGGGGCCAGGTCGGCCCGCGGCTCGTCGATGCGGACCGAGCGGACTTTGGCGACCGCTATGGTTGCTTCGCGCGACTGCTCTGTCGATTGCGATGCGCGTGGCGGCGCGGGGCGCGGCGCTGGCGGGGGCAGTTCTGCGCGCGGGGTGGCCGCGGCCACGCGTACTGGCTGGCGCGCCGGCACGGGCTTTGGCGTGGCGCGGGCGACGAGAGAGGGCTTGCGCGTAACGGTGGTCGAGGCCTTGGGAAGCGCCGCGGTAATCAGCGATTGCATACGCGCATTGCGGATGCGAGCGGTCTTGCCGCCGAACACTGCGGCGACGACGTGCTTGCCGTCGCGTCTGACGGAGGAGACGAGATTGAAGCCCGAAGCGCGGGTGTAGCCGGTCTTGATGCCGTCGGTACCGCGATAGCGCGCGAGGAGACCGTTGTGGTTGCGATAGGTCTTGCCGCGGAACGTGAACTCGCGCGTCGCGAACAGCCGGTAGTGCCGCGGAAAATCGTCCTGCAGGCGCAGGCCCAGGGTCACCATATCTCGGGCGGTGGTGACTTGGTCCGGGTTGGGAAGGCCTGAAGCGTTACGGAATGTGGTTTTGCTCATTCCGAGTTCGCGCGCCCTCTTGGTCATCAGGCGGGCGAAATTTGCCTCGCTGCCGGCAATGTGCTGGCCAAGTGCGATGGCGACGTCGTTTGCGGATTTGGTGACGAGGGCCTTGATGGCATCGAGGACAGTCAGTTCCTCGCCGGGCTTCAGGTCCAGCTTGGAAGGGGCCGCGTCGGCGCCCTCCTCGGTCATTTTGATCTTGGAGGAATAGTTGAGGCGCCCCATCTCGATGAGCTCGAAGGTCATGTAGAGCGTCATCATCTTGGTGAGAGAGGCCGGATAAACGGGGTCGTCGGCGCCCTTGCTCTGCAGCACGGCTCCGGTGTTGGCATCGACAACCAGAGATGCCGACCGAGGCGTGGCGGCCTGAGCCGTCTGATGCAGTGGCAACAGCAGCGTTAGCAAAAGTGCTAGCGGCGCAAGCCACAGCCTAAGGGGATTGCAATACTTCGACGCGAAAAACATCACCCGACCATTTCACCGTCTGCGCTAGGCAGCTTGGATCCAGAAAAATGACGCTCGGATAGGGGGTTACATTGACCCCCAATTATCGTGCCCTGTGCTGGACGGTGCTTCAAAGGGAGCATCGTTTTGGGGCCTCTTTACGGCGCAAGGTGCCCGGCCCGACGATGCGGCAATGATCCTGTCCCACGGCAACCATACGCGAATGCGACTTCGGTCCGGTTAATCCGACTAAAATCAGCTGGAACATATTGCGGTGCAAAAAACGCCTTGAATTATTGTGCACCGCGGATAAAAATGAAGCTCAGGTGAGGCCCTTATCGGGTCGGGGGCACTGCGCACGTTTCGTGAGTATCTCTAGGACACGGATGGCAGCATGATTAAGAATATGGAAGACATTCAGAAGCTCGGTCAGACCAACGTCGACAGCGCCATGAAGATACTCGGCGAGTGGAATAAGAGCTGGCAGGCGATTGCCGCCGAGATGAGCGACTACACCAAGCGCTCGTTCGAGGAAGGCACGTCGACGCTGGAAAAGCTCATGTCGTCGAAGTCCGTCGAGCAGGCGGTCGAGATCCAGACCAGCTACGCAAAGCGCGCCTATGACGACTATATGCAGCAGGTCTCCAAGATCGGCGGCATGTACGCGAGCATGGCGAAAGAGGCCTACAAGCCCGTCGAGAAGATCCTGCAGAACGGCGGCTGAGCCGGCTTCTTCTACGATGTGCGGCATCGACAACAAGGGCTCGGCGCATGCCGGGCCTTTTTTGTGTCCGGTTGCCTCCCCATCATATGTAATCTGGGACGATGGAGTCGGGCGTTTACCGAGCCGTAGACCCGCCAATGCTGGGGCTCTGGAGGCCAAGGGGACGTCATTTGCAGCCACGCGTGCCGTTGCGTATCGTGAGTGTTCGAGAAGCGCTGAGGCGCGCAGTTGGGAAAGATGGGCCGGTGCAACACGCACGGTCCCAAGACGGACGCTGGCAGGAATGGCGAACACGCTGACGCTGGGGCTCCGGGGCCTTCAATGGACCGGCGCTAAGAACGATCCACCGGGTCGCGAGCCTCCGAACAAGGACGGCGGCTCGGAGGATGGACGAACCGGCATTGCGACGAAGACTCGGCCCAAAACCAAGAAGCCGAGCCTTTATAAAGTGCTGCTGTTGAACGACGACTACACTCCAATGGAATTCGTCGTTCTCGTGCTGGAGAAGTATTTCTCCAAGGGACGTGATGAGGCAACGCGCATTATGCTTCACGTACATCACAAAGGCGTCGGCGTGTGCGGCGTCTATCCTTACGAGGTGGCAGAAACCAAAGTCACGCAAGTCATGGATTTTTCACGACAGAACGGTCATCCTCTGCAGTGCACCATGGAGAAAGAGTAGGTAAGCCTTGCCGTCGTTCTCGAAGAGCCTGGAAAGCGCCCTGCATCGCGCTTTGGAAGCCGCCAACGAGCGTAGCCATGAATACGCAACGCTCGAACATCTGTTGCTAGCTCTTCTCGACGATCGAGACGCCGCCGCGGTGATGCGGGCCTGTACGGTCGATCTGGATACGCTGCGCTCACGCGTTACGAATTACCTCGACAACGATTTGTCCGCGCTCGTCTCCAAGGAGGCGACGGAAGCCCAGCCGACGACTGGCTTCCAGCGCGTGATCCATCGCGCCGTCGTGCACGTGCAATCATCGGGACGCGAAGAGGTGACGGGCGCGAACGTGCTCGTGGCAATCTTCGCCGAGCGTGAAAGCCACGCCGCGTACTTCCTCCAGGAGCAGGAGATGACGCGCTTTGATGCCGTGCAGTACATCAGCCATGGAATTGCCAAGCGCCCCGGCATGAACGAGCCGCGCCATGTTCGTGGTGTCGACGAGGAGCAGCAGGAGGGCGAAGAGCGCAAGCCCGGCCAGGACGCGCTCAATACCTACTGCGTCAACCTCAACCGAAAGGCGCGCGACGGTAAGATCGATCCGCTGATCGGCCGTGAGCCAGAGGTTCTGCGCACGATCCAGGTGCTGTGCCGCCGGCAGAAGAACAACCCGCTTCTGGTGGGTGATCCGGGCGTCGGCAAGACGGCGATCGCGGAAGGTCTCGCGCGCAAGATCATCAAGGGCGAGGTGCCGGAAGTTCTGCAGGATGCCACGATCTTCGCACTCGACATGGGTGCGCTGCTCGCGGGCACGCGCTATCGCGGCGATTTCGAAGAGCGCCTCAAGGCGGTGATGAAGGAGATCGAGAACTATCCAGGGTCGATCCTGTTCATCGACGAGATCCACACCGTGATCGGTGCGGGTGCGACGTCGGGCGGCGCCATGGATGCCTCGAACCTTCTGAAGCCGGCCTTGCAGTCGGGCAGCGTGCGTTGCATCGGCTCGACGACATACAAGGAGTATCGCCAGCACTTCGAGAAGGACCGCGCGCTGGTGCGCCGGTTCCAGAAGATCGATGTGAAGGAGCCCTCGGTCGAGGATTCCGTGGCGATCCTCAAGGGCCTCAAGCCCTACTTCGAGAGCTTCCACAAGCTGAAGTACACCAACGATGCCATTCGCACCGCGGTGGAGCTGTCGGCCAAGTACCTGCACGACCGCAAGCTGCCCGACAAGGCGATCGACGTGATCGACGAGACGGGCGCCTCGCAGATGCTGGTGCCGGAGAACAAGCGCAAGAAGAAGATCACGGTGAAGGAGATCGAGGCGACCATCGCTACGATGGCGCGCATTCCTCCAAAGACGGTGACCAAGTCCGATGCCGAAGTTCTCGCGAACATCGAAAAGGATCTGAAGCGCGTCGTGTTCGGTCAGGACAAGGCGATCGAGGCGCTCTCTTCCGCGATCAAGCTGTCGCGTGCGGGTCTGCGCGAGCCGGAGAAGCCGATCGGCTGCTACCTGTTTTCGGGGCCGACGGGCGTCGGCAAGACCGAAGTTGCCAAGCAGCTTGCCGACCTCATGGGCATCGAGCTGCTGCGCTTCGACATGTCGGAGTACATGGAGAAGCACACGGTCAGCCGCCTGATCGGCGCGCCTCCGGGCTACGTCGGCTTCGACCAGGGCGGTCTCTTGACCGACGGCATCGACCAGCATCCGCACTGCGTGCTGTTGCTGGACGAGATCGAGAAGGCGCATCCTGATCTCTACAACATTCTGTTGCAGGTAATGGATCACGGCAAGCTTACCGATCACAACGGCAAGCAGGTCGACTTCCGCAACGTCGTGCTGATCATGACGACGAACGCGGGCGCGTCCGACCTCGCCAAGCCGCCGATGGGCTTCAACCGGGCCAAGCGGGAAGGCGAGGACACGGAGGCTATTGCCCGCATGTTCACGCCAGAGTTCCGCAACCGCCTCGACGCGGTGGTTCCCTTCGCCGGTCTGCCGCCGGAGGTGATCACCAAGGTGGTCGAGAAGTTCATCTTCCAGCTCGAGGCGCAGCTTGCAGATCGCGGCGTGCTCATCGAACTGGACGAGGAGGCGACGCGGTGGCTGGCCGAGAAGGGCTATGACGAGAAGTTCGGTGCTCGTCCGCTCGCTCGCGTCATACAGGAGCACATCAAGAAGCCGCTGGCCGATGAACTGTTGTTCGGCCGGCTCGAGCATGGCGGCACGGTGAAGGTGGTCGTGGAAGGCAAGGGCGAGGACCGCAAGCTGGTCTTCGAGTTCCTGGCACCCGATCCCACTAAGCGGCCGAAGGGCAAGGCTGCCGACGATGACGACGATGAGGACGAGGACGAGCCGCAGGCCGTGCTCGTCGACGCGGCGGCTCCGCGCAAGGCTCTGCCGAGCCCGAAGGAGCGCAAGGAGCGGTCGTCGAAGTCATCGGGTGGAGCGGTGCCGAACGTGCCGCGCCGCAAGGACGAGTAGGCGAGAGCGCCAGCTCAGAAACAACGAAGCGCCGGAGAGAAATCTCCGGCGCTTTTGTTTTGCCGACGGCTAGGGGGCGGCGGCTTGTCCGGGGATGGGGCCCGGGGAGGGGGGCCGGATGCGATCGGGAGATGATCGCACCCGGACAAGGCACTGGGCCGTCGTAATCGCCGGGGCTCGGATGGTCTACTGAGAGACCGGTTCCTTTGCCGATTGACCGGAAAATTTGGTCTCGTCGCTGTCGACTGCCGTCACGGTGAGCGGCTTGTCTCCGGCGTTGGCGTAGGTGAAGCGGAAGTTCGGATTGGAGGCGATGGAGATTCCGGTCTCGGCGCGGAACACCAGATCGTCGCCGCTTTTCACCTCGATGTCCTTGACGAAGCGCGCTGGGATATAGCCGCGGGTCTCCATATCGATCTGCATGCCGCTGCGGTTGGGATGCTTGATCATGATCTGGCCTTCGCGCAGCGGTGTCGTGTCGACGGCCGGCGCGTAGCTCTTGACCAGCGTCTTGCCGAGCTCGGCGGTTTCTGCGTCGGCGTCCTTCGGTGCCGGTGCTGAGCAGCCGCCCGAAGCCTTCACGAACTTTTTGGCCACGTGCAGCTTGCCGTCGGCTGTTTCGACAACTGCGTGCACATAGGAATAGCTGTCGACGCGCACGCGCGTTGACATGCGACGCTCGCCGCCAACGGTTCCGGCAGCGGGGCCGAAGGTGAAAGTGGCGGCGACTGGTGCGGGGTTCTTGTCGATAACGAGCGTCATCGACTTCACCGGCTCCTTGAACGAGGGCGACAGGCGCACTGTGATGGGCACGACGGCAGCATCTTCGGCGCGCTCCGGGGCGTCGATCTGGATGATGCCTTCGTTCTCGGTCATCGGGCGGGAGTCGAACACATCGCGTTGGAGCGAGGGCCAGACGTCTTCATCGGCACGTGCGCCACCGGTCATGGCGAGGCCGAGGCCCGCAGCCAATGCAATGACGGCTGATCGTGCCATCCTCTTTCGTAATTGCTCGGTCATGTGCGTTTCCATCCTTATGCGTTGTACTTCTTATTCCCATTCAAGCTCGGCAAAGGCGGCGGTCACGTTGCGGACGTGGTATTGGTCAAACAGCTTCCAGTGATCGCGCTCAGATTGTCCGGCGGTCTTGGTCGCCTCACTCATCGTCTTGCCTTCCTTGATCATCCGGCGCACGTCCGTTGCGACGGTCGACCAATAGCGCTTCTCGTCACCCACCGCTTCGGGAAGCTGCATCGCGTGCGGGCCGTGGCCTGGCACGACGCGCGTCGGCTTGTAATGCTCCAGCTTGTCGATGAGGCTGAGCCAGCCGCGCAGCGAGCCATCGAGCGTGGGGATGTGTCCGGAGAAGAGAAGGTCGCCGAGGAACAGCGTGCCGGTGGCGCTATCGGAAACGATAAGGTCGTTGTCGGTGTGGGCAACCGACTGGGCCTCGAGCGTGAGCTGTCGGCCGCCAAGGTCGATGGTGACCTTGTCGTCGACGCCGCGCGTCGGCAGCACAATCTCGGTTCCGGCGAACGCGTCATCTCCCAGCATCATCTTGTTTGCAGCGAGATATGTGTCAGCTCGCGCGGACAACCCGCGGGCGAGCTTGTGGTGCCCGATGAACTCGACATTGTCGTCGTTCTTGAATGCCACGTTGCCAAAAACGTGGTCGGGATGCATGTGCGAATTTATGACGTAGCGGACGGGCTTGTCGGTCACGGCCCTGATTGCTGCGCGCAGTTCGCTGCCGAGTTTGGCGCTGCAGAGTGTGTCGATGACCGCAACAGCATCGGTGCCGACGACGAAGCTCGTGTTGGACATGTCTCCACGGTTCAGCGGAGACTGCAACTCGAAGCGACCTTGATGCACGAAGATGCCAGGGGCAATTTCGGTAAAGGCCATGATCGCGTCGGCGTGCGCGGAAAAATGGCTGAGCGCTGGTGCAACGGAGAATGCCAGTGAACCAACGAGAAGGTCGCGTCGCGAAACGGAGCGCTTGAGCGCGCCGGCGACTGTCTGCGTTTCCTCCGTGCCTGGTCTCGTGATGACTTGCAATTGTGCGGGTGTGCACATTGGTGCCATCCTTTTTGTTGCGAGATGGGTGTCGTGTCGTTACTTCGCCGCCAGGCCCTCCACGAGCTGGCGGAATACCGGCTTGATGACTGAAGGATCCTTCAGTGCCCAGGCGACAATGCTGGCGCCTTGCAGCGCACTCAGAAGCATCAGCGCAGTCTTGCGATACGGACGCGAAAGCTTGAAGTCGTGTTTGGCTGCGCCTTCACGCAAGACGGCTTCCAGCCATTCGAGGTGCAGCTCGAAGAATATCCTGACGCGCTCCTGCAAGGAGGCGGGGAGATACGCGGCATCGGCAGCGAGCGCGCCACACAGCGGCATCTGCCCGTCTTCGAGGCTGGCGGCGAAGAAGTCGCCATAGGTCAGCAGTTTGCTGCGGGTATCGATGTCTTCGGCGCCAAGCTCTTTGAGTTGTGCGGTGAAGCGCTCGAGATAGGTGTCGATGAGGACGGCACCCAATTCTTCCTTGGTGGGGAAGTGGTGATGGATGCTGGCCTTGCGAATGCCGACGCGCTCGGCGAGGTCGGCATAGCTGAACGACGCATAGCCCTTGGTCCTGACAAGGTTCTCGGCTTCGGCAAGCAATGCGGATTTGGTGTCGAGTGCTTTCATTCCTGCAGACTATCTACCAGTTGGTAGGCAGTCAACTCAACGCGCGGCGCGCAGGCCAAGTTGGTACTGATCGTCGGGTGACTGGCCAGTGGATCTGGCACCGGCGCATATGTATTTCTTGTGACAATTCAACATGTTATTGGTATGTCGGTGGTCGCTCCGAGCAGCAGATTGACCTGAGCGCCTAGACCGAGGGTTTGCCCTCTTTGAATGCGCCGCTGGCTTCGCCCATCAGCTTTTCGTCGAAGATGGGCATGCGCAGTGCGAGCGCGCCGGGCTTCAGGTCGAGCTTCTTCATGTCGACCCAGAAGGTGTTCGGCGTGATCGTCGTCTGCACGTAGTAGACGAGGGAATCGGGATCGATGATCGAGCGGTACCAAGTCGGGTAGGTGCCGGAGACGCCGGAGTACGGGCTGCCGAAGGGCACCGACACGTTGTTGACGAGGCTCATCATATTGGCGACGGCCTGGGGAACGTCGCTGGTCTTCGGCAAGTATTTCAGCGTGTAGGCGGCGCGCACGAAGCGATCGGTCGCCTGGATGCCGCCGGGCAGTTCGGCGATGGTGCCGCCGAAGGGCTTGTATTTGAGCAAGTTGGCGATCTGCTCGTCGTAGGTGGGCTCGTTTGTCATCACCTGGTAATGCCGGCCCATGTGAACCGTAGGCTCGCCCTTGATGAACTCAATAATCGCCGAGTTCCCGGCAGCGTCGGCAATCGCGACGTGCAGCGGCAGGCCTTCGGGGTATTCCTCGCCGAGGGCAGTGTTGACCACCTGCACCTGGTCGAGGTTGCCGATCACCTCATTCACGGTGGCGTAGTTGTCGAGGTAGTACTGTGGCCACTGGAAGAAGGCGATGCCGGGGCGCTTGGAGTTGCGCGGCTCGTACTTGGTGCCGTCGAGGAAGAGCAGATTTACAGCGAGCCCCTTCTCGTTGACGCCTTCCTCGGTGCAAACGTCGAGGCCGGCAATGATGAGGCTTGCGTAGCGCGAGGTCCATTTGGCCGGATTTTCCGCTACGCGCCCTTCGCGCTCCATTCCGGCGGGGAGGGCCCACAGGACCTCATCGAAATTGCGGCTCCAGTCGAGCGTGCGCCCGATGAGCTTCACAGGATTGTCGTTCCAAAAGATGCGGCTGCAAGCCTGCGCGGCGGCGGTGGGAAGCGCGGCGGCGGCGCCGAGCCCGGTGAGGGCGGCAAGTGCCTGCCGGCGGGAAACGCGATTGCTCATCGGGAAAAATCTCCAAGCGACGGCGGGCAATCTAGCAAAGAGCGATTGGAACGCCGTTTCGAGCAAAGCTAAAATTGCTCGCAATCGGTCGGCGATGTGAGAGCGCAGGAATGTGCCTTCGGGGACTTGGGGTGACCCTCGAGCTACCGGTGCGTGGGGTCTACCAAGGAAGAGCGCCAGTCGCGCCGCATGCGGCCTTGCCTGAAGGCATGCTCGAAGAGCGTGCGCATAAAAGTAGGGTCGCACTCTGACGTCGCCGGCTGGATGTTGAGGCTCGGGCGCAGCGATGCGATCGCGATGCGCGCATGGTGCAATTCAGCGGTCGCAAACAACTCCTGAGCGGGCAGCAGCCACATGGCAGGTTGTGCCGGGGTGTCGTGCTGTGCCTGCTCGGCGGCGAAGGCTTCTCCTTCATCCGCAAACAGCACGCCGTTGTGGATGAGGTAGTTGGCGGCCGGTGACGTTCGGAACGTCGGCGGTGCAAGGAACGGTTCACCGGCGCCGAGGCGGCGAAGAACAGGATTGCGCACGGCAACGAGGCCCGCCTTCACGGGTGCTGTGTCGGGATCGACATAGGCGATCATATCGACGGAGGCGCGCAGGATCGACGCGATCAGGCTCTTTGCGGCACGATGTCCGCTCGCAGCGATAGCGCCGATGTCCCAGATGGTTTCCTTGCGCGCGGCTGAACCAGGAAGCGCGATCAGCAACCTTGCGCCCGCCGCATGGCGACGGGCGATAGCGTCGAGCACCGCCGGTGTCATGCGAGAGGCAGCGCGCTCGGCCATGTCGTGCAGAGTGCCTGCGGCGCAAGCGAAGATGTCGATGACGGCCTCGTCGCCTGTGTGTCCGACAAATACGAATGGCGCGATCAGCGCACTCATGCCGACAGCGGTGACGACGGCGAAATCGGGGCGGGCGCCGGTCTGGCCCCAGCCGACGAGAAGCCCGGCGCCGTATGCGGCTCGCTGCCGCCCGTCGGAGAGGGCCAGCATGGCCATGGACTGATCGGCAGAAGAAGTGCCGGGCTGTGGGGTGTTCTGGGCGACGAGAACCGTCTCTTCGACGGTGCGTGGCTGCGGAGGTGTCCAGCAGGTGCCGGCTGCGGACTGGCAATGGCTGAACGGCAAGAACGCAAGCGCCAAGAGCGCGCTTTTCGCCTTTAGGTTCAACGGCTGTTCCTCCCAAGCTTCCCCGTTGGCCGAGCTAGCGATGCAAAGCGGCGCCTTGATGTCTGGAAGGGCGGCGCGGGCGTGGGTCGCGATCGGTGAATTCGAAACTATCGATTTCCAGATGGCTTAAGTGCTGAGTAGATTGGGGCAGAACAAAAAGCCGATCGGGGGGATGGGCGTGGCATATGCAGGGGTGGAATCCGTCGCGAAGACGGACAGGGGCATAACCTCGGGCGAGCGGCGGGTTATCTTTGCCTCCTCGCTCGGCACCGTCTTCGAGTGGTACGACTTTTACCTCTACGCGACGCTGGCACCGTTTTTTGCGGCGCTGTTCTTCCCGCCCGGCAACGATACCGCCGCATTGCTGTCGGCATTCGCGACGTATGCGGCGGGCTTCATTGTGCGTCCGTTCGGGGCGCTGGTGTTCGGACGCATCGGCGATCTCGTTGGGCGCAAGTATACGTTCCTTGTCACCATCGTGGTGATGGGCATCTCGACGTTCGCGGTCGGCTTGCTGCCGACGTTCTCCGATTCAACCATCCTCGGTTACACGGTGCCGGGCATCGGCTGGGCGGCGCCGGTGCTGCTGGTGACATTGCGGCTGCTGCAGGGGCTGGCGCTGGGCGGCGAATACGGCGGCGCGGCGACGTATGTCGCGGAACATGCGCGGCCGGGCAAGCGCGGCTTTGCAACGTCGTGGATCCAGACCACGGCGACGATTGGGTTCTTCCTGGCGCTGGTGGTGATCGGCGCGTGCCGGTTCTATTTCTTCGACGCGGAGACGTTTGCAGAGTGGGGCTGGCGCGTTGCGTTTCTGGTGTCGCTGCTGCTGTTGCTGTTCTCCGTCTACATCCGGCTGAAGCTGGAGGAGAGCCCGGTGTTCATGCGCATGAAGGAGGAAGGCAAAGGCTCCACTTCGCCGATCACCGACAGCTTCCTGCGCTATCCGAATAACAAATACGTGCTGCTGGCGCTGCTCGGCGCCACGGCAGGACAGGGCGTCGTGTGGTACACGGGGCAGTTCTATGCACTGTTCTTCCTCACCATCACGGCAAAGGTCGATCCGCTTTATGCCTATGCGTTGATCGGGGCTTCGCTCGTCATCGGTACGCCGTTCTTTATTTTCTTCGGATGGCTGAGCGACAGGATCGGGCGCCTGAAAATCATTCTCGCGGGGTGCCTCATCGCGGCGCTCACGTATTTCCCGCTGTTCGCGCTGATGGCCAACGCGGCCAACCCCGATCTCGTAGCGTTCCAGCAGAAGACGCAACTCACCCTCAGCGTCGATGCGGCGCAATGCAACTTCCACATCTTCGTCGGGCCGTGGTCGACATTCACCGAATGCGACAAGGCGAAGGATCACATCAGCAAGCTCGGGCTGTCGTTCAAAACGAAGGATGCGGGCGCGGGGGCGCCGGTGGTTCTCAACATCAACGGGACGGACGTTTCGCCATTCACGCCCGAGGCGTACAACTCCGCGCTGGTGGCGGCAGGCTATCCGAACCTGAAGCGGGTCGAGAAAGATGGGGCGGTGTCGTTCGCGCCTGTGCAGGCCGATCCGGCGAAGATCAACTGGCCGGTGCTGCTCGGTGTCCTCGTCACCTTCCTGATCTACGTGGCGATGGTGTACGGGCCGATCGCGGCGTTTCTGGTCGAGCTGTTTCCGACCAACATTCGATATACGTCGATGTCGCTGCCGTATCACATCGGCAACGGCTGGTTCGGGGGCATGCTTCCGTTGCTGGCGACGGCGATCGTCGCGTGGTCGGGCAACATCTACGCAGGGCTTTGGTATCCGGTCGTCGTGGCGCTGGGCACGTTCGTCATCGGCGCGCTGTTCCTGCGCGAGACCAAGGACCGGGACATCACGGCTGTCTAGGCAACCCACGCGCCGGCGCGCTCTGTTCACGCGGCGGTTGCGGGTTCCTTTACCAAGTCGTTGGATACTCGCGGCTTTTCAGCAGCCGCCACGCTCCCGCTCGGGCAGGTGGCGGCAGCATCGGGAGCCTTTCCATGCGGCACTCACTCGCCATTTGCGGCTTAGCGGCGTTTGCCGCCAGCGTCGCGACCCTTGCTCCAGCAACCGTCACGCCCGCCGAAGCAGGTGGATGGTACCGATGGGACGGATATGCGGCACCGCGCGCTCCGCGCCGGCGCTACTATCGCATCACCCCGCGCGGCAATGGCGACAACCTGCGCTACTACAGCAGCCCGCGTGCCTATCGCTCGGCCTGCTCGTATGGCGACTGCGGGTGCCTGCGCACGATGGCTGTGCGCACCGGCAATCCGCATTGGTGGGACAAGTATCAGGCCTGCAGCGGCTGATCGTAGGATCGCGGCGCTCTGCCCTCAGCTCTTGAACGCTGCGCGGATCTTTTCTGCGTGGGCGGCGAGCACGTCGGGCTTTTCCATCTCACGCGCATGCGGCATCAGCGGAACGCCTTCGTGGCGCGGGATGACGTGGAAGTGCAGGTGGTAGACCGTCTGACCGCTGGCAGGCTCATTGAACTGGACCACCGTCACGCCGTCGGCGGCGAATGCTTCCTTCACCGCGCGCGCGGTGCGCTGCACGATGGGGATCACCTTCGCGAGAACGGCCGGGTCGGCATCCAAAATATTGCGGGACGGGGCCTTAGGCACGATCAGTGTGTGCCCGGGCGCCTGGGGCATGACGTCCATGAATACGAGCGCGTCGGCATCCTCGTAGACTTTGTGCGAGGGGATCTCGCCGCGCAGGATTTTGGCGAACACGTTGCTGTCATCGTAGGACATGCGGGCCTCCCGTTTGCTCGGGGCTGTTAAACGGATCGCCGCGGGCGGCGTCAAGCAATCGTCGCACAGTTATTGCTGCTGGCCTTTGCGATAGGGGGCGAAGGCGGAAAGGTCGGCGATGTTCTCGGCGATGGCAGCACGCTCGCCCTCGAGGTAGCGGGCCACGGCCTGACGAAAACCCGGATCGACGATGTAGTGCGCGGAATACGTCGGCGTCGGCATGTAGCCACGGGCGAGCTTGTGCTCTCCCTGGGCGCCGGCTTCGACGCGCGCCAACTTGTGCGCGATGGCGTAGTCGATCGCCTGATAGTAGCAGAGCTCGAAGTGCAAAAACGGGTGATGCTCGATGGCGCCCCAGTAGCGCCCGTAGAGGCAATCGCCGCCGATGAGGTTGAGCGCGCCGGCGACGTAGCGTTCACCGCGGCGGGCCATGACGAGCAGGCAGCGGTCGGCCATCGTTTCGCCGAGCAGTGAGAAGAAGCGACGATTGAGGTAGGGGTGCCCCCACTTGCGGTTGCCAGTGTCCATATAGAATTCGAAGAACGCATCCCAATGGCGTTCCTTGACGTCGGCGCCGCTCAAGTGCTCGATGACGAGGCCGCCGCTGAGGGCTTCTGCGCGCTCCTTGCGCAGCGCCTTGCGCTTGCGCGATGCGAGTGAGCCGAGGAAATCATCAAAGCTCGCGTAGCCGGCATTGCTCCAATGGAATTGCTGGTCGGTACGCTGCAGATAGCCATCACCGCCGAGCAATTGCCACTCAGGTTCGGTGAGGAAAGTGATGTGCACCGACGAGGCCCCGATGCGCTGAGCGAGTTGGGCGGCCGCCGCGGCGAGCAGGCGGCGGTGATGCTTGGCATCAGGGCCGGGGCGCACCAGCAATCGATTGCCAGGGACGGGCGTGAAGGGCACTGCGATCTGTAGCTTGGGGTAGTAGCTGCCGCCGGCGCGGTCATAGGCGCTGGCCCAGGAATGGTCGAACACGTATTCGCCGGAGCTGTTGAACTTGGCGTAGCAGGGTGCGCAGGCGGCAATCTCTCCGTCAGCGTCTGCAATCGTGATGTGCTGAGGGATCCAGCCGGTGTCTGGACTGCCGACGCAGCCGGATTCTTCCAGGGCCCTCAGAAAGGCATGGGCGATAAACGGATTGTACGTCGCTGCATCGGGATTGGCGCAGGCATCCCAGCTCACAGCAGGAATGTCGGCAATGCTGGCAACGATGCTGGCGATAACGGTCCGCTTCTCACCGTTGTCGATGCTCATTGCGAATGCTTGCCCTCATCGCGGGCCCCAGGGTCAGGGCTCGTATCCTTCGAATATCGGTGCGTCGGCCCAGCGGGCGGCTGTGGCGCGCTGCTCCTCAGTGCGGACTGTCCACGTGAACAGGGGCAATGCCAAGACCTCACGCGTGAAACGCGTGACCGGCGTTGGGAGCGCGTTGACGTCATAGGCGTAAAAGTCGGGCGCGGCCGGTCCCGATTCAAGCAGATGTGTCAGGTCGTAAGCGCGCTCGGGGCCGAGCTTGCCGCGCCACCAGCAGTCGCCGACGTACTGGCCGGACACGATGCCGCGGGGGATGGCGGGGGCAAGCTCCCGCATCGCCGCCATGACGGCAGGGTCGAACGACATCAGGGCAAGGGGGCCACGGTAGGCTTCTGCGGCGGCGGCAATGCCTTTGAGAAAAGTGGGATCGGGCGCGTCCCACTCGCTTTTGATCTCGACGAGCAACGGCTGGCGGCCGGCGACGAGGGCGAGAAGATCGGCAAGGTCGATGATGGCCGTACCGCCGGCCTTGTAGCGGAGGGACTTCAGAGCCTCCGCACGGTGCCTGGCAAGCGGCCCTTCGCCATCGATGAGGCGCTCGAGCGTCAGGTCATGGAACACCATGGGTGTCCCGCATGCGGCCGGGCGCACGTCGCACTCGATGCCATAGCCGCGTGCGATGGCGGCCTCGAAGGCCGGCACGGTGTTCTCGATGATGCCCTTGGCCGCGTCGTGCAGGCCGCGATGCGCAATCGGCTTCAGAAAGGCCGCACGATCGCGCATGAGGGCACCTAGCCGTTGACGAGGATGGTGGCGTCGATTTCGACGGCGCAGCCCAGCGGCAGGCTCGAGACCCCGACAGCCACCCGGGTATGGCGGCCCTTGTCCCCCAGGACCTCGACCATCAAGTCCGAGGCGCCGTTGACGACCTGCGGGTGGTCGGTAAACGAGGGTGCCGCATTGACGAAAGCGGTGAGGCGGATCACCTGCGCGATGCGGTCGAGGCTGCCCAGGGCGGCGCGGGCCTGCGCGAGGATATTGAGGGCGCACAACCTGGCCGCTTCCCGGCCCTCCTCAACGGACACTCCGCCTCCGAGCTGCCCTTTGGCGAGGGTACCGTCGCCTGCCTTGGAGACCTGGCCGGAGATAAAGAGCATGTTGCCAGCGAGGCTATAGGGGACGTAGTTAGCCACGGGGCTGGGGGCGTCGGGTAGCGCGATACCAAGCGTCGCAAGTCGCGCTTCGACATTTTCGGTCATGCTAGGGTCCCCTGTGAAGCGCCGGCTTCATCCGGCTTCAGAACCGCCTTTTTGACCGGGGCGCCGCGTCTTGGCAATGGCGGCCGGGGGTGAATATGCCCGGACTTAACCAGTCCGGGTTACGTTGCCGCCGGAATGAGCGTGAGGAAGAATGCTGCAAGTGACGAAGGTTGTGATCGCTTGGGCCGTGGGCTCGGCGGCGATGGTCGTGCCGATCCACACGTCGAGCGCGCAGGTGGCGGGCGGCGCGGTGCAGTTTCGTCCGCACCGGGCGGTGTACGATATCACCTTCGATCACGCGACGCCGGGGTCCGGGGTCGCCGACATGACCGGGCGCATGGTCTACGAGATGACCGGCACCACGTGCGGTGAGTATGCGCAGAACATGCGTTTCGTTACCCGCCTCACGAATCAGGAGGGCGCATCTCAGCTCAACGATCTGAGGACGACGAGCTTCGAGGAGGTTGCGGCGCATCGGCTGCGCTTTTCTTCGAGCCAGTACGAGAATCAGAAACTCGCCGAGGCGGCCCAAGGGACTGCGGAACCCGGCACGGAGAACGGGAAGTCCTTTACCGAGGTGAAGCTCACGAAGCCGGCCAAGAAGATGATCAAGCTGCCGGCCGATATCTACTTCCCGATCCAGCATTCGATTGCCCTGGTCGAGGCGGCACGGGAGGGGCAGAGCCTCTTTACGGCCAATCTCTACGATGGCTCCGACAAGGGCGAGAAGTTTTACGAAACCAGCGCCGCTATTGGTCCGCGGGCGGCTCCCGGCAGCATAAAGGTTCCCTCTACGCTGGCGCATGGCGATCAGCTCGAACGCTTGTCGTCGTGGCCGGTGGCGATCGGCTATTTCGAGCCGGGACCAAGTCAGCTCGATGCATTGCCCACGTATGAGCTGTCGTTCCGCTTTTATGAAAACGGCGTCTCCTCGCGGCTCTACATCGACTATGGGGATTTTGCCATTCGTGGCGAACTCAAGGAGCTGACGTTCCTCGAAGAGGGCAAGTGCTCGACGGACGCGAAAGCGCCAGCGCCTCGCCCTAAACGCTGATCTCGGGATCGCCGATCTCGCCAGCCATCTCCGCAAGCGCGCGGCGGGCGGGAGCGATGTCCTCGGGTGGAATGCCATCCGAGGAAGCGAATACCAGCAACGTGCTTTCGTCCTGCAAAAGGTAGTCGAGAACAGCAACAAGCATCTGCGGCGAGCGGGCTTCTGCGCGCAGCTGCTGGGGGCTTACTCCCGTCAAAGTGAGGAAGCGAATGAGCCGCTCTTCGTCGCCCGCGAGAAACAAGAGTGCGGAGACTCCGATCGATTCGGCCCTGTCCGTGTGCATTTGGCTCAACTCCCAATTCACCTAAACTTTGAAAGATAGGGTGTTCGCTGGCGGAAGTCCCAGCGTGGGACAAACCATTAACTGTTGGTTACCCCCTTCGCCAGCACACTCGCCGCCAGTCGAGCCCGAAGAATCGGTGCAAAAGAGTGCGGGGAGTTTGGCTGCAGCATCATGATTATCCAGGAGACCAGCACAGTCGGGCCGCGCGGCATCGTCCCGCGGAAAAGCGACCGGACGGTCCTCATCGTGGAGGACAACGAGCTCAATATGAAGCTCTTCCACGATATTCTCGCAGCCCATGGCTATCAGACCATTCAGACCCGCAGCGGTCTTGATGCGTTGGAGCTCGCGCGGCGCCATCACCCGGCATTGATCCTAATGGACATCCAGCTTCCGGAGGTTTCGGGGCTGGAGGTGACGAAGTGGATCAAGGAAGATGACGAGCTGCGCCACATTCCTGTTGTCGCCATCACCGCTTTCGCCATGAAGGGCGATGAAGAGCGCATTCGCTCGGGTGGGTGCGAAGCCTACATTTCCAAGCCCATTTCGGTTGGGCATTTTCTCGAGACCGTGCAGCAGTTCGTGGGCGCCGCCCGCGCGTGAGCGTCAATTTTGTACTGAGTAGAATCACAGATGACTGCGCGCGTTCTCGTCGTTGATGACATCTCCGCAAACGTCAGGCTGCTCGAGGCGCGGCTGTCCGCCGAATATTTCGATGTTTTGACGGCCTGCAACGGATTGGAAGCCATCGAGATCTGCGAGCGTGAACGCATCGACGTCGTGTTGCTCGATGTGATGATGCCGGGGCTCGACGGGTTCGAAGTCTGCCGCCGCATCAAGGCCAATCCAAAAACCCATCATATTCCGGTCGTTCTCGTTACTGCGCTCGATCAGGCGTCGGACAAAGTGCGTGGTCTTGAAGGCGGTGCCGATGACTTTCTGACCAAGCCGGTCGATGAGATTGCGCTAGTCACACGCGTGAGGAATCTCGCGCGGCTGAAAACGCTGACCGATGAAATGCTGATGCGCGCCCTCACCGGGCGGCAGATGGGCCTCAGCGAGGATGCCGCGCTGCTGAAGGCGCTGTCAGAAGAGAGCGGGCGGGTGCTTGTCGTCGACGACGATACGCGGTCGGCTCAACGGATTGCCGGTTGGCTGGGGAGCGTGCACGAGGACGTCGTCATCTCCGATCCGAAATCGGCACTGGCAAAGCTTGCCAGCCAGGAATTCGATCTGATGATCGTTAGCCTGACGATGTCTGGCGCTGACGGCCTGCGTCTGTGTTCGCAAGTGCGTTCAGCCGATCGCGCACGCCATCTGCCGATCATCGTGCTCGTCGAGCCCGGCAACGAGGCCCGGCTCCTGCGTGCGCTGGATATGGGCATCAACGATTACGTCATGCGCCCTGTGGACGAGAATGAGCTGATGGCACGAGCGCGCTCGCAGGTAAGGCGCAAGCGCTATTCGGATCATCTGCGCAATCGCTTAGAGGAGAGAATCGAAGCGGCTGTCATCGATCCGCTGACGGGGCTGCACAATCGCAGATACATGGAGACGCATCTCGCCACGCTGGTGGAAGAGGCGCGGCGCAGCGGCCGGTCTTTATCGGTACTGCTGGCGGATATCGACCACTTCAAGAGTGTGAACGATACCTATGGCCATGACGTAGGCGATGCGGTGCTGCGGGAGTTTTCCGAGCGGTTCAAGCGCAATACGCGCGGAATCGACCTGGCCTGCCGGTACGGCGGGGAAGAGTTCCTGATCATCATGCCCGATACGCCACTGGAGCGCGCCTGTCAGATCGGCGAACGGCTCAGGGTTTCGGTTGCCGCCGACACTTTTGTGATTGGTCCGGGTTCTGGAATCCACATCACGGCCAGCGTCGGACTTGCCACACTCGAGCGCGCAGATGACACACCCCAATCGGTATTTCGTCGCGCGGATACGGCGCTATTCGAGGCCAAAAGGCGCGGGCGCAATCGGGTGGCGGCGAATGCCGCCTAGCAGGCCACTGATATTTCAGACTTAATGATCCGCTCGCGGATTCGGGTGCGGGGTTCGGTTTAGATCGCGATCTGCAACTCAGACGATCTGGGCGAATTTTTGGAATCGGGTCTGAGCGTGCTTCATTGACCACAGTCAAAGCATAACTTGCGTTAACCAAAGTCCTCTGTCAGATTACCAATCCGCGAGGGGGTCGATAAATATCGAGGTGTGGGAGCCGGTCTCCTAGACCCGTCTCATGCGCATCAGTTTTCCGTTCTATCAGGTCCGCCGCATTTCCTGATAGCGCGGAGAAATCGTGGCTCGGTCTCGCGGCTAGAGTGGCCTCCTCGTTGAAGCCGCATCGGACCAGCCACGGCACCAGGCGGGGAGTCAACGCCCTCTTTGACGAACCATCTGGTTACTAGACCAGGGTCCGTGGCTTTCTCGGACTAACTACCCCGCTGCCGGGTTGAGTTGCGGGCCCTGGTCAAGTCCATCGGCCATCACAACATTGCAAGCTCCAGCAAACGGACACCGCAAAGTGCCCGCGCGAGCCGCTTTCACGATAGGCAGGCGCCGGCCGGCGGCTGCTTACTTAATCTTGGTTTCTTTGAATTCGACGTGCTTCCTGGCGACCGGGTCGTACTTCTTGAATACGAGCTTCTCGGTGCTTGTGCGCGGGTTCTTCTTCGTCACGTAAAAGAACCCCGTGCCTGCGGTCGAAAGCAGTTTGATCTTCTGCGTTACGGGCTTGGCCATGATCGGGGAAACCTTCGGGGAACCTGAAACTGTCTGCTCTTTCGCAGCGAGCGCGCACCATAGCCAGAGCCGCTTGGCTGTCAAGCAATGGTCAACGGGTGAGCGACATTTACTCTCACGAGGCCTCGTTCGCGGGCCTGGGCTCGGGCGCCGGTGCAGCCGGATCGAGCGAATCGCGTCCGCCAAAGCCGTGCATTCGTAGCGCCCACTGCAAGCCGACCAGGGCCCCTTTGATGCGCGGGAGCAGCCAAAGGCTCATGCCGATGGTGAGCGGAAACCACATGGCAATGTGAAGCCAGTAGTTGGGGTGGAAATACTCTTCCACCATCATGACGCCCGCGACAATGAAGTGGCAGACGATGATCATCGTGAAGTAAGGCGGAGCGTCATCGGCGCGGTGGTGGTGCATCTCCTCACCGCAGTTGGGGCACGCGTGCGTCACCTTCAGATAGCTGGTGTAGAGCTTGCCCTGGCCGCAGGCCGGACACTTGCTCGCAGCGCCGCGGCGCATCGCCTGCACGATGTCGCGCTTGCTCTCGTCTGCGAACGTGATCGGTTCTGTGGTGGCCATTCGTCCTCCGGTAGATGACGTGGGTCAGCCTCGCGCGGCGGACCCGGGCGGTCAAGTGCGTGCGAATACGGGCGCCCGATGTCACAGGCTCATCGCGGCTCAGCGTCGCCGCCTGAAAGAGCCCTTGCTGCGCTGTTTACCAGCGTAATGGCCGCCTGAGATGCGGCCCTTGCTGCCTTCGCTCAGCATCTCGAAACGCAGTGCACCTGCGGAGGGGACTGCTTCGACGAGCCGCACCTCGACGGTGTCGCCAAGGCGGAAAGTCTCGCCGCTGCGCTTGCCGACGAGGGCATGGTGCTCCTCGACGTGATTGTAGAAATCGTTGGAGAGCGAGGAGACGGGCACGAAGCCGTCGGCGCCGGTGTCCTTGAGACGGACGAACAATCCCGAGCGCGTGACGCCGGCGATGCGGCCGGTGAACTTTGCGCCGATGCGGTCCGCCAGATGCGCTGCGATAAGGCGGTCGACGGTTTCGCGCTCAGCGCTCATCGCACGGCGCTCGGCATCGGAAATCTGCTGAGCAACCTCGCGCAGCCGCCCTATCTCGAAATCCTCCAGCGCCCCCTCTCCAAGGCGCAGCGATTTCACGAGGGCCCGGTGCACGATCAGGTCCGCGTAGCGGCGGATCGGCGAGGTGAAGTGCGCGTAGCGGCGGAGGTTGAGACCGAAGTGGCCGATGTTGTCGACGTTGTATTCGGCCTGGCTCTGGCTGCGCAGCACGACCTCGTTGACGAGATCGGCGACGGGTAGCTCCTTGGCGCGGGCGAGGATGCCATTGAAGTGTCCGGGCTTCAGCGTCGACGCCTGCGGCAGCTTCATGCCGAGCGTGTCGAGGAAATCGCGCAGGCTCGTCAGCTTCTCTTTCGAGGGCTGATCATGGATGCGGTAGACGACAGGTGTGTTCTTCGTTTCGAGTTGCTCGGCGGCGGCGACGTTGGCCTGGATCATGAATTCTTCGATCAGGCGATGGGCGGTGAGGCGCTCGGGCGTGACGACGTCCTTCACGCGGCCCTTGTCGTCGAGAAGGATCTTGCGTTCGGGCAGATCGAGATCGAGCGGGGCGCGTTTGTCACGCGCGGCGGCAAGCACCTCATAGGCGGCCCAGAGCGGACGCAGGACGCGATCGAGCAGCGGGCCTGCCTTGTCGGAAGGGTTGCCGTCGATGGCGGCTTGCGCCTCCTGATAGCTGAGCTTGGCGGCCGAGCGCATCATTGCGCGCATGAAAGTGTGCGTACGCTTGGCGCCGTCCTTGTCGAACACCATCCGCACAGCGAGGCAGGCGCGGTTTTCGCCTTCGCGTAGCGAGCAGAGGTTATTGGAGATGCGCTCGGGCAGCATGGGCACGACGCGGTCGGGGAAATAGACGGAGTTGCCACGCAACTGCGCCTCGCGGTCGAGCTTGGAGCCTGGGCGGACGAAGTGCGAGACATCGGCGATGGCGACGAGCACGATCCATCCGCCGGGGTTCGCGGGATCGGTGTCGGGCTCGGCATAGACGGCGTCGTCGTGATCGCGCGCGTCGGGCGGGTCGATGGTGAGGAGCGGTACGTCGCGCAGGTCGGTGCGGCCCTGCAGCGTCGGCTCCGTCAGCGCTTCGGCTTCGGTGACGACGCTTTCGGGGAAGTCGTCGGGGATGCCGTGCGCGTGAACGGCGATGAGGCTGATCTGCCGTTGGTCGTCGGGATTGCCGAGAGACTCCAGCACGCGCGCCTGCGGCGTGTGCATGCGCCCTTTGCGGGCGAGATCAAAGCGGACGAGGTCGCCGTCCTTGGCGCCGCCTTCATCACCGCTATGGATCGACCACGAACGAAGCTGCTTGCGATCAATGGGCTCGATGGTGCCGCCACCGCGCTTGGATGCGCGGAAGATGCCGATGAGGCGGCGCTTCTCGCGCGGAAGGCGCTTGATGGGTGATGCTTCGAAGCGATAGCCCTCGACGTCCTCACCGCTGAGCTCGGTGATGCGCGCGAGGATGCGGTCTCCGACGGCGATGGAGGCTTCGATATCGACTTCGGGGCCACGTGCGGAGCGGACGGGCAGCAGCACCGAGGGACGCTCGCCATCGTCCTCCCAGACGACCGGTTTAGCGATGAGGTCGCCATCGTCGTCGCGCCCGGTTACTTCGAGCACGGTGACGGAAGGAAGGCTCCCCTTCTTCTGCAAGCGCTTGCGATCGCCGGAGAGAATTCCTTCCTCGCTCATGCTGGCGAGGAGGCGATTGAAGTCCATGCGCTCGGGGCCGCGAATGCCGAACGCGCGTGCTATCTCGCGCTTTCCGACCTTGCCGGGGGAGGTCTTGATAAATTCGAGAATTTCGTCGCGGCCGGGCAAGCCATCGCGCTTTACCGGGCCACTCCACTTGGCCTTTGGCTTTTGGGCCTTTGGCTTGCGCGGCGCCATATCAGCGTGCCCGGCGAGAGATCATTATAGGCTCACGTCTCCGCGTCGGCCGGCTCGGACTTCGACTTCGCTGCCTTTGCTTTCGTCGTCTTTGTCGACTTGGCGGCCGTCTTCGACCCGGCAGCCTTGGTGCTGGCTGTCTTGCTCTTGGCTACCTTGCCACCTTTCGCGGCTGGCTTGGTCTCGGCTGCTGCTTTGCGCACAGGCTTCTTTTTCTTGGACGGGCCTTTGGCGGCGCGGGCGGCGATCAACTCGACAGCCTCGGCAACAGTGAGTGTCGCTGGCTCTTTGCCATTTGGGATCGTGGCGTTGACGTCGCCGTGCTTGACGTAAGGACCGTAGCGCCCGGACAGCACCTCGATCTTGCCGCCGCCGTCGGGGTGCTCGCCGAGATCCTTGAGAACAGTCGGCTTGGCGCGCTGGAAGCGGCTCTTGGCGCCGGCCGCCTTTTCAGCCAACAGCGTGACGGCGCGGTTGAGACCGACCGAGAACACATCCTCGATGCTCTCCACGTTGGCGTACGTGCCATCGTGCAGGATGAAGGGGCCGTAGCGGCCGAGGCCGGCGGTGATCGGCTTGCCGGATTCTGGATGCATGCCGACGTCGCGGGGAAGCGACAAAAGTTTCAACGCAAATTCGAGATCGACCGACCCGGCATCGACGCCCTTGGGAATGCTAGAGCGCTTGGGCTTTTCGCCGTCGGAGCCTTCGCCGAGCTGGAGGTAGGGCCCGAAGCGGCCGGAGCGCAGCGTCACGGCGAGACCGGTGTCAGGGTCGTAGCCCAGCAGTTTGCCGTCGGGGCCGGCCGCTTCCGTGTCACCCTGGCTGTTCACATCGCCGAGCTGGCGCGTGAAACGGCAGTCCGGATAGTTGCCGCAGCCGATGAAGGCGCCGTACTTGCCGGAAATCTTCAAGCTGAGGCGTCCGGTTTTGCACGAGGGACAAGAGCGCGGATCGGAGCCGTCCTCGCGGACGGGGAAGATGTGCGGACCCAAGATCTCGTTGAGGGCTTCGAGCACCTCGCCGACGCGCAAGTCCTTGATGTCGTCGACGGAACCGGTGAACTCGCGCCAGAAGTTGCGCAGCACGTCCTTCCACTCCAGCTTGCCGTCGGAGATCAAGTCGAGCTTGTCTTCGAGGTCGGCGGTGAAGTCGTACTCCACATAACGCTTGAAGAAGCCTTCGAGGAAGGCGGTGACGAGACGGCCCTTGTCCTCGGGGACGAGGCGCTTCTTGTCGACGCGAACGTATTCGCGCTCCTGCAGCACGGCGAGCGTCGAGGCGTAAGTGGACGGGCGGCCGATGCCCAGCTCTTCCAGCTTCTTGACGAGCGTTGCTTCGGAATAGCGCGGCGGCGGCTGCGTGAAGTGCTGCTCAGCCTCGATCAGGCGGTCGGTGACCTTGTCACCCTCCTGCAGCGCGGGCAGACGGCGGCTTGAAGCGTCGTCGTCGGGAGCGATGTCGTCCTTGCCCTTGGCGGCGTGGAGGCGCTCGTCGCGGCCTTCCTCGTAGACCTTGAGGAAGCCCTCGAATTGGATGACAGAGCCTGTCGCGCGGAGTGTGTAGGTTTTGCCGTCGCGCCCTTTGACCTCGATGTCGGCGGTCGTCTGCTCGACTTCGGCGGAAGCCATCTGGCTGGCGACGGCGCGCTTCCAGACGAGTTCGTAAAGGCGCGCCTGATCCTTATCGAGGTACTTGGCGACGTCTGACGGACGGCGATTGACGTCTGTCGGGCGGATGGCTTCGTGCGCTTCCTGTGCGTTCTTGGCCTTGGTCTTGTACTCGCGAATGAACGGGGCGACGTAGCGCTGCGAATATTCGCGCGCGATCATTCCGCGGATGGCATTGATCGCCTCCGGCACGATCGTGACGCCGTCGGTTCGCATGTAGGTAATGAGGCCGACAGTCTCGCCGCCGATGTCGACGCCTTCATAGAGGCGCTGGGCGACCTGCATCGTGTGCTTGGCGGAGAAGCCGAGCTTGCGAGAGGCGTCCATCTGCAACGTCGAGGTGGCGAAGGGCGGCCAAGGGTTGCGCTTCACGGCCTTCTTGTCGGTCGAGACGACACGGAAGTCGCCCTTCTCGATGGCGGCCTTGATGGCGTTGGCTTCGTCGCCGGCCTTGATGTCGAGCTTCTTGAGCGTCGTGCCGTTGATGGCGTTGAGGCGGGCAGGAAATTCCTCGCCCTTGGCCGTCGCCATGGTGGCGTCGATGGTCCAGTATTCGTCGGTCCTGAAGATCTCGATCTCGCGCTCGCGGTCGCAGATCAGGCGCAGTGCGACGGACTGAACGCGGCCGGCCGAGCGTGCGCCGGGCAGCTTGCGCCAGAGGACCGGCGATAGGGTGAAGCCGACGAGATAGTCGAGGGCGCGGCGGGCCAGATAGGCTTCCACCAGCGGGGTGTCAATCTTGCGGGGCTCGGAAAGCGCGGTGAGGATCGCCTGCTTGGTGACAGCGTTAAAGGCGACACGCTCGACCTCCATGTCCTTCTTCAGCGCCTTCTTCTGATGAAGGATCTGGAGGATGTGCCAGGAAATCGCCTCGCCTTCGCGATCAGGGTCGGTGGCGAGGATCAGCTTGTCGGCCTTCTTAACGGCCTCAGTGATTTCCTTGATAATTTTCTGGGACTTAGCGTCGATGTCCCAGTGCATTTCGAAGTCCTTGTCGGGCTCGACCGAGCCATTCTTGGCCGGCAGGTCGCGCACGTGACCGAAGGACGGAATGACCTTATAGCCGCTGCCCAGGTACTTGTTGATGGTCTTGGCCTTGGCAGCCGATTCGACGATTACGACGTTCATCTAGGAGCTTTCAGGCTGGCGACGGGGAAGCCCAGAATATGGGGCTTTAGACCCGAGGGGTGGGTCGTGAGCCCGCGGCCGCCGGGGCAGAAATTCCCGGTTCGGTCGGCCCGGGAACATGGGTGAGGATTGTGGCGGTGTCAAACCGCCCTATCGCATTGCGCGCATTGTTATCTATCTTGCAATCCAAGATTGTGGATGTTATTTGCCGTTCAGTCGGCTGCGGGTGAGCACGAAATTCGATGGCAGGGTCGAGCGATTCAAACGAAGGAGCTGAGCCAATGGGATCGCCAACCAGGGGCGACACGCTGAGCTACCTCTGTGACATTATTAATGAATTGAAGCAGCTTGCGGATCGCGGCGGACAACGGACGCTGTCGGCAATCCTGGCGGCAGCGCTGGTCGAAGCCCGCACGCAAAAGGATGATGGGCATCACTAGGGCCCTGGGTAGAGATCGCCTCCAGGGGTGCTGCTCGATATCAAGCCGCCGTGCCGTTCGAGGCGCCCAGCGAGGGCCAATTCCATCACCGCGATCTGCACGCTGCGAATCGGCAGGCCTGTAGCGCGTGCAACACTGTCGATGTCCACGGGTGCAGGGCCGAGGGCAGACAGAACGCGGCCGCGGTCATCATCGGACGGTGGCGAGGTGTCGTGGGGCGTGGCGAGCGGCTCCTCGCGCAGCTGTGGAGCTGGTACGTTGAGCTGAGGCGAGAGCGCCGAGAGAATGTCCGCCGGCTCGGTGACGAAGGTGGCGCCGGATTTCAGCAGTTTGTTGGTTCCCTCGGCGCGAGGATCGAGCGGGTGCCCTGGCACGGCGAAGACTTCGCGTCCCTGCTCGGCGGCAAGGCGCGCGGTGACGAGCGTGCCGGAGCGCCGCGCGGCCTCAATAATGAGAACACCGAGCGATAGTCCTGAGACGATGCGGTTGCGGCGGGGGAAGTCCTGCCCGCGCGGGATGAAGCCAAACGGCATCTCCGAGAGCAGGCACCCGCGCTCGCCGATTGCCTGCTGCAGTGTGTCGTGCTCAGGCGGGTAGACATGATCGATGCCGCCAGCGAGCACGGCGATGGTGCCAGTGGAAATCGCGGCCTGGTGTGCTGCAGCGTCAATGCCACGGGCAAGGCCAGAGGCGACGACAAATCCAGCGCGGCCGATTTCTGTCGCAAACAGGCGAGCGAGCTTGGCGCCGGCTGCAGAACACTGGCGCGAGCCGACGATGGCAATCGTTGGCTTCTGGAGGAGGCTCGTGTCGCCCTTGGCGTAGAGCAGCGGCGGGGGCGCATCGAGGGCTGCGAGCGGCGTGGGATAGTCCGGATCGCCCACGAGGATCAACTCGGCGCCAAATCGTTCAGCGCGAGAGATTTCCGCTTCGGCCTCGCTCTGGGGGCAAATGCGGATGGGCTGGCGGCGACCGCCGCGCCGCGAGAGTTCAGGCAGTGCCTCGAGCGCCGTTCGGGCTGAGCCGTAGTGGCTCAAAAGATCGCGGAAGGTTACGGGGCCGACGTTTTCGGAACGTATCAGACGGATGGCCGCGATGCGCTCGGCATCGGGCTGCGGGTTGCGGGCAGTGGCTGGCAACTCACGCCTTGGCACCGATCCTTGGCTCCTCTCCGGCCGCGAGGCGGCGAATGTTGGCGCGGTGCTTGTAGATCAGCAGGGCCGACATCAGCCCGGCAAGTAGCGCGGTGGCTCGATCGCCAGTTGCGATCAGGCCCACCGGCGTGAGCAGTGCCGCCACGAGCGCAGACAGCGAGGAGTAACGCGTCAGGAAAGCCACCACGAGCCAGACGATGCAGAAGGCGACGGCGGCGCGCCAGTCGACGCCGAGCAGGACGCCGATATAGGTAGCGACGCCCTTGCCGCCGCGAAAGCCGAGCCAAACCGGGAAGACATGCCCGAGAAAGGCGAACAGCCCCGCCACGAGCGAGGCAAGAATGGCCACGCCTCCTTCGGCGCCGACCCAATGCCCGACGAGAACCGCGGCCGTACCCTTCAGGGCGTCGAGCAGCAGCGTCAGCGCGGCGAGGCCCTTATGGCCGGTGCGGAGCACGTTGGTAGCGCCGATGTTGCCGGAGCCGATCTTGCGCACGTCGCCGAGGCCGGCCGCGTGCGTGAGCAGCAGCCCGAAGGGGATTGCGCCGAGGGCATAGCCGACCGCGGCTGCCAGCAGCGTGTGCAGATTGAAGAGTGTGTCCATACCGAGTGGTGGGTTGAGGCGTTACTGTCGGCTGCAGCGTACTGGCAGTCCGTTTGGCCTGCAACCAGAGTGCTGAGCACCGCCTCGCCCCTTTGAGGGCGGCGATGCCTAGGCGCCGTACTGATATACGGTTTCGCCAGCCACGAGTGTACGCAGCACGCGGCCCTGCATCTTGCTCTCATCGAACGGGGTGTTCTTGGAGCGGGAGCGCAGCAGGTCCTTGTTGACGACCCACGGCTCGCCCGGATCGAACAGGATAATGTCGGCGATGGCGCCTTTGGAGAGCCGGCCGGAGTGCAGGCCGAGCAGCTTCGCGGGGTTAATGGTCATGGCGCGCAGAATGCTCATCAGCGGCAGCTCGCCGGAGTGGTGCAGACGCAGCGCGGCAGGCAGCAGCGTTTCGAGGCCGACGGCACCGTCGGTTGCCTCGGCGAAGGGGCGGCGCTTGTCGTCGGCGTCCTGGGGATCGTGGCTCGACACGATGATGTCGATGTCGCCGGCGGCGAGCCCGCGGACCATTGCCGCGCGATCATCGTCAGAACGCAGCGGCGGGCGCATCTTGAAGAAGGTGCGATAAGGGCCGATGTCGTTTTCGTTCAGCGTCAGGTGATTGATCGACACGCCGCAGGTGACGGGCAGCTTGCGGGCCTTGGCACTGCGGATCACTTCAAGGCTTTCGGCGCAGCTGATGGTGGCGGCGTGATAGCGGCCGCGGGTCATCTCGACGAGGCGCACGTCGCGCTCGAGCAGGATCGTCTCGGAAGCCTTGGGCACGCCGGGCAGTCCGAGCCGCGCAGCAACCTCGCCGGAGTTCATCGCGCCGCTGGAGGCTAGATAGGGGTCCTCGGTGTGATGGACGATGAGGGCGCCGAAGTCGCGGCTGTAGAGCAGCACGTTGCGCATCACGCGGGTGTTGGCCACGGATGTCTTGCCGTTGGAAAAGGCGATGGCGCCGGCTCGCTTGAGCAAGCCGATCTCGGTCATCTCCTCGCCTTTGAGGCCCTTGGTCATCGCCGCCATGGTGTGCACGTGCACGATGGCGTTGTCGCGGGCGCGGCGCTGGATGAAGTCGACGAGCGAGACCTGATCGATGACGGGGTTGGTGTCGGGCATCACGACGATGGTGGTGACGCCGCCGGCAGCAGCCGAGTGGCTGGCCGTCTTCAAGGTCTCGCGGTGCTCGTAACCGGGCTCGCCAGTGAACACCTGTGCATCGATGAGGCCGGGCGCGAGGACGTGGCCCTTGCAATCGATGACGCTGGCGCCTTCCGGCGCGTTGCGGCGCAGATGCGGGCCGACGTCAGCGATGATGCCGTCGCGTATGACAAGGCCGCCGGGTTCATCGCGGTTCGACGCGGGGTCGATGATGCGCGCGTTGATAAAGGCTGTGGCGGCCGCGGATTTCGTCTCGCGGGCTGGGCGTTTTGTTGCGGTGGACTGTGCGTTCATCGTTTCGGCAGGTTTCTGGCCAGCGCTTCGAGCACGGCCATGCGGACGGCGACGCCCATTTCCACCTGTTCGCGGATGACGCTGGAGGAATGGTCGGCGACGGTGGAGGCGATCTCGACGCCGCGGTTCATGGGGCCCGGATGCATGACGATGGCGTCCGGTTTGGCCCGGGCCAGCTTCTCCTGGTCGAGGCCGAAGAAGTGGAAATATTCGCGTGTCGAAGGAACGTAAGAGCCTTCCATGCGCTCGCGCTGCAAGCGCAGCATCATGACGACGTCGGCGCCTTCGACGGCTTTCCACATGTCGGTGAAGACCTCGGCGCCGAGACGGTCTGGAGCGGCGGGAAGCAGCGTCGAGGGGGCGGCGATGCGCACGCGGGCGCCGAGCGTGTTGAGCACGACGATGTTGGAGCGGGCGACACGGCTGTGGAGGATGTCGCCGCAGATGGCGACGGTGAGCCCGGCCACGCGGCCCTTGGCACGACGGATGGTGAGGGCGTCGAGCAAGGCCTGGGTGGGGTGCTGGTGGGCGCCGTCGCCGGCGTTGACGACCGAGCAGTCGATTTTTTGCGCCAGGAGCTCGACGGCGCCAGCGGCGTGGTGGCGGACGACGATGATGTCGGGGCGCATGGCGTTCAGCGTCATCGCGGTGTCGATGAGCGTTTCGCCCTTCTGTACCGACGATGTCGACACGTTCATGTTCATGACGTCGGCCGAGAGGCGCTTGGCGGCCATCTCGAACGAAGACTGGGTGCGGGTCGATGCCTCGAAGAAGAGATTGATCAGCGTTCGACCGCGCAGAACGTCGCGCTTTTTGCCTGCCTGACGATTATCGTCGGCGTTGCGGTCGGCGAGATCGAGAAGGAAATTGATTTCTTGTGCGCTCAACCCCTCGACAGTGAGGAGATGGCGATGGGGGAAGTGCAGCGTTTCGACTTTGGCTACGGCATTGGTCATTAAAGGAGCTTCTATAGGGAGACTCAGGCCCGACGGCAACAGCGCAGGAGGCGGTGTCTTGCATGAGTTGGGGAATACGTTAAGGGCCGGTAGCGCCGCACCGGTGTTAATGGCGATAAACTGCCGAAATGGTCGCACCGTCTGAAACGCACGAGGTCTTCAACCAGTCGCCTCCTTTCGAGGATGTGAATCTCTATGGCTCGGACGCGGCGCTGATCGAGGCCGTAGAGCGAGAGGGTGGCGGGCATGCTGCCAAGTCGCTCGATGCGTTCGGGAAAGTGGCGGGCAGTGCCGAGGCGCTGGAACGAGGGCGGATCGCCAATGTGGAGAGCCCGAAGCTTGCCACGCACGATAGGCAGGGGCGTCGCCGCGATGTCGTGACCTTCCATCCAGCCTATCACACTTTGATGCGAACAAGCTGCAATGCCGGTTTGCATAGCTCCGTCTGGGTGCATTTGGGAAAGCGTGGGGCGCAGCGCGCTCCCGGTGCGCATGTAGCGCGGGCCGGCGCGTTCTATCTCGCGGCGCAGATGGAAGCGGGACACTGCTGCCCGATTACCATGACCAATGCGGCCGTGCCCGTGCTGATGCAGGAGCCGGATGTTGCTGCCGAGTGGGTGCCGCGTGTGCTGCCGTTCGAGTACGATCCGGGTTTCGTCCCTGCTGAGAACAAGGCGGCGGTGACGCTCGGCATGGGCATGACCGAGAAGCAGGGCGGCACGGATGTGCGCGCGGCGACGACCGTGGCCGAGCCGATCGCGGGAGCGGGACCAGGGCGCGAATATCTGCTCACGGGGCACAAGTGGTTTCTTTCCGCGCCGATGTCGGATGCGTTTTTAGTTCTGGCGCAGGCGCACGGTGGGCTGACGTGCTTTCTGGTGCCGCGCTTCTTGCCGGATGGCAGCGTCAACGCTCTGCATCTGCAGCGGCTCAAGGACAAGCTGGGGAATCGCTCCAATGCGTCGTCCGAAGTCGAGTTTCAGGGTGCGTGGGCGCGCGCAATCGGTGAGGAAGGCCGGGGCGTTGCCACCATCATCGAGATGGTGACGTACACCCGCCTCGATTGCGCAATCTCGTCCGCGGGGTTGATGCGTTTTGGGCTGGCCAATGCGGTGCATCACGCAGAGCATCGAACGGTGTTCCAGAAGAAGCTCGTCGATCAGCCGGTGATGCAGCAGGTGCTGGCGGATATGGCGCTGGATGTCGAGGCGGCGACAGCGCTGTCGTTCCGGCTAGCGCGTGCTTTCGACCGGGCGGAGGATCCGCGCGCGTCGGCGTGGCGGCGCCTGATGACACCGGTCACAAAATACTGGGTGTGCAAGATGGCGCCGCCGCTGGTGGCGGAAGCGATGGAGTGCCTGGGCGGCAATGGCTATGTCGAGGAGGCGCCGCTGGCGCGGCTCTATCGCGAAGTGCCGGTCAACTCGATCTGGGAGGGCTCAGGCAACGTGATGGCGCTCGACGTCGCGCGCGTTCTGCAGCGCGAGCCGCTTGCCGTCGCAACCGTAATGGACGAGTTGGCGTCGGCAGCGGGCGATGATCAGCACCTGAGGCGCGCACATGCGCGGCTGGAGGCGATGCTGCAGGAGCCTAAACTGCTCGACGCGCGCGGGCGCACGCTGGTCGAGGCACTCGCGGTGTTGAGCGCAGCGACGATATTGCGGGCGCACGCGCCAGCGGCTGTGGCGGATGCGTTCATCGCAACGCGCATCAGCGGCGATCCGCGTTCGACGTACGGCCAAGGCCTGGAGCACGCAGACGTGCGCGCGATCCTCAATCGCGCTTCGCCGAACGCTGTTTGAGCGCGCGCGCCGTGCAGATCAGGTGAACAGCCACGAAGAGACGCCGCCGCGGCGGGCGAGGTCTGCCATCTCGGCGTTGAGCCCGTCGAATATGCCTTGGGTGGGCACGTCGGGCAGCCAGGGTGCGCCGCTAGTGGCCTTCCGATACGAGGCCATGAGTTTGTCCCATGCCTCGGCGTCGAGCTTGCGTTCGGGCGCAAGGCGCGGCGGCAGGCGGCGCAGCCCGCTTTGTGCGGCCAGCCAGGCGTAAGCGGCCTGCCAGACGTCCAGGGGCGCTGCCATGTTGTGGCGGCCCTTGAGCTGGGTGATGGCGAGCATGCCGGCTTCACGCGCGTGCGGGCCGATCTCCAGCGTTGCAACGTGCTCGCGCTCGCGGCGGATGGAGAACAGCCGGCAGCGGTCGTCGGCGAGGCGCTCGGCATACTGGTCGGCGCAGTTCTGCATGGCGCGTGCTTCGGCGAGGATCTCAGTACGGTCGAGCAGCGGCACGAACGTGTAGCCGCGAACTTGTCCACCCGAAAGCCACGGATCCGTGAGCACGCCGGGGCCGAGTTGAAGCGTTAGCCGCAGGCGGCTGAGCCAGCTCTTGGCGGCGCACAGCGCAGTGTCGAAGGCGATCTCGGGACGCCAAGGCACGACTATGAGGCCGTGCGCCCGGGTCTGCTGTGCGCGTGAATGCCAGGCGTAGGCGGCGAGAATGCCGAACATGCGATCAGGCCGGCCGGATTCGCTGAAGATCGGCTGGTCGGCGAGCCAGAGGGCAAAGTCGTCGTTGCAGGCCAGCGCGCCGAACGCGACGGATTCGAGCCATAGGGCGCTGTGCGTAGGCGATGCGGGCAGCCGCGTTGCGATCCTTCGCGTGAAGTTCTCGCCGACGGGCACTGGGGGTATAGTTTTTTGAAAGGCTTCGGGCGGCAGGCGGCGCAACCAAAGCGGCAACTCCAGCGTGCGCGCAACAACTTTAAGCGGGGCGCCTTCCTCGATCAGCGAGAGTGCGGTGTGGCGTTGTTCGGGCGTGCCTTGCTTGGATGCAAGCGCGTACATGGCGCCCGGAAACACGACGGCGAGATCGGCAAGCCGCGGCGATGATCGCATGAGGCGGCGAACTTCGCGGCGCGTCGAGCTTGCAAAGCGCCCGGCATAATTTTCGCTCTCGTTGGAGAGAGGCGGCGGCGGGCTACGGCGCGGCTCGCTGCGTGGCCGAATGAGTTTCGTGACTTGCGACATTTACGAATCCACTTCGCCATCGGGCTAACGAGCCCATGAGCGACGGCGTTCCAAAACACTCGCAGGCCATTGCGGCACGCTTTGGACGGGGTGGGGTGTCGCCGTGATTTGCGCGCAGAAGAGTTAATATGCGCGCGTGGAGAAGAGGCGCATGCGATCGAGCGCCCCTTGCAAAATGATGGTCGCAGCGAGCTTGTCGATAACCTGAGCGCGGCGACGACGGCTGGCATCCGCCTCTAGCAGCGTGCGTTCCGCTTCGGCTGTGGAGAGGCGCTCATCCCATAGAAGGATCGGCAACTCGCAGAGCGCGTTAACATTGCGTGCGAAGGCGCGGGTCGCCTGGACGCGCGGGCCCGACGTGCCGTCGAGATTTGTCGGAAGGCCGAGGACGAAGCCGCCAACTTTATGTTCTGCGGCGAAGCGTAACAGCTCTGCGACGTCTGCCTTGAATTTTGTCCGTCTGATGACGAACAGCGGCGAGGCGATCGTGCGTGTAATATCGGATAGCGCCAGGCCAAATGTCTTGGTGCCGGCGTCGATGCCAATCAGCGGCGACCGCTCGGGAAGACCGGCGGCGAAACCTTCAATATCTTCCGTGGTCGTGCCGGGCTGCCGCTCTGCCATCGAATTTGCCATATAGGCAGCCTGTCCATTGTTGCTGTCGGGGGCCCTCTTATACTCCGCGCCGGTCGCCGATTGCCAACCCGGTTGTGGGAGGGCTGCGTCGGTGCGGGAGGGCACCGCCGGTTTCCATCGGCGTCAGGGGATTGGCGAGAAGTGCAGGAACAGAGTCCGCCCGCGGAAATGGCCGCCCACGCCGGTGATAGCGTAGCCGCGCCGCTGCGGCATGGGGCCGGTGTGCTAGCGCTGTTCGCCGCTACCACGTTCCTGTCGGCATTTCTGCTGTTTGCCATCCAGCCGATGTTCGCAAAGATGGTGCTGCCAGTGCTCGGCGGGTCGTCGTCGGTGTGGGCGGTGGCGTTGCTGTTCTTCCAGGCGGCGCTGTTGGTCGGCTATGGCTATGCGCATCTGCTGAACGACAAGGTGCCGCTAAAGTCGGCTGGGTTCGTGCACCTGGGATTGGCAGTGATCGCGCTGATCGTGCTGCCGGTTGGGTTGCCGGAGGCGTGGCGCGAGCCGCCGCCAGGCGATCCTTATATGTGGCAGCTTGGATTGTTCAGCGTTGCCGTCGGGCTGCCGTTCGTCGCAGTCGCGGCCAACGCGCCTTTGCTGCAGGCATGGTTTGCACACTCGGGGCATCCGCACGCCAAGGACCCTTATTTTCTCTATGGCGCGTCCAATTTCGGAAGCCTGCTGGCGCTGCTCGGCTATCCGTTTCTGCTGGAGCCAGCATTCGGGCTGACGGTGCTGAGCCGCTACTGGGCGGCGCTGTACGTGGTGCTGATCGCGGCGATTGCGTGCTGCTATGCGGTGGTGCGGCGGCGCGCGGTTTCGGATTCGCGCGCGCTGGTGATCGAAGAGCGGGAAGAGTCTGGTCCGGCACCCAGCTGGGGCGAGCGGGCGGCCTGGGCCGGGCTGGCGCTGGTGCCGGCGGCGCTGCTCACCGCGTTCACGACGCACATCGCGACGGATATCGCCTCGGCGCCGCTGTTGTGGGTCCTGCCGCTGGCGATCTATTTGCTCACCTTCGTGCTGGCGTTCCAGACGCGGTTGCCGCTGCCGATGTGGCTGCTGCTGCCGGCGCAGCTTGCTGCTGTAATTTTCGCGCTGCTGGAACTGTCGCAAGTGAAGCACGACAAGTGGGTGCTGACGAGCAGCGCGGGCGTCGCGGCGTTCTTCCTTGCAGCGCTGGTGGCGCACAGGACGCTGTTTATCAATCGGCCGAAGGCGCGCTACCTCACCGAGTTCTATTTGTGGATGTCGTTCGGCGGCGTGCTGGGCGGACTGTTCGCGGCGTTGATTGCCCCGCGCATCTTCTCGGAGGTGTACGAATATCCGCTGCTGATTGCGCTGTCGCTGGCGTGCCGTCCGGGCGTGCTGAACGGCGGAAAATCAACCGTGCGCGAGTTGATCTGGATCTTCTCGATCTTCGCGGTGGGGATGGCGCTGATCTGGCGCGGGCCAGTGCTGGCCGCGGAGCATGGGTGGACGTTCGGCGAGTGGGGCACGACGCCGGTCATCACGGCGATCTTCGCTGCGATGGTGGTGGTGCTGTGGGGGCATGGCGCGCGCCAACTCACTGCGGCGCTGATGATGTTTGCTGCCGTCGCGATGCTGCCGTCGGCAGTGAAGCGCGGATTTGCGCAACGCAGCTACTATGGGGTGTATCGCGTCAGCCAGTCGGAACTGGGCGACTACAACGTGTTGACGCATGGTACGACGCTGCATGGCGCGCAGCGGTTGCGCGATGATTTCGGCAATATCATCGCCGACGTGACGCCGGGCACCTACTACTATCCGGGATCGCCGATGGCCGCCGCGGTCAAGATCGTGCAGGACCGGGTCGACGGCGATGGCGAGCTTGGCCGCTTCGGCATTGTCGGGCTCGGAGCGGGGTCGCTCGCGTGCTACTCGCGCAAGCACGAGGCGTGGCGCTTCTTCGAGATCGATCCGGTGGTGGTCGACATCGCGTCGAGGTGGAACCACTTCACGTTTATCGCCAACTGCCAGCCCAAGCTCGACGTGGTGATCGGAGACGCGCGTCTCACCCTCGCCAAGGAGCCAGACAACAGCTTCGACCTGATCATCGTCGATGCGTTCACTTCGGACGCTGTGCCGGTGCACCTGCTGACGGCGGAGGCGCTGCAACTCTACGCCCGCAAGTTGACCGACAAGGGCGTTGTGGTGCTGCACATCTCGAACAGGTATCTGGACCTCGACTCCGTGCTGGGGGCGACGCTGCCCTTGGTGCCGGCACTGAAGGGGCTGATCGTCTCGGATGACAGCGCCGATGGGTCATATGCCGAGAACAGCTCGACAATTGCCGTGTTCGCCAAGGATTCGCTGGTGCTGGACCCCTTCCGGGCCCTAGACGGGGCGCAGGACTTCCGCACCGGCGGGGTTTCGGCATGGACCGACGATGCCTCGGACATCCTGGGGCCGTTCTTGTCGCAGTGGCGTGGCAGCGACGGGGAAGCGGTCGAACCGAGGGACCGGGGCACCCCTTGAAGTTGCGCCCATGCCTTACCGGGGCTAAGAGTGCCTCGCGCTTTATCCAAAGCGACGTTCAACTCAAGACGGCGAGGAGCCATGCGGGTCGACGAGACGACTGTGCGGCGCATTGCGCGGCTGGCGCGCATCAAGATTTCCGACGCAGAGGCCAAAGGACTGGAGCAGGAGCTTTCCGGAATCCTCAACTGGGTCGAACAGCTCAATCAAGTCGACACCTCGACGGTGGAGCCGATGACGCGGGTGGTGCCGATCGAGCTGACGAAGCGCGCGGACGTCGTCAATGACGGCGAGATCGCGGACGACGTCGTCAAGAACGCTCCGATGGTCGAAGACCACTTTTTCGTGGTGCCGAAGGTGGTGGAGTAGTCACTGTGACAGAACTTACCAAGCTCACCATCGCGGAAGCGCGCGAGAAGCTACGCGCGAAGGAAGTCTCGGCTACGGAGCTGACGAAAGCCTTCATCGACGCAATCGAGACGGCCAATCCGTCGATCAACGCCTATGTCCTGCAGACGCCGGAACTAGCGCTCAGCCAGGCGAAGGAAAGCGACAAGCGCCTGAAGGCAGGCGACGCGCGTCCGCTGGAAGGACTGCCGCTCGGCAACAAGGATCTGTTCTGCACCAAGGATGTGCGCACGACCGCGTGCTCGAAGATCCTCGACGACTTCAAGCCCACCTATGAATCGACAGTCGGCTCCAATCTGTGGAATGCCGGCGCGGTGATGCTGGGCAAGCTCAATTGCGACGAGTTCGCGATGGGCTCCTCGAACGAGACAAGCGCGTTCGGACCGGTGGTCTCACCTTGGCGCCGCAAGAAGGACGGCAAGACGACGACCGACAAGCTCGTTCCGGGCGGATCGTCGGGCGGCTCATCGGCGGCTGTGTCGGCCAACCTGTGCCTTGCTGCCACGGCGACCGATACGGGCGGCTCGATCCGTCAGCCGGCAGCGCTGACTGGCACCGTCGGAATCAAGCCGACGTACGGGCGTTGCTCGCGCTGGGGCATCGTGGCGTTCGCGTCCTCGCTGGATCAGGCGGGGCCGATCGCCAAGACGGTGCGCGATGCGGCGATCATGCTGCGGGCGATGGCGAGCCACGATCCGAAGGATTCCACCTCGGTCGCAGCTCCGGTGCCGGACTACGAGATGGCGCTGGCTCAGGGCGTCAAAGGCCTGCGCGTCGGCGTGCCTAAGGAATACCGCGTCGAGGGCATGTCGAAGGAGATCGAGAAGCTCTGGCAGGACGGCATCGCCTGGTTGAAGGCCGCCGGGGCCACGATCCACGACATCAGCCTGCCGCACACGAAATACGCGCTGCCGGCTTACTACATCGTCGCCCCTGCCGAGGCCTCGTCGAACCTCGCCCGCTATGATGGCGTGCGTTACGGCCTGCGCGTTCCTGGCAAGGACCTGATCGACACCTACGAGAACACGCGCGCCGCGGGCTTCGGCAAGGAAGTGCGGCGGCGTATTCTGATCGGCACGTACGTGCTGTCGGCGGGCTATTACGATGCCTATTATCTCAAGGCGCAGAAGGTCCGCACCTTGATCAAGCGCGACTTCGATGACGCGTGGAAATCAGTCGACGTGGTGCTGACGCCGACGACGCCGTCGCCCGCGTTCGGATTCGGCGAGAAGACCGGCGATCCGATTGCGATGTACCTGGAAGACATCTTCACCGTGACGGTGAACATGGCCGGGCTGCCGGGCATCTCGGTGCCCGCCGGCCTTTCCAGCGAGGGCACCCCGCTCGGGCTGCAGCTGATCGGCAAGCCGTTCGACGAGGCGACGCTGTTCCGCGCTGCGCAGGCGATCGAAGATGCGGCGGGCCGTTTCGTCGTCGAGGATCGTTGGTGGGCAGGCACGACGGCGAAAACTGGCGCCAAGAAGGCCGGGAGCAAATCGAAATGAGCGATCCAAAACGCCCGTGGGAATGCGCCGACATGGGGCAGGTGCGCGACGAGATCGATCGCATCGACCTCGCCATGGTCGACCTGATCGCCGAGCGCTTCGGCTACGTCGACCGCGCCTGGCAGCTCAAGAAAAACCCAGCCGACGCTGTCGTGCCCTGGCGCATCCAGCAGGTCATCGACAAGGTCAAGGTGCGCGCCACCGAGAAGGGGCTGCCGCCCGAGCTGACCGAGGCGCTGTGGCGCCAGATGATCGGCTGGTTCGTGCAGTACGAGGAAGAGAAGCTGCGTCTGCAGACCGAAGGCAACGGCGACAAGGGAGCCTAGCGGTGGAGATCGTACCCTTCGATCCCTGGACGCTCGTGATGATCGCAGCGCTCAATCCGGCGATCATCATTGTGGCCTTCATGCTCGGGCGCCGCGCCGACCAGTGGCAGAAGCTGATCGTCGCTGCATTCGCCGCCTCGCTCGCCGGTTACATTCTCTATTGGCTCGTTGCCGCAGTCGGGCTGATGCCCGTACACGCCCTGGGCGGCGAAGCGGCCGTGTTTCTGATGGGCTTTCTGCTCGGTCTCGTATGGGCCGGACTGGGTTATTTTCTGGCGCGCCGCCGCGGCTAAGCGCAGGACCGCTAACCCTGATGCGGTTCTTGCCGCGCCCGCGCCTGAAAAGTGCCACTTCTTTCCGGCATTCGCTTTCCCGCGGGGACCGACAGGGTGATGTCGTTCCGGGGGTATTGCGTAATGACACAGGTGAACGGCGCCGAGGCGCGCGCGCTCAAAAGCGCGTTCGTGATCAATCGCGGCGTGACGATTATCGGGGCACTGCAACTCGACGGCCCCGTGTGCATCGAAGGTATTATCGACGGGGAAGTGCGCTGCTCGACGCTGAAGATTTCCGAGCGCGGCGAGGTGGGCGGGCTCATTGTCGCCGACAAGGTGGTGGTGCTGGGCGAGTTCTCGGGCGCGATCTATGCTCGTGAGCTGACGCTGGGCGCCGGCTGCAACGTCGAAGGCCAGATCTACCACAAGAAGCTGGTGCTGGAGGAAGGCTGCTACTTCGAGGGGCAGTCGCGACGGCACGGCGATCCGCTGAAAATTGCCCCCCTGCCGCTGGAGCTGGAAGAGGCGGAAGCCGAGGATCACTAGGTCGCACGGTCCCCCATGGCTTGCCCCGCCGGGCGCCCTGCGATAACGAGGGCGCATCCGAGGAGCATTGCCATGCAAGAGACAGCCAAGGCCAGCAAGTCCAAGAACCTGATCGAAGGTGCCACCGGGAGCTGGGAGGTCATCGTCGGGCTCGAGGTTCACGCGCAGGTGGCCTCGCAGTCGAAGCTGTTCTCGGGCGCATCGACGGCGTTCGGTGCCGATCCGAACAGCCATGTGTCTCTCGTCGATGCAGCGATGCCCGGCATGCTGCCGGTGATCAACTCGGAGTGTATCGCGCAGGCGGTGCGCACGGGGCTGGGTCTCAACGCCAAGATCAATCTCAGAAGCGTGTTCGACCGGAAGAACTATTTCTATCCGGACCTGCCGCAGGGCTACCAGATCAGCCAGTACCAGCAGCCGATCGTCGGTGAGGGCGAAGTCGAGATCGACGTTGACGGCGAGACGATGACCGTCGGTATCGAGCGCCTGCATCTGGAGCAGGACGCCGGCAAGTCGGTGCATGACCAGCACCCCGACTATTCCTACGTCGACCTCAACCGTTCGGGCGTGGCGCTGATGGAGATCGTGTCGAAGCCCGACATGCGCTCGTCCAAGCAGGCGCAGGCCTATGTGTCGAAGTTGCGCACCATCCTGCGCTACCTCGGCACGTCCGACGCCGACATGGAGAAGGGCAACCTGCGCGCGGACGTCAACGTGTCGGTGCGCAAGCCCGGTGACAAGCTCGGCACGCGCTGCGAGATCAAGAACGTCAACTCCATCCGCTTCATCGGTCAGGCGATCGAGGTGGAAGCGCGCCGGCAGATCGATATCATCGAGGCTGGCGGTGCGATCGATCAGGAAACGCGCCTGTTCGATCCGGGCAAGGGCGAGACGCGGTCGATGCGCTCGAAGGAAGAGGCGCACGACTATCGCTACTTCCCCGATCCGGACCTGCTGCCGCTCGAGCTGTCGATGGAATACGTCGGCGAGCTGGAGAAGGACCTGCCGGAGTTGCCGGATGCCAAGAAGCAGCGCTTCATGCAGGAGTTCGGCCTTTCCGACTACGACGCGAACGTGCTCGTGGCCGAGCGCGAATCCGCCGACTACTTCGAGGCGGTTGCGCAGGGGCGCGACGGTAAGCTCGCCGCGAACTGGGTGATCAACGAGCTGTTCGGGCGCCTCAACAAGGAAGGCAAGTCGATCGAGGCGTCGCCGATGTCGGCGCAGCAGCTCGGCGCCATCGTCGATCTCATCGCGTCGAGCACCATCTCGGGCAAGATCGCCAAGGATCTGTTCGAGATCGTCTGGACCGAAGGCGGGGATCCGGCCGAGATCGTCGAAAAGCGCGGCATGAAGCAGGTGACCGACACCGGCGCCATCGAGAAGGCCGTCGACGAGATCATCGCTGCCAACCCCGACAAGGTGGAGCAGGTGAAGGCGAAGCCGAGCATGCTGGGCTGGTTCGTCGGCCAGGTGATGAAGGCATCGGGCGGCAAGGCCAATCCGCAGGCCGTCAACGACATCCTCAAGACCAAGCTCGGGATCTGACCGGGCCAGACGCGCTTTGCTAATTGAAGCCGGGCGGTGATGGCTGCCATGGGTAGCCCATGGCGCCTTTCATGTGTCCGTAGCGATAAAGCTCGCGCATGTAGCGCAGGTCGAACCGCGTCGTATACGGCTCGGTGAAGTCTTCGCCCATGATCGCGAGCTTGAACCCGATGTCATCGCGCTTGGTTGTCGAATAGATGCGGTAGAGATCGCCGACAGCCGTGCTTGAGATCATCGTCTCGATGGCGCGTTGCGCGATCTCGAGTGTCTGGCGCGGCACTTCCGCCGGCGGTGGGCTGACGAGGCCGTTGCGGATGATATAGGCGGTGGTCTTCGATTGCGGACGAACGGCGTCGATGATCTGCCGCATGTCGAGTTGTGGAGGATAGAGGAATACCTGTGAGACGGTGCCTCCGTCGACGTGCATCTCCTGATGCGTGCCATCCTTGAGCTTGGCATCGAGCATGACGGGCGGGAAAAGTCCTGGAACAGCTGCGGAAGCCAGGATGATCTTGCGCGTCAGATCGAGGCGCCGGGGATTGTCGCTGGCGGCGATGGCGCCGACGTTCCAGATCACCAGCTTGCCGCTGTCGAGATTGGTCGTCGAGATCAGCAGCAGTCGCCCGGTGCGATATTCGAAGGCGATGCGATTGAGCACGTCCTCGGTGAGATAGCGCGAGATGGTGCGGTAGAGGGGAGAAGAATCCATCATCGCGTCATCGGTGATTGCGGCGACCAGATAGCGCTTGGAGATGATGTCCTTGATGTTTGTCTTGGTATACATCGCCTCGAGCGCTCCATCATAATCGGTGCCGAGGAAGGCGAAGGGCGCGGTCAATGCGCCGGTGCTGGTGCCGGTGACGATGGTGAATTTCGGCCGGTTGCCGTGTTCGCTCCAGCCGGTGAGCAGGCCTGCACCGAAGGCGCCATCTTCCTGGCCGCCCGAGAGAGCCAGCAGGTCGATGTTGCGCTCAGTGTTGGGTCTCGTTGAAAGCGCCCAGCGGATTTCTTCTGTCAGGGCGGCGGTATCGTCGAGGGAGAAGCGGCTGCGGGCAACGTGCGCGAAATCGAGCGAGCCCGTCAGCGAGGCAGGGACGGCATGCAGCCGGTCCGGCGCGGCGCAGCCGCCGGCGCATAGCAACCCGGCAAAGAGAATGCTCGCCCACAAGTGCTTTCGCACAGCCTGCGCCGCCCCGATAAATTGTGATCCACCCCGCCTCGCTAAAGCTGACGCTCCCGGAGGCCCTACCTTTCTGTGGGTGGAATCGGGCGCCTCAGGGCCGGTTCTGGTGCAAACTCGGGACGAATTGTTTCGCAGTGTTTCCCTTGGCCCGACGCGGAAACATATGGATGCCCGCAGCAATGCAGCGCCTTGGCACGCACTGCCGTGTTCCTTAATGTCGAGAGATGATTGATCCCCGCCTTCATGCGCCTGCGGTGGCGCGCAATCGCGATCCCATCTGGAATGTGCTGAAGCCCAACCTACCCGCGCGCGGGCTGGTTCTGGAGATTGCCAGCGGCTCGGGCGAGCACGCGGTGCACTTTGCCCAGCTGGCGGGTCCCAGTTTGGTTTTCCAGCCGACGGATCAGAACGCCGATGCGCGCGCCAGTATCGATGCTTGGGCGGCGCGGGTGCAGCTCAGCAATATCCGCCCGTCGCTAGCGCTCGATGCGGCGGATGATGTCTGGCCGGTGGATCGCGCGGATGCAGTGCTGTGCATCAACATGATCCATATCTCGCCGTGGGCGGCGACGGTCGGCCTGATGCGTGGCGCCGTCCGGGTGCTGCCGCCGGGCGGGCTGCTGTTTCTTTACGGGCCCTATCGCCGGAACGGCGCTCACACGGCTGACAGCAACGAAGCGTTCGACGCCGATCTCAGGCGTCGCAATCCGGAATGGGGCGTGCGCGATCTCGAGGAGGTCGCGCGGGTTGCCGCTGAAGCTGGGTTCGGGCCGCCGCAAATCCAGGAAATGCCAGCCAACAATCTGTCGGTGCAGTTCCGCCGGACAGTTTGAGGACATATTATTCAACCAAGTGGTTGACTATTGTCGGAGTATGGGCAATATTCAACCTCATGGTTGAATTAAACACATCACGGCTCGACGCCGTCTTCCACGCCCTCGGAGATGCAACCCGGCGGCACATGCTGCGCGAACTCGCCAATGGCGAACGAAGCGTCAGCCAGCTCGCTGATCCGTTCTCCATCTCATTGGCCGCCGCCTCCAAGCACATCAAGGCGCTGGAGAGCGCGGGCCTCATTCATCGCGAAATACGTGGCCGCACGCACATGTGCCGCCTCGCTCCCGGGCCACTCGCTAGTGCGCACGAATGGCTCGGCTTCTACGAGCGCTTCTGGACCGATCGCCTCGATGTGCTCGATCAGCTCCTCCGTAGCGAGGATGCGCGCAAGCCCTCGGCCATCAATCAAGGAGATGACAAATGAACGACGTCGTGACCGCCGGCGACTATGGAGTTTTGACCGAACCCGCCACGCTGACGATCCAGCGCATTCTGCCGGGTCCTATCGAGCGCGTATGGAATTACCTCACCGATAGCGAGTTACGGCGTCGGTGGCTGGCGGCGGGCGATATGGAGCTGATCGTTGGCGCGCCTTTCGAGCTCGTATGGCGCAACGACGAGCTTACCGACCCACCCGGTAAGCGGCCCGAGGGCTTTTCCGACGAACACCGCATGATGAGCCGCATCACCGAGATCGACCCGCCACGCAAGCTATCGTTCACCTGGTACGAGCGGGGCGAGGTGACGTTCGAGCTTGCGCCGAGAGGCGAGCGGGTGCTGCTCACCGTGATCCACCGTCGAATTCCCGACCGATCGGTCCTGCTCAAAGTCGGACCCGGATGGCACAACCACCTCGACGTGCTCGTGGCGCGCATCAGCGGGGAGGAGCCAGAGCCGTTCTGGGACAAGTTCGCTCGCTTACAGAAGGACTACGCGCGCCGGATGCCGGCCTGACGGCGGTGTTGCAGCGGGTAGCGCAGCAAGTCTGCGCTACCTCGCTTTCATTGCGCGGGGCGGCGGCCGGAGGCGTCGATCAACTCGAGCGCCTGCCCGTCGAAGGCGAGCAGCTCGAGAGATGAGCAGATCTTGGCGACGATTGCGGTGTCGTGGTTTTCTTCGGCTGTATTGATCGTCCAGCATTCGTCATCGCCTGCCGGGAGACGAAATTCGTAGGCGTCGCCGTCCTCGCTGAGGCGGCCGAGCCAACCGCGATCACCCTTGTTTTCCCACTCGATCTTGGGAAACAGTCGCGTCAACTTATCCTTGATGGTGTCGGCGTTCTGCAGGCAAAGGTTGCTAGCAGTGATGTCCGCCATCGCGTTGATGGCACCGCGCGGTTCAAACATCATGAAGTCATAGCTCATGCGGCGGATCGCTTTCCGTTGTCGCCCGAGAGGAAGGCGCGATAGGCGGGATTGTCCGTCTCGTCCCAGTAGGGATAGGACAGTTTTTCGAGGCTGCGTTTCAGGTCCTCGCGCTCAGCTGGCGGCACCTCGATGCCGGCAAGCACGCGGCCATAGTCGGCGCCGTGGTTGCGGTAATGGAACAGCGAGATGTTCCAGCGGTCGGAGAGGCTGTCGAGGAATTGCAGCAGCGCACCCGGGCGCTCGGGGAACTCGAAGCGGAGCACCATCTCGTTCTTGAGCCCTGAAGTGCGCCCGCCGACCATGTAACGCACGTGTAGCTTGGCCATTTCGTTGTTGCTCATATCGACGACGGCATAGCCGTGTTTTTTGAGCATGGCGATGATGTCGAGCTTGTCGCGTTCGCCGCCTTTGAGACGGACGCCGACGAAGATGTGCGCTTCGCCCGGGCCTGCATAACGGTAGTTGAACTCGGTGATAGAGCGCTTTCCGAGGAGCTCGATGAAGCGGCGGTAGCTGCCGGGGTGCTCGGGGATCGACACGGCGAGCAGTGCCTCACGATGCTCACCGATTTCGGCGCGCTCGGAGATGTGGCGCAGGCGGTCGAAGTCCATGTTGGCGCCGCTATTGATGGCGATGAGCGATGCGCCCGCTGAGTTGCCTTCCTCGACGTATTTCTTCAGGCCGGCGAGGGAGAGCGCACCGGCGGGCTCGGGGATGGCCCTGGTATCCTCGAAGATATCCTTGATGGCGGAGCACACTTCGTCGGTGCTCACGGTGATGACGCCGTCGAGATGCTCGCGGCAGAGGCGGAAGGTTTCCTCGCCCACCTGCTTGACAGCGGTGCCGTCGGCGAAGAATCCGACATGGTCGAGTGTGACGCGTTTTCCGGCGCGCAGCGCCGCCTGCATGCTGGCGGCGTCCTCCGATTCAACACCGATGACCTTCACCTCGGGTCGAAGGAACTTCGTGTAGACGGCGATGCCGGACGCAAGTCCACCGCCGCCAACGGGCACGAAGATGGCTTCGATGGGGTCGGGGTGACGACGCAGGATTTCCATGCCGATGGTGCCTTGGCCGGCGATGACTTCGGGGTCGTCGTAGGGGTGGATGAAGACGAGGTTGTTTTCTGCTTCGAGCTTGCGTGCGTGCGCGGAAGCTTCATCGAAGTTGTCGCCGAACAGGACGACATTACCGCCGCGACTGCGCACGGCTTCGATTTTGATGTCGGGGGTGGCGCGCGGCATGACGATTGTCGCCGTCGTGTGGAGCAGCTTGGCAGAAAGGGCGACGCCCTGGGCGTGGTTCCCTGCAGAGGCGCAGATGACGCCGCGGTCGAGCGCCGCGCGCGAGAGACCTGCCATCTTGTTATAAGCGCCGCGCAGCTTGAACGAGAACACCGGCTGCAGGTCTTCGCGCTTCAGCAGCACCGTGCTCTGCAGGCGCTTCGACAGGCGCGGCATTGCGTCCAGCGGGGTGTCCAGCGCCACGTCGTAGACGCGCGCGCCGAGTATCTTTCTGATGTAATCTTGCACAGCGAACCTGCAGGGAATGGGCGAGGCGCGCAATCGGACGCCCCGGAAATAGTGTGCTGAGGCGATGACTTCTCAGGCTGCAAGCTCTGCGTCAACTGCCGGCGGCTGGCGAGGCAGAACGACCTTGCCATAGCCGACGGTTAAAGCCCGGTGCATAGGGGCGTGAAATCGTAACCGTCTGCTGGCATGGTGCACTTCGAAACGGGGGAGCAGCAAATGGCCAAGCACATCGTTCTCATCCATGGCGCCTTCTGCGGGGGCTGGTGTTTCGCGGACATCATGCCCGTATTTGCAGAGCGGGGCTGGAGCTGCGAGGCCCCCGATCTGCCGTACCATGTGCCGGGACCGAAGCGTAAGCCAGCGCCACTGCTCGCCAAGCAGAGCGTCGCCGACTACACGCGCGACATGGCCGAATTCGTCAAACGCCTGCCGGAGCCGCCGGTGATCATCGGGCATTCGATGGGTGGGCTCATCGCGCAGCAGCTGGCGGCGCAAGGCCTTGCCAAGGCGCTGGTGCTATTTGCCCCGGCGCCGCCGTGGGGGGTGCTGCCTTCGACCGAAGAGGAAATGAACCTGGCGAAGGGGCTGATGCAGGCCTCGCCGTTCTGGGACAAGGCGCTCAATCCGTCGTTCGACGTGGCGAAAGGGGATTCGCTCGCCAGCCTCGACGCCGATGGGCAGCGCCGGATCTTCGACATGTTCAGCGCCGAGTCGGGCCTGGCACTGTTCGAGCTGTTCTTCTGGATGTTCGACAAGCAGAGAACGATCGCCGTGGACGAAGCCAACGTCACCTGCCCGGTGCTGGTGGTGGCAGGCTCTGAGGACAAGGTTATTTCGGCGGTCACGTGCCGCAAGGTGGCGGCCCTCTATGCTAATGCAACCTTCGAGGAGGCGGCGGGACGCGGTCACTTCCTGATCATGGAGGAAGGGGCGCCGGCCTTGGCCGGGCACTGCGCCGACTGGCTCGCCAAGGTGGTCACCAACTGAGTTCGCCGGAGTGGCTGAGCGGGCGCCAGCGAGGCTATGATCGCTGCGCGGGGCGATCAGCGCCGCGGTTCCAGGGTCTCGACGTTGCGCGCGCTGCCTGCCCACGCCCTGCTTGCTGGATTGCTGCTGTTGGTGGCAGTGGCGCTGCGCATTGCTGATCCCGAACCAGTGGCGCGACTGCGGCTCGCGGTGTTCGACACATATCTGCAGCTTGCGCCGCGCCAGCTCGATGCAGCGCTTCCGGTGCGGATCGTCGACATCGACGATGCTTCCCTTGCCCGTGTGGGACAGTGGCCGTGGCCGCGCGGAAAGCTGGCTGAGATCGTTGAGCGGTTGACGGCGGCGGGTGCGCGAACTGTCACGCTCGACTTGATCTTTGCCGAGCCGGACCGGCTGTCGCCGGCGGAATTTGCGAAGCTGTTTGCGGATCAGCCTGAGCTGCGTCCGCTGGTGGATAAGGCGGGAGAGCTTCCGTCGAGTGATGCGCGCTTTGCGGGGGCGCTGGGTGCTGCTGCGTCTGTGCTGGGCGTGGCGGGTGAAAGCTCGAGCAGCGCGCCGGGGCCGGCGGTGCGCGCGCGGTTTGCCATTGCGGGCGATGATCCTTTGCAGTTCGTGCCGCGCTATGCGGGGGCCGTGCGAAGCCTGCCGGTGCTGAACGACGCGGCGAAGGGGGTCGGAGCTGTCAACTGGCTGCCTGAGCGCGATCAGGTGGTGCGACGCGTGCCGTTGTTGGTTGCCATCGGCGGGGAGCTCTATCCGTCGCTGCCGCTGGAAGCGCTGCGGGTCGGTATGGGCGAAAGCACGGTGTTCGTGCGCTCATCGGGCGGCAGCAGCGTCGGTGCTTTTGGCCAACGCACGGGCATCGAGCAAGTGCGTGTGGGGAAGACAGTTCTGCCGACGGAGGCGGACGGCGAATTGTGGTTGCGGTTTTCGCGCCCGGATCGGCGTCGGTACATATCGGCGCACACGATACTCGATGGCACATACGAGCCCGCCAGCATCAAAGGGCGCGACATTCTCATCGGCACGAGCGCAGTTGGTCTGCTCGACTTGAGGGCGACGCCGCTCGATACGGCGGTTCCAGGCGTCGAAGTGCACGCGCAGGCGCTTGAGCAGATGCTTTCGGGAGAGCACCTGGTGCGGCCGCCGTTCGCACTTGGGCTGGAGCTCGTTTATCTCGTCGGCGTTGGCGCGGCGCTGGCGTGGCTCATCGGACGCCTCGGGGCGACCAGCGCGGCGGTCGTTGGCGGAGCTGCCATCTTGCTGGTGTTCGCGGGATCGTGGATTGCGTACAGGAATACAGGCTATCTCCTCGATCCCGTCTATCCGTCGTTGGCGATTTTACTCGTCTACCTTGCCGTTTCGCTTGCAGGCTATGTCGCCACGGAGCGGGAGCGTTGGCGCGTGCGAGCTGCGTTCGGTCACTACGTGGCAGCGCCTCTCGTGGAGGAGCTGGCGCGCAATCACGACAAGCTGAAGCTGGGCGGAGAGACCCGCGAGGTGACGGTGCTGTTCGCCGATGTGCGCGGCTTCACCAACATTGCGGAGGGCCTGTCGGCCGAGGCGCTGATCGCGTTTCTCAATCGCATGTTCACGCCACTCTCCGAGATCATTCTCGAAGAGCGAGGGACGATAGACAAATTCATGGGCGATGCTGTGATGGCGTTCTGGAATGCACCGCTCGCCGATCCGGCTCATGCTGCCAATGCGTGTCGTGCGGCATTGCGCATGCAGGAGCAGCTCGACAAGTTGAATGACCTATGGGCAGCCGAGGCTGCGGCGCGTGGTGAGGCTGCACACAAGGTCGAGCTTGGCATCGGCCTCAATACCGGGGCGTGCTGCGTCGGGAATGTCGGCTCGCCGCAGCGTTTCGATTATTCCATTCTCGGCGACGTGGTGAATGTCGCGTCCCGTCTGGAAGGCGAGACGAAGACGTACGGCGTGCCGATTGTCGTGGGCGAGAGCACTGCACGCGCTGCCCCGGACATGGCGCTGCTGGAACTCGGATCGGTGGCGGTACGCGGTAAACAGCGCGCCGAGCGAATATTCGCACTGGTCGGGGATGAGGCATTGGCGCGCACGCCAGGCTTCAGGCAGTTGCTCGAAGCGCATCAGTTATTGCTGACATCTATAAATGAAGGCGACGCGGACCAGGTTCGTGCGGCTTACGCAGCCTGTGCGGCGCATGGCAGCTATGCGCGGCTTTACGCGGCTTTTTCGAGGCTGGCTGCGGCGGATCAGCCGAAGTCTGCGACGTAGCGCCTTCTGGCAAATCCCGGCCGCGACGGATTTAAGCCGCTTCGCGCGTTTGCGATCAACGATGGCAAAGTTTCGCGCGATCAGCCTGTTGACGGCGTGGCGTCGCTGACTACATGAGCGCAGGCAAGGGGAAGGGGCTCAGCATGCAGATCCGCGATACGGCCGCCGGCTATGGTCTGCCGACGCGCGCCGTTCATTGGATAATGGCGGTGGCCATCATCGGCATGTATGTGCTCGGCCTCTGGATGGTCGAGTTGAACTATTACAGCCCCTACTACCAGAGCGCTCCAAACCTGCATCGCAGCGTCGGCATTCTACTTCTCATTCTTCTCACCATCAGGCTCGGTTGGCGGTTGGCGAACACGCATCCGGCCGACGATGAGCTGTCGCCGATCGAGCGCTGGGGCTCGAAAATCGTGCACTGGGGTTTCTATCCGTTGCTGTTCGCGCTGATGGTGAGTGGCTATTTGATGTCGACCGCGGACGGACGCCCGGTCGAAGTGTTCGATTGGTTCAGCGTGCCGGCAATCATCGAAGACAAAGGTATGGAGAAGACCGCCGGCGAAATTCACGAGACGCTGGCCGACATCACCATGATCGTCGTGCTGCTGCACGTGATCGCTGCCCTGAAGCACCACTTCTTCGACCGCACTCGCATTCTTACGCGGATGCTGTCGGGGCCTAAGAAGAACTAACTCAATCCACCAACAGGAGCCGTTCTCATGAAGTTATCCGCCGGATCACTCGCGTTGATCGCAGCGCTATTCTCTGTTGCACCGGTGAGCGCCGCCGACTACGTGATCGACACGGATAAGGCGCATGCCTCGATCAACTTCCGCATCAAGCATCTCGGCTTCAGCTGGCTGACGGGTCGCTTCGACAAGTTCAAGGGTACGTTCTCGTTCGACGAGGCGAACCCGGAGGCATCGAAGGTCAAGGTGGAGGTCGACACCGACAGCGTCAACTCCAACCATGCCGAGCGCGACAAGCATCTGCGCGGCAAAGACTTCCTCGATACGTCGAAATTCCCTACGGCAACTTTCGAGAGCACGAGCGTAAAGCTCGACGGCGACAAGGCGACGATCAAGGGGAACCTGACGCTGCACGGCGTAACCAAGGAGATCACGATCGAGGCAACGCGTGTAGGCGGCGGCTCGGATCCTTGGGGTGGTCAGCGCCAAGGTTTTACCGGCACCACGACGCTGCCGCTTAAGGACTTCGACATCAATTTTAATCTTGGTCCTGCATCTCAAACGGTCGAAATGGCTCTCGAAATCGAGGGTGTTCGGCAATAGGACACGTCTGCGCTCCGGACACACTTGGCGTTAACTGAACAATCGTTCTGGGACGCCAAAGCGCGTAAAGCTCTTCTCGCGGAAAAGGACAGGTAACGCGGTCTGTGGCAGCTTTGCCAGCCGCGCGTTCGTGGTTGCTGCGCGGAACTCGCAAGCATCACGGTCGCGCGGCTATGTCGTTATCCCGTCCGGAGTATGAGTTTGTCAGCCGTGCCGACGTCAACAGCATGGGGTGGTGAGCGTGGCGCCGAAGAGGCGCCGCGCGTGCATGTGCCGCCGTCGCTTCGGCTGATACGGAAGCTGCGCGAGCAGGATGCCCGCGGCGAGAAGGCTATCGCGCTGGCGCAGGCCGGGATCGCCTTATTTGTTCTGGTTCTGCACACGACGGGGCTGCGCGGCAGCTTAGGAGCGCTCGATAAGTGGGTCCTGTGGGCGCTTGTCGGACTCGTCTGCAGCTCCGCGGTGCGCTGGTGGCTGGCAGATAGGCGGCCGCTGCCGGAGCACAGCCTCGATCTGCTGAGCGTTGTCGATGTCGGCATCGTTCTGCTGCTGATCTGGAGCTATCAATTCTCCTTCGGTCATCCCGCGTCGGGCGTGCTGAAGGCGCCCGGTTTCGTGCTCCTGTTATTGCTGGTGGGCGTGCGGGCGTTGCGGTTCCATCCGCGTCCTGTTGTCGTCGCTGGCGTCTCGGCCATTATCGGTTGGAGCCTCATCGTCTGCGGCGCGGTCATTTCGGACGGCTGGGAAAACGTCACGAATGATTATGAGCAGTACCTGACGTCGTTCCGGATTTTTCCTGCCGCCGAGGCCGAGCGTCTCGTGACGCTAATAGGTCTCGTGATAGTGCTCGCTGCCGGCGCATATGGTGCGCGACGCGTACTCGGCAGGGCTGCGCATCTCACGGACTATGGCGAGGCGCTGGAAGCAGCGCAAAGGCACCTCGAAGCATCGGCGCGTGCAAGGTCCGAAGCAGAGATGGCTCTGGCAGCGCTCGACCGGCGTGATGCGGAGCTGAGCGAGCAGAACAGGCTGTTCGACGCTGCGCTTTCGAAGATGTCTCAGGGCTTGTGCATGTTCGACCAGGACCAGAGACTGCTCGTCTGCAACACGCGCTACGTTGAGATGTACGGCCTGTCGAGTGATCTGGCGCGGCGTGGGACGCCGTTTCGTAAGATCGTTGAAAGCCGGATTGCGAATGGGCTTTACAATGGACGGGACGGCGAAGCCTATCTGGAAGAGCGCTTCGCATCCGTGCGCGAGGCGGTAAGGCATACCAAAGTGCACGAGCTTAGTGATGGGCGCATCATCGCCATCACCCACGCGCCGCTCGACGGCGGCGGCTGGGTGGCGACGCACGATGATGTCACGTATCTGCGCAGGATCGAGGCGCGGCTGTCATACATGGCGCGCCACGATACGCTGACCGACCTGCCAAACCGGGCACAGCTGCGCGAGCGGCTCGAGGAGTTGCTCGCGGGTGAAGGCGCTGGCGCGCGCGGCAGCGTCGGTGTCGTGCTGTTCGAGATCGATCGCTTCAAAGAAATCAATGACACGTTCGGCCCGTCTGCGGGCGACACCTTGTTGCAGAACGTTGCGCATCGCTTGCGTCGCCGGCTAAACGGCGTGGACATGATCGCGCGCATTGGCGGCGACGAGTTCATTGCGCTGCAGATTTCTGACGACCCGATTGGCGAAGCCGACGCGTTGGCCAAGCGACTGCATGAAGTGCTCGGCACTTCGTTCGACATCGATGATCATCCGATCTCGATCTCGATCAGTGTGGGCGTCGCCATCGCGCCGGTTGATGGCGACCAGCCAGACGAGCTTCTGACGAACGCAGACCTTGCATTGGCGCGGGCCAAGCGCGAGGGACCAGGCAATACGCGCTTCTTCGAGCGGGATATGGACGCACGCATGCGTGCCCGGCACAAGCTGGAGCATGACATGCGCATCGGCCTGAGTGAGGATCAGTTCGAACTGTATTACCAGCCGCAACTCGACCTTGAAACCGACGAGATCGTGTCGTTCGAGGCGCTCCTGCGCTGGAACCATCCCGAGCACGGTGTCATCGCGCCGGGTGAGTTCGTTACGCTGGCGGAGGAAACAGGCTTCATCGTTCAGCTTGGGGACTGGGTGCTGCGGCGTGCGTGCGCGGACGCTGCAACGTGGCCGAAAGGTATTCGTGTCGCGGTGAATCTATCGATTGCGCAGTTCCGTTCGGGCAATGTGCGCCAGTCGGTGATTGCGGCACTCGCTGTCTCGGGGCTGTCACCCAATCGGCTGGAACTCGAAATCACTGAATCGGTACTGATGTACGATGTTGGTGGTGTTGTCTCTGCCTTGGAAGAGCTGCAGGCGATCGGGGTGGGTGTTGCTCTCGACGATTTCGGTACGGGCTTTTCGTCACTTGGCTATCTGACCACCATTCGCTTCGACAAGATAAAGATCGACAAGCACTTCATTCGCGATCTGGAGAGCGAGTCGGGAAGTGCGCTCGCTGTGTTGCGCTCGGTCGTGGCGCTGTCGAAGAGTTTGGGAATTGCGACCCTCGCCGAAGGGATCGAGACTGCCGAGCAGTTGGATCGCGTGTGCGCTGAAGGGTGCTCTGAGGCGCAAGGTTACTACATCGGGCGGCCGGCGGTCGCGGCCGACGTTGCCGGCATTCTTGCGCGCTCGTCCGGTGTTCACCGCCGCGCGTCGTCCTGAGCGCTAGTCCTCGTCCTGCGTATCGGTCCAGGGCCAAGCTTCTTCAGCGCTGCTGCCAAAATCAAACAGGTCGAGACTGATGATCGGTGCGGGGTCGGGATCTCCGACCGATTGCCGGGGTGGTTCTTCAGGCTGCTGGGTCGGCAGGGCGAGCTGCACGATACGCGCGCCATGGGCCTGGGCCGCCGCAAGCGGGATCAAAAGCAGCGCAATCAGAGCTGATCTGTTCATGCCGGGCCCCATCAAACATTGGCCCGATGAGTAGACATCTACCCCTTTAACGAAGGCTCGTGGAGAAGGATCTTAGTTAAAGCAAATGCCGAGCTGTGCGGCATAAGGAGCAGTTCCAAGTCGGGCGCTGAAAAGCCTTAGTGCGAGGGAATTCTCCCAGAAGGAGGGTGGCCGGATGCATGACGGGACGAGCCAAGTGCGCTGGGATGCGCGCTTTCGCAGCGAGGCACCTGTAGTCGCCGGCGGCATCACGCTGGTGCTGTTTCTCGTGTACGGCCGCGTCTGGCTGGCGGATCCCAGTCAGCTTATCGAGCGCGGCGTTCTGTTCGTCTGGTTGCTGGCAGCGATCGCGGTTTGCATCTTTGGTGTCGTGCGCCACGCCGATGCGCTGGCGGAGTTGCTGGGCGAGCCGCTCGGCACGCTGATCCTCACCGTGTCGGTGATCGTCATCGAGGTGTCGCTGATCGTCGCAGTGATGCTCGAGGGCGTGACTGATCCGACGCTGGCGCGTGACACCATGTTTTCGGTCATCATGATCATGATGAATGGCATGGTGGGACTGTGCCTGCTGGCGGGTGGCCTGCGCCACGTGCAACAGGAATACAATCTCGAAGGCGCGCGTGCCTATCTGGCGGTATTGATCCCGCTATCGACGATCGCCCTGATCTTGCCGCGCACGACTGAATCTTCGGCAGCGGGCGGTGGTCTCAATGCTTCCCAGGCGACGTTGTTCTCGCTCGCTTCGCTGGTGCTTTATGCGATCTTCCTGGCGTTGCAGACCATGCGGCATCGCGGGTTCTTCGAGATCAAGTACGACGATGCGTGCGAGCCGCCAGCAAGGCTCGATGGCGAACGTCAGTCAATCGGGAAGCATGCGCTGCTATTGCTGCTGACGCTTTTGCCGGTGGTGGGTCTGGCGGAATATCTGGCGGTTATAGTGGAGCAGGGGATCCATACACTTGACGTGCCTGCGCCGGTCGGCGGTACGTTGATCGCGGCGCTCATCTTGGCACCGGAGAGCATCACCGCGTTTCGGGCGGCCCTCGCCAACCGGCTGCAGCGTTCCATTAACCTGTGCCTTGGCTCGGCGCTGTCAACGCTGGCCCTGACGGTCCCGGTCGTTTTGATGATTGGCCTTGCGACGCAGCAGAGCATCACGCTGGGGCTCAACGATGAGAATATCATTCTGCTGGTTCTCACACTGACCGTGAGTATGCTGACGTTTTCAGGGGCGCGAACCAACGTCCTGCAAGGGGCAGTGCATCTGCTGCTCTTCTTTTGCTACGCGGTTCTGATATTCAACCCGTAGTCTAATCGGGCGCGGAAGGCATTATTTACGCTCCGGTCATAGGGTTCGGCGGTGTTTGCCGGGAGATCGCAATGGCGCAGGCCGTTTTAGATACTGCTCAGACCGTCGTTGACGCCGAGGCGCTGGAAATCTTTCAGAGCCAGTGGGATATCTATCGGAAGTTCCTGAAGCACGACTACCTGTCGAACCGGGAGGCGTGTGCTGTGCTACGCCAATTCCTGGATGTCGACGTTGCTCGGCCGTTCCGCATTCTCGACCTGGCCTGCGGGGATGCCAGCGGGATTATCGGCGCGCTGCACAAGACGGACGTGGCCGAATACCGAGGCGTGGATCTATCGGCGCCGGCCCTCGCCCTGGCGGCGGAGAGCCTCGCCAATTTGGACTGCCCCGTGACGCTGGTTGAAGCGGATTTCACGAAGGCACCGAGCAAAGACAAGGGTGGCGAGGATATCGTCTGGATCTCTCTGTCGCTGCACCACCTCGCCACCGACGATAAACGCAAATTCATGCGTGACGTGCGCGCGAGCCTAGCGCCCGGCGGTGCATTGCTGATCTACGAGCCGACACGGCGGGATGGCGAGGACCGGGACGCGTACCTCGAAAGGTTCGAGGACATCGGGCGAGCCAACTGGACTGAGCTTTCGCCGGCTGAGTTCAGCGAAGCACTGAAACACGTGCGGGCGTGCGATTTGCCGGAGACGGTATCGGATTGGCGGCGCCTAGGCAGTGAATCTGGCTTCGCGGCGATTCAGGAGCTGTATCGGTCGCCGACTGATCTGTTCAGACTGTTTCTCTACCGGCCCTGAAACGACGTCAGCCTGGCCGCCTGGCGATAATGGCGACCGTCTCGACGATTTCCGGAAAGATGCCTTCCCGAGTGATCGAGAGCATGCGGCCGCGCACGGCGTTCTCGTAAGCTCTGCGGCCGTCCTCGCCGAGCGCTGCTGGCGAGTTGGCGGAGAACGACAGTGCACGTGCCACGACCTCGTCGAGTGGCGTCAATCGCTTTTCGAATACGGAGATGGTCTCGACAACGCTAAACGGGCTGCGCAAAAGCACGCTCTGATGCGCCTCCCAGTCCTTGCCCTTGCGCCAGCGATAGAAGTCATCGAAGCGGCCGTGTCCGGTGCGCAGCTCCTCGAAGGCATCGTGCCATTTCAGCTCGGGAGCGGGATGCAGCTCGGTGTTGACGAGCGCAATGCTGCCGGCGGGGGCAATGAGCGTATCGAGACGCTGCAACGTCGCCTCGCGATCCATCCAATGGAAGGCGCGCGCGATGGTGACGAGATCGAGCGGAGCGAGAGCGCTATCGAGATCGAACGATGTGCCGACGCGCCAGTCGATGACGGCGCCGGCATCTTTCGCGGCGGCTTCGGCCGTTGCGATCATCTCGGGATCGATGTCGATGCCGATGGTGGTGCCGGCATATCGCGATAGGGGTATCGTCAGAGATCCGGGGCCGCAGCCGAGGTCGAGCACGCGCGAACTCGGGGTGAGCTTCGTCTCGTCGGCCAGCTTGGCGATGAGCCGATCCGAGTAGCGCGGGCGCCCGCTGACATAGTGCGGGATCGCCGATGTGAAGCGGTCGGGAATGATGGGGGCAATCTGGGCCATGTGGTCCCTGGCTATCGCAATCCTAGCGGTTAGGTAGGCAGTGCCGGGTGCACGCGCAAACCGCTTCGACCGAATTCACAAACGAATATGCCCGCCCGGACGGACCGGGCGGGGCAAAAAGCCACCGATTTGACAGTTGGTCGCTTAGGCCGTGGCGGCCTTGGCGCCGCGGCGCAGGCCAGCTGCCTTCTTCAGGCGCTTGCGGCCAGTGCCGGTGTTGCCCTGGTTACGAGTCTTTGCCGTACGCGGAATGGCGCGACGGGCCTTCTTCTTGCGGGTTTCGACGTTACGAAGGCTGCGAGTGCTGCTCATGGGTCACCTGATCGGGCGTTCATCAAAAGGGGATGGGCGCCGCAGCCAGACGGCCGGCGGAGCGCGAGCGGCTCCTCTAGGTCTTTTTGGCCTGCGGCGCAAGTGCCCGCGGGCCCTGGTGACATAAATCCGTAACAAGACTCCCTTAGCCGGTCCGGTCGGACGGACGATAACGCCGGATGCGGCGATAATAACGACAGACAGGGAAGCATGGCCTCAACCCAGGACGTCATTGCCGCCGAGGATGCCCCTCTGCGGCGCGAGCGCAACCAGCGTCTGCGCCAGGCGGTGCACCGGCACAAGGCTACCTCGCGCCAGGGAATACAGGAGCGGCTGTTTACGCTGGCGTTCAGCGGGCTGGTCTATCCGCAAATCTGGGAAGACCCGGTCGTGGATCTCGAGGCGCTGAGCCTCAAGGAAGGCGAGAGCCTCGTCGCGATCGCTTCGGGCGGCTGCAACGTGCTGAGCTATCTGGCGTCGGCGCCGGTGCGCGTTACCGCGGTCGACCTCAATCCGGCGCACGTTGCCCTCAATAAGCTGAAGGTGGCGGCAATCGCGCATCTGCCGGACTATGAGACGTTCCGCGCGTTCTTCGCCGAGGCGAACCGTGCTGAGAACCTCGAGGCCTATTCGGTGTTCCTGCGGCCGCACCTCGATGGGGTGACGCGGCGTTACTGGGATTCGCGCGACCGCATCGGCCGTCGCCGCATTGGTTACTTCCGTTCGAACTTCTATCGCCATGGCCTGCTCGGCAACTTCATCGCGGCCGGGCACATCCTGGCGCGGCTGCACGGCAAGAACCCGCGCCGGCTTCTCGTTGCGCGCGATCGCGGCGAGCAGCGGCAGATTTTCGAGCGCGAACTGGCGCCTCTGTTCAAGAAGCGGCACATTCGCTGGCTGCTGGACAAGCCGTCGGCGCTGTTTGGCCTGGGCATTCCGCCCTCGCAGTTCGAGGCGTTGAAGGGCAAAGAAGCCAGCATGGCGGACGTGCTGCGCCAGCGTCTGGAGCGGCTCGCCTGCGACTTCGACCTGAAAGACAACTATTTCGCCTGGCAGGCATTCGGCCGGCGGTACGCGACCAACATGCGCGCGCCGCTGCCGCCTTACCTGCAGCCCGACAGCTTCGCCAAGCTGCGCAAGCGCGTCGAAGACATCCAGGTCGTGCATGCCTCGTTCACCGAGCATCTGGCGGCTCAGCCGGCGGGCTCGGTGGATGCCTACGTGCTGCTCGATGCGCAGGATTGGATGACGGATTCGCAGCTCGGGGCGCTGTGGAGTGAGATTGCGCGGACAGCGAAACCGGGCTCGCGCGTCATCTTCCGCACTGCGGGCGAGGAAACGATCCTGCCGGGGCGCGTGCCGGACCGGATCCTGTCGCGCTTCACCTACGATCGCGACCGGTGCCGTGAGATGACCGCCAAGGACCGCTCGTCGATCTACGGTGGCTTCCATCTCTATACGTTTGCCGGCTGACGGAGGCGCTCGTGGCGCACACTGATGCCTCTGCCGCCGAGCACATGGATGCGATCTACCGCTATCAGCGGTACATCTACGATCTGACGCGCAAGTATTACCTGTTGGGGCGCGACCGGCTAGTTGGCGAACTTGCGCCCCCCGATGGTGGCAGCGTTCTGGAGGTCGCGTGCGGTACGGGGCGCAATCTCATTACCGCGGCGCGGCGCTATCGCCAGGCGCAGTTTTACGGGTTCGACATCTCCAGCGCGATGCTGGATACGGCGCGGGGCTCGATCGAACGTGCCGGGCTCGGCGGTCGGATTCAGATTGCACACGGGGATGCCACGGCCTTTGAAGCCAATAAGATGTTCGGCGTGGCGACATTCGACCGCGTTTTCATCTCCTATGCGCTGTCGATGATCCCGCCATGGCGGGGCGCGTTGCAGCAGGCTCTCGCCGCGCTGGCTCCAGGCGGGCAACTCTTTATCGTCGACTTTGGCAATCAGGCGCGGCTGCCGCGCTGGTTCAAGCGGGCTCTGCGCCGATGGCTGGCGCAGTTTTCGGTGACGCCGCGCGATGATCTTTCGACCGAGCTCGAGAAGATCGCGGCGATGCCGGGCTACAAGGTGAAGCGGATGGCGCTTTATCGCGGTTATGCGGTCTATGCGGTGGTGACGCGCACGAGCTGAGCCGGTCTCAGGCGGTCAGCGCGCGCACGATTATGCCTGGCAGAAGCAGCACACCGGACCAGATAATGGCGCCGATCACGCTCGCCGCGGCGAACGTCGCGATCGGCAGCCCTTCAGCTCCTGCAGCAATCGGAATGAGGGCGCGGCGCATTCCGGTGACTTTGCTGGTGACCACTGCGACCAGACCGGAGGCGCGCAGGGTCTCGCGCGCCGGAGGGATGCCCTTGCCGTGGTCATTGACGAACCAGGCGTCGGCGAAACGGCCGTTCGCCTTGGCGCCTTCGCGGTAAAAAAACAGGTCAGCACAGACTGCGCCTATGGCCCCGGCAATAAAGATGGGCCAGAAGCCGCCGTCGGCATACAGGTGCACGCCGCCGACGAAGGCGAAGAGGAGGAGTGTCGGCACGAACAGCATCGGCAGCGCGACGCCGTTGGCAAAGGCGAGGGCGAACATGATGAGCGCGACGATCGCCTCGTTCTCGCGCATGAACGCGAAGATCGCGTCCTGATTGTTGACAAACAGGACGGGCCAGAGGATCACCCAAACCGCCCAGATGAAAGCGCTGGCGAAGTTGGCGATCTGGAAGGGGATTTGCGGCATGGCGAACATGCCGGCGACAACTGGGATGACCGCCCGCACCGGTCCGACGAAGTGGCCGAGGAAGACGCTCCAAAGGCCATGCTCGTTGAAGAATTCCTCGCCTCGGGGGATCAAACCCGGATGGGTGGTAAACGGCCATATGCCTTCGATGCGATCCTTGAAGTGGTAGCCCACCCAATAGGAGATCGCGTAGCCGATGACGCCGCCGAGGCCGGCAGCGATGATGGTCGGGATCAGGATCGGCCAGCCGACGCCGCCCGCCGCTAAGAGGAAGGCGAGACCGGTGAGGATCGCCCAGCCGGGCCAGACGATGGACAGGAAGCAGAGGGATTCCCCAAGGGCCACGATGAAGGCGATGGGGATGGCCCAACCCTCGCTCTGCTTCACCAGAGAGAGGACCGTATCGACGAAGCTGTCGGTCATTGGAATGCTCTCAGGGGAGTTGCGGAGGGTTGGATACTAGGCAGGCGGCGGACATTGGTCAGCCACGCTTGCAACGGCGCTTCATCTCAGTGCTCAGCTCGCGCGAAACTTCACTGGCGAGCATTATGCCGCGCGATACCTGCGCAGGGGTGAGGTTGTTAGCCGCGCGCAACACGCCAGGGGCGCGGTCGGCTTCGTTCTTGCCGTGCGCCAGCTCATCGCAGGAAAGCTCTTTCTTCTTGCTCTTGAGGGCGAACAGGCGGACCCCCGAGGCATAGGCCTCGGCTGGGGCATGGGCTCTGATCCACGAACGGTCGTTGTCGTCGACAAGATAGCGCAGCGTGCGCTGGCGTTTGGCGACGCAATCGCTGGAATCGTCGACGCACGTGAGGCCCGAGCTGGCGCCGGTGGTGACGTTGGGACCGGTACAACCGACAGGTGCGATAGGGACGAACAGCATCAGCAGGACCGGCAGGTTCCGGCGGCGCTCGCGAATCATTCTTGCTCCCTTGTCGGCACGCCACTTAAGCCCGTAGAAGGCCTCCATGGCCGCGTCAAGGCGAAACACGGGCGGCCAGGCGAGGAGGCCCAGAGATGACGCACGCGATCCGTATTCACGGGACTGGCGGTCCCGAGGTGCTGACCTGGGAGGCCGTCGAGGTTGGGGAGCCCGGCCCGGGCGAGGTGCGTATCCGGCAGACTGCCATCGGCCTCAACTACATAGACACTTATCACCGGAGCGGGCTCTATAAACTCGCCGTCCTGCCGGCGGTGATCGGCATGGAAGGCGCGGGGCGGGTCGAGGCGGTGGGGCCAGGCGTCAGCGAGTTCAAAGTGGGCGATCGCGTGGCGTACGGAACGGCCCTCGGTGCCTACGCCGAGGCGCGGGTGATTGCCGCCGACCGGCTGGTGAAGCTTCCTGACAGCATCAGCGATGCCACAGCCGCGTCTATCATGCTGCAGGGGATGACCGTCCGGTATCTGCTGCGCGAGACGTATCCGTGCACCGCCGATACGGTGATGCTGTTCCACGCGGCTGCCGGTGGCGTGGGGCTGATCGCCTGCCAGTGGGCGAAAGCGATCGGTGCGACGATGATCGGCACAGTGGGCAGCGATGAAAAGGCTGCGCTCGCCAAGGCAGCCGGATGCACGCACGTCATCAACTACCGTACGGAAGATTACGTCGCGCGCGTGCGTGAGATCACGGGCGGGGCGATGTGCGACGTCGTCTACGATGGCGTTGGCAAGGATACGTTTCCATCCTCGCTCGACTGTCTGAAGCCGAAGGGATTGTGGGTAAGCTTTGGGAACGCGTCTGGGCCGGTGCCCGCGTTCGACATGGCATTGCTGTCGGCGAAGGGATCGCTATTTGCGACGCGCCCAACCTTGATGACCTATACGGCGCGGCGGGAGGATCTCGTCGCCAACGCGGCCGACCTTTTCTCAATGATCGAGAAAGGTGCGATCAAGGTCGAGCCGAGCCGGAGCTACGCTTTGCGTGACGCTGCACAGGCGCACCGCGATCTCGAAGCGCGGCTAACGACGGGTTCGATCGTTCTCATTCCGTAAATGGTCGACTTGTCTGCGATTATGGTTAGCCGCCGGTTACCATGACGGTGAACGAACGCTTGCGGCTTGCGCAGAAGCGAAGCGTATGCGCCGAATTGAGGCGATACGGGCGCGCGCGTTCATGCATCGGATACTTGGCAGTTTACCAAGTTTCATTGCTCACCTGACATTCTCGTAAGCATAGCTCGAGCGGCATAGCCGCAGTGTATGTGAGTACGGGCGGGACAGGTAATGGCACGGCTACAGATAGCTGCACACGGAATCGAGGAGAGCACCGACTACGGCTCAACGCCGGATGCTCTTTTCCAACTCGGCCTTAGGTATTGCGTAGGCCGGGATGTGGATGTCGACCTCGTAGAGGCGCACAAGTGGTTCAATCTCGCGGCGATGCGCGGCAACGACGATGCCAAGCACTACCGGTCGGATATTTCGCGCGAGATGTCGAGGGTTCAGATCTCACGCGCACAGCGCCTCGCGCGTGAGTGGCTGACACGCCACTGAGGCCTCGTCCGGCTAGGCGATGAGACCAATGATTGCGCTGCGGACGGGTATGGTCCGCCGCAACCATGGTCTCGCGATCAGCAGTCGCCGAAGAACGAGGTTACGCAATCCCAAGACTTCTTGACCGCATGGCCGACGGCCTTGCCGGTGTCGGAGACAGCCTTGCCAGTCTGGTTGGCGAGGTTCTCGACGGCATCTGGCTTGTGTTGGGGCTGAGCGCCGTCGGGTGCAACGGCGGACTGTTGTGGCGGGCCTTGGGCAGGTTGCGGTTCGGGTGGAACTGCAACTGGAGCCAGCGGCTGTGTCGTGCTCGGCACCATGGCCGGCGACGATGGGGGCGCAGCCGGCATCGGTTGCGGCGTGCCCGTCTCCAGGGGTGAAGCACCCGGATCGCCCAACGTGAACATGACAGTGCGCGTCTCGCCGGGGCATGGCGTTGCCTGGCCGCGGGCGGCGCTGCAACTTGCGTGGCCGCCAGCCTTGGCAAGCTCTGTGATGCAAAGGAACTGGCCGCGCGATGAGCGGGCGGCGGGGGATGCCTCGCCACCGATCACGCAGCGATAGGTGGCATCCGGGCCACTGCAGGTGACGCAGTATTCCTGCGCCGAGGCACCTTCTATCGGTGCCAAAGTCAACAAGACCGCCGCGAGGGGGATGAGCCGCCTCAGCATAGGTGATACCCCAAGGTCTGGCCGCTTCCGGCCTTATTATTGATCCCGCCAGGACGATGCGGCGGGCGGCGATGGGCGTCAAGAGCCGGAAGACTGCGGAAGCACTGTTTACCCGCCTTGCAATCGAACGACACCGCCTCTATTAGGGGCTGCTCTGGAGCTGTGGCCGAGAGGCTGAAGGCGGCGGTTTGCTAAACCGTTATACGCTTGTAAAGGCGTATCGAGGGTTCGAATCCCTCCGGCTCCGCCAACCCTATTTTTTGCCTTATAAATCAAGGACTTAGAATCCGTTCATGGAATTGTGAGGAAATTCAATGGTGTGACTGGACCAGCCCTGGATTTTTTTTGGAGCAGATTTGGACATGCGCTTCCGCGCGCATGCGGCACGTGCCGTAGAGTTACGCAGTTAGACCTGCCAGTTCGAAGGAGAGCCACGAAATCGAACGGGCCGGTGATGCACTCCGGCAGCTTTTCTTTGTTCGTGCATCGGCGTCTTTGGTTTACTCGCGAGACCGCAAATGTGGGCGGCTGCGCGCTTCATCGGCGCAGAACGTCGGCTCCGGCGATGCAACCCGAAGCAAGTCTGTTCCGGGAGTGGTCAAAGTTTATAAGGACGTCATCGACGTCAGACGGCGCTCAGCATCGGATGCGAGTACGTCATACAGAAGCTGACTTCGACAAGGACGCTTGGCGCTTACCGCTGTCGAAGAGTTGACGGACGCTCCGTCCCATGTGTGGACATCGGGTAATCGCGGCGGAGCATGATCCTCCATAGTGCCGCGGTCAGAGCGCTATTGCTCGGCTCTTCGCACATCGGAGGCTGCTCGATGACCTGCTATGTCGGATTGGACG
>NZ_FPEJ01000011.1 GCF_900117445.1 Hyphomicrobium sp. NDB2Meth4 | reverse complement strand
TGTCAATCGGCGTCGAACTTTGACCCCTTATCGGCGTGCAATGTTGACCCCGTCTGAGTGTGGTGATGGCGCCGGCCAGGACCGGAGCTGCGGAGCGTAGCGAAGCAAGCGGAGGGCGTGGCCGGCGTTGCGGGATCAGGAGCGGTGGCGAAGGCGCCAGCTGTCGTTGCCGGTTTCGACGATGTCGCAGTGGTGCGTAAGGCGGTCGAGCAGCGCCGTCGTCATCTTGGCGTCCCCGAACACGCTCGGCCACTCGGCGAAGGCGAGGTTGGTCGTCACGATGATCGATGTGCGCTCGTAGAGGCGGCTGATCAGGTGGAACAGCAGCTGGCCACCCGATTGCGCGAACGGCAGGTAGCCCAGCTCGTCGAGCACCAGCAGGTCGACGCGGGCGATCCCGTCGGCGATGCGTCCGCCGCGTCCGAGCTTCATCTCGGCTTCGAGCTTGTTGACCAGATCGACGGCATTGAAGAAGCGGGCCTTCCGTCCGGCCCGGATGACGCTTCTGGCGATGCCGATGGCGATGTGGCTCTTGCCGGTGCCCGTGCCGCCGATCAGCACGACATTCCTCTGCTCGTCGAGGAAGGCGCCAGCCGAGAGCTGCTCGACCAGCTCGCCATTGATCGGTGTGCCAGTGAAGTCAAGGTCGGCGAGCTCCTTGGCGAGCGGCAGCTTGGCAATGCCCATCTGGTAGTTGATCGATCGTGCCTGCTTGGCAGCGATCTCGGCCTTGAGCAGCGCACCGATGACCTTCTCGACGCCGTGCTGACGCTTGACGCCCACCGAGACGATCTCGTCGTAGGCCGCCCGCATGCCGGCCAGCTGCAGCTGGCCCATCATGTCGAGAACTTCAGAGCGCTCCATGGCAGACCTCAATGGAACCTGCCCGCAGTGCATCGTAGCGGGCACAATCGGCAACGGGCGGCAGGGCGAGGGTCAGCCGTCCCGATAGCTCGATCGGGGCCACCGCATGTGGATCAGCGTGGCGTGCCAGGGCGTTGAGGATCACGTCGGCGGCGGCGATCCCGGCCGCCAGCGATTCTGCACACGCGGCTTCGACGGCAGTCAGTCCGTCCGTCAGCACGGCGGTGAGGATCTTCACCATCTGCCGGTCGCCATCGTGCGATCCGGCGAGCTTGCGCCGCACCTTCTCTATCGCTCCGGGCAGCGGCCAGTCCTTGAACGGCGCGCCGTTCCTCAAGGCGCCGGGCTTCCTCGCCAGCACCGGCACGTAGTGCCAGGGATCGTAAGCCACCTGATGGCGACCGAAGCGGCGCCTGTGCTCGGCGACGACGTGGCCGTCCTGCTTGATGACGATGCGATCGGCGTAGGCGTGCACATCGACGGGACGACCGACAGCGGAAGCGGCAACCGAGTACTTGTTGTTGTCGAAGCGAACCAGGCATGTCTTCGACACTGATGCGCTCACCGCATGGAAGCCGTCGAACGTCCCTCGATACGGCATCAGCAGTGGCCGCTCGGCTTCGAACATCTCGAAGACGCTTTTCTCCTTCACGACCGGATGGGGATGCGTCTGCGCCAGCACGATGCAGCGCTCGGCCAGCCAAGCGTTGAGCTCCTCGTAGCTCTTGAACTTGAGACGCGGCGAGAACAGCCGCTTCCGAACGAAGCCGACCTGGTTCTCGACCTGGCCTTTCTCCCAGCCCGCTGCCGGCGTGCATGCGGTCGGCTCGATGAGGTGATGGCTCATCAGCTGCTGGAAGCGCCGGTTGAAGACGCGATCCTTGCCGACGAACACAGCGTCGACCGCGGTCTTCATGTTGTCGTAGATGCCGCGCCTCGGAACGCCCTTGAAGAGCTGGAACGCCTTCTCGTGAGCGTCGAACACCATCTCCTGGCTCTCGCGCGGATAGGCGCGCACGAACAGCATGCGGCTATGGCAGAGTCGGACCTGCGCCACCTTGACCATCGTCGTGACCCCGCCGATGACCACGCATTCGTGGCTCCAGTCGAACTGATAGGCCTCGCCCGGTGCGAAGGAGAGAGGCACGTAGGCCTCCTCCGTCCGTTCGCCCTCGCGTTCGGCCCAGCTCCTCGCGTAGCGGCGTACGTTGTCGTAGCTGCCCCGATAGCCCTCTAGCCGAAGCTCCTCGAGCATCCGCTGGCAGGTCAGGCGCTCCCGCTTCGGGCGCCGCGCATTGGCGGCCAGCATCGCCTCCAGTGCTGCGATGTAAGGACCAAGCTGTGGCATCGGCTGCGCGCGGCGCTCGTACCGCCGCTCCGTCTCGGCCTCAGCCCGTATGATAGACCGCACCGTGTTCCGCGCCAGCCGCAGCTCGCGCGAGATCGCCTTGATCGATTTCTTCTGAACGAAATGCGCGCGCCGGACCCGCCCGATCGTGTCCACTGTGATCATCCCCCGCTCGCCCTCGTGCCGACGCACGCACCAAGGGCAATGTTCTCAGCACAGGGGGTAGGGTCAAAATTGCGCGCCGATTACCCCCAGCAAGGGGTCAAAATTGCATGCCGGTTCACA
>NZ_FPEJ01000008.1 GCF_900117445.1 Hyphomicrobium sp. NDB2Meth4 | reverse complement strand
GTGACACGTCCAATCCGACATAGCAGGTCATCGAGCAGCCTCCGATGTGCGAAGAGCCGAGCAATAGCGCTCTGACCGCGGCACTATGGAGGATCATGCTCCGCCGCGATTACCCGATGTCCACACATGGGACGAACCTGTCATTGCGACTTGGTGCATCTTGCCAGGGCGAAGCACGCTCTTAGTCGTTCGCCTCCGCGGCCTCGCGAGCAGCGCCGCGCCTCACTGCACCCTTGCTTTGTAATCGCCCGCGGCGCCTCGTACCGGAAAGTCTTCAGAACTCTTGTTGAGATGCTCATCGGCCGATAAAGAAGATCGACGCCACTCGCCGGCGGCGAGCACAACATTGGGCATAACATCGAGCACAACAAATTTTTCAGACCATGAAAAATAGCGAGATAATTCAACACGCTGGAGACACGGAAATAGGGGAATCGAATGTTAGTCCCCCAGCCAACTTTCCAATTCGAACGCAGTGATGACGCCGCCGGTGCTGACCGCTCGGCGGATATCTGCGGTGGAAGACGCGAAACTAGCCGCGCTGCCGCCGGGGGCGGCTCACCGCCCAGACCAGCGGCTGTCTTAGAGGCGGCGGGAGGGGTGGGCGGCGATGGTGGCCAGGAAGGCCGCGCCGTAGCGCGCTATCTTGCTGTTGCCGAGGCCCGTAATGCCGTGCAGGGCCGATTCATCGGGCGGGCGGAATAGGGCCAGCTCAGCAAGCGTGACGTCATTGCAGATGATGTAGGGCGGCAGCTTTGCTTCCGCGGCGAGTTTGGAGCGCAGCGTGCGCAGGGCATCGAAGAGCGGCCGGTCGGCGTCGGCGACGACGATCGTGCTCTTGTTCTGGCGCTTGGATTTCTGGCTCGGCGCGCGGGTTTCCTTGGGCGCGAAGCGGATGAGGAACTTCTCTTCGCCGCGCAGGATCGGACGTGCCGCTTCGGTGAGCTGCAGCGTGCCGTGGCCTTCGTCGTCGCCGGTGAGGTGACCGGCGGCGGTGAGCTGGCGGAAAACCGCCTTCCATGTCGCCTCGTCGGTGTCCTTGCCGATGCCGTAGACAGGGAGACGATCGTGACTGGCGCGGACGATGCGCTCTGACTCGCGGCCGAGCAGCACGTCGATCAGGTAAGTCGATCCGAAGCGCTGGCCGGTGCGATAGGCGGCAGACAGCGCCTTTTGCGCGAGCACGGTGCCGTCAGTCGTGCGCGGCGGGTTGAGGCAGTTGTCGCAATTACCACACGGCTCGGTCTGCCGTTCGCCGAAGTAGGCGAGCAATGCCTGACGACGACAGCTCGGCAGCTCGCACAAGCCGACGAGCGAGGCGAGCTTCTGGCGCTGCACCTGCTTATGGGTTTCCGAGCCCTCGCTTTGCGCGATCCATTGGCGCTGCTGGACGATGTCCTGCAATCCGTAGGCGAGCCAGGCGTTCGCAGGCAGGCCATCGCGGCCGGCGCGACCGGTTTCCTGGTAGTAGGCCTCCAGAGACTTCGGCAGATTGAGGTGGGCGACGAAACGCACGTCGGGCTTATCGATGCCCATGCCAAAGGCGATGGTGGCGACGACGATGATGCCGGCCTCGTTGCGGAAGCGCTCGAGCACCTCGCGCCGCACCTCGGCGTCGAGGCCGGCGTGGTAGGCCAGCGCAGTGCGCCCCTTGCCCGATAGCCAGGTGGCGGTCTCCTCCACCGACTTGCGCGACAGGCAATAGACGATGCCGGCGTCCTCGGCGTGTTCGCCCTCGATGAAGCGCCAGAGGCGCTCGCGGGCGCCCATGCTGCCAGCATCGGAGATGGTGTAGCGGATGTTGGGGCGGTCGAACGAAGCGACGAAACGCTCGGCCTTTTCGAGACGCAGCTCGGCGACGATTTCCTCGCGCGTGCGCTCGTCGGCGGTGGCCGTCAGGGCGATGCGCGGCACGGAGGGGAAGCGTTCGGCCAGCAGCTTGAGCTGGCGATACTCCGGGCGGAAGTCGTGGCCCCATTGTGAGACGCAATGCGCCTCGTCGATGGCGAAGAGGGCGATGTCGGTGCGCGATAGCAGCGCCAGCGTTCGGTCCTGCAGAAGGCGCTCGGGCGAGACGTAGAGGATGTCGAGGCCGCCGGACGTGATCCAGTTCTCCAGCGCCGTTTGTGCGCGGTAGTCGAGCGTCGAATTGAGGAAGGCGGCTTTAACGCCGGCGGCGCTCAGGGCCTCGACCTGGTCTTGCATGAGGGCGATCAGCGGCGAGACGACGACGCCGAGGCCGGGGCGCACGAGAGAGGGTATCTGGTAGCAGAGCGACTTGCCGCCGCCGGTCGGCATCAGCGCGAGAACGTCGCTGCCGGCGATGAGCGATGAGATGATGCCCGCCTGATGCGAGCGGAAATCGCGATAGCCGAACACGTCGGCCAGGACCTCGCGCGCGCGATCGAGCTGGCCGGCTGAGGTCATTTGCTTGCGCGCTGCGGTACCCGACATCCCCTGCGAGACACTATGCTGCCCATTCTGGGACCTGGGTAGCGCGATTCGCTGGTGCGCCAGCGCCGCCGACCAGCGCTATGCGCAGCTCATTGCGGTATCAGGGGCTCGTAGCGCTTGTCAGTCAGGGTCTTGAGGAAGGCGACGAGGGCATCGACGCGGCGGTCATCAAGGCCGGGGCCGGTCTCCAGCTCCTTCATAGAGAGATTCTGGGGGACCTCGGGCGGGTCCCAGGGCTTGCCGGTCTCAGGGTTGATCTGCCGCTTGCGGGCCTTGCTGTTGTACTTGTCGTAGAACAGCACGACGGTACGCAGATCGTTGAACACGCCATTGTGCATGTAAGGGCCGGTGACGGCGACGTTGCGAAGCGTCGGCACCTTGAACTTGCCCTCTTCGGCGGTGCTCTTGATGGCCGGATTGGCGGAGAGGCCGCGATCGGCGGGTTTGCCGTTGGCGGCGTGCAGCGCCGCGTTCGCGGGCGTTCCGACGTTGTGGTACTCGAAGTTGGAGAAGACCTCTTTCTCCGACCCGCCCATCACATTCAGCTTGTGGCACTGGCTGCAGTTGGTGAACTGGGTCGAGAAGAAGAGCACGCGGCCGAGCTCTTCCTGGTCGGTCAGCTTTTCCTCGCCGCGCAGATAGCGGTCGTACTTCGAATCGAACGGCGCGAACTGCGGCGTGCGTTCGAAGGCGGCGATGGCGCTGGTCATGGCCGCGAAACCTTTCTCGACATCATCGAGCACGCCCGCGCCGTAGAGCGTGTTGAAGGCTGCGACGTAGGACGGGTTCTCCTTGAGGCGAGCGACGACGCTTGCCTTGTCGGGCATGCCCATCTCGACCGGATTGAGCGGCGGGCCGCCGGCTTGCTCCTCCAGGGTCTTTGCGCGGCCATCGAGGAACAGGCCGCCGACGGCCTTGCCCTTGGCGTTGATGTGGAACTCAGGGGCGAAGCTGGCGTAAGTCGCGGTGGGCGCGTTGCGCTCGCCGATCGATTTGCCGTCGTCGCCGACGGAGACTGCCCCTGCGCCTTTCGCATTCGCGCGCGGGTCGGTGAACGCAAGGTTGGGCGAATGGCAGCTTGCGCAGGCCTGCGCCCGGTTCTTCGACAGGTTGACGTCGAAGAAAAGGTCGTTACCGAGGGATTCAGGTGTGACAGCGGGCGGATCGGCAGCGTTGCCCGGAATGGCGAGATAGCCCGCAGCCAAGACGACTGCCCCCGCGACTGCCGCGAGCGGCAGCGCGCGCCCTACCAAGCGTGATGCACTCCCCCACCGCATTTTCATGAGCGCCGTGAAGGGTCCGTCTGATCCTGCGGCCACTCGAAAACCAGTCTGGCGCGGTGTGCCTTCATGCGCGGCGTCTCCAGAGGGAACAGTCCAGCCATGAACGATTTAGCCATGTGATGTGCCTTGTCGATGGCGAAGTTTGCCTGAGCGGGCGGAAGCTCAACAACCGCCGCTTCTTCGAACAGTTCCAACCAGCGGTCGAAGTGCTCCGGCCGGATGGGCATTCCCACGTGGGCCGGATATGCCTTACCTTGATAGCGCTCCGTGCCGAGCAGCGCACGCGACCAGAAATCGCACACGGTGGCGACGTGACGCTCGAAGTCGACGATGCCTGCCCGCATGACGGGGGCGAGAAGGTCGTCGGCGTGCGCCTTAACGTAGAAGAGGCGCACGCAGCGTTCGATGGCTGCCTCAAGGGCGGCAGGATTGACAGGTGCGGCCCCGGCCAGAGTTGCGGACGTGCTCGCCCCTTCGTCTCGATCCATGGTGTGACCTCTGCGGCCGCCGTTGCGGCTACTTTCCTTCGTTGACGGTGATGCGGATGACGTCCTTGGGCGCGCCGCTGATCTGAACTGTGAGCGGCCCTTCGCCGATCTCGAAACGGACGCTCTTATGGATGGCCTTGCATTCCTGGCGTCCGCTGAAGCCCTTGGAGGAGATGAGCTCGCCGTTCTGCGCGGCATCGATCCAGCCGTTATCAGAGAGTGAAATCTGATAGAGGCCGGGCTTCAGGCCTTCGATCGTGAACCAGCCCGAAAAGGTGTCAGCCGCGATGCGCTGCGCCTTCACACCCGGAGCGACGGGCATCTTCACCGACTTAGCGGGCTGCAGCGACAGGGCCACGGCCTTCTGCGGCGGAGACGCGAGCTTGCCCTCGGACTTCACGGCGACATCATCGCTGGAGGCGAGCCAAGCCAGCTCGGTGTCGAGCGGCCATTTGAAGCCGGTGCAGTCCTCGGCGAGGACGGGCGTGGCGAACGATGCAGCAGCGGCGGCGCACAGTAGCGCGGCGAATAAGGGACGGGCGATTTTCATAGCGGCTCCGAAGTTAAGCGCGGGGGACGAGGTTGGACTTGACGAGGATCAAAAGGAGAAGGCCGGCGCGTTGACGGGGGCACGCGCCGGCCTGACTACAACCTGCCCAGATCAGAACTGAGCGCGGATGTTGGCGTAGAACTGGCGACCCGGATCGGGATAGCCGTCAGTCAGCTCGTAATACTCGTCCGTCAGGTTCTTGCCTGCGAGCGAAGCGGTCCAGTTCTCATCGAGGCGATACTCGACATCGAGGTTCACGAGCGCGTAGGAGCCGACCTTGGCGTAGTCAGCAGTGAGACCAGATGTGCCACTGACGACGCTCCAGCGGTTGCTGGCCAGCTCAAGGCTCGGCGTGACGGTGAGGTCGCGCATCGCCTTCCACGACATATAAAGAAACGCTTCGTGTGTCGGCGTATCCGTCGGCTTCAAGTTCGGATCCACTGGATCCGAGATTTTGCGATGCAGGTAAGTGTAGTTACCGCCAACGCGCAGACCGGGGAACAGATCGTAGTCGACCGAGAACTCAATGCCGCGGTTCACACCATCGCCGACGTTCTGACTCTGACGGACATCATTGCCGGTGGACGAGTCCGTGTACTGGTACACGGAGTCGATGTAGTCGCTGATCTCGGTGTAGAAGACCGCCGCCGATACCTTCAGTCTTTTGTTGAACGTGTCGCCCCAACCGAGCTCATGGTTTCGCGCTCTCTCCGCCTTGAGGTCGGGATTGGGAAGTGCCGTGCCGAAGCGGGTGGAATAACGCTCGAACAACGTCGGAAAGCGCGAGCGCTCCGAGACATTCGCGTAGACCTTTCCATCTTCGCTATAGCGAAGAATGGCCGCGCTCTGCCAGTTCCATGCATCGTTTTCTCCCGTCGGATAGCCTTTGACGACGCCGGAGGAGCTATCGTAGTACTCGGCCCGCTTGAGGCGCGAGTTGTCCTGGCTGATGCCAGCTACGATATCGAACCACTTGGTCGCGTGGAACGTGTTCTCAGCGGCAAAGTACCAGTTGTACTCTTCGCGATATTGCATCGGCTCGACATAGCCGCTCGAGCTGTCCGGCCGGTTGTAGTCGTGCTCGCCGTGATGGTCGAAGCGATAGTGCGCCGATGCCTTCAGCGTGTTCATCGGGATGAGATCGGTTCCGACCTCGACCGAACCTCCGTAGACGACGTCATCGTACCAGCTTCGGAAGCTTTTCTGGGACGATTGCGTCGTATAGGACGCGTTATCGTATGAGAACAGAGAGTTGTTGAGCGTGTTGTAGTACGCGTTGGTCTTTACGTACGAGGCCTCGCCCAGCTTGGTATGTGTAAAGCCTGCAAGGCTTGTCATATCCCACTTTGGCCACTGCCAAAATCTTCCGGAAGAAGTGCTGGTTTGATCGATGAAGAGCGGCGCGCCTTTCTCGCCGGCCTGTGACGTATAGCTGATCGCATACTCATCAGTGGCATTCGGCGTGTAGCCGATCTTGGCGTTTACTCGCCAGTCGCGGGTCTCGGATCCGTCGCGGCCATCACCCTTTTCCAGCGCACCCGCTACAGGCGAGTAGTCGCCCGACAGATTCCATTGGTCGACGTTATAGATCGTGCCGCTGACTTGCGCGTAGCCTTCGTCGCGGCGCGTGCCCACGCGGCCGTAGCTGGTGAAGGCGTTCTTCGTGGAGAGGTCGCCGTCGAACGTCATGCCGACGCGCACCTCGGATTCGAGCTCCTTGGTGGGTTTGCGGCTGACCATGTTGATCGAACCGGCCATGCCTCCGGGCCCGTTCAATACGGAGACATAGCCTTTCTCGATCTGAATCTCCGCGATGTCCGGCGTCAGGAAGCGATTCATGTCGATGCGGTTGTCTGCGGGCAGATAGATGCGCGCACCATCGATGGTGAGCGGCACGCGCCAGCGGTCGAAGCCGCGCACCATCACGTCACCCTCATTGCGGGTACCGCCGTACTGGGCCATGGAAACGCCTGGTGCGAGCGCAGCCGCCTGCGGGAGTGTGACAGTGTTGAAGGTCCACATGGTCTCGTTGGAGACGGTGGCGCCACCGATCATCGAGAGCTGGCCGAGCGTGAAGATGCCCGTCTTGCCGTCGCCTTCGGTTCCCTCGCCCGCTTCGGACGGGACACTCGAAGCGCTCGTTGCCGTGCTCTTCTTGGCTTTGCTGGTCTTTGGCTTGTTCAACGGCTGGGACGGCGCTGTCACGTCCAGTGGCGGCAGCGGCGTGGCCTCGGAAGCCGTTACGTCACCTGCCGCCGTCAGCGGCGCCTCCTGCGCGTTGGCAGCAGGCAATAGGATTCCCATCGCGGCGCCCCACAGCGCCGCGTACGCAAACGTACGCATTACAATTACACCCCTACTCAGTACCCCGTGTCGCTATGTTCACATGGATACAACGTAAGGCAAGTGTAATTTGATCACACCTGTCCAAGATCAGTAGCCACAGCTCAGCCGCCCCGGCCCTGCTGCCCGCGCGCGCAGTTGGTGGCCGATCTGCTCGAAATAGATGCGCTGGCGCCGGAACGATGCTCCTCGAACCGTTGGACTATCGTTGGAAAGTGGCGCGTCAACTAAATGCGGCGGCGGCCATCAACCTGCCAAGGTTGGCGCACACATGAGCCTCAACTACCCCCGAGGAGACGAATGCGAATGAAGTTGAGAATTATGGTAGCCGCGCTGGCGACAGTGCTGGGAGCCGCCGCTGCGCAGGCCGACCCCGGCTATGCGACAGCCAATGTGAATATGCGGACAGGGCCCGACATCGATTATCCCAGTCTCGGTGTCATCCCCGAAGGCGAGCCGATCTACGTCGAAGGCTGCCTGCGCGATGAGTCCTGGTGTGACGTCCGCTGGGGACCGGATCGCGGCTGGGTCTATAGCGAATACATCGCCTTCGATTACCGTGGCAACATGGTGCTGTTGCCGGACTATGGTCCAGCCTACTTCCGGATTCCTTTCGTGACGTTCTCGGTGCGCGACTACTGGGATCGCTATTACGTCGGGCGTCCCTGGTACCGGGATCGCGCGCGCTGGTACTCCTACAAGTGGCAGCCGCGCCGTGGATGGCACGCTCCCCCGCCTGGCCCGCGCAATCCCGGCTGGTGGCGTTCTGGCTATGTCGCTCCGAAGGGAATGCGTCCGCCGCCTGACAGGGGCTGGCGCCGACCGGCTCGCGTCGAGCATCGTGGCGATCGCCGCGATGACCGGCGTGACGATCGCCGGGACGACCGGCGCGATGATCGACGGGACGACCGGCGAGATGATCGCCGCGACGACCGGCGCTGACGTGACGTCATCCGTTGTGTGAATAAGGACGCCCGGGCAGTTCACTGTCCGGGCGTTTTCACTTTGAGGCGCACGGCATCGACGCCCGAGCGTCCGCTGCGTGGCCTCGCTCTAGCGATGCTTCATGCGTGATGCGCCGACACGGCTTTCATGACTTCGGCAGTGAGCTTGTCTGTCGCCGCCGCTGAGATGTCGCCGAGACTGATCATGCCAATCACGCGGTGACTCTGGTCGCACACGGGTATGCGGCGGATCTTCTTTGCTTCCATGGTGTGCAATACGTCGTGGACCTTGTCTTCGTCGGCGCAGCATACGGCGCCCTTGGTCATCACATCGGCGGCGGTGAGCTTCGATAGGTCCTTGCCGTTGGCAACCGCGCGGATGGTGATGTCGCGATCGGTCACCATGCCCTGGAGCTTATCCTTGGTGCCAACTGGAATTGCGCCGATGTCCTCTTCGCGCATCTTTTGCGCCAGCTTAGAAAGAGGCGTTTCGGGCGGCATGACTTCAATGCCCTTATGCATCAGCTCTCGAATTTTCATAAAACTCTCCTCTGACTTTAGGCTCCTCTACTTGTGGCAGTGACGCAATGATCCTATTGCGGATCAATGGCGCATTGCTTCGCGTCAATCGATGCAATGCAAGTAATTGATGCGTGTCAACACACATGCTCCGTCATCTGCTCAACTCATATGGGCTTGGCAGCGGTTCGTCACACCGTGTGAAAACTGTGATGGGTGGATTTGGCGAACCCGATCCACTCGGCGCGTTTGCTACGCAGTCTCGCATGGGCCAGGAAACAGGAGGCAGAAAATGGCGAAGGAACAGACTACCAAAGAAGAAGCGGATCAGCAGCCTATGGCGTGGACGGGTCCGGCGCTAGCGACAGGCGTGCAGCTGACCGACGCCATGTGCACGCGGGCGATCGAAGTGACTTCCGAGCTTACCGACTTCACGCTGGCGCGGATCGAGGAGGATGTGCGGCTGCCTGAGCGCCTCTCGCACTGCAGGTCTCCTCAGGACGTGCAGCAGGCGTGGATCGATTTTTGGAACAAGGCGTTCAGTCAATACCAAGCCGAGTGGCTGCGCATTGCCGCCATAAACAGCGGTCCCCTTCTCGCTACAGATTCCGCCCAGCCTGCGCGTCGCGGGCGGCCAGCTGCCTAGGTCCGGCGTCGCATTCGCCCAGTCGTAGTGAAGCCGACTTTCGCCGGCCTCACCACTAGTGATCATTGCGATTGGCTAGTAGCCGATCAGGCGCCGCAGCTGTGGCGATACATGCAGCGAGCGTAACGCCAAGTGCCAAGGCCCCAGCGGAATTCGCAGCGCTGGCTCCAGCGCATGCAGCGATAGTCAGGCGCAACATACACAACCGGCGGAGCCGGAGGGGGCGGCGGCGGACCAAAGTCGGCGGCCATTGCCTTGCCAGCGATAACACCGCCAGCGACGACGGCCAGCGGAGCGATGTACTTCAAACTAAGCTTCATGGGCTTCTCCCGTTCCTGCCGCTCCATAGCTACCCCATCACGTATTAAAGAAAATTGATTGAGATCGGTCTGTTAGGTGCGGCTTGTTGCGATTCCGGATCGCCCTGAACAACGCTATCGAGTTGCGTAACCAGCTATTGGGGGAGTGGACAAATCTCTTGTCATGCGGCTCGCGCACCTTGCGCATGCGTCGTAGTGTGCCAACGGGGCGGGCACGCCACTTCAAATGCTGGAAACTCCCATGAGCGGTTTTGCTTCCCAGCGCGCGTACATGATCGAGCACCACATAAAGGGGCGCGGCGTACGGTCTGCGTTGGTGCTCGATGCCATGAACGAGGTGCCGCGCGAGAGGTTTCTGCCCTCACATCTGCGCGACTACGCCTACGAGGACGCGCCACTCCCGATCGGAGAAGAGCAGACGATATCGCAGCCGTATATCGTGGCGTTCATGGTCGAAGCGCTCGGACTGTCGGGCGGCGAAAGGGTGCTTGAGATCGGAGCCGGGTCAGGTTACGCGGCGGCGGTTCTGTCGCGCATTGCCGGCGAGGTCTATACGGTGGAGCGCATTGGTGCGCTCGCTGCTAAAGCTTCAGAGCGTCTTGCCGACCTCGGTTATCGCAACGTGCATGTGCTGCACGCCGATGGCACGCGCGGATGGCCCGAGCATGCTCCTTACGACGCCATCATCGTCGCCGCCGGCGGCCCTGACGTTCCGCGCTCGCTGATGCAGCAGTTGAAGGTCGGCGGGCGGCTTGTCATTCCGGTAGGGCGCGATCCGCGGGCTCAGGAGCTCGTCCGCATCACGCGCGTCAGCGACGACGATTACAAGACCGAAGATATCGCCGACGTGCGCTTCGTCCCCCTGGTTGGCGAGGAGGGATGGGAGGAGCCAAGCCGCCCCCGCGTGCGGGCGAAGAAACCCAGCAGAGACGGCGTCGATGCAGACCTCGTCAAGGCGCTGAAACAGCAAATCGAGCCGTTCGACGATGTGGATGACGCCGACCTCGAGCCTCTGCTGACGCGCATCGGTGATGCCCGCGTCGTGCTGATCGGGGAGGCGACGCACGGGACATCGGAGTTCTACCGGCTGCGCGAGAAGATCACGCGCGCGCTGATCACGCGGAAGGACTTTACCTTCGTTGCCATAGAGGGCGACTGGCCGGACGCGGGCCGCATCGACCATTACGTACGGCATTTCGAGTTTCCCGCTTCAGAGTGGACCGCCTTTGCGCGCTTTCCAACGTGGATGTGGCGCAACCAGGAGGTCCGGGAATTCGTCGACTGGCTGCGCAAATATAACCACAGCAAGCTGCCGAAGGAGCGTGTCGCCTTTCACGGGCTCGATCTCTATAGCCTGCACACATCAATCCGAGCGGTGCTCGAATACCTCGACCAAGTCGATCCCGAGGCCGCGAAAATCGCACGCGAGAGGTATGGCTGCCTGACGCCGTGGCAGTCGGACCCCGCAACGTACGGGCGTGCGGCGCTCAGTGGCGGCTACCGCACGTGCGAGAATGAAGTCGCGCTGATGCTGTCCGGCATCCTGGCGCGACAGCGGGAGTACGCGGTGCGAGACGGCGAACGGTATCTCGATGCGGTGCAGAACGCGCGTCTCGTTGCCAGCGCCGAGCGCTATTACCGGGTGATGTATTACGGCTCGCGCGCGTCGTGGAACCTGCGCGACACGCACATGTTCGAGACGCTGAAGGCGCTGTTTGCGTTCTATGGGCCGCACAGCAAGGCTGTCATCTGGGCGCACAACTCGCACGTTGGAGATGCGAGCGCCACGGAGATGGGCAGCCGCGGCGAGACCAATATCGGCGAACTCTGCCGGCGCGAGTACGGCGAAGGGGCCTACCGGATCGGATTTGGGACCGATAGCGGAACTGTTGCGGCAGCCTCCGACTGGGATGGACCGATGCAGGTGATGAAGGTTCGTCCGTCACAGCCGAGAAGCCACGAACGCCAGTGCCACGCGGTGAGCGAGGAAACCGGCAAAGCGAGCTTCATGCTGCCGCTGGGGCGCAATCTTGCCTCTGAACTCAGAGGGCCGCTGTCTTTGCCGCGTATCGAACGCGCGATCGGTGTGATCTACCGCCCCGAGACCGAGATCGCGAGCCACTACTTCCAGGCGGTACTGCCGCGGCAGTTCGACGAGTATGTGTGGATCGATACCACGTCGGCCGTCAGCCCGCTTGTCACGCGCGACCTCGAGGGCGTGCCGGATACATATCCGTTCGGGCTCTGATGGGGCTACGTTTGCAGGACGTAAGTTCCAGGCGCCTTGCACAGCGGCGTGAGCTTGCCACCTCCGGGCTCTCGGGCGTCGACCTCACCGCTGGAATGTGAGTCGAGCCAGCGCACCCACTCCGGCCACCAGGAACCCTGGTTGGGCATCATCTTCGCGTACCAGGTGTCGGGATCGAGATAGATGTCGGCATCTGTGCGCGTCGCCACGCGATAGCTGCGCTTGGAGTTGCCGGGCGGAGAGACGATACCGGCGTTGTGGCCGCCGGTGGTCAGCAGGAACGTGACCTCGGTATCGAGCAGAAGGTTCAGCTTGAAGACAGAGCGCCAAGGCGCCACGTGGTCTGTCTCTGTGGAAACGGCGAAGACGGGAACCCTTATGTCGGTGAGCGCGGCGATCTCTCCATCGGTGCGCAAGCGCCCTTCGGCGAAGTCGTTGTTCAGGAAGAGCTGACGCAGGTAGTCGGAGTGCATGCGATAGGGCATGCGCGTTGAATCGGCATTCCACGCCATGAGGTCGAACAACGGCTCACGGTCGCCCATCAGATAGTCGTGCACCATGCGCGACCAGATGAGGTCGTTGGAGCGCAGGAGCTGGAAGGCGCCGGACATCTGCCGGGCGTCGAGATAACCCTCTTTCCACATCATGTCTTCGAGGAAGGAGACTTGGCCCTCGTTGATGAATAGGGTGAGTTCGCCAGCCTCGGTGAAGTCCACCTGGGCGGCGAATAGGGTCATCGTGGCCAAGACATCGCGATGCTCACGCGAGAGCGTCGCGGCGGCAACGGAGAGCAGCGTACCACCGAGGCAATAGCCGGCAGCGTGGACCTTGCGGTTGGGGATGACAGTGCGAACCGCATCCAGCGCGGCTTCGACACCCAGCTTGCGGTAATCCTCGAAGCTGAGGTTGCGGTCAGACGATTCCGGGTTCTTCCAGGATATCATGAAGACCGTGTAGCCACGGTCGAGCAGGTACTGCACCAGGGAGTTCTGTGGGCTGAGATCGAGAATGTAGTACTTCATGATCCAGGCCGGCACGATCAGCACCGGCTCGGCCTTTACGCGCTTGGTGCGTGGCGCGTACTGGATCAGCTCGATCAGGTCGTTGCGATAGATGACCTCGCCGGGCGTGACCGCGAGCGTCTCGCCGACCTTGAAGTTCTCCATGCCGACGGGCGGGCGGCCATCGATTGCGCGCTGAAAATCTTCGGCGAAGTTCCAATAGCCGCGCACGAGGTTCATGCCGAAGTCGCTGATCGTCTTCTGCATCACCTCGGGGTTGGTGAAGAGGAAGTTCGACGGCGAGAGCATGTCGAGCATCTGGCGGGTGGCGAATTCGACCTGCTTCTCGTGATCGCGCTCAACGCCGCGCACGCCGACCGTGGCGTTGTGCCACCACTGCTGTTGCAGCAGGAAAGCTTGGCTCATCACGTTGTAGGGGAAGGTTTTCCATGCGTCGCCGCGAAAGCGCTTATCCTGCGGCAGCGGCTCGATGCAGCATTCGGGGCAACTCGGATTGCCGATGGCAGCCGTCGTATAATGAACGAGGCGCAGCCACTTGCGCAGCGCCTTGTGAACGAGCTGCCCCTGCCTGCCCGGTGATCCCGCGAGGTGAAGCATCCAATCGTAGTAGGCCTCGAGCACGGCCGCGGGGGACAACCCCATCGTGAGCCGCGACATGGCGTAGTGCACCGAACGATCGACGGCATCGGCGAGACCGCTCGCGGCGTCTTCGGCCGGATCATCGGCGAATGGGGCTCCGGGAGCACGCACGGGGAGCGTTCGCGGGGTGGGCTGAAGAGCCTGGGGGGAACGTACCGACAGCTGGGTATTGGGGCGTGTCGCCATGGGGGGCCTCTCACCAGCTACGGGGTGCGTCGCTTCAACCTGCCGTCGTATTACGTCAGTTCTTTGTGACGGCGTTGATAGGCATCAAGATCACCCGATGCGCGGAGCATTCGGATACGACAGGCTTCCTAAACTTGGGGTCAAGAGGTTGATCCTCCAATCATAGGCAGGGTCGGTGGCCCGGACAGAGCGACGCACCTTCCTCGATGATGAGCCGAGGGCCCCGCTCAGGTGGCGCTGATCCACTGGCGCGCGGCCTCGGCTTCCGCGGTCGGGTAGACCTTGACCTGGGCGGGCATGAGGAAGCCAAACGCCGTTACCGAAACCTTGATCCACTCGATATCGGTGACGACGGCGATGCGCTCCCACTTGAGGAAGTGCCCCATGCCAACCTTTGTGTCGGCCCACATCGCGCCCAGCTCCATGCCGCGGAACTGCGGCCCGATCTGATAATAAAGGCGCACCGTATCGTGCTGATCCAGCGCGCGCTGCACGGCCGGGGCGACAACCTTTTCGTAATCTTCCTTGGTGAGCTCACCCGAAGCCGATAGGGCGACGACGTTTGCCGGAAATCCCTTCACTAACTCGATCATGACCACCTCCGTAGGCTCTCGAGGATGGCGCGATTGTATTGCGCCATTCTGAAATTCCTGGGCCGTCAGCTCGTCGCGCGGTCTGGCAGCGCAGCGACGAGCCGGGTCAGCGTATCGAGGGTGCCTGCGTCGAGGCGGCCATCGGCGCGCTGCGGGCGGAAATGAAGCTGAAAACTGCGGACGAGCACGGACAGCCAGTCGCTGCGCTCGGGGTTGTCGATGCCGTAGCCGTAGGCGCGCATGAGCGCGAGCGTGTCGGTGATTGCTGCACTGTCGTCATCGAGCAGCTGCGCCGAAGCATCGTCGATAGATGCGGGCGGCACCCAATGGCCGACGCCGTGCCTGGCGAGCCAGGCCCAGTTGAATTTCTCGCCGGGGTCGAGCTTGCGTCCGGGGGCGATATCCGAATGGGCGAGGATGCGCTCGGCGGGGACGCCATGACGCTTGGCGATGTCGCGGCAGAGCGCGGCGACGGCCTCCATCTGCGGAAGCGGAAAATCGGGATAGCCATGCTCGTGCCCGGTGTTCTGAATCTCGATGCCGATGGAAGCGGAGTTGATGTCGGTGTTGCCGCCCCAGTGTGAGACGCCAGCGTGCCAGGCACGCTTTTCCTCCTCGACCATCTGCGTGATGCGGCCATCCTCGTCGACCACGTAGTGGCACGAGACCTTGCTCACCGGATTGGCGAGCCAGCCGATCGCCTTCTCGGCGGACGACATGCCGGTGTAGTGCAGGATAATGATGTCGGGACGGCTGCCGGCGCGGCGTTCCTCGATGTTGGGCGAGGGATACAGCGTATGCACCAGCGTGGAGTCGGGCTTGAGGATCATGGTCCGCCCCGCTCTCTGCCTGGTTTGTGCCGGTCTTTAACAACGGCGTCGTAGGCGGCATTGATGGCGGCGAGGCGCCTATTCGCGGCGCAGCGCAACTCCTGCGGCACGCCCGTTGCAGCCAACCGGTCAGGGTGGTGCTCGCGCACGAGCGAGCGGTGGCGCAGCTTCAAGTCGGCGTCGGAAATGTCGGGGTGCACGCCGAGGATCTGATACGGGCTGCACGGGTCGTTGATGAATCCGGCGCGGATGCTGAGGAACTCCCCGCGCGAAAGGCCGAACTTGTCGGCGACGACTTCGAGGAACCTATCCTCGTCGGGATGAAGGATGCCGTCGGCTGCTGCGACGTGGAACAGGCATTCGAGCAAGGCGCGCAACATTTGCGGCTCGTCGGCAAGCAGCGAGGCGATCTTGCCGGCGTAGGTTTCGTAGCCAGCGATATCCTGCGCAGCCAAATCGTACAGGCGATGGAAGTTTGCACGCTCTTCGGAAGGGACATCGAACACGCGCTCAAAAGCGCGCTCCTCGACGGGCAGGGCGACGCCGTCGGCCTTGGCCATCTTGGCCGCCAGCGTCGTAACGGCGATGGTGAAGGCGACGGTGCGATAGCCGGGCGTCTGCCGCGCCGCACGGTCTCCAGCGATACGGTTCCACAGCGCCGAGAGCGCGTCGCGCATAGTGCCGCCGGGCTCGATACCGATCGCCTGCGCTATATCCTTCCAAGGCATGCAGAACCCTTATCGGCATTCGCCCGTAACTTGAAGCCCCGCCTCGGCCTGCCGCCACCCAGTTCACGCAAAGTCGCAGCAATTGGCGGAAAAAACGGAGCGAGCCGGGATATGGTCGCGGTTGACGCTAACCGCAACGCCCGATAGCTCACGGGAGCGGTGGTTTTCCAGCGGGCGGCGAATGGCAGGGCTTCTCAGCGACGAAAAGTGGCACTTCTTCATCGACCGCGGGGGGACGTTTACCGACGTCGTTGCACGCGCACCCGATGGACGGCTGCTCGCGCGCAAGTTGCTTTCCGAGAACCCCGGCGCCTACGACGACGCCGCACTCGAAGCGATCCGCCGCTTTCTGGAGGTGCCGAGCGGGGCACCTATTCCGTCGACGCGCATCGCGACGGTGAAAATGGGTACGACGGTCGCCACCAACGCACTTTTGGAGCGCAAGGGCGACACCACGCTGCTCGTCATCACGCGCGGACTGAAAGACCAGCTCGAGATCGGTACGCAGGCCAGACCTGACATCTTCGCCAAGCGCATCATCAAGCCGGATATGCTCTACAGCCGCGTGATCGAGGCGGACGAGCGGGTGCGCGCGGACGGAACCGTAGAGCGGCCTATCGATCTTGAGGCACTCGAGGTGGGGCTTCGGCAAGCGCGTTCGCAAGGCATCGACGCGGTCGCCATCGTGTTCATGCACGCCTACGCTTTTCCCGAGCACGAGCAGCAGGCCGCGGCGCTGGCGCGGAGCCTCGGCTTTTCCCAGGTTTCGGCGAGCCACGAGGTATCGCCGCTGATCAAGCTGGTGCCGCGCGGGGATACAACGGTGGCGGACGCCTACCTGTCACCCGTGCTCAACCGTTACGTCGATCGCGTGTCGACAGCGCTGAAAGCCGGTGACGATGACGAACTGCGGCTGCTGTTCATGGCGTCGTCGGGCGGATTGAAGTCGGCGCAGACCTTCCGCGGGCGCGATGCAATCCTATCGGGGCCTGCGGGCGGCGTGGTCGGTATGGCGGAGACCGCCAAGCGCGCCGGGTTCGACAAGGTCATCGGCTTCGACATGGGCGGCACGTCTACGGACGTTGCGCATTTCGCCGGAGAATATGAGCGCTCGTTCGAGACACAGATCGCCGGCGTGCGGCTGGCGGTGCCGATGCTGCGCGTGCATACGGTGGCTGCCGGCGGGGGATCCATCATTTCCTACGACGGCACACGCTTTCGGGTCGGGCCGGACAGCGCCGGGGCGAACCCCGGCCCGATGGCGTACCGGCGCGGTGGACCGCTGACGGTGACCGACGCCAATGTGATGCTCGGCAAGCTGGACCCCAAATTCTTTCCGGCGATCTTCGGCGAGGCGCACGATCAGCCGCTCGATGCCGAGGCGGTGCGCGCTGCCTTTGCCGAACTGGCGCTGAAGGTGGGAGACGGGCGCGCGCCGGAAGAGATCGCAGACGGAGCCATCCGCATCGCCGTCGAGAACATGGCGAATGCCATCAAGAAGATCTCGGTCGAGCGCGGGTATGACGTTACCGAGTACGCGCTCAACTGCTTCGGCTCGGCGGGTGGGCAGCACGCGTGCCTGATCGCCGATACGCTCGGCATCGAAACAGTGCTGGTGCATCCGCTGTCGGGGTTGTTGTCGGCGTACGGGATCGGCCTGGCACAGCAGCGCGCCAGCCGCGAGCGCTCGATTGAAGCGCCGCTGGGCGAAGAATCCATGGATGCGCTGGAGAACCTCGCCTTTGAGCTCGGCAGCGAGGTGACCGAGGAGTTGCTCGACGAGGGCGTAGAGCACGACGACATCGCCATCGAGAGCTTTGCGCATTTGCGTTACGCGGGCACCGACACCGCGCTTCCTGTGTCGTTGTCGGAGCCGCACTTCATGCGGCGCGACTTCGAAGTGTTGCATCGGCAGCGGTTTGGATTCGTCTCGCCGGAGAAGGACGTGGTCATCGCGGCGCTGGAAGTTGCGGCGACGGGGGGCGGCTCTCCCCAAACTTCTCCCTCCCCTGCCCTCCCCCGCAAGGAGGGAGGGTGTGAGAGTTTGCAGGCCACTCGCGCGACGAAGTTCTATTCGCGCGGAGGCTGGCACGAGGCGCCGGTTATTCTTCGCGACCAGCTTGCCAGCGGGTGCGATATCGCAGGGCCAGCGCTCGTTATCGAGCCGAACCAGACGGTGGTGGTCGAGCCCGGCTGGAAGCTGACGCTCACACCCGATAACGACATCGTCATGCGGCGGGCGGAGCCACCTCAGCGGGAGCGCCTAGGCTCGGAAGCCGACCCGGTGCTGCTCGAAGTGTTCAACAACCTCTTCATGGCTATCGCGGAGCAGATGGGCGAGGCGCTGCGCAATACGGCGCAGTCAGTGAACATCAAGGAGCGGCTCGACTTCTCCTGCGCGGTGTTCGATGCGTCGGGGGCACTCGTCGCCAACGCTCCGCATCTGCCGGTGCATCTGGGCTCGATGGATCGCTCGGTTGAGACGATCATTCGCGAGCGCAGGGGCAATATGCGTCCCGGCGACAGCTTCATGCTGAATGCGCCGTATAACGGCGGCACGCATCTCCCCGACATCACTGTCGTGACGCCAATGTTCGATGACGCCGGACAGCGGGTGCTGTTCTACGTGGCCAGCCGCGGGCATCACGAGGACATCGGCGGATTGACGCCCGGGTCGATGACGCCGCGGGCGACGCGGATCGAGGAAGAAGGCGTCTATATCGACAACTTCAAGCTGGTCGATCAAGGGCGGTTTCTCGAAGACGAAACGCGCGCGCTGCTTTGCGGTGCCAAGTATCCGGCACGGCGTCCGGAGAAAAACATCGCAGATCTCAAAGCGCAGATTGCTGCCAACGCCAAGGGAGAGGCGGAGCTTCGGCGCATGGTTGCACACTTCGGCCTCGAGGTGGTCGAGGCCTACATGCGCCACGTGCAGGACAACGCCGAGGAAGCGGTTCGGCGCCTGATATCGCGTCTAGAGGACGGGCATTTTCGCGTCGAGACCGATCAAGGCGCGACGGTGGAGGTGCGCATTACGGTCGATCGTGCGGCTCGGTCGGCAAAGGTGGACTTCAGCGGAACCAGTGCGCAGCAGGCGAACAACTTCAACGCCCCCGAGCCGGTGACCCGCGCGGCCGTCCTCTACACGTTTCGCGTGATGGTGGATGAGCCAATTCCGATGAATGCGGGGTGCCTGAAGCCGATCGAAATCGTGATCCCCGAGGGGTCGATGCTGCGGCCGACGTATCCCGCGGCGGTGGTGGCAGGCAACGTAGAGACCAGCCAAATCGTCACCAATGCTCTGTTCGGCGCGCTCGGCGCGCTCGGGTCCTCGCAAGGAACGATGAACAACCTCACGTTCGGGGACGAGGCGCTGCAGTACTACGAGACGTTATGCTCAGGCGCGCCAGCCGGGCCTGGGTTCGACGGTGCTGCGGCCGTGCACGTGCACATGACGAACACGAGACTGACTGATCCGGAGATCTTGGAGCTGCGCTATCCGGTGGTGCTGGAGGAGTTCTCGATCCGGCGCGGCTCGGGCGGCAAGGGGAAGTGGACCAGCGGCGATGGCACTTGGCGCGTCATCCGCTTTTTGAAGCGTATGCACTGCGCCATCCTTTCCGGCTACCGCAAAGTACGTCCGTTCGGCGTCGCGGGGGGCGAACCCGGCGAAGCAGGCAGCAATGGCGTGCGGCGGAAGGATGGGGCGATCGAAGCTCTTTCGGGCTGCGACGAGACCGTTTTGGAAGCCGGAGAGGCCATCATCATCGTCACGCCCACAGGGGGCGGTTATGGCTGCAATTAAAGCCAGCAATTTGATGTGTTGCAGAAGGCGCCTCATAGCCGCTTTCAGCAATTGCCGATCTCAATAACTCTTGCCAGATCGGGCCGCGCACCCCTCATTATAGGGGCAACGATGATCGCGAAGGCGACGGATAACAAATGATGAATGCGGCTCGCAAAGTGATGGTTCGCAAATCGGCCCTCGGTGGCGCGCTTGTCGGCGGCGCCATGCTGATGGGTGTTGCAGCTCACGTGCCTACGGTTCTGGCGGCAGAGACGGAGCCGGTGCCGCAGAACGCTGCGGACATGTCGGTGCGGGACATCGCCACGGAGCTGTTCAAAGCCAAGCCTGGCGAGGCGCCCGACTATTCGAACCACGATCTCACCTATCTCGACCTGTCGGGTCTGAACTTCAAAGGTGCCAAGCTCGCCAAGTCGAACTTCTATGGCGCCGACTTCACCGGAGCGAACCTGCGCGGCACGGATATGTCGGGCACGCGCCTCGACCGGGCGACACTGATCCGCGCAGATTTCTCAGGCGCAAACCTCTCCGGGGCCAGCATCTTGAGGCCGACGATCTATTCGGACCTCTCCGAGAACCTCGCCGATGCACCGCGCTTTGCCGGTGCCAATCTCTCCGGCATCCGTGTGATGGCTAATCTCTCGGGCTCTGATTTTCACGGCGCCGACCTCAGCGACGCGAACTTCACGCCGCGCGAAGTGCGCGCCGGACAAGGCACCATCACCACGCTGTCGAAGAACCTTCTGAAGTCCTGCGACTTCACCAAGGCAATCATCCGCGGGGGCAACTTCGAGCATGCGCTGATGACGTTCTCGCGCTTCAACGGCGCCGACCTGACCGATGCGAACCTGAGGAACACCGATCTTTCCCGCGCCGACTTCACCGGGGCCGACCTGACAGGTGCCGATTTGACGGGAGCCGATCTCGACGGCGCAACGCTGCTTGGCGTCAAGGGCCTCGACAAGGCGAAGGGGCTGTCGACAGCCCTCAACTTCGACAAGACGATCCGTTAGTCAGCAAGCGCGGACGGCAACAAAAAAGCCAGGGCATGCCCTGGCTTTCGTTTGCATTCACTGCCTTCGAGTTTAGGTGATAGCGCCTTGTGGGCGGTCGCCAGGCCGCCCCCAGCGCTCGGAGATGTACCGGTCGAACGCTTCGCGGTCTCTGGCCTTTCGGCGCTGCTCCAGGAAGTCGCGGAATTTTTCGCGCTCCTCGTCGAGACGGCGCAGCGTATCGGTGCGGTATTCGTCGAAGGCCGCATTGCCGCTGTTCTTGAAGAACGGCTGCGCGGGGGCCTGACGCGCAGCCGCGGACGACGACTGCACCTTCTGCCAGTAACGCGACTGGCGACGCCAAGCGATGGCGCCGAAGACCAGCAGAACCAACGGCCAGGCGAGCCAGAAGAGGGCCGCGACCAGCCAGACCGCAGCCCAGGCGAACATGACCAATGCTGCGAAGATGAAGCCGATGAAGCCGAGGATCAGAGGCATGGAGCGCCGCTCCTTAAGAGTTGGACACCAAGTTGCCAGGGCGGCACGCCGCCCTGGCTGGATTCATATAGGGACGATTTAGGCAGATGCGCCCTCGGTGCCGTCGGTGGGACGGGTGCGGCGCTCGGCCATGAACTGGTCGAACTCTGCCTTGTCCTTCGCCTTACGCAGGCGCTCCAGGAACTCGCGGAACTCGCGCTGCTCGTCTTCGAGCCGGCGCAGGGTCTCTTCGCGGTAGTCGTCGAAAGCGGCGTTGCCGCTCGACTGGAAGCCGCCGCGGAACTCACGGCCGAAGCGTTCCATCTTGCGGTCCCACCGATCCGCCCAGCGCTGCTGCCAGCGGCTCATGTCACCGTTACGTGCACCACAACCCATGCGTCCGCTCCATAGCAAGTAGGCAAGAATGGCGAGGCCCACGGGCCAGAAAAGGATGAAGCCGGCGACCATGACGGCAATCCACGCGGGTTTGCCGTAGTCGTCGAGCGTCGCCACAACCCCAGTCATTGAAGGTCTCTCCATGTGAATGTTTATCACATTTACATAGTTGGCAGGTGGCCTGGACCCCGTCAAGGGGCGGGCGCGGAAAAATCGGACTGCCGGATTTCGGTGGCCTGGATGGAGGGTCTGGCCAGAAGCCGGTGGCAGCCCGAGACCGCACGCTCGCTACACATGGTGCGACGTGGCCCGTAGCGCCAGATGCGCTTAACGCCAGGGCAACGCACGCGCGGAAGCGATCGCGCCCAATGCTGGACGCTCGTCAGCCATCAAAGGTGGAGGAGCAGGGCTGGCACGACATTGGTGCCGCAACCGATGAGTATCGCCCGTAGGCGACAGCGTAGTGCGAACTTGCAGTGTTCTCCCTGTCGGCCGGAGCCTGCGAGAGACAAGCGATCGTCACCACGACAATGAGAGAACGGCGGCGCCGCACGCGCCGCCGTCTCACGACATCAACGCTTCTTCTTGACGGCCTTGCGCTTCACCTTCTTGGCGGCGACCTTGCGCTTCACCGGCGACTTTTTCTTCTTCACCGGCTTCGCCGGCTTGTCGGCTGCCTGCGTGAGCGCCGAGGCTGCAAGCTTCTTGATTTCGGCGGGGGTGAGCGACGACGGCGACTTCAACGCCTTCGATGCGATCTTTGCAACTGCTGCCGATGTCTTCTCGTTAGCTGCCATGAGTTCAATCCATCTGTGTCAATGAATAAGAGAGCAATTGCTATACATCGGTTTTGCTCAGAGAGCACGCATTGCGTCATGCATCGTTCGTCGCGACGCATCTACTTGTCGGTGGGAACACCAAGACCATCGAGATAGATGAGCACTGCAGCTTCCAACAGATCGTCGGGCGACATCGGAATCGTGCGTCGTGCAGCATCGCCTCTGCCGAACAACGATGCGATGCCGTGACTGAGCGACCAGATGTGCAGCGCCATCATCAACGAGGGGGGACGCTTCTCCTTCGGCATGGTCGCTGCGACCGCCTCGCACGCCTGACGCAACACGTTGAATGCACGATCCCCGGCTTCACGAACCTCGGGATAATCGTTGAGCGGCACGCCGCTTTCGAACATCGCAGAGAACTGGGCCGGCTCCTTGGCGGCGAACCCGAGATAGGCGCGGCCGACGCGTTCGAACGCTGAGCGCGGCGTTGGCTTGCCGTCGTCCCAGGCACGCAACAGCGCCTCCGCAAAGGCATCAAAGCCGCGGCGCGCGATGTCGGCCATCAACGCGTCGCGATCGCGGAAATGGCGGTAGGGCGCGGCTGGACTGACGCCGGCTGCGCGCGCGGCATCGGCGAAGGTGAAGCCAGCCGGCCCCTTCTTGGAAATGAGATCGAGCGCGGCGGCGATGAGCGCTTCGCGCAGATTTCCGTGATGATAGCCGCGGCGCGAGCCCGGGCCGTCCTTGTGCCATGTCATGGCGCGCTTTTAGCGCAATTCGTGGCTGGAGAGCTATCAGGCGGTGAGAATGTGCACGCTGAACAGGTTCTCAGGGTCGGTCAGAACCTCGCGAGATTGCCACCCCGCCCGCTGCACCAGGGCGGCGAAACCGGCCATATCGTACTTATGCGAGTGCTCGGTGTGGATGCGCTCGCCTTCAGCAAAGCGGATCCGGTGGCCGAGGACGTTCACCGTCTGGGCGCGCCCGCTGACGAGATGCATATCGATCCGGCCGTGGCGCACGTCGTAGGTGGCGAGATGCGAAAAGGCGCTCAGATCGAAATCCGTGCCCAGCTCGCGGTTGGCGCGCCGAAGCAGGTTGAGATTGAAGGCGGCAGTTACGCCTTCCGCATCATCGTAAGCGGCGATGAGGCGGCGCACATCCTTCTTCAAATCGGCGCCGATGATGAGGATGGCCCCCTTGCCGAGGATGGCGCGCATGCTCGCGAGTAGAGCGACAGCATCGGATTCGGCCAGGTTGCCAATGGTCGAGCCGGGAAAGAAGCCGACGCGCGGGTGACCGGCGATAGCTGCGGGCAACGCAATGGGCCCCGAGAAATCGCCGACGACAGGTGTGACGCGCAGGTGCGGGAAGCGCTGCGCAATGCGTGTGCGGGCATCATCGAGCGCTGCAGGGCTGATGTCGATCGGCACGTAGGCGTGGAGATCGTCCATTTCGGCAAGCAGCAACTCGGTCTTGGTGCTCGAGCCGGACCCGAATTCGATCAGCACGGCACCGGGAGGGACAAGCCGGGCAAGATGCGTCGCGTGCGCGCGCAGGATGCTCGTCTCGGTACGCGTTGGATAGTATTCGGGGAGGCTGGTAATCTGCTCGAAGAGGCTGCTGCCCTCGGCATCGTAGAAGAAGCGGCAGGGGATGGCCTTGTTGCTCTTAGACAGACCGCAGACAAGAGCGGTGGCAAACTCGCTGGGTTCGCCATGGATATCGCACAGGGATGCCTCTGCTTCGGCGTCGCGTGCATCTGCGGCGGCTTCGAGCGTGTAGTCGTCGTCGAGATTCATGCGTCATCCTCGGCAAGGCGCACGCCGGTGAACTGCCAGCGCTGATGCGGGTAAAAGAAATTGCGGTAACTCGCGCGGATGTGGCCTTTCGGGGTTGCGCAAGAGCCGCCGCGGAGCACGTTCTGGCTGACCATGAACTTGCCGTTGTATTCACCGACGGCGCCTGGTGCGGGGCGATAGCCGGGGTAAGGCAGGTAGGCGCTTGATGTCCATTCCCACACGTCGCCGAAGAGCTGGGCGAGGCGGCCCTGTGCTGCCTGCGCGGCGCATGGGCGCAATGTGTCGGCGCCGAGATCGTTGCCTTCGACGGGATAGCCGGAAGTCGCCGCTTCCCACTCGAACTCGGTCGGCAAACGCTTCCCGGCCCAAGTCGCGAAGGCGTTTGCCTCATAGAAGCTCACGTGGGTAACGGGGCGCTCGAGATCAACGGGCCGCAATCCTTCGAGCGTCATCTGATGCCAGACGCCGTCGCGCTGCTCCCAATAGAGGGGCGACGTCCATCCCTGCGCCTTGATCGTCGCCCAGCCATCGGCGAGCCACAGCAGCGGCTCACGATAGCCGCCGTCCTCCATGAAGGAGAGCCACTCGGCGTTGGTCACGCAGCGATTGGCGAGGCGATATGGGTAGAGAAGCGCTTCGTGACGTGGGCCCTCGTTGTCGTAGGAGAATCCAGCGCCGTCGTGGCCTATCGTATGTATGCCACCGGAGAAGGGGATGAACTCCAGGTCGATGGCGGAGGATTGGGCGAGAGTTTGCGTTTGCCGGTACGCCGGGCGCAGCGGCTCGACGGCGAACAGGCTAAGAATGTCGGTCAGCAGCAGCTCTTGATGCTGCTGCTCGTGATTGATGCCGAGCTCGATCAGCGCGGCCAACGGATCGGGCGAAGAGTCGACAACGCCCTCATCGAACAGACGCGCAAGTGCGGCATCGACGTGGGCGCGGTATTCTCGCACTTGGGCGACGGACGGGCGCGTCAGCAATCCGCGCCGGGCGCGCGGATGACGGTCGCCTTTGCTCTCATAGTATGAATTGAAGCAATACTCGAAGTCAGGGGAGAACTCGCGATAGTCCGAAAGCGTCGGCTTCAGGATGAACGACTCGTAGAACCACGTGGTGTGCGCGAGGTGCCACTTGGTGGGGCTGGCGTCGTCCATCGACTGAACGACTTGATCTTCGTCGGATAGCGGTGCCGCGAGCGAGAGCGATAGATTTCGGCTGGAAAGCAGGCGCTCGTACAAATCGCCCTGACGCTTGCTAGAGCGCGGAGATGCGGTCTTTTCGACCGAGAGCGTTGAAAGCACAGGGAGCCTCAGGATTTTCGTTGGTGTTCGACACCGCCAACGGATGGCGCGATGCCGCGCAGGGCCAATTGCTTGGTAACGAACGAGTGTAACCGTTGGTTCGCCGCACCGCGAAAAAAGTTACCGCGCCTCGCCGCAATGGTCTGTTGCCCGACGGCTAACAATCTTCATCCAATTGTCTCGATGATCCACACGCGTCCTTCAGCGTGCCCGCCATACGCTCATCCAGTTGGACGCCCCGGGGATGCGAGGTTGTCGGCGTGGCACGAGTCGAGCTGGAAATCGGAGCTTTGGTTCAGTTCGCGGGCGCGCAATTCGCCGGCCTCGAGACCGGCCATATGGCGCCTGAGGTGTCGTATCGCATCGAACAGCTGATGATGCTCGATGACGGCGCCACGCTCTGTCGCATTCGCTGCGATGCAGAGCCGTTCGACCGTGTGGTGTCGGCTTGGCAGCTCGCCCGCGTGCTCAAGTCATCTCAAGCGTGAAGGAGCGCATTATGCGCGTTGTGATCGTCGCTGTGTTGTTTGCGTTGTCGTCCATCGCCATGGCGGCGGACACGCCGAGCGTCGAGTTCGGGAACGAGACGTTTTCGCTCGGCTTCGAGGATCAGCGCACGCTGCCTGACGGGCAGCCAGGGAACGGACTTGCGGAGTTCACCCTGCCGGGCGAGAGCGTCGACAACTGGTCGAAGCTGTTTGCGTTCTATTCGTATCCGGAGATGAACGTCGATCCGGTCACGGCGGTTGAAGCCGTAGGTAAGGCGGTCAAAGAGAGTAACAAGGACGCCAACTACGCAATCGTGACCAACGACAAGGGCGAGGCGATCATCGATTTTCTCACCTGGGCGCCCGACAGCGACGTCATGGAATTCAACGTATTCAAATATGCTCCGGCCGCCGATGGGCGTGGACTCGTGGCCATGCAGTACGCGCAGCACGTGAAGTTGGGGGATACCGACGTCGAGCAGATGCGCGAATTGCGGGCGACTTCGGTCGCCGACATGGCGGCCACGGATATCGATCAGGCACAGAAGTATTTTGCCGCCAAGCGCGCCCGGTCTGCCTCGGCCGGGGAGCCGTCTACGCTTGCGCGCGCTGGCCGCACCCGCTGAAATGGGCTAGCGTGCAGCACCGCAACGTGTGGGTAGGTGCCGCATGCGCTTGGTGCTTCTCGCTATCGTTTTTGGCGCTCTGGCCACGCCTCCTGTGGTGCAGCGGCTGCAGCCGGACTTCGTCTGCTGGGAAGCCGACATGGAATTTCCAGTCGACTGCGGCGACGAGGATGACGATTGAACCTTCGGGTCAACCGCACATCAAGCCCGGTGCATTCGCGCTATTTGCAGACAGTCTTCAGGCCATCAGAACCGCGGCGCGCAAGATCGACGTGGAAGTGGTCGGCGTGCAGCGAGTTGTAGTTGGGACCGAGCACCGTGGTGAACTCCTGGCAGGCCCCAGCGTGCACAGCGCGTAGGAACGCACGTTCGCGATAGTCGCCGCGCCAGCCCCGCTTCACCGAGATGCGGCGACCGTCGGCGAGGACGAAGCCGGAGACATCGAGGGCGTTGGCGTGGCCATGCTCCGACAAGATCGAGCCGCTGGCGTGATTGATCGGGCGACAGGCGTAAGAACCCGCAATGCTGAGCTCTGCCAGGGGCACACCATAGACGCGGCGCGCGGCGGGCTCGATCGTATTGACGACCCAGTTGTTGACCTGGGGGATCATAGGGCAGCGCAAGTAGGCGACGGGGCTCAGGGTGACGCGTCCGCCGTCGGCAGCGGCCATCTCGAAGGGGCGCTCGGCGCCGCACACGCTCGGTCCGCCGAGCGACAGCTTTGTCTTGACGAAGGGGCTTTCGCGAACCGCTCCGGAGGCCAGGCACGCGCGTTCTTCGGTCGCCCGCCAGGGCTCGTCCTTGGCAATAAAAGATTGGCCAGTGCCGCCACAGCCAGTGAGCAGCACCGGGACAAGAATGCCAAAAGCTACGCGCAACGGGACGGATGGCATGATGGGACGCTAACCGCGGTAACCCTAACGAATTGTGAATCTGCCATCTTTCCCAGCGGTATAGAGCCAGGGCATTCGGGCGCCATTACGACTCAAAAGCGGCGCAATCAGACAGGGCGCAACGAGACAACGCCCCAGCGAAAGTTATCCACAGCTGGAGTGCCGCAACTACTGCAACGTATGCAGACCTGTCACCTTTGGCTTGTTAAGTATTAGGTGTCTGGAGCGATCCAGGCCCCCAGGCAGTGGCCAATTCGTAATGCGTATGTGCTGCAAAATCTGGGTGTGTACTGCGTCTTGGCCCCGGCATTGATCGGCCGCCGATCTCATGGCAACCCCGCGTTTGTCTTTCGAGATTCCGGTGCTGGTCGCCGGGGCCTCGTATGCGGGCCGGTCGGAATCACCGGCTAGGATTGCTCTGCCAGAAACTCCAGAACCGCCTGCTTGAACAGCTTGTCGCCGACGGTCTTCATGTGATCGCGGTCGGGCAGCATCACAGCACGCGCGCCCGGTATCAGGGCGGCGAGATCCGCGGCCGGGCCGCCGATGACGTCCCTCTCTCCCACCACCACCAGCACGGGACAGCGCAGTCCCCCCACCGCCTCGGGGGTGATGCGGGCACGCGATGAGCGAATGCAGGCGGCGAGCGCCTTGAGGTCGCTTTTTGTCTGTTCGGCGAAGGCACGGAACGTGCGCGCGGTCGGATGCGTCACATCATCGATAGTCGGCGCTTCCAGTGCCTGCGCCACAGGACCGGTGCCGGCGACGCCACGCACCATGTTGATGCCGAGCCCGCCGAAGGTGAGCGAGCGCACCCGCTGCGGGTGGGCGATGGCGAGAAAGGCCGCGATGCGCGCGCCCATCGAATAGCCGACCACGTGCGCTTTCTCGATGCCGAGATGATCGAGAAGACGGCGCGCATCCTCGGCCATGAGCGGAGAGCCGTAGTCGTCGAGATTGTAGAGCTTGGCGCTGTGACCGTGGCCGCGGTTGTCGTAGGCGATGACGCGGAAACCGGCATTGGTCAGCAACTTCACCCAGCCAGTGTCGCCCCAGTTGGTCGAGACGTTAGAAGCAAAGCCGTGGATGAGGAGGACCGGGGTCCCCTCGCCTTCGTCGATGTAGGCGATTTCGACGCCGTCCGAGCTGAATTTCTGCACCGTTCGGTTCCTCACGCGGAGCGCGCTTTTGCCATCGCGCGCACCCCTATCATTTGCCACCGGCCGGCGCTATGGTCCCGCCAGCACATCAAGAACTGCAGGGCAAATCAATGGCCTCCAGCCCCGTCCCCCACCTCGCCAACGATCAGGGCGTGGAGAAGATCTTCATCGGCGTGCGCGAACTCAACTGCATGGGCGCCCGGCCGCCGTTCGATCATCCGCACGTCTATCTCGACATGGGTGGCGACGGTCAGATCCTCTGCCCCTACTGCTCGACGCTGTACATCTACGATCCGCGGCTCGCCGCAGACGAGAGCGATCCGGCGGGCGCGATCGTCAATCTCGTCGAGGATGCGGCCTAGCGGGCTCGCACGCTGCAATACCCATGTCCCTTCCACAGCTCGATCCTCTGGCGAATTCCAACGCTGAGGCGGCGTTGACACGCGCGCGTGACGGCGGCTCCGCCGATCCGGTGCTGATCGCCGGCGGTGGCATCGGCGGGTTGTCGACAGCGCTGGCGCTGGCGCGACGCGGCATCGCCTCGCACGTGATCGAGCGGCGTCCGGCTTTTCACGAGGAAGGCGCCGGCATTCAGCTCGGCCCCAACGGCACGCGCATTCTGCAGCATCTAGGCGTCGCGGATGCGCTGCGTGCACGCGTGGGCGAGCCGGAATCGCTCAGCGTGCGCGACGGGGCGAGCGGCGCGGAACTGGCGCGGATGCCGCTGGGGGAATGGATCGCGGCCCGCCACGGCGCGCCCTATTGGGTTGCACATAGAAAAGACCTGCACGCGGTGCTGGCCGATGCGGCACGCGCCAATCCGCTGATCTCATTGTCGCTCGGCTTTAGTGCATCGCAGGTGGCGAGCAACGATGCGCGGGTCTGCTTTGCGAACGACGCGGGGGAAGCACATTTTGGCTCTGCGCTGATCGCGGCGGATGGTGTCTGGTCGGGCCTGCGCACGAAGTTGATCGACGACAGCAAGCCGCGCTTTTCAGGCAAGAGCGCGGTGCGCAGCGTGATCGCGCGCGAAGAGTTGCCGACTGACTTTCTCCGTAACGAGGTGACGATCTGGCTGTTTCCGCAGGCGCACGTCGTGCATTACCCAGTCTCGGGCGGGAGGGAACTGGCGATCATCGTTGTGCTCGATGATAGCCGCCACGACACCGATTGGAGCGCGCCGGTGGCGCCAGATTGGGTGGCGCAGAACATGCCCGATAGCGCCGCACCGCTGCAGGCTCTGATCCGCTGCGCGCCGGCGTGGAAGCGCTGGTCATTGCAGTCGCTGCCGGTTCCCGCCGAATGGACGCGCGGCCGCATCGCGCTGCTCGGCGATGCAGCGCATCCCGTGATGCCATTCTTTGCGCAGGGTGCGGTGATGGCGCTGGAGGATGCAGTCGTGCTTGCCGATGCGCTCGCACTGAGACCGGATGACGTTCCGCAAGCGCTGCGCTCTTATCAGCAAATACGGCGTCCGCGCGTCGTCAAAGTTGCCGATGCTTCCCGGAACAACGGACGCATCTATCATCTTGGTGGCCCGTCCGCGGTGGCGCGCAACCTCGTGCTGCGCTACGCGCCGCCGGAGCGACTTATGGCGCGATACGACTGGCTCTATGGCTGGAAGGCCGGAGATCAGGCGTAAACGAGACGCTCGACTGCGATACGCATGAAGTTGTCATAGAGGCGCCGCGAATTGCCGAGCAATTCCGAAAAGCCCTCGCTCACGCGGGATTGCAGCGTCTGCACGAACCCCGGAGGATGCAGGCGGCTCAGCGCCTCCTGAGCGGCTACTCCTGAAGACCAATCCACCACGGACTGGTCAGTCGCCTCAACGTGGTATTGCAATCCGAAGGCGCTCGAGCCGTAGGCGAATGCCGCGATCGGGCAGTCGCTGGTCGAGGCAAGAACGATCGATCCGTCGGGCAGCGCTTTGACCTCGGCGCCATGCCACTGCAATCCGCGCTTTTTGTCGCCGAAGCCGGCATAAAGGGGATGCCGCCGCCCCTCGGGGCTGAGCGCAATCTCAAGCAGATTGATCTCGCCCACCGTCGCCGGCCCCACTTGGCCGCCCAGCGAGTCGGCAAGTAACTGATGGCCAAGGCAGACGCCGAGGAAGGGCTTGTCTTGCTCGACGACCCAGCGGCGGATGGCTGCCTTTTCGTGTTTCAGCCAGGGATAGGCGTCTTCGTCCCAAACATTCATTGGGCCGCCCATCACCATCAGGATGTCGAACTGGTCGAGGTCTGGGAGCGGCTCGCCGCGATCAAGCTTCACGATAGCGGGCGCGATCCCATCCACGCGCAGATGGCCGGCGAGGGTGCCCGCATGGCATGAATCTGCATGCTGGAAGATGACGACGCGCGGCAGCATCGGAGGTCAATTCTCAGTTTCCCCGTAGGAAATCGGTATTCCCATAACATGCAAATTGCAAGCGGGGCCAAAGAGAAATTCTTATGGAAGCTCACGAGAGTAGCTGATGACCGATAGAAATCGGATCGGCAGCTTGACCAGTTCCTCGGGGCCGTGCGGCGCGTCCGCATCGAAGAACAGGCTATCGCCAGGCTTCATCGGATAGAGCTTGTCGGCGTGGCGATATACGACCTCGCCCTCGAGCAGATAGATCAGCTCATGGCCAGCATGCTGGAAGAGCGGGAAGACGTCCGATTCCTCGGTGAGCGTGATCATGTAAGGCTCGACGACCACACTGCCGGACAGGCCGCCGGTGTGTCCGAGGAGCTGATACTGGTGACCGGCACGAGTGCCGCGACGCTCGATGAGCAGACCCTGGCCGCTCGAAACGAAGACGGCATCGCGGCGCTCCTCGAAGCGGCGAAAAAGAGAAGTGACCGGAACGCCGAGCGCCTTCGACAGACGTTGCAACGTCGTCAGCGAAGCGCTGGTGACGCCGTTCTCGATCTTCGACAGCATGCCGAGGGAGAGGTCAGCGGCGCGCGCCAGGTCGGACGCGGTGATGCCAAGCTTGTTGCGGAATGCGCGGACCTCGCGACCGATCGCAACTTCGAGCATGTTGTCGCGCGCACCATGCAGAGCGTGCGGATCCTGATCATCCTCGCCCGGCGTGGACTTGCGCGTCGGGATCTGCCGCGACACGCGACCTGCCGCAGGCTTAGCGATGGCATCGGGATTTGAGTCGTTATCGGCCACCACGGTACCCAAAGGCTCGCTGAGGGCGTCTGAGTTGCTTTCGGCGATGCGGGCCTTAACGGAAGGCGGGCGGCGCGTTTTTGTCGATTTCATACGTCTTCAAACTTCTGCAAAACATCAAGGCCAGCGATGCGGCCGCCGAACTCGGCCGCGGCATCAAGGAGACAATTGCAGAAGTATAAGGCGGCTGCACTGTCCACTAGCAAGTGGAAAACGGTTCTACCCCCGATATCCGCCCGAGTGAGGATTGCGGACATCTTGGCAATCGATGTCTGAGCGATGGAAGATCGGCGAACTCCTCGGCGTCGAAGCACACGCCTTCCGGCGTGAGTTGTCTCGGATGATCGTCGTGTTGCGCGCGGTGTTGCCACCGGCGAGCCAGCCCTTACCGAAAGCTGCGATGTCGGTGATGCCGCGTGGCGAGATAGTAGGCGGTGGCTAGCCAATTGCCGCCCGCTCCGATGATGCCGACGCCGTAGGAAGTCTTGAACTCAGGCGTCCAGCGGAAGTGCGGATCCTCCGGGTGATCCTTCGCGAGCGCGTACTTAACAAGGCGAGAGGCATCGATCGATCCGTACTCTGAGCGGCCCCAAAAAGACGCTGTAAACATGGCCAATCACGTTCTTAGGATGCAAGCGATTTTCCGCAGGTTCAACCGCCCATCAGGGCAGCACTTTGCACATTTTTTCGACTTGCTATTCGAAATGCTCGGTAAATCAGCACTCAAATGCCTTGACAACTTGCGGCAACCCGTCGCAGAATTTTCCTGATATAAAAAACGGTTGCCTCATAGGCAACCATAACTCGGGTGGAAACTAGCCAAGGGGTGCTCATGGAAAAGAGCAATACAGACGCACGCGTACATCGAATGTTCGCGGGAGACCGGCGATGGGCAGTATTAGCCGTCGCCGTTCTCTGGGCAACGTATGCCTTCGTATTCTGGAAGGTCGTACCTAACGCCGGCTCGCCGGAAGTGGTCTACGCACTCGCGTTCGCGGGCGGCGTGGTGCTGCTGTTCAACTCGGCATCGATTTTCGCGATGCTGAAGCACTACGGAGAGGACAAGGAGCACATCTACGGCCTCGACCTCCACTACCTCGATTTGCTTCGCGGCAAGAAAGGCTGAGGAGGAAACAATGGCCAAGACGCCTTATCAACCGCCCCAACAGTCAAAGTTCGGGCAGTTCGTCGACTCGTTGTTTCTGCTGGTGCTCGTGCTAGCTGCCCTGTTCCTGCCGGTCTACTTCGGCCTCGCAGGCGGCGGCAAGACCACCCTCAATCTGCCTGACGCTTCGTGGGCAGATCTAGGGCAGAACGCGACGATGGCGCAGCAGTGGGAAAAGCTCGGCTACACGCCGCAGACAGCCCACGAGCTGATCGCCACCCGCTTCGACTATTCCTTCAGCTTGCCGGCACTGCTGATCACCGCATTCGTGGTGATTGCCTACTTCTGGCTCGTCTTCCGCTGGTCGGCGAAGGAATACAAGGACGTCATCGCTGAGCGGTTCGACCGCTGACGGAGTGCTCCAATGGAAAATCTGAACAACTTCCAGCTGCTGGAATACGCAGCCTGGGGCATCTCGGCCTTGCTCGGCCTCTGGATGCTCACCGACATGATCCGTACCAACCGCGCCCACTCGGAGGAGACGCTGCTTTCCTCGAAGGAAGGTGAAATCGAAGACAGCCTCGTCATCGACCCGCCGCACCAGGGAGGCCACCTGTGACCCAGTATACTGCAGTTCACGGCGAGAAGGTCTCGCTGCTCCGCGTCCTCGGCCCTGGTCACGTATGGGCCCTCGGCGTCGGTATCGTGCTCGTCGGCGAGTATATGGGTTGGAACTTCGCCGTCGGCAAGGGTGGTGCACTCGCTGCTCTCATCGCGTGCTGGGCGGCGGGCATGCTCTACACCTGTGTCGCAATGATCGACTCGGAGGTGACCTCAACGGTCGCCGCCGCCGGTGGTCAGTACGCGCAGGCCAAGCACATCGTCGGGCCGCTGATGGCGTTCAACGTCGGCCTGTTCCTCGTCTTTGCCTACACGATGCTCGAAGCAGCCAACGCGATCACGCTCGGCTACCTCGTGCAAACCGTGGGAGGCATGGCAGGGTTCGCCGACACGCACGATAAGCCGTTTATCGTGCTGACCATCATGTTCCTGGCGTTCCTGAACTACCGCGGCGTCTACGCCACGCTGACGTTCAACCTCGTCATCACCGCCATCGCTTTCGTCGCGATCCTCATCCTGTTCGCGGCGGTAAGCCCCTGGACGGACAACGTGCTGAAGCCGCACGAGTTGCTCAACGGTCTGCCTTACGGCTGGCTGGGCGTCTTGGCGGCCATGCACTTCGGCATGTGGTACTACCTCGGCATCGAGGGAACGACGCAGGCCGCCGAAGAAGTGCGATCTCCCGCGCGCGCCCTGCCGCTCGGCACGATGACCGGTATCATCACGCTGCTGATCGCGGCGACGATGACCTGGTACATCTGCTCCGGCCTGATGCCTTGGGAATACCTTGGTCAGGCAGTGACGCCGCTGTTCGACGCCGCCCGCCTCACCGGCTCGACCCCGCTGATGGTGCTGTTGTTCGTCGGCACCATCTTCTCGACGCTCGCGTCGGCGAACGGCTGCATCAACGATGCCTCGCGCGCATGGTTCTCCATGGGTCGCGACCGGTATCTGCCGCAGGTGTTCGGCGCCGTGCATCCGAAGTACCGCACACCGTTCCGCTCGATCGTGTTCCTCGTGCCGGTGGCTCTGGTGTTCGCATACTTCGCGCCGCTCGATCAGGTCATCACCTTCTCGATCCTGTCGGGTCTGCTCGAGTACACGTTCATGGCCTTCAACGTACTGATGTTCCGGAAGATGTGGCCGCTCGGCACGATCAAGCGCGGCTACGTGCATCCGTTCCATCCGCTGCCGGCCTTCGTGCTGCTCGCTCTTTGCGCCACGACGTACTTCGCGGTGTTCCTCGGGTACGGCACCCAGCTCGTCGCCATGATGGTGTTCTACATCATCGCTTCGGTCTGGTTCGCCGGCCACCGCTACAAGTTCGTCAAACGCGGTGCGCAGTTCACGATGCCCTGGCCGCGTCCGGTCGGGCACTGAGCTAACCGTTAGCCTGTCGCGGGACCCTTCTCCCCGCGGCAGGCCCCGCGATCCCCGGACGGCTACCCGGGGATCGCCCATCCCGCGAAACAACAACTCCAACGCGTCAGGTGCCCCCTCATGTCCCTCACGCTTTTCGTGGCTGCCGCTGGCGCCGTGACCGTTTCCTACATCGCAGTCCGCGATCATCGCGCCGCAATGGCTGCGCGTCGCGGTTTGCTCGATGAATGCGCCGCAGTGCTTGATCGCTCGGAGCTGACGCACGGGGCCGATGGCTTCCCGCAGCTTTCGGGCTCGCATCGCGGGCGCGGCGTCAAAGTCGACCTCGTGCTCGACACGCTGACCATGCGCCGTCTGCCGCAGCTGTGGCTGTCGACGACGCTGCTTGACCGCAATCCAGGGCTGCCGGGACTATCTATCCTGGTGCGCCATTGCGGCACCGAGTTCTATTCGCTTTCCTCGCGGTTCGAGTATCGGCTCGATACTCCCACCGACTTTCCTGCCGAGGTGCTCATCCGCGGCGACGAAGAGGCCGAGCCGCTGCTCGCAGAACTGGCCCCGGTGCTGAGCGGGATTCTCCAGGATCCGCGCGTGAAAGAGATCGCGATCACCGAGCGCGGCATGCGGATTTTGCGCCAGGGCGCCGAGGGCAAGCGTGGCGATCATCTGCTGCTTCGCCAGTCGGTGTTCGAGAAGGCGCAAATCGCACGCGATGAATTCGCGATGGTTCTCGATCAGCTACACAGCATGCGCAGGGTTGCGGGTGCGATGGGTCAGGCGCACGCGGCATGACAGCAAAGCCTCCGATCAACCCGTACATCGTGCTTGCCCTCGCCATCCTCGCTCCAGGTGCCGGCCACGTTGCCGTCGGCGCGCAAATGCGCGGACTTGGATTTGCGTTCTTCTCGCTGTTGCTGGCGCTGCTGTGCTGGCACGCGACTGGGCCCGAAACTTCGTTTATCGGCCGCTCCGCCCTTGGTTTGTTCGTGTGGGCGCTGTCGATTCCGGATGCTTATCGCATTGCGCGCATCCGTTACGAGGTTTGGCGCCACGGGCAGCAAGTTGCCTGATAGGAAAAATCTCTTCATACCAGTTGACTGCAGGAAAGTGCCTGCTAAGCTCAAACTCAGCACTGAAGCATTGGGGATTAGAAACAAGATGTGCGGCATTGTTGGCCTGTTCATAAAGGACGCCAAACTTGAGCCTCGCCTCGGCGAGCTCACTTCAACCATGCTTGCGACCATGTGCGAGCGCGGACCGGACTCTGCCGGCTTCGCCGTCTATGGAGCTCCGCAGCAAGGCAAGGCGAAGATCACTCTGCAGTCGCCGAATCCGGATGCGGATTTCGCCGGCCTCACCGCGGACCTGTCGAAAGCCATAGGTGCCGAGGTCAGCCTCGAGCGCAAGGCAACGCATGCGGTTCTCAGCGTGCCGGCCGACAAGGCCCAGGCCACGCGCGAAGCTCTGCGCACCGGGCATCCGAAGCTGCGCATCATGAGCACCGGAGAATCGATCGAGATCTTCAAGGAAGTCGGTTGGCCGACGGAGGTCGCGAGCCAGTTCGAGCTTGCCAAGATGCAGGGCTCGCACGCCATCGGGCACACGCGCATGGCGACGGAGTCGGCCGTGACAACGATGGGCGCGCATCCGTTTTCCACGGGCCCCGACCAGTGCCTGGTGCACAACGGGTCGCTGTCGAACCATCCGAACGTGCGTCGCGAACTGATCCGCGACGGCATGACGTTCGAGACGGAGAACGACACGGAAGTTGCAGCTGCGTACATTTCCTGGCGCATCAAGCAGGGAATGAACCTCGGCGAAGCGCTGCAGAAGAGCCTCGATGATCTCGATGGTTTCTTCACGTTTGTCGTCGGCACCAAGAACGGCTTTGCGGTCGTGCGCGATCCCATCGCGTGCAAGCCCGCCGTCATGGCCGAAACCGATCAATACGTCGCCTTTGGTTCCGAATATCGTGCACTTGCCGGCCTGCCCGGCGTCGATGGTGCACGCATTTGGGAGCCTGAACCCGCAACCGTCTATTTCTGGGAGCGCTAAGAGCTGCCATGCGCACCATCGATCTTGCTTCTACTTCACTGCGTGAAATGAACGAGCTTCTGCACAAGCAGAACGCCGGCACCAACGAAACGCAGTGGGAAATTCTCAATCCGAAGGGCCGGCATGCGGTTGCTGTCGGCGTGGATGCCCCGCTCAACATCGATATCAAGGGTAGCGTCGGCTACTACGTGGCCGGCATGAACAAGCAGGCTAATGTCACGGTACACGGCTCCGCCGGACCGGGCGCTGCCGAGAACATGATGTCGGGCAAAGTCGTCGTTAAGGGCGACGTCAGCCAGTACGCGGGTGCCACGGGGCGCGGGGGGATGCTGGTTGTCGAGGGCAACGCGTCGTCGCGCTGCGGCATCTCGATGAAGGGCATCGACATCGTCGTCAAAGGCAACATCGGCCATATGTCGGCGTTCATGGCGCAGACCGGAAACCTCGTGGTGTTCGGCGATGCAGGCGATGCGCTCGGTGACTCGATCTACGAGGCACGCCTGTTCGTGCGCGGCTCGGTGAAGAGCCTTGGTGCGGACTGCATCGAGAAAGAGATGCGCGATGAGCATCTCGAGATCATCGACGGCATCCTGAAGCGCTCGGGTCTCAACGGCGTGAAGCCGAAGGATTTCCGTCGCTACGGCTCGGCCCGCAAGCTCTATAACTTCAACATCGATAACGCGGACGCTTACTGATGAGCTACCACAACCCTCCCACGACGCCGCGCAAGGCGGCCGCATTCGATGACTATGCGCTGTCGGAAATCCGCCGTGCCGCTACGACCGGCATCTATGACATTCGTGGCGGCGGCGCCAAGCGCAAGGTTCCGCACTTCGACGACCTGCTGTTCCTCGGCGCGTCGATGTCCCGCTATCCGCTGGAAGGCTATCGCGAGAAGTGCTCGACCAACGTGGTGATCGGCACGCGCTTTGCGAAGAAGCCGATCGAGCTGAAAATTCCGATCACGATCGCCGGCATGAGCTTCGGCTCGCTGTCAGCCAACGCGAAGGAAGCACTCGGCCGCGGCGCCACCATCGCCGGCACGTCGACGACGACGGGCGACGGCGGCATGACGCCGGAAGAGCGCGGCCAGTCGCAGACGCTGGTTTATCAGTATCTGCCCTCGCGCTACGGCATGAACCCGGACGATCTGCGTAAAGCGGACGCCATCGAGGTGGTGGTCGGCCAGGGTGCGAAGCCCGGCGGCGGCGGCATGCTGCTCGGCCAGAAGATCTCCGATCGCGTCGCCGAGATGCGCACGCTGCCGAAGGGCATCGACCAGCGCTCGGCCTGCCGTCACCCGGACTGGACCGGTCCCGACGATCTCGAGATCAAGATCCTCGAGCTGCGCGAGATCACCGACTGGGAGAAGCCCATCTACATCAAGGTCGGCGGCGCGCGTCCTTACTACGACGTTGCCCTGGCCGTGAAGGCCGGCGCTGACGCCGTGGTCGTCGACGGCATGCAGGGCGGCACCGCCGCCACGCAGGAAGTGTTCATCGAGCACGTCGGCCAGCCGACCCTCGCATGCATCCGTCCGGCCGTGCAGGCGCTGCAGGACCTCGGCATGCATCGCAAGGTGCAGCTGATCGTGTCGGGCGGCATCCGCAACGGCGCGGACGTTGCCAAGGCGCTGGCACTCGGCGCTGACGCTGTGTCGGTCGGCACCGCGGCTCTCATCGCCCTCGGCGATAACGATCCGGCGCTGGAATCTGAGTACAACAAGCTGCACACGACGGCCGGCGCCTATGACGACTGGCACGAGGGCAGGGATCCGGCTGGCATCACCACCCAGGACCCCGAGCTGTCGCGGCGTCTCGACCCGGTTCTCGCCGGCCGGCGCCTAGCCAACTACCTCAAAGTGATGACGCTCGAGGCACAGACCATTGCACGTGCCTGCGGCCACAATCACGTGCACAATCTGACCCCAGAAGATCTCTGCGCGCTCACGATCGAGGCCGCCGCCATGGCGCGGGTGCCTCTGGCGGGAACGGGCTGGATTCCTGGTCAGGGCAACTTCTAAAATTGGGCGGGCGGCTGTGAAATTCTTCGGAAGATTTAGCAGGCCGGCGGCAGCGAAGAGCGTCAACGTAACCGACACACTTGGGAAAACACCGATGGCCCACGATTCACACGAGGTGAAGATCGATCTAGCGCAAGTCGCGAAAGATCGTGGCATCCGCTATTTCATGATCTCGTTCACCGACCTGTTTGGTGGGCAGCGAGCCAAGCTCGTTCCCGCAGCAGCAATCGCAGAGATGCAGAAAGACGGAGCCGGCTTTGCCGGCTTCGCCACATGGCTGGACATGACACCGGCGCACCCGGACATGTTCGGCATGCCGGATCCAGCCGGCATGATCCAGCTTCCGTGGAAGAAGGAAGTTGCCTGGCTGCCGGCCGACTGCGTGATGGAGGACAAGCTCGTCGCTCAGGCGCCTCGCGTGGTCCTCAAGCACCTCGTTGCGAGGGCCGCGGCGCTCGGGCTGCGCGTGAAGACCGGCGTAGAGTGCGAATTCTTCCTGACGTTGCCCGACGGAACGGCGATCTCCGATCAAAAGGACACTGCAGCGAAGCCTTGTTACGACCAGCAAGCTTTGATGCGCCGCTACGATGTGATCGCCGAGATGTGCGATTACATGCAGGAGCTGGGTTGGGGTGCCTACCAGAACGACCACGAGGATGCCAACGGCCAGTTCGAGATGAACTGGAGCTTCGACGACGCGCTGGTCACCGCCGACCGCCACTCGTTCTTCAAGTACATGGCAAGGACTGTCGCCGAGAAGCACGGGCTGCGCGCGACCTTCATGCCGAAGCCGTTCCCAGGCCTTACCGGAAACGGCTGTCACGCACACATTTCTGTCTGGGACACGAGCGGCACCTCCAACGCCTTCTTGGACGGCACGGACGAAATGGGCCTGTCTCAACAGGGCTACAAGTTCCTCGGCGGTATCATGAAGCACGCCGAAGCGCTGTCCGCGATCACCAATCCTACTGTCAACTCCTACAAGCGCATCAACGCGCCGCGCACGGTTTCCGGCGCGACGTGGGCGCCCAACACCGTTACCTGGACCGGCAACAACCGCACGCACATGGTCCGTGTGCCGGGCAAGGGTCGCTTCGAGCTTCGCCTGCCAGACGGCGCTGCTAACCCGTACCTCCTCCAGGCCGTCATCATTGCAGCCGGCCTCGACGGTATCGAAAGCAATGCCCACCCGGGCCGTCGCTACGATATCGACATGTACCAGCTCGGACATACAGTGACCGATGCTCCGAAGCTGCCGCTCAACCTTCTCGACGCCATCCGCAACTTCGACAAGGACGCCTCTCTCAAGAGCGCCCTCGGCGAGGAGTTCTCCGCCGCCTACATCAAACTGAAGACTGGCGAGTGGAACCAATTCGCGTCGCACTTCACGGAGTGGGAGCGCGAGAACACACTCGACATCTAAGCGAAGAGAAAACTCTGAAGCGCGCGGTGCCTCGAACGCCGCGCGCTTTTTTTTGGGCAGAGCATTGAGCGGGAACAATGCACTTCGATGCGCTCGGACTGAGTCTTAAACTCAGGAGGATCTATGTCAGGTGCTGCAAAAGTTTCAGATGCCCATATGCCCGTTGCGGCAACCGCTGAGGCGCCGGGTCCGGCTTTGCGCGAGGCATCGCTCTACGAGCTCGTCGGTGGCCAGGAAGGCCTGCGCAATCTGGTCGAGACGTTCTACGACATCGTCGAGTTCGAACCCGAGGGCCGGGCGCTGCACGTCCTGCATCTGCGCGGACATGGGGTCGCCCATTCGCGCATCGAACAACTGAACTTTCTATCCGGCTTTCTCGGCGGTCCCAGGCTCTATGCGCAAAAGTGGGGACATTCGAATGTGCGCGAGATGCACGAGCACGTCGATATCAACGCGGAGGCGAAGGACGCCTGGCTCCGGTGCATGGTGATGGCCATTGAGCGCGTGGGACTGCCCGGCGACGTCCAGGTCCGCCTGATGACGCCATTCACGCGCGTCGCAACGATGCTCGTCAACTGCTAGCGGCGGCGCGCAGCGACCCGAGCGAACCAGACTCTTTGGAGAATGCTGCGCAAAAAAAGTGCGGGAAGGACGCCAGGGCCATTGGCGATCCGGCGTCCTTTCCGCAAGTGCGCGGCGCCGGAACGTTAGCGAGACGGCTTAGCCGACGGCCAGGGATTATTTCCCGTTCAATCCCTACCAAGTTTCCCGGAAGGCTGACTCAGGTGTCGCGGGAAACCGGCCCACGTCAGCGAAGGCGCATCGGGTGGCTACTTCATCTCCATCGAGACGCGAATGAGGTCGGCGGTGCGCTCCACGCCCAGCTTGCTCTTGATGATCGAGCAAGTATTGGCGACCGTCTTGTAGGCAACGCCAATCGTCTGAGCGATCTCCGTGAGGCTGTTGCCCTCGCCGAGAAGGCGGAGGATTTCAATCTCACGCATGGTGAGCTGCTGCAGCGGATCTTCAGCAGAAAGCTGGGTGAAGGCCAGTTCGCCCGCGATCTCGCGTTCAACGTAGCGGCCGCCCTCGGCCACCTTCTTGACGGCGGTGACCAACTCGTCGGCGCCAGCGCTCTTGCTGACATAGCCGCGCGCGCCAAGACGCAGGGCGCGGGCTGCGTAGATCGGCTCGGCGTGCATTGAGAACACGACGACGCGGACCTTCTCGTCCTCGCTCAGCAGGCGGCGCAAAAGCTCAAGGCCTCCGATGCCCGTCAGATTAAGGTCGAGCAGTACGAGCTCCGGCTTGATCTGGCGAAACATCTCCAGAGCCTCCTCACCGGTGGAGGCTTCGTGCAATTCAGCACCGCTCATGCCCGACAGGAGGCGGCGGACGCCTTCACGAACGACAATATGATCGTCCACCAGAAGTATCTTCATTGCAGCATTGCCTCGTGTGTTTCAAAAGTGGAAGCGGCAGCGTGGGGGCCGCGCGCTGGAAGATGAGCGGAGACGACAACACCTTTGCCGTCGCGTCGATTGGTGACCTCTAGACTGCCGCCGAGCGTTGCTACGCGCTCGCGCATGCCGACGATGCCGAAGCCGCGAACTCCGCCCGACTTTAGACCGCATCCGTCGTCGGCGACCTTGATATCGATCGAGTTGTCCGGGTTCGCTTTGACGCTAATGTCGATGGTCGTCGGTGTCCCGTGGCGCACTGCGTTGCTGATGCTTTCCTGCACGACGCGGTAGATCGTTCCATCGATCACCTCTCCAAAGCTTTCCTCCGGCACTTCTACGCGGAAGACCAGCTTGGGGCGATGCGCCCGCCAAAATGCCAGCAAATTGTCGATGGCATGGGCCAATCCGACGTCTAGAAGCATCGCCGAGCGCAACCGGCCGAGGATATCGCGCACGTGTCTCTGCATGCGGCCGATGGCGTCGCGAATAATACCGACGCGGTGGGGAATTTCCTCGTAGTCGCCGGCTTTGGCGAGTTGCTCGATGGCGACGGCATCAACGTCGGCGGCGAACAGCAAAGGCCCGATCTCGTCGTGCAAGTCGCGCGCTAGGTCGGCACGCTCCTCGTCCTGGACGGACGTGAGCTGCTGCTGCAGGCGCTTGTTATGGGCTTCGGAGGTGGCGAGGCGCTCGACCATCTGGTTGAAGCTCTGCGACAGGCGAACGAGTTCCAGAGGACCCTGCTCGTTGAGGCGCTCGCGATAATCGCCATCGCCGACACGCGCAAAGGCGTTGGTCAGGCTGTGCAAGGGGCGCATGGTCGAAGCCAGCGTCCAATAAATGAAGGCGAGTACGAGTCCGCAGAAAATCGTCATCACAGTGAGCGTGAGCCAGACGTCGCTCCACACCTCGGCGACCTCGTTGCGGGGATCGGTCTGCAGCTCCACGGTCCCGAACTTGTCGAACACCTCGGGAAGATCTACCGCCACTTTTTTCGGGGGCGCGGCCAGCAACGACACGAGCCATGCCGGCGCGGGGTCATCGGCGATGGCAACTTTGGATGCGTGAATTTCCTTTCCGTCGGGGCTGATGAGCGTCGCTCGCAGATGGCGATCACCCTCGAAGTCAGCCACCAGAAGGGCCAGGCGCCGTGCGGGATCGGTTGCCTCCTCCCAATCGTCGACGGCGTTGCGCGCGATACGGCTGCCGACCGCAATCGCGGCCTGCATCTCGGTCTCGATCTTGGCCACGGCGTGCCAATAGGTGAACGCGCCGCCGGCGATGAGGCTCAGCAGCAAAGTGGCAAAGACCGAAATCAGGAGGCGAGTGCGCAGCGACAATTGCAAAATCCTCGGTGCATTAATTGGAACATTATAACACCCCGCCGTCGCCGCCTAGACCGGCTGAACGGTCTCCGACGTTAACTCCGCTTCCCAGGGCGGGCCGTTGCCTTAGCCAACGCGAGAGTGTTAGGGCGGGCTCCGGGGCAGAGAGGGCAATATAAAAGTGGCGCGAGCTTCGAGTTGCAGCGTCGCCGTAATCGGCGGCGGCCCGGCGGGGCTCATGGCCGCCGAGACCCTGGCCCGTTCCGGCGTCAGCGTGACGGTCTACGACCGCATGCCCTCTCTCGCGCGCAAGTTCCTGCTGGCGGGCCGTGGGGGGTTGAACCTGACCCACAGCGAAGAGCTCGAGCAGTTTCTCGCGCGCTACGGCAACGCGCGGGAGCGGCTGCGGCCGGCCATCGAGGCATTCCCGCCCAGCGCGGTGCGGGAGTGGTGCGAAGGGCTCGGTGAAACTACCTTCGTTGGATCAAGCGGGCGGGTGTTTCCGGTGGCGATGAAGGCGTCGCCGCTGTTGCGGGCGTGGCTTTCCCGGCTGATCGCGGCTGGCGTCACTATCCGGAACCGGTGGCAGTGGACGGGTTGGGATGGAGAAGGGCGCCTCACGTTCGAGACGCCGGCGGGGGAGAGGCGCATCGAGGCCGATGCGACGCTGCTGGCGCTCGGCGGGGCGAGCTGGCCGCGGCTCGGGTCGACAGGCGACTGGGTGCCCGTGCTGGATGGCGCGGGCGTCGCCGTGGCTCCGCTGGCGGCGGCAAACTGCGGATTCCTGATCGCGTGGTCCGATCACTTCCGCGGCCACTTCGAGGGGCAGCCGCTGAAACGCATCGCGGCGGGGTTCGAGGGAGCGAGTGTGCGCGGGGAGGCTTTAATCACTGCCGAGGGCATCGAGGGCGGCGCCGTCTACGCACTCTCGGCCAAGTTGCGCGATGCCATCGCCAGAGACGGGACAGCGGTGCTCTTGCTCGATCTGCGGCCGGATATGACCACCGAAGCGCTGGCGGCGCGCCTCGGCAAGCCACGGGCTAAGCAATCGCTGGCGACGTTCCTGCGCAAGGCGGCGGGCATGTCTGCGGTGGAGATTGGACTGCTGCACGAGACGGCTGCACAACGCCTGACCGAGACGCCCCCAGAGGAGATCGCGCGGCTGATCAAAGCCGTACCGTTGCGTCTGACAGCGGCAGCACCCATCGCGCGGGCGATATCGACCGCGGGCGGCGTCAAATGGGATGACGTCGATGACCGGCTGATGCTGCACCGGCGTCCGGGTGTGTTCGTTGCCGGCGAAATGCTGGATTGGGAGGCGCCGACGGGCGGCTACCTGCTGCAGGCGTGCCTTGCGACGGGTGCGCAGGCCGGGCGCGGGATTGTGGAGTGGTTAGGTTAAGAGCTTTCGATCTCCTCGCGGAGGATTTCGAGTTCAAGCCATCTTTCTTCGGCGGAGGCGAGTTCCGCTTCGACGGCCGCGAGACGCGCTGACTTGTCGGCAAAGGCCTTCGCATCGCGCGTGTAGAGCTGCGGGTCAGCGAGCGCATCGCCCAGCTTCTTAGCTTCCTCCTGGAGCGCGGCCATCTGCTTGGGCAGCGTCTCCAGCGCGTGCTTGTCCTTGAAGCTCAGGCGCCGCTTCGACGGCGGCGCTGCGGCCGTCGGGTTCTCTTTTTCTTTCGGTGCGGACTTGGCCTTGCCAGTGCGATGCCCGGCGAGGTCGGAGCCGCGCTGCATCAGCATGTCGGAATAGCCGCCTGGGTATTCACCCCAGCGGCCGTCGCCTTCTGGCACGATGACGGCGTGCACGATGCGGTCTAGGAAGTCGCGGTCGTGGCTGATGAGGAGGACCGTACCAGCGTACTCGGTCAGCATTTCCTCGAGCACATCGAGGGTTTCGAGGTCGAGATCGTTGGTCGGCTCGTCGAGCACCAGCAGGTTCGATGGCTTGGCGAGGGCGCGGGCGAGCATGAGGCGGCCGCGCTCGCCGCCGGACAGGACCCGCAAGGGCGTGCGCGCCTGCTCGGGCTGGAAAAGGAAGTCCTTCATGTAGCTGACGACGTGCTTGTGGCCCGTTCCCACGGCGACGTGATCGCCGCGGCCACCGGTCATGGCCTGGGCCAGCGTCCAGTTGGGATCGAGGCTGTCGCGATCCTGCTCGAGCGTCGCCATCTCGATGTTGGCGCCGAGGCGTACCTCCCCGCTGTCGGGCTGAAGTGCGCCGATGAGCATGCTGACCAGTGTCGTCTTGCCTGAACCGTTGGGGCCCACGATGCCGACGCGGTCGCCACGCATGATGCGGGTGGAGAAATTGTCGACGATGCGGCGCTCGCCGTAGCTCTTGGAGATGCCCTTGGCCTCGATGACGAGGGCGCCGGACTTCTCTGCCTGCGCCGCCTCGATCACTGCCTTACCGGCGGCCTTGCGATGCTCGCGCCGTTGCTGGCGCAGCCCTGCAAGCTCGGCCATACGGCGAACGTTGCGCTTGCGGCGCGCGGTGACGCCATAACGAACCCAGTGCTCCTCGCGCACGATCTTGCGGTCGAGCTTGTGCTGCTGGACCTCTTCCTCGGCGAGCTGCTGGTCGCGCCAGGCTTCGAACTCCTTGAACCCGATGTCGACGCGGCGGGCGCGGCCACGGTCGAGCCAAACGGTGACGCGTGAGAGCGTTTCGAGGAAGCGGCGGTCGTGGCTGATGAGCACGAGTGCGCCGCGCTGGCTGGCGAGCGCCGACTCCAGCCACTCGATAGTTGGCATGTCGAGGTGGTTGGTCGGCTCGTCGAGCAGAAGAATGTCGGGTTGCGGTGCCAGCACGCGGGCCAGCGCGGCGCGGCGGGCCTCGCCACCGGACAGATGAGCTGGGTCTTCTTCACCGGTGAGCCCGAGCTGCTCGAGCAGGTAGCGCGCCTGGTGCGCGTCATCACTCGCACCGAGGCCGGCTTCGACATAGGACAGCGTCGTGTCGTGCCCTGTGAAGTCTGGCTCTTGCGGCAGGTAGCGCACGGAGGCGCCGGGCTGCACGAAGCGCTGGCCGCCATCGGGTGTGACGATCCCGGCGGCGATTTTCAGAAGGGTAGATTTGCCGGAGCCGTTACGACCGACGAGGCAGACGCGCTCGCCGGCGGAGACCGAGAGTTCGACTCCTTCGAGCAGCGGATGACCGCCGAAAGTCAGCGCGATGTCGCTGAGTTGCAGAAGAGGAGGGGCCATGTTGGGTCCGGAATGATCAGCCGGCTTCGCCGATGATGTAGCGGACGATGGCGTCCGGCTTCACGCCCTTCTCGCTGCGCGCCCAGCCGCGCACGGAAATGCCGGCTTCGTGCACGGTCTCGGGATCGCCGGAGACGAGAGGGTGCCACCATTCGAGGCTGCGGCCTTCATGAAGCGTGCGATAGGCGCACGTCGAGGGAAGCCAGGGCATCTTCTCAATATCGCCGGGCGTGAGGCTGAGGCAGTCGTGCACCTTCTTCTTGCGGTTGGGATAGTCGCGGCAACGGCAGGAATTGGTGTCGAGCAGCTTGCAGCCGAGGCGGGTGAGGTAAACGTCACCGGTATCCTCGTCCTCGACTTTCAGGAGGCAGCACCGTCCGCAGCCGTCGCAAAGGGATTCCCACTCTGCGTGCGACATGGCGTCGAGGGACTTGGTCTCCCAGAACGGGCGGTATCCCGGGGCGTCCTGTTGTTTTTTGGCCTGACTGGTGGTGCTCTTGCTCATGGGGGCGCCTTGTAACACATCCCCCCGCTGCGTCACCTTATCGTTGAATCACTGACGCGCGTTAAGACGGCGCACGAACCCGGTGCGATGCAGGAGAAGGTAGGTCAGCAGGGCGCCACTGGCCGACGCGATCGCCATGATCGCGGCATTGATCATTACGGGCGGAAGCGTTTCTGGCGATCCCTGGAGGCTGAACCAACCGCTTATGGCAAGGACGGCAGGATAGACGAGCGCGGCGGCAAGGCTCGACCACCATGTAAGGCGGCCGCCCCAGGAAACGTAGGCCGCGAGGGCAAGGCCGGCGAGGATGGCCGAGTAGAGGCCGACGACGTAGGCCAGCGGCACCGCGATAGAGATCGACCTGAAAAGGTTCTGGCTGAACTCGGGCACCGATACGGGGAAGTCGGTGGCGATCCAGGGGACAATCTGCATCAGCGCGATGAGGGCGGCGCCGCCGAGCGGGGGTCCGAGCACGACAGCTGCGATCACAACCTTTGCCGCTTCGCCGATCGTTCTGCGCGCCATGTGTCCCTCCGGATAGCCAAGGCGCGCAGCCATAGCACGCGGCGGTAAAGCTTGTACTGCGCGGGCGGCGGGGCCATCTGGTGCCATCGGAGCGGGCTAGAGCCGGTCCCGCGTTTGAGGAGACGACTAGGAATGCGCGCGATTGCCTGCCTTGTATTGGCCTTGCTGCTGGCCGTTCCCGCCGCCGCCGCGGACCCCGACCTCATCATGAAGAAGACGACGGTGTGGAAGCTGCTGTCGCCCGATCATAAGCTCGGCACTTACGCGATCGATGATCCCGATGTTGAAGGCGTTGCGTGCTACTTCACGGTGCCAGAGAAAGGCGGCTGGAAAGGATGGCTCGGGCTTGCCGAGGAGCTTTCCAACGCGTCGCTCGCGTGCCGGCAGGTTGGGCCGATCAAGTTCAAGCGCAAGCTCGAGCAGGGTGATGAGGCCTTCAGCCAGCGCCGGTCGCTGATCTTCAAGAAGATGCAGATCGTGCGCGGGTGCGACGCCAAGCGCAACGTGCTGGTCTACATGATCTACACCGACAAGATCATCGAGGGCAGCCCGGAGAATTCAACGTCCGCGGTGCCGATCAGCCCGTGGGGCGAGGCCACTCCGCCGGCGAAGTGCGCCGACTGGGTTGCGAACTAGCGGGCCTTGAGTTGCTAGGCAAAGCCCGCCACTTGCTGCATAGAGCGATCGGAACCAGAAGCGATCGCGGGGCAGAGCGTGGCGGGCAACGAGCAAGGTCGGCAGGGCAAAACTCGCTGCACGCAAAGGTCGATTTTCGTCCTCGTACTGCTGACTATCGGCGTCATCATCGGACTTGTGGACGGGCCGGACGCCGTCATCCGCGCTTACGTGCATGGCCTCTCCTCGCCAGCGCTTACGGAGCTCAGCGGAGCGCTCAACCGGCTGGGCTCGTGGAAAGCCATCTACTTCATGACAGCCGTGGTCGCTGGCGCGCTGCTGCTGCTCGGCCATCGCGCTGTGGCAATCCGGCTGCTGGTGGTGATGGGCGTGGCACTCGCCGCAAACAGCTTCATCAAGCTGCTGGTCGCGCGTCCGCGTCCTGAACCGTTCTTCGGCGTGGCGCCGGACAGCTATAGCTTCGCCAGCGGACATGCGCTTTTCTCTGCCTGCTTTTTCGGGTTCATCGGGCTCTTGGTGGCCTCGGGCTTGCCGGATCGCTGGCAGCGCGCAGTGGTGCTGATGCCGACGGGGGCGCTCATCGGCGCCATCGGGCTGTCACGCATCTATCAAGGCGTGCATTACCCCAGCGATGTACTGGCCGGGTTTGCGCTTGCGGCGTTGATCTTGTGCGTAACGGGCGGGCCGGGCACACGCGACGACAACGGCCGCGGCTAGCTTTGACGCGACAGCGTGCGTTTTCCAGCCGGGTCGGGATCGGGCAGTGCGGTGACGTTGGAGCCGGGCGCCTGCATGGCGTCGAGATCGAGTACGTTGAGGCGATCGCGGCGCGCAAGGATTCTCGTGGTCGTCGCGGTGACCTTCTCCAGGGCTTTGCCTGACAGCGCGAAGTGGCGCTCCAAATCGGAGACGCGCTCGACCAGCTGGGCGACGTCACCGATCAGCAGGCCGACCTCACGCTGGATGACGTCGGCGTGGTCGCGCATCTTGGCGTCTTTGAGCAACGCCTGCACCGTCTGCACGGCGAGCATCATCGTGTTGGGCGACACGATCATAACGCGGGCGCGGTGGGCGCCCTGCACGAGATCGGGGAACTTCTCGTAGAGATCGGCGCATATCGATTCCGACGGCACGAACATCAGCGCCGTTTCCTGCGTCTCGCCGGGAATGAGGTATTTGTCGGCAATGGCGGCGACGTGCCGCCCGACAGCTTCGCGCACCGCGGCGAAGGCGGCCTTGGTCTCTTCCGGCGATTGGGCAACGCGCAGCGCTTCGAAGCCTTCGAGCGGGAATTTGGAATCGACCACCAGAGCTTCGGTGTTGGGCAGGCGGATGACACAATCAGGACGCTTGCCGTTGGAGAGCGTCGGCTGGAAGTCGTAAGCCCCGGAGGGGAGAGCATCGCGGACGATGGTCTCCATGCGCATCTGGCCAAAGGCACCGCGCGCCTGCTTGTTGGCAAGCACGCCGTGCAGCGAGCCGACCTCGGTCGACAGCTTCGAGAGGTTTCGGTTTGCCTCGTCGATGAGCGCGAGGCGCTCGTTCAGCGTCGAGAGGCTTTCCCAGGTGCGGCGCTCGGATTCACTCATGTTGTCGCCGAGCCGCGCGGCGGTGGAGTTGATGTTCTCGCCGAGGCGAGCTGCTGTCGCGTTGAGGTTGTCGCCGAGGCGCGCGGCAGTTGCGTTGAGATTCTCGCCGAGACGAACCGCTGTCGCGTCGAGCGCTTGGGACACGTTACGCGCGAGCGAGTCGATGCGGTCGTTGAGGCTACGTGATTGTTCGGCACTCTGCTGTACGGACAGCTCCGCCATGGCGGAGATGCGGCCCTTCAGCTCGGCGAACTCGGATTCCGTTGTGCGGTTGCGCGAACGGGCGGCGGAGAGCAACGCCGCGAAAGCGGTGATAAGACCGGAAATGCCGATCGCCGCGCAACTGAGCACAAGCGCGTTCTCGGCGAGGAAATCCTCGATCGCAGTAAAATCGAGGGAAGTGAGGAACTCAGGCATAGCCCCTGCGATAGCTGATTCGTACGGACAGAATTCGGGCAGAGGTACCGCTATGGCAACCTTTGACCTAAGATCGTGTCGGATCAGGGCCGTACCCTGGCCGGCAGGGGAGCTGACGCGCAAGCCATGTCACGCCTCAGTGCAGGAATTCTGCTCTACCGGTATGCCGACGCGCTGCAAGTTCTTTTGGCGCATCCCGGGGGGCCTTTCTGGAGACGCCGGGACCTCGGTGCGTGGAGCATACCCAAAGGCGAGGTCGAGCCTGGCGAAGAAATTCTAGCTGCAGCGCAACGCGAGTTTGCGGAGGAGACCGGGTTTCGACCACTCGGCGATGTGCTCGATCTGGGCGAAGCGCGACAACCGAGCGGCAAGCGCGTGCACATCTGGGCTATCGAAAGCGACTGGGATGTCTCAGCTCTGGTGAGCCTAACGTTCCCACTCGAATGGCCACCCAAGAGCGGCAGAACGCAGTCGTTCCCCGAGATAGATCGCGCCCAATGGTTCTCGCTCGATGCCGCGCGGCTAAAAATCCTGCCGGGGCAAATGGTATTTCTCGATCGTCTGGCATCGAAGCTCGAGTAGACGTCAGGGGTTGCGAATGCAGATGAATTTTGCTGCTTTGCGCTACGGCACTTTGATATTCGTTTATGGTTGAACCCTACGGTCGGAACATAACATCGAGGCGCGCGACATGCTGAAGACGATCGTTGAAGGAACAAAGCTCTCGGTCTGGTCGATGCTGGGTGCGGCTACGCTGGTGGCGGCGGGTACCTTTCTGGCTATGACACCGGCGGCTGAAAGCAAACCGGCGAAGGGGAGCGGCAGCCTGGCCGGAAGCTGGAGCGGCAGCGGCTGGGTGTCATTCTCGAATGGAAAGCGCGAGCGTGCACGTTGTCGCGCGCACTATAGCCCCAATGGGGGGAAGAGCTATTCGCTGAGTGCGACGTGCGCGACCGCCTCGGGCAAGGCAGCGCAGAGCGCTACCGTGTACGAAGTCAGCCGAAACAGATTTCGCGGCACATTTCACAACACCGAGTACAACGTGACCGGCAGCATCCGTGTCGTTCTCAACGGCAATAGCCAATCGGTGACGCTATCGGGAGACAGCAATTCAGCCGCGCTGAGCCTCAGCCGCCGCTGAACCTGCTCCGTACTCGCTCAGCGTTCCGATCTGAAACAGTTTAGAGCACAACAGGAACCAAGAGCGGCCGCAACGCGGCAATTGAACGGAATGGCTAGGATTGGGGCTGCCTTATCCTCACTCAAGCAGGTGAGGAATCCACAATGCCGACGGAAGCCTTCTCTCTAGTCCCGGGCGATTTCGACGACGAGACCTATGGTGCGGGGGATCTGGCTGCCGGCCTGCCGAAGTCTGCCTTCCCGGAAGGGGAGCGCGATCCGCGCCGCGTCTTTGCGGCGGTGCGCGATGAGCTGATGCTCGATGGCAATTCGCGCCAGAACCTCGCAACGTTCTGCCAGACCTGGGAAGAGCCCGAAGTCCATCGCCTGATGGATGAATGCATCGCGAAGAATCTGGTCGACAAGGACGAGTATCCGCAGACGGCAGAGATCGAGCGCCGATGCGTGCGCATGATCGGCGATCTGTGGCATGCGCCGCAATCCGACCATGCCGTCGGATGCTCGACGACGGGATCGAGCGAGGCGGCGATGCTTGGCGGCCTCGCCATGAAGCGGCGGTGGGAAGCGGGACGCCGCGCGGCTGGAAAGCCAACCGACAAACCCAACCTCGTGACCGGACCGGTGCAAGTCTGCTGGCACAAGTTCGCGCGCTATTGGGACGTCGAGCTGCGCGAAATTCCGATGGAACCGGGGCGGCTGAAAATGACGCCCGAGGAAGTGCTGGCACGATGCGATGAAAACACGATCGGCGTCATTCCGACGCTGGGCGTGACATTTACCGGCGAGTTCGAGCCGGTGAAGGCGGTCAGCGACGCGCTCGACAAACTCCAGCGGGAGACCGGGCTCGATATCCCAATCCACGTGGATGCTGCCAGCGGCGGCTTCCTGGCTCCGTTCTGCGCACCCGACCTCGAATGGGATTTCCGCCTGCCGCGCGTGCGCTCGATCAACGCCTCGGGGCACAAGTTCGGTCTGGCGCCGCTGGGCGTCGGCTGGGTGTTGTGGCGCGAAGAAAAGGATCTGCCCGACAGCATGGTGTTCTGGGTGAACTACCTCGGCGGAGAAATGCGCGACATCGGACTTAACTTCTCGCGCCCCGGCGGACAGGTGGTGTGCCAGTACTACGACTTTCTTCGGCTTGGGCGCGAAGGCTACCGCAAGGTGCACAACGCCTGCTATCGAAGCGCGGCTTACCTGGCTAGCGAAATCGCGGCGATGGGGCCGTTCGAATTGATCTTCGATGGAGACATGGCGCGTGGCATCCCCGCGGTATCATGGACGGTCAAGGACGGATCAGATCCCGGCTTCACGCTGTTCGATCTTGCCGACCGTTTGCGGGTGCGCGGATGGCAAGTGCCGGCCTACACGCTTCCGGCCAATTGCAGCCGCCTGGCGGTGCAGCGCATCCTGGTCCGCAACGGCGTCAGCTATGATCTCGCTTCCCTGCTCATCGCGGACATGAAGGCCGCCATCCAGCATCTTCAAGCCCACCCCACCGCCAGCCCGCTGAGCAGCGAAGACGCCACCGGCTTCCATCACTAACTTGCCTGCGTTTGCCCTGCGCCATTGACGCAGCTGAGCGCGCGCGGGCACGCCCCCGCTTCCGCTTCGGCGCTATACCAAAGGACAGGGCGAGCGCCACCAACGGTTAGCCTTGCAGAACCAGCGCGCAATGGCAGCGCCATCGCCAGCTCCCTACATTTTGAAACGTATCCGGGCCCACGGCGGCATGTGCCACACCGGTTGTGTGTAGCTGGCATTGTGTTCTCGCGGTCGCGGTTTCAGGGGTTTCGCCGATGGTGCTCGACGCCAAAAACTCACTTGCCCGCGAGGCAAAGCTCGCATCAGCCGCGCCAGCGGGCCGTGTTCAGCCTGAACTGAAGGCGGCACCAGAGCCGTCGCAACCGCAGGGCTTCTCTCCGCAAAGCAGTCCCGACGTCGTCGCCGCCAAGACCGGCGCGAGCTTCTTGCACCGGCACCCGAAGGCGTCCGTCTCTGGCGCGCTGTTAGGCGTGTTGCTGACGGCAGCCGGCTATCTCTACTGGGACTACGCGTCACGGTTCGAATCGACGGACGACGCATTCATCGCATCGCGGCCTTTCGCGATCGCGCCAGAGGTCTCCGGCTATCTGACGCAGGTGCCCGTCACCGACAACCAGCATCTGACGACGGGTGATGTAATCGCGCGCATCGATGAGCGCAATTACAAGATCGCGGTCGAGAATGCGAGAGCGGCCGTCGCCAATGCGGAAGCGGGCGTCAAGAAGGTCGAAGCCGACATCAAGGTGCAAGAAGCCAAGATCGTTTCCGACGATGCGAACGTCGCTCAGGCGAAAGCCTCGCATCTCTTCGCAGAGGAAGAAGCGGCGCGCTTCCAACACTTGGCGCGCGATGGCTTCGGCACTGTCGAAAAGGCGCAGCAATACACCTCGCAACAAAGCCAGACGCAGGCGGGGGTGGACAGCGCGCAGGCGACACTCGCACTCGACCAGAGACAAATCGACTCGTTGAAGGCTGACCGCGACGAAGCGTTGGCGCAGGTGGAACAGGCGAAGGCGCAGCTCAATCAAGCTCTGGTCAACCTTTCGTACGCGACCATAACCGCGGCGCAGCCCGGGCGCGTCGTGCAGCTAACTGCGGCAGTTGGCGAATTCGCGCAGCCGGGCACCAACCTTTCGATGTTCGTTCCCGACGAGATCTGGGTCGCGGCAAATTTCAAAGAGACGCAGCTCGATGCCCTGCGGCCAGGGCAGCCGGTTGATATCACCCTCGATGCGTATCCCGAGCGGGTCATACATGGACACGTCGCCAGCGTGCAGCCAGGATCTGGCACTGCGTTCTCGCTGCTACCGGTCGAGAACGCGACCGGCAACTATGTCAAGATCGTGCAGCGCGTACCGGTGAAGATCGTTCTCGATGACGCACCCAGCGATGTGGCACTCGGGCCCGGCATGTCAGTGGTACCGACGGTGCGTGTCAATCCTGCCCCATCGATCTACGAACGCCTCGAGAGGCTGTTATGAGGGCTGGCGCGACAGCTTCACCACGATCGCCAATTGGTGCCGGCGTGCAAAACCCTTGGCTCGTTGCCGTGCTGGTTGCGCTCGCTGCGTTCATGGAAGTGCTGGACACGACCATCGCCAACGTTGCTCTGCGCTACGTCGCGGGCGGCCTAGGCGTCAGCGTGGACGAAGCTTCTTGGGTGGTCACGAGCTATCTCGTCGCCAACGCGGTTGCACTTGTCGCCAGCAGCTTCTTTGCCCGACGCTTCGGCCGCAAGGCGTTCTTCATCGCCTGCCTCGGACTGTTCACTGTCAGCTCCGTGCTCTGCGGCTTTGCCTGGAATCTCGACAGTCTGTTGTTCTTCCGTGTGCTGCAGGGCCTCGGTGGCGGGGGCATGGTTCCCGTGGCGCAGTCGATCCTTGCCAGCTCATTCCCGCAGGAGAAACGCGGCCAGGCGTTCGCGCTGTTCGGCGTCGCGGTGGTGGTGGCGCCTGTGGTCGGGCCGACGCTCGGGGGATGGCTCTCTGACAACTGGTCATGGCACTGGTGCTTCCTGATCAACGGTCCGGTAGGTCTGCTGACGATAGGGCTCATCTGGCTGGTGCTGGGCGAGGAAGGTCCGGCCCATGGCGATCACGTGCGGTTTGATTTCATCGGCTTCGCGCTCGTCGCGACGTTCCTTGGCGCATTGGAGGTGGTGCTCGACCGAGCCTTGATCGATGACTGGTTCGGTTCGGCTTTCATCGTGACGACCGCGGCGGTGTGCGCGCTCGCGTTCCTGCTGATGATCCCGTGGGAGCTTTCGCGCGCCAATCCAATGGTGGACATCCGAATGCTGGCGTCACGACAGCTCGCCGCTTGTTTTCTCATCATGGGATCGTTCGGCGTGGTGCTTTACGCGACGACGCAATTCCTACCGCAGCTGGTGCAGGAGGACTTTGGCTACACGGCTACGTGGGCGGGTCTCGTGCTGTCGCCGGGCGGTCTCGTCACCATGGCGATGATGTTCATCGTCGGGCGGCTATCGGGCCACGTGCAGCCCAAGTATCTGATCGCGGCGGGCGGATCGATCATTGCGCTGTCGATGTACGTTCTCACGAACGTCAATCCCAGCCTCGATTTCTGGTTCTTTGCGGACTCGCGCATGCTGCTCGGCCTCGGGCTGCCGCTGATCCTCATTCCGATCATCACGGCTTCCTACGAGGGCCTGTCGCCGGAAAAGTACGATCAGGCTTCGGCGCTGATCAACGTGGCGCGCAATACTGGCGGGTCGATCGGTGTGTCCCTGGCTTCGAACGTGCTGGCGCATCGCGAGCAGTTTCACCAGGCGCGGCTTGTTGAAAATGCGATCCCGTCGAGCGTGCAGTTCCAACAGGCATTGCATCAGGTGACGCAGTATTTCGTCGCGCAGGGGAGCTCGCTGATGGAGGCGAAGCAACAGGCGCTGGCCTGGATCGGGCAGACCGTGCAGGCGCAGGCTTCTCTGTTCGCGTACGTCGATGTGTTCTGGACTTTGACGCTGGTGGCTTTGGCAGTGGTCCCGCTGGCCCTCGCACTGCGCAGCGTCACGGGCGGCCAGCCGGTGCATGCAGCGCACTGACCGTCTGCCTTTTGAAAGTCAGATCGTAGCGGGCGAGCCACTCGTCCCACGGCGTAAAGTCCGAAGTATCATAGCTGCTGCGAACGACCGGCATTTTGTGCGACAGGCGTGTGCCAGCGCTAATTGCGGCGTGCCGCTGAACGTGCTCGCGATAATATTCGTAGCGGTCGTTACGATCGTGGCGGTACCTGTCGCGACCGGGAAAATAGTCCATGTTCGTCGCGTCGGGCCACCGGCGAACAATCTCGGCCGCCACGGCATCGATCGCCTGCCCCTGCGATATGCCGAAGAGGCGCGTCGGTCCGTCGGCGAGGCGGCCTCCAATGTCAATCGGCGTCGAACTTTGACCCCTTATCGGCGTGCAATGTTGACCCCGTCTGAGTGTGGTGATGGCGCCGGCCAGGACCGGAGCTGCGGAGCGTAGCGAAGCAAGCGGAGGGCGTGGCCGGCG
>NZ_FPEJ01000012.1 GCF_900117445.1 Hyphomicrobium sp. NDB2Meth4 | reverse complement strand
GCTTCGAACCAGATGTTGCGGCGGCCACGCCGACCGCGGAGAGAACCGTGACCTCGAAGGGCAATACCCAACCTTGACAAAGGAGGCGCGATTAGAGAACGGCACCCCGTTGGCAAGGACTTTCTGGTCTGTCGCGCAGAGCTGGTCGGTAGCGCCCATGTGTCCGGCCTTTTTGCTCGGCGCGAACACCGATGGCCTTCATGCTATCCGCAAGATCAGCTCCCGATCAAAAGCACGCGCTCGAGGCGCCCTGGGACAATTGGGTTTTGCTGATCTCGGTGGTCGACCGTTACTGCATGACTTACCTTTTGCCCTCTCCAACCTCGTGAAGCGCGCCCGTTGGGCCCGCTCGTTCCTATGCGGCCTGTGGCACTGGTTCGTGATAAGCACCGCCGCGCGCCATCAGCACCCATGCGATCCGCGCCATCTTGTTTGCCATGGCGACGGCAGCGATCTTGGTCGTGCGCCGCTGCAGAAGCTTTAGCAGCCACGGCCGGCGTGTGCCGTGACGCTGCGCGTATCGGATTACCGCTAGGCCACCGACGACGAGTAGCCATCGCAGGTAGTGGTCGCCGCGCTTCGATATCCTGCCTAGACGCTCTTTGCCGCCGCTCGATGATTGCTTCGGCACCAGACCGATGAACGCTGCAAAACTCCTACCATTCTTGAAGCTGGAAGCATTGCCGACAGAGGCAACGAGCGCGCTCGCCGCAAGGGGGCCAATGCCGGGAATCGTGGCGAGGCGTTTGCTTGCCTCGTTGGACTTGTGCCAAGCCATCACCTGCCGGTCGAGCTCAAGGATCTGGTTCTGCAACAGGTGATACTGATCGGCCAGGCACATCAGTGCGCGGCGTGTCACATCGGTTATGCGAGCATCTTCGCCCGAGACGATCATGTCGATAAGTCGGGAGAGCCCAATCCGGCCGATGTTTTCTGTGATGCCAAACTCCGCGAGATGCGCTCGGATCGTGTTGCCCATCCGGGTGCGATGCGTGATCAGCGTGGCTCTGGTTCTATGCAGCACCAGAACGCTCTGCTGCTCAACGGTCTTCGTCTCGGCAAACCGCATATTCGGGCGCGTAACTGCTTCGCAGATCGCTTCGGCATCGGCTGCATCGTTCTTCTGTGTCTTCACATAGGGCTTCACGTATGCCGGCGGCATGAGCCGGACCCGATGGCCGAGCTTCTCGATCGTGCGGGCCCAGTGATGCGCGGTCGCGCAGGCCTCGATGCCGACCAGACAAGGTTCGAGCTTCGCAAAGAAGGCCTCGACCTTCCCGCGGCGGAGCTCACGGCTGAGGACCTTCTCGCCATGTGCGTCGACGCCGTAGGCGTGAAAAACATTCTTAGCGATATCGAGGCCGACTGTGACTGGCTGCACCATCTGACTTCCTCCATCTCATGCCCGAAAACCATACCGTCTTCGGGCCGGGTGATGGATGCCGTCCACAGCATCAATAGCGGTCATCGAGCACTCTGAGGATGACGCAGCTGATCAGGTCCGCCCTTGGGGGTAGAGCGACCAGAGTCGCCGAGCGCCTGGCGGGCGTTCATGAACTCCGATGCCCTCAACATCTCACGCGAAATAGGCGTGTGCCTTCGACTGGCGTCAATCCCAATACGCGCGCCAAATCTTCTATCCCCGTGCGTCGTTAAGCGGAGCGGCAGCCTTCCGATACGCCTGCCGTACATCCTCGCGCGGGTGCTGCCCAAGAAAGCTGAGTATGGCGTCCAGCTTCTTATTTTCCTGATCCAGCACTTCCGCACTCGGAATTTCTATTCCGTGGACGAGCTGGTTCCGGACTAAGCGCAGATGCCGGAAAACATCCTGGTTCACTCCGATCTTGCCTAAGAGCTCGGCAGACACTGACAACCGCGCCGAAGTCCTCTGGCTTGTGGGGACCAGTATGGTGGTCGTGCGCTCAAGCACAATCCAGTTCGACAAAAAGCTTCCGATCTGGTCGCGAAGGTCGGCTGTTTCCAGTGTCTCACCGACACCATAAATCGTCGGAACCAAACCGGACTGCAAACGAACATAGTCTTGGGATAATTCGGGCCGATCACTCAGAATGCGCGTCACAACTTGATCCGAGATTGGCTCAGCGTCAGGCAGTGGATCGACTTCCGCGAGTAAGCTGTCTATTGCGGCTTTGTTGGCCAAGCCAGCCCGCTGGAGGATGTTCCATAAAATGTCGACCCGTCCAACGTCGGGCTCTTGTCCCTCCACTGCAAAACGCTTGTGAAGCAAAGCGGCAAGTTCGAAATGGCTGCCGATTGGCGCGTCTTCCTTCCCCAATCGTCGCTCACTTGACTTCTGCAGCCTTTCAAGCGCGATCTCTCCCGCCAGCACAAGGCCGTTGATCTGGTCAAGAATGGCGAGCTCGTCCTCCGAGAGTGCTCCAGTCGTCGGCTTGTACGTGAGATCATGGTCGACCTCAGACCAAGCGTGCATCAACACCGATCCGAGCTGAACTTCTATGAGTGCCTGGGCGTATGCTTTTTCATTTTTGCCAAGGCTGTCCTCCTTCAGTCTCAATCGGAAGTGACTGGCGTGGTAGCCGCTGAAGCGTTTTGATGTAGCGACAGGCTCGGCATCGCGCGGGAAATTCTTCTCCACTGCTACCACAAAATGCTCACGCAAAAGCTTGCTGACCGCATCTCTATCGCCAGGAAAGTACAGCGCTATGCGAACCCCGGCGCGATCGACGATATCGCTCTCTATATCGGCAACGGTCTTGTAATTCTTGCTCTGATGCCGACGCACCACCTTGTCCCGTAGCTTCGGGATTTCTTTGGCTCGTGATGTCACCATCGCCCGAATGCCCGGTCGCCCGATCAGGACTTCGCACGTCTGCTGACAAAGTTGTGCCGCTTTTAGGTAGTGATCGCGCTCCCTAGCGTACCGTCCGATGAAGTCAGTCAGTAAGCTTTCGAGCGCCGCATCGTTTGCAGCCATGTTGTGTTCGCCGAATCAATTGGCTCGTCGCGTCTCGAACTTTAGCTCAAACTCTATCGAGATGTCCCCTCCTGGCCCTTCGCACGCCGCGCTGCTGACTTCTGTTTTAGATCTCCCAGCAGATGTCGAACGGCACCGCGCAACAGCACCCGACCATCCATCCAACCAGTTGAAATTGCCCAGTTGTGCTTGCTTTAGGGGACGCACGCTGTGCCGGTAAGCTGTTGAGAGAGCCGGATTTCCTAGAACGTCAAGATTGGCTGTACCGTGCTTTGTACCGTGCATCGAAGATGCGACGGCATGGGACGCCCTGGGTGCACTAGTATGCTGTCCGATGCGGGTTCGAGGGTCGGGGCATGGCGACGGGTATCACCAAGCGCTTTGAGCTTTATGCGGCCCTGATGGAGGAACTGAAGGTCCGCATTGAATGCATCGAACAGGCGCTAGCAGGACGCACGGGGTTTCCCCCGCCCATCGTGCGGGAGTTCTGTTATCTGCAGCTGAGGTTGCTGTCCGAACTGATCGCGCTCAGCTGCCTCGTCGCTCACGGGGACATCGCTGGACTGCAGTCGCACAAGTCAGGGCGAGCATGGTCGGCGGATGAAATCCTGAAGAGGCTGACCGAGCTGCGGCCACACTTCTATCCCATCACCGTGAAGCAAACGAAAGCGGAGAAGGAGGAAAAGGGCGTCAATTACCACCTTACCCCGGTGGAGCCGTCGCCTCTGCCCAAGGACGAAGTGCTGAAGCTGTATGCGAAGACGCATCCACATCTGCATAGGGGGAACCTGAGAAAGCTCTTGTCGGCGAAGACACCGCTGGAGATGGAGATCAACGCGCCTGAGATTAGGCAGTGGGTTGGGAAGTTCCGATTACTGCTAGGCACTCATATGATCGCCCTCAACGAGGAGAACGTGATTGTCTGCTCGATGAAGGATGAAAAGGGCAACGTGCAAGTTGCTGTCACTCGTAAGAAATTGGCTAAGGGGTGAATGTGCTCCGCTTCAGCGGAGCTTTTGCGATCAGGAAATTGCAAATGAAGAATATTGAGCGCTTTAATCTGTATGCTGCGTACGTGCTGGGCAAGCTGTATGACCAGTTTCCCGTCGCGCGAGCGATAGATACCAAGGATGTTATTGAGGCTCTCAAGCTTCCACCACAGAAGCCCGACCCAAAGCAAAACGCTGAGAGCATGGAGCACGCGTTCGTTACGCACACGCTTCAGTGGCTCGTGGATACTGGCTATCTGATTATGCGGGAAAGTGGCACCCACGTGAAACGATACGTGCTGTCGCCGAAGGCATTCGAGGCGCTGAGTGCAACGTTAAGTGCGCTGGAAGGCAAGAAGTCCGAAGCGAAGGAAAAGAGTGTTGGCGAGGTCTTGTCCGACGCGGCAACCGGCGCCGGAAAGGAAATGGCGAAGGAAACGTGGAAGCAGGTTTCTTCGCAGATCGTCGGCCAGGTAATCGGACACGCTGTAAAAGTGATTTCAGGTCCGGGCTAACGGCTCCGGGTTCTCGTAGACGTTGCCGAGGACTTCGCATTGACTGTCTCGCGCTGTCATGCGGAAAGGCGACCACAGTGGCCATATTTTGCTTTTCCCGAATTGCATGACGAGGACCACCGCCGGATCGCGGTGCAGCGTGCGTTGCGTCAGCGTAGGAGGCGTCAGTCCTGCAGTGGGGAGACGGCGGCGCCGGCTGCAGTCGCAAGCCCGCGCGAGTTGCTCGGCGACTCTGTCAACGAAATTGGTTCCATCGCCAGGAGGCCGATGTCTGCTGCTGAAGTTAGTGCGGGCCTGGCCGACGACGCCTGTTAGGCACGCATATTCTGTTGGTCGAAGTCCGCAATCTCGGCAATACGACGATCCATGCAATGACGGCTTCGCCGAGTTTGCGGACATCGACCCGATACATCGGCCTCCTTACCGAGGCTTGGCCGACACGGCTGCATGCCCCTTAGTAGGAGACATCGTCTCCCGAAATTGAAGTGCAAAAGATGCGAACATCAGCACTCAGTCGACGTGCTCGAAAAGTAAGAATCGCAGCGAGGCGGGACGCCGATGGCCGCTCCGTCTCCTAACGCCACGACGCGCCTTCACGGATTGGATTTCGTCGGCGCGCGATTTAGTGCTTCGGCCCGCCCGCGCACGGCGACGTTGAAATCCTGAAAGCCTCGCCGTGTGGCCGTGTCGAGGCGCGTCCAGAGCAGAGGCACAAGCAGGCCGCCGAATACTTCGCCGTGTGTGAGGCGTGTGCCGCCAGTGGGAAGTGGCGCGAGCTGAAAATAGTGCTCGCCTGAGAAGAGGAAACTTGCGCCGAGAACGCCGCGCCAACGCAACTCGTAAGGCGTGCAGATTAGAACCTGGGGGCGAATCTGCATTGCGCCGCCACCATCGTCGAGACGAACTGAAAGACGCCCTCCCGCCCTTGGGCTCCCCTCGACGCTCATAATGAAACGGCTCCACTGCGGATAGGCGGAAAAATCGGCAAGCACCCGCCAGACCTGTTCAACCGGCGCGGCGATATCGATCTTGGTTTCAATGGCACGGCTGCTCATGAATCCTCATCCTTAAGTACCCTTACCGGGCAGTTAGAATCTCTGACTCCCCCGTCGGCGCCGCGACGATCTGGCCGCTTCAATCGCGTTCTGGAAAGCCCGCTCCCCCATGGCATTGATCAGGGGGCGACCGAGCGCCGCGTTGACCGCGAGCCGCAGCGCACCGGCATCTGCATCAGCCAGCGCATCAAAAGACTCGACCCCGATCAGCTCCAGGAAATCGGCGGTGCGCGGACCGCACAATGGCACCGCCTCAATCTTTGCACGCTCCGACTTCGGCAGTGGCATCGGATGACTCCGTCAGCGTTATTGCACCACAGCGCCTCATGCGCGCTCGTAGATTTTCACGATTTGGGCAGGATGCACGCCGCCGAAATACAACGACAGACACCGCAGGTTTCTGAGAACGCGCCGCGCATAACCGTGCGCATAGCGCTCGGCTGACGTCACTGCCGCAATATCAAGGCAGCGCAGCCGCCGCCGGCCAATCCGGCCGATGATGTCCACGTCCTCCATGACCGGAAAGTCGCTCCGGTAACCGCCAATGCGATCATAGAACGCCTTCCGGATCAGAAGGCCCTGGTCTCCATAGGGCAACGCAAGGAGTGCGCAGCGTAAGGCGACAAACGCTTCGATGCACCTCGACTGGAAGGACGGGCTGTCATGGCGAAACCTGAAATAGCCGGCAACATCCTTGTCGGCGTGGGTTTCCATAAACCTCCGGACGACCATTCGCCAGCCACCGCTCAGTACAGTGTCCGCGTGTAGGACGAGGACCCACTCCCCTCTGGCCTCACGCACGCCGCTTGACAGGCATGCACCCCTGCCCAGCGGAGCATGGACGACGCGAATTCCGGCTTCGGGCCGTGCCTTGGACATCTCCTGGAAGGCGGGCGTCGCTATGATGATCTCAACGTCATCGATGCCTCCTCCATGGATCAACGCTGCGAGACAGCGATCCAAGAGCGGATGATTGCACCTTAGCGGAATCACAACGGAGAGGACGATAGTCGCGGAATGCATGCTGTTCGCGTTCTGATGCTTCATTCCTTATTCGGTCTGGCGAGGCGTGAGGTTGCACGCCTGCATGGCGCGCTCATGCGAATCTTCCGATCCCTTCTCCATTCGAAGGGCTGGCTCAGGGCCTCCCCTGCTGCGCATAGCACTTCCGTAACCTTTGCCGCCCCCTCCGCGAAACTCCCTTCGCAAGCCAGTCGCGGAGGATGGATGTCGATCGAAGAAGCGAGAAGCACGGCGCACCGCGCTGAAGTCGAAAGCAATTCCGACATTGAGGAGATTTGCGAGCGCACGCTCCCTGCCAAGTTCGGCAATCAGCACTTTACAGTCTGCGGCGAAAGGCGGGCTCATGCCCCCTTCCGGGGCTACGCGACGCTTTGGTTCAATACCGGAACCCTCTGCAATCTCGCTTGTCACAACTGCTACATCGAGTCCTCGCCCAGAAACGACCGGCTTTCCTATCTCACGTGCGGCGAGGTGCGGAGGTTTCTGGATGAGGCCGCAAGCTTGCCCGACCGGCCGGCCGAGATCGGATTCACAGGCGGCGAGCCATTCATGAATCCGGAGTTTCCCGCAATGCTCGAGGACAGTCTTGCGCACGGGTTTACCGTCCTCGTCCTGACCAATGCCATGCGGCCGATGCAGCGGCGCAAGGATCAGCTCCTGGAGCTTGTGCGGCGATTTCCCGATCGCCTGGCCATCCGCGTGTCGCTCGATCATTTCGAGCAGTGCGGGCATGAAGAGCTTAGGGGCCCACGAAGCTGGCAGCCGACGATCGACGGTCTGCGCTGGCTCTCCAAGAACGGCTTCACGCTTTCGGTCGCGGGACGCACAGTGTGGGGCATGACCGAATCCGAAATGCGTCGCGGCTACGCTGCGTTGTTCGCAGCGCTTGGACTGTCGCTTGATGCGGACGATCCCGCACAGCTCGTGCTGTTCCCCGAGATGAACGAAGACTGCGACGTGCCGGAGATCAGCGAGGGGTGTTGGGAGAAGCTCGGAAAGTCCCCATCCGATGTCATGTGCTCCAATTCGCGCATGGTTGTGCGACGCAAGGGATCCGACCGTGCTTCCGTAGTGGCGTGCACGCTTCTGCCCTATGCCGAGGCCTTCGAGATGGCCTCCACCCTCGATGGCGCGCGCAGCTCGGTGAGCCTCAACCACAGGCACTGCGCACGTTTCTGCGTTCTCGGCGGCGCGTCCTGCGCGGGTCCGCGGTGAGGCGCAGATGCTGGAGACAATAAAGGCTGACATTTGCGTCATTGGAGGCGGCTCGGCTGGACTGTCCGTCGCAGCGGGTGCGGCCCAGATGGGCGCCAGGACGGTGCTCATTGAGGGGCATCGCATGGGTGGCGATTGCCTCAATACCGGCTGCGTACCCTCAAAAGCCCTGCTGGCGGCCGCGAAAGCCGCTAAGACCCTACGCGGCGGCGCGCGCTTCGGCATCAACGGCGTCGAAGCGCATGTGGATTTCGGCGCCGCCAATCGCCATGTGCATGACGTCATCGGCGCCATCGCTCCGCACGACTCGGTCGAGCGCTTCATGGGCCTGGGTTGCCGGGTTATCGAGGCGCGGGGGCATTTCATCGATCGCCGTACTATTCTCGCCGGAAGCTACAAGATCCGCGCGAGGCGGTTTGTGATCGCCACCGGCAGCAGCCCATTCGTGCCACCGATACGAGGACTCGAGGCGGTCCCGTACTTCACCAACGAAACGATCTTCGATAACGCGGTTCTCCCCGAGCACCTCATCGTGATTGGCGCCGGACCGATCGGTTGCGAGATGGCACAGGCGCACCGGCGCCTCGGGGCCCGGGTGACGGTGCTCGACCTTGCTCGCATGCTACCGAAGGATGATCTCGATGCCGTCGACGTGGTGCGTCAGCAGTTCATCACCGAAGGCATCGAGACAGCCGAGGCCATCAGAATCGAAAAAGTGGAAAGGACCGCCTCCGGAGTTGCTGTCCTGCTGGGCGGCGACAACGCGCGGCGCATCGAAGGCTCGCACCTGCTAATCGCAACGGGTAGGCAGGCCAATGTGAGGCACCTTGGGCTCGATGAAGCGGGTGTGCGTTACACGCCTAAAGGCATCGAGGTCGATGCGCGCCTGCGCACGTCGAATAAGCGCATCTTTGCCGCAGGCGACGTGATTGGCGGCTATCAGTTCACGCATGTGGCGAGCTATCACGCCGGCATCGTCCTGCGAAATGCCTTGTTCCGCCTGCCTGCCAGGAACGCGCCGAAAGCGTTGCCGTGGGTAACCTATACCGATCCGGAGCTCGCGCAGGTCGGACTGAACGAGGCCGACGCCCGCAAGTTGCACGGGGACGGCGTTCGAGTGGTCCGCGCCGAGTTTGCGGAGAATGACCGCGCGCAGGCGGAAGCTGCCACGCAGGGCTTTCTCAAGGCGGTCGTTGGGAGAGGCGGACGCATTCTCGGCGCAACGATCGTCGGGCCGCACGCCGGCGAGCTGGTTCTGCCCTGGGTGCTGGCGATCTCGAAGGGGCACAAGATCGGTGACATGGCTGGCGTGATCGCTCCCTATCCGACACTGAGCGAGATCTCAAAGCGCGCCGCTGGGAGCTACTTCACGCCCACACTCTTCTCGGCACGGACGCAGTGGGTAGTGCGCTTTCTAGGAGCATTCGGATGACACTTGGACGCATTCTGCCACTCATGGTTCTCATTGGCCTGATCGTTGCGGCCTTCGCCCTTGATCTCGACCGCTATCTCACGCTCGATGCCCTCCGCGAGAACCGGGTCTCGCTGCTGGAGGCCGTCGCGCGATATGGGAGTTGGGCCGCCATCGCCTTTGTGCTGGCATACGCCGGTATTGTCGCCCTGTCCTTGCCGGGCGCCACCATCATGACGCTTGCCGGCGGGTTCCTGTTCGGCGTCCCCCTCGGGGCGTCGTTGACAGTGGTTGGTGCCACGCTCGGAGCGACAGCGCTCTTTGTCATAGCGCGCTCCGCTGTCGGCAACGCCTTGCGCGAGCGTGCAGGTCCGTTTCTCGGGCGCATGGCCGAGGGGTTCAGTAGAAACGCCTTCAATTATCTCTTGTTTCTGCGGCTCGTCCCGGCGTTTCCGTTCTGGGCTGTCAATCTGGCTCCGGCTCTCCTGGGCATGCGCCTGCTCCCCTACGTGATCGCCACGGCAATCGGCATCATCCCTGGCACCGTCGTGTACTCCGCCTTCGGCGCGAGCCTGGGCAACGTTTTCGACGCCGGCGGCGACGTGCACCTCAAGGACGTGCTCAGTCCAACACTGATCGCCGCTCTCGTCGGTCTGGGCGTGCTCGCGCTCTTGCCGGTCTTCTTGAAGAGGGGCGCAGGAAAGGGCTCGCCGGTTCAGGATCATGCGCCATAGCCGCCATCTCGTGATCTTCACACGCTATCCCAGCTTCGGCACAGGCAAACGCCGGCTTGCAGCGGGTGTTGGCGCGGCCACGGCGCTGCGCTTTCAGCGGGTCAGTCTCGCCCATACCTTGCAGCACCTGGGCTCGGATCGGCGCTGGAGGATCTGGCTGGCCGTGACACCCGATCGATCGGGCCCGTGGCCGTCGCAGTACGGATTCATCCCGCAAGGCGAGGGGGATCTTGGAACGAGGCTCCAACGCGTCTGCGCGGCGCTGCCGCGAGGATCCGTGCTTGTGATCGGCAGCGATGTTCCGGGACTCACCCGCGATCTCATATCGCGCGCTTTTCATGCACTCGAGGGTCACGAAGCGGTCATTGGGCCCTCGGGGGATGGCGGCTATTGGGCCATCGGACTGCGCCGCCGGCCCACCATGCCCGATCCGTTTCGCGCGGTGCGATGGTCGACGGAGTACGCGCTCGCGGACACCCTATCCAATCTCGTAGGGCGCAGCGTGGCTAGACTCCCGCAGCTCGACGATATCGACGACGCGAACGCGCTCGCGCTGCATCCACGATGGGAGCGAATGCATGCGCGTTGTCGCGGCTAATCCCATTTCCGCGTATCCGTGGTGGGTTCGGCTCTTCTTCTGGAAACAAAGGCGCACCTACGGCCAGGTACTCGACCCTGGACTCCTGTGGGCCAGGTCTCCCCGCGTGTTTGCCCCGGTCGCTTTGCTCTATGGCGCCCTCGACCGCGCGTCATCGCCCCTGCGCCCCGCCCTCAGATCGCTCATCACAGTGCGCGTCTCGCAGATCAACCATTGTGCCTTTTGCGTCGACATAAACTCGGCGACGCTGGAGAAACGCGGTGTCCCTGCGGACAAGATCGAGCAGCTCGGCCGCTGGCGCGAGAGCGCGCTATTCAGCCCCGAGGAACGCCTCGCACTCGAGTACGCGGAAGCGATGACCATCACGCGCCCCGGTGTCTGCGACGACCTGCGCCGGCGCCTCAAGCAGATGTGGGACGATGATACTATCGTCGAACTGACGGGCCTCATCGCATTTCAAAATCTCTCGTCGAAGTTCAATGCAGCGCTTGACGTCCCTCCGCAGGGGTTTTGTACGTTGCAGGGAGGGGAGCAGCGACGACGATGAAGGCCGTGTCGGTCGGCATGACAACAATCATTACGAATGATCGGGGACGCCATGCATGGACGGTCGACCCTGCGCCAGGTTATCTACCTGGCCACCACTGATGGCGTCCCGCGCACCTCCCTCAGCGTCGCACTCGTCGTCGGAAGCCTCTTGAACCTGATCAATCAGGGCGATGTATTGCTGGGAGCTAAGCCAGTCATCTGGCCGAAGTTGGTGCTCACATACCTCGTCCCCTACGGCGTGAGCACCTATGGAGCCGTCGCCGTCAGACTGAGACACGAACGGCGCCATACCTGAAGCGGCGAGACGTCCTATTCCGCCTATGCTTCGGCGATCTGCACAGGGGGACAGGGTATCGAGCCGTAGCTGCAAAACACGCAGCAATCGCCGGGACGCGGCTTCATCTCAAGGCCGCACCGCTTGCAGTTGTAGACGTATTGGCACGCGTCCACCGGCATCACCTCAGTCGCGATGAACCCACACCGCGGGCATATGATTTCGCTCTCAAGAATGGGGACTTGCTCATTCGGCCCTCGCATCGCGCACGTGTTTGGTTGAGCGGGTCAGGATGGTCGATGCCGATGCCTCTTCATCTGCATTCGATGCTGCTTTATGCGCCTGAAACCGCTGCCACGTCACCGTGACCCGGGTTCCGACCGGGATCTTCGGATAGAGGTCAAGGACATCCTCATTGTACATACGGACGCAGCCCTTCGAGACGGCCTGCCCTATCGTCCACGGCGCATCGGTGCCATGAATCCGGTACGTCGTAGCGCCAAGATAGAGCGCGCGTATGCCAAGCGGGTTCATGGGGTGGCCACCCGGCACCCAGGAGGGGAGGCGTGGATTCTCACGCTTCATGTTGGCCGTTGGCGTCCAGGCCGGGTTCTCGCGCTTCATCGAAACGACCGTTCTGCCTTCCCAGCGACTCTGTTCGCGGGGTACCGCGATCGGATAGCTCGTCGCGCGTCCCTTCCGGATGACGTGATAGAGTCGGCGGTCCGCGAAGCTTACGATGATCTCACCGGCCTCGAAGTCGTGGCTGAAGGAAAGCGTATGTCGGCCGCCACCGTGTTCGCGACCGCCTCCCCAGAAATACGCGATCAAGTCTTGTGCGTAGGCTGGTACCGGCGCCGTCGCGACGAGCACGGCAGCCACGCATGAAGGTAAGCAACGAAGCGGACCGCGATGACCTAGCTTGCGCATTTTTGGATCTCCGTGCAGCGCGTCGACTACGCCCTGCTTCGGTTCTGTCCCAAAAATGGTTTCATCAAGAATAGAGCGGGTCAGGGGAACTACTGCGCGGTGTAACCCCGCGCCAGGGTGGCGCGAATAGCCAAGCCGCGAACTCCTTTGCCGCCGTCGCAGGAGATCCTATGTCAAGTGCTATCCAGCTCAAGGCGGGAGATACCGCCGATCTTGAATGCCTTTCAATACCGAGTCTCAGACGCATGTCGCGCGCCGCCGATGAGGTCCTCGAGGCTCTGCGGGTGCTTGGAAAGGCGGGAACAAATCCGGTGGCCCAGGTCCTTAGGCATCAGGGCGAGTTCATCGAGCTCGATCATTATCCCAAGGGCGACATCTACGACGACGAGACGGGGGCGCAGTACTACTATCACGCGCATCGCCCGGAAACCGGCGAGCATGGTCACTTTCACACATTCCTTCGTGCGAAGGGGATGCCGTTTGACATCGAGCCAGTGCCATATACGGGCGGAGCTGATCGGCCGCTCGACGATGATGCCATTTCCCATCTGATCGCGATCGCCATGGACAGCAGGGGACTGCCGACCGCACTCTTCACGACCAACCGATGGGTGACGGGGGAGACTTTCTATGCCGCGGACGCCGTCATCGCGATGCTCGATCGGTTCAACATCGATCACGCCTATCCGTGCCTTGCCACCAATCGGTGGATCACAGCGGTGGTGCGGCTATTCCGGCCGCAGGTCGAGATCCTTCTGCGCCGGCGCGACACGGCTATAGAGGACTGGCAGCGCCGCTACCCCGACGGCGACGTCTTCGAGGATCGCCGGCTCGAGATAACCTCGGAGCTGCCGATCGACATCGACGCGCAGATCGCGTGGGTCGATGTTGCGCTCGAGACGCGCACTGGCGCCAGCGAGCGCGTTGATCGCGTGCTTCCAGAGTAACCTGCACGCCTTCCGGTACGAACAAGTGGGTCGTTCGCAAGACGAGCCCAGTATCGGAGACCGACAATGCGCAAGATGACCAAGGCCCTCCTTGGGGCCGTCGCCCTTCCTGTTGCCATCGCCGCCTCGAGCTCTTCGGCTATCCGCGCCGCCTGTGGCCCCTGCCGGCCGAGAGCATCCAAACCCTGCAGCCCGTGCGCGGCGGGACGCTCCAAGTCCGCGTCCAATCCGTGCGCCGCCAAGGGGCCTTGCGGAGCGAAACAGCCCGCCAATCCGTGCAATCCGTGCGCAGCCGGCGATCTCGCAGTACCCAAGCCATCCGAGGTTACGCGCCCGGCCGGCACCAAGCCCTTTGCTGGCGATCGCGCCCGGCTGCTTCAACTTGGCGAGAAGCTCTACAGCGACGCGTCTCTCAGCACGAACGAGACGGCGTGCACCAGCTGCCACAGCGACTTCATGGGCTTCAATGACAGCTTCAAGCAGCCCTATCCGCACAAAGTCCAGATGCCGGACGAGGTTTCCGGCATCGCGTCGATAAGTGCTGAGGGCATGGTTCAGTTCTGTCTGATACGGCCGATGATGAGCAAGCCGCTGCCGTGGGACTCCGAGCAGCTCGCCGCCCTCACGGCCTATGTCGAGGAGCAGCAGAAAACGTACGCAAAGCGCTGACGAGTGCACGCGTGTGGCTTCGCCGTCGTGTGTAACCTTCCAACCGGCAGCCGAGAAGTACATCGCGATCCACGACACCAAGCAATCAAGGGAGAAGAGAGGAATGCGTAAGCTTACAAAATCGCTGCTCGCGGCATCCGTTGCTCTGCCGTTGGCGGCCGTCGCTGCGGAAGTGTCACCGGCCCGGGCCGCTTGCGGTCCGTGCAAACCCAAGGCCGCTCATCCTTGCGGTCCGAAGAAGGGCGCCTGCAATCCCTGCGCGGCAAGGAAGGCCTCGAATCCCTGCAATCCATGTGCGGCGAAGAAAGTAGGGTCGCCCTGCAATCCATGCGCCGCAAAGAAATAGAAAAGAAAATTAGAGACGCGTCCGTCGCATCTCGATGACGATCTGCCCATCCCCGATTCGTCATTCCTCAAGGCGCTCGTCCCCGCTAGCGCCTTGCCGGCGACGCGACCCTGCGCCCTTCGGGCGTAGGTGAAGCAGGGAGCCCGCGACCGCGCGGAGGCAAGCGCGGTGCGGGCTTCCTGCGAAATCTCGCAGAACCTCAACGCGAGCGTCGCGCTTTCGCGCTCAGCCAATGGCCCACCGACAGAAAGATGATGATGCCTGTTTCTATTGCCCATCCATTCGCTCGCGTCGCCATTATGCAGCTAACGCTTGTGATCGCTTGCGCTCTGACCGTGGGAATATTGACACGGGCAGCACACGCTGCCGAGCCCAGCGAGCTTCTGCGCAAGGCAGCAATCGGCTCACCCGCGACCGTCGACCATTCCGCCTGGGACCGGCTGCTCAAGCAATATGTCAAGACCGGCGCCGATGGCATCAACCGCGTCGATTATGCTGCCTTCAAGAAAGGCGGACAGTCACAACTCAAGGAGTACATTCATGCCCTTGAAGCGACCGATCTCGCGAGCCTCGACCGTCCCGAGCAGTTCGCGTTGCTCGCCAACCTGTACAATGCCAAGACCGTCGACATCGTGCTCAATCGCTACCCGATCGCATCGATTAAGGACATCTCGCTCGGCGGTAGCCTGTTCGCATCCCTGACAGGTGGACCCTGGAAGGCCAAGGTTCTGCACCTCAAGGGCGTCGAGCTCAGCCTTGACGATATCGAGCACGGCATCCTGCGCCCGGTCTTCAAAGATCCGCGCGTGCACTATGCCGTCAACTGCGCGTCCGTCGGCTGTCCGAATCTTCAGCCTGAGGCGTTCACGGGTGCCAGACTCAGCGAGCAGCTCGACGTTGCTGCAAGAGCCTATATCAATCATCCGCGCGGCGCGGCCGTTGCGGAAGGGCACCTCGTCATCTCATCCATCTACAATTGGTTCAAAGCTGACTTCGGAACCTCGGACGATAATGTAATGCGGCATCTCAAGGCCTATGCCGATGCACCACTCCTCAACCAGTTGAAATCCGTAATGGCGATCACCGGGTACGACTACGACTGGAGCCTCAATGACATCAAACGGTGATCGCCTGAGACGGTCCGCATGAGATGTCTTCTCTATATGGCCGTTATCGCGTTGACCGCAGGGAACCTTGTTCGAACCGCAAGCGCCGAGGATCGAATCCTTGCCGATCCCGCACAAATGCTCTCTGCAGCAAGGCGCGCTGCATTCCGAGGCGTCAACAGCTACACAGTCGAGAGCGGACCCGGCGGTCCTTTCCTTCGCAGCACGCCGCACGGCACTGCGTCTGGTCTCTACCAGGAGCTCGACATTGAGGGCCGTGATCTCCGTGCTGTTCGCTGGAACTGGCGAGTCGATATCCTCCACGCCCGCGCTGACGTGAGGGACATCGCACGCGAGGATTTCGGTGCGATGCTGATGTTCGTCTTTGGGGAACCCTCGTTTTTCAACCGCGATGTTCCGACGCTCGCGTATGTCTGGACCTCGACGCCGATTGCCAACGGCACGATGCTGCCTTCGCTGCGCTTTCAGTCGTTGCGCTATGTGCAGCTGCGCGGTCGCGCCGATATCGGTCGCTGGTTCACGGAAACCAGGGATATTTCCGCTGACTTTCGCGCCGCCTTCGGTTACGAGCCGACGCGGCTGCGTCACATCGCTATCTTCAATGACAATGATCAGACTGGCGAACCGACATCCGCTGTCTTCGGGACCGTTCGGACCATTGGCAATGGCCCGGCCTGGATCCGATCAGAGAGCGCCCGGTAGATTTGGCTAGGGCCGCTGCTCGCGCCGAGTGCTAAGCGCCGCCGTCTCCTCGTTGATGCAGCGCGCGCTCCAGCTCTCCGATCCTCATGAGGAGTGGTTCCGTCGCGGCTTCGACCTCCGCCAGCGTGAATCTCTGGGTTATGTGTTGCGAACAGTTCCAATCGAATGCTTCGACGCTGATCAACAACCCCCGCTCGACCTGGGCCCGGTATGCTGGAAGCACCAACCGCTTCAGAGTTTCGTTGTCAGACGGGTCGAGAATGCGCGCCTGGCCAAGAATCTTGAGGCGAGTCTTGCTCGCGTAGTCCATGAGAAAGAGCGAAACGCGATCGTCCGACTTGAGGTTTCCGACGCTGATATACTGGCGATTGCCGCGAAAATCGGCGAATCCAAGCGTCCTTTCATCGAGTACCTTGAGGAATCCTGACGGGCCGCCCCTGTGCTGGATGTAGGGCCAGCCCGTCTCGCCTACGGTCGCCATGTAGAAGCTGTCGCGCATGCCGATGAAGGCAGCCTCCTGCGGACCGAGAACGTCATGATGGTCCTCTCCCACTTCGAAGCGAGCGTAGGATGCGCGGCTGCCTTGCGCCTCCTGCTCGGCCTTGACGTTCGGCGTGAACGCCAGTTCTGCAAATTTGTGGCCCATGGCGATCGTTCCTACGGCTATGTCAATTAAAGCCCGAGATCACTCAATCCTGGATGGTCATCGGGGCGTACGCCGAGCGGCCAGCGGTACTTCCGCTCGTCTTCCGTGATCGCGAGATCGTTGATGCTGGCGAAGCGCCTTTGCATCAGACCATTCGGATCGAACTCCCAGTTCTCATTTCCGTATGAGCGGAACCACTGGCCGTCGCTGTCGTGCCATTCGTATGCAAAGCGTACGGCGATACGATTGTCGCGGAACGCCCACAGCTCCTTGATCAGCCGGTAGTCGAGCTCTCGAGACCATTTGCGCGTAAGGAAGGCGATGATGTCATCACGGCCTCTTGGGAACTCGGAGCGGTTTCTCCATTGGCTGTCCAACGTGTAGGCGAGCGCCACACGCTGTGGATCACGAGTGTTCCAGGCGTTCTCGGCAAGACGGACCTTCTCGATCGCCGTTTCCAGGGTGAACGGCGGCACGGGCGGTTTCATTTCCATGGCGGGCTCCTTCGATAGGAATTCGATTTGAGCGGGCTCTGCGGAAGAGACGGCCGCAGAGCCCTGCGGCGTTGGGCCATGCTTATCGTTCGGCCTTCTCGATCAGGGCCTTTCTGCCGAGGAAGTCTCGGATGAGCCGAGCTATCTCGGGACCATTCGTCTCGAGCGCAAAGTGGCCCGCATCCAGGAGATGCAGTTCCGCGTCAGGCAGATCGCGCTTGTAGGGCGCCGCGCCATGAGCAACGAAGATCTGATCGTTCTTGCCCCAGATGATGAGCGTGGCCGGCTTGTGCTTGCGGAAATAGGCCTGCCACTCGGGATAGAGGGGGACGTTGGTCCGATAGTCGTAGAAGAGATCGAGTTGGATCTCCTGGTTGCCCGCGCGGTCCAACTGCGCCTGATCGTGCGTCCAGGTGTCCGGGCTGACGAGCGAGGTATCGGGTACGCCATGGGTATACTGCCACTTCGTGGCTTTGAGGGACGTCAGCCAACGAAGCGCCTCGCGGTCCGCCTTGTTCCCTGACGCCCAGTATTTCTGGATGGGCTCCCAGAACTTCTGCAGGCCCTCGACGTAGGCGTTGCCGTTCTGAACAACGAGCGCAGTTACGCGGTCAGGGTGCCTGGCAGCCAGCCGGAAGCCGACGGGAGCGCCATAGTCCATGACGTAAAGGGCGTAGCGCGAAACGCCGAGCTTGTCGGTCAGGCCATCCACGAGCTTGGCGAAGTTGTCGAACGTGTACTTGAACTCTGACCGTTCGGGGGTGGCGCTCTGGCCGAAGCCCGGATAGTCCGGGGCGATAACGCGGTACCCGTTTGCGAGCGCCGGAATGAGATTCCGGAACATGTGCGAAGATGTCGGGAAGCCGTGCAGAAGCAGGATCACCGGGGCATCGGCACGACCTGCCTCTCTGTAGGCAACCTCGATGCCGTCGATGCTCGCAGCTCGGTAGTGGACCTGTAGTTCCACCGCCTCGACGGCAGGGGCGGCCGCCAGTGCGGGCGCGGGGCCAACGAACGCGAGGGGCAGTGCGATGCCGGCCATCACAATTGCAGAGCGCAGGGGCAATTTGGATGTCATATGGTTCAGCATTTTGAACTCCATGAATGGGACTAGACAGGCAAGTGCTCAAGCAGCCTTGAGCACCGGCGCTGCTGGGAAATCGACCGCCGTATTGGCGATCTCGTTGAGGTAGTTCGTGAGCGTGTTCAGCGCGACATGGGCGACGATCTCGACGATCTCAGCGTCGCTGAAGCCCGCAGCGCGGACGACCTCGATATCTGCGGAGCCGACCTGGCCGCGCTTGGCGACAACGAGAGCCGCGAACTCGACGGCGGCACAGGCTTTTGGATCCGCCGACGTTCCCCGGCGATTCTTCTCTATCTCGCCCTCCGAAAGTCTCGCGACGTTCTTGCCGAGATAAGAGTGCGCGGCCAGGCAATAGCCGCAGCCATTAATCTCGGCCACCGCCAAAGCTATGCGCTCACGCGTTGCGGCGTCGAGTACGCCGCGTGCAAGAGCGCCGCTGAGGCCTACATAGCCTTCGAGAGCGGCTGGGCTGTGGGCGAATGTCCGGAGCATGTTCGGCACAGTGCCGATCTGCTTCTTGACACTCGCAAGCAGCGATTGCGAAGCCGCTGGTGCTGCTTCGAGGTCGAGCGGTTCAATTCGTGTCATGTGAGCATCCTCCTTCTTCTTTCGACGTGCTGACCGCCATTTCATCGACGGCACGCGGAAGATGCGCTCTGGGAGCGATTGAAAGAATGCGCTACCTGTGCAAGATATTATTGCGCAGATCGGAATAATGCATGGATAGGTTCCACGAACTCAGGGTCCTTCTCGCGGTTGCGGAGACTGGAGGCTTCGCCAAAGCCGCCGCCCGTCTGAACAGCTCCCCACCTGCTGTCACGCGGGCGATCGCCGCGCTCGAGGCGCGGCTCGGCGTCGAACTTTTTACGCGCACGACGCGCCGCGTTCATCCGACCGAAACCGGCCGCGTACTCGCTGAGCGCGCACGCCTCGTCCTTGCAGATCTTGAGGCGGCGGAACGGGAGGCATCAGGAGAAGCGGCTTTGCCGACCGGGCAGCTCACGATCACGGCCTCCGTGACGATGGGCCGGTCGGTCCTGGCGCCGATCATTTCGGACTTTCTCGATGCTCATCCGCGCGTGACGGCACGGGCCTTTTTGGTCGACCGGGTCGTCAATCTGATTGAGGAAGGAATCGATGTCGCACTTCGCGTGGGCCAACTGCCAGACTCGAGCATGATGTCCCGCGCTGTGGGCGAGGTTCGCCGCCTGCTGGTTGCAAGTCCCGGCTATCTTGAGAGACGAGGAACTCCACGTGCGCCGGCCGACCTCAAGCTCCATTCCATCATCGCCTTCAGCGGCTTGATGCAGAACCGGGAATGGATTTACGCCGGGGAACGTGGCGCAAGCCGTATAGCCCTCCAACCGCGCTTCGAGATCAATGATGCTGCGGCTGCAATCAGCGGCGCCGAGGCCGGCAACGGCATCACCATTGCATTGTCCTATATGGTGGCAAAGCAGATGCGAGAGGGGCGCTTAGTGCCTGTCTTGGAGCGCTATGCACCTCCGGCCCTACCCGTGCAACTCGTCTATCCCGAGAGCCGGCTCATAGCCCCAAAGGTTCGCGCCTTTATCGATTCTGCAACGCCGCGGTTGCGCTCGGCTCTCGCTGGCTTGTCTGCTAGATCGCGCCGCAAATCCGGCGAGGAACGGAGTTGAAGCGATCGGGACCCTTCTAGACGCGACGCGTCAAGTCGGCCCGTGTCGCGCTACAACACGGCACTCCCCCGTAAACCGACACTCGCGCGCATTCCGCTCTGCTACGCATTTCGTTGCCGCATCGATGAAGGTTACCTAGCCACTTTCGGCAACATGAAGCATGCTCTTAAGCGCGATGCGCGTGAAACGACTCACAGTCGGATTCGTATACGCATATAAGGCGTAAGGCTGGCCAGAAGCCTATGAAGCGGGGTGTGACGCTCAGTTCATGAGCCGCTACGTCGTCAGCAAAAAATAAGAACCGGTCACATGTCCGATCCAACAACCAATGATGCCCGCGGCCGGTCCCGTAGCGATACCCGCGAGGAGCGCTGGCGCAATCTGATGCGCGCCGCTCAGGACGGCGACCAGACTGCTTATTCCATCCTGCTGTCCGAGATGCTGCCAATCCTTCGAGCCGTGGTCGGCAAGCGGTGGCGGAACCGGCAAGACATCGAGGACATCGTCCAGGACGTACTCCTGTCGGTCCACTCGGTCCGGCATACATACGATCCCGGAAGGCCGTTTCTTCCCTGGCTCATGACCATCTCGGCCCGTCGGATCGCCGATGCAGCTCGCCGCGTCCACTCCCGCTCCGCCAATGAAACCACGGTCGAGATCATGCCTGAAACCTTCGCGGGCGATGAAACGAAGACCTTCGAGCAAGTGAGTGATGATCAGGAGCTTGTGCGGACGGCGCTGATGGCGCTCCCGGCCGGGCAGCGTCAGGCGATCGAGCTCATGAAGCTGCAGGGTCTGTCGCTGCAGGAAGCGTCGAAGCAAACGGGCAAGAGTATCGCCTCGCTAAAAGTGACGGTGCACAGGGCCATGAAGGCCATGCGGCAGGCGCTGAAGGGCGAGATGTGAGCAAGATGGAAACGGAACAACTCATTCGAAGCCTGGCGCGCGAGGCCGAACCCGTCGAACGGCTTCCGCACCCCGTCTGGCGCGCCATGGCCTGGGCCTTGCTCTCGGTGGCCTACGTCGCGCTCATTGTCGTGGCTGTCGGCGTCCGCCCAGATATCACCGAGAAGCTCCAGGACCCCCGCTTTGTCATCGAAGTCGGCGCCGCGTTGCTTACGAGCGTCATGGCCGCCGCCGCTGCGTTCTGCGCCGGCTGCCCGGGGCGCCCTGTTTGGGAGCGGTTTGCGCCGTTGCCGTTTCTCATCGTTTGGCTCGCGAGCCTCGGCGAGGGCTGCTGGCGCCAATGGGTGCAGATCGGTGCGGACGGTCGGCTGAAATTCGACCTGATGTGCTTTGGCGCCATCTTCGCCTTGAGTCTACTTCCCGCGATGCTCATCTTCGCCATGATGCGTCGCGGGGCACCGATCGCGCCCATGTCCACGACCGGTCTTGCCACCCTTGCGGCGACCGCGCTGGCAGCCGCGGCCCTGCGTCTGTTCCACCCGCAAGATGTCAGCGTGATGCTGCTGGTCTGGCAGTTCGGCTCCGTCGTCCTTCTCGCAGGCGTGGGCTTCTTTCTGGGCGACCGCTTGTTGCGCTGGACGCTTGTCGAGCCACGCTCCGGCGACGGATAGCCAGCCTCTGCAGTCTTTCAATCCCTGAGCATCCCGGAGCGCGACGCCACTTTGTCCGCGCCTGAGGGAGAGCTCGGCCTCATCGCCCTTTCCTCCACGCGCCAAAAAAGAGGACCCAATGCATATCGAAATCGTGAAGGACTACTACGGGAAGGTTCTGCGCACCTCAGACGACCTCAAGACCAAGGCTTGCTGCACGCCGGACAACATGCCGGAGCGCATCAAGGCCCTCCTTGCCAACATCCATGACGACGTCCTCGCCAAGTATTACGGCTGCGGTCTCGTGGTTCCGGAACTCATCGAGGGACGTCGCGTGCTCGATCTCGGCTGCGGCTCGGGGCGCGATGTCTATGCGCTCGCCCAGCTCGTCGGGCCGTCCGGAGAGGTCGTCGGCGTCGACATGACGCCCGAGCAGCTCGAAACGGCACGCTCCCATGTGGAATGGCATATGGAGCGCTTTCGCCACGCCAAAGCCAATGTGCGCTTCCTCCAGGGCTATATCGAAGATCTCGCAACGCTCGGTCTCGAGCCGGCAAGCTTCGACGTCGTCGTCTCGAACTGCGTCGTCAATCTCTCCATCGACAAGCGCGCCGTGCTCAAGGGCGTGTTCGATCTTCTGAAGGCGGGCGGCGAGTTCTACTTTGCCGACGTCTATGCCGACCGGCGCCTGCCAGAATCGCTGCGCAATGATCCGCTGGTCTACGGCGAGTGCTTGGGCGGCGCTCTCTATTGGGGCGATTTCCTGGAGCTGGCGCGGGCGTCAGGATTTGGCGATCCGCGTCTTGTCACCAGCCGTCCACTGGATATCACCGATCCTCACGTCGAGGAGAAAATCGGGTCGGCCCGCTTCTATTCGGCGACCTATCGCCTGTTCAAGATCGATGCGCTAGAGCCGGCATGCGAGGATTACGGGCAGGCGGTGATCTATCGCGGCGGCATACTTGAAGCGCCGCACATATTTCATCTCGACAGCCACCATGCGATCGAGCTCGGGCGCGTGTTCCCCGTGTGTGGCAACACTTGGCACATGCTGCGAGAGAGCCGGCTCGCACCCCACTTCGACTTCATCGGCGATTTTTCCACGCACTACGGCGTCTTCCCGGGCTGCGGCACGAATATCCCGTTCGCTGCCGGCAACGGTTCGCTGTCGCAAGCGTCGACCTGCTGTTAGTCGCAAGCCTCGCGCCAATCCACACGGAGGAGATCGCATGCGTATCGGGACATTCCTGCTGGCGGGGCTGGTACTTGCCACCACCATGCAGCCGGCATCGTCGGCCGAAGGTAAGCTCGTCATCACCGGCTCGAGCACCATTGCCCCGCTTGCAGCCGAAATGGCCAAGCGGTTCGAGGAAAAGAGCCCCGGCACCCGTATTGATGTGCAATCGGGTGGATCGTCGCGAGGGATCGGTGATGCCAGGTCTGGTCTTGCCGACATCGGCATGGTTTCGCGCGCGCTTAAATCCGACGAGGTGGACCTCAAGGCCTTTGCCATTGCTCGCGACGGTGTCAGCCTCATTCTTCATCGCGACAATGTCGTTTCCGCCCTCTCTGACCAGCAGATCGTTGATATCTACACCGGCAAGATCACCGACTGGGCCGAGGTCGGCGGCAAGGCGGGACCTATCACGGTCGTCAACAAGGCCGAAGGGCGCTCGACACTCGAGCTCTTCCTGCACCACTTCAAGCTCAAGGCGAGCGATATCAAGGCGCAGGTAGTCATCGGCGATAACCAGCAGGGTATCAAGACCGTAGCCGGAAACCCAGGGGCGATCGGCTACGTCTCGATTGGAACCGCCGAGTTCGAGGCGCGCGCAGGGACACCTATCAAGCTCCTGGGCATGGCAGGCGTCGCGGCTTCCGTCGAGAACGTGCGCAACGGCAGCTTTCCGCTCGCCCGCCCATTGAACCTGGTCACGAGCGCGGAGCCGCAAGGCCTCACCAAAGCCTTCATCGACTTTACGAAGTCCGCTGAGGCCTACGATCTCGTCAGGGAGCAGTACTTTGTCCCCCTCGGCCCGTGATGCGCGGCTGCTGCGATGGCTCGCATTCGCAGCCGGACTCGCCTCTGCCGTTCTAATTCTCATCGTACTTTTCTTGATGCAGGAATCGTGGCCGGTCATCGCCCGCTACGGCCTGGTCCACTTCGTTTCCGCTCGCGGATGGCATCCGACTGAGGGCACGTTCAACCTCGTTCCGATGCTTGCTGCGTCAGCGGCAACCTCGGCGCTGGCGATAGCGTTGGCGACCCCGCTCGGAGTGGCCGCAGCCATCTTCTCTCGATTTTATGCGGCCGGAATCGTCGGGCGGCTCCTGCATTGGGTGATTGTGCTGTTGGCAGGCATTCCTTCGGTCGTGCTTGGGCTGTGGGGACTGACGGTCATCGTGCCGCTCATCCTCAAGGTTGCCCCGCCAGGCACCAGCCTGCTCGCTGGCAGCCTGATCCTCGCCCTAATGATCCTGCCCACCATTGCGCTGACGACAGAAGCCGCCCTGGCGAGCTTGCCATCAGCGTACGGGATCGGCGCCGCCGCGCTTGGTCTGTCGCGGGAAGCCATTATCATCAACATCGCGATCCCAGCCACGAAGGCCAGCATTTTTGCCGGTGTCATGCTCGCCTCGGCGCGCGCGCTCGGTGAGACCATGGCGGTGCTTATGGTCAGCGGCAATGTCGTGCAGCTGCCAAAGTCTCTCTTCGATCCCGTCCGCACGTTAACTGCAAATATTGCGCTCGAGATGGCCTACGCGACTGGAGACCATCGAGCGTCGCTCTTCGTTTCTGGTCTCGCGCTGACTGCAGTGGTGCTGGCGCTCGCGGCTGTGGCGCGGCGCAGTGGTGGCCAGGTCGTGCATGCATAGTCTCGCCGTCTATAGGAGCGCTCACCGGATCGCTCTGCGCGACCGCACACTCCAGCTGCTCGTGTTGGCCGCCGTGGTGGTGATCACCTCGACGTTCGGCTGGCTCCTGCTCGACATTGTCTGGCACGGCGCCAACCGTATAGGTTGGGAATTCCTCACCGCAGCGCCGCGTAGCGCCGGACGCAATGGCGGCATTGCACCAATTCTGCTCGCTACAGTGCTCATTCTCACCGTCGCGCTTGCCGTTTCGGCGCCTCTGGGCCTAGCTACCGCGATCCTACTCTCCGAGTTCTCACGCCCGGGCGGCCGTGCCGGATATTGGATTGGCCTCAGCCTCGACATTCTCGCCGGTGTCCCCTCGATTGTATTCGGGCTGTTCGGCAATGCATTTTTCTGCGTGTGGCTGGGCCTGGGATTCTCGATACTTTCCGGCGGGCTGACGCTGGCGTGCATGGTCCTGCCGATCCTCATTCGTACAGCCGAATCTGGACTGCGAACCGTCCCTAACGACTGGCGTCTGGGAGCGGCTGCGCTCGGCATTTCAAAGGCCAGCGCACTGGTGAACGTGCTCATTCCCGCGGCCGCACCAGCCCTGGTGGCGGGACTGATGCTTGGAATCGGCCGTGCCATGGCGGAGACAGCCGCGCTGATATTTACGAGCGGCTACGTAGACCGCATGCCCGCCTCACTGCTTGACTCGGGCCGCGCCATCTCAGTGCACATCTACGACCTCACAATGAACGTCGCAGGCGGCGACCGCAGCGCATATGCCTCCGCGCTCGTGCTCATTGCGCTTCTCATTCTCATCAATGGCGCTGCGTCGTGGCTTGCCGAGAGGACCCTCAAGCGAAGGATCACAGCATCATGACGATCACCGGCGAGAGCGAAGGCCTTGTCGAAGCTGTCGATGGGAAGGCGTACACTGTCGGTCCGCTGCTTTCGGGCCCTCCATGCTGCAGGCCTGAGACGCAGATCCGGGTCGATGGCCTGTCTCTTGGCTACGGCGGGAAGCCCGCCCTCAAGGATGTCAGCCTGGATATCTACCGGGGTTGCATCACGGCGCTCATTGGTCCGTCGGGATGCGGCAAGACGAGCCTCCTTTCGTGCCTCAATCGCCTGACCGATCTCATTCCGGGATGCCGGGTAGAAGGCCGCATCATGCTCGATGGCGCGGACATCCACAGCTCCGGCGTGGACGTCCAAGCCCTGCGGCAACGCGTCGGCATGATCTTCCAGAAGCCCAATCCGTTTCCGCTGTCCATCCGCCGCAATCTGGAGATGCCACTCAAGGAGCACGGCATAACGGGCCGTAGCGAGCTTGCGGCTCGCGTCGAGCGGAGCCTCGTCGACGTGGGCCTTTGGGATGAGGTCAAGGATCGGCTTGACGGCGCCGCGCTGTCTCTCTCGGGAGGCCAGCAGCAGCGCCTTTGCATGGCACGTGCGCTGGTGCTCGAACCCGAAATCCTGCTGATGGACGAGCCCTGCAGTGCGCTCGACCCGCTGTCATCCGCGGTCGTCGAGGATCTCATAGAAACACTGCGCGGCCGCTATACGGTCGTCATCGTCACACACAATCTCGGCCAGGCCCGGCGCATTGCCAACTACGCGGCGTTCTTCTGGGTCAATGACCGCGCCGGCACTCTGATCGAGTTTGACCAGTGCCGTCGCTTGTTCGAGCAGCCGCGCCACCAGCTCACGGCAGCCTATGTGCGCGGGCTCAGGGGCTGACACAGCTCAAGATCTGCCATGGCGGCAAGCCTCGCGCCCGAGGGCTTAGCCGTAGGAGCCTAGGCTGCAGCCCTGCAATTCGCATGGCGAAATTTGAAGATGACGCGCAGAATTGTCAGTCCGGCAAGAATCGTCCCGCAAACCGTTCCTGAAATCTTCGAGACGCCGATACGACGCCTGTAGCTCACCGGTACCTCCATCGTGGCGATTCCCGTCCGGGCAGCCTTGACCTGCATCTCGACCGTCCACCCAAAGGCCCGGTCCTGCATGGCGAGATTCTCCAGCGCGCCGGCCCGTATCGCCCGAAATGGTCCCAGATCGGAATAAGACGCGCCGAAGAAGTACCGCATCAGGCGGCAGGCGAGCCAGTTTCCGAACCGCTGCTGGGGAAGGAGTGCGCCGCGCTCAACGCGACCCATGACGCGCGAGCCGATCACGAGATCGGCTGTCCCTGAGAGGATGGGATCGACGAGAAGACTCATCTGACGAGGATCGTCACTGTAATCGCCGTCGACGAACACCACCACGTCGGCAGCCTCCAATGCTTGAAGACCTCTTTGGCAGGCGGCTCCGTAGCCGCGCTCTAGCTCGCTGACCACGCGCGCCCCGGCCTTTGACGCCTCAAAGACAGTTGCGTCGCCGGAGCCGTTGTCGGCGACGACGATCTCATCGACCCACGCCGGTATATCTCCAATGACAAGCCCGATCGCGTTCTCCTCGTTCAGCGCCGGGATGATGACGCCGATCCGCCGCCCATCTCTCATTGCTGACTCCTTGCGCACTCACGATAGGAGAAAGCCGCGCCCGCCATGCCCCAGAAGAGCACGATCCACACTGGAGCCCAGATGCCTGGGACGACGTATGAGTTGAAGATCTCGAGGGTCCCGCGCGCCGCAAAGTGGAAGAACGAATAGTAAAGGGGGATGAGTGCAGTCAGCATGAGAAACGCCCGGTACGGGCGAAACACCAAGAACGGCGCCATCCACACCGTGTACCAGGGATAGAGGGCAGGAGAGAGCAGCACCAGCGCGCTAACGGCCACGCTTGCGCGCGCGATAAGATCATCGAGTCCGTTCAGTCGACGGTGGGCTAGGAAAAGAGCCAACACCGCCAGAAGAATCGCAATCAGCATTCGCGCGAGACCATTGGCATCTACAGCGCTGAATCCGATCCAGTCCCGGAACGATGAAAGCAGGCCAACGATGACCGGAAACAGGGCGCTGTTGATTTGCCAGCCATCAGCGTAAGCGACCAGCCCGTTCGCCTCATCGACACCGTGAATCACCATGGGTGCCAGCCACAGCGTGAACAGGCCAGCAAAGACCAGCGCCGCTGCGGCCGATCTCGTCCTCTCCCTGGGCCATGCACCACGCAGCATCAAGGGCAACAATAGTGCCGGCCAGAATTTGGCGCCGGCGGCAAGGCCGAGAGCCGTGCTAGCCGCGAGCGGCCGACGCCGCATTGCCAGCAGCAACGCGAGAAGCACAAAGGGCAGGATGACGGCCTCCATATGCGTGGAGTTGAATACTTCCTTGAGGACCACGGGATTGAGCCAGTAGAGCGTGCACCAAAGGCGCGAGCGGTCGGTCACATCGAGCATCAGAACGAGTAGGCCGAGGGTGGCGACGTCGAACGCCAGCAGCACACCGCGCCATGCCGCAAGGCTCCACGGCCCGATCAGATGGGCGAGCGCAAACGCCCCTTGCGCGACGGGCGGATAGATCGTGGTCAGGGATTTGTGATTGATGCGCCCAAGCGCTGCGCCGGCATCTGCCGCAAGATCTTGCAGCGGGCCCTGAACGCGGCCTTCGATTACGGCAAGCGGTGGCACTGCGTAAGGACTGTAGCCATGCGCGGTGACGGCGCCGTCCCAGAGATAGCGGTTGTAGTCATCCTCGAGGATCGGCGCGCTTCCGAACATAATGAGCCGCGCCACGAGGCCTGCAGTCAGCGCGATCGCCAGGAATCTATGTTGTGAGCCCGATGATCCGGACGCCACGACCAAGCGTGGAAGCCCACTTGAATACGCGGCGCCTGCTCCAACCAGGAGTCCGACGAGCGTCAAACAGGGCATGTCAATGACGTCGACGTCGTAGCCAAACCGGCCTGAGAGCACTGCGAGCGTCGCCGAGAAGACAACGGTCGAGATGGCCGCCATCCACCACGCCCGCAAGAGCAGGCGGGATGCGAATTCCTCCGCATCCCGTGCAGCGCGTCCATGCCTCGAGAGGAGAGGTGATCTACCTGTCACGCAGCTTCACGCAGTTCGGCGCCGATCCTAGGATCCGCGTGGAGTGACGCACTTGCCCTGCGCCTCGTCATAGACTTGACCCGGCTTGCAGGTCTTTTCATCGGCAGCGGCGCCGAGCGTCGTCACCCCGAGAGCCATCACGCCGACGAGGATTGCGAAAACCGCTTTCATGCTCTTCTCCTTTGGGTGGAACAGTGCCCCCAAGTGGCACGTCGCGGATATTCGGGTGGGCTTCGAGGATGGTTACACTGGACGCAGGCATGTCTTGGCTACGCAGGTTTCATCTTCGCGTCGGCGAACCCTCAGGAGTCGCTTTGCTCGTCGCGACTCCCGGTCTCGATGAGCAAGTCAGCCATCACGGGTCGAGGGTTAGTTCAGGACCTCTCTTCCCTTCTTGATTGGCGGGCGCCGCGAGCAGCGCCCGCGGCGCGCATCGCTCAGAAGTTCAGCACGCGATACCCAGCATCGAGATACTTCGAGAGGTCGATGATGCCGGAGGTCCCAGGGATGGCCTTCTCGTTGACGAGCGGCACGCCAGCCGACTTGACGGCATCGGTGGCTCCAAAGACATCGGCGCAACCGCGACAGGCACCGACAATCGTGTCCTTCACAGCATTGTAGAGGGCGTGGGCGGGATGGTCCGGCTTCACGACCTCGCTTGCCCAGCGGACGCCGGCTCCCTGGAAGATCAGTGCGACTTCCTGCTTCTTCTCCTTGAGCTCGTAGGCCACGAACATCGCATTGAAGAGGCGGCCAAGGGCCTCCTCCGAGCCGGCCTTGGGATCTGAGTAGACCACGATTGCTGTTTTGGACATGGAAGAACACTCCTGCTAATTGTTTGACTATTACCGAACGATCGGTATAACTCAACTGAGGGAGCAAGCCTGCGATGTCAAGCACAATTTTACCGTTCGTTCGGTAATCAATTTCCAGGAAGGAGATCCGATGGGGCGCAAGGCGTCGGTTGACGATGAGCAACTGATGGATCGGTTGAGTTGCGTGTTCCGCGACGTCGGCTACGAGGGCGCTACCCTTGCCATGCTGTCGGAGGCGACGGGCCTTAAGAAGGCGAGCCTTTATCACCGCTTCCCGGGAGGGAAGGAGCAGATGGCGCGAGAGGTTCTCGACAGCGCCGGGGTCTGGCTTGAAGAGCACATCCTTGCACCACTGAAGGGCGACGGTGCGCCGGCGGATCGGGTGAAAGAGATGGCACGGCAGCTGGACGCCTTCTACTCCGGCGGCAAACAGGCCTGTCTGCTCAACATGCTGTCATCGGCTCGAATTCACGAAGGGCCGTTCACCAAAGCCATCAAGCAGATCTTCGAAGCCTGGATTGAGGCGCTCGCTGCCGTCATGGCTGATGCGGGAGTGGACAAGAGGGAAGCCCGCAACCGCGCCGAACGTGGTGTGATCATGCTGCAGGGCAGCTTGGTCTTCTCGCGCGGAATGGGTACGACACGGCCGTTCCGCGAGTTCTTGAAGTCGCTCCCAAACGAGTTACTGGGGGGTGAACTGTGAAGTGGGCAGAAGCTCCCCATCGGCTTCGCGACGCCCATCACTGCGAAGGGCGAGAGGTGCAGCTGGCCACGCCGCACCCCAATGCGTCCTCCTATGCCGCTTTCCAAAGGCGCGACGCAAATGCTTCGTCCACCGGTGTGTGGAACACATGGTTGGTGTAGTTGCTCAACGTCTTGACGCTGATGGCGAGGATTACACCCAGGATGTTCCTCTCGCCGTAGCCGGCGGCCTTGAATGCCGCCACGTCGGCATCGCTCGGGCGTCCGCGGGATGCGACCATTCGTGAAGCGAAGGTGGCGAGGGCGGCAAGCTTAGGATCGTCGATCGGTCGTCCGTCGCGGATCGCATCCGTGATCGATGCCGGAACCTTGGACATGTGATCGGCGACGAAGCTGTGCGCCGCCACGCAGTAGTCGCAGCCGTTGTCGCGGCTGATAACGAGGAAGATCACCTCCTGCTCCACGGGGCTGAAGCCGCACTCGGCACGAAACGTAGCATAGGCGCTCAAATAAACTTCCAGGAGCGCCGGTTCGTTCGCCATTGCCCCATACATGTTTGGGACAAAGCCGAGCGACTGCTTGGCCTTTTCGAGCAGGGCCTTGGCCTTGCCCGTCGCCCCCTCGATGGAAAGCAGTGGAAGCGTGTTGATTTTGTAGGTCATGCTCATCTCCTTCGTTATCGCCCCGCGAGACGACGCAGGTCGTCATCCGTGACGGGTTTGCCGCCAACGCCCCAGGCCCCAGGCTGGACATCCTCGATCGTGACCCAGGTCACGTCCCGAAGGCCTTCGCCTTCGACCGACAAGACCGCGTCCGTCACCTTGGCGATCATCTCTTTCTTCTGGTCGAGGGTCAGATAGCCTCCGACCCCTTTGATCTGTACGAGTGGCATTCCATCTCTCCATTGGTTGGCTGGTCGAACATTTGGAACGGTCATTCCAAATAGGACAAAAAAATCATCAGTCGAGGCGCCGCAACGCATCGCTGAGCACCCCCTGAAGTAGAGCCGGTTCGGGACGGCTGCGGACAAGAACGACGAACCCAAGGAGCGAAGCCAGCAGACCTCGTGCGGCATCTGCCGGCTTCACATGATCTGCAATGTTCCCCGCAGCCTTGCCGCACTTCACCATGCGTTTGAAGAAATCCTCCACGTCCTGCTGCGCCGTCGCGACGATGTCGCGGATCTCTGCATCGTGAGCGGCGAGCTCGAGGGCCGTATTGGTGATGAAGCAGCCGCGATTGCTGCCGTCCTCCGTAAGACCCGTCATGAACGACAGAAACACACGCCGGATCGCGTCGCGCGGCGGATAGCGTGCTTCGAACTCCGAGAGCATCCGTCGACGCGCATCGTCGTACATGTGCAGCGCCGAAATGAAGAGGGCGCGCTTGTCGCCATACGTTGCATAAAGGCTCCCGCGATTGACACCCGTGCAGTCGACGAGCTCCTGCATGGACGTGGCCTCATAGCCTCGCGTCCAGAAGGCCTGCAACGCCTTGTCCAGAGCGGCTTGCTTGTCGAACTGCTTTTCCCAGGGCATCTCACTCTCCTCGGATCCAGACATAGAGAGTCTAGAACGATTGTTCAAGACAAATTTGCGGAGCGTCAGGCGCAACAATCCTTGTTCGGGTCACCTCCGAGCCGCTATGCCGCGCACCCGATCAGATCAAGCATGCAACGCGAATTCTCTGGCCACTCGCCCAAGCGACCCGAATGCTCCGGTAAGCGGACGCACTGGTGGCTGAGCTTCCATATCGGCAACTCTCGGCGAGCGGAGCTTGAGGTGAGATGACGTTTCTGTCCGCTGGCTAAAGATTGCTTCCTGGTAACCAGCTGACGGAAGAAGCTGCCGAGAACCGGTCGTCGGCAGCGCCCTCTGGGCCTAACGGGAGCATTCTGCTCTGTCTCTTTTAGATAGGAGACAAGGTCTCCTTTTGATGCTGTGGACGGCATCCATCACCCGGCCCGAAGACCGGTATGGTTTTCGGGCATGAGATGGAGGAAGTCAGATGGTGCAGCCGGTCACAGTCGGTCTCGATATCGCTAAGAATGTTTTTCACGCCTACGGCGTCGACGCACATGGCGAGAAGGTCCTCAGCCGTGAGCTCCGCCGCGGGAAGGTCGAGGCCTTCTTTGCCAAGCTAGAGCCGTGCCTCGTCGGCATCGAGGCCTGCGCGACCGCGCATCACTGGGCCCGCACGATCGAGAAGCTCGGCCATCGGGTCCGGCTCATGCCGCCGGCATACGTAAAGCCCTATGTGA
>NZ_FPEJ01000013.1 GCF_900117445.1 Hyphomicrobium sp. NDB2Meth4 | reverse complement strand
TGATCATCCCCCGCTCGCCCTCGTGCCGACGCACGCACCAAGGGCAATGTTCTCAGCACAGGGGGTAGGGTCAAAATTGCGCGCCGATTACCCCCAGCAAGGGGTCAAAATTGCATGCCGGTTCACAGCTTGAACACTTCTTCGAACACGTCGACGCCGGCGTTGGCGAGAACCTCGTCTTCGAGATCAACGATGAGGTCTCGGAGTGAGCGTGCTTTGAAGCCTTCCTTGTCGCGCTCGTTCTCCTTGTCGATAAGTGTCTGGATCGTCCACGGCTGGTCGACGATGTCCTCGATGCGCTGCGAGGCGCGAGGGATATCAGGCAACTCGACGAAGTAGTTGGGATTCTTCCGGTGCCACTGGATTGTCTGGCCGGCGTTGCTCCACAGAGCTAGGGGCGCGCCGGTCGCGTGGGTGTAGGACTTGAGCTGCTCCTTGCCGTCCTTGAGCTTGGTCTGTTTCACCTCAACGATGAGGTAAGGGACCGTCGGGCGGTCCTTGTCGAAGACGACGATGTCAGCGCGCTTGGACGTGTCTCGACCGAACGTGACCGGGTACTCGACGGTCAGGCGTTCGAGGGGATACTTGTACTCGGTGACCAGTCGGTAAACCCACAACTGCCGAACCACTTCCTCGGGCTTCGCGAGAATGTCCTTCTTTCGGACGGGGCACCGAAGGTACGGCCGCCCGTTCTTCTCAACCAAGATGCGCTGGAGTGCGGCGATCTCAGCATCCGAAGCTCCCAGCAGCGAGTGATCGTCGCTGGAATCGCTCAGCAATTCTCGAATATGCATTGGCCGCCCTGCCCGGTCGTGATTCGCTGTCTACTGCGACCCTAGCAAGGCTCGAATAGTGAGCCAATCGGACACCGTAATCGCTGGAAACGAGGCTAGCGTCGCTGACGGTAGATTGTGCGCAGCCGACAGACGTCGCGAATCGGGCTTTTCGCCTACTTGTCTACCGCCGCCCAGAGCTCAGCTTCTGCGACGGAAGCGCTCGCCTCTGAGAACCGGCTGCGGCCGGTCGACAGCGGGCATGTCTGCTTCTGTGTACGAGTGCCGGTCTGCCGCTCCAGCGCATGTCGAGAGCTGATGTCCGCTTCGAGTCCGTTATGGGAATTGGACAGTTCGTCCGCTCGGAGGTGAAGTGCGGACCCACCGCTTAGCCCATCACCTCACGCAGTCGTCGGCGGCGCCATGTCTGCAAACTCGGCAAAGCGACGTGCGTCGATTTAGCAAAACGCTCTTGCTGACGACGATCTGCATTTCTGAAAGAGTATACCTTCCGCTGCCTCAGGCGCGCGCTGCTCAATGGCTAGTGAATGATCGCAGCCACTTGGGCGCAGATATTCTGCTTCGCGACTTCCTGCTTATGTTTGATGCGTCGGGACCAAGTCGAGCAAGCCTTTCCCTGACAGTGGCAACGAGACCTCGATTGACTGGTGAATCCTCCTCGAGCTTCGCCAAGATGATGCCAAGGAACTTTGCCTGCCATGGCGTGATAATCGGCATATCGCGGACGAGATCGTAGGTCAGGCCCTGTGGGAAAGGCCACGGTTCTGGAACTTTGGCGATGACGAAATTGAGTTTGGTAAGGACGCACTTGGGGCAAATACCGCAGTTCTCCCCGTTTCGCGGACCAGCCCAGCATACCCGCAAGTGCGGAATTGCAGACGGATGCTTGGACAAGAGCTTCACGCGCTCGATGCGATCGAAAGCGCCCCCGTCCGATTCAATGCGAAAGCTGGAGCTAGAGAAGAAGCGGTCCGTCCAAAAGCTGTTGCCCCACACTGCGATCGAGTTTGCATAGCTCTCTTCGGTCGCAATGAGCCCGGTGCCGTGGGTGCCTGAGAATTGGTGCAGGGTTGCCGCTAACCCTGCCGCGAACGTCATCTCCCAATTGCGGACGGCCTGTCGCCAGTTTGTCTTTACTGGAAACAGGGATACGCCGAACTGGTCCGTAATCGATTTGCCCTGGTGGTACAGGGACCGGAATCCATCGGCGGCATCGAGCGGCATATCGAACCCATGCACCATCACGGCAGACTGCAGCCTGCGTGCGCCCCTGCCTGCGGCGCCCGTGACGTGTCGCACAAGCGTGAAGGTGCTGTCGACGCCGGCGGAATAAGCACAGACCGCAGGGTCCGTCCGCGATGCCGGTGGAGCACAAGATCGCTCCTCAGCCACCGCTATTTTGATCTTCTTGCGAAATAGATCCGGCCGCCAAACGTGCCAGACGTCCTGGTAGTGATCCAGTCCATCGAGGAGATCTGCATCGACGGTAAAGTCAGCCTCCAGATCCACGCCGGCATTCATTGCCAGAGGCAGCGCCGCCAGGAGGGCGAAATCCTTGTGTTCGAGGCGGGGCGGGGGGAGCGAAGCTGAGAACTCAAACCAAATTGGCCGCATGAGTTCGTCGCACCGCAATTCGCGGCGCAACCCGTCATCAGAGACGTCTACATGAAGTAAGGCCAACGTTGAATTGCCTTTCGTTGTGCACAGATCGCGCGCGCTAATGCCTCGACGACATCGAATTGGAAACCATACCTTCCAGCCGCCGGGCCCAGAAGCCGATGCGCTTCACGATGCGCTTGGGGCGCAGATCTCTGCGTAGGCTCAACCTCCGCTCGTCAGGAGTGAGCCGGTCCCACGCGTTCGCCGGCCGAGAACTTTCGACAAGTCGGACATTGGCAAAGCTGCTGAGCGAAGCGGCAAAGACCGCGCCGTTTTTCCCATAGCTGTTGTCGTGTAGATCGCATGGTACGCCGCATAAGGCTGCAGCTATGGCGACATGCAGTCGATCTGTCTCGATGTGGCGCGCGGTTGAGACGATCTTGAGAAGGGTGAAGGTCGTGATCTCTGCACTGGCAACGCAACTCACACCTCCGAGTGTTGCGGAGAGATCCATGTGGCCCGCGGAACAAGTTCCCGTACTTTCAATATCTGTCCGCATAAAGCGAACCCGCGGCATGGCACGCATCGAGTCCAGAGACAATCCAGCGGTCGCAAGGCTGGCTTCGATAATCGGCATCGCCCTCACCGTCAGGTCGGTGCGAGCGAGCAGGTGCTCTGCATCGATGTGAAATGCCATGTCATGGCCGAGCGCGGATTCAACATGCGGGTTGATTCGCCTCACGTACTTCAGGCTCTCTGCTTCCCGGCAAAGCACTACGACGCGCTCATTGAAGCGCCGCAGCAGACGGGAGTGACCGCGGATTGTGTGGGGCAATATGACAATCCGCGCAGCGCGAGGTAGAAACCGCTCCAGCGCGTCGCTGATATCACGATAGAGCGGCACCAAATTGCCGCCACCTCCGACTAGAACCGTCGCCCCTGTAACATCGGCTTGCCTCGGGATGACGGAGTATTGGACGCCCGCCCTATCCAGGGCGGCAACAGTGCCGGTCAGAATGAGGCAGTCGCCCGCATTCCCGGGATTGGGGTAGAGCAAAATGCGCTGGCCGCGGAACTGCGATAGGAAGTGATCAACGGTTTCCCGCAGACGCATGACCGGGGCAATAGATGTCACAAGCGGTCTCCGCGGAATGCTGGCTGAGCGCTGATCCGGGGTGGCCAGCTTGGCCTTGCAGCGCGGCTGATCGCTCCTCCGGCTGCGGGCACCGCGCCGGTCAGAACTCGTCTGTAACGGAGATCTAAGACGGCCTTGATGCCGAGGCGTTCATAGACGCGTACGATTGCCCGGACAAATTCAGACAGCTGAATGAACGGCCGGCAAAGTTCGCGCTGAAGTCGAGGCATGCGCCGCTGAGTTGCGCGGCCCAATTCGCGATCGACTTTGATCAGGCTTTGAAAACGATCGGATTGCTTGGCTGCCGCAGGCGAAACTGTGACTACTAATGGTCCGGTCTGCCGGTCGGCAAAAAGCGCGTGGTCGAACGGCTCCGTGATCGTCTGTAAATCAGGCATTGCATCGATGGCGGTCTGCGTGACGAAATAAGCACCCGTCTCGATGAGCCCTTGCGGAGAGTAGATCGTTCGGTGGTCTCCAGCGCGGCCGACAATCACGCCAAGGCGCGGCTTCGGCCATGGCTCCAGCTTGGCGACGATATTATCCGTGCAATGTTGTGAAAGACATCGAAGGGCTAAAGGGAAGTTGGCCCCCAGCTCGACATCATCCTCCAGGATGCACGCAGCCTCGAGGTTGGCTCGCTTCATGGCGCGGAACGCCTTGATGTGGCTCAGATAGCAACCGATCTCCCGCGGTCCCAGAGGGCGTCCATTGACCTCACCGAGCTTTAGGCCGGCACCGGCCATCTCGCTGGTGATGTCGTCCCGATCGCCGTCCACCGCTCTGATGCGTGTGAAGTTGAGGTTGAACGAGGAAAGCTGGCGCTCCATCGAGCGCATACGCGAGGCGCTGCGATCGAGGTTTATGACGAATATGCCGATCTCGAAATTACGGACCATAAACCCCAACTATCCGCGGTCCTCCGATTCTGCTACCGCCACCCTGCGCGATGCTGGGGAAAAAACGCACACAAACAGCCTTTCAGAGTAGTGTGCTGAAGGACTGACGGGGCGAACCGGTTGCGACCCAACGATCCTCGGTATCGTGACAAGCGCCGACGAAGTGGGCTCGAAGCCTCGGCCCTCGGGCCGGGAAGCTATTCCATTGAGGTTGCGGTGGTCGATTGCGAGTCGATCGCTTGCAGAACCTGGCTCATTCGACCAACGGCTTGCGAACGGAATCTGGTCGGTGGCTCGTCACACTCTATGCCGCCTTGGACCAGCGTCCGCCCTTCGAGCCATTAGGTTATCAAGCTTTCGCGTGGGAATTGGCGGGACGATCAGGAAGGCGGCCCGAGCTCGCCATCAGCCGCTCGGAGTTGGAGCACTGTCTCGCTTTCCTTTGATACGCCGAGCTGGCGCAGACGCGCGTCGGCTTGCCGAGACGCTGAGGTTGATTGCCGGCTATCCGTAAACCTTTGGCTGGCTGCCATGCACGCCGTTCGCAGGACAAAGGGCGTTCATGCATCGACGACTTCTGCTGAGATGGCGCCTGCGTTCTCAAACGCAGCGACAAGTGGCGCAGTGGTCAAGATATCCTTGACAACTGCGACGCCAGTCCGCGCGCCCTGGTAAGGGACCGGGCTTGGAGCCGACAAGGCGACGCGATTGTCGCAATGCCGAGAAAGCAGTCACCTGGGTGACGCAACGACGAGCAGCTTGCCACGTCCGGGGCTAGTCTACTGCACATTCGGAAGCCGACCTTGAGATCTCACTCAAGCGTCGCTGCAAGCCTGCGGCGTGCCCTAAGGCCAACGGGCCGACCACTTGCACATCAGCCACTTCCTCATCGGATCGGTTGCCCTCGAAGGGCCGCGATCATCGAACGCCCTATCCCGACAGTCTGATTGGTGAAACGTTGCCTGTTCAGCCCGAGGGTGCACATGAGGCCGTCCCGAACTTCGTTTTAGGGAGCTTCCAGCAGCAATAGCGGCCGCATGACCCGTCTTGGGGGCATAGCTGCAGTGATCGCAGCCTCAACCTGCCGTCGGCACTCTCACAACGGCGCCTTTCTGAAGACGCGCCTTGGTCAGTTCGGCAGCGTCACTTAGCGTATCGCATTCGCCCGACAACAACGTGTCGATGGCGCAAGACACCCGTCCGGCGTGGCGAAGCCTACCCATGCCAACCCGCCGTGCGGGCAGCATCGGAGGGCCGAGCACGTAAACGAAGTGCATGCATGGTTCATCGCTCCATCGGCTATCTATCTCGGACAGCTTATCTACAACGGAGAAAGCGTCTACATGCCTGACGGATCGGAGCTCGCCACCATACCGAAAGCCCATGTAATTCATGGGCAGCTTCGGCCACCCGCCGGAGCCGCCGCACGGGTGGAAATAGCGGTTCTCCTTCTCCACGACGTCGATCCAGGAATAGTCCGGATAGGCTGCATTCACCGGATTTCTTGAGAGGGACACAACGTATACCGTGTTGTCGGTAGGGTTTCGCATTGAGACGTAAACCTTCAGATGCTGCGTGAATTCGCGCAGCCACAGTCGCTCCTCCGCAGAGCGTGAGCTGCTGCATGCCTCGATGGCGAGGCGCTGAATGTGAGACCACGACCGGTGTGATACGGGTAATCCCGCAATCGACTTCGGCAGATGGCGAGAGGCGTAATAGTCCTCTGCGGCGCTGAGCGACACGATCCGTCCGGTCTGGGGAGAATGCTTAAGCCGCTGTGCATACTTCGTAAGTTGGGTTGCCGTGGGTATTGCCCAGCCCTGCTTAGCTTCGATGATCGCGTGACCAAATCCTTCGGCAACGATCTCGATGTCCGTAAATCCCCCATACTCCGAGGGCTGCTGCATGCTCACTGCAGCAGTGTGAGCGCGGATACCACTCCCTGCCAGATCCGACAGGAAGGAATCGCGAAATATAGGGCACCTGCTCATGATCCATCCGAGAGCAAATGTCGCGCTATTTTCATCCTTTCCCAGCAACGCGAACACACTGTCGAGTTCTGCTTCGAACAGGTTGATTGTCATGCTGCGACTTCCCGCAGGACTCGCCAGATTTCCACCATCGCCAGAGAATTCATGCCGCAATAGGATAGCAGGGCTTTGCGTGCCCGGCCCGCCATCTGAGCGTCCATCTGCCCCGTTACGATCTTGTTCCACGTCTCGCTCGCCGTACCGCCTTCCTGGATCGCAAGTCCTTTGTACGAGAGTTCCGGCACCAGCGCGGGCAAGACGTACTTGATGGAGGTCTTTCCGCGGAATGCAGGGTGGACGTACATCTGGGCTGCGAACAATTCCATCAGATCGATGATCCGTGCGTTAACAGAACTTAGGTAGCCGGCGCTCTGCGCCAGGCGCTCGCCCAGCTTAGTATTGATCCCCTTCTCAAACGCTTGGTTCCACGCGACGATTGTGCCCGTCTTCGTTAGCGCGGCTTCGAGCGCGGCCACGAACGGAGCATCCGGGCATTCGCGGTCGGTGAAGAGAAATTCGCTATGCCGCATCGTGCCGTCCGCTTCGACGACGTGCAGAGAGAACTGAAACGGGATCTGATGGAACGGACTGTACCCGGCGAAGCGCGGCAGCGCGCAGGGATACGTCTCATAGTCGAGAAACGAGATCGGATAGTCCATCGCTGCGAGAAATGTCGCGATGCCCTGGCGATCTATAAACGGCTCTCCGGTCTTCGCGGCATGGACTTGATGGCGCTGCTTGTCGGTAAGGTGAAAGCCATCCGGTATATCTTCAATGGTCAGCACGCCAGAATCCACGAGCGCTGCGAGCTTCTTCTTCGAACTGCCGATGCGTGCGAGATCGTGGATGCTGTATTCGGGCACGTCAGGATTGCTGTGCGCGAATGTGGTGCAGTGGCTACTGCGGCCCTTGTAGATGCAGGAACAAGGCGCCGGCAGCGGCTGCGCGCGCTGCAGCGTGAGATACGCGGCATGCATCTCGGCACGTACCGCTTCGATGATGAGTGCAACTTGCACAGAGAAATTCTCGCGCGTGAAAAGGCGATCCAATGCAAGCGTGCCATCGCTGACGTACGTGCTGTCGAGGCGCACGAGATACAACCCGCCGAGCGGTACGCCATTTTCACGCAGAACAAGCGCCTGAAATGCGAGGTCGTGCGCGTAGAGACCGTCTTTTGCCGCTTTGTCGTCGCCGCTCGTGGAAGCCTTCACTTCGAAAAGATCGTAGGATTGCGTCGCTCGATTCCACACGAGGATATCGCACGCGACCGTGAACAGGTCGGTCTCGAAAACCGGCTGATACAAGATGGGTGTATGCTGCGAGATGAGGCGCATCGAGCCGGCAGCATCACCGCGCTCGACGAGCACGCCGGCTGGGAACAGGTCGCGCGCCAGGACATCAACATCGTTCCCCGTCTCGATGATGGCTTCATCGAAAACCGACAGCGGCTTCGCGCGGTAAATCTCCGGCATGTGCATCTTGACCCACGCGTTGTGGGCGCAGCCGCGATAGACGAGATAGTTAGTCTTGCTGAGTTTCATGCGTGCTCAATGTCCGCGGCAATAGTATATCTCAGTGCCACGCCCGCACCTCAATCCCCTTTCGATTGCAGGCGGCTGATCGCCTGCTCCAGCAGGAAGTCGGCGAGGTCGGCTGTGCCTTCTGCCTCGCGGCGATCCCAGAAGCGCACCATGTACGAGATCGGTAGAAGCAACTTTGTCGAATCTATCGCCCGGTCTTCAATGACGATCCTGAACGCGGAGCCGGCTTCGTAGCATTTGCTGAGCGCCGGCAGGTCGGGCGGGCGCACCGTGTTCACCAGCGTTCGCAATTCCTCGTCGAAGTTGAATAGAGTGCGATCCGGAAACTGCCGCCTGATACCCTCAACCCCATCATCGGGAAGAAAGAGGCGCCAGTGGCGCAGATATTTCTCGTCGCTCAGCCGGCCGTATAGCGCTTGCAGTTCCGCATCCGCCGGCCGCAGGCTTACTTGGTAGGCGCGAAATTCGCGCACCTGCGCGAGAAACCGCGCGAGATCGGAGCGGCTATCAGCGGGAAGATCGTCGATCGACGCGGCGGTATTGAGGAGCCGCAGCAGAAGGCTTGGGGTCCAGACGCGAAGGAGCGAGTTGCGTCCGAAATCGACGAATGCGCGCGGTGGCTCGGTCTGTGTCGGACTGCTGTCTTCAAACCGACCGACCTCTTGCCGAGAGAGGAACAGGTAGTATGCGAGATGCGCCAGGTGCATGCCGCGATAGAACGACTCCACTTCGGGCGTGTTGCAATCCGGGTCGAGACCGTTCGCCACGCTTTCAATTTTGGCAGCGGCCAGGAGCTGGATCACCGTTCGACCGCTATCTGCGACGATTTTCGGGTCTGCATACGGTTTCAAACGATCGGCCACCGCAAAGCCAGGAGCTCTTTCTCCAATGGCCGGGGAGACCGCGATGGAAACTAGAAGGACAGAAAAGACGAGGAGGGCTGTGCGCACGGGAGGCTCCTTCTGCAGTGTATCGTGACCGAGCGGTGTTGATTTACTTAGGCCTTAGATCCCGATGGTTTGTTGTCGGCGCGCGCATCGATGAGATAAATTTCTTTGTCATCCCGCAGCCCGAGTTTGTCGATGATGCGTTCGACACGACACTGTTCTTCATAGGTGAAATACACGATGGCTTTGATGCCCGCTTTCGCGTCGCTTGCCTTCTGATAGATGGGAACCTGGCGCTGAAGGTTTCGCTCAAGCCCCTTGTTTTTCGCAAGCTTCATCTCGACGAGCGTCTTGTCGTCACTGCCCCGAGAGATTTTGAAGTCGACGGGCCCACCGCCGTCATTCGCTTCAGTCCCGACATCAGATGGCGACCCATACCAGACGAGCCGGTAGAGGACCTGTAGATCCCTTTCGCGGCCGATCGGTTGTCCGCGATCGTAGAAGAGGCGGTACCCGCCCTTGTTCTCTATCACGTCCTTCAGATAGCGAAGCCGGGCGTGCGCCTCTTCATATGTTTCTTGCCCGTGCTCATAGAACCGGCTGTTCGCCAGAAGTGCTCGTTGAAGTTCCCTGATCTGCTCGATGAAGAACCGTTCGGTTTCTTCTACCTTTTCAGCGCTCACGCTGGCCGCGTGTTCGCCGTCATCCTCTTTCATACGGATGTAGTAGTCGATCAACTCAGGGAACTTCAGCATCGTGCGCGCTGCGGCATCGCCCCGCTCTTTCTTGTTCGGCTCGCGGTTCTTTGGACGCACGAGGACAGAGGCGAAGTAGCTTGAGACCTGGTCACGCAATTCGGCGTCAGGGATCGCAGGCGGAATGCGCTCGAAGCCGGTGATAAGATCTCCCCGGTTGATCCAATTCTCGTCCCGCGTCAGCATGTCCTTCGGCGTGAGGAGCACATAATCCCCATCCTTCCAGGGTAGCCAGTACTCTTCGCGCACCCACGCGCTTAGGCCGTAGTGGAACCTCGCATCACCGATGCCGACCAATCGCATCTGATCTTTCCGAAGGTACTTTATCGTGAAAGAGGCCGTGTAGCCGCACAAGTAGTGCTTGATCAGTTTAGCGGTGAAATCGCTGATGTTATCTCGACCGACGCCGTCGCTGATGAGGCACACCTTCTCTGGCTCCCCGCAGTGATTGCCTCCGATCCGAAATCCTTCAGAAGTTCATGGAGGTTTGCGTGCAGGGCACGAGCAAAGTCGATGCCGAGGCCAGACCCGCTATTGCCATGCACCGAGAAGCCGAGCCAGTTCTGCTTTACCTCCGGGAAGCAATACAAGCGCTTCAATTGCGCGTCCGTCGCTTTTCCGGAAATCGCCTTGTCGCGCAGGAAAACGAGGTACTTGATGATGTCGTCGTGGAGCGCCTGATACTCGGGCTTTTCGCTGCTGAAGAGCAGGAACGGGTCGATGAAAAGCGGCAGGTCATTCACGATGGAAATATCGAACGCGCCGTGCTCCTCAAGGACGTTCGAATCCAGTCCGAAATAGTCTGAGAAGAAGGTAGCCATCCCCTAGTATTATTCCAGGAGATTGACCTGCAACCAATCTGCAAGCGGGCAATCGCAGGATTATCCCCAGCCTGATGCGGTGGAGCCTTCAACGTAAAAAGAATCGCCCCGCTCACGAGCGGGGCCGCAGCTTCGGTATTCCTCCGCCAGCATGATCGTCATCACGCGCGCGGTGCCGCCAAGTAACGGCTGCTCCATCCCGACAAATCTATCGTCGAACCGACAACCTTCGAGCCGCTCAGTTCCTTCTCATCAACCTGGGGATTGAGAGTGACCACGTCGGACTTGAGGAAGATCCTGATAAAAGATCGATATCTGACTGCCGGTTCACCTCCACGAGCGGACCTAGTCGGCGATCGTCCAGCGGGCGCCGACCGTCTGTCGCGAAATGGCAGCTCTTGGGACTTTTCGTCCGTGACAGACGGCGTGCTATTGTCTCAACTGTCGGAGACAACGCGTTGCTCCAGCGCCGCCAAGTCATTGACTTCTATACAACCCAAAAAGCCGCCAAAGTAGCAATGCGCGTTGAGGAACTTGAGTAATTCCTTGCCTCTTAATCAGCGGGTCGAAGGTTCGAATCCTTCATCACCCACCATTCTTTTCAATGAGTTAGTCCGGAACACCGCTCTTAAACGGACGAATGAAGGAGCCACGGTCACCGCTTGCAGATCGCCTCTGCATCGGCTGCATCGTTGTTCTGGGTTTTCACATAGGGCTTCACATATGCCGGCGGCATGAGCCGGACCTGATGGCCCAGCTTCTCGATCGTGCGGGCCCAGTGATGCGCTGTCGCGCAGGCCTCGATGCCGACGAGGCAAGGTTCTAGCTTTGCGAAGAAGGCCCTCGACCGGCGGCGAAGCTTGCGGCTGAGGACCTTCTGCCCCTGAGCATCGATGCCATGGGCATAAAAAACGTTCTTAGCGATATCAAGGCCGACCGTGACTGGCTGCACCATCTGACTTCCTCCATCTCAAGCCCGAGAACCATACTGGTCGCTCAGGCCGGGTGATGGATCCCGTCCACAGCATCACTAGCCGACATCTCGGGGCGGTCACTAGGAGCGGCGCCGCTCTCAGTCAACGATGTCTGTTGTTGAGCGTATTCCGGTCGCTTTTACGTCGTCGCGAACAGGCGCGTTTGACCAGACCGGACGTCGTCGCCGATCGTCTTCGGCGGTGCCCCCAAATGGCCGGTCCACTAAGCCTCGATGATCACCTTGAGCGCCTTTGTCTCGGCGGCATTCCCGAAGGTCTCGTAGGCATCGAGAATTTTATCGAGCTTGAAGTGATGCGTAATCAGGAGCTTGGGATCGATTTTTTTCGAGCCGACGGTCTTGAACAACATCGGTATGGTGACCGTATCGACCAGTCGCGTGGTGATGGAAATATTGCGGTCCCACAGCTCCTCCAGATGGAGATCGACCTTCTTTCCATGCACGCCGATATTGGCGATGTTGCCTCCGGCAGTCACAATTTTTTCGCACAGTTCGAAGGTGATCGGAATTCCCACTGCCTCGATGGCGGTATCGACGCCGCGTTTGCCGGTCATCGCCATGACCCTCTCTAAGGCCTTGCCATCTGTGCTGTTGACGGTCGCTGTGGCGCCGAAACGCATCGCTACCGCGAGGCGATTGTCGTCGAGATCGATCATGATGATTTCGGCCGGCGAGTAGAACTGGGCGGTGAGAAGGGCTGCGAGCCCTATCGGCCCCGCGCCGACGATCGCAACAGTGCTGCCCGGCGTAACCTTGCCGTTTAGCACGCCGCACTCGAAGCCGGTTGGCAGGATGTCGCTAAGCATCACTAGCGCTTCTTCGTCCGCGCCGTCGGGAATCGGATAGAGGCTCATATCCGCGTAGGGAATGCGGACGAACTCAGCCTGCGTGCCATCAATCTTGTTGCCGAGGATCCAGCCACCGGTTGTGCAGTGGGAATACATCTGCTTGCGGCAATAGTTACATTTTCCACAGGCGCTGACACAGGAGATCAGTACATGGTCTCCCGCCTTGAACGCCGTGACGGCCGGTCCAACCTTCTCGACGATGCCGACGCCCTCGTGCCCTAGAATTCGGCCGGGCTTGCAGGTCGGAACATCCCCCTTAAGTATGTGCAGGTCGGTGCCACAGATCGTCGTCTTGGTGATCTTGATGATCGCGTCGGTGGGCGCAGTGATTTCCGGCATGGGGCGTTCTTCAACGGATTTCAATCCGGGGCCCGCATAAATGAGCGCTTTCATCGCATTCTCCTTGTTGCTATGGCCCGTTTGACGTGCCGGCACAGGCAATCGGCTAGGCCAAATTGTCGATGGCGCGCTTTAGCTGCTGCGCGACCTCCGCCGCCGCCCGCTTCAACGAAGCATTATCGACGGCCAACATCGATGCTACGGGGTCGATGGCGGCCACTTCGACCACGCCATCCTCCAGCTCCTGCACGACTACGTTGCAGGGTAGCATGGTCCCGATCTTGTCTTCCAACTGGAGTGCGTTATGAGCGAGCGTCGGATTGCATGCTCCGAGGATCATATACTTACGGAAGGCGACACCGATCTTCTCACGCAGTGTCTTCTGCACATCGATCTCGCTGATGATGCCGAAGCCCTCGGCCTTGAGGGCCAGTATTGTCTCGGCGACCACGACGTCGAATGAGCCACGCTTTCTGGTGTTGAAGTAGTAGGACATGTCACCATCCGTTCGCTGTCTTCTGAGGTTCACGAGCCCGGATCCAAGCAACGAGAGCTGCCAGAGATTTTGCAGATAATACGGCGAGCGCTTCGAAGCCGATTGACCTCGATCATATCGTGGTCCTCTCGGCCACGGCGGCACGTCGCTGCGACGGTCCGCCGTGCGCCACCATTACGCGGCTCTTACTCAGGCGAGGTCAAGTCAGGATGCCCGCTTGCGTCCGGTGAACATAGACTTTGCGAGGTTCTCGCGGTGCTCGAGACTAGCTGCCAGTACCCCCAGCACATGCAGCACAACGAGTGCCACCGTACCGTTGGCCAATGCGCCGTGGACGTCTTCGATGAGCTTTGATCCCCAATAGGCATCGGTCGTCATCAGGTAGCCCGTCACGCAGGTCATGGCGAGCATAGAAATGAGGGTGACAACCATTAGCGCACCGGCAGGATTGTGCCCGATGTAGCGGCGTGGCTGCAGACGAACAGCCGCTCGCAGGTAGCCAAATGCCGCACGAGGCGAGCGCACAAAGTTGGCAAAGCGCGCATGCGGCGGCCCAATGAACCCCCACACGATGCGTAAGACCAATAAGCCCGCGATCGCGTAGCCGGCAGCAATGTGCACTCGTTCAATCTCATCGCCCGTTAAGTAGGCGGTCGCGAACAGCGCTACCAGCGACCAGTGAAATACGCGGATGAATAGGTCCCAAACCTTGATCGTAGCCGGCGGCGTCGCGCCGGCTACAGTCGTGAGGGTGGAATGCGAGGTGGTCATCGCCGCACCCGTTACAGAGTGCCGACGACGGCGCCATTGGTCGGATCGACAAACACTTCAACGTGCGCTCCGGTCTTGTCGACGGCATAAAACTCCCCGCAAGCCTTCTTGAGCTTGCCCTTTTGCACCTTGTAACCGAGCGCCTCGACCTTGCTCTGCAGCGCCTCGATGCTGAGCCACTTGTCTTGGCTGGCGGTCGTGCATGGGCGCCCGAGGCTGTTGGCGTGGGCTACAGAGGCAGTTCCGAGAATGGCAATTGCGGCCGCGATGGCTGTGAACTTTCGCATGGGCAGTCTCCTTTGATCATCATTCCCGGCCGCGCATTGCGTCGGGTGAATGAAGACTGCCTTACCGACCCTGACGGCGCGCTGTTGAGTGTTGTCAGCGTACCGTCAGCCGCATCGGCACCTATCACTCTAGCCACCCTGTCACATCATGCAGCCCATGCCAGTAAGGAGACTTTCGGCGCTCCTCTTCTGTTCCTTGCTCAACGTGGCATACAGGGCTGCCAACGCCGGCTTGACCTCTTTCAGCGCTTGAAGCCGCGACTCCATCGTCGAGATATGCAGGTCGAGCCGTTCGACGGGATTGGTCGGCCGCGTAGCCCCCATCATGGTGGCTCGCATCTGCTGCATGCTCTCAAGGTTCTTGCGCAGCGCCGTGGCGTAGGCGTCCCAGACATCCTTTTGGGCGTCGGTGATGGCAAGCTCGGCCTTGATGAAAGCGATGCGTCCCTCCGCGAAAGTGGACGCGTCCCCACTACGCCCCGACATTCCCATCATCGGGCAGCCGCCGCCCATCATTCCCATCATCCCGCCGCCCATCATGCCCATCCCTGCGGGCGGACCTTGATCGGCTTCGGACTGCTGGGCGAGGCCCACTGTGGCGGTGGCGAACAGGATGGCTGCAAGAGCGGCCAACGTGACAACTGCATTTCGTCTCATCGCACGCCTCCAATTCTGTCATTCAGGCTACTGACAATATTGGCCTAGCCCGCCTAAGGTGTTGACCACAATCAACCGTGTGCGGCGCAGCAGACCCGATATGCGAGGGTTTTCGCTCAAATTGGGCGCATGTGTCCGCCCAACAAATCGTCTGCCTCTAAGCGGAAGTCGCTTCCTCGTAGATGTCTTCCTCCTGCGCGTTGTGAATGCGCACGAGGGCTTCGATCGAGCCGATCACCCGCTGGGCATCGCGCACGAGGTACTTGTCGGCGTCCTCCGCCCGCAGGCCATGCGCCAGCCGCGCCAAAAGCCTCGCCTGGTGCAGGATCTCGCGGTGCGCCCGACTCATTGCCGACAGTCCGTGGATGTCGACCAATAGCTTCGACAACCGCGGATAAAGCGCAGTTTCATCCTCGCGCTCGTGGGGGACAATGCTCTCTTCGATAATCGCGTGCGCGCTAAGGATTAGGTCTACGGCACGTTGATCGCTTGCATCATCAAGCGCGTCGGAAATGGATCGCAGCTTGTCCAGTTCCTGCTCGAGCAATCGGTGTTCGTCACTGAGGGCGTGCGCTGTCTTGCCAGGTAGTCCTGCGCGGCGTGAGCGCCACCCAGGCGTCAGTGCCCGCAGCGCATTGAGAATAACGGCGACATCGATGGCCTCCTGCGTCAGCGCGCCCGCAACGGGCGCTAGCCACCCGAAGGCGGCAAAGGCCATCGCAACGCCCGAAAGGCTCATGCCAGCAACGATGCTTTGAAGAGCGATGCGTCGGGCACGTCGGGCGATGGCGACAGCCTCCGACACCCGGTCGAGCCTATCCACAACGATCACCACGTCGGCCGCTTCCGATGAAGCGCTGGCGCCGCGCGCTCCTAAAGCAACGCCGACATCTGCCGCTGCAAGCGCCGGAGCATCATTGATGCCATCGCCCACCATCAATGTTGGATGAAGGCGACTCTCCATGACGACCGCGTCCACCTTGTCGGACGGGACCCGATCGGACAGCACGGCATCGATATTAAGCGCTGCCGCAATCGTCTCCGCGGCATCGGCGTGATCGCCGGTGACCATCACGATCCGAGCAACTCCGGCGGAGCGGAGCGATTGAATGGCGCGAGGGCTCTCCTTGCGTAGTTCGTCGGCAAGGAGCAGGGCGCCGACGACGCGGTCATCTACGGCTACAAACACGCTGAGCGCTGAGCGCCAGGAGGCGCGGCGCAATGCACGTGCCGCCCACTCGTCCGGCTTGCGTGCGCCGAAGATGAGTTGATGCGAGCCGACACGCACCCTGCGTCCGGCGACGAGGCCCTCGAGGCCGGATCCCATGACCTCATGCACCTGCTGGGGCATGTGCAGGGAAAGCCTGCGAGCAGCAGCGGCGTTGACGATGGCGGCGGCGACGACATGTTGCGAGGCTTGCTCCAATGACGCCGCAAGGCTCAACACCTCGTCAGCGTCTTTGTTGGGCGCGGTTTCGACGGCGATCAGACGGGCTCCGCCGATTGTCAGGGTGCCTGTCTTGTCGAACAGAACGGTATGCGTCTGGGCCAAGGCATCAAGCGGCCCGCCGCCTTTGATGATGATGCCGCGGCGCGCTGCCTGCGACACGCCAGCGATAAACGCTACCGGGGCAGCAAGTATGAGCGGGCACGGTGTGGCGACCACCAGAACGGCGAGCCCGCGAATGGGATCTCCCGACAGTGCCCACGCCAGCCCGGAGACCAAGATCGTCGCGGGCAGCAACAACAGCGCATAGCGATCCGCTAGCCGAATGAACGGTGCTTTGGCGGTCTGCGCGGCGGTGACCAGGCGGACGATACCGGCGTACGTGCTCTCCTCGGCCGTGGCCGTCGCCGTGATCTCGAAGGTGTCGCCGGCATTGAGCGTGCCGCTCCGGGCGCTCTCTCCAGCCCGGCGCGTGACCGGGATCGGCTCGCCGGTGAGTGCCGATTCATCTACGATCGCGATCGGAGAAGTGATCAACCCGTCGACGGGGATGATCTCACCAGCACGCACGAGGATCGCGTCGGCAACCTTCACATTTCGTATGTCGACATCTGAGATTGTCTCCTCGATGCGTCGATGCGCCATTCGCGGCGCGCGATCGACGAGTGTCTTCAAGTTGCGCTCGGCGCGGCTGACGGCGTAGTCCTCGAGCACTCTCCCGCCTGTGTACATGATGGCGACGACGATGGCGGCTAGGGGTTGCCCGAACACAAGACCGCCAGCCATGGCCAGAAGGGCGATGGCGTCGACGCCCACGCGTCCCGCCATCAAGTCGCAAACGATGGAGACGGCCAGAGCGATAACGACAGGGACTGTGGCCGCCGCCCATATCCACCCGGCCAACGCAGGGTGGCGTGCGAGTACAGCAGCGCCGCCCAACACGAGGCCAAGCAATGTGGTAAGAATAAGAGCGCGCCGGGCTAGGCGCTCGTTGATCATGGGACGCTACTCAGAAGCAGGATTCAGACCAGGAAGAAGAACTCAGGGGGCGTCGGGCGGAGAACGTGAGAGAATCTTGCGCCCGGTAAACATTGCCGACGTAATGCTTCCACCTTCATGAATCTCCGTCATAACGACCGCAATCAGGTGGAGCACGATCAGAATGGCCAGCGCATAGAAGCCAAGTTCATGCGCCTCAACAAACGGACGGCGGAAGGCGCGCATCGCGTCGTAAGAAGTCTTGTCGATAAGGTCGGTTGCGCCAGGCACCACCAAGGATGGATCAACGCCGGGAGCAGCCACCCACGCCGCGAACGAGCCGCCAAGCGGTGGCCAGAACAAGTCAGTCCCAGCGATGACGATGCCCGTCGCCGCCTGCACGAGCAAGAGCAGGAACAGCAGGGCCACGGCAACGCGAGCGAGTGGATTATGCCCCACATACTGTTGCGGCTCGCCGGAGAGAAACGAAGCCGAATACGCTTTGAGGGCCGCGAGATACCCGGACCCTCCCGGGAGGACGCTGCGCCAACGCGAGTAGCGGTTACCTAAAAAGGCCCAAACGAACCGCCACAGCAAGTTGACAGCCATGACGTAGCCGAAGGATGCATGGATGCCTTTGAGGGTGAGCTTTCCCGGCGCCGACAGCCCAAGCGCATCGTCGAAGAGAATGACGAGGCCCGTGCCGATGAGCCCAATCACGGCCAGCGCGTTGATCCAATGGAACCAGCGCGTGGGAACGTCCCATGCAACGTATTCTTTGTATTCAGCCATAGGCGTCGTCCTCTTTCATCTACTGAGGCGATGACAAGATCGGAGGCGCGGATCGTTAAGTCTAGATAGAACCTCGGATCCACGACAGTCCAGGTGATTGAGAAACAAGCGATGAGCAGACTGGTGACAACCGGCAGTCAGAAGGCGCCCGAAGCCGAAATCAAGCTGCAGCGCTCCCTTGGGCTGTGGCTGAGCGTGCTCTACGGTCTCGGCGTAACGATCGGAGCCGGCATTTACGTGCTGATCGCGCCTGTCGTGGGGCGCGCCGGCATGCAAGCGCCGCTCGCCTTCATTCTCGCGGCACTCGTCATGGCACCATCAGCGGCATCGTTCGCCGAGCTCGCCTCGCGCATGCCGATGAGCGCCGGTGAGGCGACCTACGTGCGGGCCGGCTTGAATTCGGCATTGCTCGCGCGCGTTGTTGGTCTGCTCGTCATCGCCACCGCGATCATCTCGGCGGCAACGGTGAGCCGAGGCAGCGCAGGGTATATCCAGGTGCTGGTCGGCTGGCCGACTCCGCTTATCGTCACGCTCGTCGTCTTGGGCCTCGGCGTCCTGACGGCGATAGGCATCTGGCAGTCCGTGTCGTTTGCCGGGGTCATGACGCTGATCGAGATCGGCGGCCTGCTGCTTATCGTCAGCCTTGGCGCCACATACACGCCCGACCTCTTCCATCGGCTGCCTGAGATCTGGAGCGGGCTGGACGGCGCCGCGGCGTGGGTCGGGATTGCCGGAGCCATCCTCCTCGCCTTCTTTGCGTTCACCGGATTCGAAGGGCTCGCCAATATCGCCGAGGAGGTGAAGCAGCCGTCCCGCACGCTGCCGATCGCCATCTTCTTCACACTGGCGCTCGTGACGCTGCTCTACGTGCTGGTCGTCTGGGTCTCGCTGGTCGCCGTGCCGCGCGAGGAACTGGCGCGGACGGCAGCTCCTTTGAGCCTTGTTTACGAGCGCGTCACCGGCGCCTCGCCCGCGGTCATAACCTCAATCGCCGTCGCCGCGACCATCAACGGCATCGTCGTGTTCATGATCATGGGCTCGCGGGTGATCTACGGAATGGCGGCGCAAGGGCTGCTGCCAGCACGGCTCGCGCGCGTTAACGCACGCACGCGCACTCCGCTCGCCGCGACGGGAATAGTGGTTGCTGCCGTGATGGTGCTCGCCTTGGCCTTTCCGATCGAGGGGCTAGCCGAAGCAAGCTCACGGATCACGCTCATCATTTTTGCGTTCGTCAATGCCGCGCTGCTCAAACTTAAGATCGACGGCTTGACAGCGCCGGCGGACGTGTTCGTGGCCCCCGCGTGGGTGCCGGCACTCGGGCTTGCAACAAGCTTGGCACTATTGGTCGGCGAGATTGTTCTGCTCCTTTGAGGCGCTCTCGAAGGGGCAACGCACTTTGATCGCCACTTTCGTTCCGCCATGCTGTCCGACCCAGTGACCGTCGCGGCCCAAAAGTCGAACGTCCGCGGGCAACGGGCGCCACCCGATCGGCATGATCCATGAGTGTATAAGTTCGGACAGCGCCGCTCGAATGGCAGAATGCCAACGTGCCCGGCAGTCTGCCCCTTTCATCGGGACGCAGACGTCCGCTGTGTGAGGTCATGCGGCTTTGACGACTCAGTACGATAGCGTGACGCGCTACGTCGCCGCGATGAGCGCTATCTCGGCTACGCTGCGTTCGAGTAGAGGCGTCGCCTCCACGATATGGCCAATTGATTCATGTCAATGCGCGCATATGCGTCCATGCGCATATCTTGAGGTCTGAACAAGGTGCGCACATGACCGAACCCGACCTCAGCTCAGCATTGGCGGCTCTATCCGATCCGACACGTCGGAAGGCGCTGGCTCTCCTCGACGAGAGGGGTGAGCTTTGCGTCTGCGAGCTGATGGCCATGCTGGACGCGACGCAGTCGAGAATGTCTCGCCACATGGCGGCGCTTAAATCCTGCGGTCTCGTCGTAGACCGCCGGGATGCACAATGGGTCCGCTATCGCAGGACGCCGAAGTTGACGAAGGAAGCCGAACGAATTGTCGAGGCTGTACTGGCTGCCACCAAAGTCACGCTTGGTAAGGCTAGGCCCCGCAAAGCATCGCTGTCTATGCCACGGCTAGGTCTGTCATGATGACTAAATCCACCGAAGCAGGGCTTTTGCACCGGCGCGATTTGGATGCGCTCAAGTGGCTGGGCGGAACGCTTGCCATGCTCGGCCTTTGGCTCGTGCTTTACCGTCAGCTCGTCCCCTTCTCGCAGTGGGTCGTGTCGCTGCTACCCATGGAGCGCAATACCCATCTTGGCGATGCCATCGCATTCTTCGTCTACGACACACCGAAGGTCCTGCTTCTCCTGACGCTGGTGGTGTTTGCCATGGGCGTCGTTCGCAGTTTCTTCTCGCCAGAGAAGACGCGGGCCCTGCTTGCCGGGCGCGTCGAGGGCATCGGAAACGTCTTAGCCGCGGGCCTTGGCACATTGACGCCGTTCTGCTCGTGCTCGGCCGTACCTCTCTTCATTGGCTTCGTCAGCGCCGGCGTTCCGCTTGGGATTACGTTCTCCTTCCTTATTGCCGCTCCCATGGTCAACGAGGTGGCGCTTGGCCTGCTGTTTGCGCTCGTCGGCTGGAAGGTGGCGGTGACCTATCTGGCATTGGGATTGTCGGTCGCAATCCTCGGCGGATACGTCATTGGCCGACTGAAGCTGGAGAGCTGGCTTGAGCCATGGGTGCGCGACATTCGCGCCGGCTACGCCGAGCTTCCCGATCAGAATTTGGCGCTCGTGGACCGCATCAAGGCGGGTATCGAGGCCGTCAAGGATATCGTCGGTCGGGTGTGGATCTGGATCCTCGTCGGCATTGCAGCGGGTGCGCTCATTCACGGCTACGTTCCGGCCGACCTGATGGCACGCGTCATGGGGGCGGACACCTGGTGGTCCGTGCCTGCTGCGGTTTTGCTAGGCATCCCGATGTATACCAACGCCGTAGGCATCATCCCGATCGTTGAAGCGCTCATTGCGAAGGGCGCAGGTCTCGGTACGACGCTCGCCTTCATGATGAGCGTGATCGCGCTGTCACTGCCCGAGATGATCATCCTGCGCAAGGTGCTGTCGATGAAGCTCATCCTCGTGTTCGTCGGCGTGGTCGGCACAGGCATCCTCGTTGTCGGATACATATTCAACGCTTTGTTTCACTGATCGAGGTAGGCGCTCATGAAAGACGTCAAGATCCTGGGACCCGGCTGCAAACGCTGCCAGGCGACAGCGGATATGGTCAAGGCCGAGGCTGAGAAACTCGGTGTTGAGGTTGCGATCTCGAAAGTCACAGACTACGCGGCGATCGCGCATTACGGCATCGCGTCGACGCCTGGCATCGTCATCGATGGCAAGGTAGTGCACGCAGGGGGCTTGCCGAAGCAGGAGGCTGTTGCGGGCTGGCTGAAGGCATAACGGCGCTGGCACGCCTCGCAATCGAGCGGCTTGATCCATCGTCGGCTTAGCCGCCGTATGCAGGGGCACCCCTCGAGGGCAATGACGATGAGGGCTTCGTCCCACTGGCGGAACTCCGCCGCACTTAGCTTGGCGAGGCGAACGCCATCGACTTTTTGCTTCTGCTGTACGGGGAATAGCTGTCGAAGGTGCAGATGGCTCGACGCGTGCTCATGACCCAAAGCGGAACTTGTGCGCGCCGTTCAAGGTGAATTGGGACATCTAAGAGCGTTACTAACACAGTCCATCTTCCTTAAGGAGCGCATGGTTGATGGCGACGCCTGCTTTTGCACCTTCTGCGGCGGCCACAGCCACGAGCAGCACGTCCCGCGATACATCGCCCGCGACGTATACGCCTGGCACGCTGGTCTCCTCAGTAACCGGATCAGTGACGACACCGCCCTTTTCATCACGAGTACAGCCGAGCAGCTTCGATAGATTTGATTTCTGGTGGCAGCCCGTCGTGAAGAACATCGCAGTCCGCTCGACGGCTTCGCCATTCTGAAAGCGAATCCGTTTCAACCGGCCGCCGTCTCCTTCAAGCTCAGCAATCGGATCCGGGAATAGCTTGATGCCGCGTTCAGATAGTCGCTGCGTCATTGCCTTTGTTACCGTGCCCTCTCCACCGGTACAAAGGATCACCTCCGACGACCACTGAGTCATCATCAGGGCCAGTCCGGCGCCTTTATCTCCTGCGCCGTAGACCGCTATCAGTTGGTCGCTGTGTTCGAAGCCGTCGCAATAGGGACAGTGGTGCACTGAGCGCCCGTAAAGCGCTCCGATCCCGGCAAGGTTTGGAACCTCGTCGACCAGGCCCGTCGCCAACAAGACCTTGCGCGCAGATCCAGAGGCGTTGCCGGTGCAGGTGAATCGAAATCCTCCATTCGAAGGCATTATCGTTGAGACCTCTGCGTGGGTATGCGCCACGGTGGCGTATTTTTCCAACTCTTTGGCACCGATTGCGAGCAGCTCGCTAGGGGAGCAGCCTTCGTGCCCAAGCAGACCGTGGATTGCGCGGGAAGTTGAATTGCGATGTGAACCGCTGTCGCAGAGCAAGACGCGGCGCCGGCAGCGCCCGAGGATCAGGGCGGCGCTCAGGCCGGCGGGCCCAGCTCCAACGATCAATGCGTCATAGGTATCGATCATGGTTCCCTAATCCAGCTCTCGATGGAAAGCCCGTGCATCCGAGCTGGCCGCCAGATCTCGACGTCAGCTTGCGCGGGGTCGTGTCGATTGCGCGGCGGCAGTCACATGTGCTGCGTTAGATCAGGACGCCACCACAAAGTTGGCCGCATTAGTACCGGTCCACCCAAAAATGTATGCGCCGGATGTGCAACCGGCATCATCCCTCGCGAGAAGCCCCGTCGTCACCGTGAATCTCGCGCGCGATTTCCGCGTCGAGTTCTGCGCCTAGCAAGATGACGATGGCGGAAACCCACATCCAGATCATGAGGCCAATCATGGCGCCAAGAGAGCCGTAGACCGCGCTGTAGTTGGCGAAGTTCGTCAGGTACCACGACAACAGCGCAGAGCTTGCGATCCAGACCGCCGCCGCTGCACACGCTCCGATGCTGAGTAGCGACCAGTAGGGTTGCCGCCGGCTCGGCCCGAAACGGTAGAGGGCGGCTAGCCCAGCCAGGATAAGCACGAGCAGGATCGGCCAACGCAGCAGGCCGATATAGCCGGCTGACTCCACGCCGAATGCGGATAGCACTAGCGGCAGCACCACGACTGCGCCGATGGCTACGAGTAGCGTTGCCATCGCGCCGACTGTGAGCAGCAGAGAGACGAGGTTTAGTCTGAAGAAGCTGCGTTCTTCCTTCTCGCCGTAGACTACGTTCGAAGCATCCATGATGGCCTTCGTGCCGCTGTTGGCGCTCCAAATGGCGAACAGCAGAGCGAAGATCGAGGTCAAACTCAACGACGCCGTTCCGCCGCTGCCGGCGCGACTTATCTGGTCCTGGAGTATGCTGAAGGCCCCGGCGGGAATTAGACCTTTGAGATCGCTGACTTGGTTCATGACAGTGCTAGGATCGGCAAACAGCCCAAACAGCGAGACGAACGCAGTGATGGCGGGAAACACCGCAAGTAACGCGTAGAAGACAACGCCTGCGGCAATCGCTAGAACTCGATCTTCGTTGAACTGGTGGTAGACGCGCTTGAGGATGGCCCACCAGCGCGAGGCCGGTAGTTGAAGCGCGCTGATTACGCTGCCATTGCTTGAATCTACTTCTCCTGTCTGCGCGGTGTGATCCATGAATGGAAACGCTAACCCAGCTTGCACGTTCCTCGGATCATGGTTCGTCACGCTCAAGCACGTCTTCGATATAAATCAGGCGCACCGCGGTAAGCATCGCGGCGATCAAGGGCGTGGCGATTACCAGTCCGAACACGCCAAACAGCGTTCCTAAAACCGTCTGACATAAGATCGTGAGCGCAGGAGGCAGCGCGATGGTGCGCTTCTGAATGAGCGGGGCGACCACGTTTCCTTCCAGCATCTGCACGCCGACAAAAAGGAGCGCCACCCAAAGTGCCATGCTGGGAGATTGCGACAAGGCTACCAAGATGGCCGGCACGGCACCGGCGAGGGCGCCGACATACGGCACGAAGTTTAGTAACCCCGCGAACAGTGCCAGCGTCAGAGCCAGTGGCACTCCAAGCAGCCAGAGGCCGATACCGATGAGGACTCCGACGATAACCATGTCTATGAGCTGGCCGACGAACCAGAGCTGCAGCGTATGCGCGATCTTCTGCGCAACTTCCCTTCCGCGCGGCCTCCAGTCGACGGGCAGCAATCTCAGCGCTCCGGTCAGATACATCTGAGGGGACGTTGCGAGGAATGCCGCGGTTGCTATGACGACGATGGTGGTTCCGCCAATGCCGAGAACCGACATGGCAACGCCGGGAAAATAGCCACTAAGACCCGACCTTAGGGATTCGGCTCCGCTACGGACCTGCTTCGCCAGGAAGGATCCCCATTCGCTGGCATTCAGCGTCTCCCACAACTGCTGCACTTGATCTGAGAGTTCGGTGGTGAGCTGCACGGTATAATCGGCAATGACGGCCCCTCGCCACCAGAGCAACAGCCCGATCACGGCCAGGGCTGTCGTGACGACGACGGCCAACGACGCTCCCGAACTCAGTCGGGAATTGCCCCGAACGATCTCGCCGGCTCCCCGGAGGATGCAGGCAAGCAGCACCGCGGCGAAGCCTAACAACAGGATGTCCCGCAACACCCATACCGCGAGCAACAGCACGGCGCCGATTGCGCAAGCGCGCAACGTGCGGTCAATGGCTCGTAGATGCTTGATTGCCTGATCGTCCACAGAGCCCGCCTTTCGGTATCAGCGGGTCCTTCACGTCTCGCCGGCCGACCGCCGTAATGAAGCGGAACGAAACAACTTCACGAACTGTTCCCTCAGCAACGCAGCCGACGGTGCTCTCGATCTTCGAGTGTCCGAGAACCAGTTGTAGGTTTATGCGCGTTTCTGCAACCGCATGGTTACCTGCCGATACGACGACCGTTAACTGACGATCGCCATGCTGGCGGAATGTCAGCGCCCACTTTCGTTTCCGACGGACGGTACCGAAGTCGTAGGGGTTGTTGTTGCGGACGTCGGCGACAGCGTTTGTGACACTGGCCGTCGCGACGCCAGCAGCAGAGCTACTGGCGCGCTACTAAGGGACCTGCTCGTGGTGCGGGCCCAGCTGAACCAGCCCGGCGGCATGCGCGAGCCAGACGAGGTGCGCATCGCTGCGGGCGCCGATCTTGGCTTTGATCGTGTAGTGGTGGTTGCGGACCGTCTTCTGGCTGAGGTTCAGAAGCGGCGCGATGTCGTCGCTCGTCAGGCCGGTGGCCAGGAGGCGAAGGATCTCGGTCTCGCGCGGCGTGAGGCTTTCGGTCAGATGCTTGCCGCCTGTCAGCCGATCGGCCGCGAGCGCCTGGGCGACGTCCTCGCTCAGAAATGTGCCGCCGCGCACTATCGCGGCAACGGCGCGGGTCAGCTGCTCGGGATCGCTGCTTTTGGTCACGTAGCCCGCGGCGCCGGCCTCGAAGGCCTTCAACGCGAACGCGGCACCCTCGTGCATCGAAAAGATGAGAAGGCGCGCGTCCTTGTCCCATTCGCGGATGCGGCGCACTGCCTCGATGCCGCCGACGCCGGGGAGGCCCAGGTCCATCACGACGATGGACGGGCGATGCTTCTTGTAGAGCACGTAGGCGTCGTTGGCGTTGTCGGTCTCGGCGCAGACGCGGAATTCGTCATGCAACTCGAGGAGGCGGCGGTAGCCTTCGCGAACAACGGGGTGATCGTCGACGAGCAGGATTGAGATGCTCATGCGGGAAGCATCGCGGCATCGAGCGGAATGACCGCGGCGACGTGCATTCCTCTGGCGCTCGGGCGTAGGGTGAGTGATCCGCCATATGGCTCGAGGCGTTCCTTGATGCCGAGAATGCCGTATCCCGTGTGGCGGTCGGGACCGTCCGCGTCTCCGGCGCCGTCGTCCTCAACCGTCAGCGCGATGACATCCTCGTGCTTCTGCGACCGCTCCAGCCGCAGGTGCACCTCGGACGGCTTACCGTGCTTGACGGCGTTCGTGATGCACTCCTGCGCGATGCGATAGACGTCGGTGGCGACGTGCGTCGGCAGGTCGGCGATGTGTCCAGAAAACTCCACGCGGAATACGGTGCCGAGACGGCCTTGGTCGGTGTGGTCCGTGATGAGCTGGCGCAGGCTGGCTTCGAGGCCGATCTCCTCGATGTTCTGCGAGCGCAGCCGCTTCAGTGTACTACGCAGCGACAGCATCATGCGCTTCTGGACCTGCGCGATCCGCGCGGCGTCCGATGCCACTTCCGGAAAATCCTCGCGCGTGCGCCGCTCGATGATGGCGGCAAGCGCTGCGGTCGCAGTGAGGCACTGGCCGAACTCGTCGTGAAGGTCGCGTGCAATGGTGCGACGCTCGTCCTCCTGCACCTGGAAGAGGCGCGTCATCAAAGCCTGGCGCGTGGCGCGAGTTGTTGCGAGGTTGTCGGCAAGCTGGTTCACGGCCTCGGCAATATGATTGAACTCACCGGTGCGAAAGTGCGGCAGCCGCCAGGCGAGGTTGCCGTGCTGGAGCTGGCGCAGGCCGTCGATGATTGCGCGTGCGGGCATAAGCGCGTAGCCGATCATCAGCGCCGCGAGGAACGCGATGCCGCCGGCCATCGCGAGTGCGATGCCGAGCAAGGCGGAGAGCCGCTGCCAGGCAAGGCGCAGCGCCGCCTCTGGCTGCACCGATACCGTGATGACGCCCGCGGATCGATCGCGCAGAGTCAACGGGCGCTCTGCCGGCTTATGCGCGCCGAGGATGCCGGTATATGCAGCGACGAACCAGGCTGGAGGCGCTTCACCGACCGCCTCGACCTGGCTGCATAACGTGCCGCTCTCCTGCTGCACCGGCGTGAGTTTCACGCATATCCCCGGCGAGATGATCGACTGGGTCGCGAGCGACTGCCAGACGGGCATCGGCAGGATGGTATTCTTCATCATGCCGCCACGCCAGACGAGCCGCTGCCAGAACAGCGCCTCCAGATGCTGGCCGACCCGGGCCGCCGTAGCCGTCACCGAAACATCGATCGAGCGGTGGGTATCCACTGCGATCCAGGCGATGGCCGCGGCGAGACAAAGGGCGACGACGCCGCAAAGCCGGAAAATGAGACGCATCAATAGGTGCATCGGCTGCTCCCCCTTTTTGCCGTCCAACTTGGACGCTGGTCGTGGCGAAAAGCAAGGCTTCAGGCCAGCAATCAGGCAAAAAGCCTGGAAGGGACAGTCACCGTGCCCTTCCCGACCAACGTATCCCCGGCACAACCTGCCCCAGGGCGAAGACAAGCCATTGGAGGGCGAGACCTACGCATGCTGGATGCAGTGTACACAAGCTTTAACCGCTATTCGGCCGCTGTCAGGGAGAGGCGGCGCTTGGAGGCGGGCGATCCGGTGCTTCAGTGGCTCATCTTCGCCGGCCTCAATGTGCTGGTGTTCCTCCTACTGTGGTTCTACGGGCTCATCCAACGGGCGCTGGACGCCGACCCGACGCACATCACGTTGCTCATCGTCCTCATCTACGTTGCCACGTCGCTGCACTGCCTTTGGCGGTGCGTGGCGGTTTCACGTGAGAGTGACGCTGAGACAAGGCTTGCGGCGACGGTGACCGATGGAGCCCCGCTCGGACATGGAGACGGCTTTGTCGCAGACCATGTGCGGGACCTCATTACGAAGTCGAAGGTGCTCGGCGGCGGCCAGAAACTCGATCAGTCGTTGATGCTGCGCGTGCTCGCGCAGCGCATCAACGGGTCGACGCCGTTCGGCGCCTTCGCTAGCGATCTGGCGATGAAGCTCGGGCTGTTCGGCACTATTGTCGGCTTCATCATGATGCTGGCGCCGATTGCCGGGCTCAATGGTGAGGATCAGGCGGCGATAAAGTCATCCATGGCAATGATGAGCGCTGGCATGGCGGTGGCGATGTACACGACGCTCGCCGGTCTCGTGGGATCGATCCTCATCAAAATCGAATATCAGTTTGTGGAAGGCGCGACGGCGCGTCTGTTCGCATCTGCAGTGGGTTTCACCGAAGTGCACGTCGTTCCAGTCCTCGAGCAGGGCAAGAGCGCCGCGCGATGATCGATGAATTCAACTTGCAGCCGCGTGAAGCGCCATTTGATCCTCTGAGCGCCATCCTGTTCAAGGCGCTACAGCTTATCGCTTTCCTATTCTTTATCGCGTTTCTTGCGTTGTCGCAGCAGAAGGACACCGGCAAGGTTGACACCAAGGCCGAGTTCTTCATCTCGATGACGTGGCCGGACAACCATCCGGACGACTTCGATTTGTTCGTCCAGGATCCCACGGGGAACGTGGTCTGGTACCGCAAGCGCGATATCGGCTTTCTCACGCTCGAGCGGGATAACCGCGGCGGCGCCAATAGCTTCGTCAAAGTCGGTGGAGAGAAGATCCTCTCCCCCGCCAGGCAGGAGCTGGTGAGTATCCGTGGGATCGTCGCTGGCGAATATACCGTCAACGTCTATCACTTCTCGGCGCGCACCGGGCAGCCGGTGCCGGTGACCGTCTCCGTCGAGAAGCTCAACCCGCATGTCACCGTCGTCGCCCGCGAGACGCTCGACATGGACAAGGAGCGGTTTGAGAAGACGGCGATCCGCTTTACGCTGGATGCCGAGGGCAATGTCACGTCGAAAAGCCGGGTCGATCGCTCGATCCTGCAAAGCTTCTTCGATCATACTGCCAACGGCGCGTCCTACTCCAAATACGGCTACAAGCAATGAACACGCAGATGCACGTCATCGGCCTTACGGCAGCTTATGCAGCGCTCTGCACGTTGCTGCTGATCGTCCTAATTCACATCTCCATCCCCCGTCTTGCGAAAGCGGGGATGATTGCGCTCATGACGGCGTTCTGCGCCGGCGTGTTCTTTTTTTCGCAGGGCATGCTCGGTTGGGCCGCTGCCAGCGCAGTCCCGGAGCGCTTCCAAGTGTTGTGGACGCGCGTCGTCGAGCCGAACCCATCACAGCAATCGTCGGGTGCGATCTACCTTTGGGTGGAAGCGCTGGACGATCACAATCTGCCCAGCGGGGAGCCGCGCGCGTTCATCGTGCCCTATTCAGCCGCGATGGCGGACAAGGTCTCGACCGCGCAGACGGAGATCAAGAAGGGAAATGCGCAGGCCGGGACACGGCATGCCTTCACGCCGACTGTTGGAAGCGGAGGCGGTGCACCTGCGGGCGTCAACGTGCGAAACGTTTCGCAGGGAGCGATGGCGGGCGGCGATCCATCGGGCGGCGGCATTTTCGATCCGGCGGCCCTTGGCGGGCAGTCGAAGGCCATCGACCTTATTCCACTGCCGCCGCCGTTGCTGCCACCGAAGGACGGCCCGTGAGTTCCTGCGGTCGCAATGCCGAACCAGGGGTTCATAAAACAACGATGAGACCAAATCGGCGATGCAGAGGAGTTGTCGCAGCGCGGAGGGATACCGAGAGATCCAGCAAACCGCGCGGAGGGCCTTAATCAAGAAGGAGCGATGATCCTGTACTTCAAAGCGATGTGCACGAGCTCGACATCGGAGGTGACACCGAGCTTCGACTTGATGATATAGTGATAATTCGCCACCGTCTTGGCACTGAGATTGAGGGTGCTCGCTATCTCATCGCCTGACCTGGCATCCGCCAGCATCCTGAAAATATCGAATTCGCGCGGTGTGAGACGGTCGATCGGGCCGCGATCGCCATCGATGTGCGTAGCGGCAAGCGTCTCACTCATGTCCGGCCCAATGGCCCGCCGGCCTGAGGCAACATCGCGTATCGCCTGGATCAGCAGTGAGGGCGGACTGCTTTTGGTGATGTAACCTCTGGCGCCGGCCTGGAACGCCTGCACCGCGTAGGCTGCGTTCTCGTGCATTGAGAAGACGAGCACCTTGGCCGCATCGTCCCACTGACGCAGTTGGCGCAGTGCTTCGATCCCACCCTTACCCGGCATACTCAGATCGAGAACGACAATGTCTGGCTGGTGCTGCTTATACTGCGCATACGCGCTCGCGCCGTCGGCTGCCTCGGCAACAACATGCATGCCGCCGTGCTTTTCGATCAACCGGCGGTAGCCTTCCCGCACGACAGCATGATCGTCGACGAGCATGATGCGGATCATGACAGCCGTACCTCGGGAACCGGTGCTGGAGTGGGAATCGTCACCTGCACCCGCAGGCCACCCCCGGCGACGAGCTGGAAGTCTATGGTGCCTCCGAGCGCGTCGACACGCTCCCGCATGTTCGACAGGCCCATCCCCGGGCTAAGCTTTCCCGACGCCAGCCTGCTCGCCTTGCCGTCGTCCTCGATCGTCAGCCGCATGCGCCGGTCCTCGACAGCACCTGCGGAAATGATGTGCTCTAGTCGCAAATCGACCTTGCTCGCTTCGGCGTGGCGCACGGCGTTGGTCAGCCCTTCCTGCGCAATCCGGAAGACGTGCATGGCCGTGGCCGGCGGTAAGGGCCCAATCTCTTCCGGTAAATGTAAAGCGAATTGCGTGGCCGGACGGCGGCGCGAGTTCCAGACGCTCACCAGCTGCCGCAACGCCTCGTCAAGTCCGATTTCGTCGACGTCTGCCGGACGTAGCCGCCGGAGCGTCCCACGCAGGCTATGCAGCATACCGCCGGCGATCCGACCGACGCTGCTGGCCTCCGATGCGATGTCCGGCTCCGAAACCTCCAGTGATTTCTCCATGGATGCGGCGAGTGCGGTGATCGCAGCCAGGTTCTGCCCGTATTCGTCGTGCAGTTCCCGAGCCAGCTCCCGTCGCTCCTCCTCCTGCGCGACGACCAGCCGCTGAGTCAGATGGTTGCGCTCATCGAGCATCGCTTCGATCTTTGCGGCGAGCGCGTTCGATGCCTTGCTGATGTGGTCGAGTTCCTTCAGTCGGAAAGAAGGAAGCCGCATGGAAAAATTCCCCGCCGTCATCTGCTCCAGGCCGCCGATCAACTGATCGGCCGGCTTCAGCGCCCTCGCTAAGGCCAAATAAACCAGCGATGCAAGGACAAGTGCGATGAGCGCGGTAAAAACGGTGAGTTGCCTGACCTGTTTCCAGGCGCGGGAAGCGACCGCCGACTGGGTTGAGGTAACGACAAGTGTGCCACGTGAATTAGCGCCCTCGCCGACGTGCCGCTTGGCGGCAGCGCTGTCGCCGTAAAATCGTTCCCAGACCCAGACAAACCACCTCGGCGCTGCCGCCCCTGCAGCAGGAGTGCCGACGCAGTGACTACGTACGAGCTCGCCAGCTGGGCTGTGCAGCTCGATGCATTGTCCGGCGAGGGATAGGTCATCGATCACCGTGTCCCAATCGGGAAAGCGCTTCTCGGTGTCGATCTGCGTCGAGATGCGCAACAACTGCATGTCGAGCTGCCTGCCGATGATGTCGACCGCCGCCGCAGCGCGCTCGATTTCCTCCTGTCTCGCCTCATGCACGGCATACAGAGCCGCCGCGACCAGACATCCAGCCGATACGAAAGCGATGCGCAGTAGTAAGGCCGCTTTCAGGTCGGTGAGCTTGCGGCTCCAGCGTGTGATCCATTGCAGCATATGCCGATGATCCACCTTTCCGTGCGTTTGCCAAGGCGGTCGACGTAATCTCGGGAAATTTGCCCGGCTCCAACCGGCAAATCACCGTGTCCGCATCTACTGGCGCTTCCTAGGCTCGCGAGCGTTTCTTGGGGCAATCGGAGATAGGAAAGATGAAGGTGAGGCCCATTCTAGACTTGCTGGCGCGGCGGTGGCTGATCGTAGGGGGGCTTATTGCACTGGCCTTCGTCGGCGCGTTACCGGTGGCATTCGCAGGGCAAGCCCCTCCTACCCTGGCCGTCTTGCCGTTCGAGATCGAGGACACTTCGGGCGAGACCGGACCGCCCGACCGACACCAGAATATGCTCACCCGCACGACAGCCTTAACCGCCGAGGCGGTCACCGCCAGCAATCTCTTCTCGGCCGTGCCTGAGGCAAAGGTATCGGCAGCGATCGCCGAGATAAACTCGGGTACCCATTTGCGCCGCTGCAACGGCTGCGAGCTGGACATCGCGAAGCATGCCGGCGCGAGATACGTGCTGGTGGGGTGGATCTATAAGGTCAGCACGCTCGTCCTCACCCTGCACGTCGACATCAAGGACACCGCGACCGGCAAGCTAGTATACGCCCGTGTCTTCGATTTCCGCGGCGACAACGAGAGGGCGTATCAGCACGCCGTGCGCACGATGGTGCGCTCCCTCCAGGACTCCATGCAACGCAACCCCCGGGATGTCGGCGAAGCAGGCGCGCCGAAGATCAAGATCGCAGTCTTCGATTTCGAGCTGGAGGACAAGAGTGCCGGCGGAGGAATTATTTCTGAGGACGACCTTGACCGGCGGTATCTCGGGGAGGCGACCGACGAGGCGAAACGCCTGCTCGAAAGCTCCGGCCGCTATTTTATCGTCGACAGCAAAAACGCAGACCTAGGGGAAGACGCGCGCAAGTTCGGCGTCCGGTATTGCCAGGGCTGCGACGCTACCGCGGCCGGCAAGTTGGGCGCCGACGCGGCAATGACCGGCGTGATCACGCGCGTGAACCGTACCGAGCACACGCTCCTGATCCGCGTCACCGACGCCCATACCGGTGAACCCATCTTGACGGGCTTCACGGATCTACGCCTCGGTGCAAACTATGCATGGCCCCGGAGTGTAAAGTGGCTCATGAAGACGCGCGTTTTGGCCTTACCGAAGTGAAGCAGCAAATTCGCGTCGAGGCGGAGGGCGCACATCACTAAAGGAACCATCGGTCGACGACGATTTTGCCAATGCGGCGCATATCCGTGCATCGGGCTCGCCGAGTTTGCGGACATGCGCCGCAGCTCACTGGTAGACGAAGGGTGGGGACGGCCGAGTCCGCACCTCTCCTCCGAACGGGCGATCGCCTACATGTCGGATGACGCTCCGGAAGCGGACGTCAGTTCTCCACGCGTGTCAGTAAATTGGGGGGCGCTGGTATTCAATTTCCGGCATCGGTCGCCCCACTATGTTGAGGTGATGAGCACGTCCGCTGATTCACCAGTCCTCGCTTCAGACGTCGTGGTTTGGCACACCCCTGGAGTGCCACTGCGGCGCTAACAGGAGCTTGGGCTCGTGGGCAAGGAAGCAGCGATGCACGCCAGCAGCATCCCGTATTCGAAAGGGTGCTTGGCTGATGCTCCAGCTGTCACGTAGACGATGCCCCGTGCCCGAGGTCTCAGTTCGAGTGGTCGACGATGAAATCCTGGTGATGGGCGATCACGTCAACAAAGGCTACCTCGACAGCCGGTGAGCCGCGGCCTCAGTTGTCGTTTTGCACCAGGAAGAATAGAACTCCAATACTTGTATACTTGTGGAGTAGACAAAGTGTGAAGGCCGCCCCAAAGTTGCGGACGGCACCACCGTGGTGCCAGCGTCAAGTGTGCGTATCGGGGGTCTTATGTCGCGTTTGCGTGGTGTGGCGCGGTCGTCGTTGACGGTCGCGATGATGACGGTCGGCATTGCTGGAGTGAAGGCACAGGAGCCCCCATCATCAGCCCGACAGGAGCCGCAAGTAACGCCACTGCCCCCAGTGACGGTCGAAGCTCAGAAAGAAATTCCGAAGAAAAAGGCCAAAGCGAAATCCAAGCCGGCTAAGGCTGTTTCAGCGCCAAAGGTGCCCACTGCCCCACAGCAATCGAAGTCGAATTCCACCCAGACCGAGACGGCAACTGGACCCGTGAAGGGCATCGTTGCAACGCGCAGCGCGACAGGCACCAAGACAGACACGCCGCTGATCGAGACGCCGCAGTCGGTTTCTGTGGTGACCGCTGACCGCATCTCGCAGCAGGCCGTCACCAGCCTCAATCAGGCTCTTGCGTACACTGCTGGTGTCATGCCGGCGATCTGGGGACTGGATACCCGTTTCGACTGGGTCAGTATCCGCGGCTTCGACGCCTACCAGCCCGGGTATTTCATCGACGGCCTGCTGGCCAGAAATAACAACACATGGGCCGTGGCGAAGGTCGAACCCTATGCGGCCGAGCGCATCGAGGTGCTGAAGGGACCGCCTTCCGTCCTCTACGGGCAAGGTAACGTGGGCGGCATGATCAACGTCGTCAGCAAACGCCCGCTCGATGAACCGTTCAACGAGGTGCAGGTTCGAATTGGAAACAACAACCGCCTCGAGACGGATTTCGACTTCTCCGGCCCCGCCACCTCCGATGGCAAACTCCTCTATCGCCTCACGGGCGTCGTCGTCGACACCGACACGCAGATGGATTTCGTCGACGAGAAGGAAATGTTTATCGCACCGGCTCTCACCTGGAAGCCGGAGGCAGGTACGACCCTTACAGTGCTCGGCCAGTACCGCAAGGATGACACCGTCCCGTCGCCGGCGACATACTTGCCCACTCCGGATAGCAAGGTTCGCCCGAACCTATTCGTAGGCGAGCCGGATCACGACAAGTTCGAGCGCGAGCAATGGGCGGTTGGATACCTGTTCGAGCACCGCCTCGACAGCATCTGGAAGGTGCGCCAGAACCTGCGCTACACCTCCATCGACGTCGACTACAAGACCGTCTACGGCGTTGGCTCGTCCGATAACGGCGCTACCCTCAATCGCGTTGCCTTCCGCTCTGACGAGACGGCTGATCTCTTCACGGTCGACAATCATGCCGAGGCAAAATTCGTCACTGGTAACGTTCAGCACACGCTGCTGGCCGGCATCGACTACCAGCGCAACTGGTACTCCATCCGTTCGGGCAGCGGGGCGGCATCTCCGCTTGATCTGAGCAACCCCGTCTACGGCATCGATTTCGACGAGCCGGCGATCTCGACCGATGCGGGTACGGTTTTAGGCCAGACCGGGCTCTATCTGCAGGAGCAGGCGAAGATCGCAGAACGCCTCATCGTTACGCTCGGCGGCCGCTACGACTGGGCTCGGACGGAGCTCGACGACCGCAGCGACAACGATGCTGATGAGGAAAAGACCGATAAGGCGTTCACCTGGAGAGGAGCCCTTCTCTATCGTGACCCGAGCGGGCTAGCCCCATACTACAGCTACTCCGAGTCGTTCTTCCCGCAGAGCGCGTCAGGCGAACTGTTCGAACCGGAAACGGGTCAGCAGCATGAGGTCGGCGTCAAGTACGAGATGCCGGGAATTAGGAGCCTCTTTGGCGTCGCCGCCTTCGACATCAAGCGCCAGAACTACCTCACCTACGACCCGGGCGACAATTACGCTGCGAAAGCCACAGGCGAGATACATTCGCAGGGTATCGAATTCGAGGGTGCGGCAGATCCATTGCCGGGCCTCGAGGTGCTCGCAACCTACACGTGGATACCCACGTTCGACATCACCAAGAGCAGTGACCCGAGCGAACTTGGACAGCGCTCGCCGATGGTGCCGGAGCACACGGCATCATTCTGGATGCATTACCAGTTGCAGGACGGCGCGTTCAAAGGACTCGGCTTCGGCAGCGGTGTGCGCTACATCGGCGACAACCCTGGCTACCTGGGAACGGTAACGGCGCCGGACGTCACTCTGTTCGACGCTGCAATCGACTATGAGATCAATGACTGGCGTTTCGCCGTCAACGCGACGAACCTGACGGACGAGTATGTGATTAGCTGCTACAGCAGCTGTTACCTCGGCGAAACGCGCAAGGTCATCGCCTCCATTCGCCGCCGCTGGTGACCCGAGAACAAGGTTCGAGTCCTTCATCACCCACTATTCCCTTCAATGGGTTAGTCTGGAACACCGCTCTTACACGGACGAAAGAAGAATCCACGGTCGCCGCTTGCGTGGTGCGGTGAGCCGCTGGGCCTCTGTCCGTTCGGTCATGCCCCGTATGCCAGATTGTGCCTTACTACGGCTCCTCAGCCTTGGCCGAAGACTGCTTGAGCTCTGCGCTGAACCAAGGTGGCAACTTGAAGCGGCCCACGCGATAGGGGTCGGGGGCGATCAGGACGCGCTGGCGCGATTTGTTCTGGAGCTGAAAGAACAGGTGCGGCATGCCCAAAGATGGATCGTTCGTCTGGTTAGGGAACGGGATCGCCGACTGCCAGACGGGATGATAGCAGATGGCCCCGGCCACGCTGCGGAACACGATCGAACGCAGCCGTTCGGCAACCTTGCGGTTCTGTTCGAACCCGCCCGGCCCCGCTGTGCCGCCGGCAGCCGCCGCAGCAAGCGCATAGTGGTGCAATTCGCTGTAGGTCTGGCAGCCGACGTTGGGCGTTGAATCTTCTCCGAAGCGCTCATAATAGCGTTTGGCGAATGCATTGCCCAAAGCGTCGGGGATGAGCCCAATGACGGTGCCGACGATAATGCCTTCGGCCGCTGGTCCTGCTGTCGCGCTGAACGCCTCGTGCATCGCGCCGTACTGCAGATAGACCAGTGCATCCACCGGCCGTTCGACAAACTGGCGCTGAAATGATGCAAGGTCGCCGACGTAGAAATGTGTGTTGGCGATCACCGCCGGATCAGCAGCCCGTATTTGCTCGATTGTCGAGGACCACTCGGTCGTCGGCGTGCTCACGATTTTCGGGCCGTATGAGACAACCCAGCCGAATTCTCGCGCCGCGCTCGCCATCGCATTGGCGATGACGATGCTGTACGGCTTTGAGCCCGATACAATGGCCATGCGGTTGTTGCGAGGCGTCCATTGCCCGGTGTCCTTGAGCCAAGTGATGAACTTCACGAAGCCCTGCCCGTACCAGTATTCCGGCGGATCGCTCATAAAACAGCCGAAATACCGGTCGCGGTTGCTCAGCACCGTGTCGTGGTGCTGCACCAGCGTATTGGTGTGGATGTAGATGACGCCGGCATCCGCGATCGCCTCGTATTCGGAGTTCTGCGGACCGATATTGTAGCCGCAGATGATCGCATGGCAGCCGAATTCATGCAGCAGCCGCCGCGTGGCGCCGAGTATCATGTCGGCGGACTGCCGGTTGCTATCGATGAAGATGGGCTTGACCGGGCGCCCAAGGATGCCGCCCTGCGCGTTGATCTCTTCCGCGGCGAGGATGATGCCGTTTCGAAATTCTATGCCATCCGCCGTTGATGGGCCGCTGAGGGGTACGATGCTCCCGATCGGAATCGGTGATGTGTCGCTCGTCATGCTCATCCCGCCTCCGATTGAAAGTCTGACGATGTATCGTTCTCCTCGAACAGCACGTGGTGCATGAGGACTCGCAGCCGCGCGGGCGCGATGGGCTTGATAAGAAGAGGGAGACCCGCAGCGCTGATTTCCGCGAGCCGGCGCTCATCGGTGTCGGCGGTGACGATGATGCACGGGATCTCTTCGCCCAGAGCCGTTTGGACCGAGCGGCAGACGTCGAGCCCGTTTGATCCGCCGGGCAACTGGAAATCGGAAATGACGAGATCGGGCCGCTTCTCCGCGGCCATTTGAAGGGCCTGATCATAATTGCCCGCGGCGTGAACGATGATGCCCCAGCGATCAAGCAGCGTAGACAGCGCATCGCGCAGCACCGAGTCATCCTCGACAATCAGCGCCTCGACGCCGACGAACTCTCCGGTAAGCGCTTCCGTGATGTCGTTCTGTCCGACTTCGCTGCGCCAGATGTCACCGATTGGGACGGTGATGGAAAACACTGATCCGCGCCCAGGTGCGCTGCGCAGGGATATCGGAGTTTCCAGCAACTGGCTGAGGCGCTTTGCGACGTTGAGTCCAAGCCCTAGCGCCGTGCGTTCCGAGTGGCTGCCGCCTGTGTTGATACGAAAGAACTCGTCGAAAATGCGCTCATGATGCTCAGGCGCGATTCCGCGTCCAGTGTCATAAACCTCGATCCGTAACTTGTTGTCGATGCGGCGGCAGCCGAGGAGGATGCGCCCGTAGTCGGTGTAGCGGATCGCGTTCGAAAGGAAGTTCGCCAGGATCCGCTCGAGCAGCAGTTGATCGGTTGCGATGTGGCAGCTGGTCGGCACGATTGTGAGGTTGAGGCCTTTGTCTTCCGCCTGATGGATGAACTGCACGCCCAGACGCTTGAAGAGTGTCGCGACGGGGAACGAAGCAACGCGCGGAACGATGGCTCCCGCATCGAGCTGTCCGACGTTGAGCAGCGCGCCCAGCAACTCCTCCATGACCGAGACGGTCAAATCCATCGAGCGCAGCGCTTGCGAGCGCGCCTCGGGGTCCTCGACCGACATGCAGTTGTAGACGAGGATCTTCATCGTCGCGAGCGGCTGCCGCAGGTCATGGTTGGCGGCGCGCAGGAAGCGCGACTTCATGATATTGGCCTTCTCCGCGAATTCTTTGGCTTCGCGCAGGGTCTCTTCACTATACCGCGTCCGCGTGACGTCTTCGGCAACGAGCGTCAGGCCGCTTTCATGCCCCAGTGTCGTAACGAGCTTGCAGATGCGTCCATCGCTGAGCTTGAGCTGCAAGGTGGTTCCCGATCGCAGGGCATCGGTGCATTCGGCGATCCACGTCTCCTCGTCGTCCTGGCGGACGACTTTTTGCGCGATGAGTTCTCGCACAAACTGGGAAAGAGACGTGCCGTATTGAAGCCGCTCGCCCGCAGCGCCGAACAGGTCGCAAAACGGGTCGTTGACGGCGATGAGCCGTAGCGCGTCATCGAAGATGCAAAGACCGAAGCCAACTCTCTGCAGGGAGTCCCAAACCCTGCGCAGTGGCACTTCAGACGACGATCGTTCTACGCCCAATTTCACATTCGCTAGCGTTTGCGGCTTACCGCGTAATGGATCACCTGAGAGCGATCGCTGAGCTGAAGCTTTCGCATGATGTTTGAAACGTGCACGCGCACGGTGTTCCTGCTGAGCTTCAGAGATTCAGCAATGCGCTGCACCGAGGCGCCTTCTCCGAGCAGGGCGAGAACTTCCTGTTCGCGCGCCGTCAGAGGCTGCTCGCCCCTGGGTTCGGCGGCTGGGTCATCTGCGGAGGGCGTGTCCGACGTATTGAATGCGTGTGGCTCGGGCGCGCTTATCGAACTCTCGAGAATGCGGCGCGGATAGCTCACCTGACCAGCGAGAGCCAGCGAGAGCGCCTGCAGCATCTCCTCTGGCGGCGCGGTTTTGGGAATGTATCCGATCACGCCCTGTTCGATGGCCTTGATCACGTGGCCGCGCTCCTCGTGCACGGAGACCACGACGATCGGGATCTGCGGGTAGCGCTGCCTCAACATGCGCAGGCCGGCAAATTCGGCAAAACCGGGCATGACGAGATCGATCAGCATCAGCTCGATGTCTGGGTTGGCATCCAGGATGGCGACCGCATCCTCGAACGACACGGCCTCCAGCGGGTCGAGCGACTTCTGCATGCGCCGCATCAGCGTCTTCAGCGCGTCGCGTACGAACCAGTGATCATCGGCGATCAGGACTTTCATGCGCCGTTTTGCGCGGTCCTGGGCATCATCGATATGGCTGCGTGTGAAGGAACGTGCAGCCGAGGATGTTGCTGCCAGCGTTACCTCTGAGGCGATCGTCATATCCCGAGTTCCTGCTGTAGGCCGGAGTACCCTGGTCGAGGGGAGCACTCTGGTTGAGGACGGTCCCACCAAACGCTGTGATTGTAGACGATATGCTTATGTGGCGTTGTGGCGTGAATGACAAGGCCTGAATGTATCGAGCCTGAATGGTTTGGCGCCCCCGCGTGATGCGCATGCAATGTGCACGATAAGCATAAAAACTAAGCATTTCTTTGTGTTGACTCTGGCTATTTGCACTGAGATAAACGATACGACTAGTCGATCAGTCTAGTGCATCTGCCGTCGGAGGGGAAGAATGCTTAAGCGACCCATGCATCGTCGCAACGTCATCAAGGGTATCGGCACGTTGTCTGTGGCGCCGGCCATCCTCAGCATGTCTCGTGGTGCCAGTGCTGCACCATCTGGTGAGCCCATTGTCCTCGGCTTGCCGATCTCGGAAACGGCCGCCGCGGGCGTCCAGGATCACCAGGACCATCTAAACGCGACCATCCTTGCCCAGGAAGAGATCAACGCCGCCGGCGGAATTCTCGGCCGTCCGCTCGAGTTGAAGCACGTTGACGTCGACCTGCTCTCGGCCGAGAGCTGTCAGGCGTCGATCCGCCGACTTGTCGATATGAAGGTTCACGCCATTTCGCAGGCGTTCCTGTTCGTGCCGATCCCGGCCATGGATGCGTCCGTCGCCTACAAGTGCCCATACGTCAGCGCCAACACGCAGCGCGCGGCTACGGATCAGGTTGCAGCCAATCCGGAGAAGTACAGCCACATCTTCCAGATGGATCCCTCCGAAGTCTTTTACGGCCAGGCATTCCCAATCTTCCTCAAGCAGATGAAGGACAGCGGTGCGTGGAAGCCGCTCAACAACAAGGTCCACATCATTCAGGAGCAGGTGGCCTACTGCCAGACTATCTCGAAAGCGGCGCAGGAGGCTCTCAAGAACAGTGAGTTCGAGCTGGCTGCAGTGACGGACATCCAGTACCCCGTGCAGGACTGGGCGCCCGTGATCGAGCAGATCCGCAAGGTCGGTGCAGGCACTGTCATGGTCGACCACTGGGTGGCGTCCGAGTACGCTTCCTTCGTCAAGCAGTTCCAGGCCAATCCGCTCAAAGGTGCGCTGGTCTACCTGCAGTACGGTCCCTCGCAGCCCGAGTTCCTCGAGCTTGCCGGTAAATCAGCTGAAGGCTTCGTGTGGGGCACCGTCCTCGGCGTCTATGCCGATGAGAAGGGCATGAAGTTCCGCAACGCCTACACCAAGCGCTTCCCCGGGACGCCGGTTGGTCTCGCGCACACCGCATCGGGTTACGACATCGCCTACATGATGAAACAGGCGTGGGAGCATGTCGGTGATCCGATGAACTTCAAGGGCGTGTGCGACTATCTCCGTGTAACGCCGTTCCGCGGCGTCGCTGGCTGGTCCTACATGAACAACCCGCGTCAGGAAGCGGTGCACTACCCGGTCGGAACGCAGGATATCGAGAAGGGCATGGCCCATCTTTATTTCCAGGTCCAGGACGGGGAGCACAAGATCATCTTCCCCGAAACTCTGAAGCAGGAAACGTTGCGCGCCGCGCCGTGGATGTGAGGCGTGGTGATGGCAAACGTTCCGCTTTTTACGGCCGAAGACATTCGGCTGGATCTGGGCGGCCGCGAGATCCTCAAGGGGATCTCGCTGTCCATTGAGCCCGGCCAGGTGCTCGGCGTCATCGGCCCAAACGGCGCCGGGAAGACCAGTCTGTTCGAGGTGCTTTCCGGTCGCCATCGGCCCAAGAGTGGCCGCGTGACGTTCAAGGGGCAGGATATCACCAACCTGCGCCTGTTTGAGCGGGCTCGGCTCGGGATCGGGCGGACCTATCAGACGCCAGTCGTCCCGGAAGACCTGACTGTCGGAGAGGTCCTCAAGGCCTCGCGCCAGGCCTTCCGGCCGATGCTCACACGGCACGATGCGGAATGGGGCATGGAACTCGTCGATTTGCGTGTCGACGAGGACATGCCTGCAAGCCGTCTCGAAACGATGAACCGCCGCAAGCTGCTTCTGTCTGTTCTGTTGATGCGACGGCCCACACTACTGCTGCTCGATGAACCCGCCGCGGGTCTCATCAACTCGGAGATCGATGAGATCGACCATCTCATCCGTCTCGTCTCCAAGGAGATGAACATCGCGATCATCATCGTCGAACATCGCATCGAGCTACTCGATACGATCGCCGACCGCGTGATGGTCATGGATGCCGGCGAGCAGATCGCAGAAGGCGGCCTCAGCGACATCCTCAACGATCCGCGCGTGCATGCCGCTTACTTCGATAATCATTCAGAGGAGCACGCGGCATGACGGTTTCGCAGGAGCAGGTGGCGCGCGGCGAGCCGATCCTGAGCGTGAATGGCCTATCGGCCGGTTATGGCCCGATGCGTGTCATTCACGATCTGGATCTCATCATTCATCCCGGTGAGCGCGTCGGGATTGTCGGTCTCAACGGCCACGGCAAATCGACGCTGTTCCTGGCAATTGCCGGCCTGACCGGCTGGCAACGCGGCTCGATCAAGCTGAGCGGCCACGAGGTCGGCGGCACACGCAGCCAAGGGCCCGGGCGGCATACGCACAAGGTGGTGCGGCGCGGGTTGGCCCTCATGCCCCAAGGCGATGAGATCTTTCACGGCCTCACCGTCGAGGAACATCTCGACAGTGGTGCTTTCACGCCCAAGGCATGGCGCGAACGGGCCACCCGCAAGGAAGGTGTGCTGCAGGTGTTTCCGCCACTGCGCAAGCTGATGCAGACGCCTGTCGGACGATTGTCTGGCGGCGAGCGGCGCATGGTGTCGCTCGGACGCGGGCTGATGGCGGACGCATCGCTGTTTCTGGTCGATGAGCCATCACTGGGGCTCGCGCCCAAAATCGGCAAGAGCGTCATGGAGGCGCTGTTCGCAATCGAGCTGGGCAGCTCCGCGATGGTGATCGCCGAGCAGAACGTCGCCCTGCTGGAAGGGCGAGTCGACAGGATCATCGGAATGCACGTCGGAAAACTCAAAGGCGAGGCCTCAGCCTCCCTCGCCCAGCACAACAGGCGCGAGGCATAAATTATGGATTTCGGCTTCATCTTCATAACGGCCATCACATTGGCGTGCATATACGGGACGCTGGCGATCGGCATCTCGATCACGTGGTCGAGCCTTGGGCTCGTCAACATGGCGTACGGCTTCACCTTCTCGGCGGCGGGCTTCGGTGCCTGGTACGTGGGGCGCCTGGCGCAGGACCTTCCGCTTGTTGCCGATTACCCGCTGCTGCTAGGCGCCATCGTCATTGCGGCAGGCATCGTCACGGGGGCGCTCGTGGGTGTGATGGTCTGCGCGCTCGCGTTTATCCCGATCCACGACAAGCCCGAGTTCACCGTCCGCGGTCTTATTGCAACGCTGGCCATCAGTCTGATCGGCACTCAGGTGCTGCTCTATATGTTCGGGCCGCGCGCGAAGCCGCTTCCCACGTTGTTCGGTGATTGGAAGGTTTCATTCGGCGACATCGTCATTACGGCGGATAAGGGCGGATCGATCATGGCGTCGATCGTTCTGCTGACGCTGACTTTGCGTTGGATGACCCATAGCCGGCGCGGGCTCGAAATCCGGGCCATGATGATGAACCCGCATGCAGCATCTCTAGTCGGCATCGGTGTACGGCGCACCGGGTTCTATGTGATGGCGCTCACCGGTGGCCTTGCAGGTCTCGCCTCCGTTCTCCTGTCGCAGACTTACTTCGTCAGTCCGTTCGCGGGCCTGACGCCGCTCATCAAAGGGCTTAGCGTGGCTCTCTGTGGCGGGCTTGGCAGCGTACAGGGCGCGGTGATCGCCGCGGTGATCCTCGGCTTCAACGAGGCGCTCACGGCGTCGTTTCTCGGCGGGCAATACGTCCTCATCACACAGTTCCTGCTGATCATCGCGATCATTCTCGTACGGCCGCGCGGCATCGCGGGCATCCTGGATAGGGCCCGCGAAGCATGACAACGATCTGGAAGAATCCGCACCAAGTCTGGCATGCGGCCAAAGCCAACCCTGAAGCACCGACCCCGGATTGGACCGACCCGACAGAGATATGGCGCAAGAAGCGCACCTCGCACGCCAAGCTCTATAAAGTCGGACGCCTGCGCTACTATCACAAGTGGGGTGGGCACGGCGCAAAGCTCTGGTCGCGGCTTCGCTACTGGCCGACGCGTCGGCGCGTGCTCGACATTCGTTCTGAGTACAACCCGAAGACTCAGCGGGTCGAGAAGACGATCGTCGATAAGCGTCCGATCTGGTGGATGATGGCGTTGATGGCATTGGCTGTGCTGCCGATGCTGACGCCGGGCGAAGTCGCCAACACGCTACTCGGCGCGGCGACGATCTTCCTCATCTATTCGGCGATCAACCTTTGCTGGACACTTGTCATCGGCACGGCGGGCATCTTTTCGCTGGCAACGATGGCTGTGGTCGGTGCGGCCGCATACGCCGCGGCGGGCACGTCAGTCTTCTGGGGCTGGCCATGGTGGACGATGCCGCTCTCGGGCGCGGCGCTTGGCCTCGTCATGGGCGTGATCATCGCCTTGCCGGCAATACGCCTCGACGGCTTCTATTACGCGCTGCTGACGCTCGGTCTCAATGAACTGTGCCGTGTCTACGTCATCCAATCGAAGACGTTCGGGTCTGCTACCGGAGGCCTCTACGGCGCAGACAGCTTCATCCCACAGTCGGCCTCGCAGTCGACGCAGCTGATCATCGGCTACTATGGCAGCTTCGTCGTTCTGCTGGCCGCGCTGCTGCTGTTCCGCTTGGTGAACGGGCGCAGGCTGGGCCGTATCCTGCGCATGGCGCCGGAAAAGCGCGAGGCCTTCGCGGAGGCGGCTGGCGTCGATTACCGCAAGGCGCGCATCCACGTGTTCATCATCACCTCGATCGCGCTGGGTGCCATCGGCGGCTACTACGCATCCTACTTCCGCGGCGCCTCGCCATCGCTGTTCTCGTTCGACACGGTGCTGCTTGGCTTGGCGATGCTCGTCATCGGCGGATTGGGGCGCGCCGAAGGTGCCGTGCTCGGAACCTTGATCGTCGTCTTCTTCGACAAGGTTCTCATCGACCTCGGGGCCCTGCGCCTCGTCATCATCGGCCTCATCATGCTCTTCGTCGTGCTGTTCCTGCGCCGAGGTCTCTTCGGCATCAAGGAACAGTTCCGTACCTGGCGCGACAAGAAGAAGAGCGAGCACAGATCAGCACGAGCGGAGAAAGGCGGAGAGATGCTGCCCGAAGAAGCCACCGAAACCGAAGACAAGGACGAACTCTATCTGCGCCGCTTCGACAAGCTGACGCGCGACTACCTGAAGACGCTCGTGACAGACGAGGTCATCGAAGAGCATCGCAGAAGTCCGCTCGGACAGCACAGCGAAGCGTTGGAGCGTCTGCTGATCTATTTCCGCAGACAGCCGCAAGTCGACAAGTACGCGATCACCGTCATTGAGCCGTTCAAGTCGTACCGCATCGTCGCATTGTCCGGCCACCGTGGCGTCGCCCCGCGCGTGGTCGAAGAGAAGGTCTACACGAGCATCCACGATGCCTATCACGGCGTCTTCATGCGCCGCGTTCAGGACCTTCTGGAATCGTGAAGTCACAAGAATAAATCGAGGCTCGCTGCAATGGCGCAGATCAAACTCTTCGGCTACGCCGATAAGATCACTATCAAACCCGGTCAGAAGATCGACATTCATGTTCACGCGGACGGAACCGATCGCGCATCCGCGCAGCTCGTGAAGATCATCCATGGCGACCAGCACCCAAGCGGGCCGGGCTTCATCGAGAAAGAGGTTGCGTGCGAGGTCAACGGGGAGTGGGACGTCAAGAAGCAGTTCACTCAAGTGGGCTCGTTCTTGCGCGTGGCCGATCCTGCAAAGCGTCTTGCCCACGATGGAAGCTTCACGATCTTCGGTTACGTCTGGGCGACACTTCCCAGTTTCGGCGTCAGGCAGTCTCTGATCGGGCGCTGGGACAGCTACCGGAACGAAGGCTATTGCCTCGGCATCAATCGCAGCGGGCTTCTGGAATTCTGGCTGGGTGACGGCAAGGAAGTCGACTACGTTGCAGCCGAAGTGCCGCTGCAGCCGCGCATCTGGTATTTCGTGGCTGTCAGCTTCAACGCCGAAACCGGGCGTGCCGAGCTCTACCAGGAGCCGGTGATGAACCGCTACAACTCTCTGTTGGGCAAGGCGGCGCCGCTCGACTATCGCTCCCACGTTGCCGAGACGCTCCGCTTTCGCGCGAAGAACGGCGCGGAAACCCCATTCATCATGGCAGGCTCGCAGGATTGGCACGAGCTGCGCGGATACTTCATCTCGGAGTGCTTCTGCGGCAAGATCGATCGGCCGGGCATGTCAGGCCGCGCTTTGACGCGCGATGAACTCGACAGGATCAGGGACGGCGGTCCGCCCCCGCCCGACGGCCTTCTGGCTTACTGGGACACGACCGTCGGCTACACCGAGAACGGCATCGGCGATACCGTCGTAGACGTCGGCCCCTACCGGCTCGACGCACATGGCTACAATCGCCCCGTTCGCGCGATGACAGGCTACAATTGGTCGGGACGAAACGACTGCTTCCGCCTCGCGCCACATGAATACGGTGGTGTCGAGTTCCACGCCGATGCGATGATCGACTGCAACTGGGAAGTCACGCGCTCGTTCACCATTCCCAAGGATCTCAAGAGCGGGGTTTATGCCATTCGCTTGCGCGCAGGCCCCGGCGTGGGACTTGCAGAAGAATACGTCGTATTCTTCGTGCGTCCCGTCACGCCGCAGGGGCGTTTGGCTTTTCTCGCGCCGACCGGAAGCTACCTAGCCTATGCAAACGAACACCTGAGCTTCGACACGCAGATCATTCAGCCGATGACGGGACAGCCGCCGATCGTCGCCGACATCGACGTGGAGATGTACAAGAATCCGGACTTCGGGTTCTCCACCTATGATTCCTACATGGACGGGACCGGCGTCTGCTACAGCGGCTATCATCGGCCGCTCGTGAACATGCGCCCGAAGTATCGGGTATCGAGCATGGGGACGACGTGGCAGCTGCCGGCGGACCTGTCGATCATCGCCTGGCTCGAGCACCAGGGCTATGACTACGACGTGATCACCGATGAGGATGTTCACATCGAAGGATTGGCAGCGCTGGCGCCCTATAAGTGCGTGATGAGCGGATCGCACCCCGAATACGTATCCGAGCCGATCCTCGATGCCATCGAGGACTATGTCGCCGATGGCGGCCGCTTCATCTACATGGGCGGCAACGGCTTCTATTGGAACGTCGCCTATCGCAACGATGATCCATCGGTGATGGAGGTGCGCAAGCTGGATTCGGGCATGCGTGCGTGGGCGGCCCGCCCCGGCGAGCACTACCTGCAGACCACCGGTGACAAGAGCGGACTGTGGAAGAACCGCGGCAGGCCGCCGCAAAAGATCTTCGGCGTCGGCTTCATCGGCGAAGGTTTCGAGGATTCGCGCGCTTTCCGCCGCATGCCCGACAGCTACCATCGAACGGTCGACTGGATGTGCAAGGGCATCGAGGGCGAGATCATCGGTGACTGTGGTTTGGCTCACGGCGGTGCTGCCGGCCTTGAACTCGACCGCTATGACCGTTCTCTCGGCACGCCTCCGCACGCCAAGATCATCGCCTCGTCAGGCGGCCACACCGACAACTTCGTGCTGTCGACGGAGGAGGTGCTGTACGCCCACGCGGGCCTAGGCGGCACGCAGGACTATCGCATCCGTGCCGACATCGTCTTCTTTCCAACCGCCAAGGACGGCGCGATGTTTTCGACCGGATCGATCGCCTTCGGTCAGGCGCTACCAGCCGAAGGGTTCAACAATACTGCCGCCAAGCTTCTCGCCAACGTCGTCGAGGCCTTCGTGCAGGATGGGCCGCTGCCCGGTTCCAGGTGGATAGCAGACGAAAAGCAGTGGCGCTGAGATTCCTCAATGGGAGGCACGTTTGGGAGAGGTGATCGGCGGCGGGCGGATTGGTGGCTCGCAAGAGCACGTGCCGCACTAACTTCACATCAATTCACAGCCGAACTGCGTGGCGAGCACTTGGCCCGCCACGCAGTGCCGTGCGTCACCAGGTATAGACGTACTTCAGGTTCCAACTGTTGTTGTCGGAATGGTTCTGTCCCTTGAAGCTGGTCGAGTAGCGGGCGGTGATCGACTGGCCCTTGTACGTAAACACCATGACGCCGAGACCGCCGTCGAACACCCAGGATTCGGGAACGATGCCGTAGGCGTCGGAGTGCTCATAATCGAGGGCGATGAACGGCTCGAGCCACTGATTGACACGCCAGCCGAAGCGATTGTTGGTGTAGAACGTCGTGCCAGGCTTGACGCCGTCGACCAACGGAGATTGCCACATGAAGCCGGCGTCGCCCGTCCAATCGAGTTCCCAGATCAGCGGCGTGTACCACAGCATGCTGGTGAGGTTCTTCCAGTTGCCGTCGCTGACGCTCTTGTCGCCCCAGGGGATCTGCAGGAACGACTGGATGCCGAGAGTCGATTGAGGCGTCGGTTTGAACCAGGCCGCAAAGCCGGTGTAAGTGTCGCCGAACCCGCTGCGGTGGCGATCTGCGGGATCGACCGCACCGCGATCGCGGATCGAGATTTCCGGCTGGATGATTTCCCACGCCAGACCGATGTTGCGGTTGAAGTCCGGCGTCCAGAAGTGGACGTATTTCGAGAGTCCAACGATGCGCTGAGCACCTGAGCCATCGACCAGATCGCCGTTTGCGTCCCAGCGTTGCGAGTCGTTCTGAACGTAGGCGTACTGAACGAACACGTTGAACGGATCGAAGTTCACCGGCAAATCGTACTCGTGCGGGCCGATGACATCGAACACGGTCTGCGCACGCGCTGGCTCGGCGCCAAAGAGCGCGCATCCCGTTGCAAGTGCTGCAACCGTACTGCGCAGTGGCAGCCCGTGCGCCCAAGCGGACCAATTGTTTAAGGCCATTCCCTGTATCCTTTTTTGCATTCAGCGTTCGCACGCAGCCGATCGTCTCGCTGGAAAAGACCAGCAAGGGGCCGTCCCAGCAGACGAGGCCTGCGGGCGCTGTGATTGATCGGAGAACTAGATTGGACGCAGACGGACTGCCGAACTGGGCAGCTCACTTGGGGCGCGTCCGAAGTCACGGACGGCGTACGCTGGCGATGACGCCTTAGTCGGGATCAACGGAGGGACCAGCGGCCGGCGACGAGAAAGCCGACCGCTGGTCATGGGTGAGGTCACAAGGCCGGGCAATGGAGCGAAACCCGGCCGGACCGGACTATCGACGCGCCGAGCAGAAGCGCTTCGATAGTACCGGTGCGGCCCCCCGTCCCCCGTCTCCGATTACGCGACGACGGATCCGGCAATCGAGTGCAGTATGAGTACGCTCGAAAGCGGTTCCGCTTTTCATCTTTGCAAACGCTATGCCACTACGTGTTTTAATCTGCATAGATATTGTTTGACCAATAAGTGCTTGAATTGGCGCGTCATTTTTGCGTGACTTGGAATGCGCCTGTGTAATCGTTGTGGGTAGGCGTGTCACTCGGCGTGCGTGCGTTACAGTGTGGTGGACCGCCCGCGAAAGCCGGATTTGCGAAATGAGTCATTGAATGACGCGCGCGGTCATTGGCTTTCGCAATTGGCGAAGTTGCTAAAGGCTTTCGGCTTTCGGCGCGCTTTGCGCTAGGGCTTACGGCGCGGGGCGGGCATCAGGTCGGTGATGGTGCCTTCGAACATCTCCGCGGCCTGAGCAATCGTCTCCGACAGCGTCGGATGGGGATGGATGGTGGCGCTGATGTCGGTGGCGTCTGCGCCCATCTCGATGGCAAGCGCGGCTTCTGCGATGAGATCGCCGGCGTTAGGTCCGGCAATACCGCAGCCTAGGATGCGATGCGTGTCGGGATCGAAGAGGATCTTGGTGAGGCCATCGTCGCGGCGCAGAGACAATGCACGTCCTGAAGCCGCCCAGGGAAAGCTTGCCTTCTCGTAGCGGATGCCATTGGTCTTGGCCTCCACTTCGGTGAGGCCGACCCAGGCGACTTCCGGATCGGTGTAGGCAACGGACGCAATCACGCGGGCGTCGAATGCGGATTTCATGCCGGCGGCGACTTCCGCTGCAACCTTTCCTTCGTGCACGGCTTTGTGAGCAAGCATCGGTTGGCCAACGATATCGCCGATGGCGAAGATGTGCGGAACGGTGGTGCGCATGCGGCGATCGACCGGGATGAAGCCGCGTTCGTCGACTGTGATGCCAGCGCTTTCGAGCCCCAGCGTCTTGCCGTTCGGCGCGCGGCCGACGGCGACGAGAATTTTGTCGAAGCTCTGCGGGCCGGGGGCGTTGGCCCCGGCGAAGGTCACGGCAAGTTTTTTGCCGGATGCATCGACGCTTGCGACTTTGGTGCTGAGCAGGATGGCGGCGTACTGCGACTTGATCCGCTTCATCAGGGGCTTGACGATGTCGGCATCCGCGCCGGGAATGATCTGATCCATCATCTCGGCGATGGTGATGCGCGTGCCGAGCGCGTGATAGACGGTTGCCATCTCCAGACCGATGATACCGCCGCCGATGACGAGCATCGTCTCGGGAATATCGGTGATTTCGAGAGCGCCGGTGGAATCGATGATGCGCTCATCGGATGTCGGCAGGAACGGTAGCCGTAAGGGCTCCGATCCGGCGGCAATGATCGCCTGATCGAAGGTGATGTGTGTGATCTCGCCGGCGGCGTCGGTGACCTCCACGCTATGGGCGGACACGAAGCGCCCGGTGCCCGTTACAACTTTGACGGCACGCTGTTTGGCCAGCGCTGAAAGGCCACCGGTCAGGCGTTTGATGACGTCATTCTTCCATCCGCGCAGCTTGTCGAGATCGACCGACGGCGCGGAAAATGTAACGCCGGCGGTGCTGAATTCCTCGGCCTCATCGATCACCTTGGCTGCGTGCAGCAAGGCCTTCGATGGGATGCAGCCAACGTTGAGGCATACGCCGCCAAGCACGGGTGAGCGCTCGACGAGCGTGACTTTCTTTCCGAGGTCTGCGGCGCGGAAAGCGGCAGTGTAGCCGCCGGGGCCGGCGCCGAGCACGAGGATCTCGGTCTGCAGTTCTGACTGGTTTGGCATTGCGCTGGGACTGGCTGGCTCAGAGGACGAGTTGGCGGACATCGCCGAGCACTTCGGCGAGGCGACGCGTGAAGCGTGCGGCGAGCGCTCCGTCGATGACGCGGTGATCGTAGGAGAGGCACAGAGGCAGCATGAGGCGCGGCTCGAAGCTGTCGCCATTCCAGACGGGGGTCATGCGGGCGCGGACCACGCCGAGGATCGCCACCTCCGGCGCATTGACGATGGGAGTAAAGTTGGTGCCACCGATGCCACCCAGACTAGAGATGGAGAAGGTGGCGCCTTGGATGTCCGTGGGGGCGATTTTGCCGTCGCGCATCTTTTGCGAGACGTTTGCCAATTCCTGACTGAGCTCGATGATGCGTTTGCGATCTACATCCTTGATCACCGGCACGACGAGGCCATCCGGTGTATCCACGGCGACGCCGATGTTGAAGTAGTGCTTCAGAATTAGCTCTTCGCCGGAGGGAGACAGCGAAGCATTGAACTCGGGATGCTGCTTCAAAGCGGTGACTGTCGCCATGAGCAGGAACGAGAGCAGCGTGACGCGGTAGCCTTTGTCTTTCGCCGCAGCATCGAGCTGTTTGCGGTACACCTCGAGCTCGGTGATGTCGGCCTCGTCGGTGTGCGTGACGTGCGGAATGTTGAGCCAGGCGCGGTGGAGGTGCGGCCCCGACAGCCGCTTCATGCGCGACAGCGGCTTAGTGCTGATGGGGCCGAACTTTGCGAAGTCCTGCGCGGGGATGGCCGGTATGCCAGCGCCCGAGGAGGCAGCGGCGCCCAGTGCGCGTTTGACGTCGTCCTTGGTTATGCGGCCTTTGTCGCCGGTACCTTTGAGCTTCGTCGGGTCGATGTCGAGTTCTCTCGCGAGTCGACGCACCGACGGACTGGCGTAGATGCTGCCGAAATCGGTGGGTGCCGGGAACGGGCCCGCATGGCCATTGCCGTTAGACGTGGCAATTGGAGATGGCGCCGCCGGGTTCTGATCTGCTGGCTTGCCGGGCGCTGTTGCGGATGCGGCAACAGCGGTATCGGCGATTTGTGCGGTGTCGCCCGCCGTGCTTGCGGCGGCACCTTCGGGCAGAAGCTTGAGGATGAGACTGCCCGCGCTCACCTTGTCGCCGACGCCGATGTTGATCTCAGCGACGCGTCCCGATGACGGGGCCGGGACTTCCATCGTGGCCTTATCGGATTCGAGCGTGATCAGCGGATCTTCGGCGCGAACGCTGTCGCCGGGTTTCACCAATATCTCGATGACGGGAACGTCGGCGTAGTTACCGATGTCAGGGACCCTGATTTCGATCGTGTTCATAGCTGTCTGGTCCACGTTGTGCGGGTCATGCCTTCACCGGATTGGGTTTGTCGGGGTCGATGCCGTAGCGTGCGATTGCGTCGGCAACGACGGTCGATGGAAGCTTGTTCTCGTCCGCGAGCGCCTTGAGCGCCGCGACGGCGACGAAGTGGCGATCAACCTCGAAATGGAAGCGCAACCGGCGGCGATAGTCGGAGCGGCCGAAGCCATCTGTGCCGAGTACGCTGTAGGAGTACGGCACGAAAGCGCGCACCTGATCGGCGAAGGCTTTCATATAGTCGGTCGAAGCGATGGCAGGGCCGGCCGGTCGATCCGACATGACGCGCGTGATGTAGGGAACACGGGGGGTCTCGAGCGGATGCAGTAGGTTCCAGCGTTCGACCTCCTGGGCTTCGCGTGCGAGCTCGGTGAAGCTGGTAACGCTCCAGATGTCGGCCCCGATGCCGAAGTCCTTTTCAAGCAGCTCTGCGCCTGCGATCACCTCGCGCAGGATCGCTCCCGAGCCCATCAGGTGAACGCGGCGGCTTCCCTTCTCGCCCTCAGTGCTACGGAGAAGATAGATGCCCTTGATGACGCCTTCCTCGACGCCTTCGGGCATCGCCGGGTGGGCATAATTCTCGTTGAGGACGGTGAGGTAGTAGAAGACGTCTTCCTGCCGCTCGATCATGCGCTGCAGACCGTTCTGGATGATGATGGCAAGCTCGTAGGCGTAGGTCGGATCGTACGAGATGCAATTGGGGATCGTGGCAGCGAGGAGATGGCTGTGCCCGTCCTCGTGCTGCAGGCCCTCTCCGTTGAGGGTCGTGCGGCCTGACGTTCCGCCGATGAGGAACCCGCGAGCGCGGCTGTCGCCCGCTGCCCAGGCAAGATCTCCCACGCGCTGGAAGCCGAACATCGAATAGAAGATGTAGAAGGGGATCATCGGGAAGTTCGAGGTGGAGTAGCTGGTGGCTGCAGCAATCCACGATGACATGGCACCCGCTTCGTTGATGCCTTCCTGCAGCATCTGCCCGCGGCTGTCCTCCTTGTAGAACATCAGCTCTCCGGCATCGGAGGGACGGTAGAGCTGGCCGACCTGACTGAAGATGCCGAATTGGCGGAACATGCCTTCCATGCCGAAGGTCCGGCTTTCATCCGGCACGATGGGCACGATGCGGGGCCCGAGGGTCTTGTCGCGCAGCAGAGTGGAAAGCACGCGCACAAAGGCCATTGTGGTAGAGATCTCGCGATCCTCGGTGCTTTTCAGCTGACCTTCGAACAGCGACAGCGCGGGAGCGGGAAGGCTCTCCGAGCGCCGGCGCCGCGCGGGCAAGTATCCGCCCAAGCGATCGCGCCGCTCCTTGAGGTAGCGCATCTCCTCGGAATCTTCGGCGAAGCGAATGAATGGCAGCTTCTCGATTTCAGACTCGGGCACCGGAACCTGGAAGCGGTTGCGGAACTGGCGCAGGGCATCGATCTCCATCTTCTTCTGCTGATGGATGATCATCTGCGCTTCGCCAGCGTTGCCCATGCCGTATCCCTTGACGGTTTTGGCAAGGATGACAGTCGGCTGTCCGCGGTGCTCGACGGCGGACTTGTAGGCGGCGAACACCTTCGAGGGGTCATGGCCGCCGCGCGTCAGCTTCCAGATGCGCTCGTCGGACCAGTCGGCGACCATCGCGGCGGTTTCGGGATAGCGGCCGAAGAAGTTCTTGCGGATGTAGGCGCCGTCTTTTGATTTGAAATCCTGGTAGTCGCCGTCGACGCACTCTTCCATCAGCTGGCGCAGCTTGCCGGACGTGTCGCGCGCCAGAAGCTCGTCCCAGTTCGATCCCCAGATGACCTTGATCACGTTCCAGCCGGCGCCGCGGAAGTTGCCCTCCAGCTCCTGGATAATCTTGCCGTTGCCACGCACAGGGCCGTCGAGCCGCTGCAGGTTGCAATTGATGACGAAGATGAGGTTGTCGAGCTTCTCGCGCCCGGCGAGCGAAATGGCGCCGAGGCTTTCAGGCTCGTCCATTTCGCCATCGCCGCAGAAGACCCAGACGTGGCGCCGGTCAGTGTCGAGCAGCTCGCGGCCTTTTAGGTACTTGAGGAAGCGCGCCTGATAGATCGCCATGAGCGGGCCGAGGCCCATGGAGACAGTCGGGAACTGCCAGAAATCCGGCATCAGCCAGGGATGGGGATAGGAGGAGACGCCGTTGCCATCGACTTCCTGGCGGAAGTTGCAGATCTGCTCCTCGGTGAGACGCCCTTCGAGGAATGCGCGGGCGTAGATGCCGGGCGAGGAGTGACCCTGCATGAAGACAAGGTCGCCGCCGTGTGTCGCGGATGGTGCGTGCCAGAAATGCTCGAAGCCCGTGTCGTACAGCGTCGCCGCAGACTGGAAGCTGGCAATGTGGCCGCCCAGCTCGGATGAATCCTTGTTCGCACGCAACACGATCATGGCTGCGTTCCAGCGGATGGCCGAGCGAATGCGATGCTCGACGTCGAGGTGGCCCTCGTGCTTGGGCTCCTGGTCGGCAGGAATGGTGTTGACGTAGGCGGTGCGCGCTGCAAACGGAAGCTTGGCGCCGGAGCGGCGGGCCTCATCGACGGCTGTTTGCAGCACCTCGTCGGCGCGATGCGTTCCATCGAACGCGATGACAGAGGAAATCGCGTCCAACCATTCGCGCTCTTCGCGCAGCTTGTCGTTCGCTTCGTTCTGCATCGTCGGTGGTCCTCGAATTGTGGTTACGAAAGCCGCACGTCACCGCGGCGTCGTGCATGCGTCATGCAACACGACAGCGGGAAGCCGCAGATTTCGCGGTCATTGGGGATGCCGCTTCAGCGGCATCCCGGTCTCGGTGGGGTGGGCGGTTGCTATGCCTCTAGCTTTTCCCCAGTGGGCAAGCTGCGCAGCCGCTTGCCAGTGGCAGCGAAAATCGCGTTGCAGAGTGCCGGAGCGAAGGGCGGTACGCCGGGCTCACCGACTCCCGTTGCGTGGTGCGTCGGAGACGTCGGTTCGATGATGTGCACATTGACCTTCTGCGGGAAGTTCCCCATGCGCGCGACGGAGAAATCGCCGAAGTTGGACTGCTCGGCGCGTCCGTCCTTGAAGGTGATGCCACTGTACATCGCTGTCGACATACCCATTACGGCTGCGCCTTCAACTTGCGAGCGAATGCGCTCGGGGTTGATGTAGAAGCCGCAATCGATGGCGGTCGTGACCTCCGGAACGCGAATGGTGCCATCGTCGTCGATGGCGACGTGCACGACCGACGCCACGTAGGTGACGAACGAGCGGTGGACCGCGATGCCTAGACCTTGCCGGTCGGGGAGCTTTTTGCCCCAGCCGGCTTTGTCCGCGGCGACGTTCACGACGTTCTTCAAGCGTGCGGTGTCGATGGGGAACTCCGGATAAGGCTCGCCGTAGTTCCAGAAGTCCTCCGGCATGCCTGCGGTTTTGATGTCGATGACGCGGTCTGGGCCGATCATCTCCAACAGCATGTCCTTGGGATCGCGGCCGAGCTTATGGGCGAGCTCGGCGACGAAGGACTGCACCGCGAATGCGCGCGGGATATTGGACACCGAGCGGAACCAGCCGATGCGCGTGTGTGCGAAGGCCTGTCCGTTCTCGCAACGGATGTTCGGGATGTCGAACGGCATATCGACAAAGCCCATGCCGTATTCGATCTTGAACTGGTAGCCGCTGTCCTCGGCGAAGGTCGACAGGATCGACGGAGCAACCGTGCGATGTCTCCAGCCGGTGACCTTCCCGGCCTTGTCGAGCGCGACCTCGATCCTCTCTGCCGAGGTGGTGTGATAGAACGCGTGCTGCAGGTCGTCTTCGCGCGTCCATTGCACGCGTACAGGCTTGCCGCCGAGCGTCTTGGAAAGCTGCACGGCTTCGATGGCGAAGTCGCACTTCGATTTGCGGCCGAAGCCACCACCCAGCAATGTCACGTGGACAGTCACGTTTTCAATCGGCACGCCCATCGTCTTGGCGATGTCTTCGCGCGTGCCATAGGGGCTCTGGACCGGCGCCCAGACCTCGATCTTGCCGTCGACGATGCGCGCGAGGGCAACGGGCGGCTCCATAGAGGCTTGGGCGACGTGCTGCTGTGTGTAGTCGGCTGCGAACACTTCGGCTGCGTTGGCGAAGGCTGCGTCGGCATCACCCTGGCTGCGGATCACCTTCCCGGGTTTTGCCGCTGCCGCGATCATGGCATCGCGATAGGCCGGGGAGTTATAGACGGCGTTCGGGCCATCCTCCCATTCGATCGCGAGCTTCTCGCGGCCCTGCAAGGCTGCGTAGGTCGAGTTGGCAATGACGGCGACGCCGCCGAGAGGAGCGAACTTTGCCGGTGCTGCCCAGCCTGCCATTTCGTGCACGGCTTCGACGCCCGGTACCTTCTTGGTCTCGGTCGCATCGAACTTCTTGACCTTGCCGCCAACGACAGGCGGGCGCGCGATAACGGCGTACTTCATGCCGGGAAGGTGCACATCGGCGCCGTAGATCGCCTTGCCGACCGTTATGTCGTGCAGGTCGACGATCTGCGTCTTGCCCTTGCCCATGTAGCGGAACTGGCTCGGGTCTTTGAACGTGATCTGATCGGGCCGCGGCACTGCCATCGCCATGGCGATGGTCGCAAGTGCGCCGTAACCGATCTTCTTGTCGGTCTCGATGAGCTTGCCGTCGGGGCCTTTGGAGAGTTGGATGACCTCGTGGTTCGACGCTTTGCACAACGAACGGTCGACGCCCCAATGAACGGCGGCTGCTGCTTCGAGCATGAAGCGCATGGCCGCGCCGCATTCGCGCATCGGCTGGATGAAGTGGCGCACGCTGCGAGAGCCGTCGGTGTCCTGGTTGCCGTAGCGAGGCTCATCGCCCGGTGCCTGGATGACGCGCACGCGCTGCCAGTCGGCTTCCATCTCATCGGCGACAACCATGGGCAGGCTGGTGCGTGCGCCCGTACCCATCTCGGAGCGATGGGCGACGATGGTCACCTGGCCGTCCTTGTCGATAGCGACGAAGACATGCGGATCGCTGACAACACCGTGCGGCATGCCGGCTGCGCCGGTCGGGTAGGCTTCATATGCGTTGGCCGCACCGGGGACGATCTGCAGCGCCAGGGCAACGCCCGAGGTCTTCAACACGCCGCCGATGAAAGAGCGCCGGCTGACGTTCTCAAGAATGGCGCGCACCGGCGGGTTGCCCGCGGGGCCGCTTTGCTTTTCGAAATAGTGCAACATGATCAGACGCCCCCCGCTGCTGCGCGCACGGCAGCGTGAATGCGCTCATAGCATCCGCATCTGCATATGTTTCCGGTCATCTCGTCGACGATTTCTGCATCCGTCGGAGCGCGGTTCTTGGCGAGCAGAGAAGCTGCCTGCATCATCTGGCCAGCTTGGCAGAATCCGCACTGGGGAACGTTCAAGTCACGCCATGCCTGTTGCACGGGGTGATTACCGTCGGCGCTCAACCCTTCGATCGTCGTCACTTTCTTGCCGGCTGCTTCGCTGACCGCCGTCTGACAGCCGCGGACCGCTGTGCCGTCGAGATGCACGGTGCATGCGCCGCAAAGACCTACTCCACACCCGTATTTCGTGCCGGTAAGGCCGAGTTCGTCACGCACGAACCAAAGCAGTGGCGTGTTGGGGTCCCCGTCGAATTTTATTTCTTTGCCGTTTACGCTGATGGTGAGCATTGCTGTCCTCCCTTCGCTCCCGAGAAGTCGCCCGCTGCTGCCTGCTCAAATTCCCCGACCCGCGCTGCGAGAGTTGCGCGGGTCGGGGCTGTTTCAAAGATCACTCGCCGAGTGCGAACACCCAGATCGATCCGCCTTCTGGAACCGACTTCTCCCAGCCGACCTGATCGTGCATCTTGCCCTGGATCCCACTGGGCATCAACACCCCAGCCAGAGACAACGGCGATGTACTGCTTGCCGTCGATCGAGAAGCTGCTGGGCGGAGAAATGATGCCCGACGGCGTGGGGAACTCCCAGAGCAGCTTGCCGCTCTCGCCGTCGTAGGCGCGGAACATGCGGTCGTTGGTGCCGCCCACGAAGACCAATCCACCGGCCGTCGTCAGGATCGAACCGAAGTTCCAGGAGTGCTTATAGGTCTGGCGCCAGACTTCCTTGCCGCCATCGACGCTCCATGCCTGGACGCCGCCAATGAAGGGGAAGTTGTCGTCGACCTTGAGGTCAAGCTTCTTGATATCGACGCCTGCCGACCACTGGCCTGGCAGAACAGGCTGGATCATGCCGGTCAACGTCATGCAGTGATTGTCGTTGAAGGGCACGTACAGCATTCCGGTTTTGGGATTGTACGCCTCATACGGCCAATCCTTGCCGCCCCAAAGGCTCGGGCAGTAGGTTGCCGTCTTGTTGGTGCCAGGCTTTGCGTCCTCGTTATAGGTGGGACGTCCCGTCTTCGGATCAATGGTCTTGAAGACGTTGTTCTTCACATAGCCTTCGGACTTGTCATAGCTGATCTTGCCCTTGGCATCGCGATCCAGCCAATAGAGGCGGCCGTTGCGCTGGGCGCTGATGAGACCAGGAACCTTCTTGCCGTCACGATTGAACTCGACGAGTGTCGGAGCATTCATGCCAGCCCAGTCCCAGGAGTCATTCCAGTGATACTGGAAGTGACTGATGATCTCGCCGTTGTCCGGGTTGAGTGAAACGACCGAGGCGAGATAGAGGTTGTCGCCTGGACGCTGATCGCCGAGCCACGGTGCGCCGTTGCCCACGCCCCAGTAGATGACTTCATTCTTGGCGTCGTAGTTGCCGGGCATCCACATGGTGCCGCCGCCGTTCTTCCAGGCGTCTTTCCAGCGACCTTCCTGCGGCCAGGTTTCAGAGCCGGGTTCGCCGGGGGCCGGAACCGAGTAGCGAGTCCAGGCGAGCTTGCCCGTCTCGGCGTCGAATGCCTTGACGAAGCCGCGCACGCCGAATTCACCGCCCGACGGGCCGACGATGATCTTGCCCTTCACGGCAAGAGGAGCGGAAGTGATGTAGGCGCTTTCCTTCTCCCAATCGCAGACGGGAGACTCCCAGACTTTCGTTCCGGTCTTCGCATCGAGAGCGGTCAGAACGCAATCGATGCCCGCAACGTAGACCTTATCGCCCCACAGCGCGACGCCGCGGTTCGTCATGTGCAGCGCGCCGAAGCCCTCAGGCAGCTCGCGCTGGTACTTCCACAACGAGCGGCCAGTCTTGGCATCGAACGCCAGGACCTGGTTGCGCGGCGTGGCGACGAACATGTAATCGCCGTTGACGATGGCGGGTGCCTCGTGACCCGAGGCGACGCCGGTGGCGGCGGACCAGACCGGCTTCAACTTTGCGACGTTCGAAGTGTTGATCTGGTCGAGCGGCGAGTAGCTCCAGCCCTCATAGTTGCCCTTGGCAAGGAGCCAGTTCTCTGGCTCCGGATTGGCAAGGCGCGCATCGGTGACCGGCTTGTAGTCGGCCGCGTTGAGCGCCGATGCGATCGTCAATGCGAGCGCAGCGACGGGTAGTCGTAGTGTCATCGTGTCCTCCCAATTTTTTCGATTGATTTGGTGTGCGGCAGTTTTCTGCCGCTCACGCGGCTGGCGGTCCGATCGGGCCGTCCAGCTTCCCTGCAACCACCAGCGCGCCATCGGTGATGGCGACTGGCAGCATGGCTAGTTTGCGCGTGGCCGGTCCGTGTGCGACGGCGCCGTCGTTGCCGACGTCGAATGTCGAGCCGTGGCAGTTGCAGACGATCATGCGCTTGTTTTCGTGGATGCTCGTGATCGGGCAGCCGTTGTGTGTGCAGACCGCCGAGTAGGCGACGATCCCATCGGCCGAGTGCGGCTTTGTCGATGGTCCGATTTCGTCTTCCTTCAGCCGAACAAGCAAAAGGAGACTGGCGCGCGACTGAATGACAGTCTGCGTCTTCGGGTCCATCGGATAGACGAGAACCGGGGGCTCACCGAGCTTGACGTCGGCGGGGTTCACAACCTTCCCCTCGTTGTCGCCTGTCATGTAGACGAGGTGATCGCCCGGTTCAGGGCGTGAGCGCTTGGACTCAGCGAACGCCGACGATCCAGAAAGCATCTCCGTGGCTGCCGCACACCCGGCAAGCGCGAGCCCCTTCACAATCGCGCGACGCCCGACTTGGCAAGCGCATTCCCCCTCTCGGCCGGCACTGCTGCCGGTCGTGGTGTCCTTCGGCATCCTCACTCCCCAACCTTTGTTCTTACGTGCTTGACGTGGGAATCCGGCGGGCTCACCGCCGCAACCGGACCCTTCACGAGTAGTTAAAGGCACAAACCGTGCCAACCGGGCCAGTCGCGACGTTCGATGCCCAATCAGGCACGTTCGCACCGGATTCTCGGGCGTATCGACGTGGGCTGCTGTGCAGCCCACACCTGATGGTTGCAGTGCACGCGTGTCCGCGGACAGCGGAGCGTTACACGCAGGGCGCTGATCTGTCACAGCACCGGGCCCGTCAGGGTCATGTGCATCTCACCCGGAGGCGAGCTGCGCGTTACTCCGGCGCAACAGATAGAAGAGAGAAGTGGGCGCTCCACGGCCTCGTGCGGTTGTCACCTGTGTGCGCCGATTGCGGAAACACGTGGGTTTCTCTCTGCGAGCTCGCGGCAACTAGGTTCGATGATGCTCGTAGCGCGCCTCGTGGTGCGGTGTCACCGCAATAGTTGGCATACGCCTTGCCTTACTCGTTCTTCGTAAGCGTGCCCGCGTCATGCGTTCGGGTGCGCAAATGAGTACGCGACCCGTCAAGTCGTGACAGTATTTGTAGGAGTAAGCGTAATGCGTGGGGGAAGTCGTGCGCTGTGCTGCGCCGTCGTGATGATGGCAGCAGGCGCGATCCAAGGCGGTAAGGCCTCGGCCGCAGATCTCGGTGGCGATTGCTGCTCTGATCTGGAGGAGAGGATAGCGGAACTCGAGGCGACGACCGTGCGAAAGGGAAATCGGAAGGTCTCGTTCTCGATCTCGGGCTTCGTCAGCCAGCAGGTCATGTACTGGGACGATGGCAACGAGAGCAACGTGTACGTCAACGGTCAGGCGCCTGACCTTGCTACGCGCTTCACATTCGCCGGTGAGGCGATCATCAGCCCGGGTTGGAAGGCAGGCTATCAGCTGACGGTTTCGCTCGATGCGACTGACGCTTTGCTGGTCGATCAGAACACTTCGAATGCCGGCACTGGCATCGATCTCATCCACTCAAACTGGTACCTGCAGAGCGACAAGCTCGGCCGCGTGACAGTCGGCAAGCAATCACACGCCTCGGACAACGCGGCGCTCGATTCCGACCTTTCGGGCACGCTGATTGCCGCAAACACCGTGACCTTCGATGGCGCCTCGTTCCGCTTGCGGCCGAAGGGTGGTCTTTCGGGCGCTGCGGGCCTTTCGACTGCCACCTGGTGGGATCTTGCATTCTTCTGCCAGTCGACACAGCTCGGTATCGGCGGCGACTGCGCCGGCGACCGTCGCAACGCGATCCGCTACGATACGCCAACCTTCGGCGGCCTCGTGCTTTCAGCGTCCTGGGGCGAGGATGATTTCTGGGATCTGTCCGCCCGTTGGAAGGGCGAGTGGCAGGACTTCCAGCTGGCACTGAGCGGCGCTTACACGTCGGCTTCGGATCCGGCCTTCGGTGACGCCACCTACGCGCAGGTCGGCGGCTTCATCAAACACAATCCGTCCGGACTTTGGGTGCACGCGCTCTATGGTGAGGAAGGCGCGTCGCTGCCAGGAACGCAGGATGATTATCACTACTACATCAAGGCCGGTCTGACGCAAAAGTGGGTCCCACTCGGCAACACGCACATCTATGGCGAGTACGGACAGAACCGCGATATGCATGCCTCGTATCCGGCGGGCAGCGCCAGCCTGTGCGCAGACTTCTTCGGCGTGGGCGGCAGCATCAGCGACTCTTGCAGCAGTGCCGCCGACACGGACGTCACCTTGACGGGGACGGATGCCTCGCGCATCGGCGTCGGCCTCGTGCAGGATATCGATGCGGCCTCGATGCAGCTTTGGGCGAAGTGGCGTATGCACCAGCTCGAAGCGACCTACGTGGACGGCGGCGTTGCCGGAAAGCAGAAGTTCGAAAGCTTCAACATGGGCATCGTCGGCGCGATCATCTTCTTCTAAGCGCTGGATCCTCCGAACTCCTCGCGCAGCCTCGGGGGCGACTTCGGTCGCCCCCTTTTTTTATCCGTGAGGGTGATGGGCAGCCCGCGCGAAATGCGCCCGGTCAGGCATCTATGACAATGAGATGCACGCGCTTGGGGCCATGGGCGGGGCGCACGATGATACCGCCGACGTCGGCGGTGCGCGATGGCCCTGAGATGACGTTCACAGCGCGCGGCCAGTTCTCGAGCGCCATGCGGGCCCAGACATCTTCGGGATGATCGACGACATCTTCGGCGCGCAGCACGATGACGTGCATATCGGGAAGAAAATTGAGGGTTGTGGGATTGTCTGGCGCTGAGGCGACGACCACGCTACCTGTTTCGGCTATGCCGGCCAGCGCCTGCGTCACACATAGTCGCTCGACGTGGCGTCCGGGGCCGTAGTTGATTTTCCAGTCCGCGGGCCAGCCGAGGCTCTGAATGGCTTTGGCGACGCTGATGTCGGGTGTTTCATCGTCGGGCATGAGAGCGCGCACAGCCGAGACGAGCAACTGCTGCGAAGCAAGGCGTTCAACAGTGAAGTTGTTCGCGATGACCTTGGTAAGAAACTGCGACATGCGCTCGGCGCCGAGAGCAACCTTGGGTCCGCTGGGTCGCTGGTCCATGCGTGCGTCGAGCAAGGCGCGATCGTGTTCCGATGCATGGCTTTCACCGAGCGCCGATCGGATGCGCTGCAGGATCTTGTCGCGTCCCAAAGACTGCTACCCTTGCTTTTTTGATTTTGCCCAGGCGGCATGGAATGTCGTGCCTTGGGGTGCTGGCATATCACGTCCGGTGGTCCATCCGGAAGCGAGAGGCAGGCGACGAAAGCGCCCGCTCGAGCGGCCCAACAGTGCGCCGATGCCGACCAGCGTGCGCGTCACTGCGTGGTAGAGTTTGGGGCGTGTTGCCAGCCAGGCCCATGCATCGATGCCCCAGCGTGCCTTGCCACGGATAAAACCTTCTTCCCACTGATCGTGGCGGAGATGGCGCAGCATGTCCGGCAGAGGAATCTTGACCGGGCAGACTTGCTGACAGCGTCCATTCAGCGTGCACGCGTGCGGCAGCTCCTGCGCCTTCTCGTGCCCCGCGATCATGGGGGTCAGCACTGCGCCCATGGGGCCGGGATAAACCCAGCCATACGCATGTCCGCCGACCGAGAGATAGACCGGGCAATGGTTCATGCAGGCGCCGCAGCGAATGCAGCGAAGCATCGGCCGGTAAGCGCCCTCGAGCATTTTCGTGCGGCCATTGTCGACGAGAACGACGTGGTATTCCTCAGGCCCATCGAGATCGCCCTCGCGCCGCGGACCCGTGGAGTAGGTGACGTAACTCGTCACGTCCATGCCGAGCGCGCTGCGTGCAAGGAGGCGCAACAGCACGGAAGTGTCGTTCAGCGTCGGTACAACTTTTTCAATGCCGGCGGTTACGATGTGGACGCGCGCCAGCGTCGAGGTCAGATCGCCGTTGCCTTCGTTGGTGACGATGACGTTGGAGCCGGTCTCGGCGACGAGAAAATTGGCGCCTGTGATGCCAACGTCCGCGGCGAAGAACTTGCCGCGCAGAACCGACCGCACCTGGCCGATCAACTCGGCGGGGTCCTCAACGTGGTGCTCAAAGCCGTACTGGCGATGATGCTCGTGAAAGAGCGAGGCGATCTGGCTCGTCGTCTTATGGATCGTCGGCATGACGATATGGCTCGGCGCTTCCTTGGCGAGCTGCACGATGTATTCGCCGGCGTCCGTCTCGATTACCTCGAGGCCGTCGGCTTCCAGTGCATCGTTTAAGCCGATCTCCTCCGACACCATGGACTTGCCCTTGGTGACGGTCTTGGCGCCAACGCGCGCGCAGATATCCCGGATGATGCGGCAAGCGTCCTGCGCATCCGAGGCCCAGTGGACGTGGCCGCCGCGGCGGACGACTTCAGCCTCATAGCGCGTGAGGTAATAGTCGAGGTTGTCGAGCGTGTGGTCCTTGATCGCGCGGCCTGCTTCGCGCATCGCCTCGAACTCGGGGAGAGCCGAAACGGCGCGCGCGCGTGCAGCCACGAAGCCGCCCTTGAGGCTTCCGATCGAGCGCTGGAGGTTCTCATCGGAAAGGGCTTGCGCAGCGCGCTGCTGGAAGCCCTGCGGTTGGGCGCTCATCAGGTCTTCTCCGCTTCGCCGATGCCCGGGCCCTTGGCCATACCTGCAAGCACCTCGGCGGCGTGGAACACGCGCGTCGTCTTGCCGAGGCGCTTCAACCTGCCAGCAATGTTCAGGAGACACCCGAGGTCTCCGCCGATGACGGTGTCGGCGCCGCTCATGTCGATGTTCCCGACTTTGTCGGAGACCATCTTCACGGAGATATCGGGATACTTGACGCAGAATGTTCCGCCAAAGCCGCAGCAGGTTTCGGCGTCCTGCAACTCGCGCAGTTCAAGACCGGCGACGTCCGAAAGCAGCTGTCGCGGCTGCGCTTTGATGCCGAGCGTACGAAGGCCCGAACAGCTGTCGTGATAGGCAACCGTGCCCGCGTATGAGATGCCCTCGACACGGACGTGAAGGACATCGCTGAGGAAGGACATCAGCTCGTAGCTGCGTTGACTGAGCGAGTCAGCGCGCGCGCTCCATGCCGGGTCGTCCTTGAGCATCTCGGGATAGTCTTTGCGGAGCATCGACATGCAAGAGCCCGAGGGGCCGACGACATAGTCGAATTCGCAGAACGTTTCGATGACCTGCTTGGCGATGCGTCGCGCAGCTTCGGTATCGCCGCTGTTGTAGGCAGGTTGCCCGCAGCAGACCTGCTGTGAGGGCACCTCGACAATGCAGCCAGCATCCTCGAGGAGCTTGATCGCAGCAAAGCCCACGCTAGGGCGGAAGAGGTCGACGAGACACGTGACAAACAGCGCCACCCGCGGCGGAGACGTCGATGAACCGGAGGTGGGTTCTGGCTGAGACATGAAATTCGTCGACCTCTAACTTGGCAATCAGTGGACGAGCAGGTTGAAGGGCCAGTAGTAGGCTTGCCCCATCACCAGCAATCCGACGAGCATGGCCAGCGCCACGCTATGGAAGAATACGAAGCGCAATATCGTGCCCTCGTGGCCGTACCAACGGGTGGCCGTGGAGGCGACGACGATGCTCTGGGCATCGATCATCTTGCCCATCACACCGCCGGAACTGTTGGCGGCTGCCATGAGCGTCGAATTGATGCCGAGCTGTTCGGCGCTGACCTTCTGCAAGCCGCCGAAGAGAACGTTCGATGCGGTGTCAGAACCGGTGAGGGCGACGCCGAGCCAGCCGATCAACGTACCGAAGAATGGATAGAACCAGCCGGTGTTGGCGAGGGCCAGACCGAGCGTCGCGTCGGTCCCGGCGTATCGCGTCACGAAGCCGATCGCCAACATGCCGGCGATCGTCAGCAGCGAATAGCGCACTTGATAGAGGCTGCGCAGGTAGATCCGGACGATGCTTATAGGGCCGTAGCCCAGCAGGAAGCCGGAGAGTATGCCTGCGATTAGAATGCCTGTTCCTGTCGCGGACAGTGCGTTGAACGTGTAGATCGCAGCTTCGGCGTGCGGTGTCGGCACGACTGGAGGCACCTTCTGCACGAGTTCGTGCAGGCCCGCGACGGGATATTTATAGATCCAGAGGCTGTCGAGATACGCCTTGCCCTGCGGTGTTCCCCACGTGAACACGAATACGCTGAGCAGGAGCCACGGCATCCATGCGCGAAGCACGGCCGCGCGCGATGGTTCAGGCGCTGCACCGGCAAGCGGCGTGGTGTCTGTCGATGCCGTGCCGTCCGCACTGGTCATGGCGTTCTTGGGCTGCCAGACCCGCAGGAACAGCGCGAGGCAGATCATCGAGCAGATCGCTGCGATGATGTCGACCAGCCACGGCCCGTGGAAATTCGACACGAGGTACTGGGGAATGGCAAAAGAAAGGCCCGCGACAAGCACGGGCGGCCAAACCTCAATCATGCGCCGAAAGCCTGCAAAGGCCCAGATGAGCCAGAAGGGCACGATCAGCGAGAAGAGGGGAAGCTGGCGACCGATCATTCCGCTAAGCTCATGCAGATCGAGCCCGGTCACAGCCGCAAGCGCAATGACTGGAGATCCGAGTGCGCCGAAGGCAACCGGTGCGGTATTGGCAATGAGCGATAGCCCAGACGCGGAGAGGGGTGAGAACCCCAGTCCGATGAGCATTGCAGCTGTAACAGCGACCGGCGTGCCGAAGCCTGCAGCGCCTTCGAAGAAAGCGCCGAGCGAAAACGCTATGAAGAGTAGCTGCAGCCGCCGGTCATCGCTGATGTTGCGAATGCTCTGCTGCAGCAACGTGAACTCTCCGCGCTCATTGGTGAGCTGGTAGAGGAAGATCACGTTGAGAATGATCCAACCAATCGGCAGGAGGCCGAAGGCTGCGCCATAGGCTGCGGCCCGCCCTGCCATATCCACCGGCATACCAAAGCCGACGATGGCGACGAGCAGCGCCGCCGCAAGGCCGAGAAGCGCCGCTATGTGCGCTTTTATCTCGAATATCGCGATCGAACCGAGCAGGACGACGACAGGAATGGCCGCTGCGACGGCCGAGAGAAGCATGTTCCCGAAGGGATCATATGTTTGAGACCACACGACATTTCCACCCCGTAATGCGACGGGCTCAGCACTGAAGCACCTGCCCGTTCTGTTGGTAAGATGACTAGACCACGATTTATCTATGGCGCAATAGTTTGTTTCTATTGACAGGCCTGGGTCACCGCATACACCATTGCGACAATTGGTGTCGGCTACCTCTCCAAAGGTCAATACGGATTGCGAAATGACTGAACGAATTCGCCCGCAGAAGATCGCCGAGGCGATCGCCGACCATCTCGAGAAGCTGATCTTGCAGGGCGTTCTGAGGCCCGGCGAGCGCCTTACTCCGGAGCGCGAGCTGGCTGAAAAGCTCGACGTCTCGCGCCCTTCGCTGCGCGAGGCGATCGACATGCTCGCGGAGCGTGGCCTGTTGCGCACGACGCGCGGGGGAACGTTCGTGGCGCAGTTTCTGTCGCCGCTACTGAAGCCGTTGGCGTCGCTTCTTGAGGACAATCCGCAGGCAACCGCCGACTATTTCGAGTTCCGGCAGTCGATGGATGCGCAGGCGGCGAGGTATGCTGCCGAGCGCGCATCGGAAGTCGATCGCGATGCGATCCGCACGGCAATTAACCAAATAAAGGCGGCGCACGAGCTCGAGGATCCGACGCAGGAATCCCAAGCGGACGTCGATTTTCACCTTTCCATCTATGAAGCCGCTCATAATGCCGTTTTGCTGCATATTATGAGAGCGCTTGTGGAATTGTTGCGCAGCAACATCTTCTACAGCCGGCAGCAGCTCTACCAACGTCCGAGTGTACGCGAGAAGCTTCTGGCTCAGCACTTGGCGATTGCGGATGCGATCTTCGCAGGGAAGCCGAAGGCGGCAGAGTCCGCCGCGGCTAACCATGTCGCGTTCACGTTCGAGACTGTCGAAGAGATACGCCGCGACAGCAAGCGGCTCGAAGCATCGCTCTTGCGTGTAGGCAGGAGTGACTACTTGGCGAGATGAGAAAACTCACCGCCGATAACAAAAAAAACCAAATGCGGCTCGTCGGGAGGGACGAGATGAATGGGATGCAGCATGGAATGCCCGAGCAAGTAGGGTCTCGCGAATACGTTCACACGAAAAAGATACTCGAGGAGGTCGCGCGTGGAAGCGATCTAGCCGAAAAGGCGGACAATCTCGTTGTCTCTTCGTGGAAACGGTGCGTAACGCAGTACAAACTGGATCCGAACCGCCATAGCGGACCGGCCATCCTCACGCAGCCTGAGTTGCGAACTGCCAGCGACGCGCTCGATATGCTTACGCATGTCGCGAAACCCGACATCGTGCGGCTGATGAAGCGTCTGGCGCCGGCCAATTACGTGCTGATGCTGTCGGATGCTGATGGTGTTGCACTCGATGTTCTGAGCTCGACGCCCGCCGATCGCGCGCTGCGCCGGGTTGGTGTGTGCGCTGGCGCGGCCTGGGGCGAGGAGAACGCCGGGACGAACGGCATCGGCACGTCGATCGCTTCGGGGTGTGGCGTCACCGTCCACAGGTCACAACATTTTTTCCCGACCTATCTCGGTTTGACCTGCACGGCCGCACCCATTTTTGATGCTGCCGGCAACGTGATTGCTGCACTCGATGCGTCCGCTGTCGCCGACCTTCCAGAGGAAATGCAGTCTTTCGTGCTTGACCTCGTGCTCGAGACGACGCGGCGGATCGAGCGCAACTATTTTCTCAAGCGGAACCAGAACCGGCACATCCTGCGTATCGAGTGGGGTCTCGATGCTGCGATGGAGGGCGACGGCGCCTTGATCGCACTCGACGATAACGCCGCTCCGGTTGAAATTCTTGGCGGCGCAAAGAGTGACCGGCTTCCCGAGCGCACGTCGCTGATCGGTAAGCCGCTGTCCGGCTTCCTCGATATCAACTGGCAGGACGGCAGCCCGCAGAAAGATTTGGATCGTGTCGAGCGCATTGGCATCGCCCGCGTAAAGGGGAGCGACCGGCCGTGCTTCACGAGCCTCATCGGACCGGCTGGACGAACATCGCCCCTGCGTACCTCAAGGCCCGCCGCGCCGGCACAAGCGGCGCGGACGGCTGCGGCAGCAAATGGAAATTGGCTCGGCCTCGAGACGCTGACGGGCAGTGATCCGGTGATGCAGGAGCATCTGCGCACGATCAGGCAGCTCGTCGACAAGCGTCTCCCCATCCTTCTGCACGGCGAGACCGGCACGGGCAAGGAAGAGTTCGCGCGCGGCATCCATCTCGCGGGTGCCCGGGCGAGCGGCCCGTTCATTGCCATCGACTGCTCGTCGATTCCTGAGAGCCTGATTGAGAGCGAGCTGTTCGGTTACGAGACCGGCACGTTCACCGGTGCCCGCCGCGACGGTCGCAAGGGTCGCATCGCGGAGGCTAACGGTGGAACGCTCTTCCTCGACGAAATCGGCGATATGCCGCTGCAGCTGCAAACGCGTCTGTTGCGGGTGCTGGCGCAAAGCGAAGTCGTGCCGCTGGGCTCGACGAAGCCGACCAAGGTCGATTTCAACGTCATCTGCGCAAGCCACCAGGATTTGCCGAAGCTGATCGCAGAAGGGCGCTTCCGACAGGATCTTTATTATCGGATCGCCGGCATCAGGCTAGAGCTTCCGCCGTTGCGTGCACGGGCGGACAAAGCGGACGTCATTCTTGGCGCGCTCGCCATCGAGGCGGCGCAGATGGGGCACGATAATCCGCCGCGGCTGTCGGCAAAGGCTCTCGACATTCTCGTCGCGCAACCCTGGCCGGGTAACATGCGCGAGCTTCGGCTCGCGGTTCGCTATGCACTCGCGTGCGCCGATCGGGACGAGATCGAGCATACGCGGTTGCCGACGTGGCTGGATCTCAATGCGTCGGAAGCAGCAAGCCAAGCGGGCGCCGAAGAAGTGATCGCGCCCGATGTCGCCGACGTTCTCGAACGCAACGGTTGGTGCATCTCGGATGCGGCGAACGAGTTGAGCGTCAGTCGCCAGACGCTTTACCGCTGGATCAAGAAACTCGACATCAACCGCCCGACCTAGCGGCTGCAAAGGTTGGGTCGCATGGCGAGTTTCGGGGGTGTCGAAGGCGTGAACATCGAAGTTCCGGCGCCGAGCCGCACTGCAAGCCTGTTGGCGCATGACAGTGTGCTGCCGATCATGTGGAAATGGCGCTGCGAGGGTGCGCGTACGGCTCTCGTCACGCTTGTCGGCATCGACGGCACCTCGCCCAGGCCGCTGGGTGCGCAGATGGTGGTCGCGGAGGACGGCAGGCATTTCGGCTATCTTTCGGGCGGATGCCTGGAACGCGCAATCGTCATCGAGGCGCAGGACGTCATTCGATCCGGGGCAAACCGGATCGTGCGATATGGACGCGGCTCTAAGTACATCGATGTGCGACTGCCCTGCGATAGCGGGCTGGAGTTTCAGTTCGACTGCACGCTTGGCCCGGACGTGCTGGGCACAAGCGTTCTCCATCTCAGTGCACGGCAACGATTTGCCATGGACGCGGACCTCGAAAGTGGCGCGTGCAAGATTACGATGCTCCGCGGCGATGAGGTGCCCGAGTGTACGCGTGAGGGCAATCGCTTCAGACGCGTCTACCTCCCGCAACCACGTCTTTTGCTTCTCGGCAGCGGACCAGTGCTTTCCGGGTTGGCGGCGCTGGCGCAGGCGACCGGATTGGAGACCGACGTCTGGGCTCCGGACGAGAGCACTCGCAGCCAGGTGCGCGCCGCAGGCATAGAGACGATATCAGGGGCGGACTTGCCCGAGCGTGCCGTCGAGAGGCTCGATTCCGCGTCTGCCGCGGTGCTCGTTTTCCACGAGCATGACGCCGAGCCGACGCTGCTAGCGCGACTGTTGCAGCGCGACTGTTTCTATATCGGCGCGCTGGGCAGCCGGTCGGCGCATAAGGCGAGGCTGCGCGCACTGTTCGACCTGGGCTGGAGCGAATTGGACACCGCCCGCATCCGCGCTCCCGTCGGCGCCATACAGGGAGCCAAGAGCAAGGCAACGCTTGCAGTCGGCATCTTGGCGGAGTTGCTGGCGGCGGCGAAGGAGCGGCGCCTGGTCAGCTAGGTCTTGCGAGGGCGTGCGGGAGCTGAGGCCCCGCGCTATTGCTGTTCGATATTCGTCAATCCGCGACGATCGGTTTGGGCGGGCTGTGCTGATAGGCGTGATTTGCTCATCCAAGGTGGAAGTATGAAGCGCTCAGTATTGTAGGGCTCGGGGGCGATCATCGACAACGGCGCCCGGAAGTCCTGGATCTGGTAGAAGATGTGCGGCATTCCGAGCGAGGGATCGCGTGTCACGACGGGGTAGGGGACGACGGCCTGCCAATCGGGGTGATAGCGGATCGTGCCGTGGACGGTGCGGTAGATCATGCCCCGCAACGCAAAGGCAACTTTGCGGTTCTGCTCGAAGTCACCTGGCGGACCGGATCCGCCCGCCATAGCTGCCGCGACGGCATAGTGATGCATGTTGCTGTAGGACTGGCAGCCGATGGTTGCTGTGGAGCCAACACCAAAGCGATCGCGGTAGCGGGCCTCGAAGCGCTTACCCATTTCATCGCGGAGCAGACCGACGATCGACGATACGATGACGCCGACGCTGGCTTCCTGGGCAATGTCGATGAAGCTGCGGTGCACTGCGCCGTACTGCAGATAGACGAGACAATCCATCGGATCTTCGCCGAACTGGCGTTGGAAGTGCGCGAGGTCTCCGGCGTAGAAGTGCGTGTTGGCGAGAACAGCCGGGTTGGTGGCGCGGACCTCTTCGATGACATCGCGCCATTGGCTGGTCGGGGTCTGTACGATCTTGGGACCGAAACAGACTTTCCATCCGAAGCTCGCGGCGGCGTTAGCCATCGCGTTGGCAATCACGATGCTGTAGGGCGTTGATCCGGAAATGATGGCGATGCGATCGGAGTTGGGTACCCATTGTCCCGTATCGCGGAGCCATGAGAGGAACTTGATGAAGCCGGGGCCGTACCAATACTCGGCGGGGTCGGCCATGAAGCAGCCGAAGTAGCGCTCGGGGTCGCTCATCACCGTGTCGTGGTGCTGCAGCAGCGTGTTGGCGTGCACGTAGATAATGCCGGCGTCGGCGATGGGCTCGTACTCGGAGTTCTGCGGTCCGATATTGTAGCCGTTGATGATGGCGTGGACTTTATGCTTCTCGATGAGCCAGCGGGCCGCGGATACGACTTCCTGGGCGGTCTGGCGGCAGGTGTCGGCGAAGATAGGCCGGATGGGGCGGCCGAGCAGGCCGCCACGCGCGTTCAACTCCTCGCACGCGAGGATCATGCCATTGCGGAATTCCGCGCCGTCAGCGGCAGACGGTCCGGTGAGGGGAACCATGCTGCCGATCGGTATCGCTTGGTTGTGATCGTCCACGTGCGCTCAGTCCTTGACTGGAATTTGGCCTTCACTGAGAGGTTGGCGACGCGTCGGGTGTCTGCCTCAGGAGTTCGGGCTCGAACAGGAGGTTATGCATCATCACGCGCAGGCGCGGCGGGCTAACCGGCTTGATGAGTACTGGAATGCCGGCGGCGCGGATGCTGGCCACGACCTTGGGTTCGGCATCGGCGGTGACAACAATGGCAGGCGTATCGGCGCCGATGGCTGCGCGGATCGCCGTAATGACGTCGAGGCCGGTGCGGCTTTCCAGATTGTAGTCGGCGATGATGAGACGAGGTGAGACGGCTTCATTGGTGACGAGTTCGATGGCTTCGGTCTCGTTGGCCGCAGCGCGGACGTCTATGCCCCAGCGTAGCAGTAGCTGGGTCATGGATTCGCGCAGGAAGTCGTCATCTTCGACGAGCAGCATTGGCGTACCAGCGAACTCGCCGGCGACCGCCTCGGTGATGTTGGCCTCGGCGCTGATGTCGCTGTGCCAAATGTTTCCGAAGGGGACCCAGACTGAAAAGATCGAGCCCCTGCCGACTTCCGAACGGACGTCGATTTGCAATTCGAGCAGGTCGGCGAGACGTTTGGCGATGTTGAGCCCGAGGCCAAGACCTTTCTTCTGCGGCTGCCTGTCGTCGGTACCTCGATAAAACTCGTCGAAGATACGCACGCGATCTTCTTCCTTTACACCGCGACCGGTGTCGACAACTTCAATGCGCAGGCCGCGGCCTTCCTTGCGGCAACCGACTACGACGCCGCCGACCTCGGTGAAACGGATCGCATTGGCAACGAAGTTGCTGAGTATGCGCTCGAGCAAGGCGCGGTCGGTTGAAACTGTTTTCGCCGGAATGACGAACTTGAGCCTCAGGCCTTTCTCCTGTGCCTGGTGTGCAAACTGGATGCGCAGGCGATCAAAGAGTTCCGATAGCTGGAACGATGTAATGCGCGGCTGGACGCGCCCGGCATCGAGCTGGCCGATCTGGAGAAGGGCGCCGAGCAAATCTTCCATGATTGAGGTCGCAACGCCCATGGCGTGCAGCATCTCGGCACGCTTTTCCTCATCCTCCTCGCGCGCGCAGCTGTAGATGAGGATCTTGAGAGAGGCGAGCGGTTGTCGCAGGTCGTGATTGGCTGCGCGCAGGAAGCGCGACTTGGCTTCATCAGTGGCTTCGGCGGTCTCCTTCGCTTCGCGCAATTGGCGTTCATTGTGCTTGACGGCCGTGATGTCGGTGAAGGTGATCGCCATGCCGCCGTCGCGCGAGGGGCGTTGCGCGACGTGCATGAAATTGCCGATGGCGGACTGGTAGTCGGACTCTTTGGCGATGCCGAAGTCGTTGACGGTGCGCTGTTCCCATTCGTCAGGGTCGGGGATGATCCACTCACGGGAGTGAGCGACAGCGGCGACGTAGTCCGTGTAGTGCATGCCGAGCTTAACTGGGATATCGCAGCTGCGGCGGAAGCCGTCGTTGATATAGACGAGGACGCGATCATGGGACCAGATCAGAAGGCCGGTGTCGATGGCATCAAAGCCATTCCACGTCGCCCGCATCTGCTGGTCGGCACCCCCGTCCCGGTCTACTAAATCATCCATTGGCTGCACTGGTTGCGCGACCAAAATGTGTGACGGCGTAGTGCACGGCACTGGTCCGGTCGCGCAGATTCAGCTTTTTCATGGCATTGCCGAGGTGAATGCGTACGGTCTGGCTGCTCAGTCCCAACTCCTCGGCGATGTTCTTTACCGATGAGCCGCCTCCGAGAAGCTCCAGCACGGCGCGTTCACGCTCCGTCAGTGCATCAATGTCACGTTCAGGGTCGCGCGCGGCAACTTCGATTGCCTTGGCCGGCTTTGCGGGTGCATGCGAGCGCTCGATGATGCGGCGAGGAAATGAGACTTCGCCGGCCAAGACGCGCTCCAGCGCGCGCTCTATTTCCAGGCCGTCGGCCGATTTGGGGATGTAGCCGATCACACCCTGCTCGACGGAGCGAATGACGTGTTCGACGTCCTCGTGCACGGACACGATCACAATGGGGATGTCGGGAAATCTCGCGCGCAAGCTGCGGAGTCCGTTCAGTCCCTCAAATCCGGGCATGACCAAATCGAGCAGGATGAGGCTCGTATCGGGGTGCTCGGCAAGCAAAGCCGTCAGCTCGCCGAATGTTTCGGCCTCGTAGGTGTGGAGGGTGTGATTCAGCCTACGCATAATTTGCTTTAGAGACTGTCTGACCACCCAGTGGTCGTCGGCAATTATGACTTTCATTTCAACGACGCCAGCTCCCTTAGCGCTAGATCATTAACGTCTAGATATGACGCGTCTAGCGGTATGTTGCCGTAAACCCTTTGAACCGTGCAACTGTGCCCATATTCGCTCGATAATCCAAGCGGAGGCGTTGCCTGAGTTGGGGCTAGCGCACGCTTATTTCGTCTATGTGTTGCGCGAGGTGCAGGGCAACCACCGCCAGGCATCTAGACTGCATCATCCCGCAGCGATTGCCTAGATAAAATGCTAAGATCGCCCTCAGATTGGGCATAATTCCTCCTGTTTTGTCTAGACGCAACGTCTAGCTCTTCGTATTCATATATCGTACTGCATGTCACGGGGACATGCCTTGTTCCGCCGCCATACCGAGGGGAACCCGGACACATGGAATTTAGTCGCCGCAAGCTTCTGAAGACGTCGTTGGCTGCCTCCGCAGCCATTGGAATGCCTCACCTTTGGATCCCGGGATCGAGCGAAGCCTGGGGTGCGACGCTCAAGAAGGGGGAGCCACTGAAAGTTGGCGTCCTGTTCTCCCTCACGGGTGCTCTCGCCGTGCCGGAGGAGGACTCGACCCTCGTTCTGCAATACGCGTTCGATGAGATCAACAAGGCCGGCGGTGTCGGCGGCGTTCCCGTCGAGCCGATCATCGTGGATGCGAAATCGGATTTCAGCGTCTATTCGGAGAAGACGAAAGAGCTGATGCTGCGCGAGAAGGTGATCGCTCTGTTCGCCTGCTACACGTCGGCGAGCCGCAAAGCGATCCTGCCGACAGTGATGCAGCGCGACCATCTGCTCTACTACCCCACATGCTACGAGGGCGCCGAGTGCACGCAGAACGCCATCTGCACCGGTCCGCTCGCGAACCAGCATTCGAAGGACTTGATCCCATACATGGTCGAGAACTTCGGCAAGAAGGTTTTCTTCGTCGGCTCGAATTACGTGTGGCCGAAAGAGTCCAACAAGAACGCCAAGATCTGGCTCGAGAAAGCCGGGGGCGAACTGCTCGGCGAGGAGTACATCCCGCTGGGCAGCTCCGAATTCGGTCCGGTGCTGAACAAGATCCGCGACGCGAAGCCGAACTTCATCTTCTCGACCGTCGTCGGTGCATCGGACATCGCCTTCCACAAGCAGTTCAAGCAGGAAGGCTTCAAGGTCGACCAGATGCCGATCGCCTCGCTCACCACCGGTGAGATCGAGACGCGCGCCATGGGTCCGGAGTTCGGTGCGGGCCACTTCCTGTCGGCTCCTTACTTCCAGAGCCTCGATAACCCGACGAACCAGAAGTTCGTCGAGGGCTTCTTGAAGAGCAAGTACGGCAAGAACGGCGTCACGCACTACAACATGGAGGAGACCTATCTCTCCGCCTACGTGTTCAAGGCCGGTTTCGAGAAGGCAGCTGCGGCCGTCGGCTTCGAGAACGTTACGCCGCGCGCGATCCGAGATCACTCGGCTGGTGTTCGTATCGGGGACGATATCTCGCCCGAAGGCGAGGTGTGGATCGACGAGAACAACTTCAACACTTGGCTGAAGCCGAAGATCGGTCAATGCCAGGGTGACGGCACCTTCAAGGTGGTGAAGTCGGCGGATGCGCAGGTCGCACCCGATCCGTTCTCGATCTACCCGGACCTCGGCGTGTGCACCAAGGACGGCCTCAAGGCTCCAGACGGCAAGATCCGCAAGAGCGTCATCTGAGTGGAAGCCGCTCCGCGGTCTTCGCGGTCCTGCGGAGCGGCCGTTCCACCAGGATGTAAGCGCAGCACTCGGGATGCTGCGTCCGGGCGGGGCATTAGCCGGACGTGGGCGAGAGGGGAACAGCTATGGAATTCGGGTCGGTTCTCAACGCACTGATACTTGGGCTCAGTATCGCGAGTATCTGGCTGATCGCCGCGCTTGGGTTGACGATCATTTACGGTGCGGCGGGCGTGATCAACATGGCGCACGGCGCGTTGATCATGCTTGGTGCCTACAGCGCGTACATGCTGCAGCACTATGTGGGCGTTCCGTACCTTCTTTGCATTCCCGCATCGTTCGTCATCGTCGCCGTGGTCGGACTGATCCTCGAGCGCGGGCTGATACAATATCTCTATAACCGGCCGCTCGACACACTGCTTGCGACCTATGGCGTTGCGCTGGTGCTGGTGCAGGGTGTGCGGCTTATCTTCGGCTCGGATCCGAAGTACCTGGCGGTGCCGGAGATCTTCTCTTCCTCATTCATGATCGGCTCGGTGTCGATCTCGACCTTCCGCGTCATCGTGCTTGCCGTCACGGCGCTGCTCGTGTTCGGCATCTGGGTCCTGTTCTACAAGACGCGCTTTGGCGTGCAGGTGCGCGCGGTGATGCAGAACAAGGAGATGGCGGCTTCGTTTGGGATCAATGCGAGCCGCGTCTATATGCTCACGTTCGCGCTTGGTGCCGGGCTTGCCGGCGTCGCTGGGTCGCTTTTCGGCGTGCTCAATATCGTGCTTCCGACGATGGGCGACAGCTATGTCGTGCAGGCGTTCCTGATGGTCGTCGTGGGCGGCGGCTCGCTGGCAGGAACCATTATCGCGAGCTTTGCTTCGGGCGAGCTGCAATCGATGTTCGCGTTCTTTACGAACGACACGTTCGCTCGCTTCCTGATCTTCGTGCTGATCGTTGTCTTCCTGAGGTTCAAACCGCAGGGCCTGTTCGCAAAAGCGGGCGTGCGGCGATGAGGCAGGAGTCAATCACGGGTATGCAGCAGGGCGGGTGCTGAGACATGGGGAACCTCTACTACAACAAGACGGCGCAGTGGATTGCGTACGCGGCTTTCTTCGCCGCGCTGGCAATCATCCCGATGAGGATCGACGATGATTTCCTCCTCAATCAGCTCGCCACGTACGGCGTCTACGGGTTGCTCGCTCTGTCGATCAGCTTGTGTTGGGGCTTCGGCGGCATTCTCAACCTCGGGCAGGGAATTGCGTTCGGTCTAGGTGCCTATGGCATGGCAATGACTATGCAGATGCAGTCGCAGACCGTGGAGAACCCGATCCCGCCGATTATGCTGAACAACGGGCTCGACTATCTGCCGTATCTCTGGTGGCCGTTCCAGAACACGGCGTCGGGTTTGATTTTCGCACTGGGTATCCCGACGCTGTTCTGCGCCGTGTTCGGACGCATCATGTTCAAGGCGCGTGTGTCGGGAGCGTTCTTCGCCATCATGACACTGGCGATGCTGTCGGCGTTTTACACGATCATTCTCGACCAGCAGGCTTACACCGGGGGCGTCAATGGAATTACGCCGCCATCGCCACTGCGACTTGGTAGCTTCGAGATCGATCCCTACAGCTCGGTGGGCTACTGGGTCGTCTTCTTCGCGCTGCTGATCGCGACGGTGGTAGCCAAGTTGATCACGCAGAGTTCCTTCGGACTGGTGACGCAGGCGATCCGCGATGACGCCGAGCGCGTGCGGTTCCTGGGCTACAGCGTCTCAGGCTATGAGACGGTGATCTACAGCATCTCTGGGTTCATTGCGGCGATCGCTGGGTGCCTCTGGGTGATGTTGGTGCAGTACGTATCACCGGCGCAGCTCGATGTCGGCTTCAGTATTTCGATGGTGATCTGGGCGGCGATCGGGGGACGCATGTCGCTGATCGGATCGATCATAGGGGCCTTCGTTATTCAAGGCGGCCAGAGCTATTTGGGCGATGCCTTCCTTTCGACGTGGCTGCTGTTTCTCGGCGGGTTCTTCATCCTGGTCGTACGCTTCCTTCCAAATGGGCTCGCAAGCCTGGTCGAAGCAGGGCTCGGCCTTATCGCCACCAAGTCGAAGACAGCGACATCGCACGAGCCGAACGGCGCCAAGCCGTTCCCAGCGGAGTGATCGATATGGCCGGACTTCTGGAAATCCACCACCTCTGCAAGAGTTTCGACACGATCAAGGTGATCGACGACTTCAGTCTGGAGGTGGTCGAGGGAACGCTGTGCTGCCTTGTCGGGCCGAATGGCGCGGGCAAGACGACGACCATGGACCTCATCACGGGGCGCATCAAGCCGACTTCGGGCAAGCTGGTGTTTGCGGGTGAAGACATCACCGGGCAGGACGAGCACGTCATCGCGCGAGCGGGGATAGGCCGCAAGTTTCAGGTTCCCGCGGTCCTGCGCGACCTGACGGTGCGGCAGAATCTAACGGTTGCTTTTAGCCGGCAGACCAACCCGTTCTTTAATTTGCTGCGCTTCAATGTGCCCGGCCTGAAGGACAAGCTCGACGAGATTGCGACGCTTGCCGGCCTGACGCATCGCCTCGATGAGCGCGCCGGCATCCTCTCTCATGGTGAGACGCAGTGGCTCGAGATCGGCATGGTGCTGATGCAGTCGCCGCGGCTGATGCTCATGGATGAGCCCATCGCCGGCATGACCGAGGGCGAAATCGAGAAGACGGCTCGCATATTCAAGGAGCTGCGCAAGTCGACGACGCTGATCGTGGTCGAGCATGACATGGGTTTCGTTCGCGAGATCGCTGATGTCGTCACGGTGATGCACATGGGGTCGTTGCTGGCGCAGGGCACCATTCAGCAAATCGAGTCCGATCCGCGGGTGCGCGATGTGTACCTCGGCGAGCAGGAGGCTGCATGACTACGCTGCTCAGCTTCGACAACGTTTCATCCTACTACGGCGCGACGCAGATTCTGCGGGATTTCTCCTTCGACTTGGAGAAGGGGCAGTGTGTGTGCGTTCTGGGGCGCAATGGCGTCGGCAAGACGACGTTGATGCGCACGATCATGGGGCTGACGGATCGCTCCACGGGTGCGATCCGAATTAACGGCGAGGCGATCGAGAACAAACCTCCCTATCAGCGGGCGGGCTATGGCATCGGCTACGTGCCGCAGGGCCGCGGCATCCTTTCCGACTTTACGGTACGCGAGAACATTCTGCTTGGGACGTTCGCGCGCAAGGACAACGCGCCTGACATTCCGGAAATCTGCCTGCGCATCTTTCCTTATTTGCGTGAGAATCTCGAACGGCGGGCGGGCCTGCTTTCGGGTGGCCAGAAGCAACAGCTCGCGATCGCGCGTGCGCTAGCGGTTGGTCCGCAAGTGTTGTTGCTGGATGAGCCGACCGAAGGCATTCAGCCCAACATCGTGCACGAGATCGGCGAGATCCTGCGCATGCTGAACAAAGAATTGGGCATCAGCCTGATCCTCACCGAGCAGCACATCAAAGTCGCACGCAAGCTCGGCGATGTCTTCATGATGGTCGACAACGGCCGCGTCGTGGCTCGCGGTCCGATCTCAGAGATGACCGACGAGCTGGTGGAGCGGCACATGACGATCTGAGGTGTTCCCCCGCAACGCTTCGCCTTCCTCCCGCGATGCCCCCAACCACAACGGCCGACAGCAAGGCCAACGAACGCAAGCGCCAACCTATGGAGAGAATATGATCTCAATTCCGAAGAAAGGTACCCCAGAGCGGGAGGAGCTGATCCGTCTGCACAAAGAGTGCGTTGAATCGATGAAGGGCGTCGCCGGCTTTTCGGTACTCAAGTGCGGAGCACCCGGCGACACCACCGTGGTGTCCGGCGGGGTGCACGAGCATCCGGTGCTGCGCCGCGTGCTGCTGCGCATGCGTGGCGAATCTCCAAAGGGGAAGCTCATCGTCATCTGCACCAAGATCGACAAAGAATGGCGCATCGGTCGTCTGTCGGGCATCCGCGGCGTGCCGCCGGTGTTCGTAAACGACAAAGTCTACACGGACGAACAGGAGATCCAGCACGACATCTTCGTGATGCGCTTGGACGAGCTGCCTGAGACTGCCGGTATGCCGGAGCATTTCACGGAAGGCTGGAAGCATCGCGATGACAACTGGCCGGTAACGTAACGCGACACTGCACGCTGAGGCTTCGGCCTCGGGGATAATCATCAAAAAGCAAATTCCTGCCGCGCCCTCGCAAGGGGCGTGAACGGCGGAGCCATGCGGGAAGTCCTGACAGACTGGAGAAGACCATGTGTGCGATGAGGCTAACCGGATACGCGGACAAATTCGGAGTCCATCCGGGCGATACCATCAAGTTCTACGTCAACTGCGACGGCCCCTCGGAGTTTAAGGCCGAGGTGGTACAGATGATTCACGGCGACACCAATCCGCGCGGTCCCGGCTTCATCGAGCGCCCGATCGATACGAAGGTGACCGGTACCTACAAGGGCCGGAAGCAGATCATCCATGGCGGGTCTTACGGCTACGTCGAGAATGCGCCGCAGTTCCACGTCGATAGCTTCACGCTGCAGTGCTGGATCTGGCCAACGACGCCGAAGACCCATCCGCGTTACTGGAAGCACGGTGCGCAGGGTCTCGTGACGAAGTGGATGAACGGCCAGGGTTACGGCAAGGGCTATGGTCTGTTCATCAATGAGCAGGGCTGTCTGGAGCTGCGCATCAACGAGCACAAAGTCACGACCAATGTGCCGATCCGCGATCATGCGTGGCACTTCGTGGCGGCGAGCTACAACGCGGCGACTGGCGAAGTGGTGCTGTATCACGAGCCGCAGGTCGTCTACGCGCTAGACCCGGTGATCGAGCCAGTTAAGGCGACGATCAAAACGAAGATCATTCACACGCCGGCGCCGGTTGCGCTCGGTGCCTATATCGATCGCATGGATGATGATCCGCTGGCGAAGTCTGCGCTGCCATCGGGCGTGTGGTTCGCGGGCAAGTACAACGGCAAGATCGACAGCCCGCGCATCTGCAACAAAGCGCTGAGCCGGTTCGAAATCGAGCAGATGAAGGCTGGCGCGCAGCCGGGCCTTACCGAGCGGCGTAACTCGGGCCCGACGGGTGCCTTGTCTGAGGTGATCGTCGCTGCCTGGGATTTCTGGGACGGGATCGATACCATCGTTGCGAAGGACAACGGCCCTTATCGCTTCGATGCGAAGCTGGTGAACTGCCCCACGCGCGCGCTGACGGGTTACAACTGGTCGGGCCAGAACTTCGATTGGAAGTACGCCAAGAAGGAATACGGCGCGATCCACTTCCATGATGACGACGTCGACAATGCCCGCTGGGAAGTGGACGTCGAGTGGGACGTGCCGGCGGAAGGCGTCAAGAGCCGTTTCTATGCGCTGAAGCTCACCACCGCAGATGGCGACGAGGATTACATCCCATTCTGGGTGGTGCCGAAGATCGGCAAGGAGCAGTCGAAGATCGCGGTGATGGTGCCGACGATCAGCTACATGGCGTATGCGAACGAGCATGTGGCTTGCAACGCGGGCGGCGCGGAGCTTTTCGTTTATCGCGTGCCGATCATGCAGCACCAAAACATGTTCCTGGCCGAGCATCGCGAATACGGCGGATCAATTTACGACACGCACACCGATGGTTCGGGCATCTGCCTGTCGTCGCGGTTGCGTCCGATCCTGAGCATCCGGCCGAAGTACGATCACTTCCTGGCGCAGGCGCCTTGGCAGTATCCTGCCGATCTCCATCTGATCTACTGGCTGGAGACGATGGGTTATGAGTACGACGTCATCACCGATGAAGACGTGACCTATGACGGCGTAGCCCGTCTGGAGAACTACAACGTCGTCATCACGGGCTCGCATCCCGAGCACAACTCGGGCACGCAGCTCGACGCGCTGCATAACTACACGCAGCGTGGCGGCAGGCTGATGTATATGGGCGCCGACGCTTGGTACTGGGTGCACTCGTTCCACCCGGCTTACGATAAGCACGGTCGGGGCGTGGTCACGGAGATGCGGCGCTGCGAGTCGGGGATCCGTACTTGGCGCGCCGAGCCGGGTGAGTATTACCACCAAGGTACCGGCGAGCTTGGTGGCATGTGGCGCTTCCGCGGGCGTTCGCTTTACTCGGTTGCCGGCGTCGGCATGACGAACGAAGGCTTCGACGTCTCGACGTACTACAGCCGCACACCGGACAGCCTCGATCCGCGCGTTGCGTGGGCGTTCGAGGGCATTACCTATGATGAGCCGATCGGCAACTTCGGTCTCGTCGGTGGTGGTTGTGCGGGCCTCGAGCTCGACATCGTCGACGTCACGCTGGGCTCGCCGCCGCATACGCTGGCGGTTGCAACGTCGGCTGGCCGCCACACCGAAGCTTACCTGCTCGTCATGGAAGACTTCGGCTTCAACCAGCAGGGCCTCGATGGGACGACGCATCCGCGCGTGCGCGGCGACATCGCCTTCCACGAGACTCCGAACGGCGGCGCCTGCTTCGCGTTCTCGTCGATTGCCTTCTGCGGCTCGCTGCCATGGAACAACGGCAAGAACAACGTCTCGACGCTGGTCGGCAATGTGCTCAACCGCTTCATGATGGATGGCCCGCTGCCGCCTCCGCCGGCCGATGCCATCAAGCATCGCGGTCGTGCGGACTACGAGAGCCCTGCCGTTTCCTCTGCAACGTAAGGGTGGGTCGGCCCGGTGCCCACGCCCCGTCCGTGGGCACCGGTTTGCCTTCGATGGAATTCACAACGCAATTGGCAAGCCAGGGGATTGATCATGCTTCATCGCCCCGATCTCGGTTTTCATGACGAAGGGCAGGACTTGGCGGGCGCGGCGTTCTATGCCGACGCTCTACTACCTGTCGGCAAGGCGCGCGTGTTGCCTCCCTTGGCCTATCGTTCAATCCGATTTTCCCTGCTCGAGGATGAGACGATCTGGACGCGGGATTGGGTCTGCGTCGGTTGCTCGGACGAGATCGCTAATGAAGGCGATGTGCTTCCCTACACCGTCGGCAATCACGGCATCCACGTGCAGCGGGTGGATGGCGCCCTGAAGGGGCGGTTCAACAAGGCGCAGCATGGTGGCTGCAGGGCCATCCCACTGCAATGCCAGACGGGCAAGAAAACGAAGTGCTCGTTCACGTCGTGCGGCTACAGCCGGGATCGCGGTGTCATTCCTGCCAGCGAGATGGGGCAGGCGACACCGGAGATGGAGCAGTATCTGGGGCTTAGACCGGAGCGGCTGCTGCCCGTGCATGTGATGTCGTTCGGTCCGCTGATGTTCGTCAACCTCGATGTGGAGCCGCCGCCCATCAATGGCGCGCTCGATGCTGTCGTAGATGCGGGACAGTTCTTTCGGGATGTGACGCATCGGGCGGATGTCGGCTGGCTGGAGTTCAACGCCAATTGGAAACTGCTTGGGCAGCACCTGGCCGCGGGCGAGCCGATTGGGAAGCCGGACAGTGGGGATTGGCTCCTTTCCAGCAATTCCATCGCGGGTGAACCAGCGGTGGTGGCATGGTTGTTTCCAAATCTCGTGCTGATGCGGGCGCGTGGCGAGACCTGCGTGGTCGTCATGCAGCCGACGGCGCTGGGACAGACGCTGTGCCGCGGCGCCGTGTATGGCGCGCTGCGCGATGACGCAGCGGAGTTCTGGCGCGCGGAGATCGAATGGCGTGCGGCCAAAGCGGTCGATGAGCATCTTGCGACAGTGCGGTGGGGGACGGGGCTGCGTCCCGAAACGGTGGGAGCGGCGTTGCCGCTCCAGCTCGACGCGCAAGGTTACTGGATGCAGCGCATGGTTGCGGGTCGAGCGGCGCGCGCGATGGAGCAGCCTTCCCCGAAACCGATTTATCAGCACTTGAGAGGTTGACCAGAATGCTCTCCCTTTCGCTTCAGATAGACGAAGCTTCAGCGCTGTCCGCTGCTGTTGGCGCGTATGAGCGTGGCGACTTTCGGCAAGCATTCAGCTTGTTCGAGGAACTTGCTGGGCAGGGCGATGTCGAGGCCAAGGCGTGGCTCGCAGCGCTTTACGCCAACGGTGAAGGTGTCGACGCTTCGCTCGCATCTGCGGTTGCGCTTTACCGCGAGGCTGCTGAGGCCGGCAATGTGCAGGCGCAGACCAATCTCGGTGCGATGCTGGCTATGGGGCAAGGCGTTGCGCGCGATGAAGCGGAAGGCGTGCTGTGGCTGACCAAGGCGTCAGAGCAGGGCGATCTGTTCGCGCAATACAATTTGGCAACGCTCTACTCGAAGGGTGAGGGCATTCCAGCCGATCACGCGCTTGCCGCCAAATGGTACCGGGCGGCGGCCGAGGCGGGGCACTATCCCTCGCAAGCGCGTCTCGGGTTCTTCTATGCCAACGGGCTGGGTGTCGGGAAGGACAGGGTTGAAGCCTATCTTTGGCTGGCGCTCGCCGCACAACACGGCGTGGGTACGGCACTCAATGCGCTGGAGCAGATCGTCGAGCAAATGTCGTCGGACGAAAAGCGTCGCGGCGTAGCACTCGTCGAAGCCTGGCGTACGCGAACCTCAGAGGTTTCCCGTCATGCGCGTCTGCATCTGGCGCCGTGATGAACAACATCGTGTTCAGCCCGCAGCAGATCAAATTCGAGTTCCTGAGCTACATCAAGGAATTCGGAGGACGGCCTGAAGAGTGGCACGTCGGCTGCGCGGGCGATGCGAAAGACGCCCTGTTCGTGCAGGAGGGGGTCGACCGGGAGCAGGACATCTGGCTCTGGAAACCGGCCCTTTCTCCGGCGGCCGCACGCATCGTCTACCGCTACCTGACAGATCAATTGCACGTGCAGAGCGCGCCCGCGAATTCCACCTCGGGCGCGCACGTCTTTCTGTATAAGCGCATAGTAAATACGCTTAGCTCTACTGGCGCTTGATTAGGCATTGCGGCCCTTTATTGCATCGTAAGCATGCAGTGCGTTCGCGGGGCAACAATACTAATCACATATGACTGTTTTCTCCGTTTTTATCTAGGAATCCTGCTTAGACTCCATCTAGATGATAAATGTCAGTCGTGAACTACGGGGAAATAAAATATGTCGTCAGTAAAGCTGTCGCTCGCAGTTGGAGGTGTCCTCCTGAGCCTCGCGTCTCCTGCTTTCGCGGGTGATACGTCCCAGCCGTTGCCGTTCGATATCTTGTTCGGGACGAAGATCGCGAACGAATACAACCTGCGCAGCGTCTCGCAGACGCAGGGCGACCCTGCCGCGCAGGGCTACATCGAGGTCGACTTCAAGAACGGCCTTTATGCGGGCTTCTTCTCGTCGAACGTCAATTTCGACGGTACCAATCCCTATGCCGAGTTCGATTACTACGGCGGTATCCGTCATACGTGGGATCCGCTCAGTCTCGACGTCGGTTACGTTTACATCGACTATCAGGGCGAGGATCAGGGTCACCAGCTCGACTTCTGGAAGATCTACGGCGTCGGCAAGTATGCCTTGACGCCCGATCTCACCGTTGGTGCCAACATTTACTGGTCGAACTCGTTCGTCGGATATAACGGCATCGCGGGCTCGCACTCCTCATTCTTCGCCAAGCGCACGCTGCCGGAGCTACGGTTGCCGCACGACATCGGTTCGTATGTGTCGGGCGAGATCGGGCATCAGTGGGTCAGCGATGATTTTGCGCCTGGCTACACGTTCTGGAATGTCGGTGGTGGCTTCACCTACAAGGCTGCCACGCTCGACCTGCGCTACACGGGCTCCGATCTGTCCGACAGCGAGTGCGTTCTGTTCATCGGTCAAGCCGACTCGTGCGGCAACCGATTCTTCATGAGCCTGTCATTCGACACTTCGCTCAATCAGCTGAAATAGCGCGCGGCTGGCGCACACCGGCCGCTGTGTTGTTCGTCAACCGGGTCACGGCGTGATGCTGTGGCCCGGTTTGCGTATTGGCCCCCAGTTCCGCATTTGCACGCCCGATTCCAGCTACGGCCAAGGCGTCACGTAGCAGGTCAGCCTTTGCCAGCGCCTGTGTGAATGATGGTTCCCACATGTTCGCCGCGCAGGGCGGCGGTAAGCTTGCCGGGCACGAGGCCGTTGATGATCTGCACGTGCTCGATGTTGCGCGCATTGACCATCACATCGACCAACATGCGGTCGAACGGCAGCGTGCCAGGGTGCTTGATGAGCTTGCTGGCGTTGATCTCGCTGATGAACTGCGGCTTCTTCTTATCCGATGTCTTTGGGTCGTCGGTGTAGAGGCCGTCGACATCCTCGACGATGGTCAGCCCGGCAGCACCCAGTGCATCGGCCAGCAGGAAGGCGCCGGTGTCGGCGCGGTGCGGCGGGATCCGTGAGGTGGGGAACTCGTGATGATGGTAGGGCGGGAACGCACTGCCTACGACGGCGCGCGCGGCGGAAAGATGGATGGCGAGCTGGTTGGCCAACGTGTGGTGCTCGACGTAGGAAACGCCGTCGGGCGCGAGCATGGAAGCGAGGATATGACCGTTCTGACCGGCTTCGGTGGCTGCTAGCGAAGAAAGCGAGCCGACCGGCAAGCCGAGGTCGAGCCCCACAGTGTAAAGGTGGCGTGCGCGGATGCCGGCGCCAGTCAATAGCAACAGGCGATGCTCAGGCAGCAGCTTGCGTATTTCCTCGACGATGGGGACGATGGCGGCGCGACCTCGATCCATGATGGAGCGGCCGCCGATCTTGACCACCTGCAGCCATGGCAGAATGCGGATGGGGCGGTGCCCGGCAACCGGCGCGGTGAGCGAACCGTCGAGTAGCGTCTGGCGCGCGAGCGCGGAGTCGACGTGCTTGATGTCGTTGGACCTGTCGGACATGGGGCGCTCTTCAGCTCGCGGTGATGATGGTGCCGACATGCTCGCCGGCGAGGGCGCGGGTCAGGTTACCCGGCACGAGGCCGTTGATGACCTGCACCTCGTGAATGTGGCGTGCGGCTTTCAATAGGTCGAGCACGGGGAACTCGAGGATGGAGTCGTGCAGGCCGCGCGCTTTCATCTCGTCGACCGAAATTTTCGGGATGAAGGTGGCGTCCTTGGAGGTCTTGGGGTTCGCGGTGTAGAGGCCGTTCTCGTCCTTTACGTAGATCATCGACTTGCAGCCGAACTGCTCGGAGACGAGGAAGCAGCCGGCGTCGGTGCGATAGGGCGGAATGACACCTTCGCGCGAGGGACGCATCCAAAGCGAGTAGGGTGGCATGCCGCTGAAGACGACCGCATTCACCTCCGCCAGGAAGAGGGGAACGGACGAGAGACCAGCGGCGCTGACGGCTGAAATGCCGTGCTTGGCGAGAAGCTGACCGAGCATCGCCGCATTCTGGTCAGCGACCGCGTCGCCGAGCTGCGAGAGAATGCCGGCGGGCAGGTTGAGTTCGGAGGCAATCGAATAGAGGTGGCGAGCCCTTGTGCCGGCACCGGTTCCGATCAGCAACTTGTGCTGCTTGCGGGCTTCGACAATCTCGTCGACGAGCGGATAGACGGCGGCGCGACCGCGATCCATGACGCTTTGCCCGCCGATCTTGATGACGTTGGCGTCGGGCAGAATGCGATAGTCGGCGGCCTTCTCAGCCGCGGCCTGGAGCTGCTCATCGTTCAGCGAGCGCTGCGATAGGAGCAGGTCGAGCTGGGTCATCGTCTCAACCATGGTGGTCCTTGTCGTATCAATTCGGCGAGCATCCAACGGGGCGCTAGAGCCAGCGTCGGGTCTAAAGAGTGGGTGCTAGCGTTTGCCGGGAAGCATAAAGAGATCGCCGAAGTGGGTCGATGATTTTGCAGCTTATAGCACTTGAGTTTCGTGCCGCATGCAGCGGCTGGGTGCACAGAATCCGCGCACCGACGCCACCGCCTCAAGCCGGCGCAATAAGATTCCAAAGCAGAATGATCTCGATCAGGTAGCCTGCGACGAGTGCTGCCGGCATCGCCCACTTCCACCAGCGTGGGTAGCCTTCCGGATAGAGCCACCCGCGAAAGGCGAGGATTGCCAGCGGCATCAGCGGCCAGGTGGTGAGGCCGACGCTGATGGCGTTGCCGATGAATGTGCGGAGCGCCGGATTGAGGTGTTCGAGGTGCGGGCTCAAAAACCGCATCTCCAGCATGACAACCGGAAAGAGCGTGAGCAGTACGAGACAGGCTGTCTTCCACATGCTGGGCGGCGATCCCGTTGCCGGGTCGTTCGGGACCCAGCCCGGAAATGACGTGTCGACGCGAGAGACGTGAAAATCGCCGACGAAATCTGCGCTCTCGTTGATCATCGACGTGCGCTCGTCCGACTTGAGCCAGCGCTCCAGGTTTGCAGCAGTGTCAAAGCGGAGGACCGTGGTCCAGTCCATCTCGCCCTTGAGTGGTGGCTGAACGAATGAGCCGAGGAAGCCTGGGAACGTCGCCTGCAGCTTCTGCATGCGATTGGCCCACACGCGGTAGGCGCCTTCGCGGCCGGGCTTCAGACGCGTGGTGACGACCATGCTGACGCCGTTGACGACGGCGTATTCGGCCGCCGCTCGGCCGACGAGCTGCATGACGACGCCTGCTTCTACAAGAGGGACTACCTCGTCGACTAGCTTACGGTTGGTGTCGCCGTGACGCCATTGGCGCAGCGCGTCGAGCGAGTTGAAGCGCGCGAGGGCTACGGCTTCGAGCTGATCGGGCGGCGACGGAGGCCAGAGCTCGGCGCTTACAGCGTCTGAAGCCGTCAGCAACGCACTTTGCCAGCGTGCCTGCCACAGCGCGAAATCGGATTCGCGGCCGGGGAGGATGTGCGCACAAACGAGGAGCGTCGAAGGCGTGGGATTCACGTTCGGTCTGGCTCCCTTCGGTGAATACGCTCGTTCACGTGCAGTTCGCGGAAGGCTCGGCGAATCGCGAGGCCGTGTCGAACGTGACGCGCGGTTTGCTAGCAGGCAAGCGGCGCGAGGGAGCGCGGGAGAGGCTTGTCAGTCGTTCGACTGGGGCGGCGGGCTGCGAGGTGCCGGCAGGGGGCGTGACAGGACATAGATGCCGGAGGCAATCATGACGCTGGCGACTGTGGCAAGCAGGAGCGGGCCGGGGTGGGTGCCGATATAAAAGAGCAAGAGCCCGACAGTCATGCCCACGCAGGCCAGGAATTTTGCGCGGCGGGGTATGGCTCCTTCCTCGCGCCAGCTCCGGAGAGTGTGGCCAAAGCGCGGATGCTCGAGAAGCCAGCGTTCCCAGGCGGGTGAGGACCGCGCGAAGCAGCCAGCGGCGAGGATGAGAAATATCGTCGTGGGCATCACCGGCAGCATGGCGCCAATAATTCCCAAAGCCACAAACAAACATCCGAGACTGAAGTAGAGGTAGCGCCCCATCTGTCTCACGTTGCTCCTTTGCGACGGTCCCCTCAGGTGGCGATCTCTGGCTGCGAGGCCGGGGCTGTTGGTCCGGGGAGCGGCATCATCAACTCGACGAGGGCATGTACGCGCTCGAACGCGTTGCGGGCGGCGGCAAAGAGGCGTTCCTCGTCGGCTTTGGTCAGTGTCATCGCATCGAGCGCGGCTGTAAACTTGCGCCAGCTGATGCCACGCCCTTCTGGCGCCGCTGCGAGGTGACGCGCGCCGAAGTCCTCGCTGAGGCCCAGGCGGCTGGCGGCCTTGAGCAGAAACGCTGCACCCAGGTTGGAGCCCTCGGCGACGTAGAGCCAGCCGGCCGCGGTGGGGGCGTCGAACTTGGGCATCTCGTGCGCGGTATCGCTTTCGGCTGGGATGGGGAATCCGAGATCGGCGAGATCCTGGGCGACGGCCGTAAGGCGTGCCCGGACTGGAAGGTCATCGAATGCGCTCTGCAACTCAGGCAGATGATAGAGGTTGTTGATGTCGCGATGAAAGGCGTGCTGCACCTTGAGAAAGAGGCCATAGCGCTCGCGAGAGGCGAAAGGTGCCGCGGCCATGATGCGGGTGTCGATGCGCTGGTGCGCCGCTGCGGTCGCCTCTTTGAGGCGCTTCCAGCGCCCGGTGGGAGCGTCGGCCATAGCTTCTGCAGTCATATGACGTCCTCGTCAGATCAGCCTTGAACCTTATCGCGTTCTGCGCTCGAACGTGAATACTATACGATCTGAGTATCCTTTGTCTGGGGCGTCAATATCGCCTTTGGAGGCTCGATCAGCTTCACGGCCGCAGGGTTCGGGCAAGCCTTTGCCACCACTCTTTAATGGTTACAGTGGATGCTGGGATTTGAGACAAGGTGTGTCGCGTGTTGCTCGACGTAGCACTCGGCCTTCTTTCCCCGGGTGAGCATTGCTCCCCAACGAACGGGTGAGCAGGCAGAGATGACATAGGCATGCCTTTTGTGGGGAGAAACCACGGCAGTGCCAACCGGGTTCTCGCCACTTTCTCATTTCATTAAGGGTGCCATAGGGGGCACCTGGGAGAAGTGATGTTGCGGTGGGTCACGGTTGCGGGATTGTTGTGCAGCGTCGGCGTTGCGTCGGCTGAGCCGGTTCGCATGTCGAGCGCGGATATCAAGCACGTGATGCAGCCGGGCGCGCTGCTCGAGATCGATACCCCGCTGCGTATCTCCATTCCGGTCAAGGTCGAGTCCAACGGCATCGTTTCCGGTGAAGCTGGTGCGCTGGGTCTTACGCTTGGCGCCATGAAGGATCGTGGCCGCTGGTGGACCGAGTCCGACCAGCTTTGCGTGAAATGGTTCCGCTGGTTCGATGCCAAGGCGCGCTGCATTTCGCTGCAGCGTGACGGCAGCAAGGTCTACTGGCAAGAGAACAGCGGCGAGAGCGGCACAGCCACCATCACCGAGTCTCCGACCGCGATTGTCGCAAAGGCGAGCCCTGCAGTGGAGAAGCCGAAGAAAGTGCAGACGGCTTCTGCTGATCGGGTTGAAAAGATGCGCGTTGGTGCGGGGGATGTGGCAGACGTTTCCTTCGAGGAGCGGGCTCCTGCAGCTCAGCCCGTGGCGCCGGTCCGCACGAGGGTGGAGCCGACGAGAGAGGCCGTGGCGATTGCGCCGCCGCCTCCGAAGCTCAAGGAGGCGCCGCGGACCGTGCGCGTTGCGAAAGTTCCCAGCACGCGGAAGAAGCCTGCAACGAACATAGTCAAGCCGAGCAAATCCACTCCCGACGATTTGGCGGAAGCGTCGGCTGTGTCGACGTCGTCGATCTCGCCGGGGACGTTCCGGGTGTCGAGGGTCGTGGACGGCGACATGCTGAACGTTCGCAGTGGTCCATCAGAATATCATCAGGCAGTGGGCGCGATCCCTGCCCGCGGGCGGGGCGTGATGATCGTCGGGGCTTGCCGCGATCTATGGTGCCCAATTCGGCATGGGCGGCTCAAGGGTTGGGTCAACCGCTACTATCTCGCCGAAGATATCAGCCAGGCGGGCCCATCGCGGCATTAGCCTCTATGGCCGCGCCCACGCGCGTGCGATCAGCTTAATCGCTTGGTAAGCATGCGCGCCAAAATGGTTGGCCGCGGCTAATCCTACCCGGTCGCTTTCAGGGGCGCTCCGTGCGCTGAAAATGCCCGTAGAATATGACGTTGCGCATATATCCCGTCGTTGGGATGGGCCCAAGCGTCGTTAATTTGCGTACTCAAATTATCAAGACTTGGCGAACCACCTTTGTCTAAGTGGCGCAGTGTGCCTGGCCGTAAGGTGGTCCGGGTTATGCAGTTGCTGAGAATCGGGTGCCGAACGGCTCGTGCGTGCATGGAGACTGGGACAGGCGGCGCCCCAGTTTGAGACGTGTGCTCGCATGCGTGTGTTTAGCGCCAATTTCGGTCGGTTGTAGGCAGAGTATCAGTTCATGAGTGAGGTCATTCGCGCTGTCCGACGCGGGGATGTTCCGGCCGTGACCGAAATGTTCGCGCGTGTCTTCATGAAGGGGCGCGCGCCCTCCAAGTCTCTGCTCTCCTCCTATTTCGAGGACATCCTGTTCGATAGCGCCCGTGACGGCACGGAGCCGCGTTCGCGCGTGTTCGTCGACCGGGAGGGCGTTGTGCGCGGGTTCATCGGCGTGTGGCCGCGCCGCATGCTGCTGGGTGGCCGGATTATCGAGGCAGCGGCTGCCGGCTCGATGATGGTCGATCGGCCGGAGGATCACCCGACGGCCGGGGCGCGGCTATTGCGGGCTTATCTGGCAGGGCCGCAGGACCTTTCTTTCAGCGAAACGGCGAACGGCATTTCGCAGCGTATGTGGGAGCGCGTCGGAGGCGAACGTATTCCTGCGGCCAGTCTTGATTGGCTGAAGGTGCTGCGTCCTGCGGGTTTCTGTGTCGCGGCGGCGGGTGCTTCGTTTCGGCCTTTGCGAGCACTGCGCCCGCTGGGTTCTGTGATCGATCGTTTTGCTTCGTCTGCTGGCTTTGTCGCCCTGGAGGAGACAGAGACGCGAGGGTCGCGCGATGTTGCGGCGACGACCGGCGAAGTGCTCGACGCGATCCAGCTGCTGAGCGGCAGCTATCAATTGCGCCCGGATTGGGAGTTGCCGGCTTTGCCGCGTTTGCTCGCCCATGCCGAGAGCAAGGAGCGTTACGGCGAGCTGCATCGGCGCGTTGTTTACGGGCGCGGCGACAAGCCGGTTGCCTGCTACCTCTTTCATGCGCGGCGCGGCGACATCGCGCGCGTGCTGCAGGTCTTGGCCGAACCTAACGCCGCGGGGCTGGCGATCGACAGTCTCTTGCGTACGGCCGCCGATCTTGGCTGCGTCGGCGTGCGCGGACGCGCAGATCCTGGCCTGTTCGACGCGCTCGTGTCGCGCCGGTGTCTTCTCTATCACGGTGCCGCGACAGTCATTCATGCTCGCGACAAGTCGCTGCTCAGCGAGGTGCAGGGTGCACGTTCGCTGATGACGGGGCTTGCAGGCGAGTCATGGCTTCGTCTCATCGGTGGAAGTTTTGCGTAACGGCCGCGTGGCGCTGGAGCTCTCGGATGTGTGGAATTGCTGGATACTTCGGACTGCCGGTGGCGCCGGAGGAAGCGCGCGCGCTGCTGATGCGGATGATCGAGACGTTGCAGCATCGCGGGCCTGATGGAAACGGCACATACGTCGATGGAGATGCCGGGCTGGCACATGCGCGCCTCAGCATCATCGACGTTGGCGGCGGGCGCCAGCCGATGTGCAACGAGGACGGCTCTGTCTGGCTCTCGTTCAATGGCGAAGTATTCAATTACGTAGAGCTGCGTGAGGAACTGATTGCGCGCGGGCACGTCTTCAAGACGCGCTCCGACACCGAAGTGATCGTGCACCTTTACGAGGAGCGCGGTGCGGATTGCGTCGAAGCACTCAATGGTGATTTCGCATTCGCGATCTGGGATCAAAGACAGCAGCGCATGATGCTGGCGCGGGATCGTGTCGGTGTTAGGCCGCTCTATTATGCTCGGCTCGATCGCGGGATCGCGTTTGCGTCAGAGGTGAAGGCGCTGCTCGAGGTGCCGGGCATCGATGCCTCCCTCGACCCCATCGCGCTCGACCAGATGTTTACTTTCTGGTTCCCGCTGGCGCCGCGCACACCCTTCAAGGGGATCAGCGAGCTGCCGCCGGGACACGTAATGATCGCAACGCGCGATGGCGTTACGACGCGCCGCTACTGGCAGTTCTCCTATCCCGACGCCGCAGAGGATCGTCCGGTTTCGGAACGGGAAGAGGCGCGGTGGAGCGAAGAAGTGCGGGAGATGCTGCTCGACGCCGTGCGTATTCGCCTGCGTGCCGATGTCCCCGTTGGCGCTTATCTCAGTGGCGGGCTCGATTCATCCATTACCACCGCGGCAATTGGAAAGTTCGTGCCCGACCAGCTGCGCTCGTTCTCGGTGGCATTCGAGACGCCGGAATATGACGAGAGCGTATTCCAGGAGGAGATGGTCGCCGCGCTGGGCCTCAGGCATTCGGTGACGTACTGCCGGGACGACGATATCGCGGGAACGCTGCCTGAGCTGATCCGCCATACCGAGCGGCCGATCATGCGCACGGCGCCTGCGCCGATGCTGCTGCTGTCGCGGCTGGTGTGCGAAAACGGCGTCAAGGTTGTGATGACGGGTGAGGGCGCCGACGAAGTCTTTGCCGGGTATGACGTCTTCAAAGAGGCCAAGGTTCGGCGGTTCTGCGCGGCGCAACCGGGATCGCGCCTGCGACCGCTGCTGTTGCGCAAGCTCTATCCGTACATGCCCCGGCTGCAGGGGCAATCGCAGCGCTATCTGGAAGCGTTCTTTGGCAGCCAGGACGCGCTCAATGATCCGCTCTATTCCCATCTGCCGCGCTTCCGCACCAGCGCTGCGGCGAAGGGCTTCTTCTCGGCAGATCTACGGGCCAGCATCGGCGACTATGATGCGCTTGCCGATTTGCGTGACCAACTGCCCGCCGAATTTGGACGCTGGCATCCGCTGTCGCAGGCTCAATATCTGGAGAGTGCTTTCCTGCTTCCTGGCTACATCCTATCGTCTCAGGGCGACCGCGTGGCGATGGCGAATGGGGTCGAAGGCCGGTTTCCATTCCTTGACCATCGACTGATCGAGCTCGCCTCGCGCATCCCGCCGCGGTTGAAGCTGAAGGGCCTGACTGAGAAGCATATCCTCCGGCGCAGCGTCGCGGACATGCTGCCGGAAGGGATCGCCAAGCGCACCAAGCAGCCGTACCGCGCGCCGGAGAGCCGCGCATTTTTGCGCTCGCGCGTGTCGGCCACGGTGCTCGATCACTTGTCGCCCGCGAACCTAGATGCCGCCGGCTATTTCGACAGCAAACTGGTCGGCCGTCTCGTTGCCAAATGCGAGAAGCTGCCTTCGACGGGGTTCAGGGACAACCTGGCGTTCGTTGGCATCCTGTCGACCCAGGTCTGGCACGAGACGTTTACGAAGCCCGCGCAGGGAAGACGTGGCATGAGCGTTGCTACGTCAGCTGCTGAAGCCTTTCGGGGCGGCGCTTCAGTCGCCCAGGGCAATGCGTAATCAGTGAGTGGGCTAGGCATGAGCAACCATCTTAAGCAGGCAGTGCGCGAGTTCGTCGAAACGAGCTTTCTTTTTCGTGAAGGTCGCGATGGGCTCGGAGATGATGAATCGCTGTTGGGAGCCGGACTGATCGATTCCACCGGTATTCTGGAACTGGTGTCGTATCTCGAGAGCGAGTTCGGCATCGTCGTTAACGACGAAGAGATCGTGCCGGAGAACCTCGATTCCATCGGCCTGATCACTGCGTATGTGGCGCGCAAGCAATCGGCGCAGCCGTCGGCGCAGGTCGCGTAAAGACGACCGGGGAAACAGGGATAGGGAGTGGGCGATGCGCTTTGAGGAATTCCTGCGCGAGAGCGCAACGCGGTTCCCAGACAAGACGGCGCTGGTCGCACAGGGGCGCAGGGTCACCTACAGCCAGCTCGACGATTTGTCCGATGAGCTGGCGCAGGGCTTGGTGAATCGCGGCGTGGCTCGGGGCGACCGGGTTGTCCTCTTCCTGGACAACTGCGCCGAAGCGGTTGTCTCGATTTTTGCGGTGCTGAAGGCGGGCGCTGTGTTCTGCCCGGTTAATCCTTCGACCAAGGTCGACAAGCTCACGTTCATCCTCAACAACTGCCGCGCCAAGGCGCTGATCACGCAGCAGAGGGGCGTACAAGTAGCCGCGGACGCGGTGGTGGGAGCGCCTTCAGTCTCAGTGACGGTTGTTGCGGATGGCGATGCAGCGCCGTCGCACGCAAACTTCGTGCATTGGGGCGATACGCTGGCCGCTCCGTCGCTGGAGCTGTTGAAGGCAGCGCCCGGCATCGACATCGATTTGGCGATGCTGATCTACACGTCGGGGTCGACCGGGTTCCCCAAGGGCGTGATGATGACCCATCAGAACGTCGTGGCGGCGGCAACGTCGATCACGACGTATCTGGAGAACACCAGCGACGACATCATCCTCAACGTGCTGCCGATAGCGTTCGACTACGGCCTCTATCAGGTGCTGATGGCGGTGAAGATCGGTGCGACGCTGGTGCTGGAGAAGTCGTTCGCGTTCCCGCAGGTGATCCTGCAGCGCGTGGCCGAAGAGAAGGTGACGGGTCTGCCGCTGGTGCCGACGATGGCGGCGATCCTTATCGCTCAGCGCAACCTCGAAGCCGGCGCGCTGCCGCATCTGCGCTACATCACCAATACGGCGGCGGCGCTTCCGCCGTCGCACATCGAGCGGCTGCAGGCGCTGTTCCCGCACGTGGCGCTCTATTCGATGTACGGGCTGACGGAGTGCAAGCGCTGCACGTGGCTGCCGCCGTCCGAGCTGAAGAACCGCATCACTTCGGTCGGGATCGCCATCCCTGGGACGGAAGCCTATGTGGTGGATGACAAAGGCGAGCGCGTTGGGCCGGGCGTTGTGGGCGAACTCGTGATCCGCGGCGCACACGTGATGAAGGGCTACTGGGAGAATCCGGAGGCGACGGCGCAGGCGCTGCGCCCTGGTCCGCATGACTGGGAGCGCGTGCTGCATACGGGCGATCTGTTCCGCGCGGACAAGGAAGGCTTCCTCTATTTCGTCGGGCGCAAGGACGACATCATCAAGTCGCGCGGGGAAAAGGTAGCGCCGAAGGAAGTCGAAAACATCATCTACGCGCTAGAAGGCGTTGCCGAGGTGGCGGTGATCGGGGTGCCCGATCCGATCCTCGGCAGCGCGATCAAGGCGGTGGTGGCACCTGAGCCCGGTGCGCAGCTTGCCGAAGTCGACATCGTGCGCCACTGCGCCCGCTTCTTGGAAGATTTCATGGTGCCGAAGTTCGTCGAGTTCCGTCCCGCTCTGCCGAAGACGGAGTCGGGGAAGATCAGCCGTCGCCTTGTTGCCGAAGCTCAAGCTGGGAACGCCTAGATGCCGTTGTTCGATCCGACCAAAGCGCGCGAGTTCTCTGCCGAGGCGCTGACGCTCGATGCCGATGTCGCCATCGCGCGTATCGCGGAGGGCATTCGCGAGCAGGTGCAGCGGCGCCTGCGCCGGCGCGGGGCGATCGTTGGACTTTCGGGCGGCATCGATTCCAGCGTGACGGCAGCGTTATGCGTGGCGGCACTGGGCGCCGACAACGTGCTGGCGGTGCTGATGCCGGAAAGGGATTCCGATCCCGAGAGTTTGCGGTTGGGGCGGCTCGTTGCGGAAGCCTACGGCATTCGTCATGTGGTCGAAGACATTGCGCCGACCCTGGCAGCATCGGGTTGCTACGAGCGCCGAGATGCGGCGATCCGCGAGATCGTGCCGGAGTACGCCGCGGACTGGAGCTGCAAGGTCGTGCTGTCGAACGCGCTGCACGGAAACAGCTACAGTCTGACGAAGCTCGTGGTGCAGTCGCCATCGGGTGAGCGCCGCGAGATGCGCATGCCGCTGTCGGTGTATCAGGGCATTGTTGCGGCCACGAACATGAAGCAGCGCACACGCAAGCAGCTCGAGTACTATCACGCCGACCGGCTGAACTATGCCGTGTCGGGCACGCCGAACCGGCTGGAGTACGACCAGGGCTTTTTCGTAAAAAACGGTGATGGCGCTGCCGACTTCAAGCCGATTGCGCATCTCTACAAGACGCAAGTTTATCAGCTTGCCGAGGCACTCGGCGTGCCCGCCGAAATCTGCAGCCGCCCGCCGACAACGGACACGTGGTCGCTGGCGCAGACGCAGGAAGAGTTCTACTTCGCGCTGCCCTATCAGCAGATGGACCTTTGCCTCTTCGGCTTGGATAACGGTGTGCCCGTAGTAGATGTTGCGCGCGCAGCCTCGCTAACGGAAGCCCAGGTGTTGCTGGTATGGAAGGACATCGAGGCCAAGCGGCGTGCGACGCGCTATCTGCACGAACCGCCGTTGCTGATCGAAACGCCGGACGAAGCGCGCGCGCTCAGCGCCTAGGTGTGGCGCGCTCAATCGTCGTTGAGTAGGCTGGCAGCTCCGACGAGCGCCGCGTGCGGGCGGGTAATGACATATGTGGGGATCGCCGCGAGATAGTCGCGAAAGCGTCCCTTATCCTCGAAGCGCTCGCGGAACTGCGAGCGCGCAAAAGTGCCGCCGAGCTTCGGCACAATGCCGCCAGCGATGAATACGCCACCTCGCGCGCCCAGAGTGATGGCGAGATTGCCGGCAACGGTGCCGAGCATGGCGCAAAACATATCGACGGCGGAGCCGGCATAGTCGCAGGCGCCCAACGCCCCTGCCTTGGTGATGTCTTCGGCCGTAAGGTCGTCGGGAACTTTTGCGTCGATCTCGCAGAGAGCGCGATAGAGATTGACGAGACCGGGGCCAGAGAGAACGCGCTCGGCTGAGACGTGCCCGAAGCGTTTGCGCAGAGCGCTGAGCACAGCGCTCTCGCGATCGTCTGCGGGAGCCATGGTGACATGACCGCCCTCGCCGGGAACGGCTTTGTAGCGCCCGGCCGCGTAGACGGCCGTGCTCACGCCGAGGCCGGAACCAGGGCCGAGCACGCCCATGGGCGCGTGTTGAATGGGCTCGCCGCCACCGACTTTCAGAACATCCGCGTCCGCAAGATGGGGGAGCGCGAGTGCGTTAGCGTGAAAGTCGTTGATGACTTGCAGATCGCCGATGCCGAGGTGCGTCGCAAGTTCGGTGATCGAGAATTGCCAGGGGTTGTTGGTGAACGACACGCGGTCATCGCGCGGAGTCGTGGCAACGGCGAGAACTGCGCGCTGCGGGGCTGCGCCGTTAACTGCCGAGAGATAGCTCGTGATGGCGTCCGCCATTGTCGGATGATCACGGCAGAGCAGATCGGCGGCGCGGATCAGGCTGCCTTTGGCATCGACCAATGCAAAGCGGGCATTGGTGGCGCCGATGTCTCCGACAAGATAAACGGTCATGAACTCAAATTCGTCACCCGGATGGAGCGCCACGCTAACCTGCAGCGACGAAGGGTCAAGTAGCAAGGGCCACCGTCACGCGATGGATAACTCTTAGACGCGGAGTGGTGTTGCGACGAGGACTAGATTGCTGTGGGCGGCCATTTTGCGATGCAGCGAAAGGCCATTGTCTACGCTGGCGTGCCGCAGAAATACCTATTCAGCACGGAGATGAATTGGGGATGGCCGCCCGCGTGAGCCGTTCCGGACGGACAGATGCAATCGCCACTCGATGTCTGATCAGCTGGCGCACTAACCTTGCAGATCGGTGTTGACGCCTTGGTGGCGAGCTTCGGGAACACGGGGAGATAGTTCTCCGGATCGTCGCGGCGGTTGCGGTCGATGAGCGACTTGTTGGGATCGTCGCTGAAGTAGACCTTGAGGCCACCGGTGATGGCGTTGTAGTCGCCATCGCCATAATAGCCGCGCGCGAACAGCGAGACGGGAACCTCAAATCTACGGACGAGATATTCAGCGCTCGCAGCGCCGAAGCTCGACTCGTTCAGGTAGCGATAGCCAGCTGAGAGCTTGATGTCGTCGGTGACGTAGTAGCTGGCGTCGAATTGACCGAAGAAGTGCTTGTCGTCGGTCGTCAGCACCTCGAAGCCGTCGGAAAGGGTCGGAACGTCTACGTTCTCATAGCCCGCAAGAGCGGAGAGCGTGAAGCGGCCGAAGTACAGTTCGGCCTCGCCGGCGAGGCGCCAGATGTCGATCGAATCCCACGTATGATAACTGCCGTAGACGCCGAGCAAATAGCTCGACGGATCGCGCGTGAAGAGGTGCAGACCGCCACCGCCCAAGGTTTCGCCGTCGATGGTGCCGATGGCGCCGTCTGCCTGGAGGCCGAGGTAATGTCCGAGTGGCACGCCGAGCGTGCCGAGCGCGATGCCAGCGCCGCTGTCATCGAAGGCGCCGCCTTCAGCACTGATCTTGCCATTGATGCTGGAGACCGCAGGCAGCTCGCCCGCGAGCGCTGTGAGACTGCCGACAGCAGAGACAATTACGGCAACCAGTGTCCGGCTCGTGATCCGCATCGATGTGCCCCAGTCGGTCAGGGGACGCGAAACTCTCACCCGGGAAAAAGCCGTTAGTAATTCGTTAATAGTGTGCGAGTCGGCGGGCGCGCAACCGCAACATGAGGTTGAACCACTCGCGGCGACAAAGAAGGGCGCCGCGGCAGCACCGCGACGCCCCTTGTGTGAGTGTCGGTGGCGGACGTCAGTTGACGCGCGTCACCTCGACGAGATTGTCCGAGTAGGTCGGGGCGCGTCCGATGTTCGACCAAGCGTCGGACGAGATCGAGTTGACCGAACCGTCCGAGCGATTGAGCTGGCGCCAGTAGCCGAGCGTCGCGACGACGATGCCCGGGTTCACGTCGTCAGTGACACGGGCAACGCCTTCAAACGAGCCGCGGTCGTTTGCAACGCGCACCGGATCACCCTCGCGGATCGAGCGCGTGGCAGCGTCCGTTGGCGAGATCATTACGAACTGCTCGCCCTGGATGCGGATCTTGTGCGGCTCGTTGGCGTAGCACGAATTGAGGAACGCGTGGCTCTTGGGAGAGATGATGTTGAGCGGGAAGCGCTTGGCGAGTTCCGGATTGGTTTGCGGAGATTCGCGGACCGGCTGATAGCCGGGGAGCGGATCGAGCAGCGTTCCGTCCTGCTCGCCCTCGTACATGGCGCGGAACGGCGGGGCGACGAAGTTGCGGGCATCGTGCAGCAGCAGTTCGATCTTGCCGGACGGCGTCGGGAACTTGCCCTCCGCGTGCGGTGTGCGGGTGTCGCAAGAGCCGACGTCGATCTTGTAGTAGCCGTGCTGCTTGAAATACTCCATGTCGATGCCGCCCATCTTCGGGTCGGCCCAGTTGATGTAGGCTTCGCACAGCTCAGAGTCGGTCATTTTGAAAACGGGATCGTCGAAGCCCATCTCCGCTGCGAGCAGGCGCCACATATCGCTGGTCGGTTTGCACTCGCCGGGCGGTTCGACAGCCTTTTCGTTGTACGTGAAGTAGAAGTGCCCCCAAGACCACATCATGTCCTCGGCTTCGCCCGCCATCGCGGCGGGGAGGATGATGTCGGCATATTTTGCCGTGTCATTGATGAAGTGCTCAGCGACGACGGTGAAGAGATCCTCGCGTTTCAGCCCCTCGACGATCTTGTTCGTCTCGGGGGATTGGCTGACGGGATTGGTGCAGAAGACGAACAGGCTCTTGATGGGCGGGTCGAGTTTCATCTCGCCGGTGAGCGCTTGGCCGAGACGCAGGTTATTGACGACGCGCGTACCCGGCTTGATGAAATCGGGGCGTGCCGCCTTCACCCAATCGACGGGGAAGTCCCACAGCGGGAGCTGCAGCATGCCACCACCAACGTGACGCCAAGAACCGGCGAGCGCGGGGATGGCGTAGACAGCGCGGGCTGCCTGTGCGCCGCCGGCCGAGCGCTCGATGGCGACGCCGATGCGGATGGCGGAGGGCTGGCTGGTGACGAATTCGCGCGCGAATTTGGCGATGTCCGCAGCTTTGACGCCGGTGACCTCCTCGACGTATTCGGGCGTGAAGTCCGCGGCGCGTTCTTTCAGCTCGGGGAAGCCGTGCACGTAGCTGTCGACGTACTCCTGGTCGACGAGCCCTTGCTGGATCATCGAATTGATGATGCCCATGGCGAGGGCGCCGTCGGTGCCGGGACGCGGGCAGATGTGCCAGTCGGCCGCCTTGGCGGTGCGTGATTTATAGGCGTCGACGACGACGACCTTTGCGCCGCGCTTTTGCGCTTCGAGCACGAACGGCCAGTGGTGCAGGTTGGTCGAAATCGAGTTGCACGCCCAGATGACGATGTAGTTGCAGTGGACGAAGCTCTCGGGATCGACGCCACCTGTCGGCCCGTAAGTGAGAAGCCATGCGGAGGACGAGCCGGACGTGCAGTATGTCTTCTCGTTCACCGTCGAGCCGAGGCGATTGAAGAATGGGTCGCCCGAGTTGATGCCCTGAACGAGACCCATGTTGCCGAGATAGCTTTGCGGCATGATCGCCTGAGCGCCGTACTCGGCGATGATATCGCGCCAGCGGCGGCCGATCTCGGAAATCGCTTCGTCCCAGGTGATGCGTTCGAAGGTGTTGCCGCCGTTGGGACCGGAACCCTTCGGGCCGACGCGGCGCAGCGGATAGAGCACGCGGTCGGGGTTATGGTGGTGGTCGTGAAAGTCCTTCAGCTTCACGCACAGTGTGCCGCGGGTGATGGGGTGGTCCTTGTTGCCCTTGACGTTGACGAGCTTTCCTTCGTCAACTTCGTAGATCATGGCGCAGGTGTCGGGACAGTCGTGCGGGCAGGCGCCGAAAAAGCTTTCCCGCTTCGTCTGCTCGTTCATTCAGGCTTCCTCCCAAGGGTTCCTTTGGCGCCCCGTCTTTCCGCGGGCTATGCCGCGCGGTGACAGTGGTCAACTTTATTGCGACACTTTGGCATCGAAGGGCGCAGAGGGGCAAGGGCATGTTGCCCGGCGTCAAGGGGATGGGGATGAGCGCAGACCTATTTCGTGAGCGGCGGGTGCTTTGGATGCCGCTGGAGGTGCCGTGGCAGCCGCCCACCGCAGCGCTTCGGGTCTGCTGTGAGACGATGGGGGCGGCACTGAGGTTTAGCTGCGATCAGCACGCCGATCCGTTCGAATGCGCCGACGCCCTTATCGTCTACAACGAGATATTCGACGAATACGGGATCCCGGTGCACGACGGCGGGGCGACGTACGTGCTTATAGCGCACTGTCCGTGGTGTGCAGCGAAGCTGCCGGAGAGCCAGCGCGATCGCTGGTTCGATGAGGTCGATGCCGTGGCCGGTGACGATGACCCGACGCCTAAGAGATTTCTCAGCGCGGCGTGGCGCACCGGCGATCAAACGGGCGGGGCGCAATCGGAATAGCGGTGCTCGCCTCCGGTGCGGTCGGTGACGACGAACTCGGTGCTGTCATCTGTCTCGATGTATTGCGGGCCGATTGGGACTTTTCCGTGCGCGCCGGGAATATCGAGGACGTAGGTCGGCAGCGCCAGTCCAGACAGGCGGCCGCGCAGTTGACGCATCAGGTTCTGGCCGTGAGCGATCGTCGTGCGCAGGTGGGCGGTGCCGGGGGCCAAATCTCCGTGGTGGAGATAATAGGGCTTGATGCGCATCTCGACGAATGTGCGCATCAGGGTTTCCAGGGTGTCCACGTCGTCGTTGACGCCTTTGATGAGCACGCTCTGGCTGACGAGGGCGATGCCGCCGTCGATGAGCCGCGCGCATGCTTCGCGCGCGGCAGCTGTCAGTTCACGCGGGTGGTTGGCGTGGAGCGCAATGAAGACCGCCTTCGATGATGCGCGGAGCGCTTCGACGAGTTGCGGGGTGACGCGTTCGGGTGCCACGGCGGGAACGCGCGAGTGCCAGCGCAGAACCTTCACGTGGGAGATTTCGCCGAGCGCTGCAGTGATCTCGGCGACGCGGCGCGGCGATAAAATGAGCGGATCACCCCCGGTGAGGATCACCTCCCAGATCTCAGGGTGCGCGCGGATATAGTCGAGCGCAGATGCGATATCTGCGTCGGAAAGCGCGGTGCTTTTTCCGGGCCCCACCATCTCGCGGCGGAAGCAGAAGCGGCAATAGACCGGGCAGACGCTAACGAGCTTCAGTAGCACGCGATCAGTGTAGCGATGGACGATGCCGCGTACGGGGCTTTTCAGGTCGTCGCCGATGGGATCGTCGTTTTCGGCCGAAAGGCGATCCAGCTCCCGCGCGTCGGGGATGAACTGGCGGGCGATGGGATCGGCTGCATCGGCCGGATCGATGAGTTGCGCCATAGCGGGCGTGATGGCGACTGCGTATTGCTCGCCGACATCGGCAAGGGCTGCTGCGCGGTCCTGCGGGATCAATCCTGCGTCCGCGAGATCGTCGATGGTCGTCAAAGTTCGGCGGAATGCGGTCATGACATCTCCCCGATGTGACGTTTCGGCGTGGGCCGGATCATAGCGTGCCGAGCGGGCAACAGTGGTGGAAGTTCGTTCTGACCGCTGTTGATAGCGGGGACACACGGGGATAACGCGGCGACCGCTTCCACGTTTTCGCGTACCGATGGCGCCATCTGGTGCATGCGTTTCTTCAGTCGGTTGATTACGAGGAGGCGTTTATGCGTCGTCATCTGCTGTCAGTATTCGTTGCGTGCGTTTCTTTGGCCGGCGCTGCCGAACGGGCGCTGAGCGACGGCGCACCTTACGACTATGTTCCCACCTATAGCCCCGCGGCGATGAGCTGGACCGGCTTCTATATCGGTGCGCATTTGGGCGGTACCTGGGGCAGTTCCACCGCCACCGGCAACACCGGTGTCACGCTCGATGATTCCTGGAGCTACTCGCCCAGCGGCCTCGTCGTGGGCGGCACGCTTGGCTACAACTGGCAGCTCGGTCCGGTGATCTACGGCATTGAGGGCGACCTCGGCAATCTCGGCCTTGCCGGGACCGGCGGATATTACGTTCCGTTCGGCTATGACGCGTCGACGACGACGGACGCCGACTTCTACATGACCATCCGCGGGCGTCTCGGCGTGTTGATGAACGGCTGGATGCTCTATTTCACCGGCGGCTATCTGGGTGCCGACACGACGGTTTCGGTGCTGGAGGCGTGCGACGTCTTCTGCGCGACGCCGACGGTGAGTGCATCAAACTCTTCGTTCCGCAATGGCTGGACGATCGGAGGCGGTTTGGAGATTGCCATCGACGGCGCTTCGGCGTGGACCGCGAAAGTCGAATATCTCTACTACGACCTCGGGTCGATCTCGCTGACGACGCCGTCCGGCGGCAGCATCGGCTCCAATAGCTGGAGCGTCGACACGGACGGGAGCCTCGTGCGTGCGGGTATCAACTACCGCTTCGGCGGGGTGAAGTTCGGACAATAGATTTCGCCCTCGGCTTGTTCTTGTGAGGGCAGGCGAGCCGATCGGGAGTGTAGCAGGTGGTCCGCCATTGTGCCGGCCACCTGCTCTTCGTTGCTCAGCGATAGCCGCCGGCTGCCGCAAGGCGCTCGCCGGTCACCCAACGCGCGGCGTCGGAGGCAAGGAATACAGCGGCCTGGGCGATGTCGTCGGGCTTGCCAACGCGGTTGAGCGGCGTGCGGTCGACGATCTGCTTTTCGAAGTCGCCACCAATGGTGCCGAGCACGTGGGTGCCTTCTGTTTCGATCAGCCCGGGGCTCAGTGAGTTGACGCGGATATTGCGGCGGCCGAGCTCGACGGAAAGAACCTGGGTCAGCGTGTCGAGGGCGCCTTTGGTGGCGGAATAAACGGATGCAGTGGCGACCGGGTTAAAGGCGGCGACGGAGCTGACGTTGATGACTGATCCGCCCTCGGCCGGGAAATGCTTGAGGGCTTCGCGCGTCGTCAAGATCGGGCCGAGGACGTTGATGTTGAAGTGCCGGTGGAACGAGTCTTCGGTGACGTCCTCCAACGGTGCAAAGGCATAGACGCCGGCGTTGTTGACGAGCACGTCGATCTTGCCGAACGCCTGCTTTGCGGCATCGAACAGCGCCTTGACGTCTGCTGCCTTGGAGACGTCCCCGCCGACGGCGACTGCCTTTCCGCCATTGGCAGTGATTTCGGATACGACCTTGTCGGCGCCTTCGCGGCTGGAAGCGTAGTTGACGACTACTGATGCGCCCTCAGCGGCAAACGCTTTGGCGATGGCCGCGCCAATGCCTTTCGACGCTCCCGTTACAACCGCGACCTTGTTCTGCAGCTTGCCCATATGACATCTCCCGTTTTCCGATAGTTAGATAATCGTCTAATTTCGACGATCATCTAAGTATGGGTCCGGAGATATCAAGGGCGGGGATACCAAATCCTTCTGGCGCGCCGCTTGGGGCCGTTCAGATGCTGGACAGACGGCTGAGATAGGCACGCAGGACGGGACGGTTGACGGTCATGCTCATGCACTTGCCGGTGCGGGTGACGTCGATGAGGCCCGCGGTCTCCAGTTCCTTCAGGTGGTGGGAAAGGGTCGCGGCGGTGACGTCGTGCTTGGCATGGAGTGCCACGCACGGAAGTCCGTCCTGCGCGCCGATCTGCTCCAGGATCTGGAAGCGGCGTGGTTCGGCGAGGGCGCGGGCAATGAGCGCAAACTGTTTGTCGCTGAGGGTGATGTCGCGCGGATTGGACATGCGGCAAATATGGCGGTTCGATTGGCAATGTCCAGGAGGGCGGCCGGATCAAGGATCGCGCGGCAGCGGCGTCCAGACCACTTGGTCGATGTTGGTCGCTCCGCTGGCCAGCATAACCAGGCGCTCGAAACCGAGTGCGCATCCGGAGGCGGAGGGCATGTGCGCGAGGGCGGCGATGAAATCGTCGTCGATGGGATAGCGCTCCCCGTAGCGCTGCTGCTTGCGATCCATCTCGTCAGTGAGGCGCTGGCGCTGCAACTCAGGATCGGTCAATTCGCCGAAACCGTTGGCCAGTTCGACGCCGCAGCAATAGAGCTCGAAGCGCTCGGCAAGGCGAGGATCGGTCGACATCGGCCGGGCCAGTGCGGCTTCACTTGCGGGGTAGGCCATGAGCAAGGTTGGCCGTCCGATACCGAGTTTTGGCTCGATGAGAGCAGTCAGCACCTTGGCGAACATGTCGGCCCAGGTGTCGTCTTCGTGCGGACGAACGCCGGCCGCCTCGGCGGCGCTGGCGAGGGCATTGCGATCATTCTCGTTGGGGCAGAGCGTTGCGATGAGGTCGATGCCGGCATGACGCGAAAACGCTTCGGCGACACTCAGGCGCTCGGGTTCGGCGTGGGGATCGCAGGTAATGCCGCGCCAGGAGATGAGTCGGCTTCCGGTCACCTTGGCGGCCGTGCGCAGCAGGGCGATGGCGTCGTCCGTGACTGCGGCTAAGGGAGATCCCGCACGATACCACTCGAGCATCGTGAACTCGGGGGCATGCAGGGCGCCGCGCTCGCCATTACGAAAGACCGGCGCGAAGGCGAAGATGCGTTCCTCGCCGGCTGCGAGAAGCTTCTTGCAGGCGAACTCGGGCGAGGTGTGAAGGTAGAGGGTGCGCTGGGAGAGATCGGGCGCAAGCAACTCGGTGCGGAAGGCACGCAGATGCAGCTCGTTGCCGGGAGACACCTGTAGGCAGCCGGGCTCGATCTCGATGAAGGCCTGCCCTGCAAACCAGTCGCGGACGGCGGCCTTGATGTGGCCTCGGGCTAGGAGGAAGGGGCGGCGGTCGGCGTGGACGCTTCTGGTCCACCATGGCTGGTCGGTGCTCATTGGCCCTTTCTAGAGCAAGTCGCAGGGGTGCCATAGCCGTGGGGGTTGCGGCGGGGCAGCCTCAGGGCCTGCTTGGCCTTTCGCCCCGGAAAGGGTATGAGAGCGCCGAGCTTTCCCCTTTTCGGCCGTTCGCGAGCGCGCCAAAGCGCCGGCGCCGGTCCCCTTTCAATGGAGAAGTCAGTGGCCAAGGTCATCGCCTCATCGGTGCGCAAGGGCAATGTGCTGGATCTGGACGGCAAGCTCGCCGTCGTGATCCACGCCGAGAACATTCATCCCGGCAAGGGCACGCCCGTTACGCATCTTGAGATGCGCCGCATCGGCGACGGCGTAAAGGTGACCGAGCGTTATCGCACGACTGACCAAGTCGAGCGCGCCTACCTCGACGAGAAGGAATACAATTACCTGTTCGAGGACGATACCGGCTACACCTTCATGCATCCTGAGACCTACGATCAGATCACGGTGTCGAAGGACGTCGTCGGTGATCAGGCGCAGTGGCTTCAAGAAGGCATGACGTGCACGCTGTCGCTGCATGAGGGCGTTCCGATCGCGATCGAACTGCCGCAGCGGGTGACGCTGGAGATCGTCGAGGCTGATCCGGTTGTCAAAGGGCAGACTGCATCGTCGTCCTATAAGCCGGCGAAGCTCGCGAACGGCGCACGCATTATGGTGCCGCCGCACATCGGCACCGGCACGCGCGTCGTCATCATGACGGCCGACGGCTCGTACGTCGAACGCGCCAAAGACTAATCGAGGAGCTGGCCTTCTCCGTGTCCATCACTCTCCTTGCGCCATACGGCGCCAGGAGCGGATGAGCAGCGCGCGATCGCCGGTGTGATCGAGTTCGCAGCGCGCGCCTATGATTCCGACAATCGTGCCACCCTCATAGAAGTAGTAAGGCACGCGGCAATCGGCATCGCGCGACGTGAGCCAGATGCGCTGGGCCTTGCGGATGTCTTCCACTGCTTCGGGCTTCATCAGCTTGAGCAGGGCTGCATACTCTTCGTTCAACAACGCATCCCAAGCCTTAGTTTCCTGCTGTGCGCAGGCGACCTCTCCTTGCGTCGACTGACCATCGGGCGTGTTGGTGCAAGCGTCGGCGATGCGCCCGATGCACCCGTGGGCGTCGCGATTGGCACCGTTCTCGGTCTCCACGCAGGCGACGACCTCTTTGAGATCATCGGCGCTGGCAGCAGGGGCTGCGGCGAAGAGGCCAAGCAATACTGCTGCGGCCGAGAAGAATTTTGACGCCACGTTGCGGTCCTCGAGCGATTGACTGGTTGTCTCCAGTCTTAGCGGGCGGAGACTTCCAAATTGTTGAGCGTCGTTCATCGAATCAACTAGCGTCAGCGGCGAGCTAGCAAGATCCATAAAATTGGCGGGGTGAGCATGCCGCGTAGAGACGTCTTGAGGGCGTTGGTTGCGGTGTCGCTGCTGATTCCAGCGACGTGGGCGCAGGCCGACGGTGATCCCGCAGGTTCGGCTGCCGTGGCAGCGCCGTTCTCCTGGACCGGCTTTTATGTCGGTGCGCAACTCGGCGGCCTCGGCGCCTTCAGTGATGTCGATGACCCGCGTGGCTCGTCGATCTTCGGCAATCCCAACGTGGCGACGGGCGCGTTCGCGGGCGGGCAGGTCGGATACAACTATCAGTCGGGAATGGTGGTCTATGGCGTCGAAGCCGACGTTGCCTTTCCGCAGGTAGAAGGCACGAGCACGTGCTCGTCGCTGTCTGGCCAGTTCATCAATTCCAACTGCAAGGTTGGTATCAACGCCTTCGGCAGTCTGACTGGACGCATCGGCTTGGCGCTAGGTCCCGACGGCCAAAGCCTCATTTATGGCAAGGGCGGCGCTGCCTGGTCGTCGGGCGGTGTCAGCATGATCACCAACGACTCCGCGCGAGGTCAGTTCGGCAACCCATTCACCCGCGGGCACTCTGATCTCAACCAATGGGGCTGGACGCTCGGCGCTGGCGCGGAGCAGGCGCTGAGCGGAGGATGGTCGGTCAAGGCCGAGTACGACTATGCGAACTTCGGGAAGCAGACGATCTCGCTGCTGCCGAGCGAGTACATGAGCGGGACGGGTGCCGCCATCGAGGGGGTGCCGGCGCGTGAAGGGCATTTGTCCCAGGACATGCACCTGTTCAAGCTGGGGTTGAACTACCGATTTGGAGGGAATGCGCGGGCACCCGTGGAGCCAGAGTTCGGCTCGCTCAAGGATCAGCCCGTTGCTGCGACGACCCCCTATGGGTTCGAAGTCGGCGGCCGGTACTGGTACAGCTGGGGACGGCACAAGTACGACCTCGGCCAGTATAGGAACGAGCCGGTGCCGAGTTACACGCTGGTGTCGAGGCTCACGTATGACGATTTGACTGCCAACACGGGTGAGGTGACGGGGCGTCTTACAGCTCCATGGAACCTCTTCGCCAAGGGCTTTCTCGGCGGCGGGTCGGTGACCGGCGGTCACATGAACGACGAGGACTTCAACATAGAGGGTGACCGCGACGTATCTCCCGGCGTCAAAGAGCGCATCCCCTACACGAACACGCTGAGCCAGGTTGATGGCAGCATTCCTTGGTACGGCACCGTGGACGTCGGCTACGACTGGTGGCGGACGTCGCGGTACCGCTTCGGTACCTACGCGGGATACAACTATTACGCCGAAAGCTATGACGCTTACGGCGTGCAACAGCTCGCCAACCAGGCCGGGCCGTTCGGAGCCGATGTTGGCGGCTCCCTGCCTGCGACCGGATATCCCGTCATTACGCAGCGCGCGAAGTGGCAATCCGTGCGGCTTGGTGCGACGGCGGAGTTCTATCTCGCTCCCGGCTTGAAGCTCATTGGAGACGCGGCTTACCTGCCGTACGTCTCAGTCAACGCCGTCGATCATCACTACGCCGGTAACTCGGGCATGCTCGCCAGCACCAATCCGCTGGAGGGGCACGGTGTCGGCACGCAACTCGAGGTGATGCTGGCTTATGACGTGACCGACAGGTGGAGCGTCGGTGTCGGCGGCCGTTACTGGGCGATGTGGACGACTGACGCGCAGTCGACGCGGGTGTTCGATTCTTCGAATTCGTTCAAGACGCCGACCAATCCGGCCAACTTGAAGATGGAGACCGAGCGTCTCGGTGTCCTCGGCGAGGTCACTTACAAGTTCGACTAGTGGGATGTTCCTGGCGGGTGTGTCAGGCGCCGAGGGACTTTCGCACCTCGAAGACTTCCATGATGCGCGCGCCGCGATGGGGGCCGTCACACACGAAGGTCCAGCGGCCTTCTGTGTAGGTGTCACACATCTTGACCCCCTTCACGAGGATCCAGTGGCCTTCCTTGCCTTTGTGCACGGCGAGGATGTAGTGGGTCCAGACGTTGCGCGGCTTCTGCATCCACGTCCACAGCGTCGGCCGCTCCTTGCGCGGCTTGGCCATGAACGTCTCCTTGAGCGTCATGTCGTAGCCGAACTGGGCGAGCGCGGCGCCGACTTCATCGGCAGCGGTGCCTTTGACGACGCTTTTGCGTGGCGCGTTGCGCTCAAAGCGGATGGCGTCCTCGATCTTGGAGATCGGATAGCCGGTGATGGCGGATAAGACGTACGGACCGCAGAAGGCCGTACGGCCGGTATCGTTTCGGGCCTCCGAGAGGCTCGATGTCATGCGGTCGCAGCCAGAAAAACTGTCCATAAGCAGCCCCATGCGATGGTTAATGAAATGTCAGCGCAAGAGGTTTACGAAGGGTTAACGAGCGTCATAGGGGAATGCAAATGCTGGTGGTCGTCGTCTTCCTGGAGGCCGAGCCCGGACGCAAGGAGGAGCTGCGCGACGCCTTGCTCCGGCATGCAAGGATCTGCCGCGAGAGCGAGGAGAGCTGCCACCGGTATGACATCTCGGCGGACCCGATAGAGGGCGCAGCGTTCCTGCTGTACCAGATCTATGCCGACGAAGCGGCGTATCTGGCTCACCGCGAGCTGCCGCACTATGCCGATTTCCGCATCATCACGGACCCCTGGGTAAAATCGCGGCGCGTGCTCACCTATGAGGCTGTAAGTCTTTCCGATGACATGTGAGCGGAAAGCGCGATCCGTGCGTTAGGTGTGTGCGCACGTGTTGCAGTCTCGTTGGTTGTAATATCGGGCTATCGTCAGCTTTTCAGTCCGAGGCAGAAGGACCAGACTCTTGAACGTTTCGTTTCTCCAAGAGCTGCTGAGCTCGGTTGCCGAGCAAGGCCGATCGCTGCTGCCGAAGGCGCTGTTTGGGAACGCGGGCAGCGAAAACATCGAGGAGTTGTCGACAGCGCTGCTATCGGGGCGCGGCGAAGCATCAGGCGTTGCCATCGCGCGCGCGGTGCTGGACCGCTACGCCCAGCTCGATGCTGAGCAGCGATTGGCATTCTTCCGGTTTCTTGCGCGCGACATGCAGCCGGATCCGGCGTTGGTGGCGGAAGCTGCGCGCGAGCACCTGGAATCGTGTTCCGACGCGAGTATGGCCAAGCTGCAGAAGGCGTTGGAAAGCCCACGCATGGAGTTCTTTCGGCGGTTGCATCTGACGCCCGGCGCGACGCCCGAGATCGTCGGCATGCGGCGCGACCTTCTGCGGCTGCTGCGCGATGAACCATCGCTGGTCCCAGTCGACGCGGACTTGAGGCGCCTGTTCTATGTCTGGTTCAACCGGGGCTTTCTGGTTCTGAGGCGGATCGACTGGAACACGCCGGCGGCGATCTTGGAAAAGATCATCCACTATGAGGCGGTGCACGAGATCCAGGGCTGGGACGACCTGCGGCGCCGTCTCGATCCGACTGACCGGCGCTGCTTCGCGTTCTTCCATCCTTCACTGATCGATGAGCCCCTGGTGTTCGTCGAGGTGGCCCTGCTGCGCGACATCCCCGATGCGATCGGTGTCGTGCTAGAGGAGCCGCACGCGGAAGGGCCAGGCAAGCCGCCGACGACGGCGGTGTTCTATTCGATCTCGAATTGCCAGGAGGGGCTCAAGGGCATCTCGTTCGGCAACTTCCTGCTGAAGCAGGTGGTCGAGGAACTGATGCGGGAAACGCCAAGCCTGAAGAATTTCGTGACGCTCTCTCCGGTGCCGCAGTTCGCAGCCTGGCTCGAGAAGGCGGCCAAGCAGGAGAACCACCCGATCGCAGATGAGGCGCAGGGGCTGCTGGAAGCAATCCAGCGGTCGGACTGGCCGAACGGGACGGATGAAGCCGAGCAGACGGCGATCGAGACCTCGATGATGGCGCTGGCGGCGCATTATTTTCTTGCGGCCAAGGGCTTCGATGGACGGCCGGTCGATCCGGTGGCGCGGTTCCACCTCGGCAACGGGGCGCGGCTCGAGCGCATCAACTTCCTGGGCGATCCGTCCGAGAAGGGCCTGCGCGAAGCCTGGGGCCTGATGGTGAATTATCGCTACGATCCCAAGGAGATCGAGAGCAACCATGAGGATTACGCCAATTCCGGCTTGGTGGCGGCTTCGCGCGCGGTGCGAGCCATGTTGAAGCTCAAGCCGAAGATGCGTGCGCTCGCTGGCGATGCAGCCACGCAGGCCGCGCTGCCCCCACCCCAGCCCGAGAGAGCTGAAGGCTAGGCTCTGGCGTATTCCAGTCCCGTTCCACGACCGCCACTTGTCACTCGTCGTGCGGACCGGGCACAATGCGTATCGCGAGCGGTCTGACGGCGGCTGCCCGTAAGTTACGCAAGAACCGTTGAGACACCCGGAGATGCGCCATGCGCTATGGTGATGAGGACCGCGAAAGCAACAACGTCGAGGACCGGCGCGGGCAGCGCGGGCCTTCGTTTCGCTTTCCGGGCGGTTTTCCGGGTGGCGGGAATGGCACGCGCATCCAGATTCCGATTGGTGGCGGAGGCGGGATCAGCCTCGGGACGCTGGTGATCATCGGTGTGATCTTGCTGTTCCTTGGGATCAATCCGCTGGATCTGCTGAGAGAAGGGCAGTTCCCGGATGTTCCGCAGATGCCGCAGACTGAGGTGCCGAAGTCGCCTGGCCGGCAGGCAAGCCGCGGGCCTGACATTCCCGGCCTGCCGGGTGGCACTCAGGTCAGCACTCCTGATGACATGAAGCGGTTCGTGTCGCAGGTGCTGGCCGACACGGAAGACGTGTGGGGCAAGGTCTTCAACAGCTTCGGGCGTCGCTATAGCGAGCCGCAGATGGTGCTGTTCAGCGGCGCGACGCGCACCGCTTGTGGCACGGGCGTATCGCAGATGGGCCCGTTCTACTGTCCGCTGGATCGCAAGATCTACATCGACCTGTCCTTCTACGACATGATGAAGCGGAAGTTCGACGCGCCTGGTGATTTTGCTCAGGCATACGTAATCGCCCACGAGGTGGGCCATCACGTACAAAAGCTGCTCGGCATCGCGGACAAGGTGCAGGAGCTGAAGACGCAGTCGGGCGAGCGTGATTCAAACGCGCTGCAGGTGCGCATGGAGTTGCAGGCGGATTGCCTTGCGGGCGTCTGGGCGAACCTCAACGACCAAGTGAAGAACCGGTTGCAGCCGGGTGATGTCGAAGAGGGGCTCAACGCGGCGAGCCAGATCGGCGACGATATGATTCAGCGCCGTACTCAGGGGCAGGTTGTGCCCGATGCTTTCACGCACGGCAGCTCGGAGCAGCGGGTGCGGTGGTTCAAGAAAGGTCTCGAAGGGGGCGATATCGCTCGTTGCGATACCTTCAATACGAACGATCTTTGATGTTCGGTCGAAGAAAGTTGTCCGGCTGAATAGGGGGATCGGCAACCGTTGGGCATATATTGGAGTTACGCTGCTTAAAAGGGCTCGCTCCATGAAGCAACCGAAGCGGATAATCGCACCGTTTGCGGCCGTGCTGGCTGGGGTCAGCGGGTTGAGCATTGCCGCTCGCTCTGCTGAGGGACCGCCGCCGGGCTCGATGGAAGTCACCATCACCGACAATGCGCCTGACACCGGCGCGCCGCTCCCTGAACTCAAGCTGCGGGCGGTTGTGACCCGCGCGCTCGTCGATTCCGTCGCGACTTGGAGCCGTCTTTTGGAGGGGCGCGGGCCGGAGGTCGCGTCGGTGAACGTGCGCTTCGTTTCCCGGCTGGCCCCGAATAACTGCTACGGCCTCTATACCGGAGACGGTCCGGCCTACTGCAGCGGCAATCATACAATCTTCGTTGGCACCGCTGCCGCGCAAGGCCTGATGAGCAAGTTTGGAAAGCAGGGCGAGGCCGGGATCACGTTCCTGATCGGCCATGAAATCGGCCATCACATTCAGAATCTGGATGGGCGGTTTTTCGCATTGAGCCGCGCGATCAGGGCGGATCCGGAACAGGCGACCGAGTACGTGCGCCGGTTCGAGCTGCAGGCTGACTGCTACGCCGGCGTTTGGGTGCACGACAGTCCGGCATGGGCGGGATCGGATCAATTCCGCGCGGACCTGCTGGCGGTGCTGTTCGATATTGGTGACGACCAGCTGCTGGCCGGCCGTCCGGCTGATGCCATCCGCGAGGTGGGCCTGCACGGGACGACGGAGCAGCGGACGCGATGGTTTCTGCGTGGCGCACAGACGGGCGATATTGCGGCTTGCGATACGTTTGCAATCGCTCAGCCTTAAGCGCGCGCGACGCGGGCGAGACCGGTTCTGCACCCCTTTAAAAACGAATGACGCTCCGGACCTTTCAGATCCGGAGCGTCATGTTGTGTTTAGCCGCGGTGCGGGACGGGATCAGAAGGAGTTGCCCCGGAACTGGCTGACTTCGCACGCCATACCGCGGTCGCTCATGACTTTGCAGACGGCCTTGGCGTCGGCGATGGTCGGAAGCGGACCAGCGACGAGACCGTAGGTGCGCTCGTTGTCCTTGCCGGATACGACATAGCGCGGGTGCAGTGAGCGAACCGTGTCGGAAGCGCGGTCGTTGAGGATCGACCAGCTCAGGCGCAGGGCGTCGAGCGAGGGGCCGGTGGCGAGAAGCACTCCGACCTCCGGTGGCTTCGCGGCTGCTGCGGGCTTTTTCGTTTCAATGCTGCCGGTCTCGATGGTGGTGGCGGCGGCGGGCTTCTTGGCAGGCGCGGTAGCCGTCTTGGCAGGCTTTGCTGCGGCGGCAGCCTTTTCAGCGGCCAGACGTTCGAGCGTCTCCAGCTTTTCCATGAGGATGCGGTCGCGCTCGGCGGCTTCATCGAGGCCCGCCTTGAAGCTGGCGAGATCGGCTTTGACTTCGCCAACACCCTGCTTCAGCGGATCGATGTCGGCGAGCGCGCGCTCGACGGTTCGCTGGGTTTCGACCAGTGCCGTCTGAGTTTGGTCCGGTTTGGACTTCCACATAGCGATGAGGTCCGGGCGGACGCCCAGGAAGACAAGATAGGCACCCGCCAGCGTTGCTGCGAGCAGGTACAGCAGAACGTAGGGGGTGAATGTGCGGCGCCGCGCCGGGCCGATGGAGTCCACAGACATTCTTTCAGCTTCCACTGTTTTGAACGCGGCACAGGGCCTGAACTGGGGCCGGCCTGGCGTTGAACCGATGCGATTCTGACGCGGCCTCGCCGGGAATGACGACCGGAGAGTCGGTGAGTCGCGGGCGGGGAGCAACGCAGGGGGTTAGCAGCAGGCGGTGCTGCCTGTGGACGGAATCGATGCCCGGCACAAGCTATTGAAATTAAACCGTCTAGGAGCGGGTCTGTGCCAGCTTGGCCACAGCTCATGCACCGGGGACAGCAACACCGATGGACACATTTGCGCCGTCTTGTTGGGCGGAGCCTGCCGCTGGTATACAAGGCTGGTGATGCCTTCCCGTGCGAGTGGCGCCTTGTTGCGTAGCTGAGCCGATCCATTCCCATCATCAACAAAGTCGAGAATTCGATGAGCCCTCGCCCCTTGCTCGTTGTCGTCCTCGCGGCCGGTCAGGGCACGCGCATGAAATCGGCGCTGCCGAAGGTGCTGCACAAGATCGGCGGGCGGTCGATGCTGGGTCACGTCATAGCCGCCGCGCAGTCCTTAGAGGCCGATGCCTTGTCGGTGGTGGTCGGGCCGGGAATGGACAAGGTGCGGGCGGAGGCCGTGGCGCAAGAGCCTGCCGCCCGGGTGTTCGTGCAGGAGAAGCAGCAGGGAACTGCCGATGCCGTGCTGGCGGCGCGCGAGGCGCTGGCGGCGCATAAGGGTGACGTGCTCGTTCTTTATGCCGACACGCCGCTGCTGCCGCCTGAGACGCTTCGCGCATTGCGCGCACGCCTCGATGCCGGCGCCGGCATAGCGGTGCTGGGTTTCGAGGCGAAGGATCCGGCCGGTTACGGCCGCCTCCTGACCGATGGCGATGGCTGGCTGACAGCGATCCGCGAAGAGAAGGATGCGAGCGAAGCTGAGCGGGCTGTGCGCCTGTGCAATTCGGGCGTGATGGCATTCCGGCTCGACGATGTGCTGGGTGTGCTCACCCGTATCGGCAACAACAACGCCAAGGGCGAATACTATCTCACCGATGCCGTCGAGATCGCGCGCGCGTTCGGGGCGAAAGCCGCTGTGGTCACATGCGCAGAAGAGGATGTGCTGGGCGTCAACTCGCGCGACCAGCTCGCAGTGGCCGAAGGGATCTTCCAGAAGCGCGCGCGGCTTGCGGCCATGCGCGAGGGTGTGACGATGATTGCGCCCGAAACGGTCTGGCTGTCGTATGACACCAAACTGGGTCGAGACGTGGTGATCCAGCCGAACGTGTTTTTCGGTCCGGGTGTCAGCGTCGACGACGATGCGGAGATTCTCGCCAATTGCCATTTTGAACGCGCGCACATCGGCAAGGGTGCACGCGTGGGACCGTTCTCGCGTCTGCGCCCGGGGGCCGATATCGGGCCTGATGCGCACGTCGGCAACTTCGTGGAGTTGAAGAACGCGCAACTTGGGAAGGGCGCGAAGGCGAACCACCTGTCGTACCTGGGAGACGGCAGCATCGGTGCGGGGGCGAACATCGGGGCCGGGACTATCTTCTGCAACTACGATGGCTTCTTCAAACACCGCACCGAGATCGGCGAAGGGGCGTTCGTCGGGTCGAATACGTCGCTGGTCGCCCCTTTGAAAGTTGGGGCCGGCGCCTATATCGGCTCAGGCAGCGTCATCACGAAGGACGTGGCAGCAGATGCCCTTGCGCTAGAGCGCTCGCCGCAGGACGAGCGGCCCGGGTGGGCGGCCAAGTTCCGGGCGATGATGGCGAAGCGGAAGGCAAAGACTTGATTAAGGATAGTGCAGCGCCCGGGCGGCTGGAGTGACCGAAAATCGCAGAAACACTCTGTGATTTGAGGGGCATATTAATCAAACGCTAGCACTATTGGTGCGCGCAAGCTGAAGGATTCGGATCGCATGTGCGGCATCGTCGGAATTATCGGAAACAAAGCGGTTGCTACGGACCTCGTCGACGCCCTGCGCCGGCTCGAGTACCGGGGCTATGACTCGGCGGGCATTGCGACGGTCGAGAACGGCCACCTGGAGCGCCGCCGTGCCGAGGGTAAGCTGCGCAACCTGGAAGGCCGGCTGCTACAGGAGCCGCTGCAAGGGCATACGGGTATCGGGCACACGCGCTGGGCTACGCACGGGCGGCCGACGGAGCGCAATGCTCATCCGCACATGAATGCCAAGGTCTCTGTGGTGCACAACGGCATCATCGAGAACTATCGCGAGCTGAAGGAAGAGCTCGCGGCCAAGGGATATCAATTCGAGAGCGACACCGACACCGAGGTGATCGTCCATGTCGTCACCGACGAGCTGGCCAAGGGTGCGAGCCCTGAAGAGGCAGTGCGTCAGGCGCTGGGGCGACTGCAGGGTGCGTTTGCGCTCGCCATCATCTTTGCCGGTCACGACGACCTGATGATTGCGGCGCGGCAGGGCTCGCCGCTCGCCATCGGTCACGGCACGGGCGAGATGTATCTCGGGTCGGACGCCATCGCGCTCGCGCCGTTTACAGACGCCATCACCTATCTCGAGGAGGGTGATTGGGCGGTGCTGCGGCACTCGGGCGTCGAGATCTATGACCGCGCGGGACAGCGCGTCGATCGTCCGCTGATCAAGTCGGTTGCTTCGTCGTTGCTGGTCGACAAGGGCAATCATCGCCACTTCATGGCGAAAGAGATTCACGAGCAGCCAGAGGTCATCAGCCACACGCTGGCGAACTACATCGACATGGCCGAAGGCACGGTTCGCATTCCCGAGCTGGGTGTCGATCCGGCAGTGCTGCCGCGTGCTACTGTCTCTGCTTGCGGCACGGCGTATTACGCGGGCCTCGTCGGCAAGTACTGGATCGAGCGCTACGCGCGCCTGCCGGTCGAGATCGATGTCGCATCGGAGATGCGCTATCGCGAACCGCCGATGACGAAGGATGGCCTGGCGCTGTTCGTGTCGCAGTCGGGTGAGACGGCGGACACGCTGGCGGTGCTGCGGCACGCGAAGGCGGAGAGCCAGCGCATCGCGGCGGTGGTCAACGTACGCACGTCATCAATTGCGCGCGAGTCGGACATCGTGCTGCCGACGCTGGCCGGCCCCGAGATCGGCGTTGCCTCGACGAAGGCGTTCACCTGCCAGCTGTCGGTACTGGCGTGCCTGGCGCTGGGTTTGGCGAGAGCGCGCGGGACGATCGACCGCGAGAAGGAGCGCCAGTTGGTACAGGCGCTGATCGAGGTGCCGCGGCACATCTCGAACATCCTGCGCAACGAGGAGCAGTACGTCGCCATCGCGCAGATGCTGTCAAAGGCGCGCGACGTGCTCTATCTCGGCCGCGGGACGAGCTATCCGCTGGCGCTGGAAGGCGCGCTGAAGCTGAAAGAGATTTCCTACATTCACGCCGAGGGTTATGCCGCGGGTGAGCTGAAGCATGGCCCGATCGCGCTGATCGACGAGAACGTTCCGGTGATCGTGGTGGCGCCGAAGGACGATCTGTTCGAGAAGACGGTCTCGAACATGCAGGAAGTCGCGACGCGCGGAGGACAGATCATCCTCATTTCTGATGCTGATCCTGAAGAGGTTGGCTGCAAGATCGCGGCGCACATCGCTATGCCGAAGGCGTCTGAGTTCACCAACCCGCTGATTTATGCGGTGCCGGTGCAACTTCTGGCCTATCACACGGCTGTTCTCATGGGGACCGATGTCGATCAGCCACGCAACCTCGCAAAATCGGTCACGGTCGAATAGGGGAAAAGGCTGCCGGCCTTACGGCCCTGGATTTGCCTCGAATTTGAGCTTGGCTTAGGGTCGCCGTTGAGACGGGGCGGATCGAGCAAGCATCAAGGTTCGGATATGGGGGAAAAGTTGCGCACTCTGGCTCTCGTCGCGGGGCTGTTGGCGGTTGCGCTGCCCGCGGCCGTATTTGCTGCTCCCGCGGGTGACGGCGAGGGTGCCGACAAGACCAAGTCTGCGCAGCTCGTTCAGCAGATTTTTGATGGTGGCATCAAGGCTTACGGCGTTGGCAAGTATGAGGAGGCGATGCGCGCTTTCGAAGCTGCCATCCGCACCGGCATGCCGAGCCACCAGATGCCGAGGGTTCTCTATTACCGCGGCCTCACGTTCCGCAAGCTGGGCAAGCCCGGCTTTGCCGTTTCTGACCTCACCAGCGCGCTGTGGCTCAAGGGCGGCCTGTCCGAGGCGGAGCGCGCGGATGCGATGAAGAACCGCGCGCTCGCCTATCAAGAGTCCGGAGTGAGCGAAGTCCCGCCCCTGCCGAAATCGGCCTATGCCGAAGCGCCGGCAATGCCCGGGCAGAGCAACGGTGGCGCCCAGGTCGCCGCGTCGAGCCAGGCGGCGGCACCCGCCGCACCGTCCTCGTCGTCGGGTTCGGGCGGCGGCATCGGCGGTTTCTTCTCGAATCTCTTCGGCGGTGGCTCGTCCAGCGAAAGTGCCGAGCCTGCTCCTGCGAGCACGGCATCGATTGCCAGCACGCCGGCTAGCAGCGGCTGGGGCGCGTCGACGGAAGTCATTCCGAGCGGCGCGGCGGCAAGTGCTGGGCCTTCGGTGGGCTCCGCGTTTGTCACTCAAGTGGCGGCGGTCGAAGAGCCATCAGGGGCTTCCCGTCAGTCGTCGGTTGGGGGATCAGGCGGGATTACGCTGCAGGTGGCCTCGGTGCGGTCGCGTTCGGAGGCCGAATCTCTCGCCGGTCTGCTGGTCGGGCGGCATGGCAGCGAGCTTGGTGGTCGCAAGCCCGCCATCGACGAATCGGTGGTCGGCAGCATGGGCACGTTCTACCGGGTCAGGCTCGGGCCGTTTTCCAATAGCCAGGAGTCCGGTCGGCTGTGCAACTCGCTGCGTTCCGACGGCTTCGATTGCCTAGTCGTCACGGAATAGCGTTGTTAGAGCGCTATATAGCCCGCCATTGCCGAAGCATTAGGCGCTGATCGCTTAGGCTGTGCCCCTTACGCTGGCGGCAAATCCATGGGAAAGTCCCGGAGCCTCAGCCGGCAATACCGCTCCCAACGGATTGGGACGGATGGTGTGGCGTGGGGCGTGTGGGAATATCGATGAGTTCTGCCGATCCACCCAAGGGACCGCAGGAGACCTCGGCCGAGTTGCGCGCGGGCTTGCGCAAGCTGGTACGGGACGATTCCTCCAGCGGATGGCACTTCGGCGCGCGGCTGCGCAACTACTTCCTGACAGGTCTTGTCATCGTCGGCCCAGTGACGATCACGCTTTATTTTGCGTGGTGGTTCATCAATGTCACCGACGCATGGATCAAGCCGTTCGTTCCGGCGGCGTATCTGCCGGACACCTATCTGCCGTTTCCGATTCCGGGGTTTGGTCTGGCGGTCGGCCTCGTTGCGCTGACGCTGATCGGCGCGCTGGCTGCGAACCTCCTCGGGCGCACGCTGATTTCGTTCGGCGAGCAGATGCTGGGCGGTATGCCGATCGTGCGCAACGTCTACAGCGCGCTGAAGCAGATTTTCGAATCCGTGGTGAGCGCTACGGGGCCCGGGCAGACATTCCAGAAGGTCGGCCTCATCGAGTTTCCCAGCAAGGGGCTTTGGTCGATCGTATTCGTCACTGGAGAGACGACGGGTGAGATCGGGCGCGTGATGCCGGGCGGCGATGGCGATCTGCTGACGGTGTTCATGCCGACGGGGATCGTGCCGCCGACGGGCTTCGTGTGCTTCCTGCCGCGCAAGGACGTGGTGTTCCTCGACATGACGATCGAAGACGCGGCGAAGGTGATCATCTCGGCGGGCATGGTGACACCAGAGAGCCAGGCGAAGCTGCGCGAACTTGCCGAGCAGTCGCGGCGCGGGAAGAAAAACAAGAACAAGCCCGCTCCAGTCGCTTAGTGTCATCCGGCTAAGCAACGCGTCCCGCTCGAAAGCCTGCATCGCCCGGGATGACAGAATGAGGTGCTAGGCAGCGCGGAAGAGGCGAACGGCTTCGTCGCACTCGAAGATGTACAGCAGAGTGCGCAAGGCGTTGCCGCGCGGGCTCGACAACATCGGGTCGGAGGAGAGCACGAGGCGGGCGTCATCGCGTGCCGCTTCCAAGAGTTGCTCGAAGCCGGGAACTTCCGCGACGCGGAAGCCGGGTGTTCCGCTCTGGCGTGCTCCAAGAACCTCGCCGCCGCCGCGCAACTGCAGATCCTTCTCGGCGATGAGGAAGCCGTCCTCGGTCTCTTCCATCATTTCGAGGCGCTGGCGCGCGGTCTCTCCAAGCGGGGCCTTGTGCAGCAGCATGCAGAAGCTCTCGCGCGTGCCGCGGCCGACGCGTCCGCGCAACTGGTGAAGCTGGGCGAGGCCGAAGCGCTCGGCGTGCTCGATCACCATGATGTTGGCGTTGGGCACGTTCACCCCGACCTCGATGACCGTGGTGGCGACGAGGATTTTCAGCTGACCTGATGCGAACGCCTCCATGGTGGCGTCCTTGGCCTTGTCCTGCATCGCTCCGTGAAGAAGGCCGACGTTCTCCTTGCCGAATAGCTGCGTCAGGTGAGCATGGCGTTCCTCCGCTGCGGCAAGGTCGGACACGTCCGAGCTTTCGATCAGCGGACAGACCCAGTAGACCTGCGCCCCCTCGGCGAGCTGTGTGCGCAGGCGATCGATGAGCTTTTCCATCGAGTCGGTGGGGAGCTTCTTGGTGACGATCGGTTTGCGGCCGGGGGGTTTCTCATTGAGGCGCGAGACGTCGAGATCGCCATAGTGCGTCATGACGAGGGTGCGCGGGATCGGGGTTGCGGTCATGACCAGAACGCCGGTGCCGGCGCTGCCGCCTTTGGACTGCAGCGACAGGCGCTGATGCACGCCGAAGCGGTGCTGCTCGTCGATGACGGCGAAGGCGAGATCGCGGAAGACCACGTCCGGCTGGAACAGCGCGTGCGTGCCGATGATGATGTCGACGTCACCGGCGGCGAGGCGGGCAAGCAGCTCCTTGCGCGGGCGGCCCTTTTCGCGGCCGGTCAGAAGACCGATGGTGAGACCCGCTTTTTCTGCCAGAGGCGCGATGGTCTCCGCGTGCTGGCGCGCGAGGACTTCGGTCGGTGCCATGAGCGCGGCCTGCGCGCCAGACTCCACCGCGATGGCCATGGCGAGAAGGGCGACGACCGTCTTGCCGGAGCCGACGTCGCCTTGAAGCAGGCGCAGCATGCGGCGCGGCGCGCCCATGTCGGCTTCGATCTCGCGCATGGCTTCGCGTTGCGCGTTGGTGAGTGAGAAGGGGAGCGCGTCAGCAAGCCGGGCGCGCACGCTGCCGTCGCCTCTGACGATGCGGCCGGGGCGCGTCTTATAATTCTGGCGCACCAGGGCGAGCGCGAGCTGACCGGCGAGAAGCTCGTCATAGGCGAGGCGCTGCCATGGGGCCGAGCCGGTCGAAACATCCATAGCGTCGGTGGGTTTGTGCAGGCGCTGCAATGCCTCGCTGAAAGTCGGCCATGCGCGGGCCTGCAACCAGGCCGACTCCTGCCATTCGGGCACCTCGTGCAGGCGCTCCAATGCCTGGCGCGTTGCCTTCTGCACGATCTTGCCAGAGAGGCCGGCGGTGAGCGGATAGACCGGCTCGAGCATCGGCAGGGTGTCGCGCGCTTCCGGCGGTACAATGTAATCGGGATGCGACATCTGCAGTTTCTCGCCGTAGCGCTCGACGCGGCCGGAGACGTAGCGCTCCTCTCCGACGGGAAGCTGGCGTTCGATGAAGGTGCGCTCGGCGTGGAAGAAGACGAGGTCGAGCCTGCCGGTGTCGTCCTCGACGCGCACTTTGTAGGGGGCGCGGTTGTTGCCGCGCGGCGGGGCGAAGTGTTTGAGGATGCGCACCTTAAGGGTGGCGATGGCGCCGGGCACTGCGTCGACGATGGTTGGTTCGGCGCGGCGATCGATGACGCCGGTCGGCATGTGCCAGAGCAGGTCGAGCACGCGCGGCTCGGTGATGCCGGCGGGCAGGTTGACGCACTTGCGCATCAGCACGATCAGTCGCGGCCCGATCCCGGACAGCGACTGCAGGGAAGCGAAGAGCGGCGTCAGCTCGTTGGGCCGCATGGTAGTCAGGGCCTCGGCAAAGCAGCATAAGGGGCGGATAGCGGCCGAAGGATGCCAATCCGTTCAGCCCTTTGCGCAATCGGAAACGGGCGTTATATCAACGTCCCTATCCAGCCGGAGGGTGGCGGCGAGGCCGCGCGCCGTCAAGCCTTGGCGCAGGGTTATCCAAGAGACGGTGGCCTATTCAACAAGCGGCCGCCCATCCTAGAGACGGATACGCATGCAAGACGATCTCCAGATTCGGCGCCGCCGCGCCATCTATCGCGCGTCGCATCGCGGCACCAAGGAGATGGACATCATCCTCGGGCGCTACGCCGAGGCGCGCGTTGCCGAGATGCCCGAGGCCGAGTTGGAGGTGTTCGAGCGGTTCCTTGCGCTGCCCGATCCGATGCTGACGACGTGGTTCTCCCAAGGGGCGGCGTCAGAGGAGGGGGCGGAGTTCGCGCCGCTCGTCGAGGCGCTGCGGGATCACTTCGGGTTGCTGCCTGCAGCTGGCGATAAAGTCGTGGATCGGCAATGACGGCAGAAAAGAAGAACGTGCCGGCGCTGACGATTGCCGGCGTTCCGGAAGGCCTCGATGCGCTGGTGCTGGCGCAGCTCGTCGGCGAGGCGGCAGCAGAGAAGGCACCGGGGACGGTGCTGCACATCGCGCGCGACGATCGGCGCATCGAGGCGCTGGAGCAGGGGCTGTCATTTTTCGCGCCGCAGGTGAAGGTGATCACGTTCCCGGCGTGGGACACGGTGCCTTACGATCGCGTCGGGCCGATGGCGGACATCGTCGCCAAGCGCATGGCGACGCTCGCAAAGCTGGCGCTCGCCTCGCGCAAGCATCCGACCATAGTGCTGACGACGGTCAACGCCGTTCTGCAGCGCGTGCCGCCGCGCGCGTTTATCAAGCAGACAACGAAGGCGATGGCCGCAGGTCAGCGGGTCGACATGGCGCGGCTGACGCAGCGGCTTGCGCGCATGGGCTACACGCGTGCCAGCACGGTGATGGAAGCGGGCGAGTATGCCGTACGCGGCGGCATCCTCGATCTTTTTCCGCCGGGACGTTCCAGCCCGGTGCGGCTCGATTTCTTCGGCGACACGCTGGAGAGCATCAAGGCGTTCGACGTCACGACGCAGCGCACGACCAAGGGTGTGCAGAAGCTGGCGCTGATGCCGGTGAGCGAAGTGGCGTTCGGTGAAGAGGCCGAAAAGCTGTTCCGCACGCGCTACGTCGAGCTGTTCGGCGGTGCGACGGGCGATGATCCGCTGTATGAGGCGGTCAGCTCGGGGCATCGCTATCCAGGTCAGGAGCATTGGCTGCCGCTGTTCCATGAGCACATGGAGACGTTGCTCGACTATCTGCCGGACGTATCGATCAGCTTCGATCATCGCTTCGATGAATCGGCGACAAGCCGGTTCGAGCAGATCGACGAGCACTACGCGGCGCGCCTCGAAGCGCTGGAAGAGCAGCGGTTCGGAGGTCCGCCATACAAGCCTGTGCCGCCTGAGCGGATGTTTCTCGACAGGCATGGCTTTGCCGCATTGATCGCTTCGCGGCGGTCCTATCGGCTGACGCCGTTCGAAGAGGCGGAGGGGCCGCAGGTGCGCTCGTGGCGCGGCCGCGGCGGGCGTACGTTCGCGGCGGAACGCCAGCAGGGCGACGTCAACGTGTTCGATGCGGTGGTCGGGCACATCCGGCGCATTCAGGGTGAGCAGCGGCGCGTGATCGTGACGTCATGGACGCCTGGTGCGCGCGAGCGGCTGGTAACGCTGCTGTCGGATCACGGATTGAAGGACGTGCAGCGCGTAGAATCCTACGCCGAAGCGCTGGCGCTGCCGGGGCACATGACGGGTGTCGGCGTGCTGGGCATGGAACAAGGCTTCGAGACGCCGGAGCTGGCGATTGTCGGCGAGCAGGACATACTCGGCGACCGGCTGGTGCGGCCGCGGCGCAAGCAGCGCTCGGCGGTGGATGTTCTGACGGAAGCGACGAGCCTTTCGGTCGGCGATCTCGTGGTCCATGCCGATCATGGCATCGGGCGGTTTGCGGGACTGAAGACGATCACGGTGCTGAACGCGCCGCACGACTGTCTTGAACTGCACTACGCGGGCGGCGACAAGCTGTTCTTGCCGGTCGAGAACATTGAGCTTTTGTCGCGCTACGGTGCGGATGAATCCGACGCACAACTCGACAAGCTGGGCGGCGTCGCCTGGCAGTCGCGCAAGGCCAAGCTGAAGAAGCGGCTGCGCGAGATCGCTTCGGAGCTGATCAAGATCGCGGCGCTGCGTCAGTTGAAGGAAGCGCCCGCCGTTTCGCCGCCGGAAGGCGCCTACGACGAGTTCGTCGCGCGGTTCCCGTACGAGGAGACGGAGGACCAGGAGACGAGTATCGAGGCGGTGCTCAGCGACCTTGCGACCGGACGTCCGATGGATCGGCTCGTGTGCGGCGACGTTGGCTTCGGCAAGACGGAGGTGGCGCTGCGCGCAGCGTTCGTCGGTGCGATGAACGGTATGCAGGTTGCCGTGGTGGTGCCGACCACGCTGCTGTCGCGGCAGCACTTCAAGACCTTCACCGATCGTTTCAAGGGGTTGCCCATTCGCGTCGCGCAGGCCTCGCGCTTGGTCGGCACCAAGGAACTCGCCGACGTGAAGGAGGGGCTGAAGAACGGCACCATCGACATCGTCGTCGGCACGCACGCGCTACTCGGCAAGTCGATCGAGTTCAAGCGGCTCGGCATGCTGATCATCGACGAGGAACAGCACTTCGGCGTCGGGCATAAGGAGAGGCTGAAGAAGCTGCGTGAGGACGTGCACGTGCTGACGCTGTCGGCCACGCCGATCCCGCGCACGCTGCAGCTGGCCCTTACTGGCGTCAGGGAGCTGTCGCTGATCACGACGCCGCCGGTCGATCGTCTGGCGGTGCGCACGTATATCTCGCCGTTCGATCCGGTGATCATTCGCGACGCGCTGCGTCGTGAGCGGTATCGCGGCGGGCAGAGCTTTTATGTTGCTCCGCGCATCTCCGATCTCGACGAGATCGCCGATTTCCTGCGCGAGGCCGTGCCGGAGCTGACGTTTGCACGCGCCACGGGACAGCTTACGCCGGGCGAACTGGAAGACGTGATGACGGCGTTCTACGACGGCAAGTACGATATCCTGTTGTCGACGGCGATCGTTGAATCCGGTCTCGACCTTCCGAATGCGAACACGCTGATCGTGCACCGCGCGGACATCTTCGGCCTGGCGCAGCTCTATCAGTTGCGCGGCCGTGTCGGCCGCTCGAAGGCGCGTGCTTACGCTTACTTCACGACGCCCGTGGGCAAGGCGCTGACGGAAGCGGCGGATAAGCGACTGAAGGTGCTGCAATCGCTCGATACGCTGGGGGCCGGGTTCTCGCTCGCTTCGCACGATCTCGATATCCGCGGTGCGGGCAACCTGCTGGGCGAGGAACAGTCAGGACACATCCGCGAGGTCGGGTTCGAGCTCTATCAGTCGATGCTGGAGGAAGCCGTCGCTTCGATGAAGGGTGGCGATCTGGAAGTTGCCGACGATCAATGGAGCCCGACCATCTCGCTCGGCACATCCGTGCTCATTCCGGAGACGTACGTCGCGGATCTGCAGCTTCGACTGGGGCTTTATCGCCGGCTGTCGACGCTGGAAACGCGCGAGGAGATCGACAACTTCGCGTCCGAGCTGATCGATCGGTTCGGGCCTCTCCCTGAAGAGGTCGAGCATCTTCTCGACGTGATGGAGATCAAGGCGCTGTGCCGTCAGGCGGGCGTGGCGCAGGTCGATGCGGGTCCGCGCGGTGCAGTCGTCGGGTTCCACCGCGGGCAGTTCGCCAATCCGGAGGGGTTGGTGCAGTTCGTCACCGCGTCTCGTGGTTTGATCAAGGTGCAGCCGGACCAGAAGCTGGTGTTCCGCGCCGAGTGGGATCTGCCCAGCGACCGCCTCAAAGGCGTGCGTGGCTTCGTTGGTCAGCTGGCTGCGGTTGCCGCCAAAGCAAAGCAGGCCGCTTAGCTCGATCCGATTTACGCCGACTCGCGGTATGAGCAGTGCACTGAAGCTCATATCGGTCGGGGAGCAGCGGTGAAGGCTACTTTTCAAGTCTTGGCAACCGCATTGGTTGCCAGCGCTGCGCTTAGTGCTGCTCGCGCAGACGGGTACGAGCCAACGGTTGTCCGCACGGCAGGCGAGGCAGCTTTTTCGGGGCCGTATATTGGTCTCAATGCTGGCGCGGCCTGGGGATCCTCCAGCTACGCGACGAACCCTGGATGCCCGTTCTCCACTTTTGCTGTCTTTTGCGATTCGGGAGAGCCTTCGCGCGCGAACGGTCCCGCCGTAGCGCAGTCGGGCAGCGGCGATCTATCAAGCAGCGGTTTCACCGGCATTCAAGGCGGCTACAACTGGCAGGTCGGGCGGATCGTGTTCGGCGGTGAGGGCGATTTTGGCGCTTTCAACCTCGGCAAGTCGGTGAGCCGGAGCGGTACCTTCCCAGTTTCATTCCTCGGCAACGCCTACACGCTCGATGAGAGCATGTCGACGGACTGGCTGATTACGTTGCGCGGCCGGTTGGGTTTCACCGTTACGCCATCGTTGATGCTGTATGGCACGGTCGGCGTGGCGCTGACGGATTTCAAGTTTTCGAGCAGCTACAGCGACAACGCTATCGACAGCACTTTTCCGGGCGGTACCGGATCATTGAGTGTTTCGAATGTGCTGACGGGTTGGACGATCGGCGGCGGCGGCGAATGGCTGCTGAACGACCGGTGGTCGATCAAGGGCGAATATCTCTACGTCGATTTCGGCTCGACCAATATGCCTGTGGCTTTGAGCAACACAGAAGACTACAGGCAAACGATGTGGGTCGATGCCGATCTGTCCGCGCAAGTTGCCCGAGTGGGCATCAACTATCGTCCGTAGTTCAGGTTGCGGGCGACACCTGCGGCAGGTGCAGCGCGGAGCGCTTGATCTTGCCGTTGGCGGTCCGTGGCAGCGCGTCGACGAATACGATGGCGCGCGGACGCTTGTAGCCGGCGAGCCGTTCGGCGGCGAAGCTTTCTATTTGTGCGCTGTCCTGCGGCGCACCGGGGTGCAGCACGACGAACGCGGCAATAACGCTGACATCTGCACGGACCCGGGCTTCGGCACAGGCGACTTCGGCGATGGCCGGGTGCTGAGCCAGCACGGCTTCGACCTCGAGCGGCGAAACGCGATATCCGAGAGCCTTCATCAGGTCGTTGGCGCGGCCTTGGTGGAATACGTAGCCGTCAGCATCGATCGTTGCGAGGTCTCCGCCGATGAACCATTCGCCGCGATAGACTTGGGCTTCCTCCTCGGGGCGCTTCCAATAGCCAAGCATCAGCCCGGGATCGGAGCGGTGCACGGCGAGCATGCCTTCCTCGCCGGGGCGCAGCGGGGTGTCTCCACCTTCAATGGGCAGGATGGCGATACGTCGTCCGGGCTGGGCGCGGCCAACGGCGCCGTCTCGCCGTGGCGTCTCGGGCCCACTGGAAACGTAGGTGGAAATTTCGCTCATGCCGAGCGCTTCATAGAGGGGGCGGCCGGTGCGCTGCTCCCATTCGTCGAAGAGGCGTGACGGCGGGCTTTCGCCGGCCATCAGGCCGTGCCGCAGGGCGCCGAGATCGGACGGCGACGGGTTGGCGTATTTCAGCATCTGGCGGTAGACGCCGGGTACCCCGGCAAACAGCGTTGCGCCGGTCTCGGCGATGAGGCGCGGCCAGAGCGCGGGATCCTTCTCGCCGGTGTAGATGATCGAGGTCGCGCCATTGGCCCAAGGGTCTGTGAGGCCGGTGCCGAGCGTGAAGGTCCAATTGAAGGCGCCCGCATGCAGCATGCGGTCATCCGCTCCAATGCCGTACCAGCCGCGATACATCGGGCGGCGGCCGAAGGCGGCGCGTTGCGAGTGCAGCACGCCTTTGGGAGAGGCCGTCGTGCCGGACGTGTAGATGAGGAAGGCTGGATCATCGGCGGCAGTGTCGGCGTAGTCGGCGCGCGGCGATTCCCGCAGCATGCGAGCGATTTCATCGGCGGTGAAGACGCGCAGTCCACCGGGGAGATCGTGCAGCGGCAAGTCATCGGCAAGCGCGATGGCTTCGGCGCCGCTGTCCTGCAGCAGAAAGCGCACCTCGGGATCTGTGAGCTGCGTCGAGGTTGGAAGCGGCACGAAACCGCCTGCGATGGCACCAAAGAAGAGCAAGGCGTAGGCGCTGGTGTTGTCGAGGCGAATGAGTATGCGCGCGCCGGGGCGCAGGCCTGCCTGGCGCAGTCCACCTGCAATGCGAAGAACGGCATCTTCGATAGCGGCGAAGGTCCACAGCTCGGCCGGCTGTGCGGCGCTCACATCGTCGATGACGATCAACGCGGGCGCAGTGGCGCGTCTGCTGGCAGCGCGGCCGATGGCGTACGCGGCCATGTTGAAACGGGGTGGCAGAAGGTCGGGAGTGGTCGTCATTTCTTATCCGTCGCCCACCAGCTGTCGACGTTGTAGCCGAAGAGCGGTGTCTTCTCTGGATGGTGCAGCCGCGTCCAGAACGCAACCCATTGCTTGGGGATGTAGAACAGCGGGATAACGTAGTCGCCCGACAGAAGCGTGCGATCCAGCGCTCGGACCGCGGATACGAAATCCTGCTCACTCTTGGCGGCGAGCATGGCTTCGATCATGGCATCGACGGCCGCACTTTCGACGCCCGCAAAATTGTACGTCCCCGGAACCTTGGTAGACTGGGCCGACCAGCGGAACAGTTGCTCGTTGCCCGGTGAGAGTGACGACGACCACGTGTTCTGGATCATGTCGTAGTCGTAGTTGGTGAGGCGCTGCTGATACTGCGAGCTGTCGACGACGCGGACATCGACGGAGATGCCCAGGCGTTCGACGTCGCGCCCGAAGGAGAGCAGCAGCGCGGATTGTGCGGTCGAGACGGCGAGGATCTCAAATTCGAGCGGGCGCCCGGTGTCTTTCTGAACAAGTCTGCCGCGCTTCAGCTCGTAGCCTGCTTCCTGCAAGAGCTTGAATGCGTGCTCCTGGTTCTCACGGCTGCGGCCGGAGCCGTCGGTAGTGGGGAAGCGGTACGTTCCTTCCATGATCGCAGGCTTTACAGCGTCCGGGAATGGCGCAAGCAGCTGACGCTCGCGTGCATCGGCAGGATGTCCGGGCGAGGCCAGGATCGAACGCTCGAAGTAACTCTCGGTGCGGCGATAGAGGCCGGCAAAGAGCGTGCGGTTGATCCATTCGAAGTCGAACAAGTAGATAAGCGCCTCGCGCACTCGGGGATCGGCGAAGACGGGGCGGCGTGTATTGAAGACGAGCGCCGTCATGCCGGCTGGAATGCCGATGTCGAATTCCCGCTTTACGGCGCGGCCATCGCGGATCGCCGGGAAGTCGTAACCGTTGGCCCAGCGGCGGGGATCTTCCTCGGGCCACAGATCGATCTGCCCCGTTTTGAAGGCGTCGAACATGGCCGAGCCCTCGCGGTAGTAGTCGAAGCGGATCTCATCGAAGTTGAAGCGTCCGCGGTTCACGGGCAGGTCACGTCCCCAATAATTCGGGTCGCGCACATAGGTGAGGGAGCGGCCAGCGTCGATCTTGCCGATGCGGTATGGGCCTGATCCTACAGGTGCCGTCAGCGACGTCTCCTCGAACGAATAAGGGTTCGTGGCGTGCTTCGGGAGCACGGGCATCAGTCCGATAATGAGTGGGATTTCGCGGTCGCCGGCGGCATCGAGCGTGAAGCGGACATCGTGATCGGAGAGGCGCTCGGACTTTGCCACCTTCGAGAAGTAGGTGCGGTGGTTGGGGCGGCCCTTATCGCGGAGTAGCTCCAGTGAGAAGATTACGTCGTCCGCGGTGATCGGGTGACCGTCGGAGAATTGCGCTTTCGGATTGAGGTGGAACGTGACGGACGAGCCATCCGAGGCGACGTCGATGGTCTCGGCGATCAAGCCATAGAGGGTGAAGGGCTCGTCGAGGCCGCGGGCCATGAGGCTTTCGATGGTGAAGTCGCGAACTCCGGTGACGGGTGTTCCTTTGATGATGAGCGGGTTGACGCTATCGAACGACCCATAGGCGCCGAGCGTCAGCCGCCCGCCCTTCGGCGCTTGAGGATCGACGTAGGAGAAGTGGGTAAAGCCTGGCGCCTCCTTGGGCGTGCCGTGCAGCGCTATCGCGGTGACGGGGTCGGCGCTGACGGCGCTCAGCTGAGCGAAAAGTGCGATGAGGTAAAGCGTCAACCTGTATAGCATTCGGTCTCCGGGCCGCCGCGGTTGCCGCGTGGTGAGGCAATTCTTGGCCTAATATCACAGCTTATTCCTCAAGCTAGCGTGCATGGGGGGCGAAGCTGCGGCCACACCGCGCGTTGCGTGTATGCCACGTCGGCCACAATGCGTGGCCCGAATGCCCGATAGCCTTTTGCAGCGTCACGGGATTGCCGCAATCCGGTTCTTACTGCGGCATCAATGACAGCCGTCGGGGCGTCATAGGGCGCTCTACTGGTGGTCGCCTGCGGAGGGAGGAGCTGGGTGGGCCAGCTCTCTAAAAGAGGTTTGTATTCCATGACAAATAAGGTTGCGCACCTCGTGGACAAGGGGCGGGGCGCCCGCGGGCTGGCAGCAGTGTGCGCCGCGCTGGGTCTCGTTGCCATGGTCGCGAGCTCGCCCGCATCTGCTCAGACGCCTGCTGCCAAGCCGGCCGCGAAGGCCGCTGCTCCGGCAGCCAAGGGTGCAGCCGCTGCTGGGGCCGACAAGAAGAGCGCATGGGTGAAGCTGTGCGAGAAGGCCCCGTTCAATCACAAGGACAAGGACGGCAAGGACGTCAAGGAAGAGAAGAACATCTGCCTGACGCACCACGAGCGTCTCGATGGTTCGACGGGCATGGTGATGGTGTCCGCCGCGATCCGAGAGATCGAAGGCGCGGACAAGAAGAGCCTGATGGTCATGGTGCCGCTCGGCATGGCTCTGCCGCCGGGACTGCGCGCCGCGGTCTACACGAAGGACCAGTGGGCTAAGGCTGCCAAGAACGAGAAGATCGACGAGAAGACCCTGAAGCCGGTGGCGCTTCGCTTTTCGCTTTGCCACGCTGCGGGCTGCACCGCCGAAGTCGAGGCAACCAGCGAAATCGTCGAGCAGATGAAGACTGGTGGCGGCATCATGGTCATCGCCATGAATGCTGGTGCGCAGCCGATCGGCTTCCCGGTTCCGCTCGATGGATTTGCCGAGGCCTATGCTGGTAAGCCGGTCGACAACAAGGAATACGCGAAGGCGCGCGGTCAGCTGATGGCTCAGATCCGCGAGCGTCAGCAGGCTGCACTCGAGAAGTACAAGGCTGAGCAGATGAAGAATCTGCCGACGCCTCCGGCCGGTGCTGCCGCTGCTCCCGCCGCGAAGAAGTAAGCTTCGCCTGACAGCGAGCTGGCTGAATTGAAGAGCCGCCCGGTTGGATGACCGGGCGGCTTTTTCTACTGCGAGGCGTCGCGGCGTACGACAGGCGATTAGTGGGCCTGGAGAAACGTGGCGCGATATCCGCCGTTCTCATCCTCGGTGAACATCTCGGTCAGCTGGGGATGGCGCAACGGCTGACCGCTCTCGTCGGGCAGCAGGTTCTGTTCCGACACGTAGGCGATGTACTCGGTGTCCGCGTTCTCGGCGAGGAGATGGTAGAACGGCTGGTCCTTGTGGGGGCGGATCTTCTCGGGGATCGCAAGCCACCACTCTTCGGTGTTGTCGAACTCCGGATCGATGTCGAAGACGACGCCCCGGAAGGGGTAGAAGCGGTGGCGCACAACCTGCCCCACCGCGAATTTTGCCTGCTTTAGCGTGCCCATCTTTGCGTGCCCGTCCAATCTAATGCCATTCGACGGGAGCGCGGGGGCGATGTCAATCAGAGCGCGCAAAGTCAGTTGACCGGTGCCCGCTCCGAATCGGTGCTTAGAGGCCGTAGGCCGCGGCCTTTTCAGGGTCCTTGGCGGCAACGAGACGGGCCAGGTCGACGATGACTTTGGCCTGTTTCCAGGTGGCGTCGTCCTGCATCTTGCCGTCGATCATTACCGCGCCGGTTCCGTCGGGCATGGCTTCGAGGATGCGCTTGGCGAAGGCGACTTCCTTTTCGTCGGGCGAGAAGACGCGCTTGGCGATGTCGATCTGCGTCGGGTGCAGCGACCAGGCCCCCAGGCAACCCTGGAGGAAAGCGTTGCGGAACTGGGCCTCACAGGCAGCACCATCGGAAAAGTCGCCGAACGGGCCGTAGAACGGTTTCAGGCCATAGGCGAGACAGGCGTCGACCATCTTGCCGACGGTGTAGTGCCAGAGATCCTGCTGATAGAAGGCCCGCGCTGCGCCAGCATCGGAACCGGCGTCGGCAAGGACGCCATAGTCAGGGTGGCCGCCGCCGACGCGGGTCGTCTTCATGCCGCGGGAGGCGGCGAGATCGGCCGGGCCTAGGCTCATGCCATGCATGCGCGGTGAGGCGGCAGCGATGGCTTCGACGTTGTTGACGCCTTCGGCTGTTTCCAGAATGGCGTGGATCAGGATCGGCTTCTTCACGCCATGCCGGGCTTCGAGCTGGGCCAGCAGCTGGTCGAGATAGTGGATGTCCCACGGGCCTTCGACCTTGGGGAGCATGATGACATCGAGCTTGTCGCCGACGGCGGCGACGATCTCTGTGACGTCGTCGAGCATCCAGGGGCTGTTGAGGCAGTTGATACGCGTCCAGAGGCCGGTGGAGCCGAAGTCGTTGTCGCGCGCCATGGCAATGAAGCCGGCGCGGGCGGCCTGCTTCTGGTCGGCAGGGATCGCGTCCTCGAGATTGCCGAGAACGACGTCGACCTGCCCCGCTATGTCTTTGATCTTCGCCCGGATTTTGTCGTTGTGCGGCGGCACGAAGTGAATCATGCGCTCGAGGCGCACGGGGAGTGCGCGATATGGCTCGGGAGCGCCGATTGCTAGCGGCGAATAAAATTTGGCAGGCGTACGGCTGGAGGCCATCGCAAGAATTACTCCGAATGTTGCAGCGCGGCGCACTGTATTTGGCCGCGGGCACGAGTCAACGCCGTCCGCGGAGCGTGCTCAGCTGGGCGCGTGGGAGTTTAGCGATGGCGCGATCAACCCTCGGCGGGTTCGAAGGCAGAGACGATGGTGCGCAGGTTGGCCAGGAACGCCTTTGCCCGGGTGGCGGGGAGGGCTTCAATGAGGGCCGCCTCGATCTGCTGGACAATCGGCTGGGAGGTATCGAGAAGGCGACGGCCGGCGTCAGTTAGAGAGATGGCATAAGCTCGGGCGTCGTGACGGGTGCGACGGCGCTTCAGGAGGCCTTTGCGGGTGAGCAACTGGACCACCTGCGACACTGTGGACCGATCGATGCCGGTGGCGTTGATGATGTCCTGCTGGCTCAGGCCGTCGTTCAATGCGGCCGCGCGGAGCACGGTATATTGGGTGGTTGTGACGTCGAGTCCGGCCATGTGCTCCTGAAAGAGATCGCTGGCGCATTGCTGGACACGGTGGAGCAGATGAAGGGTGGAGGAGTTCACGGATATGCAACCATGGCGGGTGTTGTGGGCCTGACGGCTCAGAATGGGTTGTTGTAGGAGGAACCCAAAGGTCGGTAGACTGATTAAACTCCAATTCGTCGGGCCGTGCTTGACCGAGGCGGCACAATCGATTGACCAGCTGGGCACTCGCCGGCACGGATAGCATAATGGATATCGAATTCACGACGGAAAATCTGGACGACCGGGACAGAATTCCGTTTTGGGTCGACGTAGCGTCTCAAGCTTTCTACAGCCACGAATTCGAGACCTCAGGCAGTAGCTTCGAAGGGCGGCTGACATCAGGGGTGGTCGATAACATCGCGTTGACGCGGTGCGACTGCGGTCCTTGCGTAGTTACGCGCACGCGGTCGGACACATTGCGCGACGACCTCGACAACTACATCTTCTCTATCCGTCTGCAGGGGCGCTCGGCGCTGAGGCAGGACGACCGGACGATCATGTTGGAGCCGGGATCGGTGATCCTGCACAACGTGTGCAAGCCGCTCAAGATCGAGTTTTTGGAGCAGACAAGCTCGCTCCACGTGAGCGTCGGGCGTGAACTCATCCGTTCGCGCGTCGGTGACCTCGACGCAATGCAAGTGCTTTCACGCGGCGCCCCAACGACGGGGCTGGCTGTCGACTTCATCCTTTCGTTGGCCGAGCGGGTGGCAGGGGTGGACGAGACGCTGCATCCGCGGATCGCAAATCACGTCATCGATCTGATTTCGATGGCGGTTGGGGCTGACGGCTACAAGAGGGAGATCAGCGCACCGCGGGAGCTTGCGCTACGACGCCTCAAGTCCGAGATAGAGAAGTGCCTCGCCGATCCCAACCTGAAGCCGGCGCGAGCTGCTGGCCTCGCCGGCATGAGCGTGCGCTATGCCAATATGCTGCTGGCCGAAGAGGGGCTGTCGCTCGAGCGGTTCATCGTACAGCGCCGGCTTGAGCGGTGCCGGCAAGCCCTCGCCGACCCGCATCAGTCGCGGCGGATGATCGGCGACATCGCCTTTGCCTGGGGCTTTTCGGATCACTCGCACTTCACGCGGCGATTCCGGGCGGCCTTTGGGATGACGCCGGCGGAGTACAGGGCGCAGCACGGCCTCGCCAAAGCGCGGGCGTGAGGCTGTGATCCTTGAAAAGCTTACGTTTCGGTAATGTAATAGAAAGCTCGTCGCAATGCCTGCAGCTTACAGTGCCTGCAGCGCGGGATGATCTACATGCGAATTCTTGTCGTCGAAGACGATAACGACACCTCGAACTACATCTCCCAAGGTTTTTGCGAGGAGGGTCATGTCGTCGAGACCCTTACGGATGGGCGCGACGGGCTCACTCAGGCGATGGGTGAGGCTTACGATGTGCTTGTTGTCGATCGCATGCTTCCGGGTCTCGACGGGCTTTCCTTGGTGCGCGCGCTGCGCGCCGTTGGCAACAAGGTGCCGGTCATCTTTCTGACTTCGCTGGGAGGTGTCGACGACCGGGTGGACGGTCTGAACGTCGGCGGCGACGACTATCTGGTGAAGCCGTTTGCCTTCTCTGAGCTGCTCGCGCGGGTCAATGCGCTCGCTCGGCGCCCGCACCTCAAAGATACCGATACCGTGCTGCGCGTCGGCGATCTCGAAATGGACCTGATCGCGCGCAGCGTGACGCGGGCCGGCGATACGATCGAGCTGCAGCCGCGCGAATTCCGGCTGCTGGAAGTGTTGATGCGCAACAAGGGCCGCGTGCTGACGCGGACCATGCTTCTGGAACGCGTGTGGAGCTTCCATTTCGAGCCGCGCACCAGCGTCGTCGAAACGCACATTTCACGCCTGCGCACGAAGATCGACCGGCCTTATGGCAGCGAGTTGATTCACACGGTGCGCGGCTCCGGCTACACGATGCATGATCAGCCATGACGTTCTGAAGCGTACGCCGGTACGTCTGGCGGCGGCGTTTGCGAGCTTGTTTGCGCTCACAGTCGTGGCGCTGGTGGGCGTGCTCTACATCACGCTGGTTTCCGAACTCGATAACTCGATCCGCCAGCATGTCGAAGAGATCACCGACACCTTGACGGCCATCGACCGCCAGCAAGGGTTCAAGGATCTTACAGCGGTTGTGGCAGAAGAAGCGGAGTCGGTGCGTGACTTCGACAGCATCTTCCTGTTGCGAGCGGACGATGGCAGCTTCGAAGCCGGCAACGTGCGCAACGTTGCGCTTTTCGAGGGCTGGGGTGAGCTCGATCGCGCGTGGCTGCCTATGGTGGCCAGCAAAGGTAATCCCGACGACCGCTTTTTCGCCAAGTGGACACGGGTCTCGAAGGGGCATCTGTTGGTCGGCGGAAGCGACCGGGAAATTCGCGAGGTGCGGCGAATTTTGTTACACGGCCTGGGGTGGGGGCTGCTGACGACGATGCTGCTGGCTATCGGCTCGGCCGTCTATCTGGCGCGGCGTGCGCAACAAAAGATCGCCGTGTTTGCTACGACGCTATCCAAGGTGAGCAAGGGACAGATTTCCGAGCGGGTGCCGGTCACCGAGTCGCACGACGATCTCGATCATGTCGCGACGCAGATCAACGCGACGCTGGCACACCTGCAGAAGCTGATCGAGAACGTCAATCAGGCGTCTTCCGATATCGCGCATGACTTGAAGAAGCCGATTGGTCGCTTGCGCCGGAGGCTTGAGCTGGCGCTTCGCAGCGAGGATACGAAAGCGTTCAGAGGTCAGGTGGAGGAATCTCTCGGGGAGCTGGATTCCATCGTCGAGACATTCGAGGCGCTGTTGCGCATCACGCAGCTCGAGGCGGGCGCGCGGCGATCTCGCTTCGGCCCGATCGATCTTGGGAATGTGCTGGCCGACGTGGCCGACATTTACGAGCCGGTGGTCGAGGAGGCAGGTGGGCGTCTCGTCAATCACGTAGGGCTGGAGCAGAATTGCAGCGTTACGGGAGATCGGGAGCTGCTGACGCAGTTGTTCGTGAACCTCATCGAGAATGCGGTCCGACATTCTCCGCCCGGAACGCAGATCGACGTGTCGATGAAGGAGCAGGGCGAAAAGCTGATTGCTGTTGTCGCCGACAATGGGCCGGGTATCCCCGCCCATGAGCGAGATAACGTCTTCCGGCGGCTTTATCGCCTAGAGCGCGAGCGCACGACGTCCGGCAGCGGGCTCGGTCTTAGTCTTGTGGCGGCAATTGCCGAGTTGCACGGAGCCGCCGTGACGTTGAGCGACAATCATCCCGGACTGCGCGTAGAAGTGTCGTTTCCGCGCTCGTAGATGCCTGCTTAAAAAGGGGTGCAGTGCACGAGGCACTGCACCAGGCGGAGCGTCGGAGGAGCTTAGACCGATGCTTTGATTACCAACGGCAGTACCGGCGGTGGTGGTGCCACCAGCAGCGGCGATGATGATGCCATCGCCAAGCGGCCTTGGTGACGACTGACTGATGAGCCTCGGCCGGAACGGCCGCATGCAGGCCGACAACGGAAGCCTGACTGGAAACGGGAGCAAGCGTAAGCAACATGGCGCTGGCGATGATCGACAGCGGAATGGAATATCTCATCTGCGATGGTCTCCTGGGCGTAGCAACCGGCAATTGGCGGCGAGAAGAATAGGCGCGACGAGCGTGGGGTCTCGCCGCGCCTGATGCATCACTTCTTCACGCACTTGCTGGTGGCGTCGTCCCATTTCATCGTCGACACCTTCTCACAGTCGGCTTTGTTCTTCGGGGCGCTCTTGGCCATGGCAATGGTCGGAGCAACTGCGCCAACGGCGATGGCGGAAAGAATGGCGGCCGTCATCAGCTTCTTGGACATTTCAAACTCTCCATATCTTTGCTTGGGGGTGCTTCATGATCACCCGTGCGGGAAGCTGCTCCGCGATCCTTGCCGGCGTCTGGCCCGGCAAATAACTTTTTGTAAGGAGGCGATGGGCTGCTTTCGCGTGCATTTGACGCCAATTCGCCGCAATGGCGCGCAGCGAGAGAGTTCGCTTATCGAACAGCAATCAACGCAAGTGCGGAGAGTTGGCGCTATCAACCGTCTAGGAGGTCAGCTCCAGCGGCGATTGCTCCACATCCATTGCTCTGGTGCGTCGCGAATCCAGTCTTCGAACTGCTGCTGCATGTGGACCATGGCCCAGCGTATGTCTTCGGCCTGATTGTTGGTGCGCGGAACGCGTAGTTCTTTGAGCTCGATCTGAAAGCGGCTCTCTTTGCCGATGCGCTTACAGCGCGACAACCAGATGCGTGCGCCAACCCTGCGGGCGATCATCGCGCCGATGGCTTGCGTCTTTGCATCCCGGCCGAAGAAGGGCACGGGCATGCCGGTGCGATCGTAGAGATCGCACACGAGGCCGAGACGTCCGCCACGGCGGACGAAGTCCATGATCGCGCGTGCGGTGCGCTGATCATCACCATGGTCGCCGACGTTTCCGCGTCCGAACAGGCCAGCGGGATAGAGATCCTTGCGCTGCGTGCGAATGTAGTTGTCGACGTAAGGATTGGTGACGGAGCGGTAGACGGCAGCGGGGTTCGCGCCAGCCCAAGTGAAGGGAAGGATGGCCAGTTCCCAATTGCCCATGTGCAAACTGATTCCGACAGCGGGGCCGAGCTTGTCCTTGTAGCGCGTGAAGATGTTCTGACTGACGATGTCGATGCGCTCGGGCTCCTTGAGGAAGCGATCGATGCGCATCGTTTCCACCATGACGCGGCCGAGGTTTTCCCAATGCGCCAGCGCGATCTCGCGGCGTTCCTCTTCGCTCTTCTCCGGGAAGGCGATGGCGAGGTTGGCGAGGGCGCGATTGTGACGCTTGGGATTGATGATGGGCGCGAGGCGACGCCAGAACCAAGCAGACACGCCGGTTGCCAGTCCGAGGGGCAGCGCACGGAAGATGCCGGCGACGAAGCGCAGGACGGCGTACTCCAGGCGGTATCTCAGATCGCGGATGCGGTCTTCGGTGATCATCGTAGCTGGGAATTCCCGAGTTCTAGCGCCGGTATTGGCTCTTGCCGGGGCCGGTGGGGTTCGTCAAGGCGCCAGCGGGGCGTCTGCGGCGGCAGGCTGCATTAGCCGCGGGGCGACAAACGAAGGGCTGAGACCCTCGCGTATGGCCAAGCGCCGCAATGGGCCAACCGATCTGAGCGTATGCAACCCGAGACCACGCAGCGCCTGAATAGGGGCTGCCTGGGCGAGGAGCGTGCGGTTCAGCAGGTCGATGGACCAAACACGCGAGGCGATATCGGGTCGGCGCATGCGATCGTAGGCGGCAAGGACCGTTGGCGCGCCGATATCGTTGCCGACGGCCAAAGCGTCGGCGACGCAGTCCGCGAGGCAGGCGGCGTCACGCAGGCCTAGGTTGAGGCCCTGGGCCCCGATGGGCGGGATGACGTGGACCGCTTCTCCGACCAGGGCAATCCGGTGCTGGGCGGAGGGGGAGGCGGACAATCCGGTCAGTGGGAAGGTGGCGCGGGGCCCGATGTCGCCAACTGATCCCAGCAGGCCCTGGAGGCCGGCTTCGAGGGCAGACCGGAACGCGGCTTCGTCGAGCGCAGCGAGGCGGGCGGCTTCATCAGGGCGTTCAACCCAGACGAGACTGGATGTCGACCCGGGCGATGGCACAACCGTGAACGGGCCAGCCGGGCGATGAAACTCCGTAGAGATCCCGTTGTGCGGGCGCTGGTGGGAGAACGTGCAGGCGATGGCGCTTTGCTCGTAGCTCCAGGTACGAGCCTGGATGCCGGCCGCCTGACGGCATAGGGAGTTGCGGCCATCGGCGCCGACGATGAGCGTTGCCGCGATGGTCTGGCCGTCAGCGAGACGAACCTCAACGCCATTCTCGGACGGGATGACGCCAGTGACACTGGCGTCGACGATATCGAGTGTGGGGATGGCTTTGGCGGCTTCCCGCAGCGCGTCGGTCAGGGCGCTGTTGGCAATATTGTAGCCGAAGCGCGTGCGTCCGACTTCTGCGGCGGTGAACGTCACCTCGGGGGCGCGCAGCCACGATCCCATGGCATCGATGATGCGGATGCCCACGATCGGCTCGCCCAAACTGCAGCACGTCTCCCCGAGACCGAGGTTTTCCAGCAGCGTGACGGAGCCTGCAAAAAGCGCCGCCGTGCGCGTATCGCGCCGTGCGGACGGGGCGCCGATCGCGGTAACGGGGAGCCCAAGGCGCGCCAAGGCGCAGGCCGCAGCCAGTCCGGCAGGTCCGGTTCCGATGACCGCAATGGCGTTGGACGCGGCGAGTTTCATGACAACCCCTTGCTGCATTCTTGGGCACCCTGACCGGAAATCACTAGCATCTTCAAGGCTTGCGTGGCGATGACGTGACTCGCGTTTGTCACAAACTGTCACATGTGTATTTGCGATTTACGGGCGTGGAATCACTCGCGTATTCGTTGCACCAGCGAGGCCCAGCCGGCGAGTAAGCGGCGGCGACGGCTAAGCGGCGTGGTCGCGTGAATGCGTTTGAGTTGAGTGCAGTTGCGTCGATCGAAGGCCGAGTTGAGGCGTACCTTCGTGGGAGTTGCGTATATGTTCGGGGGAGTAACTAAGGCGGGGTGGGCAACCATCCTCGCGACGGGCGGCTTGATGCTGGGATCCAGCATTTCCGCTCAGGCAGCTGATCTGGGCGGCGATTGCTGCGCTGATCTGGAAGAGCGCGTTGCCGAGCTCGAGGCGACGACGGCCCGCAAGGGCAACCGGAAGGTTTCGCTCAGCGTCTACGGCAAGATCAATCAGGCCGTGATGTTCTGGGATGACGGCCAGGAGCAGAATGCTTACGTCGTGACCAACGATGCGTCGCGTTCGCGCTTCGGCTTCAAGGGCGGCGCCAAGATCAACGGCGATCTGTCGGCCAGCTTCAAGCTCGAAATCGGCGTTCGCTCGGCGAACTCCAAGCGTAACAACCAGTTCGACGCCATCAACGAGGATGAGTCGGGCTTCGATATCCGCCACGCCTGGTGGAACATCAAGAGCAAGAAGTACGGCACGATCCAGGTCGGCCACACCCCGACGGCTTCGCAGGAGATCACCGAGATCAACCTCGCGGGTACGAGTGATGTCGGCAAGTACTCGGACGTTGAAGACAGCGGCGGCGGCTTCTTCCTGCGTGCCGAGGGTGCCTCGACGTTTGCCAGCGGCCTGCAGTGGCGCCGCCTGATCGCTCGCACGGGCGCAGCTCCCGGTGAAGGCGATCGCCGTGAAGCAGTTCTTTATGAAAGCCCGGAATTTGCTGGCTTCAGCGCCTCGGCTGCTTGGGGTGGCGACGACTTCTGGGACGTCGGCCTGCGGTATGAGGGCGAGTTCGGTTCGATCAAGGTCGAGGCGGGCGTCGCTTACACCGAAATCACGGATCGCGTGGACGACAGTGCTACGCACGGCTGCCCTGCGCGTGACGCAGCATATTCCGACGCAACTTGCAGCATGTTCGGTGGCTCTATCTCGATCCTCGACACCAAGTCGGGTCTCTACGGCAACTTCGGTGCTGGCGAGATGAAGGACGACCTTGCAAACGTCGTGATGCCTGGCGTCGACAACTCCTACAAGTTCTGGGCGGTCGAGGCCGGCATCCAGCGCAAGTGGAACGAGCTCGGCAAGACCACCGTGTTCGGCCAGTACTACTCGTACAACGGCGGCGGCATCACCCAGAGCGTGAGCGGTTCGGATCCGATCAACAGCTTCGGCGGTTCCGCCAAGATTGCCAGCAGCGATGTCGATATGTGGGGCGTCGGTGTGATGCAGAAGATCGATGCGGCGGACATGAAGCTCTATGCCCTCTACCGCCACTACGAGTTCGGTCTCGACCTCTATGAGACCGGCACCGGCAACATCCAGGCATCGAACCCGCTCGACGACTACCAGGTCCTGATGACGGGCGCCGTGATCAACTTCTAAGTAACACTACGACTGACCTACGCAACTCGAGAGAGCCGCTCTGCCGGGCGGCTCTCTTTGCGTTTCGTGCCGGATTTTCGGGCGAATCTGGGGTTTGCTGGGGGCGAAAAGTGGGTAAACGCAGCTCACGGTGGATCAGTCTATTGTTGGTGCGGTTCTGCCACATGGCGCCAGGAACACACTCACTGGGACAATTGTTTACTGCGGCTTAACTCGGGGCAAAACATCCTTGTCATGGTGGGGCCGACGAAGCATTTTCCAACCGAGGCACTTTTTCACGTTGTGGGGTTTGCGATGAGCAACCGGGTCGTAGTAGCGCTGGCGTTGGTCGCGGCACTTGTTGCCGGCCACGGCGCGTTCGCGTTCCAGGAGCAGAAAGGCGCTACCCCAGTTCCAGCTGAGGCCGCTCCTGCTCCGGCAGATGCTGCGCCGGCTGACAGCAAGGCGGGCCTGAGCGATGAGGTGACGCCTAAGGCCGAGACGGGGACGGAGATCCGTATCCCTGGCTTGGGTCGTTTGGGCGTCCTGCCGAAGATGGACTTCGGGCTGGAGCTGCTCTATGGCGCGGCTGATGGTGCCGCGAGCCGCCAGCAGGAAGCGCCCAATCCGGAAGATGATTTGACTGTGCGCGGATCCGTCAAACACCGGTTCTGATGCCATCCTGGGGGGACGACGGGCGTGCTTCCCCTGCGCTTTAGCGACTTTGCGGCTGCGGCCGTTCATCTGTTTACGGCGTTGGGCGCGGTTTGCGCACTGATGGCTACCTTGGCGCTGATCGATGGTGCCTGGGAGCGAATGTTCATCTGGCTCGGGGTGGCGCTGGTCATCGACGCGGTGGACGGGACGTTCGCGCGGATGGTGAGGGTTGATCAGCGACTGCCGCGATTCTCCGGCGAGCGGCTCGATCTCGTTATCGACTATGTCACCTACGTCTTTGTGCCGGCGCTGGCGATGATCCGCGGCGGGTTTCTCGTTGGCACCAGCGGCTTGGTGATCGCCTCGCTGATCCTCGTCTCATCGCTGTACCACTTCTCGGATCTGGCGAGCAAAGGCGAGGACTATACGTTCATCGGTTTCCCGGCGATCTGGAACGTCGTGGCGCTGTACCTGTTCGCGCTCGCCCCGCCGCTGTGGTTCAACTACGCGGCTCTGCTCGTGTGCATCTTCTTCACCTTCATCCCGATCCGCTGGGTGCATCCGGTGCGCGTCGCCAAGCTTCGTGTCGTAACGCTGGTCGTGACCACGCTGTGGTCGATTGCGGCCATTGCGGCAGTCGCCTTTGGCTTTCCCTCGCCATTCTGGGTACAGGCGGTTCTGGTCGCTGCGGCGCTGTACTTCGTTGCCATGACCGTAGAGCTGTCGGTGCGCGCGCACTTCTAAGCAGGCGCACCGCGTGCGCGGCTCTAGAAGCCGTCCCAGCTTGGGGCCTCGCCGAAGCGGGTGGTGAGAAAATCAATGAAAAGGCGGGTCTTCGCGGCCAGATAACGGTTTGGCGCGTAGAGCGCGAAAATGCCGAGGCTCGGCGGCGGGTAATCAGGCAGAACAAGTTGCAGGCGTCCCGAGGCGATGTCGGGGCCAACCAGGAATGTCGGCAGGTTGGCAATGCCGTTGCCGGCGCGCGCGGCGGCGCGAAGGACTTCGCCGTTGTTCGAGCAAAGGGCGGAGATGTAGTTCACCGATATCACGGTAGCGCCATGGGTGAGCTGCCAGCGGCTATTGGCGGCCATGTGTCCGTAGGCGAGACAGCGGTGGTTTGCCAAGTCCTTCGGCTCAGCCGGAGCGCCGTGCTCCTCGATGTATTCGGGTGATGCAACCAGAGCCAGGCGTGCAGGCGCGAGGCGGCGCGCGATCAGGCTGGAATCGCTCAGCGTGCCGATGCGCACAGTGACGTCGACGCCCTCCTCCAACGGGTCGATGAAGCGATCATTGAGCAGCAGCTCGATGCGCAGCTCCGGATAGCGGCGCATGAATTCGGCGACGGCTTCTCCGAGATACAGGATGCCAAAGGACATGGGCGCGTTGATCTTGAGGATACCGCGCGGCTCGTCGTGCAATCGTGAGATCTGCAGCTCGGTTTCTTCAACGTCGGCGAGGATCGCGGTGGTGCGCTCGTAGTAGGCGAGCCCGGCTTCGGTCGGCGTGACGCGACGGGTGGTGCGGTCGAGTAATCGGGCCCCGAGAAGCTGCTCCAGTTCCATGACGGCCTTGCTCACGGCGGAACGCGTCAGTCCGAGGCGGCGGGCGGCCTCGGCATAGCTGCCGGCGGCAACCACCTTGGCGAAGGCATTCATGGCTTCGAGCTTGTCCATTGTTGCCATAATGGAACCAGACAGGTTCAAACTCAATGAATTGTGGTTTCGTTGGGGACGGTCAATATCAGGGCCAACGGACCGGTTGGGTCCCATCATGAAAACGGAGGTCCACCATGTTGACCCTACGCAGAGCAGAGGAGCGCGGACGCGCCAACTTCGGCTGGCTCGACAGCCGCCATAGCTTCTCCTTCGGGCACTACTTCGATCCCAAGCACATGGGCTTCGGGCCGCTGCGCGTGATCAACGATGATCGCGTCACCGGCGGTGGCGGTTTCCCGGCCCATCCGCACGCGGACATGGAGATCATCTCGTATGTCCTCGAAGGGGGCCTGGAGCACAAGGACAGCCTCGGCACGGGTTCGGTGGTGCGGCCCGGCGACGTGCAGCGCATGAGCGCGGGCACGGGCGTGCGCCATAGCGAGTTCAACGCCTCGAAGTCGGAGCCGGTGCACTTCCTGCAGATCTGGATTCTGCCGGAGCGCAAAGGTCTGGAGCCGAGCTATGAGCAGAAGACGTTCTCAGATGCCGACAAGCGCGGCAAGCTTCGGCTCATCGGCTCTCGCAATGGCCGCGATGGCTCGGTGACGATCCATCAGGACGTTGATCTCTATGCGACCGTGCTCGGTGACGGGGACAAGGTGGAGCACGAGCTGAAGCAGGGACGCGTCGGCTGGGTGCAGGTGGCACGCGGCACGGCAACTCTCAACGGCGAGCAGCTTTATCCGGGTGATGGCGTTGCCGTGGAAGATGCGGGCAAGCTGGAAATCGTTGGCAGCTCGGAAGCTGAGGTTCTCGTGTTCGATATGACGCCTTAACGCGCCGCAAGGCCGGCCGGCTTGATGCTGGCCGGCCGTTTTTTTGTCGTGAAGATCAACCCGGAGACGAGCAGATGACGAAGGTTCTTGTTCTCTACTATTCGAGCTACGGCCATATCGAGAAGATGGCTGCAGCAGTTGCTGATGGCGCGCGTGAAGCGGGGGCTGAAGCCGTCGTCAAGCGCGTCCCGGAACTGGTGCCTGAAGAGGTCGCCAAGAGTTCTGGATTCAAGCTCGACCAGGCTGCGCCGATTGCCGATGTCGCTGAACTCGCTGATTACGATGCAATCATCATCGGCACGCCGACGCGGTTCGGAAACATGGCCGCGCAAATGAAGAATTTCCTCGATCAGACCGGAGGTCTCTGGGCACAGGGCAAGCTGATCGGGAAGGTGGGCGGTGTATTCACATCGTCCGCGACCCAGCATGGCGGCCAGGAGAGCACGATCCTGACGACGCAGGTCGTGCTGCTGCATCAGGGCATGGTTGTCGTCGGGCTACCGTACTCGTTCCAGGGACAGATGGGCGTCAATGAGGTCACTGGTGGCTCGCCCTATGGCGCTTCAACGATTGCCGGCGGAGACGGCTCGCGTCAGCCGAGCGACAACGAGCTCGCTGGCGCGCGGTTCCAGGGCCGGCATATCGCTGAGATTGCTGCGAAGCTGTCACGCTAAGCTAAGCAGGTGGGCGGAGGCTTTAATGACGCAAGCGGTGTTGGAGGCGCGGCCGGCCGGCCGCGCCATCCTTTCGACCTCGGCGCTCGCATTCGTGGCGGGCTTCGTCGATGTGGTGGGGTTCGTTGCGCTGTTCGGGTTGTTCACCGCCCACGTGACGGGCAACTTCGTCGTCCTGGGATCGGAGATCGTTCATGCGCAGGCGGGCCTGTTCGCCAAGGTGCTGGCGTTGCCGATGTTTGCGCTCGTCGTTGGGGTGGTGCGTCTGGTCGTTCTCTATCATGAGCAGCGCTCCTGGCGGCCGGCCCGTACGCTGCTCATCGCGGAAACGGTGATCCTGATCGGCTTCATGCTGGGCGGCGCCGCGATTGTTCCAGTTAACGATCCCGACGCATGGAGCCCAGTGCTGGTCGGCATGACGGGCGTAGCGGCAATGGCGGTGCAGAACGCTGCCGGGCGGCTGGTATTCTCGGCACATGCTCCGACGACGATCATGACGGGCAACACCACTCAGGTGGTTATCGACCTCATCGACATGAACCGTGGCCCGGCGGACCTGCGAGCGAAAGCACGCCAGCGCATTTCGATGATGCTGCCGAGCATTCTTGCGTTCGCTGTGGGAGCGGTGGCAGGTGCCTACGGCTACATGTACTTCTCATTCTGGTGCCTGCTGGCGCCGGTGGCCGGGCTCGTGGCCGCGACTGTTCTCAGCGAGTAGCGGTTGGTGATAACGACTGCACTTCTTCTTGGTTTGGGTGATGTCCTGAGCTGCCTAGTGTCGGGCACATGCAGCAGAACATTATTCAGGCCGCGACCCCATCCGAACCTCGTGCCTGGCACCGCAGCTTCTTCACGGATCGCGCAGGACAAGTCTACCGCGTGTCGTTCCGCATCGGCGAGCAGGCTACCTGGGACCATCGGATGCATGGGCTCGACGGTCGCGAGCTAGCGGTGGCCGAGCTTTCACTGTCCTCGTTCCATCACTGGTTTATCCAAGTCTCATGTGATGCTGCGGTGGGCGCAAAGCGCATCTCGTTCGGTGCACCCGCCGAAGTGCATCAGGACATGGATATGGCGTGCTGAATTAAGCCTTGGCCGCAAGCAAAAACCCCGCGCCAAAGCTTGGCGCGGGGTTTTTTGTCGTTCAGGGGAGCGACGGAGTGCCGAAGCACTCCGCCTCCTGATCAAGCATACTCGAGTTCAGGGCGGCGCGCTTTGCGCGTGGCGCCGGAGCGTTGACCTGCGTGGTCGAGAGCTGCGCGGTGAGCTGCTTGTGCCGTAGCGAACTTCTTGCCGTCGAGCGCACGGTAGTCGCTGAGGGCGGAGTGAAACTGGAATGCAGCTTCGCCGGATTCGCGCACGACGATGCCGACGGCGTCACTTCCAATTTCGATGATGTAGGCCTGTGAAGTCATGAGTTCACTTTGCGCCGGGTAGGTTCCGGCACTCCCTTAGGGTGCTTTGATGACGATTTTGTGGGGTGAGGTGGCTATGCCACCGTCAGCATCAGCAACACATGCAACAGCAGCAGCGCGCACAGGAGCGGGCCGGTGTCGAAGGGGCGAGGTTTGAAAGCACAAAGCTTACCATGGTTCTTCTCCTTGGAGCCGAAGCTGTGCGTAGAAACACAGCACCTTAGCGTTTGGTTTCGCGGCGCAATCCTGCTCTGCAAATCACCGCGGTCGTTGGCGACGGCACATACATGGGGTCGGTGAGCGGCCGGGTCAAATAAGAAGAAGCGGATTTCTTATTAGGGGCGGCTGAGTGGGGGCGCGAGATGCGCCGAGAGGGCTCTCGACAGCAACTGGCTTAGAACCGTTCTCAAGAAAGCGGCCCGTAAACCCTGGAAGAGTCGCAGGAATACAACGTCGGCCCACGGATGAGCGAATCTGGATGGGGAGCGTCAAGTTTGTTTGTTGACTAGCTTGGTATGGTATTAATAATTGCCTCAAGAGGCAGGCCCGCGCCAGCGAGGCGAAAGCGTTAGTCCCAGAGCGGCCGCTCTCCAGTCAGTTACTGAATTGCCTATCCGCGTAAGTGTATTGCGTCCTTTGGGGGGCTTAGAGTCGTGTCAAAGAGTAGAGTGCCCGCCGGCGTTTCGCCGGTAGGGAAGGCGTCCGATCGCCTTAATGTATCGCGCATCTCAGTTGGTCTCGCCTCAGTGGTGGCTGCCAGCACCGCAGGTTTCAGCGCCCGCGCTCAAGAGCAGGCGCCGAACCCGGCCCAGACGGAACTGCCTCCGCTGGAAGTGACCACGCAGAAGGCAGAACCGAAAAAGGCAAAGGCCAAGAAGAAGGCGGCATCCAGCACCGCCGTCTCGCCGGCGCCGCAGGGCCCGGCAGCGGAAGCGGCGGCCGCGCCGCAGACGCCGAGCGAGCAGCTCGGCCTCACACCGCCCAGCGGAAATACGAACCAGTCGGGTACGGGTCTTGGCCGCCTTCCCGGGACGCTGCAGGACATGCCGCAGACGGTCAATGTCGTGCCGCAGAAGATCATCCAAGAGCAGAAGATATCGACGATTGATCAGGCGCTGCGTGCGGTGCCTGGCGTCACGGTCGCGATCGGTGAGGGCGGCGGTGGTCTCAACGGCGACCAGTTCCGCATCCGCGGTCTGCAGGCAAAAGGCGACATCTACGTCGATGGCTTGCGCGATTTCGGCGTCTATGTACGCGATGCGTTCGCAACCGAGCAGGTCGAAGTGTTCAAGGGGCCGTCTTCGGAAAGCTTCGGCCAGGGTACCGGCGGTGGCGTTATCAACCTCAGCCAGAAGACCGCGCATCTTGGTGATGCCGGCTCCGTCGAAGTTACTGTCGGAAACGGGCCATACGCGCGCACCGTGATCGACATCAACAAGCAGATCAATGCCACGACGGCCGCGCGCGCCGTTGCGATGTACCACGATCAGGATCTCGTAGACCGCGATCACAACTTCTCCAACCGGTGGGGCTTCCTCGGCTCGGTTGCGTTTGGCCTTGGCACCGACACGTCGCTCTCGGTGAATTACCTGCACCAGGAGGGTGATCGGACGCCGGACTACGGCGTGCCCATCCTGGCGCGCTCGGGAACTGCGACAAAGGCAAACCCCGGCACGCCTGTTACTGAATGGCTTGTCCCGAAATCGACGTACTACGGAAAGTCAGTCGATCACGATGAGACGCAGACAGACATTCTCACGGCGCGGTTCAAGTCGAAGCTGAACCAGGAAGTGTCGGTGTTCAGCGATACGCGGCTTGCGTTCTACAGCCGCGATTTTGCGAGCGGTCCGGCGGAATGCGGTACCACTGTCGTTGCCGGCTACGCGTGCGCAACGCAGTTTGCGAGCGGTGACTACGAGCATGCCACGATCAACTACGGCGGCGGCAATCCCGGCTATGAGCAGGATACGTGGGGCGCTCAGAACATCACCGGCGTGAACGCCAACTTCAATGCAGGCGGCTTCAAGCATGAAGCGGTTGCCGGCGTCGACGTCTACTATCAGTCGAACGAGCGCAGAACGTGGTTCGTCAACGGCACGAAGCAGCCGGGCACGTTCGGTTCGGACGTCGCGACAATCGTCAATCCGGTCTATGAGAACGTGACCGGATATACTCTCTATCACGACGACAGCCTGAACAACGGCCGACGCGAATCCGATGCGACCAGCTTCGCAGTGTTTGCATCCGACCGGCTATGGCTCACGAAGGAAGTGTCGTTGCTTGGCGGCATTCGCTGGGACCATTACGAAGCAGACTTCGGCTATCAGTGCGTGACTGGCGGCACGACAACGTGTACCGGCGGCGACGGCTGGAAGGAGCTGTCGAGCACGACCGAGTTCTGGAGCCCCAAGCTCAGCGTTATCTGGGAGCCGACGGCGAACCAGAACTACTACGTGTCTTGGGCACGTGCGTTCTCACCGACCGGCGGGTTCATCTCCAACGAAGTGAATTCGATCGGCACCGCCGCGGGACAGAGCGCGCTCGATCCGGAAGTGAGCGAAACGTGGGAAGCGGGCGTGAAGTACACGCTGCTTGGCGGACGTCTTGGTCTGACGGCGGCGGCGTTCCACATCATGAAGGACAATGCCAGGTACACGGACTCGGGTGGCGACTCGATTCCGAGCAGCGAAATTCAGCGCGTACAGGGTATCGAACTCGGCATCAGCGGCCAGTTGACCAAGGCGTGGTCGATGCAGGCTGCGTACGCCTACCTCGACAGCGAGATCCTTTCCAACGGCCCGCCCAACCGGAATGGTGTGGTGACACAGACGGTGGGCAACCGGGTGCAGCAAACGCCTGAGAACACTTTCTCGCTGTGGACCACTTACGATCTGTCGACTGCGTTCTATACCGGGCCGGGCAAACTGCTCGTCGGCGGCGGTGTGACCTATGCCGATGGCTACTTCACAAACAGTGCGAACACTTACTGGATCCCGCATCAGCTGACGTTCGACGGGCTGGTCTCGTACGAGATCGACTCGTGGAGGCTGGCGCTGAACGGTCTCAATCTGACGGATGAGCTGTACTACGTGGAGAGCCAGAACAATCGCGCGACGGTCGCACCGGGACGCACGGTGCTGTTCACCGTGGCGAAGACTTTTTGAGCGGCGCAACTTCCGTTCGCCGTAGTACTGCGACGACCTCGGCAGGAGGGCAAATGCCCTCCTGCCCCTTTTGCTTGAGTAGCGATAAAGAGAGCTGCAATGCTGGTTGCCATTCCTGATCTGTTGACGGTCGAAGAGGTGCGAGAAGTACGTCGCATTCTCGAAGCGTCGGCATGGGTGGACGGCAAGGCGACTGCCGGCGAGCAGGCGGCTGTGGCAAAGAAGAACTTGCAGATCGCCGAAGGCTCACCGGCAGCGATGCAGGCGGGCGACATCATCTTGCGTGCGCTCGGCCGCAATCCGATTTTTCATTCGGCGGCTCTGCCGCTACGCGTGCTGCCGCCGATGTTCAATCGCTATGACGTGGGCATGACCTTCGGTGCGCATGTGGATGGCTCGATCCGCACCATTCCCGGCGCAAACATGCGTATGCGTGCCGACGTTTCGTCTACGTTGTTTCTGAGCGCACCGGAGGAATACGACGGAGGCGAGTTGGTTATTTCCGACACCTACGGCGAGCAGCGGGTGAAGTTGCCCGCCGGGCACCTCGTTGTCTATCCGTCGACGAGCCTGCATGCGGTCACTCCAATCACGCGCGGAAGCAGGTGGTGCTCATTCTTCTGGACCCAGTCCATGGTGCGGGACGACGGTCAGCGGGCGATGCTTTATGACCTCGATGTCGCTATCCGGGAGATCCGGGCGGAATTGCCGGACGACAAGCGCGCGGTCGTGGCGATCACGAGCCATTATCACAACCTTTTGCGGCGTTGGGCAGAGCTGTGAATCGATGAGCGCGCGAAACATCTACTTCCCCATCCTGATGCAGCAGACGCCGGAAGAGTTCGGCGAGCGCTTGGCGAGCAACCCGGAGTACGCTAGCCGCTGGGCGCGTGAAGCGGCAGTGAATGGCAATCCGGAAGGGCAGCTCGCTTGGGGGCAGATGCTTTTGAACGGCTATGGCACGACGCGCGATATGGAGGCGGCGTTCCGTTGGTTTTCGCAGGCCGCCCGCGCGGGGCTTGCCAATGCGTTCAATATGGTCGGGCGATGCCATGAGCGGGGGTGGGGCGTGCCGATTGACGCCGCGGCGGCCGTTGCCTGGTATCGACGGGCTGCCGACAAGGGCCACGCCTGGGCGCAATACAACCTTGGTTGCCAGTATTTGCATGGCAGCGGGGTCGCGCAGGATTATGCGCAGGCTCTCTCTTTGTTCGTGCGTTCGGCGCGTCAGGGCAACGAAAAGGCGATGAACAAGCTCGGCCGCTTCCGCGAGGAAGGCTGGCATTGTCGCGCGAAACTTGCCGCTGCGAAGCGTTGGTATGCGCGAGCGGCAGCGCGCGGATGCTTCCGCGGGCAGTTCCATACCGGTCGCCTGATGATGAACGAAGGGAATGTCGAGGGCGCCGTGCAGTTCCTTTCCGCATCGTGCAACAACGCGCCGCTGCCGTTTTGTCGTGAAGTCGGGACGATGCTGAGCCAGCATCCCAATCAGCGGCTCGCGAGCATTGGACGCGAGGCACTGGCGCGGGCCGATCAGCTCGTGCCGGCAACCGTCGCGGCCATGGCCGCCACTGCACTCATTACTCGTGCCGACTGATGTCTGATCTTGGAACACGCGCGTTCTGGCTAAGGCACCTCCACCGCTGGCATTGGATCAGCGCGGCGGTGAGCCTCGTCGGTATGGTGCTGTTTGCGGCGACCGGCATCACGCTCAATCATGCCGGCAGCATCGAAGCCAAGCCGCAGGTGACGACGCGCACGGGGCAGCTGCCATCGGCGATGCTTGCTGAGCTTGCGGGCGGACAGAAAGATGCCCCGGTGCCGAATGAGGTGCGTGATTGGGTGGCGTCCAATATCGGCGTGTCGATCGATGGTCAGAAGGTCGAATGGCAAAAGGACGAGGTTTATATCTCGCTGCCGCGGCCGGGCGGGGATGCTTGGCTGACGATTGATCGTGCGAGCGGTGACGTCGAGTATGAGCTTACCGATCGCGGCTGGATCTCGTATCTGAACGACCTGCACAAGGGGCGCAATGCAGGCTTGTTGTGGAGCCTTTTCATCGATGCGTTCGCCGGGGTGTGTCTGATTTTCTGCATCACCGGATTTTTCTTGCTGCAGTTCCATTCGGCGCGACGGCCCGCGACGTGGCCGACCGTTGGGCTGGGTGTCGTCATCCCCGTCGTGCTCATTCTCCTGTTCGTGCACTAATAGAGGTCAACTGATGCGCAAGCTCCTAACCCTGGGCATTTCCGGCATAATTGCGGGGCCGGCTTTGTCTGGGCCGTCGCTCGCGGCGGAAATGAAAGTCAGCATCGAGGTCCCCAAGCTCGATGTCGCCGAGTACCACCGCCCGTACGTCGCAGCGTGGATCGAGAAGCCCGATGGTTCCGTCGCGGCAAATCTGAGCGTCTGGTACGACGTCAAGGCCGAGAACAAGAAGGGCAACAAGTGGCTGAAGGACCTGCGCCAGTGGTGGCGCCGGGCTGGCCGCGAATTGGACATGCCCGTCGACGGACTGTCGAGTGCAACGCGTCCGGTGGGCAAGCATCCGATCGATCTATCCTCGTCCGCGCCTGCGCTCGCCGAGTTGCAGGCCGGTGACTACGAGCTGGTGGTGGAAGCCGCGCGCGAGGTTGGCGGGCGTGAACTGCTGCGTATCCCATTCAAATGGCCGGCTGCCGCTGCCTTCTCGGGCTCCGCCCAGGGGAAGGAAGAGCTCGGTGAAGTCGCCCTCGAAATCAAACCTTAGCCGAACAGGAATGCCGCCATGAAGACGTCTCTCAAATGGATGGTGCTGCCGTTCTGCGTATGCCTTGCGGTGCCTGCGTCCGCGCACCGGGCGTGGCTGCTGCCATCGACCACCATTCTGTCCGACACCGGTTCGTGGATCACGGTCGATGCGGCCGTGTCGGATACTCTCTTCTATTTCGATCACAACGCCATGCGCCTCGAGGGCGTCGGCAGCGATGGCCCGCGCGGGGAACGTGGCGAACGTGGTCCGCGTGGCGCGGATGGTCCGCCTCCAGGAGGTCCTGGCGGTCCGCCAGGTCCGCGGGCTGAAGGGCCCGGCGGTCCTCCTGGCCAAGGTCCTGGACCCGGCGGTCCGCGCCGGCAGATGCCACGCCAGGAGATAGCCATCATCGCGCCGGATGGGTCGAGCGTGAAACCTGAGAATGGCTCCGTCGGCCGGTTTCGCAGCACCTTCGATATTCCCATCGACAAAGCGGGCACATACAAGCTCGCCGTCGTGGGCGATGGTCTCAGTGCAAGCTACATGCTCAAGGGAGAGCGCAAGCGCTGGCGTGGAACCGCCGAGAGCTACAAGAGCGAAATTCCGGCTGACGCGACCGACGTGAAGGTGACGCAGCAGCAGCGGCGGCTGGAAACGTTCGTCACTGCGGGCAAGCCGTCGAAGGAAGTCTTCAAACCGACGGGCAAAGGATTGGAGCTCGATCCCGTAACGCATCCCAATGATCTGTTCGCGGGTGAAGCGGCAAAGTTCCGTCTGCTCATCGACGGAAAGCCGGCTGCAGGTGCGCGGGTGACTGTCGTTCCCGGTGGCATCCGCTATCGCGACTCGATCAACGAGATCAAAGCGACGAGCGGCGATGACGGCATCGTCTCCATCACTTGGCCGGAGCCGGGCATGTACTGGATGGAAGCTGTGGTCGAGGACGACAAGGCCGAAGTGCCGAACGCCAAGCGGCGGGCGAGCTATTCGGCGACGCTCGAGGTGATGAAGCCTTGATGCAGGACGGGGCTCCAGCGCGACGCGTTGCGGTGCCGCTGCGGATTTCGCAGCGCGCGGCGACAGCTCGCGCCGGGGCCTCGGTCAAGACGCTCTGTGGCGAGACCATGGGGACGCGGTGGAGCGTTCGGTTGGTCGTGGCCGAGAGCCAGGACCTTGCGTCTCTAGATGCGGAGATCGCGTCGGCACTCGATGGCGTCATCGCAGAGATGAGCACGTGGGAGCCGGGGTCCGCGATCAGCCGGTTCAACGATGCGCCCGGTGGTACGTGGCACGTGCTGCCGGCGAATTTCTATCGCGTGCTGGAATATGCGCTAGCGGTTGCGCGCGACACTGAAGGCGCTTTCGATCCGACGGTGGGCCGGCTGGTTGCGCTGTGGGGCTTCGGCGTGGGCGCCCGGGGGCAGGGCGTGCCGACGCCCGATGATCTTTCAGCGGCACGCGCCGATTGCGGATGGTCGCGCATAGAGCTGGACAAAGGGCGGCGGGCTGCACTGCAACCGGGTGGCGTGCGCCTGGATCTTTCATCCGTGGCGAAGGGCTTTGCCGTCGATCGGGTGGCTGCCGTCGTGCGCGAGTCGGGGGTCGAGAGCTTCCTCGTCGAGATCGGCGGTGAGTTGCGCGGCGAAGGCGTGAAGCCGGATGGGATGCCGTGGTGGGTGGCGCTCGAGCGGCCGCGCGGATCGGTTTCAGGCCCGGCGCCGATCGCCGACATCGTGGTTGTGCTGAACGGGCTGTCGGTCGCGACGTCGGGCAGTGCCGAGCACTTCTACACGATCGACGGCAGGACGTTCTCGCACACGATCGATCCGCGCACAGGGATGCCGGTTGCGCACGATCTCGTTTCGGTGAGCGTACTGCATCGCGAGTGCATGCACGCGGACGCGCTGGCAACAGCGCTCAGCGTCCTGGGGCCCGACGAGGGCATGGCGCATGCGTTGCGGCTCGGCCTTGCAGCACGGTTTGTGAGCACAGCGTCCGGCGGTTACCGCGAGCGTCTGACGCCGCAGCTTGCTGCGATGCTGGCGTGAGGACTGGCGTGCGCAGACTTCTGGCCGCTGTAGCCTTTTTCGCGACATGGTCGTCTGGGGCGCACGCGTGGACAGTGGATGGCATCACGGCCGATCCTCAGCGTCTGGTCGCTGCTATCGGCGTGGTTCTGTTTTACGTTGCGGCCTCGGTGCTGCTGTCGATGCGCCACGCTGCAAGGAAGCGCGTCGCGGAGGGGCTTTCCGCGACCGACGGTGCCGCAGGCTCTGTGCTCGTCGCCTATGCAAGTCAGACCGGATATGCCGAGCAGATCGCCAACAGCACGCTGCGTGCTTTATCGGTGGCCAACGTGCCTTCGCGGATGGTCTCGTTTGCAGATCTCGACGACGATGTTTTGCGCAAGGCGGAAATCGCGCTGTTCGTCGTGTCGACGACAGGTGAAGGGGACCCGCCCGATCCTGCGGTGCGTTTCGTGCGTTCGGTGATGCGTTCGCCGGTGGTGGCGCCAGGCTTGCGGTATGGGGTGCTGGCGCTGGGCGATCGCAGCTTCACGCGCTTCTGCGCGTTCGGGGACGCAGTCGATAGGTGGCTGGCAGAACGGAATGCGACGCGGATGTTCGATGCCATTCGCGTCAACAACGGTGATCCTGACACGCTGGCGCTGTGGTGGCAGCGCGTCGGTGAGCTTACCGGGTCGAAAGTCGATGCCGAGCCGGCGGCAGCGACGAGCGCGTGGACGCTGGCCGCACGCACGGTGGCGAACCCGAACAATCCCGAGCACGCGGCATGCCACGTAACGTTGCGGCCGCAGGGTGCTGCGCAGGTTTGGGAGGCGGGTGACGTTGCCGTCATCGAAGTACGCAACGATCCTGCGGAGGTTGCTTCGCTGCTGGAGAAGCTTGGGTTCGAAGGGACGCTGCAACTTGAATCGGGTGGTCGCGTGCTCGCGTTATCCGAGCACCTGATGATGCGCGAGCTTCCGCAATCCGATGCGGAGATAGTTGCGCTAGCGCGGATGTCTCCCGCGCTCCTGCTGAAGTCGCTGAAGCTGCTGCGGCCGCGCGAATACTCGATTGCGTCGCTGCCGGAAGACGGTGGGATCGAGTTGCTCGTCCGCCAGGCGCGGCGTCCGAATGGGCGGCTGGGCGTCGGCTCGGGATGGCTGACGCAGTATGCGGGCGTCGGCGATACCGTCGCGCTCAGCATCCGGGCGAATTCCGCGTTCCATGCGCCGCCAGCCGACAGGCCGCTGATTCTGATTGGCAATGGGACGGGCATCGCAGGCTTGCGCGCGCATATCAAGGCGCGAGCGGAGGCTGGCGCCACCCGCAACTGGCTGTTCTTCGGGGAGCGCACCGCTGCCGGTGATTTTTTCTATCGCGACGACATTGCCAAGTGGCGCGTGGCGCGGGTTCTGGAGCGTTGCGATTTCGCGTTTTCGCGCGATGGCGAGCAGCGCAGTTACGTTCAGGACTGTGTGCGGCGACGGGCCTATGATGTGCGGGCTTGGATTGCCGATGGCGCTGCCATCTATGTGTGCGGGAGCCTGCAAGGAATGTCGGGTGCCGTAAACGATGTGCTCGGCGAGATCGTCGGCGCGCAAGTCTTGCAAGAGCTGGTCGAGACAGGCCGCTACCGGCGCGACGTCTATTAGACGAGCTTCCGGTTGCGATCAGCGCTTGATGCGGAACTGGATCGGCAGCGAGAAGCTGAACGACAGTTCAGCCATGTCGGACGGGGGGCGCGGGAAGGGGCTAGCGCGGCTCAGCACTTCGATCGCCTCTTGATCGAGTAGCGACGATCCGGAGCTCTTCTCCAGGTGCGTGGCGATGACTTTCCCGGAGCGGTCGATCGAGAACGACACGCTGGCAACGCCTTCCTCGCCGTTTTTGCGGGCGTCGTGCGGATATTTCTTGTGCTTGTTGAGATGCAGGGCGACCGACTTTTGCCAGCTCAGAGTGGCTTCGGACGGCTTGCTGGAGATGCCTTGCTTGGGCGCGACCGGCTTTTCGGCGGGCGGTGCTTCGACGGGCGGCGGAGCGCTCGTCTCCTGCGAGGCAACGGAGGCGACGGGGATTGCCTTCTGTTCGGGGCGCGGGTCCTCCTCGGCCTTCTCCTCCTCGACTTCCTCGACTGGCTTGGCCTTGTCGATCACGACCTCCGGGTTGGGCGCCAGTGGGGCCTCCTTGACCTCGGGCATCTCGATTTCGGACTTTTCCTTCACCTCCTCGGTCGGCGCGACTGCGGCCGCGGCCTCCTCGGCGCGCATGCCGATGGCGAGGTTGAGCTTCTCGGCCGGTGGCGCCATGGCGATGGGTGCGAGTTCGAGCAGGAACGCGCCTTCGGTCTCGTCGGTCGTTTCTTCCTCGGGCCAACTCACGAGGGCGAGCGCGCCAGCGGCGGCGTGCATCGAGAGCATCAGCGCGCCGGCGATGATCCAGCGACGCATGCGTGGGCCCGATCCCTCTAGGAGTTCGAGGTGTGCGCTCATGGCGTTGCGGTGTTGCCTGACGATGCTGGCGGTGGAGACGGAACTGCCGCGGGTGCGGCGGGCGCGCCGGCAGGAGCGGGCGGGCCCTCGAGGCCGACGAGCGCAACCTTCAGATAGCCGGCTGCGCGCAGGGTATCCATCAGCCGCATCAGTTCGGCGTAGGGCACAGTTTTGTCAGCGCGTAAGAACAGCCGCTTGTTGCGGTCGGAGCTCGTCTTAGCGTCGAGCGCAGGGCCGAGGTTGGTCCACAAAACCATGTCGTTGCCGACGGCAAGTGACAGGTCGGATTTCAGCGTGACGAACAGGGGTTTATCGGGCTTGGCGCTGGGCTTGGCGGCCGACACGGGAAGCTCGACGGGCACGTCGACCGTCGAGAGCGGCGCGACCACCATGAAGATGATGAGGAGCACGAGCATCACGTCGATGAACGGGGTGACGTTGATCTCGTGCGACTCCGAGAGATCGTCGCCGTCCTGGAGCTTGCCGGCCATGGGCTACTCCGCGGCTCGAAGTTCGGCCCGCACCCCACGGTCGAAGTCACGCGAGACGAGGCCGAGGACGGCAACCGATGCGTCGCCCGCAAGTGCCTTATAACCGCTGATGGCGCGCGCGAAGTGGTTGTAGACGATGACTGCAGGAATAGCGGCGACGAGGCCGAACGCGGTTGCGAGCAGCGCCTCGGCGATACCCGGAGCGACGATGGCGAGGTTGGTCGTTTGCGCTTCGGAGATGCCGATGAAGCTGTTCATGATGCCCCAGACGGTGCCGAAGAGACCGACGAACGGAGCGGTGGATCCAATAGTGGCGAGCACGCCAGTGCCGCGGTTAATGTCACGGCCAGCGGCCAACTCGACGCGGTCAAGGCGCGCTTCGATACGTTCCTTGATGGCGTATTTGTCGGCAACGTCCCAGGACGCACGCGTTTCGGCAACCGCGGCGCTGATCATGGACGGGACGACGCCACGCTTGGAATCGACCAATTGTGCAGCTTCTGCCAGCGAGTTGGCGGCGGCAAGCTTGCGAAGATGCGAGCGCAGACGGCGCTTGGCGAAGAAGAGCTCAATGGTCTTGGCGAGCCACACGGTCCAGGTCACGACGGAAGCCAGCAGCAATCCAATCATCACCGCTTTCACGATGATGTCGGCCTGCATGAACATCCCCCAGGGCGATAGATCGCGCGGGAGCTTCTCGGCATTGACGTGGCCGACGGTGGCAGGGCCGGCCTCGGTCGAAGGCGCCGCGCCGGGTGTCGCGGGTGCGTTCATCATGGCCGCGCCGCCAGCAGGATCGGCGGTTTGGGAGAGATCGTGCGTAGCGGCGGTCGTGGGATCGGATGTCGCCTCTCCGTGGGCGGACGGCGCTGCGTCCAATGCCGGCGCTGCAGGGACTTCCGGCGATGCTGACATTTGGGAAGGTGCGGACGGTTGCTGCGCGGTGGTGCTGTCGGCGGGCGGGCTCGCCATCTGCGGAGCGGAAGTAGCAGGCGCGGTTGTCTCGGAGGCGACTGGCGTCGCGGTGATGGGTTCGGGTGTCACGTTCGGCGCGGTTACCGCCGCGGCAGGCGGTGAAGTTGGCGGAGCCGCTTCCTGCGCTTGCGACGCGATTTGGGAGCAAATCAGAAGTATTCCGATTGCACCAATGAGTTTAGAGGAATTCCAAACTTTTGAGCGTCCGCTATTCATGATGCCGAATTCTGATTTGTCCGATGAAGACCGCATGCATCCATTGGCGATACCATACTTTGCATGTCAAGTTTGAATTGAATTATTTGCATAGGCGATGGCCCAATTGCGTTGGATACAACACAGGTGGGCGGGACGTCGCCGCGTTTAATTCCGACGAAATCAGAACTAGTTGGCGCAACTCGGGCAGGGGCTGGTTGCCAAGTCGCCGCAGCACTTGGCCGCGGCTATAGCTGTGCTACATATTCGCCATGACCGACAAACCGATGCCGAAGGACGAAGCTGGCTGGCGCGAGATACTGACGCCGGAGCAGTATCGTGTGCTGCGCGAGAAGGGCACGGAAGCTCCCTTCACGGGGAAACTTCTGAATGCCGAGGGTGATGGCACTTTCACCTGCTCGGCTTGCGGCAATCCCTTGTTTGCGTCCGATACGAAGTTCGATTCAGGAACAGGCTGGCCTTCGTTCGATGAGGCGCTGCCCGGTGCCGTCGAATACCATCGCGACGCCTCGCACGGCATGGTGCGGACGGAGATCACGTGTGCGCGGTGCGGCTCGCACCTCGGCCATGTGTTCGACGATGGGCCGACCGACAGCGGCAAGCGGTATTGCATCAACTCGGTGTGCCTGAATCTCGACGCCGAGCCGAAGGACTGACTTGCTGTCTTAGGTCAGATTCCGGCGTACCAGGCGTAGCCGCGGTCTTCCCAGAATCCGCCTCCACCACCCTCGATCATGGCAAAGCTCGACACCGCCTCGATGCGCTGGATGTACTTGGCGTGCTTGTAGCCAAGCTGGCGCTCTACGCGCAGGCGCAGCGGGGCGCCGTGCGGGACAGTGAGCGGGGCGTTGTTCATGTCGTAGGCAAGGATCGTCTGGGGATGGAATGCATCGATCAGGTCGATGCTCTCATAGTAGTTGCTAGTGGATCCCAGCTTGTCAGCGCAGTGGAAGACGAGGTAGCGCGCTTCGGGCTTCAGACCGATGCTTTGCAGCAGCGGCGTCATTTGTGTGCCGGTCCATTTGCCGATGGCACTCCAGCCTTCGACGCAGTCATGCCGGGTGATCTGCGTGCGCGATGGTAGCGCGCGCAGGTCAGCCAGGCTGAGTGATGCCGGACGATCTACGAGGCCGTCTATGGTCAGACGCCAATCGGAGAAGCCGTTCTGCGCCAGTGCCTGATAGCCGGGATCGGCCACGTTGGTCGATCCGTTGGCCTTGAAGTGCGTCGAGAGGTCCGCCTCGGTGTATTCGCGTGCGAGATCGCGCTCCGTGAGGATCAGGCGCTGCACGTTCTTGGTGAGCCACTCGGCCTTCGAGAGCAGATCGCGGAACGATGGCGACTGCGAAAGCTGATCGCAGCCACCGAGGAAGGCTGCGCCGCCGAGTGCTGCGCCACGGGCAAGGAAGCTGCGGCGCGAGATTTTCGACGTGCGCTTCATGCGGCTTCTCCACGTGAGGGCTGATCGTCGGGCGTGATGGCGTAGCGGCCGGTGATCATCGAGCGAATGTTGTTGAATGCGCCCGATGCGAACACCATCACGATGTGCACAATGAAGAACAGCGTCAGGCCCAGGGCGCAAAGGAAGTGGATCGTGCGCGCGGATTGCCTGCCGCCGAAAATATCGAGCAGCGCAGGGAAGGCTGCATCCATGCCTGGCGACATCGTCAATCCCGTCAGGAAGACAAGGGGGAGCAGACCGAAGATCACCGCCAGGTAGGCCAGCTTCTGGAGCACGTTATAGCGCTTGGCTTCTTCGCCTTTGGGGAAGTGAAAGCGGGCGTGTTCCGAAATCGAATGGCCGATGGTGCGGAACTCGCTTTTCGTGGGTGCGAGGTCGCGGCGCACGTGCCCGCTGAAGAATGCGTAGATTAGATACGCCAGCCCGTTGAAAACGAGCAGCCAGGCAAAGAAGAAATGCCAGCGACGACCGGTGGCGAGGTCGCGGTATGACGGGATGGTGATCCAATCGGGGAAGCCGCGCGCTTCAAGGCGGCCGCTCGGTCCGGTCGAAAGGCCGAAGACGCCGGTCGTATCGAAAGAATGCGAGCCGATCGTGGTGACGCCGGCGTAGCTGCCGTTGTCTCGTTGAACAGCATCCATGCTCAGGATCGCGGCGGAAGGTTCGGATTTGCTACCGAGGTAGAGCGTCGGATGCGCGTTGAATATCTGCAGGCCGCTCAGCAGCAGGATCAGCAGACAGAGAGCGTTGACCCAATGGGTGAGCCGCACCAGCAACGCGTGGCGATAGATAAGCTCCGTTCGCGGTATGTCGGTGGTGGCGGCGACCATTTGGTGTCCAATCATGCCGATGGTGAGCGTATCGCGTTAAGCAGGAGCTAAACTTCAAAAGCGTGTCGTTATCTCAGTAAGCCAGGCGGGAGATGCATCAATCAGCGCGGCTTCGAGCGGCTTGTCGAGACCGCCGATAATAAACCCGCCAACGAGTATGAGCAGGGTTCCAAGCACGATCTTGCCACCCTTGCCCGCATCCAGCAGCCGCCCACGCCACCGCTGCATCGTCTCGCGCGACAGAAGCCCGAGCAATAGCAGGGGAAGTGCTGCACCAAGTCCGAATGCGAGCATTGTGAGGAAAACCTGCGTGAGGTCTTCTCCTTTGGCGGCAAGAAGAGATGCCGCGCCGAGAGTCGGGCCAACGCAGGGGCTCCAGACCGCGCCGAGAAGAAGACCCAAGAAGAACTGGCCACCGAGGCCCGACGCCTCGAAGCCGCCGAAAGTGTCGTCGGTCCATGAGGCCAGTGGAGCGGCCGCGGTTGCCAACTGGGTTTGCAGGTAGGGGACGAGAAGGACGATACCGGCAAGCACCAGGAGAGACGCCGCGACGGGGCGGAAGAAGTCGGCGTCGAATCCGAGGCCATATCCGATGGTCGCGATGAACATGCCGATAGCGACGAAAGATACGGCGAGACCCGATGCCAGTGCGAAGGGGCCGAGTTTGTGCTCGCCGACTGCTGTCGCGAGGACGAGCGGCAGCAATGGCAGGACGCATGGCGAAAGCGTCGAGAGCGTACCTGCCAGGAATGCCAGAGATGTGCTGCCGGCGAGCATGGCGGCGCCTCTACTTCAGAGTCGTCGCAAGGAGCGCTTCGATGGAGGAGGCACTCGTATCACCCACCGAGCGGCCTGTTTCCTTGTCGCCCTTGAACGCGATGAGCGTGCTCTGCTTCTGCACGCCGAAAGTCTTGAGCGCGTCCTTCTGATTGTCGTAGTCGAGTTTGAAGACGGTCAACGCGTCGTATTTGGCGTCACCCTTGAGCGTGCCAAAGACCTTCTGCTGTGCGCGGCACGTCGGGCACCACGGCGCAAAGGCATCGACGAGTATAGGCTTACCGCTGGCTTGTGCGGCCTTGAAGGCGGCGTTGGTGAATGGTTGTTCGTTGAACGCGGCGGCGGCTCCCGCAGTCAGCGCCCCAATCATCAGCGTCGTGGCTATGGTCGTCAGTGTGCGTGCGCGCAGCATGGTGAACTCCGGTGTGTCGTTGCGTTCACCCAGAGTACGGTGACGATGATGCAAACGTTACAAGCGTCAGGCGGAGTTGCGCGCTGGCAGGCGGGCAAGCGGAATGCGAAGGGTGATATGGCAACCGTTCTCGGGGGAGAGGATGCTGAGGGTTGCGCCCCAGGCTTCGGCAATGTCACCGACAATGGCCAGGCCCAGGCCGGCGGAGCCTGATGAGTCAAGGCGCCCTCCCCGCTTCAGCGCCTCGGCCGCGCGCGCCGGGGGGATGCCCGGTCCGTCGTCGATGACGGAAAGGATCGCATAACCTTCCGAGACTTCTGCGCTGACGGTGACACCCGTGGTGGCATGGCGTGCAGCGTTCTCGACGAGATTGCCGAGCGCTTCAGTGAGGTCCTCGGCATCGATGCGGGCGACCAGCCCGGATGGCACATCTACGATCCACCCAAGATGACGGCCTTGTGGCGTTCGCTCCATGACGCGAACGACGCGGTTGGCTACTGCGGACACATTGGCGGAGGCGTTTGCGACGTTGAAGCCGCTGCGGGCGCGCGCCAGTTCACGGTCGACGTGGCGGCGCATTGTGCCGGCGATGCTCTCGATGTCCGCGGCCAGGTCGGCTTCACCTTTGGCGGCTAGGCGCTCGGCGTCGTCACTCAACAGCTGAAGCGGTGTCTTCAAGCCGTGGGCAAGATCGGCGGCACGCGTGCGCGCTTTTTCTATCTGGCGGTCGCGTGCGTCCAGCAGACGATCGATCTCGTGCGCGAGAGGCAAGACTTCATCGGGGAATTTTCCGCCGAGGCGAGGCGTGTCACCGGTGGCAATGTCGGCAAGCTTGCGGCGAATGGCGGTCAGTGGCTTGAGCCCGATAGCGACTTGCGCCCACGCGGCGGCCGTCAGCAGCAAAGCGAGAACTGCGAGCAGCGGCAGGATGGCATTGGCGAAGCCGCGCGATGCCGCGTTGATGGTGGCATCGTCGATCGCTACAGCGATGCGCGCTGTCGCGCGACCCAGTCTGCCAGGCAGCTCGATGCGCCGTTGCACGAGATGCAGGAATTGTTTGTCGGGTCCGGCGAGCTCGTACTCGTGCAGCTCATCTCCAACCGCGGCTTCGGGGGGGAGGGCGATTTCGAAGTCCCAGAGAGAACGCGAGCGCAGCACCGGACCATCGGGCTCGATGTTGACCTGCCAATAGAGTCCCGAGAGTGGTCGCTGGAAGCGTGGATCGCTGGGCGGGTGGAGTACCGTGAAAGCGCCATCTGGTGCTCGGTCGATACCGGCGATGACCTGGTCGATGTACGATGCGAGTTCAGCATTGATCCAGCGCTCTACGTGGCGCTCGAAGAGATACGTAAGGGCCGCTGCAGAAATCGCGAGAGCGGCGAGTACGAAGATCGCTGCACCTAAAAGGAGCCGCAGGCGTAGCGAGCCGAGGCTCATGCGGGCGCGTCCGGTATGATGTATCCGAAGCCGCGGCGTGTTTCGATGATGTCGGGCCCGAGCTTCTTGCGCAGCCGCATGATGAGGGCTTCGAGCGCGTTCGCATTGCGGGCGTCATCGTCGCCGTAAAGGTGCTCGATGAGCTCGTGCGGTGGCACGACGCGGCCTTTGTGGTGCATCAAATAGGCGATGAGGCGATATTCGAGCGGCGAAGCCTGAATGGCTTCGCCGTTGATGAGAATGCGCATCTGGCGCGTGTCGAGGACGAGGCTTCCCGCCTCGAGCACAGCGCTGGCCTGTCCGACGGAGCGGCGGATGAGTGCCCGTACGCGGGCGAGAAGCTCCTCGGTGCGGAAAGGCTTGGTGAGGTAGTCGTCGGCGCCGGCGTCGATGCCCTCGACGCGCTCCGGCCAGGCGCCGCGTGCGGTCAGGACGAGAACAGGCATCGTTCGCCCGGCGCTGCGCCAGCGCTTCAAGACGGCAAGACCATCCATGCTGGGTAGCCCAAGATCGAGCACCACGAGGTCGTAGGCTTCGGTGTCGCCGCGGAACCAAGCGTCTTCGCCGTCGCCGGAGACATCGCACGCGTAGCCCGCGGCGCTAAGGGCCGCCTGGATACTCTCACTGATGCGCGGGTCGTCCTCCACGATCAGGATGCGCATCAATCGTCGTCCTCTACCTTGAGCACCTTGCCGGTCTTGGCGTCGGTTTCAACCTCGACCACGCGGCCGTCGGCTCCGAGGATCTTTACGTCATAGACGTAGATGCCGTCCTCGATCTCCAACTCTACCTCCAGCAGTTCGCCGGGTACTTTCGCTTTGACGGAGGTGAGAATTTCCTCGAGCGGGCGAATAAGCCCTTCGCTGAGCAGGCGCTTGGCCGCGTCGGGACCGATGTCGGCGGCATGGACCGCCAGTGTCGCGCCCAGGACGAGAAGGCTGGCGGCTAGAATGCGGAAACTGGTGGAAGCGCTTTTCATGATGGGAGCTTGGGGCGGATTGGCTGACAACTCCCTGACGGCCCGGGTCAGAGCGGTGTCAGGGGGGGTGGTCCAGGTTGGATCGCAGCCGGCCTGGGAGCCGGCGAAGCGAAGCAAGGAGATACAACCATGTCATTCAAGCTGGGGGCTGCGGCTCTTACCCTCTCTATCCTCGCCGGCTCCGCCGCTTATGCCGACAATCACCAGCGGCTGAACGTGCCGCGCGATCAATGGCTGAGCCCGTCGCAGATTTCCGAGAAGCTGTCGGCCCAGGGTTACAAGGTGAGCGAGATTGAGACCGACGATGGAACGTACGAGGTCGATCTCGTCGACAAGAACGGGACGCGCATCGAGGCGCACGTGCATCCGGCAACGGGCGAGCTGCTCGTCGGCTACGACGACTGAACGGCGATAAACTCTAGGTAAGCAGGGCGGCCGGGGTTTCCCGGCCGTTCTTGCATTCAGCGGGACGCAGTCAGCGCCAGAGTCCGAGGTCTTCCCACTTCGATTCGGGAATTTCATCACCGACCTCGTAGTTGAAGGACAGCGCCTTCATTTGATCGGGGGACACGTCGCAGGTGAACTTCAATCGGTACCAATGGGACTTCGCCCGCACCGCCCCGCCGCTGGTTGAGACCTGCGTGCCGGTGAATTTGGCGCGGCCCATGATGCTGGTTTTGATGCGATCGACCTTCGCTAGCTTGCGGTCGCGCCGCATGGTGTCGACGCCCTTGATCACGCAGACTTGGTGCGCGCGCTCTTCGGGATCCAATTTCAGAAGCTGGTCGTAAATGCTAGCCGCGGTGGCCGTGACAGGGACTGCCAGCACGAGCGCCAGCGCAGCAATCGTCAATTTCATGTTTCCCCCCGAAAACAGGGCAATGAACCCTGGTCCTTATGACCGAGAAAATCGGGCAGCCATAAGGCCTTGGGTGCGGGGGAGTGCCACAGGACCGCTGCCAGCGTCGCAATCTTGCTCCGCGGTGCGCGCCTGCGATGGATGAGCTGGCGCGGATTACCGGTTCAGGGCAACGACGAGGGCACGCGGGTTGCCGCCGTTATCGCTGATGAAGCTCTGGAACAGGTTGTCGAGGAACGAGGTCATCCAGAAGCCGATCACCTGGGCGTCGCGGACTTTGAAGGTGTCGCCGCGACGGACAACGAGCCACCGGACGTCGTAGGCATCGCCGCTGGCCAGCGTGATGCGGCTGTCGACGTAGGTGCCGCGCGGGTCTTCCTTCGATTGTGCGTAGACGACGAACTTCGCGACCGGATACTTCGGGGCTTCCTTCGCCGCATAACGGGCAATGAAGTTGATCATGCCGTTGTAGTAGATCTGGCGGTCCGTTTTGGGCAGCACGCGGGCGTAATCGCCAAGCGCGCTGAGGCCGATGGAGGGAATATCGGCGTTGGAATTCAACACCATCGCCATCTGTGAGACCGAGCCGGAGCGCGAGGCGGTGAGGAGGTCGTTGCCAACGCGCTTCATGTAGCCGGCGGGAGACTCGCGGCGGGCAGGCTTTGCCAGCTCAGGCGTTGCGGTTTTGTCGATCGATGCGGTGCCGGCCGGGGGCGCGACTTGCTGGGCGGCGGCGTTGGTGGCGATGGGTAGCAGTACTAGGGCTGCCAGGGCGAGAATGCGCGAGAGGGTGCGCAGTGGCGTGGCAGACGTCATACGATTGAACTCCCTCCTAGGGGCATACTTGCGGTACGCGGCGGCCGCGCTGATGGCGCTAGCCGCCTTTGCCGTCGGCTTTATTAGCCATGTGCGGCAACTTTCAGTCAAAGGGTGGCTGAGGATAACGTCGATTTTTTGGACAGCATTGGCGTCAGGCATGTGAGGCCTCCGGCAGAGGTTGCGTCACCATTCGCGGCCATAGGCCCTTGAAGCGATAGAGTTCGCTCGGCGGCACTTGGCGTTGTCCCAAAAGGCTGGCTACGCGGTCCACTTCGCCTTGAGTTGTCTTGGGGGCAACACACAAGAGGATGGATTTCTCACGCTCGGGGTGGACGAGGATGAGCTCGTGGCGGGACGCGGAGAGAGAGGCCCGCACGTGGTGGGCTACCCCAAGGTATGAGGCGAGCGGGGCAGACCAGGTCCAGCGGTTGAAACAAGTGGCATCCGTGACCGTCACATGACCATCGGCGATGTCGACGGTGCGCGTGGCCGTCAGCCGCGCCAGGAGGCGGCGGGCCGGCACGGTGAGGAGAAAGAGAAGGAATCCTGCGGCGACAAAGATCTCGAAGGCGAGGGCAGGGCGCTGCTGCAGCAGGGCGCGAGCGCCGGGCAGCGTCAAAGCCTGGGCCAGAACGCTCGCTGCCGCGGTGATGACGATCGCCGCCGCAGGCACCACCAGGAACAAATAGAACGCGGTCGAGCGCTGTGCGCAGTCCTGATCGAGGCGGATGGGAAGGGTGGTGGGCATTGGAGGCTCGACCCGGTCGAAGATTGCGACGCGCATGAAATGCAGAATTCCGCTATGCGAAAATGGATGCCTGGAAAGGTAAATGCGTGTGCTTACCGGGTCGTTAATCGGTGTGTCGAAAATACGCGGGTGTTTGCGTGCTTGACACATAAACATATCTTTATATGATCCCCGCAAATTGGAGGCGGGATGACTGGGTCGTTTGCCAGTGGCGATATCGTGGCGGCGCTCAAGGCGGCTGCTGAGCCGACGCGCCTGCGCATCTTGCTACTTTTGGCTGGCGGCGAACTGAGCGTCAAAGATCTGACAGTGATCCTTGGGCAGAGCCAGCCGCGGATCAGCCGCCACCTCAAACTCTTGACCGAGGCCGGGCTGATCGAGCGCTTCCGGGAGGGGAGCTGGGCTTATTTTCATGTTTCGGACCGCTCGGCAGGCGGTCGGCTGGCTCTCGATATCCTTGCGCTGGTCGATCAGGACGACAGGGTTGTGGCGCGGGACCGCGAGCGCGCCGATGCACTTAAGAGTGAGCGTGAGGCTGCCGCACAGGCTTACTTTCAAGCCCATGCCGCCGACTGGGACCGCATTCGCGCCCTGCACATCGCTGAGCGTGACGTCGAGCAGGCAATTTGCGATGCGCTAGGGGCGGGACCGTTCGACCTTCTGGTCGATCTGGGGACGGGCACGGGCCGCATTCTCGAACTACTGGCGGATAGGTATGATCGGGGTCTTGGCTTCGATCTCAGCAACGCGATGCTCGCTTATGCGCGCAGCAAGCTTTCGACGTCGAAGCTAGGGCAGGCGCAGGTCCGGCACGGCGACATCTATGACCTCAGTCTGCAAGACGAAGTTGCCGATGTCGTGATTATGCACCAGGTGCTGCACTTCCTGTCGGAGCCGGCGCTGGCGATCCGCGAAGCGGCGCGCGTGCTAGCGCCGGGCGGGCGGCTGCTGATCGTCGATTTCGCGCCGCACGATCTGGAATTTCTGCGCGAAAAGCACGCGCATGACCGGCTCGGCTTTGCGCCGGCGCAGGTCGAGAATTGGATGAAAGACGCAGGGCTGGTGCCTAAGCTTCAGAGGGATCTTGCTCCCTCGCCCGGCTCCGCGCCCGAAGCATTGACCGTTTCGCTGTGGCTGGGCGAGCAGCCGCGCGAAGCCAACAATCGTGACCGATCGGCGCGGTCGCGCACTCTGCAGGAGGCCCCTTGATGGCGATGGCAAACGAGCGCAAGAGCCGCCTGCTTGGCGCAGGCGAAATCGACGTATCGTTCGAATTCTTTCCGCCGAAGACGGAGAAGATGGAGCAGGCGCTCTGGTCGTGCATCGAGCGCCTGGCGCCGTTGCATCCCGAGTTCGTGTCGGTGACGTATGGTGCCGGCGGTTCGACGCGCGAGCGTACGCACAATACTGTTGCGCGCATCGTGCGTGAGACGGATCTCAAGCCGGCGGCGCATCTCACGTGCGTGGCGGCGACGAAGGAAGAAGTCGACGCGGTGGCGCGCGCCTATTGGGATGCCGGAGTGCGCCACGTGGTGGCGTTGCGCGGCGATCCTGCTGGTGGTCCGGGAACCAAGTATGAGCCGCATCCTGGCGGATACGTAAACGCCGCAGATCTCGTTGCGGGTTTGAAGCGCATTGCGCCGTTCGAAGTTTCGGTTGCGGGCTACCCGGAGCGACATCCGGAAAGCGGTTCGCTCGAAGCGGACATGGAGAACCTGAAAGCGAAGGTCGACGCCGGCGCCGATCGCATCATCACGCAGTTCGGGTTCGACAATGCGTTTTACCTGCGCTTTTTGGAGCGGGCGCGTGCGGCGGGCATCTGGGTGCCGATCACCCCGGGTGTCGTGCCCATTCACAACTTCAAGCAAGTAGCCGGGTTTGCGGCTAAAGCGGGCGCCACTGTGCCGTCATGGCTGGCACATCGCTTCCAGGGCCTGGAGGACGATCCGACGACGAGCCATCTGGTGGCAGCGGCGGTCGCCACCGAGCAAGTGATGGACCTGGTTGATGAAGGCGTGAAGAAGTTCCACTTCTACACGCTCAACCGCGCCGATCTCGTCTACGCAATCTGCCATTTGCTGGGCCTCAGAGCACGTGCCTCGACGGTCACGCCGCGCGCTGAGACGCGGGCCGTCGGATAAGGAGTATTGTTGATGCAGAGAAGACCATCGTTCGCGGCGCTCGAAGCGGCCGCCGCCAAGCGCATCCTGATCATCGACGGCGCGATGGGCACCATGATCCAGCGCTACAAGCTGGACGAGGACGGCTATCGCGGCGTGCGCTTCAAGGATTGGACGCGCGACATCAAGGGCAACAACGACGTCCTGGTGCTGACGCAGCCGCAGATCATCGGCAAAATCCACGAGGAGTATCTGGAAGCGGGCGCCGACATTCTCGAGACCAACACGTTCAACGCGCAGCGCATCTCACTGGCCGACTACGGCATGGAGGAGCTCGCCTACGAGATCAACGTCGCGGCGACCAAGATTGCGCGTGCCGCTGCCGACAAATGGACGAAGAAGACCCCGGACAAGCCGCGTTTCGTTGCCGGTGCGGTGGGGCCGACCAATCGCACAGCGTCGATCTCGCCGGATGTCAACAATCCGGGGTATCGTAACGTCTCGTTCGATGAGCTGCGCGATGCCTATAAGGAGCAGGTGCGGGGTCTGATCGACGGTGGTGCCGACATCATTTTGATCGAGACGATCTTCGACACGCTCAACGCCAAGGCTGCGGGCGTCGCCACGCTGGAAGTGTTCGAGGAGAAAGACCTCGAGCTGCCGATCATGATTTCGGGCACGATCACCGATCGTTCGGGGCGCACGCTGTCGGGGCAGACGGCAGAGGCGTTCTGGTATTCGATGCGGCATCTGCGGCCGTTCTCGATCGGTCTCAACTGCGCGCTTGGCGCCAATCTGATGCGCCCGTACCTGGGCGAGCTGTCGGCGATCGCTGATGCGCGTATTTCCGCCTACCCGAACGCAGGCCTGCCGAACGCGATGGGCGAATACGACGAGACCCCGCACGACATGGCTTGCGATATGGAGCCGTGGGCGAAGGACGGCATCGTCAATATCGTCGGAGGTTGCTGCGGCTCGACGCCCGATCACATCCAGCACATCGCCGAGCATGTGAAGGCCTACAAGCCGCGCGCGCTTCCGCACATCGATCCGAAGATGCGCTTGTCGGGTCTCGAACCGTTCATCCATGGGTGAGGCGATGAGCGCGATGAAGTTTGAGGATCAGGATCTCAGCCGGATCAACGAGTATGTGTCCCTTGCGGAGCGCTACATTCCGGGCCGGCTGGCGATCTTCGCGATCGTCGAATCTGCTTTCCACGAATTGCTGACGGCGGAGGCGGCTAAGATTCTAGTGCTGGGCGCCGGCGGAGGCGAGGAGATTATTCGCCTCGGCGCGGATAACCCGTCCTGGTCATTCGTTGGCGTCGATACGTTCGAGCCGATGGTCGAAATGGCGAAGTCGCGGCTTGCTTCGAGTCCGGTGGGCAAGCGGTCCGTGGTGCACACTACGGCTGTGGAGCAGCTGGATGATTCCGAGTTCGACGCGGCGACTTGCATCCTGACGGCGCACTTCGTGCCCGATGATGGCTCCAAGCTCGCCTTCTTCGAAGCGATCCGCGCGCGCATGAAGCCCGGGGCGCCGCTCGCTATCATCGATGGCGTCGGTGTGGCGGGGGAGCGCGACACGGAGCTGCTGCGGCGTATTTGGGTGCGTCACGCGATGCGCAACGGCGTCCCCGAGGCCGAGGCGGCTAAGAATTCGCAGAACTTCAGCAAAATATCCGTGGTGTCGGCGGAGCGTGAAGAGGAGCTGCTGCAAGCGGCCGGCTTCAAAAATCTCGTGCCGATTTTCCAGGGGCTCGCAATTAAGGGGTGGCTCGCGTTCGCGTGAGCCCGCCGCAATCCAGAACGGAAGTCGATCGAATGACAACGGGTAACGCGGCGCAAGCCTTCATCAACGTCGGTGAGCGCACCAACGTCACAGGCTCGGCGAAGTTTCGCAAGCTGATCGAGGCGAACGACTATCCCGCTGCGCTCGCGGTCGCGCGCCAGCAGGTTGAGAGCGGCGCGCAGATCATCGACATCAACATGGATGAGGGGTTGCTCGATTCCGAGAAGGCGATGGAGACGTTCCTCAACCTCATCGCTTCAGAGCCGGACATTGCCCGCGTTCCGGTGATGATCGACTCGTCGAAATGGACCGTCATCGAGACCGGCCTCAAGTGCGTGCAGGGCAAGGCAATCGTCAACTCGATCAGCCTCAAGGAGGGCGAGGACGTGTTCCTCGACCACGCCAAGAAGGTGCTGCGCTACGGCGCGGCCGTGGTGGTGATGGCGTTCGACGAGCAAGGCCAGGCCGACACGGCGGATCGCAAGGTAGAGATCTGCGAGCGGGCCTATAAGCTGCTAACCGAGAAGGTTGGCTTTCCGCCCGAGGACATCGTTTTCGATCCCAACATTTTCGCGGTGGCGACGGGCATCGAAGAGCACAACAACTACGGGCGCGACTTCATCGAGGCGACGCGGCGCATCAAGGAGAAGATGCCGCTGGTGCACATCTCCGGCGGTGTCTCGAACCTGTCGTTCGCATTCCGCGGCAATGAGCCAGTGCGCGCGGCGATGCATTCGGTCTTCCTCTACCACGCGATCCGCGCGGGGATGGACATGGGCATCGTCAACGCCGGGCAGCTTTCTCCCTACGACGATATTCCCGCTGAGCTGCGCGACTTGTGCGAGGACGTTGTTCTCAATCGGCGCGCGGATGCGACGGACCGCCTGCTCGAGGCTGCACCGCGCTTCAAGGGTGACGGCACGACCGGTAAGCCGAAAGAGAAGGATCTTTCCTGGCGCGAGGCCCCCGTGCAGGAGCGGCTCACACACGCGCTGGTGCACGGCATCACCGATTTTATCGAAGAGGATACCGAGGAAGCGCGCCAGCAGGCCGACAAGCCGCTGCATGTGATCGAGGGCCCGCTGATGGCGGGCATGAACGTCGTCGGCGATCTGTTCGGCGCGGGCAAGATGTTCCTGCCGCAGGTGGTGAAAAGCGCGCGCGTGATGAAGCAAGCCGTCGCCTATCTGCAACCTTTCCTCGAGGAGGAGAAGCGGAAGTCGGGTCTCGACCAGAAGCCGGCGGCCGGCAAGGTCGTGATGGCGACGGTGAAGGGCGATGTGCACGACATCGGCAAGAACATCGTTGGCGTCGTGCTCCAGTGCAACAACTACGAGGTGATCGACCTCGGCGTGATGGTGTCGTCGGCGAAGATTCTGGAGACGGCGAAGAAGGAAAAAGCGGACATCATCGGTTTGTCGGGCCTCATCACGCCGTCGCTGGATGAGATGTGCTTTGTGGCCGCCGAGATGGAGCGCGAGGGGTTTGATTGTCCGCTGCTGATCGGTGGCGCAACCACGTCGCGCGTGCATACGGCGGTGAAGATCAGCCCGAATTACGAGAAGGGCCAGGCGATCTACGTGCTCGATGCTTCGCGCGCAGTAGGGGTTGTGTCCAAGCTGCTGTCTGAGACGGACCGGGGCGGCTACGTCAAAGAAATCCGCGAGGAGTACGTGAAGGTGCGTGAGAACCACGTGCGCAACGAGGCGGCCAAGCGGCGGATCTCGCTGGCGACAGCGCGGTCGAACAAGTTCGCCATCGACTGGGCGTCCTACACGCCGCCGAAGCCGAGCTTCCTGGGCGCGAAGGCGTTCAACGATTATCCGCTTGCCGAGCTGGTGCCCTACATCGACTGGACGCCCTTCTTCCAGACTTGGGAGCTGACCGGCCGCTACCCGATGATCCTCAAGGACAACAAAGTCGGAGCGGAAGCGCAGAAGCTATTCAACGATGCGCAGGACATGCTGAAGCGCATGGTGGCAGAGAAGTGGGTGCGTGCGGCGGGCGTTGTGGGGTTCTGGCCGGCCAACAGCGTTGGCGATGACATCACCCTTTTCACCGACGACACGCGCAAGCATGAGCTCGCTACGCTCTACACGCTGCGCCAGCAGATTGCGCGCGATCCGAGCCGTGACAGGGCGCACACCGCATTGGCCGATTTCATCGCGCCGAAGGAGACGGGGCTCGCCGACTACGTCGGAGGGTTCGCAGTGACCACGGGGCTCGGAGAGGAAGAGGCGATCGCTCGGCACATCAAGGTGACGGACGACTACAGCCGCATCCTGGTGAAGGCGCTGTGCGACCGGTTGGCTGAGGCATTCGCCGAGCGTATGCACGCGCGCGTGCGGCGCGAGCTGTGGGGTTATGCGGCGGGGGAGACGCTTTCGAACGACGAGTTGATCCTCGAGAAGTATCGCGGCATCCGCCCAGCGCCCGGCTATCCCGCGCAGCCCGATCATACGGAGAAGGCGACGCTGTGGCGGCTGATGGACGTGCAGAATGCAGCCGGGATCGAGCTTACCGAGAGCTATGCGATGTGGCCGGGGGCGGCGGTTTCGGGTTTCTACTTTGCCCATCCCGAGAGCCACTACTTCGGTGTCGGCAAGGTGGAGCGCGATCAGGTGGAGGACTATGCCGGGCGCAAAGGCTGGACCATTGCGGAGACCGAGCGCTGGCTGGCGCCTGTGCTGAATTACGATCCGCGAACTGTGCGCGAAGAGGCGGCCTAGAACGGCTAGAGGGCGCGAAATCCGCGCCCTCTCAATACCATGTCGGTGCGCAACGTAACGCGCGCAAGCCTTGCTAGACGACGCCAAATACGATTGCCGCAATCAAACCGAACGAGAAGAGCGCGGCGAGGAGGTTCAGTCGAGCCAGTCGTTCCATCGTCTCCTCCGTGTTGTTGATTGTTGTTTCTAGGGCCCGATTTCAGACGAGATTGAAAACTTAAGAGGCAGACAGGTTCCCTGCCAAGCGAAATTTTTTGCGCGAACACAGGAACCAATCGAGTTTGCGTAGAATGCCATTGCTCGGGCGTATGCGTCAGCGCCACACCGAATGTGTCGGTATGTGTCCGCGCCTTGATCCTCCGACATTTTTCTGGGGCTTTGGTGCATCAGTGGAGACGTCTTCCTCGGCGCGCTTGAATTGTTGCGCTGCGAGACTAGGTTGCTCGCAATTTTCGGGAGATGCGAATGAGTGGCTACAACGCGTTGCTTTTGTCGAGGAGCGAGGGCGGAGTGGGCGCAAAGTGGCAGCGTCTCGACGATGATCAGCTCGGCGATGGTGACGTCACCGTGCGCGTGACGCACTCGACGATCAACTACAAGGACGGGCTGGTGCTGACGGGGCGCTTGCCCGGGATGCGCCTGCCGATCGTTCCGGGGATCGATTTTGCGGGCAGTGTCGCGGCTTCCGCTTGTGCCGATGTCGCGGTGGGCGAGGACGTCATCCTCAACGGCTGGGGCTGTGGCGAGCGCCGGCCAGGCGGCTACGCCGAGCTGGCGCGGGTGCCGGGCGAATGGCTGATCAAGCGGCCGGCCGCGTTCTCGAATGCCGAGACGATGGCGATCGGGACGGCCGGCTATACGGCGATGCTTGCGGTGCTCGCGCTGGAGGATCACGGCGTGGCGCCAGACAAGGGCCCGGTGCTTGTGACGGGCGCTGCGGGCGGCGTCGGCAGCGTTGCGGTCGCGCTATTGTCGAAACTGGGCTTTGACGTCATGGCTTCGACGGGCCGGGCGCACGAAGCGGATTACCTCCGCGGGCTCGGCGCCAGCGAGGTGATTGCGCGCGATGAGCTGTCGGCGCCTGGGCGTCCGCTGGGCAAGGAGCGTTGGGCGGGTGCGATCGATGTTGCGGGCTCGCATACGCTGGTGAACGTGCTGGCGATGACGCAGTACGGCGGGTGCGGGGCGACCACAGGACTTGCCCAAGGTCTCGATCTACCCGGTTCAGTGGCCCCGTTCATTCTGCGCGGTGTGACGCTCGCGGGTATCGACAGCGTGATGGCGCCAAAGGAGAAGCGGGTGCGCGCGTGGGATCGGCTGGCGCGCGACCTCGACGGCGAGAAGCTGGCGGAGATGACGGTTCACCGCCCGTTGCTGGATGTGGTGGGTCTTGCGCCGGAAATACTCGCTGGAAATGTTCGCGGCCGGGTGGTGCTTGACGTCAGCTGAGCCGTTTGCGCAGAAGAAATTCGGTGCGACCGTCATAGGCGAGATCGGGGAGTTCGGCGACGCGCGTGAAGCCGTGACGCTCGTAGAAGCGCGTGGCGCCGGTGTTTATCTCGGAGACGGCGACCCAGAGGTTACGCTCGCCTGCGCCACGTGCCTCGCGCTCCATCCATTGCAGGAATGTCTGGCCCAGCGCGCGGCCCTGCGCTTCAGGCAGCAGCGCGAGGAACTGCAGGTAGGGACCGCGCAGCCAACTGGTATGAATGATCGCGGCGCCGACGACAGCGCCTTCAAGATTGAATGCAAATCTCGGTGCACCCTCGGGATGCGACGTCAGCATTCGCGTCAGTGCACTAGCGGGGTAACCGTATGCGCGCCAGGGATCCATGGCGCCGATTGCTTCTCCAAGACGCGCCGCATCGTCCGCGGCAAGCGGCCCTAACTTCAGCGCTGTGCCATCCGGCAGGCTGAGGGCATAGCTTGGTGCGCCAAAGAGGCCAGGACCCGTCATCACGGCTGCTTTTTGGCGGGTATCATCTTAGGCGTGCGGGCCAATGCGGCGCGCGCTGATGGCTTCAGCAGCACCAGATGATCGTAACGGTTGGTATCGCCGGGTCGATTGTCATAGCACTCGGATGAGACAACGGGCTCGCCAGCAGCCAGCAGCTCTGAAACGGTGACGAACTCGAAGCCCTTCTTGCGCAAGGCGGCGATGGCGAAGGGGAGGGCTGCGGCCGTGTGCCAGCCGCGCCCGTTGGCATGATTGACGATGATCGCGCCCGGCTTTGCCTGAAGCATCGCGCGGATGATGGTGGCGGAGGATTCCCGCGGGTCGGGATCGCCCGTCGCAAGGTTCCATTGGATGGCGCGCAGCCCCTGCGTTTGCAGCTCCTTCAATGCCGCGGGATTGCAGGCGCCGTATGGGAAGCGAAACAGCGACAGGCGCGGAGCGATGGTTTGCATTGTGGTGCTGCCGGCGGCCGCCGTGCACTGCTTCTCGGCGAGACGGGCGCGAATTGCTGCGTAGGCACTCTGCGGGCCGGCCACCTCGTCGTGGAGCTTCTGTCCGGAGAGAAGCCGCAGGTTGCGGTGGGCTTCGGAGTGGTTGCCAAGCTCAAACAGCGGATCCGACATGAGCTGCTGGGTGCGATCCTCGTGCGAGCGCATCCACTTTCCGCCGGCGAAGAACGTGGCCCTTATGTTTTCGCGGCGCAGGAAGTCGATGATGGCGCCGTCATAGCCGGCGATCTCTCCCGGCTGCTCGCACAGATCGAACGTCAGAGCGATGAGTTTGCGTCCGGCCGGAAGCTTGACGCTGCGGATGGCGCCGTAAGGCGTATCGGCGTCGTGAGCTTCAGGCGTGCCGAGGTCCGCGGGGGGCTTATCGAAGCTGTGATCGTGCTTGCGGGCGATGTTCTCTCCGGGCTTGCCGGCGAGAGCATCGGGCGACCAGCAGGAATTCAGCAGTGCGGTGTCGCCAGCAGGCGCAGGCTGCGACATGCAACACATGAGCGCTGCGGCGGCAAGCACGTGACGCAGGGATACGCGCGTCGACATAGAAAGTGCTCCTAGCGGCCTTTGAACTGCGGCTTGCGCTTTTCTTTGAACGCGAGCCGGCCTTCCGCGTAGTCCTCGCTGTCGAAGCAGGCCGCCACTGCCGCATCCATTGCGGCGATGTCCGGTGTCTGCGGATTGCGCGTCAGCTCATCGATGGTGCGCTTGGCGGCGCGCACAGTGAGCGGCGCGTTAGCTGCGATCTCGCCGGCGAGGGCCCGGGTCTTTTCCTCTAGCTCCCCAGTCGTCACCACGGTGTTGACGAGCCCCATGTGGAGTGCCTCTGCAACCTGGAATCGCCGTCCGGTAAACATCAGCTCCTTGGCATGGGCTGGGCGAACCGCGGCGAGCAACGGGCGGACCCAGCGGGCATTGTAGCCCAAGCCCAGCTTGGCGGCGGGAATAGCGAACTGAGCGGCCTCGTCGGCGATGCGGATGTCGGCACACAGGGCGATTGCCAGTCCACCGCCGAGGCAAAAGCCGTGGATCATCGCGAGCAGCGGCTTGCTGCACCCGCTGAGGGCGCGGAAAGCGGCGTCGTTCAGCTCGTCATAGGCGTGCGTGGCGCCGCCGGTGCGGGCGCTATCGAACTCGGAGATGTCGGCGCCGGCTGAGAAGGCCCGGGTGCCTTCGCCCCGCAACACGATGACGCGGATGGCCTCGTCGGCTTCGGCGGCGGCGATCAGACGCGGTACGGCTTCCCACATCGACGCGGTGAAGGCGTTCATGCGGGCGGGATTGCTGGCAATAATGAAGCCGATATCGCCGTCGCGCTCGAGGCGCAGCCCAGGCTGGTCGGCAGCCGCTTCTGACATCAAAATTCCCCCTTTGGGCTCGCGTCTTATACAGCAGGGAACGGCCTTCAGCTGCAAGCGGGCAGGTCGTCTCAAGTTGTCCCGGTTCGCAGTATCGAGGGGCAACTTTCGAAAAGCATGTGCCGCTCTAGGGCGTTGACGCCGCGGCGGCATGTTTGTACGCCCATCAGGAGCCGGGCGTGCGGTACCGGCGGAGTTGGCATGCGCCGAGTGCGCAAGGAGTGCGACATGGCAGCCAAGACGCGTTCGGCGGCCGACGGCAAGGTGCAGTCCTACGATCCGATCTGGTCGGAGATCCGCCGCGAGGCCGCGAGCGCGATGACTGCTGAACCCGCGCTCGGCAGTTTCATCTATGCGACTTTGTTGAGCCACGACCGGCTGGAGGAGGCGATCTGCCACCGGCTTGCACAACGCCTGGATCACTCCGAGGTCGAGGCCGTTCTCATCAACCAGACATTTCAATCACTGCTGCAAGCGCGCCCCGATCTGGGCGGAATCTTCCGTGCCGATCTGGCGGCGGTGTTCGACCGCGATCCGGCGTGCCACCGCTACATCGAGCCGCTGCTCTACTTCAAAGGATTCCACGCTCTCGCCACGCATCGGTTCGCGCATGAGCTGTGGGAAGCGGGACGGCGTGACTTCGCCCTGTTTCTTCAAAGCCAGTCATCGCGCACGTTCGGGGTCGACATCCACCCGGCGGCGCGGTTCGGCCAGGGGATCATGATCGATCACGCCACAGGTATCGTGGTCGGTGAGACGGCCGAGGTAGGCAACAACTGCTCGTTCCTGCATGGCGTGACCCTCGGCGGCAGCGGCAAGGAAATGGGCGACCGGCATCCGAAGATTGGCGAAGGTGTGCTGATCGGCGCAGGGGCGAAGGTGCTCGGCAATATCACCGTGGGCGATGGATCGCGCGTCGCCGCGGGTAGCGTCGTGCTGCATGACGTGCCCCCGCATGTGACGGTGGCCGGTGTGCCTGCCAAGGTCGTCGGCTCGTCGGGATGCGCTGAACCGGCGCTCGAGATGGAGCAGACCTGGGTTGATGATTTCGGCGGCCTGTGAATTCGCTACGATTTTAAACAGCGGTGCCCTGATGGTGCCCGAGGAGAAGCACGTGGATCCAAAAGAAATCGCTCGCCTGCAGGCCTATCTGCGCAAGACGTTCGGCACGCCTTCGCTGGAGGTCCGGGCGCGTCCGAAGAAGAAGGACTCTGCGGAGGTCTTCGTCGATGGCGAGTTCATAGCGGTCCTGTTCCGCGAAGAGGAAGAGGGTGAGGTCTCGTATCAGTTCCAGATGGCAATTCTCGACGTAGACCTGGAAGGGGTCTGATCGGGCATGGCGCTCTATGAGCTCGATGGCGTGCGCGTAGAGACGCCAGGTGAAGGACGCTACTGGGTTGCGCCGACAGCAGTCGCGATCGGCCGGGTTATTCTGGAGGAGGACGCCAGCGTCTGGTTCGGCAGCGTGCTGCGGGGCGACAATGAGCCGATCCGCATTGGCGCGCGTTCGAACGTGCAAGAGGGCTGCGTCCTGCACACCGATCCGGGCTATCCGCTGACGATCGGGGCTGACTGCACCATTGGCCATATGGTCATGCTGCACGGGTGCACGATCGGACGCGGTAGCCTGATCGGCATCGGCTCCATCATTCTCAATGGGACGAAAATCGGCGAGGAATGTCTGATCGGCGCGAATACGCTGATCCCCGAGGGTAAGGAGATTCCGCCGCGCTCGATGGTGCTGGGCTCTCCCGGCAAGATCATTCGCCAGCTCAGCGATGAAGATGTCGCGCGGTTTGGCGCGGCGGCCGGGCGCTACGTGAGCAACTGGAAGCGGTTTGCAGCTGGGATGAAGCCGCAGGTGTAAAGCGAAAGCCGCAGACATTGGATGCCTGCGGCTTCGTAGTTCATTCGATGATCGGCTGTTCTATTCGCGGCTGCGGTTCTCAGAGCTGGAAAGCGCCGTTGCCAGCGGGCCCTGGCGGGTGTCGAGGGCAACCCACACCTTAGGATTGAGGTACGACTGGCGCATCACGTACTGGTAGGGCGTCTTGCTCCAGAGGCGGATCTCTTCGATCTTGTTGTCGAGAACGAAATCGCCCTGAACGGTGCGGGCCGTGAGCACAGCGTGGCCTTCGCCCTTTTCATCGCGCACGACCGTCATCAGCAGTGCGCTGACGGGCCAGCCCTTGGCGATGAGGTTGTGGCGCTTAAGCAGAGCGTAATCCTCGCAGTCGCCGCGGGTGCGGGGCATGGTCCAGTACTCATTGACACCGTACACTTCGAGGTCGGTTGCAGGTGCGATCTCGTGGTTCACCGAGCGGTTGACCTCGTCGAGCTCCTTCAGGTGCTCGGCCGTGGCGTTGAAGCGACTTTCCTGACCGTGGTCGGGTGCGCACTCATCGGGGTTCGCCTCGCAGAAGCGGACGAAGCCGTGCGGCGGCTGGGCAGGACCAAAGATGCGCATGAACTGAACTGCGCGGTTCGAAGCGCCGGCCTCTTGATCAGGCTTTTGAATGTTCGATACGCCCTGTGCACATACGGCCGTGGTGGCGAGCATGCTCCCGATGAGGACAATGGCGCTGACGTGAACCCGCTGCATGACAGAAAACCCCGTTACTCTTCCTCTCCAAGCTACGCGACAGAACTCGAATTACGCTGAAGCCACGGCCGTGGATTTGAGATGAAAAACTCGTGCTTCGTTTACGTGGATGACTGGTGTCTTAAGGCAGTGCTGAACGCGACGGGGACGGCGTCGCCCTCGTTTACAAAATCAACCGCGATGCCGCGTTCATGGTGGCGCACGACGACTGCGCGGCGTTTGTCCACCATGATTTGCGAACCCAGAGGGGGGCGTGCCGGCGTGACAATGGCTGCGCCCGATAGCGAGATGTCGTGCAGGGGACACACCATGGTGTTGCCGTCCGGCAAGATGATCAAAGCGGCCTCATCGGCGGAGACGCGCGGATAAAGCCGTGCTTCGTCTTCGGGTGTTTCGGCTTGGGCGGCGAGGCGCGGTATCTGCATCGCGAGCTTGTCCAGCTTGCGTTGCGTGCCGCTGATCGTCATGGCGAAGCTGCCGGGAAAGAGCCGGACGACCGAGCCTTCGAGGCCCCCAAGATGGGTCAGATAGACGATGAGCTTTTCACCGACGCGCAACGGCACCGGCGTTGTCATCGCGGCGCTTTCGACCGAGATATCAATGAGGCGGCAGGGGTAGTCGAGCTTGTCCTGGCGCATGAACCGGCCCGGCAGGCTCAGGGCGTAGCGCGGATGGCGACGCTGGTCTTGCCCTGTGAACTGGGCATCGACCCCATTCATTGGCCGATATTGGTCCGCACTCGTAGACATGGCCGTTCCTGTGAGTGGATCGCTGCGCGAACCGAGTTCACTTGAGCCTGTCAAAAACGCGTACGGGGGAGGCTCGTTCCTGGCGACTATGCAGGCGAGCGGTTTAACGAACGGCTAATCGCCGCGTCATTTCTGTATGGACTAGGGTAAGTGACTGTTTGAACAGTTGGAAATTTCGGGGGTAGGGTCTTACACTTTATCGCCGTCACCGCGGCTGAGGCCGCCTTCGAAAACGCGGAACTGGCGGTGGTCGGAGCGCACGACACGTGCGTGGGTGCCGGGAAGCATCACGGGGACCGGTGTGTCGGTGGCGGGATGCTTCTGGGCGGCGTTGTCGATGCCCGCGGGCCAGGTGAGTTCCTGGGAAATAATGCGCTTTGACGTCAAAGGCAGTTCGCCGAGCCACTGCGGGGGATCGAGCGGAGCCAGCGCACCCAGTACGCGGTCGATGGTGTCGCCGGTATGGCGCAGCGGGAGGAGGATGGCTTCGAATGACGTCGAAGCGCGCGCAACGGGAGCGGCTTCCAGGTGAATGGTCTCGATCGCACCCTGTTTGCTGAGGGCTGCGAGGTGACGCACGAGGGACGTACGATCCGAGTGAGACCAGCCGGAGAGAAAGTTTGTGCCTCGCAACTCCGAGCCAAACATATCGCAGACGTGGGTGCCGGCGAGACGGAAGCGATAGGTCTCCGGGTCAAGGCGCTCCAAGATGAATGTCGATGGGAGGATGCCCGCGATCTTGCCCGGGTCGATCTCGAAGCGACGCGGAGTGGCCCGGTTTCCGCGGACCTTGTCCCAGTAGGTAAAAAGCGTCTGACTAGTCTTGTGCTTCAACTGCATACGCGAACCAGTTCTTGCTCTGTACCCCCGCAAGGGCCGGTTAACAGCCGTGCCAGATTGGGACAGTCGGTTCCAATCCTCACGTTCCCCTGGCTTCAGGAGCAGCAACCGTGCCAGCGCTTTGGGCGGGGCAAGTGCGCTGCGCTGCCCGGTTGCCCGGCATCTGCGCTACCGTTAACTCTGCGTGGGCCCGGTCCGGGCGTACCAAATTGAGAAGGAAGCCCCCGTGGAACGACACGAGCCGATGTTCAATATCCACGGGGCTGTGCTCGGGTTGCTCGGCGCAATGATTGCCGTGCATGTCGTGCGCTTGGCGCTGCCGGAGAACTGGGATGCGTGGCTGACGTGGGCACTGGCATTCGTGCCTGCGCGCTATGCGGGATATGCGGCGGAGCTGCCGGGCGGCGATGTCACTGCCGTCACTTCATTCCTGACGCACACGCTGGTGCACGGTGACTGGGTGCACCTGGGACTTAACGCAGCGTGGCTCGTCGCGTTTGGCGGTGCGGTTGCCAATCGCGTCGGTGCAGTGCGCTTTCTGGCATTGTTCGCATTCTGCTCTGTGATTGGTGCAGTTACTTTCCTCATATTCAATCCAGGGCTACTCAGTCCGATGGTTGGTGCATCGGGCGGAATTTCCGGACTGATGGGCGCGACCATGCGCTTTCTTTTTCCGGCAATCGATGGACGCGGTCTTGCCGCACTGCGGGAAGACCCGGGATCGGTGCGGGCAATGCCGCTGCTCGTGACGCTTAGCGACAAGCGCGTTGTTGCGGTGACGGCCGTGTTTCTCGCCGCAAACATCCTTGCAGTGCTTGGCATCGGCAGCGTCGGGCTCAGTGGAATTGCCTGGGAGGCCCACATCGGCGGATACTTTGCCGGACTTTTATTCTTCGGCTTCTTTGATGCACCGCAAACTGACGATTCATCGGAACAGGATATTCTGCATTGAAGTTCTTGCATCAATGACGTGATTAAAGCACCATGATCCAATACCGCGTTAGCGGTGCTAAAAAGCAGACGACACAATGCGTCGCCTGCCGGATCGAGGTGCCGGATCAGCATCCGCGAAATTTCGCGTTCCGGACTTCGGCTGTCAGAGCGCAGTGGGAGGAGATGCAATGAATATTGGGCAGATACTGAAGGCGAAGGGCCGAGCAGTGGCGACTGCACGGCCGGACGTTACGCTTCTAGAAATCGCGAACAAACTGGCTCAGAAGAAAATCGGCGCCATCGTCATCGTCGGCGATCGGGGCGACGTGGTGGGCATCGTTTCGGAGCGCGACGTGATCCGCAAGCTCGGCGAGCGTGGGCCGGAGGTGTTGAACGAGCCGGTATCGCAGACCATGACCTCGGCGGTCATCTCGTGCCAGGAATCGAGCACGCTCGACGAACTCATGGAGATCATGACGCAAGGGCGCTTCCGCCACGTGCCGGTCATCGAGGACGGTGCGCTCGTCGGCATCGTGTCGATCGGCGACATCGTGAAGAACCATATCGCCGAAGTGGAAATGGAAGTGACCGCGATGCGCGGCTACTTCGTCACCGGCTGATTATTTGGCGAGCCTGCGTTGAGCGGGCTCGCCGATTACCGCGACAATCCAAAAAATCATGCGTTGGTGTAGATGCCTGAATGGGCGCCTGGTGCGTGCTCGCGGGCATCGATCTCGCGGTGCATTTCCGCGAGGTGGCGCTTTGCTGCTTCCTCGCCGCGGCGAATGAGCTCGTCGGCTCTGTGGAAGTCGAACAGCCCGACGTCAGACAAGCGCAGGTTGATCATTGCATCAGGTGGATCGCCGGCGAGCCGCGAGCGAGCGATCCGGTCCTGCACGATGTTGAACGCTTCCACCATCACCTTGGAAATGCCCGGTGTTGCTTCGCTCTTGCCGAGCACCTGACGCTTGAGCAAGCCACGCACGGTCTTCCCATTAGTGCCGTTCGCGGTGGGTGGATCCATTTCGGCGACGAGATCGGGCTCCAAATGTGGGACGACGGTTCCGCGGCCGCAAATGTCGAAGTTGAGATTGACGGCGATGACGTAGCGCGCGCCGTGGGCACGGGCGACCGACACCGGGATCGGATTGACGAGCGCGCCGTCGAACAGCCAGCGGCCGTTGATTTTGACCGGGCGGAAGATTCCGGGGAGCGCGTAGGAAGCACGAACGGCGTCGGCGAGACGGCCGCGCGAGAGCCAGATCTCATGGCCCGTGCCGATCTCGGTTGCGACCGCAGTGAAGTGCGGCTCCAGATCTTCGATGTGCAGATTGCCGAGCTGCCGCTCAAGGCGGTCGCACAGACGCTGGCCATTGATCAGCGCGGTGCCGGCAAAATTGAAGTCGAGATAGCCGAAGATGCGGCGGCGCGTTAGCTCGCGAGCGAATTCCTCTAGCGCATCGAGATGTCCGGCGGCGTGGCATGCGCCGACGACTGCGCCAATAGAGGTGCCGACGATGATGTCAGGCTTTATTCCGGCTTCCACGAGTGCTTTGAGAACACCTATATGCGCCCAGCCGCGTGCAGCACCACCACCGAGTGCTAGACCGATCTTCGCCTTGGCCATATGTCCACCTGCTCTCGCGTTTGTGCCCGCCGTGCCCCGGTGTGATGTGCCCCTTGATCAAAGCGAGAGGCTTGTCGCCCCAAGTACGACTCAAAGAGCCGCACCTGAAATTCAGCATACGCTTTAGATATAGGGGGCCAAGATTAACCTTGCACTATGAGGCGAACCCGTCTCGCAGTGCGGCGGAGCAAACGCAGTTGCAGCAATGTTTTCCAGATCGGAAACTTACGTGTCAGCGTCGGGCGCAAAAGCCAGATGCGCCGCGGCTGGGGCATCGGCGGGCAATGGAAGCACGCGATAAAAGCAGCTTCGCCGGCCGGTGTGGCAGGTTTTGCCGTCCCCTTTGACGTCAACGCGGAGCCAGACGACGTCCTGATCGCAGTCGGTGCGCATTTCGACGACGTTAAGCATGTTTCCGCTTTCCTCGCCCTTCTTCCAGAGCTTGCCGCGCGAGCGGCTCCAGAAATGGGCAACGCCGGTCTCGATGGTGAGGGCGAGTGCGTGCGCGTTCATGAAGGCGAACATCAAAACTTCGCCCGAGTGCGCGTCGGTGACGATGGCTGGGATGAGACCATCGGCATCGAACTTCGGGGTGAAGTCGAGACCGGATTCGATTTGCGCCTTGGCGCCCCGGGGGGCGAACGCATCGGGCTTGGTCGAGGACATGCGAGACCTTGTCGGTGTGCGGGGCTTAAGCGGGCGTGGCCGAGCCAATGGCATCGAGGAAGCGGCGGCGCCAGCGATCCTCGTCGCGGAAGACGCCGGTGAAGTGCGATGTCTCCATGACGGCTCCGGGTTGGTTGACCTCCGATAGCGTCATGCATTGGTGCGTGGCGCGGATCAGCACGGCAACGCCCAGCGGCTCGAGGCCGCTCTGGATGGTTTCACCAATCTGAGCGGTGAGAGATTCCTGGACCTGCAGTCGCCGGGCAAAGATGTCGACGATGCGCGCGAGCTTCGACAGGCCTACAACGCGGCGGTTCGGCAGATATGCGACGTGCGCAACGCCGGTGAAGGGCGCGATGTGGTGCTCGCAATAACTTTCGAGCCGGATGTCGCGGAGCAAGACCATGTCGGCGTAGCCGGAGACGTCCTCGTAGGTGCGGGCGAGCTCCGCTGCCGGGTCCTCGTGGTAGCCGCGGAAGCGTTCCTCGAAGGAGGCGGCGACGCGCTTGGGGGTATTGGCGAGCCCTGGCCGGGAGGGGTCGTCGCCGAGCCAGGCCAGCAGCGTGCGCACAGCCTGTTCGGCCTCGTCGCGCGAGGGCCGGACGGGGTTGGCGCTGTGCAGCTTTGGGCCGGACGCGTTGGTCAAGGTCGTCTCCTAGAATGGCCGGTACCGGGCTGGCGAAGTGGCAGGATAGTACCGCGACGGCCTTACCGGGTGTGCTGAGGCGGCGGGCGCCTTATATTATCGGAGGTCCGCCGCCTGGATGGAAGCTGGCGGGCACTGGAAAACTGCAGGGGCGCATAGCTTAGATGGCTGACCTTGACGCGATCTACAACTCGAAGCTCCTGGAGCTGGCCGCGCACATACCCCACTGCGAGCGGCTTTCCAATCCGGATGCAACGGTGACGGCCCATTCCAAGCTGTGCGGGTCGACGGTGACGATCGACCTCAATCTGGAAAACGGTGTCGTGACCGGCTTCGGGCAGTCGGTGAAGGCGTGCCTGCTGGGGCAGGCGACGTGTTCTGTGGTCGGCAGCCATATCGTCGGGGCCCGCGTGGAGGAGGTGCGCCAAGCGGGTGGCCAGATGCGGCGCATGCTGAAGGAAAATGGCGCCACGCCGACTGGGCGGTTTGCAGATCTGGCTGTGCTCGAACCCGTTCGGCACTATAAGGCGCGGCATGGCTCGGTGCTGCTGATCTTCGACGCGCTGGAGCGCGCCATCGCGGAGATCGAAAGCAAGCAGCCGGGCGAGCGGGCGAGCGCTGAGAGCGCTTAAAGAATGCAGGTCGCAAATGGCGGTGATCCGCGATCCGATGAATCTGCCGGGCCGGCGGAGCACGATCTATCCGGCGGAATTTGCCGCGGGCTTCGATAAGCGCATCAAGCGCGCGCTCGGCGATGCTGGCGGCCTGACCCAGTTCGGCGTCAACCTAACCACGCTGGAGCCGGGCGGAGTGTCCTCGTTGCGCCATTGGCATGCAAAGGAGGACGAGTTCATCTTCATCCTGGAAGGCGAAGCGGTGCTCGTCACTGAGGCCGGCGAGGAATTGCTGGGCGCCGGTATGGCGGCGACGTTTCCTGCCGGGGTGCCGGATGCACACCAGCTCGTCAATCGTTCGAATGCGCCCGTGAGTTATCTGGAAATCGGCACGCGTGCTGAGGATGACGAGGCGAACTATCCCGATATCGATTTGCGGTTCCTCAAACGCGAGGGGCAGCGCAGTTTCGTGCGAAAGTCGGGCGAGCCCTACGAATGAGTCTCGCCGGCGCGATCTTGAAGGTTCCCATCCATGTGTACCGCTGGACTCTGAAGCCCTATGTCGGGTGGAGCTGCCGGCACGTGCCATCGTGCTCGGAGTATGCGCTGGAAGCGATTGACAAGAACGGGGCCTGGCGCGGCTTTTGGCTGACGGTGTCGCGCTTGTCGCGGTGCCATCCGTGCGGTACGCGGGGGCATGATCCGGTGCCCGATCTGAGCCACGAGCATCATGCTTTCGCTCCGTGGCGTTATGGGCGCTGGTCCTGGAAAGAGCCGAGGAAAAGCTAAGTGCAGTGGTCCGATGAGGGCATCATCCTGTCGGTGAAGGCGCACGGGGAGACGGCGGCGATCGCCGAAGTCTTCACGCGAGCGCATGGCCGCCATCTTGGGATGGTGCACGGGGGACGTTCGCGCAAACTGCGGCCCGTTCTGCAAATGGGCAATCACGTCGATGCGACGTGGAAGGCGCGGCTGGCCGAGCAGCTCGGGCATGTGGCTGTCGATCTGCGCAAAGGCTATGCGGCGCAGTCAATGGACGATCCGCTGGCACTGGCAGGTTTATCGTCGCTATGCGCGTTGGCGCGACTGCTGCCGGAGCGCGACCCGCATCCGTCACTGTTCGAGATCGCGCTATTCGTGCTGGGATATCTCGACGAGCCCGAGGTGTGGCCGGCGTTGATGGTGCGCTGGGAGCTCGCGCTGCTGGACGAGTTGGGTTTCGGCCTGGATCTATCCTCGTGCGCGGCGACAGGCAGTAACGACAACCTGATCTATGTTTCGCCGAAGTCTGGTCGCGCGGTGTCGGAGAGCGCTGGCGAGGACTACAAGGATCGTTTGTTGGCGCTGCCGCAGTTCCTCAGCAAAGCCAGACAGGGAACGACGCCGACGCTGGCCGATGTCATTGCCGGGCTGGAACTCACCGGGCATTTCCTCGAGACGCGCGTTCTGCTGCCGCGCAGTGAGGCAATGCCGTCAGCGCGCGTACGCTTCAAGGATTTGATGGGCAGGCGGGCGGCGCAGGCGGCTTAGTCGCGACCAGAGCTCTGGCCGCCGACTTCGACCGTTACGCCGGCGGATGTCGGCTTCAGAGAATAGACTTGCCCAGCGCGCGTTTCATAGCGCGCTTTGACGTTCGGGGCGGCGGCAGTCTCAAAAGCAATGGTTCCGGGCAGGCAGGAGGTGTGCGTGATGATCTGGCGCGGGGAAACGGTGTTGGCCGTTTCGTTGAAGCGATAAGCGATCGGGCGCGGCGCCTCGTTGCGGATCTTGAAGCTGTATTTTGCCGTTTCGGGCCGTGCGAACAGCTGGACGGCGATGTATTTGGGCTCGGTTGGCGAGGCGCGTACCACACCGACGCCTGTCTCGGTAACGTGGGGCAGCAGCATATTCTTCCGATGCCCGGGCGAGTTCTCCCAGCCAGTGACGGCTCGGCGGGCATATTCATCGGCGGTGAAGCCGCGCGTCGCGAGGATCGAGGCGAGGTTTTCGCCGACCTGGCAATACGTGTAGCCGGAGCTTGCGACGCGCTGCGCTGGGGTCGTTCCGTCTGCGGTGTGCGACAGTTCTTGATAGGCGGTGAGCTTTTTCGCGTAGGCGCGGGCCGCGGCAGCAAGTTTCGGGTTCTGGCGAACGGGGGCGAGCTTCTGCGTGGCGCGGAAGGCGTTCGTCATCTCGATGATCGCGCTTTCAGCAGCAGGCGGATCGGGCAACACGGGCATCAGCTGTCCTCGCGAGAGGTCTCGACGTGGAACTTGTGCAGGACGCGATGGAAAATCGGCGCGAGCACGAAGCCGGTGGCGATGACGACGATCAAGCCCGAATAGAGCGCGTAGAAGCCGGCGAAGATTTTGCCCGCCTGAGAGTGAAGCTGCGAGGCCGGGCCCATGCTCGATAATATCATCGAGGCATTGAGAAACGCATCGGTCAGCGTCATGCCTTCGAAGTACATATAGCCGGCAATCCCGATCACAAGGCTCGGGACGATCAGAACCATGGCAAGGCCGATGGCGCGGGCCATGCGCTCGGCAAAGGCGATGCGCGTCGCCACCTTCTGATGGCGCTTCTCAAACTTGGTGAGGCTCAATTCGATGGCCGGTCCTCCTGTCGGATCGCGCGGAATCTAAGCCCTTTCCAGGATGGCAACAATGTGCGCATCGCCATTATGCGCCTGTTGTTCGTGCGGCTATACTGTCTGGTTCGTGCCGCGCTTTGGCGGCCGGCAGAATTCGAGAGCTGAGAGACTGAAATGAGCCGCGCGTTTGTCAAGGAACAGGATAGCGTCGACGAGCTGCCTGACCGCTTGATTTCCGAGCATCCCAACCTTGTGACCAAGGAGGGCTTGGCGCAGATCGAGGGCGAGGTGCAGAAGCTCGATGCGGCGCACGCTGCGGCTCAAGCTGAAGGCGATCGCGAGGCAATGGCGACCACTGCGCGCGACCTGCGCTATTGGAGTTCGCGACTGGCAACTGCTGAGCTGGTGCCGCTCCCCGCGGACAACGATCAGGTGCAGTTCGGCTCGACCGTAGAGATCGCGCGTGACGACGGGCGCCGGCAGACGTACCGCATCGTGGGTGAAGACGAGGCCGATCCGGCCAAGGGCTCGATCTCGTATGTCTCGCCGCTTTCACGCCAGCTGGCGGGAAAATCCGTCGGGGACATCGTCAAGGTCGCGGGTGCGGAAGCGGAGATCGTGGCGATCAGCTAGCCGGCGGCGCGAACTTTAGCTGCCTTGGCCGATGGGGAAAACGTGGCTCCAGCTGGCGCCGTCGCTATCGCGCGCGTCGATACGCAGGGCCGTCGCGCCGTTGGTGCGATAGTCGAAGTCGATGACAGGGTCCTGGGCCAACGTCATCGAACCCTGCATGGAAAACACGCGCTCGTCGCCCTGGCGTACTTCGACATCGGTCAGGATGCGCAGCGGCACATACAGTAGCGTGAGCTGATCGAGCACCATGCCGGTATGGTTGGGGTGCATGATCTTGAGGCGTGCGCGCGGTTCGATTTGCGTGGCGGCGCCTTGCTTGGACAGCGGCTCGAGCGTCATGTTGCCCATTGTCGCCGCGATCTGCTCGGGGCTGCCGGAGGGCGGTGCCGAGCATGCTGCCTGGCCTCCGGCGAAACGCACGAAGCGCTCGGCCATATAGAGCTGGCCGTCGGAGGCCTCGACGATGGCGCGAACGTCGGTGGCGGCGTTGAGGCGCAGCTTGGTTGAGAGATGCACGTGCTCGCGGGTGCCGCCGAACTCAAAGCGCGCGGCAACTGGCGATGGGTTCTCGTCGACGATCAGCGTGACCGCGCGGATGCTGCGGCCATCGGCGAATTTCGCCTCGACGTCGATTGGGGTCGCGCGCTGATCCAGCGGGCGGAAGGGGGCTTCGAGGTGCACAAGATCGCCGGCGGGGGTGATGGTACGCTCGGCGAAGAGGCTGCTGCGGATCTCGTCCCAGGCATTGCCGGCATTTGCAGGGAGCGCCGAGCCGAGGACCAAGCTCACGGCGGCGGTGCAGGCGAGCAGCAGTCGGGCGCGGCGCATCTGGCGATTCTCTCGTTCTTCTTTGGCGAAGTGAGTATGCCCATTGCCATTCGTTCCCACAATGGCCGACGTTAATGGCTGGTCTTGGCGAGGGCGATCGTTCCTGGTATTGAGCCGCCGTCGGTGATCGGCAGCTTCGCGCTGCCAACGGCCGTAAGCGTTCACGTGAGGCAACGCATCCAACCCGGCTCTGATGCTGGAGGGATGCGATTTGACATTGCCCACCACGTCCGCGAGCCGCACCGAAAGTCTTCAAATATGTCTATCGTTCAACGCTCAACGCGCCGGCGTCTGCCCGCGCAGTACGCCTCGGTGATCATGCCGTTGGTGCTGTCACTGCTTATGACGTTCGTCGTCTCGGCCATTTCGACCTGGAAGAGCCCCGGCTTCGGGCCGTCGTTCCTTTCGACTTGGCCCGTGGCTTGGGGATTGTCCTGGCTGGTGGCTTTTCCGACCTTACTGATCGTGCTGCCGATCGTTCGGCGCATCGTCGGACTGGTCGTCGAGCCGCCTTTGGCGGGCCGGTGATCGCGACGTATAGGGCTGGAGGCGGCTTTCGGGTCGCCTCCGTCCCCTTGAGGTAATGGCGTTAGGTCGTCTTTGGCCTTGTTGCGCCCGCTCGGGCAGTCGTTCGGGAGCTGAGCCAACTAAGCCGCTCACGCGCGGCGATGCCGACGTTGACCACAAGGCATCGCAGCCAATCCTTGAGACCAAGGGTGCGGACATTCCAAAGGAATGATCGAAAGCCAATATACACGGCGGCACACATCATGGCTGAAATATACAACGATTATATCCGTTTAATGGTAATCGACAACTACTGGTTGCGACATAATCGGTTTGGATAGTTACCGGCAAGCTGGCTTGCGATGCCGAGGCAGCGGCGAAAGCCGGTCAGGTCCGACAGGGCGGAAGTGGGAGACACTTCCTGGGTTACGAATTCGCCACCGGCGTCGAGAATGGCGATCGCAATCATAAGGTTCTCGGCTAGTCCAAAATCTTCGATGTCGGCCGCGCTGCTTTGCGGGTCCCATACGTGTCCCACGGCCGCGGCCGTCGCGCGAACGCGGGTGGCGTAGTCTGCGGTGGTGTTGGAGTAGCCGAGCACCGGCTTACCGAGCGCCTGCATAAAGCCGATCTCGAATGCCGTGCCAGCGTCGATGGAAATTGATCGGAACGGCGTGCAGTTGGCGATGACGAGGTCGCACGAGCGCATCAGGCTTTCATTGCCGTGACTGATACGGCGGGCGAGTTCCTGTGGCGGCAGGTGCGCTGCGCCTTCGATGGCGTTGTCGAGCGGGTAGACACCTTCGAAGCCATACTCGGCACAGATGCGCTTTTTAGCTTCGCCCTGCTGAACAGCATCGGGGAAGAAGACCTCCGGCCCAGCGAGGTAGATGCGTAGCGGCGTATCAGGCATTTGCGGCTTGGAGTGCCTTGATCTCATGTTCGTCCTGATCGGGGTGCGGTGAAGCGACGATGCGCTCGGCCGGCTTCTTGATCAGAGCGACAAGCGTATAGCTGATGATCAGCAACAGGAACCAGGAACCGAACTTTCCTGCACTGACCATCGACCAGGCGGCGTGCTGGTTCGGATAGAGCCAGGTCTTGGTGAAGGTGCCGACATTTTCGGCCATCCAGATGAACGAGGTGACGAGCGCTAGTCCCAGCAGCAGCGGCATCCAGCGGTACTCGCGCCAGTTGACGAAATAGACGCGCGTACGGGCGAAGAGAACGGCTGCAGCCAGAAACAGTGCCCAGCGCATGTCCGGCATATAGTGGTGCGTGAAGAAGTTGACGTAGATCGCAACGCTGAGTACGACGAGCCAGCCAGTCGAAGGGTGCGCTTTGAACTCGAAGTGGAACAGCGTCCAGGCGCGGCAGATGTAACTGCCGATGCACGAGTACATGAAGCCGGAAAAAAGCGGCACGCCGGCGATGCGAAAGAAGCAGTCCTCGGGGTAGATCCATGAGCCCACCGAGGTCTTGAAGATTTCCATGATCGTGCCGACCAAGTGATAGGCAGCGATGACCTTGGCCTCTTCCATCGTCTCCAAGCGGAAGATGAGCAGCATGGCCTGCAGCGAGAGCGCGGCAAGGAAGAGAAAGTCGTAGCGCGCCAGTGCGGCGTGGGGCGGATAAAACAGGTAAGTCGCAATCAGCAACGATACCATCAGGCCGCCAAACAGGCAGGCCCAGGCTTGCTTCATGCCAAAGCGAAGGAACTCGTAGAGCGCCGCCGTTGCCCGGCGACGTCCCATGCGGGCGGCGATGAGCGCTTCGACGTCGATGAACTGGCGGAGCACTGGCCATGCCGCGGCGCCGCTGCGGCTCGTCATCTCGTCATCGCGCACGTTGGAACTCGCTGGGAAGGATGCAGACCGACCGAGTGTGGCGGCGCAGTGCGCCCAAATTTCGGCTGCGGTTCGGCCTCCGCTAGATGAGTTCGGCGGCGGCGCGGGCGACTGCGGCCAGGGCCTTCTCGCGGGCTTCCGGTGAAGCTCCAGGTGCCGTCAGGTAGGCGGCAATGATGAGCGGGGGATGGTTTGGTGGCCAGACGATGGCGACGTCGCTGGTCGTGCCTTTGCAGGTGCCCGTTTTGTCGCCGACGCGCCAGTCAGACGGCAGGCCGGCGCGGAGGCGTGCGTCGCCGGTCTTGTTGGCGATGAGCCAGTCGAGCAGCTGCTTCTCGTTTGTTTTGGACAGGACATTGCCGAGCAGGATGCGCTGCACGGTGTAGGCCATGGCGCGGGGCGTGGTGCCGTCGCGGAAATCACCCTCGGGCACGTCATTGAGGGCAGGTTCAGCGCGGTCGAGACGCGTTGCCTTATCGCCGAGTGTGCGCAGCCAGTTCGTGAGGGCTTCAGGTCCACCGAGGGTCTTGAGAAGCACGTTGGCTGCGGTGTTGTCGCTGCGGCTGATGGCGGCCTCGCAAAGTGCCGCGATGGTCATGCCTTCGCCGCCGACCTGCTTTTCCGTGACGGGCGAGTAGGGGACGATTTCGTCCTTCGCAATCACGATGTGGCGGTCGAGCTTTTCCTCGCCGTTATCGACGCGGACGAGAACCAGGGCAACGGCAAGGAGCTTGAAGGTGCTGCACAGCGGGAAGCGCTCAAACTGGTTGCGGGCGTACAACTCGCCGGTCTTGGTGTCGATGATGGCGACGCCCAGCTTGCCCTTGATGCCAGCTTCGATCTCGGCGAGCGTGGCGTCGATGTCCGACGCCGCGGCGTTGGCGGGGCTCATCGCTACATGAGCGGCGGCAATGGCAAGGGCGGCCGCGAGGGCCTCGCGGCGGCTGATCGCAGGCATATCTGTCTCCCGAACGTTTCTTGTGCAGCGGCGACGTCTGCCGCTCACCGCATCGACGGCGTTGGCCGAAGTTCAGTTATGGGAGATCGGTGCCCAGCACCAGGAAACTATTGGCCGCGCTGCTTGCCGTTTCTTCCGGTGTCGCCGCGCGCGGCACGCGACGACGAGTACTTTCTGCGTGGCGAGGCGCAGATAATCAGTTGCGAGCCGTGAGGCCGAGCCAGCCGAGCGTCGTGGCGATGATGCCGGCGACCCAGCTTACCCAAACCGGGATGGCCGTCGATGCAACTTCAACATTCCAGCCGCCGACAGCGCGGGTCAGCTGAACGAGGGCGATAGCCAAGAAGATGGCGCCGGCGATGTATGAGAATGTTCTGGCAGTCATGTCGCTTCCTCCGCAGCTAAGCGGGAAGCATGGCGCAATCGTTCTACTAGCGCGTGGACAAAGCCGATAAAATTGAAGCCCCCGAAGGATATTCTCCCGCGGGGGCTCGATGTTCGGCTGATGTCGATCAGTCTCAGTTGTCGAGGAAGGAGCGCAGCTTGCGCGAACGGCTCGGGTGCTTGAGCTTGCGCAGGGCCTTGGCCTCGATCTGACGGATGCGTTCGCGGGTGACCGAGAACTGCTGGCCGACTTCTTCCAGCGTGTGGTCGGTGTTCATGCCGATGCCGAAGCGCATACGCAACACGCGCTCTTCACGCGGGGTGAGCGACGCCAGCACGCGGGTGGTGGTCTCGCGCAGGTTAGACTGAATGGCGGCGTCGATCGGGAGCACCGCGTTGCGGTCCTCGATGAAGTCGCCCAGGTGTGAATCTTCCTCGTCGCCGATCGGCGTTTCGAGCGAGATCGGCTCCTTGGCGATCTTCAGAACCTTACGCACCTTCTCCAGCGGCATCGCCAGCTTTTCGGCCAGCTCTTCTGGGGTCGGCTCGCGGCCAATTTCGTGCAGCATCTGGCGCGAGGTGCGCACGATCTTGTTGATGGTCTCGATCATGTGCACGGGGATACGGATGGTGCGTGCCTGGTCGGCGATCGAGCGGGTGATGGCCTGACGGATCCACCACGTGGCGTAGGTCGAGAACTTGTAGCCGCGGCGGTATTCGAACTTATCGACCGCCTTCATCAGGCCGATGTTGCCTTCCTGGATGAGGTCGAGGAACTGCAGGCCGCGGTTGGTGTATTTCTTGGCGATGGAGATGACGAGGCGGAGGTTCGCTTCGACCATTTCCTTTTTGGCTTGGCGGGCTTCACGCTCGCCCTTCTGCACCGCTTTGACGATGCGGCGGAACTCGGTGATTTCGAGACCGGTTTCGGAGGCGAGCGTGTGGATGTCGCCGCGCTGCTTCTCGATGCGGGCCTTCTCGTTCTTGACGAACGTCTGCCACTTGCGACCAAGGCCGCTGACACGATCGAGCCAAGTCTGATCGAGCTCGTTGCCGAAGTACTCGTCGATGAATGCCTGGCGCGGCACGCCGCACGACTCTGCAAGGCGCATCAGCTGGCCTTCGAGACCAACGAGCTTCTTGTTGATGCCGTAGAGCTGCTCGACGAGGCTTTCGATACGGTTGTTGTTGAGCGACAGGCTCTTCACGTCCGCGATGATTTCCTCGCGGTGCTTGTCATAGGCCTTCTGCTCCTTCTTGGAGCCCTGCTCACCGGCGACCTGCTGCTCGAGCTTCTTGTCCTGCTGCTTGCGCAGCTTCTTGTAGGTGGAGGCGATGCGGTCGAACGTCTCGAGGACCTTTGGCTTCAGCTCGGCTTCCATGGCGGCGAGCGAAAGCGCGTTCTCGTAGTCGTCCTCGTCATCCATCTCGCCTTCGGCTGGCGTCTCGGATGAGCCTTCCTCGGCTTCGGCTTCTTCGCCTTCGCCCAGCGCAGGAGGCGGCTGCTTGGCCTCGGGGCCTTCGTAGGTGGCTTCGAGATCGATGATGTCGCGGAGCAGAATCTTGCCTTCGTTCAGCTCGTCGCGCCAGATGATGATGGCCTGGAAGGTCAGCGGGCTTTCGCACAGGCCAGCGATCATCGCCTCGCGGCCGGCTTCGATGCGCTTGGCGATGGCGATTTCGCCCTCGCGCGACAGAAGCTCAACGGAGCCCATCTCGCGCAGGTACATGCGCACTGGATCGTCGGTGCGCTCGGTCGGCTCGGAGCGGGTGCTGGTGGTGGCGAGGGCGGACTGAGGCGCGAGGGCACGGCCACCGCTTTCCTCATCGTCGGTGTCGTCGGCGCCGGCTGCTTCCTGGCCTTCTTCGCCTTCCTCAGTGTCGACAACGTTGATGCCCATATCGGACAGCATCGCCATCGTGTCCTCGATCTGCTCGGAGGACACTTCTTCGGAGGGGAGAACGGAATTCAGCTCGTCATAGGTGACATAACCGCGGGCCTTCGCGGTCTTCAGCAGCTTCTTGACGGCCTGATCGGAAAGGTCGAGGAGCGGGCTGTCGCGCTCGGGGGCGTCACCCTGCTTGTCCTGGTCCTCATTCTTCGGTGCCGGCGCCACTTTGGTGCGTCCGGTCGAGGCTTTCGTCTTAACGGCCTGTGCTTTCAAGGGCTCGCATCCCGCTTTGTCAGCGCCTGACGGCGTGCGACGTTACGTCGCAATGGCTTTCAGTTCCGGTGAAACACCAGGGCGTGCGCATGCCGAAGGTGTCCACCCCTTTGATCCCTGCACTACCCGCGCCGCACGCGCGGGTCACATAGCGCTCGTCTCACCCCTCGCACGCAAAGAGCACGCCAGAACAACTGGTTAATCTGCTGAGACGGGTTCGCTTGCCCTTGCAAGCAGGCCCTGGATCTCGCAGATGCGCGCAAGCGCGTCCTCGGAGCCGTCCCGGTGATAAGCCTGGACAGCGGCTTCGAGCGACTTCTGCAAGCCGACCTGCCTCTCATGCAGCGCGAGGGCGTGGCGCCAGCCAGCTTCCACCTCGGCCCGCGGGGCATCAGGCTCTGCGAAACGATCGCTTCTATGCGTAACGGAACGCTCCACAAGGTCTACGACCTTGCCGAGGCCCGCATCGCTCAATTGGGAGCGTAAGCGTGCGCTGTCAAGCTCATTTTCCACAGCTTGGCTCGCCAGGATCATATCTCGCAGCCGTGCCATGGGCTGGGAGGCCAGGGTGGCAGCGGCAATCTCTTCGGCATGCTCGTCAATCAACCAGGGGTGATTGAGCAGCGTTTTCAGTAGTAAGGCTTCGCGCGGCGGGGCCAGTTCGGCACGCGATGACAACTCGGGGCTGGCGGCAGCACGGCGTGGTGCGACGATGGGAAACGTCGCGGAGCCGAGGCGGGCACGCTCGCGCAGACGCCAATCGGGGGTGGCATTGTTGCGCCGGGCAGGGCCGTTGGCCGACTTGCGCGGCCCCTGGCCGCGAGCGATCTCGCGCACCACGGTGCGGTTAAGGGCGTAAAGCGTCTCGCGCAGCTCACGCTCGTACTGGGCACGCACGCTGCCATCGCCGATCTTGCCAACCATGGCAGCGAGTCGGCTTTCGAATGCGGCGCGCTGCTCGGGGGTGGAAAGGTCCTGGCCTTGAGCCTCGCGCTCCCACAGCACGTCAAAGAGCGCGCGCGTTTTTGCAAGTTCGTCGGCGAAGGCTTGCGGTCCGCTCTGGCGCACGAGGTCGTCCGGGTCAAGCCCGCCGGGCAGGAATGAAAAGCGGACGCTGTGGCCGGGTGTCAGCAGCGGCAGCACCGTCTCGACGGCACGGAAAGCGGCCTTACGGCCAGCCGCGTCGCCGTCGAAGCACAGGGTCGGCTCGTCGACCATGCGCCAAAGCAGCTTCACCTGATCTTCGGTGAGGGCAGTGCCGAGCGGGGCGACCGTCTCTGGGAAACCCGCTTCGCTCAGCGAGATGACGTCCATGTAGCCCTCGACGACGACGATGCGCGATTTGTCGTGTGCGGGACCGCGAGCGCGCTGAGCGTTGAAGAGGATGTGCCCCTTATGAAAGAGGGGCGTTTCCGGCGAGTTGAGGTATTTGGCCGGTGCGTCGGGGGCGAGCGCGCGACCGCCAAAGGCAATTGCGCGTCCGCGCAGGTCGGTGATGGGAAACATGACGCGATGGCGGAAGCGGTCATAGGCGACGGGGATGTCCTCGCCGCCGATGAGCATGCCAGAGGCGATCATTTCCTCGACCTTGAAGCCGGCAGCCGCCAAGTGCTGGCGCAACGCCGACTTATCGTTGGGCGCATAGCCGATCTTGAAGGCGGCGATGGTCTCGCGCTTCAGGCCGCGTTTTTCCAGGTAGCGGCGGGCTTCAGTGCCAGCGCCGGACTTCAGCGCTTCTTCAAAGAAGGCCTGAGATATCTCGATGATCCGGTAAAGGCGGTCGCGCTCGTCTTCGCGCGCTTCATCGTGTGCCGACACCTTGGGCATCGGCACACCGGCCTCGGCGGCGAGGCGCTCGATGGCCTCGGGGAACGAGAGCCCTTCCGTTTTCATCAGGAAGGTGAAGATGTCGCCGTGCTCACCAGAGGCGAAGCAGTGGTAGAAGCCCTTCTGGTCATTGACCGTGAAGGAGGGGGTTTTCTCCATTTTGAAGGGGGAGAGGCCCTTGTATTCACGCCCAGCGCGCTTCAACGCCACTTTGCGGCCGACGACCGAGCTGACGCTGATGCGCGCGCGGATCTCTTCCAGAAAGTTTGGCGGATAGCGCATTCGAATCCATTGCCAAGTGTCGGACGAGCAATAAACAACGCGGGGCGCGCTCGTTACGCGCAACGTATCGCCTGATTCGCTTGTGTCCCGGCGTGGCACAAGTGCGCTGTCACCGATGTGCACAGGCACCCATTCCGCCAAGTGCCGGTGGGGACGCACTCCAGACGACAGCCGCCCGTGACCGCAGGGTGCTACTTCAGCAGGTCTTTGGTGAGGGCCGAGGCTTTGCCGAAGTCCATCTGGCCCGCGTATTTGGCTTTGAGCGCGGCCATGACCTTGCCCATGTCCTTCGGGCCAGCGGCGCCAACTTCCTTGATAATGGCGGCGATGGCCGTCTTGGCCTCGTCTTCGCTCATCTGCTTGGGCAGGTAGGCCTCGATGACGTTGATCTCGGCCTGCTCCTTGTCGACGAGGTCCTGGCGGCCACCGGCCGTGTACTGGTCGATGGAATCGCGCCGCTGCTTCACCATCTTGGCGAGCACCGAAAGGATGTCGGTGTCGGAGATCTTGTCCTTGCCCGAGGGGCGGGCCTCGATGTCGGCTGCCTTGATCGCCGCATTGATGAGACGGAGCGTGCCGACGCGATCCTTCTCGCCGGCCTTCATCGCCGTCTTCAGGTCGTCGTTGATCTTGTCGCGCATCTTAAGCCTCCATTGCTCGTCGGCGTGTTTAGGCACGTCGCCCGCCGGGCGCAAGCGATCGTCCTGTTGGCGGCGCGTCAGGTCGCAAGGCCACGCTGTTGACCGGGCGTTGCCCTTACCATAGGTTCCGGCCGCATTCCGCCCTTTCGCCCAGCGTGTGGCCGGTGCACGGCAGCGCCCGTTGTGCCGCATCAGACGCGACTGCCGGAGCCGCCATTGACGACCCCGCAATCAGATACGCCGCTGCCCTGGGCCGATGCGCCCTTGACCGCCCGCCTCGTGCTGGCTGATGGCACCGTGATTTCCGGAACGGGACTTGGAGCCACAGGCTCGGCCGTCGGCGAGGTTTGTTTCAACACGGCGATGACGGGGTATCAGGAGATTCTGACGGATCCCTCGTACGCAGGGCAGATCATCACGTTCACGTTCCCGCACATCGGCAACGTCGGTGCCAATAACGATGACACCGAGACGTCGAACCTCGCGGCGCGCTCCGGCGTGCGGGGGGCTGTGCTTCGGGCCGACATCACCACTCCATCGAACTACCGCTCGGCGGAGCACCTCGATCGCTGGCTGAAGGCGCGCGGCATCATCGCGATCGCCGGCGTCGATACGCGAGCGCTGACGGTACTCATTCGCGAGAGGGGGATGCCGAACGGCGTCATCGCGCATGACCCTTCGGGCAACTTCGATATCGACAAGCTGAAAGCGGAAGCAGCCGCTTGGCCGGGCCTCGATGGCATGGACCTCGTGCCGGATGTCACGAGCGGTCAGAGCTACTCGTGGGACGAGACGCGCTGGGTGTGGGGCACCGGGTATGGCCGCAACGAAGATGCGCCGTTCCATGTTGTCGCCGTCGACTATGGCCTGAAGCGCAACATCCTGCGCTGCCTCGCCAGTGCTGGCTGCAAGGTGACGGTCGTGCCGGCAACGACGAGCGCCGCGGACATCCTGGAGCGCAAGCCTGACGGCGTGTTCCTGTCGAATGGCCCGGGGGATCCGGCGGCCACCGGCAAATACGCGGTTCCGGAAATTCAGAAGATCGTATCATCGGGCTTGCCGGTGTTCGGCATTTGCCTCGGACACCAGATGCTGGCGCTGGCGTTGGGCGCGAAGACGCACAAGATGGCCCAGGGCCATCACGGCGCGAACCATCCGGTGAAGGACTTCTCCACGCAGAAGGTGGAGATCACCTCGATGAACCATGGCTTTACCGTGGACCGGTCGACATTGCCCACCGACGTCGAGGAAACGCACGTGTCGCTGTTCGACGGGACCAACTGCGGTTTGCAGGTGAAGGACAAGCCTATCTTCTCGGTCCAGTACCATCCGGAGGCCTCGCCAGGGCCGCAGGACAGCCACTACCTGTTCGACCGTTTCGTCGAATTGATGCGCCGCCGCAAGGCCGGCTGAGCCGAGGCAACCCTACAAAACATTAATGCTGACGGCTCTCGCGGGCCGTTCAGGCGACGTTATAGTGTACCCTCTTCGGGAATATTGTGTCTCCTGCGTGGAAAAAGTTCCCGAGGCACAGTAATCAAGCGGCGCCGACGGCAATAAGCCCAACGGCGGACCAGGGAGGAATTCATGCAGCGGTGCGCCATTTTCTGCGCCATCACGGCCTTGCTTACGGCCTCGGCGATGGCCGATGACAAATGCCGCGGCGAGGTGGCCGATGCCTTCAACAAACAGCGTTCGTCGCGGGCGTTCACCATGGCCTCGGAGATGAAGAGCCCATCCGGCCAGGTGAAGATCAACGTCGAATACCAGCCGCCGGACCGCATGCACCAGACGATCATTGCGCCGAGCCAGGATCCGCTCGAAACGGTCCTTTACGGGACGCGCGCCTACAGCCGCCAGGGCGGCGCCTGGGAAGAGCTGATGCCGGCCGTTGCCCAGACGATCATCGCGCAGGTGCGGGCCGCAGTGATCGATCCACCCAAGGAGGTCGGCGATTTCGACTGCCTCGGCCTGGTTCAACTCGACGGCAAGGATTATCTCGCCTATCGGAGCGTCGAGAAACGCTCGGACTCAGGCGCCGGGGCTGGCGCTCCGACGCTCCACCGCACGGTTTATGTCGATCCGAAAACCGGGTTGCCGATGGTGAATATCGTCTCCGCCGAGGCGCCATCGACCGAGGTGGTGTTCAAGGGCGTCTACGACTATCCCGAACACCTCGAGATCGAAGACCATCCGAATGCACCACTGGTGAAAATGAGATAAGCGCAATAATCGCGCGCGTACCTGGTTGAGGAAACGAACGATGAAGAAGCAGATGATGTGCCGCTTGCTGACGGCCGTAACCGTGTTGATCGCCGCTGGCAGCGCCGCTCATGCAGACTGCAAGGACGAGGTGGCCGCCGCTCTGGACCGCCAGCGCAAGACCAGCGGATTCCGCATGAAGACCAAGATGCTGTCGGAGCAGGGTCTCGTGAACATGACGGTCGATTACGTGCTACCCGACCGGATGCGCCAAGTGATCACCTCGACGCTGGAGCCCAAGCCGGTGGAGACGGTCGTGATCGGACGCGACGGCTGGAGCCGAATGGAAGGCGAGGACTGGCACCCGCTGCATCCGCAGGTCGCCGATGCCATGGCGGCGCAGATGCAGGAGACGCTGGGCGAGAATCAGGAAGGCTCGCTCGGTGAGTTCGACTGCCTCGGTAAGCAGCCTGTAGACGGCCAGAGCTATCTCGCCTACCGCGGTGAGAACCAGGAGCCGGGCCCGCAGAACCTGAGCCCGGGCGCGACAGAAAAGCCCAAGCTGCCGGATCGTCCGGTGCGCGTGATCTTCGTCGATCCGACTACCGGTCTGCCGGCCCGCAGCATCTTCGGGCGGGCCGACAAGCTGGAGAAGCCGGTGTTCGAGGCGATCTACAGCTATCCTATCGATATCAAGGTCGACGCGCCAAAATTCCCTGGAGCCCCTATCGACAAGCCGGCGGAGGCCAAGCCGGAAGAGAAGAAATAAGCTTCGCGCCTCTCTGACTGACCGCTCTTCCTGCATGCACTGGTGCCGCGCCGGTGCATGCACAGTTGCGCTCGCGTGAATTGGGCTATAGCCAAAGCCGCCGACCATGACTTAAAAGGCCGCCTCATGCCCAAACGCACGGATATCAAGTCCATCCTCATCATCGGGGCGGGACCGATCGTTATCGGCCAGGCCTGCGAGTTCGACTATTCCGGCACGCAGGCGTGCAAGGCGTTGAAGGAGGAGGGTTACCGGATCATCCTCGTCAACTCCAACCCAGCGACGATCATGACTGATCCGGAGCTGGCGGACGCGACGTATATCGAGCCGATCACGCCAGAAGTCGTCGCCAAGATCATCGCGAAGGAGCGCCCGGACGCTCTGCTGCCGACGATGGGCGGCCAGACGGCGCTGAACACGGCGCTGGCGCTGGAGCAGCAGGGCGTGCTCGCCAAGTTCGGCGTTGAGATGATCGGTGCGCGCGCGGAGGCCATCGACAAGGCCGAGGACCGCAAGCTGTTCCGCGAGGCGATGGACAGGATCGGCCTGGAGAGCCCGCGCGCTGCGATCGCGTCGTCTCCGGCAATCAAGGACGCCGAGGGGCACATCGTCGGCTACGACACGGCGGCTGGCTTTGCCGAGGCGATGCGGGTGGTCGATTCGATCGGCCTGCCGGCGATCATCCGCCCGGCGTTCACGCTCGGCGGTACGGGCGGCGGTGTTGCCTACAACCGTGAGGAGTTCGAGACCATCGTTAGGTCGGGCCTCGATGCCTCGCCGGTCGGACAGATCCTGATCGACGAAAGCCTGCTCGGCTGGAAGGAGTATGAGATGGAGGTCGTCCGCGACAAGGCGGACAACTGCATCATCATCTGCTCGATCGAGAACATCGATCCGATGGGTGTGCACACGGGCGATTCCATCACCGTGGCCCCAGCGCTGACGCTGACCGACAAAGAATACCAGATCATGCGCAACGCCTCGATCGCGGTGTTGCGAGAGATCGGCGTGGAGACGGGCGGCTCGAACGTGCAGTTCGCCGTCAATCCTGCTGACGGGCGCCTTGTCGTCATCGAGATGAATCCGCGCGTGTCGCGCTCGTCGGCGCTGGCGTCGAAAGCAACCGGCTTCCCAATCGCCAAAGTGGCCGCGAAGCTGGCGGTGGGCTACACGCTGGACGAACTCGCCAACGACATCACCGAAGGGGCGACACCTGCCTCGTTCGAGCCGACGATCGATTATGTCGTCACCAAGATCCCGCGCTTCGCGTTCGAGAAGTTCGCTGGTTCCGATACGACGCTGACGACTGCCATGAAGTCGGTCGGCGAGGTGATGGCGATCGGGCGCACGTTTGCTGAAAGCGTGCAAAAGGCGCTGCGCTCGATGGAAACGGGGCTTTCCGGCTTCGATGACATCGAACTGGAAGGGCTTGGCCAGGGCGACGACAAGAACGTCATTCGCGCGGCCGTTTCAAAGCCGACGCCCGACCGCATCTTAAAGGTGGCGCAGGCGCTGCGGCTCGGCTTCGATGTCGATCAGGTCCACAACTCGTGCCGCATCGATCCGTGGTTCCTCAGTCAGATCAAGGCGATCGTCGATGAGGAAGCGCGCGTAAAGGCGCACGGGTTGCCGAAGACAGCTTCGCAGTTGCGTCGCCTCAAGGCGATGGGCTTCTCGGATGCACGCCTCGCCAAGCTCGCGGGACTTCCCGAGAAGGACGTGCGTGCGCAACGCGTGGCGCTGGGCGTGCACCCGGTGTTCAAGCGCATCGACACGTGCGCGGCCGAGTTCGCTGCGCCCACGGCGTACATGTATTCGACCTACGAGACGGGGTTGACGGGAGAGCCCGCGGACGAAGCTTATCCGTCCGACAAGCAGAAGGTGATCATCCTCGGCGGCGGTCCGAACCGCATCGGCCAGGGCATCGAGTTCGACTACTGCTGCTGTCATGCCTGCTTTGCGCTTACGGCGGCAGGCTTCGAAACGATCATGATCAACTGCAACCCGGAGACCGTGTCGACCGACTACGACACCTCAGACCGGCTCTATTTCGAGCCGCTCACCGCCGAGGACGTGCTCGAGATCGTCGAGAAGGAGAAGACGAAGGGGACGCTGAAAGGCGTCATCGTGCAGTTCGGCGGACAGACGCCGCTGAAGCTGGCGGCGGCGCTGGAAGAAGCGGGCGTGCCCATCCTCGGCACCTCACCTGATGCCATCGACCTTGCGGAAGACCGGGATCGCTTCAAGGAGCTGATCGACAAACTCGGGCTGCAGCAGCCACAGAGCGGCATTGCCCGCTCGCCGGGCGAGGCGCGCTCGGTTGCCGATAAGATCGGCTATCCGGTCGTGATCCGCCCGTCCTACGTTCTGGGCGGCCGCGCGATGGAGATCGTGCACGACGGCTTGGAGGTCGATCGCTACGTGACGCGCCTTTCGGCGACGCTGGATCGTCCGTCAGAGCTCGTCGTCTCTGACAAGCGGCCGCTGCTGATCGACCGGTATCTCACCGACGCGGTGGAAGTCGACGTCGACTGCCTCGCCGACGGCAAGGATACGTTCGTTGCCGGCATCATGGAGCACATCGAGGAAGCGGGTATTCACTCGGGGGATAGCGCTTGTTCGCTGCCACCCTATTCGCTTGGCTCGGGGATGCTGGCCGAACTCGACCGGCAGGCGCGCGAGTTGGCGCTGGCGCTGAAGGTCGTCGGCCTGATGAACGTGCAGTTCGCGATCAAGGACGGCATCGTCTACGTGCTCGAAGTCAATCCGCGCGCTTCGCGCACGGTGCCGTTCGTTGCCAAGGTTATCGGCAAGCCGATCGCGGCCATCGCTTCGGAGGTGATGGCGGGCAAGCCGCTGGCCGACTTCAAGCTCACCCAGCCGGAACTGAAGCATGTCGCGGTGAAAGAGGCGGTGTTCCCGTTTGCGCGCTTCCCGGGCGTCGATCCGATCCTCGGACCAGAGATGCGCTCGACCGGCGAGGTGATGGGCATCGATAGAGACTTCGCCATGGCGTTCCTCAAGAGCCAGCTCGGCTCCGGCCAGGTTCTGCCGATGCGCGGTACGGTGTTCATTTCCGTTAAGGACACCGACAAGGACCGGGTGGTGGCCCCAGTGCGGGAACTGGAGGGGATGGGATTCAAGATCATCGCCACCGGCGGGACCAAGCGTCACCTCGAAGCCAATGGCATCGCCTGCGAAGCTATCAACAAGGTATTGGAAGGGCGTCCGCACATCGTCGATGCGATGAAGAACGGCGACGTGCAGCTTGTTTTCAATACGACGGCAGGCGCTAAGGCATTGTCCGACAGCAAGGATATCCGCCGGACGGCCTTGCTTCACCATATACCCTATTATACAACTATTGCTGGTGCGATGGCGGTCACCCGGGCCATTAGGGCCTTAAAAGCGGGCACATTGAGCGTAGCCCCTTTGCAAAGCTTCGTGACGCGCCCATCCTAATCATCCGGGCCGCCTCAGGGCGGCCCATTTCACACGTTGGCAGCAACGAGTGTTGGTGGTCCTGGCCTGTCCGCCAGGCCGTAGGGAGATGTTAGGAATGTCGATGGAACGGGTCCCGATGACTGTCGAGGGCTTTCGCTCGCTTGAAGCGGAGCTGCATCGTCTCAAATCGGAGGAACGCCCCCGTATCATTCAGGCCATCGCCGAGGCGCGCTCGCATGGCGATCTCTCCGAGAATGCAGAGTATCACGCTGCCAAGGAACAGCAGGGCCTGAACGAGGCGCGCGTGGCCGATCTCGAGGATCGGCTGGGCCGCGCCGACGTCATCGATACGACGAAGCTGTCGGGCAATACGGTCAAGTTCGGCGCCACGGTGACGCTGGTCGACGAGGACACCGACGAGAAGGTCAAATACAAGATCGTCGGCGACTTCGAGGCGAGCGTGAAGGACGGCAAGATCTCGATCTCCTCGCCGATCGCGCGTGCGCTCATCGGCAAGTCGAAGGGTGACACCGCCGAGGTGACGACGCCCAAGGGACCGCGTTCCTACGAGGTCCTGAAGATCGAGTGGAAATAACCCTTCCGACCCGGAGACGATGCAGACCCTTGGCACGCGGGAGCCGCTGGTTTTCCGCGTGCGGGTGCATATCTAACTCCAATGTTGCCGGTTGAACGAACCGGGCCGCGCGGGTGTTCGCCCGGGCGATTGGAGTGTGAAACCATGCAGTCGATCTTGTCGCAGCGTTCCCTGCTGGCCTTGATCCTTATGGGAGCGGGTGGTTTGGCCGTGATGCCAGGCAATGCTACCGCCGGCGGACTAGTCGAAGCAGGAGAGTTGGAGCATGCGCGGGCCAACGCGCGTGCGGGCGGTCCTGTTAGCGAGCGGGATACGGAGCTGCTGGAGCGCTACGGCTGCCTCAGCGGTACCAACAGTCCGGTGTGCCACCAGGGCTACCGGGGCCAGCGGTACTATTACGCCGACCGGCGACATAAGCACCGCACTCACAAGCATCGCCGCCGGCACCGCTGAGCCGGCGAGTTCACTTCTCGGGTACGGATATAGGCACGCCGGGCTCGCGCTTGGCGCGGCGGATGGTGAGGAAGGTCTTCACGCTGGCGACGTTGGGAGCTGCCGTCAGATCGCCGAGAATGAAGTCCTGGAAGGCGGGCAGATCCTTGGCGACGCACTTGAGCATGTAGTCGCTTTCGCCTGAGAGCATGTAGGCCTCGCGCACGATGGGCCAAGCGAGGACGCGGTTCTCGAAGGCGCGCAGCTCTGCCTCGGCCTGATTATGCAACCCGACCATGGCGAAGGCAGTGAGCTCGAAGCCCAGCGCGGCTTCATCCAGCAGGACGGTATAGCCAGCGATCAGGCCAGCCTGCTCGAGGGCCCTGACGCGCCGGAGGCACGGCGGGGCCGACAGGCCGACGCGGGAGGCAAGCGCAACGTTGGTGAGGCTGCCGTCGGCCTGCAGCTCCTTGAGGATGCGCCAATCGACGAGGTCCAGGCGCACGGCCATCGCGGTCAAGTCTCCACGGATTTGCCGTCGGCGCTGGTCTCGCCCGAAATTGCAGCCGACATGGCGAGGGACGTTGCACCAAGCGGCCCAATTTGGCTAGCGCCGGAGCGGCTGACCTTGGCCTTTTACATTGCGGCTCTATTGGGGGTGGACAGCCTGCGGTCTGATGGTGCCATCCTATCCATATGATGCATGCACCGGTTGACCATTTCCGCCCTCTCGCCGGCCGCAGCGCCTGGCTGCTCACCACCGGTGCCGCGGGCATGGACGTGCAGACGCGCGGGCTGGCGGATGCGCTCGGGCTCTCCTACACGTTGAAGCCGATCGCGCCGAAGGGCATCTACAAGTTGTTGTCTCCGTGGGGACCGGTGGCCGCGAGCGAGCGGTTCGGTGAGGCGGGGGCCGAGTTCGCTCCACCGTGGCCGCAGGTTGCCATCGCCTTAGGGCGCACAAGCGTTCCCTATTTGCGCGCGCTGCGGCGGCACTCGCCGGCGACATTCACCATCCTGATGCTCGATACGCGGGCTGGCACAGGCGCGGCGGATGCAATCTGGGTACCCCAGCACGATCGTCTGCGCGGGGAGAACGTGATTGTCACGCTGACGTCGCCGCACAGTTTCACGCCCGCGCGCATCGAAGCGTTGCGGCGTACGATGCCGGACGAGATTGCAGCACTGCCGGGGCCGCGGGTGGCCGTGGTACTCGGCGGCCGCAACGGGAGCTACAAGTTTACAGCGAGCGACGATGCGCGTCTTGCTGCTTCCCTGTCCTCGTTGGGCGCGCTGGGCGTCAGCTTCATGATCACGCCGTCGCGCCGTACGCATCATCGGCTGTTCAATGTGACGGAAGCGGCGACGCGGGGGTTCCCGCGCATTCTCTGGGATGGCGACGGGCCCAATCCCTATCCGGATTTTCTCGCGCACGCGGACATGTTCGTCGTCACCGGCGACAGCGTGAACATGACCGGCGAGGCAGCGGCAACAGGGCGGCCGGTGTTGGTGTTCCATCCTTCCGGCGGGTCGGCGAAGTTCCGGCGATTCCATCGCGCGCTCGAAGCCTACGGGGCAACACGTGAGCTTCCGGAGCGGGTCGATCGCTTGCCGCCGTGGTCGTACGAGCCGCTGCACGCGGCCGAGACCATTGCGCGCGAAGTCGAGCGACGTTGGCTGGCACGCGGCTGCGTGCATCCATGAACCAAAAGGGGGCCGGGGGGCTCAACGAGGCGATGCTGTGCGCGGGCGGAACTCTTTCGCTGCCCGATCTGACGATCGGAGCGCGTTCCTGGCGCATCATCGAGATGGCGCTGCTCTACGTTGCGGCACCGTTCGCGGTCGATGCCGCCGTGCATGACGGAGGCATTCCGGTTTTCATCGCGCTCATTCCCGTTCTGGCGATCATCCTGATCGTGCTGCTGATCGACCGGACGTTCTCGCTACGGCGTGAACTGACGCGTGGGTTTTCGCTGGCTCAACTCGGGTCGATCCTTCTGGTGTTTGCGATCGGCGGGGGGATCGTCGCGACGTACGTTGCGGAATATCTGCCGTCGTTGTTTCTCGAGTTTCCGCGCAATCGCCCGGAAACCTATCAGCGCATCATGCTGCTCTATCCGCTCATGTCGGTGATCGCGCAGGAACTGGTTTACAGGACGTTCTTCTTTCATCGGTACGGGCTTCTGTTCGGGCGCGCGTGGTGGCTGGCGATTTTGCTCAACGGCGCATTGTTCGGGCTGGGGCACATCGTGATCGGCACGCCGCTCGCCATCTATGGCAGCGCGGCGATCGGCGTGCTGTTCGCTTGGCGCTATGCCATCGCGCGGTCATTCTGGGCCGTCTTCATCGAGCACACGCTGTGGGGCTGGCTGGTGTTCACAATCGGCATCGGGCGCTTCTTCTTTACAGGCGTCGGCATCCTTTCCTGGCGTTGAGCGGGATGTGCATTGACGGGCGCGCGTTCTTGGCCGCGCGGTGCGGACGCCGTAAGGAGTGTCTTCGCGGAAGGCGGAGTTATTTCGATGACGAGCCCGGTCAATCCTCTGAAAGGCCGCAGTTGCTGGATCATCAGCGACGGCAAGGCGGGCAACGATGTGCAGACGCAGGGCATCGCGAATGCGCTCGGTCTTGCCGTCACAGTGAAGCGGATAAACCCCTCGGGCATTCACAAACTGCTGTCGCCATGGATCGGCGTGCCGCGGAGTGTGCGCTTCGGCGAGCCGGGAAGCGATTTCGCACCACCGTGGCCGGATGTGGCGATGTCGATCGGGCGACTGACGACGCCGTATATTCGCGAACTGAAGCGACGCGCGGGAGCGGCTACGTTCACGGTTATTCTGCAGAACCCGAAGGTTTCACTGAAGACGGCTGATCTGTTCTGGGTTCCAGAGCACGACAAGCTGCGCGGCGACAATGTGATTACGTCGCTGACGGCTCCACACGGGTTCACTGAAGAGCGGCTGGCTAAGTTGCGCGAGACAGTTCCTCAGTTTCTCGAAGCGCTTCCCTATCCGCGTGTGGCGGTGATGCTGGGTGGCTCGAATGGCGACTACACGTATTCACCAGCCGCGTTGGATAGGCTCGAGCGCGCCATCGTTGCGTTGGGCGAAGCTGGCGCCAGCCTGCTGATCACGCCATCGCGCCGGAGCGAAGCCGCAGTGGTGGAGTGCGCGCGACGCGCAAGTTCGCGCTTCCCTGGAATGTTCTGGGACATGACCGGCGACAATCCTTATCCGCATTTTCTCGCATGCGCCGATGCATTCCTTGCGCCGGCCGACAGCATCAACATGACCGGCGAGCCGTGCGCGACGGGCAAACCCGTCTACGTGTTTCATCCTGACGGTGGCTCGGCAAAGTTTACGCGCTTTCATCAGGCGCTCGAACGGCACGGCGCTACGCGACCGTTCCCTGAACAGCTTTCCAATCTTGCAGAATGGAAATACACGCCGCTGAACTCTGGAGTGGCGATCGCGCGCCAAATTGTGGCGCATTACAAAACTATTCAAAAGTAACTACCGCAAGCTTTGAGAAGGCCGTGCATAACTGAGCTTTTCAACTGTGAACTGCGTGCATAACCGGAAATACCAATTGGTAAGGTGACGAAGCGCGGCGTAACTGGCAGCAGCATTGCGAGGTGAACTGCAGCGAACCAGGAGCGCAACTCTCATGTCCGCATCCGCTAAAGAAGTCGCCGCGTCGTTACTCAGAAGCTTCCACACGGCCACGGAAGGGCGCAGTCCTTACCGCCATTGGTTCCTCAGAGACTGTCTGCCGCAATCGACGGTCGACGAGATCTTGTCGCTTCCGATATCCGCAGCTGATCTCGGCGGTGTGTCGGGCAAGCGCGAGCTGCACAACGCCTCGCGCCATTATTTTGATGTCGCCAATCGCGCCGAGCATGCGTGCGCCGAATCGGTTTCGTCGGCTTTGCAGGATCCGCGCGTCGCAGCAGAAATCGAACGCATCTTTGGTGTGAAGCTCGGTGGCACATATCTGCGCATCGAGTTCGCGCAGGATGTCGACGGCTTCTGGCTGGAACCGCATACCGACATCGGCGTGAAGGCGTTCACGTTCCTGCTTTACCTGTCGACGGATCCGACGCATGCCGATCTCGGTACGGACATCTACGACAACGACAAGAAGTGGGTCGGCCGTTCGCCGTTCGCTTCCAACTCGGCAATGATCTTCGTTCCATCGAACATTAGCTATCATGGGTTCGAGCCGCGCAAGATCAACGGCGTGCGCAAGTCGCTGGTGATCAATTACGTGACGAACGAATGGCGGGCACGCGAGCAGCTCGCGTATCCCGAGCAACCGGTTACGGTTGCCGAGCCGGCGTTCGCCTGACGCACAGTCAGGGCCGACTTTGGAAGGGCGCATGCGGCGACGCGTGCGCCTTTTCCTTTTGAAAACAAAACCCTATGTACGGGGAGGCTGCCTGCCTGAGCTGTCGCACCCGGCGCCGGGCAGGGGAGCTGAGCATCGGCCGCGTTGAGAGGCGCGGCCTGATCGGCTAGAAGGCCGCAAAGACCAATCCCGACACCCGCGATTCAAGGAGGCCGCCCCCGTGGCGAACCCGCAGTACGTCTATCACATGCACAAGCTCTCCAAGGCCTATCCGGGGGGCAAACAGGTTCTGAAGGACATCTCGCTGTCGTTCCTGCCGGGCGCCAAGATCGGCGTCGTCGGTCTCAACGGCGCGGGCAAGTCGACGCTGCTGAAGATCATGGCTGGGCGGGTCGACGACTTCCTCGGCGAAGCCAAGGCCGCAGACGGCATCAAGGTCGGCTACCTGCCGCAGGAGCCGGAACTCGATCCGGACAAGGATGTTCTCGGAAACGCGATGGAAGGGGTGGCGGAGAAGAAGGCAATCCTCGACCGCTACAACGAGATCGCCGCCAATTACTCTGACGAGACCGCCGACGAGATGACGGCGCTGCAGGATCAGATCGACGCTCAGAATCTTTGGGATCTCGACACGCAGGTGGAGCAGGCGCTCGATGCGCTGCGCTGTCCGCCAGGCGATGCCGACGTGACCAAGCTGTCGGGCGGTGAGAAGCGCCGCGTGGCGCTGACGAAGCTTCTGCTATCGAAGCCGGACATTCTGCTGCTCGACGAGCCGACGAACCATCTCGACGCGGAAAGCGTCGCCTGGCTCGAGCGCTACCTGAAGGAGTATGCCGGCTGCGTCATTCTCGTGACGCATGATCGCTACTTCCTCGACAACATCACGGAGTGGACGCTGGAGCTCGATCGCGGGCAGGGCGTGCCGTGGAAAGGCAATTATTCGAGCTGGCTGGAGCAGAAGGCAAAGCGCGCGGAGAGCGAGAAGGCCGTCGAGGAAGGCCGCCAGAAGCAGATCTCGCGCGAGTTGGAGTGGATCCGTTCCTCGCCGAAGGCACGTCAGGCGAAGTCGAAGGCTCGTATCTCCGCTTACGACAAGCTGGTCGAAGAGGCCGGGCGCGAAGAGGTGGGCAAGGCGTCGTTCTCCATCGCCGCTGGTCCGCGTCTGGGCGACATGGTTGTCGAAGTGTCCGGCCTCAAGAAGGCTTTCGGCGACCGGCTGCTGATCGATGGTCTGGAGTTCAAGCTGCCGCCGGGCGGCATTGTCGGCGTGATCGGTCCCAACGGCGCGGGTAAGACGACGCTGTTCAAGATGATCACGGGGAAGGAAAAGCCGGACGGGGGCGAGATCAAACTCGGGCCGACGGTCAAGCTTGCTTATGTCGATCAGAGCCGTGACCACCTCGATGACAAGAAGACTGTTTGGGAGGAGATCTCCGGCGGCCTCGACATCATGAAGTTCGGCGACAAGCGTGAGATGTCTTCGCGCGCCTATTGCGGCTGGTTCAACTTCAAGGGTGCGGACCAGCAGAAGAAGGTGGGGCTTCTGTCGGGCGGTGAGCGCAACCGCGTGCATCTGGCGAAGATGCTGAAGGAGGGCGGCAACCTGTTGCTGCTCGACGAGCCGACGAACGACCTCGACACCGAAACGCTGGGTGCACTGGAAGCGGCACTGGAAGATTTCCCCGGCTGCGCCGTGGTCATCAGCCATGATCGCTTCTTCCTCGACCGTTTGGCGACACACATCCTCGCATTCGAAGGCGACAGCCACGTCGAATGGTTCGAGGGCAACTTCGCCGACTACGAAGAAGACAAGAAGCGTCGCCTGGGCGACGCCGCCACCGAGCCGCATCGCATCAAGTACAAGCGCTTCGAGCGGGCATAGGCGCGCGTGCTTGGACGGGCAATGACCACTGGGCACGTGTTCATCGCGGTCAGTCTCGACGGGTACATTGCCCGACCGGACGGCGCAATCGATTGGCTCGAAGGCTGGCCCGACGTCGGCCACGATTACGGATTTGCTGCGTTCATGGAGAGCGTCGACGGGCTCGTGATGGGCCGGTCGACGTTCGAGCAGGCGCTGCGATTCTCTGACTGGCCGTACACGAAGCCGGTTATTGTGCTGAGCCGGACGATGACCGATGCGGACGTGCCCAGCGCGCTCGCAGGCCGCGTGCGCGTGAGCGACAAAGCTCCGCGCGAGGTAATGAACGAGTTGAGCCATGACGGCTGGCAGCGGGCCTACATCGACGGCGGCCGTGTCATTCAATCATTCTTGCGTGAGGGATTGATCGACGACCTCGTCATCACACGGCTGCCAGTCGTGATCGGATCGGGGCTGCCGCTGTTCGGCGAAGTGACTGGGGACGTGCGCCTAGCGCATATATCGACGTCCGCGTTTGCTTCAGGATTTGTGCAGTCGTGCTACCGCGCATCAGCGGCGTGAGCCTTGATGCGCGGCTATAGCCCGGCGCGTCACATCCGAGCCCAAATCCCCTGCCAACTGGCCGCCAATCAGGCTGTTTAGGAGTTTCGGGGGAATTATGGGCAGGTTTTCTGACCGCGTGCGGGGTGCGGGCTCAGCGGAAAATGCCGCGCATGGCATGTCGCCTCTGGAGGGCGGCAAATTTGCTGCCGTGCTCTCGGCGATCGCGCTCGCCATCTCCGGCTACAGCCTTTGGGAGACTTCGCTCAAGCAGGCGGACGTGAGGATCTTCGTTCCGCCCGTCGTCCAATACTCGGCGCCGTATCAGAACTCGAACTTCGAAATGATCGCGGTGCCGGTGACGATGACCAACGAGGGCGCGCGCACGGCGACGATCCTGTCGATGCAACTTGCCGTCACCGATCCCCGGACTCAGGTGACGAAGCACTTCTATGCCGCCGATTTCGGGCGCTGGACCATGGAGCGTACGCGGACGGGTGCCTACGAGCCGTTCGCGCCTGTGTCTCTTGCCGGCAGGTCGAGCCGCACGGAGTCGGTGCTGTTCTATACGCGCGGCGATGGAGAGAAGCCGGCGCAGTTGATCGAGGCGCTCGGGCCATACAACTTCGAGCTTACCTTCGACGTGGCGGAGACGAAGGATAAGCCGACCGTCAAATTTGATCGCTCACTGCTCTACTACGATGCGCGTGCGTTCAACGAGCGCACCTTGCCGATGTATAGCGCAGACTGGCAATCATCGAGCAACGCCAAGGCCGACTGAGCCCGCTTAGATCGCGCTACGTGTGCTGGCGAGCTTTTGAGCTTTCTTCAAGTCGCGAACGAACTCGGCATAGGCTTCGCGTTTGGCCGAGGCGTCAGGGATGCGCAACAGGTACGAGGGGTGGACGGTGATTTAGCCTGCGCGTCCGTCGAGTTCATGCGGGCCGCGCACGCCTGTGACCGGTAATGACCTGCCAGTGAGTGCCAGGACGGCGGTGCCGCCAAGGGCGACGATCACCTTGCGACGATCAATGCCGGCATCGCGCATGGCGCGATCGAGGGGTGGGCCGGCGGGGATGCGACGATGCGCGCTTTAAAGTCGCGCAACGTTCTCGGGCCTGGCCCTTCAGCGGCAGGGCTTGGTTTCTGGGAGACGGCCACACAAAGCCAACGAGCCGGCAAGAGACTATTTGGGTTGGCGCGCGATCAATGGAATGCCGCACTGGCCGAATGAGGGCGGCTCGGGTAAGAGGCGCCGTATGGAACAGAACCTAATTCAAGAAGCGCCGAGCAAGGCGACACGCAGGGACTGGATCGGTCTGGCGGTGATCGCGATCCCGTGTCTCATCTATTCGATGGACTTGACCGTGCTGCATCTGGCGGTGCCGCAGATCAGTGCCGAGTTCAAGCCAAGCGCGGCGCAGCTTCTTTGGATCGTCGACATCTACGGCTTCATGGTCGCTGGCGCGCTGGTGACGATGGGCACGTTGGGTGACCGCATCGGGCGGCGCAAGGTACTGCTCTATGGTGCGGCGGCATTCGGCGCAGCGTCGGCACTCGCCGCTGCGGCACCGAGCGCTGAGATGCTGATCTTGGCGCGCGCTCTGCAGGGCTTGGCTGCAGCTTCTCTTGCGCCCTCTACGCTCTCGCTCATCCGCAACATGTTTCTCGATGATCGCGAGCGCACGTTTGCCATTGGTGTCTGGGTGGCGAGCTTCTCTGCCGGCGCGGTGATTGGTCCGCTTTTCGGTGGCGTCCTGCTCACGCACTTCAACTGGCATTCGGTGTTCCTGATCAACGTGCCGATTATGGCCTTGCTGCTGATCATCGGTCCGACGCTGTTGCCCGAGTTTCGCGATCCCAACGCCGGGCGCATGGACGTCGCGAGCGCGGCGCAATCGCTCGTGGCGGTGCTGTCGATCGTCTATGGGATGAAGCGGATCGCGGCTGACGGCGTCGATGTGCTCGCGGCAGGTGCGATACTCGTGGGGCTGTGCATCGGCTGGATGTTCTTCCGTCGCCAGCGGCGTCTCGCTGATCCGCTGATCGATGTACGGCTGTTCGCGGTGCCGGCGTTCAGTGCGGCGCTGATCATGAATATCCTAGGGCTGTTCATGATCATGGGGATGTTCCTGTTCATCGCCCAGTACCTGCAACTCGTTGTCGGCATGAGCCCGCTGACCGCTGGCCTCTTCACTGCGCCGGCGGGCGTCGTGTTCGCGTGCGGGTCGATGATGGCACCAGTGCTTTTGCGCTACTTCGCACCCAGAAGCGTGGTGGCGTGCGTGCTGCTGATCTCGGCGATCGGCTTTGCGCTGCTGACGCAGATTTCCGCGGCAAGCAACCCGCAGTCGCTGCTGTTCATCGGCATGCTGGTGTTCTGCACGGGCATGGCGCCCGTCGGTGCGATCACGACAGATCTCGTGATGGCCGCCGCACCCCCCGAACGTGCGGGCGCGGCTTCAGCGATATCGGAGACTAGCTTTGAGTTTGGTGGAGCGCTCGGAATAGCTGTTCTCGGCAGCATTCTGACGGTCGTCTATCGCACAAGCATGGAGGCGGCACTGTTACCGGGTGTTCCGACTGCCATGCATGAAGCGGCATCGGAAACCATCGGCGGGGCAATTGCAGCAGCGCAGTCGTTGTCAGCACCGGCGGGTCGCGAGCTGCTCGTGGTTGCGCATGCTGCGTACACGTATGCATTCGAGGTCACGGCGGCCGTTTCGACCGCTTGCGCGCTGCTGGCGGCGATCGTCGCTGGCTTAATGCTTCCTCATTTCCGGCTCGAACACATGGCCAAATAGTCGAAGCACTTGATTCGACTGCAGCAATGAGGGGGCCATTATGGGGAAGCTACAACAGCAACTCGAGGAAATGCACATCCGAATTGCGGAGATGGCAAGCCACGAGGAGACACTCGTCAAAGCCCTGAGCGATGCGCTGACGCGTCTCGACGAGCAACTGCTCGCAGACGTGCAGGCCATCGCCAGCGATCACGAGGCGCGGCGCATTTCGATCCTTGGAGAGTTGCAGGGATTGGCGTCGAGCATCGGCATGTTCCAGGTGCCGCGTGCGCCCGCAGCGCCGCAAATCGACCATGAGGCGGAAGTGGCCGCCTACATTCCAAGTGCCGGCGATTGGCGGCAAGCGACGAGCAACATCCGCGATGACCACGTGGAGGCCAATCATGCCGCGCACGTTGCGCACGCGGCTGGGGCTGCACGTCCGTTGTTCCCGCACGAGAAGCGCGGTGTGGGCGTGAGCGCGCCGCTGAGCCTGGTCGAGCGGCGCCGGCGGGCAGCTGGGGGGTAATCGGTAAGAGAAGTGTTTGTCGACCCCGGCCGCGTTGACTGACGGAGATCAACGCGGCCGCCGGAATGCCGCGTCTGTGGGGGTCGATTATATCTTGACGTTCTGAGTAATGTTTCTTAAGTGAAAAGACGGCCTTCGAGAGCTTAGGCCGGGGGGATTTTGAGCTCTCGATAAGCCAGCCAACGGCAGTTGCTTCGCGCATCAGCCGCAGCCAGCCGACTTCCAAGTAGCGTTGCGTATGAGTGGGGGCACGATGGTTGCGTGTGCGTTCGCGCGCGGTTGCGCGCGTGTGTTGGTTTGCGCGTTTGTGATGGGAGCGGCGAGTGCCGCTGCGCAAGAGACGGCGGAGCCCGACGCGGCAGCCGCGTCTGAAACATCCGGAGCTTCGGGGGCGGCCGATGCCGCCGACGGCGACAATAAGACGAAGAATTCGGCGGCACTGCCGGGGCTCGTTGTCGAGACATCACCCAAGCCTGCGGAGAAGAAGGCAGCCAAGAAGAACAAGGGCACGACCACCGCCGCGGCTCCGGCGGCGGCGGGAGAGGATACGCAGCCTGAGGTTCCCGGCATCGTCTACGGCCAGGCGCTGAGCGACACTGGTACGACGACATTCGATTCCAACAGCGTCAATCTGCGGACGGACGGTGGCGGAGATGCGAACACGTTCCTGCGCAATCTGCCGAACGTGCAGTATCAGGATCAAACTGATGATGAGCCTGGCGCAACCGCAGGCAAATCGATCGATACCAAGCCACTTCTGCTCTCGATCAGTGGCGGCCGTACATACGAAAACAATTTCATTCTCAATGGCGTTTCTATCAGCAACATCACTGGTCCGGTTGATTGGAGTGACAATCTTCCGGCCGATGATGCCTCAACACCTGTAGCAAACAACATCTACGGCCTTCATCCGCAGACCGTCTATGTACCGACGGAATTCATAGGCCAAGCCACAATCATCGACAGCAATGCCTCAGCCGAATACGGACAATTTCAGGGCGGTGTTGTCGTATATGATCGGCACCTCCGACAGACCGCTATCATGCAAGCGTCAGTGCGAGCCGTCACACCAGCGAGATGGTCAACTACATTCTAGCCACTGAGGATGGCCTCAATTCCAACCATCGCCAAGCTCCGACGTTCGAGAAGAATAATTTGGCTGTCTCGGTGGGGGCTCCGATCACGTCGGATTTTGCATTCATAGCGCAAGCGAGTCGTAAGCAGGCCGAAACAAGCAAGCAAAAGGTCTATTACATCAGCGACGACTGGGTGCACGAGAACTCAGACAACATTTTTCTGCGGTTTGCAGCAACGGCCCGTACCGACCTCGGCAAATTGACGCTCGATGTGTCGCGCACTGACTACTTCCAGCATTGGGAGAACCCACACGGGCGTGACCTCTATATCGATACGCAAACGGATAGCACGACCTCGCAGCTTAAGCTGGAGCGTGACTTAGCAGGCGTGCGCGTGGATTCTGTGGGGCTGGGCCGGGCGAAACTCGAGGCTCGCGCATTCTACAACACCAGTGAAACGCTCAACACATCTGGCGGGAACACGACCTACAATTGGCTGAACCAGCGTCGCAAAACATACAATGCTGCAACGGGGACCTGGAGCACCTGGTACGATACGACCCTCCACGACGATTGGTGTCGAGGCATGGATCTTACACAGGCCGATCAGAGCAGCGTCCAGTTCAGTTGCAGAGAGGGCGGTTACGGCAACAAGCTTCAGGGCCAGACGGATTACGGCGCGCAGGCGAAAGTCGACGGTGATCTTTTGTTAGGTAGCTTCAAGTTGGGTGCGGAGCTCAAACAGTATGAGGGGCGTCGTGCGCGTCTTGAAGACTACTATTTCGTAGGCTCGATGGCAGTTGCAAGCTACCCGTCTTCTTATCAGACGACGGGGGGCACCTCACCTGTCGTGTCGGCGATCAATTGCGATCCATCTGATACAATGTGCGATGCAGAGCAGTATGCTGGTCGCTATACGCTGTACGAAAAGTACGACGTGACCGCAAAGGTTGCCGCGGCGCACACATTTGCTGAGATCGACCAGACTTGGAGATGGTTTAATGTAAGAGCTGGTCTTCGCGTGGACTACGACGACTATTTTGAGAACATCAATCTGGCTCCGCGTCTAGCGGGAACTGTCACGCCGTTTGAGGGGCTCAGCTTTACGGGCGGCTATAACCGGTACTACCTCGGCGAAACTCTTTACTACGCTATTCGCGACAAGCAGTCGCGCGGATACACCGTGGTGCGGAAGCACGACGCGAACGGTGTGCCGTATATCTATCAAAGCTATGCGAACGAGCTAATCCGTTATCAGGCCGCGGGCCTCAATACGCCGTATGACGACGAGTACACAGGTGCAGTACGCATCAAAGATCCACTTTTGGGCGGACAGTTGCGCCTCAAATATCTGGAGCGATACTCGCGCGACCAGTTCGAAAGTGACGACTGCGAATTGGCTGGGGTCAGTCAGTGCTATCGTTTGACGAACAACGCGTGGCGGAACTACAGGTCGGCGAGCGCCGAGTATACGAAGGAGTGGCACCGGTTGAAGACGCCATTCTATCTAGATGCGGCGGCGATTACCGGCCAGGTGACGTGGTCTGAGCAGACGGCTTCGCGCGGCGCATACCTCGATGACGAGGACGATCCAACCATCAAGCCTATTTGGTACAACGATGCGAGCTATTCGCGCGCCGGCTTTCAAGCCGTCACAGGGAACCTCGACATACCCGTGCGCATAGGCTCGACGCTATCGACGGTCTGGTTCAACAACACCCTGGTGTTGAATCTTAGCGCCGGAGTGAACCTCGGCTACGAGGGTGTTTATGACACCACAAAGCAGCATGTTGACGAGTACGGGATCGACCATGATGTCTATGACGACAGGAAGTTCGGCGCGACGCTGCTACTCGATGCGTCTGGACAGATCAACGTGACCGAGCAGGCCGCCATTGAGTTCCACGTCAACAACATCACTAACAGCAAAGGCAATGCGGTCGCTTCAGATGACTTCCCGTGGGTGATCGGGCGCAGCTACTACATCGGTTCGGCACTCAGGTTTTGATGGCGTTTCGGACCATGTTCGATGGGTCGGCGGGGAGGGCGGTGGCTCTCGCCGCCGTTGCGGCTTTGGCGGTGGCCGTAGTTGGTTCGCTGATGCGTGCGGATCGGCGGCAGCTTTCCGATGTGCCGACGCCGGGCGAGCTGAAGGAGCTGCGCAAGCTCTACGCCGGTACGCCGGCGACATGGCCACGCCCGCTGCTCCTGCCCGGTGCGAACTTCACCGAGATGGCGCCGCTGCGGCTTCTCCCGCGTCCCGAGGGCAAGGAGCAGAAGCTCGTCCAACTTGGCGCCGAGCTGTTCAACGACCCGCGTCTTTCCGCGTCGGGGCACTTTGCCTGCCAGAGCTGTCACAACCGGCGGCTCGGCTGGGGCGATGGTTTGCCGACGTCGTTTGGCCATGGGCGCGCTGAAGGTCGCAGAAACGCTCCGTCGCTGTTCACGGTCGGCTACAAGGATGCGCTGTTCTGGGATGGTCGCGCGGCGACGTTGGAAGAGCAGGCGCTAGGTCCACTCGGCGATGGGCGCGAGATGGCCAACGCGGAGTTAGCGGGCGTCGCCCAGCGCGTCGCGGGTGTTACAACTTATCGCGCGCGCTTCTCGGCTATCACCGGGCGCGACGACGTCCAGCTTTCAGATGTGGTCAACGCGCTTGCAGCGTTCCAGCGAACGCTCGAGCGCCAGACGCGCTTCGATCGCTTTGCTGCTGGCGATCAGAAGGCCCTGTCCGACGAGGAAGTCTTTGGGCTGCACCTCTTCCGCACCAAGGCGGGCTGCGCCAACTGCCATAACGGGCCGCTGTTGAGCGACGGCAAGGTGCACAACATCGGCCTCAGCTTCTTTGGACGGAAAATGGAGGATCTAGGGCGCTACGGTGTGACGGGCAATCCAATCGACGCGGGGGACTTCCGCACGCCGACGCTTAGGCACGTATCTGTCACCGCACCTTACATGCACAATGGCATCATTCCCAACCTCAGAGGTGTGGTCGGATTTTACGAAGGCGGTGGTGGGCGCGTAAGAGAAGAGCGCCGTGAGGAAGGCGACAGGGCGCCTTTGTTCGAGGCGGCGCGTCAGAACTCACCTCAGCTGCGGCCGTTCAAATTGACGGCACCCGAACGAGCGGCACTGGTCGCGTTCCTCAACACGCTCTAGGCGAGAACCAAACCTCGTCGCGCTGCTCGACCCGCGACGCAGGACACAACCTCAACCCCTTTGGCCCACTCGTCGGCAAGCCGAGCATATCCTCACGATGGAACGGCTGCGGCTTGGGCGTGATGCGGTGCTTCTCCTGCGGCGCCTTCACGATTAGGCCCGGCGGCGCAGGAGTGTCCTGAGTAAAGTCATGCGGGGGCTGCTGGGCCCGCGTCTGGTTGCCCACCGCGATGAGCGCGGCAAGCGAACACGCAGCAATGGTCATCATACGCATCATGCCAACACAACGCGGCAGACGCCGTTTGCGTTGCATCAGGCGGAGAGGCGTTATTCCTTGGGCTCGACTAGGCCGCGCACGGCTGTGCCACTAGGCCCGATCTCGCGGAGCGCCTGCTGGCAACTCCAGCGTTGGGAAATCATGCAATCGACAGGCGCATTGGCGTGCTGGCAGCTCAGTGACTCCTGCCACGCCTTGAGGATCTTTCCGGCCTGGGCATCGAATTCTTCAAGGTCGGCGCCCTGGTAGCGCCCGCGCAACTCAGCGACGCGCGGAGTAATGCGCAGGCTTTGGCAAACGAGGACTGCGCCCGCCGCCTCGCCGTAGCGAATGCCGGCATCCTTGGCAGAGAGCGCTTGTGCGTTTGTGGATATGAGGCGAAGTGGTTTTGCTTCCGTCGCGCTCATCATCGCGATGGAAAGAGCAAACGCCGCGCATAGGGCCGTCGAGGTCGAGTGCATGTGCTTCCTCGCTTCTTGTTGGCGAGGACATTAGAGACCGGCTTCTCAGCCGCACGCAATCGGCATTTAGTGTCGCTCCCCGATGCGGCATTGCGCGCTGGTCAGCGGCGGGCCCATGCCAAGGCCTGCTCCAGCCGGTCGTCGCCCCAGAACAGCTCGCCGTCGCTGGTTATGAAGCTCGGTGCGCCGAAAATGCCGCGCTGCATTGCGACCTCGGTCTGGAGGCGTAGCGCCTGCTTGTTGGCATTGGAGCACGCGGCTGCCGTCGCCTCCGCGGGGTCCACGCCGAGGCCGTCGAGGATGGCGACGAGAACTTCAGGCCGGGAGATGTCCTCTCCGCGCTGGAACTGGGCTGCGAACACGGATCGGGTAAAAGCTGGGCACCATCCGGCCGCCACGCCCAAAAGCGCAAGGCGCGCGGCGTTGAGGCCGTTCACCGGAAAGGTCGGCGGCATGCGGAATGGCTGTCCGCGAGCATTGGCGATGCGCTCGATATCGCGGACCATGTAGCGGCCCTTGGCGGGGAACAGATTGAATGGCGATGTGTCCCAGCCTTGCGATTTGAAAATCGGGCCGAGAAGGAAAGGGCGCCATTCGATCTCTACGCCCGCGGCTTCCGCCTGCTCTTCGATGCGCATGACCGTGAGGTAGGAGTACGTCGAGGCGAACTCGTACCAGAATTCCAGCTTCGCCATTCCCGATTTCTCCCCTGCTGAGTGCTCGCCCGCGGGCATTTTGCTCCGCGCCGCAGCGGCCCGAACCTTGCCGCCAGACCCCATGTAAGCAATCGAGTTTTTCTCATCGCAACGATGACAAAACTCAACTGGCCAAATCTGCGCACTCGCCCCTCCTAATAGCGGCCGTCGAAGAAGCGGACGACAAAAGGGAGGATTTGATGAATCGCAGGGAAGTGGTGACGACGCTGGCGGCTCTGGTCGCTGCGGCTCCGCTGATCGAAGTGGCGAGCGGTGATGCCAGCGCGACGGAAGCGCCGACGGCAGGCGGCTGGAGTCTCTCGGGCAGCTATTTCGAGGCGTGCAGCTGCGAGACCGTTTGCCCATGCATCTTCGAAAGTGCACCCAGTCACGGCGACTGCGACGTGCTCTATGCCTGGCGCATCGACAAAGGATCGGACGGAGCAGTCAGCCTCGACGGGCTAAATGTGGCGATCGCCCCGCATGCTGGCGGACACATGCAGAAGGTGAAGTGGCTGGCCGCGCTGTATATCGACGACCGCGCGACGGCCGAGCAGCATTCCGCGCTGGAGCGCATCTACACCGGCAAGGCGGGTGGGCATCCGGCGGCGCTGGCGAGTTTCTTCGAACGCTTTCTCGGTGTGAAGTCCGTGCCGATCGACTACCAGTACGAGGGGCGCAAGCGCAGCGTCTTCATTCCGGGTGTGATGCGGGCCGCATTCGAAGCCATCAAAGGCCAGGGCGGCGCGGAGACGACCGTTACGGCGCAACCGCTGGCATTGGCACCAGGCAACCCGCTGGTTGTCGCGCGCTCCGGCGAGGTGCTGCTGACGGACTACGACTGGAACTGGAAGTTTTCGGGGCGCGCTGGCGGCTATTCGCCGTTCCAGTATCGGAGCGCTTGATGCACGCGCGCGTCGACGACGCTGCGAGGCTGGCGCCCATCATCGCCGGCCTCGTGGCTCTTTCGATCTTCGCCTGGGCGGCGATGTTTTCCCTGCACCAAGCGGATGCCTCGCGCATGGACGTCATGCTGATCTGGGTGGCGATGACTGTCGGCATGATGACGCCGTCGGCGCTGCCGATGATCGGTGCATACGACCGCATCATCGAGAGCCTGGATCAGAGCGTGCGGCCGAGCGCAGCGGTGCTGGCGTTCATCGCGGGTTATCTCGCCGTTTGGCTGTTGTTCGCGGTCGTCGCCGCAGAGACCCAGATCGTATTGCGCGATCATGCGCTGATCGGTGCGCACATGGTGCTGAGCGGATCGCGCATCAGCGGCATGTTTCTCATCGCGGCCGGGCTGTATCAGCTCACGCCGATGAAGCATGTGTGCATTTCGAAGTGTCGCTCACCACTTGGTTTCCTCTTGGCTAATTTTGCTCCGGGCTATCGCGGCGCGCTCCTTTTGGGCGTGCGGCATGGAGCGTTCTGCGTTGGCTGCTGCTGGCTGTTGATGCTGCTGGTGTGGATCGGAGGAATGTCAAATTTGATCTGGATGGCAGCGATCAGCCTGATTGTCATCGCCGAGAAGGTCGCTCCGCATGGGGACGTGTTGGCCAAAGGTACCGGCGTCGCGCTCGTCGCCTTCGGCATAGTGTGCTTAGCGGTCCCAGGCAGTGAGGTGTGGTTGTCGGATGAAGCGCTCGCCAGTATTTGTCGCGGCTCAATTTGAGCGAGATGCAACTAGAGCAACAGAACGCCCAGCATGATCCTCGACACCGCACAGCTTCGCAGTCTGGTCGCCATTGCCGAGACCGGCAGCTTCACGCGGGCGGCGGGTCATCTCAACCTTACCCAGTCGGCTATTAGCTTGCAGATCAAGCGGCTGGAGGAGCAGGTGGGTCGCAAGCTGATCGACCGCGATCCACGCAAGCTGGCGCTGACGCAGGACGGAGAACTGCTGCTCGGCTACGCGCGCCGGATTTTAGCGCTGCACAAGGAGGCCGAAGGATTGCTCGGCCAGGCGGAAATGACCGGTCAGGTGCGGTTTGGTGCGCCCGAGTATTTCGACGCGGCGGACCTGTCGATGCTGCTGGCGCACTTCCGCCGGCAGCATCCCAATGTGCAACTCGAAATCAACATCGGATTGGGGCCGGACATGCGACGCGAGTTCGAGGCGGGCCGCCTCGACGTGGCAGTCGTCAACACGGAGCTCAACGGCGCGTCGGGGACGTTGCTGGGCCGAGACGGACGCGTGTGGGTGGCGAGTGTCGAGTTTCAGCGGCAGGCAGACGAAGCGTTGCCGCTCGTGCTTTTCTCTCCCGGCTGCGACTGGCGGCGCATTGCGATCGAGGCCCTCGATCGGGCCGGCATTTCGTGGACCGCTGCATTGACGAGCAGCGGCGTGACGGGGCTCAATGCGGCGATCGTGGCGGGATTGGGCGTGTCGGTCGCACCGGCAGGCGGCGTTGGCCCCGGCATGAGGGAGGTGGGGCGTGAGCTGGGTCTGCCAGAACTGCCACCTTTCGAATATCGACTCGTGGAAAGCCGCGGTGCGCCGCCTCCAGCACGACGCCTTGCGCAGACGATCCGCGAGGTGTTCGGGCGAGAGGAAGTCGATATCTCGTTCGGCGACCACTGAATGTGGGCGCTGCCGGCAACACGCTCACAGAAGAAATCGATCAGCTGCCGGTGGACCGGCCCGCCAATCTTGTCTTCGGGCTCGACTTGGGAGCAGATAACGCCGAGTCGCAAAGGCAACTTTGGGGGATGGCGTGCGGTTCTTTTTGCTCGGCCTATCGCTGCTGATGATCACCGCCGGTCCGCTTTCGGCGCGGGAATGCAAGTACCGCGAACTGCAGGACAAGGCCGGCGAGAAGATGACTATCACGGCCAAGATCGATGCGATCGAGCCGGAGGAGGACGATCCGAAAGCCGTGTGGGTGACGCTGGACAATTCGGCGGCCGACCACTGCCTCACCTTCCTCACCGGAGTGCCCAAGCCGGCCATCGGCAAGTGCCATGCGGGTCAACAGATCACGGCCACGGGCAAGGTCTATGAGCGGATGGACGCTTGGTGGGGACTAGAAAAAGTGACTGGAATCTCTTGCAAATAGCGCTTTAGAGCGAAGTCGATGCTGCACCGCACTTGCATACGGGCTGCGAGCATGCCATATGGCTGCTATCGCCCGGGCAAATCCGGACGACCATCGGCGCTCCAGCCGCGTGAACGGACAGCTCGTCTAGGCCCACGGCCATTTGCTGATCCTCCTGTTGAGCGCCTCTGATCTTCCTTTCCATTGATAGCCCAGGCCACGCGGGGCTCTCTCGAGCACACCGCGTTGGCGCGTTACGTCCGCACTACGTGCGGTGCGTTCGCGCTCGGCAGAACCTATGAAAGATATTCTTTTGACTGACACCACTTCGACGACTTTCTCCGACCTCGGCCTCGATGCGGCGCTTCTCAAGGCGCTGACCTCAGAGGGCTACACAACTCCAACTCCTATTCAGGCGCAGGCCATTCCTGGCGTCATGGCTGGGCGCGACCTCATGGGTATCGCGCAAACCGGCACGGGCAAAACGGCCGCGTTCGCGCTGCCGATCCTGCATCGTCTGGCAAGTGATCGCCGCAAGCCGCTGCGTGCGGGAACGCGCGCGCTCATCCTGTCACCGACGCGCGAGCTTGCCTCGCAGATCGCCGATAGCTTCCGCACCTATGGCAAGCACACCGGGCTGACCGTTGCGGTGATGTTTGGCGGCATGCCTATTCGTCCGCAGATCAATGCGGTGAAGAACGGCGTCGATATTCTCGTCGCTACCCCGGGCCGCCTGCTCGATCATATCGAGCAGCGCACGGTGAACCTTTCGGGCACTGAGGTGATCGTTCTCGACGAGGCTGACCAGATGCTCGACATGGGCTTCATCCAGCCGATCAGGAAAATTCTCGGCCAGCTTTCTCAGCGCCGCCAGAGCCTCTTCTTCTCGGCAACGATGCCGCGTGAGATCGGTGCGCTCGCGTCCGAGATGCTGCGTGATCCGCTTCGCGTGCAGGTGACACCCGTTGCCAAGACGGCCGATCGCGTGCGCCAGAGCGTGATCCACGTCGAACAGCAGAAGAAGGCGTCATTGCTGGTCGAGCTTTTCTCCGATCCCGCACTGACGCGGACGCTCGTCTTCACGCGCACCAAGCGCGGCGCGGACAAGGTCGTCCGTCATCTGGAGGCCGCAGGCATCCTGGTCGCGGCGATCCATGGCAACAAGAGCCAGAGCCAGCGCGAGCGGGCTTTGCATCAGTTCCGCAATGGCCGCATCCGCGGTCTCATTGCCACTGACATCGCCGCACGCGGCATCGATATCGATGAGGTCTCGCACGTCATCAATTTCGAGCTGCCGAACATTCCGGAAAGCTACGTGCACCGCATCGGCCGCACGGCGCGCGCCGGAGCTGAAGGCATAGCCATCTCGCTGTGCGCGGGTGATGAGCGCGCGTACCTGCGCGACATCGAGCGGATTACGCGACAGTCGATTCCTGCGTCCGACCGCACGGGCGATACCTCGCTCGTTGCAGCGGCCGGGATCGGCGGCGGTGGCGAGCGCCCGCAGCAGCATCGGCGCAGCAGTCGTCCGCAGTCGGCCAGCGCGAACGGCGGGGGGCATGCTCAGTCCAATGGACAGGGCCGCGGCCATCACGTCGGTCGTCCGGCTCAGCACGCGAAGGGCGAGCGCAACGGCGACGGACACAGCCGTCCGCAAGGTCATGGCGCGGGGCGTCCCCAGCGCAATGGCGAGCAGCATGCCGCAAAAAGGGGCAACTCTGGTGGCAAGCGTCAGCGCTTCGGCGGTGGCGGTGCCCGGGCCGCACGCTAACACACGCTAGGCCTGCACAATATCGGGGCTCACGTTGCGCAAGCGACGTGAGCCTTTCGCTTTTGTTTTGCGCTCGGCGCTAACCACGGCCACACTCCTCGGCAGCAACAAGGGGAGAGTGATGGCCGGCCAGCAACCGACGACCACCGAAGCGCAACCGTCGCTGCACCGGGTCATGGGCCCGTGGCTGCTGCTGCTATTCATTGTCGGCGACATCCTGGGTACCGGGATCTATGCGCTAACGGGAAAGGTGGCGCAGCATGTCGGCGGTGCGGTTTGGGTGCCGTTTCTCGTCGCGTTCGTGGTCGCCGCTCTGACAGCATTCAGCTATCTCGAGCTGGTCACCAAGTACCCCAAGGCGGCAGGCGCAGCGCTCTATACGCATCGCGCGTTCGGCATCCACTTCGTCACGTTTCTCGTCGCGTTCGCGGTGATGTGCTCGGGCATTACGTCGGCGTCGACGGCATCGCGCGCGTTTGCGGCGAACTTCTCGGATTCGCTGGGGCTCGGCTATAAAGAGTGGGGCGTGACGCTCGTCGGCCTTGCGTTCATGGCAGGGGTGGCGGCGATCAACCTGCGCGGCGTCGGCGAGAGCGTGAAGCTCAACGTCGTGCTGACGATGGTGGAGCTGACCGGTCTTCTGATCATCATCTTTATAGGGTTCTGGGCCATCGGCTCGGGGACGGGTGACTTGTCACGTGCGCTCGAATTCAACAGCAGCGCGGACGGAAATGCGTTCTGGGCCGTCATCGCAGGCACCACGCTCGCCTTCTTCGCGATGGTGGGGTTTGAGGACTCGGTCAACATGGCCGAGGAAACGAAAGATCCGAGCCGCATCTTTCCCAAGGTGCTGCTGACGGGTCTAACCATCACCGGCGTCGTCTATGTGCTGGTGTCGATCTCGGCCATCGCGCTGGTGCCGCCAGCCGAGCTAGGGGAGGGTGAGACACCGCTGTTGCAGGTGGTGCAGGCTGGCGCACCCGGGTTCCCGCTCGGCGTGTTCGGCTTCATCACCATGTTCGCGGTGGCCAACAGTGCGCTGATCAACATGCTGATGGCGAGTCGTCTCATCTACGGTATGAGCCGCGAGCACGTGCTGCCGGCAGTGTTTGGCAAAGTGCATGCAACCCGGCGCACACCGTATATCGCCATCGGCTTTACAACGGTGCTGGCGTTCGCGCTGATCCTATTCGTAGGCCAGGTGCCGGCGCTGGGCGGGACGACGGCTCTACTGCTGCTCGCCGTCTTCACCATCGTCAACGTGGCGGTGCTGATCCTGCGCAAGGACACAGTCGAGCATCAGCACTTTCGCACACCGACGATCGTGCCGGTGTTGGGCGCGATTACGTGTGCGTTCCTCGTTGGCCCATGGACCGGACGCGATACGCAGCAATACGTTATTGCCGCCGCGCTGCTCGGATTGGGAGTGTTGCTGTGGGCTGTGACGATGGCGATCAACCGCGCCACCGGCGTCAAGGTCGAGGCGCCGCGCTCGGAAGACTTCCATCCAGAAGAGAACTGAACCTTAAACGCGTCGTCCTGCGGATCATCCGGAGCAGCGAAACGCTGCTCCGGTGAAGTTGCTTAGTTAGCAGGCGTGGTAGCGCATGCAGCGGCGATACTTCCAGCCGAAGCCCCAGCGATCGCGGCAGATCGCGTTCCAGCGCCAGCAGCGGCCGGGGGCCGTCTTGACGACGACGGACTGAGCGATCGGATCGGTGCTGCCGATGTTGCCGACAGGATTCGCCGAAGCCGGCGCCATGAGTGCAGCGGCCGACAACGCGCAGGCCGCACCAGCAAGCAAGAGGGCTCGATACATGTGGGGATGCTCCCGTTTGACAATTGAGACGTGCGCCGCTTCGTTGGTGCCGCGCACACACGATTAGAAAGCGCCGTGTAGCTGAACGCCGGATGAATTCAAACACGCATCACGCCATTGCAACATATTGATACAGAACGCTGACCCGCTGCGGCTGGTCGGTTCTGTGCTGGCCCTGGCGTTGACTTTGTCGGCGCTAGCTTTTCTCTTTTGCTTTGGCTTCATCCCACAGAGCATCCATCTCTTGGAGGTTCGATTGCGCCGGAGATGAGCCACGCTGTTCGAGCTGCTGCTCGATGTAGGCGAAGCGGCGGGTGAACTTGTCGTTGGCGGCGCGCAATGCCGTTTCCGGATCGATCTTCAGGTGCCGCGCAACGTTGGCGACGACAAACAGCAGATCGCCAAATTCCTCGACGACGGCCGGGTCGTCTGTTGCGGGGCGTCCTTCCGATTTTGCGATCTCGGCGCGCAATTCGCCGATTTCCTCCTCGAGCTTGGCGAAGACCGGTTCCAACGACGGCCAATCGAAGCCTACCTTGGCGGCTTTGTTCTGCAACTTGATGGCGCGCGTCAGGGCCGGGAGTCCGACGGGAACGTCAGCGAGAATGCTGCGGGTCGCATCGTTGCCCTTCTCGGCGGCTTTGACCTTGTCCCAGAAGCCAGGCGCTGCCCCGGCCGCGCGCTCTTCGGGCGTGCCGAAGACGTGCGGATGGCGCCGGATCATCTTCGATGTCACCGCTTCGACGACGTCACCGAACGCGAAGGCGTCGTGTTCCTCGGCCATGCGCGAATGGTAGACGACCTGCAGCAACAGATCGCCGAGCTCGTCCTTGAGGTGCGGAAGATCTCCGCGCTGGATGGCGTCGGCCACCTCGTAGGCTTCCTCAATGGTGTATGGCGCGATGGACGCGAAGTCCTGCTTCTGGTCCCACGGGCAGCCGGTGTCGGGATCGCGCAGCGCGGCCATGATCTCGATCAGGCGGGAGATGTCTTTGGATGGCTTCATGCGCGGCACCCTAATGGATGCCGCAGGCAACTTCGAGTGCCAGCGGTGCGGCGATTGTCAGCGGCGCGCGGGGGCCCAGGGTGTCGGTAGTAGCGTCACTACGGCAAGCGGGACGAGCCAGCCAAGCCAGGCGGCGCAGCCGTAAACCGGATCAAAGGGAAGATCGTAGCCGGTGGCCAGAGTCGTCGTCAGCCTCACCCAGAGAGCGCCGGATGCGACGGCTGCCATCATCAGCATGAGGCGCGCGTGATCCCCGTAACGGCGCCGGCGTATAGCAGCGATGCCCAGCGCAATGAGGACGAGCCAGACGATGCCCTGGGCCAGGAACCCCAAGCGCGCGGCGAGGACGGAGTGGCTGTAATAGGCGACGGGCAGCGAGGTCACGGCGCCGAGCAGCACCAGAGTCTCAGCTGTGTATCCGAGCGGGCGATGCCAGACGCTGGTTCGGCGTAGAGCGATGACGGCAGGAATAAGCACCAGAGCTGCCCCTGATGCCAGCATGTGCAGCTTGAAGATGCCGGGCAATCGCTCGTCGACGACGAACAGATTGTAGGGCAGCGGGACGGCGCCGATCCCCTGGGACATGGCGACGAGGCCTGTCGGCAGTGAGAGCAGCAACACGCCGCAAATGACGGCAAGACCGGGAGCGCGCGCGGCAAGGAGACGTAATCCCGACTTAATGCCGCCGGGCAGAAGTGCTGTTGTGACGTCGTTGAACATTGCGGACGTTGCGAGGCTTCAGATGTTGAAAGTGATATTGAGCGGTCTTTGTGTTCTGGCAGCGGCGGCACCGCTCGCGGCAGCGGTCAGTCCGGCAAACATCGCCGGGCGCTGGCAGGGCAAGAGCTGGGCGCAGCAGGAGCATGAAGCGTCGCTGACGCTCGATATCGTCCGTTGCGGAGAGGGATGGTGCGGGATCAAAGTCGCCAGCGACAACACTTGCGGCGCGACGGCACTCAAGATCGGTGCCGGCAAGGTGGAGCCGGATAGCGACTACATCGCGTTCGAGGGCTCGCTGCAGCTGGCGCCGAAGACGGAGCCATACGTCGTGCAGGTGTCGATCTTCGAGCCTGACGCCGACGAGGGGCCAGGCAAGCCGCTGAAACTGCAGATCACCGGCGATACCGGCGGCCAGTTCCGTGCCTATCGGCGATCGTTCCCATACGAGGCGCAACTGGTGCGCTCCGGCGATGCCGTCTGTCACGCCCCGCAAACGGTGTCGTCACTGCGATAGTCCGTGACGCCAGTGTTGTTTCGGCCCGCGGCTCCGGACTACGATGGCGCGGGCACGAGACGAAGTCGGTCGGCCGGTGCCGGCGACGTGGGGCGACATGGTCATTTTCCGCATTCTGGCGAACGCCATCATCATGGCTGCCGAGCTGGCAGCCGTGATCGCGGTGGCCGCGCTTGCGTTCTATCACCCCTTCATCTTTGCCGCCGTGACTGCGGCGCTGGCTTTCCTATTCGGGCTCAAGCTGGAGGTGGCGCGGCTGCGCTATGAGCTGCCGTTCTATTTCGGGGGGCTGGCGCGAACGGCTGGGCTGTTCACCGGCATTGTCGGCTTCGTCGAAGCGGCGTTCAAAGGAATCGTCGCTGGGTTTGCAGCGCTGTTCACGTTCTCGGGGACCAATACCGACAGGCTGTTCCTCGTCACCGTGGTGTTCGGCATTTGCGTTTATGCGGGCGCGGCGTTGCTCCGCTACCTGTCGATCAAGTCGGAGGCGCTGCCGATGCGCTGGGGCTACTTCCGGCTGGCGCCGCTATTGGGGCTGCTGTTCTCGATCGGGATGACGCTGCTCGCCGTGACGGGGCTGATGCCGCAGTCGTCGGTGAGCGACATCGGCTGGAAGATCATCTTCGAGTTGCCCGAGCGTCCGTCGATCGAGCAGGTGAGCGAGATCCTGTTCCAGGTGAAGCAGGCGTTCGACCAGTTCGTGGTGACGATGCTGAGCCAGGTGGTCGACGAAGGCGCCGCGCGTGCCATTGCGGTCGTGCTGAGCGTCAACGTTCTGTCCGGCTTCGTCAGCGCGGTCTATGCGGCGATGATCTCGCAGGGCGTGCGGCGCGCGGAGGAGACGCTGCTCTAGCGGCTGGCGCCTGCAAGCGGCGGCCCATCCTGCATTCGCATAATATATATTATGGAAAATGCATGGTAGAGACCGGCGGCTTATCAGAATGTTAAGCCGCCGGCCTGTCAGACCATCAAGGACCTACTTGTCGGCCTTCTCGTAGTTGTCGGCGATGAACCGATCGAGCAAGCGGACACCCCAGCCAGCCCCCCAGCTCGGGCTGATCTCGGACTTCGGCGCATCCATGGCGGTGCCGGCGAGGTCGATATGGGCCCAGGGGGTGTCCTTGACGAAGTACTTGATGAAGGACGCGGCGGTGCACGAGCCGGCGTATCGGCCGCCGATGTTCTTGATGTCGGCGTTCTTGGACTCGAGCATCTTGTCGTAGGCCTTGTCGAGCGGCATGCGCCAGAGCTTCTCCCCTGTCGCGGCCGAGGCGTCGAGAAGGTCGGTGGCGAGGCGGTCGTCGTTCGCGAAAAGGCCCGCGTATTCCTTGCCGAGGGCGACCATGATGGCGCCGGTGAGCGTCGCCAGGTCGATGATGAGGCGCGGCTTGAAGCGCTCCTGCACGTAGGAGATGAGGTCGGCGAGGACCAGGCGGCCTTCAGCGTCAGTGTTGAGCACCTCGACCGTCTGTCCGGAGTGGGCGCGGACGATGTCACCGGGGCGGGTCGCGGTGCCGGACGGCATGTTCTCGACGAGGCCGATGATGCCGATGACGTTGGCGTTGGCCTTGCGCTCGGCGAGGGCCTGCATGGTGCCAACCACGGCGGCGGCTCCACCCATGTCGCCCTTCATGTCCTCCATGCCGGCGGAGGGCTTGATCGAGATGCCGCCCGTGTCGAAGACGACGCCCTTTCCGACGAGGACGACAGGCTTGCCGCGCTTCGACTTGGCGCCGTTCCACTGCATGATCGCGACGCGTGCGGGACGTACGCTGCCTTGAGCGACAGCCAGCAGCGCGCCCATCTTCAGGTCGGCGAGTTGCATCTCATCCAGGATCTCGACCTCGAGGCCGATTTCCTCCAGCGCCTTGACCCGATCGGCGAATTCAACGGGACCTAGGGCATTGGCGGGCTCGTTGACGAGATCGCGGGCGGTGACGATCCCGTCAGCGAGCGCGGCGTAGCGCGCATAGGCGGTGCGGGCCTTGTCGGGATCGGCGCAATGGATGACGAGCTTCTTGAGGCCATCCGGCTCGGTCGTCTCGTCGTCGGATTGGGCGGGCTTGGTGAGGTACTTACGGAATTCGTAGTGGCGCAGCGCGGCGCCGAAAGCGATCAGGGCGGCGAGCTGGGCAGGCTTGATGCCGCCTGTTTCGGGGGCCTCGGCGATGATGCTCGCCGTCTTAGTCTTGCGGGCGCTGATAGCCCCCGAGGCCGAGCCGCCGAGGAGCACCCAGTCATTTTCCTTGAAATCGCTTCCCTTGCCGGTGCCCAGGAGAATAACGCGGTTGGCGTTGCCCAGGCGCGGGGGCGCCAGCACCTCGATGGTGGACTTCTTGCGGCCCTTGTAATGGGCTGCTTCCGCTGCCTTGGTGAGTGCGCCGCCCGACTTCTGATCGAGCTCGCGTGCGCGAGACGCTAGGGCGACGTCGTCACCAGCGAGGAGTACGACGGTCGGCTCGAGGTCTGCGGAAAGCGGCTCAAACACGATTTCAGGGCGGCTGGTCATGATGGGAAGGCTCCAAAGAAGCTTGTTGGACAGGGTGGCTTTCCGCCACGCGCGCAATCAGAGGAACGAGGCCCTGCCGCTGAATGCAGAAGGCCTCAGCCGGTGCGGCGAAGCGGGAAAAATCCGGACGTTGGAGTTTGGTGCTAAATCGTGGGACCCGCGCTGGCAAGCCGGGGGCCTCTAAAGGGGCATCACGCTCCCGTGTGAGGCTGACGTTCCCTTTGTGTTCGTGCGCTGCCGCCGGGGGTGAGGGCGAGCATGGAACACTTCAGGAAGATTGCCCGGCTCAGGTCGTCAAGCCACTGGGGAAAAGCCGAATTTCCGCCACTCTGGGATGGAACGAAGCGCTATTGGGACGGGCACGGGGGCGTCGGGGTGGCAGCCCCCCTTCCAGCACAACTTGGTCTGGCATGGGAATTTTCGAAAGGTACGTCTTTCGGCAGGCCGGTTCCGCGCTGCTCATCATCCTGTTGTCGCTGTCGAGCATCGTGTGGGTGGCGCTTGCCCTGCGTCAGCTCAACGTCGTGACCAGCCAGGGTCAGGACGTGTGGATGCTCATCAAGATGACGACCCTGGCGCTGCCCAACCTGATGGCGATCATCGCGCCCTTCTCGCTGCTGATTGCTGCGATTCATACGCTGAGCCGGCTGAATGGCGACAGCGAGCTGATCGTGCTCACAGCATCCGGTGCTACCGTCTGGAAAGCCGCGAGGCCCTTGCTGCTATTGGCTTTTCTCGTGGCGCTGGGTGTGGCATTCGTCAATCACCTGGCGATGCCGTGGAGCTTGAAAATGCTGCGCGAGTACATCGTTCAGGTACGCGCCAACATTCTCACCCAGGTCATCCAGCCCGGGGCGTTCTCCAGCCCGGAGGAAGGTCTGACCTTTCATATCCGCGAGCGGTCACAGAACGGCGAATTGCTGGGCCTCATCGTCCACGACACCCGCAACAAGGATCTCAACCAGTCCTACCTCGCAGAGCGCAGCGTCATCGTTCAGCGTGACGCGTCGAATTTCATTGTGATGAGCAACGGGCACATCATCCGCCGAACGCCCAAGGACGAACCCGCGCAGATCATCGCCTTCCAGCAGTACGCGGTCGACCTCGATCAGTTCGAGAAGAAGATGGACGACGACGACACGGAGGATCTGAAACCGCGGGAGCGCTACCTGAGCGAACTTCTCTATCCCGAGGCGACCAGCGCGAGCTTCCGCAAGGCTCCCGGCAAGTTCCGCGGCGAGTTGCATGAGCGCTTCTCCAACCCTCTCTATCCGCTGGCCTTTGCTCTCATTGCTCTGGCGGCGGTTGGACAGGCCCATTCGACGCGCCAGAACCGCGGGCAGCAGGTCGCCGTGGCGTTCATCCTGGCTGCTTCCTTGCGCCTCGGGGGTCTGGCCCTAAACAATGTCGTCGTGCTGAACGCCGCTGCAACGCCTCTTCTCTATGCGCTTCCGCTGGGGGCCATGCTGGGGGCGCTGCTCGTGATGGAGCGGGCGCGGCGGAAGCTCACCACCCCGCGGTTCCCGGGCATCATCTTCGATCCGATTGTCGAGGCCGCGGGCAAGCTGCTGAGTTTGATACCTGGACGGCGAGCGGCCGCTGGCGCTGCGGCGGGGCGGAGGTAAGCCGCCATGCTGTTCGGTCCGCGCACTTTAGGCTTCTACATCGGCAAGCGCTTCTTGCTGGCGATCTTTGCCGTCTTCCTCCTGTGCTCGGTCTTGATCTTCCTGATCGATTTCGTCGAGTTGCTGCGTCAATCCGGTAAGTACGGCGAGGTCTCGGTGGTGACGCTGGCGTTCATCGCGCTGCTACGTCTGCCGGCCTATGCGGAATTTCTCATCGCGTTTGCGGTGCTTGTCGGGTCGATCGCGGCCCTGCTGCAGCTCAGCCGCAAGAGCGAACTGACCGTCATGCGGGCGGGCGGCATGTCGGTCTGGCAGTTCCTGCGGCCGGGGATCATCGTGGGGTTCATGGTCGGGCTGCTGACGGCCATGGTGTTCAACCCATTGGCGGCCGCTGGCCGGGCGGCGGCCGAGAGTGTCTATGCCGAAGCGTTCGGCAAAGAGACCAACCTTCTTCGCTCGAAGTCGGGCGCCTCATGGCTCCGGCAGAATGGCACCGACGGCCAATCGGTGATCAACGCCGCCATTGCCACCAACCGGGGCCTCACCCTGCATGGCGTCTCGGTGTTCATCTTCGACAACGAAGGGCGGTTCGTGGAGCGCGTCGATGGCAAGCGCGCGGACCTGCACGAGGGCTATTGGGAGGTCAAGGAAGCGTGGGTCGTACGCATCGGCCGAGAGCCTGAAAAATTCGATACCTACCTCGTATCCACATACCTTACACCGGATCGCGTGTCCGACGCGCTGGGAACGGTGTTTTCTGTTTCGTTCTGGGAACTGCCGGGCCTGATCGAAGTGGCTGAAAAGGCCAAGCTTTCCGCAAGCCGCCTGCGCATCCAGTATGAAACTTTGGTGTCAAGGCCTCTTCTGTGCGCAGCAATGGTCCTTTTGGCGGCCACTGTGTCGTTGCGGTCATTCCGCGGCGGAGGCATCCAGACTATGGTCATCACAGGACTGGTGGGGGGGTTTGGCTTCTTTCTACTTTCAGAAGTCTCCCGACAAGTCGGCGTGGCTGGGTTGACGTCCCCATGGGCGGCGATCTGGTTGCCCGTGGTCCTCGTGATGATGGTCTCGGCTACGGTACTGTTACACCAGGAGGATGGCTGAGTGATGCGTTTAACGCGGGCACCGCATGAGGGTTGCGGATCGTCACGCGTCACCTGCCGGCACCGGAAGGCTGCTGGCTGGGTGCGTATGGCCGTGCTCGCGGTGGCGCTCAGTGCCTCGCTAGCGCCGGTCTCTGACGCGTACGCTCAAGACCCCTCAACGCTGGCCCCGAGTGTCCAGCGACAAAGCTCGTTTCCGAAGCAGAGCCTTGTCGGGCCCTCTCGGAACATCGACAAGTCGCAGCCGCTGTACCTGCAGGGCGACGAGCTCGTGTACGACACCGGCGGCAACAAGGTGATCGCGCGCGGCAACGTCGAAATCTATTACAACAACTACATCCTCACTGCTGACCAAGTGGTTTACGACCAGTCGGCCAACACGCTGACGGCTGTCGGCAACGTGGTGCTGAAGGAGCCGAACGGAAACATCGTTCGCGCGGATCGCTACACGCTCACCGACGACTTCCGAGACGGCTTCGTCTCGCAGCTTTCCGTGGTCGCCAGTGACGACACGCGCATTGCTGCGGAATCCGCGGAGCGCCGCGCCGGCAACACCACGGTGTTCAAGAACGGTCGCTTCACGCCTTGTAAAACGAGCGATGGCATGCCGCCGCTGTGGTGCTTGAGCGCCGCAACGGTGATCCACGATCAGCAGGCCGCGACGATCACCTATCAGGATGCGCGCTTCGAGCTGTTCGGCGTGCCGATCCTCTATACGCCCTATTTCGAGCACGCCGACCCGTCGGTGAAGCGCAAGTCGGGCTTCCTGATGCCGCAGCCGTCAATCTCGGACAACCTCGGCTATGCGACGACCATTCCCTACTATTTCGCGCTGGCGCCGAACTACGACTTCACCTTCTACCCGATGGTGAGCTCGCGACAGGGCATGCTGTGGCAGGGCGAGTGGCGCCACCGTACCGAGAACGGCCAGTATTACATCAAGGGCTCAGGCATAGATCAGGACTACGCCACCCTGCCCTCGTCGATCGAAAACCGCGAGCAGTATGACGGTTGGCGCGGCAGCCTCGATACCAAGGGCCTGTTCAACCTCGGGAGCTGGTGGAAGTTCGGCTGGGATGTAACGACGGAAACGGATGACGAATTCCGTCGTTTCTACAAGCTCGACAACATCCTGCTCACCGATCGCGTGAACAAGATCTTCTTCAACGGCTTGTCGGACCGCAACTTCTTCCAGCTCGCGGCGTACGAGTTCACCGATCTGGGTTACACCACAGCGGGAACGAGCGAGACCAAGCAGTACGCCTATCCCATCCTGGACTATAATTATGTGTTTGCTGACCCGGTCCTAGGTGGCGAGCTGTCTTGGACGACCAATGCGATGGCCCTCTCCAGCAATCAGGATGCCACGAGTTTTGCGCCGTTTGCTGACACGAACCAGCAGATGAACCGCGTGGTGACCGAGCTGAATTGGCGTCGTCGCCTGACGGATCCGATCGGCATTACCTACACGCCGTTCGCGCAGTTGCGCGGCGACGTCTATCAGATCAGCAACTATGTTGATCCGTACGACATCTCTGCGCCGCTCGACAGCACCTCACTTGCACGCGGCCTTGCGGCTGGCGGCGTCACGGTTGCTTATCCGTGGGTAGCCAATACCTCCGGCGGATCGCACGTGATCGAACCGATCGGCCAGATCATCGCTCGCCAGGCGTCGATCGATCAGAACGGTTTGCCGAACGAGGATGCGCAGAGCCTCGTGTTCGACGACACAAACCTGTTCGAAATGACGAAGTTCTCCGGCTATGACCGGATCGAGGTGGGCACACGGGCCAACGTCGGTCTGCAGTATACCTTCCAGTCCAACACTGGTGGTTATGCGCGCATCCTGGCCGGCGAAAGCTATCATCTTGCGGGTACGAACCCCTACGCCGACCCTGGTCTCGACGTAAACGGCAACCCGGTGTTCACGCCCTACAGCGGTCTGCAGAACGATCGCTCGGACTACGTGCTCGGCGCCTATTTCGCCCCGTGGAGCTTCATCAATCTGATCGCCCAGTCGCGCTTCGACCAGTCGAATTTTGCCCTCGCGCGCCTCGATACGGGTGGGCAGGTCAACTTCGGGCCCCTGTCGGCGAATGCTGTCTACGCTTACCTGAACACCGATCCGACGAACGGTATCGATACGGCCCAGGAAGACATCTATGCCAGCTTGGGCCTGCGCCTCACCGATCGCTGGAGCGTCGCGGCTGCGATGCGCTATGACATCGACGCGGACGAGCTGGCTTCAGACATGTTCCAGCTTCGCTACGCCGACGAGTGCTTCGTGCTCACCGCCACGTATACCGACAACTACTATGTCAACCCGAACCTGACCGACGGCCAGACGCTCATGCTTCGTTTCGAGCTGAAGCACCTTGGAGAGTTCGGCTATTCAACCAGCGCGCTGGACTTCAACTTCAGCGAACAGCAGTCGGGTGCCACGTCCAACTAACGGCGCCCGCTTGATCCCGCGTGCGGGCGGTGGCTGCGGCTTAACGTTGATGAGGCGACCCGACGGCGCATTGCCCGGTCGTCACGTGAGCGCCAAGGTTTGCGTCAATAAGAGGTCACATTGCCGGGCGCACGCTCATCAGGCTGCTGCGGCCGGGGCCCCAAGGATGCGAAAGACCGCAATATAAGATGTCCTGCACGATCAGACTGAAACGGCACTCGTACTCCCATTCGGACGCACCCCGTGCGCGGCCGCTGCGGACGGCTGGCGCGCTCGCCCTTGCTGCGCTCCTGGCTGTGCCCTTTACCGCGGCCTCCAGCGCAGCACAGAACAAGCGTGTGGCCGTTGCGAAGGCCGACACCACGGCTGACCGGCCGATCCAGTCGATTGTCGCTCTCGTCAACGACGAGCCGATCACCGGGTATGAGGTGGAGCAGCGCGTAGCCCTCGCCATGCTCGGCGCTCCCGAGATGCAGCAGAAGCTGCAGGCCCGCCTCAAGTCTCCGAAGATGAACGACGAGTTCAAGGCCTTCGCCATCAAGCGGCTGCAGGCCAATCCTCCCAAGTCGGAGGCAGAGCAGCAGTCCCGCGTGAAGCAGCTGCAGGGCGAGTTCGTTGCCAACATCAGGCGGCAGATCGAAAAGGACTTCGTGCCGACCGCGCGCAAGCAAGCCCTCGATGAGTTGATCGACGAGCGCTTGAAGCTTCAGGAGGCCAAGAAGCTGAGCGTCGTTGCGGCTGACGACGAAGTCGAGCGCATCCTGGCGGGCATGGCCGAGCGCAACAAAATGAACACGGCGCAGTTCGCAGAGCATCTGTCGAAGATGGGCGCGAACATTACTGTGATGCGCGAGCGCATCCGCGCCTCGCTGTCATGGACGGACGTGATCCGCCGCAAGTTCGGTCATCAGATCTCTGTTGCCAACCGCGACGTCGACAAGATGGTGGCCTCGGTGCAGGGGCAGGACGACGTTGAGTTGCGCATCCATCGCGTGCTCCTCAATCTGCCGCCCACGCCGGATCAGAAGCGCCTCGCCCAGCGCCTTAGCGATGCCGAGAACCTGCGGGGCCGCTTTACCGGCTGCAAAGGCATGGAGCAGATGGCGCGCGGCGTTCCCGGTGCCCGCTTCGACAACCTCGGCGACCGCCGGCCGAGCAGTCTGCCCGAGCCAACCCGCAGCCTGCTGCTTGCTGCCCACGACGATGAGCTGCTGCCGGCGACGATCGGCGAGAACGGCGTGGAGCTGTGGGCCGTATGTGGCCGCAAGGTCGTCAAGGCTGCGGATGCGCAGCGCGAAACAGCGCAGAATGAACTCCGGCAGAAGGAGTTCGAGATCATGTCGAAGAAGTATCTGAAGGACCTGCGTACGGACGCTCATATCGAGTACCGCTGAGATGAGCGCAGCGAGCCACGCGCGAACCCGTCGCCCCCTCGCAGTCAGCATGGGTGATCCCGCGGGCATCGGTCCAGAGATTACTCTTCGCGCCTGGCTGCAGCGGCAGGATCACGGCATCGCGCCATTCGTGCTGTTCGGCGACAAAGAGACTTTGGCTGAGCGCGCTCGGCGGTTCAGCCTGAATGTTCCCATCCGGGCGGTCTCTTCGCCCGCCGAGGCGATCGACTCGTTCGGCTCGGCGCTGCCTGTGTTGCATACACCGCTTCCTGTGCCGTCGCGTGCCGGCGTTGGCGATGTGGCCAATCGGGAGGCGATCATTGGCGCTATCGATGCGGCGACGGCGGCGGTGGTGCAGGGAGAGGCCGCTGCAATCGTCACGAACCCGATCGCCAAGCACGTGGTCCTCTCTGAAGATTTCCCATTCCCTGGTCACACCGAGTTTCTCGCCGCGCTCGCCGAGCGCCACTACGGACGAAGCTACCGCTCGGTGATGATGCTTGCGGGCGGCGGACTGCGGGTGGTGCCGCTCACCGTGCACTGTGCTCTGGCGAGCGTGCCAAAGGCCATCACGCGCTCGCTGATCTTCGAGACGGTGCGCATCACCTATGCTGCGCTGAAACGGGATTTCGGTATTGCCGCGCCGCGCATCGCCGTCACCGGGCTCAATCCACACGCGGGCGAGGAAGGCACCATGGGCCGGGAGGAAATCGAAACCATTGCTCCCGCTATCGCCGATCTGCGCGCGGAAGGGCTATCGGTCACCGGGCCACATCCGGCCGACACGCTGTTCCATGCCGCGGCGCGTCGCGGCTATGACGCCGTTGTTGCGATGTACCACGACCAGGCGCTCATTCCGCTGAAGACACTCGCGTTCGACGAAGGCGTCAACGTCACGCTGGGGCTGCCGTTCGTGCGGACGTCGCCCGACCATGGCACGGCGTTCGACATCGCCGCCGAGGGGCGTGCTTCGCCAGCCAGCCTGATTGCAGCCCTGAAGCTTGCCGCAGAGATTGCAGCGGCGCGCGCGGCCTCGCCATGACATCGGGCGAGCGTGAGATCTCGGGCGCCAGCCCAGATGGGTTACCGCCGCTGCGCGAGGTGATCCGCGCATTCGGGCTCGAGGCGAAAAAGAGCCTCGGGCAGAATTTCATTCTCGACCTCAATCTGACGCGGCGCATAGCGAGAGCGGCTGGCTCGCTCGCCGGGCGCACGGTCGTCGAGGTGGGACCGGGCCCGGGCGGGCTGACACGAGCGTTGCTGCTCGAGGGAGCCGAGCGCGTGATTGCCGTCGAGCGCGATGAGCGCGCGCGCGGCCCGCTCGATATGATTGCCCAGCGCTATCCCGGACAGCTCGATGTGCATTTCGGGGATGCGCTCGAGGCCGACTGGCCGAAGCTGGTCGGCGCTGCGCGCGGTAAGGCAGTCATCGTCGCCAACCTCCCCTATGGCGTGGCGACCCTGCTGCTGACGGGCTGGCTCGACAGCGAGCCATGGCCGCCGTGGTTCGATCGTATGGTGCTCATGTTTCAAAAAGAGGTGGCCGAGCGCATCGTTGCTGCTCCGAATAGCAAGGCCTACGGGCGGCTGTCGGTGCTGTCGCAATGGCGCAGCGCGCCGCGCATCGTGCTCAATGTCCCGCGGGAAGCCTTCACGCCGGCGCCCAAGGTTGAATCGGCCGTGGTGGAGTTCATCCCCCACAAGGAGCCGAACCCGCCATGCACGCCGCGCGTCCTGGCTCAGGTGACGGCCGCCGCGTTCGGGCAAAGACGCAAGATGCTGCGGGCGAGCCTGAAGCAGCTCACTCCGGAGGCAGAACAACTGCTCGAAGCTGCAGGTATCGCGGGCAATCTGCGCGCCGAGGACCTCACAGTGAAGGACTTCGCCCGGATGGCGCTCATCTTCGAGCGCTCAGGCCTGGGGCGTCGGTGAGGGCGGTGGCGTTGGCACGGGGACGTGTGCTCCCATCGGGCTTGCCTCGGTGCCGCTGTCGTCGTCGGTGTTGGGCTCGTTGGCAAACAGCCGCAGCGCTGCAGCCAGCATGAGTATCGATGCGGGCTTCACCAATATCTCCCAGCTCATGGCATTTCCGCGTTCGGCCCAGTCGGTTGCGAAATCGACAACGAGGTAGACGAGGATGGCGCTGATCAGCGTCGTCTTCAATTCGTGCATGCCGGTGGGGCGCATCCAGGCGCGCAGCTTCTTGCGGTCATGGCGCGCGAGCTTGAAGACGAAGCCAAAGACGATCGCGTAGGTGAAGATGACGAGCACGATGCCGAACAGGAAGATGTCTGTGGCACCCATGACTGCAGCAGTGATGAGCTTGTGATCGGCGTGCCGGTAGAGGCCTTCGGCCGCTTCAAACGTCAGCGCCAACCCCTGCCAGAACATGATGAGGGCGCCGACGAACGTCCCGAAGGCTGCTGAGAGCAACACGAGGCGTAGAGACAACGCGGTACGCAGCATGGTCGAGTCCGGCGCAGTTTCGGGACTGCACCCCTAGCACGCGAGGCGTTACGGAATTGTCCTCAACCGGCTCACTTGTTCGCACAGTCGTTGGGTGCTGGCCTTCCCTTGAAGCGATCGGTCAGCCAGAGGACAGCAGCGTATGCACTCTTCTCGGCGGCGTAGCTGTGTGACGCGTTCTTCATCAGGCGCAGCGTGACGGGCGTGCCGCTCGCGCACAGGGCCTTGGCGAATTTTTGCGTGATCTCGGGCTTCACGGTCGTGTCGCCGGTGCCCTGGGCGATAAAGACCGGCACCTTGATCGGCAACGCGCCGGGCGAATTCTGCTGCATGAGCTCGCGCCAAGCCGGCTGTTGCACCGGATCCGTTTTGAGGAACGCCTTCTTCAGCGGCTGCGCCAGCTTCAACAGTTTGAGCATCTGCGAGATGGATTGGATGCAGCTCTCGGCGACCTTTTCGAAGCGCGCCTCGGCCCCCTCGTCGAGCACGCTGTCGAGCGGCAAGTTGTATGTCCTCGACCAGGAGAGTAGGGCCATGGCGGTGAGACTGTCGCCCGCGATCGATCCCTTCTGCGCTTTGAACAGCTCAACAAGGTCGGTGGCCGGGGCGGCCGTCGCCAGTGCCACGAGCTTCAGCTCGGGCGCGTAGGATGCGGCGATCTCGCCGGTGAACAGCGCGGCGTGACCGCCTTGCGAGTGTCCCCAGACGGCGAACCGGTTGGTGGCGTGGGTGCCGTTGAGATTGCGTGCGGCCCGCACGGAATCGATGACCGAGCGGGCCTCACTGACACCGACGAGGTAGGCGTGCACACCAGGCGCGCCGAGCCCTTCGTAGTCGGTCGCGACCACGACGTAGCCGCGGGACAGCATGTCCTCTAACCCGGCTATCGTACCAGAGAGATTGGGCAGCAGAGTCGGAGCACAACGGCCGGCTACGCCTGTGGTGTAGTGCGCCCACGCAATGACGTTGCGTCCTTCCTTGGGCGCTGGGCCCGCTGGGTAGATGACCGTGCCAGACACCGCAATCGGCTCGCCCTTCAAGTTGGTCGAGCGGTAGATGATGCGGAATGCCTTTGCGTTGGCGGGTGCGCCACCGATCTGCGGATGAATGTGGAACACATACCCGGGCTTTGCCTTGCGCAGCTCAGCCTGAGAGATGTCCAGCTTGGTGAATTCAGGCGCCGCGCTGGCTGGCTTCAGCCCCAATGGCGAGAACCAAGCAAAGGCGAGTGCCAACGCTACCGCGAGCAGGGGATCGAGGTGGACGCAAATGCCAAACTGCACCGGATTACCCCTGATTGTAGAAGGGACACTACAGCTCGCCGCGTATGCTGCCTATTTTCAGGCTCAGCGCCGGGCAAACTGCCAGAACGGTAAATGACAGAAGCACTTCGCGCATGACAGCACGGTGAACGCCGGGTCAGCGCTTACAGAGCGACGGTGCAGGCAGCCCCCTGAACCGATCCGCCATCCAGGAGATGGCGTCGTTCGCTCCGTCGTACCCCGCATAAGAGTGGCCGACGCCGACGAGGTATTTCACGAATACGGGCGTGCCATTACGGCAGAGGTGGTCGGCGAACCGGCGCGTAATCGGGGGATGCACGGTTTCATCCTCAGTGCCCTGGGCAATGAAGACGGGAGCCCCGGCAGGCTTCCGTCCCGGAGAGTTCGCAAGCATGATCGCGCGCCAGGGCTCGCTCTTGGTTGGGTCGATCTTGAGGAAACGACGCTGCAGGGTGCGCGCGGACTGTTCCAGCTTCAGCATCTCGTCGATGGTCTGGATGCAACTCGATGCGGCGGCCTCGTAAGCGCGCTTGGCACCCGAGGCAAGCGCTGTCTGCGCCGGAACTTTGTAGATCGTCGACCAAGACAACAGTGCCATGGCGGTGAGGCTGTTGCCCGAGATGGAACCGCGGTCAGCCTTGAATAGTTCGACAAGGTAGGTCGCTGGCGCCGCTGCGGCGACGCCGACAAGCTTCAGCTCCGGCGCGTAAGCAGCGGCCTCCTCGCCGGTGAACAGCGCAGCGTGGCCACCCTGGGAGTGTCCCCACACCGCGAAGCGGTTGCTGGCGTTTGCATCCGGCAGCAGGCGCGCGGCGCGGACGGAATCGAGCACGCTCCGGGCTTCGCTGGCGCCGACGAGATAGGGGTGCATTCCCTCCGTGCCGAGGCCCTCGTAGTCGGTCGCAACGACGATGTATCCCCGGCGCAGCATTTCCTCCAGCCCAGCGATGGTGCCAGCAAGGTCCGGCAGCAGGGTGGGCGCACAGCGATCGACGACGCCGGTCGTCGGGTGCGCCCAGGCGATGATGTCGCGCTTGCCGTGCGGCGGCGGCGCCAGCGGAATGAAGACCGCGCCGGAGACGGCGATGGGTTCACCGTTGACGCCGGTCGAGCGGTAGAGAATGCGATAGGCCTTTGCGTTGCCGGTCGAGCCACCGAGTTGCGGCCACACGCGCAGAATTGTACCCAGGCTCGCGTTGGCGATCTCGCGCTGGCTGACGTTCCCCAGCCCCGGATCCTCCCGTGACCAAGCGCGGCCGGCAGGGAGAAGCGCCATCACTGCAGCGCACAGAAGGGCTGCGAAGGTACGCGTCATAGGTGGCTCTGCATTTCCCTGACGAAAGCAGTTAGCCCGTTGAGACGATCGCGGCGAAGGCGCTCGGCCGCAAGAATGGCCGTCAGCCCTTCCATGGAAGTCGGCAAGTCGCTGTTGACGATGACGTAGTCGTACTCCGGCCAATGACTGAGCTCATCGGCGGCCGCGTCCATGCGGCGGCGAACGACGTCGTCGGGATCTTGTGCGCGCGCGCGTAGCCGCTGCTCGAGGGAGTCAGCGGACGGAGGCAAAATAAATACACGCACGACGTCATGCTTCATTTTCTCCGAGAGCTGCTGAGCGCCCTGCCAATCGATGTCGAAGAGGATATCTTGCCCACGCTCGACGGCAGCTTCGACCGGGGCGCGTGGCGTGCCGTAGAAGTTGTCGAACACCTGCGCCCACTCGATGAGCTGGTTTGCGTCTGCCATGCGCTTGAACGCGTCGGCGTCGATGAACGTGTAGTCTCTTCCGTCCACCTCGCCGGGGCGTGGCTTGCGTGTCGTGACGGATACCGACATCGAAATATCGGGGTCGGCGTCAATGAGACGGCGGGCGATGGTCGTCTTGCCCGCTCCCGAAGGAGAGGACAGCACGAGCAGCAGCCCGCGGCGCTTTATGGTCGGCGTGTCTCCCATCAGTATTCTCGTCGCGCCGAGCGCGCCGGCCCCTTTGTTGGTTATTCGATGTTCTGGACTTGCTCACGAAGCTGGTCGATCACCTGCTTCAATGCCAAGCCAGCACGCGTAATGTCGATATCGCTCGCTTTTGAGCATAGCGTATTGGCTTCGCGGTTGAACTCCTGAGCAAGGAAATCGAGCTTGCGGCCGACGGCGCCGTCATCGGCGAGCAACTCGCGCGCGGCGCCAATGTGGGAATCGAGACGCTGCAGCTCTTCGGCGACATCGGCGCGCGTTGCCAGCAGCACAGCTTCCTGATGCAAACGGCCGGGATCGAAGCTGCCGGCGCCAGCGTCGAGGATGCGGCGAACCTGCTCCTTGAGACGCTCCTCAATGGCTTGCGGCGTGCGCGCGGGCGATGTGCGGACGACCTCTACGAGGCGCTCGATCTCGGCAAGCTGACCGGCCAGTACCGATGCTAGCCTGTTGCCTTCCGCAGTGCGCGCGGTGACGAGCGCCGCAAGGCCGCTTTCAAGCGAGACCAGCATCGCATCGGCGCGGGCAGCCTGTTGCTCGGGGTCGTCCTGCGGCTCGATGATGTCGAGAACGCCCTTGATTGCGATGAGCCCATCGACACGCGGGGGAGCTGCGTCGGTCAGGTTGCGGATACGTTCAGCCGCCTGCATCACCTGCGCGAGCGCGGTCTCGTTGAGGCGGATCTCAGCGCCGGCCCCTGCCCGGTCGACAACGAGCGTGATGTTGACGCTGCCACGCGTTACGTGACGGGCGACGGCTTCGCGTACGCGAGGCTCCACGTATTCGAGGCCGGACGGAAAGCGCAGGCGCACATCGAGGCCGCGCCCATTGACGCTGCGAATCTCCCAGTGCCAGCTCGCGCTATCCAGCGAGCCCTCGGCGCGGGCAAAGCCCGTCATGCTTCTTATCGTCATTGCGGCTCCGTTGGGCTCTGGGCGCCGGGAAGCCCAACGCGTTCCGAAATCTAGCCGCAGCCGGCGCGGGCAACAAGGCGCGGGCCGGCAGGTGAGACGCGCAATCGCGTGTTCAGGATCAGTGTTTCGGCTTGCGGACTGGTAAAGGTACAGGGGACGCAGCGGGCGTCGCCTTTACGGCTGGAGCGGCAGCGGCGCCAGCGTTGATGACCGGAATCTCGTCAGCAGACGGCGGGCCGCCAGCCTGTGTTTCCTTCTTGCGCTCGCGCTCGACCTTGCGCCAGGTCGAGACGGCGGCGTTGTGCTCCTTCAGCGTGTCGGAGAACGTGTGTCCGCCAGTGCCGTCGGCGACGAAGTAGAGGTCCTTGGTGGCAGGCGGATTGAGGGTTGCCTCGATCGCCGAGCGGCCCGGGTTGCAGATCGGCGTCGGGGGCAAGCCGGGGATCTGATAGGTATTGTGCGAGGTCTTGGTGTCGAGGTCGGTGCGGGTGATGGAGCGACCGAGCGGGCCTTGGCCGCCGGCGATGCCGTAGATCACGGTCGGATCTGACTGCAGGCGCATACCCTTGCGCAGCCTGTTCATGAACACCGCGGCGACACGTCCGCGCTCGTCGGCGCGCCCAGTCTCCTTCTCGACGATGGAGGCGAAGATGATGGCCTCCTCTGGAGTTGCAATCGGCAGGCTCGGCTGGCGGCGTTCCCAGGCCGCGGCGAGGAAGCGCTGCATTTCGCCCTGCATACGGTCGAGCAGCTCGCGCCGATCCATTCCCTTGGAGAAGCGATAGGTGTCGGGCAGCAGTGTTCCTTCGGCGGGAATATCCGTGATCTCTCCGGCGAGCTCATCCTCCTGGCGCAAGCGCTCGACGATCTGCATGCTCGTCAGGCCTTCGGGGATGGTGATCTTGGAGAGCACGCCGCGCCCTTGCGTGAGCATGTCCATGATCTCGGCCATGCTGGCGTTCTTCTTGATCTCGTAGTCGCCGGCCTTCAGCTCCATCTGCTTGCCAGCCAACTTGGCGCGCAAAAGGTAGTTGGTGATGAAAGTCCAGCTGCTTGAGATCGCACCTTCCTTCTCGAGGCGATTGGCAATCGCAAGCCGGCCCTCGCCTTTCGGCACGACGACAACGCGTGTCACCGCGAGGGGGCCGGGTTGCTCATACTGGTGATACATCAGCGCCAGCACCGCGGCGGCGCCGAGCATGGCGAACAGCGCGAGCGTGAAAAGCCCGGACAGAAAACGCATGAACCCGGCGCCACGCTTGGGCGCGTTGGGTGGGGGTGCTCCGCGCGGCGGACCTGCGGGGCGCGAGGGCTCGAGCATTTCGGCAGGCGAGCGCGGGCGGATACTTCCCCGACGAAGCGGCGGTTCGTAGCGCGAAGGGGGAATGGTGCTCAATCTGCGCTCCCGTCGAAGCCGTTCCCAACCGGCATCGGAGGTAACTCCGCCCCGATCCTCGTGTGATGATCGAGAAATCCGCCAACTTTGTGGGGCGCGTCCCGAGCGAGATTCCAGCAATCCCAATCACGCAAACGGATCAGCGATTCCAGCGCCCCGCGTATTCGAAGCCGGCTTTGCGCTCTTTGCAAGCTAAAGCAAGCTTCGAGTAGGGACACTAGAGCCAATTATGGCAAAAGCGCGAACCCTATTCCGTGACAGGAATACGGGACCGGCGCCGCGTGGCGCCAGCGCCTCAGGCAACGCGCCGCAGAATCAGCGAGGCGTTGGTGCCACCGAAGCCGAACGAGTTCGACAGCACGGTGTTGACCTCACGCTTCTTGGCGGTATGCGGCACGAGATCGATCACCGTCTCGACCTCGGGATTATCGAGGTTGAGAGTCGGCGGGACGATGTTGTCGCGAATGGCAAGGATCGAGAAGATGGCCTCGATCGCCCCTGCGGCACCAAGCAGGTGACCCGTCGCCGACTTGGTGGACGACATGGACAGTTTGCCCGACGCGTTGCCGAACAGGCGTTCGACGGCACCCAGCTCGATCGTGTCGGCCATGGTCGAGGTGCCGTGCGCGTTGACGTAGTCGATGTCGCTGACATCGATATCGGCGCGCTTCAGTGCAGCGCGCATGCAGCGATACGCGCCATCACCGTCCTCGCTGGGCGCAGTGATGTGATAGGCGTCGCCCGACATGCCGTAGCCGATGACCTCGGCATAGATCTTCGCGCCGCGGGCTTTTGCATGCTCGAATTCTTCGAGCACGACGATGCCGGAGCCCTCGCCCATGACGAAGCCATCCCGGTCCTTGTCATAGGGACGTGAGGCTACCTGCGGGCGATCATTGAACGCCGTCGCAAGTGCACGGCAAGCTGCGAAGCCGGCCATGGCGATGCGGCAGATCGGAGATTCAGTGCCGCCAGCCACCATGATATCGGCGTCGCCCAGCGCCACGATGCGGCTGGCATCGCCGATGGCATGCGCGCCGGTGGAGCAGGCCGTTACGACTGCATGGTTCGGCCCCTTCAGCTTGTGCCGGATCGACACGTAACCAGAGGCGAGATTGATGAGACGGCCGGGAATGAAGAATGGGGAAACGCGACGCGGTCCCTTTTCCTTCAACAGGATCGACGTTTCGGCGATGCCTGGGAGGCCACCGATACCCGATCCGATGAGAACGCCCGCGCGCTCCTGCTGTTCAGAAGTGCTCAGGTCGATACCGCTATCGGCAATCGCCTGATCGGCGGCTGCCATCGCGTAGACAATGAAATCGTCGACCTTGCGCTGCTCCTTGGGCTCCATCCAATCGTCAGGATTGAACTTCCCCTCGGACTTGGAGCCGCGCGGAATGAAGCAGGCGATCTGGCAGGAAATGTCGTCGACTTCGAATTCCTCGATGCGGCGTGCGCCATTGGCTCCGGCAAGCAATGCCTGCCAAGAAGCCTCGACGCCGCAACCGACGGGCGAGACGATTCCAAGACCTGTAATAACGACTCGGCGCATCCTGATCCTTCGAAGCAAGGCAAACTAACGGCGCCCCTCAGCTTGCGGACCCATTGAGCATCGAAGGCAAGCTTCGATGTCCGGTGTGCGCAAGCTTTGGGGAAGGCGCCGCTAAAAAGACCAGGCGACGGTTAGGCGGCGCTGGCGTTCTTCTCAAGAAACTTGACCGCGTCCCCAACGGTCAGAATGTGCTCGGCGGCATCGTCGGGGATTTCGCAACCGAATTCCTCCTCAAAGGCCATCACGAGCTCAACTGTGTCCAGGCTGTCGGCGCCCAGGTCGTCGATGAAGCTGGCATTCTCGGTGACCTTGTCGGCCTCCACGCCCAGATGCTCCACGACGATCTTCTTCACGCGCTCAGCGACATCGCTCATAGTCTTCCCTCGCGTCCGTTTGCTTTTGGCAGTTCGTAAATTCGGTTGTTCTGGATTAGCCCGTGCCCGGGTCGTGACCACTTGCTTCTATAAAGAAGCGCACGGCTGACCGGTATCGAAACGACGCGCTATTCCACTTTTTCGCACTCCGTGCGGCGGCCGAACATTGGCCCTTCGTTTACTCGCGCAGGAGAGGCGAGGGTCGAAAAACCGTTCGGCTCGTTAACACACTTCATTGGGCTTGGCCAGCGGTCGCAACGGCCTTTGGCTGAGGCATTTGATTTCTGATTTCGCCAGCGGGTCCAAGCAGTAGGCTCAACTGATGCACGTTTACCATGCGCCTTAGACCATGGCCATTCCGCCGTTGATGTGGAGGGTCTGCCCGGTGATGTATCCGGCCTCGTTGCTGGCGAGATAGACGACGCCCGCCGCGACCTCTTCGGGCATGCCGAAGCGCTGGGCAGGGATCATCTTGGCGATTTCCTCGGTCTGCTTCTCGTTCAGTGCGGCGGTCATCGGCGTGGTGATGAAGCCCGGCGCGATGCAGTTGGCGGTGATTCCGCGCGGAGCGACCTCGCGGGCGAGCGATTTGGTCATGCCGATCATACCGGCCTTGGAGGCAGCATAATTCCCCTGGCCGGGGTTTCCGAACACGCCCGACACCGAGGAAATGTTGATGATGCGCCCGAAATTCGGCTTGGCGCGGAGCATGGCGCGGGCGGCGGCGCGGCAAAGCATGAAGGTGGAGGTGAGGTTTACAGCGATCACCTCGTCCCACTGCTCGTCCTTCATCACCATGAAGAGATTGTCGCGCGTGAGGCCGGCGTTGTTGACCAGAATGTCGAGGCGGCCGAGCTTGCCCACCGCCTGCTCGATCAGCTTGGACACTTCATCGCGCTTGCCCAGATCGCAGGGGATAACGTGGCCACGGTCACCGAACTCCTTAGCCAGCTCCTCGAGCTTGTCCGGCTGGCGGGCCGACACCGCAACGGTGGCACCCTGCGCGTAAAGGGCGCGGGCGATGGCGCCTCCGATGCCACCGGTCGCGCCGGTGACGAGGGCGGTCTTGCCAGTCAGGTCGAACATCGTCTGGTCCTTCAGGAGTTGAGACGCGCGAGCGCGGCGTCGATGTCGGCGGGAGTGCCGACGCTCATGGCGTTGAGCGCAGAATCTATGCGCTTGGCGAGGCCGGCCAGGACCTTGCCCGAGCCGATCTCGTAGACGTCGGTGATGCCGTTGGCGGTCATGTAGGTAACACACTCGCGCCAGCGCACCGAACCGGTCACCTGTTCGACAAGGCGCTTCTTGATTTCCTCGGGATCGCTAATCGCGGACGCCACCACGTTGGCGACGACGGGAACACTCGGGGCGTTGACCGTTACCTTCGCGAGGGCCTCCCGCATAGCGTCGGCAGCAGGTTGCATCAGCGCGCAATGGAACGGTGCGGATACGGGCAGCGGGACGGCCCGGCGCACGCCCAGGCCCTTGCCGATCTCGGGCACGCGGTCGATGGCGATCTTATCGCCCGACAGCACGACCTGGGTCGGCTCGTTGTCGTTGGCGACCTGGCAGACGTCACCTTGTGCGGCAGCCTCGGCGACCTGGCGGGCAACGTCGATGCCGACGCCGAGGAGAGCGGTCATGGCACCCTTGCCCACCGGGACGGCGGCCTGCATGGCCTGCCCGCGTAGCTTAAGGAGGCGGGCGGCATCGGCGAGCGAGAATGCGCCGGCGGCGGCGAGCGCGGAGTATTCGCCCAGCGAATGGCCGGCCACGAACTTCACCTTCTCCTGCAGCTTGAAGCCGTGCTCGCGCTCCAGCACCCGCATGACTGCCATCGAGACGGCCATAAGCGCGGGCTGGGCGTTCTCGGTCAGGGTCAGCGTCTCTTTCGGGCCGTCCCACATGATCTGGGAGAGCTTTTGGCCGAGAGCGTCATCAACCTCATCGAAGACTTCGCGCGCCGAGGCGTAAGTCTGAGCGAGATCGCGGCCCATGCCGACGTCCTGGCTGCCTTGTCCGGGAAAAACGAATGCGATGGCCATGAAAGATGAGGCTTCTATGACGGTTGATGGCCGCAGAAACACGCCCCGCGTTGCGCTGTCAAGCGGGCCTATTGCGCACGGGCTGTTGCCCCTCGGACCGCCCTCATCCCCTGTAAGTGGCTGAAGCGCAGAAGAAATCCCCTGTCATGAAGTTGTGAGGCTGGCGTGGTTCCTCCGCCGACAAATGGTCAGGAGGTTTCAAATGCAGAGTTCGGCCTTCGATTCCGAGACCCTTTCGATCATGGGGCGTGCGCTCGAAGAAGCGTGGTCCGAGATCGAGAGCCGCAGCTTCGTGCGCGCCGATCCGGAAAAGGCCGGGATCCGTCGCGCCCTCGCCTTGCGAATTCTCGCCGCGGTGCGCGTCGGCCAGCGCGATCCTGAACGGCTGCGGATGGTGGCGCTGCACGTGGTGGAAGGGTGCCGCATCATCCGCGCCGATGGACATCCGTTAGCCTAGCGAAATGAGCTTGCGCGTCCCCGCCCTGCCGGTGCGCTAAGATCAGCCCGGTTTCCGGAGGATGCGATGTTGAGAAAAGCTATTGCAGTAGTCGCCCTGTCGATTTTTGGCGCACCTACACTCGGCCAGGCTTGTGAGGGCGCTACTCGATTGACATTGGACAGCCCCGCTACCCTTGAAGGCGTGCTGAAGCACGGTCAGGGGACGCACGAAGCACAAGGCGCGTTCAGCTACGTCTATCTCGCCCTGGACAAGCCTGTCTGCGTCGACGCTCCTGTAGCGGGGGCGAGCGATGAAGACCCCCAGGAGAACCTCGAAGCGCCAGTGGATCGCGTGCAGCTCGCAGGTGAAGCAGTGAATGGCGAACTGCCCATTGGCAAGCACGTATCGGTCTCGGGAACGCTCTTCGCGGCACACACAATGTGGCACGTCGAGGATGTTCTCGTCGACGCCGGCGAAGTGAGCCCGCGCTGATCAGCTACCTGCCGCTGGCCTTGCGGCGGCGATTGCCCGCACGTCTCGCGGCCGCGGCCATGGGCTTGTTAGCGCTGGCGACGCCAGCCCAGAACGCAGCATGCTGGTCGATGAGGACGTGAGCCGGCGACCAGGCCATCGCTAGACTGACGAGTGCCGCGTGACGATCCATCACCGAGCGGCGTAGCGGCTCCAATGCCTGGAGCGGGTTGGCGAGCGCCGCTCCGGGTGCCGGCCCGCGGCGCACCGTGTCGGTGATCGACAATGGCTGCGTCTTCGGCCGGCGCCGCCTTTGCGGCTTAGCCGCTTTGCCGCCGGATTGATTACGGGTTGCCGCCGACCTCTTTGCAGCAGTGGCCACTGGGCGCTTCTTCGCGGGCATGCGGGACCTTCCTCTGATGGCTGTAAGCTCAAACTGGGTGAGCAATGGCAAGCATTACAAAGGTCTAATGCTTCTCCAAGGAACGCGCGGCAGGAAGGTGGCGTTGCAACTGTCTTTAGCGGGAAAGGCCATGGCCAACGACAAGCAATGCCGGGCACTGTTAGCGATTGGTAAGCGTTTGCGCTCCGAACTCGACCAGGCACCGAAAAAGCCGGCGCCCGATATAGAGCGGGCGCTGCGGCGGTTGCTGGAGAGGGATATTGCCGAGCGATCCCGCCCCGGACGGCCTTGGTCGGGGCAGCAAAAATAATCACGATGGCTCAGTTACCGGCCCGACTAGAACCGGTATCGAAGTCCAGCGCCGCCATGTATGCGCGTGTCGACACCTTCTTGGCCGGAAACGCCGTTAACGAACACGTCGAGCGTCGTGGCGGTGGTCAGCGCGTAGCCAACGCGCGCGCCGTATTCGGCCCAGACGATATCGTCGTCGATGATGGGGGTCAGCATTCCAACGCCGGCCACTGCCACCTCGAGTTCGCTTTGCCTGTCGAACCCGTAGACACCGGCGCCCCACACCGTCGCATCAAAGCCGTAACCGAGTGACGCGGACCACTGCACGCGAGCCTTCGCCAAACTCGTGGTATCGGTCCCCGCGGAGACGGAGGCGTCAAAGGGATTGGAACTGGACGTGCCTTCGGCGTAGCCGCGAACGTCGAGACGCTCGCGGCCGACCTCGGCCGACAGCGCAAGCTGCCCGCCTTGGCCCAGCGCATAAAGTGCGCCGGCGCGCGCAAAGAGATACGAGACATCCCCTTGTGTGCTGCCGACGCCGACCGCTGTGCCGGCGCCGTTCATGTAGGTGCGCTGAAATTCGAGATCGGCATCGGGTGCAATCCAGCCGCCGGCCTCGACAAACGGCCGGAAGCTGCCGGTGCCGGGGACGATGTAGCGTAATGCGAGCGCGCCCATGAGCGCGTTATCGATGGATGCGCTGTCGTAGTTCTCGTAGCCGTAAGAGACACCGGCGAGGATTGCAAAGCCCATACGGTTGGCGATGCGTGCGTAGCCGCCGCCTTGCCCAGAACCCGCCTGGCCAAAGATGCCGATCTCGCTGCCCTCCTCTATCGGCTTGTCGTCGCCGAGTAGAGGCATCGCCATTGCGTGCTGCTGTGCCATCGCACCTGCGCGGGCGGCACCCAGGTCATTGACCGATTGCTGCACCGACTCAACGGTCGTGAGGCCACCGGTGCCGTCATTGTAGCGAACGATGTAGGCGCGGGTCTGGCCCGCGTAAGTGGCAGAACCTGCGATGAACTCGCCGCTGAGCGAGACACCTTGCGCGCCGAAGAGGTTGATCCCCGTCATGTCCACGCCGGCGGCGACGAGCAAGACGTTGAGGTCCTGCATTCCAGTCGCCGCAGTCCATCGGAAGGCCTGGCTCGAGCCACCGGCATTCGTGGACACGCCAACGACAATGGAGCCGTCGTGGTTGAGCGCATTGGCTTGTGAAATGCTGCCGCCAAGCGTGCCGAGATCTTGCATCGCGCCGGCTTCCCAGCGGTACGCATGGTACGTGCTGTCCCCTGTAGTGTACGAGTAGCCGATGACGACGCTGCCATCGCTGTCGACGGCGGCCGCGTAGGACTGCGTGCCTCCGAGCGTGCCGAGATCCTCGAGCACGTCGTTCTGCCAGCGAAACGCGTGGTACTCGAGGTTCCCCGTCGTCTGCGACTCGCCGATGACCGTCGAGCCGTCGCGGCTGACGGCGGTCGCATCGGATTGTCCGCCGCCCAGCGTGCCGAGATCTTGCATTGTGCCGCCTTCCCAGCGGTAGGCGTGGCGGGCGGCGTCCCCTGTGGTCCAAGACTCGCCGACGACGACACTTCCGTCGCCACTCATGTCGGTGGCGATCGACAGGCTACCGCCGAGCGTGCCGAGGTCCTGCGTCGTCCCGCCTTCCCAGCGGAAGGCGTGATAGACGCCGGAAGAGACGTCGGCGGTGCCGGCCACGACCGATCCGTCGATGCTGACGGCCGTCGCATCGGAAGTGGGGCCGCCGAGAGTACCCAGGTCCTGCATCCCGCCAGCCGCGTCCCAGCGAAACGCCCGGATGGTACCGTCGGAAAGGTTCGACCAGCCGACAACCACCGAGCCATTGCCGCTAATAGCGGTGGCGAAGGACTCGGCGCCGCCCAGGGTGCCTAAGTCCAGGATCGCGCCGCCATCCCAACGAAATGCGTGACGGGTATTTCCGATGACATAGGAGATGCCGGCGATCGCCGAGCCATCGTCGCTGACGCCACCTCGGGCGTTGCTCACCGTCCCGCCGAGCGTGCCGAGGATCGTCGGCGTCGTGGCGCACGGACTAGCCGTGGTGCAGGTTGCATAGGCCGACCCCGCCGAGGCGCAGAGAGCAACAACAAACAGAGACGCAAATCCGAGACGGGGCAGCACCGCGCCGTCCGACGTTGAATACACCACAAAATGACCCGTAGAACGCAACCGCAACTGTCATTAACGGCTACCAACGGCACGGGCCCTGTTCAAACCAATATGCTCTGGGCGCACCGAAGCGAAAATCGCGTGTCGCGGTCGCAACGAATGCGCGAATTTGCCCACCGTAGCGGCGGTTGGCGCCATAACTGGCACTCCGCATACTGATGGTCGGCGGCATGGCGCTGTTCACCATGTGGCTTGCCGGATGGGAAAATTCGGCTATAAGGCACGCCTTGCTCGCTTCGGCTGGAGGCTGAACGGGGAGCCGCGCCAGAGGGAAACCTTGAAGCGGTGAGGCCTTAAGGGGCCTGGTTCCCGGTGTCTTCGCTCTCATGGGTGACCTGCTTGGGCCTTTTCCGGGTCCATAAGGGGCTTTGCGCCGGAGCGGCCAAACATAAGGAAAGGTCATAGCATGCCGCTTTATGAGCATGTCTTCCTGGCGCGCCAGGACGTCTCGAACACGCAGGTCGAGACGCTTACCAAGGAATACACCGACGTTATCGAGCAGGGTGGCGGCAAGGTCACCAAGAACGAGTACTGGGGCGTGAAGTCGCTCGCGTACAAGATCAAGAAGAGCCGCAAGGCGCACTTCCAGCTGCTCAACATCGACGCCCCGCCGGCCGCTGTGGCCGAGATGGAGCGCCGCATGAGCCTGTCTCCCGAAATTCTGCGCTTCCTCACCGTGAAGGTCGAGGAGCATGAGACCGAGCCGTCCGTGATGATGCGCAAGGGCGACCGCGACGAGCGCGGCGATCGTGGTGATCGCGGTGGCTTTGGCGGCCGTGGTGGCTTCGGTGGTCGCGGCGGCGGCGGTGGTGGTTTCCGCGGCGATCGCGACGGCGACCGTCGTCCTGGTGGTGGCGGCGGTGGTTTCCGCGGCGATCGCGAGGGTGGCTCGACGTTCCGTGCCCGTCCGCCGCGCGATGGCGATCGTCCCCCGCGCCCACCGCGCGAAGGCAATGCCCCCACTACCGGCTCGGAGGAATAATCAATGGCTGAGATCGCATCCTCTGGCGCCGCTCCGCGCCGTCCCTTCCATCGTCGCCGCAAGACCTGCCCGTTCTCGGGTCAGCATGCGCCGAAGATCGACTACAAGGACGTCCGTCTGCTCGGCCGCTACGTGTCCGAGCGCGGCAAGATCGTTCCTTCGCGCATTACGGCCGTTTCGGCCAAGAAGCAGCGTGAGCTGTCTCGCGCCATCAAGCGCGCGCGCTTCCTCGGTCTGCTGCCGTACGTGCTGAAGTAAGACTTCGGGCGGGGCCAGCACGGCCCCGCTCTCACGACAAGTAAGCGCGGGCCAATGGTGGCCGGCGCGAGGTTGGGACGAGGCGGGCGACCGTTCTCGTCTCTAACCGCGACGATCGCGGGACAGCTGCTCTGATGCAATATCGCCTGCTCATAGCCTTTGGCGCCGGACTCATCTCGGCTGTCGTGTTCGCCTCGGCGACCACGGGGCCGCTGCTGATGCGCATGGTGCTGTTCCTGCTGACCCCGCTGCCGCTGTTCCTAGCCGGCTTGGGTCTGGGCCCACTCGCCGCCATCGTTGCCGGCATCGCAGGCGCAACTCTCGTCGTCATCGCCGGAACGCCAATCGGCGGGCTCGTATTCGCGGCCAGCCAGGCCGTGCCTGTGATCATTCTCACCTATCTTGCATCGCTCAACCGCGAGGCTCCGGACGGCTCGGTCGAATGGTACCCGGTCGGGCGGCTGGTGTTCGTTGCGGCGCTTCTTGCCGGCGGGTTTTCGGCGCTGACGCTTCTGCTGCTCGGAGCGGACGCGGAGGCGCTGCGGACGGCGTTGCGCGAGATGCTGCAAGCATTCGTCGACAACGAGCTGCCGAAGATGCAGGACGCTCCGACGTTCGGGCCGGCCGATATCGATGAATTGACGTCGCTTGCGCTGGCCCTTTTGCCGGCTGCGTCTGCCATCTCCTCGATGAGCAGCCTGCTGTTCAATCTCTGGCTGGCCGGCCGCATCACCATGGCGTCGGGTCGTCTTCCGCGACCGTGGCCCGACATTCCGGCCATGGTCTATCCCCCGATGACGCCGCTGCTGCTGGCCGGCGCGACGGCAGCCGGTTTTCTTGGCGGTCTGCCGGGCATGTTCGCGGCAGGCTTCGCCGGTCCGCTGTTCTTCGCCTACGTGCTGCTCGGCCTAGCGGTCGTCCACTACATCACGCGGGGGCGGCCGTGGCGCGTGTTCGCGCTATGGGCGCTCTATGGCGGTCTCTTCGTCATGAACTCGGTCGCCTCGCTGGCGATCGCACTGCTCGGTCTCGCCGAGGCCATCTGGCCGATGCGCAAACCGCCACCTCCACCTGGCGGCCAATCACCCCCCGATTAGCCGCCTTCCCAACTCTCATGCATCAGACACACGAATAGAAAGAAGAAGGAGTATTTGAAATGCAGGTCATTCTGCTTCAGCGCATTGGCCGTCTTGGACAGATGGGCGACGTCGTCAACGTGAAAGACGGCTATGCTCGCAATTTCCTTTTGCCGCAGAAGAAGGCTCTGCGCGCGACTGAAGAGAACCGCAAGCACTTCGAATCGCAGCGCGCCCAGCTCGAAGCCAACAACCTCGAGCTCAAGAAGGAAGCCGAGGCGGTTGCGGAGAAGCTTGAAGGCAAGATCTTCGTTGCCATCCGCTCGGCCGGCGACACCGGTCAGCTCTATGGCTCGGTCGCGACGCGCGATATCGCCGAGGCCGTCACGGCCGGCGGCTTCACCATTGACCGCCGCCAGGTGATTCTCGAGCGTCCGATCAAGACGCTGGGCGTGCATCCGGTCCGCGTGGCCCTGCATCCCGAAGTCATCGTGACCGTGTCGCTGAACGTTGCCCGCTCCGAGGACGAGGCCGAGCGCCAGGCGCGCGGTGAGGACGTCACGGTCGTCAAGGAAGAGAAGATGGAGCTCGAGACCTTCAATCCCGACGAAATGTTCGAGGAAGGCACTGCGCCTGCCGAAGGCGAATCGGCCAGCGAATAACGCGCGAAGCGATTCGTTCCATTGCAATCGAAATCCCGTCCCCATGTGCATAGTGGGGACGGGGTATTCGGGCCGCTCGACGATGAGCCGATTGAATCGGATACCGTCGAGCCATGGCAAACAACGCTCTCCAAATTTCCGACCGGCTCGCTTCACTCAGCAACGCCGGCGAATCCCTCCCCTTCCGTCAGGCCCCGCATAACCTCGAGGCGGAGCAAGCGCTGCTCGGCGCCATCCTGGTGAACAACGAGTCGATGGACCGTGTGTCGTCGTTCCTCGACCCGCAGCACTTCTACGATCCGCTGCACCAGCAGATCTTCGAGGTGGCGGCTAAGCTGATCCACGCGGGCAAGCAGGCGACTCCGATCACGCTGCGCACGTTCTTCGAGAACGCGGAGCCGATCTCGCCGACGCTGACGGTGCCGCAGTATCTGGGCACGCTCGCGGGCTCCGCAACCAGCATCATCAACGCGGAAGATTACGGCCGCACGATTTATGATCTCGCCACACGCCGCGCGCTGATCATCATCGGCGAGGACCTCGTCAACAACGCGTACGACAGCCCGGTCGACCTTTCGCCGCGCCAGCAGATCGAAGAAGCCGAAGGGCGCCTCTACGGTCTTGCCGAGCAGCGCAAGTATGGTTCGGGGTTCCTCGGCTTCGGCGACGCTCTGACGACGGCCATCGAGATGGCCGCTGCGGCCTACGAGCGCGACGGGCATCTGTCGGGCCTCTCAACGGGCCTTGCCGACCTCGATTCCAAAATGGGCGGTTTGCAGTCGTCGGACCTCATCATCCTCGCCGGCCGTCCGTCGATGGGTAAGACGGCGCTGGCCACCAACCTCGCTTACAACATCGCCAAGGCGTACAAGGCCGAGCAGCAGCCGGACGGCTCGATGAAGACCGTCGACGGCGCAGTCGTCGGTTTCTTCTCGCTGGAAATGTCGGCCGAGCAGCTGGCAACGCGTATCCTGTCGGAGCAATCGGAGATCGGCTCGGAGAAGATCCGCCGCGGCATGATCACCGAGCCCGAGTTCCGCAAGCTCGTTGAAGTCTCGCAAGAGATGAGCCGCATTCCGCTCTACATCGACCAGACCGGCGGCATCTCCATCGCGCAGCTTGCCGCGCGTGCACGTAAGCTGAAGCGACAGAAGGGACTGGGGCTGCTGGTCGTCGACTACTTGCAGCTGCTCACCGGCTCTTCGAAGCGCGGCGACAACCGCGTGCAGGAAATCACCGAGATCACCACCGGCCTCAAGGCGCTGGCAAAGGAACTGGCGGTGCCGATCATTGCGCTGTCGCAGCTCTCGCGTCAGGTGGAACAGCGCGAGGACAAGCGTCCGCAGCTTTCAGACCTGCGCGAATCTGGCTCGATCGAGCAGGACGCCGACGTCGTCATGTTCGTGTTCCGCGAGGAATACTACGTGGAACGTCTGAAGCCTTCAGAGGGCACGCCAGAGTTCGCCGAGTGGATGACCAAGATGCAGCAGGTGTCGGGCAAGGCAGAAGTCATCATCGGCAAGCAGCGCCACGGTCCCGTCGGCACTGTCGAACTGTCGTTCGAGAGCCATCTCACCCGCTTCGGCAATCTCGCCCGCGACTATCAGGCGCTGCCGCACGGCGGTCACTAGGCCGGCCGCGGCTCCTTGCGTCGGGCGCGGAGCCTGGATTCTGGCTGGCCTCGGGTTGTAAGCGCCTCGTTTGCGGCCCGATTCGGGGCTACAAAGAGGGCTGGAACTTGGCTTTGCGAAGGAGGCGCCCGTGACCGAGTTGGCAGCCCGCACGCACGACGTCGACGGCAGCGCGCACCAAACGGTGCGGCAGGTCGTCGAATGGGCTGCGGGCGCGGACATCCCTGCCGGGGCCACAGGCGTCGTGGCTGTCGATGTTGGGCAGATCCGCGCCAACTGGCGTGCGCTCGCCAAGAGGGTTGCGCCGGCGGGGTGCGCCGCCGTCGTGAAGGCAGACGCCTATGGGCTCGGTGCAGCGCGGATCATCCCCGCGCTCTATCAGGCGGGCTGTCGCAGCTTCTTCGTGGCTACGCTGGGCGAAGCAGTTGCCGCGCGAGCGTCGGCGCCGGGCGCCACGATTTATGTGCTCGACGGCATCCTTCCCGGTTCGGTTTCCGACCTTGCAGCGATCGGCGCGCGTCCGGTGATGACAAGCCTCGAAGAGGCGCGGGCGTGGTCAACTCTGGCGCGGGATGATGCTCCTGCTCCGCCTGCCGCGCTGCACGTGGACACCGGCCTCAATCGGCTCGGCATGAGCGAAGCGCGCCTTGACGCGCTGCTCGCCGATGGGGACCTGCTGGACCGTCTCGACATTGCGCTGGTGATGAGCCACCTCGCCTGCGCCGACGATGCCAAGCATCCTATGAACGCCGAGCAACTCGCCACGTTCAGGACGCGTTGCGCCAGGCTGCCGAAGGCGCGCGCCAGTTTGGCCGCGTCCGATGGCTTGATGCTGGGCAAGGACTACCATTTCGACTTGGTTCGTCCCGGGTATGCGCTCTATGGCGGCCAAGCGACGCCACAGCGCATTTGCCCGGTTGGGCCGGTCGTGCGTGTTTCAGCGCGCATCCTCCAGGTGGAGGACGTGCAGGCAGGCGCACGTATTGGCTATTCGGCGACGTATCGGGCACAGGCGCCGCGCCGCATCGCGACGATTGCCGCCGGTTACGCCGACGGGATCTTCCGTCACGCGAGCGCATCGGACGGTGAACAGAACGGCATGGTTTCCATCCGCGGCCGGCTGGCGCCGGTCGTCGGGCGGGTGTCGATGGACCTCATCACCGTAGACATCAGCGATCTTGGTGATCCAGCGCCCCAGCGCGGTGACTTCGTCGATCTGATCGGTCCCGATTTGCCGCTGGAAGCCGTGGGGCTCAACGCGCGCACCATCGGTTATGAAGTGTTGACGCGCATCGGCGCGCGCTTTCATCGCCACTACATCGACAGCGGCAACTGACAAACCATGGCGAAGCCCAGCAAGACCGTGTTTGTCTGCCAGAATTGCGGAGCAACCTCGCCGCGCTGGCAGGGCAAGTGCTCCTCGTGCGGGGAATGGAACACCCTGATCGAGGAGACGGAGGCTGCGGCCCCGCCTGGTACCGGGCTTTCGCGCAAGACGAGCGGTCGCGTGATCGTGCTGGAAGGCCTCAAGGGCACGACGCAGGAAGCACCGCGTTTTTCGACCGGCATCGCCGAACTCGATCGTGTTACCGGCGGCGGTGTCGTTCCGGGGTCGGCTCTGCTGATCGGCGGCGAGCCGGGCATCGGCAAGTCGACATTGTTGCTTCAACTTGCTGCGAGCCTGGCACGCGCTGGGCGCCGGGCGGTGTACTTCTCAGGCGAGGAAGCGGCAGCGCAGGTGCGCTTGCGCGCGGCGCGGCTGGGCCTCAGCGATGCGCCGGTAGCACTCGCGTGCGAGACCTCGCTGGCGCACATCCTGGCGACATTGGAAGCGGGTCCGCCGCCTGATCTGATCGTCGTCGATTCCATTCAGACGCTGTGGGCAGAGTCGATCGAGGCTGCGCCCGGAACGGTCAGCCAGGTGCGCGCCGCAGCGCAGGCGCTGATCCGCCACGCCAAGCACGTCGGTAGCGCGCTGCTGCTGGTGGGGCACGTCACCAAGGATGGCCAGATCGCCGGCCCCAAGGTGATCGAGCACATGGTCGATACCGTGTTGTACTTCGAAGGCGATCGCGGCCACACATTCCGCATCCTGCGAACGGTCAAAAACCGCTTCGGCGCCACGGACGAGATCGGGGTGTTCGAGATGGCGAGCGAGGGCCTGCGCGAAGTGCGCAACCCGTCCGAGCTGTTTCTGGGCGACCGAGAGTCTTCAAGCCCCGGGGCGGCGGTATTTGCCGGTATCGAGGGGACACGCCCGATCCTGGTCGAGATCCAGGCGCTCGTGGCCCCCTCCTCCCTTGGCACGCCGCGCCGGGCCGTGGTCGGGTGGGACAGCAGCCGACTTTCGATGCTGCTGGCTGTGCTTGAAGCGCGCGCGGGATTCTCGTTTGCCGGGCAGGACGTCTACCTCAACGTGGCCGGCGGCTTGAGGATCAACGAGCCGGCGGCAGACCTGGCTGCAGCGGCGGCACTGGTGTCTTCCCTGTCCGGTGTGGCCATTCCGCGACATCGCGTCCACTTCGGGGAAGTCTCGCTGTCGGGGGCAATCAATGCCACGCCGCTGATGGGGCCACGACTTAAAGAGGCGCAGAAGCTTGGGTTTCGCGACGCGGTTGTCCCGGCGCAGGGGGAACTGGAGACGGGCGGCCTGACGCTGAAGCCGAAACGCCTTTCGCATTTGAGGGAGCTTGCCGATGGCTTGGCTCCGTGCGACTGACATGCAGCCGACGGCGGGTTTGCGACCGCCGCGCAACGGAGTTCATTAGACCATGCTGGGGCCGATCACCTATCTCGATGCTGCGCTGCTCGCCGTGTGCTTCATCTCCGGCCTGCTCGCCATGTACCGCGGGTTCGCGCGCGAGATGCTCTCGATCATCTCCTGGGCGGTGGCGGCAGCGGCAGTCCTGTACTTCGTGATCTTCCACAAGCCGTTCGCGCAGGACATGGCGCAACAGATGGGCACCAAGGTGCCGGTGGCGCAGATCGTGGTCGGCGCGGTCATCTTCCTGATTGTGCTCATTGTCGTGCACCTCATCACCGCGCGCCTTTCCGATGCGATCCTCGACAGCCGCGTGGGCATGATTGACCGGGTGCTGGGCTTCCTGTTCGGCGTCGTGCGCGGGTTCATCCTCGTCGTCATCCCCTTCATGTTCTACGAGGCGTTCTTCCCCGACCCCAACACGCAGGTGCCGTGGGTGAAGGAATCGAAGACGCTGCCGTACATCAAGGGGGTGGGTGACTCGATCCGTTATGTCCTCGAGGCCTATATGCCATCGTCCCTAACGGCACCTCCGGGCGAGCAGCCTCCGGAAGAGCAGCCGGCCCAGCCGCAACAACAAGGCGCACTGGAAAAGCGCTGGGGCGACGAATTAGCGCTTGAAGCGCCGGGGAGATATCATATTTCTGTCACGTGGCTGGTGGCTGCGAGCTGATCCCGCGGTCACCGACAGCGTTAATGTGCGTTCACCAATTCGGGCAGCGGCACGACACCAGCGGGAGGTGGCGATGACTCAACGGCTCGACGAGGTCGCAGAGCTTCAAGGCGAGAAGCTCCGCGGGCCGGGTTATCTTCGGTACGGCGACGACAGGCTCCGCGAGGAATGCGGGGTCTTCGGTATTTTTGGGCATCGGGATGCCGCGGCCATCACCGCGCTGGGCCTGCACGCACTTCAGCATCGCGGCCAGGAAGCCTGCGGCATCGTCTCGTATGACGGCCAGCAGTTCCATTCAGAGCGCCGCATGGGGCTCGTCGGCGACAACTTCTCGCGCGCTTCGGTCATCGACCGGCTCAAAGGCCATATGGCCATCGGCCACAACCGCTACTCGACCTGCGGCGATGCCGTGCTCCGCAACGTGCAGCCGCTGTTCGCCGACATCGATACTGGCGGCTTTGCCGTCGCCCACAACGGCAACCTGACCAATGCGCTGACGCTGCGCCAGGAACTGATCTCCACCGGCGCCATCTGTCAGTCGACCTCCGACACCGAGGTCATTCTTCATCTCCTTTCCCGCTCCACCAAACGCCGCATCGTCGAGCGCTTCGTCGAAGCCATCCGCCAGATCGAAGGCGCTTACGCGCTGGTCGGCCTCACCAACGATATGATGATCGGCGCGCGCGATCCGATCGGCATCCGCCCGCTGGTGCTGGGCAAACTCGGCTCCGCTTACGTGCTCGCCTCGGAGACTTGTGCGCTGGACATGGTCGGCGCCGAGTTCATCCGTGAGGTCGAGAACGGCGAGGTCGTCGTCATCACGGAGAGCGGCGTCGAGAGCCATCGCCCGTTCCCGATGCGCCCTGCCCGCCCCTGCATCTTCGAGTACATCTATTTCGCCCGGCCAGACTCCGTCATTGCCGGGCGCACTGTTTATGACATCCGCAAGCAGATGGGCGTGCAGCTTGCGCACGAGGCCCCGGCGGATGTGGACGTCATCGTGCCGATCCCCGACTCGGGCGTGCCGGCGGCCATCGGGTTCGCGCAGGAGGCCGGCGTTCCCTTCGAACTCGGCATCATCCGCAATCACTATGTCGGTCGCACGTTCATCGCGCCGGAGCAGCAGATCCGCACCTTGGGCGTGAAGCTGAAGCATTCGGCAAATGCCAGCGTCATTCGCGGCAAGCGCATCGTGCTGGTCGACGACAGCGTCGTGCGCGGCACCACGTCGAAGAAGATCGTGCAGTTGATGTATGAGGCGGGCGCGCGCGAGGTTCACATGCGCATTGCCTCGCCGCCGATCACGCACCCGGACTACTACGGCATCGACACGCCCGATAAGGTCGATTTGCTCGCGGCCAACAAGGACCTCGAAGGTATGCGCCATTTCCTCGGCGCGGACAGCCTCGCATTCCTGTCGGTGGATGGCATCTATCGCGCCGTTGGCCTCGATGGCCGCGATGCGCGCGCGCCGCAGTTCACCGACCATTGCTTCACCGGCGAATATCCGACGCCGCTGACAGACCAGAGCGGACACGCCGTTCCGCGGCAGCTTTCGCTGCTTGCCGAGGTCGGGTAAGGCCTCGTTATGACCGTCCCCCGGTAGGGGTTGCAACGCCCGCCCGCGGCCTATAGCTGTCGGCGGGCGTTGTCGTATGATGCCGAGCTGTGATGGCCATGAAGAACAAAAAGCCCCTGAAAGATCGCCTCGCTCTCGTGACAGGCGCTTCGCGCGGGATTGGACGCGCGGTTGCCCTCGGCCTCGCCAAGGCGGGTGCGCATGTCGTCGTCGTTGCACGGACGGTGGGGGCGCTCGAAGAGCTGGACGATGAGATCCGTGCTGCCGGGGGTTCGGCGACACTGCTGCAGCTCGACATATCCAAGGGCGACAAGGTCGATCAGATCGGACCGACGCTGTTTCAGCGTTGGGGCAAGCTCGACATCCTGGTCGCCAACGCGGGCATCTTAGGTCCGCTGTCGCCGCTGCCGCATGTCACCGAAGATGCGTGGAAGCAGGTGATCGACATCAACCTATCGGCCAATTGGCGGCTGATCCGCACGCTTGACCCACTGCTGAAGCGGTCGGATGCGGGGCGCGCGGTGTTCGTCACGTCGGGCGCGGCCTCGGGTAAGTATGCTTACTGGGGACCTTACGCGGTGTCGAAGGCGGGGCTCGAATGTCTCGTCAAAACTTATGCGCACGAACTGGAGACGACCAACGTGCGCGTCAATCTTCTGAACCCCGGCCCGGTGCGCACGGGCATGCGTGCCAAGGCGTTCCCCGGTGAAGACCCCAACAAGCTGCCTTCGCCGGAAGAGCTGGTGCCGCTGTTCCTGGAGCTGGTCTCGCCTGCGTGTGATTTTTCGGGACAGGTCGTGAACTTCGCGGACTGGAAGAAGCATCACGCTGACGCGTGAGCAGAGTCAGTCGAAGTTGATGACCATGCCGTCGTAGGCAGGCTCGACACCTGCGGGCAGCTCGCGCCGCAGTGCTTCGTAATCGAGGTCGGTCGTCATGTGGGTGAGGATGGTGCGCTTCGGCTTCAGCCGCTCGACCCAGGCCAGCGCCTGCTTGACGCTGAAGTGGCTCGGATGCGCGGTGAAGCGCAACGCATCTACGATCCACACATCCAGACCTTCGAGCATCGGCACCGAGCTCTCAGGGATCTCGCTCACGTCGGGCGAATAAGCGAAGTTGCGGATGCGGAAAGCGAGCGAGCCGATGTCGCCGTGCACCTGCTGGATCGGCAGCGCTTCGATTACACCTGAAGGACCCTCAACGGCGATCGGCACTGCAGGCGCGATCGGGTGCGCGTTGAGGATCGGAGGATAGCTCGATCCTGGGGGCTTCTCGAAGCAATAGCCGAAGCGATCGACGAGGCTCTTCCGCGTGACATCGTCCGCCCAGACGTCGATGCGCCGCTTCATGGCATAGGACACCATGCGCAGATCGTCGATGCCGTGCGTGTGGTCGGCATGGTCATGCGTATAGAGCACGCCGTCGAGGGCTTCGCAGCGCACGCTCAGGAGCTGTTCGCGCACGTCGGGAGAGGAGTCGATCAACACGGTGGTGTGGCGCTGCTTACCAATGCGCTCGATCAGCGTGCTGCAGCGCCAGCGCCGGTTCTTGGGGTTGGATGGATCGCACGCGCCCCAGTTGGCACCGATGCGCGGCACGCCGCCCGATGAGCCACAGCCGAGAATGGTTGCGCGGTAGCTCATGCGGCAGAAGTCGGGCCCGATGCTGGTCGCTTGGCTTTGCGGAAGAGGCGGAAGAAATTGTCGGTTGTCGCCTGCGCGAACGCTTCCGGGGTGATGCCCTTGACCTTAGCAAGCGCGGCAGCCGTGTGCGCCACGAAAGCGGGCTCATTCGTCTTGCCGCGATAGGGCTCGGGCGCGAGAAAAGGCGCGTCTGTCTCGACCAGCATCTGATCCAGTGGCACAGCGCGGGCGATGTCGCGCAGGGCGTCATTCTTCTTGAACGTCACGACGCCAGTGAACGAAACGAAGAGGCCCAGTTCCGCAGCCCGGCGCGCCAGCTCGGGCCCGCCCGTGTAACAGTGCAGGATCGCCGGGAACGCGCCTTTTGCGTACTCGTCCTCGATGATCGCCAGCGTGTCCTGGTCGGCATCGCGCGCGTGAATTTCGAGCGGCAGGCCGGTGCGGCGCGCGGCCTCGATGTGGGCGCGGAAACCTTCCTCCTGGGCTTGCGGGGAAGCCTTCTTGTGGAAGTAGTCGAGGCCGGCCTCGCCAATGGCTACCACCTTCGGGTGCTCGGAGAGGCGCACGATCTCGTCGGCAGTGATGCCGCGCTCGCCCTCCTCGCCGGCGTTGTCGGGATGCGTGCCGACCGAGCAATAGATGCTGTCGTGCGCCTCGCAGATTTCGAGCAGCGAAGGAAGCTGGCGAATGCGGGTCGAGATCGTCACCATTGCTCCGACGCCCGCCGCCTTCGCGCGCGCCAGCAGCCCGTCACGATCGGCGGCGAGCTGGGGAAAATCCAGATGGCAGTGGTGATCGACGAGCATCAGGCCTGGCCCTTCGGCTCCTTCTGCTTCTTGGGTTGTTTGTCCTTCTTCGGCTTAAGCTCGGGCTTGTCGCCGGCTTCGGCCTCTGGCGGAACGTAACGCGGGAACACACCGGACGGCTCGAGCAGCTCCGTGCCCGGCTTCAGGCGGCCCGCTTCGCCCAGCGCCTTGAATGTGTGTGCTTCCATCGGCTGGCCCAAGTACTGGAGCAGCTTGGTCGCAGCATGGGGCGTCACCGGCAGTGCCAGGATGGCAACCTGCCGCACGACCTCGGCCGTCACATAGAGGATCGTCTCCATGCGCTTGAAGTCGGTCTTCTTCTTGGCCCAGGGCTCCTCGGCCGCGAAGTAGCGGTTGGCATCGCCGACCACGGCCCATACGGCGTCGAGATATTTCGTCACCGCTTGCCGGTCCATCGCCTCACGCGTCTTGGTGTAGAGCGCATCGGCGGCGGCGAGGATCGTCTTGTCGGCTTCCGTGAAATCACCCGGCTCGGGGACCTTCGCCTCGCAGTTCTTGTAGATCATCGACAGCGAGCGCTGGGCGAGGTTGCCGATGTCATTGGCGAGGTCGGCGTTGATGCGGTTGGCGATCGCCTCGGGGCTGTAGTTCCCGTCCTGGCCGAAGTTGACCTCGCGCAGGAAGAAGTAACGCACCTGCTCGACGCCGTAGGCGCGCACGAGGTCGAACGGATCGACGACGTTGCCGACCGACTTCGACATCTTCTCGCCCTTCGACAGCACGAAGCCGTGGCTGAAGACGCGCTTGGGCAGCTCGACGCCGGCCGACATCAGAAACGCCGGCCAATAGACAGCGTGGAAGCGCAGGATGTCCTTGCCGATGACGTGCACATCGGCGGGCCAGTAGTGCCAGAGCGGGTCTTTCTCGTCGGGGAAACCGACACCGGTGACGTAGTTTGTGAGCGCGTCCACCCACACGTACATCACGTGGCGCGCGCCGCTTCCGCCGTTGTCGCGGCCGTCGTCTGAATGCGGCACGGGGATGCCCCAATCGAGCGTCGTGCGCGAAATCGACAGATCCTCGAGCCCACCGCGGACGAAGCTCGTCACCTCGTTGCGGCGCTCGGGCGGCAGGATGAAATCGGGGTTGGCGTCGTAGTGGGCGAGCAGCTTGTCCTGGTAGGCCGAGAGGCGAAAGAAGTAGGTTTCTTCCTCAGTCCATTCGACGGGCGTGCCCTGCGGTCCGCGGCGCACACCATCCTCGCCGACAGTCGTTTCGCTTTCGTTGTAGAACGCCTCGTCGCGCACGGAGTACCAGCCGGCGTACGTCTTCAGGAAGATGTCGCCGTTCTTTTCCATGCGCCGCCAGATCTCCTCGACCGAGCGATAGTGGCGAGGCTCCGTGGTGCGGATGAAATCGTCATTCGACAGTTCGAGCGCGCCGGCCATCTCGCGGAAGCGCTTGGCGTTGCGGTCGGCAAGCTCGCGCGGCGTCAGGCCTTCCTTGGCGGCCGTCTGCTTCATCTTCAAGCCGTGCTCGTCGGTGCCGGTGAGGAAGAAGACGTCCTTGCCGTCGAGACGCTCGAAGCGTGCGATCGCGTCCGTGGCGATCGCCTCGTAGGCGTGGCCGATGTGCGGCTGGCCATTGGGATAGGAAATGGCCGTGGTGATGTAGAATTTCTGGCGCCCGCTCATGGACTTTTTGGTCCCTTGTCTCGAGATGCAGTTGTGAATGGTAACGGTGACCGGCTGTGCCGGTGCATCCGCTTCACATTCGGGCGGGACACGGAAGGTGGGTGCTGGTCCGGCGCTGCGGGTGCATCTCTCAGTCGGGCTTTCGATCCTGGGCGGCGGCGCTCAATGCCGCGACGGTTTGAATGATAAGGCTTTTGCGGTCGAGGTTGAGCGCAAGCGTATCGGCCTTTTCGCGGGCTACTCTTTCCCACAGGGCGGCGAATGAGGCAAGTCGGCCCGTGCCGATCAGCTTGGCGGCCAGGCTCTGATCCTCGGGGCTTCCCTCCCCCGTCGCGGCGAGCCTTATCAGGTGGGCCAGGGTGCCCATAAGCAGCTCAAAGTACAGCTCGAATTTGGGTTGGGCGGCGACGGGTTGTAGCTCGTCGGACAGAGCATGGACGGCTTTCCAGTCGACACGCGGAAGCAGACCCAAGAGACGGTCGATCTGGGCCTGCAGCGCGAGGCCGCCGGTGCCGAACAAGCCCAGGAGACGGGCGACGCTTCCCCCCGATAGCCGCTCGAGGGGCGCCCAGTCTGCGTCCGCCGGCGGGGGCATGTCTGCGGCAGCCAAGGCAGCGGTTGCCGCCGCCCGCAGGTCACTATCTGACAGCGGCGACAGCGACAGCATACGGCAGCGCGAGCGGATCGTCGGCACGAGATCGCCAGGGGCCGGCGACACGAGCAGGAACACCGTGCGCTCCGGCGGCTCTTCGAGCGATTTCAGCAGCGCGTTGGCGGCGTTGACGTTCAGCTCATTGGCTTCATCGACGATGACGACGCGCCATCCGTCGCCTGCGGCTCGGTGGCCGAGAAACGTGCGCAGGCGGCGCACTTCATCGACGGGGATGCTGGAGGCGAAGCGCTTGCCCTTGGTGTCGTACGGCCGGCGAACGACAAGCAGCCCCGGATGCGACAGCGCCCGCACCTGACGCGCAGCGATGGTTGCGTCATCGACGTCGAGGCTATGCCCGGTAGGGTCGCGTTCTTGTGGCTGCGCAAGCGCGGCGCGCGCAAATCGATAAGCCAGCGTCGCCTTGCCGATGCCTTTCGGGCCGGCCAAAAGCCATGCGTGATGCATGCGTCCGCTCGCCAGCGCTTCCGCGAGCGCGCGTTCGGCGTCCCCCTGACCGAAGAGGGCTCGCGTGTGACGCGGATGGGGAAAATCACCTAGCCGGTCGGCTTCGGGCAGCTCCTCGATCTCGGTGATGGCCGGTGCGCGCGCCATCAGCGGTCCGTGGATAGCAAGCGCGCTTCGACAGCACGCCAAACCTCAGCGAATACCGCCTCCGGCTCCTGCGTTGCGTCGATGAGCACGCAACGCTCCGGCTCCTGCGCGGCGATCTCGCGGAAGGCTTCGCGGAGCTTCCAATGGAATGCGAGGTCGCGCTTTTCGTAAGCGTCGGCCTCGGTGTCGGGATTGATCTTGTCGACTCTGCGGCTGTGCGCGCGACCAAGGCCCAGCTCGGCTGGGATGTCGAGTACGAACGTGAGGTCCGGGAAGGTCGGGCTGACAACCATGTGGTTCAGCACGTCGATAATCTCGCCAGGTAGACCGCCGGCCTCGCCCTGATAGACGCGCGTTGAATCGATGAAGCGGTCGCAGATGACCCACTGCCCAGCGTTAAGCGCCGGGCGCACAGTGTTGTCGAGGTGATCCGCGCGAGCCGAATAGAACAGCAGTGCTTCCGACAGCGCGGAGTGCTGCGGCATGTTTGGATCGAGGATGACGGCGCGCAGGGCTTCGGCAAATGGTGAGCCGCCCGGTTCGCGGGTGATCTCGGTGCTGATGCCGATGCGCGAGAGCTCGGCCGCGAGCAACCGCGCCTGGGTCGACTTGCCCGACCCCTCCCCGCCTTCGAACGTAATGAACCTGCCGAGCACTCTATGAAATCCCTAGCGGCTGAGCCGTTGGGCGTCGGTAACATGCCAACGGCGAGCGCGCTACAGCGGGACCCAGCTCAGTGCCAAGTGCGCCAGGGAATCGAGACCGCGGCGTACCAGGCCACCCGGCTCGACGTCCTGTGCAGCATAGAGCGGCACTTCGTTGACCTGATTGGTTTGGCTGGTCACCCTCAGCGTGGCGACGCGGTCGCCTTTTTTTACCGGTGGCTTCAGCGGTCCGTCGTAGATGATCTCCGCCTTGAGGCGGGGATTTTCCGGAACGCGCGGCAAAATCACCGAAATGGGTCCATCGCCCGTCAGCGGGACGTAGAACTGCTCGCCGCCCCACACACGCGCGCTGCCAACAGTCTCGCCGGCGTTGAACAGCTTGAAGGGAGCAAAGCTGCGATAGCCCCAGTCGAGCAGCTTCTTGGCTTCGGAGGTGCGGTCGGATTCGGTCGGCAGGCCCATGACCACGACGATCAGGCGCTTACCGTTCTGCACCGCGGAGCCAACGAGATTGTAACCCGACTCCTTGATGTAGCCGGTCTTGAGGCCATCTGCGCCAATGTCGAGTGGCAGCAACGGATTGCGGTTGTAGAACTTGTGCTTGCGATACTCGAACAGGCGCTGGGAGAAGATCGGGTAGTACTCGGGGTATTCCTTGATCAGGTGATGCGCCAACAGCGCGATCTCGCGCGCAGTCATCTGTTGTCCGGGATCGTATAGACCGCTGGGGTTGGCGAATGTCGATTTCGTCAGGCCGAGACGGCGCGCCTCAGCCGTCATGCGCTCGGCGAACTTCGCCTCCGAGCCGCTGAGCCCTTCTGCCAGGCAGATCGCGGCGTCGTTGCCCGACTGGATGAGCAGGCCCTTCAACAAATCATCGATCGTCGCCGGCGTGTTGATCGGCACGAACATCGAAGAGGTACGCGAGGGCGCGCCACCCGTGCGCCATGCGTGCTCGCTCATCGTGAATTCGTCGGTGAGCTTGAGCTTGCCCTCTTTGAGCGCCCGGAAGACGACCTCAGCGGTCATCAGCTTCGACACAGACGCGGGCGCGAGAAGCTCGTCGGCATTGTTCTGATAGAGAATGGCGCCAGTGTCGGCATCCAGAAGCACTGCCGCCTTCGCTCGCGTGTTGAAGCCGCCGCTCTGGGCCGAGGCCAATTGCGGCATAAGCGCGATGGCGAGCGCGACGAGCAGTGCGGCTGCCGCGGAGAGCGAACCGAGAGTGCTTCGATGTACGGAGAAGAGCATTGCGCCTTGGCACCTTGGGATGAAGCCGGACACCAGCAGGTTAGATCGGACTATCAATTCAGTGCGCAGCCGATGTCAACGCTTGGAAGTCCCTCTTTCGTCAAGCGATTCAGAGCTTGCGTCCGGTTCGAAGCCAGCAGCGGCGATTCGTGACATGGCGGATGCGGCGCCGGCATCGTCATAGGGACCGAGGCGCAGGCGGAAACCATCGGCCTCCGACGTGCCCACAGGCTCGACGGCTGCCGGATCTGGTCCGGCAAGCATCCAGCGAAGCCGCTCGACCTCAGTCCGGGATCGAAACGTGCCGACGCGCAGATAGGTCGCTGCTGGAGGAGATCCGAGCGCCGACGGCGCGCTGACCGTATCCGTCAACCCGCGGCGATACTGGGCGACCGACCACGTGGGCTGCTGGCCGGGAGTGCGCAGCGACCCTGTCGATATGGCTGATGTTCCGGTTTGCACCGCAGCATAGCTGTTGCCGGATTGAGATTGCGCAAGGAAGCGACGCTCGGCACTGTCATCGCCATTGAGCGGGGCGCGGCCGGCGTAGCGCACGCGTACGCGCGCCAGACCGTGCTGATGGAAACCGAGCGTGCGAGCCGACTGATACGACAGGTCGATCAGCCGATCCTTGGCGTAGGGACCGCGGTCGTTGACGCGCACCAGGATGGTGCGGCCGTTCTGCAGGTTCGTCACATAGGCATAGGACGGCAGTGGCAGCGTCGGGTGGCCGGCCGTCAGCGCGTACATGTCGTAGACCTCGCCGTTAGCGGTGCGGCGTCCGTGAAAGCCGGTGCCGTACCAGGAGGCAACGCCCGTGCGGTCGTAGTTGGGGTCCTCGTGCGGATGGTACCAGCGGCCGCCCACGCGATATGGGCGCCCAACCTTGTAGACACCACCGCCCTTCGGGATGCGCCCGCTGCTGGCAACCCGGGGGCTGGAGGTGACGCCGAGGCTGCTGTCGAAGCCGCTTCCGCCCGAGCAGGCCGCGAGCGCCAAGGGCAAAATTGACAACAGTCCCAAGGCCAGGGCGCTGGAGCAGCGGCGCGCGTGGAGGTGGCCAGAGGTGCTGCGAATGGCCGCCGGTGGCCACTGCGAACCGGGATTTGCTTTTTGAACCAACATACGCAACTGATCCGCCGATCAGGCCCGCGCAGCCTGACGCCCCTAAGCGATGCACGCCGCGACTGGCGCCCGCATGGCGCGAGGATGGCAAAACACGTTTGAGTTTGGGTAAAAGCGAGGCTCAGCTTGAGCCGTGCAGCGGAGAGCTATAGGTTCCGCGCCTCGCCGGGAGCGAAGATTGGAAGGGTGGCCGAGTGGTTTAAGGCAGCGGTCTTGAAAACCGCCGTGGGTGCAAGCCCACCGTGGGTTCGAATCCCACCCCTTCCGCCAATTCCACATCTGCCGACGTAGGCCCATGACGCTGGGCGTCGGAAAAAGCCCTGAATAACCTGAGCATTTACTGCCATCGCCATTTGTTGGTGTCTGCCCATGTCGGCTAGCATCGGGCGTCGATACATGGGCATAAACATGGGCAGGGGTGAATGTCGCGCTCGCTTCACAGGCTCTCGGCCGTCAGTGTGACGGGGCGGAAAAAGCCCGGGTACTATGCCGACGGCGGGGGGCTCTATCTGCGCGTAGCGCCGGGCGGGAGCAAGGGATGGGTCTTTCGCTTCGCTCGAGCCGGCAAGACGCGCGAAGCCGGACTCGGTGGATGTGCCAGCGTCACCTTGGCCGCAGCGCGCGAAGCGGCACAAAAGTGCCGGCAGTTAGTGGCCAGCGGCCTCGATCCCATAGATGTGCGCCGCGCCGAGGACGAGGCGCAACGGCTCGCCGCCAGTAGGGCCACGACGTTCGAGGCCTTTGCCAACTCCTACATGACTGCGCATGAGCCCGCATGGCGCAACGCCAAGCACGCCGCTCAGTGGCGGTCGACGATGAAAGCCTATGTCTATCCGGTGATGGGCGCCGTCGCCGTCGGCGATGTCACAACAGAGCACGTTTTGAAGGTGCTGAGCCCGATATGGGCGGTGAAGCCTGAGACGGCTTCTCGCGTGCGGGGAAGGATCGAGTCAATCCTAGACGCGGCCCGCGCGAGCGGCCTCCGCGGGGGCGAGAACCCAGCGCGCTGGCGAGGTCACTTGGACCACCTCCTGCCGGCGAAGAGCAAGGTTCGACGGGTCAAGCACCACCCGGCCCTCGCCTTCGCCGAGATCCCTCAGTTCATGACCAACCTGCGTCAGCTGACAGGCGTCAGCGCACGCGCACTGGAGTTTCTGATTCTCACAGCGACGCGGACGAATGAGGCGCTGGGCGCGTCGTTCGTTGAGATTGAGGCTGACTGCAGTTTATGGACGATACCAGCGGAGCGAATGAAGGGGGGGCGGGCTCATCGTGTTCCACTTTCCGAGCGTGCGGTAGCCATCGTCAGAGAGATGGCTGAGGTGAAGCAAAACGAACTGTTGTTTCCCGGGGCGAAGCCTGGCCGGCCGCTGTCGCAAATGGCGATGCTGATGCTGCTGCGACGCATGGGATGCGCTCACGTCACCGTGCACGGCTTTCGCTCGACGTTTCGCGATTGGGCAGCCGAGCACACACAGTTTCCCAACGAAGTGTGCGAGATGGCGCTTGCGCACGTCGTCGACGACGAGACCGAGGCCGCCTACCGGCGCGGCGACCTGTTCGAAAGGCGCCGAAAGCTGATGGCCGCATGGGAGAGATATTGCAGCAGCGAGATAGCGGGTTCTGCCGGCAATGGTGGTCATCAATTCCGCCAAGACCGTCAACGCCGCCAAGATTCTGCGCTGGGCGGGGTGGCGGACTTCAAGGGCAAGCCCCTGGTAGTGGGGCAACCACGATGATGTCGGCTGAGATTGATACCAGCACCCTATCGGATCGGGACAAGGCCGCCATCGAGTTGGCTAAGGGATTTCTAGCCAACCTAGCCGGGCCAAGTGACGACGAACGTCCATATGAAAATGGGTCAGAGGCTTGGCGGATGGCAGCAAGGTTCAATGCCATCTGCTTAGGATCGGAGCCATTGATCCGGCAGGCCCGGGACGGGGACGTCGACGCAGATCAAGTCGTGCGGATGATCTTGCGCGACCGGGTTGAATTGGGCGAACCGACATTGAGCAGTGCCGAGAAGGATTACCTGATCGACATCATCGAGGGGATGGCGCCGCTTGCATACGGCAAATTTGGTAACCGCCGAAGGCTCCATGATCGCGATCTTCTCATCGCAATGGCTGTCGCCCGCATCATGGAGCTTGGATACAAGGCCACCCGCAATCCAGATCGCCGCGGGACCAATGACGGCCATTCCGCGTGCTCGATAGTACACATGGCGCTCGAAGAACGCCGCCTCAAGTCGTCGGAAAGTAGCGTCAACGGGATCTGGACCAAGATGCACAAGGCGCATGGTGATCGCCTGCTATCAGGCGAGCCAATTCACTTGCCGGCGTCACGTGATGGTTGATCGTTACGAACATATGCCATGCATACGCTCGGTTTTCCGATCCAACATGACTCGCCTAACCGGATGTCATCGACAGACGCCGTCAGAGGTTGGGTATGATCGACGATAATCGACTTGCATATTCCGTTGCAGAGGCCGCGGAGCACGCCGGGGTTTGCCGCGACACGATCTATGGTGCCATCACATCGGGAGCGCTCACTGCCCGAAAGCTCGGCCGCCGCACGCTGATCTTGAAAGCAGAACTCGACGGCTACCTCAGGTCGCTGCCGTTAGTCGCCGGCAACCATCCCAACAGAGGAAACGAAAAAGCCGACCGGCGGTGACGCGCCGATCGGCTTTTGTACGTGTAGCGTCCGCGTGAACGGCGCCCTGGCAGGCGCACAATCCGTCACGCGTGGCCAGACTGCTCTCGACGGCAGCGACTATGACACAGGCTGAATCCTGCGCATAGGGCCACCCGCCAATTGGGCTCCCCATGTTGCGCACAGAAGTTGATGCCGGTGATAGCGCCGGTTCTGCCCCGCCCCCAGTCGCTCGAACTCGACGACCACGAGTTCTCAACGGTGATCGGCTCGCCGACGAATTGGCAATGTCCCGCGGCAGACCACTCAACGAGCTGCGAGCACGACTCCGAGAAGCGGGATTTGCATATGGAAGCGCTATCGCGCGGTCGCTTCCCATCACTGCTGATGAAGCGATCGGCAGCCTAAAGGCGGCAGCCTGCCGATGTGGCCTGTCCGACGAGCTCGGCGCCGACGCGGTCCAAGAGGTCATCGTCGCTAGCCTGCAAGCCGGTGAGCGTAAAGCTCGCGATGAACGCGCTGGGGACAACGACCCGTCGGCGGCAAGAGCGATCGTACGTTGCGCCGCTGAAATCGAGCCGGAGCATATCTCATGGCTGTGGCCGTTGCGCATTGCGTTGGGAAAGATCGCGCTGCTGGCCGGCCTCCCTGGCGTTGGTAAGAGCCAGTTGATGAGTTGGATGGCAGCGACGATCACAACCGGCGAACGATGGCCGGAGGGTGGGCAAGCACCCGAGGGTAGCGTGATCATGATCGGCTGCGAGGATGACGCGAGCGATACGATGGTGCCGCGATTGCAGGCCGTCGGTGCGGATCTACAACGAGTTCACATTCTGGATTGGGCTGTCGATCCAAAGAGCGGGCAGCGGCGCCATTTCGATGTGCACGGCCACATTGAGCAGCTGGCGGCACTGGTGCGACGCATCGGGGACGTCCGCCTAATCGTCATCGATCCAATCACGGCCTACATGGGGCGTGCCGACACTCACGTCACCGCTGACGTGCGCGGAGCACTGGCCCCGCTGCAAAGCATGGCGAGCGACCTGGGAGTGGCGGTGCTTCTGATAAGCCACCTCAACAAGACCGGCGACGGCAGCGCTATGGCACGCGTGACTGGCAGTGGGGCGTTTGTGGCCCTATCACGTTCGGCTTGGCTCGCTGGCTACGATCCGGACGACGAAGCCAGGCAACGCCGGATCTTTGCACCGATCCGCTGCAGTCTTGCGGCAAATCCCCCATCGTTGGCCTACATCGTCGAGCCAGTAGTCCTGCCAAGTGGCATCGTTACGTCGAGAATTGTCATCGACCCCGGCCCCGTGGCGATTACTGCCGATGAATTGGTACGGGCAGCGAGTATGCCTGCCTCGGCGCGTTCTGAGCTTGATGAAGCGAAGGGCTTCATTACGGCCGAACTAGAGGACGGGCCGAAGGAGACAAAAGCGATCGAGCGCGCGGCCAAGCAGGCCGGCATATCCAAGCGCACGCTGGAACGTGCCCGCGAAGCGCTGGGTGTCGTAGCTCGGAAGGACGGAGCAGGTGGCAGTTGGCGGCTGCGTTTGCCGACGACGGGTTGAGCGGCCATGGCAACCGAAGGATGCCAAGAACCTAATGCCCGGCTGCTCAGGTTGCCATTGACGGAGCGGCAGTCGGCCTTTTGTGAGGAGTACGCTCGCGATCTGAATGGTGGCAGAGCTTATGCAGAGGTCTATTCCCCTGACCGGCGATTAAGCTCCAACGTTTGCAGCGAGCGGGCACGACGCTTGTTGCGCACGCCGCACATACTTCGTCGCATTGCTGATATTCGACAGGAGCCGCAGGAGGCCTGGCTCAGTCGCGCCACGGTTGCACCACCGCCGTCGGCGATCCGGGATCTCGCGTCAGAGGAGCAGACGCAGTCCATCGAGGAATTGGAACGGCTTGCCCTTGTGGCCTTCGACGAAAACAAGAGTGATTTTGTTCGGCTGGCGGCGCTTCGCTGCCTAAGCGCCGGCTTGATCGCGTTGGCGCGCGCGCAGTCTAACTCGGCAAGCTCTCCGGCGATACGAATTTCGATCCATGTGGAGCACCGGCCTAGCGGCGAGGATGGCTTTGCTGCATCCACCGAGCGCTTCTTGGCGATGTTTCCCAGCGCTGATCGTGCTCCCCGCAACGGTCAGCATGTGCCAGCGCACGCTTCAAGTAAGGAACCTGAGACGAATGCGACGCCGTGATGCAACCGCCGCCCTCGATTCATCGCGGCCGGGCAGCTCGCGGGTCCCTTCCAGGCCCCCCACCCGACGTGCGGCGCAGCAGCGGCCCGGCGTCCGCCAAATTTTATGGCCGGAAAATCTTCACTTCCGCTTCCGTTCTGAGGGTGACCAATGCCTACATCACTTAAAAAGCGCGCCGTAGAAAAGGAACTGACGCTGTCGTCATCACAACTTGCATCGATCCTGGCCGATCCGCCTCTCTCCCGGACAGTCATGCGCGCGCTCGCAACCGATGGTTATCTGGTTGAGGTGAGGCATGGCACATTCGACCTAGCGGCCTCAGTGCAGGGCTATCAGCGCTTCCTGGACGGCAAACAGGCGGCACGTCTGGACGACGACACCGTTTCTGCCGTGCGCCTTGCATCGATCCTGGGCATCGGCGATCGCTGGATGCGCATCCTTGCAGATCAGGGCTTCCTGACGAAATCCGGCCGAGCGGCGTACAACCTCGCCGCATCGGTGCAAGGCTACATCCGTTTCGTCCGCGAAGCGGAGCGTCAGCGCGCCAGGCCCGGTCCCAAGCCTAGACGTGATTGACAATTTCCACGGCCAGTTTCTCCGCCGTTTGGCTGGCCTTAGCCGGGCAGAACAGTGAGAGCCTCGGTGGCCCTTCGAGGACAGTCGCGGCGATCTTGTATCGTAGGTTAGGAGCCGGTCAGTCGTTATTGAAGAGCTTGCCCAGCCGTCTCGCCAACGCTAGTCGCGGCTTTTCCGGGCCTTCGCGCAAGAAGGTGTTTACGTCAATCTCGACCGTGCCAACATTGGACGGTTGCTCTAGCTTCGAAAGCTGCACGCGGTCCCAACTATGCTCGACAAAAAAGCGGAGCTCGTCGGAATCGAACACCAGGTCCCACCAATCCTCGGATTCACCCATTGCGCCTTTAGTGTTGTACCCGAGCCGTTGTCTCTGCACCGCCACAAGTGTCTCCATCTCAGTTATCCGCGCCGAAGATGGACTGGCACCGTTGCGGAAGGGTAACCTGTGTGGCAGCCGCCCGCTCTTTAGTCCGCTTTCTTCCTCGGCTTCTTAGGCTTCGGCGCAGCTAGCTGGGCAAAGGCGGTGTTCAAGTCATCGAGGGCGAGACGCTTGCGCTCGTCGCGACGTGCTAAGTCGAAGATTTTATATTGCTCCTTGACATGCTTTTCAGCGGCGTTGTGGGATGGCTTCCCGAGCCCAGGCATCATCAGTCGCCGGTTGACGGTGAAGATCTCTTGCAGCTTTGCCTCGGCGTCTGCCATCGACACGAGAAATCCTCGCTTCACCTGATCTTCGAAGAAGTCCAATACCATTCCCACGAGGCGGTTTAGGTCCTCAAGCTCGAGGTCGCCCAGGTAGTTCTTGGCCGTCAAGACATCGGTCTGCAACGGCTCGTTACCCTTCCACGCTTTTAGACCCATGTTGGGCTGCCTCGCGTCCGCACGCGAAGTGAGGATGCCCGCTGCTGAGTGGCCGGTAATGGCGAAGAGCAGCCGATTCTGGAACAGTGCGAAGAAGTTCCTGCTCTCCTTAGAACCGGGGTCGTAATCGTTGCACATCGAGACGATGCGACGAAGCTCGGCGTAGAGGTTCGCCTCGCTGGCTCGAATATCCTGGATGAGTCGCCGGAGATCGGCGAAGTGATCCGGCTCGTTCTTAAGCTTGCGAGCGTTAATCACGAAGCCTTTGGTGGCCAGCTGTACGAGCATCGTCGTAGCCCAGCGGCGAAACAGCTTGCCTTGGCCGGAGTTGACCCGGTAACCAACGTAAAAAGCTACGTCCAATCCATAGTGCGAGATCGGGCGAGTTACACGTCGACCGCCTTCCTCGCGAACTATCCGGAAATCCCGGATAGTTGAATTATCGAGTTCGCCCTCGGCCACAAATTTTTGAATGTGCTCGTTAACCGTGCGGACGTCGACGCCGAAGATGTTCGCCAACTGTGCCTGCGTGAACCAGGGCTCCTCGTTTTCGAATCGAACGTCAAGTTCGACGCCTGCCGTCGTGGTGTAGATGACAAACTGGTCCCCGGTGTCCTCGTCTTCGACAATATGCAATTGCTTTTCGGGTTCCGACATTTTGCTCAACCCCACCAGAATTCCGAAGACGCTAGTCGCCATCGACAGTTGCAGTCAAACACCCAGCGCAACTGATTGTGGAAAGCGCAGGCGCCACCGTATGGCTGGGCCGGAGAATCGGCGACCAATCTTCATTTGTCACGAGGGAGGCGGTCATGTCCGCAGTTGACGAAGCATTTGAAGTTCAGGTCGCGACGTACGGCTCGGGCTGGAAAGGGATATCGGTCGGCGTAGCCAATGGGGTCAGACCAGCGAGTCTAGCTGACAAGCCGGGCGTCTTCTGCCTGACGTATGAGGCGATTGCACCTGACGAGTTCGAGCGGGGCATTGATGAACTGATCTCGCAACTTCAGAGGCTCAAGGCCAAGGGTCGTAAGACGTTGGAGAGGATTGCGCGAGCAGAGGCAGCTTCGCGCCTCTGAGCGGAACGCGTCGCCGCTATGCCGGCGAGCTGCCACTTCGGCAGGGGGCCTAGTCCCGATAATGAGACTTTACGGGACTAGCCGGGATCCGCGACCCGCTTAACGGGCGCCGATCTCACAGGAAGTGGCAAGCCTCAGCACCGAACAGTGCCACGACGCCCTTGTCCTTGGCGTTTGAGCGGGGCGCCAGATCGATGACGGCGAGGTTGCGCTTCGCTCGCGAGCAGCAAACGTAGAAGATATTGCGGCTGCGTCCCCAGCGTTTCTCATTCGTCGATCATTGTCATCGTCCTCCGTCCGAATACGCGCCTCTCATAGCGCTTCCCACTTGGTGGCCAGCGGCGCGGGCGGCCGCAGCAGCGGCCGAGGCACCTTCAGCTAGCCCGTTCGCGTACGTTTGCATTGCCCGTCGCCCCTCGGCCGTCAGATCAACGCCGGCGAGGATGGTGCGGACCTGCGCCATTGCACCGGCGACCGCGGCTGGAATGGCCTGCGCCTGGGTCTGAATTTCCGAGAGCCCGGCATCCTTGCCGCTCGCGACGGCGCGGCCACCAGCGACAGCGGTCTGCGCTGCGTTCGGCTCGGCGCCTTCATCGCCACTCGAATAGAACCCGAACGTGAGCGGATTGAGGATCGCGCCTTTCCACCCATCCTTCTGGTAGCCCTCATAGGCATCATAGCCGGCAAGCGCCAACGCGAGCGGCCAACCAAGAATGCGAGCGAGCGCTTTGAGGCCGAAACGCTTGGCCACTGCGGCGCCACCGACTGCGACACCAGCCGTTCCGGCGCCGGCCGCGGCGCCACCGGCCGCAGCTTCCCCTGCACCTATCGCGGCTTTGCCTACGGTGAACAGCTTGCGCAGCTTCGCAAGGAGCAGCAACGGCGCAACAATAGCCGCGGCGGCGCTCCCAATTGTGGTCATCCAGAAAAACATGCGGGACCATACGGGGTCGAGGCTTTGCAACCATTCCACTGCTCGTGCGACACCGTTCATGATCGTGGCGATGTCGGACCCGACGCCCGTGTCGGCCATCTTCTTCCAAAGATTGTCCCATGCGTTGGTGAGCCTATTGACCGCGTTCGAGTAGGAATCGGCCTTGTCGAAGAATTCCTTCCACTTGCGATCGATGGCGCCCGGCATGTCGTGAATGATCTTCTCGAGGCGATCGCGGAAGTGGCCCGCCTGGCGAAGCAGATCGAGGAACTGGGGCAGACGGTTCACACCGAACAGTGAGTCGAGCAAAGGCACATTGTTCACTTGCTTCGATAGGTCATCGAGAAACTGCGCAACGTTGAAACCCTTCATCGCGTCGCGATAGGCTTGGACGTGCTGGGCGACGGCGGCTGCAATATCCTTGGTTGTCTGGCCGTCGAGGACCTTCTTTCCTTTCCGGGTCGAGTGCCCGTAAGCGTCAGTGAGGATCGCCGTCAGTTTATCCTGCAGCGGCCCAGCGCCCTCTGAAAGGTCTGCCGTCTCAAACGCTTCATTGATCTCCCGCGCTAGTTCTGGGGAGACACGACGCCCCATGCCGCGCAGTCGCTCCGCGAAATCCAGTCCGCCCTCACGCTGCAGCTTGTCGATGTCGAAATTGAACCACTTGGTGTAGTCGATGCCGGCCGCGCGCAGCTGCGGAAGGGCTCCCGATCGTGGCCGAAGCAGTCGCACGAAGCCGGTCTTCAGCGCGTTGCCGATCTCACCTGCCTCGAACTGGCCGCCCAACGTTTGCACCAGGGCTGCGGCCTCTTCGACTGTCATTCCCGTGGCCTTGGCAACCGGCGCGAACGTCTTCATCGCCTCCTCGAAGGCGTGCGCACCGCCCACCATCCCCTTCGACGCGACGAGATAGAGTTCCTCGAAGTGGCTAACATCCTCGATGTTGTTCGGGTCCTTGCCGTAGGCGCGCAAAATTGAGTTGACGCCCGTCATCTGTTGCGCGGGAGAGACGCCGGTGATGCGCGACGTCTTCGCGGCGATCGCCGCGATCTTCTCAAACGTGTCGAGGCTATTGCCCAGCTCGAGCCAGGCCTTTGCCGCCGCCATGAGGTCCTGCGGCGGCGTCCTCGACTCCGTCGACACACGTCGGATGGCGTCTTTGAGACGCATCATTCCGTCGGCGCCGGTCTCGGATATGGCAGCGATCTGCTGAGCCAGCTGATCCCACTGGTAATAGGTTTCGTCGAGGTTGTCGGTTCCGACGTCCTTCAATGGGTTGAGCAGGTTCTTGGTGCCGAGGTTCAGCTTCGAGGAGACCCTCGCGATCGATTCCGCCGCCCTCTGAATGTTCAGGAGCGATTTCGATACGCCGCCGGCGGGGCCAGACACTTGGTCCCGCAGGCTGATCACGAGGCTCGACGTAAGGTTGGCCATTGCTTCAAGCTTCCGGTTCGTTAATGCGCCGCAGGGACCCCATCCACTCGGCAGCTTCCGTCAGCGGAAGCTTGCGGATCTGGTCCAATCCCGTGCTCAGCTCGCTTGCGAGAACTGCGGCGACGTCACGCCATCCGCGGAGCTTGGATTTGCCGACATCCCCTCCCCCGTCTCGGGCGAGAAGGCGCCAGCGAACGAGAAAAAATTGAGCCACGCATCGATGCGGCGTACGTCGCGCATCGCCATCCGGGTGATCACGGGGATAACCTGATCTGAAAGCGCCGCGATCATCGCCGCTTGCTGCTCAGCGGCTCCCTTGAACTTGTCGACCATGATGCCGCAGTCGAGGTCCGGCTCCCGAACTGTCAGCGACGTTATAGGCGCGCCGTTCGTCTGCAGTGGGACGAGTAGTTTGAACGTGCGCTGGGGCACAGCCTCCAGGGGATCATCATCGGCCACGGTGTGCTGGAGCGAGTTGAGCCACCTTTCAATGGGACGCAAATCCCTGAACTTGAGTTTGCGGACCGCGGTCTCCGGCAAATTAGAGAGCAGCGACAGCATATCTGCTGTGAACGCATTCCCTAGCGCAGTCACCTTACGCTCGACGGCAATCATGTCGGCAAGTGTCGGCTCGCGAAGAGTGATCTTCGTCCAAGCGCTGCCCACCTCGTCCGTAATCGGCACCTGCAGGTGGAAGTCCTTCGTCAGGCCATTCATTGCTGGCTTTGTCGTCATCGCTACCCTCCGTTGTCGCTGAGGGTTAAGCCTGCCGATTCGATTCGCACGGAGAAGCGCTATCCAAGTCGCCTCCGAACAATGCCGCCGCCCCCCGCCTTCTGAGCAACACACCGCCTTGGCGGTATTGGCGGCCTTGGCGTACATGGGTCATCCAACGGCGCAGACCGCCAAATGGCGCCGCGCGGATTCTTGGCGATGTTGGCGGCGTTGGCGGTGTTGGGCACAGCGCCTAATGGCCGCTCGCTACATCGGCGTCGTTGCTAGTTGTGCCAACGATGCCGAAGTGGAGGGCGTGGTGCCCTTGGTATCCCGCGGTGACGCTAGAGTCGCACCAGCATCAGCCCAAACGATGCCTACGATCACCGGCTCGCCGCTGGCCTCGCCGTAGCGAAGGCCCGCTCGGGAAATGAGCGCGGCTAGCGCCGCGCCGATTTCGTCGACTGCTAGGGGGTCTAGGCCACGGCTTGCACACCAGTTGTGATACGCGGGAAGGATGTCGCGCAGCCGAACGCGTCCACTATCGTCAGGACGAAGCACATCGCAGGCGAACCGGGCCGCCTCGTCGGCAGATCGCCTATGCCGCGCCGGCGCGATCTCCGCTGGCGCTCCATGATCGGACGTGTCGGCCGACGATGACCCGCTTTCGAGCAGTGCAACCGGCTCAGCATAAGTCGGCAGGTGTGCATGAGGTTCTGGGCGTCGGCTATGGGACGCAAATGCGATGAGGATCGCAGCAAGCCCGTTGGCTGCAATGGACGCGAGGGCCGCCGCAAGCAAGTCAATCCGCCACGCCTCAACGCCAAGGCGGTCGGCGAGCGGTGTCGCGCTGGGCGGTGCAGGATTGGCGTCGAGCTCGGCTTGCGCCGCACGCCTTTCAGCATCGATCGCCGCCGCCTCTTTCGCTTCGTGCGCGGCGATCTCGGCTCGCGCGGAGCGGACCTCAAGAGCAGCGGCGTCAACCGCCTGCTGCAGGAGAAGCCGGCAGTTCTCGCGGCATCCCGGCTTGCTCGCCTCGGAGCGCACCGCCTCCTCAGCGGCCCGTCTAGAGGCCTCTGCTGCGAGAAGACGGGGCGATGGTACCGTCGACTGGGATGCGCTGTCCCGCGCTCGATTCACGCGCGCCAAGGCTGCCTCATGCTTTGCCGCCGCCTCACGTAGCGGCGCCTGCTGACTTTCGCGATGTGCGAGCGTGCGCTCGGCCGTCATCAGCAGCGCATATGCCTCGCCCGCACCCAGCGCGAAGACCAGCAGAATGGCGAGCGTGCGACGCTGTTGCCCCCACGCGATACCTGTTACGGCAGCGCCGGTGGCGAGGCCGCAAGCGAGTGCGATGAGGAGCGGCGCAGTGGGCATTGAATATCCGCCCGTCGCAACGATCGCGGCATGCGTAACGCAGGCGAGTATGCCGATGCCGACTGCAGCAGCGGCGGGGTGAGCGAGCCGATTCATGCGGTGCGAGTCCCTTTGTAGTCGTGGCGCCGCTTCAGCAGCACCAGGGCCTCTTCAAGCACGTCAGCAACGCTGACTGGATGTCCGCGCTGCTCGGCGAGATAGCCCTTAATGTGGTGCGCGTCGGCGAAGAACTCCGGAGAACATCTGAAGTTGATTTGCGAGGTGCGCTTCGCCTGCTGCCGCTGGCGCTGGGCAGCAGTCAACTGCGAACGTCGCTCGGCCTTGGCGCGCTGCTTCCTCAAAGCGCTGCGCTCAGCCGGTAGCGTGGCGAACATCTCCATGAAGCGGTCGACGCTGTTCGACTCATCGCTCATGCTATGGCCCTCGCCTTCGCCGCCTTCCGAGCCGCCGCCTCAATTTCACGCCAAAGAGCGCCGATTTCCTCGGCCGCCTTGCGGTCCTTCTCGGGGCCAGTTTTGCCGCTCGTTACCGCATTGATGTACTGAATGCGGTGCGCGACTACTGTCTCGGCGACCGGCACACGCCACGAGGCGAGCACCTCGCGCGCCTGCTCCACGAGCTTACCGTCATGTTGCGTCTTGCCGTTGATGACCGCGACACAGGGCGTTCCGGCTTCCTGACAAAGCGAAATGCAGTCCTGGGATGCCATCAGGTCGAGTCCGCTCGCACGCACGGGGATCACGACCAGCGTCGACGACCGCACCGCGTCCTCGGTCACTATGAGCGACCCGGGCGGACCATCGAGAAACACATACTCATATGGGCTCGTGAGCCCCAGCGCTTCGACAGCCTCGCTGGCGCGGTCCTCGCCTACCAAAAGCGCTGGGTTGTCGGGCGAACCACGCCGCGTATACCAGTCCGAGTAGCTGCCTTGACTGTCGAGGTCGACAACGCACACTGAGTTGGACGCTGCCGCCTGCACGGCGCACGCGGCCGTGAGCGTCGTTTTCCCGACACCTCCCTTCGAATTCAGAATTCCAATGACGATCATTGGTTCACCTCTCCGGCTTTATGGGCCCGACTCGCTGCCCCGCCTAGTCACCGTCAGACGCCTAGGCATATGCAGGATGCCTAGGCGTGCAGTATGGGCACAGGCATAGACATCGACTGCATAGGCTTGACATGCTTAGTATGCTAGCTTACTTAGCAAGGATCGTCAACTTGTAGTGCTAGCAGAGGAGGCCTAGAACCATGTCCGTGCTGGAATTGAGCGGCGTGGAGTACGACGATATGGGGCCGAAGCCAGGTTACAAGGCGCCGAGCCGTGAGGGCAAAGTGTCGATTCTCGTGCATCTTGATGAGGACGTTCGCACTGCCTTCAAGGTTGCCACCATTGAGAACGGCACGACGATGCAAGAGGCGATCGTCGCTTTCATCACGGAATATGCGGGGCCGGTGCTCAAGCGGATGAAGCGCAAAGGCGAGCGCGAACCGAAGGAGTAAAGTGCATGTCACAGCTGCTTGTGGCCAACACTTCAGCCGTCCTCGTCCAAGCCGTGCCGACCGTTCAAGAGCGCATTGCCTATTGGCTCGCGCATGCCCGGCCGAACACCGGGGCCGCCTATGCAGGGGACCTGGGCCGGTTTGCGTCCTGGTTGGGGGAGAAGAGCCTAGGCAGCGCGTTGACGCTGCTTCTCACCATGTCCCGCTCGGTCGCCTTGCACACGCTGGAGCGCTACCAGACGCACCTTAAGGAACAAGGGCGGGCACCCGCGACGATCAACCGAGCTATTTCGGCTATCAACGCCGCGTTGAAGGAAGCTGCGAAGGCCGAGGTCGGCCCAGGTGTTCTACCGGTGAAGTCGCTGAAAGTGCGGGCCTACCGCGACACGAAAGGTCCAGGTCTGGCGAAGACTTCAAGACTGCTCCACGCGATCGAAATCAGCCGGGGGCCGACAGCCCAGCGCGACCGCGCGATTGTGCTGCTCTTAGCTCAACGTGGCCTGCGCCGAGCTGAGGTCGCCCGCCTATCTATCGGCGACATTGATCTGGCCGGCGCACGCATTCGTGTCCACAGAAAGGGCGCAGACGAAGCCGATTGGCTTGCCATCTGCTCATCTACTGTCGTTGCGCTGAGCGCCTGGCTATCCGTACGCCAAGAGTTGGCGGCACCCGGCGTCTGCGCATTATTCGTCGTTGCCACCAACCGCAAGCGTGGCGCCGCTATGACCGGGGACTCTGTGTACCGTATGCTGGCCGCACGTGGCCGCCAGATCGGCGCTCATATTCGTCCGCATGGTCTGCGGCATGGCGCCATCACCGAACTCATCCAGCGCAGCAATGGCAATGTCGCGATGGCGCAGGCCTTCGCCGGGCACGCCAACCCGAGCACGACGACGCGTTACATCGACAATCTGAACGACCTCGCAGGTCAGGGGGTGCGCCTGCTGAGCAACGTTTTCTGACCGGCACTGCTCGTAGAGCACGCGCTGGGCCGCTTCAACGTGCCGTGATCGCTGGCGCATGGCACGCAAACGTACTGCCAGCCCTTTGTATCCGAGTGGGAGTAGCGACATGAGCACAATTCAGTTGATTGCAAACCACCTCAGGCACTTGTGGAGTGCCTACGTTCGCGAGGACCGGGGCACTCTGTCCGCCCTAGAGGCGGATTTCTACACGTCGGGCGGTCACTTGGGCGCCGCCGACGGACTGATCGCTCGCATACGCGCTCTGGAGTGCGTGATGATGCACTTCCGGCCCACCAGCCCTGTCGACTATGCCATCGTTGCCACGGTGCACGCTGACCACGCTCGGGTCGCAGAGTTAAATCACTTGAACCCACCCGACGACCCGGCTTCGCCGCCATCTGCCGGCGAACTTGCACGCGGGGCGATGGCGCTGAGGGATTACACACTTGCCCAACTCGGTGGCGTCGATCTCGGCCTGCTGGGCTTTGCTTCCGATCCATCGACTCGTCGCGCCGCCGACAGGGGCGACGACGACATGCTCGCATCGCTGTCCGTCATCCTCGCCCACCTTCGCGAGCAGCGCGACCTTGCCGACGATCAACATTGCGATGCGTTGGACCGGATTGGCGCTCTAACCGGCTCTGAGCGAATGGGGGCCGAAACGCGGTCTCGCCAGATCGCCGGTTTGATTTCAGATCTCGATGAGGCGATTGCGCTGCTTGATCCGCCACCCGGCGGCGGCCTCGGCGTCCTGCACCGCGCTGGCGAACCCTCGTGGCCCAGCGGTTCTAGCGCAATCTAGCTGGCTCGAGCGGCGGGCCTATTTGGCCTGCCGCCGACGAGGGCGACGGGTCGAACGCTAGTTCTCTGCTGGAGACCGGGCGTCGTGGGCAAGAACATGGGCAGGATCTCCAAGATCGAAAAATGCCACGCGTTTTCAATGGCACTTGGATGACACCCCTTCCGCCAACGTCCGCGGAGCAGGCTTCAGGTCGATCGAGCGGCGAAGGCGTCGTGCGTGGGATCAATTGCGGACCAAGGTGTGGACTTCGCGCACCGTACCGTTCGGGTCGCGATGGAAACCTAAATGTTTGGCGCGCTCAAAAAGCCGTTCCAGGCCGCGCCGCCCATAAACATCCTTATGGACCTCGAGCACGATAGCGCGCACGTGCGGTAGTGCATCAGCCTCGAGCAGATCGAGTTCGGCACCTTCGATATCCATGACCAGGACGTCGGGTCGCGCGGTGGCCAATAGGTTTGTGAAGTTGAGGACCGGAACCTCGACGGCGCGCTCGTAATCGACCGCCGGCTCCATAGAACTGGCCCAGAAGTCCTTTCGACAATAAAATGGGATGCTGGCCGGATAGTCGGCGACTTGGGCCACGCCGTTGACGACGGCCGCATTGCTGATGCCATTCAATCGATGAACGCCCTCGATGTAGGGCACGAGATCGGGATTGGCCTCGATGCACGTGATCTGGCCGGCGTCGGTGTTGAGCCGGATATAGCTGGACACAAAACCGAGCCCTGCGCCGAGTTCCAGGACGGATTCTCCCGGTTTCAGGACGCGGGCGCTCATGCGTGCCTCGCCCCATTCGTAACGGCCCTTCGCCAGGGTCCATTCCATGCCGGGCGAGATGATGCGGTTTGAGAGCGGGAGGCGGATGTTATCGACCCGTGCCTCTTTACGCCAGCGATTGAGGTGAAACTGGGCAGTCCTCTTCCATATCATCGTCGGCTCACGCAACTACTGAAAAAAAAACATTCAGTAACCGAGATACTTCGGCCCGTAAACCCGAAATGACCCTCAGCATTTGCCGATGGGTTTATCGAGCTACCCGGCCCCATGTCATCGGCGAGAATTGTCAGGGGTTGTTCCGGCTCAATGATGGGGCCATGTGGGCGTGACAAAGGTCAGCGCTGACCTTAGCAAAGCAAGCTCCAAGTCTCGCCGTGCGAAAAATCGAAGGAAACGCGATGTCGAATACCCCCCATACGCTGGCCGAAGAGTTTCCTGGCCAGGAGGATGCAATCCATAAGCTCAAGGTCAGCAGCGCGCACTTCGCGAAGCTCCTGCAGGAGTACGACGAGGTGAACGATCAGGTTCACTTGGCAGAGACGAACGTGAAGCCGATGGACCAGTTCACAGAGGAAAACCTTCGCAAGCGCCGCCTGCAGATCAAAGACGCCATCGCCGCTGCACTCGCTGCCGGCTGAAGCAAGCTCAGTTGCCACATTTGAAATAGGCCGGGACGCCCAAAGCGCCCCGGCTTTTTTCTAACGCCGCATCAGGTCAAGCCGCTTTGCTGGCGGCGCTGACGCGCTCTCCTTTGATGAAGGCGAGCAGATCTGCGTTGATGTCGTCCTTCAACGTGGTGCACAGGCCGTGCGGGGCGCCCTTGTAGACTTTCAGTTCAGCTCCCTTGATCAGCTTTGCCTGCTGCATCGCGGCGGCGGCGATCGGCACGATCTGGTCGTCGTCGCCCTGGATGATCAGCGTGGGAATATCGAACTTCGTGAGATCCTCGAACTGGTCTGTTTCGGAGAATGCCTTGATGCACTCGTACGCAGCGGGCAGACCGGCAAGCATCCCCTGCAGCCAGAACGACTGGCGCACGCCATCCGACACTTTGGCGCCCGGGCGATTGTATCCGTAGAACGCCGTGCTGAGATCTTTGAAGAACTGCGAGCGGTCGGCTTTTACGCCAGCGCGGATGTCATCGAAGACTTTGATCGGCGTGCCTTGCGGATTGGCAGCAGTCTTGAGCATCAACGGTGGGACTGCTGAAATCAGTACCGCCTTGGCGACGCGCTTCGTGCCGTGGCGCGCGATGTACCGGGCGACCTCGCCGCCGCCGGTCGAATGGCCGACGTGGACCGCGTCTTTGAGGTTCAGCTTCTCGACGAGCTCGGCAAGATCGTCGGCGTAGGTATTCATGTCGTTGCCGGTGAAGGGCTGGCCTGAGCGCCCGTGGCCGCGCCGATCATGAGCGACGCAGCGGTAGCCCTTCGATGCGAGGAACAACATCTGGTCTTCGAAGGCATCGGATGAGAGCGGCCAACCGTGGCTGAACACTACCGGCTGTCCGGTGCCCCAATCCTTGTAGTAGATGTCGGTGCCATCTCGAGTGGTGAACATCGGCATTGCGCGATCTCCTTCGCTGCGGGTCAGAAAGCGTCGTGCCGGGATGCGGCGCGGGCTCTGTCGTCAGGCAAGATACGAGCACGTGGACGTTCGATCATCGGCTGATTGCCACCAAGGCCTTTGCGCCTGCTCGAACAATCTTGCGATCCGAAAGCGGCTCGAGGTTGCGCGCAATCTCGGCGAGAGCGCAGCGTTAAGACGGCGCGCTCATTTAAGAGGCAATCGGCGACAGCGGGCGCGCCGTTTCATGGCGAGCGGCTGTTTTGCCTGGAGAAGCGGGGACAATTTTAAGCGCGTTGGTACGACTGGCGTTTGCAATTGGACATCGGCGCATCGCCGTCTCTGGAAGCTACGCGGCAAAAAATGATGCCGAGCGGCGAGACGAATGCTCGCCGCTCGGCATCAAATCCATCGCGCGGATTAGAGTCCGAGATAGATGCCGAACCCAGGGCGACGATAGTAGTGGCGGTGGTGGCGGTGGTAACGGTGACCGCGATAGTAATGGCGGTGGCGCCAATGGCGGCGGTGATGGCGGTAACCCGCCTTCTCGACATTGCTCGTCGTCACTTGCTTGGCATCGCTCACCTGCGGCAGTGCGCTCGCGCTTTGCGGCGCGGCAAACATCGCAGCGGCACCAATTCCGGCGGCAACAAGCATGGCTGTCATACGCATTGTTCTGTCCTCCTTTTATGTGGGGTTGAACGTTGCGGTGCGTAGAAAGTTCCCAATGGACTAAACTTGCAAATACTGGGTCAGCATGTCGCGCTGACCTCTAAGTGTCGCAATAACTGCCGCCTCGCCTTATCTCACGGCCGGCACTTTTCTTCTCAAACGCGGAGCCCACGCGATGTCGACGCCCAACGCTGCGAAATCTGGAACATTCAAGATCGGCGGCGACCTTGCCGTTCACCGCCTCGGATTCGGCGCCATGCGCGTCGTCGGAAAGGGCGTATGGGGAGACCCTGAAGATCGGGATGAAGCTCTGCGCACGCTGAAGCGCGTGCCCGAACTCGGGATAAACCTGATCGACACCGCGGACAGCTATGGCCCGGAGGTCAGCGAGCGGCTGATCCGAGAGGCGCTGTACCCATACGAGGGGCTCGTCATCGCAACGAAGGGCGGTTTGTTGCGCCCGGGCCCGGACAAATGGGTCCCGTGCGGCAATCCCGATTACCTGCGCCAACAGGTGTTCGTCAGCCTGCGGCGCCTCGGCGTTGAGCGCATCGATCTGTGGCAGCTCCACCGCGTCGATCCCAAGGTGCCGCGCGAAGAGCAGTTCGATGCCATCGCCACGATGCAAAAGGAAGGGCTGATCCGTCACGTGGGGCTGAGCGAAGTCGGCGTTGACGACATCACCGCGGCGCAGAAACACTTCAAGGTGGCGAGCGTGCAGAACCTCTATAATCTCACCAATCGCTCGAGCGAGCCTGTTCTCGTCCACTGCGAAGCGAACGGCATCGGTTTCATTCCCTGGTTCCCGCTCGCCTCCGGAAGCCTGGCCAAGCCGGGATCGCCTCTCGACGCAATCGCGCACCGTCATAAGGCCAGCCCGAGCCAAATTGCGCTCGCATGGCTGCTGAAGCGGAGCCCGGTGATGCTTCCCATTCCCGGCACGGGAAAGGCGAAGCACCTGGAGGAGAATGTCGCCGCGGTCGACATCGAGCTATCCGATGAGGAGTTTGCGGAGTTGAGTGCTCTCGCGTAGCTTCGAGCGCGAGGCTGCGCATGTGGTGTGGCCGGGAGGCCGGTACATGCGCCCTCGGTTTTTGTTGCGATCCGCCATCATGTTGCCGCTCGCGCTCACCGCGAGCGGTGCGGCGGCGCAATCGACGCCACCGCCCTCCTGCCGCGACGATGCGATGATCGTGTTCGATGCGTCGGGTTCGATGTCCGGCACCGACTTCAACACGCCGCCAACCCCGCGCATCGACAAGGTGCGGCAGGCACTCGGCAAGGTGCTTCCGCAGATCGCTGCGATGCGCAATCTGGGCCTGATCGATTACGGCCCCGGCCCCTCCAACCGCTGCGACAACATCGAGTTGCTGTTGCAGCCGGCGCCGCGGTCAGCCGATCGCATCATGGCGGCCCTGGGCAAGCTCAATCCGGCAGGCCGCACGCCGCTGACGGCCGCCGTACGCGAGGCTGCGCGGGTGTTGCGGTTCCCTGAGAAGCCCGGTGTCGTGGTGTTGCTGACGGACGGCGAAGAAACTTGCGGAGGCGACCCGTGCGCGATGGCCAAGGCCCTGCGCGCCGAGGGGGATAACCTCACCATTCACGTCATCGGCTACCGCATGCGCGAGCTGGCAACGACCAATGGGTACGTGCAATCGCGCTGCATGACGGACAGCACCGGCGGGCTCTATATCTCCGTGGAGACCAGCGAGCAGCTCGTCGAAGCCCTGCAAAAGACGCTCGGGTGTCCGGCGGTGTCGGATGCATCCCCGGGCCATACCGGCCGCTAACCGTAAGCCGGTTTGTGGTGGCGCTGCATCGGGCTTTCGTTCAAAACCCTGCCGATACTAGCGGCGACACACGGTGTCGATCCGCATTTTGGGCCAGTTCTATGGGAAAGCCACATGGGCAGCTTGGCGCAGCGCTTTTTGCTTGGTCTCATCGCGATTGCGATGCTGGGGGCCGCGTCTGCGCGTGCGGAGGAGCGTCCCACTGACACGGACTGGCGCACGGGCGCCGCCGTTGCACCGGGTGCCATGACCTGGATGAGCGACAACGTCGCCAACAAGAAGCAGCTCATAGAGCAAACCGCGAAGGCCCAAGGCAAAACCTGCACGGACAAGTTTGCGTTTCTAGGCTGGGGCATCGGCAACGGCGGTCCGCCCGTCATCATGGACAAAACACGGGAAGGATATGAGAAGGCCGGCTATTCCGTGCAGCAGAAGCCGGGCAGCATCGAAACCGAACGCGTGTGGATCGTGCGCGATGCCGCGCGCGAGGCGGTGATCCTTTGGGGCGCATTCGGCGGATCGACGATCTATTTGTCCTGCATTACAGCAGGAGAGCCGGCGGCTAGCCCCGGCAGGCCGCTCTATATCGGCCTGCTAGCTGCCCTGGGTCTGGCAGGTTTCCTGGTCGGCTGGTGGGTGTTCCGCCGCGTGCGTGCGCGATCGCCAGGCCGGCCGCCGTCGGCATCGTGACGGCGAGCGACCGGTCGACTACGAAACTGGCGCCTCAGCGCGCGGCGATGTGCTGCTGGAGCATGGGCGCGAACACCATGCGCTCGACGCCGATGTTTTCGGGAATAGCGGACCGGTCGGGGATCGCAATGCGCGCACCGACGGATTGTGCGCTGACCGGCAGCGTCGGCACGGCGATGGCCGAGCTGAAGCCAACGGGCGACTGACAGACGAAAATGCCGAGGACGAGCGAGGCAACGAGCGCCATCTGTCTGAAGACCCTCGTGCGGGCTTCACGTTCGATGGTCTCGATGATGTAGACCTGCAGCGGCATGGCGAGGTCAGACGCAGAGGGTCTCGAAGCGTGCGCCGGCGTAAAGGCCGACAACGCCCTGTTGCATGCGTTCACGACGCAGTCTCCTGGATGCGGTACGAAAACCAGTGCCCTCAGGCAGACACATTACGCACCAATTTGGCGGCCTCGTGACCAGATGGTTAAGGGCTGAACTTTATTCGATGAGGGAGGCGACTGGCTCGACGCCAGAAATGGACGCGCCTTCATTGTGAGCGAAGCGGCCGTGATTGCGGCGGCGGGCCACGGCGGGTAGCGCGCGGGGCAGCGACTGGTCAAATGGTGTTCGCGCTCCCACATTAAAGCGTCCCTAGAGAGGCGTGGAATGGGCGCAGCAGGCGTCGACAAGTGGCTCTACCCGACCGATCGCGGGCTTTATTGCGAGCCCGGCGGCTTCTTCATCGATCCATCGCGTGCGGTGGACCGCGCAATCATCACGCATGGGCATAGCGATCATGCCCGGTCAGGCCACGGCGCCGTGCTGGCGACGCGCGAGACGATCGAGATCATGAAAGTGCGCATGGGACCGGAGTGCGCGGGCACTCTGGAATCGCAAGCGCTGGGCGAGAAGCGCAGCCTCAACGGCGTCGGCATCAAGCTCATGCCCGCGGGGCACATTCTGGGGGCTGCGCAGGTGGTGCTCGAATGGAACGGACAGCGTGCGGTGATTTCCGGCGACTACAAGCGCGCACGCGATCCGACGTGTCCGACGTTCGAGGTGGTGCCATGCGATGTGTTCGTCACCGAAGCGACATTCGCGCTGCCGGTGTTTCGCCACGAGCCGGCGGAGCAAGAAGTTGCGCGCCTGCTCGCGTCAATGAAGCGACAGCCGGAGCGTGCGCACCTCGTCGGCGCGTATGGCCTCGGCAAGACGCAGCGCGTGATCAAGCTTGCACGTGAGGCGGGTTACGATGCGCCGATTTACCTGCATGGCGCCCTGGTGGAGTTGTGTGCGCTCTATCAGCGGCTCGGGGTCAACCTCGGAGAGCTTCGCCCGGCGACGACGGAGAAGAGCGGTGATTTCGAGGGCGCCCTTGTTTTGTGTCCGCCGTCGGCGGTCGATGACCGCTGGTCGCGCCGTTTTCCCGATCCGGTGACCGCCTTCGCGTCTGGCTGGATGCGCATCAAGGGGCGCATTCGCCAATCGGGTGTCGAGTTGCCGCTCGTCATTTCGGATCATGCCGACTGGCCGGAACTGCTCGATACGATCGTCGAGACGGGCGCTGAGGATGTGTGGGTGACGCACGGGCGCGACGACGCACTCGTCTATCAGCTCGGCCTTATGGGCCGCAAAGCGCGCGCGCTGTCGCTGGTCGGCTTCGAGGACGAGGACGAATAGCCGTGCAGCGGTTCGCCAACCTTCTCGATTGCCTGACGACGACGCCCTCGCGTAACGGCAAGCTGGCGCTGCTGGTCGAGTATTTTCGCAGCGCGCCCGATCCCGACAGAGGATACGCACTGGCGGCATTGACGGACGGGCTATTTCCGCGTCTGCCGTTGCGGCGTGCGATTTCCGAGCTGATGACGGGCCGCATCGATCCGGTGCTGTATCAGATGTCGCGCGACTACGTCGGCGATACGGCTGAAACGGTGTCGCTGCTCTGGCCGGACAAGCGCGCGACGCGGCCCTCCCCTACCCTCGCCGAAGTGGTCGCTGCGTTGGAGATGGTTCCGGGCAATGCCGTTGCGCCGGTTCTGGGCGACTTTCTCGACCGGCTCGATGTGCGTGGGCGCTGGGCGCTGCTGAAACTGATTGGCGGGGCGCCGCGCGTCGGCGTTTCGGCGCGGCTGGCGCGCACTGCGCTGGCGCAGATGAGTGGACATGATCTTTCCGAGATCGAAGAGATATGGCATGCGCTGAAGCCCCCATATGCGGAGCTGTTCGCGTGGCTCGAGCATCGCGCGCTGCGGCCCGACGTTTCCGGAAAGCCGATTTTCCGTCCGCTCATGCTTGCCCATCCGATCGAGGAAGGCGACTGGGCGAACCTGTCTCCGAGCGACATCGTCGCCGAGTGGAAGTGGGACGGCGTTCGCGTGCAGATCGCGGCGGGCGGCGGGGACGTGCGCATCTTCTCGCGCTCGGGCGATGACATCTCCGGCAGCTTCCCCGAGGTGGTGGCGGCCTTTCAGCCCTACGACACCGTCGTCGACGGCGAGCTGCTGGTGGCGCGCGATGGCATCGTCGCGCCGTTCAACGACTTGCAGCAGCGTCTCAATCGCAAGACCGTGACGGCGAAAATGCTGCGCGAGTATCCCGCGTTCGTGCGCCTCTATGATATTCTCATCGATGATGGTGAGGACGTGCGTGCGCTTTCATTCGATGCCAGGCGCGAACGTCTCGAAGCGTGGCACGCGCGGCATCATCCGCGCGCCAGCGATGTCAGTGCGATCGTGCGGTTCGAGAGCTTCGCTGAGCTCGATGCCTTGTGGAACGGGGCGCGCGAGGCGGGCATCGAAGGCTTGATGCTGAAACGGCGCGAGAGCCCGTACCTTTCAGGCCGCCCGAAAGGGCATTGGTGGAAGTGGAAGCGTGCCGCGCTCACAATCGATTGCGTGCTGATGTACGCGCAGCGCGGCTCGGGCAAGCGTTCGTCGTACTACTCCGACTATACGTTCGGTGTCTGGCGCGAGACGGCCGGCGATGACGGGCAGATCGTGCGCGAACTCGTGCCGGTGGGCAAAGCCTATTCCGGCTTCACGGACGAAGAGCTGCTGCGGCTCGATCGCTTTATCCGCACGCACACGACCGAACAGTTCGGCCCGGTGCGCGCGGTGGAGCAAACCATGGTGCTGGAGATCGCCTTCGACGCCGTGTTTCCGTCGACGCGGCACAAGTCCGGCCTCGCCATGCGCTTTCCGCGCGTGCATCGTATCCGCTGGGACAAACCCGCCGATGAAGCCGACACGCTGGAGACAGTGCAGAAGCTGGTGGTGGCGCCAACGGATAGTGCGGGCGATGCGGCCGGCGTTGCTGCCGCATCGCGTTAACCGGCGCCGGCGCTAGTAGCGAGCGCCATCGGGGACCGTGCGGAATTCCGCCCAAACCTTCTGCGCTTCGGGCTGCATGATCTGCTGCATCACGACCTGCCGCTGACCGTAAGGGAGCAGGAGATCTCCGGCAATATTGGCGTCATCGAAGAGGTCGGCGTAGTCAGGATACCCGGCTGCATAGAAGATCTTGGAGACGCGCGCCCAATAGGCGGTTGCGTAGCACATCGGGCACGGCTCGCAGCTCGAATACATGACGGCCCCGTCGATGTGCGGGTTGCCGATCTTGCGGCAGGCTTCGCGGATCGCGTTGACCTCGGCATGCGCGGTGGGATCGCTGTCGCTCATGACGCTGTTGCCGGCGACGGCGAGGACCTTGCCATCGAGCACAATGACGGCGCCAAACGGGCCTCCGGACTTCGTCACGACGCCCGCCTCGCGCATGTGCTGCAGAGCGAGGCGCATGAAATCCTGATCCTGCGGCGTCATCGGATCCTTGGGTGTGATGAGGTTGCGATCACTTCCAGACATTGGTGCCTCCCGCGGCGGTTACAGACCGCACGGTAAGCAGTTGGGATCAATGTCCCCTAGCAAGCGGGCGCTTTTGTGCCGCCTATGGCTTCCCTCCGGTTTCGCGCAGCGTCACATTGGGATTGGGGGCTAGCCTGGGGATCAGGTGGAAGCTTCGATGATGGCGCCAGCCTGGCGCGCCTGGGCCAGCAGACGCTCCTTCTTCTCAGCCGCGACCCTAACCCGGGCGCGCGTCTCGCCACTGTCGAGCGGCTCGCGCTCGATGACGTCGGCTTCCTCGTAGAGCCAGTTGACGAGGCGGCCGCCGTGCGCGGGGATCAGCATCTCGACGACGCTGTCGCTGCGCCCGAGACGCTTGTCGATCTCGTCGAGCAGCCGGTCGATGCCCTCGCCAGACACAGCGGATACGAGCACGGGACGGCGCTCGGCAAAGCGGGCGGCGCTAATCGCCTCTTCGCGGGTTATGGCGGAGAGAAGGTCGACCTTGTTCCACACTTCGAGGATCGGCGCGTCGGCTGCCAGCGTGTCGATGCCGAGGTCCGCGAGGACTTGCTCGACGTCGTGCGCCTGGCTGTCGGTCTCCTCGTGGGAGATATCGCGCACGTGCAGGATGAGGTCGGCCTCGATCACCTCTTCGAGCGTTGCGCGGAAGGCGGCCACCAGCATCGTAGGAAGATCGGAGATGAAACCGACGGTGTCGGACAGGATGATGCGGCGGCCGCTCTTGAGGCGAACCTCGCGCATCGTAGGGTCGAGCGTGGCGAACAGCTGGTGCTTGGCGAAAACGTCGGCGCCGGTGATGCGGTTGAACAGAGTCGACTTGCCGGCGTTGGTGTATCCGACGATGGCGACGACTGGATAAGGCACGCGGCGGCGTCCCTGCCGATGCAGCTCGCGCGTGCGCACTACGACCTCGAGCTCCTTGCGGATGGCCATGATGCGTTCGTCGATCATGCGGCGGTCGAGCTCGATCTGTGCTTCGCCCGGGCCGCCCAGGAAGCCGTAGCCGCCGCGCTGGCGCTCCAAGTGAGTCCAAGTGCGGACCAGGCGGCTCTTCTGGTAGGAGAGGTGCGCAAGCTCGACCTGCAGGCGTCCTTCCCTGGTGCGCGCACGGCGGCCGAAGATTTCGAGGATGAGCCCGGTGCGGTCGAGCACCTTGGTGTTCCAGGCGCGTTCCAGGTTGCGCTGCTGAATCGGCGAGACCGGATGGTCGATGATGACCAGCGCGATCTCATGCGCGGCGATCATCGCCTTGAGGCTTTCCACCTTGCCGGTGCCGAACAGCGTAGCGGGCCGCGGCGTCGCCACCGGTACGAGCATGCTGTCGCGGACGTCGAGGTCGATCGCCTCGGAAAGCCCGATGGCTTCCTGAAGCCGGTCATGGGGGGAATGCAGCGGTGCGGTGCGGCTCGGCGCACCTGCTTCAACGCGCGGGGGGCGGGTGGCGCGTTTGAAATCCGGCACAAGCACGAGAGTGCGCGCACCTATCGCGCGCGCCTCGCCTTCGATCTGCTCTGCAATGTCTACGCGTTCGTCGATTGCCGTCGTCCGAGATTTTAGGCCTCGGTCGTTTCGGTCTCCATGAGGTGGACCGGTTGGCCGGGCATGATGGTCGATATCGCATGCTTATACACGAGCTGCGAGTGACCGTCCCGTCGCAGAAGCACGCAGAAATTGTCGAACCAGCTCACGATCCCTTGGAGCTTGACGCCATTGATGAGAAAAATCGTCAGAGGCGTCTTGTTCTTGCGCACGTGGTTCAGGAACGTGTCCTGAAGATTCTGAACTCGATCTGCGCCCATTTTTGTTGTCCGCCTGTTCTTAGGTCTGCTGGGGTAGTGAGGCCGCTCCGGTGAGCGGCGCGCAGTGGCTGTGATATAATAACATTATGCCGCACTGCACACTAAAAGGTATACCAAGTTCGTCATCAAAGAGAAGCTGTCTCAAGCGCTCGAAATGGCGGCAAAATGGTGAAATTTCTGGCGTAGTTTCGCCGCCACCGGCCCGGGTCTGCCGTCGCCCACAGGACGCCCATCGATGCGAACGACCGGCATCACCGTCTGGGTCGCAGAGGTGATGAAGGCCTCGCGGGCGGCGTAGGCTTCCGAGAGCAGGAACGGTCGCTCGATGAGTTGCATCTTCTCCTCGGCAAGGACATCAAGCAAGGTCGCGCGAGTGACGCCGGGGAGGATATCAAGCCCCAATTGCCGTGTGATGACGGCCCCGCCCTGGTCGATGATCCAGGCGTTGCTGGAGGCCCCCTCGGTGACGAAGCCCTCGGCGTCCACGAACCAGGCCTCGCGGGCCCCGTCTTTGCGGGCGGCTTCCTTGGCGAGGCAGGCAGGCAGCAGCATCACCGTCTTGATGTCGCGCCGCTGCCAACGGATATCGGGCATCGATTTGACGGCTATTCCCGACAGGGCCTTCAGATCGCGGTGAGCGGCCGAAATCGATTGTGCCAGGCAGACGACGGTCGGAGGGACGTCGGGACCAGGGAAGGAGAAGTCTCTGGGGGCGGCACCACGGCTAACCTGGAGGTAGACGAGGCCATCGCGCACGCGGTTGCGGCGGATGACCTGGCGCATGACGTGGCCCAGCGCCGCGGCGGTCATGGGGCGGCGGATCTGCAGCTCGGCCAGCGATCTCTCGAGGCGGGCCATGTGGCGCGCTTCGTCGATGAGGCTCCCGTCCCTCACCTCGCAAACCTCGTAGATGGCGTCGGCGAATTGGAAGCCGCGGTCTTCCACGTGAACGGCGGCGTCGGCATACGGCACGTAACGGCCGTTCACGTAGACAATGCGGGTCATTGGATGTCCGTCAGTGCGTGAAATCGTGAAGTTGCAAGCTCGTCGATCGTTCGGGTCGCCATCGTCCGGCTTTGCAGGCTTACGACTTCACCCACGTCAGGCCATCAGGCCTGACGTACTTCCATGCCGCGGTGCTCGGATGAGACACCGAGCGCCCTCAACTTGCGATGCAGGGCCGATCGCTCCATGCCGACGAATTCGGCCGTGCGCGAGATGTTGCCGCCGAAGCGGTTGATCTGGGCGAGCAGGTATTCGCGCTCGAAGATCTCGCGGGCCTCGCGCAGCGGCAGGCTCATCAGGTGCTCGGCGCCGCCGTTCACGGGCAGCGGCACATTGGAGCCGATCTCCTCGGGCAGCATCTCGGCGGTGATGACGGTCGAAGGATCGCCGCCGGCAAGGATCATCAGACGCTCGATGTTGTTGCGCAGCTCGCGCACGTTGCCGGGCCAGTCGTGGGCTTGCAGCACGGCGATTGCGTCTTCGCCGATGCGGCGCGGGGCGAGGCCGGAAGCGCTCGACAGCTGGCCGACGAAGAACTGGATCAGGTCGGGGATGTCCTCGCGGCGCTCAGCGAGGCTCGGCACGCGCAGCGGCACCACGTTGAGACGGTGATAGAGGTCCTCGCGGAAGCGGCCCTCGGCAATCTCGCGCTCCAGGTCACGGCTGGTGGAGGAGATGATGCGGACATCAACCGCCACCTTCTGGCTGCCGCCGATGCGCAGGAACTTCTGCTCGACGAGCACGCGCAGGATCTTGCCCTGGGTCTCGAGCGGCATGTCGGCGACCTCGTCGATGTAGAGAGTGCCGCCGTGCGCCTCTTCCAGCGCGCCGACCTTGCGCGGGCCGCCGCCGGTGCGATCCTCGGTGCCGAACAGCTCCTCCTCGACGCGATCAGGCGCCATGGCGGCGGCGTTCAGAACGACGAACGGAGCCTCGGCGCGCGCGGACTTCATATGAATAACGCGCGCGGCCAGTTCCTTGCCCGCGCCGGACGCCCCGCGAATGAGAATGCGGCTGTTGGTCGGGGCGACGCGATCGAGAGCGTTCCGCAGCTGGTTGATTGCGGGAGACTTGCCGACCATGTCGGCGCTGAACGTCGAGCGCTCGCGCAGTTCCTTGACCTCGCGCTTCAACTGCGAGGCTTCGAGTGCGCGCAGCGTGACGAGGATGAGCCGATCGGCCTTGAACGGCTTTTCGATGTAGTCATAGGCGCCGCGCTTGATGGCGGTGACAGCGGTCTCGATGTTGCCGTGACCGGAGATGATGACCACGGGCAGGTCAGGATAGGTGCGCTTGATGTAGGAGAGCACCTCCAATCCATCGAGACGGCTGCCCTGCAGCCAGATGTCGAGAATGACGAGATGGGGGCGCCGCTCCTCGATGGCTTTCAGGGCTTCGTCGCTGTCGCGCGCGAGGCGTGCGCTGTGCCCCTCGTCCTCGAGAATGCCGGCAACGAGATCGCGGATGTCGGCCTCGTCGTCGACGATCAGGATATCTGCAGCCATCTTTCAAAACTCCTTCGGTCGATGTCGCGGGCCTAGTGGGCCGCAGCTTGTTCTGTTGAGGATGGGGGAGTGGCGGGGCGCGCTGGTCCATGTCCAAAGACCAGCGGCAGCGTGATGCGGACGAGTGCGCCGTGCGGGCGGCCGGGAACCACGGGGGCGTCTTCAAGCGCGAGTGTGCCGCCGTGCTGCTCGGTGATCTTCTGCACCATGGCAAGGCCAAGCCCGGTGCCCTTGTGGCCTTTGGTGGTGACATAAGGCTCAAGCAGGCGAGCGCGGTTCTGCTTGGGCAAGCCGATGCCGTTGTCGATGACTTCGATGGTAACGCGGTCGGACTGCGGCGTGATGATGGTTTCGATCCAGCCCTTCCACTCCGGGTCTTCCTGCTGGGCGGTTTCGCGCGCGGCTTCCACGGCCTCGCTGGCGTTCTTGACGAGGTTCGTGATGGCGCGGGTGATGAGGCGCCGATCGATCGACATCAGCAGCGGCTTTTCGGGTATGCGCAGGTCGTAGCTGATTTCGGGATGGCCTTCGCGGAACAGGACGACGGGCTCCTGCACGGCATGGCGCAGGTCGCTCGACGCCATCTCTGGCTTGGGCATGCGCGCGAACTCGGCGAACTCGTCGACCATGGTCTTGAGGTCGGTCACCTGACGTTCGATCGTCATAGTGAGGCGGTCGAAGGTTTCGCGATCGTGCGTGATGCTCTTGGCGTACTTGCGACGCAGACGCTCGGCTGAAAGCTGGATCGGCGTCAGCGGGTTCTTGATCTCATGGGCGATGCGACGGGCAACGTCCGCCCAGGCCGCCGTGCGCTGGGCCGAAACAAGATCGGTCACGTCGTCGAAGGTGACGACCGAGCCGACATCGCCGCCACTGGCGCGCTCGCGCGTGACCATCACAGCGAACGTGCGCTCCTCGCCGCCGACATCGAGCGTGATCTCTTCCTGCGAGCGCTGCTTTAGCGTGTGCTCGCCAGCATGGTCGAGGACGCCGCTGAAGGCGGGGATTGCCTCGCGCAACTTCTTGCCCACGAGGTCGGCATCCTCGATGCCGAGCAGCTTGGTGGCGGCGCGGCTGACGAGCGTGATGCGATCCTGGCTGTCGAGACCGATGACACCGGCCGACACGCCCGACAGCACGGCCTCCATGAAGTGGCGGCGCTCCATTAGCTGCTCGTTGGCAGTGACGAGCGCGTCGTGCTGGTTCTTCAACTCCCGCGTCATGGTGTTGAAGGTCTGCGACAGGCGCCGCAGATCGCCCTCGCCGCGCTTCTCGGGCAGCTCGATATCGAGATTGCCTGTCGAGACCTCCTGAGCCGCACCGATGAGGCGACGGATCGGAGCAACGAAGCGTCCGGCGAACCATAGACCGACCCAGATGGCGGCGAGCACGGCCGTCATCGAGATCATCAAGTACATGAGCCCGTGCGCCACCTTGAGCCCGCCGCGCGCTTTGCGCAGGCGGTTGAACTCGTCGACGTTCTGGGCGGTAAGGCGGAGATGCTCCGTCACCTGCGGGCTGACACCACGGGCGACGTAGAGATACATGCCGGGGTAACGCTCCAGCTTGGTGACGGCGCCGACGCGGTAATTGTGCGCGTTGGGCATCATCAGGGCCACTTGCCCGGAAGCGGCCTGCTCCAAAGCACTTCGCGTTGGGCTGATGTAGGGCAGGCGATCGTCGGCACTGGTTTCGACGACTGGCTGGCCCTCGCTATTGACGATGTAGGCCGCGGGCAGATCGCGCAGACCTGCCTGGACCATCACCAAGCGCTGAAGCCGCATGGGGTCGCCAGCTATGGAGCCGGCGGCCATGTCGAGGTCACGCGCCATGTTGACGATGTCGGTGCGGATCACCTGACCGTGCTCGTCGAGGTAGGCGTTGGCGACATCGCGCGATGACAGCACGATGGCGCGCGTAGACGTGGCGAACCAGCCGTCCAGCGAGCGGGCGAAGGTGACCGTGGCGCCGACCGCGAGCAGGATGGTCGGCAGCGCAGCAATGATCGAGAACAGACCGACGATGCGGATGTGCAGCCGGGCGCCCGGCGTGCGTTTGCGCCATGCCCTGGCGAGCCCCAGCACCTGCCAGGTGAGGAGCGCGATCATCGTGACGATGAGGACGATGTTCAGGGCGAGCACGCCCAGCACCACCTCGTTTCGCGGCGGGATCGGCGTCAGACCGGTCAGGATGAGATAGGTCGCGAACGCCGAGACGAGCGACAGCAGGACCAGCACCAGTCCGATCCAAAAGGCGCGGTCGCTCGGATTGAGGGCGGAGGCCCCTTCTTCCAAGTTATGGCCTCGCTGCGGTGCGATGAGCACTGCCGGCATCGGGTCGCTTTCAGTCTTGGGCCCGGGGGAGGCCGGTTACGGAACTGCCGCCAGTTGCGGCGGCCGGGATCACAGCAACAGACTGTGACATTTTCGCGACGTGGCGAATTGGTAACGCCGGGCCGGACCGCGCGCAAGGGCGTGCGGGTAATGCTTTGGAATTTCAAGGGGACAATGGGCCGCGACTAAGCCTGAGGCGTGCGGAAAACCCGGATATCCAGCGCCCTTATTCTCGAACGCAGTGTGTTGCGGTTCAATCCCAACAACTCGGCCGCGCGGATCTGATTGCCACGCGTTGCCGCAAGGGCAGCCGTGAGCAGAGGCAGCTCAACCTGGCGGATGATGCGGTCATAGAGGCCGGGAGGCGGCAGCTCTTTGCCGAAGCCTGAGAAGTAGCCGGCGAGATAGCGTTCCACCTGCTCGCTGAGGTCCTTCGAATCAGAGGAGCCGATGTCGGTCGACTTCTCCGGCATCGCTTCGGCCAGCTCTTGCTCGATGATCTGCGCAGTGAGCGTGTCCTGGGTATAGAGCGCGGCAAGGCGACGAACGAAGTTTTCCAACTCACGCACGTTGCCGGGCCAAGGGTGCGTCTTGAGGCGGTCGATGGCAGCGGCTTCAATCGATTTTTGACCGAGGCCTTCACGCGCGGCCTGACGCAAGAAGTGGCGCACGAGATCGCCGACATCCTCCAGGCGCTCGCGCAGTGGCGGAATGCGGATCGGCACGACATTGAGTCGATAGTAGAGGTCCTCGCGGAAGAGGCCCTGCGCGATCTGCGATTTCAGATCACGGTGAGTGGCGGCGATGATGCGCACGTTGGTCTTGATCGGCGTGCGGCCGCCAACAGTGGTGTACTCCCCTTCCTGCAGAACGCGCAGAAGACGCGTTTGGGCGTCGAGCGGCATATCGCCGATCTCGTCGAGGAACAGCGTGCCGCCTTCGGCCTGCTCGAAGCGGCCTTGCGTGCGCGTCTGCGCGCCGGTGAAGGCGCCCTTCTCGTGGCCGAACAATTCGCTCTCGACCAGTTCGCGCGGGATGGCGGCCATGTTGATGGCAACGAATGGACCTTGGCGGCGGCGGCCGTAGTCGTGCAGCACGCGGGCGACCAGCTCCTTGCCGGTGCCGCTCTCGCCGTTGATCATCACGGTGAGATCGGTCTGCGTGAGGCGCGCAAGCACGCGATAGATTTCCTGCATCGCCGGCGATCGGCCGATGAGCGGAAGCTCCTCGCTTTCCATCTCCTGCGTGGGGCGCTGCAAGCGGCGGCCGGGCTGCGTCAAGGCGCGCCCGACGACGGCGACAACCTCGTTCAGATCGAAAGGCTTGGGCAGATATTCGTAGGCGCCCTTCTCGGCTGCGGTGAGCGCTGTCATCAGCGTATTTTGCGCGCTCATGACGATGATCGGCAGATCGGGCCGGATCTTCTTGATGCGCGGAATGAGATCGAACGCGTTCTCGTCGGGCATGACGACGTCAGTGAGGACGACATCGCCCTCGCCCTGACTGACCCAGCGCCAGAGTGTCGTGGCGTTGCCGGTGGCGCGCGGAGCGTATCCAGCTCGCGCAAGCGCCTGGTTCAACACCGTGCGGATTGCGGTGTCGTCGTCGGCAATAAGAACGGTACCACGGGCCATGGCCTACCTCGGGCTCGAGCGGGAGTTCGGAGTGGAAGGTTCCTGCATCGGGAGCAGGACCCGGAAGACGGTGCGCTTGGGCTCGCTATCGAGCTCGATGATCCCCCCGTGGTCGTTGATTATCTTGGCGACGAGCGCGAGCCCGAGGCCAGTGCCGTACGGCTTGGTTGTGACGAACGGATCGAACAAGTGCTCTTTAAGGTGCTCAGGGACGCCCGAGCCATTGTCCTCGATCTGGATCATCAGCGGCAGGCTGATGCGGGAATCGGATCCCTGCACCGAGAGGCGCACGCCGGGACGAAACGAGGTCTGAATGACGATGCGCCCCTGCGCCTTGTTATCGCCGATGGCCTCGACTGCGTTCTTGACGAGGTTGAGGATCGCCTGAACCAGCTTGTCGCGGTTGCCGGCGACGGGCGGCAGCGAGGGATCGTAGTCCTCGATGAAGCGGATGCCGCGGCCGAAGCCGGACTCGCACAGGCGGCGGACGTGGTCGAGCACGTCATGGATGTTGACGGGCTCTTTCTGCAGCGGGCGCTCGTCGCCGAACACTTCCATGCGGTCGACAAGATTGCGGATGCGATCTGTCTCGGAGCAGATGAGCTGCGTCAGCGCGCGGTCGGCATCGGAGAGGTTCTGCTCGAGCAGCTGGGCCGCACCGCGGATACCCGACAACGGATTTTTGATCTCGTGAGCCAGAACAGACGCCAGTCCGGAGACTGACCGGGCGGCTGCACGATGGGTGAGTTGGCGTTCGATCATCTGCGCCATGTTCCGCTGTTGCAGCATCAGGACGACGTCGGTCGGATGCTCGGGCATCGGGCCGCCGTAGACATCGACGAGCTTGGGGCTCTGAAATTTCGGGCCGGAAACCTCGACCCCGTATTCGTTGACCGTGGCGCCGGAGAGCCGCACCTGATCGACGAGCGCGAGCAGCGGGCAGCCGAACGCCACGACCTCGTCGAGCTTGATGCGCTTCAGGAGCGCGATGCCGCTGGACAGGAAGGCTTCGGCCGCCGAGTTGGCGTAGACGATGCGATTATCATCGCCGAGAACGATGATCGGATGCGGCACGGCAGCAAGGAGCAGATCGTGCTCCACTGGCTTGCGGTTCGGCAGTTGCGGACGGGTAGCGGCGGCACTTCTCGTCACGCGGCAGCCTCCAGCGGTTCGTCGGCGTAGAAGGCGGCGAGGCCGCGCATGACACGCGAAGGATCGCGTTCGGTGCACAGCACGCGGCGCCACGACTTCACGATGTCGATGGCGCGGCCGCTCTTCTCCAGATACCAGCCGATGTGCTTACGGGCGATGCGCAGCCCGTGCTCGGCGCCATAGTGGGAGAGCATGTCCTCGATGTGCGAACGGGCGATATCCGCCTGCTCGGGCAAGGACGGAGCGGAAACGGGCGCGCCGGAAAGGTGTGCAGCGACACGGCCGGGCAGCCAGGGCGCACCATAGGCGCCTCTGCCGATCATGACGCCGGCGGCGCCTGAGGCTTGCAGAGCTGCGTCGGCATCCTCCGCGGAGGCGATGTCACCGTTGACGATGACGGGGATCGAAACCGCGCTGGTGACGCTGCGTACGGCGCTCCAATCGGCGCTGCCCTTGAAGAACTGGCAGCGGGTGCGTCCGTGCACAGTTAGCATCTTGATGCCGGCAGCCTCGGCGCGGCGGGCCAGCTCGGGCGCGTTGCGGCTCTTGTCGTCCCAGCCGAGGCGCATCTTCAGCGTGACAGGTACCCGGACAGCGGCGACCACGGCTTCGATCAGCGCCAGGGCGTGGTCGAGATCGCGCATCAGGGCGCTGCCGGACAGCTTGCCCGTCACTTCGCGCGCAGGGCAGCCCATGTTAATGTCAATGATATCGGCACCGAGGTCCTCGGCGATGCGGGCGCCCTCCGCCATCCAGCTGGCCTCGCGTCCCACGAGTTGGATAGCAAACGGGGCGAGCTCGCGGCCTTCGGCACGGCGCAGAACATCGGCGCGACCACGCACAAATTCTTCGCTGGCGACCATCTCGGAGACGACCAGGCCAGCGCCTAGAGAATGAGCGAGGCGCCGGAACGGCAGGTCCGTGACGCCCGTCATTGGGGCGAGGAGGACCCGGTTCGGCACGGTGTGGCGACCAATTTCGAGGCCGCCGCTGATCGACGTCATGCCGGATGCTCAGGATTTAGGCAGTGGTGATGTGTGCCCTTCATTTGTGCACAATAGGGTCTGAGTTTCTATTTCGCAAGCGCGAACAAGCCCATCCACAATTGCCCTGAAGTCCCGTTCTGGCTAAGCAGGCCGGGGCATTTATGGCAGGTGCGACAATGGCGACAGCGGCGGCAGTGATCGTGGCGGCAGGCCGCGGGACGCGTGCGCGCGGTGTGGGGGAGTCACCCAAGCAATATCTCCCGTTGGCTAGGCTCCCGGTGCTGACGCACTCCCTGCGCCTATTTGAGGGGCACCCCGAAGTGGCTCGCAGCGTGGTCGTCTACAATCCGGAAGATGCTCAACTTTATGATAAAGCGGCGGCATCCTTTAAGTCTGCGTTGCTTCCTCCGGTGGCTGGCGGGGCAACGCGGCAGCAGTCGGTGCTTGCCGGACTGGAAGCCTTCGCGGATGCGCCGCCCGACTATGTCCTGATCCATGACGCGGCGCGGCCATTCCTAACCGGCGATCTTGTCAGCCGGCTGCTTGCCGCTCTATCCGAGCACCCCGCCGCGATTGCCGCCGAACCGGTCAGCGACACACTGAAGCAGGCGGGCGCCGACGCGGTGATCACCCGCACGGTGGATCGCGCGGGGCTGTGGCGGGCCCAGACCCCTCAGGCATTCCGCTTCGAAGCGATCTTAGAGGCGCACCGGCGCGCAGCAGCCGAGGGCCGCCACGATTTCACCGACGATGCGGGGCTTGCCGAATGGGCGGGGCTGCCCGTGAAGCTCATCGCCAGCGGAGCACTCAATATGAAGCTTACAACCGCGGCCGACATTGCGCTGGCAGAACGACTGATGGCGCCACCGAATTCCTTCGAGCCGCGCAACGGCACCGGCTTCGACGTTCACCGCTTTGCGCCCGGTGACCACGTGTGGCTGTGCGGCGTCAAGATCCCACATACGCAGAAGCTCGAGGGACATTCCGACGCCGACGTCGGGTTGCATGCACTTACCGACGCGCTGCTCGGGGCTATCGGCGATGGCGACATCGGCCAGCACTTTCCGCCGAGCGATGAGCGCTGGCGCGGCGCGGCCTCGCATATTTTCCTCACCGACGCCGCCGAGCGCGTGCGCAAACTCGGCGGTCGGGTCAGCAACGTCGACGTGACGTTCCTTTGCGAGGCACCGAAGATCGGGCCGCATCGCGATGCCATGCGTGCAGCGGTGGCCGGTATCCTCGGCATCGACGTATCGCGCATAGGTATCAAAGCGACCACGATGGAGAAGTTGGGCTTTATCGGCCGCGGCGAAGGCATTGCGGCGATGGCGAGCGCAACGGTGCTGCTGCCACTCGGCCTCGCCTAGCGCCTGCGCGGCGTAAGTACATTTGACCCCTGCGACAGAATCGCGGCATCAAGATTCAAGGTGGTTGTATGACCACGAGCCTTCGGGGGGCCGACATGAACCTGATGACCAACACGCTGGAGCGCAAGCCGGTCGAAACGGCTAGCATTTCTGATATCGCCGAAACCACCGCCAGCGCATGCCTTGCAACGCGAGTGCGTCAGCTTTCGCGCATCATTACGCGCGTTTACGACGACGCCATGCGCCCGCTTGGCATTACCGCAAGCCAGTACACGCTATTGGCACAGCTCGCGCAGCGCGATGCGATCACTGCGGTCGAGATCGGCCACGAACTCGACATCGAGAAGTCGACGCTGTCGCGCAACCTGAAGCGTCTGCTGGCGCTCGGGCACATCAACATGGATCCGCCGGCCGGCCGTCGTGGCCGCGGACTGCATCTGACGCCGAAGGGTCAGGCCATCCTCAAGGATGCGTTCCCGATCTGGCAGGATGCGCAGAAGCGGGCATTTACGGTCATGGGTGCTGAGAGCCTCAGCACGCTGGATCACCTGCTGCATCAAGCCGAGAAGCTTGCGCCGGCCTGAAGCGCCTTTCGAGGCGTTTGACCTTGCGGGCGCTCAAGGGACTATACTGAAGGGGGTGCTTATGCGCCCCCTTTCGCTTGTCCGTTGATATCCCCGTGCGAGGCGCATGAGCACGCTGTTCCCGCAGGACCTATACGATGCCGCTAAGGCGCTGCTCGCCGAGTTGCAGCGCCATTCGCTGTTGGTTGTCACGGCTGAGAGCTGCACTGGCGGGCTCGTCTCGGGACTACTTACGGAGGTGCCCGGTTCATCGGGCATGGTGGAGCGCGGGTTCGTCACCTACTCCAACGCCGCCAAGAGCGATCTGCTCGGCGTCCCCCCCGAAATGATCGAGCGCCACGGCGCGGTCAGTGAGGAGGTGGCGCGCGCAATGGCTGATGGCGCGCTCGCTCGCTCGCCCGCACACATTGCCCTATCGGTCACCGGGATTGCCGGTCCCGACGGCGGCACTGCGGCGAAGCCAGTGGGGCTGGTTTATCTCGGTGTTGCCGCACGTGGCGCGCCCACGCGGGTGATAGAGTGCCGCTTCGGAGATATCGGGCGGCGGGAGATTCGCCTCTCCAGCGTCCGCGAAGGCATCGCGTTGATGGCAGGCGCGATCACACCGGGCATGCCGCATGACTAGTCCGCTTGCAAAGGTGTCGGCGATCGCCACCTGCCTGGTGCTGGCGATCACGGCTGCATCGGCAGGCGACATCAGCGTGCGCGACCTCACGAGCCAGCTTTACAACGCCGACCGCAGCCGGCCACCGCAGCTTGCCGGGCATGACCTGCGCGAGATGGATTTGAGCGGCCTTGATTTCAAAGCGGCCAACTTGAGCAGCAGCAATCTGTTCGGTGCGGACCTCACCGGCGCAGATTTGTCGAACGCACAACTGAAGGGCTCGCGGCTCGATCGCGTGACGATCATCGGGTCGCGGTTCGATGGCGCCGATCTCTCGGATGCGAGCTTTCTGCGTCCGTCGACGTTTTCTACTCTGGCGGCACCGAGCAACGAGGCGGCGAGCTTCGTCGGCACCAAGCTCACTCGTGCGCGCCTTTTTGGGCGATTCAATCGTGCAAGCTTCCGGGGAGCCGATCTTTCCGGTGCAACGCTGGCGCCATTCAATCGCACCGGCTTCATCGAACACATCTGGCGCACGGAGCTGTCGGGTGCGGACCTGTCTGGCGCCAATCTCAGCCGGGCCAACCTCACGTACGCGCTCTTGTCGTTCGCCAATCTGCGCGGCGCCAACCTTTCGGGTGCGGTACTGCGCAAGACGGACTTGTCGCGTGCCGACCTAACGGGTGCGGATCTGACGGGCGTCGACCTTGCTGAGGCGGACCTCGACGGTGCGGTGCTAACGGGTGCGCGCGGGCTTGAAACGGCGCTGGGCCTCGACAGCGCACGGAACGTCGACAAAGCAATCCGCTAAACGCGAATTGACGGATGTCTATTCAGCTTGCCGGTGTGCTGGTCTGTGTGTTGCCGTAGATCGAACGCGCGCGGGCTTCGAAGGCGTCTGTGTATTTGCGCACGGCCTTGTCGAACACGGCCCCCATCAGCATCGAGAGCATTCGGGATGCGAACGCATAGTCGATGTGGAATTGCACTTCGCACCCGCCGGGCACGTCGCGGAAGCGCCAGCGGTTGGTGAGGCGCGCGAACGGACCGTCGATTTTCTCGACGTCGATCTCGTGACGCTGGGGGCGCAAGGTAACGCGGCTGGTGAATTTTTCGCGGATGGCGTGGTAGCCGACACTCATGGTCGCGATGAGTACCTGGTGCGTCGAACCATCCTCGCGTGACTTGACGGAAAGCGCCTCGCAAAGGGGCACGAATTCCGGATAGCGCTCGACGTCGGCAACCACGGCGAACATTTGGTCGGCGGTGAATGGCACGCGGCGCGACGTCTCGAAGGTGGGCAAGTGCGTGCTCCGTCCTGCCTCAAGCGTTGCGCGCGCGGCGCTGGGCCTGGAGCTTCGCGAAGTCCTCTCCTGCGTGGTAGGACGAGCGCGTGAAGGGGCTCGAGGCGACGAGCGCGAACCCTTTGGCGACAGCGATCTGGCGCAACTGTTCGAACTCTGCCGGCGGCATGAAGCGCTTGACGGGTGCGTGCTTCGGGCTCGGCTGCAGGTATTGGCCGATGGTGAGGAAGTCGACCCCGGCGGAGCGCATGTCGTCCATCACCTGCATGATCTCGGCGCGCTCTTCGCCCAGTCCGACCATGATGCCCGACTTGGTGAAGACGTTGGGGTCGATCTCCTTGGCGCGTTGGAGCAGGCGCAGCGAATGGAAGTAGCGCGCCCCGGGTCGGATCGACAGATAGAGGCGCGGGACAGTTTCAAGGTTGTGATTGAAGACGTCGGGCCGCGCGGCCAGCACAGTCGGGAGCGCGTCGGGACGGCGCATGAAGTCCGGCGTCAGGACTTCGACGGTCGTCCCGGGAGACTGCTCGCGGAGCGCGTAGATCACGCGCGCGAAATGGTCGGCGCCACCGTCGGCCAGGTCATCACGGTCGACCGAGGTGACGACGATGTGCGTGAGGCCCAGCTCGCTAGCAGCCTTGGCGACGCGGGCGGGCTCCGTCGGATCGAGCGGGCGCGGCATGCCGGTGCGCACGTTGCAGAAGGCGCAGGCGCGCGTGCAGGTGTCGCCCATGATCATGAAAGTGGCGTGGTGCTTCGACCAGCATTCGCCGATGTTGGGGCAGCCGGCCTCCTCACAGACCGTGTGAACGCCACTCTTGCGGACGACGCGCACCGTCTCGGCGAGACCGGGACCGCTCGGCGCCCGCACTCTGATCCACGACGGCTTGGCCGGGCGCAAGGCAGCGTCAGGCTGGTGTGGGGTCAGTTCGGTGGGCGGCGAGGTATCCAAGGGTACAATCCTGCGTGAGGTAGGGCGGTGCATTCTAGAACACCGCTAGCCCCATGCAAATCCGAGCGCTCAGCGGGCCTAGCGGCCGACAATGCGGCCGATAACGATGATGATCAATGCGCCGATGGTCGATACGGCGATGAGGTGCAACCAGGGCCAGTCATAAAGGAAGGGGAGCTTCAATAGTCCGGCCTGGACAAGAGCGCCGCCGACGAAGGCGCCGATGATGCCGATGAAGATGTCGCGAATAAACCCGCCACGCCCGCCCAGCACCATGGAGGCAATCCAGCCGGCTACCAAGCCGTTCACCGCCATGACAATCCACGGCAAGTAGGTCGAGTAGTTTTCCATTGACTGTTTCCCCCTGAGAAATCCCTTGGGCGCTTATGCGATGATACGCGCCAATATGACGACAATGACGGCACCGACAGTTGCCGTCACTACTTCGGATAGAAACTTGTTGCCGATGCCGAGATCGATCTTCAGGGCTTCGAACAGATAGCCGCCAACAAATGCACCGACGATGCCGGTGATGAGGTAGCGCAGGATTCCGCCACCGCCGCCGATGAGGATAGAGGCAAGGAAGCCGGCGAGAATGCCGATGACCGCAAAGACGACGAGAGCACGGGTTTCCACGTTCATAAGCGATCTCCTCTGCGGCCTATCAGCCGCTGGCCTTCCCGGCTGGCGGAATGTGAATGGCAAGGCCCCAAGCTGACAAGGCGCTCTCTCCCATCATCTCCGAAAGGGTCGGATGTGGGAAGACGGTGCGCATCAGGTCCTCCTCGGTCGCCTCGAGCTGCATGGCGATGACAAAGCCCTGAATCAGTTCCGTGACCTCGGCGCCGATCATGTGCGCGCCGATCAACTCGCCGGTCTTTGCGTCGAAGATTGTTTTAACAAGACCGTCGCGCTCGCCGAGGGCCAGCGCTTTGCCATTGGCGCGAAAGGGAAACCGCCCGACGCGGATCTCGCGGCCGGCTTCTTTTGCACGCTGCTCGGTGAGGCCCACCGATGCGATCTGCGGGCGCGAATAGGTGCAGCCGGGGATGCGAAGCTTGTCGAGGGCGTGAACGTCGAGGCCCTTGATGGCCTCGACACAGGCAACGCCCTCGTGCTCGGCCTTGTGGGCCAGCATCGGCGCGCCGGCCACGTCGCCAATGGCGTAAATGCCCGCGACCGAAGTGCGACCTAGCCCGTCGGTGACGATGAGACCTCGGTCGAGTTTGACACCCAGCGCATCGAGGCCGAGCCCATCGGTATTGCCGACGACACCAACAGCCGAAATCATGCGCTCGGCCGCGATCTTCTCGCTCTTGCCATCCGAGGTGACGACGTCAGCCGTGATGGAATCCTTGCCGCGCTCAACGCTTGCAACCTTGGCGCCGGTGATGATGCGGATGTCTTCCTTCTCGAAGGCCTTGCGGGCGAGAGCGGCGATCTCTGCGTCCTCGACGGGCAGGATCTGCTCCAGCAGTTCGACGACGGTCACCTCGCAGCCGAGCGCGCGATAGAAGGATGCGAACTCGATGCCGATGGCGCCCGAACCCGCGATCAGCAGCGAACGCGGCAGGGACGGCGGCAACATGGCTTCGAAGTAGGTCCAGATGCGTTCGCCGTCGGGCTCAAGTCCCGGCAGTGCACGCGGACGCGCGCCCGTCGCGATGATGATGTGCGAAGCGGTGTAGCGCCCCGGGCCGCGGGCGTCTTTGGGTGGCTCGGGATTGGGGCGGCCGGTGTCGCGCGGGGCGGCGACGTCGATCTCACCGCGGCCGCGCAGCTTTGCCTCGCCCCAGATCACGTCGACGCCGTTCTTCTTCAGCAGGAACCCGACGCCGGCGTTCAGTTCGCGCGACACGGCGCGCGAACGGGCCACCATTGCGGCGACGTCGATCTCAGGCTTGCCCGCGCGCACGCCGAAGCTTTCGCCCTCGCCTACGAGATGCACGATTTCGGCGGAGCGCAGTAGCGCTTTGGTCGGGATGCATCCCCAGTTGAGGCAGATGCCCCCGAGATGCGCGCGCTCGACCACGGCGGTGCGGAAGCCGAGCTGGGCGGCGCGAATGGCGGCCACGTAACCGCCAGGTCCAGCACCGATGACGATGACATCGTAGTCGCTGGCGCCCATCTTCTGCTCTCCCGTGCGAAGAGGCCCCGGTGTCACCCGACGCCGAGGCCTCTGCTAGCAAGTTCGATTACCGGTGCGACGCCCGCCACTACACGTGGCAGCGCGCACCCAGGTACTTATCGAGCAATTGGTTGTAGAGGTCGGCTTTGGCCTTTTGAGCTGCAGGCAGCTTTTGGCCAGAGTTCTGCCGTTCGACGAGAGAGGGCACACCCTCTTTGTCGAGCTTGTTGAGGTTGCTACGGATGCCCTGGCAGGTCTCACCGGCGCTCAGCGCCTGAGGACCGGGATCGCCGCTACCGTTGCCGGTGTTACCGGCACAGCCTGCCAGCATCACCGCCAGAGTGATCGCCAATGCTCCGCCCGAAACGCGTGCGCCCCGACCGCTACCTGTCACCGTGCCCTCCACTCGCATTGGAAGCCAGGGCGTTTTTCACCACACGCTTTGCCCTGGCGCAACCCTTCTTGCGGGGATGTGCAGAAATCACTCAGGCGCCGCCGCATCTGGATGACACAGCGACGCCTGAAAGATGAGCGGACGCAAACCCGCTTATGGGTTCGGGATGGCCGGCGTGGTTGTCGCACTCGCCGTCGTCTCCTGCGGCGCCATGGCAGCGGCGACCGGCTTTTGAGTCGGGACGGGCGGCTTAGCCTTGCTGGCCGTCTTCGTGGTGCCTGTTGCGGCAACCGAGCCCGTCGTCACGGGATCGACGGGAGCGGTGGCGGCGATGCGCGGCGGATAGCTCGAGCACTTGCTCTGGAATTCGGTGTTCGCCTTGTTGAGCTCGTCCGCCTTGGCGAGGTCGCCGGACTTCAGCTTGTATTTCTTCGCGGCAGCCTTGGCCACCTTATCGGAGACGCCTTCGTTGTTCAGCGCTTCGATCTGTGACACCAGCGTGGCGCAAAGCGCCTGCTTGGACTTCTCAGCCTGCTCGGCTGCGGCCTGCTTCTGCGGGTCGATGGAGCCCGTATTGAATGTGGAACCGAGGCTGCCTTCCGCGCAGCCTGCAAGCAGCAGACAACCAAAAGCGGCTGTTGCGATTATGGCGTTTGAGCGCGCCGTCATTGGGATTCACTCCAAGAGCTAGAGAGATCAGGTACGCCCACGCATGTGTCCCGCTTCTAGTCTCGCCCTGGGCCAACGGCAAGCAAGTGCCCTATTCTTATGCGTTCCAGCGCCGTTTGGGAGGTGCTTAGTTGGGGAAAGGTCGCAATGCGTGCCCGCTGCGCCACAGCGCAACGGCTTGGTAAACGCGTTTTTGGCCAAAGCCGATTCGCTATAGTTTTGGCGACGTTCTGGTCAGACGAGCATACGCACGGGGTCTTCAATGAAGGCCCTGAATGCACCGAGCAGCGCAGCTCCGGTTGCCCCGTCGACCACACGGTGATCGCAAGAAAGTGTCACACTCATCACGGTGGCCGCTTCCAGCGTCTCGCCCACGACCACCGGCCGCTTCTCGGCCGCGCCCACGGCGAGGATCGTCGCGTGCGGTGGATTGATCACGGCGTCGAACGATTTGATTCCGTACATGCCGAGGTTGGAGATCGATGTCGTGCCGCCTTGATACTCGTGCGGGGCGAGGCGGCGCTTGCGGGCCCGGTCGGCGAGATCGCGCATCTCGTTGGAGATTTCCGACAGCGATTTCATCTCGGCGTGGTGGATGACCGGCGTGAACAAGCCACCGTCAATAGCGACGGCCACACCGACGTCCGAATACTTGTGCTGCAGCATGCCGGCCTCGGTCCAAGTTGCATTGGCCGCCGGCACCTCCTGCAGGGCGAGCGCCATCGCCTTGATGATGAAGTCATTGACGGAGAGCTTGTAGGCGCGCGGCCCTTCTGCGGGCGAGGCCGCGTTCATGCGCCCGCGGGCGCGCAGCAACTCGTCGATACGGCAGTCCATCGACAGGTAGTAGTGGGGGATCGTCTGCTTGGCGACGGTGAGGCGCTCGGCGATGATGCGGCGCATCTTGTCGTGCGGGACGAGCTCGTAGCTGCCCTTGTCGTAGAGGGCGAGGATCTTGTCGTCGGAAAGCGCGGCGGCGGGCGGCGGTGGCGCGGTTGCGACCTCACGGTGCGAAGCCTGAGGTGCCGCGGCGCGATTGGCACCGCCATTTGCGATGGCAGCTTCGATGTCACGCTTGATGATGCGTCCGTGCGGTCCTGTGCCGGAAAGTGCTTCGAGCGCCAAACCCGCTTCGTGCGCGAGGCGTCGCGCGAGGGGCGAGATGCGAATGCGCTCGGCTGCTGCCACGTTGGCGCTCATGCTGTACCTCCCGAAGCGTGCTGCGTGGCAGCTTCCTTCGACCAGTCGTGCAGGAATGTCAGGTAGGCGAGTGCGCAATAGACACCGATGCCGATGATCCAGCCAGTCACTACCCCCAGTTCCTGCTGTGATAGGGGCAGGCCGCTCGATACCGGCATTGGATTGCGCAGGCTATCGACGGCAACAACTGGCTGCGGCAGGCGCCCCCATGCTTGCAACAACCCCTCCTGCATCGATTGGACGACGGCAGCCGTCCCGCCGAGGAAGCTCAAACCGATGGTGAGCAGGCCGAAGGCCAGGAGCCGCAGGAACAGACCGGCGCGGCCCAGAAAAAAGAACAGCGCTGCGATGTAGCCGGACACGATGGCGAAGAACAGCGACACGATGGTGAGAATGGCCTGCAGCGAGCCGAAAAGGCCGTTTAGCAGCTCCGCTTGCGTCATCGATACGTCGGTCATCTGATCCCGTTCGATTAAGACACGTACATGACCTGCTTCACCGCCGCGACGACCTGATCGACGGAAGGGAGCGCGAGTTTTTCGAGATTGGCCGCGTAGGGCATGGGGACATCGGCGCCCGATACTTTCACGGGCGGAGCGTCGAGGTCGTCGAAAGCCTGCATGGCGACTTGGGCGCAGATTTCCGAGCCTATGGAGCACACCGGCCAGGCTTCCTCGACCGTAACGAGGCGGTTCGTTTTCTTGACCGAGGCGAGCACGGTCGGCATGTCGAGCGGGCGCAATGTGCGCAAGTCGATGACCTCGACGTCGATGCCTTCCTTGGCCAGGCGCTCGGCGGCTTCGAGCGCATAGACCATCCCGCGTGCGAATGAGACGACAGTTGCATCCTTGCCAGCACGGGCGATGCGCGCCTTGCCAATGGGGATGAGGAAGTCGTCGCTCTTGGGCACGTCGCCGTGCGCGCCGTAGAGAATTTCGTTCTCAAGAACCACGACCGGGTTGGGGTCGCGGATCGCCGACTTCAAAAGGCCCTTGGCATCCGCCGGCGTCGATGGCGCGATCACCTTCAGGCCCGGGACGTGCGCATACCAGGACGAATAGCACTGGCTGTGCTGAGCGGCGACGCGGGCAGCCGCGCCGTTGGGGCCACGGAAAACGATCGGCACATGCACAGTGCCACCCGACATGTAGTGCGTCTTGCCGGCCGAGTTGACGATCTGGTCGATGGCCTGCATCGCGAAATTCCAGGTCATGAACTCGACGATTGGCTTCAAGCCCGCGAATGCGGCGCCGACGCCAACGCCGGTGAAGCCCTGTTCAGTGATGGGGGTGTCGATGACGCGCTTGTCGCCAAACTCTTCCAGCAGCCCCTGACTGACCTTGTAGGCGCCCTGGTACTGCGCGACCTCCTCGCCCATCAGGAACACGTCGGGATCGCGGCGCATCTCCTCGGCCATGGCATCGCGCAGCGCTTCGCGCATGGTCTGGTTGACCATCTCGGTGCCGGGAGCGATCTCCGGCTCGGCGGATGGCGGTTCGTAGCCGATTGAAGTTTCGGGAGTGGCGGCGGCTGCAGGGACTGTCGGCGCAGCAGATGCATGCTGGGGAGGCGCCGCTGATGTTGCGGGCTCCGGCGCCTTCTGGGCGCTCGGCGCGGGGACGCTTTCCCCCTCGCCCGCAATGATTGCGATTGGCGTGTTGACCTTGACGTTCTCGGTGCCGGCGGGGATGAGGATTTTTGACAGCGTTCCTTCGTCGACGGCCTCGACTTCCATCGTTGCCTTGTCGGTCTCGATCTCGGCGATGACGTCGCCCGATTTGACCTCCTGGCCCTCTTTGACGAGCCATTTCGACAGTGTGCCCTCTTCCATCGTGGGCGACAGCGCAGGCATGAGGACTTCAGGCATGTGGCCTCGTAACATCTTGGCTCCCGGCCAAGCGCCGGGATGAGGATTGAATTCTAGACCATTACATCGGTGGTGAGCTCGGACGGGGCGGGCTCGGGATCTGAAAGTGCAAATTCGGCAGCGGCGTTCACCTCATCGCGCACCTGCTTGTCGATGGCCTTCAGCTCGTCCTCGGTGACGCCATCGCTGATCAGCAGCTTGCGCACGTGCTCGATGGCATCATGCGTTTCGCGCACCTGCTGCACTTCCTCGCGCGTGCGATATTTGGCGGGGTCGGACATCGAGTGGCCGCGGTACCGGTAGGTCATCATCTCGAGGATCATGGGGCCTTTGCCGGAACGCGCGAATGCTATGGCGCGCTCGCCCGCGGCGCGGACGGCTTCGACGTCCATGCCGTCGACGTGCTCGCCGGGTATGTTGAACGACAAGCCGCGCTGCGAAAGGTTCGTCGTCGATGACGCTCGCTCGATCGAGGTGCCCATCGCGTACTTGTTGTTCTCGATGATGAAGATCACCGGGAGCTTCCAAAGCTCCGCCATGTTGAACGCTTCGTAGACCTGCCCCTGATTGGCAGCGCCGTCGCCGAAGTATGTGAGGCAGACGCGATCGTCGCCGCGATACTTGTTGGCGAAAGCGAGACCGGCACCGAGCGGCACCGTTGCGCCGACGATGCCGTGCCCGCCGTAAAAGCCTTTGTCTGGCGCGAACATGTGCATCGAGCCGCCCTTACCTTTGGAGCAGCCATCGCGCCGGCCCGTCAGCTCGGCCATGACGCTCTTGGCGTCCATACCGGTAGCCAGCGTGTGTCCGTGATCACGATAGGCAGTGATGACCTGATCGCCAGGCTGCAGCGCCATCTGCATCCCGACGACAACCGCCTCCTGGCCAATGTAGAGATGGCAGAAACCGCCGATGTGGCCCATGCCGTAAAGCTGGCCGGCCTTTTCCTCGAAGCGGCGGATCAGCAGCATGCGCGTATAGGCGTCGAGACGCTCGGCGCGCGTCATGCCGGCAGTGGGCTGCTTGTGACCATTGCCAGTGGCGCGCTTGGCAGTCGATGCGGCGCGAGACGGTTTTTCAGATGCCATCGGGGAGCCCTGCTGCGCGGGGTGTGATGCGTCGGCCCGCAGACTACTAGAGCCTGCTCACGAAGGCCAGAAGCGCGAGCTTCGTCCTCATCATTCCAAGCATGCAGATTTTGCATCTGCGCATGCGTGCCGCAAATGACTGACGGCAACTGGAGAGGTCACCTGAGCTAAGGCTGTGTGACAACCTGATCGTCGGGGCGCACGAAGCCAAGCACCTCGCGGGCAATTTCTTCGACGAGATCGGGATCTGGCTTTGGGGAAGAGAGAAGAGCGACGTCGCGCTCAAGCTTGGCGCGCACGGCCTCGAGGCTTTTGATCTCGAACTCTAACAGAGCTGATCTCTCGATCAGCTTGGATCGCGCCTCGAAGCCGTGCCTGCCATTGATTGCATGATGAACGAAGTAGGCCGTCAAACCCAGGCAGAGAAGCAACACCGTCGCCTGCCTTGGCCTCGAACGTCGATCATGTGTTTTTGGCTGACGCAGCACTTTGTGGGTTACGCTGCACAAATCTGTTGGACCACGTTGTTATCCCACGTGGTGCTTAACGGCGGGTAAAGCGGTGTGCGCCGGCGGCGCAAATGAAAACATCCCGGAGCGAGGCTCCGGGATGTTTGCGTCGTGCAGCAAACAGGGCGCGTGACGTCAGCTGACAGCTGCGCCGCGAATGACGCTCTTGCCGGCGTAGCGCGCGATGTCGCCCAACTCGCCCTCGATGCGGATGAGCTGATTGTATTTCGCGAGTCGATCCGAGCGGCACAGCGAGCCGGTCTTGATCTGGCCGGCGTTGGTGGCGACTGCGAGGTCGGCAATGGTTGAGTCCTCGGTCTCGCCGGAGCGATGCGAAATGACGGCGGTGTAAGCCGCACGCTGGGCCATCGACACGGCGTCGAGCGTCTCGGACAGCGAGCCGATCTGGTTGACCTTGACGAGGATCGAGTTGCCGATGCCGCGCTTGATGCCCTCGGCGAGGCGCTCGGTGTTGGTGACGAAAAGATCGTCGCCGACGAGCTGGCAGCGCTTGCCAATGGCTTCGGTGAGCGCCTTCCAGCCCTCCCAATCGTCTTCGGCCATACCATCCTCGATGGAGATGATCGGGAAGCGGTTGATGAGGTCTTCGAGGTATTTCACCATCGCGGCGGAATCGAGCGTCTTGCCCTCGCCTTCGAGGATGTACTTGCCGTCTTTGAAGTACTCGGTGGATGCGCAATCGAGCGCGAGCATGACGTCATCGCCCGGCTTGTAGCCCGCCTTCTCGATTGCCTTGATGATGTAGCCCAGCGCTTCGTCGGCAGACTTGAGGTTCGGCGCAAAGCCGCCCTCGTCGCCGACCGAGGTGGAGAGGCCAGCATCCTTCAGCGACTTCTTGAGGACGTGGAAGATTTCCGCGCCCATGCGCACGGCGTCGGCGATCGACTCGGCCGAGACGGGCATGATCATGAATTCCTGGATGTCGATCGGGTTGTCGGCATGCGCGCCGCCGTTGACGATATTCATCATCGGAACAGGGAGCACGTGAGCCGCCGCACCACCCAGATAGCGATAGAGCGGCAGGCCCGAAGAGATCGCCGCGGCCTTCGCCGTCGCCAGCGAGACGCCGAGGATGGCGTTGGCGCCGAGGCGAGACTTGTTGCGCGTACCGTCGAGCTGGATCATGGCTGCGTCGATGCCGCGCTGATCCTCGGCGTCCATGCCGGCGATGGCGTCGAAGATTTCGGTGTTGACCGCGTCGACCGCCTTTTCGACGCCCTTGCCCAGATAGCGGCCGTTGTCGCCGTCGCGCAGCTCCACCGCCTCGTGGGCGCCGGTCGAGGCGCCGGACGGCACAGCCGCGCGGCCGAGGGAGCCATCCTCCAGAACCACATCGACCTCCACCGTCGGGTTGCCGCGGCTGTCGAGGATCTCGCGGCCGATGATGTCGATGATGGCGGTCATGTCGATACCTTATGAGTTGCGAGCCGCGAACCGGCGTGGGAGGGTCCGGCGCCTTTTAGCCGCTCTTTAAGGATGCGCAAAGGGCCGAAAATCAGCCCGCCCGGAAGGGGAAACTGCCCCACCCCAAAGCACGAGGACACGAGCATGAGCGAGAGTGCGACATATACGGGCGGATGCCACTGTGGCGCTGTGCGCTACGAGGTCGAGATGAGCCTTGATGGCGTGATCTCGTGTAACTGCTCGATCTGCCGCAAGCGGGGGGCACTGCTCGCCTTCGCACCTGCGGAAAAGTTTACCCTGAGAAGCGGTGAGGATCGTCTCACAGACTATCTCTTCAATCACAAGGTGATCCACCACCTGTTCTGCGCGACATGCGGCGTCGGGTCGTTTGCGCGCGGGCGCCAGCCCGACGGTGCGGAGATGGTGGCGGTCAACGTGCGGTGCCTCGACGGGGTCGACCTTGATACGCTCAACGTTCGCAAGTTCGATGGGGCCAGCCTGTGAGGGACGCGAAGATGGAGGATGCAGCGGCGCTGATTCTGTTCTCGGGTGGGCAGGATTCGACGGTGTGCCTCGCCTGGGCACTCGACCGGTATGCGCGCGTCGAGACCGTCGGCTTCAACTATGGGCAGCGACATTCGGCCGAACTTGCACAGCGTGACAAGCTACGCGCCAGTTTGCGTGAGCTGAGGCCCGCATGGGACGAACGGCTTGGACCGGACCACATGCTCGAGCTTCCGGAGCTGGGGCGCCTCAGCGATACGGCGCTGACGCGCGATGCTGAAATTGAGATCAGCGAAGCGGGGCTCCCCTCCACGTTCGTTCCGGGGCGCAACCTGCTGTTCTTCGTTTATGCCGCTGCGCTCGCGTACCGGCGTGGGATACGCACGCTGGTGGGCGGCATGTGCGAGACTGACTTCTCGGGCTATCCCGATTGCCGCAACGATACGTTGCAGACACTAGCCAAAGCGATTTCGCTCGGAACCGACGCGAGCTTCATCATCGAGACGCCGTTGATGTGGATCGACAAGGCGGCAACTTGGGCGCTGGCCGACAGGCTCGGAGGCGACAGGCTGGTCGACCTCATCGTCGAGGAAAGCCACACCTGCTATTTGGGCATCCGCTCACGCCGGCATGATTGGGGCTATGGCTGCGGACATTGTCCGGCTTGTGACCTCAGACGTAAGGGTTGGGAAATCTGGAAGCGCGAAACTGGCCTCGCCTGACGAGGCAGCATTTTCAGTCACCTTTTATTGATCGGTCCCAACCCATGAATCACATCTGCCGCGCAGCCATCGGCCTGGCGCTTGCCGCCCTCGCTATTCCAGCCTTCGCTGAGGAGCATTCTCATGCTCATTGGGCCTACGAGGGGCCTGATGGTCCGGCGAACTGGGGCTCGCTCAACAGCGACTTTGCGGTCTGCAGCAAGGGAATACAGCAGTCGCCGGTGAACCTTACCGACGCGCATTCGGGCCAAAACGAAGCCCTGGCTCTGGAGTGGAAGCCGTTTGCGCCGGTGGTGATGAACAACGGGCATACGATCCAGGCAGCTGCTGCGAAGGGGAATGTCACGTCGTTCGACGGCAAGCCCTATGCCTTTCAGCAGGTGCACTTCCATCATCCAAGCGAGCACACCATCGACGGCAAGCACGCACCGATGGAGGCCCACTTCGTTCATAAGGGTGCCGACGGCAAGTTGCTGGTGCTCGGCGTGATGATCGAGGAAGGCCAAGCCAACGCGGAAATTGCCAAACTGTGGGAGGTTGCGCCGCAGCAGCCGGGTGAGAAGCCGTCTAAGGCGGACGTCGATTTCGCGAAGCTGGTGCCCAGCACGTCGAAATTCTATCGCTACGCCGGATCGCTTACGACGCCGCCGTGCAGCGAGATCGTCCAGTGGGTGGTGTTCGCAGAGCCGATCACGGTCTCCAAGGAACAGCTCGAGGCGTTCGCCAAGCTCTATCCGGACAACAGCCGACCTGTTCAGGCGCTGAATAAGCGCACAATCGTGTTCGGCCGCTGACGTAAAACAGTCCTGGTGGCTGCTTCGCTGCAGCCACCACAGTTGCTGCGGACAGGGACTGGCCAGCCGATAGTTTCAAGTATCTGAAAAGTTCTTTTGGCAAATGCGCGTTAAACGCCGCATCAACCTGTCATTAGTGGGGGTCGCAACCTTGTGTATGCGTTCGCATATGTAGGGGCGCATATACTCTCGTCATACGACGACCGAGGAGAACCCCTGATGAGCACCATGACCAAAGCAGCGGAGCGTCGCAAGGCGCCGCTGCAGACCCCAAGCATCTATGACAGCAATGCAATTCGCGATTTGTCGGGCGCGCTCAACGCCCTGCTGGCCGACACGTTTGCGTTGTACCTGAAGACAAAGAACTTCCACTGGCACATGAGCGGACCACACTTCCGCGATTACCACCTGCTGCTCGACGAGCACGCAGACCAGATTTTCGCCATGACTGATCCACTGGCTGAGCGCGTACGCAAGATCGGCGGGACGACGCTGCATTCCATTGGAGAGATTTCGCGCCTGCAGCGCGTCGAGGACAACGATGCTCCGTTCGTCACGCCGCAGGACATGCTTGCCGAACTGCGCGACGACAATAAAGACCTCGTCGGGCGGATGAAGGAAACGCACGATTTGTGCGACGAGAAGGGCGACGTCGCGACCGCCAGCCTTTTGGAAGTCTGGATGGACGAGGCGGAACGCCGCGTATGGTTCCTCTATGAATCAACGCGTGAGAAGCACGCGCTCTGATGCATTGAAAAGGGTTGAGAGAGGCGGCGGAAATTTCTGCCGCCTCGACGCATTTATGGATGGTCTCACGGCTTAAACCGCAACCGGGAGCTGGGCGATGAGCGAAGTGAAAAAATCCGATCTTCCCAAGCGTCGCCTCGGGCGCACCGATATGTCGATCACGCCGGTCGGGCTGGGGGCGTGGGCTATCGGTGGCGGCGACTGGGCGGTCGGCTGGGGTGATCAGGACGACAGCAAATCAATCGCGGCCATTCGCCATGCGGTCGAACGCGGGATCAACTGGATCGACACCGCAGCGATCTATGGCCTCGGCCATTCCGAAGAGGTGGTGCGCGCGGCGCTGAAGGACATACCGCACAGCGAGAGGCCGCTGATCTTCACGAAGTGTGGCTTGCGCTGGGACGAGAACAACCACATGGCGCCGCCGCAAAATGTCGGCAAGCCCGAGAGCATCCGCGCCGAATGCGAAGCTTCGCTAAAGCGGCTCGGCGTCGATCGCATCGACCTTTATCAGATGCACTGGCCCGCGAAGGACGGTACGCCGATTGCGGACTATTGGGGCGCGCTGCTCGACCTAAAAAGGCAAGGCAAGGTGCGCGCGGTCGGTCTTTCCAATCACAATGTCGGGCAGCTCGAAGCGGCGGAGAAGATCGGCCACGTCGATACGCTGCAACCGCCGTTCTCAGCGATCCGGCGTGAGTTTGCCGCCAATGAGCTGCCATGGTGCGTCGCGCATGACACCGGTGTCATCGTCTACAGCCCGATGCAATCGGGGCTGCTGACGGGTGCCTTCACCGAAGAGCGGGCGAAGAAGCTTCCGGCCAACGACTGGCGCTCGCGAAATGCCGAGTTCACGGGCGACAAGCTGAAGGCGAACCTCGCCCTTGCCGCCACCATGAAGGCTGTGGGCGAGAGGCATGGGAGCGACGCAGCGTCTGCGGCGATTGCCTGGACGCTCGCCTGGCCAGGCGTGAGCGGAGCGATCGTGGGCGCCCGCTCACCGGAGCAGGTCGATGGCTGGATCGATGCTGCCCGGCTCGATCTGACCCAGGCTGACCTCAAGGAAATCGCGGCGACCATCGAGAAGACCGGCGCCGGGTCGGGGCCCACCCTGCCCTCCTGACCGGTTGGCTGGCCACTGTGCCCCCGCTTGAATGGGCGGGCGGGGGCGATTACGGATGCCCGCATGTATGCGGTCAAAGAGATGTTCTACACGCTGCAAGGGGAAGGCGCCCACGCCGGGCGCCCGGCCGTATTCTGCCGCTTTGCCGGCTGTAATCTGTGGTCGGGCCGTGAGGTGGACCGCGCCAAGGCCACCTGTCAGTTCTGCGATACCGATTTTGTCGGCGTGGATGGCGAAGGGGGCGGGCGCTTTGCCACCGGGGCCGATCTTGCGGCCGCCTGTGTTGTAGCGGCCGATGGCTCGGGCTGCGACTTCGTGGTGCTGACAGGCGGCGAGCCGATGCTGCAGGTCGACGATGACCTCATCGATGCCCTGCACGAGAAGGGCTTTACCATCGCCATAGAGACCAACGGCACCCTGCCGGTGCCACGTTCGATCGACTGGATCTGCGTCAGTCCCAAGGCCGGGGCTGACCTCAAACAATGCTCAGGCGACGAATTGAAGCTCGTCTTTCCGCAGGCAGGGCTCGATCCGGACGACTTCTCGGGTCTAGCCTTCACGCACCGCTTCCTCCAGCCGATGGACGGGCCGGACGTGGTGGTAAACACGAAGGCAGCCATAAGCTATTGCCGCGCCCATCCAGCCTGGCGTTTGTCGCTACAGACGCACAAGCTGCTGGGCATTCCTTAAGGCCTCTGGAATTGCAGCGGAAAATCCCTTAGAGAGCCCGCATGCGCATATACAAAGAGTTTCTATTCGAGGCCGCCCACTACTTGCCGAGTGCCCCTCCTGGGCATCCGAACTCGCGCATGCATGGTCATTCGTTCCGTGCGCGCGTTTTCATCGACGGCGTGCCGGGCGACGACACTGGCTATGTGTTCCACTTCGACCAGCTGGCCGAGATGATGGCCGATGCCCAGGACGCGCTCGATCATCGGCTGCTGAACGAGATCGAGGGGCTTGAAGCACCGACGCTGGAGCGCATCGCCATTTGGCTGTGGAACCGGCTGCAGAACCGCGTCCCCGGCTTGGCGCAGATCGAGATTTCACGCGATAGCTGCCGTGAAGGGGCCATCTATTTCGGCCCGGCGCCATCCCGGCTGGCGGCGGAGTAATCGAATGGGCCAGAAAGACACCAGCGTCACCATTCTCGGTCAGGCCACGAAGCTGCCGCAGAGCCCGGAAGAGGCGGTGCTGGAGCGTGTGCCGAATCCGCATCCGGACGCACAGTATCTCGCCCGCTTCACCGCTCCCGAGTTCACCTCGCTGTGCCCGGTGACGGGGCAGCCGGACTTTGCACAGCTCGTGATCGACTATGTGCCGCGGGAGTGGCTGGTGGAGTCGAAGTCGCTGAAGCTGTACCTCGGCTCGTTCCGCAATCATGGCGCCTTCCACGAGGACTGCACCATCGCCATCGCCAAGCGACTGGTCAGCCTGCTCGATCCGCATTGGCTGCGCATCGGTGGCTACTGGTATCCGCGCGGCGGCATGCCGATCGACGTGTTCTGGCAGACGGGCCCCGTTCCGGCCGGGCTTTGGGTTCCCGATCAGGGCGTGCCTCCTTATCGCGGGCGCGGCTAAGCAGGCAGCGTCGGGCATTGTTTGGTCGCACTTCTTATCGGAAAACCGGTTCCCACTTTTCCGGAAGCGCTAGTGCGTGCACGCGCTGGTAAAGCTCCGCGATCAGGGCGCGCCGATCGCTGCGATGTTCCAGCTCATCGAATGGCACGACATCGCCGACGTGGGCGGTAAGGCGCGTGCCGACGGCGCGGCGAAACTCCCGTATCAGCAGCGATAGCCGCAGCGTCATCGAGATGCGCGATGCGAGGTGGAATAGCGGACTGCACTGCCCCTCGAAGTAAACCGGAAGCACCGCGGCGCGGGCGCCTTGCACCAGGCGCGCGGTGAAGAGCTTCCATGGCAACTCCTCGGCCCGTCCGAAGGGGCGCGCTGCGGTCGCAACGCCGCCGGCCGGGAATACGACGATCGTGGTCCCCTCCCCCAGCAGCCGGATAGCCTCGCGGCGCGTTGCGAGGTTCCGGGCGATCGCTTCCTCGGTCTCGCGGAAGTCGATGGGGAGCGAATAGGGCTCGAGCTCGGGCACCTTCAGCAGCTCGCGGTTGATCAGCACCTTGAACGGGCGGCGAAGGTCTTCCGCCAGCGCCAGGGCCGCCAACCCATCGACGATGCCGAACGGGTGATTGGCGACGATCACCAAGGGGTGGGTCGGGTCGACTTCGATGGGCCATTGCCGCGCGATGATCCGGAGATCGATGCCCAGCATATCCAGCATCGGGCGGATCACCTGGCTGCCGGTCTGGGAGAGTGTTTCGGTGCGCCAGCGCTGATAGATCGGAGCGAAGTAGTCGCGGCCGGCGACTCGCTCAAGAGTGCGGATCAGGCCCCGCTTCAGAGGGGGATCGTCGGGATTGGCGTAGGAAAGCTCGGGAAATTGCAAGGCACATAGTCCGTGAGGGGCCGGGGCCCAGATTGACGGGGCTTTCGGACAACTGTGTGAAAAGAAAATGCCCTTGGAAAGGGCCGGCCCGCGCCCTAATCGGCGCCATGCCGTACGCTGGCCAGAAAGGCGTGTCTCGGTTAGCGTGCCGGCCTTCGGAGGGGGAATGATTCGCTCAACGATATTGACGCTTGCCGCGGTCCTGTCGCTCCTCAGCGCCCGGGCTGCCGACGCCGCCGCACCGCCGGTCGCCAGTCCACCTATGGCCAGCGATCCAGCCCTCGCGCCGCCATTGGCGGCCCCGGTCGACACCAATCCGGTTGCGAGCGCGGTTCGCACGAAGCTGAACAGCCTGCCAGCCGAGGGCTCGGCACAAGAGATCAAAGAGCGCGCGGTGCTCTCCGATTTCTACGCCGCGCGGCGCGATGCGCCGATCTGGCTGAGCGAGGGTGGCCTTACTGAACGCGGCGCGGCGCTTGGCGCAGAGATTCTAAATGCTGCCGATTGGGGGCTCGATCCGAAGGACTTCGATCTGCCGATCATCCCGCCTGCCGCGCAGCTCTCCAGTGAGAAGATCGGCAAAGCCGATGTCGAGATCTCGCTCGCGCTTCTGAAGTATGCGCGCTATGCGCGCGGCGGGCGCATTACCGATCCGGCGATCCTGCTCAACTCCAACCTCGACCGCAAGCCGCAGTTGCGCGACCCCGAGGTGGTGTTCCGCGAGGCTGTCGGTTCATCCGATCCTGCCGGTTACCTGCGATCGCTGCATCCGCAGCAGCCGCAATTCGAGAAACTGCGTCAGGTGTACCTGGCCAACAAAGACAAACCGCTCGGCAAGAAGATCCAGGCCAACATGGAAGAATGGCGCTGGATGCCCGACGATATGGGGCAGGTCCACATCCTCGCCAACGTGCCGGAATATCTCGTCTACCTCTACAAAGATGGCGTGCCGATCCACTCGGAGCGCATCGTCGTGGGCGAGACCGGCAAGCAGACCACGATCTTCACGCGCAATCTGAAGACCGTCGTGTTCAAGCCGATGTGGCGCGTGCCGGATTCGATCAAGGCGCACGAGCTGGGCCCGAACCTGCGCCGCGGCGGAAGCATGTTCCGGCAATACGATCTGGAATTGCAGACGAAGGACGGACAGCCGCTCGATTACCGCAGCATCGATTGGAACCGGGCGAACATCCTGGATTACGAAGTGGTGCAGCCGCCGGGGCGCAAGAACGTGATGGGAGTCGTCAAGTTCACGTTCCCGAGCCAGCACACGATCTTCATGCACGACACGATCGACAAGTGGATGTTCGGGCAGAAGGTGCGCACTCTGAGCCACGGCTGCCTGCGCTTGCGCAATCCGATGAAGATGGCCGAACTGGTCCTGCAGGAAGACAGGGGCTGGGATGCAGCCAAGGTCGACGCGACCATGGAGACGGGGCCGCGCAACAACGAGATCGTGCTCGAGAAGAAGATCCCGATGCACCTCGTCTACTTCACGGCTTGGGTCGACGAGAAGGGCAAGCTGCAGACGTTCAACGACATCTACGGGCACGAGAAGCGGATCACGCAGGCGCTTGCCGGTGAGTGGGACAAGATCGACATCGGGCGCAATCATCTGGCGCCTGTCGCCGGCTCGGGCGCGGACGATCCGAGCAACTTCAACCCGGCTCCGGTTGCGCGTCAGCAGAAGCGTCCGAAGCAGCCATCGACGATCATCGATATGGTCGGCAACGCGCTGGGCGGCGGGTTCTGAGTGTGAGGATGATCGATGTCATTGCCATCGGGTGTTGCGCGGCTTGATCCTGCGCTCGTCTGGCGGTTCTTGAAGCAGACACTTGTCTGGACCCTGGCGCTCGCGACCGTGCTGTTCGTGTCAGCAGGTACCGTCGACTGGCCACAGGCCTGGGCGTTTTTGGCCTTGAGCGGCGTGCTTGGCGTCGCGTCCGGCCTCATCATCGCGCGCGATAACCCGAGCCTCCTGCGCGAGCGCATGCGCGGCCCGATCCAGAAAGAGCAGAAGCCCTGGGACAAGGTGCTGCTCGTGGCCATCATCGTCGTATGCACGGCATTGCCGATCGCGGCCGGTATCGATGCCAAGCGCATAGGCTTTTCGCAAATGCCGGTCTGGCTGGAGGCGCTCGGCGCATTGGGCGTCGCTTTCGGCCTCTACATGTTCCACGTCGTCATGGCGACGAATGCCTACGCGTCAACGGTGGTACGTATTCAGGGCGAGCGCGGCCACAAAGTTATTTCGACGGGGCCATACGCCTACGTGCGTCACCCGATGTATTCCGGCGTCGCCTTCTACTTCTTCGGCATCGCATTTCTGCTCGGCTCCTGGTGGGCCGTAGGCATCGCGGCGGTGATCGTTTTGATCTTTGCAGTGCGGGCCGTTTGGGAGGAAGAGACTCTGAAGGAAGAGCTGGAGGGATATTCCGATTACACCGAGCGGGTCCGTTTCCGGCTAGTCCCCTGGATCTGGTAGCGAGGTCGCAGTGCAATCTGGTGACGACCGGTTCGATCTTCAGCGCTTTTTGGCGGCGCAGGATCCGGTTTTTGATCGCGTCGTGGGCGAATTGCGCGCCGGGCGGAAGCAAAGCCATTGGATGTGGTTCATCTTTCCGCAGATATCCGGCTTGGGCTCCAGCGCGATGGCGCAGCGCTATTCGATCGGTTCGATCGACGAGGCGCACGTCTATCTCATGCATCCCGTTCTTGGTACGCGGCTGCGCGAATGCACGCGCATCGTGAACGCCGTCGAGGGGCGCCGGATCGAGGATATTTTTGGCGCGCCGGACGACATGAAGTTTCATTCGTCGATGACGCTGTTCTCCATCGTCGCGCCCGAGGCGGCAGAGTTCTCCGAAGCCTTGGCGAAATACTTCGGCTATCCGGACGCGGGAACGTTCGATCGCTTGCAGGAGATCGCTGCGCGTGGGCAATAACTTTGCGCGGACGCGTATCGGGTGCGCAGTCGCCGTCGCCCTGCTCTGCGCCTCGTTGTTATGGGCCGCGGCCGAAGAAGCGATTGCCGAGCTGGGCGATGCGCGCGTCACTTATGACGGAACGCGCTGGCACGCGGTGACGCGACCTCAGCGGATCGAGTTCGAACCCATCGGCGATGCAATGCGGCACGCAGACCCTGTTGCAATGCGGGTTCTAGACGATGGCGAGAGCTGCCACGCGCTGGCGCTGGCAGCGTTTTCGCTCGGCGTATACGAGACCGACAACATCTCGCGCGCGCCTGTGACCGTTGGCGGCGTCGCGGGTGAACGGTTCGAAGCTCATACTGGCTGCCGCAATGCCACGCCTATTGGTGTGGTGACCTGCGTTAAGTACGGCGGGTCCGCCTATCTGGTGCAGTCCCTGAACGCTGGCTGTGACGGAAGGAACTTGTTCTCTGCGTCGCATCCGCTCGACGAGATCGCCGCCGGCATCAGCTTTGCTGCTGCAGCGCGTTAGCCTCGGGGCTAACCGCGGGCCCTCGGCGTTCCCATATGACGATGAAGCCGGGATCGTCTCGGCTCGACCGGGTCGGCAATCTCGACCCTATGCCGATCCGCGCCTGATGGTTGGGCCTTTTGAAAGGAGCCCAAGTCATGGCTGCCCACTATGATGAAGCGCACCATCTCGTCATCTCCGCGGACGACGTGCGCAGCGGCGTCACCGGCCACAACGTCCGCTACGTGCTGGCGCTGAGCATGACTGGCGTGATCGCGGCATTTGCAGCGATTGCGATCTATTCCGGCTTCGACACGTTGAGTGCGCGGTTGTCGGCAGCTTTTGCCAGACATCCTCTGGATATCCTGCAAAGACTCGCGCCCTATGCGGCGATCCTGCTCGGCGGCACTATCATCGGCGGCCTGGCGCTCGGCGTCTGGAATGTCGTCGCCGGACACACCGAGGATGACAGCGAACGCTTCATGCGGGCGCGCGTCGCCACACAGTTCGCGCTGATCTGCATGATCATGGCGATGCTGTATCTGTCGACGAATTAATGCTGCGCTTTAGAGCGCTGCGGAGCCAGCGATTGCGTGAATGTATCCCGGGGACGAGCCCCGGGATGACAGTCAGGCTGCCTTCACCCCAGCCTCCAGCAAACGCTGCTGGTCCGGCGGGGTGGCTTCGGCGCGCAGTGCCGCGATGGCCTCAGTGAGCGGCATGACCTTCTGGTCCTGCGAGCCGAGGCGTCGCATCGACACCTTGCCCTCTTCCGCTTCACGCTTGCCTACGACGAGCATCACCGGAACCTTGGCCAGCGAGTGCTCGCGCACCTTGTAGTTGATCTTCTCGTTGCGAAGATCGACGTCGACCTTGATGCCCGCGGCGCGAAGCTGCTCGGCGACCTGTAGCGCGTAATCATCCGCGTCCGAAACGATGGTCGCGACGACGACCTGCAGCGGCGACAGCCACAGCGGGAAGTGCCCGGCAAAGTTTTCGATCAGGATGCCGGTGAAGCGTTCGAGCGAGCCGAACATGGCGCGGTGGATCATTACCGGCACTTTCTTCTCGGAGTTCTCGTCGATGTAGAACGCGCCGAGACGGCCGGCCAGGTTGAAGTCCACCTGCGTCGTGCCGCACTGCCACTCGCGCCCGATAGCATCCTTCAGCACGTACTCCAGCTTCGGCCCGTAGAACGCGCCCTCGCCCGGCTGCAGCGCCGTCTTCACGCGGCCGTTGGAGCGCTTCGTCACCTCGTCGAGCACATCCTGCAACGCCTTCTCGGCCTTGTCCCACAGCTCATCGGCGCCGACGCGCTTTTCGGGGCGCGTCGAGAGCTTGATGAAGATGTCCTCGAAGCCGAAGTCCTTGTAGATCGACAGCATCAGATCGTTGATCTTGAGGCATTCCTCCATGATCTGATCTTCGGTGATGAAGATGTGCGCGTCGTCCTGCGTGAAGTGGCGCACGCGCAGCATGCCGTGCAGCGCGCCGGATGGCTCGTAGCGGTGCACCTTGCCGAACTCAGCGATCTTCAGCGGCAGATCGCGATAGCTCTTGAGGCCATGCTTGAAGATCTGCACGTGCCCCGGGCAGTTCATCGGCTTGCAGCAGAACACGCGCTCGTCGGGGAGCGTCGTCGTAAACATGTTCTCGCCGTAGTTCTCCCAGTGGCCGGACAACTCCCAGAAGTGCTTCTCCATCATGTCGGGAGAGTTCACTTCCTGATAACCGGCAGCGTCGAGACGGCGGCGCATGTAGGCGATGAGCGTCTGGAACAGCGTCCAGCCCTTCGGGTGCCAGAAGACGGAGCCCGGCGCTTCCTCCTGGAAGTGGAACAGGTCCATCTCGCGGCCGAGCTTGCGGTGGTCGCGCTTCTCGGCTTCTTCCAGGCGCGTCAGGTACGCCTTCAGCTCGTCCTCGGTGGCCCAGGCCGTGCCGTAGATACGCTGAAGCATCGGACGGTTGGCGTCACCGCGCCAGTAGGCGCCGGCGATCTTCTGCAGCTTGAACGCTTTGCCGACCTGCCCCGTGGAGGCCATGTGCGGGCCGCGGCAGAGGTCGAGCCATTCGCCCTGCTTGTAGATCTTGACGTCCTGATCCTCGGGGATGGCGTCGACCAGCTCGACCTTGAAGTTCTCGCCCTTGTCGCGGAAGAACGCCTTGGCCTTGTCGCGGCTCCACACTTCCTTCGTGAAGGGCGCGTTCTTGGCGATGATCTCGCCCATCTTCTTTTCGATCTTGGCGAGATCGTCGGGGTGGAACGGCTCCTGCTTGGCGAAGTCGTAATAGAAGCCGTTCTCGATCACCGGGCCGATCGTGACCTGCGTGCCTGGCCACAACGCCTGCACGGCTTCGGCCATCACGTGCGCGGAATCGTGCCGGATCAGCTCCAGGGCTTCGGGGTCGGTGCGCGAGACGAACTTGATCGTCGCGTCTTCGGTGATGGGGTCGGCGAGGTCGGCCAGCGTGCCGTTGAGGCTCACGGCGACAGTGCGTTTCGCAAGCGAAGGCGAAATCGCCTTGGCGACGCTCATGCCGGACGTGCCGCGCTCAACCTTGCGCGTTGCACCGTCTGGGAATGTCAGGGTGATCTGGGGCGCCGCAGATGAATTGGGCGCAGAATCGTGTGCCGTGTCGGCCATGACCTCTCTCCTCTCAATCGCTGCATACCAAGCAGGTAAGATGCGGAGGCTATGTGCGGCGCGGCAGCACCGATGTCAAGCGGAGAGGTTAACCCGGCGATCCTCGCCAATCTGTCATCCCTGAAGCGGGAGCACCGCGAGCCGCTATCCGGGATCGGGCGCAAAGCGCGTCGAAGACACCATGTTAGAGCGTGAGCCGATGGCCGGTCATTATGCTGGGTCCCGGGTCTCGCTTGCTTCGCGCGCTTCGCCCGGGATGACAGCCTGCGCGCTATTTCTTCGGGAGTTCGAGGCCCATTTCGCGGTAGCGCTCGGGGTCGTCCTGCCAATTTTGGCGCACCTTGACGAACAGGAACAGGTGCACCGGGCGCTCGAGTATCTCGGTCAGCTCGCGGCGGCTATCCATCGACACCTGCTTGATGGTGGCGCCGCCCTTGCCGAGCATGATCGCCTTCTGGCCTTCGCGGGCGACGAAGATGGTCTGCTCGATGCGCACTGAGCCGTCCTTGCGCTCCGTCCACATCGTCGTCTCGACGGTGGACGAGTACGGCACCTCATCGTGCAGGCGATGGAAGATCTTCTCGCGCGTGATTTCGGAGGCGAGCAGACGCATCGGAGCGTCGGTCAGATCATCGGCGGGGTAGTGCCAAGGACCGTGCGGGACGCGGGCGGCGAGATCCTGCTTCAGCGCATCGAGACCATCGCCCTCGGTGGCCGACACCATGAAGATGCTTTCGAAATCAACGCGCGCCTGCAGATCGCCGACGAGCGCCAGAAGCTTGGCCTTGTCGTCGAGCTTGTCGACCTTGTTCAGCACGGCGATGCGCGGCAGCTTGATGTCTTTCAGCTTGTCGAGGATGCGGCCGACTTCCTCGTCGATGCCGCGCACGGCGTCGATGACGAGCAGGACGATATCGGCATCACGCGCGCCGCCCCATGCGGCTTCGACCATCGCCGTGTCGAGACGCTTCTTGGGCGCGAAGAGGCCGGGCGTATCGATGAAGACGAGCTGGCTGTCACCGACGTTGAGAATGCCGCGCACGGGCACGCGCGTCGTCTGCACCTTGTGCGAGACGATGGAGACCTTGGCGCCGACGAGCGCGTTGACGAGGGTCGACTTGCCCGCATTCGGCGCGCCGATCACGGCGATGAAGCCGCAGCGCTGGCGCTCGGGGTCGCTCAGGGCACTCTCCTGGTGAGGATCATTCATGGACTTCGGCTCCGGCAACGCCTTCGCGTTCAAGCAGGGTACGGGCGGCGGCCTGCTCGGCGGCGCGCTTGGACGATCCCTCGCCGCGGGCCGGGGCGCAACCGCTGATGCGCACCTCCGAGGTGAAACGCGGTGCATGATCGGGGCCCTTGCGGCTGACCTCGACATATTCGGGCAGAGCGAGCCCGTTACCCTGGGCCCATTCCTGCAGCGCCGACTTGGCATCGGGGCCGGCGCTGGTCGAATGCTGATCGTCGTACTGGCTGGTCCAGAGATTGCGCACAACTGCGCGGGCGGCTTCGAATCCGCCATCGAGGAAGACGGCGCCGAGGATCGCCTCCATGGCGTCGGCGAGGATCGTGCCCTTGGCCCGGCCGCCGCTGCCGGCTTCGCTTTCCGACAAGATCAGGTGGGAGCCAATGCCTAGGGCGCGGGCGACCCGGGCGCAGGCCTCGCCGCGGACGAGACGATTGAAACGGCGGGCCAGTTCGCCCTCGTTTGCCGAGGGGAAGCGCTCGATCAGCACCTGGGCGATGACCAGCCCCAGTACGCGGTCGCCGATGAACTCCAGGCGCTCGTTGTCGGCGCGCTCGGTCTTGCCACCGCGCATGCTGGCGTGAGTCAGCGCGACCTCGATGAGCTGCTGGTCCTTGAAACGGTGACCCAGCGCCTTCTCAAGCTCTTTGTATTTTCGCGGTCGCAGGATCACGAGCTGATTTTCAAATGCGGTTGCAGACGCCGAACGGTGTTGGCGTCTGCGTTGACGGGTTGGCCAAAACTAGCGGACCAGCTTGAAGAAACGGTTCCAGCGGATGTCAAAAGGCCAGGTCCAGGGAGCCCACCAGCGGAACGCGTCTGGCTCATCGACGGCGGCGGAGAAGAAAATAATCTCGGCGCGACCGATGAAGTTATCGAAGGGTACGTAGCCGACGCCCCAGGAGGCACGGCTGTCGGTGGAATTGTCGCGGTTATCGCCCATCATGAAGTAATGGCCGGCGGGCACCTTATAGGGGCCGACGTTGTCGAAAGGACCGTTCTGCTCGGCATCAAGCACAGTGTACTTAACGCCGTTAGGAAGCGTCTCCTCGTAGGCAGGGATGGGGCGCGGCGGGCCGCCGTCCTCCTGCGTGACGAAGTCACCGATGCGCTTACGCGGCACTTCCTTGCCGTTGATGAACACAACGCCGCCGCGGACGTCGATCTGGTCGCCGGGAAGGCCGATCACGCGCTTGATGTAGTCGGTGGAATTATCGCGCGGAAGCTTGAAGACGGCGACGTCACCGCGCTTGGGCTCGGCGCCGAAGATGCGGCCTTCGAACGGGACGATATTGTAGAAGGAGTAGCGGCTGTAGCCGTAGGAGAGCTTCGAGACGAAAAGGTAATCGCCGATCAGAAGCGTCTCCTTCATCGAGCCGGAAGGAATGTTGAAGGGCTGATAGAGGAATGTGCGCACGACCATGGCAATGGCGAGCGCCTCAATGACGATGAGGAATGTCTCACCCCAGCCGCCCTTTTTTGTATTTGCCGATACGGCCATGCGTCACTCCCGTTGCGTCAGCCCTCGCTGTACGCCCGGGCCGCTATAGCCATTTTGCCGTCTGGGCGCAATTCGCGCCGTTGTATCAGCGCCGTTGCGCTGCAGTGCGCAAATGCCGCCGCCCGTCAGCGCCTGTCACCTTTTTCGGGCAGCCCGGAGATAATGACGATTGCCGCGGCCAGCGGGAAATCGTCGGTCAAAGTCAGGTCGATGCGGGCTTCAAAACCCTCGGGGGTGAGCTCGGCGAGAACCCTCGCCGCCCCACCCGTTAGCCGCAAGGTTGGGCGACCAGAAGGCAGGTTGACGACGCCCATGTCACGCCAGAAGACGCCATGCCGCAGGCCTGTACCCAGCGCCTTGGCGCAGGCTTCCTTGGCGGCGAAGCGCTTGGCATAGGAGGCGGCACGCTGGGCGCGGGCGTCAGATTTGCGACGTTCAACGTCGGTGAACACTCGGGCAATGAAGCGCTCGCCGAAGCGCTCGAGCGTCTTCTCGATGCGGCGGATATCGATCAGGTCGTTGCCGACTCCGAGGATCACGCCGACCTCGCCTGCCGCGGCTCGGTGGCTGCCTCGCGACGCGCTTCGTCCATCAGCGCGCGCATGCGTTCGATGGCGCGAGCGAGGCCGCCGAAGATCGCTTCGCCGATAAGGAAATGCCCGATGTTGAGCTCGACGACCTGGGGCAGGCGTGCAACCGCGCCGACGGTGTTGAAGGTCAGGCCGTGGCCGGCGTGAACCTCGAGCCCGGCGGCGTCGGCGAGACTGGCGGCGACAGTAATGCGCTCCAGCTCGCGCGCGATGCCCGCTGCGTTGCCTTCAAGCGCGCGCTCGCAATAGGCGCCCGTGTGCAGTTCGACGATGTCGGCGCCGACGCGATGCGATGCTTCGATGACCGCGGGATCGGGCTCGACAAACAGCGATACGCGTATGCCCGCGTCCTTGAGGCTGCCAACGATGCGTTGCAGCCGCTCACCCCCGCCGACGACGTTGAGTCCACCTTCGGTGGTGCGCTCTTCGCGGCGCTCGGGGACGAGGCAGCAGGCATTGGGTACATGGCGCAGCGCGATGGTGAGCATCTCGTCGGTTGCGGCCATTTCGAGATTGAGGGGGCGCGTCAGCTCGCTCTTGAGGCGCGCAATGTCGTCATCGGATATGTGGCGGCGATCTTCGCGCAGGTGGGCGGTAATCCCGTCCGCGCCTGCTTCCACAGCGATGTGAGCTGCGCGCAAGGGGTCGGGGTGGCGTCCACCGCGCGCGTTGCGGATGGTGGCAACGTGGTCAATGTTGACGCCCAGACGTAGGTAGGCAGGGTTCTGCATCGCGGTAGCCAAATGAACTCAAGCGAGGGGCGGGTTATTCCGCTGCCGTCGGCGTCCGGTCCATAACCCGCGAGCGCCAGCCGCGAACGAGATTCCTAGAAATATAGTAGACGATCGCCGCCGTGAGCAGTCCGATCGGGATGCTGCCGGCGAGCATGGGCCATAGCAGCGGCCAGAACAGCGACACGGTGGCGTCGAGGAGCTGGGGCGAAGGGCTGAGCAGCGCCGACCATAGCAGGTTGATGTTGCGCTCGACGGCCGCTGGGTCGAACGAGCCTTCGAGGCCGACCATCTGCAGGCCCATGAAGTAGGTCGATACCCAGATGAACGGCCAGCTTATCGGGTTGCCGACAAAGGTGCCGACGATGGCCGCAGGGACGCTGGCGCGGAGCATCAGAGCCAGGATGATGGCTAGGAGCGTCTGTACCCCAAGCAGCGGGGTGATCGAGACGAAGGCGCCGAGGGCGCAGCCAAGGGCAATGTCGTGAGGGGTTGCGCGCAGGTCAACCAGGCGGCGGCCAGCAGCACGCAGCCCCGGCATCCACCCGGCAAGGCGTGGCGCCAGCTTCTTCGCCGAGCTACTCCCGACAACTGAGCTGCACTGGGACTGCCTACGAGGGTCGAGCAACATACCCTAGAGAACTCCAAATTCCCACCGTGCCTGTTCGCTCCCCCGCGTGACAGATTCTCCTATCAATCGAATACTCGCTCAACCTTATTGACCACTGCTTTCTCGCGAAGGCCCGCGATGATGTGGTTCAAATGCACCAGGTCGAGCACCTCCAATTCGATGCGCATTTCGGTAAAATCGGAGGCCCGCCGCACCATGCGGACGTTGTCGATGTTACCGCCACTCTCTCCTATCACTTTGGCGATCTGCGCCAAAGTTCCAGGCTCGTTCAGGGCGGTGACGCTGATACGGGCCGGAAAACGCTGAGGATTATCCGGATCGACGTCCCAGGTGACGTCGATCCAGCCTTCGTGCTCGTATTCGCGCAGGCGCGGTGAGTGTATCTGGAAGATGCGGATGCCCTCGCCCGGGATCATCACGCCGACAATGCGATCGCCCGGGACCGCTCCACCCGGCTCGAAGCTGACCGGCAGGTCACTGTTGATGCCGCGGATCGGCAGCCCGGCGGCCTTGACCCCCTCGGCCTCTGCACCGCGGAACTTGATGCTCATCACCCGGTCAAGGTTGAACCAGCCGTCCTGGCCCCGGGCGCGGCCAAACCCGCGTGTGCGCCGGTAAGCCGGCTGCTTCGGCGCCTGGTCGAGCGCTTCGGGAATGGTGGCCTTGAGCACATTCTCGATCGACAGCTCGTTGCGGCCGACGGCGGCGAGAGCGTCCTCCAGAGATTTATAGCCGACACGCGGCAGGGCCTTCTTCAGCTTCTCGTCGTCGAGCTCCTCGCCGAAGCGCTCGAAGTAGGACGCGATGATGCGCCGGCCCAAGGTGGTGTACTGACGGCGCACGGCGTCGCGAGCGGCGCGGCGGATGGCCGAGCGCGCGCGACCGGTGACGACGAGATTCTCCCAGGCGGCGGGCGGGGTATGATTTTTCGCCGTCTCGATCTCTACCTCGTCGCCGTTGCGCAGCTTGGTGTCGATGGGGACATGACGGCCGTTGACGAAAGCGCCGACCGCTGCGTTGCCGATATCGGTGTGCACGGCATATGCGAAATCGAGCGGTGTTGCGCCGTGCGGGAGCGCGATCAGGCGTCCTTTGGGCGTGAAGCAGAATACCTGATCCTGGAACAGCTCGAGTTTCGTGTGCTCGAGGAACTCTTCCGAGTTCGAGCCTTCCAGGAGCGTTTCGACGAGGCGACGCAGCCAAACGTAGGGCCCGCTTTCCTTCTCGTAGGTATCGGGCGAGTTGGTCGAGGCGTGGCCGTTGAGGTTGCTTTCCTTGTAGAGCGCATGGGCGGCGACGCCGTATTCGGCGACGTCGTGCATGATGCGGGTTCTGATCTGCAGCTCGACGCGCTGGTGGCGCGGACCGACAATGGTAGTGTGGATCGATTGATAATTGTTCTGCTTCGGCGTCGAGATGTAGTCCTTGAAGCGCCCCGGCACAGTGCGCCACGTGGTATGCGCGACGCCAAGCACGCGATAGCAATCATCAATCGACTTGGTGACGACGCGGAAAGCGTAGATGTCCGACAGTTGCTCGAGGCTGATCTGCTTGTTGGCCATCTTACGCCAGATCGCGTAGGGTTTTTTCTCGCGCCCCTGCACCTCGGCATCGATGCCGACCTCGGCCAGCTTTGCGGCGAGCGCAGCGCGAATTTCCTCGACTAGGCCTTCGTTGGACTTGCGCAGCTCGGCGAGCTTGGCGGTCACCGCCTTGTAGGCTTCGGGATGCAGCCAGTGGAAGGCGTGATCCTCGAGCTCCTCGCGCAGCTTCTCCATGCCCATGCGCGCTGCGAGCGGAGCATAGATGTCGAGCGTTTCCTCGGAAATGCGCTTACGTGACTCGGGCTTCATATGCTCGAGCGTGCGCATGTTGTGCAGCCGGTCCGCGAGCTTCACCAGAAGAACGCGGATGTCACTAGAGATAGCGACCAGCAGCTTGCGGAAATTCTCGGCCTGCTCGGCCTTCTTCGACACGAGGTCGAGGCGGCGGATCTTGGTGAGGCCGTCGACGAGCTTGCCGATCTCGGGGCCGAAGAGCTGGTCGATCTCGGCGCGCGTGACGGGGGTGTCCTCGATCACATCGTGCAGCAACGCCGTGACGATCGTGGCGTCATCGAGCTTGAGGTCGGTGAGGATGGCAGCGACTTCGAGCGGGTGGGAAAAGTAAGGATCACCCGAGGCGCGCTTCTGGTTGCCGTGCGCCTTCATGGCGTAGACGTAGGCGCGGTTGAGCAGCGCCTCGTCCGCTTTGGGATCGTAGCGTAGAACCCGTTCAACGAGCTCGTATTGCCGCATCATGGCCCGCCGCTCCTAGGCCGGCCGCTTCCTGGGAAGTCTGCCGAAGACGCCGCCGTCCGGCGGCGCCTCGAGCTCAACGGCCGCGGTCGCGGTCACGCTCGCGGGGACCACCATTGGGACCGCCGTTGGCGGACGGCTCGGTCGGCGTCATGCTCTCGAGGCCGCGCAGAAGCTGCTCCTCGGTCATCACGTCGACCACGCTGTCGCTCGACTGGTCGTCGCGGCCAAGAACAGGGGCGCGGCGCTCGGGCGGAAGGAGCGGAGCTGCGACAGCTTCCGGCTCGTCGACCTCGACGTTCTTCTGAATGGAGTGGATCAGCGACTCGCGCATGTCCTCCGGCGGAATGGTCCGCTCGGCGATCTCGCGCAGGGCAATGACCGGATTCTTATCGGCATTCACCGGCACAGTGACAGAGCTGCCATCGGCGATGGAGCGGGCGCGGTGCGCCGCAAGGAGAACCAGCTCGAAGCGGTTCGGGACCTTGTCTACGCAATCTTCGACAGTCACGCGTGCCATGAGAGCGACACCCCTTTGGGAAAGGACGGATCAATTCGGGAATCAGGCTAGGGCCGTGACAATGCGGCCGACGGCACCGGCTGTCTCTAGTTACATGAAAACCCGCGGGAAGCAAGCGGAGCACTCAATTGTTCGCGTGCCAATCGCCCTCGGATGTGCCTTAATCAGCCTGCTGATAGCCGACAATGCTTGCGCTCCAGGCGGCCCATCTGCTGCCATCCGAACTTGAGCGCAAGTTGCTGCGTTGTGTTAATTGAGGGTAACGGGACCGCGGCTATACTTTGGTGTGCTTCACATTGTCGCTAAAAATTGAGCAGATCTAATGGTTTGCATGGCAGTGAAATTGGATAGAGTCACATCGAACAGCCGGACGCTATCGCGCGGCGTGCCCCTCCAATCTTGAATACTGTGGCGGCCTATTTTTGCCGACACGCGTGGCCCTAGGGTGAACGAATGCATTTCTATCAGAACGAACGTATAGCCCTTTTCATCGATGGCGCTAATCTCTACGCCACGGCGAAATCACTAGGCTTCGACATCGATTACAAGCGGCTACTGGCCCTGTTCCGGCAAAAGGGACAGCTTGTCCGGGCGCTCTACTACACGGCTCTTGCCGAGGATCAGGAGTATTCCTCGATCCGTCCGCTCATCGACTGGCTCGACTACAACGGCTTCACTATGGTCACGAAGCCGACGAAGGAGTTCACGGACGCTTCGGGTCGCCGGAAGATCAAAGGCAACATGGATATCGAGCTTACGGTCGATGCCATGCGTCTTGCCGCAAACCTCGATCACATCGTGCTGTTCTCTGGCGACGGCGATTTCCGCAGCCTAGTCGCTGCACTTCAGCAGACAGGAAAGCGCGTCTCGGTCGTCTCGACGCTACAGACCCAACCGCCCATGGTCGCCGATGAGTTGCGTCGCCAAGCAGACCAGTTCATCGACCTTGCCGATCTCGAGCAGCTGATCTGCCGTGACCCTGCCACGCGCACCGGGCGCGAAGGCGGCCGTTCGTTCGGCAGCAGCGGCGCCCGAGGCGGCGCGGGATACTCCCCGCGGGAGGCGGCGCCCTTCCAGGATAACGACGACCTCTCCGAAGAGGTCTGACGGGTATCCGGCCGATGGCCGTTACGGGGGCAAAGTACCGGCCGGAGGCGCCGAAGCTGTGTGGGCTGTGCCCACGGCTGGTGGGGTTCCGCGAACTGAACCAGCAAAAGGCGCCTGACTGGTTCAACGGCGCGGTGCCTTCTTTCGGAGATGAGCGCGGGCGCCTGCTGATCGTCGGGTTGGCGCCCGGACTGAATGGCGCCAACCGCACCGGGCGCCCTTTCACCGGCGACTATGCCGGCGACCTGCTCTACGCGACGCTGCTGAAGTTTGGCTTCGCCAAGGGGCACTACGATGCGCGTCCAGACGACGGGCTGCAGCTCATCGATTGCATCATCTCCAATTCGGTGCGGTGCGTGCCGCCGCAGAACAAGCCGACACCGGGCGAAATCGCGACGTGCGGCGGCTACCTGCGCGCACGCGTGGAAGCTCTGCCAAACGTCTCGGTGATGATCGCGTTGGGCCGGATCGCGCACGATGCGGCGCTCACGGCGCTAGGAGAGCGTAAGTCGAAGTTCCCGTTTGCCCACGGGGCTCATCATATGCTGAGCAACGACCTCAGCCTCTTCGACAGCTTCCACTGCTCACGCTACAACACCAATACACGCCGCCTCACGCCAGAAATGTTTCATGCGGTATTCGCGAAGGCCCGGGCGGCGTTAGAGCAATAAATCACGGCACGCGCGGACGGGCTTCCGCCGTATCGGCGGCGATGTTATCTGAGCTGTCGCTGGTTATTGGCCGCCCGCAGCAGGAGAATAGAAATGGCGCTCGACATCGCTCCCGAAAAGGTGGCGCACGTCATTATCAAAGCCCGCGAATACGACGCGAAGGTCGGTGCGTGGGACGATTCTCCTGAGGATGGCGACGCCGAGGAAGATCCCAGCGCGATCCTGGAAGACTATGCCAACGATCCGACGCGTGCGGAGCTTGCCGGGTTCATCGAGCGTCTGAACTACGACGAGCAGGCGAACCTCGTGGCGCTGATGTGGGTCGGGCGCGGGACATACGAGAAGGAAGAGTTCGACGAAGCGGTCGACACGGCTCGGTCAGAGCGCATCAACGCAACCGCGAACTACCTTCTCGGGATTCCGCTTCTGGCAGACTACCTCGAAGAGGGCCTGGAGAAGCTGGGATACTCAGTCGACGACGTCGAAAGCGATGTTCTCTGATTTGTTGGTGACGCGAGCTGAAGCAAGCGTTGTCTGCGGATAGGTTTCACCAGCCGATAGCCGCGCCTTGGGCGCGGGACCCTTTGGGTCCTTGCCGGCTGCGGCGGCGATCTTTCTGTTGTGACGCGAGCTGAAGCAGGCTTGGTGTGGCGATGGCTGCGCCCGCTTAGGGCGATGAGGCAGCGGCGCGGCGCTTGTCGTCGAGCCAATTGAGAACCTCGCGCGCATGCGCCGCTGGCGTCGAGACCGGGTAGAACGTGTGGCTGATGCGGCCGTCGCGGATCAACATAGTGAGCCGCTTGAGATAGAGCGCCCCACCAGCTTCGAACGCGGGCAGATTGAGCGCTTCTTTCAGCTCGAATTTTTCATCGCTGAGCAAAGGGAACGGCACAGCGAGGCGCGTCGCCAGCTCGCGGTGATGGTCGGAGGACTGCGTGGAGATACCGAACACCTCGATCCGCTGAGCGCGGAACTTCAGGTAATGGTCGCGGAAGCCTTCCGTCTCTGGCGTAGAGCCATGGGCGCCGGGGATGTTATCCCAGCCGACCGGGTCATTGAATCCGGGGCGCCCTGTCCATGGATAGACGTAGACAACCGCCACGCCGCGCCTGGCGCTGAGATTGACGGTGCCACCCCGGTTCGACGGGAGCGAGATGTCGGGCAGCACAGCGCCGGGTACCAGATGGCCCGCGGCGCCATCGTCTGGCAGCGCTGCCTCCTTGGTGTCGATGGTCGTCATCCCCTCTGCGCTCTCAACCAGCTCAAAACGTCTGCCGCGTTCCGGTCGGGCGGAAACACCGGATAGAACACACGCGCAATTATGCCGGCCTCGACGATCAGCGTCATGCGTTTCAGCAGTGTCCTGCCTTCAATCAGCATGACAGGAAGACGTAACGCGGTCGTGAGGCGCAGCGCCGCATCTGAAAGAAGCGGGAACGGCAGGTGAAGCCGGGACGCCGCCTCCTGCTGGTAGGCGGTGTCCTGGACCGAGAGTCCGAAGACGGCGGAGGATCCGGCGGCCAAGAGGTCGGCATGGAGGTCGCGGAAAGCACAACTTTGGGGCGTGCAGCCGCGTGCGCCAGGGATCTCGTCCCAACCCGCAGGAAGCGGGACGTCCGGGCGGCCGGTCATCGGATAAGCGAAAACCACGACGGGGCGCGAGGGCTCAACTCGCGAGAGACGGGCCAGCGAGACCTCTGTACCGTCGGTGGCCGGCAACGGGATATCGGGAAGTGGGCAACCTGAAAGGTGGCTGGCCGCGCCGTCGTCCTCGGGTACCGGCAGGCTCGACCAGTCAACGTCGGTCAGCGTCCTCTGCCCGCTTGCCATCAGCCCTTCTCGCGCATCAGACGCGCTTTTTCGCGGTTCCAGTCGCGCTTCTTGGCGGTCTCGCGCTTGTCGTGCAGTTTCTTGCCCTGGGCCAAAGCGAGCTTCAGCTTGGCGATCCCGCGCTCGTTGAAATAGAGTTCGATCGGCACGATGGTCATGCCCTGGCGATCGATGGCGATGGCGAGCTTGTGGATCTCCTTGGCGTGCAGCAACAGGCGGCGCTTGCGGCGCGGCTCATGCTGAAAGAAGCGCCCGGCGCCCTGGTATTCGGGGATGTAAGCGTTGATCAGCCAAAGGCCGCCTTCCTCGACGGAGGCATAGCTCTCACCGATGTTCGACTGGCCACGGCGCAGCGACTTCACCTCCGTGCCCGTCAACTGGAGGCCGGCTTCGTAGGTTTCGGTGAGGAAGAATTCGTGACGGGCCTGCCGATTTTCAGCGACGATGCGGCGGCCGCCCTCATTTTTGGCCGCCATGGCCTTTCAACTCCGGATCAGCGCGCAACTACTCGGCAGCGCGCGCTTGGGTGAGGCCGACGCGCGCCATGGCGGCGTCGACGATACGTTGAGAAGCCTGGCTGATCGGAACCAACGGCAAGCGCATCTCGGCTTCGCACAGCCCCAGGAGGGAAGCTGCGTATTTCACGGGGCCAGGGTTCGCTTCGCAGAACATGGCATCGTGCAACGGCATCAGGCGATCCTGCAGCGCGAGTGCCGTCTTATAGTCGCCGGCGAGGCAGGCATTCTGAAAATCCGCGCACAGGCGCGGGGCGATGTTGGAAACCACCGAGATGCAGCCATGGCCGCCGTGAGCCATGAAGCCCAGCGCGGTCGCGTCCTCACCCGAGAGAAGCTTGAACTCGGGCCCCATGGCGAGACGCTGCTGGGAGGCGCGCGCGAGGTTGGCGGTCGCGTCCTTGACGCCGATGACATTCTTCAACTCGTAGCAGCGCGCCATGGTGTCGACATTCATGTCGACCACGGAGCGGCCCGGAATGTTGTAGATAATGATGGGAATATCAACGGCGTCATTGATCGCCTTGTAGTGCTGATAAAGCCCTTCCTGGGTCGGCTTATTGTAATAGGGGGTCACGACCAGCACAGCGTCGGCGCCGACGTTGGCGGCGTACTCGGTCAACTCGATGGCCTCGGCGGTGGAGTTGGAGCCGGTGCCGGCCATAACCGGGACGCGGCCCTTTGCGGCCTCTACCGTCAGCTCGATGACACGCTTGTGCTCGTCATAGTCCAGCGTCGGGCTTTCGCCCGTCGTTCCGGCTGGAACCAATCCGTGCGTGCCCTCACTGATTTGCCACTCGATGAAGCGACGGAATGCTTCCTCGTCCAGCTTTCCGTTCTTGAACGGAGTGATCAGTGCGGTGAGCGATCCCTTGAACATGTGCCCATTACCCTTGAGCGTTCAGCTCTTCCTAACTTTGCCCGTGCGAGGGGTTTGAACGGGAAAAGTACCCTGGCGCCTTGCTGTCGCCGCATCGGGCGGCATGCTTCAGCGCCTTGTCCCTTACGGGGCTGCTTGATAGGTATATTCCGCGCTGTGATGGTGGAGTCGCGGCGCCCTGTCGAGCGGGACATTAGGACCTTGCTTTGCGCCCCGCAACCCGCCCGGGTCCGTGGCGCCCGTGGAAGGACGGATCTTTGCCCGAGACGCAGCGCAGGCTAGCCCGGTCACTCTCCAACGGGCCGCTTCTCGCCCTTGGCGCAAGGAAGCCGGCTCGCACTGCCGCCCGCGTACCCCTGTACTCTATGAAAGTAGCGCTGCTCGCGGCTGCCGCCGCCTGCTCCAGCGCGGCTTGGGCAGAGGGCGGCCGAGACGACGCGGGGATCAAACTCGCTCAAGCACAGCTCGCGCAGGCCGGCACAGCCATCAAGAAGCCCGCGACCCGCGAGAGCGAGGCTGCGTACATGGCGCGGATGGACAAGGTCGTCGCGCCGCTGCTGAAGTATCAGCTGTCCGATGCCGATGCCGCGAAGTTCAAGGACGTCATCAAGGCGTTGCCGAAGAGCGACACGGCCAGCGTCAAAGCGATCGAGGTTACGATCAGCGATCCGCTGGCCCGCAAGCTCGTCGAATGGCTCCGCCTTCGTCGCGGACAAGGTCAGGCCGCCGACTACCTGAAATTCCTTGCGGAGAACCCGCAGTGGCCGAGCCGCGAAATCCTGCAGCGGCGGATGGAAGAGACACTCTTCGAGGAAGGCGGCGACACTGATCTCATCGCCACCTATTTCAAGGACGGCGCTGCGCGCAGCCCAGCGGGCATGGCCGTTCTCGCCTCGGTGCATCTGGCGCACGACGAGAAGGACAAAGCGAAACAACTCGCCGTCCAAATCTGGCGCGACGAGGATCTGCCGGAAACTCTGGAGAAGGGCTTTCTCCTGCGCTTTGGCCCGATGCTGAGCGAAGCTGATCACAAGTGGCGGCTCGACCGCCTACTGGTCGACGATGTGCGTTACAAAGCCAACCGCGCCGAGAGAGCCGCCCAGGCGAAGCGTGTGATCGCACTTCTGTCGCCCGCCGAGCGCAAAACGGCGCAAGCACGTCTAGCCGTCTTCCTGCGCAAGGGTGAAGACAACACCCTGACCGCATCGTCGAAGGGCGGGACGAATTGGGGCACTGTCTTCCATAAGATCCAGAAGCACCGCCGCGCCGAGCGACTGGAAGAGGCGGCCAAACTGCTGCGCACAGCGCCGCGCGATCCCGCCGTCGTCGCCAATCTCGATGCATGGTGGAAAGAGCGGCGCGGGCTCGCCTATATCGCGCTCAAGTCGAACAAGGCGAAGCTCGCTTATGAGCTGGTCGAGGATGCAGGTCCCATTACCGTCAACGAGCTCAACGAACAGAGCTTCATGGCGGGCTGGATCGCGCTGCGCTACCTGAAGGACGCCAAGAAGGCGGAAAAGCACTTCTCTACGCTGGTTTCCAACGCTGACGGACCGCTGACCCGGGCGCGGGCGAACTACTGGATGGGTCGCGCCGCAGAGGCGCTCGGCGACCAGATTCACGCGCGCCTGAGCTACGAGCAGGCAGCGCAATTCAAAGACACCTTCCACGGCTTGCTGGCGATCCAGAAGCTCTCCCCGGGGACGCGGGATTTGAGTTTCGAAGCGCCTGCTACGCCTACTCCTGCGCAAGCGAAGCGGTTTCAGGACAACGATGCGATCAAGGCTTTTGCGCTGGCGCAGCAAGTAGATCTCGGCCGGCACATCACGCGCGTTTTTCTGCTGAATGGCGCCAAGATCGAGAATGACGAGGCCTGGGCGGCCATGGCCGCGCATCTGGCGCGAGCGAGCGGCGATACTCAGACGAGCGTGCGCATCGGCAAATCGGCCATCGCAGCGGGCCATGCGCTCTACTACTACAGCTATCCCGTGCACGCGTTGCCGAAGTATTCGCCGCTGCGCAAGCCGCCGGAGACGGCCTATCTCCTCGGACTGGCGCGGCAGGAGACCGAATTCAACAGTGACACGGTATCGGGTGCGGGCGCCCGCGGCATCCTTCAGGTGATGAAGATCACGGCCAATCACGTGTGCCGCGATTACAAGATCAAATGCTCGCACAGCCGACTGCTGAGCGATGCTTCGTACAATACGATGATCGCGTCTGCCTATGTTGCGGACCGCCTCGACGAGTGGTCGGGCTCCTATGTTCTAGGCTTGCCCAGCTACAATGCTGGTCCCGGCCGCACCCGGCAGTGGGTCAAAGAGTTCGGCGATCCGCGAGAAGCCAACGTCGATCCGATCGATTGGATCGAGCGCATTCCGTTCGAGGAAACGCGCAGCTACGTCGCGAAGGTGCTGTCCAACATTCAGGTCTATCGGGCACGGCTTGGGGAAAAATCGCCGTTGCGGCTCGATAAGGATCTCAACCGGGCGAGCACGGCGGCCGGCGGGGCATCGAGCGGCGCGGTCAAGACAAACACAGCAGACTCACGCGATTGATAGCCGGCCATGTAGTCGTGGCGGCGGTATTGGGCTGGACGATGGGCCAGTTGAAGCGATGACGGCGGGCGAACCCTTCGAAGACATCTACTTCACAGCGCGAGACGGCTTGCGGCTGCATGGCCGCTGCTATCACTCGAAAAGTGCCTCCGGGGCGCGCCCCGTCCTGTGCCTTGCCGGTCTGACCCGCAACGGGCGCGACTTTCACGATCTGGCGGTGGCGCTCAGTCAGCGGCCAAGCGGTTCGCGGACCGTCTATACGCTGGACTATCGCGGGCGCGGCCTGTCCGACTTCGATCCCAACTGGCAGAACTATTCGCTCAGCGTCGAGATGCTCGATGTGCTCGATTTCATCACCCTTACGGGGCTGCACGATGCGGCGCTGATCGGCACCTCGCGGGGCGGACTGATCACAATGCTGCTCGCAGCGGCGCGGCCCACCGCCATCGGCGCGGCGGTGCTCAACGATATTGGCCCGGTCATCGAGCACGACGGACTAGCGCGTATCAGCGGATACGTCGGGCGCGTACCGCTGCCCTACTCCTGGCCCGACGCGGCGCGCATGACGCGCGAGCTCAACCGGCGGCAGTTTCCGGAGATCTCTGACCGCGTGTGGGAGGAGGTTGCCCGCCAGTGGTACAACGACAAGAATGACAAGCCCGCGCCCGGCTATGACTCAAACCTCGGCAAGGCGCTTTCGGTGCTTGATGGTCCCCTGCCCGCGCTGTGGCCGCAGTTCGAAGCGCTGAAGCGGGTGCCGTTGCTCATCCTGCGCGGCGAGAACTCCGATATCCTCACTGCGGCGACTGTGAACGAGATGCGACGGCGCCATCCTGCCTCGGTGGCTGTGACCGTGTCAGCTCAAGGGCATGCGCCGCTGCTGAAGGATGCAGCGACGATCGAGGCGATCCGCCACTTCCTCACGGCCGCGGACGCGGGACGCCAACGTACGGCAGCCGCCTCCGCTGCTGGTTAAGCCGGCCCTCTCCAATCAACCTCATGGCTTGGGCAGGATCGATTTCGATTGGCCCGTGAGCCAGCTGACGAAGAGGCCTGCCCATTCGCGCACCGCGGTGTCGAGGCGGCGCAGTCCTTCGGACGGTGAGTAGAAGGGCACGAAGATGTCGCCGCTACCGGCCGTGCGATAATCGACGGGCCAGGCTTCTACGGGAAAGCCAGCCTTGCGGAAGAGCCCGATCGCGCGCGGCATATGCCAGGCGGAGGTCACCAGCAGCCAGCGTTCGCCGGGTTTGGGGTTGGCCAGCTGTTTGGCGTAGAGCGCATTCTCGTAGGTATTGCGGGCCTGCCGGTCGACCTGCAGGCGGTCCGGCTCAAGGCCAAGATCGTGCAAGAGGCTAGCGGCGGCGTCAGCCTCCACGGCCGGGCCGAGCACGATGTTCGTCGAGCCTCCAGTGAAGATGACCTTCGCGTTGGGGAAGCGCCGCGCCAGAGCCATCGTCTCCGTCATGCGCTCGGCGGCCATGTTGAGGGCATGGACGTGGCGCCCGTTGGCGACGCGCGCCTCCTCCGCCCCGCCGAGCACGACGATGCCGTCAATCGGCCCCCCCGATAGGTCAGCACGCGGAAATCGATCCTCCAGCGGCAGGATCAGCCAGGTACTGAGGGGAAGAATGCCGCCGACCACCACCAGCGAGGCAGCCCCGATGAGGGCAGCTCGCGCCAGGCGCTGAAAGCGAGTCGCCAGCAGGATGACGCCGCCCAACAGCAGAACGATGACGAGCATGGATGGCTGGGCCAGCAGCCAGCCCAGTTTTGAGATGTAGAACAAAGCCTGTCGCCCCTCCTCGTTGCATCACCCACATTTGCGCTTCCGAAACCCTAACCTCCCACTCTGGCGGTAATGGAGCGTTGCGGGAGATAGGCCGTGTTTTCGGGGACCAACGGGCAGGCGATGCGCGATATGGCGATGTGGACCAGCGAAGTGCTGGATATCACCGCCTTTGCCGTGATCCTTATTGCCGTCGCCGTTTCGACCGCCGTGTTCCTGGTGCGGGTATCTCAATCTGGGTTTCTCGCCAATTACCGCGATTATCGCGCGAACCTTGGGCGAGGCATCTTGCTGGGTCTGGAAATCCTCATCGCGGCGGACATCCTGAAGTCGGTAGTTGTCGATCCGACCATCGATGGCATCGCTGTGCTCGGCGGCATCGTCATCATCCGCACGTTCCTGTCGATTTCGCTCGACGTCGAGATCAACGGCCACTGGCCATGGGAGACGACGCGGCTCGCCCGGGAGGCTGCGGCCGAACAAGAGGCTGGGCCCGCGTGACACACCCCGCCCACGACGAGCCTCGCTGAACGGCCTTGCCGGCTGGAAGGCACCTCGGACATGATTGGCGCGTGATCGCGCTGCCGGGGGGCTGCCATGATACTGCTGGGAATGATCGGCTACGTGCTGGCCCAATTCGCGGTCGGCATCTGGGTTTCGCGAAGGGTCAAGAGCGAGTCCGATTACATTCTGGCCGGACGAAGGCTCGGGCCCGTGCTGGTCGCCTTCTCAGTGTTCGCAACCTGGTTCGGTGCCGAGGCCATCGTCGCGACATCTGCCGAGGTGTTCGACAAGGGCATCTCCGGCGCCTTGGTCGACCCCCTCGCTTATGGCCTGGCTGTGATTGCCGCGGGCTTTCTCTATGCAGCGATGCTGTGGCGCCAAGGGGTGACGACCTTTGCCGACGTATTTCGCGCCCGCTTCTCCCCGTTCGTCGAAAAGCTCGTCGTCGTCGTGCTGCTGCCGGGGTCAGTGTTCTGGGCGGCGGCGCAGATCCGTGCCTTTGGGCAGGTGCTGAGTTCCACTTCCCACATGTCGCTGAGCGATGCGATCACGCTGGCGGCCGTGCTGGTTGCTTCCTATTCGGTGATTGGCGGATTGCTGGCTGATGCCGTCACCGACTTCTTCCAAGGCGCGGCGGTCATCATCGGCCTCGTCGTGCTGACGATCGTCGTTTCGGTCGCGGCCGGCGGCGTCGGCGCGGCTGTCGATGGGGTCCCGGCAGAGCACCTCGCCTTCTCCACAGAGGTGCACGGTACGCCGCTCGAGGCATTCGAGGCAGTTGCGGTCGCTTTCTTCGGGTCGTTCGTGGCGATCGAGCTGATCTCGCGCTTTCTCGGTGCACGGTCGGCGGTGGTGGCCCGCGGGGGCACGATGGCCGGCGGCATCATGTACATCGCCATCGGCATCCTGCCGATCTTTCTCGGCCTCGCCGCTGCGGGCCTGGTGCAATCGGATCCCGCGCTGAAGGCCAAGCTCGTCGATTCCGAGCAGGTGGTCGCGGTTTTGTCCGAGCATTACCTGCCTCGGTGGCACTACGTCGTTTTCGGCGGCGCGCTGATCTCAGCGATCCTGTCGGTGGTGCATTCGGCCCTGCATGCGTCCGGCGCGCAGGTCTCGCACAACATCGTGGTGCACGTCATTCCCGGCCTCGGTACACGCGGCAAGCTGCTCGCGGCGCGTCTCAGCGTCGTGGCGCTGACCGGGGCGGCGTTTCTTCTGGCTCTCACCTCGGACCGCATCAAGGAACTGGTCGAGATCGCATCGGCATTCGGGAGTGCCGGCGTTTTCATCTCGGCGGCGTTCGGGCTGTTCACACGGTTCGGCGGTCCGCTCAGCGCGACCGTTTCGATCCTGCTTGGAACGGCGATCTGGGCCGTCGGCCGATTCGGCCTCGAATGGGAGGCACCCTACATCGTTGCGCTTGCAGGCTCGGGCGCCGCCTATGTGATCATCGGTCTGTACGAACGAAAGCGCGCGGCCGTGGCCGTTTCAGCGGCAGCCGGCTAGCGAGCTGGCGCTCCGTCGCATCGTAAATGCCGATGGTGAAACGGGGTGCGAGCAGGCGAGAGGCGCCCGGAAAAGCAAACGGCCCCCAGATGGGGGCCGGCTGTTTCGTTCGTCCTGGTGCGGTCGAGAAGACTCGAACTTCCACGGGTTGCCCCGCTACCACCTCAAGGTAGTGCGTCTACCAATTCCGCCACGACCGCATGCCGGGAGAACGAGGACGCTCATATAGCCAAGTTGTGCCGCGGGAACAAGCGGGCCGCGGCCCTTAAAATTCGGGTCCTGCGGATAGGCGTGGCGGCATATCGCCCCGCAGCCGGCACGGGCTGCCCCATAGGCGCAAGCAGCCGGGCGTCTTAGACTGATCGCTATGGATTCTGGCGCTTTAAAAGCTGGGCCGCTCCACGCTGCAAGCCCCGTCGAGTGGGCCAAAAGCGGGACGCTGGTCGACTATTCCGAGGCCGTCCAGGCGATGCAGGAACGGGCGCGCGCGATTGCGGCCGGGAATGCGCCTGAGTTGGTATGGCTGCTGCAGCATCCGCCCATCTACACGGCCGGTACCAGCGCCAGTGCGGACGAGCTGCTCGAGCCGGAGCGATTCCCCGTGATCGCGACGGGGCGTGGCGGACGGTACACCTATCACGGGCCGGGGCAGCGGATCGTGTACGTCATGCTCGACTTGAAGCGGCGCGGCGGGGATGTGCGCGCGTTCGTCTCCAGTCTCGAAGAGTGGCTGATCGGCGCGCTGGCAGAGCTTGGTGCGATTGGCGAGGTCCGGCCGGGCCGCGTGGGCGTCTGGGTGCAGCGCCCCGACAAAGGCGATGGCGTGGAGGACAAGATTGCCGCCATCGGATTGCGGGTCTCCAAATGGGTGAGCCTGCACGGGCTGAGCCTGAACGTGGCGCCCGACCTTTCGCACTATGCCGGCATCGTGCCGTGCGGGATCACGCAACATGGCGTCACGAGCCTCGCCGATCTCGGGCTGACGGATAATATCGAAGTTGTGGATAACGTGCTGCGGGCACAGTTCGAACGTCGCTTCGGGGTCACGCAGGACGGCGCGGCACCTTTGACCGCCTCTTGCGATGCTGGCTCGATGGGCTGAAACGCGAAAGCCCGGCCCTTAAGTTGGGCCGGGCTTCCACAGCGTGGCGTCGGTTGTCCGCCTCTACTTCGGGCTGGGCTCTCGAGGCTGGTCCGCATCACCAGCCTGCGGCACCGCGGATGCGGGTGGCCCAGCGTAGTAGAGGTAGCCGCCTTCAATCGACACGACTTCCGAGCCCTTGAGCTCGTACTCGTCTTTTTGATTGCCGTTGAGGCGGATCACGCAGCCCTTGTTGCAGACCTCCTTGAGCGTCGCCGACGGCCGTAAAATATGGTCCGTTGCCGCATTTCCCTCGATAATGGTGACCTTCTGGTCAGTGTCATCTCGGTTCGTAATGGCAGAGGCGAACGCGTTTGGAGCAGTCAGGAGGGCTACGCAAAGAGATGCCGCAAGTGCCTTTAGGGTCGTCACGGCAGCCCCCGTGATCTCCTGGGGGAGATCGTTACTTCTTCTTCTTCTTGGCGGCGGCCGGCTTCTTTGCAGGAGCGGCCTTCTTCGCAGCGGGTTTCTTCGCTTTAGCAGCAGCCATGGTAGTGGTCCTTCCTCTGTGAACCCGGATGCGCGGAGTCGAATCGGATTCGATCCGGCCGGGACGAAGATCAATTTGGTGAGAATCAACCCCTTTCACAAACGGAATTTTCCGGTGATCACTATCGAAAATTTCGATAGATAGCTTTTGTCAGTGTTCAGTGCTTCGATGAGCCAATGGACGTCACGCTAGCGCGCACATTCCTGATGGTCGCCGAGATGGGCAGCTTCATCGATGCTGCCCGCAAGATGAACATCACGCAGTCCACCGTCTCGGCTCGCATCAAGGGCCTCGAGGAGATGCTCGGCAGGCCGCTGTTTGCGCGCTCCAAGTCTGGCGCCGAGCTTACGACCGCGGGGGAGCAGTTCCAGAAGCATGCCCTGGCCCTGGTGCGCGTGTGGCAGCGTGCCCAACTCGAAGTCGGCACCTCCGATCAACACAGCGACCATCTCGCCGTCGGTGCACCCGGTGTTTTCTGGGATGGATTCTTGCTGCGATGGGTGTCGTGGCTGCGGTCAAGCATTCCCGGGATCGCCGTCTCAGCAACCAGCGGCCTATCGGTTCTGCTGACGCAGCGGCTGATTGAGGGCTCTCTCGATCTGGCGGTGATGTACCGGCCCATGCAGCCGCCTGGACTGATCATCGAGCACCTGTTCGATGAGGAGTTCATCCTGGTAACGAGCGCTCCGGCCACGCAACGGCGGACGTCGGCGGACTATGTATTCGTCGATTGGGGCCCGGATTTTCAGCAAGATCATGCTGCGGCCTACCCTGAGTTTACCAATCCGGGGCTCAGCCTCGACCTCGGGCCGGTGGCGCTCGACTTCCTGTTGGCCAACGAGTGCTCCGGCTATTTTCCCTCGCGACTCGTCCGATCGCACATCGCGCGCGGACGCCTGCGGCAGCCGAAACGGGCGCGCAAGTTCGTCTATCCTGTGTACGTGGTCTATCCGGAGGCGCGCAACGAAGAGGCCTACGAGCCAATTCTCAAGGGACTGCGGCAGCACGCGACCAAGTACGCTCGCCCTGCCTGAGGCGGTGAAGTCCTAGACGGTGGGCCGGACCTCGAAGCCCGCAAAGGCGCCAACGCCCTCGCCCAGGATCTCGACGCGATCGACACGCGCGGCGGGCGGTCCGCTTCGGCAAAGTGCGAGTATCTCCTCGACCGCCGCATCTGGTCCTTGGAGCACCGCCTCGACGGAGCCATCGAGCCGGTTGCGCACCCATCCACGAAGAGCGAGGCTCACCGCGGTCCGCTCGACGAAGGCGCGGTAGCCGACGCCCTGCACCCGGCCTTCGACGCGGACGTGGACGGTGCGCGTGGCCGGGTCTGGCATTTGAGGCGCCTCCGCGAGGCGAGGATCAGTCCGCCTTGCGGGCGGTGACCTCGATCTCGATCAGCATCTTCTCGTCGACAAGGCCGGTCACCATGACGGTGCAGGCCGGGCGGACGTCGCCGAAGTACTTCTGCAGCACCGGCCAGATGGGCTCGAAATCCTCGCGCCGCGTCAGCAGGTAGTGCACCCGCACGACGTCGGAGAGCGACGACCCAGCCTTTTCGAGGGCGGCGGCGATGTTTTTGAAGCACTGGTCGGTCTGGGCAACGATGTCATCGGAGATGGTCATCGTCGCGTAATCGAAGCCGGTGGTCCCGGAAACGAACACCCACTTGCCGTCGACGACGGCGCGCGAGTAGCCGATCTTCTTCTCGAACTCGGAGCCCGAGGAAATGAGGTGGCGTTTGGACATCAGGCGAACTCGAGAATAACGGCGTCGACAGCGAGGCTGTCACCGGCCTTGGCGTTGATCTTGGTAACCTTCCCGTCGCGCTCGGCGCGAAGGATGTTCTCCATCTTCATGGCTTCGACGACGGCCAGTGCGTCGCCGGCCTGGACTTCCTGGCCTTCGGCAACATGGATCGCCTTGACGAGGCCCGGCATGGGGCAGAGCAAGAACTTCGAGGTGTCGGCCGGCACCTTTTCGGGCATCTCGGCGACGAGAGCGGCCTCTCGCTCGGTGTAGACGTACACCGGCACCTGAATGCCGCGGTAGGAGAGCTTCACACCGTTGAGGATGGCGCGCACCTGAACGGCGACCTCGTCGTCACCGACCATGCCTTTCCAGACCGGGTCTCCGGGACGCCAGTCGGACTTGAGCACCAGCTTGCCGCCGGATTCCGGGAAGTCGACGCTGTAGCTGCCCTCGGCCTCATCGACCTCAACGGCGATGTTGGTCTTGCCGACGTTTGCGATGCGACGGCGCGCGAACTGCACCGGGCGGCCGGTCATCTGCTGAGTGATTTCGCGGCGTCGGACGTTGTTCTGATAGTCGATTACAGCCGCCACGGCGGCGACGACGCGAAGCTCATCGCCGGCGGCTTCACGCGGGATGAAGCCGTCGGGGAACTCTTCCTTGATAAAGCCCGTCGACAGCGCGCCCTTGCGCCAGCGCGGATGCTGCATGAGGGCGGTCAGGAACGGAATGTTGTGCTGGATGCCGTCGATATAGAAGCTGTCGAGTGCCTCAGCCTGGGAATCGATGGCCTCGAGGCGCGTCGGGGCGTGCGTCACCAGCTTGGCGATCATCGGGTCGTAGAACATCGAAATTTCGCCGCCCTCGAACACACCGGTGTCGTTGCGGACCGTGACGCCGTCCTTGGTGCCTTCCTCGGGCGGACGGTACTTCACCAGACGACCGATGGAGGGCAGGAAGTTGCGGAATGGATCTTCGGCGTAGACACGGCTCTCGACCGCCCATCCGTTCAGCTTCACATCCGACTGCTTGAAGGGCAGCTTCTCGCCGGCGGCGGAGCGGATCATCAGCTCGACGAGATCGACGCCGGTGATGAGCTCGGTGACCGGGTGCTCAACCTGGAGGCGGGTGTTCATCTCCAGGAAGTAGAAGCTCTTGTCCTGACCGGCGACGAACTCGACGGTGCCGGCGCTGTCGTAGCCGACGGCCTTGGCGAGGGCGACGGCTTGTTCGCCCATGGCGCGGCGGGTCTTCTCGTCAAGGAGTGGTGACGGGGCTTCCTCGATGACCTTCTGGTTGCGGCGCTGGATCGAGCACTCACGCTCGGCGAGGTAGATCACGTTGCCGTGCTTATCGCCGATGAGCTGAATTTCGATGTGGCGCGGGTCGACGATGAACTTCTCGATGAACATGCGATCATCGCCGAAGGAGGCCTTAGCCTCGGACTTCGCCAGCGGGAAGCCTTCTTCGACCTCCTTGCTGTTGTAGGCGATACGCATGCCTTTGCCACCGCCACCGGCAGAGGCCTTCATCATCACGGGATAGCCGATCTCCTCGGCGATCTTTACCGCGTGCTTCTCGTCGGAGATCTCGCCCATGTAGCCGGGGACGGTCGAGACCTTGGCCGCTGCGGCGGCCTTCTTGCTCTCGATCTTGTCGCCCATTGCGGCGATGGCATGGGGATTGGGGCCGATGAAGACGATGCCCGCCTTCTCAAGCGCGATGGGGAATGCCTCGCGCTCGGACAGGAAGCCGTAACCGGGATGCACAGCTTCGGCGCCTGTCTGCTTGCAGGCTTCGACGATCTTGTCGATCAGCAGGTAGGATTGGGCTGCGGGGGGCGGTCCGAGATGGACGGCCTCGTCGGCCATTTCCACATGGAGCGCATCACGGTCGGCATCGGAATAGACGGCGACGGTCTTGATGCCCATCCTGCGCGCCGTCTTGATGACGCGGCAGGCGATCTCGCCACGGTTGGCGATCAGAATTTTCTTGAACATAACCCCTATTGGTCCACTGAGTGGGCCTGCCCGCAAGACGGGGCCGCAGCCGATTGCAGCTCTCGTTCTAGACGGCCATTTTAGTGTCGTAAACTGGCCAGCCCCGGCAAAAGCGCGCACTGAGTGGTCGCAAACCGCGTTTACGATCCGCAACCACCGATTGCCCCGTCAATTGGGCTCAGGCGGCGTGTGCGAGGCGGGCAACGGTCGCCTGCAGGGCCGGGTGAATGTGCGGGGTTTCCCGCTCCAGATAAGCCACCAGCGCGGCTTCGTTGGGGCTGAGACGCCCGTCGCGGCCGATTCGCTCGGAGAGCCAGCCAGCCTCGAGGGGTTCGATTTCCTCGTTGGTGATGATCTCCACGCGCTGCTGCTCGAGGCGCGCCAGAGCCCGTTCTTCGGAGGACTGCTCGCGGTAGGTGGGCCGGACTGCTTCCAGGCTCGAAGATACCATGGCGGAGAGCAGCGCCAGCGGAGACAGCTCACCCTTTGCTTCCATAAGCCAAGCGTCGCGGCGGAGGGCTTCCTCGCGCGTTGGGGCGGCGTGGCCTGAGACCGCCATAACGACGTTGGTCACGGCTTTAACGTAGAGATCGGTCCAGGCGGCATTGGCCTCGGGATCGGCAATCGCCTCGTTAATATCGAAAAGCTCGTCGGCTTCGGCGCGCGTGATGGCGATCGGGCGGTCACCGCCATGGGCGTAAAGAATGCGGCGGATCTGCTCGACATCGCTTTCGCGGATGGTACCGGGCTCTTGGGTTGCACCAACACGAAGCGGCCCCTTGCCTTCGGTGATCGCGAGCTTGACCTGCTGCAGGGCGAGGCGCGTGAGACTGACCGGTGACCAGCGCGCCTTGTCGATGACGCGCACCAGGAGATCGAAGTCGGTCCGGCGCGCAATGATGCCCTGGGGGGCGATGCGGTCGGTCAGGCGCTTGGCTTTCTCGACAGTGAGGTAGCCTTCGGGCTCCAACTGCGCGACGAAATAGTCGGCGAGCGTATCGACGTAGAAGCTCGGCCAGCTGCGGTGCTGCTGCTGACAGGTCTCATTGAGAGTGATCAGCGATTCTGCTTCGTCGGCGCAGATCACGTAGTCGGCGTGCAAAGCGCTCTTAAGGCGCAGCACATCGACGTCCTCGATCGCTCCCCGCTGCAACATTTCGGTAATCGATAGCGACTGCAACGCGCTCATCTCTCTCCGCCCCGCCAACATGAACTCGATGGCGGCAGAGTAGGTAAGCGGACTTACCAATTGGCTAACGGCTGCTTCGCTACGGCGCATTCATTTGTCCCTCGGCCGGGCAAAAAAGGGGGCCGCTGTGGTGTGCGGCCCCGAGGTGAAGACGGAGGGGTAGTGCCTTGCGCGTTGATCCGCCGCCTTACTTGCCCACGCGTGGCAGAAACCAAGCGCGCTCGCGGCTGTTGTACTTCTTCTCGGCGATGCTGGCGGAGGCCTCGTTCTGCATGCTGCGGAGTTCGCGGCGCTCGGACTTCGTCAGGTAGCCCTTGTCGCGGTAGGCATCTTCGGTGCGTGCGATACGCTTTTGCTCGGCGCGCAACTTCAGGCCTTCGGTCCAAGTGATGGAGCCGGTCTGACGGCCCTGCTCGATGCGGTCGGCCTGCTGGGCCTGGCGGCGGGCGATGGTGTCAGCGGAAGCCACGGCGGTCGTGGCAACGAGAGCCGTAGCAGCGGCGAGAATGATCTTCTTCATGGTGTCCACCTCTTCGGTTAGAGCCGCCCCCCTTTCGGTGCGGCGTGTTCGATGGGGTGGAGAATGGATTCTTCGCTTTGAACTCGTTCTGAATGGCGATTACAGGTGCCGTTCATGTTGCCAGCGGCCGATCTGGCGCTCGACGAAGCGCGGAACGGGCGGGCACGGCCGTGACACACGACGGAACGGGAGCGCGCGGGGAGAACGGGCGCTCATAACGCTGCCCACAGCGTTCGCGTTCACGCCGAACATGATTCTTATTCGAATTGCCCCGCAGCCCCGTCGAACGGGAACACATTCCCGGCTCTCCCGTTGCCGCTGCACCAACGCGCAACGAGCGCAATTCGAACGTCAATTGGAGAGCTTACATGAGAACGATCGCGAGTTTGCTCGCAGTGCTTTTGCTCGGCACAGCGAGTATGGCCATCGCGCAGGATGGACCGAAGGCCCGTGGCAACGATGCGGGAGGCCCAGGAGGCGGTCCAGCCGCTGAGCGCGGCGGCGGTCCCGACATGAACGTTGAGCGCGGCGCCAAAGGTGACGGCGGCGGTGCGGGGCGCGCCATGGAGCGTTCCAACGAGCAGAGCGCAGACAGTCCGCGGCAGCGTGAGCGGTCGCAAGCCAAGAGCGATGAGCCCTCCGAAAAGCGAACTTCAAAACACGAAGGACGCAACGCCGACAAGGAGCGCAGCGTAAGCAAGACAGACAAAGCTCGCCCTTCCGACGACAACGGCGACAAGTCAAAGTCGCAAGAAAAGGCGGCTGCCGCTGATAAAGCCGAGGGCAAAGAGGACAGGCAAAACGCCAAGACGGAAGACAGCGCAGCTGGTAGCAAGCAGTCCGAAGCGAAAGGCCAAGATAGCGCGGATGAGCGCGCTGAGAGCAAAGCGTCCGGCGATAGGCCAGCCAAACGCATCAACCTTACTGAGGCAAAGCGCGACGGGTTGCGCAGCGCGTTCAGCAAAGAAAAGAACCTCAAGCCGCGTGCTCATGTCGACGTCAATATCTCGGTGGGGCGTCGGTTGCCTCGCGATTGGCACTATCGGCCCGTTCCGATCGCTGTGATCGAGATCGTGCCGGAGTACCGCGATTACGTTTTCGTCTATGCCGACGACGAGTATGTCATCTGTGATCCCGAAACCTACGAGGTCGTTGCGGTGGTCCCGGCAGGCGGGGCCCGATATGCGAACAATCGGTCTGGCGGGTCGGATCGTTGCTCCGCGCGCCTCAGTCTCAGCCGGGACGAACGGGAGATGATCCTCGACGAGGTGCGCATGAATGACGAGGTCGACGTGCGTGACCTGAAGGTAGGTTGGAGCGTACCCTCGAATGTCGAGCTGAAGCGGTTTTCGGATGAAGTCACCGTGCATTCCGACGAACTGAGCGCCTGCCGCTACTTCGTTGCCAGGGACCAGCTGGCCATCGTCGATCCAGTCGAGGAGAAGGTGATCCTGGTCATCGATAAGGGTTGACCAGTGGATCGGCGGGGGCTTCCCCGCCGATCATTTCTCCCGGTCAGCAGCCGCGGCGTTTTTCGATCGATTGGATGATGCGGATATTGGCGCGCTCGTAGTCATTGAGCGGGACCTCGTTTTGATCCCCGTAGCGGCAGTTCTCGTTGCCGAACTCCTCGATGCCGCGCTTGGTAGAGAAGCAATAGCCGCGCGAGGCAAAGATGCCGTTGCGGACCGTCCAGAGCTGATCGCAGCCAAGCTTTTCTGCGTCGAGCGCACTGATGTTGCGGTCCTGGACGCAGCCAACGACCTCGTAGCAAAGGTCCCCAGCCAAGGCTGGGCTCGAAACGAGTGAGACGGCAGCGAGCACGAAAAGGCGTTTCATCGACAGCCTCCAATACGACTGCAAAGCCGCAGGCAGTCTAACCAGCTGCCGGGCTTCCACTAAGCCCAAAAAGTTCAAACCCCCGGCGTCCGGAGACGGCCGAGGGTTTGCTTGCGGGGGATGGGAGGCGCCTATTACGCAAAACTCAATCGGCGACTTTGATCGAGCTGCTACGCAACACAACTACAAGACTTGCAGCTGGCGACGTAGCGCGCTCCCCGCGCCCGAGTTCCCCGGCTCAAACATTTTTATTCGAGGAAGCTGCCAGACTATTGCGCCGCGAGATATTCCTGCCAGGTGATCAGGCCATCGCCATTGCTGTCGACTTTTGAGAAGGCGCGGCTGTAGGCGTCGTTGGCCTTGATCTTGGCCGCACGGCCAATCTGCGCGGCAGCGTTCAGATCAATGAACGTCTTGAACTCGGCGGCGCTGAGGGAGCCGTTGCCGCTGGTGTTGGCGGTCTTGAAGTTCTGCTCGGCCTGCTGCAGCGCGGCGGGTGCCAGCTCAGCATGGGCGCCGGCACTGAAGGCGGTGAGAAGGGCGACGACGGCGAGGGGGAATTTCGGCATGGTGTGGTCCTCTGAGAGAGAGCAATGCCGAAGCTGTAGCTCCCTCCTCCAAGGCGCATAACTGTAGCTTTTCACTCGGATCGCCGGGCGCCGTCCTGTCCGTCACCCGTGGGCCACAGAGACGGTCAGAGGATGGACCTGACGACACCGCCATCGACACGGAGTGCTGCGCCGCTGGTGGCCGATGCTTCCTTGGAGGCGACATAGACGACCATGTTGGCGACCTCATCGACGGTGGCGAAGCGGCCGATGATTGAGGACGGCCGGTGCTGTTTGACGAACTCTGCTGCCATCTCATCGACGGTGCGTCCGTCCTGCTTGGCCATGGATGCAAGGAAGTCCTCAACGCCTTCGGAGCGCGTCGGGCCGGGCAGCACGGCGTTGACGGTGACGCCGGTTCCGGCGGCGAGTTCGGCAAGACCGCGCGAGACGGCTAGCTGGGCGGTCTTCGTGGTTCCGTAGTGCACCATCTCGGGCGGGATCTGCACGGCCGATTCCGATGAGATGAAAACAACGCGGCCCCAGCCGCGGTCGATCATGGCCGGCATCAGCGCGCGCGAAAGGCGGATGCCCGACATGACGTTGACCTCGAAGAAGCGGGTCCATTCGGCATCGGGGATATCGAAAAAGGGCTTCGGTTCAAAGATGCCCGCGTTGTTGATGAGGATGTCGACGGTGCCGACCGCCGTGACGAGGGCGTCGCAGCCGGCAGCGGTGCCGACATCGGCAGCGATGCCGCTGATCTTGGCGGCGGGCAGTTCTGCGGCGAGCTTGATGACCGCGCCGTCGACCTTCTCCTGCTTGCGGCCATTGATGATCACCTCGGCACCTGATGCGGCGAGGCCCTTGGCGATGGCGCGACCGATACCTTCGGTCGAGCCTGTGACGAGTGCCGTCTTGCCTGAAAGGTCGATGTTCATGGGGGAGCCACCAGGGGATTGGGATGCTGCGTTCAGGTTGGCACCCACCCTCCCGATGTCAACGCCCCACCCTGCGATCGTGCGCCTGCGCCACCAACCCCACCTCCGTCATGGCCACGAAGGTGGCAAGGCGCCAAGGGCACCCGGCGCGAGCACCGATCACCGCGGGCGGAACGCGAGAAGCAAAACCATGCTTCTCGCAGATCGTGTCAGCCCCCTGATCAGAGCGGGATGTTGTCGTGCTTCTTCCAGGGGTTCTCGAGCGTCTTGTTGCGCAGCATGTTGAGAGCCCGACAAACCCGGCGGCGCGTGCCGTGCGGCAGGATCACCTCGTCGATGTAACCGCGCTCGGCGGCGACGAACGGGTTGGCGAAGCGCTTCTGGTACTCGTCGATGCGCGCCTTGATCTTGTCGGGGTCCGACAGCTCGGAGCGATAGAGAACCTCGACCGCACCCTTGGCCCCCATGACGGCGATCTCGGCGGTCGGCCAGGCATAGTTGATGTCGCCGCGAATGTGCTTGGAGCTCATCACGTCATAGGCGCCGCCGTAGGCCTTGCGCGTGATCACGGTGATCTTCGGAACAGTAGCCTCGGCGTAAGCGAACAGCAGCTTGGCGCCGTGCTTGATGAGGCCGCCATACTCCTGCGCGGTACCGGGAAGGAAGCCCGGGACGTCGACGAATGTGAGGATCGGAATCTCGAAGCAGTCGAGGAACCGCACGAAGCGGGCCGCCTTGCGCGAGGCATCTGAATCGAGCACGCCGGCCAGCACCATCGGCTGATTGGCGACGATGCCCACCGTACGGCCTTCCATGCGCGCAAAACCGGTGATGATGTTCTTGGCGTAGTTCTCCTGCACCTCGAAGAAATCCGCCTCGTCCACGACTTTGAGGATCAGCTCCTTCATGTCGTAGGGCTTGTTCGGATTGTCGGGGATCAGCGTATCGAGCGAATGGTCGAAGCGGTCGGGGCTGTCGGCGGTCGGCAGCGCCGGTACGCCCGACTTGTTGTTCGACGGCAGGAAGTCCATCAGGCGACGCATCTGCAGCAGCGCCTCGACGTCGTTCTCGTAGGCACCGTCGGCGACCGACGACTTCGACGTGTGCACCTTGGCACCGCCGAGTTCCTCGGCGGTGACGGTTTCGTTGGTGACGGTCTTCACGACGTCAGGGCCGGTGACGAACATGTAGCTCGTGTCCTTCACCATGAAGATGAAGTCGGTCATGGCCGGCGAGTAGACGTCGCCGCCAGCGCATGGGCCCATGATGACGGAGATCTGAGGGATGACGCCCGAGGCCATGACGTTGCGGGTGAACACCTCGCCATAGCCGCCCAGCGCGTCGACGCCTTCCTGAATGCGGGCGCCGCCGGCGTCGAACAGACCGATGATCGGCGCACGGTTCTTCAGCGCCATATCCTGGATCTTGGTCATCTTGCGAGCGTGGCTCTCCGAAAGCGAGCCGCCCAGGACGGTGAAGTCCTTGGCGAAGACGTAAACCACGCGACCGTTGATGGTGCCCCAGCCGGTGACGACGCCGTCGCCCGGGGTCTTGTTCTTCTCCATGCCGAATTCGGTGCAGCGGTGCTCAACGAAGGTATCGAACTCCTCGAAGGAGTTCTCGTCCATCAGGAGCTCGATGCGTTCGCGAGCGGTCAGCTTGCCGCGCTTGTGCTGCGCGTCGATGCGGGCCTGACCGCCGCCGAGACGTGCGTTTGAACGGCGCTTCTCGAGCTCTTCGATGATGTCCTTCATGAATGGTCCCTCGTGCACACGCGTCGCCTTCGGACACGCCAACAGCGCTCATAGCATGCTGTTTCGGCGGTGCAAACGCGGGCGCGAGGGACCCTAGATGCGACGTTTCGGGCAGCGGCCGACCTCCATGGGGGTCCGGCCGCGAAGGGAGCGGCGGGGTCAGCCCGAGAAGCGAGCCCGCAGGCACTGGCGCAGGAATTGGGCGCCAAACCAAATCTCGGCCACGGCGGCTACCAGGAACGGGATGCCGATGGCCAGGACGGCCCAATCGACGAAGGCCGCAGAAGCGAGGCCATAGTGACCGGCGAGCTGGACCATCGACCAGAGGCTGAGCATCGCGATGATAACCATCGAGGTGCGCATGAAATTGGTGTGGTCGCGCCAGAGAAATGCGTTGAGCGGGCTATTGCGCACTGAGGGGCGCAGGTTGGCGAGGATGATCAGAGGCATCCCGATGGCAACGAAAAAGTTGAGGTAGAGATCATAGGTTCCGAGGGGTTGCATAGGCTTATCCTTCCGGGGTCTGGCGGTATTGCTATGGCAAGAGGCAAAGGCGTTACGGTCGTCGGCCGGCCCAAAGCAGGAAGGGCACTGCGGCGATGACGATCGCTAGGATGATGAGGTCGAAAAGGCTGAGCATAGGCCGCTCCATCGGTTCTGGCTCTGTTTGGCCATAACCCTAGGCGGCATCGGGGGGCGGGGATGTTCCGCACGGAACAGCCCGGCAAATCTCTTTAAGACTTCAATCGGCTGCGAGAAGATCGAGGAATTGGCTGGCGGCCAGCATCTCGCGGCGACGGCGCTCGCGGCGCTCGGTGGCCTCGACGTCGACGCCCCAGCGCGCGATCTGCCAGTCCTCATCGATGTGGGCGGCGTCCCAAGCTTCCTCGGCGGACAGGCGATCCTTGGCGACGGCGAGCGCAAGGAATGCCGAGCCTGTGAGCGTGGTCATGACATGAAGGGCCGCGAGCTGCATGGCGTCGTAGGGGGCGACAAGGTCCTCGATACGCTCAAGCGCGAAGCGGTTCTGCGTCACCGGCATGACGCCTTCAGCCAGGAGGAAGCGAGCCCCCGATTCACCCTCGATCCAGCTCAACAGTGGATCCCATATGCGGGCCTGCTGTTCGGCGAGGGTGGCGGGCGCCTCGGCGCGGTAGCACAGTAGATCGCTGCCGGCATAGCGGACGATGTCGGAGGCGACTTCGCGCAAGCTGCCGCTGACGCCATCGATGGAAGTGATGGCGAGCTTGGACAACGGCATCCTGGATGGGTCGATGTGCGCGTCCTGGGCTGCCCATTCGGCAGCGATCGCCTCGGCCAGGGCGCGGGTCGGGACGATGAGAAGCTGCTTCTTCGGTGTGCGCACGGCCCTGCCATCAAGCAGGATCTGGAAGCCGCCGCCCGGTGCGTCGCCCACGGTCACGTCGGTATAGAAGCGCTTGGGCAGTGGCGGCGTCAGTTGGTCCTTGGGAATGTTGGGTACGTCGCGCTTTTTTTCCTCGCTCATGCTGCGTTCTCCCGCTGTGCGAAGAATGCATCGATTTCGTCAGCCAGGGAGTGGCTGAGTTCGATCACGGAATGGGCGCCTGCGCGGTGCAGGTCGGGAATTGAATGATAGCCCCAGCCGACGCCCAGTGCTCCAGTGCCGGCGGCGCGCGCCATGGCCATGTCAAAAGTTGTGTCACCCACCATCACGGTGCGTTCCGGATCGACGCCCGTTTCGGCCATGGCGGCGTGCAGCATCGATGGATGCGGCTTGGACGGGTGATCGTCGGATGTCTGCACCGTAACGAAGCGCCCTCCCCAGCCCTCGCGTTCAAAGAGGCGGTCAACGCCCTTGCGCGACTTGCCGGTGGCGATGCCGAGCATGATGTCGTCACGGCGGCCGAAGGCTTCGATGGCGGCAGCGATGCCTTCGAACAGCGGCTCATGCAGTTCGGGCTCGCGGCGGATTTCAAAGAATGCCGATTTGTAGCGCGCGACCATTTTGGCGCGCAGTTCCTCGTCGGCGTCGGGGGCCAGGGCCAGGATTGCTTCGGGCAAAGAAAGCCCGACAATGGAAAGCGTCGCTGCGCGTGCGGGCGGCGTCAGACCGAAGCCGGTGAAGGCGTAGTTCATCGCCTCGCAGATGCCATTCTGGCTATCCACCAGCGTTCCATCGCAATCGAGGACGATCAGCTTCATCACTTGTCCTCGTCGTAGCGATCGGCGTCGAGGCCAAGTATCTCCCACGTTTTCAGCATGTGCTCGGGCAGCGGCGCGGTTACATCGATCTTGCCGCCAGTGAAGGGGTGCGGCAGCACCAGACGGCGCGCATGCAGGTGCAGCTTGTTGTCCATCTGCTCGGCGGGCAGGTTTTCATCGCCGCCGTATTTGTTGTCGCCGCAGATCGGGTGGCCGATGAGTGCCATGTGGGCGCGCAACTGATGCTGGCGGCCTGTCACCGGCTTCAGCGATACCCAGGCGGCCTTGTGCGCGAGGCGATCGATGACGGAGTAGTGCGTGGTCGCGTGCATCGCTTCCTTCTGTTCGCCGGGGAGCGCTTTGCGCACGCGGTCGCCATCGGGGCCGGCGGCCTTCACCAACGCGGCTTCGACCTTGCCCTGCGGAGGCTTCGGAACACCCTTCACCAAGGCCCAATAGGTCTTAGCGGCAGAGCGGGTCTGGAACACGCGGCCGAGCTTGGCCGCGGCGTCGCGGTGCTTGGCGACGAGTAGCACGCCGGTCGTGTCGCGATCGAGGCGATGGACGAGGCGGGGGCGTTCGCCGCCGAAGCGGTCGGCCATGCCTTCCAACATGCCGTCGATGTGCTTCTTGGTGCCGGTGCCGCCCTGCACTGCGAGGCCGAACGGCTTGTTGAGCACAAGCACGTGGTCGTCCTCGAACAGGATCATCTTCTCGATGCGGTCGCGGTCGGCCTTTGAAACGCCCATTGCCGGCTTCACGCCGGTGGCAGTTGCAGCCTTGGGCGCGGCGCGCACTACGGCCGGAACACGGATCTGGGCGCCGGCTTCCAGGCGCGCGTTCGCTTCGGCGCGGCGGCTGTTCACGCGCACCTGGCCGGTACGCAGCAACTTCTGCAAGTAGGAGTAACCCACCTCGGGGAAGTGCACACGGAACCATCGATCGAGGCGCATGTCGGCCTCGCTCGCCTTTACTTCGATGGTTTCAACGCGATCGCTCATCAATGATCCTGTCCGGGCTGCCAGCCGCTTTTGTGCGATGGCCTAGGCGTACCGGGCTCTGATGTCCAGCCTCACCCAGGCCGAACCTAACCCGCGCTCGGCCCAGTGGACCAGTCTGGAGACCGTCCGCGCCGCGCGGCGAGCATGCCCCAGCGATGGTTGACAGGATTTGACCAAGGCCCGATGCGGCGCTGTTGCGCCGGTGAAAACCCGCCGCTGAGCCGGTAACGGGTTCTCGCCGCTGGTAACGTGCGGCCGCTAAGCCGCCGGCTTACTGGACCGGCCGGCACCGCCAACGATCCAACCGAGAAGCCAGCCGACAAAAAGGCCCGTGACGATGGTCCCGATGAACGAGAGCATGTGCAGGTTCTCGGCATCGTCGGAGCTGTCGAACGAGCGATGCGCAACGACCCAATCGGCCACGGACGAGCCGAGGAACACGGCGGCCAATCCGGCGCCGACGATCGCAAATAAAATGGCAACGATGTAGCGCATGCTTGTGCCCCCTCAGCGCGGCGCGCTCACTTCACTTCCCAGAACCAGATCTCGCCGGCGTTGGCGTAGTTGGAGTAGTAGCCGAGCCAGGAGAACCACTCGAGCAGCCACTTCGCCGACGAGCGGTAGCCGTTCCATACGTCGATGTGATCGCCAGTGGGGCGTCCGCTGTCGCTGCTGCGCTTCCAGTAGTCCTGGAAGTAGATGATGCCGGTGCGGCCGAAGAGCTTTGGATAATAGTGCGCGGTTTCGGTGCCGGTAATCTTCTCGACGCGGCCGATGCCGGGAATGTTGGCGTGCGCCAGCGCGTTGGCGAGCTGGTTGGCATTGATGAAGTGCATGTCGGAGCGCGGATGCACGGCGCATGAGGCGCAGCCGCCGATCTGGCTGTCGGTCACGCCGGCGCGGCGCAGCGCGACGCCCAGGCGGATCGCGCATTGATTATGGAATACGGGAAAGCCCATTGCGACGTGCTGGCCTTCCATATTGGTGAGGTCGTGCGGCGCGATACACGGCGTCGTCACGGACTCGTTGATCGGGTGTCCGCGCCAGAGATCGATGAACCGGACCGTCATTGCATCCCCCGTCTACTCTTCGATCAGTATAGGTATGAACCGTGACGGGGTGAACTCAGGAATTCGCGTGGCAGCGCCGAAGCTTAGACTGGGCGATGCCACGCTCTCGCCGCCTTATGCCTTGCCAGGTTTGCGCTTGGCGCGGAGGTCGGCCCAATAGGTGAGGCGCTTTTTGATGTCCCGTTCGAAGCCACGCTCTGGTGGATCGTAGTACTGCGGGCGCGTGCCGAACTCGTCGGGGAAATAGTTCTGACCCGAGAAGGCATTCTCGGTGTCGTGGTCGTATTCGTAGCCGCCGCCGTAGCCCTCCTCCTCCATCAGCTTGGTGGGAGCGTTGAGGATGTGCTTGGGCGGAGCGAGAGAGCCGTGCTCCTTAGCGGCACGCATGGCCGCCTTATAGGCGACGTAGACGGCATTCGATTTGGGTGCGGTGGCGAGATAGATGGTGGCCTGCGCCAGGGCCAGTTCGCCTTCCGGGCTACCGAGGAAGTCGAACGTGTCCTTGGCGGCGAGCGCCTGCACGACGGCCTGCGGATCGGCGAGGCCGATGTCCTCGACGGCCATACGCACGAGGCGGCGGGCGAGGAATAGTCTGTCCTCTCCGCCATCAAGCATGCGGGCGAGATAGTAGAGCGCTGCGTCGGGATCGGAGCCGCGCACGGACTTATGCAGCGCGCTGATCAGGTTGTAGTGCCCCTCGCGCGATTTATCGTAGAGCGGCGCGCGCCGCTGCACCAACTCGCTGAGGGCGTTGCGGTCGAGCGGCGCCTGGCCCGGCGCTACGGCAGCGAACACCTCGTCCGCGAGATTGATAGAAGCGCGGCCGTCGCCATCGGACATCGCGATGAGCGCCTCGCGCGCATCATCGTCGAGCGGCAGCTTGCGCTTTTCTTCCCTCTCGGCGCGCTGCAGCAAGTCCTCGATGGCTTCCGGTCCTAGGCGGTTGAACACCAGCACGGCGGCACGGCTGAGCACGGCGCTGTTGAGCTCGAACGACGGGTTCTCGGTGGTGGCGCCGACGAGCGTGATAGTGCCGTCCTCCATGTATGGGAGGAAGCTGTCCTGCTGGGCGCGGTTGAAGCGGTGAATCTCGTCGATGAAGAGCAGCGTGCCCTTGCCAAGTTCGCGACGCGACTTCGCACGGTCGAAGGCTTTGCGCAGATCCTGCACGCCCGAGAAAATTGCCGAGAGCTGTTCGAACTCCAGCTGCGTTTCGTGCGCAAGCAGACGGGCGACGGTCGTCTTGCCGGAGCCTGGCGGTCCCCACAGGATGAGGCTGGGCAGGCGCCCGCTTTTCAGCATGCGCGTCAGTGTGCCGGTCGGGCCGACGAGGTGATCCTGGCCGACGACCTCGGATAGTTTGGTCGGGCGCAGACGATCGGGGAGCGGCCGAGGCGCTCCCTTCTCCAATCCGGCAGCTTCGAACAGCGTTGCCACGCGTTTTAGCCTGAAATCTGCAGCTTCATGGTGCGTCCACCGCGCTTGATGGTGACGCTCCACAGACGCTGTGGTTTGCGGGTGATCTCGTCGAGCATGATCACATCGGTGATCTTGTCGGGACCGACCTGAAGGATCACGTCGCCGGGCTGGAAGTCGAGGCGCGAGGCGACACCGCCTGAGCGCACAGCCACGATGACGACGCCGTCGGTCTCGTCGAGACTGAACTCGTCGGCGACGCTCGGAAGGATATTCGACACGCGCGCTCCGTCGAAGGGATGGTTGCCCGACAAATTGCGCACATCATCCTTACCGGGCTTGGGGGCCGGCAGCAGGGGCAGGTCGACCTTGACGACGCGGCCGTTGCGGATGACTTCGAGACGGCTGGTGTTGCCGATGCCGCGCGTCGTCAGGCGGTAGTGCACGGAGTGCGCGTCGGCGACGTCGAAGCTGTCGACGGTGATGATGACGTCGCCGAGCAGGAGCCCAGCGCGCGCGGCGGGACTGTTGTTGGTGAGGCGCATCACGACCGCGCCCGAAACGCGGTCGAGCTTCAGCAACTGCGCTTTCTCGCGATCGACGGTTTCGAGCTGGGCGCCGAGCCAGGGCCGCTCGATCTTGCGTCCGGCTATGGCGTTGTCGGCGACGAGGCGCACGAGGTTCGAGGGAATGGCGAAGCCGATGCCGACCGAGCCGCCCGACTGGGAAAAGATCATCGTGTTGATGCCGACGAGTTTTCCGTTCATGTCAATGAGAGCGCCGCCGGAGTTGCCGGGGTTGATGGCCGCGTCGGTCTGCAGGAACACCTGCGTATCCGACTGCGCCATCTCGGTGCGTGCGAGCGCGGAGATGATGCCGCTGGTCACCGTCTGGCCGACGCCGAACGGGTTGCCGATGGCGAGCACGACATCACCGACCTCGAGCTTGTCGCTGTTGGCGAACTGGAGATAGGGGAAGTCGTTGCCGCCCTTCTCGATCTTGAGCACGGCGAGGTCGGTGCGTTCGTCCTGGGCGATGATGCGTGCGTCGTACTCACGCTTGTCGAACAGCGCCACGCGGATCTGCGTATCGGAGCCGCCTTTGATGACGTGGGTATTGGTGACGATGACGCCATCGGGGCTGATGATCACGCCCGAGCCGAGCGACTGCTGGATGCGCTCTTGCGGGAGGCCGAAGCCGCCACGACCACCGAAGAAGCGCTGGAAGAAGGGATCGTTAGCGAAGGGCGAGAGCGAGGTGCGCACGCGAGAGCGCACATAGACGTTCACCACTGCCGGGGTCGCCCGTTTGACGATCGGCGCGTAAGAGAACTGCAGCGCCTCACGCGAGGGCGGGACTTGGCGATCTTGCGCCTCGACTGCCGGGGCCGCGAACGGGCCGACAACGGCGCCGAGACCGAGGAGGATGGCGAGAGCGGAAAATTGGAAGCGTTTCGGCATAGTCATCCCTGGTCTTGGTCCTTTGCACGGTTTGACGGTGCGGGTCCTCTTTTGTTCCAGAAGCTGAGGCCGCGGATGACATAGCATAGCGCGGCGCTTCGTGGCGCTGACGTGACGACGCTGCCCGCGAAAGTCCATAGACCCGAAAATCGGTCAGATAACCTTCAGGGCCCGAAGGCTGGTGGCGGCGGCGGTAACCGCCTCCTGGGGGGAGCGGAACGTCTGGCCCAGGATTTCGCGTGCCTTGGCGTTGGAAACCGGCCGGGGGAAGCCCAGGTCCGGCAGCACAGCCCTCAGGCGATTATCGAATACCGCCAGAAGCCGCACCAGGAAATCCGGCATTTCCCCGCGCGGGACCTTTTTCGATATATCGGGCAGCGCCTTCGCAACCATCGCGGCCACGTCGATCAGGCGGACAAAACCGTTTGCGGTGATGAAGCGCTGGCCGGCCGCGCCCGGCGTGATCATGGCGAGGGCGTGGGTTGCCGCCACGTCGCGCACGTCGCTGACGGGGAAGGCAATCTTGGGTGCCAATGGATAGGCCCCGGTGCCGATGAGGCGGATCACTTCGACCGAGGTCGAAAGGTCGGTGTCGGGAGCGGGGCCTAGGACAAAGGCTGGATTGATCGTCACCAGCTCGGGCGCCCCTGGCGTCGATGCCACGTAGTCCCATGCGGCACGCTCGGCGAGCGTCTTCGAAATGGTATAGGGCGAGATATCCGGGCGCTCTGGATTGGTCCAATCGGTTTCGTCGAACACATGCCCGCGCTCGGCTTCCGGCCAGGGCGTGGTTATGGCAACGATGGAGGACGTCTGCACGACGCGCTTGACGCCGGCCTTGGTCGCGGCCTTCAGCACCCGCAGCGTTCCCTCACGCGCGGGCTGCACAAGCTCGTCGACGTGCTTCACGGGGCGGATCGGAAAGGGCGAGGCGACGTGCACGACGAAGGTGCAGCCGTCGATGGCATCGTCCCAATTGTCGTCGCTGATAAGATCAGCGGGGACGAGCTTGACGTTTTCGACGGGGGCACCGGCGCTGGCGATGCCGCGCAACACCTCTTGCTCGCGCGCGAAATTGCGTATCGTGCCGCGCACTTCGTATCCCTGGCGGGCGAGTTCGGCGATGACGTGCTTGGCAATGAAGCCGGAGGCGCCGGTGACCAGAACCTTCTGCGAAGCCATGTGCAATTCCTAGCTGAAGCCAACGTCGTCCGCGCCGCCCCTTATCCGGCTGGCGCCCGCCACCAATAATGGCCCCTTAAGGCCGCCGGAACTGTAATTGTGGGAACAGCGCTAATCCGTACGGGATGGGTTGCCATTATGGCGACATGGATCAGGTGAGCGACTGCCGGTAGGCACTCGGTGGCATGCCGGTCCATCGGCGGAACGCGCGGGTGAAGTGCGCTGCGTCGGAGTAGCCGAGTTCCAGGGCAATCTCAGTGATGGCGGCGCCATGATCGCCAAGGCGCACAATCGCCCTACGGCACAGCGACTGCTCGACGATTTGCCCGAACGAGGTGCCGTTGCGCTCGAGCAGCCTTTGCAGCGACCGGCGGCTCAGACCCATCTTGGCGGAGACCCAGTCGACGCGCGGGTAATCCTCGTGCAGGGCGAGATCGACGACAGCGCCGATGGTGGCGAGCGCATCTCGCTCGCGAGGTAGCTCTGCCTCGGGTGCGCCCTCGCCTTCAATATGGCCGGCAGGACTGCGCGGGCAATCCAACAAACCGGCGCTAAAGCTCACGGCGGTGACTGCGTGGCCGTGCGAGACATTGCAACGGAAAACATCTTCCAGCGGGGCGCGTCTTTCGGCTTTCGCCAGAGCTGTGAAAACGGTGTTCGGATGCCAGCTGGCACCGGCGTAAGACCGGATGACATCAATCATGTAGCTGATGCCCAAGAGCTCGTTGTGATGCCGGCCCTCACATTCGGGCTCGACGAACTCGATGGACCACAGGGCTGATTCATCCGTTTGCGTGAAGCGCAGCACAGTTGCGGTCTGAAGCATGACGCCGATGCCGGCGTGAGCGCGCCTGATGGCCTCACGCAAGGTCGGGCCGGCACACGCCCAGGCGCCGAAGCGGCTCAACTCGCGCGAGCGCACGACCTGACCCAGGCGGGCGCCGAAGAAGTCGTCGCCGGTTTCGCGGGCGGCGCGCTCAAGCAGGCGGAACTGCTCTCGCAGCGGAACGACCAGATCGCGGTGCTCAAGTAGCGCAAAAGGCAGATCAACGTCATTGAGGACGCGCGTGATCGAGCCGCCCTGCCTATCCATGAACTCGGCGATCGGTCCCAGTGCGCTGGCGCGGGTAACGCCGGATATACGGGGTGCCATGCGATAGACCCACAGCGGCCGCGATGAACGTGGCACAAAATGGCAAGCGGAAGGTCCGGCAACAATTCACGTTGGCGTCAGCGGGAGAGCAGCCCTGAGGCCACTTGGGAGGCCCCGTGGGGCGGATGCGCCGGCAAGCCAACGCAGAAAGGCACCGAAATGACGATCACCCTTCCCTTCGATACGCGCAATGTGAGATGGCATACCCTCGAAGGGTTCCCGCACATCGCCTATCACATTTGCGCCGTGGACGAGACGAAACGCATCGTCGACATCCTGTTCAAGTTCGACGCGCACGCGAAGATCACGACGCACCGGCACAAATGCGACTACGTCACGGTCATCCTGCAAGGCGAGCTGCGCATCTATCGTGCGAACGGCGAATTGAAAGAGGTGCGGCCGGTGGGGAGCTATGTTTCGACGCCGGGCGACGGCGAGCCGCATACCGAAGGGGGCGGCGATCAAGACGTCATCGCGTTCTTCAGCAACCGGAACGTCGACAACCTCGTCTACGAGATCCTCGACGACAATCTCAATGTCATCGCCACACTGGGCATGGCCGAGTTCAAGGCATTGCTCGAAGCGCAGGATGCACAGGCTTCGGCCGCGTGAGACCTGCGCCGGCCAGGAGCAGCGTCGCCCAAGCAAAGAAAAAGCCGGCGCGATTGGCGCCGGCTTTGATCGTGTGATGATCGCAGTTCTCGCATCCCAGCAGGATGCGGCGTTGCGAGATCAGCCTTCAGACTGGGCAGCGGCCAGAGCAGCCTCGTGGCGCTCCTTGTCTTCCTTGCCCTTGATCGTGGTGTCGCGGTCAACCAGCTCAATGACGGCGCGCGGGGCGCTGTCACCGTAGCGGAAGCCAGCCTTCAGAACGCGCGTGTAGCCGCCGGCGCGATTCTTGTAACGCGGGGCCAGCACGTCGAAGAGCTTCTTGACCATCTCCTCGTCGCGCATGCGCGAAGCGGCCAGACGGCGCGAGTTGAGGTCGCCGCGCTTGGCAAGCGTGATGTACTTCTCAACGACGCGCTTCAGGTCTTTCGCCTTCGGCAGCGTGGTGACGATCTGCTCGTGCTTGATGAGAGCGGCCGCCATGTTGGAGAACATGGCCTGGCGGTGGCCAACGTCGCGGCTGAAACGCCGCCCGAGCTTTTTGTGGCGCATCGTGTCTTTCCCTTACGTTGTGCAATGGGGGGTTCTTCGGCCCCTCCTTGATTGCCTTGGTCGTCAATAATGAGCGTGGCGGCAGTTGATCTCGTCCGAGATTCTGCCGCCTACGCCCGGCTTAGTACTGATCCTCGAAGCGCTTGGCCAGCTCTTCGATGTTGTCCGGCGGCCAGTTCGGCACTTCCATGCCGAGGTGCAGCCCCATGGAGGCGAGAACCTCCTTGATCTCGTTGAGCGACTTGCGGCCGAAGTTCGGCGTGCGCAGCATCTCGGCCTCGGTCTTCTGAATGAGGTCGCCGATGTAGACGATGTTGTCGTTCTTCAAGCAGTTGGCTGAGCGGACGGAAAGCTCGAGCTCGTCGACCTTCTTGAGCAGCGCGGCGTTGAACGCCAGCTCGGGATGACGCGTCTCCTCGACGGCCTTCTTCGGCTCTTCGAAGTTGATGAAGACGGCGAGCTGGTCCTGCAGGATGCGGGCGGCAAGCGCGATCGCGTCCTCCGGCTTCACCGAGCCATCCGTCTCAACGGTCATGGTCAGCTTGTCATAGTCGAGGATCTGGCCCTCGCGGGTGTTCTCGACCTTGTAAGAGACCTTCTTGACCGGCGTGTAGAGGCTGTCGACCGGGATGAGGCCGATGGGGGCGTCTTCCGGGCGGTTGCGATCGGCAGGCACGTAGCCCTTGCCCATGTCGGCCGTGAACTCCATGCGGATGGAGGCGCCCTGGTCGAGGGTGCAGATCACGTGCTCGGGGTTGAGGATCTCGACGTCGGGGCCGGCCTCGATGTCCTTGGCGCGGACGGGACCGCCGCCTTCCTTCTTGAGGACCATGCGCTTCACGCCTTCGGAGTGAATGCGCAGCGCGATTTCCTTGATGTTGAGGACGATGTTGGTGACATCCTCACGCACGGATGGGATCGAGGAGAACTCGTGCAGCACGCCGTCGATCTGGACGGTCTTGATGGCGGCGCCCTGAAGCGACGACAGCAGCACGCGGCGGAGCGCGTTACCGAGCGTCATGCCGAAGCCACGTTCTAGCGGCTCGGCGACGACCGTCGCGACACGATTGCGATCACGGCCCGACGCAACATCGAGCTTGTTCGGCTTGATAAGGTCCTGCCAGTTCTTCTGTAGAACGTTCACCACGGGGTGCCTCGCTACCTGGGTGCCTGCGCCGGGGGTGGCAGGCAAATTGAATTCAGCTTGCGGCAGCGCACGCTTCAGAGCGGCGCACGGCGGGACGGAATCCTCGTCCCGCCGGAATAGTGTTAGACGCGACGACGCTTGCGCGGGCGGCAACCGTTGTGCGGAATCGGCGTCACGTCGCGGATCGAGGTGATCTGGAAGCCAACCGACTGGAGGGCGCGAAGCGCCGACTCACGGCCGGAGCCAGGACCGCAAACCTCGACCTCGAGAATCTTCATGCCGTGCTCCTGAGCCTTGCGGCCGGCATCTTCGGCGGCGACCTGGGCAGCATACGGCGTCGACTTGCGCGAGCCCTTGAAGCCCTTGGTGCCCGACGAAGACCAGGCAATCGTGTTGCCCTGAGCGTCGGTGATGGTGATCATGGTGTTGTTGAACGACGCGTTGACGTGCGCGACGCCCGACGTGATGTTCTTCTTTTCGCGGCGACGCACCTTGGCGCGTCCTCCAGCAGCGGTTGTATCTTTGGCCATCCGTCGTCTCTCCAGAGGCCGCCGCGCGGCCCGTCATGCGAATTTCGTCAAAACCGAATAGGGACAGCCGAGGAGGCCGCCCCTGATGAACCGATTAGGCTTTCTTCTTGCCAGCGATCGGCTTGGCCGGACCCTTGCGGGTGCGCGCGTTGGTGTGCGTGCGCTGGCCGTGAACGGGCAGACCCTTACGATGACGCAGGCCGCGGTAGCAGCCGAGGTCCATAAGGCGCTTGATATTGGTGATGACTTCGCGGCGCAGGTCGCCTTCGACGAGATAATCGCGATCGATCGTCTCGCGAATCTGCAGCACTTCGGCGTCCGTCAGTTCGTTGACACGCCGCTCGGCAGGAATGCCGACCTTGGTGCAGATGTCGGTGGCGAACTTCGGACCAATGCCATGAATATACTGCAGCGCGATCACTACGCGCTTCTGCGTCGGAATGTTGACGCCTGCGATACGGGCCACACGTTTCTCCTGAGGTATCGATTGCCGCCGGCTTGAGGCTCGCCGCCCCCGACGCGGCAATCCCGCTGCTTTTAGTGGTTAGAGTTCATGCGCCAAAAACGCACCTCTCCAGCCCGACTGTTTCCAGTTCGGGCGGCTGCGAGCGTGCGTTAAGAACGCGGTGTTGTACCGAAGCACTACGTCTCCGTCAATTGGCCGATAATGGTTTTTTTAGGGTGCGACGACGCTGTTCAGAACGTCGTCCAGTTGAGCTGCGACTTCCGGGATCGGAGCCATGCCATCGACACAGCTCAGTTTTCCCTTGGCGAAATAGTAACCAATCAGCGGCGCGGTCTCGCGATAGTACGCCATCAGCCGCTTCTTCAGGGCTTCGGCGTTATCATCGCTGCGCGGCACGCCGCCGGCGGCAATCGTCTCACGCGCCCGATTCTCGATCCGGGCGGCGAGTGCGTTGTCATCGACCTTCAGCTCGACGACGGCATCGAGCTTCTTGCCTTGGAAGCCAAGCAGCTCGTCGAGCGCGGCGGCCTGCTTCAGTGTGCGCGGGAAGCCGTCGAGAATGAAGCCGTTAACGCAGTCGGGCTCCTTGATCCGCTCGGCGATGATCTTGATCACCACTTCGTCGGGCACAAGGCCGCCAGCCTCCATGATGGCGCTGGCTTCAAGGCCCACGGGCGTACCGGCTTTGACCGCCGCCCGGAGCATATCGCCCGTTGAGAGCTGAACCAGCCCCCGCCGCTTCGCTAGATTCTCGGCTTGCGTTCCTTTGCCGGCTCCTGGTGGACCCAGCAGGATCAAGTTCATCTCCGCCCTCGCCCCGTCGCGCCTCTTAGCTTGGCCTTCTTGATAAGGCCTTCGTACTGGTGCGCGAGCAGATGGCTCTGCACCTGTGCCACGGTATCCATCGTCACGCTCACCGCGATGAGCAGCGAGGTACCGCCAAAGTAGAACGGCACACCCGCATAGGAAATGAGTATTTCGGGCAATACGCAGACCGCGGCGAGGTAGAGGGCGCCAACGACGGTAATGCGCGTCAAGACGTAGTCGATGTATTCGGCCGTCTTCTCACCAGGGCGGATGCCAGGCAGGAAGCCGCCGTACTTGCGCAGGTTGTCTGCGGTCTCCTTAGGATTGAAGACGACGGCGGTGTAGAAGAAGGCGAAGAAGATGATCAGCGCCACATAGAGAAGAATGTGGAGCGGCTGACCGGTGCCGAGCGCGGCCGTAAGCTCGTTCAGCCAGCTCGGGCCCTGGCCCGCGGTGAACTGGGCCGCAGTGATCGGCAACAACAGCAGCGAGGAAGCGAAGATCGGCGGAATGACGCCAGCGGAGTTCAGCTTCAGCGGAAGATGCGAGGAATCGCCTTGGAACATGCGATTTCCGACCTGTCGCTTGGGATACTGGATCAGAAGCCGGCGCTGAGCGCGCTCCATGTAGACGATGGCGGCGACGACGGCCAGCATCAGCGCAAGGAGACCGAGCAGCAGTCCGACCGACAGCGACCCGGTGCGGGCCAGCTCGAAGAGACCGACGAGTGCCGTCGGCAATCCGGCGACGATGCCGGCGAAGATGATCAGCGAGATGCCGTTGCCAACGCCGCGCTGCGTGATCTGCTCGCCGAGCCACATCAGGAACAACGTACCGCCCACCAGCGTGATGACGGTGGTGATGCGGAAGAACCAGCCGGGCTCGATAACGACGGGGCCCGCGGCGCTGCTCGATCCCTCGAGACCGATGGCGATGCCGTAGGCCTGGAAGGCGGCCAGCACCACGGTGAGATAGCGCGTATACTGGTTGATCTGCTTGCGACCCTGCTCGCCTTCCTTTTTCAAGGCTTCGAGCTTGGGCGACATCGAGCTCATGAGCTGCATGATGATCGATGCCGAGATGTACGGCATGATGTTGAGGGCGAAGATCGCCATACGCTCGACGGCGCCACCCGCGAACATGTTGAACATGCCGAGAATGCCGCCGGCGTTCGCGTGGAAGGTCTGCGCGAATGCCGTCGGATTGATGCCGGGCAGCGGAATGAATGTTCCGAAGCGGTAGACGATGAGCGCGCCGAGCGTGAAATAGATGCGGCGCTTAAGATCCTCGGCCTTGGCGAAAGCGCCAAAGTTGAGATTGGCGGCTAGCTGCTCGGCAGCGGATACCATTGTTCGTTCTCCCGACCTTCGCGCCCCTGGCAGTGGGCCGCCCTGTGGTTTTCCCCTCGCCTAAGATGGGAGCACGCCCCAGGTGCGACAACGCCGCCTGATATACTAGCGTCGGCGGCGAGCGCTGCCGACGCCTATCTGCGCCAAGGTTTATTCCTCGCCGGCTCCGGCAGGCTTCTTGGCGCTCGAAGCGCTCTTCTTGGCCGCCGTCTTTTTGCGCTTCGCCTCGTCCGCGGGAAGCACCTTCTTTTCGATCAGCGTGATCGTGCCGCCGGCCTTCTCGATCGCCGCGCGGGCGGTCGCCGAGACATGATCGACGGTCAGAGCGACCTTCGCCGTGATCTCGCCGTCGCCGAGCAGGCGCAGGCCATCCTTGGCGCGGCGAAGAATGCCAGCCTCGATCAGGGCCTCGAGGTTCACCGGCTTGCCTGCGTCAAGACGCTTGTCAGCGATCGCCTGCTGCAGCGTGCCGACGTTGATCTCGTTGTAGTCCTTGCGGCGCCACTTGTTGAAGCCACGCTTCGGCAAGCGACGATGCAAAGGCATCTGGCCGCCTTCGAAGCCTCCGATGGCAACGCCGGTGCGAGCCGTCTGGCCCTTGCCACCCCGGCCACCCGTCTTGCCGACGCCGGAACCAATGCCGCGGCCGACGCGCAGGCGTTCCTTGCGCGAGCCGTGCTTGTCCTTGATCTCATTGAGCCGCATCGGACCCTAGCTCCTTCAGGATTTCTTGCCCGCCGGCGCATCTTCGATGATGCGCACGAGATGCGGAACCTTGTTGATCATGCCGCGGATTGCCGGAGTGTCCTCCAGCTCGCGCCGACGATGCAGCTTGTCGAGGCCGAGGCCGCGCAGCGTCTGCGTCTGGATTTCCGGGCGACGGTTGGCGCTAGCGATCTGCTCGACGGTGATGGTCTTCTTAGCCATGGCTCTCGTTCCTTGCGTATGCCGCGCGTGAAGCTTTACGCCTCGGCGGCGGCCTCGCCAGCAGCCGATCCGTCACGGCGGCGCGAGACGATCTCGCTCACCTTCTTGTTGCGACGGGCGGCAACGGCACGCGGGTTCTCCTGATGCTTCAGGGCATCAAAAGTTGCACGCACCACGTTGTAGGGGTTGGTCGAGCCGAGCGACTTGGCGACGACGTCGTGCACGCCAAGCATCTCGAACACAGCGCGCATAGCGCCACCGGCGATGATACCGGTACCAGCCGGGGCCGAGCGAACCACGACCTTACCAGAGCCGTGACGGCCCTCGCTGTCGTGATGCAGCGTGCGAGCATCGCGCAGCGGCACGCGCAGCAGCGAACGCTTGGCGGCCTCGGTGGCCTTGCGGATGGCTTCCGGCACCTCGCGGGCCTTGCCATGACCGAAGCCGACGCGACCCTTGAGGTCGCCCACGACCACAAGCGCGGCGAAGCCGAAACGCTTACCGCCCTTCACGACCTTGGCGACGCGGTTGATGTGAACGAGCTTCTCGGTGAACTCGCTATCGCGCTCTTCGCGATCGCGACCGCCGCGGTCTCTTCCTGGGGCACGTGCCACGATGCAATCCTCTTCGCTTAGAAGTTCAGGCCGCCTTCACGTGCGGCGTCGGCCAGCGCTTTCACGCGGCCATGATAGATGAAGCCGCCGCGATCAAAGACGACGTCCTTGACGCCGGCCTTGATGGCGCGCTCGGCAATGAGCTTACCAACGGCAGCCGCAGCCGCCTTGTCGGCGCCGGTCTTCAGCGACGACTTGAGATCCTTCTCAAGCGTCGATGCGGCGGCGAGCGTCTTGCCCTGGGCATCGTCGATGACCTGGACATAGATGTTCTTCGAGGAACGATGCACCGACAAGCGCGGGCGTCCCGTCGAGTTCGCCTTGAGCGTGCGACGGACGCGGGACTTGCGCCGATCAAAGAGTTTCGTGAGCGCGTTCATAGCCTGGCGTCCTTATTTCTTCTTGCCTTCCTTGCGGAAGATATATTCGCCCTGGTAGCGAATACCCTTGCCCTGGTAGGGCTCGGGCGGGCGAGAAGCGCGGATGTTGGCTGCCACCTGGCCGACGAGCTGGCGGTCGATGCCGGTCACCGTGATGATTTCCTGCTTGGCGCCGGAAACCTTCACTTCCACGCCTGAGGGGATCTGGTGGACGACATCGTGGCTGAAGCCGATGTTGAGCTGCAGCTGATCCTTGCCCTTCATCGCGGCGCGGAAACCGACGCCCTGGATTTCCAGGGTGCGCGAGTAACCGTTGGTGACGCCACCGATCAGATTGGAGATCATCGTGCGCGACATGCCCCACATGGAGCGTGCGAGCTTCGTCTCGTCGGTCGGGGTTACCTCGATGCCGGCGTCCGTCTTTTCGACCTTGATCTGGTCAGGAACCGTGAAGGCGAGCTCGCCCTTGGGTCCTTTGACCTTGACCTCTCGACCATTGACAGTCGCCGTCACATTGGACGGGACCGGGACTGGTTTTTTGCCGATACGTGACATTGTCGTTCCAAAGCCTTGAAGCGCGCCCGCTCACAGCGGGCCGCGGATTAGAAGATGCTGCAGAGAACCTCGCCACCGACGTTCTCTTCGCGCGCTTTCGAGTCCGACATCACGCCCTTGGGCGTGGAGAGGATCGCAACGCCGAGGCCGTTGGCGACAGTCGGGATGTCACGCACCGGCGAATAAACGCGGCGACCCGGCGTCGACACGCGCTGGATTTCGCGGATTGCGGGTTGGCCGTTGTAGTACTTCAGCTCGATCTCGAAGACCGGCAGAGCACCCTTCTGCTCAACGCGCGAGTAGCCGCGGATATAGCCTTCCTCTTCGAGCACGTCGAGGACGCGCGCGCGGATGTTGGAAGCCGGGGTCACGACTTTCGGGCGGCGACGCATCTGCGCATTGCGGATGCGTGTGAGCATATCGCCCAGAGGATCGTTGATCGACATTGTGCAGTCCTCCCGCTTACCAGCTCGACTTGACCATGCCGGGGATCAGACCCTGGCTCGCCAGGTCGCGCAGCTGGTTGCGGCACATCCTGAGCTTGCGGTAGTAGCCGCGCGCACGGCCGGTGAGCTCGCACCGGTTGCGGATGCGCGTGGGCGATGAGTTGCGCGGCATCTCGGCGAGCTTGATGCGCGCAGCGAAGCGCTCCTCAGCGGGACGCTTGAGGTCGTTCGCAATCGCCTTGAGGCGCTTGCGCTTCTCGGCCTTCTGGGCCGACAGGCGGCGGCGCCTGTTGTTCTTTTCTACCGAGCTCGTCTTAGCCATTTAATTCCTCCAAAGGCCTTTCGGGTCAGCCCGAGGTCCTCTAGCTGCGAAACGGGAAGTTGAAGCCGCGAAGGAGCTCGCGAGCCTCGTCGTCGGTGGTGGCCGACGTGCAAACGATGATGTCCATACCCCAGATCTGGTCAACCTTGTCGTAGTCGATCTCGGGGAACACGATGTGCTCTTTCAGACCGCAGGCATAGTTGCCACGGCCATCGAAGCTCTTCGGGTTCAGACCGCGGAAGTCCTTCACGCGCGGCAGCGCGATGGTGACCAAGCGATCAAGGAACTCGTACATGCGGTCGCCGCGCAGCGTCACCTTGGCGCCGATCGGCATGCCTTCGCGCAACTTGTAGGTTGCGATGGCCTTGCGCGACTTGGTCTGCACGGGACGCTGACCGGAAATCAGGGCGAGGTCGCCCGCTGCGCTCTCAACTTTCTTGCGGTCGTTGACAGCTTCGCCAACGCCCATGTTGAGAACGATCTTCTCGATCTTCGGCACCTGCATGACGTTCGCGTACTTGAACTTCTCCTGCAGGGCGTCGCGCACGACTTTCTCGTAGTGAGACTTCATGCGCGGCTTGTAGTCAGCAGGACGCGGCGCAGCAGGAGCGCGCGGCTCCTTGGAAGCTGCGGCCTTCTTGTCTGCCTTTGCGGCCTTGGCCGGCGCGCCACCCTTGGGGGCGCCTTGAGCCTTTGCCGGTTTGTCTTTCTCAGCCATGACTTAGTGTCTCTCCGGAATGACTTCGCCCGAACGCTTGGCGAAGCGAACCTTCTTGCCGTCGTCAAGGAGCTTGAAACCGACGCGGGTCGGCTTGCCGTCCTTGGGATCCTCGAGCGCCAGATTGGAAATGTGGATCGGCGCTTCCTTGGAAATGATGCCGCCTTCCTGCTGGGCAGTCTGGCGCTGGTGACGACGAACGACGTTGACGCCACGGACGACCGCGCGCTGCTCCTTGGGGAGCATCTCAACGACTTCGCCGTGCTTGCCCTTGTCGCGGCCGGCGATGACGATGACGTGATCGCCTTTTTTGATCTTCAACGAGGCCATTACAGCACCTCCGGCGCGAGCGATACGATCTTCATGTGGTTCTTGGAGCGCAGCTCGCGGGTGACCGGCCCGAAGATGCGGGTGCCGACCGGCTCGCCCTGTGCGTTGATCAGCACGGCGGCGTTACGGTCGAAGCGGATCAGCGATCCGTCCGGACGACGCACGCCCTTGGCAGTGCGCACGACGACGGCCTTCATCACCTGGCCCTTCTTAACGCGACCCTTCGGAATGGCTTCCTTGACCGAGACGACGATGATGTCGCCAACAGTCGCGTACTTGCGCTTCGAGCCGCCCAGCACTTTGATGCACTGAACGCGGCGCGCGCCCGAATTGTCAGCGACGTCGAGATTGGTCTCCATCTGGATCATCGCGGCTTCCCTTTCCAACTACCGCCCGCGGGCGGCGCTTCATCATCAAGCGGGCTCTCGCCCAAATTCATCAGCCAGCTTCGGTCAGAACGACCCAACGCTTGTTCTTCGAGATCGGCGCGCTCTCAACGATTTCGACGCGGTCGCCAACCTTGAAGGCGTTCGCTTCGTCATGAGCGTGATACTTTTTTGTGCGACGCACGGTCTTCTTGAACAGCGGGTGGGTGTAGCGGCGTTCGACCTCGACCACCACCGTCTTGTCGTTCTTGTCGGAGACGACCACGCCCTGCAGCACGCGTTTCGGCATCGTAATTACTCCTTGGCGCTCTTGGTGCCGCCGGCGCGCTTCTGGCGCGCGATGGTCAGCAAGCGGGCGATGTCACGGCGCACGGTGCGTACGCGCGAGGTGTTCTCAAGCTGGCCGGACGCCCGCTGAAAGCGCAGGTTGAACTGCTCCTTCTTGAGCTTCTGCAGCTGATCGTCGAGCTGATCGAGGGTCAAATCCCGAAACGCTTCCGCGCTCATCGCCTTAAATCCTTCGTCCTGTCTTTAGCCGATACGCGTCACGATACGCGTCTTGATCGGCAGCTTGGCAGCGCCAAGCACGAGAGCTTCACGTGCAATCTGGTCCGGCACGCCATCGAGTTCGAACATGATGCGGCCCGGCTTGACGCGCGCGCACCAGTATTCGATCGAGCCCTTGCCGGAGCCCATGCGAACTTCGGCCGGCTTCTTCGTCACCGGAACATCCGGGAAGATGCGGATCCAGACGCGGCCAGCACGCTTCATGTGACGCGTGATGGCGCGACGGGCAGCTTCGATCTGCCGGGCGGTGACGCGCTCGGGCTCAACGGCCTTGAGACCATGCGAGCCGAAGTTGAGCGCCGTGCCACCCTTGGCTTCACCGTGGATGCGACCCTTGAAGGTCTTACGGAATTTCGTCTTTTTGGGCTGCAGCATAACTGTCTGTCCTTGTCAGCGTACGAGACGCTGTCTCATGCCTTCTCTGCGCCTTCGCCACCGCTCGCGGCCTCAGCGGCCGGTGCGGAAGGAGGAGGTCCGCGACGGTCGCGGCGGTCACCACGATCTCCGCGGTCGCCACGATCTTCACGGCGCGGACGGCCACCACCGCCCGACTCCTGCAGCTCGGTGTTCTTCTTTTCCGAGGCCATGGGGTCGTGCTCCATGATCTCGCCTTTGAAGATCCAAACCTTGATACCGATGATGCCGTACGCAGTACGAGCAACGCCGTAACCGAAGTCGATGTCGGCGCGCAGCGTATGCAGTGGTACGCGGCCTTCGCGGTACCACTCGGTGCGGGCGATTTCAGCGCCACCAAGACGGCCGGCGACGTTGATACGAATGCCGAGTGCACCAAGACGCAGAGCCGACTGAACGGCGCGCTTCATGGCGCGGCGGAAGGCGACGCGGCGCTCGAGCTGCTGCGCGATCGTTTCGGCGACCAGCGTGGCATCGATTTCCGGCTTGCGGATCTCGACGATGTTGAGGTGCACTTCGCTATCGGTGAAGCGCGCAAGCTCGCTGCGCAGCTTCTCGATGTCGGCGCCCTTCTTGCCGATGAGAACGCCGGGGCGTGCGGTGTGAACGGTCACGCGGCACTTCTTGTGCGGACGCTCGATCACCACCTTGGCAATGCCGGCCTGCCGGCGCTGCTTCAGGATGTGCTCGCGCATGCGCATGTCTTCGTGCAGCAGGCGTCCGTACTCACCACGGCCAGCGAACCAACGGCTGTCCCAGGTGCGGTTGACGCCGACGCGCAAGCCGACCGGATTGACCTTCTGACCCATTATGCAGTCTCCTTGGCGGCCGAAGTCGCCTTGCCGCCCTTGGCGGACTTACCCTTAGATTTCTTCGCGCCCGCCTCGGCTTCCTCTTCCGCCTTCTGGCGAACGATGACGGTCAGCTGAGCGAACGGCTTCTCGATCGAGCTGGCGCGACCGCGGCCACGCGCTGCGAAGCGCTTCATGACCAAGTTCTTGCCGACGAAAGCCTCGGAGACGACCAGATCGTTGACGTCCAGCCCGTGATTGTTCTCAGCGTTGGCCACCGCGGACATGACGCACTTCTTGACGTCCTGCGCGATGCGCTTGCGCGAGAATTCGAGATCGGCCAGCGCAGTGTCGACCTTCTTGCCGCGGATAAGACCAGCAACCAGGTTCAGCTTGCGCGGAGAAACGCGCAAATTCCTGGCTACAGCCTGTGCCTCGGTTTCCGAGAGCCTGCGCTCGTGTTTCGGCTTGCCCATTTACGTTCGCCTCAGCTCTTATCTGCCCTTGGTGGCTTTCTTGTCGCCGCCGTGTCCGGGGAACGAACGCGTCGGGGCGAACTCGCCAAACTTGTGGCCGATCATGTCCTCGGTCACAGCGACCGGAACGTGCTTGTGTCCATTGTGAACGCCGAACGTCAGGCCGACAAAGTGCGGCAGGATCGTCGAACGGCGGCTCCAGATCTTGATGATCTCGTTGCGTCCAGACGAGCGCACCTTCTCAGCCTTCTTGAGAAGATAGCCGTCGACGAACGGGCCTTTCCAAATTGAACGTGACATAACGTGTCTCCTCGTCGCCGCCGGTTACTTCTTCTTCTTCGCCTGACGGCCGCGGATGATGTACTTGTCGGTCGCCTTGTTCTTGCGGGTCTTGTAACCCTTGGTCGGCTTGCCCCAGGGCGTGGCCCAGTGCTTACCGCCATTGGTACGACCGCCGTTCGGGTGATCGATCGGGTTCATGGTGATCGAGCGGACCGTCGGACGGCGACCCTTCCAGCGCGTGCGACCAGCCTTGCCGGTGACCTCGTTGGAGTGGTCGGGGTTCGACACGGCGCCGATCGTGGCCATGCACTCAGCGCGGACGCGACGCGTCTCGCCAGAGTTGAGCTTCAGAACGGCCCAGCCACTGTCGCGGCCGACGAGCTGGACGAAAGAACCAGCGGAACGGGCGATCTGGCCGCCGCGGCCGGGCTTCAGCTCGACGTTGTGAACGATGGTGCCGATCGGCATGGAGGCCAGCGGCATAGCGTTGCCGGGCTTCACGTCGACCTTCTCGCCGGCAACAACCTGATCGCCGACAGCGAGGCGCTGCGGGGCCAGGATGTAGGACAGCGTGCCGTCCTGATACTTGATCAGGGCGATGAAGGCCGTGCGGTTGGGATCGTACTCAATGCGCTCGACCTTGGCCGGCGTATCGAAGCGGCGGCGGCGGAAGTCGACGAGACGATAGGACTTCTTGTGTCCACCGCCGATGTGACGCGTGGTGATGCGCCCGTCGTTGTTGCGGCCACCCGACTTGGATTTGCCTTCGACCAACATCTTTACCGGCGCGCCCTTCCAGAGCTGCGAACGGTCGACCAGCACCAGATGGCGCAGGCCGGGAGAAGTTGGACGGAATGTCTTCAGTGCCATGGTCGTTTCCTCGGGTCCGTATCCTTAGAGGCCCGTTGCGATGTCGATGTGCTGGCCTTCGACAAGGGTCACGATCGCCTTTTTCGCGTCGCTCTGCAGCGCGCGGTGGCCCTTGAAAGTCTTCAGCTTGCCCTTGCGGACGAGCGTGTTGACAGCCTTCACCTTGACCTTGAACAGAGTCTCGATGGCCTCTTTGATCTCCTTCTTGGTCGCCTTGGGGGCGACGTTGAAGATCACCTGATTGGCTTCCGAGACGAGCGTCGACTTTTCGGTGATGACCGGAGAGACGATGACGTCGTAAGCGGTACGCTTCTTCATCAGTTGCTCTCCCCGGCGCCAGCGCCGTTGGTTGCGCCCGCGAAACGCTCTTCGAGCGCGGCGATGGCGGCCTTGGTCAACACCAGCTTGCGGCGGCGCAGGATGTCGTAAACGTTGATGCCCTGAACCGGAAGCACATCGATGTTCGGCAGGTTGCGGGCAGCACGCACGAATTCGGCCTGCAGCTCGGCGCCGTCGATGATGAGAACGTTGGTCCAGTCGAGCTTGGCGAACTGATCGCGAAGTGCGCTCGTCTTGCCGTCGTTCGATTCCGCCTTGTCCAGCACAACGACCTCACCGGCCTGGTGCTTCGCCGAGAGAGCGTGACGCAGCGCAAGCGCGCGCACCTTCTTCGGCAGCTCAATGGCGTGATCGCGCGGCTTGGGACCGAAGGCCTTGCCGCCACCACGCCACTGCGGGACCGACTTGTCGCCATGACGGGCGCCGCCGGTACCCTTCTGCTTGTACATCTTCTTGCCCGTGACGTTCACTTCGGAACGGTCCTGGGCGTGGTGCGTGCCGGCGCGCCGCTTGGCGAGCTGGTAGCGCACCATGCGCTGGATCAGGTCGGGCCGCGGCTTGAGGCCGAAAATGGCCTCCGAGAGCTCGACCGTGCCGGCCTTCGAAGCCGCCAGCGTGGTGACATCAGCTTTCATCACCCTCACTCCTTCGCCGCAGCGGCTTCAGCGGCAACGCCGCGAGCCTTGAAGGCGCCAGGACGCGGGGCGTCCTTGTGCGGCTGCTTCAGGACAGCGTCGCGTACCAGCACCCAGCCACCCTTGGAACCGGGGACGGCGCCGCGCACCATGACAAGACCACGATCCACGTCCGTCTTTACGACGACGAGGTTCTGCGTGGTCACGCGCTCGGAGCCCATGTGGCCGGCCATCTTCTTGCCTTTGAACACCTTGCCGGGGTCCTGGCGCTGACCGGTCGAACCGTGGCTACGATGGCTGAGCGACACGCCGTGCGTTGCGCGCAGACCGCCGAAGTTCCAGCGCTTCATAGCGCCCTGGAAGCCCTTGCCCTGGTTGGTGCCCGTCACGTCGACGAACTGGCCGGGGACGAAGTGGTCAGCGGTGATCTCCGCACCCACCTCGATCAGGTTCTCGGGGGTGACCCGGAACTCGACCAGCTTGCGCTTGGGCTCTACCTGAGCGACGGCGAAGTTCTGCCGATCGGCCTTCGTGAGGCGCGAGGGCTTACGCTTGCCGGCGCCGAGCTGGAGCGCGGTGTAGCCGTTCTTGTCGTTGGTGCGGTGAGCGATGACCTGCACGTTTTCCAGCTTCAACACAGTCACCGGGATGTGCTCGCCGGCGTCTGTGAAGATGCGGGTCATGCCCACCTTCTGTGCAATTACCCCGGAACGCATGAGAGCATTCCTTCCTTCTTAAATCTCGGAGCCCTGGCGACCGCCGCCTGCCCCATTTGACCTTAGAGCTTGATCTCGACGTCAACGCCTGCGGCGAGGTCGAGCTTCATAAGAGCATCGACCGTCTGCGGCGTCGGATCGACGATGTCCAAAAGGCGCTTGTGGGTGCGCATTTCGAACTGGTCGCGGCTCTTCTTGTCGATGTGGGGAGAGCGGTTGACGGTGAACCGCTCGAACCGCGTCGGCAACGGAATAGGTCCGCGCACCTCAGCGCCGGTGCGCTTCGCCGTGTTGACGATCTCCCGCGTCGAGGCATCGAGGATTCGATGATCGAATGCCTTGAGCCGGATGCGAATGTTCTGGCCGTTCATTTCCCGCACTCTTTCAAAAGGAAGAAGCGCCCGCCGGGCGGGCGCTTCCTCGCTTCATGCCCTTATTCAGTGATCTTGGCGACGACGCCGGCGCCGACCGTACGACCGCCTTCACGGATAGCGAAGCGGAGCTTCTCTTCCATGGCGATCGGGGTGATCAGCTCAACGTCCATCGTCACGTTGTCGCCCGGCATAACCATCTCGGTGCCTTCGGGAAGCGTGACGACACCGGTCACGTCCGTCGTGCGGAAATAGAACTGCGGGCGGTAGTTCGTGAAGAACGGCGTGTGGCGGCCACCCTCTTCCTTGGTGAGGATGTAGGCCTCGGCCTTGAACTTCTTGTGCGGCTTCACGGAGCCGGGCTTGCACAGCACCTGGCCGCGCTCGACAGCTTCCTTATCGATGCCGCGCAGGAGGCAGCCGACGTTGTCGCCAGCCTGGCCCTGATCGAGCAGCTTGCGGAACATCTCGACGCCGGTGACGGTCGACTTCTGCGTGTCCTTGATGCCGACGATCTCGACTTCCTCGCCGACCTTGACGATGCCGCGCTCGATACGGCCGGTGACGACGGTGCCGCGACCCGAGATCGAGAACACGTCTTCGATCGGCATCAGGAACGGCTGGTCAATCGGACGCTCCGGCTGCGGGATATATTCGTCGACGGCGTCCATCAGTTTCATGATGGCTTCCTTGCCGAGCTCGGGCTTCTTGTCCTCGAGCGCCATCAGCGCCGAGCCCCTGACGATCGGAATGTCGTCGCCGGGGAACTGGTAGGACGACAGCAGCTCACGGAGCTCCATCTCGACCAGGTCGATCAGCTCAGGGTCGTCGACCATGTCGACCTTGTTGAGGAACACGACGAGAGCGGGAACGCCAACCTGACGAGCGAGAAGGATGTGCTCGCGGGTCTGCGGCATCGGGCCGTCAGCAGCCGAGCACACGAGGATCGCGCCGTCCATCTGGGCAGCGCCGGTGATCATGTTCTTCACGTAGTCGGCGTGACCTGGGCAGTCGACGTGCGCATAGTGACGCTTGTCGGTCTCGTACTCGACGTGTGCGGTCGAGATCGTGATGCCGCGCTCACGCTCCTCGGGAGCCTTGTCGATCTGGTCGTAAGCGAAGAACTGCGCCTTGCCCTGCTCGGCGAGGACCTTCGTGATCGCGGCGGTCAGAGACGTCTTGCCGTGATCGACGTGGCCGATCGTGCCGATGTTGCAGTGCGGCTTGGTCCGCTCAAATTTTGCCTTGGCCATAGTGGCTCTCCACTTCAGTTATCGGCCTCCAGGGAGACCGGGTCTTGGTTTACTGAACCCACCGGGGCGGGTCCTATCCTGTTCTCGTTATCAGGCGTACTTGGCCTTCACCTCGTCCGCCACGTTACGCGGGACATCCGCGTAGTGCGCGAACTGCATGGTGTAGGAGGCACGACCCTGGCTCATCGACCGCAGCTGGCTGACGTAGCCAAACATGTTCGCGAGCGGCACGTAGGCCCGGATGACGGTGGCGTTACCACGCATCTCCTGGTTACGGATCTGACCGCGGCGGCTGTTGATGTCGCCGATGACGCTGCCGACGAAATCGCCCGGCGTCACCACCTCGACGTCCATCACCGGTTCCAGAAGCTTCACACCGGCCTTATCGAAACCTTCCTTCAGCGCCGAACGAGCGGCGATTTCGAAGGCGATGGCCGAAGAGTCGACCTCGTGGAACGCGCCGTCATACAGCGTGACCTTGGTGTCGACCACAGGGAAGCCGATGAGCACGCCCGAGTCCCAAACGGACTGGACGCCCTTCTCGACACCGGGGATGTACTCCTTCGGCACCGTGCCGCCCACGATTTCGGAGGCAAACTCGTTGCCCTTGCCGGTCTCGTTCGGCTCGATGCGGAACTTGACGCGGGCGAACTGACCGGTACCGCCCGTCTGCTTCTTGTGCGTGTAGTCGACCTCGGTCGGACGAACCAGCGTCTCGCGGTAGGCAACCTGCGGCGCGCCGACGTTGGCGTCGACACCGTAGGTGCGCCGAAGAATGTCGACCTTGATGTCGAGATGCAGCTCGCCCATGCCCTTGAGAATGGTCTCGCCCGACTCCTGATCGACGGAGACGCGGAACGAGGGATCCTCAAGCGCCATGGTGGAAAGCGCCATCGACATCTTCTCTTGATCGGCCTTGGTCTTCGGCTCGATCTTCATCTCGATGACGGGGTTCGGGAACTCCATCTTCTCGAGAAGAACCGGCTTGCTGGGATCGCAAAGCGTCTCACCGGTGCGGGTATCCTTGAGGCCCGACAGAGCGACGATGTCGCCGGCGTAGGCCTCTTTGATCTCCTCGCGGTCAGCTGCGTGCATGAGATACATGCGGCCGACGCGCTCCTTCTTGTCGCGCGTGGTGTTAGCCAGCGCCATGCCGCTCTGGATCTTGCCAGAGTAGATGCGGCAGAAGGTGATCGAGCCGACATGCTCGAAGCTCATGATCTTGAAAGCGAGGAGCGACAGGGGCTCTTCGTCCGTCGGCTTGCGCAGCATGGGCTCGCCCGTGCGCGGATCGGTACCCTTGAAGGCTTCACGATCGGCAGGCGAGGGCAAGAAGTCGACGACGGCGTCGAGCAGCGGCTGCACACCCTTGTTCTTGAAGGCCGAGCCGCACATCATCGGATAGAAGGCGGTGGTGATCGTCGCCTTGCGGATGAGCTTGCGCAGCGTCTCCTCGTCGGGCTCCTTGCCCTCGAGGTAGCCTTCCATGGCAGCATCGTCCATCTCGACGGCAGCTTCGATCATGGCGGCGCGGAACTCAGCGGCGCGATCCTTGAGGTCGTCAGGAATTTCCTTCACGACCATCTTGGCGTCTTTGCCGTCGCCTTCCCAGACGTAGGCCTTCATCGTGATGAGGTCGACAACGCCGGCGAAATCGCCTTCGGCGCCGATGGGAAGCTGGATCGGCACAGGACGGGCGCCGAGCTTCTCTTTGATGTCGTCGACGCACATGTAGAAGTCGGCGCCGGTCTTATCCATCTTGTTGGCGAAGATGATGCGCGGCACGCCGTACTTGTCGCCCTGGCGCCAGACGGTCTCGGTCTGCGGCTCGACGCCCTGGTTCGAGTCGAGGACGCAAACAGCGCCGTCGAGCACGCGCAGCGAACGCTCGACTTCAATGGTGAAGTCGACGTGGCCTGGGGTGTCGATGATGTTCAGACGGCGCATGTTGCCGTCGCGACCCTTCCAGAAGCAGGTCGTCGCAGCGGACGTGATGGTGATGCCACGCTCGGCTTCCTGGTCCATGAAATCCATGGTCGCAGCGCCGTCGTGCACTTCGCCGATCTTGTAGGACTTACCGGTGTAATAAAGAATACGCTCGGTCGTCGTCGTCTTGCCGGCATCAATGTGGGCCATGATGCCGAAGTTACGATAGTCCTTGATCTCGTAGTCGCGGGCCATTGTCTGTCAGCGCTCCGATCCAATCACCAGCGATAATGCGAGAAGGCGCGGTTCGCCTCTGCCATCTTGTGCGTGTCTTCGCGCTTCTTGACGGCTGTGCCACGGTTGTTTGCGGCATCCAGCAGCTCGCCAGAAAGACGATCAACCATCGTGTTCTCGTTGCGTGCGCGGGCAGCCGTGATCAGCCAACGGATGGCAAGAGCTTGGCGGCGCTCAGGACGAACCTCGACGGGAACCTGGTAGGTGGCGCCACCGACGCGGCGCGAGCGGACTTCGACAGCCGGCATGACGTTGTCGAGGGCGGTGCGGAACAGCTGCACCGGATCAGACTTCGCCTTCTGCTCCATGCGCTCGAACGCGCCATAGACGATGCGCTCGGCAACCGACTTCTTGCCCTGCTCCATCACGGCGTTCATGAACTTGGAGATGACGACGTCTCCGAACTTCGGGTCCGGATTGACGACGCGCTTCTCGGCACTGTGACGACGGGACATAGCTTCTCAGCCCTTCGCTGTAATTCTCTTGAACGACAAGCGGGCCGACCCTTCGGCCCACTATATCCGCCAACGGCGGACCTGATTGATTACTTCGGCCGCTTGGCGCCGTACTTGGAACGACGCTGACGGCGAGCGGCAACGCCCTGCGTATCGAGCACACCGCGAACGATGTGATAGCGGACGCCGGGAAGATCTTTGACGCGGCCACCGCGGATGAGCACGACAGAGTGCTCCTGCAGGTTATGGCCCTCGCCAGGAATGTAGCCGATCACCTCGAAGCCGTTGGTGAGACGGATCTTGGCGACCTTACGAAGCGCCGAGTTCGGCTTCTTCGGCGTAGTGGTGTAGACGCGCGTGCAGACGCCACGCTTCTGCGGGCACGCCTCCATGTGGCGCGACTTCTCGCGGTACGTCTTCTGAGTCCGGGGCTTCCGGATCAACTGTTGTATCGTCGGCATGCGCCTCTTCCGTCCACGATCATTCGGAATGGCGAATGCGCCAAACCGAACCTGCCAAGCGCACACCTATCAAAGGTGCGTGCCCGGCACGAAAAAACCAGAGGATCGTGCGTGCTCGGCGAGCGCCGCAGATCTTGGTCCGAATTTGTCCTCTGCTTTGCGACGGTAGCGTTTAGGTCAAGGCGCCCAGTACGAAGGGACGCGGAATTGTCCTACCACCTACCGTGAGAGTGCGTGACCTATATACACGCCGCTGAATCCGGTCAACACCGCACAGAGATTTTTTTACTTCTGCGCGGCGATCGCAGCTCAACCAGCTGGCCAATCAAACACGAGTAACGAAAAAGCGCGGCCACCTAGCGGTAGCCGCGCTCGTTAATGATCCGCAAAAGGCCTTATTCCACGGCCTCCTCGGCGGTACGGCGGCGGCGGCGTACCGGTCCGGCACCGGGTCCACCCAGCGCAGTCGGGTCGCCCTTGGCCTGCTCGCGAGCGATGAGCTCGTCGCGCTTCTGGGCGATCTTCCGCAGACGCCGCAAAGCTCCGCCAGTGCCGGCCGGAATCAGGCGGCCAACGATGACGTTCTCCTTGAGGCCCTCGAGGGTGTCGATCTTGCCGTTGACGGCGGCGTCGGTGAGGACGCGCGTCGTCTCCTGGAACGAGGCCGCCGAGATGAAGGAGCGAGTCTGCAGCGAGGCCTTGGTGATGCCGAGCAGCACCGGAGTGGCTGTCGCCTGCTTCTTGCCGGCTTCGGCCGCCTTGGCGTTGATCTCGTCGAGCTCGACGCGGTCAAGCTGCTCACCCTTGATCAGGCCAGTCTCACCCGGATCGCCCACCTCGACCTTCTGCAGCATCTGGCGAACGATCACCTCGATGTGCTTGTCGTTGATGGTCACACCCTGCAGGCGGTAGACGTCCTGGATCTCGTTGATGAGGTAGTTTGCAAGCTCCTCAACGCCCTTGATCGCCAGGATGTCGTGCGGCGCAGGGTGGCCGTCATAGACGAAGTCACCACGCTCGATGCGGTCGCCGTGTTGCACCGCCAAGCTCTTGCCGCGCGGGATGAGATATTCCACGGGCTCGGCGGACTCATCGTCCGGCTTGATGGTGATGCGCTGCTTGTTCTTGTAGTCCTTGCCGAACTCGATGGTGCCCGAGATCTCGGCAATGATGGCGTGGTCCTTGGGACGACGCGCTTCGAACAGCTCCGCAACGCGCGGCAGACCGCCGGTGATGTCACCGGAGCGGGCCGACGCAGTCGGGATACGTGCAAGCACGTCGCCCGCCTTAACGTCCTGCCCGGGCTCGACCGACAGAATGGCGTCGGGGGCGAGCAGGTAACGCGCATCGCCACCGCGGGCAACCTTGATCGGCTTGCCCTTGCTATCCTTGACGATGATAGCCGGCTTCAGGTCGGCCGAGCGCGGGGACGCACGCCAATCGACGATAACGCGATTGGTGGTGCCCTTCATCTCGTCCGTCTGTTCGCGCACCGAGGCGCCTTCGATGAGATCCTCGAAGTCCACCTTGCCTGTCACCTCGGTGAGGATCGGGCGGGTGTAGGCATCCCACTGGGCGAGCTTGGTGCCGCGCTTGACGGCGTCGCCTTCCTTCACGTGCACGCGGGCGCCGTACGGCACCTTGAGCGTTGCCAGCTCCTTGCCGCCCTGGTCGACGATGGCGAGCGACATGGTGCGCGTCATCGCAACTTCGCGACCCTGACTGTCCTTCACGATAGCCGGGTTCTTGATCTTCACCGTGCCGTTGAAGTTCGATTCGATGAAGGAGCTATCGACAAGGTTCGCGGTGCCGCCGATGTGGAACGTACGCATCGTGAGCTGCGTGCCCGGCTCGCCGATCGACTGAGCGGCGATGACGCCGACAGCCTCGCCGATGTTGACGGGCGTGCCGCGCGCAAGGTCGCGACCATAGCACTTGCCGCAGACGCCCGTGACGGTGTCGCAGGTCAGCACCGAGCGGATCTTGACTTCCTGCACCTGCGCCTTCTCGATCGCCTCGGCATGACGCTCCTCGATCAGCTCACCGTTCTTGACGAGAACGTTGCTCGGATCGTTGGGATCGACGATGTCCTCGGCTGCCGTGCGGCCGAGCACACGCGCTGCCAGCGAGACGATGACCTGACCGGCATCGACAACTGCCTGCACGCTGATGCCCTTCTCGGTGCCGCAATCCTCCTCGGAGATGATCGCGTCCTGGGCGACGTCAACGAGACGGCGCGTCAGGTAGCCCGAGTTGGCCGTCTTCAAGGCGGTGTCGGCGAGGCCCTTACGGGCGCCGTGGGTCGAGTTAAAGTACTCGAGAACCGACAAACCTTCCTTGAAGTTGGAGATGATCGGCGTCTCGATGATCTCGCCCGACGGCTTCGTCATGAGACCGCGCATACCGGCGAGCTGCTTCATCTGGGCCGGCGAACCGCGGGCACCAGAGTGGCTCATCATGTAGACCGAGTTGATCTGCTTCTCGCGACCGTTCTCGTCCTTCTCGACCGCCGAGATGCGTTCCATCATGTCCTTGGCGATCTGGTCTGTGCACTTCGACCAGGCGTCAACGACCTTGTTGTACTTCTCGAGCTGCGTGATGAGGCCGTCGTTGTACTGCTGCTCGAACTCACGCGCCATTTCGGTCGTCTGGGCGACGATCTTGGCCTTTGAGTCGGGGATGAGCATGTCGTCCTTGCCGAACGAGATGCCGGCCTTGAACGCGTGGCGGAAACCCAGTGCCATGATCTGGTCGCAGAAGATCACCGTCTCCTTCTGACCGCAGTTGCGGTAGACGGCGTCGATGAGACCGGAGATGGCCTTCTTGGTCAGCAGCTGGTTGACGAGGGTCGGCTTGATGCCCGGCTGCTTGGGAAGCAGCTCGGCGAGAATCATGCGGCCCGGGGTCGTGTCCATGACTTCGGTGACGGGGTTGCCTTCCTCGTCGAGCGAGGTGAAGCGGCCCTTCACCTTGGCGTGCAGGCTGAGCACGCCGGCTTCGAGCGCATGACGCGCTTCGGAGACGGAGCCCAGCAGCATGCCCTCACCCGGCTCGTGATCGCGGATGATCGACAAGTAGTAGAGGCCGAGCACGATGTCCTGCGAAGGCACGATGATCGGCGAGCCGTTGGCAGGATGCAGGATGTTGTTGGTCGACATCATCAGCACGCGTGCTTCGAGCTGAGCTTCCAGCGACAACGGCACGTGCACAGCCATCTGGTCGCCGTCGAAGTCGGCGTTGAAGGCGGCGCAGACGAGCGGATGCAGCTGAATGGCCTTACCCTCGATGAGGGTCGGCTCGAACGCCTGAATGCCGAGGCGATGCAGCGTCGGGGCGCGGTTGAGCATCACGGGATGCTCGCGGATGACCTCATCGAGGATATCCCAAACCTCACCCTTCTCCTTCTCGACCAACTTCTTCGCCTGCTTCACCGTCGCAGCCTGGCCCTGGGCCTGCAGCTTGGCGTAGATGAACGGCTTGAACAGCTCGAGTGCCATCTTCTTCGGCAGGCCGCACTGATGCAGCTTCAGCTCGGGACCGACGACGATGACCGAACGGCCGGAGTAGTCGACGCGCTTGCCGAGCAGGTTCTGACGGAAGCGGCCCTGCTTGCCCTTGAGCATGTCGGCGAGCGACTTCAGCGGACGCTTGTTGGCTCCGGTGATGACGCGGCCGCGGCGGCCGTTGTCGAACAGAGCGTCGACGGCCTCCTGCAACATGCGCTTCTCGTTGCGGATGATGATGTCCGGCGCGCGCAGCTCCATCAGCCGCTTCAAACGATTGTTGCGGTTGATGACGCGGCGATAGAGGTCGTTCAAGTCGGACGTGGCGAAGCGGCCGCCGTCGAGCGGCACCAGGGGGCGCAGCTCGGGCGGGATCACCGGGACGACGGTGAGAATCATCCACTCGGGGCGGTTGCCCGACTCGATGAATGCCTCGATGACCTTCAGGCGCTTGCCGAGCTTCTTCGGCTTGAGCTCGGTCGTCGCCTCGGCGATCTCCTGGCGCAGGTCGTCACGGATCTTCGGCAGGTCCATGGCCGAGAGCATGTCGCGAATGGCTTCGGCGCCAATGCCGGCGGTGAAGCTGTCGGGGCCATGCTCGTCGAGCGCGCGGTTATAATCCTCCTCCGAGAGAAGCTGTCTCTCCTTGAAGGCGGTGATGCCGGGTTCGATGACGATGTAGTTCTCGAAATAGAGAACGCGCTCGAGGTCCTTGAGCGGCATGTCGAGCAGGAGGCCGATGCGCGAGGGCAGCGACTTGAGGAACCAGATGTGCGCGACGGGAGCTGCAAGCTCGATGTGGCCCATGCGCTCGCGGCGCACTTTGGCGAGGGTTACCTCGACGCCGCACTTCTCGCAGATCAGGCCCTTGTACTTCATGCGCTTATACTTGCCGCACAAGCACTCGTAGTCCTTGATCGGTCCGAAGATGCGCGCGCAGAACAGACCGTCACGCTCGGGCTTGAACGTGCGGTAGTTGATGGTCTCGGGCTTCTTAATCTCGCCGAACGACCAGGACAGAATATCGTCAGGACTCGCGATGGAGATCTTGATCTGATCGAAGGTCGGAAGCGGCGCTTGCGTCTTGAACAGGCTGGTAATCTCGTTCATCCGTCTCTCCTTCAGGGCGTGGCGGCCGTCGCCCCGTGTCAAGCTGCAAGGATCAGGTGGCGGTGATCCTCACGGAAAATGGGCCCATGGCGTCTTGAGCCCTCGTCTCGTTCGCGCGGGTTTCACGCGCGATGTCCGGGGCCATTGCCGGCCCCGGACGAAGTCTCGTTCTGCTATTCAGCGGCCGGAGGAAGCTGCTGCTGTTTCTCCGGCGGCTGCTCCTCTTCCTCGGGCGGCGGCAAAGCGCTGAACTCGGAGTTTTCGAGTTCCACGTTGAGGCCGAGCGCGCGCATCTCCTTGACGAGCACGTTGAAGCTTTCGGGGACGCCCGCCTCGAAGGTATCGTCGCCGCGCACGATGGCCTCGTAGACCTTGGTGCGGCCGGCAACGTCGTCCGACTTGACGGTGAGCATCTCCTGCAGCGTGTAGGCGGCGCCGTAAGCTTCGAGTGCCCACACCTCCATTTCGCCGAAGCGCTGGCCACCGAACTGCGCCTTGCCACCGAGCGGCTGCTGGGTGACGAGCGAGTACGGGCCGATGGAACGGGCGTGGATCTTGTCGTCGACAAGGTGGTGCAGCTTCAGAACGTACTTGTAGCCGACGGTCACCTTGCGATCGAACGGCTCGCCGGTACGGCCGTCATAAAGACGGACCTGACCGGACGAATCGAAGCCCGCAAGTTTGAGCATGTCGACGATGTCGGCTTCCTTGGCGCCGTCGAAGACCGGCGTCGCGATCGGCACGCCTTTCGTCAGCTTCTCGGCAACCTCGACCAGCTCTTCGTCCTTCATCGAGGTCTTGAACTGCTCAGGGCCGTAAATCTCAGCCATGCGCTCACGCAGGACCTTGGCCTCGCCGCTCTCGTGCCACTGCTGAATGGCATCGTCGATGGCGCGACCCAGACCGCGACACGCCCACCCAAGGTGCGTTTCGAGAATCTGGCCAACGTTCATACGCGAAGGCACGCCAAGCGGATTGAGCACCACGTCGACGTGCGTGCCGTCCTCGAGGAACGGCATGTCCTCGCACGGCACGATCATCGACACGACACCCTTGTTGCCGTGACGGCCGGCCATCTTGTCGCCCGGCTGGATCTTGCGCTTCACGGCTACGAAGACTTTGACCATCTTCATCACGCCGGGAGGCAGCTCATCGCCGCGCTGCAGCTTGTCGACCTTGTCGACGAAGCGACGCTCGAGGCTCTTCTTGGCTTCCTCGTACTGCTTGTTGATGGCTTCGATTTCGGCCTGGGCCTTCTCGTCCTTGAGGCCGAACTCCCACCAATGGCTGCGCGGAACCTCGTCGAGGATTTCCTCGGTGATGGTCGTGCCCTTGGGCGCCGTCTTCGGACCCTTGGCCACTTCCTTGCCGAGCAGAGCTTCCTTCAGACGCGCATAGACGTTGCGGTCGAGAATCTGCATCTCGTCGTCGCGGTCCTTGGCGAGACGCTCGATCTCCTCACGCTCGATCGCCATCGCACGCTCGTCTTTCTCGACGCCGTGGCGATTGAACACGCGCACCTCAACGACCGTGCCGGACACGCCCGGCGGCAGACGCAGAGACGTATCGCGAACGTCGGAAGCCTTCTCGCCGAAGATGGCGCGCAGCAGCTTCTCTTCCGGCGTCATCGGGCTTTCGCCCTTCGGCGTGATCTTGCCGACGAGGATGTCGCCGGGGTTCACTTCGGCGCCGATGTAGACGATGCCGGCTTCGTCGAGGTTCTTCAGCGCTTCTTCCGAAACGTTCGGGATATCGCGCGTGATTTCCTCGGGCCCGAGCTTGGTGTCGCGGGCCATGACTTCGAACTCCTCGAGATGGATCGAGGTGAAGATGTCATCGGAGACGACGCGCTCGGAGAGGAGGATGGAGTCCTCGAAGTTGTAGCCCATCCACGGCATGAACGCGACGAGCACGTTCTTGCCGAGCGCCAGATCGCCAAGATCGGTCGAGGGACCGTCGGCGATGATGTCGCCCGCCTTGACGTGATCACCCACGTGAACCAGCGGACGCTGGTTGATGCAGGTGTTCTGGTTCGAGCGCTGGAACTTGCGCAGACGGTAGATGTCGACGCCGGGCTTCGAGGGATCGGTCTCTTCCGTCGCGCGGATAACGATACGCGTGGCGTCCACCTGGTCGATCACGCCGGTGCGGCGAGCCGCGATGGCAGCGCCGGAATCGCGCGCAACCACCTCTTCCATGCCGGTGCCGACGAGCGGCGCCTCGGCGCGGATCAGCGGCACGGCCTGACGCTGCATGTTCGAGCCCATGAGAGCGCGGTTGGCGTCATCGTTCTCAAGGAACGGAATGAGCGCGGCGGCGACCGACACGAGCTGCTTAGGCGACACGTCGATGTAGTCGACCTTCTCCTGCGGCACCAGGAGCACGTCGCCCTGGTAGCGGCAGGTGATGAGGTCGTCGGTCAGGTTGCCCTTCGCGTCGACCTCGGCGTTGGCCTGGGCGACGTGGTGGCGCATTTCTTCCATGGCCGACAGGTAGACGACCTCGTCGGTGAGCTTGCCGTTGACGACCTTGCGGTACGGGCTCTCGATGAAGCCGTACTTGTTGACGCGTGCAAACGTCGCCAGCGAGTTGATGAGGCCGATGTTCGGACCTTCCGGCGTCTCAATCGGGCAGATACGGCCGTAGTGCGTCGGATGCACGTCGCGCACCTCGAAGCCGGCGCGCTCGCGCGTCAGACCGCCCGGGCCAAGTGCCGACAGGCGGCGCTTGTGGGTGATCTCCGACAGCGGGTTGGTCTGGTCCATGAACTGGCTGAGCTGCGAAGACCCGAAGAACTCGCGCACGGCGGCAGCCGCCGGCTTGGCGTTGATCAGATCCTGCGGCATCACCGTGTCGATATCGACCGACGACATACGCTCCTTGATCGCGCGCTCCATACGCAGGAGGCCGACGCGATACTGGTTCTCCATCAGCTCGCCGACCGAGCGAACGCGGCGGTTGCCGAGATGGTCGATGTCGTCGATCTCGCCCTTGCCGTCGCGCAGGTCAACCAGCGTCTTGATGACCGCGAGGATGTCCTCACGGCGCAGCACGCGCATGGTGTCGGGCGCATCGAGCTCGAGGCGCATGTTCATCTTCACGCGGCCAACGGCCGAGAGGTCGTAGCGCTCAGGATCGAAGAAGAGCGAATGGAACAGATTGGTCGCCGCCTCAATGGTCGGCGGCTCACCGGGCCGCATGACCCGGTAGATGTCCATCAACGCCTCGTCCTGGTTGGCGTTCTTGTCGATGTTGAGCGTGTTACGGATGAACGGCCCGATGTTGACGTGGTCGATGTCGAGGATCGGGAACTCTTTGACCTTCTGATCCTTCAGCTCGGCCAGCAGTTCGGCGTCGAGCTCATCGCCCGCTTCCGCGTAGATCGCGCCGGTCTCCATGTCGACAACGTCAGCCGCAATGTAGCGGCCGGCGAGATCGTCGGAGGAAACGAGCACTTCCTTGAGGCCGCCTTCGGCAAGCTCACGCGCCTTGCGGGCGGTGATCTTTTCGCCGGCCTTGACCACGACCTCACCCGTCTTGGCATCGGCGAGATCGGCGGTCGGCGTCATGCCGCGCATCTTCTCGGGCACGAACGGCATCTTCCAGCCGCGCTTCGATTCCTTGATGGTGATGTGGTTGTAGAAGAAGCTCAGGATCTCTTCGTCATTGAGGCCGAGCGCATACAGCAGCGTCGTCACCGGCAGTTTGCGGCGACGGTCGATGCGCACGTAGACGATGTCCTTGGCGTCGAATTCGAAGTCGAGCCAGGAGCCGCGATAGGGGATGATGCGGGCTGCGAACAGCAGCTTGCCGGAGGCATGCGTGCGGCCGCGGTCGTGATCGAAGAACACGCCCGGAGAACGGTGCATCTGCGAGACGATGACGCGCTCGGTGCCGTTGATGATGAAGGTACCATTCGACGTCATGAGCGGCATGTCGCCCATGTAGACGTCCTGCTCCTTGACGTCCTTGATCGACTTGGAGCCGGTCTCCTCGTTCACATCGAACACGATCAGGCGCAGCTTGACCTTCAGCGGCGCGGAGAAGGTCATATCGCGCTGCATGCACTCGTCGACGTCGTACTTCGGCGGCTCGAACTCATAGCGCACGAACTCGAGCGTCGCGCGACCCGAGAAGTCGGAAATCGGGAAGACGGACTTGAACACCGCCTGCAGACCGTGATCGTCAGAACGGCCGCCGGGAGGCTCTTTGACCATCAGGAAGTCGTCGTAAGAGCTCTTCTGAACCTCGATGAGGTTCGGCATCTCTGCAACTTCGCGAATGGATCCGAATTTCTTCCGGATGCGCTTGCGGCCGTTGAACGTCTCAGCCATTTTCGCTCCTTGTCATCCGCGCAGGTGACGGCCCGCGCTACTGCTGCCTTCGTGGCGAGGGCCGCCAACCCTCGCTTTAGCCTTGAAACGGCTCACCGGAAGGCCCGTTTAGGGGTTGTAGAACCCCTAAAAAGACCCTCCGGAGAGACGTTTTGATGCCCGCGCCTTTTGGGAGCGGGCGAGGAAGGCGACCGGCACGGAATGCCGATCGCCCACCGCAATTACTTCACTTCGACCGTGGCGCCCTGGTCTTCCAGCTGCTTCTTCAGCTTGGCAGCCTCGTCCTTGGACACGCCTTCCTTGACGGCCTTGCCGCCGGCCTCGACGAGGTCCTTGGCTTCCTTGAGGCCAAGACCCGTGATGGCGCGGACTTCCTTAATGACGTTGATCTTCTTGTCGCCGCCGGCCTTCAGGATGACGGTGAACTCGGTCTGCTCCTCAGCCGGGGCTGCAGCAGCAGCGCCGGGAGCAGCGGCAACGGCGACGGCAGCAGCCGCCGACACGCCCCACTTCTCCTCGAGAAGCTTGGCAAGCTCAGCCGCCTCGAGGACGGTCAGGCTGGAAAGGTCGTCAACGATCTTGGACAGATCGGCCATGGTGTAAGTTCCTTCGGTTTGAACCTAATGACTGATGCAGTTTTTCGAACTGCGCGCTTTTGAAGTCGTGGCGCCTTGCGGCGCCGCCCGTGCCTTAGGCAGCCTCGCCTTGCGATGCCTTCGCCTGGATGACGCGTGCGAGCTTTGCACCCGGCTCCTTGACCGTGCGGGCGATCTTCGTCGCCGGCGCGTTGAGGAGACCGATGAGCTTTGCTCTCAGCTCGTCCAGTGATGGCAGATCGGCAAGTGCCTTGATGCCGTTCGCGTCAAGGACCGTCGAACCCATCGCGCCGCCGAGAATGACGAGCTTGTCATTCCCCTTGGCGTAAGTGACCGACGCCTTCGCAGCGGCGATCGGATCCTGCGAGTAGGCAACGCATGTCTGCCCCTTGAAGAGATCCGAAATCGGCTCGTACGAAGTGTCCTTCAGCGCGAGCTTTGCCAGCAGGTTCTTGGCCACCTTCACCTTACCGCCGGCCTCTTTGACCTTCTGGCGGTATTCGGTGAGCTGAGCGACCGTCATGCCGGCATAGTGGGCAACAACGACCAACCCCGAGTCTTTCAACGCGGTGTTGAGCGAAGCTACGAGCTCACGTTTCGCGGCTCTATCCACCTGCTCACTCCAGTTTACAGAACATCCTCATCGGACTGTTCCGCGGGTTGCACCTTGCCGCCGTGAGCGAGAAACCCCCGCCTTCGGGCGACGCCTTGTCTGTCCAACCGCGGCGCTCTCAGAGCGGCACGGTGCTGACCCAGGTTCAAACCGGCTCTCTGCTTCCCTGTGGAAAGCCAAAATCCGGGTTCGCTCCTGTCTCATGCGGGCCCTTTTTCGAGGCTTAAGCTGTCGTGGCCGAAGCCCTGACAGCACCCACAGTCTCGGACAGCTTCCGGAAGCAACAGCACGAGGCCGCGCCTCCGGTCGTGATCGCCCGCCGCCCGTCGCCGGGCAGCGTGCGAATTCCTTCCCTCGTTAGCCGAGGGCCTGACCGCCGCCGAGGCTGGCGGTGTCGACCTTGAGGCCGGGACCCATGGTCGAGCTGATCGAAACCTTCTTCACGTACGTGCCCTTGGCACCCGGCGGCTTCGCCTTCACCACGGCGTCGACAAACGCCTTGATGTTTTCGGCGAGCGCTGCGTCGGTGAAGCTGGCCTTGCCGACGCCGGCGTGAATGATGCCAGCCTTCTCGACGCGGAACTCGACCGAGCCGCCCTTGGCGCCCTGAACGGCGCTGGTGACGTCCATCGTCACCGTGCCGACGCGCGGGTTCGGCATCAGGCCGCGCGGGCCCAGCACCTTACCGAGGCGGCCGACGAGGCCCATCATGTCCGGCGTCGCAATGCAGCGATCGAAATTGATCGTGCCCTTGGACACCTGCTCGACGAGGTCCTCGGCACCGACGACGTCAGCGCCGGCGGCCTTTGCCTCTTCTGCCTTGGCGCCGCGCGCAAACACGGCGACGCGAGCCGTGCGGCCCGAGCCATTCGGCAGATTGCAGACGCCGCGAACGAGCTGGTCGGCGTGCTTGGGATCGACGCCGAGGTTCATGGCGACCTCGATCGTCTCGTCGAACTTGGTCTTGGACCGATCCTTGAGGATCTTCACCGCTTCCTCGACCGAATAGGCCTTGTCGCGATTGAGATCCTTGAGGACGCCCGCCATGCGCTTGCCGCCGGCAAGACGCGTCTCTTTGATTGCTTCTGCGCTGAGCTTTGCCATTGGTCTTACTCCGTCACCTGCAGGCCCATCGAGCGGGCCGAGCCGGCGAGCGTGCGCGTCGCCTGTTCGATATCGTCCGTGTTCATGTCCTTCAGCTTGACCTTCGCGATGTCGCGAAGCTGGTTCATGCTGACCTTGCCGACAACGTCACGGCCGGGGTTCTTGGAACCGGAGCCCGGCTTGCCGGTCGGCTTCATGCCGGCGGCCTTCTTGATGAGGAAGGTGGCCGGGGGCGTCTTCATCTCGAAGGTGAAGGAGCGGTCGGAATAGACCGTGATCTTCACCGGGATGGGCGTGCCCTGCTCCAGGTCCTTCGTCTTGGCGTTGAACGACTTGCAGAACTCCATGATGTTCACGCCGCGCTGACCCAGCGCGGGTCCGATGGGCGGCGATGGATTGGCCGCCCCCGCCGGCACCTGCAAGTTGATGTAGCCGTCAATTTTCTTTGCCATGGTCTCCCCTTAGCACTTGACGGGAAGGGGCTTTCCTTCCCAGGGTTAGCGGTCCAACGGGCCCAGCAGGCCCTCCCGCGGTTTAACCGCAGGGAGGCCTCGTGAGAGGCTGTCCTGCGGCGTGGACAGACAGGCGAGCTTGTGGCGCACCTGTCGGAAAACGGCAATGGCCCGGGGTTAGCCGGGCACTTTCTCCACTTGGCCGAACTCGAGTTCGACCGGCGTCGGGCGCCCGAAGATCGACACGGCAACCTTGAGCCGCGAACGCTCCTCGTCGACCTCTTCGACGTGGCCCTGGAAGGATGCGAACGGACCGTCGGCGACTTTTACCTGCTCGCCCACCTCGAAGGTGATCGAGGGCTTCGGCCGCTCCACGCCTTCCTTGACCTGGTGGAGGATGCGCATTGCTTCATCCTCCGAGATCGGCATCGGTTTATTTTCCGCGCCGAGAAACCCGGTGACCTTGGGCGTGTTCTTGATGAGAAGAAACGCCGGGTCAGTCATTTCCATCTTCACCAGCACGTAGCCAGGAAGAAACTTGCGTTCGGCCTGCACTTTGCGACCGCGCTTCACCTCGACCACTTCCTCGGTCGGGACGAGCACTTCCTCAAACAGACCCTCAAGGCCGGCGGCCTTGGCGCGCTCCTTGATGGCGTCCGCCACCTTGCGCTCGAAGTTCGTGTACGCGTGCACGATGTACCAGCGCTTCGCCATTGCTGCTCTTTCACCGCGCGATTGCGCAACTTGGGTGGACACTAGTGTTTCAGCTCCGGCTCAACGGCCCCCGCCCAGCACAAGGCGGACGAGATAACCGAGGGTTTGATCCGTGATGAGGAAGAACACCGAGGCAAGGCTGACCATGATGATGACCATGAGGGTGGTAATCCACACCTCTTTCCAGGTCGGCCAAGTAACCTTGGAGACCTCCTGGCGAACCTCCTGAATAAACTCGACCGGGTTGTATTTGGCCATTAATCTGACTTTCCCGGGCGCCATGCGACAACCTGACGCAGATCAAGCGCCGACTGTTGGCGCATCCGGCGCCCTCTGCACGGATGCATCCATACGAATTTGGCAGGGGCGGAGGGTCTCGAACCCCCGACCTTCGGTTTTGGAGACCGACGCTCTACCAATTGAGCTACACCCCTATCGTCGCGGAAAAGCGTGCGCCAGACCGCGGGGGCGGCATACTTAGCCGAACTTTTCCCCTTTGTCACTTGCTAGTGATGGAATTGTCGCGAGAGGCTCCCTTTTAGGGTGCCGGCTCGACGATCACCGCTGTTCCATAGGCCAAAACCTCAGTCACCGCCGCGGCGATTTCGTTGGCATCATAACGCATTGCGAGAACGGCATTGGCCCCCATGGCCTCAGCCTGCGCGATGAGGTGCTCGAACGCCTCCTGACGGGCCTGCTCGGCCAGCCTTGTATATAGTGTGATGTTGCCGCCGAACAAAATCTGGATCGACGCACCAATATTGCCGACCAGACTGCGAGACCTGACCGTCAGCCCGCGGGCGACGCCAAGATGCTTAACCACCCGGTAGCCCGGCAGGTCATTGGTCGTGACGATGAGCATTGGCCCCTCCCGCGCGAGACCGCCGCACGCAGCGGCAGCCTAGCCTAGATTTTGCCGTATCAAAGCAAGCCTTCGATATCCGGGCGCAGCATGTCTGGTGTGACGGCCGAGGCAAAGCGATCGACCACGTTGCCCTGACGATCGAGAAGGAATTTGGCGAAGTTCCACTTGATAGGGGCGGAGGGCGGCTCGCTCGGCGCCTCATCCTTCAGCCAGACGAACAGCGGGCTGGCATCGGGGCCGTTGACTTCCACCTTGGCGAACATCGGGAAGCTGACATCATAGGTGCGCTTACAGAAGTCCGCGATTTCTGCCTCGTTTACGGGCTCCTGGGCACCGAACTGGTTGCACGGGAAACCGAGCACCACGAGGCCACGGTCGTTCAGCTCGCGGTAGAGCGCCTCCAGACCTTCGTATTGGGGCGTGAAGCCGCATCGGCTGGCGGTGTTGACGATGAGGAGCACTTTGCCGCGGAAATCGGCGAGCGAAACCTCCTGCCCATCAATACCGCGGACGGTGAAATCGTAGACGGTTGTCATTGAGATGCGTGTCCCTCGCGCTCGGAAGAGGGGACATTACCCGCGCACGCCGCGCATGGGGAGGCCAAATGCAGCGCGCGGCACATGCGCTATCGGTAAGGGATTGGAGCGGGTGAAGGGAATCGAACCCTCGTATTCAGCTTGGAAGGCTGCTGCTCTACCATTGAGCTACACCCGCGCTGCCCTCTTCAATAGTGAGCGCCGCGGCGCAGTCAAGCACCTGGGGCTGCAACCGTGTTCAGTCGCCTTCGCGTGCCGAGGGCACGAGCACAGCGGCGCCGACGAGGTTACCCTTTCTAAGCGCAGCGATCGCCTCGTTGGCTTCGTCGAGCGGATAAGTCGTCACGTGCGGCCGGATGGGAACGCGCGGTGCGAGCTTCAGGAACTCGATAGCATCCTGCCGCGTCAGGTTGGCGACCGAGCGCACTATGCGCTCTTCCCACAACAGGTCGTAGGAGAAGGCCGGGATCTCAGACATGTGAATCCCGCCGAGAACGAGCGTTCCGCCTTTCTCCAGCGCCTTGAGAGCGAGCGGCACGAGAGGCCCAACGGAAGCAAAGATGATTGCCGCGTCGAGTAGCTTTGGCGGCATTTCCTCGGATGATCCGGCCCACACAGCACCGAGCGAGCGGGCGAGCTTCTGTGCTGCCACATCACCGCTGCGGGTGAAGGCGTAGACCTGCTGACCGTGGTGCTTGGCAATCTGCGCAACGATGTGCGCCGCGGCCCCAAAACCGTAGATGCCGAGCCGCTTTGCGGTACGCACCAGCTTCCAGCAGCGATAGCCGATGAGCCCAGCGCACATCAGCGGGGCGGCTTCCGCATCGGAATAGATCTTGGGGATGGGGAATGAATAGTGGGAATCGGCGGTGATGTATTCGGCGTAGCCGCCATCGAGTGTGTACCCGGTGAACCTCGGCTTGTCGCAAAGGTTCTCCCTGCCTGAGCGGCAGAAGTGGCAGCGCCCGCAGGTGAAACCGAGCCAGGGTACGCCGACGCGTTCGCCGATTTTGAAACCGCGCGCTTCCGGGCCCATCGCAACTACGCGGCCGACGACCTCGTGCCCCGGAATGACGTGGGCCTTTGGATGCTCCAAGTCACCGTCAATGACGTGCAGATCGGTCCGGCAGATGCCGCACGCGCCGACGCGAATGAGAAGATTGCGCCCGGTCGGCTTCCTTATGGGGCGCTCGGTTGGATGAAGCGGCTGATGGACGCCCGCAAACTCCATCGCATGCATGCGCTTGGGGATAGAATCCATTGCGATGTCCGACGTTGCCTGATGACGGCAAAGCTAGAGCAGCTTCGCAAACGAGACGTCAAAGAGCGCGTCACTCTTTGGGCGTACGCAAGCTCATGATGTAGGCGACGAGGTTGTCGATATCGTCGGGCGGAATGATGAAGTCGGGCATGTTGGGGTGCGAAGTGCGCAACCATACGGAGAGAGCGCGCGGGCTCATGCCCTCCGAGTTGGCTACCTCCTGAAAGCTTGGGACTTCCGAGAAGAGCATAGCCTCATCTTTTTCGATGGCATGGCATTCGGTGCAGAATTTCTGCGCGTAGTCGTGCCCTTCCGCCTTGTTGCCAAGCTCGACGGCACCGGCCGGTATCACCAGCACCAAAAAGCAGAGGGCGAAGAGTCCCGCGAGGCGCTGCATTGGTTTTTCTCCGCTCGGAATTGACGAGCATGACTAGCTGGTGTTGCCGCACCCGACGATGACTTAAGTCAAACCCGCGGGCGCTGCTTTTGCATCGCAGGGTTCAAAAGGCGCTGCAGTTGCTTCTCCAGCTCAAGCAAGAAGAACAGTATCGCGCCAGTCGCCAGTGTTGCTGCACCCTGAAGCAGCGTCAGCGGCTGCGTTTCAAAGATCTGGTTCATGGGCGGTAAATAGGTCAGAGCCAATTGGAGAAGCAGCACCGCCCCGACGCCGATGAGCACAGCGGGCGTGCCGACGACGCCATGCCAGCTGAGCGATGGCGCGTGCAGGTAGCGGACATTGAAAAGGTAGGCGATGCCCATGGCGACAACGGCGTTGACGACCATGGTTCGTGCTGTTTCGACGTCGGCGCCGCTATCGATCGCCCATTGGAAGACGCCAAAGGCGCCGGCCGCCATCAGCGCCGAGACGAGCAGGACGCGCCAAACGAGAAAGCGCGATAGCAGGGCCTCGCCCGTGGCGCGCGGTCTGCGCAACATGATGTCGGGCTCGGCCGGTTCGAACGCGAGGATGAGCCCCAAGATGCCGGCAGAGATGGTGTTCACCCAGAGGATCTGTACCGGCGTGATCGGCAGGGTGAGGCCGAACAGGATCGCCAGCATGATGACGAACATCTGTCCGCAGCTCGTCGGCAACGTCCAGCCGATCACCTTGGCGAGATTGTCGTAGACGGCGCGCCCTTCCTTCACCGCAGCGACGATGGAGGCAAAGTTGTCGTCAAGAAGCACCATCTCTGCCGCTTCCTTGGCGGCCTCGGTGCCGTTGCGCCCCATGGCGACCCCGACGTCGGCGCGCTTCAGTGCCGGTGCATCGTTGACGCCGTCGCCAGTCATGGCGACGACGTCACCGTCGCTTTGGAGTGCCTCGACGAGGCGCAGCTTGTGCTCTGGGGTGGTGCGGGCGAAGACGCTGGTTTTCTCGGCGAGCTGAGCGAGGGCGGCATCATCGAGCGCTTCGAGTTCGTCGCCGGAGACGGGTGGCTGCCTGGTGTCGATGCCGAGCTGTCCCGCGATTGCCGCCGCGGTGATGAGATGGTCGCCGGTGATCATCTTCACGGAGATGCCGGCGGTGCGGCACTCTGCAATGGCCGTCATTGCTTCCTCGCGCGGCGGGTCGATGAGCCCGAGCAGCCCTTCGAGGGAGAGCTGATCGATGTCCGCGAAGGCGATATGCTTGCGCGATGGCAGCTTCTTCGAGGCAAGGGCGATGATGCGGAAGCCCGATCGCGCCATCTCGTCGATGGCGGCAAGCCAGTAGGCGCGGTCGATTGGCGTCTGGCCGGACACTTCAAGCTGGTGCGCGCACATCTCGATGATCTGCTCGGGCGCACCCTTTACGCACACGAAGGCCGAGCCATCATGGTCGTGGTGCAGCGTCGCCATGTAGCGATATGCGGCGTCGAAGGGGATTTCATCGAGGCGCGGAAACTCGGCGCGCATGCGCTCGCGCTCCTCACCTGCCTTTGCCGCCGCCACGAGCAGTGCACCTTCGAGGGGGTCGCCATCGACGATCCACCCGTCGTTCGTGTGGCGCACACTGGCCTCATTGCATAGGGCCGCGCTGCGCATGAGTGCCTGCAACGGGTGGAAGTTGCGCGCGTCGATCTCAATGCCGCCCTGATGAAAGGTGCCTGCGGGCGCGTAGCCAACACCGGTGATGTCGAAGGTTCCGGCGGCGGTGACGGCGCGCTTCACGGTCATCTCGTTCTTGGTCAGCGTCCCGGTCTTGTCGGAGCAGATCGTCGAGACGCAGCCCAGCGCTTCGATGGCCGGCAGGCGGCGCAGGATGGCATTGCGACGTGCCATGCGCTGAACGCCAATGGCCATGGTGATGGTCGTTACGGCCGGCAGGCCCTCGGGAATCGCGGCTACGGCCATGCCGACGACGATCATAAAGGCGTCGGAGATCGGATAGCCACCGATGCGCCACGCATAAAGAAACGTCAGCGCCGATAGCCCCAATACAACGGCCGTCGCCTGTTGCGCGAAGACGTTCATCTGGCGCACCAGCGGGGTCTGTAATTCCTCCACGCCTTCGAGCAATGCAGTGATCTGGCCGAGGCGCGAGCGCGCTCCGGTGGCCGTCACCAGCGCTGTCGCCTGGCCGGCGACGACCAGCGTTCCGGAGAAGGCTTGCGAGCCCTCGCCCGGATCGCCGGCGGGAACGGCGGACTTGGTGACGGCGACTGATTCCCCGGTGAGGATGGATTCATCAATACGCAGGTTGCGCTCTTTGACGATGCGCGCGTCGGCGACGACGCGATCACCGGCTTCGAGAAGCAGGACGTCACCGGGCACGACATCGGCCGCAGGGATAGAGATGCGGCGACCGTTTCGACGGACGGTCGCTTGTGGGGCGAGCAGATTGCGGATGGCGTCGAGCGCCTTTTCGGCCCTGCCCTCCTGCACTATGCCGACCGCGGCATTGATCACAACGACGGCGAGAATAACCGCAGCGTCGACGAAGTGTCCCAGAGCGACGCTGATAGTCGCCGAGCCCAGCAGCACGTAGATCAGCGGATTGGTGATCTGCGCGATGACGCGCTTGATAATACCGTCCTTCCTGGCGCTCGGCAGGATGTTGGGTCCAAACGTCGCCAACGCAGCGCTCACCTCCGCGCTCGTCAGTCCGGCCGGCAAACCCTCGGTGACCTTGCCCGAAGCCTCGTGGTGATCGGGCATTCTTGTCGTGTCGGCAGGCACGGGACCTCGGCGCTAGTGGAAATGCTCGGGATGGGTCGCGAGGAAGTGGCGGAGGGCCGCAAACAGCTCGCTGGCGTGCTTGCGGTCGCCTCTTTGCAGCGCGGCACGCATGTCCTCAACGATCATGCGGTGGATCGTGTCGGTGCCGCGCCGCTGCTTCAGCAGATGCTCGGCAAGCGCTGCGGCAGCAATTTCGGGAACGTGCTCGTGCTCAGCGATGGCCAGAACCTCGGCCTCCGACAGGCCGCACAAGGCGATGCAGTCTTCGAGCGTGATCATGGTTCAACTCCTTGCCAAACAAGTTGCCCCCCGACCCTGGCCCATCGAGCCAGCCCTCTTCGACGCGCGCATTGAGCTGGCGCAAGGCGATGCTAGCACCAACCCGTGACCTGGACGGGAAAAACGTGGCCAGGTCGATCAGTCGGCAGGCGCGAGGGGCAGTGTGACGTGGAAAACATCGGCGCCGTCGTCCAGCTCGGCCTTGAACCCCAGTTCGCGGCAGAGCTTCAGCATCGTCGTATTGGCGGCCAGTACGTCCCCATAGAGCTCGCTCAGCCCTTCAGCGCGGGCATAGGCAACGAGATGCTGCATGAGCCGATAACCGAGACCCTTGCCTTTGATGTCCGAGCGCACGATGACGGCGAATTCGGCGCGGCGGTAGTCCGGGTCTGAAATCAAGCGGGCGACACCCAGGATGTCGTTGCCGGAAACGGCGGTGAACGCCATTTCGCGCGCGTAGTCGATCTGGGTCATGCGCGCGTAGAAGCGCAAGGTGCGCTCGGGCGCTGCCGTGAAGAAGCGCATGCGCAAGTCTTCCGGCGTGATGAAGGTGAAGAACTTTTCGTATTGGGGCTCGTCGTCAGGGCGGATCGGCCGAAGCGTAACCTCGCCGATGCCTTCGATTTTCTCGGTGCGCTCCCATTGCACCGGATACGGGCGGACCGACAGCGGCTTACGTGGCTTTTCTGCCGGGTCGGCGATGGCAACGCGGGCGTCGAGAGCGATCACACCGTTCTCGTCGGCGAGCAACGGGTTGATGTCGATCTCGCGGATTTCCTTGTGGCGTGCCACGAGATAGCTGAGGCGCACGAGGACCATGGCGATCGCCTCGATGTCGGCGGCGGGGCGATCGCGGTAGCCTTTGAGCAACTTAAAGACGCGCGTCTCGCGCATCATCTGGTAGGCGAGCTTCAGATCGAGTGGCGGCAAAGCGTGGGATGTATCAGCCGTCACCTCGACGGCGGTTCCGCCGGCGCCGAACATCATCAGCGGGCCGACGGTGGCATCCTCGCTGGCGCCGAGGATCAACTCGTGCGCGCCGTGGCGCTCGATCATTGCCTGAACGGTGAAGCCGCGGATGACGGCCTTGGGGCGCAGCTTGCCGATGTTGACGAGCATTTCCTCGGCAGCAACGCGCGCTTCGGTCGGTGTCGTCAAAGCAAGCCGTACGCCACCGACGTCGGATTTGTGGGTGATGTCGTCCGAAAGGATCTTGATGACGCACGCATGATGGAATTCGAGAATGTCGCGTGCTTTGCTTTCGACCTCGGCGGGGCTGGTTGCGATCTCAGTTGGAACGACGGGAATGCCGTAGCTGGCGAGAAGGTGCTTGGCCTCGATCTCCGACAGCGTATAGCGATGGGCGGCCAGCGCGCCGTGCAAGATCTTGTCGGCTTCCGCTGCATTGAAGTTGAGGGCCTCGGGAGCGGACGGCGGCACCTGCATCAGCTCGTCTTGTGCGCGGCGATAGCGCACAAGTTGCATAAACCCTTCTACGGCGGCTTCGGGGGTTTCGAATGTCGGGATGCCAGCATCGATGAAGAGGTGGCGGCTAGCTTCGGCTGCACCGTCGCCAAGCCAGTTGGTCAGCACGACCTTGCGGCGCTGCTTGGCCTTAAAGTCGGCAACCTCTTTGACGACGACTTTGGCTGCCGCCTCGCTGGAGGCCAGCGCAGTTGGGCAGTTCATGATGAGCAACGCGTCGGTTGCCCTGTCTTCCAGAAGGATGCGCGTGGCGTTGGCGTAGCGCTCTGGTGGGGCGTCACCGATGATGTCGACGGGATTGGCGCCGGACCACGTCTTCGGCAGCGCCACATCGAGCTTGGCGAGCGTCTCGGCCGGCAAATCGGTCAGTCGGCCACCAAGGTCGGCAAGCTCGTCTGCAGCCAGAACGCCTGCGCCGCCGCCGTTGGTGAGCATGGTGAGATGCTCGCCCGTCAGCGTCGGAGCCGCTGAGAGGATTTCTGCGGCATCGAACAACTGGCGCAATTCCTTGACGCGCAGCACGCCAGCGCGCCGGAACGCCGCATTATATGCAGCATCGGCACCGGCAAGCGCACCCGTATGCGACATGGCCGCCTTGGCGGCCGTCGCGTTGCGTCCCGGCTTCAATACGATGACTGGCTTGGCACGCGAGGCGCGCCGCGCGGCCGAGACGAACTTGGCCGCGTTGGTCATCTGCTCCATGTAGATGAGGATGGCGCGGCTCGTGACATCACCCGCGAGGTAGTCAAGTAGGTCGCCGAAGTCGACGTCGGCCATGTCGCCGAGCGATAGCACCTGCGACAAGCCGATGCCGCGCGACGCGGCCCAATCGATGACGGCCGTAATCAGTGCGCCCGACTGGGAAAGGAATGCCAGATCACCGGCGAGCGGCATTCGGTGCGAGAAGCTCGCGTTGAGGCCGATGTGCGGAAGGATGAGGCCGAGGCCATTCGGACCCTGAATGCGCAAGCAGTAGGGGCGCGCAGCATCGAGCGCCGCCTGGCGCAGCTCACGCGTTACACCCGCCGTGATGACGACGGCGGCACGAGCGCCTCGCGCGCCAGCCTCGGCGATTATCCTGGGCACCACAGTCGGCGGCGTCACGATGACGACGAGGTCCGGCGCCTCGGGCAGGTCCGCCAGCGAGGGAAAGCACTTCCTGCCATCAATCTGGGAGTGCCGCGGATTGACGAACCAGATCGGGCCGGAAAAGCCGCTGTTGGTCAGATTGCGGGCAACGATCGAGCCGACGGTGTGCGGCTCCGGGCTCGCCCCGACCAGTGCGACCGAGCGGGGGGACAGAAGCTTATCGAGGTTTCTGATGGTCACGGCACATGCGGGGTTGCGGGCTCGGGTGGCGCGCCGTGCGCCACCCTTAGTCTTGTCATGAGGGCAAACCTGCCTCCATGGCATTGAGGGGCGTCAACTGTAGACACACCCTTAATAGGCCACTGCCGCCGCCTCGTGACGAACTCAGTCGTCGTGCTTTTTCACGAGAGACAAATCCACCGGATTGTAGAAAAGCTCGAACTTCTTGCCGTCCTTGTCCTTGGCGTAGACCTCGTAGCAAGAGCCTTCGACTTTCGACCTAGTGACGGTGTAGCCGGCTGCGGTTGCCGTGGCCTCTGCCTCAGCCTGAGACTTCCACTTGTCCTTCGGCTCCTTGGTGCAATCGTCGAACCCATGGGCGAAAGCGGGGCTTGCCACCGCGAGGGTCAGGACGGCGATGGCGGCTCTGGTGGCTTTCGTTTGAATTGTCATGAGTGTCCTCTTTCATGGGGTGTTCGAATGCGAACTGACCTAGAGATGGGGACGATAGTTTGACGGTCAAATGACAGGGTGAAACTTTGTCGCCTTCGGCCGCGACTTGACGAATGGCGCCAATGCGGGTCTGCTAAGCGCGTGAACCGGATTGTGAAACAACTGCTGGTCGTCGTTCTGTTCGCCGTCGCCATGCTGGGTGGCGGAGAGCTGCCGATCCTGCACGCGCCGCAGTTTGCCGAGGCGCACGCGTTCGTGCACCAGCATTTGGACGCTGGCGACCATAAGCATTCCGACGTGGGTGCACTGATGGACGTCGGCGCGGCTCACGATCATAGCGACGGCGACCGGCAACCGGGTTCCGATCACGGGTGCACGCACGTCCATGCGCACTGCTGTTCCGCCACGGCCATCATTACCGCGGTCGCCTCTGCGCCACCCTACATGTCACCAGCCGCACGCTACCGTGAACTCAGCTACGCCATTCCCTACGGCCAGCTTGCTCGTCCCCCGCTCCGCCCGCCCCGCGGCTTAGCCTGATCCGACACGCGCCGCATTGCGGTGCGTTTGATGGATCGGCGCGATATGTGCGCGGGCGAATAGTCCCTCCCGATTTTTCGTCCTCGTAACGCCGACGGCTAGCGCTGGCGGCGCGCCGATCCCGATGCTTCTCAAGCTTCGGACGGCTCAAATGACACGCTTTCTCGTTACCTCGCTCAGCTTGCTGCTCCTCGCCAGTGCTGCGTTGGCGCATGGCGGAGACGATCACGCACACGAAGACGCACCGCCAGTTGCCGCGCAGCATCAGCCGCAGGTGGAACTGAGCGGCGACGGGCTGGAGCTCGTCGGCACCGTCAGCGATCGCAAGCTGACGATCTATCTCGACCGCCAAGCGACGAACGAACCTGTCGCCGGTGCCACGATCGAATTGAAGGCAGATGGCATCGCCGCCGGAACGGCGACGGGCATCGGCAATGGAATCTACTCGATCCCTGCACCGTGGGCCGACGAGGCAGGGCACAAGCCGCTGCGGTTCGTCATCACCTTAAGCGGCCAGAAGGCAGTGCTCGAGGGCGAGATGGACGTCGCCGCGGAGCAGGCACAGGCTACTGACGGTCGCGTTTCTCTGGCCGCCTTATTAGCATCACCGCTCATGTGGCTGGTGGCTGCTTTTGCTGCAGCAGCCGGCTTTGTGTTGGCATTTGCGTTCCGCCCCCTCAGGGTCCCTGACACATCGGCGGACGGCGCGCGCATCGATTCTCCGCGTGCGCCGGGCACAACCACGGCGCTTTTGTTCGCGCTGCTGACCACCACCATGCTGGTGACACAGACGGAGCCGACGAGAGCGCACGGTGGCGATGACCACGCCGACGAGGCACCTGTGGCGGCGGCTGGCGCACCCAATACACCGCGACGCTTGCCGGATGGCGACGTTCATCTCCCGAAGCCCAGTCAGCGGCTCTTGCACGTGAGGACGGTTGTCGCCGAGCTGAAAAAGGCGCTCCCCAGTCGCGAGTTGATCGGCACTGTGGTTCCCGATCCTTCCTCGTTTGGACAGGTGCAGGCGCCGATGGATGGGCGAATCGAGATCGCCGAACGCGGTGTCTCCCATGTGGGCCAGAAGGTCACAGCGGGCGAGGTATTGGCCTATCTTGCTCCGAGCATTCCGATCGCCGACCTCGGCACCATGCAGCAGCTGCGCGCCGACGTTGCGGGCAAACTGCGGATCGCCGAGCAGAAGCTGGCGCGGTTGACGCGGATTTCCAGCGTCGTCGCTCAGCGCGAAATCGACGACACGCGCGCCGAACTGGAAGCGCTGCGCGAGCAGCAACGCGTGCTGGCGCAGAAGGACGTCGAGCTGATCCCACTCAAGGCGCCGGTTGCCGGTGTCATTTCCGTCGCCAATGTGCGCGCTGGACAGGTGGTGACGACCCGGGAAACGCTGTTCGAGATCGTCGATCCGCACAGGCTATGGATCGAAGCCATCAGCGGCGCCGAGCACGCTGCTCCGCTCATTCACGGCGCCTACGCCAACGACCCGGACGGGCACTCGATCAGGCTCTCTTATATCGGACGCGCTCCAGCGCTCCGCCAGCAGACACAGCCGCTGCAGTTCAAGGTCGAAGAGCGGCATGACGGGCTCGTCATCGGCTCGGCGGTGAAAGTGCTGGTTCAACAAGGCGAGACGGTCGACGGCATCGTACTGCCCGATGCAGCCGTGGTGCGTGGACCGGATGGATTGCCAAGGGTGTGGGTGAAGGAGGGCCCGCAGCTGTTCCGACCGCAGCCGGTTCGCATTGCCCCCCTCGATGGCGACAACATTGTCGTGCTGAGCGGCATCGAAGCTGGAAGCCATGTCGTCGTTGACGGCGCCGAGTTGCTCAACCAAGTGCGCTGAGGGCTCATCATGTTCGATTGGATCATCCGCTCCAGCCTGAAGCACCGCCTGTTCGTTCTCGTGGGCGCCTTGGCGTTGTCATTCTATGGCCTGATGACGCTGCGCGAGCTTCCAGTGGACGTCTTCCCCGACCTCAACAGGCCGACCGTCACGCTCATGACGGAGGCGGAGGGCCTTGCTCCCGAGGAAGTCGAGCAGCTCGTCACCTACCCGATCGAGACGGCCATGAACGGCATGCCGGGCGTCTCACGCGTGCGCTCCGTCTCGGGCGTCGGTCTGTCCATCGTCTATGTCGAATTCGACTGGTCGGTGGAGATCTATCGCGCGCGCCAGCAGATCGCGGAACGTCTACAGCTCGTGCGTGAGCAACTGCCGCGCGGTGTCTCGGCGCAGATGGGACCGATCTCCTCGGTGATGGGTGAGATCATGCTCATCGCCATGTCGAGCGAGACGGTGAGCCCGATGGAGCTGCGCGAGCTGGCCGACTTCACCTTACGCCCGCAGATCCTCACCGTTCCGGGCGTGGCGCAGGTGATCCCAATCGGGGGAGAGGTGCGTCAGTATCGCGTGATCCCCGATCCGCGACGGATGACCAGCCTCGACGTCAGCTTCGAAGCGATCGAAAAGGCGCTGAAGGAATTCGGGTCCAACACGGGTGGCGGGTTCGTCGACCTCAAGGCGCGCGAATTCCTCATCCGCAATATCGCGCGCACGACGCGCATCGAAGACCTGCGTAATCTCGTCGTCGCCTATCGCGATGGCCACGTCGTGGCGCTGCATCAGGTAGCCGACGTCGATTTCGCGGCACGCACCAAACGCGGCGATGCCGGGCATAACGGCAAACCGGCGGTGATCCTGGCGGTGCAGAAGCAGCCGGGTGCGGATACTGTGCGCATCACCGAGCGCATCGAGACCATGCTGCCGGAGCTGCAGCGGGTGATGCCGGAAGGTGTGCGCGCGAGCGACATCCAGTTCAGGCAGGCGACGTTCATCGAGACGTCGATCTCGAACATGCTGCGGGTGCTGGTCGAGGCGCTGGTGTGCGTGGCCATCGTGCTGTTCCTGTTCCTGCTCAACTGGCAGACGACTTTCATCTCGCTGGTGGCCATCCCGCTATCGGTGCTGACCACGCTGATCGTGTTCCAGATCATGGGCATGTCCATCAACACCATGACGCTCGGCGGTATCGCCATTGCCATCGGTGCGCTGGTGGATGACGCCGTGGTGGACGTGGAGAACATTTTCCGGCGGCTTGGGCTGCACCGCGCGGCGGGCGGCAGCAAGGACGAGCGGACACTGATCGATGTGATCGCCTCGGCGGCCATGGAGGTGAGATCGGGCATTCTCTACGCGACTTTGGTGATCGTGCTGGTGTTCCTGCCAGTGTTCGCGCTCTCAGGCATCGAAGGGCGGCTGTTTACGCCGCTGGGTATCGCGTTCATCGTCTCAATCCTCGCCAGCCTCGTCGTATCTCTTACGGTGACGCCGGTGCTCAGCTTCTGGCTGCTGCCGCGGATGCGCTCGCTATCGGAGCATGATGGCGCCCTGGTTCGGGTGCTGAAGCGCTGGCAGGAAGCCGGTCTCAAATGGTGCTTTGCGAGGCCTGTGTTCGTGCTCGGCGTGCCGCTGGCGGCGGTGTTTGCCGCTGCCATTGCCGGGGTTGCGCTACCGCGCGCATTCCTTCCGACCTTCAACGAGGGCACCGTACTGGTCAGCGTCGTGCTGCAGCCGGGGATCAGCCTCGCTGAATCCGATCGTATCGGGCGCCTTGCCGAGAAAATCGTAGCGGAGGTTCCAGAGGTCCACTCGGTTGGCCGGCGAACGGGACGCGCAGAGCTCGATGAGCACGCCGAGGGCGTTCACAACAGTGAGCTCGACATCGATCTTGGCAAGTCGGCACGCAGCCGTGAGGAGGTGCTGGCCGATATCCGCAAGCGTCTGTCGGTGCTACCGGCAAGCATTACAGTGGGCCAACCGATTGCGCATAGGCTCGATCACATGCTTTCGGGCGTCAGGGCGCAGATTGCACTGAAGATATACGGCGATGACTACGACACTCTGCGTGGGCTCGCCTCGACGCTGGAACAGAAGCTCAAGACGATCCCGGGCGTGGTCGATCTGCAGACCGAGAAGCAGGTGCGCATTCCGCAGCTTCAGGTGCGCGTCGATTACGCGAAGGCAGCGCTCTATGGCCTCAATCCCAGCCAGGTGACAGAAGCACTCGGTGCGTTGTCGAACGGGCTGGTCGTATCGCAGATCGTCGATCAATCGAAGCGCTTCGACGTGGTGATCCGGCTGGCGGACGCCGACCGCAGCACACGCGCGCTCGGCGAAATGCTGATCGAGAGCCCGGCGGGGCGGATCCCGCTCGGCACCATAGCCGACGTGTTCGAGACGGATGGGCCGAACCAGATCCAGCGCGAGAATGGCAAGCGGCGTATCGCGGTGTTCGCCAACACTGATGGATCGGACATGGCGCGGATCGTCGACGACATTCGCAGAGCGATCGATACGGCCCCGTTTCCGCAAGGATATTTCGCTAGTCTCGAGGGGCAGTTCCAGGCGCAGGAAGAAGCTTCGACACTCATCGGCGCTCTTTCCGCGGCGTCGCTGCTGCTCATCTTCGTGGTGCTCTACTCGCGCTACACCTCGGCGCGGCTCGCGCTGATCATCATGGGCAACGTGCCCCTCGCGCTGATTGGAAGCGTGACGGCGCTATGGATTGCGGGGCAGCCGTTCTCGGTTGCAAGCGCCATCGGCTTCATCACGCTGGCTGGCATTGCGACTCGCAACGGCATTCTGAAGATCAGCCATTACATCAACCTGGTGCTGTTCGAGGGTGAGCATTTCGGCGCACAGATGGTTATCCGCGGTACACTGGAGCGGCTGCGGCCGGTGCTGATGACGGCGTTGTCGGCGGGAATCGCACTGGTGCCGCTGATGATCGGCGCCGACGAGCCGGGCAAGGAAATCCTGAACCCGGTAGCGGTGACGATCTTCGGTGGCCTCATTTCCGCGACGCTGCTCGATGCGTTCCTGACGCCGACGCTATTCCTGCTGTTCGGCCGCAAGCCGTTAGAGAGGCTGCAGAGCCAGCATGACGGTGCGCACGCCGAGGCGCGGGAGGCGTACTGACGAACGACTAATCGCGCACGTCGCGGAGGACGCCGGCGAGCGTGCTGATCAACTCGTCGATCTCGTTCTTCTGGATGATGAGCGGGGGCGCGAGCGCGATGACGTCGCCCGTCGCACGCACGAGGATGCCGCGCTTGAACGCTTCGAGGAAGCGCGCGTGTGCGCGCCTGCCCGCAGCATCAGGCAGAGGTGCGAGCTCGATGGCGCCGATGAGCCCGATGTTGCGCACGTCAATGACGTGAGGCAGGCCCTCGAGCGACTGCACGGCTTCCTGCCAATAGGGTGCGAGTTCGGCAGCGCGGGTCAGCAGGCCTTCGCGCTGGAGCAGGTCGATGGTGGCGATGGCGGCAGCGGACGCAAGCGGATGACCGGAATAGGTGTAGCCGTGCGCCAGCTCTATTGCAGCCTCCGGGCCGGTCATGAATGCGTCGTGTACATTGTCCTTGACGAGCACTGCGCCCATCGGCACCGCGCCGTTGGTGAGGCCCTTGGCGGTAGTGATGATGTCCGCGCTGATGCCGAAGTAATCCGCCGCGAAGGGCGTGCCGAGGCGGCCGAATGCGGTGATCACCTCGTCGAGGATCAGCAGGATGTCATTGCGTGCACATATCGACGCCAGGCGCTGGAGGTAGCCTTTGGGCGGGATGTAGACGCCGGCTGAGCAGGCCACCGGCTCGACGATGACGGCAGCGATGGTCGAAGCGTCGTGCAGGGCGACGAGCCGTTCCAGGTCGTCCGCCAGTTCCTCCCCGTGCTCCGGCTGCCCGCGTGCGAATGCGTTGCGGGCAGGATCATGCGTATGCCGGAGATGGTCGACACCGGCGACGATGGCGCCGAACATGCGGCGGTTGCCGGGGATGCCGCCGACTGCAGTCCCGCCGAGGTTGGAGCCGTGATAGCCGCGCTCGCGGCCGATCAGGCGGGTCTTGCCGCCGTTGCCGCGTGCGCGATGGTAGGCGATTGCGATCTTGAGTGCGGTGTCGACGGCTTCCGATCCGGAGTTGGTGAAGAACACGTGGTTGAAGCCGGCGGGCGCGATGCCGGCAAGTCGCGCTGCCGCCTCGAATGCCTTGGTGTGGCCCATCTGGAAAGTGCCGGCGAAGTCCAGTTCGCCAGCCTGACGGCGGATCGCCTCGACAATCGGTTCACGGCAATGTCCGGCGTTGACGCACCAGAGTCCCGAGGTTCCGTCGAGCACCTTGCGACCGTCGTCCGTCACGAAGCGCATGCCCTTGGCGCCAACGAAAAGGCGTGGGGCGCGCTTGAAGTCCCGGTTGGCGGTGAAGGGCATCCAAAAGGCGCCGAGGTCGTTCGGTCTCGGCTCGCCAGCGTGAGGAACTTCGAGCTTCGTTTCGGTCATTCGATCAATCTCTGAGGGGCGTGAGTTGAGACGACAGTGGAGTACGCGACACATGATCGCCACAAGAGCGGCCGCCAATCTGCCGCTTTTTAATCATACCCGATAGGTCGAGCGGGTTGTTTTTGGTAGTCCGGCAGCGTCACAATGACAGTCGTCGTCGCGTTCGTAAGCCGAAAAGGCGGGGTTGGTAAGTCAACGCTTGCCCGAGCCCTCGCAACCGTTGCCGCACGGCGCGGCCTCATTACCACCCTCGCCGATCTCGATGCCACGCACCAGACTTCGACGCGATGGCAGCATCTGCGTGAGCGCGAGGGCGCCTACCCTCCCCTCGCCGTGCAACGCTACGGGAACGTCGATTCCGCCATCACGCGGGAGGGCGACTGCGATCTTCTGATCGTCGATGCGCCGAGCAATACGCCTGAGCTGACGGGGGAAATTGCCAGCGTTGCCCATTTCACAGTGCAGCCCGCCGGCTCCTCGTTCGATGACCTGCAGCCCGCGATGGAGCTGTTCTACGAGCTGCGCGCAGGCGGCGTGCCCAAGTCACGGTTGCACATTGCGCTGTCGCGCCTGCTCGATCCCGCCGAGGAAGAGGCCGCCCGCGCTTACGTCGAAGTCGCCGATTTCAGTCTGTTGCCTGGTGCAGTGGTCGAACGGGCGCGCTACCGCGAAGCACACAATCAGGGCCTCGCCTTCATCGAGTGCGCAGGCGAGCCGCTGAACGGGTCCGCCGGCATCCTGTTGAGCGCGCTTCTGACGAAGATCATGCAGAAGCATCGGCTGCTGCACGAGGACAAGCTCGCGACGGCGCCCCCGGATCTTGCAACGGCTCAGTTTGCCCAGCGGCCCGTACGCGGGCTGTCGAGCTACAGCAAAGCCGCAAGCTGACCGGCGGGCACGCATCAAATTCAATCGTGTGAACTTTCGTGCTTTAGGCGCAGGAGGCCTTGCGGCCGTTCGATCCGCCGGATGCGTGCGCCAGCGATGTGCGCCCGTTACCAAAAAAGCCGCCCCCAGCCTGGGGTGCTGGGGGCGGTTTGCAACGTGCGCTAGCACGCGGTCAGTAACGTTTAGAACTTGTACTTGAAGCCGGTCCAGATGGTGCGGCCCAGACCGGGCTTCATGCCGTCCTCGCGGTCGGTGATGTAGAACTCGTTGGTCAGGTTGTCGCCGGCGACGTAGACGCTGGCACCCGTATCGCCGATGTCGAGGTTGAAGCGCGCCGACAGGAGCCAGACGCTCGGCACACCGCCGCCCTCGCCGGCTTCCTCGATCTCGCATTCGTACTCGCCGGGATCTTCTTCTTCACACTCCGCCTCGTAGGCACCGTATGGCGTATTGGCCGCATCGGTGAAGAAGGAGCCGCGATAGGTCCAGGTCGTGCTGGCGTTCCAGCGCCACCCCGTCTTGCCCTCGATACCCAGGGTCAGGGCCGCGACATGCCAGGGCACTTCCGGCACGCGATTGCCGCTGTAGTCCTCGCCGTCGGCGTAGGCCTTCTCCAGCACACTGCGGGCATAGGTGTAGTTGCCTTCAGCGAAGAAGTTGAGCGGACCGCCCGTGAACGGCTGCGAATTGATGCGACCGTAGAGTTCGACGCCACTGATGGTGACTTCCGCCGCGCGGCCGAACTCGCGGTCGCTGGTGACGGCGGAGAAGGATTCGCCGTACTGGAAATCCTTGAACAGCTGGTAGAAGCCTGCCACCTCGAAGTCGACGCCTTTGATCGCCGAGCTGCGGATGCCGATGTTGAAGTTGTCACCGATTTCGTCCGGGGCCGGGAAGTCCTCGTTGCGAAGAACGGTGGTGGTCAGACCGCGGTGGTAGCCGCCATAGAGCGTCGTGCGCTTGAAGCCGGTATAGGCGAAGGCGATACCCGGCAGGGCGTTGAAGCTGGAGTAGCTTTCACGCGACGGATCGGGGTTGAAATCGATGTTCTCGATCTCCAGTTCGCCGTCGTCATCTCCGCCCTCGGCTTCACCTTCCTCGGCAGCCACGACACGGTTGCGGCGACTGACATCGAACCACTCGAAGCGAACGCCCGGCACAACGTTGAAATTACGCGCCACCTCGATGTTGGACTGCATGAACGCTGAGACCGTATTGGCCTGAAGCGAGCGGTCGAAGAACGAAAGAACGCCTTTGTTGCCGTCCTCGAGCACCTCGCCTTCGCGACCAAGCACGTTCTTGTTGGTCATGTCCTGGTATTCATAGCGAATACCCGCCTGCAGGGTCTGGTTGAAGCCGAGGACATTGCGGTTCGCCCATTCGCCGCGCACTTCGCCGCCCAAGTGACGGAAGGTGCGAAGCCGGCCGAACATGGAGTTTTCGCTCAGCTCGATGGCACCATATTCGTCGTCATCGCCCGGGATACCATTGCCTTCCTCGTACTCCGGCGCGTCTCCGATCGAGCCGCCTACATCCGCGTCAGGCGAGATAAGCTGGTAGCGATCACGACGGTGATAGCCGGCGTAGACGCGGCTGGTGATGGTGGTGTCGTCGTCGAGGTAGGCATTGTGCACGACCTGACCACGCCAGATCTCGCCCGTGTAGGTGTTGAAGTGTGCATCTGGTGCGTAGCAGGACTTGCAGCTTCCAAGTGCCATGAAGGCCTTTTCGGCGCCGCCGCGATATTCCGCGGCCATCGCCTCGGCCGCCGCTTCGGCATCGGTAGCGTCGATCTCCTCCTCGAACTCCATGAGGAAGTTCTGCTCGTCGTATTTGTCCTTCTGGCGGGCGTGGATTGCCGACACGACGACGTCCGAACTGGAGCCTTTCCAGCCGATGGCGCCATAGAAGTCGTTTACGCGCAGGCGTTCGGTATCCCAGGCGCCTTGGATGTCTGAGCCCGTGTATGAGGCCACGATGCCGACGTTGCCCGAATGCTGGCGGGTATGGACGTGCCAGCGATAGGATTCCTCCGTCGAGTCACCTTTGCAGCGCTCCTGATCGTCGCCGTTCTCATCCTCATATTCGTAGCAGCCACCGCGCATGCTGGTGAAACCGATGGCCGAGCTGATGACGGTCTCGTCGGGTCCGAAGGGCGACAGGTTGCGCGAGTTGATGACGCCGAAGTTGTTGTTGGGGCCGTGGCTGATCACCGTGCCGCGGATCACCTCGATGCTCTCCATACGCTCCATCGGCGCCCAATAATGCACGGACGGGTCGAGCCAAAGCGCGAGGTTGACCGTGTGGCCGTCCTCCATCACCAGCATCTTGCGTGAGCGGCGGGGCGGCGAGCCGCGCAGGCCGATGCCACCGTGGTGTGCATCGGCATCGTCATTGATGACGACGACGCCAGGTATGCGGGTCAGCGCCTCGTTGACGTTGCGCGGCTGATTTTCTTCGATCTGCGCCGGCGTGATGTGCGAAGCCGAGCTCGAGTAGCCGTGCAGATTTGTCGGGATGAGCTGGCTCGGGTTGATGGGGGTCGTCGCGCTTTCATAAGCGCGTTCGGCCGCACCGCCAGCGGCGGGCGACCCATAAACGGAATTGGGGTTGATCGCGGCGGGATTGGCGGCTGCGGATGCGGGCGGCTGAGGCGCTGGCGATACCGACTTCTTCTTGGCGGCTGACTTCTTCTTGGCTGCAGGTGCCGGAGTCGGTTGCTTTTGGATAACCTCGACCGGTGGAAGCTGCTCTCCGGCGGGTGCCGGTGTTGGTGCATCTTGAGCGACTGCGGCCGTGGATAAAGCGGCAAAGAGGGCTGCAACGGAGACAGACCCCACGCGGTACATACGCATTACTTTTTACTCCCCCCTGCCGTCGGCGCCTTGGCAGGCGCCGCCAGCTACGCGTTACTCGGGAGAAAAAAGGCGCTGTACTTTATGGCAAAAACTGCCGCGTTCTACTTCTCCCGTATGACAATGAGTAATGGCGAGAGTGGCAGCCCGGAATTTCATAGATTGAGAAAAGCGCTTCCAAAATTAGTCACACGAGACACACGTTACACAGTTGTCTGTGTCAGGGAAGCAACAGGCACGGTATGCGGGCATCAGGCCTGGGCCAGCAGATTGGCCCGCTTTTCGTTGCCACCTGATACGGCGACCGGCACCCAGGCATCGAGTTGCACGCCGCCGGAAGCAGGGCTGGCGAGACGCATTTCACCGCCCGATGCCCAGACCCGCTCACTCATCCCGGCGATGCCATAGCTGGGCTTGGGAATTTCAGGCAGCCCTCGGCCATCATCGGCAACGGTAATGTGCACAATGGGCCGTTCCTTACCCCGCATCGCGATGGGAGATTCACTCGATGACGCGAGACGGATCGCGACATCAATACGACTGGCGTCCGCGTGGCGAAGCGCGTTGGTCAGACCCTCCTGCGCCAAGCGATAGATGGTCAGCGTGCTGGTCTCGTCACCCACGGGCAGGTCATCGTCAACGCTCAGCCTGATGGCGACATGCGGGTGGCTCTCGCGCAGCAACGCCAAAAGCGACGTCAGCTTTGCCTTGAGCCCGTACTCCTCCAGGCCCATGGGCCGCAGCTTATGGAGCACATTGCGGTTCATACGCTGGATCGTTTCAATGTGCGTGACGAGCGTGTCGCAACTCGCAAGCAGCTTTTGCTTGTCAGAAAGGCCGCGCTTGATGTCCGCGCTGAGCGTGCTCACGGCCGCGCGGGCTGCGAACAAATACGGACCAAATTCATCGTGCAGCTCGCGCGCGAGATCTTTGCGCTCCTCGTCCTGCACACGCACCAGCCGTTGCGCGAGGCGCTTGTTCTCGGAGACCGTTTCATCGAGGGTCGCGGCGAGGCGATTGAGCTTTCGGCAGATGCCTGAGATCTCTGGGGGGCCGCCCTCCGGGACCTTCACTGCGTAGTGCCCTTGCTCCAGCACCAGCAGCGCGTCGCCGACGTCCCCGATGGGCTTCAGCAGGCGTGCAATCGTGAGGCTGATCAGCAGCGCCGCGGCTATCGCCAGCGCGGCTGCGCCCAAAGTGAAGTTGATGATCGAGTCCCATATCTCGGCGGCCTCGTCGGCAAGACGCGGAGCGATGATGAGAGTTCCGAAGTCCCGACCGTCGACAATGACCGGCACCTCCATCGCGGCAACCGGCCGCCCCATGCGGGCCAGCCACTGCGGCACGCCCGGGACGCCCTGCGCATCCAGCTCCTCTGCCTGCACCGCGTCGGGCACTGGCTCGTCACTACGGTAAATGTGGACGTGGCGAAGCTCTTTCAGGCCGCCCAGGAGAACTTTCAGCCGCGAGCCCGGATCCTCGGTGCCCTGCAAGCTGGCGATCGTCGTCTCGACGAACTCCTTGGCCAGCCGCATCGTGCTTTCACTTTCGGCCCTGATGCGCGGGCCGGCGCTGAGCACGAGGCCGGCGACGAGAACCCCCAGTCCGAGGGCGGCGACGATGATGATCAACGCATTGAGCCGGAAGCGGATGGACATACGTTGATCCTCGTTCGTGCCGTCTGGGCATTATGCAACTGGACTTGGAGTTCACGACTTCAAGCAAAAGTCATACCGCATAGTTTGACGGTCCACTTTCCGGCCGCTATTCGTACGTTATACAATCACTTGGCATAAGCCGAGACGGACAACGTGAAAGTACTAATCGTCGACGATCACCCGATCGTGCTCTCCGGCTGCAGGGCCCTGCTGGCTGAGACCGATGACATGACCATGCTGGAGGCTCGGACCGCGGCCGCCGCGCATGACCTGTTCGTTGGCCACAAGCCGGATGTGTGCGTCATCGACATCAATCTGCCCGACGTATCTGGGTTCGAGCTCGCCCGCCGCCTTCTGGTGCGGGAGCCCCGCGCGCGCATCATCATGTTCTCCATGAACGATGACCCAATGTTCGCCGCGCAGGCGATCGAGGGCGGCGCGCACGGGTACATCAGCAAGAGCGACGACCCTAGCGCCTTTCTCACCGCCATTCGCGAGGTCTACGCCGGCGGGCATTGGCTGCCGCAGGACATGGCGCAGAAGATCGCTTTCTTGCGCAACGCGGGCGATCAGGTGGCGCTGAACTCGCGCGAGCGTGAGGTGCTGCGGCTGTTGGCGAGGGGCAAGAGCATGTCGGAGATCGCCGCCCTCATCAACGTGTCCTACAAGACGGTCGCCACGACCTGCTCAGCGCTGCGCTCCAAGTTCAACGCGCGCACGCCGATGCAGCTGATCCGTATCGCGGTGGAACAGAAGATCGTTGCCTCACCGCTGGGCTACCTGTTGTTCGCCGAACTCCCCATGTTTCTCTGATCGCTCTGCCGCAACGCCGCAGCATGTGCCGATTGTGCGGTAATGCATTCGCGCGCTATCCTTTTCTGAGGGATATCGATGGCGGAGGCCGTCATGTATCGGGCAGCGTGGCGGCAGACCGAATACCGGTTCGCAGACCTCAAAGAGGTGATGGCGAAGGCGACGCCGCCGCGTTCGGGCGACGTGCTGGCCGGCGTTGCTGCGCGTAGCGCGGAAGAGAATGTCGCCGCCAAGATGGTGCTGGCGGATCTGCCGCTTAAGCGGTTCTTGGAAGAGCTGCTGATCTCCTACGAAAGCGATGACGTTACGCGGCTGATCGTCGATACGCACGATGAGCGCGCGTTCAGCCCGATCGCGCACATGACGGTCGGGGAGTTGCGTGACTGGCTGTTGTCGGAGGCTGCGACGACCGAGGCGCTGGCCGCGCTGGCGCCCGGAATAACTCCGGAAATGGCAGCGGCCACCGCGAAGATCATGCGCAACCAGGATCTTATCTTAGCGGCGCGCAAGGCCGAGGTGGTAACCCGGTTTCGCGATACCATCGGCCTCAAAGGACGCATGTCGGTACGGCTGCAGCCGAACCACCCCACCGACGACAAGCGCGGCATTGCCGCCTCCATCGTGGACGGGCTGATGCTGGGGTGCGGCGATGCAGTCATCGGCATCAATCCGGCGAGCGACAACGTGGGGGTGATCCTCGATCTCATCGCCATGCTCGATGAAATCATTCAACGGTTCGACATTCCGACGCAGAGCTGCGTGCTGACGCACGTGACGACGTCCATCGAGGCGATATCGCGCGGCGCCCCGGTCGACCTCGTGTTCCAGTCGATCGGAGGGACGCAGGCGGTCAATGCCTCGTTCGGCGTCACCCTCGCCATGCTGAAGGAAGGGCGTGAGGCGGCGCTGTCGCTCAATCGTGGCACCGTCGGCGACAACGTCATGTATTTCGAGACAGGGCAAGGCTCGGCGCTGTCGGCGGATGCCCATCACGGCGTCGACCAGCAAACGCTGGAAGCGCGCGCTTACGCGGTGGCGCGGACGTTCAAGCCGCTGCTGGTCAATTCCGTCGTCGGCTTCATCGGGCCGGAATATCTCTACAACGGCAAGGAGATCATTCGCGCGGGCCTCGAAGACCATTTCTGCGGCAAGCTGATGGGTCTGCCGATGGGATGCGATGTCTGCTACACGAACCACGCCGAGGCCGATCAGGACGACATGGACGTGTTGCTGATGCTGCTGGGCGCGGCCGGCGTGACCTTCGTGATGGGCGTGCCGGGCGCCGACGACATCATGCTGAACTACCAGTCGACCTCGTTCCATGACGCACTCTATGTGCGCGAGGCGTTGGGGCTGCGGCGCGCGCCCGAGTTCGAAGCCTGGCTCGCGCGTATCGGGCTGGCGGACGCCGAGGGGCGCCTGCTGGCCGATCCCGCGCCGGTGCTGCTCGATCACATCAAGGGGATCGCCGCATGAGCAACGATGCGCCTTGGCCGGAGTTGCGCCGCTTTACGGACGCTCGCATTGGCCTTGGGCGTGCTGGATCGGCTCTGCCGATCCGTGAGGTGCTCAGCTTTGCCATGGCCCACGCGCAGGCGCGCGATGCCGTGACGACGCCGATGGACTGGGCGCCGATTGCCGCCGAGCTTTCCGCGATGGGTCTGGATACGCTCTCGGCTGCGAGCGCCGCGACCGACCGCGACGTCTACCTGCGCCGGCCAGACCTGGGCCGACGCCTCAGTCCGGCATCGCGGGAGTTGCTTGCCGAAAAGGCGACGGGACCGCATCCCGATCTTGCGATCGTCGTTGCGGATGGCCTTTCGTCGACGGGCGTTGCTGCAAACGCAGGAGCACTGATCGGCGCGCTGCTGCCGATGGTGCAGAAGAGCGGCTGGAGCGTCGGACCGGTGGTGCTGGCCAGTCAGGCCCGGGTGGCGATCGGCGATGAGGCTGGGGAAATCCTCAATGCGCGTGCGGTTCTGGTGTTGATCGGCGAACGGCCGGGCCTGTCATCGCCGGACAGCCTCGGCGCCTATCTCACCTTTGCACCGCGCGTCGGACGCAAGGACGGCGAGCGCAACTGCGTATCCAACATTCGCACTGGCGGGCTCAGCGCTATGGAAGGTGCGTTCAAGATTCACTGGCTGCTGCGCGAGGCGTTCCGGCGCGGGCTGACAGGGGTGACGCTGAAGGATGAGAGCGCGTTCCAGCTGGAAGGCGTCCAGCAGCCGGCGATCGAGCGCTAGCATCAGAAGGCGCGGCGCATGTCCCTCCTAACTCTTTACATGCGTGCGATCGGCATGCTGAAGGCCGAGCGTGGCATTGCTCTCCTGCTGGCGACGGCATCGGTCGCCATCGGCCTGGTGCAACTGGCCGAACCGGTGCTGTTCGGGCGCGTCGTGGACAGCCTGTCGAAGGGACAGGCCGCATTCACCTATATCGCGCTGTGGGCACTGCTCGGCCTGTTCGGCATCATCGCAGGAGCAGCGGTCGCCGTTTATGCCGACCGGCTGGCGCATCGCCGGCATCTGGCCGCGATGGCGGAAGCATTCGAACGGGCGATGACGTTGCCCGCCGGATATCACGCCGAGCGCGGCTCGGGCGCCGTGGTCCGATCCATTCTGCAAGGAACAGACGGACTGTTCTGGCTGTGGCTCGGGGCCATGCGCGAGCAGCTCACGGCCCTTGCCGGCATCGTGCTGCTGGTTCCCACTGCGATCAGCATGGACGCGCGCATGGCAGCGATCCTCGCCTTGCTGGCGGTCGCCTACGTTGTGATGAACGCGGTGGTGATCACCAAGACACGTACAGGGCAAGCCATTGTCGAACGATACAATTCCGCGGTGTTCGGACGTGTGGGCGATGTTATCTCGAACGTCACGGTGGTGCAGAGCTTCACGCGCTTGCAGGCGGAAGCGGACGCCATGCGCGGCGTGATGAGCGACCTTCTCGCCGCCCAATATCCGGTACTCACGTGGTGGGGCTTGCTGACGGTGCTGCAACGCTCGGCGGCGACGATCACCATGGTGGCCGTGCTGGCGACGGGCGCTGTGCTGGCCGGGCGCGGCGAGCTGACGGTCGGCGAAATCGTGGCGTTCGTCGCATTTGCCGGACTGCTCATCGGCAAGCTCGACCAGGTGACGAACTTCGTCGTCGCCATCCATCGCCGCGCGCCGGCGCTGCGTGGTTATTTCGAGTTGATCGATGCCGCGCAGGGCGTCGAGGAAAAGCCCGATGCGCAGGCCCTCCCCTCGATCAGCGGCGATGTGCGCTACGAGGATGTCACTTTCCACTTTCCGGGAACTGAGCAGGGCGTCTTCGATCTCAGCTTTGGTGCGGCACCGGGAGAAACAGTGGCTCTGGTCGGGGCGACTGGATCAGGCAAGACGACGACGCTGTCCTTGCTGCAACGTCTACGCGCGCCGGACCGCGGACGCATTCTCATCGACGGGCACGATATCGCGGATGTGACGCTGGCATCGCTGCGCGCCTCGATCGCGGTGGTGTTTCAGGAGGCGGGGCTGTTCAACCGATCCATTGCCGAGAACATCGCCGTGGGCCGGCCAGGAGCCACGCTGGCGGAGATCGAAGAGGCCGCGCGGCTTGCAGAGGCGTACGACTTCACCATGCGCAAGCCGGGCGGGTTCGACTTCGTCATCGGCGAGCGGGGGAATGCCCTCTCGGGGGGTGAGCGGCAGCGCATTGCCATCGCGCGCGCCATCCTAAAGGATGCACCCATCCTCATCCTCGACGAGGCGACGAGCGCGCTGGATGCCTCGACCGAGGCGCGCATCAAGCGGGCGCTCGACCGGCTGCGCAAGGGGCGCACGACCTTCATCATCGCACACCGGCTTTCAACGGTCGCCGATGCCGACGAAATCCTCGTTTTCGAGCAGGGGCGGATCGTGGAACGGGGAAGCTTCCATACCCTCGCCAGCGGCTCCGGGCCGTTCGCCCGGATGGTGGAGGAAGGCGGCTTCACGGTACCGCAACGGGACGACGACTGACGTCGCGTCAGCGAGCCGTCAGGAAGGCCCGCCTAGGCTCGCTGCTCGGCGGTAGACCCTTGCTATTTTTCGGTCCTCCGTCCTTAGATACGGGGCTTCACTAGAACACGAGGCTGCCCTCGACGGCGGCCCGCAATGGGCGTGGCATGAAGTTAATGCGTATGGGCCGCAGCCTGCTGCTGGTCCTGATCGGTGTCGCTTTGCTTGCCGGGCTCGCGGCGGTGGTCATCGTCGGCTACGTCGAGGGGCGCGAGGAAGCTGCGCTCGAGGCCAAGCGCGAGCAGCCGATCAAGCCGCCGTTGCGGGTGACGATGCCTGAACGCGGGCAACCGATCATCACCCTCGGCGACGAAGCGCAACAGGCCATCGGGCTGGAGCTCAAGAGACTCGAGCCGGCCAAGTACCAGGACCAGGTGCGCGCCTACGGGACCGTCCTCGATCTCACATCGCTGACGACCCTCAACACCAACTACATTTCCGCGGTCTCGCAGCTCAACACGGCGCGGGCGCGGATGGCCGCCTCCCTCCCCGCATTCGAACGGGCCAAGGCGCTGTACGCCAAGAGTATCGGCAATCTCGTCCAGGTGCAGAGCAGCGAGGCAACATTGATCGCGGATCGCGCTGCGGTTGAGGCGGCTGAATCGCAGGTGCGGACATTGCGGGCCACGGCCATGCAGGAGTGGGGCCCCGTCATTGGCAACGCCATGGTGGTCGATGGCGGCCTCATCACGCGGCTGATCGAGCGGGTGGAGTTCCTGTTGCAGATCACGCTGCCGCCTGGGGTGCAGCTGGAGGACGTGCCGCCGAAAGCTGCGATCGAGGTCGTGGGCAAAACCCATCGCTCTGAGGCGCGCTATATCTCGCCGGGAACGCGCACCGACTCGCGCATCCAGGGCGCAACGTACTTCTACGCCGCGCCGGCCAACAGTGGCGTGCTGCCGGGCATGAACGTGCGGGCATTCCTCGTCGACGGAAAGCCGGTGGATGGTGTCACCGTCCCTGCCTCGGCGGTGGTGTGGTGGGCAGGGCGCGGATGGGTCTATCGGCGCACCGGAGACGAGACGTTCTCGCGTCTCGAGATCCCGACCGATATGCCCGCTGAGAACAACGGCGGCTTTGTCGTTCCGACTGCTCTGCTCGCCGACGCCGGCGACGTGGTGACGACGGGTGCGCAGATGCTTTTATCGGAGGAATTCCGCTCGCAGATCCAGATTGAGGGCGATGACGACTGATGACGCCCGCGCCCACATCCGCTGAGCAACAGCGCGGGGTGCAAGCCGCGATCATCCGATTTGCGGTGCGTTTCCGCGGCATCGTCGTAGCACTTGCAATCGTGCTGCTGGGCTACGGGATCGTGTCGCTGACACAGGCGAAATACGACGTCTTCCCCGAGTTTGCGCCGCCGCAGGTGGGCATTCAGGCCGAGGCACCCGGACTTACCGCCGAGCAGGTCGAGGTGCTCGTCACCCAGCCGATCGAAAATGCTGTCAATGGCGTGCCGGGCATTCAATCGATGCGCTCGGTCTCCATTCAGGGCCTTTCGGTCATCACGGTGATCTTCGAGGCCAAGAGCGACATTTATCGCGACCGCCAGGTTGTATCGGAACGTCTGGCGGAGGCCGTGCGCGAGCTGCCGCAGAACATTCCGCAGCCGACGATTACGCCCCTCACCTCTTCGTCGAGCACCGTGCTGGTGCTTGGCCTTACCTCGAAGACGCGCTCGCTCATGGATCTGCGAACGCTTGCCGACTGGACGCTGCGGCAGCGGCTGCTGGCGGTTCCGGGCGTTTCCAAGGTGGCCGTGTTCGGGCGAGACGTACGCTCGCTGCAGGTGCAGATCCGGCCGGATGACCTGCTGCGTTACAATCTCTCGATCGACGATGTGCTGGACGCAGCGCGTCGGGCGACAGCCATCACTGGCGCCGGCTTCATCGAGACGTCGAACCAGCGCGTGGTGTTCCAGTCCGAAGGTCAGTCGATCGATCCGAGCGAGCTGGCGCGTACTGTTGTGACCAGCGTCAACGGCGCCAGCGTGCTGTTGAAGGACGTGGCCGAGGTCACGGAAGCGCCAGAGCCGGCGATAGGTGGCGCAACGATCATGGGCGAGCCGGGCGTGGTGCTGCTCGTGTCCGGCCAGCTCGGCGCCAACACTGTCGATGTCACCGAAGGGGTGGAGAAGGCACTTACGGCGCTGCGGCCGTCGATCGAGAAGGAAGGCGTGGAGCTGCGGGCGGATTTGTTCCGGCCGGCCGACTTCATCGCCATATCGACGCGCAACGTGATGCAATCGCTGGTGCTGGGCGGCATCCTGGTCATTGTCGTGCTTTACCTGTTTCTCTACGACCTGCGCACGGCGACGATCTCGTCAGTTGCCATTCCCCTGTCGCTGCTTGCGGCCGTTGTCGTCCTCAATGCACTGGGCGCGACGCTCAACGCCATGACGTTGGGTGGCCTCGCCATTGCCATCGGCGAAGTGGTCGACGACGCGGTGATCGACGTGGAGAATATCGCGCGGCGACTACGCGAGAACCGGCGCAGCGCCAACCCACTGCCCATCGGCGATGTCATCGTTAATGCCTCGCTGGAAGTGCGCGGATCGGTGGTCTACGCCACCTTTGCGGTCATTCTCGTGTTCCTGCCGGTGATCATGTTGCCAGGCCTCGCTGGCCGCTTCTTCGCACCGCTGGGCCTTTCCTACGTTCTGGCGATTCTCGCCTCGCTCGCCGTGGCGATGATCGTCACGCCGGCGCTGTGCATGCTGCTTTTTCGTGATCGCGCGGCTGCCGGCGACGAGCAGACCGCGCACGATCCACCGGTAACGCGCTGGCTTCGCCGGCATTACGACAGCATGCTGCGAGTTATCATCGCGCGTCCGCGGACGACGCTGGCGGCGGCGTTCATCTTCACTCTGGCGGGTTGTGCGGCGATACCGCTGTTCGGCATCGGCTTCCTGCCGGAGTTGAAGGAAGGCCATTTCACGCTGCACATGGCAGCTGTCCCCGGCACTTCGATCGCGGAGTCGGAGCGCATGGGTAAACGCGTCACCGAGGCGCTGCTGAAGCTGCCGTTCGTGCGCGTGGTCTCGCAACGCATCGGACGCGCAGAGCAGGCAGACGATACCTGGGGCACGCATTACAGCGAGTTCGAGGTCGATCTGCAGCCGGGCTTATCGGGCGAAGAGTCAGAGGAAGCACAAACCGAAATGCGGCGCGTTCTCGCCGAATTTCCGGGCGTGAACTTCGCGCTGAAGCCGTTCCTCACCGAGCGGGTGGAGGAATCGCTCTCGGGCTACACGGCGTCGGTGATCGTCAACATCTACGGCAACGACCTCAACGCGCTGGACGAGACCGCGCAACAGGTGGCGCAGGAGTTGAACGGGATCGAAGGCGCGGCAGAGGTGCAATTGCAGTCGCCGCCAGGACTGCCGCAGCTGACAATCCGCCCGCGCAAGTCCGATCTGGAACGCTGGGGGCTGGACACTGTCGATGTTCTCAACGCGGTGCGCACAGCCTACCAGGGCGACGTCGTCGGGCAGACGTACGAGGGAAGCCGCGTATTCAACGTGATCGCCATTCTCGACAAGTCGACGCGAGAGAACATCTCTCATGTCGCCGACCTGCCGCTGCGCACGCGTAACGGCAATTTCGTCCTGCTGAAGCAGATCGCCGACGTGTTCCAGCTCGCTGGCCGATACCAGGTCGATCACTTCGGCGGACAGCGGCTGCAGGCGGTGACGTCGAATGTGATCGGGCGCGATGTCGGGTCATTCGTTGACGAGGCCGAAGAGACGCTGGCGCGAAAGCTGAAGCTTCCGCCGGGCGTGCACATTGAATTTGCGGGCTCGGCGCAAGCGCAGGCGCAGGCCCAGCGCGATCTGATCATGAATGCGCTGGTTGCCGGGATCGGCATCTTGGTGCTGCTGTCGGTGGTAACGGGCAGCACGCGCAATGTGATCCTGGTGCTCGCCAACATGCCGTTCGCGATGGTGGGCGGCGTGCTCGCCGTGCTGGCGACGGGCGGCGTGCTGACGATCGGCTCGATGGTCGGCTTCGTGACGCTGTTCGGCATCACGCTGCGCAACTCGATCATGATGATCTCGCACTACGAGCAGATGGTCTCGATAGAGGGTGTCATCTGGGGGCGGGATGCGGCGATTGCCGGCGCGGCGGACCGCCTAGCGCCGATCCTGATGACATCGATCGTGACGGCGCTCGGGCTGCTACCGCTGGCAATCGGCATGAACGAGCCGGGGCGCGAGATCGAAGGACCGATGGCGCTGGTGATCGTCGGCGGCCTTGCCAGCTCGATGGCGCTGAACCTGATGGTGCTGCCGACACTGGCGTTGCAGCTCGGGCGCTTCGGGGCGCGCGACAAGGCGTTCGCGCCGAAGCCGGAACATGCCAGCGCCGGCTGAGCGGCGACCGTTTATTCGGCCGCCATGCGTACGACGTGCGGCTTCTGGAACAATCGCTGCCGCACCAGATTGATGTGCAAGCGCAAGTGATAGAACTGGTCGGAGAACGCCAGCGGGTAGCGGATTTTTCGAACACCGGAATCGATGCGCTCGATCTCGGCCTGATGGGCGGCAAGGTCACCCTCGACCGGGTCGTCGAGCTGCTTCTCGAGCGCCTTGAGCTGGCGATACCAGTAAAGAAGCCGGCGGCGCACAGTCCAGTTGTAGACGCTCGGCAGCACGCGCAGGATCGGCAGCAGGATCACCAGCGAGGGGATCAGCAGCAGCACGGTTTGCGCGCCGTGGTTGGAGATGAAGGCCGATACGGAGAACGGGAAGCCCGCCTCCTTCACGGCCGGCGCAATGGAGCGCAGCGCGACCGGCAACTCGCCCGACTTATAGACCTGGCGCGTTTCTTCGGGGACGCGATACTCGGGATCAGAGATATGCGGGAATGTTCCCGGCCGGTGGAACAGCACAGGGTCGCCGGCCTTGTCGAAGCCGGAGCGCGGGTTCTGCAGCACGGCGAAAGACAGCAAGCTGATGAGAGAAGGGTCGAGATCGGCGCGGACGACAAGCGCGGTGCTGGTGGCCAGCAGCGTCACGTCCTCGGGCGGCGACAGCGGCTCGAATTCGACGGCCCCGCGATTGAGCGTCACCTTGGTGAGCGCCGGGAAGCGATTGGCGTAGGCATCGGCTTCCAGCGCAAAATTGAGCAGACGGATGCCTTCAACGTGCAGAAGGCTCTGGATGAGCGGCGTGTCGGCCGGCTGTACGAGGAATGCCGCTTCGGCCTTGCCGGACAGAAGCTGGTTGCCGTCGGGCGCAATGTCCTCGGCGATCATCAGCGGATTGTCTTTGCTGAACTCGATGCCATTGGCACGCAGAAGCTGGGCGGCGATGCGGCGGCCACCACTTTCACGCGTGCCGGTTAGTACGGCCTTGCCCTTCAGATCGCGCAGGCTCTGGCCTGCGAAGTCGGAGCGGACGAAGACCCAGATTGGCTCATAGAAAAGACGGCCCAAGGAGCGCAGCTTGCCAAGCTCCTTCTGCTGCCACTCCTGCGCCTTGGCTCGCGCCAGCCTGCCCTGCATGCTGCCGACGAGACCGCCCTTGATGAAGGCGGCATCGAACTGCGGCGGGTCGGAGACGAGACCTTTGAGTGTCTGGAAGCCTTCGACGGCCGGACGGAGCTGCACATCGACGCCGTAGGGATCGAGCGCCTTCTCGTAGGCGGCAGCGAGCTCGCGGTAGTTTGCGACATCGCCGGTGGCGAGAACAATCTTGCCCTCGGCCCCGCGCTGACCGGTCGCCCAGTAGTAGCCAGCCGACAGCAGCGCAATTGCAGCAACGGCAATGAACGTGATTGCTTTGGGCAGGTTCATTGCGTCCTCCCTCACCCTAGGTCGCTTCGGAGCAGCTTTAGCAGCCCGTGGGAGCGAAATGAGCACCACTGAGTGTCAAACCGGTGGCGGGCGGGCTTTCGCGCAACACTGAGATCACGCGCCGCGTTCGCCAATCGCGCGGTTCGGGGGCACTTTCGTCAGCCCGTCTGCCATTCCTCCGGCTTCGATTGACGGGCAAAAAGTGTGGAAAACCATGTTCTGCATCAATGCCTTCGCCTGCCAGGCCATCGCAAATGGCCAATCCGAAGCTGCGGCAAAAGTATGGATTCGCCGAGGGGCCGGTTCGGTTACCATGCCGGAAGACATCCAAGCTTAAGGGGAGACCACCCATGCGGCAGAGATTGATCGTCCCAGCGCTCGCCAGCGCGGCGGCCGTAGTCATCGCGATCAGCGGCGGCCCGATGGCGATAAACACCGCTCTCGCCCACAGTGCGCATGAAGGTCACGGCGAACACGCGGGGCATGACGCTCACGCCAGCCACGATGCTTCGTTTGCGGCGGGGGAGCCGGGCGCCGCCCACGAAGCCGCGCGGACGGTCGAAATCGTGATGCGCGACGACGGCGGCGAGATGAGCTTCTCGCCCAACGCGCTCGAGGTGAAGAAGGGCGAACAGGTGCGCTTCGTGCTGACGAACGCGGGAGCCGTCGACCACGAATTCCTCATCGACAGCGTCGCCAACAATGCCGCCCACAAAGATGCGATGGCCGCCAACCCCGAGATGCAGCACGACGAGCCAAACGGCCGCCGGCTGAAGCCCGGCGAGAAGACGGAGCTTGTGTGGCGCTTTACGAAGCCCGGCACGTTTGAAATCGCATGCCTCATTCCCGGCCACTATGAATCCGGCATGAAGGGCGAAGTCTCGGTGAAGTAATGGACGCGTTGGCGGGACAAAAGCGCCGCTTCGCATCGACAGCCGGACGGTGAGCATCGAGCCCTCGCCGATCGTCTACTACGCGCGACTATCGCAAGGCTGGTGAAGAAGCGGCAGGGAGCAGACGCCATGCCCGCTCCCTGTCACTGTTGATGCCTCGCGCTACTTCTTGGTGCGGGGATCGTCTTCCGGATTGATGTAGATGAGGTCGAACGGTCCGACGGCGGCGACCTGGATGATCGTTTCCTTGTCGGTCGTCCAAACGTAGTGGGCGTGGTTGGCCGGCAGGGCGAGCATACCGCCGGCGTCGAGCATCTTGCCTTTGGTGAGATCGGCCTTCTTGCCCATGCCACTTCCCATGGAGCCGCTGAGCACCGTCACCGTCTCGAAGCCCGGATGCGTGTGCGGCGGGACAAGATAGTTGGGCGGAAACTTCAGCCTCAGAATGAAAAGGCCAGGTTTCGTTGGATCGCCGTGCAGGAGTGCGGTCTGCGCGCCCTTCGGGAATGCCGGGTCATCGCGGAAGACGATTTCGGCAGGTGCTAATTCCTTGGCGCCGTCTGCCTCGCTGGCGTCGTGCGCGAAGCCGGTGCCTGCTACCGCCATCATGGCCGCTGCGACGAGCATCTTTCTCATAGTTCCTCCTTGGACTGCCTGTTGATCGGGTTGCATCTCGGCCTGGACGGTATCGGCTGCTGGCGTGGTGCAGTTCGCTTCATCCTTTCGGAGGGTGGCGAGCAGTGAGGCGATCTCCTCGGCGCGCCGCTGCTGCACGCGGCTCGAAGCGTGAAGCTGATGGCCGATCGCGAGAAACGCGAGCGAGCCTGCAGTGGCGACGACCAGGGCGAGACCAAGGGCGTCCTTCCAGGCAACCGCGTTGCCGTGGGGGGCTGCGCACATCCCCTGCTTCGACCTTATGGTCTCCAACTGCTGCATCTGCTGCCTTCCTCCGCCTAGCCAGCGCAGGATCGACCGTTCTGTCCTCGGGTGCCTACGGAGATTGCCACGTCAGGTCTTGGGCAAATTTCCTGAGAAATGGCCTCACCCCTTCACAGGGTCCGCGGCTGTCCATAGCCTCTCGGAACCGGGTTCCGAGCGAGGTTGCCCCATGGATCTCAAATGGCTGCTGGTGCGCAGGATCACCCTGGTGGCGCTCCTGTGCTTCATCGCGGGTGCCGGGTTGGCGCTTTACCAGACAGCGCTCAGTGCGAAGCACCAGAACGACGCGCTTGCCGATCTGATCAGTCGGCAGCTCAATCTGCAGCTTTCACGCATTAAGCGAGCGACCGATATCCACGAGCGCTTTCCAGACTGGGACCTCGTCACGGGGCTGTCGCTGCAGCCGGGACAATGCGTCGAGCTGCGCGGGGCGTCGGCGCCTCAGCAACTGCGCCGATCGAGCTGCGCAGGGATCGATACGGGCGCACTCAAGGCGCCGCAGTGGTTCCGGTGGATTTACGGTGGGCTGACTGACGGGCGGCAGACAGCCACCCGCCCCATCTTCTTCCACGACGTACTGCATGCCACGGTGGTCGTCGAATACGACCTGCTTGCCACCGCCGAACGCGCATGGGCATCCATCTCGCCGCTGCTAGGCTTTTCGGCTGCGCTCGTCGCTGTTCTTTGCCTCGTCACGTACTTGGTGATCAGCCGAGCGCTCGCGCCAACCCGGGAAATTCTCGACGGCATGAACAACCTAGCGAAAGGCAACCTCGATCATCGTTTGCCATCCTTCAAGCTGGCCGAGCTCAATCGGATCAGCGAAGTGTTCAACGGGCTTTCAGCGGACCTCGGCAAGGCGACGGCGGAGCGGGCCGAACTCGCACGGCGGCTGGTCGATACGCAAGAGCAGGAGCGCCGCCACATCGCACGGGAGCTGCATGACGAGATTGCGCAGAAGCTCAGTGCTCTCAATGCGAACGCGGCATGTCTCAGGACGCGTGCGCAGCGCGAGGCGCCTGCATTCGTCGACGACGCATCGCAGCTCGAGAAGATGGCGACCGGCCTGATGGTGACGCTGCGGCGTACGCTCACGTATCTGCGGCCGCAGGAAATCGACGATCTCGGGCTCATTCAAAGCCTCGAGGCGCTGGTCGCCCAGCACAACGAAGGTGCGCACGGACAGACGCGGTACTCCATAGAGACAGCACGCGGGATGGAAGGCCTACAGGCGGAGACCAGCGCCCACGTCTACCGCATCGTTCAGGAAGCGCTGACGAACGCCTCGAAGCATGCCAACGCTCGCAACGTGAAGGTCATGCTGCGGCAAGGCAAAGAGAGCGACCGCAACTTGATTCACCTGTCCGTCGTTGACGACGGACAGGGGCCGCCCGCCGGCGACAGATCCACGCCGCCGGCCGGTGCTGGTCTGATCGGCATGCGAGAACGCGTCGTCGCCCTCAGCGGAAAAATTTCCGCCGGTAGCCTGCCTGGCGGCGGCTTCGGGCTCGAGGTGGAATTTCCGTATTCGCAGCGAGGCGCCTGATGGGAACGGCCATCCGCGTTCTGCTTGTCGATGATCATGCTATCGTGCGCCAGGGCTATCGCCGGCTGATAGAAATGCATGACGACATCGCCGTCGTCGCGGAGGCCGAGGACGCACGCAGCGGCTACCAGGCATACAAGGACGCGGCGCCGGACGTGGTCGTCGTCGACATCTCGATGCCCGGGCGCGGCGGGATCGATCTCGTGCGGCAGATACGCCAGCGCGATTCTGCTGCGCGCGTTTTGATTTTCACGATGCACGCCAGCGCAACCTATGCGCAGCAGGCATTCCGCGCCGGTGCACGCGGGTATGTTACCAAGAGCAGCCCGCCCGACATTCTCGTCAGCGCGATACGCAGCGTCTACGCGGGGCGTCCGGCGCTGTGCGCTGAGATCAACTACATCGTGGCGACCAGCCGGCTGTGCGATGACGCATCGCCCGTCGACGAGCTTTCGCCGCGCGAGTTCGAGATCCTGCGCATGATCCTGGAGGCGAAGTCGACGGAAGAGATTGCAAAGGCATTCAACCTCAGTCCGAAGACGGTGGCGAACTATCACTACGAGATCAAATCGAAGCTCGGCGTGCGCTCCGATATCGAGCTCGTATACCTGTGCATGCGCCAGGGCCTGGTCGCCCCCGTAGTGGCGCCGGGCCCGGTGTAGCGCGGAGGCAGCGTCGATCTTCAGCGTGACGTCTTGGCGGTTTTCTCGCGCTCCTCGGCGGCGACGCGGATGATGGTATCGCGGAGCCAGATGTGAGCGGGATCACTGTCGTAGGACGCGTGCCACAGCAGCGATGTCGTCAACTGCGGGAGTTCGATGGGTGGCGGGCTGAGACTCAAATCCATCTGCGCGGCGAAGTAGCGGGCCAGCCTTGCGTGCATCGTGGTTATGACCGCCGCACCGGCGACAAGAAAGGGCACGGCGACGAACCGCGGCGTTACGAGTGCGATCGTCCGGCTGAGGCCGAGCTTCTCAAGCGCGTCATCCACGACGCCGCGCTCGCCGCGACGCAAGCTGGTCAGTACCTGCGGCAGGCGGACGTAATCCTCCAGCGACATCGGCGTCGACACCGGCACTTTGCGGGCATTGAACATGACGAGGTAGCTGTCGGTCGCCAGCACGCGGCGCTTGTGATGCACCTGTCCGCCTGGAAATGCTCCGACACCAATGCCGAGGTCGAGGCGGTCAGCGTCGAGATCATCGAGTAGTCCCTGGCCCTCGGCGGCGTAGAAGCGGAAGCGGATACCAGGGGCGTGCTCGCACACGTACGCGAGCAGTGCGGGCCCAATGAGGACTTCGGTACTGTCGGGCAGGCCTATGCGAAACACGCGTTCGGCCGTGGCGGGATCGAATACCTGCTCACGCGAGACCAGCGTCTCGATCTGCCCCAGCGCGACACGCACAGGATCGGCCAACGCCATGGCGCGGGGAGTCGGCTGCATTCCCGCAGGTCCGCGCGTCATCAGCTCATCGCCGAACAGCTCGCGCAAGCGCGCAAGGTTGTGGCTCATGGCCGACTGGCCGATGCCGATCCGCGCCGCCGCCTTGGTGACGCTGCGCTCGCTGAGCAAGGCATCGAGGGCGACGAGCAGATTGAGGTCGACCCGGGCTAAATTGATATGATCGATGGGCATTATCAATCCAATCCATTGGACTAATAGACCCCTCCGTATCATCTTCCCTGGCAACAGACCAGCACATCGGTGCCTGGCCTTCACATCAGCAATTGGAGGCTGTCATGAGCATTCGGAAAATCGCCCTCGTCGCCGCGGGCATTGCAGCGGCATCGATCGGCTCGGCGAGCATGGGTTCCGCCTCGGCGGATGGCCCGCGCGCCCACTCGATCAACCTTGGGGCCATCAACGGGGTCGCCTACTACACCGAGGAAGCCGGCCGCTTCCGTGTTGTCGCTACGCTTTCCCAGCAGGAGGGTCTGCCCATCCGTGTGGAGACCCTGCTCTCCCCTGGGCAGTCAGTCGTCCTCTCCACCGCAAAGGGTGAGTCCGGGCTGGAGAGTGTCGAGCTGAGCCGGGACGACAACAACCTTACGGTTCGCCCCGTTGATCAACGGTAGAACCGATCCATCGCAGAGTTCATCGTCTTCAGGGTATCGAAGACGATGAACGGCTGCAGCCAATTGCCCGTCGGCCAGAATGGCCGACGGGAGCGCATCTGGTTCACGTTATAGGCGGGCTTCGAGCACCATGTTGAATGGGGTCTCGGCAGCCCGGCGAACTTTTGAGAAGCCTCCCTGCCGAATGACCTCTGAGAGGCGCTTCTCGCCCGCCTGGGCCCCGAGCGCAGCGCCTACTTCCTGGCCCAGCGAGCAAGGGACGCACACGCTGGTCGAGAATGCGTAATAGACGCGGCCTACCGGGTTCAGGTTCTCACTCAGCGTGTCGCCAGCCATGGGCTCAACGAGCATCAGAGTGCCGTCGCTTTTGAGCGAGTTGCGGGCGTGTCTTGCTGCGCCCTCTGGATCTCCCATGTCGTGAAAGGCATCAAAGATCGTAACGAGGTCAAATCCGGTGCCTGCGTAATTTTGCGCACTCGCCGTCTCGAAGCGCACGTTGGCAACGCCGTTTCCGTGACGGCGTGCATGATCTATCGAAGCGTCATGAAAGTCGTAGCCGACGAACTGCGAGTTTGGGAATGCTTGCGCCATTATCAAAGTTGAAGCGCCGTGGCCGCAGCCAACATCGGCAACCTTTGCGCCGCGCTCGAGCTTCTCAATCACGCCATCGAGTGCCGACAGCCAATCGCTGACCAAGTGCTGCTTGTAGCCGGGGCGAAAGAACCGCTCGACACCACAGAACAGGCAGTTGCATCGATCTCCCCAACCCAGCCCCTTCCCGCTCTTGAACGCTTCAGTGAGTCTCGGCTCATCAGCAAAGACCGCTGACAGCGAGTAGAACCCACCTGTCATGAGCACGGGACTCTCTTCGTCCGCGAAAACCGCAGTTTGCTCAGGGGAGAGCCAGAACGTACCCGCTGCTGCGTCGCACGAGACGTAGCCTGATGCAGCCTGCGCACTCAGCCACTCACGTACATAACGCTCATGCGTTGCAGTCTTCTGGGCAAGCTCGGCGGAATTGATGGGTCCGTCGGCGAGAGCGCGATAGAGACCCAGCTTATCGCCGGTAAGGACTAGGGCGGCGTTTGCTGCCGCGCCGATCTCATTCACCATCGTCCCGAGCAGGGGCTCGAGCTTTGCCATATCCAATTCCACCGCTTGTTCCTTTTTGTTTGTGACCATCTGCGGCTAGGCGCGGAGATGGCGAATGTGGAGGCGTGCTGGATGCCAAAGCTAGCATCCGCCTCGGTGCGTAGGCACGGGGCACGACTCCGTCAGTTACGCCAGGAACGCAGGTGGAATTACGCTACCTGGGGAAACCCGAATAGGCGGCGCCGTATCCATGGATGAACGCTCGGCAGCAGGGGAGCGGACTCACAGTCTGGGAGGCTGGAAGAAATATCGCGGACCAACGCGGACCCTACGGGCCGGACCAAAGGTCATGCGTGGTTGGTGGACCTAGACGCACAATGTTCGAACCAAATCTTGGATGAGTTGCGGGAGTGGAACAACGCTCTGGAAGCCGTAAACACGGCATTTTCCCCGGAACCATAAGCGCTTAGCTGAGCCTCCCTCCGTGGCTATACTGCCCTGAAAATCGAAGGGGGCGATCATGGGGCACAGTTTTGCGCGGCAGGAACTCTACAATCTGGTCTGGTCGGAGCCGATGCGGGACATCGCAGCCCGGTTCCAGATTTCGGACGTGGGCCTCGCCAAGGCTTGCCGGAACGCTGCCATCCCGGTTCCGCCACGCGGCTTTTGGAACAAGAAGAAGGCTGGGCACCGGGTCGCCCAGTTTCCTTTGCCGCCGCGCGAACCGGGCCACCGCGACGCGGTGACGATTGGGCAGGATCGGTACTGGCACTACCCGCCGGAGCCGATTGACGAGAACGAACCCGACCCTCCTGCGCCTACGTTTGCAGAGCCCATTGAGGCGGTACGCGCCCGCGTAGAGAAGCGCACTGATGCCGTTCGTGTGCGGAAAGATTTCAGCATTGCGCACCCGGCCATCCGCAAACTTCTGGAGAAGGACGAGAAGCTCCGGGAGCAGCAGCGCCAATACGCCTGGTACAAACCCGTCTTTGACACGCCGCTGCAAAGGCGGCGGCTGCGCATCTGGAATGCACTCTTGCTCGCGCTGTCGGCCCAGGGGTGCAGCGGCTCCATCAACGATGAGAAGGCACAGGAGATAACAGCCAGCATTGGCATTTCCCATCTTCGGCTCACCTTGGAGATTATTCCCCTGCGAGGGCACGCCGCTAAAGACGCTGACGCGTCAAAGCGCGAACGCCTTCGTTTGAGCCTTAAGTCCTACCGTCACGATGGTCCGCCGCAAACGCTTGCCGATGACGAGCCTGAGAAACCAATCGAGCAGCGCCTAAGAGCCATCATCGTTGATCTCATGGTCATCGGCGAGGAGCGATACCGCGCAGACCAGATTCAAAGCCACAAATGGACGGTGCAGCGCCGCCATGAGCGCATCGCGGAGGCACGAAAAGCGCGCGAGGAGGCCGTGCGCAAGGAGCGCGAGCGGATCGCCGCGTTGGAGAAAGCCCGGGTCGATCGATTGCTGGACGAAGCCCAGGCCCTTCAACGAGCCCGCGATATACGTGAGTATGTCGCGCAGGTTCGAACGCTGAACCCTACGCTTGATCCGCCCATGCCGGATGATGCCCTTGAGCAGTGGGCCCATTGGGCGCTGGCGCAGGCGGAGCGGATCGATCCTGTTCGGTCACGCCGGTTTCTGGACGTTGACGATCTCAAGTCCGGCGCAGGAGGCTCTTCTGCCTAGACCCCGGCAGCCTTCCGCCCGGCTGGTTGCAAAAGGCGTGGCATTCTCACGGGCATGATGCCCGAAGAGCGCCCGAAACAAACCAAAGCCCGGCGAATTCTCTCTGTTCCGCTCACCCCGGAGCAGGATGCCGAGCTTGAGCGCCGCGCGGGCAGACAATCCAAAAGTGCCTATGCGCGGGAGCGGCTGTTTCCCGCCAATGACAATGAGCCCGCTGCGAAGCGGCGGCCGCGCGGGGGCGCTCCCGTCAAAGATCATGCGGCTCTTGCGAAGGTGCTAGCCCTTCTCGGCAAATCGGATGCCGGAAGCAGCCTGAGGGAGATGGCCGGGCTGGCCCGCATGGGCGCATTGCCGGTCACGCCGGAGACGGAGGCTGCGCTTCTCAAAGCCTGCGCCGATATTTCCGACTTGAAGGCCCTCCTGATGAAGGGTCTCGGCATCCGGGAAAGGTAGGCCCGGATGATCCTGAAGGGTGCGCAACGCGGCGGCGGCAAACAGCTTGCGCTTCATCTTTTGAATAGCCGTGACAACGAGCATATTGAGGTTCATGAAATCCGGGGATTCGCCTCGGACGATATCGTCGGCGCGCTGAAAGAGGCTCATGGGATGAGCCGGGGCACGAAGTGCAGACAATTCCTCTTCTCGGTCTCGCTGAACCCGCCTCCCCAAGAGCGGGTGCCGGTGGAGACGTTTGAATCTGCCATCGAATGGGTTGAGGAGAAGAACGGCCTCAAGGGCCAGCCGCGCATCGTCGTCTTCCATGAGAAGGAGGGCCGCAGGCACGCGCACGCTGTCTGGAGCCGGATTGACGCCGACACCATGACGGCGAAGAACCTCCCCTTTTTCAAGACCAAGCTGCGGGACTTGAGCCGCGAGCTTTACATCGAGAATGGCTGGAAGATGCCGCGCGGCCTGATGAACAGCCGCGAGGCCGATCCCCGCAACTTCACGCTCGCCGAATGGCATCAGGCCAAGCGCGCGGGGCGCGATGCCCGCGATCTCAAATCCATGATGCAGGAATGCTGGGCGGTTTCAGACTCGATGGCTGCCTTCATGCAGGCGCTCAAAAGCCGGGGCTTTACGCTGGCCCGCGGCGACCGGCGCGGGCATGTCGCCCTCTCGCCGGAAGGCGAAGTGTTCTCTGTGGCGCGGGCCGTCGGCAAGAAGACGAAGGATATTGCCAAGCGTCTGGGGGAGCCGGACAAGTTGCCCGGCGTTGCCGAGGCCCGCGCGCAGCTGGCCAAGGATCTGGCGGGCACCTTCCAGCGCCACCGCGCCGAGGCAGAGCTTCAAAAGCGCCGCGATCTTGCGCCGCTCGACCATAAGCGCAAAGAGATGGTGCTCGCGCACCGGCAGGAACGCCAACGCCTCGATGCCGGACAGCAGCAGCGCCGTCAGGACGAGTCCAAAGCCCGCGCCGCGCGGTTTGATACCGGAGTCCGGGGCCTATGGGCCCGCGTAAGCGGCAAGCATGCTGCCGTGCAGAAGCAAAATGAGCGCGAAGCCTATCTGGCCCTCGCACGCGACCGGGACCAGCGTCAGGCCCTGATCGACGCACAGATGTCTGATCGCCAGCGGCTGCAGGCCGACATCAAAGACGTGCGTGACCGGCACGCCGCGTTGCTGCGCGAGCTTCGCACCGATCAGAGCCAGATCAAGCGCACGCTCGAAGCCCCGCCCGTGATGAAGGAGTTCGAGGCGCAGGCAAGGCCTGCATCGAAACGGGCAGAAGCGGCGCGCTCAAGCAGGCCGAAGGCGCAGCAAGAGCGGGAGATGCCCAAAGCGCCGGAACGCGCGAAAGATGGTTCGAGCACGCCCGCACGCGCGCCCCTGCAGCAGGAAGCCCCCGAGCAACCGCGTCAGCCTTCGATGGAGCAGCGCCTTGACCGGCTCCGTAATGGCGACCGTACCCCGCCGCCCGCGCGCAATCGTGACATTGATCGTGAGCGATAAGCTCAAGCCGCCATGCGCTCGTCACCCGCGGGGCCTGCGACGGCGATGCCGCGGAATCCTCCTGCCTCTTCCGGGATGCCGATGCTCGCGGCGAGACCAGTAAACGTCGCCTTGAACTGTGCGGCGTTGAGCGCGCCGAACTCTCGTTCGCGGCACCAGTCCCGGTACGCGGCGAATAGGTCTTCAACGCTGACGGCTCCGCTCTTGGCTGGCATCAGAGCCTCCAGACAAAAATCTTCGACCGATCCCGTTTGCGGGATGGAGGCCGGAGGCGCAGACGTCGGTTTGGCTACGCCATGTCCGCTCGCCAGAAACAGCCCCAGCGAAGCGCCGATCTCAACCAGCAGCGCGATGGCGATGGTGAGAGCGAGGCGCACAGGTTCGGATGCTTGGCCGAAGATGCGGCTCAAGAGCGATACTTGCGGATCTGTCACCTGTCCGGCCCCGGCATCGCGCAGGCGCGAGGCTTCACTTTTAAGCGCCGCGATCTTCCCAGTGAGGCTCTCGACTTCCGTGCCCGCCGCCAGTTCAGCGCGAAGCTTGAAATAGCGCGCGCAATAGGCGCGGCTCTCGGCTTCCGTCGCATCCGTGCAGTCTTTGGTGGCGCTCCAGCGGCGGTTCTGCTTGTGGCTTTCCAGGTCTTCGCGCACGACGGGGGCCGGGCGATGGGGAGGCAGCGCCGTGAGACGCGCCTCAAGCGCCGCTTGTTCAGCTTGCACACTCTTGTATGTAGCGGTCAGAGCCTCGCGGCCTTCCACAAGCGCGCCGCGATTGTCAGCCGCAAACCCGAGGGCGCTGAAGAACGAGAACGCGGCGAAGAACGCAAAGGCAAGCGATCCTGCGAGCGCCGCCACGAACCGCCTTGCCTGCCAGCTCCACGCGATAAAGAACGGCATCAAGTCTTTCAGGATATCTGCCGCCGCCGAGGCCGCGCCCAGCACCTGGCCTTCCAGCGCCGTCTTGCCGAGCGAGGAGAGGAACAGATAGTTCATCGCGCCCGAGACAACGCACATCACGAGCGCGGCGCACATGCCAAGGGTGGAGAGGATCGTTCGCAAAGGGCCGCGGTCCTGCCAAATATTCGGCTGAGGAAAGCACGACAGCGCGCAACGGCCGGGGGCTTGTCGCCTGTAATTGATCAGCTCTTTTGCATTGCAAGGCGTGTCAAAGATTCTGTATTGTTCATTGTAATGAATATTTTCAATGGGTTTATCATTCTCGCCGGAATGGCCGTTTTGTCTTCCACGCCTGCGCTGGCGGAGTTTCACGGCTATCGCTGCACCAAAGATTGCTCTGGCCACAAGGCCGGATACGCTTGGGCGGAGCGGAAAGCGGTGCAGGACGCGCGCGACTGCACAGCGCGTTCGCGGTCATTTCGTGAAGGGTGCCTTGCATGGGTGGAAGATGGCAAGGAAGAGCAGCCGGACCCCAAAAAGGACTATCCCGATCGGCGGACACTGGCGCTATCCGTGGACCGCGACTAGGAACTTAAGCCGCCCCAGTTGTCGGTGAGAAAACGGGCGATGCCTTTACCGGGACTATAGGGATAGAGCGCCTCAAAGGCGGAACGGGCCTCGGCGTAACTGGAGTTCGGCAGATGACCGAGCCGCTTGGCCATCAGCAACAGCGCGAGGGATGGCGCACGCGATTGTCCCTGGTTGCAGTGGATATGAAGCGGTCCGGCCTTGTAGGCGGTGTGCATGAAATCGAGGGCAATCTCGAAGCTCTCAAGCTTGAAGAGCGGCACCGGCGGGTCGATCAAATTCAGATATAAATCCGTCTTGGTGCGGTGCGCGAGGTAGTTCGGATGCGCGGGCGCGAGGCTTTTAGCGGTGTAGCCAACGGCGCTCCGGTGGCAAGGCTCCTTGCAGGCATGGACAACCGCCTGGTCAGGCGGATGGGCCTTGCAGGTGTCCTGACCTCCGTAGGATAGGCGTTCTGAAATAAACGTCTGAGTCATGGCGGCTCCAATGGCGTTTGCCGCGCAAGGCTGTGGCCTTGGCGGTGGGTTGGGATGTTCGGCTTGTGATTTTGCAGAGCGAGCCAGCGACGGACGCGTGCTGGCTATAAAAAAAAGCCCCGGTCGCGGGGCCATTTGGATAGATTCATTGCGTCTGCAATTACTTTATATCATGGGAAAATCTGAAAAACAAACTTTGGCGTCGTTATGTCGATCCATTGAATGCTCATACGCATCCAGCGCGGCTGATAGCAGCCTCGCCTGAGAAAGGCCATCGCGTTTGGCGAGCGCGGTGAGCCGCGCGGCATCGCGCTCAAGGATGGAGAGGTTTTTCTGCACGCGCTTGCCGGTCTCGGGCGGCGGCGATGGAGGCCGTGATGATGACCCAAGGCGCAGATGTTTGCGGATGGCATCCAGCTTGGTGAAGTGCGTCATGGCAAGGCCTTGGCGTTTGAGAGAACCGGGGCGGCGCTACCGCCCTCGGTCGAAATCCTGTTTGGCCCGTCCGCGCTGCAGGGCTCTGGCGCGCTGATCGCGAAGTCTATCATGCGCGCCGTTGAGGCGTTCGCGGAGATGATGGATGCGATCACGAAAGGCCCTGAACTGCTCGGTGTTGATCTCCTGCACCTCATAGCCCTGAGGCGTGAGATGCAGCTCAACCCGCGGCTTGGGTTGAGCTGCGATTTTCTGGTCGAGTTCCGCTTTGGTGACTACGCCCGAAGCGGCCCGGCCAAACTCCTTACTCACCGCTCATAACGGGGACCGTTGTCGCGGCTTTGGCGATCCTCCCTGCCGGAGCTGCGCTTGTCCTCGCGCGAGGATTCGCGTGAGGGTTCGCGGCGATCATCCTTGCGGTCTCCGTCACGTGCGTTGTCTTTGGCTTCCTGAATGCGCTCGGCCACATCTTTCAACGTGAAGCGCAGATTGACGTTGATGCCTCCGCCACTAGCGCGGTTGTCCCACGCGGCCCCGCGCATGTAGCTGACTTCGAGGTCAGGTTTGCGAGGGGGCTGTTTGTCGTCATTGGTCATGTCTGATCTCCTTTAAGTGTCAGGTTGGTTTGTAGCCTTCTACGTATGCCCAACTTCCCTCGCGATATTGGGCGAAAGATGCGAACTTCCCCGGCACGGGCTCCCGGATCACGCGCGCACGCCTGGTGCCCCACCGCGTTGCGATCTGCACGCTGTCCTGCGGCGGGTGATACGGGTTGGGCAGATACAGGCCCGCCATCTCGGGCCGCGAGAAATACGGAAGCTTCAATGCTGAGACAGGCGGCAGGTTCTTGCCCGAGATAAAAAGAATCTGCCGGTCCTCCGGCATCGATAAAATCTCATCTTCGGTCACGAGTTTCCGCGCCTGCTTGGTGCGGAGCTTTGCGGCCTGACCGTAATGCGCCACGTCGAGCAGCGCATTCAGCGGGTCATCACCCGCGATGAGGCGCTGCACGGCCTGCACCTTCTGGCGCTTTGCCGCTTCCTGCAGGCGCTTGTCGTCATATTCCAGCGTCTCGCTGCCCAGCATGTCCGAGATCAGCTTGGCGGTCTGATAATCCCGCACGCCGAAGAACTGCCGCATCTGGGAGGAGCCCAGAAACGTCTGCACGCCTGTAGGGCCGAAGTTATGAATGATCTGGCCGATATCCTGCCAGAACGTCCACGGGCGAATGCCGATGCCGCGCCCGTAGGTGTAGGCCATCTGCAGGCCGGGAAACGAGCCGAGTTGCGCGGCTTCGTCAATCAGCATCAGCACGCGGCCCGAGCCCGGCGCGCGCGATTTATAGAGCATGGATGCCATGAAGAACTGCCGGAGCACCGCGCTGCTCTGGTGCAAATACTCGGCGGGCATCATCAGGAAGACGACGACGGTTTTATCGCTCCGGCAAAGCTCCGCCAGTGAGAAGTCCGGGTACTCTAAAGACCTTTGGAGCGCGGGGTCATCGAGGAATGAAAGGCTGCCATAGATCTCGCCCATAATGGAGCCGAACTCGCGCGGGGAATCCTGTTGCTTGGTCAGCATCTCGCCCGCCGTGCGGCGCACGTCTTCAAAGGCGGATTGCACCATCCCCTCCAGAAATTCCGGCCAGCTGCGCGCGCCGGATTCAATGAGGTTCACGGTGCGCATCAGCGCAGGCAGGCTCGCCCCGCCCGTCACTTCTGCAAGGCGCTTCAAGAGAACGTCAGCCCAGCCGCTGCCCCGCTGCTCGAAATACTTTCCCTCCGCTTTGCTGGTAACGGTGATGAGCGAGCGGGCCGAGAGCTTGCAGTCCGCATGAAACGTGGGCGCGCGCGGATCAATCGGGTCGAGCGGGTTGCACGAATGAGAGGGCAGCCCGTGCAGCCCATAAGGATTCCAGAGATACCCTTGAATGCCCGCATGGGCGAGCGCGGGCAGGAACGTCGCGGCAATCTCCCCGCGCGGGTCCAGCACGATCATTGGGCCCCCGTGACCGAGGGCACCGAAGATATGGCCGATCACATCGCGCAGCTTCCCCGAGCCCGCACCGCCAATCGTCACCAGCGGCGCATCGCCCTCCAGCCGCAGATGGTGATGACCGGCAAACCCTATCGGCAGACCGCGCCCATTCAGCAGTCCTGCGGCGCGCAGCTCATAGTCATCCGCCCACCGCGCGCTGCCGTGCCGGTATTGCTCATTGAAGGAGGAGGAGGACATTGCTGCGAACTCCCAAGGCTGGACAGCAAACGGGGCCGCTGGCGATGCGGCCCCTTCAGGATTGTGATCAGACGAGCTTGTAGCCGCCTTCTTCGTAGGTCTTGACGTATTTGAACTTGATGCTATCGGCGATGAACGCCAGCACAAGGCCGGCGATCAGCAGAAGCAGGTAGGGACCTCCCTGTAAGAATGAGGCTACGCTGAGCAGCGCGCATCCGGCGCTGGCACAGCCGACCAGACGGTTAAGCAGCTTCCGGGGCTTGCTGATAATGACTTCCGGGGTACGTGACATGGCCAGTTCTCCTTTCGAGTTTTCAGATCAGACGGGTTGCCAATGCGAGCCCGGCTCCGACGATGGCCGTTGCGAGCGTGGCGCGGGCTCCGAAGAAGATCAAAAGCGCCGTCATGACGAACCAAGCGAAGCGGGTGAGGTCTTCAAAACCCGCTCCGTAGCGCGAGGCCGTGTACGCCACGATCCAGTTGACCGTGCGCGCGTAGACTTCCGGCGTGAGCAGGAACGCTGTCATGATGGCGAGCAGGATCGCCAGCCACTCGACCGCGCTCATGAATTCGCTCTGCTGTTTTCGTTGGTGTTCGTAGGGATCGAATTTCAATGAAGCACCAGCCTTTCGTCAGGGGAGCCGGTCCGAACCCATCGAACCGGCGCTTGCCTGAGCCTAGAAATAAGCGAGTGTTGAAGCTGATCTGGGGGAAACTTCCCCGCCCGCTCACTTTGCGATGAACCCGGCGCGCACAGGGTTTGAAATGCGAAACGCGAGATCGATCAGGCGCAGGCGCGATAAGATGCGCCGTTGCGGGTTTTGCTTCGGGTCAATCTCATCGAAATACAAAAAGCCCGAGAGCCAGCGGAACGAACCGTCATCGTTGAACGCCGCATCGATGTCCTCATCGTCCACTTCAAACGCCTTGCCGCCCGGCCAGACGATCTTGCCCCGAAAACCGTAGATCGTATCGGCGATCCAGTTCGGGATCTCGCGGCGGGATATTCCAAGCGCGCGCGTAGCGGTCGCCAGCCGCTGAAAATGTGAGCGGCGCAGCAGCTCATCATCGCTCGCCACCACCACAGTGCGCTTGTTGTCGTTGACGGGTTTAACGGTGCAGGGTTTGCAGACATCGCGTCCGCAGCGGTCACAGATACTCATTACTCAAGTCTCCTTTTCTTGTTGTTTTTGGCGGGGCCAAACCCCGCGCAAATCCTCGCACGCACCCGCATACGCGGGCGTGTAATGCCTTGAAATCCATGCAAGTTATGACAAATTAATCGAAGAGATCATTCCCCGCAAAATCGAAGGGAAGCATAGCCGCACACACTCAAGCGCAAAGTCGCTATGGGGGCGGATCGCGGGGAGATCAAAACACCAAAAATCGAACGCAGTGGCGCTCTCAAGAATCGCTACTGCCGGGGAGCCAAGCTCACCGAACATAAATTTCTGCGCATCCTGAGCGGTTATGCCGATGGGGTGCCTGTCAAAGTGCTGGAGCCCACCACGCATGTGAGCGGGAAGACCATCCGCATCACCTATTGCGCGCTGCGGATCAACCTGCCGAAGGCAGCACAGAACAAACTGGCGCACTTTGCCAGCGCGGGCCTCTTGCTGTTTGATAGTGAGGGTGTCTCAGCCACCGGCAGGACCATGCTTGCCGGGATTGAGAAGTCGCGGCGTTTCGCGCGCTATCTTAAACGCCACGCTCCCAGGCTCGCCTCCAGCAAGGATGGGCAGCTCTTCCTTATAGAGAAAGCCGTGCGCATTTTCTGCGCCCTGGATCTAAGGGGTGTGGACGTTGATGAGCATCTGCTGGCGCAGATTGCGGAAGCCTTCACCGCGCTGCACCCGCGCGATCCGCTGCAGAAGCTGGCCGACTTCATCCCCGGCGCAAAACCCCACGCGCATCCAGAGCTGCGGCTGTATGAGGATTATAGGCGATATCTGCTCAAGAACCCGCTGTGATCTAAGGGGATCAAGACACCGGCAACGCCGCGCCAGGAAAATCAATTCACCGCACCCTTCACATGCGTTGAGTCATTGCCCCCGAGCCAGGTGATGGTCTTGCCATTGACGGCAACGGCTTTGCCGCTGTTACCCCAACTTCCGCCGGAGGCTCCGTTATTGTTGTAAGCGGTCCAACCTGTAGCGCCTCCTATGCCGCCGCCGCCTGGCCCGGAAAATGTCCCATTGCCGCCATTGCCTGCACCTCCTTGAGGGCTGCCGCCGCCAAGTGATGTATGGTAGCTTTGACCACCACCACCGCCGCCGCCGTAATAGGAATTACTCATAAAATCAAACGTCCATCCACCGGAGCCGCCATCGCCGCCGCCGTAGATCAAGCCAGCGGAATTGTCGATTGTTACATTATTAGCGAGGGAAATGGCGGGGCCGCCAGCCTCACCCCCAGCGGCAGAATAGCCTCCACCCCCTCCCATGCCGAGGATATAACCGTTATTGGTAATCTTGACACCAGAGCCCGCCGGAAAAACCCCCGTCGTGATTGCGGCATTTCCTGTGTTGGTTGAATAGACATACACCCCGGATGCAATCACGAACTCCCAGCTTCCGGCGGCGACGGGGCTACCCGCCAGCGTGAACAAGTTCACGTTCCCCGTGTTGGCGCTGATATTGATGACCGTCACATCGGGCCGCGTCTGCACGCTCCAGCTATCGCTCGTGCCGCCGACCGTTACGGTCGCTGTCAGTGTGGTCAGATACGAACCGCTCGATGTCAGGCGCACGGCGAGCGTCTGCCCCGGGTTGATACTGCCGCCGCTGCCCCACGCCCCGCCGTTGATCGAAATTTCCGGACTGCCCTGCCCGCTCACGGAAACGCTGACAGGGCCGTCATATCCCGTGGGTGTGATGCTGGCCGAGGTCGTCAGCGTGCTGAGCTGCACATTCGTCTGGTCGGTGAAGTTGAAGGCATCGGGCGTCGTGTCCTGCACCTTGGTGCGCACATTCCATGTGTCGCTGACGCCCCCGATGCTGATCGTCGCGGCATAGGGCGTATCGTACGCGCTGGCCGAAGTGAGGCGCGCTTGCACCGTATAGCCGGGCAGTATCCAGCCCGATGTCACCCACGCCCCGCCATTGACCGATACCTGCGGGCTGCCTTGCCCTGTCACGCTCACAGGCCGCGGATCGGTGTAACCTGTGGGCGTCAGGGTATTGGAGGATATAAGGCTGGCAGTCGCCTGCCCCGTGAGATCGTTAACCGAAAACGCGGCGGGGTCGGCCGTGCAGTCATAGGTGCCCGTCACGCCCAGAATGTTCTGCCCGCAGCGGATACTGGAGGCCACCAAGTTGGGATCGCTGCTTGATCGCAACGCAGCCAGTGTGCACTCCCCAGTGTCGTCGTCCGCGCACTGGGGCAATCTAAAAGGGAGCCAGGACGTCGTACCTCCGTCGCAATACTGCCAGGGCGGGCTGGCTGAGGCGTTATATTTGACCGTCCCGTCAAGCGCCGGCGTGCACGCGCCGGTCACGTTCGTTCCCTTCATAGCGCCGCCCCCGTTGGCCGAGACCCACTGGCTGCCGTTGCAGATCAGCGTGATCTCCTTAGGGTCCTGCGTGGAACTGGCATTGCGCCTCGTATGTCCGGCTTCTCCGGCGCTACAGGCATCACCTGGCTTGCTGTCTGTCCCCTGAAGTGCGGCGTAGGCCGGGACTGCGAGAAACAGAAAAACCAGCAGGGAAAGAAGGCGCTTAGTCATGACCGGCCTCCTTCTTCATCTCGACTATGCGCTTATCGAAGGAGACGGCACCCGCATCGGTCAGCGTGCCGCCGTAAACGATGGCCTCGCGCACGTGCAGACCATTTTTGTCGAGCAGCGCGACGGGCTTATTGTCAATGATGAAGGTGAAGGTCTTGGTGGCCTGATTGATCTCGACGCGCGTTGGAAGCGGGTCTGCCGCCTCTTCGGCTAAGGCTGGATATCCGGTGAACGCCGCGGTCATCGCGGCTGCTAGAATAAAATGACGCATGAACTCCCCCACAAAATCATTGCTCGAAATGAAACGGCCACCAGAGCAAAGCTCTTGGTGACCGGGAGTTCGAAACCGTAACTTCATCAGAACGGCGCGGCAGTCTTTAGCCGCGAGCCTGTTCGCGCCGAAGCGCGAGGCCAGGCAGTGAGCCTGAACATGCACTGCCGCCTCCCGGTCTAACACCGAGAAGGCGGCATCTATGGCGCGCTTCGCCAGTATGTGAGGAAGACGCACCAATATCGGCTGATGCCTGCCGAATGAAGTTAGGGGTTTCGATGCCCCGGCTGGAAAAACTCCAGCTTTTACTATTCTATACTATTATCGTAAATAAATAAACAGATATTGCAGAACGAGCTGCAACAGCGCACTCCCGCAAGCCTATTCCTGCGGCTGGCGTAGATTGGGCTCAAAGCCGGGACAGGTTTCCTGGGGCGGCGATCCTTCGCCGTTCTCGATGCCCCGGCGACATTTGCGCGGCGCGTAAAGCCATCCGATATGCCCGCAATAAAGGCCGCAGCCCCTGTGCCGTTGCGCCCACCGACATGGGCTTTCATAAACCACATGCTTCAACTCCTCCCTGCGCAAGTAGGGGGCGATGACGTCGGGCCCGAATTCCGGTTTCCCGGTAAGCTCCTGGTATTTCTTTCGCATCTCCTCCGGAAACTCATACTCCCCGGTGGGACTATCGAAGGGGAGGGCAAACACCACCTTTCGTTCGTCAGGATCTGCGTCCTCCGTGTCCGTTTCGACGATCTGGTATTCGCTGTTTCCAGATCCGAGACTTACGGTCCAGGTCAGATGGTAGTGCTTCATATCGGTTCGCTCCTTTTTCCTCGTGTAGCAGACAGCGTCCAGCCCTTGCGGGAGCCGGGCGCTTTGGTAGCGAGGATTACTCCGCGATCAGCCGCGCCCGCTCGGGGTGCTTGATGCGGAAGTAGAGATCGATCAGGCGCAGGCGCTCAATGATCCGCGCTTGCGGGAGCTGCCGGGGCGGCTCCTCTGCGAAGCGGATGAAATCGGTGACCCAGCGGAAGCTGCCATCATTGCCGAAGGCATCGTCGATGTCCGGCACTTCGTAGGGCGCACCGTTGGGATGGAGGATGCTCCCTTGGAATTCGTAGAGGGTATCGGCCATCAACTGAATTAGCCCGCGCCGCGAGACTTCAAGGGCCGCGGTCGCGATGGCCAGCCGCTGGAAATGCGAACGGCGGCGAAGTTCTGTGTCACTGGCGACGCGGATGACCCGGTCGGCTGCTTTGATTTCACGAGACGTTGCGGGGACGATGAGGTGAAGGGGCGGCCGATCTTCTTTCATTGATCCTCCTAAACAGGATCACCAGAAGGGCGGTGGCGCGACGTGCCATCTGGTGCACTGAAGAGGATGGCCACGGGCTTCCGAAAAGTTCACAACTTGCGGCGGGGAGGAACGAATTTCATGCGTAACCAACGGAAATATATGGGCAAAAAAATTTGAAAAAAGTTCGAGAAGCTCGGCAAACACGCCAGATTTTGACTTCAATCATGCGTATACGGTACAATATCCATAAAAACGGGTGTGGGTGGGATTGGCATACGACGATAGCGATTTGCGGGACGTTTTCAGGCTGGCGGAGGTTGAGCTCAAGCGCCGGGAAGACGACGCTGATCTCAAGGCTGAGATGGCCGGGCTCCCCAACGGCAAGATGGCGCGGTTCCTGGGCGAGGATCACCGGGACGAGCGCCGTCATGGCCGCTCCAGCGGTGACGCCCGCAAGACCGAAAACCTCTCCCGCCTCCAGATGCTGCTGGCTTCCAACCCCGCTTATGCGCGGGCCTATACCCAAACCTTGGACGAATTAGGCGATGCGGAAGACGCAACCGATCGCGCCATCGCGAAAGCGCAGGCTGACCTCGAGGCGGCGCAAGCCCAGCTTCAACGGACTTTGGACAAGGCCGCCAAGCTGCCTGACGGTACACGGGTCTTCCGCGATGCACGGGGGGAAGTTTGGAACGAGCGCCGCGAGCGCGTCGGCGACGAGGCCGCTGCTGGAATCGAATGGCGCGGCGATGAGCCTGCTTACGAGCAGTTTTTAGAAGACAGTGAGTCTGCCAAAGACAGACTCACTCGCCTTGAAGGGCTTCAAGGCTTTCGCGTCGATACTCTCGGGCGCATCCGCGACCGGATGATGGACCGGGACAATCCCCTTACCGAGCACGAGCTTCATTCCGCCCAGACAGATATGCGAAACGGTCTGAAACGCTTCGAGATAGCGCCACCCGTTTCGATGAGAGCCGCGATTGAACCCGTCGCTACATCGTCGTTGCCCGTCCCGGATCTTGGCTAGTTACTTCCGCGCATACTCGAAGGAACCACACGCTTTCTGAAGCACGGCAAAGATCACTGCGGTCGGGTGGTAGTCGGGAAACTTCCGCATCGCCTCGACAATGGGCTGAAAGCCTGATGCTCCGTTCTTGACGGCCCAGTCATCAATACAGCGTGACTGGCTCAAGGCATTTTTCGATGCGATTGTCCCCGCCATCATGACCGACGAGCTGATGTAGCTCGTCTGCGCATCTGCCGGATAGGTGAGGAACTTCGAACTCTTGAAGGCGTCTTCCGCGCCTGCGCCCGCAGCAACGCTGCATACGATGGTACTCAGGCTTGCAACGGCCAGTGCTTTCCTGCTCAACATAAACGATCGTTATTGATCAGGAGGGAACACTAGCACGAAAATGATACGAGACGACTTGAAGAATGGCGGCACTCCGCCAAATTACCGCGCTAGCACTAGCGCGTCACACACCTCGGCAAAAAGGATCGATTTTGACGAGGTGACGTCATGACGGCCCTCTTTTTCCCAAGCATCGAGGTGACGGGCAAGCGCATCGGATATGCGCGGGTTTCCACCACGGACCAAAAGCTGCGCATGCAGCTCGATGCGCTCAAAGCCGCGCAGTGCGATGAGATCTTCAAGGATCACGGAATCTCGGGCGGCAAGGCGAGCCGCCCCGGCCTCGATAAAGCCTTGGGGACCTTGACGCGCGGCGATGCGCTGGTGGTCCTGAAGCTCGACCGGCTGGGCCGCTCCGTCCAGCACCTCTCCGATCTGCTGGTGCGGCTCGGGAACGAGGGCATCCATTTCTGCTCGCTGGCCGAAGGCATCAACACGACAACGCCCGGAGGGAAGCTCGTCTATCACCTCTTCGCCGCCTTCGCCGAATTCCAGCGGGACGTGATCCGCGAGAACACGGTGCTAGGACTAGCCGCCGCCAAAGCGCGCGGCGCAACGCTAGGAAGGCCGCGCCGTTTGGGTATCGAGGATATCCTCGAAGGCCACCGCCACGTCACGCAGGTCGGCATCACAATAGGCGAAGTGGCAGAGCGGCTGGAAGTCTCGCACGCCACGCTCACGCGCGGCTTCAAGTGGGCCGGGCTCGCGCTGCATCACTGAAGCTTGGGGGGAATTCGCAATGTCCAAAAAATCCGAAGAGGAGGCGCGTATGCGCGCGCTCCGCGTCATCGCCGACATGCTGATCGACAAGGACCCGCGCGTTGCCTCCGCGGGACGCCTCCTCACGATCATCACGCCGTGGCACGCCGAATGGATCGCGGAAGAACAAAAGCGCAAAACCGAAGCCGCCGATGCGCTCACCGCCTGCATCGAAGCCTATGTCAGGCTGATCCACAGTGTCATGCAGATGGCGTGCTCACCCGCAAATCTGGACAAAGTCGAAGCCCTGGTGCTGCACAAGATCACAGCGGCATGGAAACGAGCGGCAACCGATCTGAGACAGGGGATCGAATAACCTGCTCCGGCAACGATGACCGGAACTGAATTCGTCAGTTATGGTGTTCCGCCAGATGTGTGCTGTATGACAGCACATCTGGTCTCGGCGGGTTTCACCCGCCTCGGGAAGGGGGCCCGCTGCGCGCCCCCGTTCCATCCCCCCGGCCGAAGGCGCGGGTAGTTCGTATATCAACCTGGGAAACAAGCGGCCGACTGGCAACCGTTGCTTGCAGGTCTCACGTACTGCTCGTAGCCTACAAAACTCCGATTCTGTAGCGATGACGGTGCTCGCGCTCCGTTCGATTCCACGATGCTTCTAAAATTTTCTGCAGAGACATGACCGGAAGCAGGTGTGTTCTGCAATTATTGCCGGGAGGAATGAATGGACGCGGGGAAGTTTGCTCTCTTGCCAATCGATCAGGTCGAGCTGGACAGGACAAATCCTCGAATACGCCGCTACCTAGAGATTTACGAGGGAGAGCCAACTTACGAGCAGATCGCGCTCGCGCTCGACGTCACGTCGGGGTCGCAGGACGACCAAGAAGGCGGCACGACAGCGGAGAAGCTCAAGAATTCTATACTGGCGAATGGCGGCATCATGCAGCCCATCATCGTGCGTAAGGAGGCTGATGGGCGCTATCTCTGCATCGAAGGCAACACCCGCCTCTACCTCTACCGGTCTTTCGTAGCGGAAAAGGTGCCGGGGCACTGGACTGCGATCCCGGCCCTCGTGCACGAACAGCTATCGGCTGTCGATGTCGATGCGATTCGATTGCAAGCGCATCTCGTAGGCCCCAGGCAATGGGATGCCTACTCCAAGGCAAAGTATCTCTGGGAGCTCTGTCATAAGGAGAAGATGCCGCTAGATCGCGTCGTCGCTCTCTGCGGCGGAAGTCGCCGGGATGTCACCAAGGCAATCCAGGCTTACGCGGACATGGAGACGTACTTTCGCCCGCTGTTCGAGCCAGGCGAATACTATGATACCGAACGGTATTCAGGTTTTGTAGAGCTTCAAGCACAACCGGTCAAGGATGGCATCCTGCGGGCCGGATTCTCCCTTAAGGACTTCGGGCAATGGATGAAGGCCGGGAAGTTCAAGGGTCTAGCCTCGGTTCGTGTTCTGCCTCGCGTGCTTGCAGATAAAAAAGCGCGCGACGTCTTTATCAAAAAGGACATCAAGGCCGCCCAGGACGTTCTCGAGAAGCCGGAGCTTTCGGCGGGAATAAAAAACGCGACCATTGCACAGCTTGCCCGCGCCCTCGCGGAGAAGGTCGGCGCGCTTCCGTTCCAGGAACTTGTCCGGCTGCGCGAGAGTCCGAATGACGATACGGTCCGATACGTGACGGACGCTCACGAGGAGCTGAAGCGCCTCATCTCTGAACTCAACAAGGGTGACTGATGTCCGGCGAGTCCTTCCAGCACGTTTCGCTGGTCGAACGCCTCATCGATGTCATCGGTGCCCGGCACAAGACGGTGGGTAGTTTTCTAATGCTGGCAGATCACCATTCGTACGGCGCTGATCGACCGCCAAAGATTGGCGGCTACACTCCAGACGTGTTTGCATCGGACCTACCGGAAACTTTCCATGTGCTCGGCGAGGCGAAGACCCCAGAGGATTTGGAAAGCGATCGGTCTGCGAGGCAGATCGCGGCCTTTCTTGAGCATCTGAGCCTACGCCCTTCCTCTCAATTCTACCTTGCGGTGCCCTGGATTTGCCTGCCGCGCGCTCAAGGCATCATTCGAAGCCTTCAGTACGTGCCTCGCTACGAAATCCAATTTCATTTCATTACCGACATTCCGCGAGGCTAACATCCGTGCTTCGACCTCGCCCCGACATCCGGCTTGATGCCAAACATGCGGCCTTCGCGTATCAGGTTCAGGCCGTCGAGGCGGTTAAGTCGCTGCCCTACGCGGCGCTCTTTCACGAACAGGGCCTCGGAAAAACCAAGATCGGTATCGACCTCGGCTTGGAATGGCTCGCCACAAATCAAGTCGATACTGTGATGATCATCACCAAAAGGGGGCTGATCGACAACTGGTCCGAGGAAATCCGCGCGCACACCCATATCGTTGCGCGGGTAATGGATCAAAACCACGCGTCGAACTTTTTCGCACTGAACAGCCCGACACGCTTTTTGCTTGCCCACTATGAAGTCGTCAAAACCGAAGAGAAGCGGCTCGCACTGTTCCTCAGGACGCGGCGAGTAGGAGTCATTTTGGATGAATCCCATAAAATCAAGAATCCTGATGCGGATATCACCAAATCCTTCCACCGCCTCGCCTCTGGTTTCGCCCGCCGCGTGATCATGACAGGCACACCGGTCGCGAACCGGCCGTACGACCTATGGTCTCAAATCTACTTTCTCGATCATGGTAAGTCGCTCGGAGAAGATTTCTCTGATTTTAAGCGGCAACTCGATCTTCGTAACGACCTTTGGGAGGATGAATCCCGCCGCGCTGAGTTCGAGGGATCACTAGCCGCCGTTTTCGCCAAAATCCAACCATTTACAGTCCGCGAAACCAAGGACACGGCTGGAATTGAGCTGCCCCAAAAGAATATTGAGAACATCCCTGTCAAGCTGGAGGACAATCAACAGCAACTTTATAATAGCTATCAAGAAGAGTTGCGCGCCGAAATCGTACGCGATGGGGTGCTTATCGATGACGACGCCGAAGATATTCTCAAACGGCTCCTGCGCCTTGTCCAGATTGCCTCGAACCCAGGACTGGTTGACCATTCATACAGCTCTGCACCCGGTAAATTGCCTACTTTGGTCGAGCTCGTAAGGCGAGCCGTGGCTGAGAATACGAAAATAATCGTCTGGACTAACTTCATCGACAACGCGGAGTGGCTAGCCGATCAACTTTCAAGTTTCGGCTGCGTCTACGTTCATGGCTCGCGTCCCATCGCCGAAAGAAACGATGCCATACGCGCGTTTAAGATCGATCCTTCCGTTCGGGTATTGGTCGCGACACCCGGTGCCGCGAAGGAGGGGCTGACTCTTACGATGGCCAGTCATGCTGTCTTTTATGATCGGTCCTTCAGTCTCGACGACTATCTGCAGGCGCAGGACCGCATCCATCGCATTTCGCAGAAAAGCACTTGCTACATTTGGAATCTAATCGCGACGGGCACGGTCGACGAATGGGTAGACTCCCTCCTTATGGCAAAACGGCTCGCTGCGCAGCTCGCTCAATCAGACATCTCGCCGGATGAATATAAGGCCATTGCCAACTACGACTTTGGCCGCATCGTTCGCAACGTTCTAGGACTAGAGTGACCATCATGGCGACCATACAAGGATCGAACGTTTTCGTCGGGTCGCTTACGTTGCGCGGACAAACGTTCCCTACGCAGACGCTCGACCTCGACCACAAAAAGCTACGCTTCTACGTTGACAATCCGCGCATTTATTCACTTGTGCGCTCGGACGACCGGACACCGGATCAAGACGAAATATGCGAGAAGCTTCTAGACCACGAACATGTCAAGGAACTGATCGTCAGTATTGCTGAAAATGGCGGTCTCATCGATCCCATCATCGTCCGCGCAGGTGATTTTGTTGTCCTGGAAGGGAACAGCAGGCTAGCAGCCTATCGCCATCTGGCAACCAAAGATCCCGTTAAATGGGCGCAGATCCGTTGCACGGTTCTCCCTGATACCATCGATGAGAAACTCGTCTTCGCGTTGCTTGGCGAGTACCACATCAAGGGGAAGAAGGACTGGTTGCCCTATGAACGGGCCGGTTTTCTGTTCCGCCGACACAAGCAACATTCCATTCCGCTCTCAACCGTTGCTCAGGAGATCGGGATCAGTGACAAAGAAGCACGGCACATCGTCAATGTCTTTGAGTTTATGATCCTTCACGGCGAGACTGACCGCGACCGTTGGAGCTACTACGATGAGTATCTAAAATCGCAAAAAATCAGAAAGGCGCGAGAAGAACACTCAGGCTTCGACGCTCTTATCGTTCAACAGGTACAATCGAAGGCCATCCCGACAGCGATGGACCTTCGCGATAAGCTCCCTGCAATCTGTACCGCGCCCAAAAAGGTTCTGACCCGCTTCATCGACGGCCGGTACTCCCTTGAGGAAGCGTACGAGAGCGCCAAGAACGCCGGTGCCGAGAACGACGCTCTCAACAAACTGAAGCGATTTCGGGAGTGGCTTGCACGCGCCGATACCAAGGACGACATCCAGGATGCGGAAAAGCCGATCCGAGACCGTATGCTCTACGAGCTGAAGGATATCGAGCGACGGGCAGGCAAGTTCCGGGAACAGCTTGAGAAAATAAAGGCCAAGCTCGACTGACCACCCCCTGTGTCCCCAGTTCCTCTCCTCTCCAAAAAATCGATCGACATCGTGCTTGAGCTTGCCTAATCTGCAGCCAGCCTTCACTGCAATATGCAGTGGGCAGCTGCAGATTCGGAGCTCTAATGGCCTCCAAAATCGTCACACTTGATTGTTTTCTTGGTCAATCGGCCAACCGTCCGGTCTTGCTCGGCTACGCGCCCGCGTCCCTCCTCTGCTCACTGAGCTTTGCGGACGTGCTCAATGAGGATTCTGGCCGGGGATACCAGCGCCGATTCAACTCCCAGCATAGTCTGGATTTCCGCAGGTACATTCAACGGCCGACCAGCACCACCATCCCGCTCACCTTCAATCTGCGCCCCCGTGAGGATCAAGCGTGGACGCTGGTCTCGAAGTCCGGTCGCAACCGGCGTCTTAATTTAGCGACCACGGCAGGTCCGCTGCTCACACAGGTTGATTGCCAACATCGATTGGGGCACCTCGCTGACCTCGCGCTAGAACTTCCTTTTATGTGCTTTGTCGGGCTATCCGACCGCGAAGAGATGGAGGTTTTCAATACAATCAACAGCAAGGCAAAGGGGCTAAGTTCCAGCTTGCTTGATTTTCACGACGCGCAGCTTGCGACGGATCTTGCGGGCGACAGGCCTGAGCTTCTCATCGCATTATTCCTTCGCAACGAACCCTCTTCACCCTGGCATCAGCAGTTAGATATTGGCGGCGAACGCACCTCGGGGTTGATGCGGCGGGCCTCGCTGCGGACCCTCCAAAAGGCTATCAAGCTGTTCCTGTGTCGCGCCAATCTTGCGAAGGACCATACGGCTGAAGAACTCTGCCAAGTGACACTCGCTTATTGGCAAGCCGTCGCAGCGACACTGCCCCGCGAGTGGGCTCAGCCACGCAAACATTTTCTTACCAAGGGCATTGGCGTCTACGCGCTGATGGAACTGGCAGCAGATCTCTGCAACGAGGCTGACCGCAAAATGCTGCCAACGGCTCGGCACTTCTGCGCTGTCCTCGGCGATTTCATGACACAGTTCGATTGGTCGAGTAGCGGCCCATTGAAAGGGTTGGGAGGCGAAAGCGGTGTCACCACGGCCGTCTCGCTTATCCGCCAGAGCAGAGCGCGCGCGCACCTAAGGATGGTGGCCAATGGCTAACCGGAACATTCTACTCATAGAGCCTGGCTACAAGAACAAGTATCCGCCGCTTGGTCTTATGAAAATTGCTCAATACCACGGGCCAAACGGAAAAAAGGACCGCGTCAAGTTTATCAAGGGCGAGGACAAGTCCGTTCTCGGCGAGGCGTGGGATCGAATTTATGTCACCACGCTCTTCTCGTTCGAGTATCCCCGCATTGCTCAGTCTATCGACTTCGCCCTTAAGGTGGCGAACGGTCAGGCCGACAAGGTATTTGTTGGCGGCATTGCAGCTTCTCTAATGCCTGAGCGCTTTGCGGCTGAACGAAGATGGCACGGCATCAGGTTTATTAAGGGGCTCCTGAACCAGGCGCCTGCCGTCTCCCTGCAGTTGGATGATTTCTCCGATGAGCTATATGCTGACGATCAGTACGGCAAGCCGATCGAAGATCTCATCCCGGACTACGGGATTCTTGGGCAGATCGGATACCACTACCCCGTAAGCGATGCCTATTTCGCTTACACGTCTCGGGGCTGCATTAGAAAATGCTCTTTCTGCGGTGTGCCCAAGCTTGAAGGCACACAGCGGGACACGGAATCATTGACGGATGTTGTCCGCGGCATCGACGCACTCTACGGGCCGAAAAAAGACCTCGTGTTGATGGACAACAACGTAGTCGCGTCCCCGCGCTTTAAGGAAATTATCGCGGAGATCAGAGCTCTAGGCTTTACACCCGGCGCGAAGCTTCGCCGCTCGGGCGAACGAGTCGCCAGCCAGAGACGCGTGGATTTCAATCAAGGCGTCGACGCGCGCATCTTGTGTAAGGACAAGATGTACCTTCGGGAATTGTCCAGCATCTGTCTAAGGCCGTTACGCATCGCTTTTGACCACCTCGGCCTTCGCAAGCCCTATGAGCAAGCCGTGAGATATGCGCACGAGTTCGGCCTCACCGAGCTGTCCAACTACATGCTGTATAATTTTCATGATAATCCAGCGGACCTCTTCGAGCGCATGCGGTTGAACGTGACGCTGAACGAAGAGCTGGGCATACGCATCTGGTCCTTTCCGATGCGATACCAACCAACGAACCGGCCGGATCGTGGACACGTTGGCGAGCGTTGGACCCGCTATCAGCTGCGCTCGCTCCAAATCATCCTGCAGGCCACACATGGAGTGGTCAGCGGCGAGCCTGATTTCTTCAAGCGAGCTTTTGGCGATACGTTCGAGCAGTTCCAGAAACTGCTGCTTCTACCGCATGACTTTATTTTCAATAGAGATTGGTATGAACGGGACGGCGGAAAGGCCGAATTCGAGGAGTACACGATCAAGGCCTCGACGCTAACGCCCGACGATGAGAACGAGCTCTTGAGGCTGCTTTCATCATGCGATCCAAGGGACTTTGGCAGTCTTCCAAAAGCAACCAAGAACCGCGCCATTCTTGAGCTATTACCGTTTTACACGCCCAAACCGAAGCCGGAGCTGTTCAAAATCTGGGCTCGCGACAAGCAGGGTGAAATGAACGTCGATGACGGTCTTTCTGAAGAAGAACGCGTCGAGGATGCCGGGCTGGAAGCCGACGAGGTCCCAATTCCTTCCAGATCCGAAACCGCCAAGGTGCGGGGCACCAAGAAGCAGCGAGTGATTGCATGACACGGACCCACTCGATCTCTGCCAGCAGTCTTGATCGTTCTGACAAGTCCATCTCGGCCGTACAAGCAAACGATATTACAATAGGTCGAGATATTCTCGAGCTGCTGAGCAGCGCGATGTACGTCGATCCTATGACGATCTATCGCGAATATCTTCAGAATGCGGCCGACGCCATCGATGAAGCCAAACAAAAGGGCGTTCTCAGTGAGAGCGATGAAGGTGCCGTCGAACTATCTATCGACGGGGCCAACCGCACCGTGCGTATTCGCGACAATGGTATTGGCATTCCCAGTCGCCAGTTTACGCGGAAAATGACTGCGCTTGGCGCAAGCTCGAAGCGCGGAGCAGCCGCGCGGGGCTTTCGTGGTGTCGGCAGGCTGGCGGGACTTGGATATTGTCAGGAACTCATTTTTCGATCACGCGCGCGTGGAGAATCCAACATCTCAGAGCTGCGGTGGGATTGCCGTCGCTTGAAGTCGGCTCTCCGATCCACGGAGAGTGAAGCTGACTTGCGCGACGTGATCGTCGATGTGGTAACCCACCACAAGACCAACGGCGACGATTGGCCACCACATTTCTTCGAGGTGGAATTAAAGGGGATCATTCGACACAAGAACGACCGTCTCCTCAGTCCTGAAGCGGTAGCTGACTACATTAGCCAGGTCGCGCCGGTCCCCTTCGCGCCGACCTTCAAGTTCGGAGCAGAGATTGCTTCTGCGTTGAAGGCCAACGTCCCGCTTGGCGATCTGCGGGTCGTCATCAGTGGCCTTGAAGAACCAGTGTTCCGACCATTCCGAAATGAGCTTGATGTTGGCAGCGAGAGTGCCGACTCCTACACCGACGTCGAGTTCGTTCACTTGACAGGAATGGATGGTCAGCCCTCAGCCATCTGTTGGCTGCTCCACCACAGCTATGCGGGAGCGATTCCCCAGGGTAGCCTCGTCAAGGGACTAAGACTTCGTGTCGGAAACATCCAGGTCGGCGACCATTTGCTCCTGGAAGAGCTGTTTACCGAAAGTCGCTTCAGCGGCTGGGTAGTAGGCGAAGTGCACATCCTCGATGAGCGGATCGTCCCAAACGGACGGCGCGATCATTTTGAGCAGAACACTCACTTCAATAATCTCCTCAATCAAATTGCTCCCATTGCGCGGGACTTGTCGCGACGCTGCCGCACGAGTTCAATCAAACGGAAGTGGCTGCGCGACTTTGACATGCAGTCCGCGGTTGCCGAAGAAAAGATTGCTATCATCGCTCAAGGAACGCTGGCAGCCGCGAAGCGAACGGAATTTGCGCGCGGCGCTGAGCGAGCAATAGGCGCAATGGAAAAGATTGCGAAAATGGATGGCCTCGACTTAGGCCCAGAAGACGCCCTAGCGGCGCGGGTTCGGGCGACACAAAAAAAACTCGACAAAGTTCTTAGGGCCAAATTGGAAGAATCACCTCTGGCAGATCTTCCGACGGCAAAGCGAAGAATGTACGAGCAAATGTTCGCTCTGATCTACGAGTGCTCCACCAATAGGATCGCTGCTAAATCGTTGATCGACCGCATCCTTCAAAAAGTCACTTAAATCAACGTTGAGCTTGAGAATGCATTTTTGAGCGTCTCCCCGGCCCATTGGCCGGGGCCGGGCTGTAGCGCGCCGAGCCTGCGCGTCCCGCTTGTCTCGGCCCTTCGGGCTTCCATCCCTGACGCGAAGTGAAGTGCCTAAGGGGCTCCGCCCCTGCCGCGCGCAAGGCATCCAAACGTCTCCCCACTGATCCGTGGGGCCCCCTCGTTCGGAGCCTCCTTGCACTTGGCTCCCCGCTCTCGGCGAGGGCCAAGGGTTCATGCGAACCCCTCTTTTTAAGGGGTTTTGAAGAACCGACCAAGGAGCCGCCCCATGCGCGTCACTGCTGATTTTGATTACCCAACTTACTTTAAGCCGCGCGTGCCGGAGCGCCGCGCGGCCTTTGAGTTTTACCCGACACCGCCAAGCGCCATCCGCGCCCTGCTTTCGGCGGAGCGTTTTGAGGGCGACATCTGGGAACCCGCTTGCGGTGACGGCGCTATCAGCAAGGAATTGGTGCGGGCCGGTTATGATGTCATCGCCACCGACATTACCGATTGGGGCTACGGCCATCCCGGCTATGACTTCCTCAAACTAGAAAAGCCCTTTGCCCGCAACATCGTGACGAACCCGCCTTACGGCTGGGGCATGGCCGACAGGTTTGTAGAGAAGGCGTTAGCCTTCACCGCTGACAAAGGCGGGCGCGTGGCCATGCTCTTAAACATCGCCTCGCTCTGCCATCCCAAGCGGCATGATGATTTCGTGCGCCGCCCGCCGAGCGTGATTTATGCGCTGGATGAATGCGTGTGTTTCCCCTTGGGCGATCCGGCCCGCGCCACCGCCCACACATTGAAGCACCGCTATGCGTGGCTGATCTGGGATCACGCGCACGAGGGCGATTCCGTCATCCGCTGGCTCTCAACCGCGCCCTTCCAATAGGGCGCGGTCACTACCCAACGCTCAAACAAGAAGGAGAAAAAACCATGAGCACATCCGAAAACCGCACGCTGGCCGTGCTGATCAACGCTATAGACCAGCGCTTGTTATCAGCCGTACATTACAGCGCCGAAGCGCATGAGGCCATCAAGCACGAGCGCCGCAATGAGGCTATCGGCGCGCTGCTGATCATCGAGCAGGACTTGGAAACCGCCCTGCAACTGCACCGCGCCACCATTGCCCTGCACCGGACGATGAAAGGCGGCGGCGCATGACCACCAGCCCCCGCAAACGCTATCTCGTCAATCTGGTCGAGTGGAGCAGTTATGTCAGGTGGATCGAGGCCGAGAGCGCCGAAGAAGCCATAAAACGCGCCGAGACTGATTTTTGCGAATACGGCGATGAAGGATTCACCTGCAAGGACGGCAGCACCGAATGCGAGGTGTGGGAACAGCAAGAGATTCCCGCTGATCCCGCTTGAGCCATTCTCAAAAAAAAATCGCGCCCGGCCTCTTGAGCCGGGCACTTTCGCCCATCAGGGTTCCACCCGATCGCGGGCGGCGCAGCGCGCATAGTGTTTCCATAATCGCTAGTCCGCGCTGCTGTCCCAATCTGGCGGGCGCGCCGATGCGGGAAAGGGAGCAGGGATGCCGCGCGACATCGACAAGTACCGCCACTACTTCAAAGAGTATGACCTCAGCCCAGAGCAAGAGCGGGATATCATCGAGGCGCTGTATGCGATTGCCGAGACGTTCGCCGATCTCGCCTTCGGGCGGCACGCCTGCCAGCTCCTGCAGCCCGCGAACGATAATGATTCCATGAGCAACTTCAATGTAGTAGAATTCTTCGAGCAATCCGCCAACGATCCGGTGCTGGAAGACTACGCCGAGCACCTTGCCGTGCTGGAGGCGGAGCCAAAACCAAAAACAAAGACGACACGATCATGACCAAGACCACTGCACTCAATGCCTCGCCTGCCCAAGCCGTTATCTATTGCCGCGTCTCCAGCCAGCGGCAGATGAAGGAGGGCGATGGCCTTGCCTCGCAGGAAACGCGCTGCCGCGAATATGCGCGGCACAGGGGCTATGAGGTGGTGCAGGTCTTCCGTGATGAAGGCGTCTCAGGCGGCATGATCGACCGGCCCGCCGTGCAGCTGCTTCTGGGCTTCCTGCGCAAGCATCGCACCCATGCGCGCCACATCGTCATCATCGACGATATCAGCCGCCTTGCACGCGACGTGGTGGCACACAGACAGCTCAGGGATTCGATAGACGACGCAGGCGGCAAGCTGGAAAGCCCCTCCATCGAGTTCGGTGAGGATTCCGACAGCATTCTTGTCGAGAACCTTCTGGCCTCCGTTTCCCAGCATCAGCGCCAGAAGAACGCCGAGCAGGTTGTCAACCGCATGCGCGCCCGCGTCATGAGCGGGTACTGGGTTTTCGCCAACCCCGTCGGCTACCGCTACGAGCGAAAGCCCGGTCACGGGAAGATCCTTGTGCCGGATGAACCCACGGCATCAATCGTCCGCGAAGTTCTGGAAGGGTTTGCGACCGGCCGCTTTGCGAGCCAGATGGAGATCAAGCGGTTTTTGGAAGGCAAGCCGGGCTTCACGAGCCGGCACGGCAAGACCGTTCATCTGCAGAAAATCCGGGAGATGCTGGAGCGGCCCACCTATGCCGGATATATCGACGCCCCTCAGTGGGGCATCGCGCCTTTGCTTGGAAAGCACGAGCCCCTCATCACTTACGAAACGCACCTGCGCGTATTGGAACGTCTGAAGGGCCGCCCGGTAGGCGCGCTACGCAAGGACACGCGAGAAGACTTTCCCTTGCGCGGCATCGTCGCCTGCGCCTGCTGCGGGCACACAATGTCCGCTGGCTGGTCGAAGGGTCGCAACGGCCAGTATCCCTATTACTTCTGTCAGGCCAAGGGCTGCGAAGAGAGCCGCAAATCGATCCGCAAGGAGCGAATCGAGGGTGACTTCGAAACGTTGCTGGATGCCATCCGGCCCGATGCGCCTCTCATCGACGCCTTTCATGAGCTGGTCTCGGAAGTCTGGGCGGCAGGACGCAAGGGCCAAGCCGAACAGCACCAGACGCTGAAGGCCGAACTCACGGAGATCGAGCGCAAGAGCAGTCAGCTCATGGAACGTCTCATCGCCGCCGACAACGGCGTGCTGATCGCGGCCTATGAAGCGGAGGTGCGCAAGCTGCAGGAGCGCAGGATCGTTCTGCAGGAAAGACTCGCCTCACGCGGCGAGGAAGTAATCGACTTCAATCTGGGTTATCGAACCGCCCTGTCCTTCATCGCAAACCCCCGGAAAATGTGGGCTTCCGACCACCTGCCCTCGCGCAGATTGGTGCCCAAACTCCTGTTTGGCCGTGGTCTGCACTACAACCGAAAAGAGGGTTATCGAACCGGTGAAATCGCCTACCCCTTCAAGGCTTTGCAGGCGATTAGAACAGGGAAGTATGGATTGGTGGAGGGGGCTGGATTCGAACCAGCGTAGGCGAAGCCAACGGATTTACAGTCCGTCCCCTTTAGCCACTCGGGCACCCCTCCTCACACCATCCATTGAGGTGCCTTGGCACCTAAATGAAATCGCCCCGCGCTAGGGGCGGCGGGGCGGAGGCGTTTATCCGCAGGAGGCCCTTGGATGTCAAATGGAAAAGCGGCAGGATGCGCCTCCCTGCCACGAGCTGAATGATGAAGCCCACATCCCCCCGCCAAAAATACGGCCAGCGGCCGCGCAAAAACGGTCCGCGCGGCCCCCAGCGCCATCGATCCGCCGATCACGGGCCCAAAGGCGCCCCTGACGGTCACGTGCAGCTTTATGGCGTGCATGCGGTCGAGGCTGCCCTGCGCAATCCCGGGCGATCGATTCTGCGGCTGCTGATGACCGAGAATGCAGAGAATCGTCTGTCGGAGGCGGTGGCGGCGAGGCATGTCGCGCCGGAACGGGTCAGCCCGCGCGATCTCGACCGGCTGCTAGGTGCCGATACGGTGCATCAGGGCGTGATGCTCGAGACCGAACCGCTGGAAGAGCCTGACGTGTTCGAGCTCGTAGCTCGCGCCGATGCCGGCCCCCTCGTCGTCCTCGACCAAGTGACCGACCCGCACAACGTGGGCGCCATTCTGCGCTCGGCAGCGGTGTTTGGCGCAGCGGGCCTCATCATGACGCGGCGGCACAGCGCGCCGCTCGATGGCACGCTGGCCAAGTCGGCCTCGGGCGCGCTGGAGCTGGTGCCGGTGGCGCTGGTGCAGAACCTGGCGCGCACGATCGCGGAATTGAAAGAGCACGGCACGACAGTGCTGGGGCTCGAAGGCTCATCCGAACATGCGCTCGAAACCGAGCCACTGACCGGCCGGCTGGCGCTGGTGTTCGGTGCGGAAGGCAAGGGATTGCGAGAGCTGACGCGGGAGAGCTGCGACCGGCTGGTGCGGATTTCCACCAGCGGGCCAATCGGCAGCCTCAACGTGTCGAACGCGGCGGCGATCAGCCTGCACCACGCCGCATTCAAGCGGACGCATCACGCACAATAAGAACGGCGGCCGGGCGTAACCCGGCCACCATTCGCGATCTACTTGATGGGCCCTTCCGCGCAGCAGCCGGGAGGTGGAGCTGCCACTGGATATGCGACCGCAACCGGCGCAACGCGCGCACGGCGCGGTTGCCAGAAGCGGCGGGCATATTGGCCATAAGGACGGTAGTAGCGGTCGTAATAGCCGCGCGCCATGTAGGGATAGGCGCCCGGGTACGGAACGAGCGTCGCCCAATAATAGACGTTGGAATAGCGTGGATAGTAGATGAAGTGGCTGACGGGTGCTGGCCCGCAGGCCACTCCCCTGGGAGCCCGGCACCACTCTGCCTGGGCGGGCGCCGCTCCAGCAAAGCCGATGGTGCCGGCGATGCCGATGACGGCGAGCAATGAACCAAAACGCATGCGCTTACCCTCGACTTGATGAACTCGACGCAACTGCCGTCACCATGTCAGGATATGGATAATGAAGGCCTAATCGACGCACCGTGGCGGTGCATCTGGCGCATTGGCACTCGCGGCCGACGCGCTGTATAAGGCAGCCGCGTGCCCTCTCGGGCCGCGATGCCGGCTTAGCTCAGTTGGTAGAGCACCTGATTTGTAATCAGGGGGTCGGGGGTTCAAATCCCTCAGCCGGCACCATCCCAACCGACTACAGACACAGCGAAAAATTAAGGCGCGACTGGCAACCCTCAGGGCACAGCTCGAGGCGCCACACGCCCGCTGCGGCCCGCCCAGAGTTCAACTCGATGGTAGCCCTTCCGACTGCGCGCGACTTGCTGTTCGCGCTGAAAACATTCTCAGCGGCGATCATCGCGCTCTACTTGGCGATGTGGTTCGACCTCGCACGACCCTACTGGGCGTTGACCACTGTCTTCATCACCAGCCAAGTGCTCGCGGGCGCGACACGTTCAAAGGCCCTCTATCGCGTGCTCGGAACGCTGCTTGGGGCTGCAGTGAGTGTCGTCCTGGTGCCGAACCTCGTCAATTCGCCGGAGCTGCTGACGGTTGCGATTGCGGCATGGGTGGCGGGCTGCCTTTACCTGTCGCTGCTCGATCGCACACCGCGCAGCTATGTGCCAATGCTCGCCGGCTATACTGCGGCGATCGTCGGCTTTCCGACGGTGGACGCGCCGGGCACGATCTTCGACGTAGCCGTCTCTCGCGTCGAGGAGATCACGCTCGGCATCCTATGCGCCAGCGCGGTCTCGTCCATCGTGTTTCCGCAGTCAGTGCTGCCGATCATCTCGCAGCGTCTCGACAATTGGATCTTGGGCGCTCGCGCATGGGCGATCGAAGTTCTCGAGGGGCATCCCGCTAGCCTCGACACGCAAAGTCAGCGGCTGCGGCTCGCCTCCGATGCCGTCGCGCTGGACAGCCTTGCGACCTCTCTGCGTTATGAGTCGTCCAGACTGGCCAAGGCGGGCTCTGCACTGACCGCGCTACGCCAGCACATGCTGATGTTTCTGCCGATTGCGTCGTCGATGTCCGATCGCATCGGTGCCCTTCGCCGGGCAAACGCGTTACCAGACGCGGTGCAAAAGCTGCTGCACGATGCTGCAGAATGGCTGCACGGAGATGTGACTGATCCCGACGTAGCGAGGGCGCTTTCAGCCCGAGCCAGCGCGCTCGAACCTCCGCTCGCTCCTGGGTCGCGCTGGACAGATATGGTTCTGGCCAGCCTCTTGATGCGGCTGAGGGAGTTCATCAACCTGCGCCAGGATACGAGGCGTCTACAGGGCTTCCTGCGCAACGGGACACCGTTGAGCGAGCCGATGGCGTTCGAGTACAGCGCCAATGTTCAGTCTATCCGGCACCGCGATCATGGCATGGCACTGCTGTCGGGCGTCGGAGCTTTTCTTGCCATTGTCGCCACCTGTGCGATCTGGATCGGAACCGGCTGGCCGGACGGCTCGGCCGCGCCGATGATGGCAGCGATAGCGTGCTCGTTCTTCGCGACGTTCGACGATCCGGCTCCCTACATCATTAGTTTCGCCAACGCGGCCATCGTCGGCGCGATCTGCTCGGGAATCTACCTGTTCGGCGTGCTCCCTCATGCGACGACATTCGAGATGCTGATCCTGGCCCTCGCGCCCTGGCTCATAACCGTCGGCCTCTTCATGGCGCAGCCGCGGACAGCGGTGTTTGCGACTGGCGTCGCCGTCAACGGCACCAGCATGATCGCTATCCAGAACGGCGCGGTCGGCGAATTCACGCCGTTCGCGAACTCGGCCATCGCCGTGCTCGTGGGGATTTGGACGGCGGCCATCGTGATCCGGCTGGTGCGTTCGGTGGGGGCTGCGTGGAGCGCGCACCGCCTTCGCGACGTCAATCGGCGTGACCTCATTCTTTCGGCGTCGCATGGCGGCCGAAGCCATGGACTGGAACTCGCCGCGCTGATGCTCGATCGGGTCGGGCTGATGGCGCCGCGCCTTGCCGCGCTACCCCCGGAGGATGCCGAGTGGACGAAGGAGTTGCTGGCAGAGGTGCGCAGCGGCATCAATATCGTCGAACTGCGGCGGGTGCGCGCCTTGCTGCCCCCTCGCGCGGAAGCCGCAGTCGAATCCGTTCTGGTCGATGTCGCGCGTCACTTCCGCGCCAACCTCGAAGGCGGAGATGCTGCGCTTGTCACCACCATAGATGCGGCAATAGGCAGGGTCCTCGAAGAGCGACAGACACCTTCCGTGCATGAGGCACTTATGGGACTCGTCGGTCTGCGGCGCGGACTCTTCCCCGAAATAGACGGTTTCGAAACTCATCAGACGATGGTGCCGGCATGATCGAGGAAGTCGACTTTTTCGGTGTGTTCCTACCGAGCTTGTTCGTGTGGATGGTGCTCGCCTTTCTCGCGACCATGCTGCTGCGGCATCTTCTTTCCGCTGCTGGCGCTTATCGCTTCATCTGGCACAGACCGCTGTTTGATCTGGCTCTTTACGTAGTCACTCTTGGGACCGTCGTCTGGACGGCAAGCTATCTCGCATGATCAGTCTCTCCGTTGGCAACATCGCCTCAACGATCCTTCGTGTCGCCGTTACACTGCTAACGGTCGCGCTGGCGGTGGTGATCGGCATGGCGATCTGGGACTACTACCTGGAGGCGCCATGGACGCGCGATGGCCGAGTCAGGGCGGACGTCGTTGCTGTCGCGCCGGATGTGTCGGGGCTCGTAACGGAAGTCCTGGTGAAGGACAACCAGGACGTAAAGCGGGGTGATCCGTTGTTCCGCGTCGACCCTGAGCGGTATGAACTCACATTGCGACAAGCCGAGGCGGCCGTGGAGGGCAAGAAGGCAGCGGTTGCGCACCTCGACGCAGATGCACATCGTTACGCGAGCTTAAGCGCCGTGGCAGCTTCAGAGCAGAAGAAGGAAGAATCCCTGTCGGCCGCCCTGCAGGCACGGGCCGAGTTGGAGCGTGCAACAGCCGATCGGGATCTCGCCAAGCTCAATCTCGAACGCTCGACGATACATGCCTCGGTGAACGGGCGCGTGACCAACATGACGCTGCGCCCTGGCGCGTATGTGACTGTGGGCAAGGGCGTACTGGCGCTGATCGACTCCGACACGCTGCGGGTCGAGGGCTATTTCGAGGAGACGAAGCTGGACCGCATCCGCACGGGCGACCCGGTTACCGTGCACCTGATGGGCGGGAACGAGACGCTGCACGGCCGTGTCGAAAGCATCGCCGGCGGCATCGAGGATCGCGAACGCTCGGATGGCTCAAGCCTGATGGCCAACGTCAACCCGACGTTCTCATGGGTTCGGCTGGCGCAGCGCATCCCCGTCCGCGTCAAGCTCGATAAGGTGCCGTCCGACTTGAAGCTGATCGTCGGCCGGACAGCGACCGTTTCAGTGGATGAGGGTACGCGATAAAGGTGGGGTGGCTACTTCGCCGTCCCGAGCTTCTTGACGGCCTCGAGCGTGTTCTTGACGTGGTCGTGTGGGCTCAACGCCGTGTACTCGTAGGCAATCGTGCCATCCGGGGCGACCACATAAGACGTGCGGTTGGCGTAAGGCAGGATGCCGAACATGACCGCCTTGTATGCGGTCATAATCTCCTGGTCCTGGTCGGAAGCGACGGGAAACTTGCCGCCGCATTCGGACACGGAGAATTTGTCCAGCGTGTCCATGTCGTCGCCGCTAATGCCGATCACGGATGCGTTGTGCGCCTTGAAGTCGTCCATGGCCTCGGCGAACTCGTGCGCCTCGGCTGTGCAGCCGGACGTGAACGCCTTGGGGTAGAAGTAGACGACGACGGGCCCTTTCTTCAGTGCGTCGGCGAGGGAGAACGTGAATCGCTTTCCGGCCAAGGTCGCCTGCGCGGTGAACATCGGTGCCTGTGCCCCCGCCTGCAGGGCTGCAAGCGCGGGAATGCTCACGACGGCGGCGAGGAGAGCCGAGACGGCTGCGAGATAGCGCTTCGACATCAGACGAATACCCGAGATTGCCCAGTTCAGCTGAGGCCATCATAGCTGGAAGGCGCGCGGTGAGCACCCGGGTAATCCCCCCAGGCCGAGATTGCGTAATGCACGGCCTTGTGGCACTCGTCAGTCCAACGAGGCAGGAGAACCTGTAATGGACGCGAAAACAGTCATTATCGCCGTGCTGGCCGTTGCCGTCGCAGTACTCGGCTATCTCTACTACGAGCATTCACGCCACGGCATCGTCATCGACACACCCGCCGTGAAGATCGAAGCGAAGTAAGCTTCGGATTTAAGCTTCGGTGGAGCGCGCGGGAAGCGCTCTGCCGATAGCCGCCAATACCGCTTCCAGGGCGATGTAGACGGCAACAAGGCCGGCGGCATTGCCGAGCACGCGCGCGTAGCCGAGATCGGCGACGTCGAGGAATGGGTATGGGTACCACCCCGACGTGGCGCCATGGCCGAGCGTCCATGCCAGATAAATGAGCGGGTAGGCGAGACCGCGAAGCCCGACGCGCCAGTCGACCGAGCGGCGATCTACGAACGGCAGCCAGTCGACCACGAACAGAGGTGGCGTCACGGCGTGAAGAGCGTGCTCGATGAAGAGCGACGCACCCTGGCGATCGCTCAGCCCTACGAGCAGCAGGTAATACACGACGCCCACCATGATCATATAACCGGCGATAGCGGTGCGCACACCTGGGCGACCAAGAAGCCGGCCCAGCGCGGCGCCCGGGGCCATGACCGGGGCAAGCAGTGCCGCTGCTGCCAGCAGATTGGTGAGGATGGTGAAGAAGCTGAAGAACTGCAGTGAGCGGGTCAGTAGCGCACTGTCTGCGGCGTCAACGACCGATAGCCAGTACTGCGCGACAACCAGGGCTGCAGTGATGGCGCCAGCGCCGATGCGATAGACTGATTTCGGCGTGTGGTGTTTTCCCATTGACCCGTGTCTTGCCCCTGCGACCAAGTGCGAGCAACGCCATCGCGATGCATCCTAGCAGCACTTGTCGCCTTCGCAGCGGCTGAGCGTCAGAGGCCGTCGCGGATGCGGGCGTCGCGCTTGCGCTCGATCATGCGTGCGTCCGCTTCCTCATTGCCGCGCGTGGGGCGCGCCTTCTCCACGGCGGTAGTGCTCTCCTTACGCTTGCGCGGTGGTGCGCCCTCGCCCAGCGTCTCACGTGCGTCCGGCTGTCTCGGCTTGCGCTCAGTCATCGGTTTCTCCCTAGGACCATGGGTTGGCTTGGCATTTTGGCTGTCACAACGTATTGAGGCCCACCGCGGTTCAATTCCGGATCCCCCAATCGATGCCTCGCCACACTTCGCCTCCGCCTATCCTGGCCCATGCCGGGGACCTGCTCTCGCGCTATGACGTCATGTTCTGCGACGTGTGGGGCGTGCTGCACGATGGAAATCGGGCATTCGTCGAGGCGTGCGATGCTCTGCTGCGCTTTCGCGCCGGCGGGGGCACGGTGATCCTGGTTTCCAACGCGCCGGTGCCGGGTGAGCGCGTGGCCGTTATGCTGGATTCGCGCGCGGTGCCGCGCGACGCATACGACGGCATCGTGGCGTCCGGGGAAATCGCTCTGCGCCACATCGCGGAGAAGGGATACACGCAGCTCTACTGCATCGGGCCGCGCGAGCGTGACGCTGCCACCTTCTCGCGCATCGCTGCCTCGCCTGCGGAGATCGAGGAGGCAGATGCCATCTTGTGCACCGGTCTGAATGACGATCTCAACGAGACGGCCGACGACTACCGCCCCGTGCTGGAGCGCGCCAAGGCTCGCGGGCTGCCCTTCGTGTGTGCCAATCCGGATCTGGTGGTGGATGTCGGCGGGCGGCAGTACCTGTGTGCCGGTGCCATCGCCGACCTGTACGAGCGCATGGACGGGGAAGTGTTCTGGGCCGGCAAGCCGCACGCTAACGCATACGAGACGGCGCACGGCGCGGCGGAGGCTAAGCGCGGAGCGAACGTCGAGCGCGCACGGATCATTGCCGTCGGCGATAGTCTGCGCACGGACCTGAAGGGTGCGGAGGCTGCCGGCATAGACGCCATTTTCGTCGCTTCCGGCATTCATCGCGACGAGGCGATGGGCACCGACGAACTCGACGGAAGCAAGCTCGCCGTGCTTTTTGCCCCCCCTGCCCCCCGACCGATCGCGGTGATGGATCGCCTGCGCTGGTAGCCTGCGCGTTTTCTGCCAACCCCACACTGCACGGCGTTGCAGATCATCCGTGGCAGGAATAGTCTGACAGTCGTGACGACTGTGGGGACTGACCCGGGGGAAGATCATGCACCGCATTGCCATCGTGGCCGGCGTTCTGACGTCGCTGGCTTTCTGCTCCGGCGCTTGGGCCGACGACACGGGCTTTGCCTATACGCACACGCTGCGGAAAGAAGGCGGCCGACTGTGCATGGCGGATCACTATCACTCGGGTTCCGGAACCGGCCGCACCAAGGCGGCGGCGCAGGCTGCGGCTGCTCGCTCCTGGGCCGATTTCACCAACTTCGAATACGGTTCGGCGTGGGCGCGCTGGTCGCGCGCGGGCGGAAAGTCGGTCCGCTACACGAAGGAGTCGGCGGGCTGGAGCGCCGACGTGGACGCCCGTCCCTGCCGCGGGTGATCTGCGCACAAGTGGTTCCGACCGGAGCTAACACGCCGCCAGGACGCGGTGAATCGCGTTCGTTTACCTGCCGGTTACCTTAACGGTTCATGCTCATTCGCAGGACGACGAGCCAGTTTGGTCGTCAGCCAATCGCCCTGAGAGCACTTCGTCCAAGTAAACAAGGCCGCGAGCGGCAGCCCGTCTCGGCGGGAACAGCCGCACGCGTGCCTGTCGGGTATCCCTGAGCGCCGTGAGTTGTGCGCTCGCTAGAGGAATGTAGGCATGTTCGCAACGTCAACGGGTTTTGGTCTTCACGCGTACCGCGCTGCGTTCGTCGCCGCAGTTGCCCTTCTGGCCGCCATCGCGTCCGCTCCGCATGCGGGCGCCGTCAGCCCCGAGGTGCGCGCCGCCTGTGCCAACGACTATCTGTCCAACTGTGCCAAGTTCAAGCCGGAGAGCGCCGAGACCCGCAAGTGCATGCGCGCCGTCGGCTACCGGCTGTCGAAACGTTGCATCTCCGCCCTCGCCGCTGCCGGCGAAGTCTCCAAGGCAGAGATCGCCCGTCGCTCGGCCAGCAACCGCCGCTGATCCATCCCCTGCTCCCCTACAAAGGCCGCGGAAATCGCGGCCTTTTTTGTATTGGGCGGCACGTTAACCCCTGCCGGCTGCTTCGATCTCTAGCCATCTGTGATACTGCCCCTATGTCGCTGTACCGGCCAGTAGCAGTCGGCCCCCTAACCTGCTAAGAGCGCAGCGAACTTTCAATCACTGGAGCGACCATGAGCGACGCCGAAAGCCAAGCGCGGAGTGCAACCGCAGCTCTCATCCGCCGCTATTACGAGGCCTTCAACGCGGGCGACAGCGACGGGATGCTGGCCTGTCTCACCGATGACGTCATCCATGACGTCAATCAGGGCGAGCGCCGCATCGGCATCGACAAGTTCAAAGCGTTCAATGCGCGCATGGATCACCACTACAAAGAGAAGCTCGAGAACGTCGTGGTGATGGTGAGCAAGGACGGCGCGCGCGCTTCGGCTGAGTTCAACGTGCATGGCGTCTACAAAGCCACGGACAGCGGGCTGCCCGAAGCCAAGGGGCAGACTTATATCCTGCCTGCCGGCACGTTCTTCGCCATTCGCGACGGCAAGATCGCCCGCGTCACCACCTATTACAACCTGACCGACTGGATCGCGCAGGTTTCCGGCTGAGCCGCACTCGGAAGGCACGCGTAATGCTCGTCAAGATGTTGAGGTGCAAGCTGCACCGGGCCACCGTCACGGAATGCGACCTGCACTATCAGGGTTCGCTGAAGATCGACGCGGATCTCATCCGTGCCGCCGGCTTCCTGGCAAACGAGTACATCGAGATCTACAACATCGACAACGGCGAGCGCTTTGCGACGTACGTGATCGAAGGCCCGGCGGGCAGTGGCGTCATCGGCCTCAACGGCGCGGCCGCCCGGCGGGCGTGCATCGGTGACCGGATCATCATCTGCGCCTATGCGCAGATGGATCTCGAAGAAGCCAAGACGCACAAGCCGAAGATCGTGCTGCTCGGCCAATCGAACGTGATCCAGCAGGTCACCGACAAGCCGACCGTCGAATAAGCTCTGCGGGGGCCTGATGGCGATCGAAGTCAAATCTCTTACTGGCGAAGAGATTCATACGGTACTGCCGGCGCTGGCGCGGCTGCGCATCGTCGTGTTCCGCGACTGGCCGTATCTCTATGATGGCACGCTGGACTACGAAGAGAAGTACCTGGCCAAGCTCGCGGCGGCGCCCGGTGCGGTTTGCATCATCGCCAAGGATGGCGAGGAGATCGTCGGGGCCTCGACGGCCGCGCCGATGATTGAACACGCCGATGAGTTCGCCGAGCCGTTCGAGAAGGCTGGCTACGACATCAACAAGATCTTCTACTGCGGCGAGTCGGTGCTGCTGAAATCGCACCGCGGACATGGCCTCGGACATGCGTTCTTCGATGGACGCGAGGCGCACGCAAAGAAGCTCGGCGGCTTCACGCATTCGACTTTCTGCCGCGTAGTGCGTCCCGATGATCACCCGCTGAAGCCGAAGGACTACGTGCCGCTCGATGCCTTCTGGACGAAGAGGGGCTACGCGCCCGTCGAGGGGCTCGTCGCCACCTACGACTGGAAGGACATAGACCAGGCCGACGAGACCACGCACCAGATGCAGTTCTGGATGAAACCGCTCGAAGGCACTACATAACGCCGTCATGAGCCCTCGCCAGACCCTCAAAGTCGCTTCTGCGCAGTATCCCATCGATCAGCCGGCCACGCTCGATGCGTGGCGGGACAAGATCGCGCGTTGGGTTGCCGATGGCGCTGCCACGGGCGCGGAAGTGCTTGTGTTCCCCGAATACGCCGCGATCGAGCAGGCGGCGGCGCTTGGCGAGGCGGTCTATCGCGACCTCGCCGCGACCCTCGATGCCGTGGCGGAGCTGGAAGGCGCGCGCGTTCAGTTGCATCAGGAGCTGGCCGCCAAGCACGGCGTGCACATTCTGGTCGGCAGCGGCCCCTCGCGCAAAGGCCCTGGCCGCTACACCAACGCGGCTCAGCTGGTGACGCCCAAGGGCAATGTCGGCGTGCAAGAGAAGCTGGTGATGACGCCGTTCGAAGTCGACTGGGGCATCTCGGCGAGCCACGAGATGCGCGTGTTCGATACCAGCCTCGGGCTCATCGGCATCAACATCTGCTACGACAGCGAATTCCCGTTGCTGGCCCGGGCCATGGCCGAGGCCGGCGCCGAGTTGCTGCTCGTACCTTCATGCACGGAGCGCGTCTCGGGCTATCATCGTGTACGCACCGGCTCGCGGGCGCGGGCGCTGGAGAACCAGATCGCGGCCGTCGTAAGCCCGACGGTGGGCGATGCGTTGTGGTCACCGGCGGTCGATCACAATTCGGGTTCGGCGGGCATCTACGTGCCATCGGAGCATACCGTTTCCGATACCGGCATCCTCGCCCAGGGCGAGTTGAACGCGGCGCAATGGGTGGCCGCGGACATCGATCTCGGCCGTCTGCGCCACCTGCGCAACTCCGGCGAGATGCGCAATTACGTCGATTGGCTCAATCAGCCCGGCGCTGCAAAGCTCGCCGACAAGGTGGAGGTCGTCACGCTCGCATGAGCGTGACGATGGCCCCTATTTCAGCGCCCAGGTGATGGTGACGCTCGCTTCCAGGGTTTCGGTGCCGCGCTCGATGGGCACTGCCTCGGCTTTCATGGCGCGGGCAAACATCGGTCGCGGCGACATAAACGCCTCACCTTCGGTGATCGTCAGCACCTCGCCGACCTCGGCGCCAGCGGCCGACGCATAAAGCTCGGCGCGGCGGCGGGCATTAGCGACGGCCTGCTTGCGCGCCTCATCACGTGCTTCTTCGGCCTTGCTGACCTCGAAGCTCAGGCCCGACTGCTGATTGGCACCGGCGGTGACGAGCCGGTCGAGAATGTCGCCGAGCTTTTCCAGGTCGCGCACGAGGACGTGGACCTCGTTGGTAACGGAATAGCCGTCGATTTTCGGTGCCTGCCCCTCGGGAGGGCGGGTGTATCGCGGCTCGACGCGAAACGAGGATGTCTGGATGTCCTTGGGATCGATGCCGGCGGATTTCAGCTCGCCGATGACCTTCTGCATGGCGGACGTGTTGCCAGTGAGCGCCTCGCGGGCGGTCGATCCTTCGGCGGTGACGCCGGTACTGACACGCGCCTGGTCCGGCTCGATCGACACGGTGCCAGAGGCAGTCACGGTGATGGAGCGTTGCGGGCTTTCGGCAGCGCTGAGAGTGGTGGCGGCGCCGAGCATGGCAAGGCCGGCAATGGCTGGGCGGAAGACGGCTAGGGAGCGCATGCAATTACCTTTGCGTGTTGAACTTCGGATCACCCTATTGCGGCTTGGGGGATCTTTCGCGGCGAAAAGTGTAGCTTTTGGAGGCGCGGCCAAGTCTGCTATGAGGGGCGTCGCCGTGCCCGCGAATCTCTCGATCACGCAGGGTGGCACGGGCCCGTAGCTCAATGGTTAGAGCTGACGGCTCATAACCGTCTGGTTCCAGGTTCGAATCCTGGCGGGCCCACCACTACTTTATTGATAAGCACCAGTTTATAAGCTGCCTGCGGGTTCCAGCTGGGCGTTCGAGCGCCGAAATCCGGGCGCTCATGCAGGTCGTAGTGGTGCTCCGCATTACTGGAAAGGGCTGAAGGGCGACCCAGGGGAACAAGGCCGCCCTTCAGGCTTCCACCTAGCCGGGCGGAAGCTGGAAATAGTAGTTCGACGCGATAACCACAGCCGCGGCGAGCAGAAGCGTCAGATAGGGCAGGATGCCTGCCTTTCGCGCGCCGAGATCCTGGCTCTTGAGGTTGAGATCCTCGAGCATGTGATCGGGGAACTTGCCGCGGTCCTGCACATAATGGCGGAACAGGAACACGGGGATAATCAGCGCCGCGAAGGCGAGGCCGTACCAAAGCGCGTTCGGATTGCCCCACACCTTGGCGCCGGCACCCATCAGGACGAGGTTCACGAAGCCCAACAGAGCGTTGACGCCCACGAGCCAGTTCGGAGCCTTGTAGGGCCGCGGGATCTGCGGGCTGTCGATACGATGAATCCACGTCGCCTGCAGGTTCAGGAAGATGAAGATCATGTACCCGACGTTGGAGATCGACAGGATCAGATAGTACGCCGTGGCATCCGACGCGGCGAACGTCAGCAGACCCAGATTGAACACGAGGTCCGTCCACATCGCCCGCGTTGGAGCGCCGTGCTCGTTGACGTGGCCGAGATACTTCGGCAGCCAACCATCGACGCCGCCCTGGTAGAGCGTGCGCGACGATCCTGCCATGGCCATCATGATGGCGAGGATGAGCGCGAGGATCATCATCATTTCCAGAAGGTGGACGATGATGACATTGCCGCCGCCGACCATGTCGCCCATGGCCGCCGCAACGCCCGTTCCGTCGACAATGCCCGGTTGCGTCATGCCCTCGAGTCCGAGGTGGCCCTGGAAGGCCGTCGCGACCAGTGAGTAGAGGACGACGCAAAGCGCGCCCGCGGCGATGATTGCTTTCTTGGTATCGGTCTTCGGATTGCGGAATTCGCGCGTGTAGCATACCGCCGTCTCGAACGCGTACGTCGACCAACCGGCGATGAAGAGTGCGCCGAGGAAGAAGGTCCAGCCGAAATTATTCCACTCCCCGTTAGGCGGCACTAGGGGCGTGAAGTTCTGATAGTTCACGCCACCATTGAAGAACGGAACGATGCCGACGATCAGCATCGGCACGACAACGAGCAATCCAATCCACATCTGGATGCGGGCCGTGCCGAGAATGCCGCGATGCTGGATCGCGAACGCGACGAGCATGAGGATAGCGCCGATGAAGAACGTCGCGCCGACCTCGATCTTGGCGAGGCCGAAGAGGCTGAACTCGACAACCTTGAACGTGCGCAGCGCGGGGGTTGCTGAATCCGTGACAGCCGCGATTGCGATCTTCGCTGCCTCATCGCCTGATTTGCCGGCAATCGCAGCGGCGTTGGCCATGTCGTGCAGCCAGGCGACCACCTGCGGCGAATCCGGCGAGAACAACGGTATCGGCGCGATCGCATTGAGGATGTAGCCCGCAGCGATGGCGCAACCGAGTGAAAGCACCGGCGTCCACGCGAACCAGTTGCACCACACGGACAGCGGCGCGATCAGCTTGCTGTACCGCAGCCAGGCCGCAGCGCCGTACACCGCCGCGCCACCTGACTTGTTTGAAAAGAGCCCGGCGATTTCCGCGTAGCTGTACGCCTGCAGGAAACCCATCACGACGGAGATCGTCCACACCAGGAACGCCAGCTTGCCTGCAGTCGCGCCCATCCCACCGATCGAGATGAGCACCAGAGCGGGAACGCCGCTGGCGATCCAGAAAGCGCCTTTCCAGTCGATGGTCCGGTGCAAGCCTCCCGGCTCCGTATGCGCCGGCGCGCCTGCTACATCACGATTATCTGCCGCCAATGTCATTTGGGTCTCCCATCTCCCATGGGCACGTTGACGTGCCTCATCTACGCGCGACATAATTTCGCGGAGTTGCATTACACGCAAGTATTTTGCATCTCGCGAACCGCAAAAAAGTTGCAGGGTGCGCAAGCATTAGACTTTGGTAGGGGGCGCGATTGAGAATGTCGCTCTGCGCTTGCAACGTGTGGTCTACGCGGGTCGGGGCATTCAATTGACTGAGATGAGAGGGGGCGGCCGATGACGAAACCTGTGAGGAAGTCGATGCCTCGCCGTGCCAAGCCGTCGGCGTCTAAGCGGCGCGCGCCCGTCCCGGCCGAGCCCGACGTCAAGGGCGAACAGGCCAACCTTCCGCTTGAATCGCGCATCGGCGCCGCAATCAAGCGGCGCCGCCTCGAGGCCAACCTTACCCTTTCGGACCTCAGCACCGGTGCCGGTCTCTCAAGTGCCATGCTCAGCCGGATCGAGAACGGCATGGCATCGGCAAGCCTCGATGCCCTGGAACGCATCGCGGCTGCGGTGGGAGTCAACTTGTCCGAACTGTTCCGCGAGTCGGAGTCACGTCAGGGAAGCGCTCAGCTCGTCAAGAAGTCCGAGCAGATGGAGGTCGTGCGCGTCGGCACGAAGTACGGCCACACCTATCGCCTGCTTTCCTACGACCGCGGCCCGCACAAGCTCTTCGAGCCGTTCTTCATCGAGCTGGATAAGAAGAGCGAAACGTTCCCGCGCTTCTCGCACCCCGGCACCGAGTTCATCTATATGCTGCAGGGGCGCATGGAGTATCGTTTCGGCGAGCAGGTTTATCTGATCGAGCCAGGCGACGCTTTCACCTTCTCGGGCAACGTGGTCCATGGTCCCGAAAAGGTGCTCGACGAGCGCGTTCGCTTCCTCGCCATCATCGTGTACGCCGAGTAGCGCCGGCGGCAAGAAGGCCTGCAGTCGTTTTGCGCGCGCCATCACAAGCCGCCGCACCCATGCGAGCGCGGCGTGAGCCTCGCTCCACTATTGCATGCCATGCAAATTACTTGTACCAAGCGCAACAGAACAAGAAGCGTTCTGCAGGGAAAGCGTGATGAAGGCATCGATCAGCGCGAGCCAGCTCGCAGCCGGCGGCTTTCGCGGTGACACTGGGCTCCGGTATCAGCCGTATTGGTGGGACGAAGCCCCGCGCGCAAGCGAAGACATTCCCGTTCCGAAGAAGTGCGATGTGGCGATCGTCGGCTCCGGCTTTACGGGGCTGTCAGCGGCAAACACGCTCCTCGACAACGGTTCGGGCGCGGTCGTCTTCGATCGTGACGTTCCCGGCTTTGGGGCGTCGACGCGCAACGGCGGTCAGATAGGCAGCGGCAATCAGAAGTTTCGCGTCAAGACGCTGATCGCCATGCGCGGCGAGGCCAAGGCTGTCGCGATGATCCGCGAAGGCACCGCCATGCTCGATTACATCGACCGGCTCGTCGCCTCCGAGAACATTGATTGCGACTTCCGCCGCTGCGGTCGGTTTCGCGGCGCGATCAGGCCCGAGCACTACGACGCGATGGCACGCGACATGGATGATTTGAAGCGCATCGCGGGCGTCGAGAGCTTCATGGTGCCGCGCTCCGAGCAGGCGTCGGAGATCGCCTCGGACGCGTTCTGCGGCGGCTCCGTGCTCCCGCAGGATGCTTCGCTCCATCCCGGCCTTTACCACGCTGGATTGCTGGCACGGGTCAACGCCAAGGGTGGTCGCGTGATCGGCAATGCCGCTGTGCTCGAAATCGCTCGCGAACCTGGCGGCTTTCGCCTGCTCACCGCCCGCGGCGAGACGCGCGCCCGCAACGTCATCATTGCCACCAACGGCTATACGGACGCTCTCGTCCCCGAACTCAAGCGCCGCATCGTGCCCGTCGGCTCTGGACTGATTGCGACTGGTGAGATCCCGCAATCGACGCTCGATCGCCTGCTCCCAAAAAGTCGCGTCTACGGAAATACGAACCGGGTGTTCTATTACTTCCGCGTTGCGCCAGCTGCACGCCGCATCATCTGGGGTGGTCGCGTCGGCCGGCTCGCGGCGGCAAACTCTCCGCGCGCATACGGCCACCTCGCCGAGGACATGTTGCGCGTTTTTCCCGAGATCGGCGACGTCCCTGTTACCCACGCGTGGAGTGGCCTCATTGGCTACACCTACGACGAGATCCCGCACCTAGGTCGAACCGCGGCCGGCCTGCACTATGCCCTCGGCTATTGCGGCACCGGCGTGTCGCGCGCGACCTACTTCGGACACAAGATCGCTCTGCAGGTACTCGGCAGGAAAGACGGCCGTACCGCATTCGACGATCTGACGTTCCCTGCGTTCCCAGCTCATCCGATCGCCAAGCGCGCGGTGCCCTTCGTCGAGACTTGGTACCGCCTCCGCGATGCGACGAACCTCTAGGACCAAGGGAGAAAAACAATGTCGACTACAATAACGCGAAACAACATCTCGTCGGGCGGGGCGTATGAAGATATTTTCGGCTACTCCCGCGCGGTGCGCGTGGGTGCCGACATCCATGTTTCGGGCACGTGCGCGCCGGTCACGCACGAGACGAGCAACGCCTACGAGCAAGCCCGCGCCGCCCTCGATATCATCGAAAGGGCGCTGGTCGATGCCGGCGGAGCCATTCGTGATGTAGTTCGCACCGTCGTCTACGTGCGTGAGATCTCCGACGCCGACCTCGTCGCCCGTGCACATCGCGAGGTTTTTGGCGAGGTCCGTCCCGCCAGCACGCTGGTTCAGGTCACCTCGATGTTGCGCCCCTGGCAGAAGGTCGAGATCGAGGCCTACGCAAAGCTGACCTGAAGGCACTCGGCGGGGCTGGCTTGCGCACATCGCAATTGGCGTGCGCGCAAGCCAGCTGATTGATTGAGTCGTAGTGGTACAGCCGGCCAAGCTGGGCCGGCATTTGGCACCGCGGGACAGTGGAGTTTTTTTTGAAGCCGGACGCAGCGCCCCGAGGCGTCACGACCTTTTGGTGAAGGCGCTTGTCCGCCTCAAAGTGCTTGTCGCGCATGGAAGCACATCACCGCCCCAAATGGACGGGGCGCAGCTCAATGCTCAGAGCTGGCGGTCCCACCACAATTTCTTTTTAGACACAGCCCTTTTGCGATCCTGCTGCTCGGCGCGGAACAATTGAAACCGTGCACGCCTGCATTCGCCATCGAGCCGGCGCGGGACTTGGAGATCAAGCGCATTCGCCACCAGTCGAGTGGCTTCGTGACGGCGACGGATCGACGGTCGACCGACCGTGTCGTCGCCTTCGGGCCTGGCGCTGACCGGGGCTGCTGACGTGTATTTGCGTTGACCAGCCGCACCAGGGCAAATCTGACACACTCGCTGCTTTTTCTAATTTCTACCGTTGTTGGGGTATGGCGTACCCTAAATCAGTTTTGTTATACAAACTCGTTCCCTTGTTGCCCACTATTTAGCCATTCGGTTCCATAACCCCATGGACGCGCGACAGTCTTACGACCAGTTTCTCGGAGCCGCCGCATCGGTCGACGGCAGGATGAGGCAGCGAGAGTTCATCGGCCTCGTGGCCTGCATGATGGCGCTCACAGCTCTGTCGATCGGCATCATGCTGCCCGCATTGCCGGAGGTCGGCGCAGCGCTCGGCATCGCCGAAGCGAACGATCGGCAAAGCATCATCATCGTCTATTTGCTGGCGTTCGCGATCGGCCAGTTGGCGTTTGGCCGACTGTCAGATCTCTACGGCCGCAAGCCGGTGCTTCTCGCGGGCATGACCATCTTCGTTGTTGGGTCGATAGGGGCAGCCTTGTCGTTCGACGAGCAGTCCATGTTGGCGGCCCGTGCCGTACAGGGCATCGGTGCCGCCGCGCCGCGTGTGATTGCTATCGCACTGGTGCGAGACCGCTACGTTGGGCGAGAGATGGCCCGCATAATGTCGCTAGCGATGGCGGTGTTCTTTAGTATTCCAGTCCTCGCGCCAACTATTGGCCTTGGATTGCTGCATGCTGGAACGTGGCGCTGGATCTTTGACTTTTTGGTCATCGCAGGCATCGGTCTATCTCTATGGTGCTTGCGGCTGCCGGAGACGAAGCGAACCTTTGCAGCCAAACCGCTCACCCTCATGCTGGCGCTCCGTGGCGCACTCGGCACGCGTCAAACGACCGGCTATGCCGTAGCAGCCGGTTTGATGCTGGGATGCGTCTTGGCCTATATCGCAAGCGCCCAGCAGATATTCGTCGATGGCTTTGGCCTCGGGGAACTGTTCCCGCTGGCATTCGCCGCCACCGCGATCATGATTGCGGGCGCGTCCATCACCAATGCCATGCTCATTCGCCGCTTTGGCGTTCGGATGTTGTCTCACGCATCTCTAGCAAGCTTCGTCGCGATTGCCGCTGGGTTCGTGGTCGAGGCGGTTTTTGGACACGTGGGCCTCTGGCCGTTTGTGGTCGCGATGATGATCCTATCGTTGCTCTTCGGCTTCGTGGCGCCGAACTTCAATAGTTTGGCCATGGAGCCACAGGGCGACAACGCCGGCATGGCCGCGTCTGTGGTCGGATGCGTTACGACTGGGATCGCCGCTCTCGCGGGTGGTATTGTGGGTCACCTTTTCGACGGTACGGTGCTGCCGCTCGCGTTGGGCCAATTAGCGCTGAGCGTTCTCGCATTTCTCGTCGTTGTCTGGGTTGAAGGCCCACGGGGGATGGCCTTTGCGCGCGAGAGGCGGTCGCCGCAATCGGCTATCGCCGACAAACCCAGCATCGCGACCGACGCAACGGTTCATCCGACGAGCACACATGCATTGGCTGAATTTCTGGCGAGGCCAGCAGGTCGCATACCTCCACGGCCGCGGACGCCGCAGACCAAGGTTGCGCATGCGGGGCGGGTTCCGGGGGCCAACTTCGGCTTCCTCAATGCGCCCGTGTTCCGCGGTTCGACGGTGCTCTTCCCTACGGCGGAGAAATTCGTCAATGGCGATCAGCCGTACGTCTATGGGCGGAAATCGACGCCGACCGTGCGGGCACTCGAAGAAGCAATTGCCGAGCTCGAGGGCGGGGCCGCTTGCTCGCTGACAGGCTCCGGCTATCAGGCAGTGACCGCTGCAATCATGGCCTTCGTCAAGTCCGGCGACCACATCCTAATGGTCGACACGGTCTATCAGCCGACGCGCGAATTCTGCACCGGGATCCTCGCCAAATTCGGCGTCGGCACAACGTATTACGATCCGCTCATCGGCGATGGCATCGCACGGCTGGTGAAGCCGAACACGCGTCTCATCTTCGGCGAAAGTCCCGGCTCGCAGACGTTCGAGGTGCAGGATATCCGGGCCATATCGCGTGTCGCTGCGGAGCGAGGAATCTGGCTCTTAATCGACAACACCTGGGCTAGTCCGCTCTACTTCAAGCCGTTCGAGCACGGGGTCGATGTGTCGATCCAGGCAGCGACGAAGTATATCGGGGGCCATGCCGACGCTGTCCTCGGCTCCATCACCTGCACCGCTGCAGCGGCCAAGCACGTGGCAAAGACAAAGGACTTGCTCGGCATCTGTCCAGGCTCCGAGGAGGCGTACCTGGGCATGCGCGGTCTGCGCACACTCCCAATGCGGCTCGCACAGCACCACCTGTCGGCCGTGCGCGTGGCGGAATGGCTCGAGGGCCGGCCTGAAGTAGCGCGCGTGCTGCACCCTGCCCTACCCAGTCACCCCCAACACCATATCTGGAAGCGTGACTTTCTGGGGGCCAGCGGCTTGTTCTCGATCGTGCTCAAGCCTGCCAGCAAAGAGGCGGTATGGGCGATGATCGACGGGCTGACGCTCTTTGGCATCGGGTTCTCGTGGGGTGGCTATGAGAGCCTCATTATTCCGTTTGATCCCACAAGCTACCGCACCGCAACCACATGGAGTGCGGAAGGTCCAGCTCTGCGCCTTCACATTGGCTTGGAGGACGTCGAAGAACTGATCGCCGACCTCGAGGCGGGCTTTGAGCGCCTCGCTGCCGCCTCTGTGAAATCCCCACAATCCGAACTGATGAGCTTCCTTTGAGCCGCCGGAACATGACAAGTCAGCAGTTTGCAAGCGATAACTATGCAGGGATCTGTCCCGATGCATGGGCCGCGATGGAGCTCGCTAATCGCGGCTCCGCTGCGGCCTATGGCGAGGACGACTGGACACGAAGGGCAGCAGACGCGTTTAGGGAGTTGTTCCAGACGAACTGCGAGGTCTTCTTCGTTTTCAATGGTACAGCGGCAAATGCGCTAGCGCTTTCCACTCTCTGCCAGTCGTATCACAGCGTCATCTGCTCATCGTCGGCGCATGTAGAAACGGACGAGTGCGGCGCTCCCGAGTTCTTCTCCAACGGATCGAAGCTGCTCGTTGCGCAGACGGCGAACGGGAAGCTGACGCGACAGGCGATCCACACCTTGGCCAATAGCCGATCCGATATTCACTTTCCTAAGCCGCGCGTCGTGACGGTCACGCAGCCGACCGAGACCGGGCAGATCTATCGCATTGAAGAGCTGGAGGCTATTTCAGCGACCTGCCGAGCACTTGGTCTCAAGCTGCATATGGACGGCGCTCGCTTCGCGCATGCCTGCGCAAAAATCGATTGCTCCCCCGCCGAAATGACGTGGCGAGCCGGGGTCGATGTTCTCTGTTTCGGCGGCACGAAGAACGGCATGGCTGTGGGCGAAGCGGTCGTGTTTTTCGATCGGGAGCTTGCCAAAGAGTTCGGCTATCGGTGCAAGCAGGCTGGGCAGCTTGCGGCCAAGATGAGGTTCCTGTCAGCTCCTTGGGTTGGTCTGTTGGAAAGTGGCGCTTGGCTGCGGAACGCAAGGCACGCCAATTCCTGTGCGACGCGGTTGGCCTCAAGGATCGAAGGCATACCAGGCGTTGAGCTCATGTTTCCGGTGCAGGCGAATGCCGTGTTCATGAGCGCGCCCGCACCAGTTCTTGCAGCGCTGCGCGAGCGCGGTTGGAGCTTTTACACCTTTATCGGTGGCGGGGCGCGCTTCATGTTTGCGTGGGATTCAGACCCTGGGCGCGTCGACCAACTGGCTGACGACATTGCTGCTTGCGCCGCTAATGCGATGATGTGCCCGCAAAGGCTGACTGGCCCCATCATTCCGGGAGGCGAATAAAGCGCCGCTGGCGCGCCGGGCGCTCAAATCTTGCGGGCGCAGACGACGCGCTTGTCGCCGTCCTCATTGAGATGCCACTGCGGTTCCTCGAAGGCGCGCGCGCGCTTCAGTAGCGCGGCGACCTGACGGTCCTGGCCCAGACCAAACTCGAAGGCCAACCATCCGCCGGATTTGAGGAACGCGACGCCCTCGGTGATCAATCGCGAATGTAGGCTGATGCCGTAGGGGCCCCCGTCGAAAGCTTCGCGCGGCTCATTGATGAGCAGATGTGCGCGGTCTCCGCTGAGCAAGCGCGATGTCGAGATATACGGCGGGTTGGATACGATCAGATCGATCTTGCCTTCGAGACCGGCCAGGGGCTTGAACATGTCACCCTGCACCACCGCAACCTGGTCTTGGAACCCCAGCTGGACGACGTTGTGAAGCGCGTTCTGCACAGCGCCGGCGGTCAGGTCGCAAGCAATTACCTGAAGGTCAGGCGCGTGCCTTGCGAGCGCCAAGGCGAGATTTCCCGAACCGCAGCACATATCGATGCACATGGACGCTTCAGCGGTGTCGTCCAGAAGCCGCCGAGCGACGCGTCCGAGGAGTTCGGTTTCCTTGCGCGGCCGGAGGACGGAGCCGCGAATCTCGAGTTCGATCCCTAAGAACCGGACCTGACGTTTAAGTCCCGCGGTCTCTATCGAAGACAGCAGCATTAGGAAGTTTCCTCGCTGTAGGGGCCGACCAACCTGGCCACCCGCGTTGCCTCAGTTTGGAACAGTCACCTCCCGCCTGCGTGCGCCCATCGCCCAGTAGCGATACGGTGAGCCTTCAGACAGCGACGAGCATTCCTCGTACGCGGGACTTTGCAGTTAGCGTGCCGCGGGCGGGGGTACTTCCAAAGTTTGCAGGGCGGCTGCCGGCATACGTTGTATGGCCCCGCGCGATGGCCGTTCTGGGTGATCAAAGGCTGCGACGCGGGAGGCGGCTACTGCTTGGCGCGGTAGCCGAGGCCGCGCACCGTCTCGATGCGATCACGGCCGATCTTGGCGCGCAGATTGTGGATGTGGACTTCCACCGCGTTGCTATCGACCTCTTCCTGCCAGCCGTAGAGCACAGCCTCGAGGTCGGGCTTGGAATGAATGACACCGGGGCGCTCGACGAGCGCGAGAAGCAGCGCGAACTCACGCCGCGACAGGTTGATCGGTTCATCTCCGCTGCTAACCGTGCGGCGCTCCGGATCGAGCAGCAATCCCTGCCAAGTGATCGTCGCGGTGGCGCGGCCGACGGCGCGGCGACGCAATGCACGAAGGCGCGCGGCAAGCTCGTCGAGATCGAACGGCTTGCCCATGTAATCATCGGCGCCGTCGTCGAGGCCGCGCACGCGATCGCTCACGGCATCGCGCGCGGTCAGCAGCAGAACCGGCACCGGATCGTTGCGCCGGCGCAGTTCGCGCAGCACGTCGAAGCCGGAGCCATCGGGCAGCATTAGGTCGAGAACGACCGCGTCGAAGGTTGTGCTCGCGAGTGCGGAAAGGGCATCGGCACATGTTTCTACCGCTTCCGCTGTGAAGCCGTGGAGGCCAAGACCGACGGTGAGGCCGCTGCGCAGAACTGCGTCGTCCTCGACCACCAACAGTCGCATTTGCCGTGTTCCCTCGTTGGATGGATGCGTTTAGCCCGGACGGCCAAAGTGTCGCGCAGCGGCGGTCAGCGCGCCAGCCGTCACTTAAGCTTGCCTTAATGTAGGCCGCTAGGGTGCCCCATGCCGACTATTCGTGTGCGGCGAATATGGCGTGACATTCGTTGGGGGACGGGCTCGATGCCGAACTTGCGTGGGATTATCGCTGGATTGTCGCTTTTGGTATCCCTGTCAGGGTGCGCTTCAACTGAGTATTCGTGGCTGGGCCTGCCATTCGATGCGTCAGAATCGGAGCGCCGGGAATATGGCGCGCGGCCGAACGAGAAGTTCCCGCTGGCCGCAGTCGACGTCGGCCGTCTGGATCCGCGCTTCCGGCGGCAGGAAGTTGCCTACCGCGGCAGCGAGCCGAAGGGAACAATCATCGTCGATACGCCGAACCGCTATCTCTATCTTGTAACCGCCGAGGGTCGGGCGCTTCGCTACGGGATTGAAGTGGGCCGCGAAGGCTTTGGCTGGAGTGGCACCGCGACAGTCGCACGCAAGGCGCAATGGCCCACGTGGACGCCACCGGCTGAGATGGTGGCGCGTGATCCTCGAACCGCGCCGTTCGCCAAAGGCATGCCCGGAGGGCCTGAAAATCCACTCGGTGCGCGCGCACTCTATCTTTATCAGAACGGGCGCGACACGCTTTACCGCATTCACGGCGGCGGGCGTCCGGCCTCGCTCGGCAAGGCGACGTCGAGCGGGTGCATCCGGTTGCTCGACCATGACGTGATCGACCTCTTCGATCGCGTTCCGCCAGGTTCGCGCACCGTGGTGCTGCCCGATCCGCAGATCAGCCGCGCACCGGCTAACGGTCCCGGATCGCAGGCATGATGCAGCACGCGCCACGTCGTTCGCGCATTCTTAAGGCTGGCTTAAGCTGGCAGCCGTTCGGTTGGCTGCCTGCAGCGTTCTTCATCGAGAGGTGATTATGAAGTCGATGACAGCGCGTCTATTCGGCCTGTTGATGCTCGCCACGGGCATCGTGTGGCTGTGCGGTATGGCTTGGATCTATTCGGGCAACCGCAAAGAGCTCGAACGCGTTCTCGACGTTCGCCTCGAGGAAGCGACGCGAATGGTATCATCGTTGATGGACGATGCGGGCGTGCACGTCGTGGGTGCCGTTTCCGGCGTACGCGTTGCCAACCAGACGGTGCCGATCCCCACGCTCGATACGAACTTCCGCCTCGCGTGCCAGATCTGGTCGATCGACGGCCGGCTCGTCGGAAAGTCGAGTGAAGCGCCAACGACGCAGCTCACCAACGTCAGCAGCGGCTATTCCAACCAGGTCATCAACGGAACACGTTGGCGCGTTTTCGCCAGCGAGGATCGCGGCCGCGGCTTTCGCGTGCTGGTCGGTGACAGCATCGCGCATCGCGAGCGGCTGGTGCGCGAGCTGATGTGGGGACTTGCCGTTCCCGGATTGATTGTGCTCGGCGTCTTGGCAGGGCTGATCTGGCTGGCGCTGAGGCAGGGGCTCGAGCCTTTGCGGCGCCTGACAGCGGCGCTTGCCGAGCGCTCACCCGATGCCTTGGGCCCGCTTGCCCTTGCGCGCACCCCGAGTGAAATCCAGCCGGTCGTCGACGAACTCAACGAGCTGTTCGAGAAGGTTGTGGCTGCGCGAGAACACGAGCGCAGCGTGACTGCCTTTGCCGCGCACGAGTTACGTACACCGCTGGCGGGCCTGCGCACGCAGGTGCAGATCGCGCTTGCCGCGGCCGACCCCGCCATCCGTCATCATGCATTGCAGAACGCAATTACCGCGGCGGATCGCACCAACCGGATGGCGACGCAGCTCCTGGCCATGGCCAGCGCGGACGCAGAGCAACAACACGCCATACAGGAATGGATCGTGGTTGGTCCAAAGCTGAAGACGATCTGCGATGCGCTGCATGCAGGAGAGCGCGACGCTCCACCCATCATCGACGATGCCCTCTTCCGCTGCCGGATTCGCGTCAACCCGGACGCATTCCATATGGCGGTGCGCAACCTCACTGAGAACGCGTTGCAGCACACGCCTGGCAACGGAACTGTGCGCTGGTCGCTGTTGCCGACACCAAAGGGGACATTGCTGAAGCTGCAGGATTCCGGCCCCGGCATTCCTGAAGACGAATTGCTTGCCGTGACGCGGCGCTTTTACCGCGGGCGCAACAAGAGCCCGATTGGCAGCGGGCTGGGACTAGCCATCGCGCAGACGGCGCTCGACAAGGATGGGCTCGGTTTGCATCTGGAGAACAAGCCGCATGGGAGCGGCCTGTGCGTGCAGATCATGATTCCGGCCGAACGGATGTCGATCGACCCGAGCGATGAGCGGCCGCTGAGAATGCAGGACGTCGCCGATGCCGTGTGAGTGTCTCAAGGCCCGTCAGCGTAGCACGAGATAGACCAAGGGTTGGGGGCGGACCGTGTGGATCGTCAAATACGCATTGGGGCACCGCCACAGCATCGGTGTCCTCGCCATGCTGTTGTTGCTGCTTGGCGGCCTCAGCGCCAAGCGGATGTCGACGGACATCCTGCCCTCGGTGAACATTCCGGCGATCAACCTGATCTGGACGTATCAGGGGCTCAATCCGCAGGAGATGGCAAGCAAGCTGACTTCATTCAGCGAACTCGCCATCATGAACAACGTCGACAACCTCAAGGAGGTGCGTTCCGAGACGATCAACGGCGTCGGCATCGTCCGCGTCACCTTTCAGCCAGGCACGAACGTGACCGATGCATTCGCACAGGTCACTTCCGTCAGCCAGACGATCCTGCGGCGTATGCCGACCGGCACGAACCCGCCGTTGATCGTGCCCTATGTGCCTTCGAGCGTCCCGATCCTGCAGCTGGTGATGGCATCGGACTCGCTGACCGATGGTGCGCTTTATGATTACGCACGCCTGCAGCTGCGCGCACAGATTCAGTCGATCCGCGGCATCCGTCTCTCGCTACCCTATGGTGGCGCAGCACGACAGGTAATGATCGACCTGAAGCCAGAGGCGCTGCAGGCTTATGGAATTGCGGCGAGCGATATTGCAAAGGCAACCGCAACGCAGAACCTTACGCTGCCATCTGGTGCGCTGCGGGTGGGCACGCGTGAGATCACTATCACCACGAACGCCAGCCCGGAGACCGTAGCGAATTTCGCCGATCTTCCGCTGCGGTCGGTCGACGGGCGGGTTATTCGCGTCTCGGACGTGGCAAGCGTGCGTGATGGCCAGGCGGTGCAAAGCAACATCGCGCGCCTCGATGGGCAGAACGCGGTCATCGTGTCGATCCTGAAGCTCGGCAATGCCTCGACGCTCGACATCGTCAGCCAGATCAAGGCACGCATGCCGGAGCTGCAGGCGGCAGCACCGGAAGGCATCAGCATTGCGCCGGTGTTCGATCAATCGGTGTTCGTCGCCAGTGCCATCGATAACGTGATGACGGAGGCGATCGTCGTCGGCTGTCTCGTTGCGCTGGTCGTGCTGGTCTTCCTTGGCAGCTGGCGCTCCTCGCTGATCGTGCTGACGTCGATCCCGCTGGCCTTGCTGGCGTCGATCACGGGGCTCGCCTTGACCGGCAATACGTTCAACCTGATGACGCTCGGCGGCCTGATGCTGGCCATCGGCATTCTGGTCGATAACGCTCTGGTCGAGATCGAGAATATCAACCGCAACCTGGAATTGGGACTTGGGCTCAAGGAAGCGATCCTCAAGAGCGCCAGCGAGGTGGCGTTCCCGGAATTTGTGTCGACCGTGTCGATCTGCATCGTCTTCTCGCCGCTGTTCCTGCTGACCGGGACGGCGGCGTTCGTGTTCATCCCTCTCGCGCTGTCGGTGGTGTTCGCCATGGCAGCATCTTACGTGCTGTCGCGCACGTTGGTGCCGACGCTGGCGTCAATGATGCTGTCCGCCGGTCCGCACCATGCGCCGCAGGGCTTTTTCGGCTGGGTAACGGCGCGGGTCGACCAGCTTCTGTCGCTGCTCGAGCGCATCGTTGCCGGCATCGCCGCGCTGCTATTGCGGTGGAAGGCGATCCCACTGTTGGGCCTGTTTGTTGCGCTCAGTATCGGTGCGTGGTCTGGCATCCATCTAGGACGCGAGTTCTTTCCAGAGACTGACGCGGGCATGATCCGCATCTATCTGCGTGCACCAACTGGACTGCGGGTGGAAGAGACGGCGGCGCGGTTTGCCGATGTGCAGCGCGAGATCCGCCGCATTATCCCATCCGACGAGGTGGGCTTTATCGCCGAGAACATCGGCAGCCCGGAGCCGATAAACCTCGCCTGGGTCGACAGCGGCGTCATCGGTTCGTTCGATGGCGACATGCTGATTCAGCTCGCCGACAAGCACGCGCCCACGCCAATTTACGTGAGCGCAATCCGCGCGATGCTGAATTCGAAGTTCCCAGATCTCGTCACCTATTTCCGCCCTGCAGATGCCACCTCGCAGACGCTTGCCGGCTCGGCGCAGACCGCCATCGAGGTGCGGCTGATCGGTCGTGACGTGACGGGCAACGCGGAGACCGCACGCGAACTGATGATGCGCATGCATGATGTTCCCGGTGCGGTGGACATTGCACAGCGGCAGGTGCGCGACCTCACTTCCTACTACCTGGAGATCGATCGGGTCCGTGCGCTGCAGATCGGTGTGACACCGCAGGATGCGGCGACCGCGCTGCTGGCTGCGCTCGGGGCATCAGGCACGGTATCGCCCAGCTATTGGGCCGATCCGGCGCAAGGCGCTTCTTATACGGTGCAGGTGGTGGCGCCGCCGGTCAATCTGACGACGCTGGAGCAGCTTCTGAACACGCCAGTGCGGCCATCTACGGGAGGCGAGACCGTCCCGTTGCGCGCCTTCGCTTCCCTGCAAGTGCGCAAGATTGCCGCCAACATCGACCGGACGACGCTGCAGCCGACGACGACGCTGCTGGCCAACGTGGAAGGGCGCGACCTCGGTGGCGTGTATAGCGACATCCGCACGCTGGTGGACAGTGTGCGGCCGCGGCTGAAGCCGGGTAATCGCATCGAGATCGCCGGGCAGGCGCAGTCGATGGACCAAGCCTATGCGGAGATGCTGGGTGGCATGGCGATGGCGGCGGTGTTCGTCTACCTCGTCATGGTGGTGAACTTCCAGTCGTGGATCATGCCGGGGATTGCCATGGGCGGCCTGCCGATCGCGATCTCTGGCGCATTGTTCGCGCTGGTAATGACGGGCACGCCGTTGTCGGTGCCCGCCCTCACCGGCCTCATCATGGTGATCGGCGTCTCGACCGCCAACAGCGTGCTGGTCACGAGCTTCGCCCGCGACAGGCTGCTTGAAGGGGAAAGCCCCAAGCAGGCTGCAATAGACGCGGCGCGCACCCGCCTGCGTCCAGTGTTGATGACAGCGACTGCCATGATCATCGGCATCCTGCCGATGGCGATCGGACATGGCGAGGGCGGTGAGCAGAACGCCCCGCTCGGCCGCGCAGTTGTCGGCGGCCTCATATTCGGCACATGCGCGACCCTGACGTTCGTGCCGTTCCTGTTCTCGACCTTAGCGGGTCTTGGCCGGCGCCGGCGCGATGCGCGCGGTGAGACCGAGACCGTCCCAGAGCACGCCCCGGTGCCAGCCGAATGACCAAGGAGCCTCGTTCATGAACCGCAAGTTCATTGCCTTCGCTGCGGTGCTCGCTGCGTGCGGCGGCATCGCCGTGTGGGCGGCGCAAGCGGACGGCGCGACAGCGCTCGACCACGTGATGAAACTCGCGGGGCTGAGCGATGGTAGCGTGCCTCTACCGGAAAAGAAGCAGACGGGCGCGGTGGTGCGCAGTGTGCGAACCGTGATGCCCGAGGCCGTGCCAGGGACCGCGACGCTTACATTGTCCGGCCGCACCGCCCCGGCCGAGGAAGCGCTGCTTTCCTCGCGCGCCAGCGGAATCGTTTCGGAACGCCGCGTCGACATCGGCGATCAGGTGAAGACGGGCGACGTGCTCGTCATCATCGAGGCGCCGGAGATCGAACAGGAGCTGCGCCGAGCGCGGGCGGCGGCGGATCAGGTGCGGGCTCGCCTATTGCTGGCCGATGCGACGCTGCAGCGTGGCGAGAGCCTGGTCGACAAGGGTCACGTATCGGTGCAGACGGTAGATGAGCGGCGCGCGACCAAACGCGCGGCGGAAGCGGACCTTGCCGCGGCGCTTGCAGAGGTGAAGCGGCTGGAGGAAGTGCAAAGCTTCCAGACGGTGCGCGCGCCGTTCGATGGCACCATTGTCGCCCGTCACATCGAGCGCGGCGACAAGGTGCTCGCCGATTCCAGCCAGCCGGGTGGCTACCTGCTGCGCATCGCGCGGCTGAACGAGTTGCGCATCCTAATCGACATTCCGCAGTCCTCTGCCCTGGTCGTAAAGCCGGGGCAGCGGGCGAAGGTGATCTTCGCCGAACTGCCTGAGGCACTATCGGCGCGCATCGTCCGGGTTTCGGGGCAGATCGATCAGTTGTCGAGCACCATGCGTGCCGAGTTGCTGATGGAAAATCGCGACAATCGCATTCCGGCAGGCATGAACGGCCAAGTTGCCATCGAAGTGGATCAGGGCGGCGGCCTCGTCACCGTGCCAACGAATACGCTGACGACGCGCAATGGCCGGCAGATGGTGGCGATCGTCACTGGCGATAGCCGCGTGACGTTCCGGCCAGTGAGTGTGACGCGCGACCTCGGAGAGCGGGTGGTGATCGCGTTCGGGCTTACCGTCAAGGATCGGGTCATCGTCAGTCCCAACGCGCTGCTGCGGCCGGGTGACGTGGTCAAAGTGATGGAGACGCCGTTGCGCGCCGCGGCGAATTCGAAATAGAGGCGCCGCGCAACCCGCTGGTGGCGCGGCTGTCACAAAACTCCGTTCACGATGCAATTTTAGCAAAGTACGTCACAAGGCTGCATAGGCTGGGTAGTAATCCCGCTTCAACGTCGATGGCATACTGTGCGCGATATCTCCTTTGCATTCATCGTGTGCGTGCCCTCATGCTGCAGGCAAACCTACATCGTCGTGTCGTCGTGACCGGGATAGGCGCGGTGACGCCAATCGGTCAGAACGTTGCCGACTACTGGCAGTCGCTGTGCATGGGTAAATCGGGCATCGGGCCGGTTACCGGAATCGGCGAAGAGGTTCCGATCGGCATCGCCGCAAGCATCACCGGCTTCGATCCAACCAGCCGGTTCTCGAAGTGGCGGCGCGACAAGACCATCATGCATTCGAGCCGTTACTGCTGGCTCGCGGCCGCGGCCGCAGACGAGGCAATGGCGCAAGCGGGACTGTCGTTTCCGCTTGAGGCACCGGAGCGCGTTGCCTGCATCATCGGTTCGGCCGCGGGTGGTCATATCGCCGTGGAGATCGCGGGACGCGATCGCTTTCTCGCGGGCAAGCGCGCCGTGCATCCCATGCTGCTGCCGCGCATCGTGTCGTCATCGGCGGCGGCGCACATCGGCATCGAATTCGGCATCAAAGGGCCGACGTTCGCGCTGTGCAGCGCCGGGGCAAGCGCGGCGCATGCGATCGGTCTCGGCTTCGATCATGTGCGACGTGGCATAGCCGACGTTGCGATCGTTGGCGGCGCAGACAGCACCGTAACCTACAGCGCGCTGCTCGCCTGCGACGCGCTGCATTTCTTGTCGCCCGATGGCTGCTTCCCGTTCGCCAAACGGCATAACGGGACGGTTCTGGCGGAGGCCGCCGGCGTTCTCATCCTCGAGGCGGAGAGTCATGCGCGGGCGCGCGGTGCGCGGGCTCTGGTGGAGATGCGCGGCTTCGGTATGGCGACCGGGTCCGACGGCATGTTCGGCGTCGACAGGGAAGTTACCGAGCACGTGATGCGCGAGGCACTGGACGACGCAGGTCTCGATGCTGCGGACATCGCCTACGTCAATGCGCACGGGGACGGCATCGTCAGCGACGATGTCTCGGAAACCGAAGCGCTAAAGGCGGTATTCGGATCGCATGCGAACGCACTATCCATCTCGTCGACGAAATCGATGCACGGACATGCACTCGGCGGCGCCGCTGCGATCGAAGCAATTGCCTGCATCAAGAGCATCGAGGACGGCATCATTCCGCCGACGATCGCGCTCGATGATCCCGATCCGCGCTGTGATCTCGACTATACGGCGATGCAGCCGCGCAGACGACAAGTGAGCCATGCCATGTGCAACAACCTGGCGATCTGCGGAATGGCGACGTCGCTGATTTTCGAGACCGCCCAGGCCTGACGAACGCTTCAGCGCAGGAAGGCGCCGAATGAGCGCGGCCCATCACTGACTTCCGCTTTGGCATCGGCTTTGAGCGTGGTGGTATCCACCCGCTGCAGGAGGTTGTCGCCCCAACAGGCTACGTAGACTGCAGTGCCGTCGGCGGTCGCCTCGATGCCCTCCGGGTAATCGCCGACCGGAATCGTGGTGACAGGCTGAAGGTCCGACAGACGAAAAACGCTGAGCGAGCGTGCAGCCTGGTTGGTGACGAAGGCATTGCCGTTGGCAAAGGCGACACCATACGGACGTGCGCCGACCTTGACCGTTGCGGTCACCTTGCGCGTGCCGAGGTCGATAACGGACACGTCGTTGCTGACGACGTTGGCGGCAAAGGCGCGCTTGCCGCCGGGCTCGATGGCAACGCCGAACGGGTGCTCGCCGACTTTTACCTCGCCGGTGCGCGTGAAGCTCGCGGCATCGATAATGCTGATCGCGTCGCTTTCGCGGTCGGCGGAGAGGATGGTGGTGCCATCCTCCGTCACAGCGATGCCGGAGGGCGCGCGTCCGACCTTGACGCGATGCGTCACCTGCTGCGTCTTCGGGTCGACCGATACGATCTCATCGCCGTACCAATTGGCGACATAGACGGCACCCGAACGCGGGTTGACGGCGATGCCGAGCGGACCTTTACCCACGTTCAGACGCCACACCACCTTGCGCACGGACGTGTCGATGGCAACCAGCTCGTTGCCGTCGGGCGTCGTGACATAGGCGAAGTCTCTTTGCGGCGACATGGCAATGCCCGCCGGCTTGCCGGGCACGGCGATCTCGGCCACCTGCTTCATGGTGGCGAGATCGACGACGCCGACGCTGTCGGCAAGCTGGCTGGTGACGAAGGCTTCGCGCACCGCTTCACCCGCTACCGCCGGCGCAATCGCACCGGCGATGCAAAGCGCGACGGCCAGCGCCATGCGGCGCGCCAAGCCTTTTCTCGTCATGCTCACTTGCCGCCTTCGAGCTTGGCTTTCAGCGCTTCAAGGCCTTCCTTCTGGAACGCCGTCACTGCGGCGATGGCTGCCTTATCGCTGAGCTCGGGCGGGGGATCGTTGTTCATGTAGCCGCGGTAGAAGGCACCCTTCCACTCGACCTTCGATTTTCCGCCCTCGTCGGCGACGGAGATGGTCGATGAGTAGCCCTCGACGGGAAGCGTCTTCAGGTCTTCATCATTGGTGAGGAAGGCGATGGTTTTGTTCTCGGGCTCGTAGCGGGTCAGCGTGTCGGTGAAAATCGCGCCGTTCTTGAAGGTGAGCTTGCGCTTCGTCACTTCCTTCTTGTACTCGCCAGGATCGGCCTCGGTTTTGGCGATCTGCGGATGCCAGCCCATGTCTCGGTAGTTGCCGACGACCTCCCAGACCTTATCGGCCGGGGCGTCGATCTCGATGGTCGAGACTTCTTTCTTGCGGCTTGGTCCATGGGCGTTTGCCAGCATTGGCAGAGCTGCGGCCAAAGCAAGCGCAGCGATTACGATGCGGTTCAAGGTTTCCCCCAATGACTTGTGAGCGGTTTTTGTGTGCGCGGGCCTAGCATTGCCGCCAAACCGTGATCAATCGCGGCAATGCGCGCCGGGAAGTATTCCTGGCGCACATTCCAAACTCTCCAGGACGCGGAGAGACGATGTTCAGGCTGACCCTAGCCTTTGGTTGTCTCGATGCGCGGGTTCTGGCCACCGCGGAGAATGGTGTTGCCATCGTAGCGCGAGGTCTGGTCGACGGCGCGGTTGGCCCAATCTTCCTCCGCCATCTGGCCGCTCTGGCCGTAGACCGCGAGCGCATTGGCGTAGGTCACGCGACGGACGTCGGCCGCGGCGACGCCCTGCTCGGCGAGCAGCATGGCGGTCTTCGGCACCGATAGCGGATCGGAAATGCCCCAATCGCAGGCGGAGTCGACGATGAGCTGGCCAGCGCCATAGTCGCGCACGATGGCGCACATGCGCTCCGCCGTCATCTTGGAGTGCGGGTAGATCGAGAACGCCGCCCAAAAGCCGCGCTCCGTCACCTCGCGCACCGTCTCCTCGTTGACGTGGTCGATGACGACCCGCGAAGGCGAGAGCTTGTGTTCCATTATGATGTCCATTGAGCGGGTGACGCCACGCTTCTTGTCGCGATGAGGCGTATGGATCATCACAGGGAGCTCAAGCTCGCGCGCCAGATCGAGCTGCAGGCGGAAATACTTCTCTTCGAGCGCGGTCTGCTCGTCAAAGCCGATCTCGCCGATGGCGACGACACCCTCCTTGGTGGCGAACTCCGGAAGGATGGCCATCACATCCTCGGCCAAGGCCTCGTTGTTGGCTTCCTTGGAATTGAGACCGATGCAGCAATAGTGCTGAATGCCGAACTGGCTGGCGCGGAATCTCTCGAAGCCGAGAATGTGCGAGAGGTAATCTCTATAGCTGCCAACGTTGGTCCGCGCCTGGCCGATCCAGAACGCCGGCTCAATGACAGCCACGACACCTGCGGCGGCCATGGCCTCGTAGTCGTCGGTGGTGCGAGAGATCATATGCGCGTGCGGATCGATGTAGGTCATCGGCTCGCCGCCGTGCGGGGCTTTAGCGTTGGCGTTCATGCGAGCTTCTCCCAGGTGAGTTTTCCATTGCGGATGTCACGCCACAGATCGGGCGCGGATTCGAGGAGCACCAGTGCATCGGGCGTTGGGCACTCCGACAGCGCAAGGGCGGCTGCGCAGCGTTCGGTGTCGTTGCCGGAAGAGAACACGCGCAGCAGGTCGGCGAAATCGTCCTCCGATGTGGCGAACGGCCCGACGCAACGCCACAGCTCGGGTTTGACGACGCGCGACGCCGCCCAGCGCTCGTGGGCGTAGTCGATGAGCATGCGCGCGAGGTCTGCGTTACGGCGATCATCGAGGCCCTGGATGGGTGCGAGCGTCGATCCGATGAAGAGAGCCTTCACCACCATTTGGTTCCACATCGGCTCGCTGAAGTTCTCCGCCGGGTAAGGGCTGCGATGGGCAACCGCTTCATAGACGGGCTGCATCGCCGAGCGGATGCCCTCGCCTGCCAGAGGCAGCAGGCGTTGCGGGGCCGGATAGAGAGGCAGACCGCGAAGAAGCGCGATCTGCTCGCCGATCTCTCCCGATCGCACAATGGCGTCGAGGCGGGCCGCGAACTGCTCTTCTCCTGCGGCGGTACTAGCCAGGGCAAAAAGAATGCGGGCCGCCTGGTCGAGCGTCCAGTCGCTCGCATCAAGTCCCGGTCGTACAGCTTGCGCCTGCGCCATTTCGCTGCTGTCGAGTTGCAGCGGCCCGCGACCGACCCGGCGCGGCGCCAGCCCCAGCGCGCGCGCCAACGGGAGCCCCGCGGGCGCGTCGGCGATGCGTGCGGTCTGCTCGTCGACCCAGGCGAGCGCATCGGGTGCGAGACGGCGGGCGAGCCAGCTGCGCAACAGCTCCATGCGCGCCTTCATGGCGTCGTCGATCATCGCGGTGCGGGATTCAGCTTGCTGGGACATAGCGCTGGAAGACGAGGGTGAGGATGAAGCAGGCGAGACAGGCGATGGCTGCATAGTCCATTCCAGTCGTTGTGGCGAAGAGCGCGTCATTGATGGAGATCGCGGCGATCATCAGTCCGACCGCGCGGGACACGTCTCCCGCGTGGCGGCGCTTGAGAAGCTGGCCCACGCGCAGTGCGCAAACGGCCAAGGCGATGAATGAGACGGTGGCGATCAGGGAAAAGTCGGTCCCCACGAGCGACACGCCAGCGGGGGCGGCGAGCAATGGCAGCGGCCACAGGTTGGTCACCCTGTCGAGGTTCTCCTGGCGCGCGGTGTAGGTGAGGCCGGCGACATACAGCAGCATGGCGGCCGCCGGCAGAAGCACAGTTGGTGACAGCGTCGTCAGCGCTGCCGATGCGGCGGCGATGTAAACCAGGGCGCGGCACAGCCCCATGACGAAGGGCGCAAACGGATTGCCCTTGTGCTGCCAGTCGTAGAGCAAAATCGCGCCCGCGAGCGCGAGACCGACAAGGCCGGTGTGATCGTTTACGGTTGCAAGCCCGACGACACCGACGACAAGAAGCGAGGCACCGACAACGATCACCGCGTCGGCGCTGGCCTCACCCGATGGGATCGGACGCTCGGGACGCTCGCGCGCGTCGATATTGCGGTCGAAGGCATCGTTGAGGAACATCCCGGCGACGTACATCGCGGAAATGGCGACGGCCATCATCAGGAGCCAGTGGGTCGGCGCACCGCCCGCCAGCGCGCTGCCGGCAATGACGTTGCTCCAGATAGTCGGCAGATTAGAGACGCGTCCGAGCTTCAGCGCTGTGCGCCAACCGCTCATGCGCCGAGTTGCGAGCGAACCCATTTGAGCTCCCGAGCGATATCGCTGCTGACATCGATGCCGCGCATGTCTGCGGGCAGCACGTCCCAGGTATAGGTTTCGACTTCCAGATGCGGCGCGAGAGCGCTGCGTTTGCATGCGGCCAGCAGGTTTGCGAGCGGCTGCTGGGTCGACTGCAAGGCGCCGTAGTCCGCTTGAAAGAGCGGCACGTGACAGTGAACGCGCCATTCGCCACCCGCTCGTCCGCTGCGCAGCGCATCGAACGCTTCGGGCAGGTCGCGATAGCGGGTGACGCGATCGGCTTGCACTTCCACTGTCTGATGCAAGTAGACGCCATCATCGAAGCGGGCCAGAAGCTCTGCCGCGTTGGCGTTGACGACGGGAATGCGCAGAGCGGAGCTGAGCTGAATTTTCGGCACTTTGATGCCTACGGCTGCCAACCGGCCCAGGCATTCAACCGGATCCTCGAACTCGACGCTGGCGTGGCACACGTCGAGGCAGATGCCGAGATGACGCCGCAGGGCCTCACGCGCCTCTCGGCTCGATATGTCGGTCAGGCGGCGGAACGTCTCGACGGACTGGCGGGCGAAAAGGTGGTCGTTGAAAAAGTCGATGGCCTCGTCGATCGTTTCCAGGAAGCAGCATGGCTCCGGCTCGAGCGCGAGTGAGATGTGCTTTCCCGTCTCCTCGGCAAGCCTATAGAGATACGCCGCGTGGCGGATCAGGTGATAGACCATGCGGGCGATATCGATCGGCCCGTTGATGGCGTCCTTGTAGGCGCCGGGCACGGTGCTGATACTGCCTTCCACGCCCTCCGGCAGCAGCGCTTCCAAGATATCGGCGGCCTTGTTGGAGAATAGTACCCGGCGCTCATCGCGCCAGTCGGGCTCGTAGACGCGCTCCTTGACGCGCGTGCCGTGGAAGTTGCCATACGGGAACGCGTTGATGGTGAAGACGTAGAGATCGGACTGGGCGAGGAACGCCTTTAGAGCGGCGAGTGCCTCCGGCTTGGCCAGTTCGTCAGCCGCGGTTGCCGACAGGCGCAACCCGATGCCCATCGGCTGATCGGGCGACACCTCTGCCTTGATCGGCAGGACGTGCTTGCGTAGCGCGGCTTCGATCTCGGCCCAGCGCTCACCTGCATGGATATTCGTGCAGTAGGAGAGATGGGGCGAGCCAGGCAGGTGGAGACGCATTACACGCCGTCCTGCGGTCGCAACCAATCGATCGCCTGTTCGATCAGGGCCGAGTCCATCGTGTTGACGTCGACGCTGGTGCCGATCGCGGACAGAAGCGTCACCGTCAGCTCGCCGCCGAGATGCTCGCGGAACTCCTCGAGGCCCGCGAGCAGCTTCAGTTCGCCATTCTCGTTGCGCGCTTCGCAGGCCGGATGCCAGAGGGTGAAGCCGAGGCGGTGCAGCAGGGCGCGCACGCGCAAATCCTCGCCTGGCGGCAGAAGCCCGGCCAGGACCGAATAGCGCGTATCGAGCGCAACGCCGATGGCGACCGCTTCTCCGTGCCGAAGCTCGTAGCCCGAAAGGCCCTCCAGCTTGTGCGCCGACCAGTGCCCGAAATCGAGCGGTCGGCCACTGCCGCGCTCGAACGGATCGCCTCCGGTTGCGATCTGGCGCATATGCAAAAGCGCGCAATGGCGAATGAGATGATCGAGCGGCTCGGAGGCAAACAGCGAGAGTGCGCCAGCTTTTTCTTCCAGCCAGTCGAAGAACGCGCCATCGCGAATGAGCGCAACCTTGACGGCCTCGGCCATGCCAGCGCGCTTGTCGCGGCCGGGCAGGATATCGATGAAGGCAGAGTCATTGATGACGGCTACGGGCGGCACGAACGTGCCGAGCATGTTCTTGCAGCCGAACGCGTTGACGCCGTTCTTCACGCCGACGCCGGAATCGTTCTGCGCCAGAACCGTGGTCGGAACACGAATGTGCCGGATGCCACGATGCGTCGTCGCGGCGACGTAGCCGATCAGATCGAGCAGCGCCCCACCGCCGACACCGAGCACGTATGAATGACGGTCGAGCCCGGCATCGACGAGCGTCTGCTGAAGGTCGAGAACCAAGCCTGGGTCGTTCTTGCAGCCCTCGCCCCCAGCGATGATCTCGACCGGTCCGGCGAGTTCGATGCCATTTCCGGCCGACCCCAGGTAGGCCGCGATGCGGCGCGGCAGATCTGGCATTTCACGCACGACGCCCTCATCGACGAACACAGCCGTGCGCCGGCGCGTTCCCGGGGTGCGTGTCAATGCTTCGGCGAGAACAGAACTCGTTTCGGAAAAAATATCTCGGGCAAAATAGACAGGGAAATCATAGGAAACAGAAAACCGCTGTATGAAAGTTCGTTCTTCGCTGTACGATTCAATTTTCGACAGCGCGTCACCAAGTGCCTTGCCCACGCATTTCCCCTTACGACGTGCGTTTATTTGCCGATTTGCCATCAGCATTTGCCGGAAACGACCTGAGCTTTTGCCACTGCGGCCTTCCGGACCCCGGCGAACCAATCGTTTGTCAGTCGCGCCGTTGGGAGTGCGGATCATGCGCGTTTTGACGCGGCCAAGCAATGGTTTTGCTCATAACGCTCGCGCGAACAGAAACGTCGCTTTTTGGCAATGGATAATCCGGCAAAAATGATCGGGAATGCGTGGCAATTCTTTGTGCGTACACTTTCCTCTTTGCGTCAAATTCTGGAACTGCGCCCCCTATCCATTGTCTCGGGGAATTCCATTCACTAGCGTTCAAACGCCGCAGGGCAGGTGCTCCAGATCACCGGGACATCGAATTGATGCGGCTACCAGCGCAAACGCGCAACGCGAGAATAAGTCGCGACAATGGAAATGGGAGAACGTTCAATGGGAATGCGGTTGCTAAAGGCCGCGTCGATAGGGATGGCCGCGCTCGGCACTCTGGGAGTGACTGCGGTCGCTGCCCAGACAGTGCCGACCGAGGCCTCGCAGGTCGCGCGTCCCGGAGGAAAGCTGCCTGGCGATCCTAAAATCGCGCTCGTGAAGATCGCTGATGGGTTCAACGATCCAGTCGGCGTCGCTTCAGCATTTGATGGTTCTGGTCGAATCTTCGTGGTGGAGCGCGTTGGTCGCATCAAGGTCGTAAAGGACGGCAAGGTTCTGGAGAAGCCGTTCCTCGACCTCACAAAGAATACGCCGCTCGGCTCGGAAGTTCAGACCGGCTTCGTCGAGCAGGGCCTGTGGTCCGTCGTCTTCGATCCGAAGTTCAAAGAGAACGGCTACTTCTACGTCAGCTACTCGTCTCTGCCATTCAACGGCGCGCACATGATCACGCGCTATACAGTGGATTCGGGCAGCCCCGATGAAGTGACGGTCGATCAGGCGCAGAAATCCGCCAAGGTCATCACCATCATCCCGCAGCCCTATTACAACCACTACGGCGGCGGCATCGAGTTCGGGCCCGACGGCTATCTCTATGTCGGCAAGGGTGACGCCGGCTGGGAGGGTGACCCCCTCGACGCCGGTCAGCGCAAGGATGTGCTGTGGGGCAAGCTGCTCCGCATCGACGTCAATACGCCGGACAACGTCGGCTACAAGGTTCCTGACGACAATCCTTTTGCTCATGCCTACCAGGATCGCATGATGGCGCTCTTCGGCATCACCGAAGAAGGCTTCTCCAAGATCCACATGGGCACGCGTCCGGAGATCTGGGCTTACGGTCTGCGTAACCCCTACTCGTTCCGCTTCGACCGGAAGAACGGCGGTTTGTTCATCGCCGACGTCGGCCAGAACCATCTCGAAGAGATCGACTGGCAGCCGGCCAACAGCAAGGGTGGCGAGAACTACGGCTGGAAGTTCAACATGGGTACGAACTGCCATCCGATGACGGGACCCGACGACAAGTGCCCGCAGGTGGGCGTGCTTCCGGTCGCCGAGTATCCGCACCAGGAGCCCTATCCGGGTGCTGAGAAGCTCAAGGACGGCTGGGGCTGCTCGGTCATGGGCCTCGGCGTTGCCAACTACGCTGGCATGAACGGCGTGTTCCTCACCGGCGACTGGTGCTCGGGCCGCGTGTTCGGCACGGGTTGGGACGGCAAGAAGTGGCAGCTGCAGGAGCTGCTGCAGACTTCTCTGCAGTTCACCTCGGGCAACAACGACGAGGACGGCACCGTGCTCGCCGTCAACTGCGACTGCTTCTACACCGACGACAAGGGCCCGCTGGCGAACCCGCCGGGCGCGCTCTGGCGCGTGGTAGCGGCTGACAAAGTGCCGGCTGGCGCGGAAGTCGCCAAGACCCGGAAGTGATCGTCAAAACGATCCTGCATTGACCGCCAGGGCCTCTCGCTCCCGTCTGCGAGAGGCCCTGTTGGTGCCTCGAAATCCCATAGGAAAGTCTCGATGTCCCTCACACAGCGTGCGTCGCGCACTCTCGCAGTCCTGACCGTTGCCGCGGTCACGTTCGCCATCCCCGCCATCGCCATCGAGTTCCGCAACGCTCTTGATGACTCGCCGCTGGACCTCAGCCCCATCAAAGGAGAGACGTTCACCGATGCCGTGAAGTCGTTCCACGAAACGGGGACGAACCCATACGTTGGTAATGCCGACGCGATTGCCGAAGGGAAGAAGATCTTCAATGACAACTGCCAAGTCTGCCACAAGCCAGATGCGTCGGGTGGCATGGGTCCGAACCTGATCGACGACGTCGTGATCAACTCGCGCGCGAACACCGATGTCGGCAAGTTCGAGGTCATCCACTCGGGTGCCGCCGGCGCGATGCGTCCATTCTCCAAGCGTGGCATGACACAGGATCAGATCCTGAAGATCATCGCCTTCATCGACTCGCTGAAGAAGTAGCGGAGGGCGTTACGGCTCGGTCATGCATCCCCTCCTCGTTCTCAATGTCGTCGGGCTGACACCGGAGCTGATCGGGGAGCACACACCCAATCTCGCGGCGTTCGCCCAGCGTTCGGGCGTGCGTCCGCTGCAAACCGTGACGCCCGCCGTAACTTGCTCGGTGCAGGCGACGTTCCTCACAGGCACGCCGCCGACTGATCACGGTGCGGTCGGCAACGGCTGGCTGTTTCGGGATCTGGCGGAGATCTGGCTGTGGCGCCAGTCGAACAAGCTGCTCAGTGGAGAGCGGGTTTGGGACGCGGGCAAGCGGCGCGATAAGGCTTTCACGTGCGCAAACATGTTCTGGTGGTTCAACATGGCCTCCAGTGCAGATTACGCGGTGACGCCGCGACCGATCTACAAAGCGGACGGACGGAAGATCCCCGACTGCTATGCGCAGCCGTCGGAGCTTCGCGATGAGCTGACCGCGAAGCTGGGGACGTTTCCGCTGTTCTCGTTCTGGGGGCCTGCGACGAACATATCATCGACGCGGTGGATAGCGGACGCCACGTTGCACGTCATGGCGAGCCGCAATCCGACTCTGACCCTCGCCTACCTGCCGCACCTCGACTACGTGCTGCAGCGGCTGGGGCCGGACAATCCGGGCATCGCAGCCGACCTGCGCGAGATCGACGATGTCGTAGGCGATCTCGTCAAAGCTGCGGACGCGTCCGGACGCCATGTGATGATCGTGTCCGAGTACGGGATCGTGCCGGTGAAGCGGCCGGTGCACATCAACCGCGCGCTGCGCCAATCTGGCTTCCTCGCGGTCCGGGATGAGCTGGGCGGAGAATTGCTAGATGCGCCCCAGTCGCGCGCTTTCGCGCTCGCTGACCATCAGGTGGCGCATGTCTACATCGCCGATCCGGACGACATCCCGCGGGTCAGGGCCGTGCTGGAGCAAACTGGTGGTATCGACGAGATCTGGGGGGCTGAGGAAAAACGCGCGCATGGTCTCGACCACGAGCGATCGGGCGAACTTGTTGCGATCGCACGCCCAGACGCGTGGTTTACCTACTACTACTGGCTCGATGACGCCCGGGCGCCGGATTTTGCGAGGCTGGTCGAGATTCATCGCAAGCCGGGGTATGATCCGGTCGAGCTGTTTCTCGACCCTGAGATCAAGTGGCCCAAACTGGCAATCGGCTGGCGGCTGCTGAAGCGGGCGCTCGGATTGCGCGCCCTGATGGACGTCATTCCGCTCGACGCCGCGCTGGTGCGGGGTTCACATGGGCGGGCGGACAATTCGCCGGAGCGCAGCCCGCTTGTCATGTCGTCGGCGCCGGGCATGCTGCCGGGCGGCGTGATCAAAGCTAGCGAGATCAAGCAGATTATGCTGGATCACATTTTCGGGGTGGAGAGACAGCCGCAAAAGGCTGCGGAGATGGAGCACACGCGAGCATGATCGATGCTCTGGAGGAGGTCATCCTCGTCGACCGCGAAGATAATCCGCTCGGCACGGCGCCGAAGCTGCTGACGCATCAGCGCGGCGATCTGCATCGGGCGTTTTCAGTTCTCATTGACGATGGCGCGGGCAAGATGCTCCTGCAGAAGCGGCATCCGGGCAAGTATCACTCGGGCGGACTGTGGACCAATGCTTGCTGCGGCCACCCGCGTCCGGGAGAGGATACTGCGGCTGCCGCCGCGCGGCGGCTCGAGGAAGAGATGGGCTTTTCCTGCCCGCTCACGCCGCTGCACAGCCTTGTTTATCGCGCCGATGTCGGCAGCGGCCTCATTGAGCACGAGTACGTGCACATCTTCACCGGCTGCTGGGACGGGGACGTTCGGCCCGACGATGAAGAGGCCGAGGCGCATTGCTGGCGCCCGCTGGCCGACATTCAAGCCGATGCAGCGCGCAATCCGGACCGGTTCACGACCTGGTTTCGAATATATCTGGAACGAGACCTTCCCAATGCGGCCAATGTAGACCCCTAGCGCACGAGCCGCAGGTGGCAACGCTGCTCGGGACAGCGCTCCTCGTAGGCCGACAGCTGGGCCTGTTGCGGGGCGGGATCCGGGGTGATCCAGGCCGCCGCGACGCCGACAAGAAACCGCAAAACCATTTCCACTGGCGATCCTCCCCCTCGTGGCGGTCAATGCTCGTGACCAATCGAGGGGAGTTAAAGGCTAGCACAATCGCTGCGTTGCACAAGAAGGCGCTCTTGCGCGCAGAAGCGCGCCCTACGCCTCAAGGTTGGCGTCGACGATGGAGACGCCTTCGCCGGCATGCACACCCTTCAGCCGGCTGACGTCATCGAGTGCCATTGCCCAGATATTGCACGGGCTGGCCATTCGGATTTCTCCGCGCCGAGATAATGGGGTGGGTCCAAAGCCGATGGCGATGGCCTCGCCATCCGGCCAGAAGGCGATTTCCCCGGCGTTGACGACCTCGCGGGCACCCGGCTCAGTCTCGGAACTGACGGGAGCGCTGAAATAGACTTCATGTCCCCACAGGCTGGCCTCAGCATGGATGGGGAGCGCAGCCCAAATGCGTTCCGCGGTAGGCGTTTCGAGGAGGCGCGCGCGGATGGCCACCTTCCCTGCACGGATCACAATCTCGCGCATCATCCGCCTCCCAAGCCGGTCAGTCTCATGCTGCCGTTGGCGACAATCTGTCATTGCCACGGTTTGTCAGCAATACCCTGGCGTGCACCATCACCAGCGGCGCGGGGCGCCCGCAAGCTCTGCTGGACCTAAGCACTTCACGCTGCATGCTGAAAGGCTTTGGGAAACAAGATGAATCCGGAGCGAACTGGTGGATGCAAAAGCGCCACGCCCGATGAGGCGTGGCGCAAAAGACTGTCAGTGCGCGTTGTTGATCGGCCGCCTATCAGGCGGGCGGAGGACCAAAAACCAGCACGGCGTTGAGGCCGCCGAAGGCAAACGAGTTCGACATGGCGTACGTCACGTCGAGCTTGCGGCCGACATTGGGGATGTAATCGAGGTCGCATTCGGGATCGGGATCGTCCAGGCCGATGGTCGGCGGGACCCATCCCTCCCGCATCGCGCTGATGCAGGCCGCTGCTTCGATGCCGCCGCCCGCACCGAGGGGGTGGCCGGTCATCGACTTGGTCGAGGAGATGGCGAGGTTCTTGGCGTGGTTGCCAAAGACTGCCTTGATTGCGCGCGTCTCGTTGGCGTCGTTAATCGTCGTCGCGGTGCCGTGCGCGTTGAGATACTGGATGTCCGCCGGCGAAATCTGAGCATCGTCGAGCGCCATGCGCATGGCTTCGCGCGGCCCTTCGATGTCGGGGTTCACCATGTCCTTGGCGTCCGAGGTCATGCCGTAGCCGGCGATCTCGGCCAGGATGGTGGCGCCACGCGCCTTGGCATGCTCATAGGATTCCAGCACGAGGACACCTGCGCCCTCACCGAGCACGGTGCCGTTGCGCTTCTTGGCGAACGGGAAGCAGCCTTCCGGCGACAGCACGTGCAATGCCTGCCAGGCCTTCATGGTGCCGTAGTTGATGACCGACTCCGAGGCGCCGGCAATGGCGACGTCGACGACGCCGTTCTTGATGTAGTCGCGGGCGATGCCGATGGCATGGGTTGCCGTCGAGCAGGCGCTGCAGGTCGCGAAGGTCGGTCCCTTGATGCCGAACTCAATGCCGACGTGAGCGCTGGCCGAAGAGCCGATGATGCGCAGAAGCGTCAACGGATGAGTGGCGCGCTTACCTTCGAGGAACAGGGCCCGGTAGGACTGCTCGTAGGTCGTCAGACCGCCAGCGCCCGAACCGATGATGCAGGCCGAGCGATAAGGATCGGCGACAGGGAATGTGAGGCCCGATTGGCGCACGGCCTCGTCGGCGGCGGCAGCGGCGAACCAGGAATAGCGGTCGGCGTGCATAACCAGCTTATCGCGCTGGAAATGCTTGAGACGTACTTTAGGATCGAAGTCCTTGATCTGAGCGGCGATCAGGATCTTCAGATCGTCGACGGGAAAACCGCCAAGCTCGGTAACACCGCACTTGCCCTCGTGCATCGAGGCCCAGAGATCGGCCACATTGAGGCCGATCGGCGTCACGGCGCCCATTCCGGTCACCACGACGCGGCGCGCGCCGTTCGCGTTTGACATCTAGTTACCTGCTCGGTTGTGAGCGGCGCACTGGCGCCGCGAGAGTTATGATGCGAGCCGGCAAAAGCGCCTCGGGGGGGAGCTCGCTGAGAGATATGGCAAGGGCACACTTAAGTGCCCCGATGCCAGCGTTCGTATCTGTAGGTTAGGCCTTGGCGCCGGCAGCGGCTGGGCCTTTAGCAACCAGCTCCTTAACGCGATCGACAACCGAACCAACGGTCTTGAAATCCTCGACATCCTCGTTGGCGTTGTAAGGGATTTCAATGCCAAACGTATCTTCGATATCAAAAACGATCATCGCCAGATCGAGGGATTCAATCTTGAGATCCGTAAGCGGCGTCGACATCGAGATGTCGTCGCGCGGCTCCTTCATGTGCTTCTTCAGGATCTCGACGATCTTGGTGCCAACTTCGTCCATATCAGTCTCCCACCCCCGCTTTATTGAAGCCTGGGGCCCGTGTTCGTTCGTTTCTAACTAGTGCCAGCCCACTAGCACAACAAGCTGAGGCGTCACATATCCTTAAACGCCAGCCAAGTCTAGCAGAGGGCCAGCAGCCGGCCGGAGGGGCCGGGTTGGCAAACGCATAGAGCGGTTTCCATGCGCCAGCTGTCATTCAAGGTACAGCAAAACCTCTTCACAACCGTTGCTCTGCCGCCGATCGCCGTAACCTTCCGCTTGGTCCTTGCGGGCGAAACGTGTTCAATAACAAGGCGGCTTTCAAGCTCCTGTTATTGCATTTGCGGCTGAGCGACCGCAACTGTCCGGCAATAGGCCTGGCGCTATACTGCGACCAGTAGTCTAGCCCGGGAGACGCTCGAGGATGTCGACGATGGTCCGCACCCGGCCTCCGGCCAACGCGTCGCAGCCAGCCATGCCTTGGCTGGATCACTACCCGCGCGGCGTTGACTGGCATATGCCTCTAAAGGTCGCGCCACTCTATCAGTTGCTCGACGACGCAGTGGCGCGCTTCGGGTCCCTCACCTGTACCAATTTCCTAGGTCGGACACTGACTTACGCCGAGCTTGGGCGGCAAGTCGAGCAGGCGACGCTCGGGTTGCAGCAGCTAGGCGTCAAGAAAGGCACGAAAGTCGGCCTTCTGCTGCCGAACTCCCCGACGTTCATCGTCTACTTCTTCGCGATCCTCAAGGCCGGCGGCACCGTCGTTAATTTCAATCCACTCTATACTGTGGCGGAGCTGAGCCAGCAGGTGAAGGACAGCGACACCGAGCTGATGGTGACGCTCGACCTCAAAGTGCTTCTGGACAAGGTGGAGCAGCTCATCACGGGCGGTTGCCTGCAACGCGCTGTCGTCGCTTCGTTTCCTGCGTTGCTGCCATTGGCCAAGGCGACGCTGTTCCGGCTGTTCCGGGCACGTGAGTTGGGCAATCCCGCGGCCTCTCCCGTGCGCGAGAAGCTGCTTCTCGAAGCCGAAGTGATGGCTGCCAGCGGCCAGCCTGCCCCCGTCGCAATCGACCCCATCAACGATATCGCCGTGCTGCAGTACACGGGCGGGACCACCGGCACCCCCAAAGGGGCCATGTTGAGCCATGCCAACGTCTACGTGAACGTGCAGCAGGTGTCGGCGACGGCGCCGGAGCTGGAAGACGGCGTGGAGCGGGTGTTTGCGGTGCTCCCATTTTTCCACGTATTTGCGCTGACCGTCGTCATGAACCTTGGCATCGCGCACGCGGCGGAGATCATCATCATGCCGCGCTTCAACCTTGATGAGGCTTTGAAGCTGATCGACAAGACGCGGCCGACGGTGCTGCCGGGAGTGCCGACACTGTTCAACGCGCTGCTCAACCATCCGAAGATTGGCAGCCATGACCTGTCCTCGCTGAAGTTCTGCCTGTGCGGCGGCGCGGCGTTGCCCATCGAGGTGAAGCAGCGTTTCGAGAAGGTGACCGGGTGCAATGTCGTAGAGGGCTATGGGTTGTCCGAGGCTTCGCCCGTGGTGACCTGCAATCCGATCGCCGGTCCCGTTAAGCCTGGATCGATCGGCATGCCGCTGGCGGGAACCGTAGTGTCACTGCGCGACCTTGCCGATCCGACGCAGGAGGTGCCGCTCGGCGAAAAGGGCGAGATCTGCGTCAGCGGTCCGCAGGTGATGCGCGGATATTACAAGCGGCCGAAGGAGACGGCCGACCAGATGGTCGGCGAGTTCTTGCGGACGGGCGATGTGGCACGCATGGACGCGGACGGGTATTTCTTCATTGAGGACCGGATCAAGGACCTCATCATCTCGTCGGGCTTCAATGTCTATCCGCGGCGCGTCGAGGAAGCGATCTACGAGCACCCTGCCGTGGCCGAGGTGACAGTGATCGGCATCCGCGACAAGAAGCGCGGCGAGGCGCCGAAGGCGTTCGTGCGCCTGAAGGAAGGCATGAGCGCCACGGTCGAGGAGATGCTCGAGCACCTGGCCGCGCGCATCTCCAAGATCGAGATGCCCTCGCAGATCGAATTCCGCGACGAGCTGCCGAAGACGATGATCGGCAAGCTGTCGAAGAAGGAGCTCAAGGCCGAGGAAGACGCAAAGGCGCGTGCTCCGGCGTAAGCGGCCCCGCTCGGCGGTAGAGATCGGCGCGTGATGGGGGCACGGCGGGCGGGCGCTTGGCGTTCTTTGAAACCAACGTCTGGTAGATGCGCAGCGTGCCGCGCGAGAACGCGAGCGAGACGCCGGCCAGATATGCCACCCAGATGCGGTACTTTTCCTCGCTGACGTATTTCAGGGCTTCCTCGCGCCGTTCGGTCAGGCGCTCGCACCAGAGCTTGCAGGTGCGCGCGTAATGCAGACGCCATGCCTCGACATCCAGCACCTCGAAGGCGGCGCGCTCCATGGCGAAGATCGAGTGCCCGATGTCGTCCAGCTCGCCGCCGGGGAAGATGTACTTGGCGATCGCCTTCTGCTCAGGACGCATGCGGCGCTTGAACCAGCCCTGCTTGGGCGCGCGGCGAGAAATGGCGTGATTGAGGAACAGTCCGTCCTGCGCCAGCAATGACTGCATCTTGCCCATGTAGCCGGGGATGTTCTTGAGGCCGATGTGCTCGTACATGCCGATGGAGGCAATCTTGTCGAAGGTCCCCGTCATCATCGAATAGTCTTTCAGTTCGACGGTGACGCGGTCCTCAAGGCCAAGGCGCTTGATTTTCTCCTTGGCGAAGGCGAGCTGCTCTTCCGACAAGGTGATGCCGTGCGCAGTGACGCCGTAGTTTTTGGCCGCGTGGCAGATGAGGCCACCCCAGCCGCAACCGATGTCGAGGAAGCGATCGCCGGGCTTCAGCCGCAGCTTCCGGCAGATCATTTCCAGCTTGTCGCGCTGCGCCTGCGCGACGTCGTTGTTCCAGTCGGTGTAGTACGCGCACGAATAAACCATCTCGGGGTCGAGGAAGAGCGCGTAGAAATCATTCGACAGGTCGTAGTGGAACTGGATGAAATCCTTGTTGTCGGCGACCTTGCGGCGGCGGCCGGTGATCTCGCCTTCGAAGCCCTGATTGTCGGCAGCGTCGTCCGTGCGTGCAAACAGGAAGGGCGAAAGCTGGCCCAGCAGCTTCAGGGCATCGCGGCCCTTGAGCTTCACCGAGCGGCCGCCCTTGTTGAGTTGCGAGCCGAGGTCTATCAGCGTGCCGCCGGAAAAGTCGATGCCCTTGTCGACGTAGTGGCGGATGAAGTTGTCGAGCGTCGGCCAGCGCAGCAGCGAGCCGATCACGCCGGCGTCGGCGATGGAAAGCTCGAACGGGCCAGTGACGTTCTTGCCGAGCGGAGTCAGCGAACCGTCCCACAGCCGCAGCGAGGCGTTGAGGTCGAGCTTTTTGCCCAGATCGCGCGCCAGCGCCTTGGCCGCTGCAAGCTGTTTTTCGGCCTTGCCGCTCTTGTCCTTGCCCATGCCGGATGAGACCCCGCGTTGCTACCCGCCCGCGGTGCTCGCATACCTTCCCGCCTGTGTCGAGGGGCTAGCCGCCCGTGTCGAGGTACTAGGCGGCTTGGTGCAACTCGGCGGCATCCTTCGATTCGAGAATCGCCGCGACACCCATGCCGCCGGCAGTGCAAATCGAGATCAGGCCGCGGCCGTGATGCTGCGAGAGCATGTGCGCGAGGTTGCCGAGGATGCGCGCGCCGGTTGCCGCAAACGGATGGCCGACGGCGATCGAGGAGCCGTGCACATTGAGCTTGGCGCGGTCGATGCTGCCCATTGGCGCGGCGCGGCCGAGCACCTCCTGGCAATAGATCGGATCCTCGAATGCCTTGAGCGTGGCCAGCACCTGCGCGGCGAACGCCTCATGGATCTCGTAAAAGTCGAAATCCTGAAGTGTGAGGCCGGCGCGCTCCAACATGTGCGAGATGGCGATGGTTGGGGCCATCAGCAGGCCGTCCCCGCCGACGAAGTCGTTCGCGGCGGTCTGCGAATAGGTGATGTAGGCCTGGACGGGAAGGCCGTGCTTCGTCGCCCAATCCTCAGAGGCCAGCAGCACGGCGGCGGCGCCGTCGGTCAGGGGCGTCGAGTTGGCTGCCGTCAGCGTGCCTCGCTCGGTCTTGTCGAACGAGGTTTTGAGGGACGCGAGCTTTTCGGCTGTGGCATCGGCCCGGATGTTGTTGTCGCGGAAGACACCGGCGAAGGGCGTGACGAGATCGTCCATGTAGCCGGAGCGATAGGCTTCAGCCGCCTTGCGATGACTTTCGAGCGCGAACGCGTCCTGCTCGGCGCGCGAGATGTTCCATTCCTGGGCCATCAGCTCGGCGTGCTGGCCCATCGACAGGCCGGTGCGAGGCTCGGCGTTGGCCGGCGCGTTAGGCACCAGCTCCCTAGGCGAGAAGCCTTTGAACAGCTTCAGCTTGTCGAGGAACGTCTTCTGCTGACCAAGCTTGATCAGACGTTGCGCCAGTTTTTTCGAAACGGTGAGCGGCGCATCAGATGTCGTATCGGAGCCGACGGCTATGGCGCAATCGATGTCTCCCGTAGCGATCTTTGCGGCGCTGCCGAGCGCGCCCTGAAGGCTGGTGCCGCATGCCTGCATCATGGTGATGCCTGGCGTAGACGGCTTGAGACGCGTGCCGAGCACGGCTTCGCGCGTCAGGTTGAAGTCCTTCGAGTGCGTGATGACCGCGCCGCCGACGACCTCGTCGATGTGCTGGTTCTTTAGGTTGTAGCGATCAACGAGTGCATTGAGCGCGCCCGTCATCAGGTCGAGATTGGTCTGATCAGCGTAAAGCGTGTTCGAGCGGCAGAAGGGAATGCGGGCTCCGCCAATCACCGCGACGCGTCTCAAGAAACGTTGCATCGTGACTATCTCCCCTTGCCTACTCTGCAGCCGCCGCATGCGCGGGGGCTGGAGGGCTCTCTGATGCCTTGTAATGCAACGGTCCACCGCGGAACGGCGCAAAGCCGGTTCCGAAGATGACGGCCGCGTCGACCAGATCGGCGTTCTCCACGATGCCGGCGTCGAGGGACTTCTGCGCCTCGTCGATCAGCGGTTGGATCAGCTCGCGGCCGAGTTCTTCCATCTCTTCCGTATCGGTGCGGCGCGGATCCCTGATCGGCTTCCCGGCCTGCCAGACGTAGAAGCCCTCGCCTGTCTTCTTGCCGAGCTTGCCGGCAGCAGCGAGTTGCTCGAGCGCCGATCCGGCCGATGGATAATTGAGGATCTTGGCGACGTGGGCGCAGACGTCGAGGCCGACGGTGTCGGCCAGCTCGATCGGGCCCATCGGCATGCCAAAGGCGCGCGCGGCCTCGTCGATGCGCTCCTTGCTCTCGCCCTCCTGCAGCCGCTTCATGGCGCCGAACATGTATGGCGTCAGCACGCGGTTGACGAGGAAGCCAGGCACGCTCTTGGTGATGAGCGGGAATTTGTCGATGGCAGCGACGAAGGCGGCACCGCGCCTTACCTCGTCCTCGCGCGATTGCGTGCCGCGCACAACTTCGACGAGCGGCATCAGCGCCACGGGATTGAAGAAGTGCAGGCCAATCAAACGTCCGGGATCGGCGAGGCCGGCGGCGATGTCCTCGATCTGCAGCGAGGATGTGTTGGTCGCTAGAACCGAGCCGGGCTTCATACGCGCTTCGACGTCGGCGAGCACCTTGCGCTTGATGTCGAGCTTCTCGACAATTGCCTCGATAACGACATCGGCGCGCGGGATGCCATCGCCAGCCGGATCTGCGATCAGACGCGTCTTGGCGGCGTCGCGCTGCGCCTTGGTTTTGAACTTGCGGGCGATAAGCTTGCCTTGCGCGGCGATACCCTTGGCGATCTGCTCGGGCGAAACATCCTGCAGCGTCACTTCCATTCCCGCGGCAACACACCAGCCGGCGATATCGGCGCCCATGGTGCCGGCACCGATGACGTGCACGCGCTGCGGGCGCCAATCGAGCTTTTTGGGCGCTTGCCCTTTCAGCAGTTCTGAAAGCCAGAATACCCGACGCAGATTGCGCGACTGGTCGGACACCATCAGCGGTGCAAAGGCGCGCGATTCAGCGGCCTTCATCGCCTCGTCGTTGCCGCCGTAGGTCTCGTAAAGGTCGATGAGCCGGTAGGGCGCGGGATAGTGTGCTTCGCGTGCCTTCTTCGACAACTGATCGCGCATGCGGCGCGCGAGCAGATTGCGTACCGGCCATACATCGAGCATGCGCTTGGCAAAGCCCGCTGGTTTGGACTTGCGTTTTGACAGGATTGCTTTGCGCGCAGCCCAGGGGAGCGCACCACGGCTTTCGACGAGCTGATCGACGAGGCCCATGGCGCGCGCGGCTGATGCCGACATCATCTTGCCGGTCAGCATCACCGTCATGGCAGCCGGCGCACCGGCCTGGCGGATCGCCCGCACGGTTCCATTGAAGCCAGGGAAGATGCCGAGCTTGACCTCGGGAAAACCGAGCTTGGTACCGGAATCGCGCGTGGCTATGCGATAGTGACAGGCGAGGGCCAGCTCCAGCCCGCCGCCAAGGCAGAAACCGTTGATGGCGCACACCACGGGGATCGGCAGATTTTCGATGCGGTCGAAGAGGCCCGTCACGGGGCGCAGTTTGTCGACGACGTCGGTCTCTGTTCGCAGGTCGGCAAACTCGCGGATGTCGGCGCCGACGATGAAGCCACGCTCCTTGCCGGAGAGAATAACGAGGCCGACGACCTGCTTGTCGCGTCCACGCTTCTCGATCTCGGCGATGATCTCGCCCAGCTCTTCGAGCGGACGCTGGCCAAGCGCATTCTGGCTTTCGCCTTCGCGGTCGAACTCGGCCCAGGCGATGCCCCACTGATCAATGGAGAAGCGCCAGTCCTTCAAGTTCGGCAAAGGCCGGGAAACGGCTTTGAACATCGCTACTCCTCTCACGCAGGCTCGGACGGATGTGATCTAGCCGCCCAATGTGCGTGCTGTGTTACTCGGCGGCTTCGTTTCCGTACCCGCGTGCGTTGGTGTGCATCGCCGTGCCCGGGGTCGCGCGATAGTTGGGCTTCAACGTGGCAGCGTCGAAATGATCGACAGATATGGCGCGGGCAACGAGCGCTTCCAGCTCGCGCAGCTGCTGTCCCTCGCTCTCCGTTACGACGCCCTTGTCGATCGCCTCACCGATCCAATCGATGCCGTGATAGCAGCGGATCAGGCCGGAACGGATGGCGCGGTCGAGCTTCTTCTCGGCTTCCTCGGCGGCGATCGACTTCTTCATGGCAATTTCAAGCAAGCCAGTCGCGTCATCGGGATCTTTCGATACGTAGATGTAGCGCGTGAGCCGATCTCGGGCGGCAGGCGTCTCCATGATTGTCTTCACGGCGCGATGGCCGAGCCTGTCGGGCGCCGGACGGAAGCGTGCGCCCAAGGGGAAGACGACGAGGCGCATCGCCCAGCGCGCGGCGGGGATCGGGAAGTTGTCGATCACGCCGCGCATTGCCTCCTGGAAGCGATAGAGCGCGTTCATGGCGACGAGGTCGACGAAGACGCGGTCGCTGGAGAGGCGGCCGTCGTCCTCGTAGCGCTTCAGTACGCAGGCGAGGATGTAGAGCTCCGATAGCGCATCGGCGAGGCGGCCGGCGAGCTTCTGCTTGGTCTTGAGGCTGCCTCCGAGCGTTGCCACCGTCACGTCGGCGACGAAGGCGAAGCTGCGGGCGCAGCGTGCAAGCTGGCGATACCAGTTGGCGGTATCAAACGCCTTCTCGGGCGCGGATGCGAAGATGGCGCCGGTGAGATTGTGCGCGAGCGCGCCGCAAGCATTGGCGACCGAGAACGAGACGTGCTCGCCGAAGGCGCGGTCGAAATCGTCGAGCCCGCGCGTGCGATCTGGATCTTGCGCCGCCTTGATCTCGCGATAGAGATAGGGATGCGAGCGCAGCGTGCCCTGCGCGAACGTGATGAGCGTGCGCGTCAGGATGTTGGCACCTTCAACGGTGACACCGATGGGCACCATCTGATAGGGCGCTTGCAGATAATTCGAAGGACCGTCGCAGATGGCGCGGCCGCCGTGGATGTCGAAGGCGTCGTTGACCGCACGGCGCATGCGCTCGGTGGTCTGATACTTCATCAGTGCAGAGATGACCGACGGGCGCTCGCCGCGTGCGACCATGGCCGCGGTGACGGCGCGGGCGGCTTCCGTCGCATATGCGGTCTCGACCTGGCGCGCGAGCGCCTCCTCAACGCCTTCCATGCGCGAGATGGGAAGGCCGAACTGCTTGCGAATGCGCGCGTAGGCGCTGGAGAAACGCAGCATCGCCTTGGCGCCCGCCGTTGCCGTAGACGGAAGCGAAATCGCGCGGCCGGCAGCGAGGCATTCCATCAACATGCTCCAGCCGCGGCCGGCCATCTCCTGTCCGCCGATGATCCATTCCACCGGGATCGTGACATCGCGGCCTGTGGTCGGACCGTTGGGGAAGGCATTGCCTGCCGGCAAGTGGCGGCGACCGATCTGCACGCCGGGATGATGCGTCGGTATGAGCGCCAGCGTAATGCCGGGGTTCTCGCCTTCGCCGAGAATGTTCTCCGGATCGAACAGGCGGAATGCGAGGCCAAGAAGCGTCGCCTTGGGGGCGAGCGTGATGTAGCGCTTGTCCCACGACAGGCGAATAGCGGGGCTGCCGTCGGGGCCGCGGATAACCGTACCGATATCGCGCATCGTCGCTGCGTCGGAACCGGAGGTCGGGCCGGTCAACGCAAAGCACGGGATCTCCTCGCCGCGGGCGAGGCGCGGCAGGTAGTAGCGCTTCTGCTGGTCGGTGCCGTATTTCTCGATAAGCTCGCCAGGGCCGAGCGAGTTCGGCACCATCACGATGATAGCAACGTCAGGCGAGCGCGAGGCGATCTTGCCGATGATGAGAGACTGCGCCTGGGGAGAGAAGCCGAGGCCGCCGTGCTCCTTGGAGATCAGCATGCCCAGGAAGCCGTGCTTCTTGACGAAGTCCCAGATGTTGTCGGGGATCTCGCGCTGTGCGTGGCGGATCTGCCAATCGTTGGCGAGGCGACACAGCTCCTCGGTCGGTCCGTCGAGGAATGCCTGCTCGGCGGGGGTCAGCACGACCGGCGCGATAGCGCGCAGCTTGTTCCAGTCAGGTGTGCCGGAGAAAAGTTCCGCGTCGAAGCCAGTCGTGCCGGCGTCGAGTGCCTGCTGCTCGGTATCGGATACCTTCGGCAGCGTACCGCGCACGAATTTCAGCACGCGGGCGCTGACGAAGTCGCGGCGAATTGAAGGAATGGCGAGGGCGGCGAAGGCGAGCGCCATGATCCAGAGGATGGCGCCGAACAGCCCGGTCGAGCCATGCACGGCGGCAGATTGCCAAGTGAGCGCTGACAGCGCGAGCGCCGCAGCCCAGCCCCACAGCGGGGGCTTGTACATACCTAGAGCGAGCGTGCCAGCCAGAAGCGCCAGACAGAAGAAGAGCTCGATCATGTTTTTGTCTCCGCGGTTCGTAACTTGGGCAGGCCCGCTTCAGACGGCAACCTAACGCTCGGCACGTTGCATTGGCGTTAAGCTCAATGCCTGCTTGCAGTATGTGCCAATTTGTCGACGCGACCGCAAACCGGCCGCTCGGTGATCGCAGCGGCGGATTATAGCGCGTTTATGTTGCGTGTGAGACTTAAGTGTCAGCCGCTGGCTGCAGATCAGCCCTTATGCATCAAAGCGGTATTATCGTTGAAAGCATCGGCGATGATGGCGTGGTACCACGCCAGGCCCTCTTCGTAGTTCTTGCGGCGCATCGCGGCTGTTTCGTGCGCCTGAGAAACAAAAGGCCCGTGCGGGACGAGCAGCGGCTTGCCGTCTTTCTCGCCCGGCGTGTAGTCGGCGCCGATCTTTATGCTGTCGTCCGCGGCGAGAAGAGACCAGCACGTATTGCGGTAGCGCGCTGCAACCGGCTCGGCTCCGGCAAGCGCTGCCAGAATATCGGCCGCAACGACCCTGCCCTGGCTATTGGCCGAATATGCCGACTTCGGCATGTCGTTGGCGATCGCTGCATCGCCAATGACGTGGATGCCGTCGACCAGTGCCGAAGCAAAGTTCGCCGGTTTGATCGGGCACCAGCCATTGGCACCGGCGCATCCAGCGGCGATGGCGATGTCGCCAGCCGTCTGCGGGGGGATGACATTCACGACCGCGCCCTTGAGTTTCGTGCCCGACGCCGTCTCGACTTCGAGAGCCTTGGGGTCGACACGGACGACGCGGAAATCGTCGATCTCGTTGGTGAGATTGAGGTCGATGATGCCGGAATAATATTTGTCGAAAGCTTCCTCGAACGCGGCCTGCTTTGAGAACATGCGCTTGGCATCGAAGATGACCAGCTTCGACTTCGGCTTATGCGTTTTTAGGTAATGCGCGATCATGCATGCGCGCTCATAAGGTCCGGGCGGGCAGCGATAGGGGTTGTCCGGCACCGTCATGATGACGACGCCGCCGTCGTCCATGGACTCGAGCTGCTTCATCAGCAACAGCGTCTGCGGCCCGGCTTTCCATGCGTGCGGCATGATCTCGGCGGCCGTTGCGGAATAGCCTTCGATGGCGCCGTAATTGAAATCGATGCCGGGTGACAGAACGAGCTGATCGTAGGGAAGCCTCTCGCCGGCGGAGAGCTTGACGGTCTTCTTGGCGGGGTCGACGTCGGTCGCCGTTTCGTTCAGCACCTCGATGCCGAGCTTGCGTAAGCCGTCATAGCTGTGCTGCAGCGAGGCGAAGGTGCGAAAGCCGCCGAAGAAGTGGTTCGAGTTGAAGCATGAGGTGTAGATGTCGCGCTTTTCGACGATGGTGACGTGAAGGTTTGGCGCTTCCGTCTTGAGGATGCGGGCGACGGTGCCGCCCCCTGCCCCGCCGCCGACGATGACGATCCTGGCCGCGCCTTTGGCCAGAGCCGGCGCGCCGATCCAGGATGCGCCAGCTGCCGTCAGTGCCGCTCCCCCCAGGAGCCGTCCGAATTCCCTGCGATCGATCATTGCTTGGTGCCTTGTTGCCGGCCCGTCGTTGCCGGTATCGTAGCCCTCGCGCGGCGCGCCCGGCAACATAACCTTTGTTGAGCTTCGACGCGCTGATGAGACCCTGAGAGAGGCGCCAAGTGCTGGACCGTCGCACATTTCTGCTCGAAGGCAGCGCCGCTGTCGCTCTCATTGCGCTGCTGTGCAGCATCGACGGTGCGCGGGCGGAGCCGGCGGCGACGCCGTCCGCCGAGTTCAATGCCGCTTTCAACACACTGATCGGCAAGGGGGTGCCTCAGGAGGCCGGATTGACGCTCGACCTGCCCGATAGCGTTGAGAACGGCGATTATGTGCCGGTGGCGCTCGCGGTGGAGAGCCCGATGACGGCGGACGATCACGTCACAGCGGTACATCTACTCTCAACTGCGAACCCGCGCGCGGAGGTTGCGACGTTCCGCTTTACGCTCTTATCGGGGAAGGCTCAGGTGACGAGCCGGATGCGGCTGGCAAAGACGCAAGACGTCGTCGCCGTGGCTGAACTGTCAGGCGGGCGCATTCTCGTTGCGCGTCGAAAGGTCGACGTCAAAGTCGGCGGCTGTGGAATCTAGGAGGGCCGCGCGATGATGAAGAAGCCGCCACGCATCAAGGTGCCCGAGACGATCAACGCCGGTGAGATCATCGAGATCAAAACGCTGGCGACGCACATCATGGAGACCGGCAACCGGAAGGATGCCGCTGGCAACATCATCCCGCGCGACATCATTCACACGTTCACGGCGAGCTTCGAAGGCGAAGACGTTTTCTCGGCGACGCTCGGCTCGGGGATCGCGGCTAATCCATACATCGCATTCTTCATGCGCGTGCCGGGACCGGGCACTCTGACGCTCACCTGGCTCGACGATGGCGGCACGACGACGGTCGAGAAGGTGCCGCTCAACGTCAGCTAGCGAAGATCGGGCGGCGGCAGGTCGTGCCTTTCGGGCCGGCGCAGAGCAGAAATCCGCTGCATGACGTTGTTGCCGAAATCGCGCAGCCGCAACGTGAGGCGGTCGACCGTCGGCCGCATGCGGAACCAAAGCTCATCCAGACTCGGGCGGAGCTTAAGCCAAGCATCATGCATGGCATGTTTGGCGCGCCATTTGACGACGCGGCCGTAGCGCCACGCCCACGATGCACGGACGCGGGCAAAAAGCGCCTCCTGCCACGGCACGAAGATGCCATAGGCGCGGGCGAACCAACCGATCTGCATCAACGCCGGCTTCGTCAGCAAGAAGATGCGCGCGATGAGTGCGGTCGATGCGATCTTGGCTAGGAAGATGACGACAGCGGCGCTGATCAGATGGCCAGTCGTGAGAAAATAGACACCTAGCAGTTTGGCCGGAATGAGCACGGCGCTCGGGATAGCGAGAGCCAGCAGCGCTCCATACGGCGGCAGGCCGGCGATAAGCTGCTCGAGCTTGGCCCAGAGGGGATAGCGCGCGAGGCGGGCAAGCAGGTTCGAGAGCGGCTCCCACCCCCACTCCTCGAACAAGAGAATGAGCGCGAGGAGGATGTTGAGGGCGAAGACGACGGCCGGGCGGACGAACTCCCACAAAAGCAGGACAGCCCTGCCGAGATGCAGCGCCGCCTCGTTAACGAGACTGCCGATCTCGCGCGCGGCGATCTCCAGTTCGAGCCTGAGTTGCTTCCACATCGCGCCGTTCCCAACGGCATGTCCATCGCGCCGCACAGTCCAGGCTAGCCGGTAGAGACTGCCGTCGCACTAACGAAGCTGAAGGAGCCCTGTTTGCCGCAGATGGCAACGAGAACTCGTTGACGAAGCGCGTGACATTTCTATACTTCTTGTGTATAGAATAAGCGGAGGACGTAATGAGGGTCACTGGACTGGTCGCAATGGCGGCGCTGGTACTGGCATTTGCAGGCACTGCGTCATCGGCGGCCGAGCACGAGATCAAGATCAAGAACACCAATGGCAAGGGCAAGTTCATGGTGTTCGAGCCCGATTTTCTGAAAGTCGAACCGGGAGACACGGTGAAGTTCACGCTCGTCGACAAGAACCACAACGCCGAGGCGATCAAAGACGTCTGGCCCGAGGGCGTCGAGCTGCTCAAGGGCGAGATGAACCAGGACGCTGAATTCGTGGTTGAAAAGCCGGGCTACTACGGAATCAAATGCCTGCCGCATTTCACCATGGGCATGGTGGCGCTGATCGTGGCGGGCGAACCGACGAACAAGGCGCAGCTCGATGCCTTCAAGGCGCCGGGCGGCGCGAAGAAGAGATGGGACGAACTGCTGAAGAACGTGACCCAATGAGTTTCAATCGGAACTGACGACGATCCTCCCGATGGCATCCCGCATCGTCGTTCGTCCCGTGCCGGTCGCCCCGCCAGGCGGCCGGCTTTTTTTTATTCGGCACTCATGAGCTTGACGTCCTCGGCGTCGAGCGCACCAGCACGCTCGGCATCGTCGAGGACGTGAGCCAGGTTCTCGCGCGCCTTTTCGGCCTGACGCTGACGCGTCCACAGGCCTGCATAGAGCCCACCCTTGGCGATGAGCTGCTCGTGCGTTCCCTGCTCGACTACGCGTCCCTTCTCGAGAACGAGGATGTTGTCGGCGTGAATGATCGTCGACAGGCGATGGGCAATGACGAGCGAGGTGCGATTCTTCGCCACCTGATCGAGGGCGTCCTGGATCTCGCGTTCGGTGTGACTGTCGAGCGCGCTCGTCGCCTCGTCGAGAATGAGGATCGGCGGGCCCTTGAGGATCGTGCGCGCGATGGCGACGCGCTGCTTCTCGCCGCCCGATAGCTTCAACCCGCGCTCACCCACCATTGTTTTGTAGCCGTCCGGCAGCGAGCGGATGAACGCGTCGATCTGGGCGAGGCGGGCCGCGGCGTACACCTCCTCGTCGGTGGCATCAGGGCGGCCGTACTTGATGTTGTAGAAAATGGTGTCGTTGAAGAGGACGCTGTCTTGCGGGACGACGCCGATGGCGTGGCGCAGGCTCTTTTGCGTCACCTCACCGATGTCCTGGCCGTCGATTGTCACGCGGCCGCCGGAGATGTCGTAGAAGCGGAAGAGGATGCGCGCGATGGTCGACTTGCCAGCGCCAGACGGGCCGACGATGGCAACCATCTTCCCCGCGGGCACCTCGAACGTGACGTCATTCAGAACCTGCCGGCCGCCTTCGTCATAGGCGAAGTTGACGTGGTCGAAGCGAATTTCACCGTTGGGAACGCTGATCGGCTTAGCGCCAGGGCGGTCCTTGATTTCGGGACGCTCGCCAAGCAGCGAAAACATCGCTTCGAGGTCAACCAGCCCCTGTTTGATTTCGCGGTACACCATGCCCATGAAGTTCAGCGGCATGTAGAGCTGGATCAGCAGCGCGTTGACCATCACGAATTCGCCAACGCTGTGCGTGCCGGCAATGATACCGCGCGCAGCGAGCAGCATGCACGCCGTCATGCCGATGGTGAAGATCAGCATCTGCCCGGTGTTGAGCACTGCTAGCGAACGAAACGTCTTGATCGCGGCCTGTTCATAGCGCGCCGTTGAGCTGTCGAACCTTCGCGCCTCCAAATCTTCGTTGCCGAAGTACTTGACGGTCTCGAAGTTGAGCAGGCTGTCGATCGCCTTGGTATTGGCTTCGGTATCGCTGTCGTTCATCTCACGGCGAATGGCGATGCGCCTCTCGCTCGCGGCGAAGGTGAACCACATGTAGGCGGCGACCGTGACGTACATGATCGCCACGTAGCGCCAGTCGAAGTAGTAGAGCAGCATGCCGGATACGAGCAGAAGCTCGAGTGCCGTGGGCACGATATTGAGAATGCCCATACGGATGATCAACTCGACGCCGCGCGTTGCGCGTTCGATCACGCGAGAGAGGCCGCCGGTTCGCCGCTCCAAATGGAAGCGCAGGGACAGGCGATGCAAGTGCTCGAACGTGCGGTTGTTGAGCTGGCGCACCGCGTTCTGGCCGACTTCGGTGAAGATGACGTCGCGCATTTGCGTGAGCGCCATCATCAACACGCGCCCGGCGCCATAGGCGAGGATCAGCATGGCCACCCCGAGCAGAACACCACGGCCGGCGTCCGCGGTGCCCTTTCCGGCCGATGCCGTCAGCAGGTCGGTGGCATCCTTGTAGAAGATCGGTACGGCCACGGTGATGAGTTTGGCGATCAGCAAGACGCCGAAGGCAAGCACCACGCGCTGGCGCAGATCGGGGCGATTGGTGGGCCAGATAAGCGGCAGGAGTCCGAGCAACGCCTCCCAATGGCTCGGCCGCGCCACCGGATAAGCCTCCTCGCGTTCATCGCTCGGGGCAGCCGGGATTGCGGGGGGAAACGACATGCGACCTGCTTGGCTGAGGGTTGTCCGGACAAGGCAGCGGAATCACACCGCGGGTTTTGCCCGAAGTACGGATCAGCACCGGCCGTCCGCCTCAGTCAATATAGTGAAGGCGGTGGCGATGCGTAAGCCGGGCCCGGTGAGCCCCGTGCGACACGGCGCGATGGCGCCTCGTTACACGGTGCTTGGGTGCATGCATCAAGCGATGTGCATGGCGGTGCTTGCGCGGCTTGAGCAGGACACGGCCGCAGCGGCAGGCGCAATGGCGCCCGACGACGATCGATCCTGGCGACCAGTTGCGCTTGCCGAAATGCGCCTTCCTGTGCCTGCGCGGCGCTTTCTTGAAGGCGATGCGGCTCTTCGATTTCTTGGCATAGACATGCTTGCCTGCCCGTGACGACTTCGCCACGGTGACCTTGGACTTTTTCGACGGATTGGCGACCGGCTCGACGGCTTCATCAGTGAGCTCGTCGCGCGATTTGGCCACTACTTTGGCGGTCTTGTCGGGGGCGCCCGGCTTTTTCTCCGGGACCGCCGGCGCTATGGCAATGTCAGAGCTTTCTTGCGTGACGGCGGGCGGGAACGGTGGCACTGGGCCGGTAACCGGTCCTGTCCCAGTCTTGGCAGCGGGGACTTGCTCTGCCCGTGAAGAACCTTTCGCATCGGCGGCTGCCTGCATGCGCCGCGTCGCCTCCGCGTCGATCTCGGCTTGCCGCTTCGCCTGGGCTTCGGCCTCGGCTACGGCACGGCGCTCTGCAGCATCGGCTTCCGCGGCAGCGCGTTTGGCGTCCTCTTCTGCCTTGCGCTTTGCTTCCGCCTCTGTGTCGGCAACGCGCTTTGCCTCGGCTTGCTCCGCCGCGCGCTTGGCCTCGGCCGCGCGTTGCTCTGCGGCGGCCAGTCTCGCCTTTTCGGCTTCGGCCTCTGCGGCTTTGCGTTTGGCTTCGGACTCGGCGATCAGCCGGGCACGCGCCTCTTCCTGAGCCTTGCGCTTCTCTTCGGCTGAGGCGGCGATGCGCTTTTCTTCAGCCGCGCGCCGCTCCGCATCGGCTGCTTCCGCTTCACGGCGTTGCTTGTCGGCGGCTTCCGCCTCGCGCTTGATCGCTTCTTCTGCCTGCCGCTTTTCTGGCGGCTGCGTCGGGGCAGCGCCCGCACCAGAGGTTGAGGCTGTCATAGGAGACGGCACGTTCGGTGCCGGCGTCCCGAAAGGCATGCGCAGCGGGGTGACGATCTCGGTGCGATACGTGCTGTTGGCGCGGGCGAGCCAGTAGCGCACCAACTCCAGCAGGCCGTTCCAGCCGCGCAACTCCGGCACGACCTGCGGCGTTGTCTGTGGTGCTGGGGAAGACGACGACCCATCGCGCTCGACGATCGTCGTCCAGTCGTCCTTGGCTTTGAGCTGGGCGATGACGATCTCGTCATAGGATTGTGCCGATCGTGTCAGCCAATCCCAGACGGGCGCCATGCTGCCGGTGGCAGGCTGCGCGTTGTGCGCCGTCATTGCGTCGTGGGGCGGAGGCGCCGTGTGCTCAACATCGAGAATGTCGGTGAAGCGCTGAGAGGCGGCACCGGCCAAGTCTTCAGCGCGCTGTCGCAATTCCGGCGAAGTTCCCGGCGACCCGGTATCGGCCGCAATGGCCCCCTGCGCGCCGAACATCGCCAGCACGAAGAGGATACGCACACCCGTCATGACGCATTCCCCGACAATCCCACGCCGGATTAGGGCGGGGATATCCGTTGTTTATGGCGGTTTTCTAAGTTGCCGCCTGTCCTGTCAGTCTCATTAAGCACAAGTCCGGCGGGGCGCCAAACCGAGTTGGGAATTGGGGATAACGCGCGTAGCCCCCGCGCCGTTGCGGCGTCGCAATTAACGCTGATCCAGGGGGTAGGCTCCGCTGTCATACGGGCAATCGATCCCCATATTAGGCTTGCCCCCGAGGGGGCGATTTTTTGAGTAAGAACGGAAGTTTGAATGAGCAAGAAGCGTTTGAATGGAAAGAAGAAGACCGCGGATGATACGCGCAACGTGTGCGTCTACTGCGGCTCGGGGCTGGGTCTCAACCCGGCCTATAAGGAAGCAGCCCGGGAACTGGGCGCGTCACTTGCCAGCAACGACATCGGCCTCGTCTACGGCGGCGGCAGTCTCGGCCTCATGGGTGAGGTTGCGCGGTCGACGCTTGAGCATGGCGGGCGCGTCACCGGCATCATTCCCAACTTTCTCGTCGAGAAGGAAGCGATGCTGCGCGACGTCGACGAGATCATCGTCACGGAAAACATGCACCAGCGTAAGCAGCTGATGTTTGACCGGTCGAGCGCGTTCGTGGCGCTGCCGGGCGGCGTTGGTACGCTGGAGGAGCTGGTCGAGCAGCTCACGTGGGTGCAGCTGGGCCGACACGACAAGCCCGTGGTCGTTGCGAACATCGACGGGTTCTGGACGCCGTTCCTCAACCTGTTGACGCACATGAAGTCCGATACTTTCATCCGGCCCGGTCTCGATGTGCGGTTCACGGTCGTTGACGATGCAAAGAAGATCGTTCCCGCGGTGATGAATACCTGGGATCAGGAACCCACCCCCGCTGCGACTGAAGCGGTGCTGGCAAAGCTGTAGGCCAGCACTCATCCCTCCAGAAGCTGGTATTGGACGGGGTTTGCCGGACAAGCTGAGAAGCCGCATTCGAGCAGGACGCTGAGCGCGTTGAGCGCGACGAGCCCCATGACGAGCCAGACGGCGGCATGCTCGATCAGGCCGGTTGCAGGAGGCTTTCCCTCCCCAACCTTCAACGGGAAGAAGACCAGCATGATGCCGGCGGCGATGAGTGCGCCGGCGAAGGCGAGGAACGCCCACGAATAGAAGTGGAGCCCGAGTAACGTCGAGCCATAGCCCGGATCGCCCGGCAGGATGTGCAAAAGCACCTGGCGGCTGGAAATGACGGCGCCGAGGACGGCCGCGATGACCACCAAGCCAAGATGATGCGGGCTCGGCCCGTGGCGGATTGTCAGGATCGGACCGACGGCGAGAGCGACAAACGCCACCCGCTGGAGCAGGCACAACGGGCAAGGCAGTTCGTCGTAGGCAAGCTGCCAATAGAACGCCAGCAGCAGGACCGCTGAAATCGCATAGAGCGCCAAGGCGTTGAGGGCAACGGCTTGTCGGGGGCTCATTTCCACTGCTATCGGCCTTTCAGAACGATAAGGGAAGCGCGTCTGTTGCGTGACGCAGATAGAGTGCGAGCGAGTAGGCCAGCCCGACGAAGAACACGAGAACGGCAGGGCGTGGCCCGCCGCGCCATGCCAGCCACAGAGCGAGCCCAAAATTGATGAATGCGATGAAGAACTCCATGCAACATCTCGCCTTTTAGGTTCTGATGACCGGCATGACCATCGATCTGCAGCATATTGCGAGTCGGCCGCATTCGCGCGGCGCGCTGGTCGCCAATGTGATCCGGGCCGGCCTGCTGCTGGCGGCGTTCGGCGCGCTGCTGTTTCTTGTGCTGTGGCCGCAGCTGGGTTCCACGGCTTCGATAGTCGCGGTGCTGGCGATGGCGGGGATAGGTCTGCTGGCGTGGCGCGTGTCGCCGACGACGGCAATGCGTATCTATGGGGCGCGCCCCTATGAGGCCGGCGATCTGGCGCAGTTCGATCGCATCGCCGGAGACCTCTCGCGCCGGGCCGGTCTGCGTTCGCCGCCGCGGCTGTACCTCATGCCGAGCCTGCTCGTCACGGCGTTCTCGATCGGATCATCGAGGCGCTTTGCCATTGCATTGACCGAAGGGCTCCTGCGTCGGCTGACGATGCGCGAGGTGGTGGCGGTGCTGGCGCGCGAGATTGCGCACGCCCAGCGCGGCGATCTGTTTGTGTTCGGTGTCGCAGATATCATTTCGCGCTGCGCTCAAGGCCTCTACTACGGGGGACTGCTGCTCGCGGCGCTGAACCTTCTAAACAGTATGACCGGCGGCGACCGGGTCTCGTGGCTGAGCATCGTTCTCATGGTGCTGGCGCCAACGCTCATGAACGGACTGCAACTTGCGGTGTCGCGCAAGGAGGAGTTCGAGACCGATCGCGCGGCGGCTCTGCTGACAGGCGATCCACTTGGCGTCGCCTCGGCGATATCCCGGCTCGATAATACTGCTGGTGCGCCGCTCGATGATTTGATTCCGCCGGTGCCCGCGCGCAAGGTGGCGCTGCCGTCGATGCTGCGGTTGTCGACCGCCGTCGGGCCGCGGGTTGCGCGTATCAGTGCATTCGAAGCGCCGCCGATGCCGCCTCTCGACATCAGCGAGGGCCCCCGCATCTCGATGGTCGGCGTCGGCCCGATCGAGCTGCGGCCGCGCTATCGGTGGCCCGGGGTGTGGTTTTAGCCAGGGTTGCGGGACGAGGCACCAGGCCGCTCTTGCACCCCGATCGTCTTTCCGCGTATCTGCGGGACATGAGCCAAATGACGACAGGCGCGCGAGAGCGCATCGAGACGGAACCCCAAGCTGCGGCGCTCATCGAGCGGATGCGGGCTGGTGAGCGCCGTGCGACGGCCCTCGTCATCACCGAGCTCGAGCGCCTCTCGCCGGCGGCGCCGCTGCTGCTGCGGGCGATGCAGCCGCACCTGGGGCACGCGCTGGTCGTCGGGTTCACGGGACCGCCGGGCGCTGGCAAGTCGACGCTGGTCAATGCGGTGATCGCGGAGCTGCGGCGCCAGGACAAGACCGTCGGTGTCATTGCCGTCGATCCGTCTAGCCCAGTTTCGGGCGGTGCCATCCTAGGCGACCGCATTCGTATGACGGCCGCGCTCGACGATGACGGCGTGTTCGTGCGCTCGCTCGCCAGCCGCGGCTATCTGGGCGGCCTTTCACCTGCCGCCGTGCGCATCATCGATGCGCTCGATGCGGCGGGGCGCGATGTCATCCTGCTCGAGACTGTCGGTACCGGGCAGAACGAAATCGACGTTGCGGAAGTGGCGGACGTGCGCGTCGTGATCTCGGCGCCGGGTCTTGGCGATGACATCCAGGCGATGAAGTCGGGCCTACTGGAGATCGCCGACATCATGGTGGTCAACAAGGGCGACCGCCCCGGGGCCGATCAGACGCTGCACCAGCTGATGGGCGCTCTGTCGATCCGCGCCGTGCGGCGCGAGAAGCTCCCGGTGCTGAAGACGACGGCGACAACAAGCGAGGGCGTGCCGGAACTCGTCGAGGCGATGGCCGCCAGCGGTCGCGAACTGGATGCCGCCGGGCCGATCGCGCGGCGCCGACGCAGGGCACGTTACCTCATCGCGCGCGCGGCATCCGATCTCGTCGCCGAGCGGGTGCGCGCCGGTGGGCCTGCGGCGCTCGACACGCTGGCCGATCAAGTGCTCGGCGGCGCCATCGGCCCGGAAGAGGCTGCGCGCCGGCTGCTCGACAGGCAAGCGTGAGGGGGCGACAATAGCGTGAAAGGCGCCCAGGGGGACGCCTTTGCTACGCGAGCCTGACTATTTCGGATTGGCGTCGCTGGGCCCTAGCGTGGCCTCCGCCAAGGATGTGCGAGGCATGCGCCCTCGCCCAGCAAGATCGCAGCGCGTCGGAAGCGACGCGGATCAACCAGACTACGCCCGAATCAGCCGGCGCCAAGCAAAACTGCTTGTCGTGCTTACTAGCTTTAGAGAAAATTCCTGGGGAATAGACGCAGCGGGAGCGGCGATGGCACAAGGGCTTGGTGTTCCGACCTTCAAGGCGGGACCGTTCGCAGGCCAGCCGCAGGGGCTGTCGACGCTGTTCTTTGCCGAGCTGTGGGAGCGCTTCTCCTTCTACGGCATGCGCGCCCTGCTGACGCTTTTCATCGTCACGCCGATCGCGTCGGGCGGGCTCGGGCTGTCGAGCGTCGATGCGGCGCGCGTCTACGGGAACTACACGATGGCCGTCTACATGCTGTCGATCCCCGGCGGGTTCATCGCGGATCGATATCTCGGCGCGCGACAGGCGGTGATGGTCGGCGGGAGCATCATCGCGCTCGGCCACTTCACGCTGGCTGTGCCGACGCAGACGGCATTCTTCATCGGGCTGGCGCTGGTGGCGCTCGGCACCGGCCTCTTCAAGCCGAACATCAGCGCCATGGTGGGCGGGCTGTATGGGACGGGCGATGAGCGGCGCGATGCGGGCTTTTCCATCTTCTACATGGGCATCAACATCGGCGGGCTGCTGGCGCCGATTGTAACCGGGTATCTCGCGCAGTCTCCGGGCTTCCAGGAGATCCTGCTCGGCTGGGGCCTCGATCCGGCGATGAGCTGGCACTGGGGCTTTGCCGCGGCGGGCATCGGCATGACGATCGGCCTCATCGTGTTTGCGCGGCAGATGGGCCGGCTGGGCGACGTGGGCATCAAGCTGGCGGTGCAAACCGGATCCTGGCTGCCGACGGCGATGGTGCTTGCCGGGACCGGGGCGGTGCTGTTCCTCACCGTGCTGTCGGACGATCCTCGCTTTCAATGGCTGCGGGCGGCGTTCCTGCTGGTGCCGATCGCGGGCGTCGTGTGGTTCGCGATGCGCGGTGACCTGGAAGGAAAGCATCTTGCCGCCGCGTCCGTTCTCTTCATCGCCAACATGATATTCTGGGCGGTATTCGAGCAGGCGGGGATTACGATCGCGCTGTTCGGGCTCGACCTGACGCGCAACGAGGTGTTCGGCTGGCCGTTCCCGTCGGCGTGGTACCAGGTGCTCAACCCCCTGTTTGTCATCCTGCTGGCACCGCTGTTCGCACTCGCATGGGTGCGGCTCGGGACGCGGCAGCCATCCAGCCCGGTGAAGTTCGTGCTCGGACTGTTCTTCCTCGGGCTGTCGTTCCTGCTGATGGTGCCCGCTGCCATGCTGACGGCGGAAGGCCGCGTCAGTCCGCTATGGCTGGTCGGCCTGTTCTTCCTGCAAACGGTGGGCGAATTGTTCCTCAGTCCGGTGGGGCTCAGCACCATGACCAAGCTGGCGCCGCCGCGGATGGTGGGACTGGTGATGGGCGTCTGGTTTCTCGGCATGGCGTGGGGCAACAAGCTCGCTGGGATTCTGGGCAGCGGCTTTACGGCGAGCGACCCGGATGGGCTTGCGGTGTTCTTCCTGCAGCAGGCGGTGATGGTGGGCGTTGCCACGGTGGCGCTGGTCGCGCTGGTGCCGTGGCTGAAGCAGCTGATGACAGGCGTGAGGTAGCTGGTTCTATTCGCGAGCCTGCGGCGCGTACGATGCTGGGTCCCGGGTCTTCGCTCGGCGCCGCCTCGCTCGCCCGGGATGACAGACGAGACATGCATTGCGTTCTCGCGGGCGATTGCCCCGAGGCTTGGCAAAGAATGGGAACGCGGGCGCCGGAACGCTGCGTCTGTTGTTTAGTCGGCAGCCTTTCGGCGCCCGCGCCGGTGCGCTTGCCGTGCCGGAGGTGCGATACTCGTCGTCAGCGCGCTTCAGGTCCGGCCGTCGCGTGTCCCGTTTCCGAAGTTCGCCGGCGTATCGGCTGGGGAATCTGCGAACTTCGGAAACAGAGGGGACACGCGCCGTGCAAATGCCTGCTCGTGTGATTCAGATCGGCAAATTCGCTATGCATCCGGCCGCGAACGACGGCGAATTTGCCGATCATCACACGAGTGCTTCCAACAGCGGGGCCACATCGTCAGGACCTTCTGCTTCTGCGCCGCGCAATGACTGCTGCGGGCGCCGCTGCCGACGGGCGTCCGTGCGCGCCGTTGCCGGCTACGCACAGCTCCGATCGACGGCCCCGGCATCCGAGGAGAGCGATCCTCGCAGCAGGCGCTGCGACGGTGCAGCGCTGCCTCAACCAGGTCCACCGCCCCTGCCCCCGCTTCGGCCGCTCAGCTGATGCGTCCCTTGGTGCGGGCAGGGATGTGGGAAGTATGCGTGGTAGAACGAGGCGCGGGGATAAGAGTTGCCGGCGGGCCGCGGGCAGCCTCTCGACGTTGAGATGGCCATTGCTGAAGTTCAGAGGTCCTCACAATATGAGCGGCGGCACTGATCCGCTGACGGGGACACCCATGAAGTACATCGCGCTGATTGCAATTGGCACTCTTCTGCTTCTTGAATTGACGGGCTCCATTCCGCAGTCGAGCGTGGGCGGCCCGCTGACCATCGCGCTGGTGATCTTCGCCGCCGCACTTGCGGTGGGGATCCGCGATGCGTGGCTGAACAACCGGGGCGTGCTCGGCTGGATCGTCAGCATCATCGTTTCGTTCGTCGGCACGTTCGTGGCCGCCGAGATCGGCAACCTCATCTTCGAAGCGATACTGCCGATGATGCACCTCGAAGGGTCGCTCGCCGAATCGCAGCATCTGCTGCTTTACGTGGGGATGATCGGCATGGTGCTGCTGACAATGCTGGGCTCGTGGACGGCGCTGCGGATCGTCAACCGGCTGCGATAGGCGCGGCCGCGGAAGTCAGACAGGCGGCACACTGACGAAGCTGGTACGCTTCTGCACGATTCGCAGAAGCGGGGGCTTGCTGTGTGGCGGACAGCGATTCTTCTGGCATCATTGGCCTGGTGCTTTCCTGCCGCGGCGCAGGTTGCCGACTGGCGCGGTGCTTACATCGGCGGGTTCGCCGGTGCGGCCTGGATCGACAGCAAATCAACCGCGGAACTTGGTGGCGAGTGGAGCAACCCGCTCAATCCGCTCAACCAGATTGATCGCGACGCAGTCCTGCCGCTTGTCAACGGCGGGTCGTCCCGAACGGGGGCGTCCGGTGGCGCTGCCGTTGGCTACAACTGGCAGATGAACAGCCTGCTGCTCGGCGTCGACGCCGATGTCAGCGCGCTCGATGGCAAAGACAGCACGACGAGTTTCGTGACGGCTATCAGTCCTTACCGGGTGGACGAGTCCAGCGACATCGATTGGACAGCGACATTGCGCGGACGCCTCGGCTTCACCTTCGATCGCAGTCTGATCTACGTGACGGGAGGTCTCGCCCTTGGCGAGGTGAAGTACAGCCAAACGATCTCGCAGCTCAATTTTCCGTATGTCGAAACCGGGGCGGCCAGTGCCACCAAAGCGGGCTGGACGCTCGGCGCGGGGTTCGAGCATGCGCTCGATAAGGAATGGTCGCTGCGGCTGCAGTACCTGCACGTCGATCTGGGCTCTGAAAGCAGCAGCAGCGCTGGTGTCTGCCCGCCGCCGAATGTGGCTGTTTGTGCGGTCTACACCGGATCGCAAAAGGTCGAGTTCGCGCTCGACAGCGTGACGGCCGGGATCAGCTACCGGTTCGGCGGTCGGTGAGCGCGGGCGTGAGCCCTCACCATCCTTGGCCGTTCCCGCCGTGACCTTTTGCGGCTGGCCCTCACGCTCTCTTAGTGTGACTGCCCCTCACCCCGGCCTTCGCCGGCGCAGGCTCCACCCTCCCCCCGCTTGCGGGGAGAGGGGATGAAGTTACTTATTCCCTCTCCCCATCGGCTGCACTTCGATGGGGGAGAGGGTTAGGGTGAGGGGCAGAAAACTGATGCCCCTGCTTCACCAACTGCGGCGCGCAGGCGTCGTGGCCGCAATTGACCCATAGCGGACGGGGGGCTGTGCGGCAGCGCCTGAACTCACCTTAAGCCGCTTCGGCGTTGTCTTTCATGAGCTTGTAGTTGATGGAGTCGAGCAGGGCTTCGAAGCTGGCGTCGATGATGTTGGGCGAGACGCCGACGGTGAACCAGCGGTTGCCGGTCAGCGTGTCGTGGCTCTCGACGAGAACGCGGGTTACGGCCTCTGTGCCGCCCGTGAGGATACGCACCTTGTAGTCGACCAGTTCGACGCCATCGATGTGCTTCTGATAACGGCCGAGGTCTTTGCGCAGCGCGCGGTCGAGCGCGTTGACGGGACCGTTGCCCTCGCCCACCGACCATAGCGGCTCGTTATCGCCGTTGATGAAGACCTTGACGATGGCCTCGGACACGGTGACGAGCTTGCCGCGCGAGTTGTGGCGGCGCTCGACCATGACGCGGAAGCTGTCGACGGAGAAGTAGCGCGGCACGGTATCGAGCATGCGGCGGGCGAGCAGTTCGAACGAGGCTTCGGCGGCTTCGTAGGAATAGCCGCACGCTTCGCGGTTCTTGACCTCATCGAGCAGACGCGTGACGCGGGCGTCGTCCTTGTCGACGGGGATGCCGAGCTTCTCGATGGTGGCGAGGATGTTGGAGCGACCACCCTGCTTGGACACAAGCAGACGGCGCTGATTGCCGACGCTCTCGGGCGGCACATGCTCGTAGGTCTGCGGCTCCTTGACGATGGCGGAGGCGTGGATGCCGGCCTTGGTGGCGAAGGCGCTTTCGCCGACGTAGGGCGCGTGGCGGTCGGGGCTGCGGTTCAGCACTTCATCGAGCACGCGGCTGGCGTGTGTGAGCGTGCACAGGCGCTCGGGCGTGACCTGAGTCTGGAAGTGCTCGGCGAACTCGCTCTTCAGCAGCAGCGTGGGGATGATCGAGGTGAGGTTGGCGTTGCCGCAGCGCTCGCCGATGCCGTTGAGCGTGCCCTGGATCTGGCGGCAGCCGGCGCGCACGGCCATGAGCGAGTTGGCGACGGCGTTCTCGGTGTCGTTATGGGTGTGGATGCCGAGGTGCGTGCCGGGGACCACTTTCGTAACGTCGCCGACGATGCGCTCGACCTCGTGCGGGAGAGTGCCGCCGTTGGTGTCGCACAGGACGACCCAGCGGGCGCCGGCATCGTATGCGGTGCGCACGACGGCGAGCGCGTAGTCGCGGTTTCCCTTGAAGCCGTCGAAGAAGTGCTCGCAGTCAATCATCGCCTCGCGGCCGGCGTCGACGATGGCTTTCACCGACTGCTCGACAGCGGCAAGGTTTTCCTCGTTGGAGATGCCGAGGGCTACGCGGACGTGATAGTCCCACGACTTGGCGACGAGGCAGATGGCGTCGGTGCGCGAGGCGAGGACCGCCTGCAGCCCGGTGTCGTTGGAGACGGAGCGGCCGGCGCGCTTCACCATGCCGAAGGCCGTCATCCTGGCGCAGGAGAGCGCTGTCGCCTCGCCGAGGAACTGGGTGTCGGTGGTGTTGGCGCCGGGGAAGCCGCCTTCGACGTAGTCTACGCCGAGCTGATCGAGGATGGCGGCGATGCGCCGCTTGTCCTCGACGGAGAAGTCGACGCCGGTCGTCTGCGCGCCGTCGCGCAGCGTGGTGTCGAACAGATAGAGGCGGTCCTTACTCATGACACTTGCTCATGGAGCTCACAGATAGCCGAAGGTGCGCGCCGCCAGCCAGAAGGCCAGGACGACGATGCCGATCTTCACCAGCATGTAGAAGAGCCAGTGACGCGGCTCGGGGGTGTCCTTGCGCCAGTCGTCGCTCATCGCGCCAACTCCCATGTAGTGACGATCTCGCCAGTGGCGGGATCCTTGGTGTCCTTGAGCACGATGCCGGTGGCGGCAAGCTCATCGCGGATACGGTCGGCTTCCTTGAAGTCCTTGGACTTGCGGGCAGCGCCGCGCTGCGCGACGAGCGACTTCACGCGGTGGGCGAGATCGGGGTCGGTGACCTCGACCAGCTCGGCGCTTTGCACCGGGGAATGCCAGCGCGCGACATCGAAGCCGAGGAAGGCGGCTGATGCGAGCCAGGTCTCGGCGGCGCCGTCGGCGTTCGAGCGGCACTCCTTGGCAAGCTCATGCAGGCGCGTGATGGCGAGCGGGGTGTTGAGGTCGTCCTTCAAGGCTTCGATGACACCGATGTCCGGCAGCGCGTGCTTGGTGAGCGCGCCGCCGACGCGGTCGGAGATCTCGCCCCAGCGGTCGAGCGTCGCCTTCGATTCCTCGAGGCCCTTGCGCGTCCAGTCGATGGGCTGACGATAGTGCGTGCGCAGCATGTTGAAGCGCACGACGTCGCCCGGCCATTCCTTCAAGAGGTCGTGGATGGTGATGAAGTTGCCGAGCGATTTCGACATCTTCTCGCCTTCCACCTGCAGGAAGCCGTTGTGCAGCCAGTAACGCGCCATGACGTCGGTGCCGTGTGCGCAGCGCGACTGGGCGATCTCGTTCTCGTGGTGCGGGAAGACGAGGTCGATGCCGCCGCCGTGGATGTCGAACACGTCGCCGAGGTGCTTGCCGGCCATGGCCGAGCACTCGATGTGCCAGCCGGGGCGGCCGGGCTCGGCGATGCCACCGGGGGACGGCCAAGAGGGCTCGCCGGGCTTCGATGGCTTCCACAGCACGAAGTCCATCGGGTCTTTCTTGTAGGGGGCAACCTCGACGCGGGCGCCGGCGGCCATTTCGTCGAGCGATCGGTTCGACAGCTTGCCGTAGTCGGGCATGGAGGGAACGTCGAACAGCACGTGACCCTCGGCGACGTAGGCATGGCCGGAGGCGATCAGCTCCTCGATGAGGGCCTTCATCTCCTCGATGTGCTCGGTGGCGCGCGGCTCGATGGTAGGCGGCAGGACGCCCAGCGCCTTGATGTCCTCGTGGAACTGCTTGGCGGTGCGCTCGGTCAGCTCGCGGATGGAGATGCCTTCCTCGGCGGCCCGGGCGTTAATCTTGTCGTCGACGTCGGTGATGTTGCGGACATAGGTGACGTGCTTCTCGCCGTACATCTGGCGCAGCAGGCGGAAGAGCACGTCGAAGACGACGACCGGGCGGGCGTTGCCGATGTGGGCGTAGTCGTAGACGGTGGGCCCGCACACGTACATGCGCACGTTCTGCGCATCGAGGGGCACGAACTCCTCTTTGCGACGGGTCAACGTGTTGTAGAGCATCAAGGAATGCGCTTCGGCCATGACGGTCCCTAGTGTCGCCGGGAGCCGCTAACGGAGGCGATTTCTCTGTCTCAGGATTTGGGCAAAGAAGCGCGCCACGCGCCAGCGGTTTACAGCTAGCTCGTAATAATGATAATGCCGCACTGATTGACGGCGTGTGTGGGCAGCTTGCGCTTCATGGCGCCGTTATGCGCAAAACCCCCTCCCCTCGTCAAGGCGCATGGTCCGCCCGGAAGTAGAGCTTAATCTCAATTGATGGGATAGGCGCGACCAGCCGCCCCAATTGCTCCGCATTGACCCCCTAACCCCAGGAATTCATAGTTGAACGGCGCCTTACGACGGGCGGCGGACAGGCCTTGGCCAAGGGCAGGACAGATTTCAGAATGCGTAAAGCACGTGCCCGCCGGCATGCACTCGGCGCCGCGGTTCTCGCCGCGGTGACGCTGGCTGCCTATCCGGCGCTGGCGCAAGGCTGGTGGCCGTGGAGCAGCTCGGAACCCGAACGCCCGCCGATCCCTGACGAGCCAGTGTACCGCCAACCGCAGCAGAGCCAGCAGCCGATGCAGCAGCCGATGCCGGAGCCGGCACCGGGAGCGCAACTTCCGCCGCCGGCAGAGGCCCCCGCGGTAAACTGGTCGACGAAGAACCCGATCTGCCTGCAGCTCGAACAACGTCTGGTGCAGGACGGGCAACGCTCCAACGGGGGACGCGATCGCCTGCCTGCCATCGAAGCCGAGATGAGCCAAGTCGAGCGCGCCTACGAACAGGCGCAGTCGGACCTGGAACGCTCCGACTGCTATGAGTACTTCCTGTTCTCGAAGACGCTGCGGCGCTCGCGGCGGTGTCTCGATATCGCGCAGCAGCGCGATCAGGCGCAGCGGCGTCTGTCCGAACTCGAGGGGCAGCAACAGCAGATCGAGAATTCGAGCGTGCGCTCCTATCGCGAAGAGATCGTGCGCGAGCTGGCACGCAACAACTGCGGCGCCAACTACAGCCAAGAGGCTCGCCGCTATGACCGCGGCAGCGGCGGCTCGATCTGGCAGGACGAGGACGAAGGCGGCAGCTTCTCGAACCGCTGGACCGGCTATGGTTCATCAGGGGCCACATATCGCACGGTGTGCGTGCGCCTGTGCGACGGCTATTATTTTCCGGTGAGCTTCTCGACGCTGCCGAGCCATTTCGAACAGGACGCTCAGGCGTGCCAATCCAAGTGCGCGGCACCTGCAGAACTCTACTACTACCAGAACCCTGGCGCGGGCATGGACCAATCGGTCTCGTTCCAAAGCCAGCAGCCGTACACCGACCTCAAGACAGCATTCCGCTACCGCAAGGAGCTGGTGAAGGGCTGCTCGTGCAAGGAAGCCGAATACGCGGACCCCAATCAGAGCAAGCGTGCCGATGGGAGCATCGGCGCAGATTCCGTCACCGGATGGGAAGCTCGCTCAGAGGCCGACGCGCGACGACAACAGTGATGGGGGCGCAGGCAGGCCGCCCCAAAAAAGGAAATGACGGAAGGCTGTCCAATGCATATCTCCAGCGCTCCTGACAGCCTGCTTCAATTGCTCGAGATACGTCCGCTGGACGTCGATCATCTTTCCACAGCGCGCTACGTCGTAAGCTCGGCATTTCTGAGAGGCGCCAAGGGTTCGTACGGCGAAGCCGAGACGAGCGCGTTCACCGAGTTCGTGCGCAGTCCGCACTACAGCGATCTGCTGCTGGGCAACCGCGCGTATGGGGCGTGGGTCGGTTCGGAGATGGTGGGCATGGCCGCGTGGAGCCCAGGCGAGGAGAACAGCCCGACAGCTCGCGTACTGGCCATCTTCGTGCATCCGCTGTTCACCGGACAAGGCATCGGTTCGCGGCTTGGCGAATACCTCGTCGACGAGACAGCCGCTGCCGGCTTCCGCGCACTGGAGACGAACGCCACGCTCAACGCAGTGGGGTTCTTCGAGCGGCTCGACTTCCTACAGGTGCGCCAGAGCGTTTGGGCGATGCCGTCGGGACGGGAGCTGGCAATCGCGATCATGCGCCGTGCGCCCACTGGGCGTGCCGACATCATGCATTGAGCTGCGCGCGCGGCGCGACGTTTATGCCCCGCGCCCGAGCAATCGCGCTTCGGCTTTTGCATAACCGATCAACGGCAGCAGTGTCTTCAGCTCAGGGCCGTCTTCACGCCCAGTCAAAGCAAGCCGAAGGGGATGGAACAGCGCGCGGCCCTTGCGGCCGCTCGCTGTCTTCAGGGCCGCAATCCAAGTATCCCACGTGGTGTCGTCCCATGGCTCGGCCGGCAGAAGAGCGGCCGCCTTGCTCGTGAGATCGCCGTCCTCAATGGTGGGCGCGATGTCGCCGTCGACGATCCGCCACCAATCCTTGGCATCAGCCAGCACGTTCAGATTGCCGCGCACCGCATTCCAGAAGCCTGCACCGCCGCCGACGCCGAGAGTGCCGAGCCGTTCGGAGACCTCTTCGAACGGCGTATTATGAAGCAGGCGCGCGTTGAGGGCCTTCAACTCCGCGGGGTCGAAGCGCGCGGGGCCGGTCGAAATCTTCTCGAACGCGAAGTGGCGGGCGAGATCATCGAGGCTCGCGTACGGCTCGATGGCGTCGGACGTGCCGATGAGCGCCGTATAACTGGCGAGCGCCATAGGCTCTAGGCCATCTTCGCGCAGGCTTTCGATCGATAGCGCACCGAGACGCTTCGACAGTGCGTGTCCATCCGCGCCGATGAGCAAGCTGTGATGGCCGAATGCAGGCGGCTCCTTCCCCAGCGCATCGAATAATTCGATCTGCACGCCCGTGTTGGTGACGTGGTCCTCGCCACGGATGACGTGGGTGATGCCGAACTCGGCGTCATCGATGACGCTTGTGAACGTATAAAGGAACGAGCCGTCCGCGCGGATCACGACCGGATCAGACAGGGAGCCGACGTCGACAGTCTGGTCGCCGCGGATGAGATCGTTCCAGGAAACGATAGTCGGGAGCGGGGCCAGATCGGCTGTATCGGAATTGTTCAAGCGAAAACGCCAATGCGGCTTGCGTCCTTCGGCTTCGAGTGCCGCGCGGTCAGCGTCGGTGAGCTTCAGTCCGGTGCGATCGTAGATCGGCGGCAGTCCGCGCGCGAGCTGGCGCTTGCGCTTGCGGTCGAGCTCGTCCTCGCTCTCGTAGCAGGCGTAGAGCCGGCCGTTCTTTTTCAGTAGCTCGGCCGCGGCGACGTATCGGTCGGTGCGATCGGACTGACGCTCCTCGCGCGACCAGAACAAGCCGAGCCATTCGAGATCGCGGCGGATACCGTCGGCGAACTCCAGCGTGGAGCGCTGAATGTCGGTATCGTCGAGGCGCAGCAGAAAGGCACCATTCGACTTGCGCGCGAACAGCCAATTGAGCAGCGCGGTGCGAATGTTGCCGACATGAAGGCGCCCGGTCGGGCTCGGCGCGAAGCGGACGGTGACGGACATCGGGGCTGCTGCGGAGGAGTTGAGGATGCGGCAACCTATAGAGGCCGTTTGCGAGAACTCAAGGGCGAAGCTGCAACCGAACCCAGCCACAAGGGCATTTTACGGGCTTGTGGCCTTCGCTACTGGCCTCAGAAATTGATTTTCGAGCCGACGACGACGATCTGGAACGGATCGAGACTGGTCTTGCCGACCGGGGCGCCCTTGGCCTTTTCCGTCACCTCGTTGCCGAACACGTCGCCGCTGGAGTTCTGATAGACGAGGTAGACGAGCATATCCGCGGCGTCGATTTTCTGGACGACGCCCGCCTGCCAAGTGTCGACGTTGGCCGACACCGTCTTGCCGACGGCAGAACCGCTATCGTCGCGGCGGTATTCAGTGAAGATGTTGGTCTTGCCGAGGCTGTTCCACTGGCGCTCGATGCCGGGCTGCAGGAAGAACATGTTGCTGGTCGAGAGGAACTGGATTCCTGCGGGGAACACGTGCTCCGTCGTGGTGGTGAACTGGCCCCAGCCACCATAGAGGAACAAACCGGTGGGGTTGTGCATCACGGTCGAGCCGACACCGCCCCAACGGCAGTGGAAGTCCGGCTTCGAGGTAAGAGTGGTGCTGCCAGATATGCACGACGTACCGCCTACGACGAACGTGCCGTTCGGGCCGTCCATCATGGTGCCTGGATCGTTGCTCCAGCCATAGCCGCCGCGGACGATGACGGTGTAGTCGCCGATATCATTCTTGTACTGTGCCATCAGGTCGCCGATGTAGGTCTCGCCAATGGCGGCCGCGCCGCTGAAGCCGTGCCACTCGGGCGTGTCGTAGCGAATGACATCGCGGCGGAGTCCGTCGCCTGGAGTGGAGTTCGCTATTCCGCGCAGTGCGTCGGTCCAGCGCAGATTGCCGATATACTGACCATCGCTGCGCAAACGGAACGCGGCGAGGAATACGCCGGTGCCTTCGACGTCGTTCACGTTACGGGTGAGCGTTGGATCGGCGTCGTCGAGCAAGTGGTAGGTCGCCATCGCATCGAGACCAACGGCGAGCTTTCCGTATGTCTTGCTCTTGAAGTACCAGTTGCTCTTGCGCAGGTTGAGCGCGTACTCGCGATTGGCCTCGGAGGCGCTTTGCGAGGCGATGTTGTCCTGATCCCAACGGTTCGAGGGATGGCCCTGCACGCCGACTTCGATGATGTAGCCGGCGGTCCAGTCCTTGCTGATCTTCGCCTCGCCGATAAAGCGGAAGCGCGACTGCTCGACGTAGTTGGTGCCGATGTAAGCGTCGTGGTCGACACCGTCGTCCCAGATGAACATTGCCTCGTTCACCCAGCCCGAAACCGTGAGCGAAACTTTGCGGTTGCCCTTGCGCGCCGTCGTCTCTTCCAGCTCGGCGATGCGCGCTTCAAGGTCAGCGCAGCAAGTGTCGGAACCATCGGCCTTCGCCGTCGCGTGCCAAGCCGGGAGCGCGAAGATGAGGGCGCCGAGAAAGAGCGTGGCCAGCGGAGAGCGACGATGAGTGGGCATGTTGGCGTCCGAAGCTTGGGTTCGGATCGCATTAAGGGCTGATTCGTCCAACACTTGTGTGTCGGTAGAGTCGCGCGGGCCCGTTCGCTTGTCTGCTAAAGCGAACGACTTGCATCTACTGTCGATTCTGGTCGTAAAGCGACTTACAGCGGTTCGCGGAACTTATTGACGATGGGATAGCGCCGATCGCGACCGAAGTTGCGCGGTGAGATCTTCACGCCCGGAGGCGCCTGCCGGCGTTTGTACTCTGCAAGATAGAGCAGCCGCTCGATGTGCTTCACGGTTTCGGGGGGATGGCCGCGGGCGATGATGTCGGCTAGCGGCATCTCCTTCTCGACGAGACAGGAGAGGATATCGTCGAGCACCGCGTAGGCGGGTAGCGAATCCTGGTCGGTCTGGTTAGGGCGCAGCTCGGCGGTCGGCACTTTGGTGATGATGGACTGCGGAATCACCTCACCCGCTGGTCCCTTGCCACCCTTGGGAACGTGCGCGTTGCGCCAGCGCGCGAGGCGGTAGACCTCCATCTTGTAGAGGTCTTTGACCGGATTGTAGCCGCCGTTCATGTCGCCATAGAGCGTGGCATAGCCGACCGACATCTCGGACTTGTTGCCGGTGGTCAGCACCATGCCGCCGAACTTGTTGGATAGCGCCATGAGAATGATGCCGCGTGCGCGGGCCTGCAGGTTCTCTTCGGTGGTGTCGGCGTTGGTGCCTTTGAGCGCTGGCTCGAGCGCTTTGGTGAGCCCCGCGACGGCGTCCTCGATGGGCAATGTCTGGTAGGTGACGCCGAGCGCTTTGGCACAATCGGCGGCGTCGCGGATGCTGGCATCCGAGGTATAGCGGTAAGGCATCATCACGGCGCGGACGCGGGCAGGTCCCAGCGCATCGACGGCGATAGCTGCCACGAGCGCGCTGTCGATGCCGCCGGAAAGGCCGAGGATGACGCCAGGGAATCCGTTCTTGTCGACGTAGTCGCGCACGCCGAGCACGCAGGCCTGATAAGCCGCGGCGTCGCCCTGCTCGAGAACCGCGCGTTCGCCCGTCGCGCACACCCAGCCTTCATCGGTGCGCGTCCATTCGGTGAGCGCGAGCCCCTCCTCCCAGGCCGGCATCTGCACGGCGAGGCTACGGTCGGCGTTGACTACGAACGATGCGCCGTCGAACACCAGCTCGTCCTGGCCGCCGATCTGGTTGAGGTAGACGAGCGGCAGGCCGCTTTCGATGACGCGGGCGACGGCGATGTTCATGCGCACGTCGGGCTTGGTCCAATCGAAGGGCGAGCCGTTGGGCGAGATGATGATCTCAGCGCCGGTCTCGGCGAGGCATTCCACGACCTCGGTGCCCCAGACGTCCTCGCAGATGGGGACGCCGATGCGCACGCCGCGGCAGCTCACCGGGCCGGGAAGCGCGCCGGCGGCGAAGACGCGCTTTTCATCGAACACGCCGTAGTTGGGCAGGTCGACCTTGAAGCGGACGGCCTCGACGGCGCCGTTGTCGATCAGCACCGCTGCGTTGTAGACGCGTCCCTCCTCGGGCCAGACGGTGCCAGTGAGCACGGCGGGACCGGGGCCGAGATCGCGGGCGAGCGCTTCGACGGCTGCGCGAGCGGCGACGGTGAAAGCCGGCTTCAGCACCAGATCCTCGGGCGGATAGCCAGTGATGAACAGCTCGGGGAAGACGATGAGGTCAGCGCCCAGCGTGGCGGCGCGCGCGCGCAGCTCGCGCAGCTTGGCGATGTTGCCGTCGATGTCGCCGACGGTAGGGTTTGCTTGCGCGAGCGCGATCTTGAGAGAGGACGGCACGGCTTCCGCCTGAGGAGAGTTCATAGCCATGATTTAGGGCCGGTGGGCTCCGGGGTCCAGCGGCAAGCGGCCGCGCGGTGGAGGCGGCTCTGGACCGGCACGGCGTCAGGTCCTAAGCATGCCGTCGAAAGCCTTCCTCTTCTGCGGCTGATGCGCTCCAAGTATCGCCTTGCATGACGGGTGCCCAGGTGCTGTCGCTCATCACAATCGTTGCGCCGATCTTCGCGCTGATCCTGTGCGGCTACATCGCGAGGCGCGGGGACCATATCGGCGCTGCCGCCGTGTCGGAGCTCAACAAGTTCGTCGTCTATCTGGCGCTGCCTGCCCTGCTGTTCGACGTGATGGCGCACGCGAAGTGGCACGATTTGATGCAGCCGGGGTTCGTCGCCGCGTTCGGTCTCGCCTGCGGGGCGGTGTTCTTCGGCACCGTCGCGGTAAGCCTGGCGATGGGGCGCCCGCTTGCATCTGCGGGGATCGATGCCCTGCTCGGCTCTTACGCCAACACGGCGTACATGGGCTTTCCGCTGTTCCTGACGCTGTACGGGCAAGACGGCCTGGTGCCGGTGACGATCGCGTCGATCCTCACGGTGTGCGTGCTGTTCGCCTCGGCCATCGTGCTGGTGGAAGTCGGCAGCCACGATGAGGCACATCCGCTGAAGCTGGCGGCCAAGGTTGGCGGCGCGCTGGCGCGCAATCCGCTACTCGTCGCGCCGGTTCTGGGGGTCGTTTACAATCTCAGCGGATTGCCTCTCCCCGCCGCTGCGGAGACATTCCTGAAGCTGCTGGGCGGGGCGGCGAGCCCCGCCGCGCTGGTGGTGATCGGGCTGTTCCTCGCCGGACCGCGACCGGTCTCAGTGAAGGAAGCCTGGACGGCGGCGGGCGTCGCCGGGATCAAGCTCATCGTGCACCCAGCGCTGACGTGGGCACTCGCGGTCGCGCTTTCAGTGCCGCCGCGGCTGACGGTGATGGCGACGCTGCTCGCCGCACTGCCGACCGGCACGGGTCCGTTCATGCTGGCGGAGCTTTACCGCCGGCCAGCCGCGGTGACCTCGGCCGTCATTTTGATGTCGACGCTCGGGTCGCTGGCGACGCTGCCGCTGATCATGTGGCTGCTGGGGGTCGAGGCGCTGCCCCGACCCTGACAGTCTCAACCGACCGCGGTGATCGGCGCGGGCGAGTTCGCGGCTTCCTCGCGGTCGCGCTTCAGGCGCTCGGCGATGAGGAAAGCCAGCTCCAGCGCCTGGTCGGCGTTGAGGCGCGGGTCGCACAGCGTGTCGTAACGCTCATTGAGCTGGGCCTCGGAGATATTGGCCGCAGCGCCGCCGATGCACTCGGTGACGGGCGAGCCGGTCATCTCGACGTGGATGCCGCCGGCATAGGTGCCTTCCGCGCGGTGCACGTCGAAGAAGCTGTTCACCTCTTTGAGGATGCGGTCGAACGGACGCGTCTTGAAGCCATTGGCAGCGCTGATGGTGTTGCCGTGCATGGGATCGCACGACCACACGACCTCGCGGCCGTCGCGCTTCACGGCGCGGACGATGGCGGGCAGGTGCTTTTCCACCTTGTCGGAGCCGAAGCGGCAGATCAGCGTCAGGCGGCCGGGCTCGTCGGTCGGGTTCAGGATGTCGATCAGGCGCAGCAAGCCATCGGCATCGAGCGAGGGACCGACCTTGAGGCCGATCGGATTGCGGATGCCGCGACAGAATTCGACGTGCGCGTGGTCGGGCTGGCGCGTGCGGTCGCCGATCCAAAGCATGTGCCCGGACGTGGCGTAGGGCGCCTGCGTGCCGCCGGCCTCGTCGCGACGGACGAGCGCTTGCTCGTAGCCGAGCAGCAGCGCCTCGTGGCTGGTGAAGAACGTGGTGCGTCCCAGCGCCGGAACGGTTTCCTCGGTGATGCCGCACGAACGCATGAACTGCAGCGCCGTCTGGATCTGCTCGCCCATCTCGCGGTATTTCTTGCCGAACGGGCTCTTGTTCTCGAAGTCGAGCAGCCAGCGCAGCACGTTGTCGAGGCTGGCGTAGCCGCCCTCGGAGAACGCGCGCAGAAGGTTGAGCGTCGCCGCCGACTGGCGATAGGCCTGGAGCTGGCGGTTGGGATCGGGGATGCGCTCTTCGGATGTGAAGCCGCCGCCGTTGATGATGTCACCGCGGTAGCTCGGCAGCTCGACGCCATCGCGCGTCTCGGTGGGCGAGGAACGCGGCTTGGCGAACTGGCCAGCGACGCGGCCGACCTTCACCACCGGAAGGCCGCCGGCATAGGTGAGCACGACCGCCATCTGCAGGAAGACGCGGAACAGCTCGCGGATGTGGTTGGCGCTGTGCTCGGCAAAGCTTTCGGCGCAGTCGCCGCCCTGCAAGAGGAAGGCGTTGCCGGCCGCGACGTCGGCCAACGAACGCTTCAGCTTGTCCGCCTCGCCGGCGAACACCAGCGGCGGGAAGGAAGCGAGCTTCGCCTCAACCTCGTCCAGAGCCGCCTTGTCAGGATATTCCGGCACTTGAACGATCGGTTTCGACCGCCAGCTATCCGGGGACCAAGTCAATGCCATTTCCAAGCACTCCGCGCCGCCTTGCGTGGCGCCGGAATTGGCCCGGCGGGTAACGCAAGCGCATCGATTTAAGAGCATTATGCCATTTGTCGCAGCATATAAGCTACCTCGGCCAGCATGGCCAGCGGTCCTGGGCAGACGGCGCTAAACCGGCCTTCCCGACGCCATAGGGTTGCATAGACGCAAGGGCCACGCCGATGGGCATCAAGGAGCCGTCCTTCACCTTCGGGATCGAGGAGGAATACCACCTCGTCGACCTCGAAAGCCGGGGGTTTGCCGCAGCGCCGGCGGCCCTGATGAAGGCTTGCGAGGATGCGCTCGGCAAGCAGGTGGCGCCGGAGTTTTTCCGCTCGCAGATCGAGGTGGGGACGGGCGTCAACCGGGACTTCAAGGCGGCTCGGGAGGAGCTCGGCGGCCTGAGGCGGACGATTGCCGAAATCGCGGGCACCTATGCCATGGCGCCCATCGCTGCATCAACGCACCCGTTTGCCGACCGCTCCAGCCTCGAGACCACGCCGAAGGCCCGTTACCAGTCGCTGGCCAAGGACTTCGGCGGCATCGGGCGGCGGCTGGCCATCTGCGGCATGCACGTCCACGTTGCAATCGAGGACGAGGATCTGCGCATCGACCTGATGAACCAGGTGCGATACTTCCTGCCCCACTTGCTGATGCTGTCCACCTCTTCCCCGTTCTGGCAGGGCGAGGACACGGGGCTGAAGAGCTATCGGCTGGCGGTGTTTCACGAGCTGCCGCGCACCGGGCTGCCGCAGCGCTTCGAGAGCTTTTCGGAGTATCAGCGCACGGTCGACGTGCTGACTCGCAACGGGGTGATCGAGGACTCGACGAAGATCTGGTGGGACTTGCGCCCATCCGGCCGCTTCCCGACGCTGGAGATGCGCGTCACCGACATCTGCACGCGCATCGACGATGCCATCTCGATTGCCGCGCTCTATGCCTGCACGCTGCGCATGCTATGGCGACTGCGGCTGTCGAACCAGAAGTGGCGCTCGTATCCCGCGTTTTTGATCGAAGAGAACCGCTGGCGGGCGCAGCGCTATGGCGTGCGCGAGAACCTGTTCGATTTCGGCAAGGGCACGCTGGTGCCGTTCGCGGTTCTGATCGACGAGCTGATCGATCTCATCGCGGAAGATGCGGCGGTGCTGGGCTGCGAGCGCGAGGTGAAGCACGCGCTCGTCATCGCGACGGGCGGCACGAGCGCGGACCGACAGGTGGCGCGCTATCAGAGGCTGCTCGCGGACGGTGCGAGCGTCGATGACGCGCTGATCGGCGTCGTCGACATGCTGATCGCGGAGACCGTGGCGGGGACTTGAGCGGCCTCATTCTCGCTCCCCGCTCGCGGGGAGAGGGGGTCAGAGCGCGGCTTGCATGCCGCCGTCGATGGCGAGTTCGGCGCCGGTGATGTAGCCGCTTTCATCGGAAGCGAAGAACAGCGCGGCGTTGGCGACATCCTCCGACGTGCCGAAGCGGCGCATCGGCGTGCGGTCGAGCAGCGCCTTAGAGAAGGCTTCGATGCGCAGCACCCGCTCGGTCAACGCGGTCTCGATGAAGCCCGGCGCGAGCGCGTTCACGCGGATGCCGAAGGGCGCATATTCGACAGCGAGGCCGCGCGTTAGTGCCGACATAGCGCCCTTGGTGGCGCCGTATGCGGCGAGCGTGCGCATGCCGCGGTGGCCCATGATCGACGCGAGGTTGATAAGCGAGGCATTGCCCGCCGCCTTCATCAGCGGGAAGGCATCGCGCGCGATGCGGATCATGCCGTCGAGGTTCACCTCGCGCAGGCGGACCCAATCGGCGTCCGACATGTTGCGGAAGTCGGTGCGCACGTTGATGCCGGCGTTGTTGACGACGACATCAAGCTTCTGGTGCTGTTGCTCGATGGCGCGCATCAGCGCGGTGACGTCCTGGCCGCGTGAGACATCGACGGTCATGGCGGAGGCCTTGAGCCCCTTGGCGGTGAGTTCGGCGGCGGCTTTTTCGGCTGCGTCACCAACGACGTCGGTGATGTAGACGTGCGCGCCCTCTGCCGCGAAGAGCTGCGCGGTGGCGAGCCCGATACCGGCCGCCGAGCCGGTGACGAGCGCGATTTTGTCCTTGAGCCGATCCATGCCTGCCGCCTCCTTAGAAGGAGTGGCGACCTAGCATCCAGACCGGCTTCTTTCAACTAAGACGGGCGCGCCGGCCTTGCAGGCGCGCATTGACGGGGGCCGGTGAGAGGAGCATTGCTCGGCCCTCCCCGCGGCAACCGGACCGACGAGATGGCCGACGCGTTTGCGATGAATTCCTACCTCGGCAAGCAGATCCTCTCGCTGGTGCGCGGTGGCGACTACGCGCATGCGGGTGAGGAGGAAGCCATCGAGCTGGCGCTGGCGAGCCTGCCGAAGGATGCCTCGCGGCGGCTGCTGGATGCCGGGTGCGGTCGCGGCGGGACGGCGGCGTACATGCAGCGGCATGGCTGGGGTCGCGCGACCGGGGTCGATATCGAGCCGAAGTCGATCGACTATGCGCGCGACGCCTTTCCGGACGGCACGTTCGTGTGCTGCGATATCCATGATGTGGGCGCGCACGTGGGCGATGGATTTGATGCGGTCGTGATGTTCAACGTGCTCTACGCCATTGCCGATCAGGCCGGCGCGTTGCGGGCGCTGGCTGGGAGAGCCAAGCCCGGTGCCGATCTGATGGTGTTCGACTACGTGGAACTTGGCGGCTATGCGCAGGCGCCGGTCTTGGACGCGGGTCGTCCATTCCTGCCGCATCCACTGAAGATCGACCGGGTCGAGGGGCTGTTGCGCGACGGCGGCTGGCGGCTGCAATCCGTCGCCGACATCAGTGCCGACTATCGCCGGTGGTATGCGGCGCTTGTCGAGCGGATCGCGGCGAAGCGCGCGGCAATCGAAGCGCTGGCGGGCGCCGATGCCTACGAGCACGTGCACGGGCGGTACGCTGGTTTGCTAGCGGCGATCGAGAGCGGGCATCTTGGCGGCGCGGTGGTACGCGCGACGAAGGCCGGCGCGTAAGGCTCAGCCGGCGGCTTCGGTTGGAGCGATCCACTTCTCGCGCATCGTCACCAGCTCTTCGGCCATCGTTGGATGCAGGGCCATCGTGGCGTCGAAGTCGGCCTTGGTGGCGCCGAGGCGGATCGCGACGGTTGCCATTTGAACGATCTCTGCAGCGCCCTCGCCCAGCACGTGGCAGCCAATGACCTTGCCGCTGTCGCCATCGACGAGCAGCTTCATGAAGGCGCGCTCGTCGCGGCCGGAAAGCGTCGCGCGCATGGGTCGGAAGGAAGCCTTGTAGACGTCGAGCCGGGTGCAGCGCTCCTGCGCCTCGTGCTCGGGCAGGCCGATGCTGGCGAGTTCGGGCGTCGAGAACACGGCCGTTGGAATGAAGGTGTGCTCGATCATGCGCGGCTTGCCGCCGAACTCGGTGTCGGCGAAGGCGTGGCCCTCGCGGATGGCGACCGGGGTGAGCGCGGTGCGTCCGGTGACATCGCCGACGGCGAAGATGCTGTCGACGGAGGATTTCGAATATTCGTCGACGACGACATGACCGTTCCAGCCCAGCTCGACGCCGGCCTGCTGCAGACCGAGCCCCCTGGTGTTCGGCGTGCGGCCGATGGCAAACATGATCTTCTCGGCTTCGAGCGTTTGGCCGCTGGTGAGATGTCCGGCAAGCCCGGTGCCGGTCTTGTCGATGCGGTCGAAGATGTGGCCGGTGACGATGTTGATGCCGCGCTTGAGGTAGGCTTCGGTGAGGCGGTCGCGCAGGTCTTCGTCGAAGCCGCGCAGGATCTTGTCGCCGCGATAAACGAGCGTCGTGTCGACGCCGAGATTGGCGAAGATGCCGGCGAACTCGACCGCGATGTAGCCGCCGCCGGCAACGATGATGCTTTTGGGGAGCGCGGGGAGTTCGAGCGCCTCGTTGGAGGTGATGACGTGCTCGCGGCCGGGGATGTCGTCGCCCATCCAGGGTGTGCCGCCGGTGGCGATGAGGATCTTTCCGGCCGTGACCGTCTTGCCGGAGCCGGACAGCTTCACCGCGTTGGGGCCTTCGACGGTGGCGTGCTCGGGGATGATCTCGACGCCCGATCTGTCGAGGTTGGTGCGGTAGGCGGCTTCGAGGCGCGAGAGCTCTTTGTCCTTGGCGGCGATGAGTGCGGCCCAGTCGAAGCTGGTCTCGCCGACCGTCCAGCCGAAGCCGGGCGCGTCCTCGAAATCGTCGGCAAAGCGGCTGGCGTAGACGAGCAGCTTCTTGGGGACGCAGCCGCGGATGACGCACGTGCCGCCGACGCGGTATTCCTCGGCCACCGCGACCTTGGCGCCATATCCGGCGGCGATGCGCGCGGCGCGTACTCCGCCCGAGCCGGCGCCGATGACGAACAGGTCGTAGTCGAATTTGCTCATGACAGTGCTCGTGCGGCTGCGGCCTGTGCCGTCACTTCTCTGGAGATGCGGGCCCTTGCAGGGCCTTCTGGCTGTACTTCATGCCGATCTGGGCGCCGGCCTGCATAAGCTCCGGCGTGGCGGCAATGAACTTCTGGCCGGTGGGGGATTTGTAGAAGTCGATCACCGCCTGCAACTCATCGACGGTGAAGCGTTGCGCGTAGATGGTGGCGAACTCCTCCAGCATCTGGTCGCGGTATGACATCATCCGCTGCATGTGTTTGTCGAATTCGCTGCCGAGCGCGTTCGCGGCAGCGGAGCCGGCTCTATCTTGCGCGCCTTTGCGGAAGCCCTCGCCCATCACGGCGATCATGCCGTCCATCTGCTTGGTCATGCCGGTGACGGTCATCAGCTCCTTGGCGGCAGCGATGCGGGCCGGATCTGGAGCTGGGGCATCCTCGGCGTGGGCGAGTGGCGCGATAAGCACCAACGCCAGGCAGGCAATGATGCGAAGGGTAGAACATCCAAGCATGGGAATTCCCTTGGCCGCGTTGCTCAGAGAAGGTCGTCGTCCTCGGCGCCGATAAGCAGAACGCCGTCCGGCGCAGCGATGATGGCGAGGTCGGCGATGCCGATGAAAAGGCCGTTCTCGATGACACCGGGCACGAGCTTCAGCGCCTCGTCGAGCTCTTCGGGGTCTTCAATCTGACCGAAGTGGCAATCGAGGATGAGGTTGCCGCTGTCGGTGCGGAACGGGCTGCCGTCGGCCTGCATGCGGACCTTGATCTCACCTTCGCAGCCGACGTCGGCGGCAAGCGCGGAGATCATGTTGCGGGTGGCGGTGAGGCCGAAGGTGACGACTTCGAGGGGCAGCGGGAAGGCGCCGAGCGTATCGACCTTCTTGGAGGCGTCGGCGATGACGATCATGCGGCCGGAGGCGGTGGCAACGATCTTCTCGCGCAGCAGGGCGCCGCCGCCGCCCTTGATCAGGCGCAACTCGCCATCGAGTTCATCGGCGCCGTCGACAGTGAGGTCGAGGAAGGGCGTCTCATCGAGGGTCGACATGGGGATGCCGAGCTTCTCGGCCTGCATCTGGGTCGCTTCGGAGGTCGCGACGCAAAGGACGTCGAGGCCGGCGGCCACCTTGCGCCCCAGCGCGTCGACGAACTTCGCCGTCGTCGAGCCGGTGCCGAGGCCGAGCCGCATGCCAGGCTCGACGAAGGTCAGCGCGCGCTCTGCTGCTGCCACTTTCAGTGCGTCTTGGGTCATCGCTCTTCCCGCAACTTGCCGCCGTGATGCGCTGCGTTACGCGCACCTCGGGCCGGACGCAAGAGCGAGATAGCGGAGCGGCCCTCTAGAGGCCGCCCATGAGGGTGTATTTCATCTCGAGGAATTCCTCGATGCCGTGGTGCGAGCCCTCGCGGCCGATGCCGCTTTCCTTCCAGCCGCCGAAGGGGGCGATCTCGGTCGAGGTGATGCCCTCGTTGACGCCAACGATGCCGTATTCCAGCGCCTCGGCAACGCGCCAGCAGCGCCCGAGGTCGCGGGTGAAGAAATAGGCGGCGAGGCCGAACGGGGTGTCGTTGGCCATGCGGATGGCCTCTTCCTCGGTGTGGAAGCGGAACAGCGGCGCGACAGGCCCGAAGGTTTCCTCACGCGAGACTTTCATCCCGGTGGTGACGCCGGTGAGCACGGTCGGCTCGTAGAAGTTGCCGCCGAGCGGCGACGGCTTGCCGCCGGTCACCGCCTTGGCGCCATGCGACAGGGCATCGGCGACGTGCTCTTCGACCTTCTCGAGCGCCGCCTTGTTGATGAGCGGGCCGACAGTGACGCCCTTCTCGGTGCCAGGGCCGACCTTGAGCTGCTTCACCGCAGCGGTGAGCTTTTCGGCGAAGGCATCGTAGACGCCGTCCTGGACGAGGATGCGGTTGGCGCACACGCAGGTCTGGCCGGCGTTGCGGAACTTGGACGCGAGCGCGCCGGCCACGGCGCGGTCGAGATCGGCATCGTCGAAGACGATGAACGGCGCATTGCCGCCGAGTTCCATGCCGACACGCTTCACGGTGCGTGCCGCCTGCTCCATGAGGATCTTGCCGACCTCTGTCGAGCCGGTGAACGTGATCATGCGCACGAGCGGGCTCTCGGTCAGCGCACGGCCGACCGGCACCGGGTCCTTGGCGGTGACGACGTTGAAGACGCCCTTGGGGATGCCGGCTCGCTGTGCCAACTCGGCCAGGGCGAGTGCAGACAGCGGCGTATCCTCGGCCGGCTTCACCACGACCGTGCAGCCGGCGGCGAGCGCGGGCGACACCTTGCGGGTGATCATGGCCGACGGGAAGTTCCACGGCGTGATGGCGCCGACGACGCCGATGGGCTGGCGCATGACGATCACGCGGGCGTCCGCCTTGTGCGTCGGGATGGTCTCGCCGTAGACGCGCTTTGCTTCCTCGGCGAACAGCTCGACGAAGTTGGCGCCGTAGATGATTTCGCCGCGCGCTTCGGTGAGCGGCTTGCCCTGCTCCTTGGTAAGCAGCAGCGCCAGTTCGTCGGCGTGCTCGACGATCAGGTCATACCAACGGCGGATGATCTTGGAGCGCTCTTTGGCGAGGAGCTTCGACCAGGCGGGAAACGCGCGGTGTGCGGCCTCGATAGCGGTGTTGGTTTCGGCGGCGCCAAGCTCTGGAACGCGGGCGATTTCCTCGCCTGTCGCCTTGTCGAAGACGGGCGTGCGCGGCTCTCCGACCCAAGCTCCATCGATGTAGGCTTGCGTCCTGAGCAGCGTGTTGAGGCTTTTTTCCATGGCGATCACCGGACTAAAGGGGCGCTGGCAGCATTTGTCTAAGGTGCGCCCCCCACCGTTTCAAGGTACATAACCCCCACCGCGGCGCTGCGTCCGGCGCGGCCGCGACCACTGCAAGGTTCGATTTGGGGGCTCATGAGCGACTTAACCCTGGTGTTCGACCTCGACGGCACGCTCGTCGACACGGCGCCCGATCTCGTGGCGTCGACGAACCACGTTCTCGATCACCTCGGCCTGCCTCGGGTCGATGAGATAAGCCTGCGCCCTTATGTCGGGCATGGCGCCAAGCACATGATCGAGAAGGCGATCGGCCCGAGGGGAGAGGCTTTGTCGGAGGCGCAGCACGCCGACTTGCTGGCGCTCTATCTCGACTACTACGGGGCGCACATCGCCGATGCGAGCCGGCCGTTCGAGGGCATCGTGCCACTCTTGGAGAAGTTCAAGACGCGGGGTGTGAAGCTCGCTGTGTGCACCAACAAGATGGAAGGCATGTCGCGGCTGCTGCTCGATGCGCTCGATCTGTCGCGCTACTTCGATGCGGTTGCAGGACGCGATACGCTGAGCGCGTCAAAGCCGCACCCGGACGCGTTGCTCGGCACAATCTCCCTCGTGGGCGGTGACAAGACGCGCGCCATCATGATCGGTGACAGCGGCGTCGACGTTGCGACGGCGAAGGCTGCTGGCGTGCCGGTGATCGGCGTCAGCTTCGGCTATACCGACACGCCGGTGTCAGCTTACGAGCCAGACGTCGTCATCGACCACTACCGCGAGCTGGAGCCAGCTATCGCAAGGCTGGTACCCGCGGCGTAGGTGAGACCGGCGGTTCACGCTTCGGGCTGATCGAGCCCGAAGCGAGCATGGTCTAGGTTTCAAGCGCTTCCTTCTGGACGGCCTCGTCGGCGGATGCTTTTGCGCGGCGTGGCAACAGCCTGCGGCCAACCATCAGCACCGACGGCAGAATGACGAGCTGCCCGATCAGCGATGCGAAGAGGCACACGCCCGCCAGCTCGCCGAAGAGGCGCAGTGACGGCAGGTGAGACAACATCGTCACTCCGAGGCCCAGCGCCAGCACGATGGTGGTGAGCACCACGGGCGGGCCGATGTGGTGGGCCGCGCGCATCAGAGCAGCATAGGTGGTCTCCTGCGTGGCGCCGATCCGTTCCTCTTCCAGGCGGAAGCGATTGAGGAAGTGGATGGTGGAGTCGATGGCGAGCGAGAACGCAACCGTGATCGCCACGATGGATGCGAACTGCAGCCCCTCTCCTGTCGCCCACAGGATCGCGCCGGTGGCGAAGATCGGGAACAGCGACGGCATGATGCTGGCGACACCCACCAGCACCGAACGCAGCGCGATGCCGAGGAAGATGAAGATGATGAACATGTCACCGACGAGACCCCAGTTGAGGTCCCAGATCAGCTTGGCCGAGTTGCGGGCAGCGATCGCCGGAAGCCCGGTGACCGAGATCTCATAGCCCGGATTGGCCTTGCGGATGGGCTCCAGCTCTTTGTCGAGGTTGTCGACGACGGGCAGGATCTCGCTGGCATCGACGTCGGGGAGACGCGCGGTGACGAGCACGGCCTTGCCGTCCTCGGCAATGAAGCGCCGCACGAGATGCTCGGGCAGGATGCCGACGTAGTGCTTGACGTTCTCGATGCTGTCGTTACCGGCGGCGGCGAGCCAGCGGCGCAAGCTTTCCAGCGACCAGACGTTGCCGAGGCCCGCACGCTTCTCAAGCACGTCATGGGCCTGGGCGATGGCCTGCAGCGTTTCGGGATCGTAGAGCGACTGGTTGCCGGTCCAGCGGATCATCACGTGCATCGGATTGGCGCCGGTGAGCTTAGAATCGAGGCGCCCCGTGGCGGCGAGCGCCTGCTCCTTGTCGGGCACCTGATCGGCCAGGCGATAGTGTGGCTTCAACTGGCTGTAGGCGATGCCGCAGAGAACAGTGGCGATCAGCGCCAGAGTGAAGAAGACGGGGGCATTCGCAGCGACGGTGCGGACGATCGCATCGGTGATCTTCTGCAGCCTGCCGACGCCGCCCTGCTCCTGCACGTGGGGGTCGATGGCTGCCGCCTTCTCGCGACGGACGAGCAAGGCAGCGAGGGTCGGCACCACGACGGCGACGGCGGTATAGGAGATGCCGACCGCCATGAGTGCGGCAAAGCCGAAGGTGCGGATCAGGGCCGAGTCTGCGAAGGCGAACGAGACGATGGAGATCGCCTGGTTCATTGCCGTCAGAAGGCACGCCGGGGCCACGTCGAGAACGGCGTTGCGGGCGGCCTCGATGCGGCCCATGCCGGACAGGATATCGCGCCGGATCGACATCACGAGATGCATCGAATCCGAGAAGCCCGACACCAGGATCAACGGCGTGATGACGTTGATGAAGAGGTTCAGGCGGAAATCGAGCGCGCCGAGAACGCCGAGGGTCCAGAAGATGGCGATGGCGGGTCCGAGAACGGCAATGATGGTGAGCGATAGCCGCCTGAAGAACATATAGGCGATGCCCATGCCGACAACGAACCCAAGGCCGTTGTAGACGAGGCGGTCGCGCTCGACGGCGTTGCGGATCTCGAGCTGCATCACAGGCGCGCCGGTGAGCTTGGCGGTTAGCCCGCTGTCAGCCAGCTCGGTCTCGACAACGGCATTGATCTCGCCGATGACGGTGCGCGCGCTCTTCTCGTGCACGGTCTTTCGATCCAGCGCGATAACGATCAGCGCAAGCTCGCCATCGTCGGAGAGGAACTTGCCTTTGACGATGTCGTTCGACTTGAGCGCGGCCAGCATCGCGTCGTACGCGGGGCCGGCGGGCGGCAGTTCATCGGGGACAAGAGGCGGCGCGTAGCCGGTGGCGTCAGGCTTGTCGCGCGCGGACAGCATGGAGACGAGACCGGCGACCCCGTCGACCAGCTGCAGCTCAGTGGTCAGGCCGGCGAAGGTCTCAAGTTCCTTGTGCTTGAGAAGATCCTTTCCCTCGACGACGACGAGAACGTCGAACTCGCTCGAGGGGAAGCGGCGGTCGATCTCCTCGTAGCGACGGAACTCCTCGGTGTCGGTGCGGAAAAGCTCGGAAAGAGAATCATCGACCTGCAGGCGCGACAGGCCAATGCCGGCGAGGATCGTCAGGAGAATAATGACGCCGAGCGAAACAAGCGGCGCTTTGAGCGCGATGAGGCCGATGCGGTCCAGGCCGAACGAAAATAGGAACGATCGGCGCGGCTCGTCCTTGTCGGTTTCCATAGTTCCCCCAACGGCGCATCATTCGGCTTGGTTTACGGTGCCGGTGCTCAGTTGTCCCGGGCAAGTTGGCAACGCCGCTCAAGGAATCGGCGGATGCGGCGGGATCGTTGCATTTGCGGCGCTGACTGTGAAGAGCCGTGGGCGAGGCTTCTATGCAACGCCCTGTGCCCCAATATGGCCGTAAGAACCGGCTCCTTTCGCCGGCCTCGTCATATCCGCCTGGACACCCCTCATGCCGCTGCCGATTGCGCTGCCTTCGATGATCACAATTCTGGCGCGCCGGCCCAGGCAAGCGGGCGGGGCTGCCCTGGTTGCGGCGATCCTGTTCGCCTTTGCCATGGTGGCACCGGCCTCGGCGACCCCGCAGCAGGCGCCCAATAGCCGGGTGGTGCTCGACCTTCCCGCGGGCTACACGCCATCGCCGCTGTTCTCGGGGTTCCAGAACGACGCGACGGGCGTTTCGTACGTCATCTTGGAGGCGCCGGTCGGCGAGTACGACAAGATGGCGCAGGGATTTACGCCGGAAGAGCTGGCCAAGCGCGGCATCACCCACGTTGAAAAGGGCTCGCTCGACCGCAGCGACAAGCACATCTACATGCGTGCGCGGCAGAAGTCGGAGGCGGGGACCTATGCCAAGTACTTCGTGCTGTTCCAGACCGCCGATCAGACGGTGCTGGTGTCGGTCAACGTGCCGACGCTGTCGCTCGACGACGGCAGCGTGAAGCCGGAAGTCATCGAGCACGTGCTGGCGACGGCCAAGACCACCGAGAAGCCGGCGGTGCGCAACCTGTTTTCACTCACCTATCTCGGGCCGTTCAAGGAAGCGGGAACGCTGGTCGGCACGAGCAAGGTCTATACGCTCGACGGGCGCCTCGATCCTGATCGCACCGGCGAGACGCGATCAGCGTTCATGGTCGCGCCTTCGCTCGACAAGCGTCCTGTGGCGGACCCGGCCAAGCTGGCGACGGCGCTGCTGGCCAGCATGCCCGGCTATAAAGACTTCAAGATCGGCGAGCCGCGTTCGATCAACATCGGTGGGCTAGACGGCATCGAGCTGGAAGGCGAAGCGGCCGATGACGACCATGGCACACCACTTCATCTGTACCAGGCGATGTTGCTGGGCAAAGACGGCGGCTACTATCGCCTGATCGGCATCGCGACGCCGCGGGACAAGCCGCAAATCGCGGCCGAGTTCCCAAAGATCGCCCATTCGTTCGCGTTGCTGCCGTAAGCGGGCACCTTGACAGGGTGAAGGGGCGCTCGCATAAGGACGCCCCGGTCACATTTCATATTCCGGCACGGCGGGCGGTTAGCTCAGCGGTAGAGCACACGCTTCACACGCGTGGGGTCATAGGTTCAATCCCTATACCGCCCACCATTCTCCCTTACAGGTCAGCCTTCCGACGCGAGCGTTTGCGGCTGCGCGCAGGTTAGGCTGCGCGGGGACGCACGGGGGTGCGCGACGGCGCCCTCGCCTTTTCCACCTCGAAGGTGTCGAGCAGGCGATTGAGGTCGATGGTTTTCTGCGCCAGGGCGTGACTTGCCGCGGTCGCCTCCTCGGCCATGGCGGCATTCTGCTGGGTGACACGGTCGATCTCGCCGACGGCGCCATTCACTTCCTGCAAGGCTTCGACCTGCTGCACGGCGCCGTTGGCGATGTTGCCGACGACGGCGTTGAGATCTGCCACCTGCCCGACGATGCGCTCGAACGCCTGCCCGGTCTGCGAGACGAGGTCGACGCCCTCCTTCACCTGGGCGGTGGAAGTTCCGATGAGCGTCTTGATCTGCTTGGCGGCGTCGGCCGAACGCTGCGCGAGCGCGCGGACTTCCGAGGCGACGACGGCGAAGCCGCGGCCGGCTTCACCCGCGCGCGCGGCTTCGACACCGGCGTTGAGGGCGAGCAGGTTGGTCTGGAAGGCGATCTCGTCGATGACGCCGATGATGTCGGCGATCTGACCGGACGACTTGTCAATCGAGCCCATGGCCTCGATGGCGGCGCGGGCAACGGAGCCACCGCGCTCAGCATCGCCCTTGGCGTTGGCAACGACATCGCGCGCGTGAGCGGCGCCTTGGGCTGCGTTCTTGACGGTGGCGGTAATCTGCTCGAGCGCCGCGGCAGTCTCCTCGAGGCTGGCGGCTTGGCGCTCGGTGCGCGAGGAAAGATCGTCGGCGGCGGCGGAGATCTCCTGCGTGCCCGACTCGATCACCTGGGCGTCGAGGCGGATGGTCGACATGGCCTGCTGCAGGCGTTCGACCGTCGAATCGAAGTTCTCTTTGATGGCCGCGAACTCGGGTGCGAGGGACGCCTCAATCCGGGTGGTGAGGTCGCCGGCAGCGAGGCGGTGCAACCCCTCGGCCAAGGCTGCGAGAGCTGCTGTCTGGTTCTTCTCGGCTTCGAGGCGAGCCTGCTCGGCGATGGTGCGCTGCTCGTCGAGGGCTTCGAGGTAGGTGGAGATTGCCAGGTCCATGTCGAGCATGACGGCTTTGACGAGGGTCGCCAATGCGTCGGCCATGCCCTTGGCGTTGGACTTCGAAAGCCGCATCAACGTTGGCCATTGATCGTTTACCACGGCTGCGATGAGCTGCTCGGTGATCAGCGCGTATCCGCCGATGTACCAGCGCGGTTCGAGACCGAGCCGGGCATGTGTGCGGCCGATGGCGCGCACCTTTTCTGCGTACTCGTTACCGAATTCGGCCGACGCAATCGACCGCCAGTGCTCGATCTGGCGGTTCTTGGCAGCTGCCATGTGCGCCGTATCAGTGAAGTGCCTGCTCGTTGCGGGGACGCGTGACGCCTTATCGTAGAAGACATCCAGTGCGCTGCCGATGTGCTCGGAGATAACCGGTTGCAGATCGCGCAGCATGGCTCGCGTCCGCTTATCGAAGCCCATAAAGCCTAGTCTGTCGTCAATCCCGACTGCGCGCGTGCTCTTCACGACTATCCCCGGAAGCCATTGTTCGCTGGGCCGCTAGCAATCGAACCTACAGAGCCGCCCCTCGAGAGGATGTCATTCCATGCGCATGCTAATCCTCCGTAAATGGATTCGCGTGCGGATGACTTAGATCATTCGAAAGGCTGTGCGGCGGCGATCGGGCGCAGGCCGCGAAGCCCGCGCACCGATGGCGTTTGGGCAGATGCCTCTCAAGCCTAGTTGGGTGAGCCGCCCATGCGGCGTGGATGGCGGTAGTAGCGCGGTTCGGAACGCTTCAGCGGGCACAAGCTCATGGGATTATATCGGGAACAGCACTTCGGCTGTCCGGTTTGCGCATCGATCGCGGTCTGGCCCGGAAGGTTACACGGACCGCCTGCCTGCTCGGTGTTGTAGTCCCAATTTCCCGGATCGCCGTTGCCATAGCCGAGATATTCGGCGGACGCCGAGGTGGGGATTACGCATTGGAACATCATGCCGGCGCCGGCGCACAGGCCGATCATCATTGCCCTGTTCATAGTTGTTTCACTCCCTGGTTGGTGCCGCTCGCGACACCTGTCCCCTTGAGAGCGGGCAATGTTTGATCTGGTGCGGAGGAATGCCGCAGGCAAGCCTCGCCAACCTTACGGATTGGCGAGGTCGCTATGGCGACGTCAGCGGCGGGCGGCTGTCGATGCCTCGGCGGCTTCCTCGCCGTACATGGTGAGCATCGGCGGATCGAGGAGGATGACCTCGTCGTATTCGCCATAGCCGTTGAAGCGGCCGGCGATGGCGCGCGCATAGGCGCCCATGTTGCCGATCTCGATGTAGTCACCCTCGCGGATCGAGTCGGGCAAAAGGAACGGGCCCTTCATGTAATCGATGGAGTCGCACGTCGGCCCCCAGAACTGGAAGGGCACGAGCGGGTCCGACGCATCGACGCTGCGGGAGATGAGACGCGTGGGGAAGATGAAGCCGAGGTGCGCGGCGTCGAACAGCATCCCGTAGGAGCCGTCGTTGATGTAGAGGCTGTTGCCGCGTCGGGCGTCGACGCGCACGATCAGGCTCTCGGCCTCGGCGACAAGCGCGCGGCCGGGCTCGCACATCAGCTTGATGTTCTCCTTCACCGGCAGCGTCTCTACGCCGGCGGAGATGACATCCATGAAGTCCTGCAAGGGCGCGGGATCGGTGTCCGGGTAGCGCGAGGGAAAGCCGCCGCCGACGTCGAGCCGGTCGATCATGACGCCGGCTTTCACGATGAGGCGGTGCACCTCGCCCAGCGCGGTGACGTAAGCGTCGGGCGTCGATGTCTGCGAGCCGACGTGGAACGTGATGCCCAGCTCGGCGGCAGCCTGGCGCGTCTTGACCAGCAGACGCGCGGCGTCGGCGCCGGTGATGCCGAACTTGCGCTCAAGCGGGATGCGGCTGTTGATGGCGGGCACGGCCACGCGGACCCAGAGGATCAGGTCGCGGGCGCCATCGGTGCAGGCGATGATCTTGTTCAGCTCGTCCTCGCTGTCGAGGGAGAACGAGCGCACGCCAAGGTCATAGGCGCGGCGGATGGCGTGGCGAGACTTCACCGGATGCATGAAATGCAGGTGTGCGTCGGGGATCGTCGCCGCGTCCTCGATCTCGGGCAGGGAGGCGACGTCGAAGTGACGGATGCCCGCGCCGTAGAGCGCTCCGATGAGGAAAACCGAGCTGTTCGCCTTGTAGGCGTAGGCCACGTCGCCGGGGAATTTGTCGATGAACCATCGCGCCGCACGGCCCGCAGCACGCGGCCGAAGTCCTCGCACCGGCCGCTCGGGCCGGCACTTGTCGATCAGTGCAGTCGCAGAGGAGAGCTTCTCCATCGCATAGGACCTCCACCGCCCGTGGGCGCACACGAGCAATTGCTAGAAAGCAGAGACCGCCAAAAAACGAAGAGGGGTGCATTTAGGGGTCCCCTCCCCCCCTGTAAAGACCTTTCTTATGACAGGGGCGCGAAAGCCCAACCGCTAAGCTGCACGGGGGTTCCAAAGTTGTAAACGCAGTCCACGACAAGCGGCATGGCGGCGCGGTGATCCATGTGGGTTCGCAAAGGGCTCCCCGATCGGGCTACAATCGTAACCGAACCGGCGGTTAGGGCTGTCCTGCAGCGTCAAAGCCCGCCTAAAACAGCTCAAACTCAGCGAATGGCACGCGGCGGTGAAGCGTCTTTAATGCGTACAGGGGGCAAGATCCTAATCGACCAGCTCGTCGCTGAGGGCTGCCGCACGCTTTTCACAGTGCCGGGCGAGAGCTTCATCGTGGCCCTCGATGCGCTGTTCGACGAGAGCGCGATCCGCACAGTGGTTTGCCGCCACGAAGGCGGCGCGGCGATGATGGCCGAGGCGACGGGCAAGCTAACGGGGCGGCCGGGCGTCGCCTTCGTGACGCGGGCGCCGGGTGTCACCAATGCCGCCAGCGGGGTCTATGTCGCACACCAGGACGCGACGCCCATGGTGCTGCTGGTCGGCCTGATCGAGCGCGAGCACGAGGGACGCGGGGCGTTCCAGGAGATCGATCTTCAAGCGATGTTCGGCGGCGTCGCCAACTGGGTGGGCGTGGTGCGCGAGCCCGAGCGCATTCCCGAATATGTCGGCCGTGCGTTTCAGGCGGCGACCTCGGGCCGGCAGGGGCCCGCGGTCCTCGGACTGCCGACCGACGTGCTGTCGGCGATGGACGTGGAGGCGCCTGTCGTTGCGGAGGCTGCGAAGCATGCAGCGCCCGTTCCCTCATCCAGCGAGATAACGAAGCTCAAGGCCAGGCTGGAGACTGCCGAGCGACCAATCGTGTTGCTGGGCGGAGGCGGATGGAGCACGGCAACGGCAAGCGACATCGCCAAGTTCGCGGCGGCGTTCGACATGCCCGTGGCGACGGCGTTCCGGCGGCAGGATCACTTCGACAACCGGCACCCATGCTATGCGGGGCATGCGGGCATCGACATGGATCCCAAGCTCGCCTCGGCGATCCGCGGTGCGGACGTGCTGCTGGTGATCGGCGAAGCGCCGGGGGACATCACAACGGCGGACTACTCGCTGATCGAGACGCCGCGGCCGAGCCAGTTCCTCATCCACGCGCACCGCTCGCCGACCGAGATCGGCCGCCTCTACCGCGCCGATATGCCGATCATCGCGGCGCCGGAAGCGATGGCCAAAGCGCTGGCGCGCATGAAGCCGCCGGTGAAGCGCCGGTGGGCGAGACTGCGGCGTGATCTGCGGGCGAGCTATGAGCGGTCGCTGAAACCGCTGGCGACGGTGGGCAGCGTGCGGCTCGAACAGGTGATCACCACACTGTCGCGAGAGTTGCCGGACGAGGCGATCGTTACCAACGGTGCGGGCAACTACGCAGCGTTCGTTCACCGCTACTTCCGCTACAAGGGATGGCCGACGCAGCTGGCGCCAACGTCGGGGTCGATGGGTTACGGGCTGCCAGCGGCGATCGCCGCCAAGCTGCAGCATCCCGATCGCCCGGTGATTGCACTCGCCGGGGACGGCTGCCTGCAGATGACGGTGCAGGAGCTGGCGACGGCGGTGCAGTACGCGTTGCCGATCGTGGTTATCGTCGCCAACAACGGCATGTACGGCACGATCCGCATGCACCAGGAAAGCCGCTTTCCCGGACGGGTCGTGGCGACGACACTGGTGAACCCGGATTTCGTCGCCCTGGCGCGCAGCTATGGTGCCCAGGCCGTGCGCATTGAAAGCACGCAGGAGTTCCTGCCCGCACTGAAGCGGGCTCTCGTTTCCGAAGTTCCGGTGCTGATCGAGCTGTGCATCGATGCGGAAGCCATCAGTGTGAAGCGCACGCTGTCTCAGGTTCGCGGCAGCAATCGCCCGGAATAGCGCTCCGCCGCCGCAATAGTAAATACTTCGTTAAAACTCAAAGCCTTGCGTTAGCCAATGACGCGAGATCGAGTTAGACTAACGAGGCGTTATCGGTTACAAAAACCTCAACTCGATCGCAGACTCTCACCCCCCGAGGGCTCGAACATGGATCTTCAGACAGTCAAATCGCAGTACGGCGCGCACTGGGCGTGGGCGCGTACGGGCGCGCTGATCCTTTTCCTGGTGACTGCGCTGTTGCTGGCGATTTCGCTCACTAGTGCAAAGCAGACCGACACCGCTCAGGCATCACTGAAGACGAGCACGACGATCTCTTCGCTGCTCAAGTTTGCTCGTTCATCGCGGACGAGCTGATCGCCCACGCACACTACTCCCCACAAAAGCATGATCCCCTGGCCTCGGGTCCGATCGGACGCCGGGGCCGATTTTTTCCAAGTGCTGGCGGCCGGCAGCGATGCTAGAGCCCTTCACGTCAAACACAGCGGAGACTTGCGATGGCAAGGGTTGCCTGGATCGGGCTCGGGGTCATGGGATTTCCCATGGCCGGACACCTTCTCAAGAAGGGCGGGCATGACGTCACCGTTTACAATCGCAATCCCGCAAAAGCGCAGGCGTGGGTGGAGGCGTATGGCGGACGCAGCGCGCCGACACCGGCTTCAGCTGCGCTGTCGGCCGACTTCGTCTTCTCCTGCGTGGGCAATGACGATGATCTTCGCCAGGTGACGACAGGTCCGGATGGCGCATTCCGCGGCATGGGCGCAGGCTCCGTGTTCATCGACCACACCACGGCGTCGGCTGAGGTGGCGCGCGAGCTCTATGCGGCTGCGTCGGCTCGCGGCATCGCTTTCCTCGACGCGCCGGTCTCGGGCGGCCAGGCTGGTGCGGAGAATGGAGCGCTGACCGTGATGGTGGGCGGCGACGGCGAGCCGTTCGAGCGTGCCAAGCCGCTCATGTCGTCGTATGCGCGCGCTGTGAACCTCATTGGCCCGTCGGGCGCAGGACAGCTCACCAAGATGGTCAACCAGATCGCGATTGCCGGTCTGCTGCAGGGCCTCTCGGAAGCCATCGCGTTTGCCGAGGCGTCAGGGCTCGACCTCAACCTGGTGATGGAGACGATCTCCAAGGGTGCGGCCCAGTCATGGCAGATGGACAACCGCTGGCGCACAATGCACGAGGGAAAATTCGACTTCGGGTTTGCTGTCGACTGGATGCGCAAGGATCTGGCTATCTGCCTCGATGAAGCGCGTAGCAACGGCGCCAAGCTGCCGGTTACCCGCCTGGTCGACAGCTTCTATGCCGAGGTGCAGGGCATGGGTGGCGGCAGGTGGGATACGTCCAGCCTGATCGCGCGGCTGAAGAAGTCGCCTCCCAAAGCCGGCTAGGCGGAGCGGAAAAGTTCAGCGGCGCTTGCGCTTCTCATCACCGTCGGAGGTACCTGAGTCTTCTCCGGCGCGCGCGAACTGCAGCGGCAGCGCCGTGGTGTACTTGATCTGCTCCATGGCAAAGGCCGAGGACACCTTGGCGATCTCGATACGCGAGATGAGCTTCTTGTAGAAGACGTCGTATGAGCCGATGTCGGGAACGACGACGCGCAGCAGATAGTCGATCTCACCGGACATTCGATAAAATTCGACCACCTCGGGGAAGTCGGCGACGGCCGCATGGAACCGCTCCAGCCATCCGAGGCTGTGCTGGTCGGTCTTGATGGATACGATGACGGTAACGCCGGCGTTGACGCGTTCTGCGTCGAGCACGGCGACGCGGCGCATGATGACGCCAGCCTCTTCCAGCTTCTGAATGCGGCGCCAGCACGGGGTCGTCGAGAGCCCAACCTCCTTGCCGATCTCCGCGACCGGCCGGGTGCAATCCTCCTGGAGAATGCGCAGAATCTTGACGTCCATTTCGTCGAGCATTGGAGGCCTGAAATTAGGTTTCAAAAATCACTGCAAACAGGAATAAGCTGCCTTTTCATGTGCAGGTCAAGCGGCGTTTTCGTAATCAGGTTCTATGGGCAAGGATTGTTCGCTCATACGGACACGCGCAGCCCATCCTCGGCGAGCAGCACTCTGGGATCGCGCACCGCGGCGCGATTGGCGAGCATGTCGGGTCCCATGTGCGTGAGCATCAGGCGCTTGGCGGCCAACTGATCGAGGTGGCTCTCGATGTCGCGCCAGCACATGTGATGTCCAGTCGGTGTGAGGAAGCCAAAGCACTCGGCGATGAAGAGATCAGCGCCGTTGGCTGCAGGCAGAAGGTTCTCGACCCACTTGGTGTCCCCCGAGAACGTGATCACTTTACCCGCGCACTCGAGACGCAGCGCATAGGGCGTGGCTCCAGACGGATGCTGCACTTCGAAAGGCGTCACCGTTACGTCGCCGAAGGTTGCTGGGACCCCGGCCGCGTGCTCGAAAAACGTCATCTCGAAGCGGCGATCGACCTTTGTGGAGTTCGGGAACAGCGCCTCCGCAGCAGTGGCAAAGCGCTGCTCGATGCCAGCCGGTCCGACGATGGTGAGCGGAGCGGTCCTGCCGGTCACGTAGTGGGCATGCAGCAGCCACCAGATGAGGCCCGCGAAATGATCGCCATGCAGATGTGAGATGAAAATGGTGCCGACGCGATCGGGGTCGAGGCCAAGCTTCTGCATGCCGATAAGGGTGGTCGCGCCGCAGTCGATGAGGAAGTCTCCGGCTGCCCGCTGCACGTGATAGCTCGTCTGCAGGCGCCCCCCCGACCCGAACGCATCGCCCGAGCCAACCACTGTCAGCTGCATAGGTGCCTCTTCGGCAGCAGAAATCCATCAAGGCCGCGCATCGGCTCTCGTGTTGCAGCGGCACTTGCTGGTGAGGATCGGAATTGGCGCATCGGGAGGGAGCCTAATGCCCGCCGGGGCGGCCAGCAATGGAGCGATGTGTGACCTTCTGGGCCGTTCCGCACACAAATGCGCGCATCTCGTTGGCAAAAAATTCATTACTAAACACTTAGTTAGTAAATCCTGCCGAGATTTAGGAATAACATTCGAGACCGCTTGGTGCGGTCGACTTTTTCCCGTCCCGCGTGAGCCAGATGTCGATGAGCGCCATACCCGAGGATGTTGCGCGCCGCAAAAGCCGGCATGATGCCCGTGCGCGCGCTTACAGGGATCTTTCCGAGCGGCGTGCGCGGCTGGCAGCCGGCACGTCCATCAAGCCTGAGTTCGAATACGAACTGCTGACGATGTTCGCGCGCAACGAACTGGGCGCCGCCGTCACGATGCCGGTGCTCTATTCGCTGTTCGCGCTCGCCTGCATGTTCTGGGCGCCGACGGTGGACGCCATCGTGTGGCTCGTTACCGTGATCGTCGCCAAGGTGCTGCTGCTCGATCAGGCGCGCCGGTTTCTGCATCAGCCGCAGGCGCAGCTCAACATCCGCATGTGGCGGCGCCGGTTCGTACTCCTCGAGCTGTTCAACGGCCTTGCCCTCGCCGGCTTTGCCTTGGTTGGCGTGCGCGAGACGCTCGGTGCGCCAACGGACATGGTGTTCTCTTCGCACGTCTTTATTTTCGCGACGCTGATTGTCGTGCTGGCGATACGCACGATGTTCGCAGCGACGCTGCCGGCCATCTTTTATGCTGGCACGGTGCCGATGACGCTGGCCGTGGTCGGGCGGCTGTTGATGCTCGACAACTCGTTCTATCTGGCGCTGGCGACGATGGCGGTGGGCATCCACCTCTACTTCACGTTCCTGGCGCGCGGGCTACGTTCGACCGTGCTGTCGATGCTCGAATACCGCGCCGAGAAAGACGCGCTGATCGCCGAGCTCGAGGAGCAGAAATCCGTTTCCGACGAGGCGCGCCGACGGGCCGAGGCTGCAAACAGCGCCAAGTCGCGCTTCCTTGCCACCATGAGCCATGAGCTGCGCACACCGCTGAACGCGATCCTCGGTTTCTCCGAGGTCATGAAGGAAGAGATGTTCGGGCCGCTCAACAACCCGAAGTACCGCGAGTACACGGAGAACATCCTCGAAAGCGGCAAGCACCTTTTGCACCTGATCAACGAGATTCTCGACCTGACGCGCATCGAGTCGGGCCGGTATGAGCTGCACGAAGAGCCCCTGCGTCTGGCGGACGTGATCGACGAATGCCACCGGCTGTTGAAACTGCGCGCCGAGGGCAAAGGCATCGAAGTCGTCGAAGAGACCGAATCCGACCTGCCGATCGTGTGGGCGGATCAGCGAGCGATGCGCCAGATCTGCCTCAACCTGATGTCGAACGCGTTGAAGTTCACGCCGAAGGGCGGACGCATCACGCTGAGCGTCGGCAAGATGCCCGATGGCGGGCAGTACCTTGCCGTGCGCGACAATGGCCCCGGCATTCCTGAGGACGAGATCCCGAAGGTGCTGCAGGCTTTCGGCCAAGGCACGCTGGCACAGCAGACCGCCGAGGGTGGCGCGGGACTTGGCCTTGCCATCGTGCAGAACCTCATCGAGTTGCATGGTGGCAATCTCGATCTCAAGTCGGAGCTGCGCAAAGGCACGGAGGCGAAGGTCGTGTTGCCGGCTTACCGCGTGCTGCAGTCGATGGGGCCGCTACAGCCGCTGGGGCGCGAAACCCACCGCATCAAGGGGATGGCGCCGCGCCCTCCCCGCCCCGCTCGGGTGCGGGCCCGTGCCGAGGGCGGCGATACGGCCGCGTTCGGCTGACGGGGAAGCGTTGTACTTCCGTCTGGCCGGCGCTAAATACGCCCGGTGAGCACCATTCCAAATCGCCCCAATATCGAGACGCCTTGTATCAACGTGTGCGAGATCGACCGGCCGACCGGTCTTTGTCGCGGTTGCGGGCGCTCGGTCCCTGAAATCGCGCGCTGGTCGAAGCTGACAAGCATCGAGCGGCGCCAGATCATGAACGAGTTGCCCGCACGCAAGGCGGCGCGGCTAGGCGGTGCGCGATGAGAGCGTGGCTTGTCCTGGCGCTGCTGGTGGGCGCCGGCGCGTTCCTGCTGCTGAGGGCCGATGCCGATCTTTTGTCGGGGTTGGGCACGGGCGAGATCCTGAGCATCGTCGCCGGACTGCTGCTGGCGGGCCTCTATATCGTCAGCCTCATCAACGATGGGCAGACGCGGCTGATGCAGGCGCTGCGCTACGTGGTCGTATGGCTGGCGATCGGCTTCAGCCTCATTGCCGGCTATTCCTATCGCGAGGAGATTTCTGCCGTCGTCAGCCGTGTCGGCGGCGAGCTTATGCCATCGGGTCAGGTCGTCTCGGTCGATACGGGCGATGAAGGCGAAACGGCTGTGCGGGTGCGGCGGCGGCTCGATGGGCACTTCGCCGTTCGCGCATCCGTCAACGGCCAGTCGATGACGCTGATGGTCGATACCGGAGCGTCGTCGGTGGTGCTGAAGCCGGCGGATGCCGAACGCGCGGGCATCGATCTGAGCAAGTTGTCCTATACGGTTGCGGTCGATACGGCGAACGGAACGACTTACGCTGCGGCCGCGCGGATACGCACTCTGGCCGTCGGCCCGCTGATCGTGCGCAATGTCGATGCCCTGGTCGCCAAGCCCGGTACGGTTAAGGAAAACTTGCTTGGTATGAGTTTTTTAAGGCGTTTGCGATCCTATGAGTTCGCAAACGATTATCTGACGCTAAGGGGCTGATACGCGCTGCTGATCTGGCGCGGGTGGCGCCTTAGAGACGAGCATCGATCCCTCTGCATGACCATGACGCCGGGCACGAGACAATTGCTGCGGGAAGCCGTGAGCTGGGGCGTCGTCGCCGTTATCGGCGTCGCCGCGCTGTCGCACTTCGAATCTCTGAAATCGGGCGCCGAGCGCATGTTCGGGCTGCCGACGAGCGATGAGATTGCGGCTATGCAGGCGACTGGCACGCAAGCCAGCTCGGCTCACAGCGGCAACTCCGGCTCGGTCGTGGAGATCGATGCAGAGCGCAATGGCCATTTCAATACCGAAGCCGACATCAACGGCCGCCCCATCGAGGTGATGATCGACACCGGGGCCACCATGGTGGCGCTGTCCTACGAGGACGCTGAGGCCGCCGGTATCTATCTGAACGACGCTGACTTCACGCGCGCGGTATCTACGGCCAACGGCGTGGCGCGGGTGGCGCCTGTCACCCTCGATAGGGTATCCATCGGCGATATCACCGTGCGCAACGTGCCCGCTGCAGTGGCCGAACGCGGGCGCCTCAAGACCTCCCTGCTGGGCATGAGCTTCCTGTCACGGCTATCACGGTTTGACATGCGGTCCGGCCGTCTGGTGCTGCAGGAATAGCAGCTGCATTCTGCCACAATCCCGTGCGTCTTTGCCGCCGCCCGGCCGGGATCGACAGCGCACCTTCGTGCGTTTAAACCCACCCGAATAATCCGGCCGCCAGGAGATTTTCGATGCTGCCGCCGCCGCGCGCTGATTTGAAGCCCAACACCTACGACTTTGAACGTCTCCCCCTCGTCAAGCCGACCGGATTTCGCGAATACGACGCGCGCTGGCTGTTCCCGCAAGAAATCAATCTCTTGGGTCTCACGGCGGTGGGGCTTGGCATGGCGACCTTGTTCACCGAGCGGGGCGTGCCGAAGCGCCTCGTGACCGGACACGACTACCGCTCATACTCGGCGTCGGTGAAACAGGCGCTGATCAACGGACTGCTGGCTGGCGGTTGCGAAGTCTATGACATCGGCCTGGCGCTTTCGCCGATGGCCTACTTCGCTCAGTTCGATCTCGACGTCGAAGGCGTGGCGATGGTCACGGCCTCGCACAACGACAACGGCTGGACCGGCATCAAGATGGGCATGGCGCGCCCGCTGACCTTCGGTCCCGACGAGATGAGCCGTCTGAAGGAGATCGTTCTCTCCGGCGCGTACAAGACGGCCGACGGTGGCAAGCTGATTTTCGTGCCGGATATGGCCGAGCGCTACATCAAGGCCCTGGCCGACCGAGCGCCGCTGAAGCGCAAATTGAAAGTGGTCGCGGCGTGCGGCAACGGCACGGCGGGCGCGTTTGCTCCGAAGGTGCTGGAGGCGGTCGGCTGCGAGGTGATCCCGCTCGACACGAACCTCGATTACACGTTCCCGCGCTACAATCCCAACCCTGAAGACATGAAGATGCTGCACGCCATCGCCGAGGCGGTGGTGAAGCACGGCGCCGATGTCGGTCTCGGGTTCGACGGCGATGGCGACCGCTGCGGCGTGGTCGACAACGAGGGGCACGAGATTTTCGCCGATACGGTCGGCGTGATGCTGGCGCGGGATATCTCAGCCCGGCACAAGGACGCGGTGTTCGTCGCCGACGTCAAATCGACCGGTCTCTTCCTCACCGATCCGGTGCTGAAGGCGAACGGCGCCAAGGCGCTCTACTGGAAGACGGGCCACTCGTACATGAAGCGCTACACCTTCGAGCAGAAGGCGCTGGTGGGCTTCGAGAAGAGCGGGCACTTCTTCTTCCAGCCGCCGCTGGGGCGCGGCTATGACGACGGCATCGTTGCGGCGCTCGCGGTTTGCGACATGCTCGACCGCGCCGGCGGTAAGACCATGGCCGAGCTGAAGCGCGAGTTGCCGAAGACGTATCAGTCGCCGACGATGTCGCCGCACTGCGACGACGAGAAGAAGTACGGCGTCGTCGACCAGATGGTCGAGCACTACAAGAAGGTGGCTGCCGATGGTGGCACTGTCGCCGGGCAGAAGATTCGCGACCTCGTCACGGTCAACGGCGTGCGCGTGACGCTGGAAGACGGTACGTGGGGGCTGGTGCGCGCTTCGTCCAACAAGCCGGAGCTGGTGGTGGTCGTCGAAAGCCCGACGTCGGAGGCCAACATGAAGGCGATCTTTGCCGACATCGACCGCGAGCTGTCGCGCTTCCCGGAAGTCGGCGAATACAATCAGAAGATCGCCGTCTGACCTAGCGTGGATGAGCGCCCGGCGCGGCGTTCACCACAGCAGGTCGATCAGGAAGCGCGTGGAGATCGTCGCCAGGAACGCGGCGAACGCCAGCTCCAGCGTGCGGCGGGGAATGCGGTGGGCGAGGCGGACGCCGAGGGGCGCCGCCCACACGCTCAACGGCGCGACGATCACCGCGGCAAGCAGGTTGACGTAGCCGATCGAGAACGGCGGCAGGCCGGATGCGTCCCAGCCAGCCCACATGTATCCGATGACGCCGGGAATGGCGATCAGCGGCCCGACGCCCGCGGCGGTCGAGACCGCCTGCAGGATCGGCTTGCCGAACAGCGTCAGCAACGGCACCACGAATGTCGCGCCGCCGATGCTCATGAGGGTCGAGATGAATCCGACGAGCAGGCCGCCGATCTGCGGCCAGGGCGAAGGCGGCAGATGATCTGAAATGCGCCAGTCCTCGCGGCCGAGCGCCATCTTGATGGCGACGGTCGTCGCGGCGATCACCCATACCCATTTCAATGCTTCGCCGCTCGCAACCTTTGCCGTTATGGAGCCCAGGACGACTCCCGCAACGACATAGGGCGCCACGAGCTTCAAGAGCGGGATATCGACCGAGCCGCGCGCGCGATGGCCGGCGAATGATTTGAGCGAGGTGGGGACGATGATGGCGAGGCACGTGCCCAGCACGAGATGCATGCGGATGGCGGGATCGACATCGAGCGCGCGGAGCGCTTCGTAGAGAACGGGAACGATGATGCCGCCGCCGCCGATGCCGAGAAGGCCGGCAAGGAAACCCGCAACGAGGCCTGCAACGAGCAAGCCGGCGATGAGCGCAGCAAGGCCGCCCGCGGAAAGCCCGATCTCCATCTGACGGAAACTCCTATTCGGCGGCGAGCGGCTGCCAGGATGGATCGACGAGCGAAACGGCTTCCAGCAGCGTTGCGATCGTCGCATCGGCGCGCGGGGCGTTCTCGCTCAAGTGACGTCGGAAAAGGCGCGCGCGCGGCTCGCCGTGGAACAGACCGAGCATGTGGCGGACGACATTGTTGAGGCGGCCACCGCCGGCCAAGTGCCGTTCGATATGCGGGATGATGCCCTCGATGGCGTCGATGCGCGAGGGAACGGGCGCTGCCGGATCGAAGAAGCGGCGGTCGACATCTGCGAGCACGTACGGCGTCTGGTAGGCCGCGCGGCCCAGCATGACGCCATCGACGTGCTCAAGGTGCCGGGCTGCGGCGTCAAGGTCGGTGATGCCACCGTTGATGATGATGGTCAGCTCGGGATGTTGGGCCTTCAAACGATAGACGCGATCATAATCGAGCGGAGGGATTTCGCGGTTCTCTTTCGGCGACAGTCCTTTAAGCCAGGCCTTGCGGGCATGGACGATGAAAGTGCGGCAGCCGGTGCTGGCGACGATGGCGATGAAGCGCTGCAGATCGCTCTCGCTGTCCTGATCGTCGATGCCGATGCGGCATTTGACGGTGACGGGTACGTCGACTCGGCCCTGCATGGCGGCGACGCATTCGGCGACGAGGTCGGGCTCGGCCATCAGGCAGGCGCCGAAGCGGCCTTCCTGCACACGGTCGGACGGGCAGCCGACGTTGAGATTGATCTCGCAATAGCCATAGGGGGCGCTGATGGCGGCGGCTTCGGCGAGCGCCTTGGGGTCGGAGCCGCCAAGCTGAAGCGCGACCAGCCCCTCCTCGTCCGAGCGGCCAAGCAGGCGTGCGCGGTCGCCGAAGAGGATAGCCGGTGCTGTCACCATCTCGGTGTAGAGCAAGGCATGGCGCGTCAGCTGACGGTGGAAGGCGCGGCAGTGCCGATCCGTCCAATCCATCATGGGAGCGACAGAGAACCTATGCGCGCCGGTGGTCAAGCGGTTGCCTTGCGTTAAGCGCCGCGAGACGTGCGGCCCGTCCGCTTACCTAAGCCACCTCGCCGCATTTGGCGAGCGCAGGGCCGCCGCACCACCAGCGGTCCAATATCGCGGGGCGCCCCACTTAGTTCCTGGGTGCTGGCCAAGTTCACGGTCAGATGTCGGGCCGTTTTGGGACCATCAGGCAAGAATGGCGTGATCTAAACCGCCCTGTCGCGCGTTTTCCATTCATAGATGCCAGGCCGCGGAGGATGCATGCTGTACGCAATCGCATATGCACTGACGTTCGTGATCTTTGCGGCCTTCGACATGCTCTGGCTTACGACCATGGGGGCGAAGCTCTACAAGCAGACGCTCGGCGACATTCTGAGCGACGAAATCCGTATGCTGCCCGCCTTTGCCTTCTATCTGATGTACCCGGCAGGTCTCGTCATCTTTGCGATTGCGCCGGCCCTGAAGGGCGGGTCGCCCTGGATTGCGGTGTTTTACGGCGCGCTGTTCGGCCTCTTCGCGTACGGAACATACGAACTTACCAACTACGCCACGTTGCGTAACTGGACGCTGCAGATCACAGTGATCGATATGGCCTACGGGCTGATCGTCTCTGGCATGGTCGCAGGATTGGTGGCCGTGCTCGCCGCCATGATCGGTCAGCATTTCGGTATCCGCTAAAAGCCGCGCAAGCCGGGCGGCTTCAATCGGTAGTGGGCGACGCCCCATTCGCGCCCGTCCGCGTAGCCGAACAATCCTGATGTTGCGAGGAAGAAGAGCCGCCACCGGCGAACCCACATATCAGTCTCGGGGCCGTAAGTCGGCTGCAACACCTCTTTGACGCGCTGCCTGTTCGCATCGAGGTTACGCAGCCAATCGCGCGCGGTATGGGCGTAGTGTGTGCCCGGCCACCACCAGCTCTGCTCGACCTCGAATAGATCGGCGAACTCGTACATCAGCTTGCGGCTTGGCATCATGCCGCCAGTGAAGAAATGCTGGGCGATCCAGTCAGACGGATCGCCGTGGTCAAAGCGGTAGGGCGCGGCGCGATGCGCGAAGACGTGCACGAAAGCGCGCCCGCCGGGGTTCAACCACGTGCGCATGCGCGCAAGAAGTGTGCGCCAGTTTTCCATGTGTTCGAACATCTCGACCGAAACGATACGGTCGAATGTCCGCTCCGGCGCGAACGTGTTCACATCTTGCGTTCGCACCTCAAGATTCGTCAGTCCGAGCAGCGCCGCTTCGTTCTCGATAAATGCCCGCTGCGAAGCTGAATTGGAAATGGCCAGGATGCGAGACCGCGGATTTCGCGTCGCCATCCAAAGCGAAAGGGAGCCCCAGCCGCAGCCAAGTTCCAGAATGTCCTGTCCGTCGCGCAGATCGGCGTGCTCGGCGGTAAGCGCAAGGCTCGCGACCTCAGCGTTGGAAAGAGTATCGTTCGGATTGACGTAATAGCAGCAGGAGTACTTGCGCCTCGGTCCCAGGACAATGTCGAAGAATTGAGCCGGGACCTCGTAGTGCTGTGCGTTGGCGTCCTCGACGAACGAGGCGATGGGCTGGTCGCGCATGTCGGCGGCGAAGCGCCGGGTTGCCTGCGAACCGGCGCCATCGAGCGCCCGGCTGGTTCTGCCGACAAGCGCCTTGATACCGTACCGGGTCAAGGCATCGGGAAGAGACAAGCGGTCGGCGGCCGTCGTTGCCAAGGCGGCAAGGTTCATGTCGTTGCACCTCGCTTAACCGGAGGAAGTGGAAAGAACGGGCTCGTTCTTTGTTGGTAGGATTTGTACGCCGCCCCGCGCGTGCGCAGCATGTGCTCTTCGAGCGGCGGGATGCCGGAAACGTGGACGAGGATCCAGTACATGCACGCCGGCGCAACCAACGCGAGCCAGCCCCATGGGTAATCGCCCGACAGATTGATCGCCAGCAATGGGAGCGCCGTCCAACCCAGCCATTCGAAAAAGTAGTTCGGGTGCCGCGAGTACCGCCACAGACCCACGTCGCAGATGCCATGAGCCCCGTGCGAAACGGCGCGGAACTGGCGCAACTGCTCGTCAGCAACAGCCTCTCCGGCGATTGCGGTGATCATAACCAGAATGGCGATCGCGTCGCCGATGCGAAGCTGGGGATCTGGATTGTGCGCAGCGATGAACGCGGCCGTCGCCAGGGGAATGCTGATGAGCGCCTGCTTCTGCAGCAGCCAAAACATCTCTGACCGCGCCGATGCGCCCCAACCGTCGATCAGCGCCGCATAGCGGGGATCGTCGGTAATGCCCGCGGTGCGCCGGGCGATGTGCAGACCAAGCCGCAGTGCCCAGGTCGCCAAGAAGGCGGCAACGACGAACTGGCGCCAGGAATGCTCCATGTGTGCCACAGGAGCGAGGGCTGCCGCTGCGCCGACCATTCCCAAACCGAACGTCCATACTGTGTCCACCCAGCCGGAATTGCCCGTGCGCTGCTGAATGAGCCAGGCCAGGGTCATCACAGCCGAAAGAGCGAGAGAAATGAGGACGAACGCCTGAAGAAACGCGGTCACGGTCATAGCGATCACAAGCGTACTAATGGTTGGATGAGACGTCCCAAGAACCCGCGCAACCGGATGTTGCCTTCCATTGCGACGAGGCAGATGCACTCCTCGCCTTCCTCGACGGCGGGACGGTGCTCGACAGTGTCGTCAGCGTCGTCACAGTCACCGGCTCCGAAGCGCCCTCCTTCGTGGCGGAACGCGCCTTGCAGTATGACAGTCAGCTCGGTCCCATCGTGCGTGTGCTGAGGCAGCTGCGTGCCCGGCGCTGCTTTCAGCAGGAAGACACGCATAGGTCCTTGTTGTGAGAGCGTGACGCTGCGCCAATAGACGCCCGGTCCGATCCAACGCCAGCGGCCAAGCTGATGTGGCGCAAGGGCACGGATTTGCACGGGCAGGTCATTAGCTGCTTGCGCACGCGGCGCGGGCTGGCTGACTTCGCTTTCATCGAGGCGTGAGAGTACGCGTTCCAGCGCGTGTTCTCCCAGCGGCGCTGCTGGCAGACCGTCCAGGTAGGTCCCGCCCGCAATTTCGAGGCCAGCCAGCAGCCGCCGGCAGGACGGACACATTTCCAAGTGCGCCGCAACAACGAGGCGCATGCCTTCGTCGAGGGAGCCCGAAAAATATTCGAGCAGCTTCTCTTCCTTCGGATGGTGGGTCGGAGTCATGCGACCTCGTCGAGCAGCGCGCGCAGTCGAAGAAACGCCAGCCTGATACGCGACTTCACGGTTCCAAGCGGCAGCTTGAGGATTGCCGCTATTTCTGCGTGGGGGCGGCTTTCGAAGAACGACAGGGTGATAACTTTGAGTTGCTCTGGCGACAGCTGCGCCATTGCGGACCGGACTTTCTCTTCCAGCTGCACGGCGTCGACGACGGCCTCGGGAGCATCGACTTCTGCTGGCTCGACCGCGAACTCAGTGGCGATACGATCTGCTCTCTGCGCCCGCCGCGCGGCGTCGATGCGCAGGTTCTGCGCAATTCGAAAGACCCATCCGGAGGCGCTCGCACCTGCGGGATCGAACAGGTACGCCTTTCGCCACACGATGAGCATTGCTTCCTGCGCCAGCTCCTCGGCCAGTTCGGCTGGTGTTCCCCCCCGAAGGAGGAATGCCTTAATCCGCGGAGCAAAGTGATTGAACAGCTCAGCGAACGCGATCCGATCACGATTTTTCGCCACCGCGACGATCAGAGACGCATGATCGTGCGTGGCAATGGCGCTTTCGTCAGGCATGAGTTGGAGCCATGGAGCTCGTGCTGATGAATGGCGGTTCCGGATCACGATACATGATCCGGATAGCTTTGGAGTCACCCTGACTGTCAAGCCCATAGCGCGCATGCAGCATTAACGTCGAGCCTGCCCGCCTGGATCACTGGGCATGCCGCGCCTAGTGAGTGATCCAAGCCGCTGGGACGGTCGTTGCACCCCTACTGGCAGCTGAGGCTTATCAGGGGGCCGAATGTTCCGATCTACTAAAGGACGCTTGCGGATCGCGGTCGTAGGGACCGGGATTTCCGGACTTGCCGCGGCGTGGCTCCTGAGCAAGCGCCACGACGTTACCGTCTACGAGAAAGCCGGCCGGGCGGGCGGCCACAGCAATACGGTAGATGTACCGGGCGCAGGCGGAGATCTGCCGGTCGACACCGGGTTCATCGTCTATAACCCGCCCAACTATCCAAATCTCACCGCGCTGTTCGCCCATCTCGGCGTAACAACCCAACCTAGCGAGATGTCGTTTGCGGTGTCGCGCTGCGATGGCGGTTTGGAATATGCGGGCACCAGCCTGGCGACCTTATTCGCCCAGCGGACGAATGTGCTGAGGCCGCGGTTTTGGGCCATGTTGTCCGACCTGCGCCGGTTTTACCGTGATGCTCCCGGCGATCTTCGGCGTGACAGGCTTAACGGCCTAACGCTCGGAGAGTACCTGCGACAGAACAATTACCGCGATGCATTCCTGAGCGATCACCTTCTGCCGATGGCGGCCGCCATTTGGTCTGCCCCGGCGGTGTCGATGCTGGACTGCTCTGCAGCAGCTTTCGTTCGCTTTTTCGACAATCACGGTCTGCTGCTATTGCGAGACCGCCCTCAATGGCGCACCGTTAGTGGCGGCAGCAGGACATACGTCAACAAGCTGCTGGAAGAACTTCGAGGCGATGTGCGCAAGAATGCGCGCGTTGCATCGATAACTCGTTCCGACGCCGGAGTTGAGGTCTTGGAGGCGGACGGAGGCAAGGCCAGCTTTGATCACGTCGTGATCGCGACCCATTCCGATGAGGCGCTGGCTCTGCTGCGAGAGCCGAGCTTGGATGAGGAGCGGCTGCTGGGCGCTATTCGCTATCGCGAAAACGAGGCTGTTCTGCACCAAGACAGCGCTCTGATGCCGAAGCGGCGCAGTGTCTGGTCGAGCTGGAACTATGTGCAGACTGGCGGCCCGGAAGGGAGTGCGCACGTAACCTACTGGATGAATAGCCTGCAAGGCCTGCCGGAAGACCGCCCGCTGTTCGTGACCCTCGATCCCCAGCGCACGCCCCGCTCAGTCATCCGCACGGAATCCTACTCGCACCCCATCTTCGATGCAGCGGCACATCGGGCGCAACGCGAACTATGGACGCTGCAGGGGCGGCGCAACACCTGGTTCTGCGGAGCCTACTTCGGCGCGGGGTTCCACGAGGATGGTCTGCAGGCGGGTCTAGCGGTCGCCGAACAGCTCGGCGGCCTGCGTCGGCCGTGGAGCGTTCCCGAAGAATCCGCACGCATATGCCTCGTGCCGCGCGACCCGGTGTTCCCGTCAGAAGAGGCCGCCTGATGACCGCGTCCTGCATCTACAGCGGATGGGTCATGCATCGCAGACTACATCCTCGCCGCCATCACTTCCGGTATCGTGCGTGGTGGCTGTTGCTCGACCTCGCGGAGATCGACACACTCGACAAACGATTGATGATCTTCTCGCGCCGACGCGGCAATCTCATCTCGTTCCACGACGGCGACTATGGCCACGACGAGACGCCGCTTCGCGATCAGATCGTACGCCGGCTTCACGCCAAAGGAATAAGCTTCGACGATGGCCGGATCTGCCTGCTGTGCAGCCCGCGCGTGCTCGGATATCAGTTCAATCCGCTGAGCGTCTACTTCTGCTATCGCCAAAGCGGCGAGCTCGCGGCGACGGTGTATGAAGTGCACAATACCTACGGCGAGCGGCACAGCTACACGATGGCGGCTAATGCCGAGGAAGGCGGCACGATCCGCCAATCCAGCAAAAAGGCGTTCTACGTCTCCCCCTTCATGGGCATGGATATGAGCTACGATTTCCGCTTGGCCCCTCCCGGCGAAACTTTGACGCTGGGCATATCGGGCGCGGAGAAAGGAGTGGCGCTCATAAACACGGTGCTGCACGCCCAGCGTCAGGAGCTAACAGATCTGCGCTTGGCGGAACTGCTGTGCACGTATCCGCTGGTGACTTTGAAAGTCATTGCAGCGATCCACTTCGAGGCCGTGCGATTGTGGTGGAAGGGCCTTACGATCCATCCTCATGTGGCGGCCAGCGATTGCGAGCAGAAACGCGAGCGCAAGCATGTCTGAATTTGCCCATTTCGCACGCGACGAAGAGCAGCTGACGATGGCCGGTCGCATGGTGCGGCGACTGATCGGCCAACTGGATGCGGGCGGGCTGACGGTAACACTTCCTCGTGGCAGCAGGCTCACCCTCGAGGGCGACCGGCCCGGCACGCACGCATCCATCGATGTGAAGCGATGGCGCGCGCTTGCACGGCTGTTGGCGGGGGGCGACATCGGTTTCGCGTCGGCCTACCGCTGCGGCGACTGGGACGCCGCTGATCTCACCAAGTTGCTGACCTGGGCACTGGAGAACGAGGCCGCGCTGAACAATGCCACGCGGGGAAACGCCGTTCTCCGCACATTGTACCGCTTGCGCCATGACCGGCGTGAAAATTCCCGCTTCAATAGCCGCCGCAACATCTCCGCTCACTACGATTTAGGAAACGCGTTCTACGCCAAGTGGCTCGATGGGGGGATGAACTACTCGTCCGGGATCTACAGCTCGCCTCACGACACTCTCGAAAGCGCACAGGCGCGGAAGATCGACCGGGTATGCGAGCTGATGGACCTCAACGGCGGCGAGAAGGTTCTCGAAATAGGATGCGGCTGGGGCGCCGTCGCCGAGAGGCTCGCGGTGGCGCATCGCTGCGCCGTAACGGCGCTAACTCTCTCGCATGAGCAACGCGCCTACGCTTCAGACCGATTGCAGCGCGCAGGTCGCGCCGGTGGTGTCGACGTGCGCCTTCAGGACTATCGAGACGTCGAAGGGCGCTTCGAGCGCATCGTGAGCATCGAAATGCTCGAAGCGGTGGGCGAAAAGTATTGGCCGCAGTACTTCGCAAAGCTGCGCAATTGTCTCGCGCCGGCTGGCGTTGCTGTCGTGCAGGTCATCACGATCGCCGCCGACCGCTATGACGCATACCGAACCCGTCCGGACTTCATTCAGTTGGAGATATTTCCAGGGGGTGCCCTCCCTACGGGCGAAATCATCGAAGCTCAGGCGGCGGCAGCCGGGTTGAAGATCACTCGGCGAGAGCTGTTCGGAGCGAGCTACGCCCGTACGCTAGCTGAATGGTGCCGACGCTTCAATTCAAGCTGGAGCCAGATAGCGCCGTTGGGGTTCGATGAGCCATTCAGGCGACTTTGGAATTACTATCTGTGTTACTGCGAGGCCGGATTCAGCGCCGAAGCGTTGGACGTTGGGCTATACCGAATAGAACATGCATAGTTGCAGAGCCACGATGAGTTGATCACTCTCGCTGGCACGATGTGCGCGGCGGCGGCGTCACCTGGAGTGGCAAAAACTCATTTCGCAAGGAGCGGACATGGACAATTGGCTCAGCTTCCTGCCGTTCCTCGCCATTGTGGTGGCGGTCGGCCTCAGCGGCGCAATTTTTCAGCCCGGGGATTGGTATCGACGCCTCGACAGGCCTAGCTGGACGCCGCCTTCGTGGGTGTTCGGGCCGGCGTGGACTGCGCTCTACGTGATGATCGCCATCGCGGGGTGGATCGTCTGGCGCGTCGAAGGCTTCAGCTTTGCGTTTGCGATCTGGTCGCTGAACATCGTCCTCAACGCTGCCTGGTCGTGGCTCATGTTTGGCAAGAGGCGCATCGACCTCGCTCTTGCCGATGCAGCGGCGATGCTCGTCACCATCATAATATTCATTGCGTCGGCTCGGCAGAATACTCCTGCCGCCGCCCTTCTCTTCATTCCGTATATGCTTTGGGTTGCGTTCGCGACAGCGCTCACGTTCTCCATATGGCAGCGCAACCGCCATTTGCAGAGAACTTAGCGAGCCTTCCGTTGGACGGCGTCACCAAAAGCGAAACCGCGCGCGATGCGGGCGCTGCTCAATAGCTCCAAGCGTGTTGCGCGAGCACTGACCCCGGGCATCAGTCGGCAACGCCGCGGGGCCAGGCAAAGCCTACGCTTGCGGCGGCGGCAGGCGACGATGCGGCATCATTCCGAAAATGAAGAGAAACAGCACCGCTCCACCGGTCGCGATGGCGATCGTCGCGAGATTTATGCCCTCACTGTAGGACAGTCCTACGAGCCGGCCGAAGACGAAGCCGCCGACCAATGCGCCGATAATGCCGATCACGAGATTTGCGAGGAGGCCATCTTCCCTCCCGCTGATTTGCTCGGCAAGCCAGCCCGCGATAAGCCCCACGACGATCCAAGAAATTACACCCATGACACTTCTCCTCTTTTGAGCGGTAACTCCGGAGGCTGGCATCTGGTTCAATTGTCCGCGGGTCCAACGCCTGCCGTGAGCCGCCGTCTAAGCCAACTGAAAATCCAAGTTCCTGCATGTGCCAGGAACGCAAGAATGGACCTTGCGTTGTTGGATAGGCGCCCAGCCTGCGAAGGGCGGCGCCCGGATCTAGCAACACACATCCTTTATGGTGATGCTCATGGTTACGTTGATCGCTTCGCTCGTCGCGATACTCTACGTGAGCGAAATGATAGCCGCTTATCACGCCGCTGGCCGGAACTGGTCGCAAATGGCTGTCGACGTGCGCCTCGTCTACCTGGTGACTGCGCCAATATTCCAGGCAGGCGTTCGCGTGTTGCTTTTTCTGGACAGGTTGTTCTACCGACCAGATCGTGAGAACAACACGGCGCCTTCGGGGCAATTTGCGCCGCGTTGATACGACGCCTGCTGCTGCGGCATGACTATGGGGCGTTTTCCCCGGAGGCGCGCGTAACCCGCCAGATGATGCCACCAACGTCGTCGGCAACGAGTAAAGCACCCGTCTTGTCGAACGCGACACCGACGGGCCGTCCGCGGGCGTTGCCGGCCTCGTCAGCAAAGCCCGTGAGAACGTCAATAGGTTCGCCGGAGGGTCGTCCGTCCTTGAACGGAACGAAGATCACCTTGTAGCCGGCGCGATCCGACCGATTCCAAGATCCGTGCAGACCGATGAAGGCGCCCTTCTCGTATGGTGCGCCGAGATGAGAGCTGTCGCTGTCAAATGCCAAGCCGAGAGCTGCTACGTGTGCCCCAAGGCCGTAATCTGGAGGTATAGCTTTCGCGACGAGATCGGGCTTCTGCTCTTTTACGCGCGTGTCCAGATGCTGCCCCCAGTAGCTGAAGGGCCAGCCATAGAACCCGCCCTCGCGAACCGACGTCAGATAATCGGGAACGAGGTTATCACCGAGTTCATCGCGTTCATTGACGACGGTCCACAATACGCCGGTCGACGGCTCCCACGCCAAGCCGTTCGGATTACGAAGACCGGTCGCAAACACCCGCTTCTCACCAGTTTGGGTGTCGATCTCCCATATGGCCGCGCGCCCTTCCTCTTTATCGAGGCCGTTCTCGCCGACGTTCGAGTTCGATCCAACGGTCGCATACAAGCGCTTGCCGTCAGGACTGGCGATGATGTTCTTCGTCCAGTGGTGGTTCAGTGGCCCGGCCGGCAAGTCCGTGACCTTCTGGCTTTCCCCGGTAATGGCGCCGCCGGCGTATGGGAAGCGGAGCACGGGATCGGTATTTGCGACGTAAAAGTTCTGGCCGATAAGGGCCATTCCAAAAGGTGAGTAAAGCCCGTCGAGGAACACCTTGTCCGTGTCGGCCGCGCCATTGCCATCGGTGTCGCGCAGAAGCCGGATACGATTGGCGCTATGTGAAGAACCAGTGGCGCGACGCATGAAGAATTTCATGAACCAGCCCTTGATGCCCGATGAGTCTTCAGGCTTCGGCGGTGCATTCGTTTCAGCGACGAGTACATCCCCGGTGGGAAGCACGTAGAGCCAGCGGGGGTGGTCGAGGCCCGTCTTGTAACGTTCGACGGAGAGCCCTTGTCCGGGGATCGGACGGGCATCCGCACTCCAGCTTGTCGCTGGCGCCACGTTCACCGTCGGCAGAAGTGAACTCTGCGGCTCAGGAAGGTTAGGGTTTGGCCCTACTCCTGGCTGTTGCTGGGCTGCCGCGCCAATTGGGAGCAGCAACATCGATGAGATAAGGAATGTAACTCTGTGCATGGATCGCCCACTAAAGGCTGCGGAAAAGGTGATGCTATGAGCCGGCTCGCGTTCACGCTTCAGCAGGCCTTGGCGCTGCTTGCTCGCTTCACGTTCGACAACTGCAGCATGGCCCGGTCTCGGCGATCTCTGTCGTCCGCGACGAGATGCTCGCTCCTGTCGGCGGCTATGCGCATGAGCCTCAGAGCTTCTTGGCCCAGTTGCTCGCACGAGTAGCCGACGTAGTCGCCATAACCCAGCGACTGACGATCGGTGGACACGGCGCATCCGGACAAAGCGCATGCGGCTGCGAGAAATGTGAACGCGCGGCGCAAAATGCACGACCTCCCGCAGGTTTTCGATCGCAGTGCTGAAACGGCTGCAAATCGTATGGGTTCCGTCGGGAACCTCTAGGCCAGACAAGTATTTCCCTGGGTTGGTAGGCGGAGGTGCCAGTATGGCGATGCTCAACGTGTGAAGCTGCGTGGGATCGCGAAACGCACATGTCGAAGGAGACGTGGCGCGATACGTGCAGACGTACTCTTACCGATCCGCACATGTAGACTTTGCCCCGCGCGCTGTTATTCAGTCGCTGTGTTGTCGTCCATCAGCGGGTGAACAAGTCGCAAATCTAAATGCGCCGGGAAGGGGTCGGGTGAAACGCGTACCGATGCGTTGCTGCCGCAGCCAGAAACCGGGAAAATAAGCTGCGTCCACCATCTCCCTTGCGCCCGGTTGACACCCGGCGTCCGATAAAATGCAGCTGCGCCTCAGTGGTTCCTCGCTACTGGGCAGCGGCAGCAAATCGATTGGAGTCCCGGCCGGCAGCACGATCCGGGGCGAGCCAACGATATCAACGCGGAACAAGCTTTTCGTCCGAGAGTTTCACGCAAAAGAGTTTCGGAGGTTGCGATGACCGACACCAGCACCCCGTCGAAGGGCTCGGATCTGTCTGCTTTTCGCAAAGGTGCGGAAGAAGCGGCGTCCGCAGAACGCGCCATACAGCGCAAGGTCGACAACAGGAAAACGAAGCGGAGAGAAGCTAAAGGGGCGGTCCAGGCTGGTGCGCGCACCTATCCCGAGCCGCCGCTTCCCAGCCAGCATCTGAGTAAGCCGGGCGAGGAAGCCGAACTCGACTTGCAGCCGATGTACGATGCTCCGCACTACAAGGGCTCTGAAAAGCTCAAAGATAAAGTTGCTCTGATAACTGGCGGCGACTCCGGCATCGGCCGGTCAGTTGCCGTTCTCTTCGCCCGCGAAGGCGCCGACGTTGCGGTCGCTTACCTAACGGAGGACGAGGATGCGGAAAAGACTAAGCGCGCGGTCGAGAAAGAGGGACGCCGCTGCATTCTGCTATCGGGTGATGTCGCCGATCCGAAATTCTGCAAGGAAGCGGTGAAGCAGACTGTGGCCCAACTCGGCAAGCTCGACATTCTAGTCAACAATGCCGCCTTTCAGGAGCACATCCAGGATTTCGAAGATCTCACGGATGAGCATTTCGACCGCACCCTGAAGACGAACCTCTATGGCTATTTCTACATGGCGAAAGCGGCTGTGCCCGAAATGAAGAATGGGAGCGCCATCGTGATGACGGGATCGGTCACCGGCCTGCTCGGCAACAAGGATCTCCTCGACTATTCGATGACGAAGGGCGGCATTCATGCGTTCACGCGCTCGCTAGCCACGCATCTCATCGGGCGCGGCATACGCGTGAATGCGGTTGCGCCGGGCCCGGTATGGACGCCTCTCAACCCTGCCGACAAGTCAGCGGAGAAGGTTGCGAAGTTCGGCAGCGACACCCCGATGAAGCGCCCCGCGCAGCCCGAAGAGATAGCGCCAGCTTTCGTGTTTCTCGCCGCACCCAGCTGCTCGAGCTACATCACTGGTGAGGTGCTGCCTATCATCGGCGGCTACTCTGGCGGATAGCCATCGAGCATTCCCAGGGACTGCCGACATTCAGGGCGGCCGCCGTAGTCGCCGGAGACCCGCAAGAATCGCGTATTCACGAACGGGCGCAAGACCGTAGTCTTTCCGGGTTGATTCAACACAAGCCGCCCTCGTTCAAGTTCTGTCATGGCCGTCCCCATCGCGCAGCGGCAGCAAACCGTCGCTGGTTAGATATTTCCTAAGCCTAGGGCTGCAGAGCTTGTCTCAGTATCAATCAAGCAGATTAGTTGGCGCCTGGCGGTGTTCGTGCTGCCTAGTGCATTCCGACAATGCCCAACTCAGTTGGTGAACGCGGCGACGGAGCTAGGGCTTCACCACCTTGCGAGCGACATGCTTGAGCTTGTCCGGATCACGCTCACCGTCCGCGGCTGCGGCAACGAGCCGGATGACAACCATGAGCCGCGTCGCCTTATCGACCTCAAGCGCGTCGTCCCGAACCTCAGCGCATACTTCATCCATTACCCGCTTGAGCGTCTCTTGAGTATCAGGGTCAAATGACGTTTCAGAGAATGGCATGCGCCGCCCCAGTATTCAGTCTTCATCAGTGCCACTGGCATCGAATGTTCGACGAAGCTTCAGGAAAGAAAGGTGGAAAGTACAAAATTTGGACCCACGTTTACAGCAGGTCATTCAATCCGAGCAAGGGACGTCTCCGCAACGTCATTTCCACGGATCTGAGAAACGCGGTGAAGTCAGCAGCGTCGCATCGGTTAGCGTCTTGAGAAAGGCAATTAGATCAGCCTTTTCCTGCTGCGAGCGATCAATCTTTACGATCAAGTCGCTCTTTTGTGGACTTGCTGCCCCATCTCCCGCGAACGGACCGGTGTCTATGTTTCGGCCGCCACGCACGTAGATATCGCTTACCTGATGAGCCTCCCGATGACGCGAGACAACGCGCAACCGTCCGGGCGAAGCGGTGACCAGCCAATCGTCTTTTCTGTCGCTACTGGAGGTGGGAGCCGAGAATGCCGATGGAATATCAACATGCCTCCGAGGACTTTGACCGGTTTTTGCGCATGGTGATCGACGTTTCCGGCTTACCGACCCGAAATCAAGCGTGCACGATAGTGCAAGCGGTCCTCCGCCACCGCCTCGATGTAGGAAATGACTGTCGAAGTGAAGTCGCTTCGAGCCGACCACAATTTCTCGCCTGACACGGCGATCAAAGACGTCGCGCGAGCGCCGCAGCCGTTCGATGCTGGCTCGGCTTCGACGACCAGGTGGCACGGAAAATTGTGACACCACCTTTACGAGGATGCATCAACGGCAATTTAACCGCGACGCATCGTGGGACGATCTGCCCCTGTACGATGCCAGCTGCGCGACGCATATAGGTTGGCAGTTGCCCCAAAATCGGCAGGTGTTCGATGTCGTCCAGCAAGATCGAAGAGGCCCGGATGGAAGCCATCGGGATACTCGCGCTGGCGCCGGAAGAGGTCTCACGCGTGTTCTACGACGAGATGAAAAAGCGCAAGCTCGGCAAGCTTGTGCACCATCTCGATCAGCTGATGGCGCACGGTGGCGAGGATGCCAAGCTGGCGGGCCAGGCGCTCAAGCGACTGGGTTTCGGCGTCGTTTGAGAGCTGAAGCGCCGCGGGCGCAGCCCCCTAGGCTACCTGCTGAATCTCGCTGTCGATCTTCTGGTATTCCGGCTTGTAGACGTGGCCGCGGATGAACGAGACCATGTCCGTTCCGGGCCGGTCAACACGGGCAAGTCCGGAAGCAAAGATCAGCTCGGCTATGCGCGCCGCCGTCTGGATTTCCGTCTCGAGGATGTTGGCCTGGGGCGGGTAGAGCAGGCCCTGGTTCAGCAGTGACGCGGGGACCTGGTCCGCCACGGCGCGGGCGGCCTCAATAAACATTGCATCGGTCACGCGTGAAGCCTCAGTCGCGAACACGGCCATGCCGATGGCGGGGAAAATATAGAAATTGTTCGCCTGCCCCGGCAGGAACGTCGTGCCATCGTGGTGGACGGGCGGGAACTGAACGCCGGCGGCGTAGATCGCTTTGCCGTTCGACCAGGTGTAAGCCTGCTCGGCGGTGCATTCGGCGTGCTCGGTGGGATTGGAGAGCGCCAGAACGATCGGGCGCTCGTTGATGCGGGCCATTGCTTCGATCACGGGCTGGGTGAACGCGCCGCCAATGGTGCTGACGCCGATGATCGTGGTGGGCCGGATGCTCTCGATCGCGGCAAGGAAGTCTCGCGTCGGCGCATGGTCGTGCGCGTACGGCTTCTGGAAGTCGACGAGATCGGTTCTGGTGCTTTCCAATAGGCCGTTGACATCGAACATGTGGATGCGCGCGCGCGCTTCCTCGAGCGACAGGCCTTCCTCGACCATCGCCGAGCATAGGAGGCCCGATAGCCCAATGCCGGCAGAGCCCGCGCCCAGGAACAGGTACCGCTCGCTGCTGAGCTCGCTGCCTTTGATCCTCGCCGCATTGATCATGCCGGCGAGAACGATGCCCGCGGTGCCTTGAACGTCGTCGTTATAGACGCAGTACTTGTCGCGGTAGCGCTCTAGCAGATGGACGGCGTCGACGCCGGTCCAGTCCTCGAAATGGATGCAGCACTTCGGGAACACCTCCTGCACCGCTGCGACGAACTCGTCGACGAAGGAGAAGAGGTCTTCCGTGGCCGGGCGCGTCCGGCGCAAGCCGAGATAAAGCGGATCGTGCAGGAGCTGCTCGTTGTTGGTACCGGCGTCGAGATACATCGGTAGCAGGTATTGCGGCGGCACGCCCGCGCACGCCGTGTAAAGCTGCAGCTTGCCGATCGGGATGCCGACGCCGTTGGCGCCGAGATCGCCCAGGCCGAGAATGCGTCCGCCATCGGTGACGCAGATGAAACGGATGTCCTTCTGGGGCCAGTTGCTCAGAACGTCCCTCACCTTCCCGCGCCGTGACATCGATAGATACATGCCGCGCGGCTGGCGATAGATGTGGCCGAACTTGAGGCAGGCTTCGCCGATGGTGGGGTCGTAGACGATGGGAAGGAAGCGCGCAGGATCCGACATCACGGTGCGATAGAACAGCGTCTCGTTATGATCGAGCAGATTGATCAAGTAGATGTAGCGGTCGAGGTCGGTCGTCTTGTGCGCCAGCTGCATCATGACGCGCTTCAGTTGCAGATCCTCGCTCTCCGTCGTGTCAGAGACGAGGCCGACCAGACCGAGCGCGACCTTCTCCGCTTCGCTGAACGCAGTCGATTTGTTGAGGGAGGGATCGCGGAGAACTTCGATTCCGGTCTTGCTGGAGAGCATTGTCATTTCCCTTCCTGCGAGAGCGGCCCGGCGCTCTCTTTACTTAATAGTGCAATCGAACCCGGCTTCACTTATGAAACCGAGCGTCAAGACCGCCGATTTGAATGTGTGATCGATGGGGAGCGCGCGCCTGCAGCCTCAGCGCGGGAGAGTCCGGGCTTTAATCTATCGGTAACGACGGCTTGCGCTGCGGACATACCTCGAGGTGCTCCCCTGCCACTCGAGAGTCTTCTAGACTCCAGCAGCTTGAAAAAGCGTTCCCCTCGCGGCGTTAAACGGCATCGGCGCGACGATTGCAGGGTTTCGGAGAAGCGCTGCTCAGTCCGAGGCGCGGCTGACATAGGACGCAGCGAGCGGAGGCTGCTCCAGCTTTCCTTTTTCGACGATGGCCGCCAGGTCTTCCGTCATCCACGCGAACAGACGCAGCCCATCCTCGACGGTGGCCTGGCTCGGGTTTCCCGTCACGCCGTTGGCGCTGGTGCGGTTGACGGGGTGGGAGAAGACCAGACCTTGCGTGCGATCTGGATCATCCGACGTCGCGTTCAGGGGCGGCCGCGCGATCTGCGGCGCGATACCCATCATTAGAGATGTCTCGGTGGCATTGGCGTGCCAATCGTCCGCGTCTGCAAAGTGCGCGGCCCTCACCCGCTCGCTCATGTGCGCGGAGTTGATCACCGCGACCATCATGTCGTCGTGCTCGGCACGCAGCATTTCCAGAGCACAGCGCAGCGGCGCCGCATTCGTAACATGGGTGTTGACGATGATGAGGCGCCGCACGCCGCTGATATATGCCCAATCGCCGATTTCCTTCACGAGCGTGATCAGAGTGATGGGCTGGAGCGCGATCGTGCCTGGCCAGCGCTGGCTGTGGCCGAGCGAGCAGCCGTACGGCAGCGGCGGCAACATGGGCACGCCTGTGCGGTGCGCAACTTCACGGCAGAGCTTATCGGCAAGCACCCAGTCCATGCCGGTTGCGAGCTGAGGCCCGTGCTGCTCGGTCGCTCCCACGGGCAGGAGCGCCGTGAAACGTGCTGCCGCGAGGTCGTGCGGCAACTCGCACCATGTGCGCTCCGCCCACTGCATCGATGTTCTCCCTGCTGCTTCGAGGCGCTGTCCTCAGTAGAACTTGAGGTAGCGGCTCTTTTCCCAGTCGGAGACGTGGTTGATGTAGCTCGCCCACTCATCACGCTTGAAGTCGAGCCACGCCTGCTTCATCGCCGGTCCAAACGCGGTGGCGCTCAAGGGATCGGCGTCGAAGGCATCGATCGCTTCCAGCAGGGTCTTCGGCAGATGGGTGATGCCCATCGCGCGGAGTTCCTCCTCGCTCTTGAGGTACATGTTCTCGCCGTGCGGCTCGCCAGGATCGAGCTGTTGCTCGATGCCCTCGAGTCCCGCCATCAGCACCAGGGCTGCGCCGAGATAAGGATTGCACGCGCTGTCCGCCGCGCGCAGTTCCACACGGCCGCCGCCCATCGGAATGCGCAAGGTGTTGGTGCGGTTGTTGTTGCCGTAGCACGCCCAGACAGGCGCCCACGTGAAGCCCGACATAGATCCCTTGAGCACCAGCCGCTTGTAGCTGTTCACGGTCGGCGCGACGACGGCGCAGATGGCTGGCAGGTGCTTCAGGACACCGGCGAGGAACTGGTAGCCGAGCTTCGACAGGTTGCATCCGCGCGGATCAGCGGTGTCCGAGAACAGATTTTCGCCGGTGTTGATATTGGCGAGCGACATGTTGAAGTGCGCACCGCTGCCGGCCCGATCGACGAAAGGCTTGGGCATGAAGGTGGCGAAGCCGCCATGCTTGCGCGCGATCTCGTGCGCCATGAGGCGGAAGAACACGAAGCGGTCGGCCATGGACAGTGCGTCGAAGTAGTTGAAGTCGATCTCGAACTGGCCGATGCCGTCCTCGTGGTCGAAGCTGTAGACGTCCCAGCCGAGACTGTTCATTGCCTGTACGAGCTCGTCCATCCAGCCCATGTTGTCCAGCATGCGCGAGACGTCATAGGCCGGCTTGTCGAGGTGCTTGCGATCCGACAAAGGCGCGTAACCGCGCTCGGCATCATCGCGCAGGACGAAGAACTCGGCTTCCATACCGAGGTTCATGGCGTATCCCATGCTCGCTGCTTTACTGAGCGCGCGCTTCAGGATGTTGCGGCTGCAGGCATCGAACGGCTTTCCTTCGCACCACAGGTCGCTGGCGAACCAGGCGATGTCTTTGTTCCATGGGAGCACCGTGCAGGACGCGGGATCGGGATGGGCGGCGACTTCTTCGTCGCTCACGTCTTGCGGCACGCCGTCGAGCGCTGCGCCGGTGCACAGCTCCGAGCCGGACATCATGCGGTCGAAGTGCTCGACCGGGACCACCTTGCCCTTGGAGACACCGTGCATGTCGACGTAGCTCGCCAGCATGTACTTGACCCCGGAAGCGCGCAGGTTGCCGAGCACCGCGTCGTTATTGTTGACAGAGGCGTCCACCGTAATTCTCCTGTTTGCGGGACTTGTTCTGATTTTTGCGGGTGGCGGCCGCCCGGTTGCGAGCGGCCGCGCGCGGATCACTGCGATGAGGCGAGCTTCTGCACGAACTCGGTCGTGTAGGTGTCCTCGATCTTCGGAGCCGCTTTGATCTGGCCGCGCTGGACGAGGATGTCGGCGATGAGCTTGCCCGTCGTGAAGAACGACTTGGCGTCGTCGCGCGGGGTGAAGTAGCCGGCCATCTCGGGAACGGGCACGTTGTAAACGCCCTTGGCCTGCTCCTTCACATCATCGACCGTAGTGGAAAAATACTTCGCTACGATCGCGTAAGCCTCGTCGGGATGCTCCTTGAGGTACTTCATCCCATCGATGTAACCCCTGATGATTCCGTCTACCGTCTTCGGGTTCTTGGCGATGAAGTCGGCGGGGAAATAGAGGACGTCTGTGATCAGGCCCGGCGCCGTCGCGGAGGTGTAGATGGAATGGAAGCCGTCGCCGACCTCGAGCTTCAGAGCCTTGCTGACGTTGGGCTCGTAGGTGGCTCCCGCTGCGACGCCAGCGGCGAGCGCTGCAGGCACGTTCTCGGGCGTCGTGTCGAGGCCCTGCACGTCGGACTCGCTGAGGCCAACAGACTTCAGGGCGTAGGCGACCAGCAGGTTATCGCAAGTGGCGAATGGGTAGGCGACCTGCTTGCCCTTCAGATCGGCAAGCGACTTGATCGACTTGGAGGCAACGATAGCGTCGGCGCCGTTCGAGTAGTCGATCGGCATGACCACGCGGAAATCGTTACCATTGGCGACGAGATTGATGACCTGATCGTAGGTATACATGGCGCCTTGAATGCCGCCGCTGCTCAGCGCAGCGGGGATCAATGCTGGGTCGGCGAAGTCTTTCAGCTCGACCTTGACGCCGTATGGCTTGAACAGATCCTTTTCGACTGCAACGTAAAACGGCGCGTAGCCGATCCAGGCCACGGTCGCGAGGGTGACTTTCTCCTCCGCGTGCGCCTGGGGCACGATTGCGCCGATGGCCGCTGTCGCCGAGACCGCCAGGGCGAACGTGCCTTTTCGAAGTCCTTTTAGAAGTCCACTCAGCATAGTCGAAACTCCTTTGTTGCGATTTGTCAGCCGCCGGATGCGCTCACCCCGTGAGAGCCTGGTCAACGCCGTCGAACGAGTTGGCGACCGTGTCGCGCACTCGGTTCATGATGCGGCGCTTGAGATCGAGGAAGGTGGGCGCGATCCGGATGGACATGTCGCGGTTGCGCGAGAACGGCACGTCGTAGATGCAGTCGACGCGACCGGGGTAAGGCGCCATGAGCACGATGCGCGAGCCGAGATAGATGGCCTCTTCCACATCGTGGGTGACGAAGACGACGGTGGTGCCCTCGTTGCGCGCGACCTCGAGCACCAAGTCCTGCATGACTTCTCGCGTCTGGGCGTCGAGCGCACCGAAAGGCTCGTCCATCAACAGAACCGCGGGCTTCGACATCAACGCGCGGGCAATGGCGACGCGCTGGCGCATGCCGCCTGAAAGCTGTGTCGGATAGGCGTCCTTCACCTTGGACAGCCCGATGAGCGACAGCAGCAGCGCCGCCCGCTTTTCCTCGGCGTCGCGTTCGAGGGCGAGATTGTCGTGCGCGTTGGCGGCCAGCCGGCGGCTGAACAGCACGTTGCCCATGACACTGAGCCAGGGAAAAAGGCTGTAATCCTGAAAAACCATGGCGCGTTCGACGCCGGGTCCGGTGATTTCCTTGTCGCCGCACGCGATGACACCGCTATCGGCCATCTCTAGACCGGCCAGGATGCGCAGCAGCGTCGACTTCCCGCAGCCCGAGGCGCCGACAATGGTCACGAACTCGCCCGGCGCGATGCTGAGGCTGACGTCGTCGAGCACGAGTGTTGCCCCGAACGACTTCGAGAGGTCTTCGATCAAAATGCCTTTGCTCATGATCAGCGCCCCTTGAGATATGGAAAGAGCACTTTGTGCAGGCCGCGAAGCACCTGATCCTGAACGAGGCCAATCACCCCGATCACGATCAAACCAGCGAATATCTTGTCGGTCTGCAGGAAGCGCTGCGCTTTCAGGATCGCGTAGCCGAGGCCCGAATTAGCGGCGACCATCTCGGCGACGACGAGGTAGGTCCACGCCCAGCCGAGCGTGATGCGGCAGGTGGTCAACATCGCCGGGGCGGCAGAGGGAAAGATCACGCGGTAGACGACTTCCCGCCGGGTCGCGCCCATGGTTTGCGCCGCCTCGATCTGTTGCATCGGCACGCGGCGGACGTCATCGGCGAACATCAGAAGCATCTGGAAGAACGTGCCGACGAAGATGACGGCGACCTTCGAGGTCTCACCGACGCCGCACCACAAGAGCATCAGTGGCACAAATGCGACCGCCGGCATGTAGCGGACGAAGTCCATCGCCGGCTCCAGCAGTGCTTCGGCCGGCTTGAACGTGCCGCTCAACAGCCCGAGCGGAAGTGCCAGCGCGAGCGATGCGAGAAAGCCAAGACTGACGCGCGATACGCTGGTCCAGAAGTCCGCGCCGAAGCCTTCATTGCTGAGCCACGAGACGAAGCGCAGAGCGACGTCAGTGGGCGATGCCATGAAGATGCGCGGCACCGTGCCGAGGGCATTGACCGCGACCCAGGCGAGAAACGGCACGGCAATGCCGATGCATGCCATGATGACATAGGTGTGCGGCGCCACCTGCCCGCGGATGGACCAAAGCGGTGCTTTCCTGCGACGGCGCCGCGACAGTGGCGGACGCTCAGCGGGCGTGCTGCTGACCCGATCCGTCTTCATCGCAACTGCATCCATCGGAACCATCTGCCTTGTTCAACAACCGAAGCTCAGCGGCCGATCCTGTCGCGACCGTGGGGCAGCGGCGATTTAATTAAACGCTCAATTAATTTTTTCTCGCAAGCGAAAATGCTTGTCAGAGCGCCTGTCTTTTGAACAATCTCGTCACCAACCTGCTCATTCTGGCGCCATCGGCAGAATCGCTGCGGGCCTGCTACAAAGGGTGTGGGCGATAGGAGAGGACGCGCGAAGGCGGGCATGGCGAAAGAGGAAAGGTCGCTGCGCAAGACCAAAGACAAGCGCACTACATCCACACGCGTACGCCCCAAGCGCAGCGGAAGCGCCGGCAGGCCGAAGCTGAGTCTCGCCACGCCCGATGCCTCGCTGAATATCCGCGAAGCCGCGCTCGAGCTATTCTCCCGGCGCGGGTTCTCGTCGGTGACGACAAAGGACATTGCGGATGCGACCGGCTTCAATCCGGCGCTGATCTATTACTACTTCGGCAGCAAGGAAGAGCTGTTCCGCCAGGTGGTCACGCTGGCCGTCGAGCGCGCGTTCGAGCAGTTCCGCATCTCGCGGCAGGGCCGCGAGCATCCTCGCGATATCCTCTATGGCTGGCTCGACACGCACATCTTGCAGTTCGATACGATCAGCAAGCTCATCATGATCTCGATCGACTACGCGAAGACGGACAAGCGCAAGTCGCGGCTCGACGAGGCGATCCACCAATTCTACGACGAGGAGCGCGAGGTGCTGCAGCAGACGCTATCGGCGGGCATCGCGCGCGGCGATTTCCGCAAGGTGGACGTGGCCGAGACCGCGACCTTCATCTCGACCTATCTCGACGGCGTGTTCGTGCGCTCGATGATCCTGAAGAAGTTCGAGCCGACGCCGGCGATCCGCCAGCTGCGATCCTTCCTCGACGCGCATCTCAAGCCCTAGGCGTCCTTCCAAACCGAGAGGATTGGCGCCCGGTCGTCGGCATTCGCAAGCGATGGAGCCGCGCCTGCGCGGCGCGGCTCCCACTCGTCGATACGATGCCGATGCGGACTGGCGATCAGAACTTCCAGTTGAAGCGGCCGCGCAGACCGGTGTCGGTGAAGTCGCCGGAGTACTGGCCGATGTAGGAGATGCCGAGCGTGGCATCCTGCGCGACGAGCGCATCGATGCCCACTTCAACAAGCGCGCTGTTCTGTGCCAGCGGCACGCCGCCGATGCCCATGCCGATGCCCGTCGAGGCGAACGCCAAGGCCTGCTCCGGTGTCGTGTCGCCGAACGCGTACTGCCAGGCGAGCGAAGCGTGCGGGATCACAGTCGTTGCGCCCCACACCATCGTCGTGCCGGTGCGCGCACCCAGCGTGCCGTAGCCGAGGTTCATGTCGAGGCCGCCGCTCGTCAGGCCGGCGACAGGGCCGCTCTCGGTGAACCCGTCCGTGCCCACATGTACGTAGGCAAGACCTGCGAACGGCTCGACGACGCCACCATGCGTGAAGACCGGATAGGCGAACTCGGCAAACAGCTGGCCGACGTCACCGTCATAATTCGCCGCCTCCCCTTCGTAGAAGCCGGGGAAGATGACGCTGCGATTACTATCGATGCTGTTCCACGTCCACGTGCCGCCGGAGCGGAGTGCAAAGCCGCCGCCCAGCGCGCCGCCGGCATAACCGCCGAGCACGTAGGAGTTGATGTTTGCAGAGCTCCAGCGGTCGTCAACCGAAAGACCGGTGTACATGTAGCCGGTGACGAGACCTGCGCGCCAACCGCCCCCGAGGCCGCCGTCGACGCCGGTGATGAAGCCGCCGAGGTTGCGATCGGTTGTCGCCGCGTTGCCGTTGGTGTTGTATTCACCCCATGCACCGAATGCGCGGCTCCACCAGGCGAGGTCGCGACCAGCAGATGGAGCTGCATCGCGTGACGACGCATAACCTGCGCCCAGCGACATGCGCGAGGAGCTATCCATCTCGACCACGTCCGTCGGTGCGGCGGAAGCCATCACGATCGGCTGGCCGCCACCGGCACCGACGCCGCCGTAGTACGCCTGGATCAGACGGCCGGTGATCGCTTCGCGCACGTAGCGGCTGTCGTCGGCTAGCGCTGAGCCTACCGAAGCATGGATCTCGCCCGACAAGGCGTTGAAGGCCTGCTGGGCGTCCGAAACGCTGCCGGCGAGGATCGCACTATAAAGAGGGTTAGCCGACGGGAATTTATCCAGCGCGTTGGCAACCGCGTACTGGTTGGGGGTGCGCGCTGCAATCGTGAACGAATTTATACCGTCGACAACGAGGTAGACGTTGTTGGCGTCGTAATCGAGACTGTAGAGATAGAATGCCGACGCGCTCGACAGACCATCGAATGTGCCGGTCACTCCGCTTGCAGCGGTTAGGATCGTGTAGGTCATCAGCGCAGGCGAGCCGGATACGACCACTGTGCCGCCCGTGAGAGTTGCGGATCCGCCCGCATCGATCAGGTCGTGCTGAGTTCCGTTGACCTCTACGGCATACGTGGAGCCTGCCGCAAACGAGACGTTCCCCCCGACAGAGAGCGTGCCCGGCGAATTGCCCGGTGCCACCGTGCCGCCGCTGAGCACATCGAGGCTGGCAATGGTGCCCGAGCCGCCGACGATGCCGCTTCCTGAGACCGTTACGTCGCCGCCCGAATAGTCCGCGTTGAACACCACCTTGCCGCCGCTCACGTCAATAGCGCCCGAGTAGCTCGCCGAGTCCGTCGTGAAGGTTGTCGTGCCGGCCAGCACCGAGAGGACACCCGATCCGAGAAGTTCGGAAGCAAAGCTCAAGTTGCTCGTGTGATTGAAAACGATCTCGCCAGTGCCGGAGCCGAACGTCACTGTCGGCGTACTCAGCGTGCCAGTTGCTGCCGGAGCATCTCCGGAAGCCGCACCGAATATGAGCGTGCCGACGCTGCCAGCTTGATTGGCGATCGAAACGCCGGTTGTGCTGATCGTTCCGCCGTTGGCCAGCGTGACCGTGCCCGTGCCGGAATCGGCAATCGTCAAAGCGCCGGTCAGCGAGACATTCGAGCCCGCTCCAGTAACGCTAAGAGTACCGATCCCAGGGTTACCCGGATAGAGGATGTCTGTCCCCAGCGATATGTTTGCAGCCTCAATCGATCCGCCATTGGAGACTACGACATCGCCGCGCGCGTTGGGAAAGTCTGGGTCATCGCCATAGACGCCGATCTCGATGTCATTGGCGATCCAAGCCGATCCACGGCCGGTCACCGTCACGGTCGCTTGATCACCGCCGCCAAGATAGGTTGTGCCATCTACCTGAAAGAGCCCGCCGTTCGCCACACTAAGCGTACTGGGTCCATCACCGTCGTCGCTGCCGTAACTCAGATAGGCATCTCCGCTGACGAGGAACTGCGACCCGGTGCCGGAGATCAAGATTGTGGATGTATCGCCGGCGCCAGAGTAGGCGGTATAAAGGTCCTGACCGACTTCGACTTGCCCGCCGTCGAGCACGTTGATTGTGCTGTCACCACCATAATAACCGGCAGTCAAATCACCGGTCATGGTCCACATGGAGCCAGCTCCCGTCACGGTGACGTTGGTGGTAGCCCCCGCGTCCTCAGCCGTATAGGCAGAGCCATCGATTGCCAGCACGCCGCCATTGCTCACTACGACCGTCGCTGGGCCGTATAAGCCGAGATCGACATAGCCGTATGGGCCGCTGACCGTGAGCTGAGATCCCACGCCGGAAATGGTCAGCAGGCCTTCCGCTGCGAGGCCGTTGCCCATGCTCAAAAACGTGGTGTCGACCTGTGCTCCGCCGGCGATGTTCATCTCACCCGTACCGCCGTCATAGCCGATCGTCAGATCTCCCATGGACCATGTCGTGCCGGCGCCCGACACGTTCAGCGTGCCGGAACCTGTTTCCGCTGACGTCTGTGCACCGAGGTTGACGTCGCCCGAAACTACGGTGCTGCCGCCGCTGACGGTGACCACGCCGTCGCCGTCACCCATGCCGATATTTACGGCGCCGCCGACGGTGAGACTGGCGCCGGCAGTGACGCCGAGCGTGCCAGTTCCATCATTACCGACCGTCAAGCCCGCCGTGAGGTTCAACTGAGATCCTGAGCCGGTGACAGTTACAGCGCCGGTCGAGCCAGCCGCGTTGCCGAGCACGGCACTGCTGCCGCTCACTATGCCGCCGTCAGTTACGGATACGGTGCCCGACCCGTTATCGCCGATGATGGTCGCTCCAGCGCTCCACTGCGACCCGGCGCCCGTCACAGTCACGGTGCCGCTCGACCCGGCGTTCTGTCCCACGATACCAGTGTCGCTCGTATTCACGACACCGCCGTCGGTGATGCTAAGCGAGCCAGTCCCCGAAGCACCAACCGTCATGTCGACGTTGTTCCATTCAGAGCCTGTGCCAGTCACGGACACCATGCCAGAGGAGCCAGCTTCGACACCAATCGTGGCGATCCCATCGCCCAAGCCGATCTGGGCCGACGTCGTGACGACACCACCACTCGCAATAGTCAGCGTGCCGGTTCCGGAGACACCAACCTGCAGTGTGGTTGAGTCCAGCGTTCCGAGCGTTGTCACTGAAGCGGACCCCGAAGACCCCGCGCCAAATCCGAAATAGATGGAATATGGGGTCGACACCGAGCCCCCATTGCTAATGCTGAGGATACCGGTACCACTGTCTCCAACGGTGATCCCCTCGGCACTGAAGCTGCCCTCAACGTTTAATGTCCCGGTGCTGCCTGCCTGCTGGCCAAGTGTAGTTAGGCTCACCGTTTCTGAGCCCGCCGCAGTAACGTCGACAGTGCCGGCTCCGGTCGATCCGATGATCAGAGCGGCGTTCGGGATGTTGTATGGAGGAACGACGACCGTCTGATTGTTGATGACCGTCTGAGCCTGCGCGCCTGGCGCCGCTGCCAACATCGCTGCCGTGGTCAGAATGGCCCCAGCATATGTTCGTGAGTTGATCGGCCCGGGCATCTAGAGTCTCCGCTGCAATCGATTGGACTGGCAACTAACTCGACGAACTCAATGCTGAACGAACGCACGCCGTCTGGTTGGGCCGGCGGGCAAGCACCCGCCGGCCTTTTCCGAAGCCGGGAGAGACCTCAGAACTTCCAGTTGAAGCGGCCGCGCAGACCGGTGTCGGTGAAGTCGCCGGAGTACTGGCCGATGTAGGAGATGCCGAGCGTGGCATCCTGCGCGACGAGCGCATCGATACCCACTTCAACAAGCGCGCTGTTCTGTGCCAGCGGCACGCCGCCGATGCCCATGCCGATGCCCGTCGAGGCGAACGCCAAGGCCTGCTCCGGCGTCGTGTCGCCGAACGCGTACTGCCAGGCGAGCGAAGCGTGCGGGATCACCGTCGTTGCGCCCCACACCACCGTCGTACCGGTGCGTGCACCAAGCGTGCCGTAGCCAAGATCCATATCGAGACCGCTGCTCGTCAGACCCGCAACAGAGCCGCTCTCGGTGAACCCGTCCGTGCCGACGTGCACGTAGGCAAGACCTGCGAACGGCTCGACGACACCCCCGTGCGTGAACACAGGATAGGCAAGCTCCGCGAACAGCTGGCCGACGTCGCCATTGTAGTTCGCCGCCTCCCCTTCGTAGAACCCGGGGAACACGACGCTGCGGTTGCTATCGATGTCGTTCCACGTCCAGGTGCCGCCGGAGCGAAGCGCAAAGCCGCCGCCCAAGGCGCCGCCAGCATAACCGCCGAGCACATAAGAGTTGATGTTGGCAGAGCTCCAGCGATCGTCCGCCGAAAGACCGGTGTACATGTAGCCGGTGACGAGACCTGCGCGCCAACCGCCACCGAGGCCGCCGTCGACGCCGGTGATAAAGCCGCCGAGGTTGCGATCCGTCGTCGCCGCGTTGCCGTTGGTGTTGTACTCGCCCCAGGCACCGAAGGCGCGGCTCCAGTAGGCAAGATCATGACCGCTGGAGGGTGCTGCAGCGCGCGATGAGGCGTAGCCGGCGCCCAGCGACATGCGCGATGAGCTGTCCATCTCCACAACATCGGTCGGCGCGGCGGCTGCCATCACGATCGGCTGGCCGCCACCGGCACCGACGCCGCCGTAGTACGCCTGGATCAGACGGCCGGTGATCGCTTCGCGCACGTAGCGGCTGTCGTCGGCTAGCGCTGAGCCTACCGAAGCATGGATCTCGCCCGACAAGGCGTTGAAGGCCTGCTGGGCGTCCGAAACGCTGCCGGCGAGGATCGCACTATAAAGAGGGTTAGCCGACGGGAATTTATCCAGCGCGTTGGCAACCGCGTACTGGTTGGGGGTGCGCGCTGCAATCGTGAACGAGTTGTAGCCGTCGACGACGAGGTACGCGTTCAGCAGGTCGTAATCGAGGCTGTAGTTGATGAAGGCCGATGTGGTCTCGACGCCGTCGAAGGTACCCGTCAGCGCGGAGGAGGTGAGGATCGTGTAACGCATCAGCGAGGGCGACCCGGACACCTGCACCGTGCCACCGGTCAGCGTCGCAGTGCCACCCGCCGTGATCAGATCAGACACCGCGCCGTCAACCTCGACGACATAGGTGGAGCCAGAAGCAAACGCCACGTCGCCCGTGACAGTCAGCGTGCCTGGCGAGTTTCCGGGAGACACCGTGCCACCGCTCAGTGCATCGAGGCTGCCGATCGTCCCGGAGCCGCCGACGATGCCGCTTCCTGAGACCGTGACGTCGCCGCCCACGTCAGCATTGAACACGGCCTTGCCACCGGTGACTTCAATGGTACCGGAGTAGGCGCCCGTGCCGGTGGTGAACGTCGTCGTACCGGCCACAACCTGCACGTCTCCGAATCCCGCCGAGTCAGACACCAGCTCCGCGTCGAAGATCAGGTTGTTCGTATGATTGAAGACGATGGCGCCGCCCGTGAACGTCACGGTGGGCGTGGAAAGAGTTCCGCTTGCCGTCGCAGCCTCGCCTGCGGCAGCACCGAAGATCAGTGTGCCAGACCCGCCTATTTCGGTCCCCGTCGTCGCCGTCACGACCGCACCGTTACTGATCGTCATCGTACCCTCTGTGAAGGGTCCGACCTGCAATTCATCGGTGGTGAACTGCGCGTTGTTCGTTACAACCAGCGACGCAACGGCGCCATAACCGATATAGCTCGTGCCGCCGATCTCAACGATCGTCCCGGTACCGGACACAGTCATCTGAGCAAGGTCGTCGGTGTGGGAGCCGTAGCTGCCGAGGTAAAGATTATCTGTGACTGTCAGCAGGCCACTGTCGGTGACGTTGATGGTGGCGGCGCCATAGTCCTCGACGGCAGTGATGTCGCCGGTCACGTGCCATTCGGAGCCAGCCCCGGAAATGTTCATCGTTCCAGACATCGGGTAGCCGTAGCTGCCAAGCGTAACTTCGCCGCTGTAGATCTTGCCGCCATCAGTGACGTTGACGACACCGTGACCGTCGGTGCCGTAGCCGATGGTTATGTCGCCAGATGTCAACACCGCGTTGTCCGTCACGGTGACCGAAGCATCGGTGTAGTATCCGACGTAAAGATTGTTGCTAGCCAAGTTCCACTGCGACCCGCTTCCCGAGACGGTGGCGGACGAACCAGAACCGTAATAGCCGACGGTTGCCTCACCAGTTCCGTTGACGACGCCGCCATCGGTAATGATGAGCTGGCCCACCCCATACTCACCGACGATAACATCACCGGAATCCCACACCGATCCAGCGCCAGTGACTGTGACCGTGCTCGGTGCAGATGTGTCGGCACTAATTACCGTGTCTCCGGTCTGCAGATATCCGCCGTTGCTGACGACGACGATGGCTGGCCGTTCATCGCCAATAGAGGCGTTTCCAGCCACAGTGAGCTGAGAGCCCGCTCCGGAAATGAGCAGATCGCCGCGTGTAATATTCTCGTCGTAGGCTCCCATGAGCAGGTTGCCGGTAACCGAGACTTGAGCGCCGTCGGTGATATTCATCTCGCCGGCGCCGCCTTCGTCGCCCAGCGTCAGAGAGCCGTTGATCGTCCAGGTCGTGCCGAGACCGGAAATGTTCGCCGTGCCTTGGCCAGCGTCGCTGTAGTAACCAAAGTCCGCGCTTCCGCTGGTAACGGTGCTGCCGCCCGACACGTTGAAGACGCCTTGGCCTTCGGAGTAGCCAACGTAGATGCCGCCGGTGACGGTCAGTGTTGCACCATCGGTGACGTTGAACGTGCCATCTCCATCATATCCGACATAGAGACTGCTGCTGAGCGTGACCTCGGAGTCGCTGCCGGTAAGGAGGAACGTTCCTGTCGATCCCGTCTCGCTGCCGACGATGATATTGCTCGCAGTCAATTCGGCGCCGTCCGAAACCGTCATCGAGCCTGTGCCCAGCTCGCCAACCGTCACGTCGGTATTCGCAGTCCACGTTGACCCTGCCCCGCTGAGGAGTACGGTGCCGCTGCTGCCAGCAAAGCGGCCGAGGCTCGTGCCGGTAGTGGTTATTACCACCCCGCCGGCCGTAATGTTGAGTGTTCCCGAGCCGTAGAATCCCACGTCCACTTCGGCGGTGCTTTGCCAGGTTCCGCCCGTGACGTTGATCGTTCCGCTGCTACCCGCGAATTCGCCGATGTATGTGGCTGAGGTGCTGACACTGCCCGTCGACACAATATTGAGGACGCCCGTGCCCGTCGAGCCAACCGTCAGATTGTTGCCGGAAGGGATCGATGACGGCGGGACCGTCACCGTCTGGTCGTTGATGACGGTCTGGGCGTGCGCGATGGGCGCGCCCAAAGCGGCCGCGAGGGCGATCGTGCTGATGCGCAACAGCTGCGATGATCGTGGGCGCGAGATTGCCGACATGTGATGGTCCCCGGAATGTGCTGTTCGAACGCGACGTGACTGAATTGACGCGTGATACGCAGACCTGAGACTTGAAATGACTCTCGCCGATGCTGCCGTGGCGGGCATGAGGCTCGCCGCCCAGCAGAGATGGATGCGCGCAAAAGCCGTGCGCAATACGCGGCGCAACGGCCCGATCGATCGCAGCGGCAGTGACACACAGTCACCAGCGCGCGGCTCAACGGGCTCATTCGATGAGGCGGTGATTCCTGAATGCGCGATATCGAACTAGCGAAGCGACTATCAGGATCGCGCAATGTAATGCGGCGTGACCATTGATCGGCACAGCCGCCACGATCGCCGATCTCGCCGAAACGGCGACGCCAGCGCGGCCTTGCGAAGTGGAGCAAGCGAAGCGGACTATCGGAATCGCGAAATGAAAGCTCAGCTCAGAAGCCGCTCCGCAGCGTCTCCATCATCGGCCCAGCGACGAGGGAGCCGACTTAGGATCGGAAGCGCCTGGACAGGGCATTCCTCAGCGTGGCTGATGGGAGTTCCCCGTACTGCTGCCGGTACATGCGGGCGAATTCACCGAGATTTGCAAAGTATGCGCCCGCTATCGTCGTCAGTGTGTCACCTTGGCGAGCGGCAAGAATCTGCTTGCGGACGGCTTCGAGACGCCGCCGCGCCACCCATTGCATCGGAGTGCAGTCAAACTCGTCTCGAAAGGCATATTGCAGGCTTCTGCGTGATAGACCGGTGAGCGCTTCGAGATCGGTCAGCGTGATCGGGCCCGTCAGGTTGTCATCGATATACTCACACGTCAGCCTGATGATGGCTCGGTTGGCCCTCGCATCGCTGCCACCCGACGACAGCTCCTCAAAGTTGAAAAGCAGGGCAACCATCCTGAGGATGGTGTCATCAAGGCCTGCCCGCTCGATGAGACGGGTATCGCCGCCGAAATGGTCAAGCATCGACGCCGCGCTGATGAAGATGCTGCTGAAATCGAGCCTGTTGCCCCGCAGGTTCACAGCGCATGGCTCGGTGAAATCAAAAGAGTGCTGCCGTCTGGATGGCTTGCCGCCGAGCATGACTTGCGTGACGTGAGCGATGGCAGCCGGATCAATGTCTATTCCGATCACCGAGCGGGCGGAAAAGCGCGCCGTGCAGCCCCCAGGAGGAAGGAAAACACCCGCTTTGCCCTTACCCCAGTCGAGAGTTCGTCCTTCCTGCTTCGTCGTTCCCCCACCATGGAGCGCGACCATAAAAAAGGCGGTCGAAGCTCCATGCGCGTCCACTCGAATGGCCGACGACGCCGAGGCCACCAGGCGCACATTGCGCGTCTTGATGAGCGATGATTGGGCACGAAAAGCTCCGCCGGGCTCGACGGAACGGTAGTTCATGACGACCGAGGTGCCGCGTGCCAATTCGGCCGACATGCGCTCAGGGTCAGTGTAGTGGAGTGCGTGTCTCTGGCCAAAAGCAAGGGGCGGAATTGCGTCAAGTGACAGCGTCGTCATAATGACTGGTTCCGCCCGCTGGTGATGCGACGGGGCACCCCGTCTTGTGGATGGGTGCAACGGCTCCCGAAACGGGATTGCCGTTGCGATCAACGTGTTACTATGTCCGCTCCTGGCCGCTTCGACAGGTACGCCACCGATGCCGTGTGGCACGAGGTTCGGGTGATGAGAAGGTTGGCTGACTCTGGTGAGCGCTCAAATCCATATTGCTAATTCCGCGTATAAGTGAGGCTTATGTCCCTGTGTCCTTCCCCCTGCCAACGCCCGCTCGTGACCCAATAGAGTGCGCCGATGAACCTGCGCAATTTCGATCTCAACCTCCTGGTCATCGTCGACGTGGTGCTCGCCGAGCTGTCGATCACACGCGCAGCACAGCGCCTGAACCTGACCCAGCCGGCAGTTTCGCAGGCCATGGCGCGGGCGCGCGACGTGTTTGACGATGAATTGATCGTGCGCGAGGGATCGAGCATGCGGCTCACGCCTCTGGCGCGTCGCCTCGCGCCCGAGCTGAGGGATTTTTGCGCTGCCGCGGAGCGCCTGCTGTCGCCGCCGACGTTCGACCCGAGCTCAGCGGAGATGAACTTTTCGGTGCTCGCAAACGATTTGACGGAACTCCTTATTATACCGCAACTGGTTGCCGCGGTCGATCGGACGGCGCCGGGGTGCCGGCTCGTCGTCAGAACGCCGCAGCCGCATCTCATGGACGAAACGATCGACCTGGCGATCATCGGCGCGCCCGTCCCGAAGGGGCCCTTCCTGTCGCGCGATCTCTATGAGGAGCATTTCGTCGTCATCGCGCGCCCTGGTCATCCGGCGATGCGCGAGGGGATATCGGCGGAGGATTACGCAGGCATGCAGCATGCGCTGGTATCCCCGACGGGACAGGGCGTGACGGGGCCCGTGGACGGGACGCTGAAGCAGCTCGGGCTGACGCGCCGCATCGGTCTCTCCGTCACGCGCTTCACGACGCTACCATCAATCGTATCGTCGACCGATCTCATTGCGGCCATCCCCTCGCGCTTTGCGGAGCGCCCGGAGGTGCACTCGCTCTGCAACGTCTGGCCGCTGCCGTTCGAAAGCCCACGCTTCACCATGAAGCTGGTGTGGCACCGCTCGCACGACACGGATCCGGCGCACGTGTGGTTGCGCGGCCTGCTTTAGGCTTGCCGCTTCGAGGCGGGGCTCGTGCGAGCGGCGGTGAGGTGCGCGCCAGCGATCGAAGGTTCGGCGTCGTCACTTGGCGAAGCGGATTGGGACCTTGAGGTAGAGCGAGGGCCCGGCCACGTCGGCAGGCGGAGGCGGCACCGGGCTTGCTCGTTGTGTCAGGGCGACCGCTTCGGCGTCGAGCGCCTTGTTGCCCGAGCTGGTCACGACTTGGGCTGAGGTCACCTTGCCGCTGCGATCGATCTTGAAGGCAACGGTTGCCGTGCCGGAGCCGCCGCCGAAATCGCGCTTGTTGCCATTGAGGTGAGCCAGCACCTTGCCGCGCCAGGCAGCCAGAGACTTGGGCGCGGGGGCTGGCTTCTTTGCCGCCGGTGCCGCGGTTGTCGAGACTGCAGCGGTCGGCAGCGGTTCGATCACCGGCTCGACATTGGCCGCCGGTTGCTGAGCCGCGACAGACACGGGCACTAGCGCGGCAAGGCCGGCGACCGTGGCAAAGCCTGCCTTTCGTTGGATGCGGACTTTCATGACGCAATACTCCTGAATTTGATCAGCGTGAGAAGCGGATCGGAACCGTCAGCACGATGCTTCCGCCGGCGATGTTCGCTGGAGGCTTGGGCACGGGACTCGCCCGGCGGGCTAGCGCCACCGCTTCCTGGTCCAGTGTCTTGTTTCCCGATGAGCGGATGAGGCGCGCGGCGATGACACCTCCTGATCGATTGATCGTGAAGGCCACTGACGACGTCCCGCGCGCTCCGCCGCCCGGATAGCGCTTGTGCCGATTGAGATGAGCGACGACGGAGCCGCGCCAGCTTGAGATCGATGCTGCAGACGCTGTGCCCGACGATGGCGCAGCGTTCACCTTCGCGCGCGCGGACTTCATCGGCTTTGGCGCGGATGCTGCCTGCGCCACGGATTTGGGCTTCGGGGTCGACTTCTTCTTCTCGACCTCCTTCGGCTCTTCCTTGGCCTTGACCTCGTCCGGCTTCTCAGGCTCTTCCGGTTTCTCCGGCTCGACGGGCGCCATGGCACGCGGCGGCAGAACAGCTTCGGCCACCTCCATCTTCGGAAGCTCCGGCAGATCGGGCTCGGGCTCGACGACAGGCTCGATGGGATCCTGCACCGGCTCCGGCGGCGGCTCGGTCTTGACGGGCTCTACAGGATCCTTCGGGGTCTCGTCCGGCTCGTCCTTAGCTTCGGTCGGCGTGCTCTCCTCGGTCATTTCCTGTTGCGGCCCAACGGCGACATCCATCTCCGGCGCGTCGGGGGCCACGGGGATCGGAGCAAGCTCGATCATGACAGCGGCGGGCGGCTCGCCTGCCGGCTCGGGGGGACGAGGCCAGTTCACGACGGCGTAAACGGTGCCGACGTGAAGCGTTGCGACGCACATCGTTGCGCATCCCCAGCGCAACAGCACCTGGCGGGGTGTTTCGCCGTCACGCGACAGAGCTACCAACTGCCGGCTCATCAAGGCTGCCCGGGCGCTGGAGTGGCAGCCGGCTGCGGCGCAGCGCCCGGCTCGGCAGCCGCCGAGGGCGTCGCTGTTTCCAGGCCGACCAGTGCGATCTTGAGATAGCCGGCGGTGCGCAGCTCGTTCATCACCTGCATCAGGTCGCCAAAGTCGACCGTCTTGTCGGCGCGCACGAACACGCGCTCATCGCGGTTGCCTTGGGACTTGCCGTCGAGCGCGCTCTTGAGCGCACCGCGCGCAATCGGCTCGTTGCCGAATGCGAGCGACAGATCGGCCTTGACGGTAAGGAAGATCGGCTCGGACGGTCTCGGGGCGGGCTGTGCGTTGGAAACGGGAAGATCCACGTGCACGTCGACCGTCGACAGTGGCGCGGCCACCATGAAGATGATGAGCAGCACCAGCATCACGTCGATGAACGGCGTGACATTGATCTCGTGGTTGACCTCGAGTTCATCGGAATCATCGCGCGCGTTGAGACTTCCCGCCATGTGCTACTCCGCAGCCAGGGCGAGCTTCACGACCGGCGCCCCCGGCAAGCGCCGCAAGTCGATGTCGCGGCTGACGAGGCGTTCGATCGCGGCGGACGCATTGGCGAGTTGCAGGCGATAGCCTGCGATCGAGCGCGCGAATGCGTTGTAGATGATGACTGCGGGGATGGCCGCGACCAGACCGATGGCCGTGGCCAGCAGCGCTTCGGCGATGCCCGGGGCGACGACGGCGAGATTGGTAGTCTGCGTCTCGGAAATGCCGATGAATGCGTTCATGATGCCCCAGACCGTCCCGAACAGCCCCACGAACGGGGCGGTTGCACCGATGGTGGCGAGGACGCCGGTGCCGAGAGTCAGGCGACGACCAGCATCGGCCTCGGCGCGGGACAGGCGCGAGGTCACGCGCTCCTTGATGCCGCTGGCACTGCCGTGATCGAGCAAAGCTTCGGACGCTCGCATTTCATCGACCGCCTCGCGCACGAGGTGCGGCCCGGTTCCGCGCATCTTGCCGATCGCATCGAAGGCATCGTTCAATGTTGCGGCCGCGCGAAGACTGCGATCCGCGCGCCGCAGCCGGCGGCGTGCGAGGGCCAGCTCGAAGGCCTTCGCCAGCCAGACGGTCCAAGTTGCAAAGGAAGCAAAGGCCAAGCCGATCATCACGGCTTTGACGACGATGTCGGCTGCCTGGAACATGCCCCAAGGGGAAAGGTTGTGCGGCAGCGGCGTGCTGTCCTTCGGCGCTGGCGCAGCTGCCGAGCCTTCAGTGTCGCTCACTGGTGCAGCGTCGGTTGCCGACGGGGTGCCCAACGCCAACGGGGTGACATCGGCGGCCGGTCTCATGGGCGAAGACGATGGTGCCGCGGCCGTTGCCGCGTCGGTGCCCGGCGGGTTTGCCTCAGCCGGGGCCGCAACAGCGGGTGCAGACGATGCGGATGACTGCGCCTCCGGCATGGATAGCGGTTGCGTGTTTTCCGTCGCTTCGGCCGGCGGTGCAGCTTCCGGCTGGGCCGGAGCAACTGGCGTGACGACTTCGGCCGGCTTTGCCGGGGCGGCAGGAGCGCTGACCTGCGCCGCCGCCGGGAAGCAGACCACGCCGGCTACGAGCAGGAGAACTGCGAAGCGTGGCGCAGTGTCAGCTATGGATAGGTTGCGCATGAGCATCTCTGTTGGCGGTGACTGGCGTCGCTGGAGCGGTGTTCCTCGGAAGCGCGTCGCGTTGCATGCGACTGCAGCCGGTACAGGGAAGCCGTTGCGGCGCGCGCTCCGTGACGAGATCGTCGATGGTGAAGCGCTCCATAAGCTCGTGGAATCCTGACCAAGCCACTTCCACGATCGCTGAGAAGACGGCGCTGCTTGGATCGTCGGCTGGCTGGCTTTGCTCGGACGGGCTCATTTCAGGTTGCGTGTGGCAGAGAACATCGCCGATCGAAATCGTGTGCGCGGGACGGGCCAGCGCAATGCCGCCGTTGCGCCCGCGAGATGATTTGATCAGACCGGCGCACCGCATAAGGTACGCCACCTTGGCTGCGTGCTCTTTGCTTGCGCCCGTTCCTGCTGCCGCCTCGTAGGTGTGCACGTAGCGGCCATCGGCACGCGCGCATGTGACGAGCAGGTTGATTGCGATCCGGGATTGTCTTGTCAGCAGCATGAGCAATCATCTCCGGAGCGTTCGATGGTTGTTTTGCGCGGCGAGGGTCGCGAGACGACATAGACCGCGGACGCCAGCATCGACGCGGCGACGACGGCCGCCAGCCAGAGCGCTGGATGCGTGCCGATGAGGAACAGGCCGAAGCTGGCGGTCATGCCGAGGCAGGCCATCACTTTGGCGGGGCCCGGCACCGCCCCCGTTTCGTTCCACGCGCGCAGCGTGGAGCCGAAATGGGGATGATCGAGCAGCCAAGCCTCGAGGCGAGGTGACGAGCGGGCAAAGAACCAGCTCGCCAGGATGAGGAAGATCGTTGTCGGCATCAGCGGTACGAACGCACCGATGAGCCCCAGGGACACCATCAACCAGCCAAGACAAACGTAGGGTATGCGCGTCATGGGTGCCTCGAGTTCCCGCGGTGCTGCTTCATCTTGCTGGTGCTTCACCCCGGTGCGGCTAGCTGGCGGTCTCGGCCGACAGCGGCATCTGTTCTTCGACGAACTGGCGGACCAGGGCGAAGGCAGTCTCGGCGCTCTCTATGACGCGGCGGTTCTCGGCTTCGGTGAGCGGGATGCTGTCGAGCGCGGCCGTGAAGGTGCGCCAGTGCAAGCCGCGTCCTTCCGGGGCGCCGGCCAGATGACGCGCACCGCGCTCCTCCGAGAAGCCGAGCTGCGCTGCGGCCTTCAGCAGAAATGCAGCGCCGAGGTTGGAGCCTTCCGCCACGTAGAGCCATCCGAGCGCCGCCGGCAGATCGATCTCCGACCCGAACTCGGGCGTTGAATCGATAGCCGGAACGGGGATGCCGAGGTCGGCGAGGTCCGCTTTGATCTGGGGCAGGCGCCGGCGTCCGGCGAGGTCGGGGAGCAACCCATCCAGGACCGGATTGTCATAGAGCGCGTCAATCTCGCGATGGAAGGCATGCTGCACGAGAAGAAAGCGGCCGTAACGATCGGCGCTGGCGAACGGATTTGCGGCCATGATCCGCTTGTCGAGCCGTTCGTGGGCAGCGGCGGTGGCCGCTTTGAGGTCTTTGGCGCGGCTTGGTGTGTCGAGGAGTGTCGTCATCTTGAATAAGTTCCTTTGTCCCAGAGCAGCGGCCGCCAGATGCGCACCCTGCCCTCCCTAACTACTAAGACGTTCGAGCCACCGGATTTTTCACCCTCCCCTGGCTCAAAAGCGATAATTGAGGCCCAGCGTGATGCTATGCATGTCGAATGCATCGGACGCCGTGCGGCCGTTGACGTCATCGAAGCTGCTCGGGTGCACGATCGTCTCGTAGATGGGCACTTCCTGCTCGAAGCAGTTCACGCTTGGGACCGGCCGAGTGCAGAAGCGGTGATCGGGGGCGTACCGCGGGGGAATGATCTCAGTTCCGATCTGATTAGTTTCCGTGTAGGCCTGCGCAGCCCCCGCACGGGCATTTTCAAAGCTGAAGCTTTTCTCGCCGAACCGCGTGTAGGCATATTGCCCCCTGATCGACCAGTGATCGTCGATGGCATATTCGGCGCCGCCGCCGACCGTGAACCCGAACCTGTTCTTGGTTTCGGATTCGATGTTCGAAACTTGCGTGGTGGTGCCGAGTGGCTGGCTGGAATCGCCATTGGTCGATCGGTATTGCTGGCGCGACTGCGTTTCGCGCAGCATCGAGACGCCGCCCGTCGCGTAGATGAGCAAGCGATCATTCAGCGAATAACCGATGCGACCGCGCAGGCTTGCCGTCCAATCGACATCGTATCCAGTTTGGGCCTGTACTGCGGCAGCGTCGGCTAGAGTGCCCTCGGTGGACAGAGCCTTGTGCGTGCCCTGCATGTACGTCTTGCTCCAATCTGCCTCGAGGCCGACCACCACGCGGTTGCCAAGCTGCCAATTGTAGCCGGCCTGCACGCCGAACATGCCGCTGTCGAACTTCATATCGGCAGACTCGGTCGCCGCGATGGGATCTGGCGTCCCGTTGAGCGCTGTCGTTTTGCCCCAGGTGGCTGCTAGACCGGCGCCGCCATGCAAGCCGGCATAGAAGCCGCCCCAATCCACAGGACCAGAGTCGCCGGTCTCCTTGTGTGTGAACAGAGATGACAACTCGGGAAGCGTGTCATCTCCGCCGAACGTTTTGGTGAAGCAGGCGTAGAAGGTTCGCCCGGGACCGGGCTGCGCGACGAGACTGAGCGGATCAATGTAGTATTTGTCGAACACGTTCTCGACGCGCATGGACGCGGTGAGGCTGTCGGTGAGCTTGTATTCGGAGAATAGGTCGACCAGCACATAGGGTTCCCAGTTCACTGGTGCGATGAACTGCGATGCGCCCACTGCGGTTACGTCGCCATGGCCGATGGTGCGCGGTCCAACGTAGGATGCGCGGCCGCCGACCGTCAGCTTCTCCTCGAACAGCTTCTGCGCAACCGTCAAATCGACCGTGTATTTCGGCTGCACGTGGTTGGTCGCGTAGTCTCCGTACAGTGTGCTGGCGCCGCACGTGTCGGCAGTCCGGCAGTATTCGACATTGAGGAAATAATTCGCGGCGAGATCGGCAGTGAACCCGCCGTTCTCGTAGCGGCCCGAGAACTCCAAGCCTTCGAATTTTGCGCGGTCGATATTTTCAATGTTGAGGACGGTGGTGCCGTCGATGACCATGATGTTGCGCGCGAGATAGTTCTTCACGTCCCAATTGAAATAGCCAAGCTTGACCATCCCGCGATCATCGCCCGACAGAAGACCATCGCGGCGCAGATTGGTGCCGACCTCCCAATTGCTTGACCGCTCGGGTTCGACACCGTCATGCGCGACCACGCTGTTGAATGCCGAGACTGATTCAATGATGCTGGGTGCGCGCAGAGTGTTGGAGTAATTGACGTAGAGTTCCATCCCATCCAGCGGCTTCAGCGTCACGCCGGCAGACGGACTGAACCCGCCTTCGTCAGTTTTGTAGCCGAGCACGACGCGGTCGTTGGTGATCTGCGTCCGATCATAAGGGTCGGCGCGATCCTTGAGCCAGAAATGCGAATAGCGCAGGCCGCCATTCAGGGTGAGCCAATCGACGGGCGAGTAAGCGGCCTTAGTGAAGCCGGCCACCTCGTGGCGGATCGCGTCACGTGGTGTGAGCCAGCCTTCCAGCACGTCGCTGTGAGGGCTGCCGCGCGTGTCCTCGGCGCGGTACGACAGGCCATTCGTCAGATCGAGCTTGCCGAAATCGAACGCGAACTTCGACAGGTTGGTGAAATCGCCGCCCCACATATCGGAGTCAGATCCGGTGCGGAAATTCGGCGCTAGCCCTATGTCCTCCGGCTTTACGAGCGTGCTGCCGCTGCGGATCGGATTGCGTACCTCGAGGTGGCTCCAATAGAGGTTCGATTTGATGTCGAGGAGATCATTATCCGCCGGGTTCCAGCGATGCCGTGCCGTGAAGGTATCGAGGCTGGTGCCTGACGTCTGCTTCTGCTGCACAGCCTGCCCAGCGACGCTGCCAAGCGCGGAAGCCATTCTGTCTCCGGCCTCGCTGCGAAATCCCGTATAGCCAAGCTGCAAAGTCTGCTCTTCGGAGATCTTTGCATCGAGCTTGGTCAGCCAGCTCTCCGTGCGAAGCTGGGTGTTTAGCACTTCCTCGCCGCCGCGGTAGTTTGACAGCCCCTGGTTCTCGACATAGTCGCGATAAAGATATTCGGGGGGGCATACGCCGCTGCTGTAACAGAACGGACGCTCGCCAGTACCAACGGGATTGGCGACGGGTCCCTGAGTGCCGGCGTGGTAGTTGCCCTGCTCGCGGTAGGCATAGCCGGTGACGAGGTCGAAGTTCTCGCCTTTATAGGCACCAACGATGCTGCCCGAACCGCTTGTGGGTTCGAACGTGCCCGGCCGATCCATGCCGGTCGCCGATGGTGTCGCTGAGCCATATCCGGTGGTGGGGTCGCTCCATCCTAGAGGATTGCTGATCGCATATCCGGCTTTGTCGCCAGCGTGCGGCTGCGCAGTATTGGTCCCGAAGCCCCCCTTTGCGCGCACGCCCCACGTGTCGCCCGCCTTGACGATGTCATCGGCGTTGATCGTGCGCATTGCAACCGCACCGGCATTGCCCCAAGACGCAGCGTCCGCCCCCTTGGTGATATCAACGCCGCCGATGAAGTCCGGGTCGACAAACGTGCGATTGGAGAGGCCTTGGTAGCCCTGGTAGATGGTGACGGAGTTCTCCGCGCCGTCGATGGTGGTCGCCACGCGGCCGAAGCCCTGCATGCCGCGAATATTGACATCGATGCCGGCAGCGCCGTTGCGCGCCTCGCCCGACATGACGCCGGGCGTGCCGCGGAACATGTCGGCGGGACTGGAGCCGCGGAAGCGTTCGATATTCTCCGATGAAATGTGCGCAGTCGGCGCCGCGCTCTCATAGGGCGTGTAGACTGAGCTGCCTTCCGCCGCGACGCCGCCCGAGACGTCGATGGTGTCGAGGGCGATGGCGCCATCGATGGTGGCGCCGGTATCGCTCGCGGCTGCAGGATCGAAGATGCGCACCGTCTTGGCGCCGGAGAAGCTGTAGCTGAGCCCCGTGCCCGACAAGATCTGCTCGACCGCAGCTTGCGGCGATAGGCTTCCCGAAGCGCCACTCGTCTGCTTGCCCGCGGTCAGCTCACTCGCATAGACGAGCTTCAGCCCCGCCTGCTTACCCAGCGCGAGGAGACCGCTTTCCAGCGCTCCTGCTGGAACGGAAACGTTCACCGCGACCTGTTCCTGAGCATCTGCGGGCCTCGACATTGCGGCGCTCAACCCGTTTCCAATAGCAAGTGCTGACACCAGCGCTTCCGCACCCCTTCGCAGACGGCTCCGCCGTCCATTCGAAACGCAACTCACTGACATTTCGGCCCCCAAAACACTCAGTACATTCAACGCGGGGGTACGTACCCGTTACGCACCACTACAGACTAAGAGCGTCGGCAGAGGAGAATCCTGACGCTATCCGTCAACAATTTTTTAGGGTGTGCGCCGGCCGACTACAACAAGCAGACCGGTGAGATGCGTGACGGATACCGGAAGGCTCATCTCAAGGTCGCGCAGCGCGGCATCGGTGTCATTGAGGTCGAAGATGCCCGAGACCTTCTGCTCGCCCAGCGCGCGATCGAGCATGACGATTTGGCCGTGCCGGTAGCGTGCAAGAACTGCGAGCACCTCCTTTAGCGGGCGCCCCGAGAAGATCAGCCGCCCGTTGCGCCAAGCGGTCGCATCGGCGACATCGGCGCTTTGTACGATTACGGTCCCGCCGTCGCCGATGACTGCTGCGTAGCCTGCGCTGACGAGGACGCGCTGATCGGCGGTTTGAACCTCGACTTTTCCTTCCTCAACCTGAACATCAGGACGGAGCGATAGGGTTCCGGCGCGCACGGCGTATTGCGTTCCCACCGCGGTTGCGCTCAGCGTTGCATCGTCGACGATGAACGGGCGCTGCGGATCTTTGGCCACGTCGAAAAATGCTTCGCCGCGGAGAATGTGGATGCGGCGCTGGCTTTCGGTGAGATCGACTGCGATGGCCGTGTCGGTGTTCAGGTAGACGCGGGATCCGTCTGCAAGGTCGATGGTGCGGACTTCACCGACCGCTGTGTAGTAATCGGCGCGCAGGCGGTCCATGTAGCCCGCGTTGTAGAGCGAGCCGGAGATAAGCAGAATGAGGGCCACCGCCGTGGTGCGAATGACCGTGCGGCGGCGGCGCGCGCCGCGCAGCTTGTTGAGCCGATCGGCTGGAATCGGTAGGTCCTTCAGGTCGCCCCAAAGGTTGCAGAATTCATCGAACGCTGCGCGGTGGCGATCATCTCTTTCCAGCCACTCCTGGAACAGCTCGGCATCGGCTGGCGTCGCATCGCTCGATTGCAGTCGCGCCACCCAGCCGGCAGCTTCCTCGGCGATGCGATCGGCGTCGGGCTTTTCACGTTTCTCGGGCATGGCATCCGGCTGTCATGGCGCCGCTCTCAACGCCGGACAATGAGCGGCTGCCTAACTAGAGCCAAAGGCAGGGTCCCCTCCTGACGTCGCCATCAGAAAAAAATCTCGGCGCGCACGTTACGGCAGTGAATGAGAGCCTTGATGATGTGCTTCTCGACCATGTTGCGGGAGATGCCGAGACGGGCCGCGATTTCGCCATTGGCCATGCCGTGCAACCGGCTGAGAATGAACACCTCCTGACAGCGGTTGGGCAGCTTCTCGATGGCCCGGGCCAGCAGCAGCAGGCATTGTCGCGCATTGACGATGCGTTCCTGGCATGGCGCGTCGAGAGGCTGGTCGAAGCCAGCTTCCTCGGGCGCAAAGAGGCGCATGTCAGCGGCTGCGCGCGCGCTGGTCTTGCTCGCGACGGATTTGGCAATCTGAAACAGATAGGCCTGCGGGTTCTCGATGATGGTGTGCTGCGGGACGGCCAGGAGACGCAGGAATGTCTCTTGCGTGGCGTCTGCGGCATCGGCTGCGTTTCTGAAGCGCCGCAGGAAGTAACGCCGAAGACGCCCCTCCTCGGTCCGCTGTAGATCTTGCACCAATATCCCGATCACGCCGGGCCCCACCCGTAGCAAGAGACTCCGCGCCACGCCTCTCGGCGAAGCTTCAAGTCTCCTCTTCAAAACCCAGCCGCCGCGACCACGCAAGCCTAATGATTTAGAGCTTTTCTAGAGGCAAGCACAGAAACATGACTAGTTGGGTATAGTTTTGGCGGAATTTATTGGACTTAGCGTGCCGGGCTCATGCCCGCTTCACAATCGCGGACGAGAGCGCAATTCACCGCGAAAGTTGCGCAATGGCCACGGGCCCGGCACCTCGGCATCGTCCGCACGATGCCGAGGTGGATGGGCGCATCAGTATTTCAGCTGGACGCCAAAGGTGGCAGTGCGACCGGGAGCGAGGAAGAGGCCTCCGGCGGGCACATAGCGCTGATCGGTGACGTTGTTCACCGACAGTCGCAGGGTCGTGTTGTCGTTGGCCTGATACGTGCTGTAGAGGTCGTAGATTGAATAGGCTTCGGTTGCCTCGATCACCGCTAGGTCTCCGCCGATGGACGCCACTGTACGCGTCTGTGTCGGCTCGGTGTGCGTGTAGCGCGCACCGATGGTCAGGCGCTCGTCGAACAGGCGCACGCCGCCGTCGATCGTCAGTTTGAACACTGGGGGCACGTTGCCAGCTACGGCGAAGACATCGCCGTTCGTCGTGTCGGTGCCGTTGCTAAATAGCTCGGTCTTTGCGGGCCACTTGGTGTCGAGCCAAGTCGCTGCGGCGCCGATGTATGCCGTGCGCATGTCGTAGTTGGCTTCGAGTTCGACGCCGCGCATGGTTGTGGTACCGTCCATGTTGACGAAGCCCGTGTAGGTGCGGGTGGAAACCTCCTCGGTGTAGATCGTCCCCATGACGATGTAGTCGTCGATGTCGCGGTGGAAGGCAGCTGCCTTCACGCGCAGACTGTCGTCATCGCGGAACAGACCGTCCCGGATAATGTTGGCACCGACTTCGTAAGTCTCACCGGTTTCGCCCCGCAGACTGGCATTGGGAGCGAAGCTTACACCGACGCCGTCGCCCGGGGGGCCGCCTGCGAGGAAGGCCTCAAGCGTGGTTGGGGGGCGATAGCTCTGACTGTAGCTCGCGTAGGGACGAAACCAATCGACCGGCTTCAGCTCGATCATTGCCGACGGGAGCCACGCGCCGTCGGTGCGGTCGATGTCCATGGCGTACTCTGGATAGTCGGTAACGCTCGTCGTCGTCCCGTGGATCACCGATCCGGCATTATACCAGGTGCCGTTGATCACCTCGCCAACTGTTGCGAAAGTATTGCAGACACTGGTCCTCTGCGCATCAGTTACGGGCCTCCCGGACGTGGGATTGATGCCGGTGTCGCAAATGGTTCTGCGGAGGTTATAGAGGGTTACGCTATAGACCTGCGCCCACTCTCCCCACGTTGTCACCGCCTGCGCGGTTCTGTCGGGCGTCGTCGTTACGGTCGTGCGCCGATCATAATAGCTTGGATGCCCGCGCAGCCTCGACCAGTCATAGCGGATGCCGCCCGAGACCGTGATCCAGTCAGCCGGCTTCAACTCGCCATTGAGAAACGTGCTGGCCACGTCCCTTTGTCCCGGCGGGTTGAACGCGACGTAGCTCGTTTCCCACAAAGGGTTTGCCGCAATGGTCTCGCTGTTAGCCGAGGAACTGGCTTTATCCCGGAACGCCTCGGCGCCGTAGTTGAGCGTGAGCAGGCCGGCCCCCGTCTCAAGTCGGCTGGTATTTTCCAGCGTGCCGCCGAAGCTCTGATTGTCGAGGTCGAGATAGGTGTCTGGGGGTTGGCTAGATGTGGGAGTCGAACGACGCGACAGACGCAACTCGTCGTTCTGCGAGTTGTTGAACCAGAGGTTGGATTTGAAATCGATCAGGTTCGACGCGGGCTTCCAGTTGAATTTGGCGACGACGTTGTCATTGCGCACGTGCTCCAAGTTGCCGCCAACCCCCTCCATGGCGTAGGCGAACTCGATGTCCTGGTGCATCCAAGATAGCGACGCCGTAATCCCTTCGTGGTTGTCGAATTCCAGCTTCTGGAATGACGTCCAAGTCTCTCGACCGAGCGCATCGCTGAACGAACGCGCATCGCCGTTCTCGCCGGGTTCGTATTCGCCGAGCTTGAGCTTGCTGAAGCCCGCCGTCAGAGAAAGCGTATCAGTGATGCGGAATGCGGCTAGCGCCGATCCCTGAAAATCATACTCATTCGTGCCACGCAGAAGGTTGAGCTCGACGCCAGTCTTGGCACCCGAAGCGATGAGATCGTCCGCGCCGACTGTGCGGAAATCGACCTTGCCGCCAAGCGAGCCGGCGCTGCCCGCCTTTGCGTCCGTCGTCTTGGCGATGTCCACTTCGCGGATGAACGCGCTGTCGACGAAGGCCTGACCGGAATTCGATCCGTAGCTGCCCATGCCGGTGCCGAAGCCCATGCCGCGCTGTGCGTTCTGGCGCGCGCCATCGATGGAGACGACAACGCGACCGGAATCCTGCAAGCCGCGAATATTGGGCGAGACGGTCGGGAAACTGCCATTGCCCTCACCGGCATAAACGCCGGCGGCGTTGGCGAGCAAATCGCGTGTGTCGCGCGTGGGAACAGTCTTCGTCGCTTCTCGCGTTATCACGCTGACCGACGCCGGCGTTTCATAGACCCAGTCAGGTGTTCCCTGGTAGCCGGAGGAAGCCGCTCCAGCGGAAACATCGATGGTGTCGAGGGCGATGGCGCCGTCGATGGTGGCGCCGGCGTTGTTGCCTGGCGCGCTGATCGTGACGGTGCTGCCGTTGGTCGAGTGCGTCAGGCCGCTGTTGGCGAGCAGCGCATCGAGTGCCTGGTGCGGCTCGTAGGTCCCAGACAGCCCCGCCGTCGTGCGGCCTTGAAGCACGCCGCTGGCTGCAAGGAACTTCATGCCTGAGGCCTGCGCCCATTGTGTCAAGGCGCTGGACAGATTTCCGGCCGGAATATTGTAGGTGATCGTCTTTGACGATGCCGTCTGCGCTGATGCCAAAGGACCGGCGGCGATTTGACCTGCGAGCATCAGGCCGCCAAGCGCTGCCGCGCGCAAAACTCTTCGGGCTGCCGATCGCTCGGCAATACGCATACTCATACTGTCCCCCACGCGCCGGTATAATCCGGCCTACAAAGAGAAAGACGCCGTCAGGGGAAATGTTGACACCAACAATATTCAATCAGCGGAACGGCTGTGTCAGTTTGCGCGGGATATCACCGTGATCAACGGCAGGCGCGTGGCGCGCACCGGTAGCGCGCCTTCGAGAGCGGCATAGAAGGCATCGACTTCTGATGTGCTGAAAACACCAGTCACCGGAAGCTCTTTCAGGTGCGCGTCGGTGAACACGGCTGTGCCGCCGCCATACCTGTGCATGTCGTCGACGACTTCGCCCAGCGGCTTGTTGTCGAAGATGACCTCGCCGCGGCGCCATGCGCTGATCGCGTTGGCGTCTACGGCAGAAGGAACACCGAGGCCGCTCCTCCTTTCGTATCCGACACCCTGCCCCGCGGCGACGGTGACGCCGGGGTTGGCTCCGTACGACACACGGACGGCGTGCTCGGTGACGGCGACGCGTGCGCCATCATCGTTCATGCGCACGTTGAACTGGGTTCCCAGAGCGCGAACGCTCCCACCATTCGCCTCGACGACGAAGGGACGGCCGGGCTCGGGGGCAACGGTGGCGTAGATCTGGCCGTCGCGTAGCACGATGCGCCGCTCGGTCGGCGAGTAGCGCACATCAAAGCTCGTCACAGCATCGAGCACGATCTCCGTCGCGTCGGCGAGCTTCACCACGCGGCGCTCTCCGATTCCCGTTGCTTCATCGGCGAGCCACGCGTCAGCACGGCCGAAGGCTCCAGTGTAGGCGAGCGCGGCTCCAACAAGAATCGCCGCGGCCACGATGCCGGCTATGGGTGGCGTGCCCTTGCGGCGCAGCGCCGGGCCGAGTCGGCTCCACATGTCCTCGGCGCGCCGCGATGCGTCGCGGTTGGCGGGCGTCTCTGCCTTCCAGTCGTGATAGCGCTGCCAATCGTCCTCAGACTCTTCTCCCGAATGAAGCCGCACAAGCCAAGCGAGTGCCTCCTCGGTGAGAGGATCGAGCGATCGCGCGTTATCGTCTGGCATTCCCCGGAGCTGCCGCATTGCCTCACCTACCAGGTAAGACGCGCGTGCCGGCGGAGTTGACAGTCCTCGGGATCATCGTCCGGCTTCCATCAGGCGCATAACGCAATGCGTGAGCGCGCGCATGATGTACTTGTTGACCATACTGGGGGATACGCCGAGCCGGCGAGCGATCTCCGCGTGCGTCATCTGGTCGACCCGGTTCATCACCAGCGCGGCGCGTTGATTGGCGGAGAGTTCGCCCAGCGCGCGCACGAGGATGCGATATTCCTGCCGCGCAGCGAGCTGATGCTCCGGCGAGGGCGCGGGGTCGGCGATCTCGGCGACGGCTGCATCGTCGATGGCTGCTTGGTGACCCCTGCGGCGCTCTCTGCGTCCGAAGTCCAGGATGAGATTGCTAGCGATGCGCCACAGGAAGAAGCGCGGCGCCTCAGGAACGGCAGCAGCTTGCCGAGTATGCGCGATGTAGCGAACGAACGCGTCCTGCACGACATCGGATGCCGCTTCGCGGTCGCGCAGGCGCCCATAAGCAAACGAGCCAAGTTCGCGGTGATAGACGCGAAACAGGCTGTCGAAATCTGTTGCGGTGGGCTGCGAGTTCATGCGGTACGCGGTTTTCCGACACGGAGTGCAAGCGACGAGCGCCTGAGCTTCCTACGTAGCGCCCACGTTATTCTGCTGCAATCCCAGCGATTTATATCGACTCTAGGGTGTATCGACAGGCGCGCTCTAAAACCATACCTATAAAGTCATGTTTTTGCGTGGTTTTCGTCTGCGGTGGCCTTCGCCCCAGGGCCGCGGCGCCCTTCGCGTCAGGCGACAGATCGCGATCGAGCGTTGCCTTGCAGCCACAAACATCACTTCGCCGACGGCGCGACCTACGATCAGATTACGCTCAAGCAATAGCCAACCGTGACGAGGACCCGCGCCTTTCGGGTCCTTCATATAATGCTCCGAGACTACTCCGCGGCGGCGAGCGACTTGAGAGACGCGATCAGGTCGCCGAACCGTTCGCCTTGCACAACGATGTGCCTGCGCGCGCAGGCTGCGGCCTGCGCCTGATCGAATGCCAGAATCGCGTCGATGATGGACTGATGCTCTGCGAGGGACGCCGACACGCGATGCCGAACGCGCAACTGGAGGCGACGATACGCCTTGAGGCGGCGATGCAGCTGGCGACACTGCGTGATCAGGAAGGCGTGGTGGCTCGCTGCATAAAGCGCATCGTGGAAGGCTTCGTTGGCGTAGTAGTAGCGATCGACGTCGCCGGATTTTGCCGCGCGCTTGCACTCGGCATGCGCTGAGACGATCGCCTTCTTGTCCGCCTCGGTATGGCGACGGGCGGCCAGACCCACGGCCATGGCTTCGAGTTCGGCCATGACATCGAACATTTCGACGAGCGTATCGGCGTGCAGCTCGGTGACCGTGGCTCCGCGGCGCGGTTGAATCTCGACGAGACCAGCCGATGCAAGTTGGTGGAGAGCTTCGCGCACCGGTGTTCGTGACACGCCAAAGCGCTCGGCCAAGGACACCTCATCAAGGCGCGCGCCCGGCAATATCTGGCCAGTGACGATCTCCTCCTCGAGGGCATCGCGGAGTTTAGCGGCGCTGCTGAGCTCTTTTGTCATGTCGTTCGCCATGGCTTCTTGTATACAATATTATTGACTCTGGATACAGTTTAATGCTTCTGGAAATACAGAGCGGCGACGGGAGAGCCTAGGCTGCCGCCGGCCAGAAGACGTATGCGGTCTGGAGCCACGGTCATGGGGCGAAGCTATTTCCAGGATCTTCTGAGCTCCATCGCAGAACGGGGGCGTGAGTTGATCCGGGGCGAGTCTGCGGCTGCGCAGCAATCTGCCGGTGACCTTTTCACCATGACGCGGGCGCTACTGTCGGGGCGCGGAGAAGCTTCCGGCGTGGCGCTGGCGCAGGACGTCCTTGGTGCATATGCGGCTGCCGACAAGAGCACGCGCGGGGCCTTTTTGAAGTCGCTGGCGCTCGACTATGGGCCGGAGGAGGAGCGTCTGGAGAAGGCGGCGCTCGCCTATCTCGATGAACGCTCGAGCGAGGCCATTACCGAACTGACGGCGGCATCCGAGCCGCGCCGGCAGGAAGTCATTCGCCGTCTCAACCGCGCTCCAGGAGGCACGGCCGCACTGGTGCGCATGCGCGAGAACGTGCTCGAGCTATTGCGTGCCGACCCGATGCTATCGCCTCTCGATGCCGACTTCTCGCACTTGCTGTCGTCATGGTTCAACCGCGGCTTCCTGGTGCTGCGCCGTATCGACTGGACGACGCCGGCGAACATTCTGGCGAAGATCACCGAGTACGAGGCGGTTCACACCATCAAGAGCTGGGATGACCTTCGCAACCGCTTGGAGCCGCCCGACCGGCGCTGCTATGCGTTCTTCCACCCGCAGATCAACGATGATCCGCTGATCTTCGTCGAGGTAGCGCTGACGCGCGACATTCCTGGCGCCATCGCGCCGCTGCTGGACCTGAAGCGTGAACCGCTCTCCCCTGCTGAAGCATCAGTGGCGGTGTTCTATTCGATCTCGAACTGCCAGCGGGGACTGGCCGGCATCTCGTTCGGAAACTTCCTGATCAAGCAAGTGGTGGAAGAGCTGAAGCGCGAGATGCCTCGGCTATCGACCTTCGTAACGCTTTCGCCTGCTCCGGGGTTTGCGAAGTGGCTGGCAGCCGAGTGCGCCACCGTGCGATCTCCGTTCATTCATCGGGCTGGCCTCGAAGCATTGCAGCGGTTGCGCGATCCCAATTGGATGAATGCGCATCCAGATGAAGTGGAAGAGCCGATGAAGGAAGCGGCGGCTGCTTACTTCATCAAGGCGAAGACGGTGCAGGGACGCCCCATCGATCCGGTGGCCCGCTTTCATCTCGGCAACGGCGCGCGGCTCGAACGCATCAACTTCATGGGCGATGTCTCGCCCAAGGGTATCACTCAATCCTATGGGCTGATGGTGAACTACCTCTACGACCTCGGCGCCATCGAAAGGAACCACGAAGCCTATGCCGAGCAGGGAGAGATCGTGACGTCGCCGACCGTGCAACGCCTGTTGCGCAATGCATCTGCCGATCGCCTCGCCCTGCCCGTTCCACAACACTGAGCGCGCTCAAGGAGATTGTCATGTCTGGAAATCTGTTCTCCCTCATCCGGGCGCGAACCGAACGGGTGTCGGCGCCATTCATCGTGTCACCGACTGGCCAGGCGACGAGCTATGAAGCGGCGTTTGCAGAATCTGCAAAGCTCGCCAACCTGCTCGTATCAAAGGGCGTGAAGCCGGGCGACCGCGTTGCCGTGCAGGTGGAAAAGTCGGCTCGCGCGCTCATGTTGTATCTCGCCTGCCTGCGCGTCGGCGCCGTCTATCTGCCGCTGAACACCGGCTACACGCTTGCCGAGATGGAATACTTCATCGGGGATGCCGAGCCGCGCGTCGTCGTGTGCGACCCGGCAAAGCTCGCGGGCATTTCGGCGCTGGCGCGCGAGCTTGGTGTCGCGCACGTCGAGACGCTCGATCGCAATGGGATCGGGACGGTGAGCGAGGAGAGCGGCGACCTTGCCACGGAATTCTCTGACGTCGAACGCACTGGCGATGATCTCGCTGCGATCCTTTATACGTCGGGCACGACCGGCCGGTCGAAAGGCGCGATGCTCACGCACGCCAATCTCACATCGAATGCCAGCGTCCTGAAGGGATCGTGGCGCTTCACCGCTGACGATGTGCTGCTGCATGCGCTGCCGATATTCCACACGCACGGCCTGTTCGTCGCCACCAACGTCACGCTGATGGCGGGATCATCGATGGTGTTGCTGCCGAAATTCGATCCCGACGAGATCTTCCGGCTTTTGCCGGGGGCCACGACGATGATGGGCGTTCCGACGTTTTATACGCGGCTGCTGGATGACCCACGCCTCACGCGAGAGACAACGGCGAACATGCGCCTGTTCGTTTCCGGCTCGGCGCCGCTGCTGGCGGAGACGCATCGCGCGTGGGAACAGCGTACGGGCCACCGTATCCTCGAGCGCTACGGTATGACCGAGACCAATATGATCACGTCGAACCCGTACGAGGGCGAGCGCATCCCGGGATCTGTGGGGCCAGCATTGTCCGGGATCAGCGTCCGCGTTTGCGATCCCGAAACGGGGGCAGCCAAGCCCGCGGGCGAGGTCGGTATGATCCAGGTGAAGGGGCCGAACGTATTCAAGGGCTATTGGCGGATGCCGGAGAAGACGGCAGCGGAATTTACGCCCGATGGCTACTTCATCACGGGCGATCTCGGTAAGATCGACGACAACAACTACGTGTCGATCGTCGGGCGCGGCAAAGACCTCGTGATCTCGGGCGGCTACAATGTGTATCCGAAAGAGGTCGAGACGGAGATCGACGCCATGGACGGCGTGTTCGAGAGCGCGGTCATCGGCGTTCCGCACCACGACTTCGGCGAGGGTGTTACTGCCGTCGTCGTGCTGAACAAAGGCGCCAATCTCGACGAGAAGGGTGTGCTGTCGGTGCTCGAAAGCAAGCTTGCTAAGTACAAGCTGCCGAAGCGGGTACTGTTCGTAGACGCGTTACCGCGCAACACGATGGGCAAGGTGCTGAAGAACGAGTTGCGCCAGACCTACAAGGATCTCTATGCGCTGAAGCGCGCGGTGTGAAGCCGGACATCCGCTACGTCGTCGCCGACGAGAAAGGCCGGGGCATAACCCCGGCCTTGTTCATATTCAACGCAGCTGGTGCGGGACGTCCTATCGACTAGTGACGCTCCTCGCGCGTGTGGGGTTGTCCCAGGGCTTGCGGCATTGCGAAGGCGGCCCGCTCGCGTCCGCGCGTGCTCGCCCAGACCATCACCGCGAGCGTGGCGAGATACGGCGTCATCATCACGAAGTATTGGGGCACCTGCAGGCCGATGGCCGCGACGCGCGGAATAAGCGCCTCGATACCGCCGAAGAGAACTGCGCCAGCGAGTGCGCGCCATGGATGCCAGCGGGCGAAGATGACGAGCGCGATGGCGATCAGGCCGCGGCCGCCCGACATGCCATCCACCCAGAGCTTGGCGATGCCGATGGAGAGATAGGCGCCAGCCAGACCGACCAGCGCCGCGCCCGCCATGACGGCACCATAGCGAAAGAGGTTGACGCTTACGCCTGCCGCGTCGGCGGCATCGGGTCCATCCCCGACAGCGCGAAGCTTGAGCCCGATGACGGTGCGATTAAGGACGTAGACGACACCGACAAAGATCGGAACCAGCAGGTAGCAGACGAGATCCTGCTGGAACAGGATCGGTCCGACCACAGGAAGGTCCGACAGGCCCGGCACGTTGAGCTTTCCGAGACCAGCGATCGGCACATTGAGCCAACCCGCACGCGTGGCGATGAGACTGGTCAAGCCCTGCCCGAGAAAGATGATGGCGAGACTGGCGATCACCTGGTTGACGCGCAGCGTGACCGTCATTACGGCGAAAATGAGCGAGAAGAGGCTCGTTACGGCGGCGGCGATGAGCAGCGCAGCCATCGGGTATCCGCCGAGCAACAGGATGGCACCGACGCCAGACAGTGCGCCGACGAGCATGTAACCTTCGGCGCCGAGCGTCAGCACGCCGGACTTCTCCGACACGATCAAGCCGAGCGCTGCCAGCGCGAATGGTGCGGCGAAGCCCGGAATGTTCGCGACCCAGTTGATGAAGAAGTCTGTCATTGCGTCTACCTCGCCAGACGTAAGCGGAAGCGGTTGAAGAACTCGAAGCCGGCGACCGAGATGACGATGACGGCTTGGATCAACTGCACGATCGCGCCAGGCACCTGGTAGAACACCTGAAGGCTCTGGCTGGCGATGAAGAACGTCGCCACCAGAATTGAAACGAGGATGGCGCCGATCATGTTGTTGCGGGCGAGGAAGGCGATAAGGATGCCGGAGAAGCCGTAGCCGAGGAAGAAGCTCTGCGTCAGGCGGTATTCCACGCCGGAACTGATGGTGAAGCCGGCGATGCCCGCCAGTGCGCCCGACAGAAGCGCGGCGCCGAGCGTCACTGCGATCACCGGGAGACCCATCGCCAGCGCCATCTTCGGATTCGACTGCACAATGCGCGTGTAGAAGCCGAAGCGGCTGAGGCTGAACAGCCACCAGCAGAATAGCGTCAGCACCAACGCGAGGGGCAAAGCATACGTGAGGCTCTCCCATCCCAGCTGCGGGAGGCGCTCAGCTGCGGTGTACTGCTCGGAGTTCGGGAAGCTGCTCTTCGGGTCGCGCCAGCTTCCGTAAAGGAGATGCAGCAGGAAATTGACGGCGACGTAGTTAAGCAGCAGCGTCGAGATGATTTCGTTGACGCCGAAACGGATGCGCAGCAGCGCCGGGACGATGATCCATGCCATGCCACCGATGGCGGCGGCGGCCATCATCAGCGGCAACCGCAATGGCTCGGGTCCGATGTCATTGATGGCAACAAACGTCGCGGCGATCGAGCCGAATATCATTTGCCCTTCGATGCCGATGTTCCAGAACTGCACCCGGAAGGCGACGGCAGCGCTCAGGCCGACGATCAGCAACGGCGCGAGCTGGGTCAGAAGGGATGCGATATTCGTCGTGTTGGAGAAGATGCTCTTGAATTCGACGACCAGGCCATCGGCCGGGACCCCTGCCGCCAGCAGGATAAGGAACGAAAGCCCCAGGCCCGTTGCCATCCCACAAAGAAGCACGAGTGTTTGAAACCAAATCGGCGCGTGCTGGCGCACTTCGAGCAGCAAGCCGGGAATGCGCCAGCCCATCGAGGGCGGCGCGGGTGGCTGCTGCGGGCGAGCCATGCCAATGTTCAACTGCATCTCAGTCATGGTGCACCATCGCCTTGCCCAACAGTTGCCGGTCAGCGGGCGCTTCGAACTCTTGCACGATACGGCCGCGCGTCATGACGCCGATGCGGTCCGACATCAGCATGATCTCGTCGAGGTCCTCGCTGATAAGCAGAACCGCGGCGCCGGCATCGCGCGCCTCGAGCAAGCGTCGGCGCACCTCGCTGGTCGCGCGCGCATCGAGACCGCGGCTCGGGCTGTGAGCCACGACAATGCGCGGGGGCGAGGCGAGCTCGCGGGCAATGACGAGCTTCTGGGCGTTGCCGCCTGAGAGCAGCGACGCCTTCTGACGTGTGGAGCGAACGCCCAGAACTTCAAAGGCGCTGACTGCGTCCTTTGTGCTAGCCGCTCCCGAGCGCCAGTTCACGCGCGTCCAGGAGCCGAAGCGGCCGTTGCGGACGCCGGTGACGATATAGTTCTCACAGATCGACAGTTCGCCAGCCAGACCATACGTCGCCCTGTCGGCTGGAATGCATACGAGGCCCAGCTTGCGCCTCTCGGCGGGATTGCTGCGGCTGATGTCGCCTGCTCCGACGAACTCAAGCGTTCCGCCGGTCGGCCTGTTCACGCCCATCAGGATCTCAGCGAGTTCCGGCTGGCCGTTGCCACCGACGCCAGCGATGCCGTAGAGCTCGCCTGCGCGCAGCGTAAGATCGACGCCGTGCAGCGTACGGTGTCCGTCGGCTCGCGCGCCGGTGATGGCCTTGAGGTGGAGGACAGGCGCTCCGATGGCTTTTGCGGGATGGCGCGTTTCGCAAACGGCCTGCCCGATGATCTTGGCTGTCAGGTCCGCGAGTGAGCTACCCTTTGGATCAGCGGTGGTCACGGTGCGCCCGCCGCGCATGATCGTGACGCGATCTGCGAATGCCTTCACCTCGCCGAGCTTGTGCGTAATCAGCACGACCGCGGCGCCCTTGGCGGCCAGCGTGCGCATGACTTTGAGGAGGGCTGCCGCCTCGCTGTCGGTCAGCACAGCACTCGGTTCGTCGAGGATGATGATCTCGGCGCCGTTGACGAGAACCTTGAGGATCTCGACGCGCTGCTGCTCGGCAACGGACAACGCACCGACGGGGCGCTTCAGATCGACGGCGAAGCCCATCTCTTCGCAGTGCTCGCAGACCGATTTCTCCACCTCGGCCAAACCCGTGCGGTACTTATCGGCGCCGGCCGCAAGCAGGATGTTCTCGACAGCGTTGAAGGCCTTCACCAGCTTGTAATGCTGGTGCACCATGCCGATGCCGAGCTTCTTCGCGATCGAGGGGCCGTCGATATGGACGTCCTCTCCTTTGACGCGAATGCGTCCTTTGTCCGGCCGGTAGAGACCGGCCACAATATTCATCAGTGATGATTTGCCGGCGCCGTTCTCGCCTAGGAGAGCATGCAGCTCGCCGGGCACGAGGTCGAACGATGCATCCGCCACGGCCTGGAAGCCGTCGAAGGACTTCGATACGTCGTGGAGTTCGAGAATTGGCATGGCCCACCAAAAGCTAGCGGGAGCGCGACGGAGAACCGTCGCGCCCCTGTCGATTACTTCTGGCTGATCACGCCATCGACGAACCAATCCATCTTCCAAAGATCGCCGTCGCTGAGGACCTGACCCGCCGCGACGCGCTCTTTGCCTTCGCGATCCTTGAGCGGTCCGGCATAGACCTGACGCTTGCCGTCGATGATTTCCTGGCGCGCTGCCGTGATCTTGTCGGCAACTTCCTTCGGCACGGCATCGCCGCAACACTTGATGTCGGTGCCGCCGTCCTTCATGGCGATGAAGGCGCCGTACTCGCTCGGCGTCCAGCCGGTCGACAGCTTCTTGATTTCAGGTCCGAGGAAGCGGTCCCACACCCAGACCGACGAGCACTGCGTCGCCTTCGGCGCGAACTCGGAAAGGTCGCGGTGATGACCAGTGCCGTAGACGCCCTTTTCCTGCGCGACGATCTGCACAGCAGCAGTGTCGACGTGCTGGCCGACGACGTCGATGCCCTGCTCGATCAGAGCCTGCGCAGCGGCGCGCTCCTTGACGGGATCATTCCACGCGCCGGTGTAGACGACGGTGACGGTCGCGTTGGGATTGACCTGACGCGCGCCCATTGCGTAGGCGTTTACGGTCCAGTTCACCAGCCCGAACGGGTTGGCAGCGACAAAGCCGAGCTTGCCAGTCTTCGAGGCGCCGGCCGCAGCCATGCCGCACAGGTACTGGCTCTCGTACGTGCGCCCGTAGAAGCTTTCCAGGTTCGCGCCGTTGGTCGTGCCTGCCGGATTGAGGAAGGCGACTTTGGGATACTTCTCGGCAAGTTCCTTGAACGTGTCAGAGTAGCCGAAGGCCGATCCGATGATGACGTTGGTGCCGCGCTGAATGAGAAGCTCGACAGCCGGGCGAATGGCGGTCGCGTTCTCGGGTACGTTCTCGATGACAGGGATGGTGATCCCCATATCCTTCTCGAGTTTCTGGCGCGCTTCGTCGAGCGCCTGCGACCAGCCGCCATCGTTCTTCTGCGCCAGAAGGATCATGGCAATCTTCGGCGGATTCTCGAGCTTGAATTCAGCCCTGGCCGGCGCTGTAGATATGACGGCGGTGGTGGCTACCGCCGCAAGTAGCATCTTGAATTTCGCTTTCATCGCTCACTTCCCATCCTATTCGGCGAAGTCGCCGCTTCCCCAGGTCAACACTCAGTTCGGATAGCTCCGCCTGTCTCATGTCCCCCCCGAGGACTGACACCGACGTTTGCTCTTCTCGCCATCCCTGGTGACGACCGTCGCCGGTCATCACGATGTTTCCACCCGTCGACGCCGTTACCCGGCGTCATTTGTCTAGTTTGCCGGCGCTGCCTTCTTCAGGGCTGCGTGTATGGCGCTCGGCGTTATCGGTACGTGGTAGAAGTGCTCGTGTGTCAGCGGTCGCAGCGCATCTTCGACAGCAGAAGCAATGACGGCCGCTACAGGGATGCATCCAGCCTCCCCGACGCCTTTGACCCCGAGCGGGTTCAACGGCGTTGGCGTTTCGAGATGGAGGATCTCGATAGGCGGAATTTCGGTCGCGTAGGGGACTAGGAAGTCCACGAAGTTCGCGTTGATGAGGTTGCCTTCGGTGTCGTATTCGATGCGCTCATACATGGCGCCGCCGATGCCTTGCGCGATGCCGCCCATGACCTGGCCCTCGACGATCGTCGGGTTGATCATGTTTCCGCAGTCGTGGATGCAGACGTAGCGCTTGATCTTGATCGCGCAGATTTCGGGATCGACCTCGACGATGGCACCGTGCACGCCATAGGCCCATGTGGCACTCGGCGGGCTGTAGTAGTCGGTTGCTTCGAGGCCTGGATGCTGGCCCTCCGCTAGCGGCGGTCCATCGTGCTTGCTCGCGGGAGCAAACTGGGTGGCGGCTTTCGCGGACTCGTTGAAGGCGTAACGCAGCGGGTTCGTCGCAGTCGCGATGGCGGCGAGCGATACAGAGCGGTTGCTTCCTTTCACCCAAGCGGCGCCGTCACGCAGTTCCAGATCGTCGGCGCTCACCTCAAGCATGTTGGCGGCTGCCGCCAGAGTCTTCTTGCGGACGATCAGCGCCGACTTGTGAATGGCATTTCCGGAAACGACCGCCGCTCGGCTGGCAAACGTGGCGACGCCCCAGTCGAAGGCCTTGGTATCACCCTCGACGAGAATGACATCGGTGACGGCTACGCCAAGCTGGTCGGCGACGATTTGGGCGAAGACGGTGTCATGCCCCTGCCCTTGCGACGTCAGGCCGGTGTTGACGTAGACCTTACCGGTGATCGGATGAATTTTGATGTGGCCACCTTCGTATGGTCCGAGGCCGGTGCCTTCGACGTAGAACGAAAGCCCGAGCCCGAGATAGCGTCCCGCACCGCGCGCGGCTTTCTGCTGCACGGCGAACTCTTCCGGCGCAAGCTTCTCGGTCAATAGTTGCAGCGCCTTGTGATATTGGCCGCTGTCGAGGCTGACAGGGAGGCCGTCGGCAAACAGAAGCCCCTTGCGCAGATACGGGAACTCGTGGTCGGCAATCAGATTGCGGCGACGGACCTCGAAGCGATCAAGGCCGAGTTCCTCGGCAAGCTTGTCCATCGCCCGTTCGATCGCGAAGTTCGCTTGCGGGCGACCGCAGCCGCGATAGGGCGTGACGACGACGGTCGGCGTGTAGACCGCCTTGAACTCTACGCGAATGTTGGGGATGCGATATGGACCGGCGATCGATGTCGATGCGACCTGAGCAACGGCGATGCCGTAAGGAATGAAGGCGCCCGTATCGTGCAGGAAGCGGTCAACGAGGGCGATAACCTCGCCGTTCTTCTTGGCGTAAAGCTCGATCTCGTGGATCTGCGTGCGTTCCTGCGATGAGCCGATGAAGTTCTCCCGGCGGTCTTCGATGAACTTCACCGGGCGGCCGAGTTGCATCGCCGCAAATGGCACCAGAAGCTCATCGGGATAGAACAGGAGCACCTTCTGGCCGAAGCCTCCGCCGACATGCGGAGCGATCACGCGGACTTTGTCTTCGTCGATATTGAAGATCGATGCCAAGCCACCGCGAATGGCGATCGGGCCTTGCGTGCTGTCCCATACGGTCAGCTCACCCATGACCTTGTCGAAGGTCGCGGCGACCGCGCGACACTCCATCGGCGCGGCGGTCGAGCGATCGACCTGCACGCGGATCTTCGTGACATGCTCCGCGCCGGCGATTGCGCTATCGGGATCGCCGGAAATCTGCACCAGATCGGCGGCGATGTTGTTCGGGTGGGTCGGATGCACGAGCGGGGCGCCGTCGAGAATTGCCTTCTCGAGGTCGATTTCCACTGGGAGCGGGTCGTAGTCGACGTCGACCAGCGCGGCAGCATCCTCGGCCGTGTAGCGATCGACAGCCACGACCATCGCAACTGTCTGGCCGACGTAATAGACGTCGCCGCGCGCCAGCGGGCGTTGGGTGCGCGGGCTATCCATGCATGGATGGGGGATGAGTTGCGGCAGCTCCAGATCGAGCGCCCCGATGTTATCGCAGGTGTATACGGCTGCGACCCCCGGATGCTGCTCGGCAAATTCGGTCGAGATCGACTTGATCTTGGCTCGCGCAAACGGGCTGCGCACGAAGGCCACATGCAGCGCTCCGGCAAGAGGAATGTCGTCGACGAACGAGCCCTCTCCAATCAGCAGCTGCGGATCAATGTTCCGCTTGATGCGGGCACCGAACATTTTCGTCGACATCGGTGCCCCCTTAGCCCAGCGACATTGCCTTGGCCGCCTGACGTACGGCGGCGATGATGTTCTGATATCCGGTGCAGCGGCACAGATTTCCCGAGATGATGTCTCTGATGCCCTCGTCAGAGAGATCGAGCGGCGCGCTGGAATTGAAGCTGCTCAAGATGTTCATGATCATGCCGGGCGTGCAGTAGCCGCACTGCAGGCCATGACAATCTCGGAATGCTTCCTGCAGCGGATGCAGCGTGCCGTCTTTGTTGGCGACGGACTCGATGGTGCGCACCTCGCAGCCGGCGGCCTGTGCCGCGAAGGTGAGGCAGGAGCGGCCGGCAACTCCGTTGATGAGCACGGTGCAGGCACCGCACACGCCGTGCTCGCAGCCGACATGGGTTCCCGTGAGCCCGAGCTCGTGGCGCAGAAAGTCCGACAGCAGCATGCGGGTACTGACTTCTGCCGACACCCGCTCGCCGTTTACGGTCAGCTCGATGTCGACGGTAGGATCAGCCGACTTGGTTGGCAGTTTTGCTCTTATCTTTGCGCGGCTCATTTGTGCATTTCCCTCAACGCGACCTCGTAAGCGCCTTCTCGACAGCCCGGACGACAAGACTTGCGAGCAGATCGCGCCGGTAGTCGTTGGTCGCGTGGATATCGTCGGGCGCCGTCACGTATTCCTTCGCCGCCTCGCCGGCGGCTTTGAAGGAAGCATCGGTGAAGCCCTGAGCGGCGAAGATCTGCTCACATACGGTGAGGCGGATCGGGCGCGAGGCGACGCCACAAGCAGACAGCGACACGACGTCGGTTGCACCCGCCCGCGTGACGATCGCCGCAACGGCGGCAATCGCGTAGTCGCCGTGGCGCCGTGTGAATTCCTCGAATGCCCAACCCGCGCCCTGAGGCAGAACGGGGAAATGCGCTTCGACGACGATCTCGTCCGGCTCGCGGGACGTCGTCATGTGGAACTGGAAGAAGTCGGCGGCGGGAATCTCGCGGCGGCCGCGCGGGCTCTCAGTGACTACGGAGCCGTCCGTCACGAGCAGAATTGAGGGCATCTCGGCGGCTGCATCGGCGTGACACAAACTGCCGACGACCGTGCCGCGATTACGGATCGGAACATGAGCGACGTGCGCCATCGTCTCACGGATCAGCGGATTGGCACGGAAGACTTCGTCGTTGAGTTCGAGCTCGCGGTGACGCGTCATGGCCCGAACGATGATGTTGCCGCCTTCGATCACGACCCCCTTCAGTCCTTCGACATGCTGAATGTCGATGAGGCGGCTCGGCGCGGCGAAGCGCATGTTGAGCGCGGGGATGAGACTTTGACCACCGGCGAGAACCATCGCTGATGGATCGGCGGCAAGCAGTTCAACGGCATCTTTAAGCGAGCGGGGCGCGCAGTACTCGAAGGGCGGTGGTTTCATCCTACCTCGCAAGCCGATCGCTTTATTCGGTTGGGACCGGCTGGTGTTTTTGCTAGCCCCAACTCTGTCTCCACAAAATGCGGCGATGTCGCGCCCACCTGGCGGATATATCCACATATTGGATACAGCATCCTAAATTGAGATAAACAAAACTGTCAATCTCGTTATTCTGGGCGCTGATTACGCGGCCGCGTCGAATTAACGATGAAAACACCTAGCGCGGTGAGCGCGAGTGCAAGCCAGCTCCAGAGCGAGATCACCTCGCCGAAAAAAGCCACGGCAAACAGCACTCCAACGGCCATATTCACGTAGCTCAGTTGGCTGATGTAAACGGGTCCACCGACGCGCTGGAGGCGGAAGTAGAACGCGTAGCCGAAGCCGAGCGTGACGGATTGCAGTGCGATCAACTTCCAGTTCGCCGCAATATGCTGGAGCACAGTGCCGTTTGCGCCACTTGGAACGACGAGCTCCCAAAAGATGAGCAAACAGATCAAAGACTGTGCAGCCGCAGCGAGAGTCCACGTCGCCAATTGCAAGGCGGGCGGGTCGTACGAAGGCCAGTCGACGCTGCGATAAACGTTGCCAACGGCGAGCACCGCGGGGCCGATCATCGCCGCCAGATACCAGAGAATTGAAGGTGCCGTTTCCACGTCGCCGTGCCCGCGCGTGATCAGGATGATTGCAGCGCCGGCGATACCCAATGCCAAGCCAAACACGCGCGCAGGGCTCGGCTTCTCGAGACGCAACATATAGACGATCGCCAGCGTCGCGATGGGGATGAGCGTTTGCATGATGGCGGGCAGCGCCGAACCCAGATGCTGCATCACAGCAACGATTGCGGTGAACGGCACTGCGATGGTGAGTTGCCCGGAGATAAAGGCATACCGCATCGCTTCGCGATCAGGCCGCAGCGAATAGCCCTTCAGGTAATTGAGCACTGCAAGGACGACTGTGCCTCCCAACGACGCAACCGCAACATAGACGAGCGGCGATAGGCCATGGGATACGGCAATGTTGCCCAAGGGAAAGATGGTGCCGACGCCTGCACCGGTTGCGAGTAGCAACAGCAGAGGCTCTGCCCTGCGCCAGAAATTTGAGGCGCTCATGGCGATACTGCGGGATCGATGGGGACGCGCAAAGCGCTTTGGAGCACAGCCTCGCACCACGCTGCCGCCGACAGCAACTCCGCCTCGGCATAAGGCTTTGCAACGAGTTGCAGACCAACCGGCAATCCCGTGCTTGTGCGCCCACAAGGGATTGAGATCGCCGGGCAGCCGCACACGCTGATCGCATAGCCCAGAACCATCCAATCGAGGTATGTCGTCAGCTTCTTTCCCTCGATCTCGTCAACGTAGCGCTGCTCGACCGGGAACGGCTCGACGGGCGCCGTCGGCGTTATGAGGATGCCGTGGGTGTCGAGGAATGCGATCATGGCGCGGCGCAAACTCCCCCGCTCGGCCTCCGCCGAGGCAATGTCCGCTGCCGACAGGCGCAGGCCCTCTTCAATGTTCCAGACGACTTCCGGCTTCAGCTTCTGGCGGTGGGCTTCCAGAGCGTCGCGCCGCAAAGCCGCGAACTGAAAGGCGCGGAGCGTGCGGAACACGCTATCGCTCGAGCGCAGGTCCGGGTCGGCTGCGTCAACGTCGAGCCCGGCCCGGACGAGCTTATCGATCGCTTCCTCGACAACGGCGCGCACGCCGCGATCAACCTCAGCCAAGCCAAGCGTGAGACTGTAGGCGGCCGACTTGGGTGGCGTCGCACGGCGCGCCGCTTCGAGATAGCTTTGCTTGGCCGGGAGAGGGCGGCAGAGCGGGTCTCGCACGTCGAACCGTGCCATGCCATCGAGCGCCAGCGCTGCATCCTCGACCGTGCGGGCCAGCGGGCCCATGATCGAAAGCACCTGCATGGGTAAGCTGCTCGGCCCTTGGGGTATCAGTCCAGGGCTCGGACGCAATCCGACGACATTGCAGAAGGCCGCTGGAAATCGCAGCGAGCAGGCAAAATCTGACCCCTGTGACAGGAAAGCCATTCCAGTGGCGACGGCCACGGCGGCGCCACCCGAAGATCCGCCCGCGGAGCGCGTCACATCCCATGGATTGAGCGTGCGCCCGAAAACCTCGTTGAAGGTATTGGCGCCCGCTTCGAACTCGGGCGTGTTCGACTTTGCATAAACGGCCCCACCTGCCGCTTCGATAGCGTCAACAACGTAATCCGAATGGCCTGGAACATAATCAGCGTATGCGAGCGAGCCATATGTCGTCCGCACGCCGGCAACAGCGGCCGAATCCTTTATCGTCCAAGGGAGCCCGTAGAAGCGGCCGCGCTCGGCGGGTGGGCGTTTCTCGAGTTCCTCCAGATAGCGGAAGGCTCGGTCGAAGCATAAAGTGGGGAGGGCGTTGACTTGGCTATCTACGGCTTCGACGCGCCCGGCGATGCTTATGAGCACCTCACGCGCTGAGATATCGCCCGCTGCAATCCGCTCAACGACGTTGACTGCCGACCAGCGCCAAATAGGATCACTCATTATGGTTCCCCAATGGAATCAGCCGGTGTCCTCTTGCCGCAATGCATTGTCTGCTTGTGTGTCATGGCGTAAGAGTGGGCATCACGAATGTTTTTTGAGCAGCGATCGGATTCCGACGTGACGAAATCGCAAAGCGCAGTGGTGCGGGGCAACGGTTCCAAGAAAAGAAATGGCGCCGCGCAGACCACGAACAGTGCCCAAGAAGATGCCGCCGACGATCCGTTGCGCGGCATGGCGCGCTCGTTCGCGGTTCTCGATTACCTCGCCACGTCGCCGGGCCGTGTTGTCGACGTTACCCGCAGCCTCAATCTGCCGTGGGCCACCGTGCACCGCACGCTGATCCAGCTCGAGAAGGCGCAGTTTTTGCGCCGCGATCCGGAAAGCAACCGATACGAGATCGGTCCGCGCCTGTGGCACATCGGATCGGCTTACCTTGCCAATCATCGGGCGCTGAAGGCCGCAACGCCCTATCTCGCTCGTCTCGAGGACGAGGAAGGGATCGCAACGCAGGTGGTGGAGCGGATCGGCAATCAGTCGGTCGCGATCTATTCGCACCAGCGCGCGGAAGAAGACATCAGGAAAGCCGAGTACGGCTATCACTTCCCGCTGCACTGCGGCTCGAAGGGCCTGGTGTTGCTCGCGTATGAAGAACCAGAGTTCATTGAAGAGTATCTTGCACGCGACCTCGAGCGCTTGACGGCGGATACCGTTACGGATCCCAAGCGGCTGCGTGCAATCCTCAAGCAGGTCAAAGCCGACGGCAAATCTCTCACGGTTGGCGACGTGCAGCCGTTCACAGGCTCCATCGCTGCGCCGATCTACGACGCCAACGAGCGCGTCGTGGCGTGCCTCTCGTTCGTGTTCCGCAAGGCCGTCGCGAAAAACACCAAGCGCCTGGATGCGCTGACCGATCTTCTCCTCGAGACGACCCACTCGATCAGTCTCGATCTGGGCTGGCGGCCGGGTACGGCCTAGTTTCATTTTTTTCGTTCGCCGTATGAGGTTTGCAGCTCGGTGAATGTTTTCGTCAGCGCTGCGATGACGACGTTGATGAAGGCTTCGCCCGCTTCTGCGCTGGCAACCGAGGGATCGCCGAAGATCGCCGCGTGGCCGACTTGCGGACGCGGACGACGCGCATAGGTGCGTGTCGGATTGGTCGGCGCGACGAGGTCCCAGCCCACTGGGCCGTAATGCGCACCCTTTAGACGATCCATCTTCACGATGTCCGGGCGCGTGGCGAGCTGAAACGATGCTTCCATTTCGCAGCCATGCCCCATGCCACCCGGGACCGATTTGCGCATTGCGTGAATCTCGGCTGCGGCCGGCTCCCAATAGCTCACGGCGGAGACGATGAAGTCATAGTCTTCATCCAGCTCATCGATCAGGTGGCGCGCGACGGCGTCATTGGCTGTACCGCTCGGGCGATTTCCGTTGAGCAGGATGATGTGCTTGAAACCCTGGCGCACGAGCGCGGCACCGATCTCGAATACCAAAGTCTGATACGTCGGGATCGTGAGCGATATGGTGCCGGGAAACTTCTCGAAGGTTTTTGAAATTCCGTAAGCGACGGGCGGAGCGACAACCGCGTCGATCTTGTCTGCAAGCAAGGCGGCGATGTGGTCCACCTGGTGCGTGTCTGTGTCCAGCGGCATGTGCGGACCGTGCGCCTCGGTCGCCCCCGTTGGAACGATCACCGATCGTCCGGCCGCGATTGCGTCGGCGGCCTCCATCTGGGTCATGTATGACAAGCGACGTTCCACGAAGCAGCTCTCCCCTATTGCAGCTCTTGGTGCATCAAGCACCGTATTAGCGACTCCGGCTTCCGTTGCGCGCCGTGGTCGAGCGCGGGAGGTGGGAAGCCGGAGTCGCTATCAGCCCCCCTGGCGACTTTGCATTCCGAACAGTCGCCGGAGCGACGAGACAAAGACGAGCCAGAGAATCCTGAATGCGTTCACCTGATTGGCGGCTTGCACGGGTCTCGCAGCAGCCGATGATGCCGAGGCAGCAGCTTCGTTATCGTGGGACGTGCTGCTCTGCGGCTGACCTTCGGACAGCTTTGCTTCGACGTTGCGCGCAAACTGACCAATCAGAACGTTCGCCGTTTCGGTGACGACGCCGGTCCGGCCGAACTGGGCGATGGGACCTGCAAGCTGCACATCTGCCTCGATGTCGACCCGCGATCCGACGCCCGCCTGTACGACCTTGTAGTCCATGATGAGCTTGGAGCGACTGCCGCCCTTGCGGTCGAGACCTTGCCCCTCCACGTGGGCGCTGCGTGTGGCGGCATCGTTCACCACACGCGCTGCGCCTTCGAATGAAGCGCCGAACGGGCCAAGCTTGATATTCACCCGTCCGGCATAGTTTCCGTCGCCGCGGTCTTCCGTGAACTGCGCACCCGGCATGCACGTTGCTACCGTCGGAATATCCTGGAACAGTGCCCAGACTTCCGCTGGCGGCCGGTTGACCTTGAACGACTGATTGATCTTCATCCCTTTATCCTCGGGCTAGCTCACTGCGCTGCAGGTTTAGCGAACCATCCGGCGTCGGGATCAGACCAACCTTCGGGGCGCGAAATCTTGCCTGCCGCCTTCAGCTTATCGAAGTAGGCGCCGCGATCGAACATCGGCAGATTGCCGCGTGCTTTTGCCAACTCCGCCCGCTTCGCTTTGGTGGCGGCCTCATCGGCGGACCACTTGCGGCCGGATTTGATCAGCACGACGCCGTAGTCGGCGAGCGCGGATTCCGCTGAGATGTTTCCGCATTGCACGTCGGAAACGACCACGTCGACGGGACGCGCGAGAGGATCGCCCCAGCCGCCGCCGCCCGTGGTGACGATGGTGATCGATGCGCCCGCGGGCACGACGACGTTATCGCACATGCCGGGATGCTCGGCCTCCTCGCCCGCGACGCCGGTGACGGTAACCTTATAATTAGCGCCCGCCTTGCCGCCGTTCACCCCGTAGCAGCCGAGCATCGAGCGGTCGGCGTTGGAGATGAGCTTGCATTCGTCGAGCATCTTGATGCGCTTGTCGTAGCCGAGGCCGCCACGATGGAAGCCGGCTCCGCCCGAATCCTGCTTCAGTCCGAGGCGCTCAACCAGAATTGGATAGCGCGTCTCGGAGAATTCAGCGGGAAGGTTCTTCGAGTTCGGCACGATGTGCACGACGTCGGACCCGTCGGCCCATGGGCGACCAGGGCTGCCGCCGCCGAGAACTTCGCGGAACAGGTAGAAGTCGTCCTGCGTCTTGCCGCCGGTGACGCCCCAGATGCGGATCGTCTCGTGATCGGCGGGCATCTTGCCGTCGGTCGCCTTCGACAAGCATGCTGCGAAGACGCCGAGCGTGCGCAGCATGAGGAAGAAGCGCATGCCCGTCGGTTTGCCGAACGTCGGCGTTATCAGCGTGCCCTTCTCGGGAAAGACCACATCAACGACGTCGAGCACGCCTTCGTTGGAGTCGATCTCCGCGGCTCGCTCGGGCGAATTGGCGAGGGAGCGCAGCGTCGGCGCCAGCCACTTGCGGAAGTAGCGGCCTTCTACCTCGTCGAGCGACCAGTTGATCGGTCCCTTCGCTTCAGGGTCGGTGCCGGTGAAGTCGAGAATGATCTTCTCGGGCGTCTTCGTCATCTTGATGCGCAGCGCGTGCAGGCGCGGCTCGTCGACGCCATCGTTCTCGATGTAGTCCTCGAAGTTGTAGACGCCATCCTTGATGCGCGGCAGAATTTCGCGGCGGAATACCTCCGCGGTGTTGAGCAGGATCTGGTCGAACGCAGCTTCGAGCGTATCGACGCCGTAACGCTCTGCGAGGGCGATGACGCGGCGCGATCCGAGTTTGGCTGCGCCGATCTCGGCATCGAGATCGCCGGCGAGGTGCTCGGACAGGCGCGAGTTGCGCACGATGATCTTGAACGCAGCCTCGTTCAGCTTGCCGCGCTCATAGAGCTTGATCGGCGGGATGAGCACGCCTTCCATCCAGCTGTCGGTCGCATGCACCGGCAAGCTGCCCGGCACAGCGCCGCCGATATCGTCGTGATGGCCGAACACCTGGCTGAAGCCGATCAGGCGCTCGCCGAAGAAGATCGGCACGGTGGTGCACAGGTCGGGAACGTGGCCGATGCCGCCGCAGGAGTTGTAAGGGTCGTTCCAGAAGAAGACGTCGCCGGGGAAGATATTGTTTGCGCCGAAATACTCGAACACCGGCTCGACGATCGCCGAATAGGAACGACCGGTGAGCTTGCGCCCTTTCGCGTCGAACAGCGCAACGCGATAGTCGTGCTGGTCGCGGATCATCGGCGAGCGGGCAGTGCGTTCGACCGCAGCTTCGATCTCGAGCTCGGCAGCGCGGATCGTGCCGTGAATAACTTCCAGCTCGATCGGGCCGAGCTTTGTTGGTCTATCAAGCATGTCTGCTCTGTCCCCTAGTCCGTGTTCTTTTCTAGAATGAGGTTGCCGTACGCATCGGCGCGAACGGTCCAGCTGGCAGGAACCACCACTGTCGAGCCGTACTCTTCGATAATCGCAGGACCAATTACCCGCTGATCGATCGCGAGCTCAGTGCGCTTGTAGAGCGGGCAGTTGACCCAGCCGGAGCTGCGCCAGAACGCCTGGCGATGGCCGAAGGGTGTCGCTGCGTCCTTCACCGTCATGTCGGCGTTGATCTGCGGACGATGCTGCTCGCCGATTGCCTGTACGCGCAGGTTCACCAGCTCGACGTCCTGCTCGCCCTCGTAGTGGAAGCCGAATGTCTGATCGTGGACGCGGTGGAAGTCCTTGAACATGTGCTCGACAGCGGCGAGCCCAGCGACTCCGTCGGGCACGTCGACCTGCACCTCATGGCCTTCGCCGAGATAGCGCACATCTGCGACGCGGCGGACCTTGATCTTCTCGGGCGGAATACCTTCCGCGGAGATGTCCCTGACGCCTTCCTGCGCGAGATCCTCCCAGGCAGAGAGGATCTCCTGGTTGTCGACCGTCGACTGCTGACGCACCAGCGTGCGGATGTAGTCGCGGCGCACGTCGGATACGTGCAGGCCGAAGGCGCAGAGATTGCCTGGGCTCGGCGGCGAAACGATCGTGCGCACGTCGAGCAGATCGGCCACCTCGGTTGCGAACAATCCGCCGGCACCGCCGAATGCGACCATGGCATAGGCACCGGGATCGCGGCCGCGGGTTGTCGTCACCTGACGGATGCCGAACACCTGGTTGACCGCGGCGATCTCAAGCGCGCCCGCGGCCACTTCCTCGGCTGTCATGCCGAACTTGGCGCCGAGCTTGTCATAAGCAGCGCGCGCGGCATCGGCGTCGAGCTTGATGGCGCCACCGATGAGCGCCGAGGGCAGACGGCCGAGCGTGATCGCGGCATCCGTGACCGTCGGCTGCGTGCCGCCCCTGCCGTAGCAAATGGGTCCTGGATCAGCACCGGCGCTCTTCGGCCCAACCTTGAGCTGACCGTATGGATCGATCCAGGCAATCGAGCCGCCGCCCGATCCGACGGTAACGATGTCGAGCATTGGCGTCTTGACGGGATAGCTCTCGACCATCGAGGCCGACGTGTACATCGGCGCGTAGTCTTCGACGATGGCGACGTCCGTCGAAGTTCCGCCGACGTCAATCGTCAGAATGTCTTTATAGCCAGCAAGGCGCGCCATGTGGATAGAGCCGAGGATGCCCGCGGCCGGCCCCGACAGCAGCATCGTCACCGGCTTTTCGCCGGCGGAGGAATGCTTCACTACGCCACCGTTCGACTGCATGATGAGAAACGGGATGTCGCCTGACTGCGAGCGAAGCTTGTCGGCCGCGCTGTTGAGGTAAGTGCGGCAGTAGGGCTTGACGAGCACGTCGATCAGGGTGGTCATCGCGCGCTCGTACTCGCGATATTCCGGCAGGACGACGGACGAGAGCGACACGAACACGTCCGGGAAGTTTTCCCTGATCAGTTCGCCGATGCGGCGCTCGTGTGCGTCGTTGGCGTAAGAGTGCAGCAGGCACACGCCGATGCAGCTGACGCCATCCTCGACGAGTTCGCGAACCGCCTGCAGCGTTGCCGCCTCATCGAGTGGCTCCAGCTCCTGGCCGGAGAAGTTCATGCGACCGCCAACCTCGCGCACAAGGTGCAACGGCACGAGGCGCGGCGGCTTCACCCAGAAGAACGAGTTGCCGTAGCCGTCGGGAACGGACTGGCGGGCAACCTCGATCATATGACGGAAGCCGCGCGTTACGATCAGTCCCAGCCCTGAGAATTTGTGCTCGAGAACCGCATTGGTCGCGACGGTCGAGCCGTGCAGAAGCATGCTGAGGTCGCGGTCGGAGGCACCGACCTCATCGAGCACGCGACGGACGCCATTCAACAAGCCCACGCTTGGATCTGCCGGGGTCGATGGTGTCTTCACCACCGTTATGGCGCCGGTCGCGTCATTGATCGCCACAACGTCAGTGAAAGTGCCGCCGGTATCGATCGCAATACGTAGTCCCATCTGTCCCTCGCGTATCCGCATATTGGATATTGCATTCATATAATGCATGTTGGGTTGGGATAATCAAGTCGCTTTGACCGCCTCTCGAAGCTGCGCGCACGCGCCTTTTGCGAGGTGTCGCGTATCGGCCTCAGTCACGTCCAAGCCATTGCCTTTCAAGGTTGTTCTGCACGAGCGCGGGCAGTGCGCGGACGTCCCAAACAAAAAAAGGGCTGCACGAGTGCAGCCCTTGCAGTCGGGGGCTCAGGTCAGTCTCAGAAACGCCAGACGGCAAGCGCCTGGAATGCACTCTCGTCTACGTCGGTACCGAGCTTGTTGCGCCAGTACTGATATTCGGTACCGATGAAGAAGCGATCTTTGTCGCCACCGAGCGCATAACCGACGTCCCAGCGGAACTGCGGCTGCGCAAGGATCCAATCAAGCTGCTTGCCATAAATGTTGGCGGAGTTGCCGGTGTATTCGGCATGTCCTTCAAAGCTGAAGCGCTGGCCGCCGATCGTGAAGGGATAAGCCCAGGCGATATCTGCCTGCCATCCATCGTCCTGAGCGATGTCGCTCTGATCGATGACGCCAGCGATGTAAGTGCGCAGGAACATAAACCCGGGGACATTCCAGTCAGCGTATCCGCCGATCACCCAGGCGAGGTAGCCGGCATCCGCATCGAAGTCCATGCTGGCCATGAAGCCGACATCCTTCACCAGCCCCTTGCCGTAGTTGATGCCGAAGATCTTTGCGGAGCTGAAGTTCGCGTAGAACTCGCCGTAGGCGTCCTTGTCGTTGAAGCCGTCGACATCGGCGTCGTTGATGAAGTCGACGAAGAAGAACACGTCGCCGAACTTCCAGCCACTCGCGTGCTGAAGGGTGACGATCGGTGTCATCGAGTCACCGCCCGCGAACGGGCTCTTCAGGTTGCCGTACTGAAACTGAACTTCCGTGGTGCTCCAGTCCGCGGCTTCAGCCGGCGAACCCACACACGCTGCAACAGCCGCCATAGCAACACCGGCAGCACCACTGCGCCACTTACTCATTCCCTGCATCCTCATTCCCAGTCTCTCCCCGTACACAAGACACCCACATACGATCCCCTGTTTGTGGACTCGCTATCCACATAGCGGATATGTTCATTCAGCGGGCGTAAGTCCGTCAACTGGCCATCGACATGTTCGATAGGTCGCTGTCTCGCTTCTGCCACAGCGCAAGCTCGTGCTCGTTGGCCGGCAAGAAGCCTTCAGCCAGCGGCACGGCGAGCAGCTCGCGCGGCGCAACAGAGGGAGCTTTGAGGAATGGGCATGGGGCTGATCGAGGCGCGTTCGTCAGTGGTCGTCACAATCGATCATCAGGCGAAATTGATGCCTGCCATCCATCGTGCGGACGACGTCATCAGCGATGCGATCCTCCTCGCCGAGACTGCCAAACTTTTCGCCATTCCAGTGATCGGCACAGAACACAATCCCGAAAAGCTCGGGCAGTTGGACTGCCGAATTCGCAGGCATTGTGATGCAGTAGTATCCAAGAAGCATTTCGACGCTTGCGCAGACGGGCTGCTATCGACGATCGCGATGATCGCTCCAGCGACGCCGAGCGAACTGATAGTTTGCGGGTGTGAGACGCACGTCTGCCTGCTGCAGACAGCGCTCTCTTTGCTGGCGGCGGGATACCGTCTGCGCGTCGTCGCATCGGCCTGCGGATCACGCTCAACAGACGATTTTCATCTCGCCCTGAAGAGGCTCGATGCGTCTGGCGCGTCAATTGTCAACTTAGAAATGGTGCTATTTGAGTGGCTGCGGACGTGTGATCACCCGCACTTCAGACGCGTGCTCGCACGCATCAAGGCGCGCCCTGTCGACCGACGCAGCGGCGAAGATCGCCTTAGTTAGTTAAGCGATGATGTTGTGCAGCTTCGCTTCAGCGAGCATTTCAGTGAGAACGCCAAACGCAAATGTGGTCTTGCTCTTTGCGTTTGGGATCGAGCCCACGGGCGCGTGGATGCGCGCGAATTCCTGCGGGTTTACGCCCATTTTCCCCAGCGCATCAAGCCGCGCACGGTGGACGGCGCGATTGCCGAGCACCCCGATATAGAAGCAAGGGCGCTGCAGGAGCTGGCGGAGGATCTCCGGCTCGGCGTCGTGGTCATGAAAGACCAGCACGGTGGCGCTGGTATAATCCAGCGCCTCGATCATCGCGGGGAGTTCGCCGGGGGTCTTGCGCGCCTCGAGCCCGAGTTGGTCCAGCTGCGCTCGCGTTGCCTCTTCGCTCGACCAGACCATGGTTTCGACGCCGGTTGCCCGTGCGAGGGTGGCAATCCCGGTAAGCGCAGGGCCATTGCCGATGAGTGCTAGCCGCAAAGGAGCGGGGTATACGCGCGTGAACGCGTCGCCCGACCTGCCGCTGGCCGGCAAAGGTTCGTCGTCGAGCTCCTGCGCAATGCTCACGCCGCTGGAAAGCTCGGTCGTCACGGAAAAGGATTGGCGTCCCGCACGCATCAGGACCATGGCATCCAAGACATGGGCATCGAGGGCCTGGTCGAAGTACAAATCGAGGCCGCTGCCGCACGGGAGTCTAATGTCGAGGTAGGGTGATCCCTCCCCGTAGCGAACCAAGCGGTTCTCAGCCCGGGCGATCACATCCCTGGCCTCGAGCGCCACGGCCTGTTCAAGACAGCCACCCGAAAGATAGCCAACGTATGAACCATCCTCGGCAACGGCCATCTGCGCGCCGGGCTGGCGGGGTGCGCCTCCGACCACACCAACCAAGGTCACCAGTGCCACCCGCATCCCGCTGCTTTGCCAGAAGCGCAGCATCGGCAGGACGTCGTCCTGATCAATCAGATTGAGATGAGGCACCACTTGCTTGGGACTGATCGACATACGCATCCGCCCGGCTTTGCATTGATACTGTATCCATATATTGGATATGCGGCACTGAAAAGGCATCTCATGCCGTGCTGCGAGCCATCGATTTCCGAGTGCGCGAGGGCCTCGCGCCCGGGGCGGGACAGTGATCGTTGCGCTCGTGCAGCAATGGGCCGTCGTTGCGTTGCTGAGTTGATCCAAATCACCGCGCGGCGGCGAGGAATCAGGCGCTGCTGCACGCTGGGATTATTCTGAGGGGAACACGCAAATGGCCGTCAAACTGCCGCTCAGCACGGCTGCTGTCGCCGCCGCGCTTTGCTTTATAATCGCACCGCCTGCACTAGCCGACGAAACCGGGCTCGCAGACGTCCACACGATGCGGCGCGAGGGTGCGCAGCTCTGCTTCCTCGACCACTTCCACTACGGCAGCAGCGCCGGACAGGCGAGTGAGCGCGCGGCAAAGGCAGTGGCGGTCAGGTCGTGGTCAGGGTTCGTCGACCTGGAGTACGGCAGCGATTGGGCTCGCTATGGGCGTGCGCATTCCAAGTCGCTAAAGTGCGAGAAGTCCACGAGCGGCTGGGGCTGCTTTGTCGAGGCGCGCCCCTGCAAGTGAAGCGCTTCTAGCGTTAGCGGCGGGAAGGCGTGAGGCCATCCCGCCGATGCGGTGCCCCCCGTGCGCTGAAGCCGGGGGGCGTCCTGCTGAAGCAGGCATCACAGCACGTTGTGTGTCCCGTCGCAGAACGGGGGATCGCCGCTCTCCTTGCAGCCGCAAAGCATCACCGTCTCGGTTCGCTCAGCGACGAACATCATGGGCTCGATCCCGGTGCCTGCATGAGCGCCGTCGCAGAAGGGCTGGGTGCTGCTGCGTCCACAGCGGCACCAGCGATATGTCTGCCCAGCCTCGACCTCGACCTGATACGGACTGAGCTGAGCTGCGATCGCTTCTGTTGTCATTGGGTCCCTCCCCTCGCTTCGCGCGGCCTCACATCAACTCACGCAGACGGAACTGCAGCCCGCCTTTGGGTATGAGCGTCACGCTTGCGGCAACCGGCGGAGGCACGCTGCCGAGGTACTCGGGCTCGAAGCGGCGCAGCAGCTGCGTCAATGCGAGCATCACTTCGATCTGTGAAAGCTGGCCGCCGAGGCAGAAGCGCTTGCCGGCGCCGAAGGGGATGTAGCTGTACTTGACGCGCTTCTTGGCGTTGGCGGGATCGAAGCGCTCTGGCCGGAACTCTTCTGGATCGTCCCAGTATTTGGGATCGTGGTGTGCGACGTAAGGGCAAAGGACGATGCGGTCGCCGGCTTGGATTTTTTGTCCGGCAATTTCGTCGTCGGCAACGGCGGTGCGGATGAGTGCCCAGGCCGGCGGATAAAGACGTAGCGCCTCCAGCATCACGGAGCGCGTGTAGGTGAGGCGTTCGACATCGGCGGCGGTCGGCTCGCGGTCGCCGTACACTTCCCATCCCTCGCGCCGGATGCGGGCCGCGACATCGGGCCGGCGCGACAGGAGATAGAACGTCCAGGCGAGCGTGAGCGCAGTCGTCTCGGTGCCGGCCCAGAGGTACTGTTTGATCTCGTCCAGGACCTGCTGGTGGTCCCAGGCAGGTTTGCCCGCGTCGTCCTCGGCGTCGAGCATCATCTTCAGCAGTGTCTTTTCGCGGCCCTGCCACGGCTCCGCCGAGATGACCGCTTCCGGCAGCGTGAGCCACGCGCTGATCGCGCGCGCGGGCGCCTCGTCTTCGGCGACATCGGCAATGCCGTTCGCGACCTTTTTCATGCGGATGGAGCGGTGGTTCGACGTATCGGTGTACGCTTTCACGGCACCAAAGACGACCTGAGGGTTGAACGGCACCTCGCGATCGAACAGGGCGCGGCAGATCATGTCGGCCGCGAGACTCCACGTTTGCTCGAGCATCTCGAAGGCGGTACCCCGGCTGGCGAGCCGTGACCAGGCTTCTGCCTTGTTGCGCAGAGACACCATCAGGTACGGGATGTAATCGGCGTAGACCGTGGGATGGAAGTGCGCCTGCTGTGGCTGGCGAACCTTCTGCCAAAGCGCGCCATCGACGGTGATCATCGCCTTGCCGAAGATCGGCTTCAGGCCGTCAAAATACTTCTGGTAGTTATCGACGTTATCGACGAGTACGCGGCGGAAGTGATCCACCTCGCTCAAGATGAAGATGCGCTCCGAGCGAAACGAAACGGGTATGCATCCACCATGGCGCGCGGCGAGCCGCGTGAGAATGCCCATCGGGTCGTCGGTGTTTGTGAACGGAGAGATCTTGAACCAAATGCTCTGCTCGTCCCCCAGCGTTTGGGCATAGGCGGCTGCTTCGCTCGTCATGAGAGCCTCTTTTGAAGTTGATTTGGCTCCGCTAGGCGGAGGCCAGTCCCCTGTCGATTTCCGTCAGCTTCCGCAGCATGAAGTCTTTGGCTGGAGAGACGGCATTGGCGATGCGCAACAGTCCGTGGCGGAGCACCCGGGCCGGCGCCGTGTTGTCGGTGTAGAGCCGCACGATGGCGTTGGTGGCGAGGTAGAGCGGCAGCGTGGCGGCGCGATGCTCGCGGGCGTAGCTGTCCAGCACGGAAGCCGCGCCGATGTCGCAGCCGGCCTGCGCCGCCTGCCCTACCTTGGTGGCGAGCGTCTCTGCTCCACGCAAACCGAAGTTGAATCCGTGCGCGGTGACAGGATGCATGCCGACTGCCGCATCGCCGGCGAGCGCGAACCGCTTGCCGCTGAAGCGATCGGCGTAGACCGCGACGAGCGGATAGGCGTGGCGGCTACCATCGAGCACCATGCGCCCCCAGCACGCGCCAAGCCTGCGCTCAATTTCTCCGGCAAATTCCTCGGCAGGAAGTTCAAGCGTTTTTCTGCCGACGCTCGCCGGCTGCGTCAGCACGATCGATGACGTCCGGTCGTTGAGCGGCAGGACTGCAAGCGTCTGATCGATGTCGAACCACTCGTGAGCCGTCCCATCGTGCGGCTTCTCGTGGCTGAGACGGCAAACGATGCAAAGGTGCCCGAAGTCTCGGAGGTCAGCGCCGATCCCAGCCATGCGCCTCAACTCGGAAAAGCGGCTATCGGCGGCGACGAACAGCGGCGCGGAGAACGTTTCGCCTGACGCCAAGGACACTTCGGCTGCCGCGTCTTCCAACTGAATGCGACTTGCCGCTTCGTCCGTGCGAAGCGTGATGCGGGTACGCTGCTTTGCCGCGCGGTAAAGTTCCCGGCGCAGCACCGCATTGCTCACGAGGTAACCCAGTGAATCGCGTCCGGCTTTGCCAGCATCGAACCGCAGCCGCGCCGCCTGATTTGAGTTTCTGACCTCCGCGCACCGGATCGGGGCGATCTCCGCGGGCGTCAGTTCGGCCCAAACGCCGATGTCGGCGAGAATACGTATCGACCGATGTGTCAGCGCGATGTCGCGGCCGTCGGCGGCCGGCTCCGCGATGGCCTGCTCACTCTGGCGCTCTATGACAGTGACGTTCATGCCCCGGTCGGCAAGCAGGCACGCGAGGCTCAGGCCTGCGGGTCCACCACCTGCAATGATGACGTCGATAGCGCAGCTCACGGCGATGCTTGGCTCCGAGACGACTCTTTCGCAGGAGCTTGGATGAAGCCGTTGCGGCACTGCTTGATACATCTCAAGCTGGCGCTGCACGAATTGCCGCGCGGCGGCTCTGGATGGGCGCCGGCTCCTGGGGATTTGCGCGCAGGCGGGCCCGAGAAATCTGTGTCAGGCGGTCCCGGCGCGCCCGCTTTGTCGCAGTTATTTTTGATGAAGATCAAGTTTAGGGCTGCGACGCTCGGCAATGTCCAATGTCGTACGTCAGCGCTCTAGCCAGGAGGACCGAATGCAAACCGCCGCGAAGCGTATTGGGTCTGCGCACCCGCATATCGCTCTATGTGCTTTCCTCGCCATGTCGTGCCTAGTGTACGCCGGCGTCATCTGGAAGATCATTTCAATCGGCCAGTAACCTCCACATTCTGCACTTTGATCTAGATCAAAGGCCCAGGCGAAAGGCTCCAGCAAAGTGAACTCTGCTGCTCCCCCGGACGGCTCCCAAGCGATAGCAGAACTACGGCCTAAGACGGATATGCGAGGACGATATTACTGCGACCGTTGCGCCGTGCGGGAGGCATCGTTGTGCAGCGAAGTCTCTGAAACGGCTGCGCGTGAGCTGGCGCCAATTGCGCATCATCGGCGCATACCCGTGGGACAGGTCATCCATAGTGAGCACCAGGGCCTGGGCTCTCTCGCCATTATCGTCTCGGGTGTCGTCAAGCTCGTCAAGGCGCAAAGGGATGGACGGTTGCAGATCGTCGGGCTGCAGTATGCGGCAGACTTTGTCGGCCATCCCTATGCGGCGAAGAGTTCGCTAATCGCCGAAGCGACGACGCATCTGGAGCTGTGCTGCTTCTCGCGCTCGGCGTTCGAAACCCTGATGCGCAATCACCCCACCCTCGAGCAGGCTCTGTATCGGCGTGCGCTCAACGATCTAGAGACAGCACGCGAGTGGATGTTTCTTCTCGGCCGCAAGACTGCACGAGAGAAAGTGGCAAGCCTGCTGGTCTCGATTGCCACGCGGATCAACCGTCCGCTCGGCGGCGTGGGCGCAACTGCCGGCAAGATGGCGTTGCAATTCGATCTGCCGCTCTCACGTAACGAAATCGCCGATGCTCTCGGGCTGACGATCGAGACGGTGAGCCGCGAGATGCGGTCGTTGAAGCTGGCGGGGGTCGTATCCACCGCGGGCCGCCGTAGCGTAACGGTGTTGAACCCCGACTTGCTGCGGACAATTGCCGAGGGCGACCTCGACTGACATCGCGCGTGCAGGCTCACACGCGGTTTACGAGCCTGTGATCGCCCCGTTGATGTGGATCAAGAGCGCTTTGCGCAATCCTCTCTAATTGCTTCCAGAAAAGAAAAAACTCTGGAGGACGCTATGAGAGGTTGGCGCGATGCCGCGTCCGGCGTTGATGTTTGGGGCGCCGGATCATGAGGGTGCGTGTGCTCGGCTCGGGCGCCGGGGGCGGGTTCCCGCAATGGAATTGCAATTGCCGCAACTGCGCCTCTGTACGCCGCGGTGACTCAGGGTTCGTTTCCCGCACGCAGTCGTCTTTGGCAGTCAGCGCGAACGGCCATGACTGGGTGCTGCTCAACGCTTCGCCGGATCTGCGTCAGCAAATGGCCGATGCGCCCGGTCTTGCTCCAAGCAACAGCACATTGCGCGACAGCCCGATCAAGGCGGCGGTGCTGACGAATGGCGATGTCGACCACATTGCCGGTCTCATCAACCTGCGCGAGGCGCAACCGTTCACGATCTACGCAACGCTCCGCGTGCTGGGCGTGCTTGAGGCAAACTCGATCTTCCGCATCCTGGCGCCTGGCGTTGTCGACCGCGTCGCACTTTCGCTCGGCAAGCCCACGGCACTGACCGGCGCGGGGATGGATCTCGGACTTTCCGTTGAAGCGTTCGATGTGCCGGGCAAGATTGCCCTATATCTGGAAGACGCCAGTGCCGGCCCAGGGCTCGGCACTCAATCGGGCGACACGGTCGGTTTGAAGATCACCGATACGGCGACGGGCGAAGCGTTCTTCTACATCCCCGGTTGCGCCGACGTCGATGACGCGCTCGCCCAGCGCATTAAAGGCGCCTCTCTCATCTTCTTCGACGGCACGCTTTTCGATGACGACGAGATGATCGATCAGGGTCTGCTCGCGAAATCGGGCGAGCGTATGGGCCACATCTCGATCTCGGGGCCGCAGGGGTCGATCAGCGCGTTCAGCGGTCTCGACGTGACAAGAAAAATCTACGTTCACATCAACAACTCCAATCCGGTGCTCGATGGCAATTCTGCTGCGCGCAGAACGGTCGAGAACGCGGGCTGGGAAGTAGGATACGACGGTATGGAGGTGCGCCTATGAATGAATTTGTCAGGACGTTCGAAGCAATCGAGAAGCCTTGGACCCCCGAGGAGTTGGAAGCCAACATCCGCGCGGTTGGCGACGAGCGCTATCACGACAAGCACGAATTCCATAAGCTGCTGCACGGCGGCAAGCTCAACAAGGGCCAGGTGGCCGCCTGGGCGCTGAACCGCTACTGCTATCAGGAAGCCGTGCCGCGCAAGGACGCCGCACTGATGAGCCGCGTCTACGATCGCGAATTCCGGCGCGAGTGGATCCACCGCGTGCACGATCACGACGGCATGCTGCCCGACGAGCAGGGCGGCATCGAGCGCTGGCTGGTGCTGACCGACTGCCTCGGGCTCGATCGCGAGTATGTGACGAGCATGCGCGGCGCCCTGCCCGCGACGCGCTTCGCCGTAGAAGCCTACGTGCGCTTCGTTGTCGAGCAGCCGCTCGTGATTGCGGTTGCGTCCTCACTGACCGAGCTGTTCGCTCCATCCATCCATCGCGAGCGCATCGCGGGCATGCTGGCCAACTACGATTTCGTCAACGACGACGTGATGGCCTACTTCAAGCGCCGGCTGTCGCAAGCGCCGCGCGATGCAAGCTTTGCGCTGGAGTTCATCAAGACGAATGCGCGCACGCGCGAGATGCAGGAGGCATGTGTCGATGCGGTGCGCTTCAAGTGCAACGTGTTGTGGGCACAGCTCGACGCGCTTTATCTCGCCTACGTGCAGGGCATGGTCCCGCCCGGCGCTTACAAACCCGAGTGAGCGGCAATGACCGAGCTGAAGCCGCTTGACGCGCTCGATGCCTCTGCGCCCGCATATACGCGGGCGCCGATCGGCCTGTTGGCCGAACTCACCTATCGCTGCCCGTTGCAGTGTCCCTATTGCTCCAACCCCTTGGAAATGGAGCGCGGCAACGAGCTATCGGCAGAGGAGTGGTGCCAAGTGTTTCGTCAGGCGGCGGAACTCGGTGTGCTGCAGCTCCACTTATCCGGCGGCGAGCCTACACTCAGGTTGGATCTCGAGGAAATCCTCGAGGGTGCCGTCGCCGCCGGCCTTTACACCAATCTCATCACCTCTGGCGTGACGCTGACGCGCGAGCGGCTGGAGCGGCTGGCGAAGATCGGGCTGGATCATGTCCAGCTTTCGATACAGGACGTCGACCCGGACAACGCCCAGCGCATCTGCGGATACAAGGGTGGCTCTGAGAAAAAGCGCGCGTTCGCGGACTGGGTGCGCGAGCTTGGGCTTCCGCTGACGCTCAACGCCGTCATTCATCGCCAGAATATCGAGAACCTTCCGGCGATGATCGACTATGCGGTCCAGATCGGCGCCGGGCGCATCGAGGTTGCGCATACGCAGTATTATTCGTGGGCTTTGAAGAACCGGGCGGCGCTGATTCCGACGCGCGAGCAGTTTCTCAAATCGGTGGAGATCACCAACGCAGCCAAGGAGCGCCTCAAAGGCGTGCTCGTGTTCGACGTGGTTGCACACGATCACTACGCCGTTCGCCCGAAGCCGTGCATGGGCGGTTGGGGCCGCAGCCTGATCGACATTACCCCGACGGGCAAAGTGCTGCCGTGCCATGCGTGCCAGGACATCCCTGGTATTTCCGTCGACAGCGTGCGCGAGAAGGCGCTGGCGGACATATGGTTCCGTGGCGAGGCCTTTCAGAAGTTTCGGGGCACCGCCTGGATGAAGGAGCCGTGCGCCTCGTGCGACCGGCGCGAGATCGATTGGGGCGGCTGCCGCTGCCAGGCGCTGATGATGACAGGCGATGCCTGCAATGCCGATCCGGCGTGTGAGAAGTCGCCGTGGCACGAAGAGTTTGCGGCCATTGCCGAGCGGGAATCGCAGGCGCCGGCACCACCGTTCATCTACCGCCGCATCGGCGGCGTGATCGCCTAGTCGGGCGCTTCACGCGCGATTGAGCTTTGCAGGGCCACTGACGAACGGACTGCCGCGCACGAAGAAGCGCCAGGGCTTATCGGCATTGCGCGTGATGCCGATGCGGACCGAGCGGGCGATGCGCGGTGGCTTCGATCGGTCGTCGGCGAACCAGAGCGCATTGCCGGCACCATAAGCGTCGCCGTCCAACGCAAAGCCGATGTCGAACGCCTGGGCAAGGCAGCCGGGTCCGCGTGCGAGGCGGCGAATGTCGTCGGTGCCGCGCCGGGCACGCATAACATCGATGCCGGAGAGAGGCTCGGCCGCGCGGATCAGGACGCCGCCGCCCACGCCGTCGGCCTCGCTCGAAACGTTGAGCATCATCGCCGTACCGTAAGCGCGATAAACGTAGACGTGGCCATGCGCGAGAAACAGCGATGCGTTGCGTGCCGTACGTCCGCTGCGGTGATGCGCAGCGTCATCGCCTGGCGGATATGCTTCGGTTTCGACGATGCGGCCAGTGAGAAAGCTTGCGCCGTCCTCGCGCACCAGAACCTTGCCGATGAGAAAGCGCGCAAGCGCGATCGTGCCGCTAGGCAGGTCGGCGCGGTGGATCGGATGCAGATGCTCGGAGGTGGCAGCGTCTCTCGGCGTGGCGCGCATTCGGCGGGGTTCCGCGATCGGGGTCGCGGGCAGATTAGTGCATTCAGCGCTTGGCCGCACGCGCCGGGGCAATCTTCGCTTTCACGGCCTTCGCTGTTGCCGTCTTCCCTCTTGCCGTCTTGGGCTTTGTCGAAGTCGCTCGGCGGGTCGCGGTGCGGCGCGCCGGCTTTGGCTCTGATGGCGGTTCGTTGCCATCGGTGCTCCAAACCGCGTCAGGCTTGATTGCATGGTTCGCCGCCAGCATGAACGGCGTCGGCGCCTTGCCCTTGCCGGCCGCAATCTGCGCCATGGTGCGGCCGGAGGCGACGGACTTGTCCTTGCGCAGCGCCGCCTCGCCATCGTCCGAGGCCCACTCGTCCTTGTGCTTGATCAGCAGCCAGTTGTTGCGCTTGCCGCCGTACTTGTCACCCTTCATGCGCACGAGGACGTAGCTGCCCTTCAGCTTGTCGCCGGCAAGCACGAACTTCAATTCGCCCTTCTTCAGAGCATCGTCGATGTTCTCGTTGCCTTCGGGGAGCCAGTAGCCGCGATCCCACAGCATCACTGTGCCGCCGCCGTACTCGCCCTTGGGGATGGTGCCTTCGAAGTCGCCGTAGTCGAGGGGATGATCTTCCACCTCGACAGCGAGGCGTTTGTCCTTCGGGTTGAGCGATGGCCCCTTGGTGACAGCCCACGACTTAAAGACGCCGTCATGCTCGAGGCGAAGGTCGTAGTGGAGTCGCGTCGCATCATGCTTCTGGATGACGAAGCGCGGGTACTCGGCCTTGCGGACCTTCTTCGATCCGCTCGGCTCCTCGGTCTTTTCGAAGTCGCGCTTGGCGCGGTAGGTCGAAAGCTTGGCTGCCATTGTCGAAGGCTTCGCGTTGCGTCCCGTTCAGCCTAGACCGAGGAGCTTAATCTTTTCAGTCCTTGGACTTCGGGGGCTTGCCGACGACCTTCTCCTTTAGGTCCTGAGCCGCTTTCTTTCTGGGGTCGTCCGTCGGTGTCGGACCGACCTGCGGCTTCATCGCTTCGCGGTGACGCTCGGGGTTGAAGCCGCCAACCTCGCTCTTTTCATCGAAGTCTATGGTTTTTCCGGGCATTGGTTCCTCCACTGTGGAGCAACAACGGCTTTGTCGCCCCCGGCGTTCCGCGGCGCAGGGAGTTGCGGAAAACCACTTAGCCGCGTTTGTGAACAAAACGAGAATCGGCCATCAGTGCGAAAATGGCTGTCGCCCATCTCGAAAAGCTGAACCTGGAACAGCGCCGCGCCGTGGAGCATGGCGTTGGCGAGGGCGATGCGCGGCCGGCTGGGCCGCTGCTGGTGATCGCGGGTGCAGGCTCGGGCAAGACCAACACGCTGGCGCACCGAGTTGCACATCTCATTCTCAACGGTGCCGACCCGCGCCGCATTCTGCTGATGACGTTCTCGCGGCGCGCGTCGGTGGAGATGACGCGGCGCGTTGAGCGGATCACGCGCAACGTGCTGGGTGGCAGAGGTGGGGGCGCCAGCGACGCGCTGGCGTGGGCGGGAACATTTCACGGCATCGGTGCGCGGCTGCTGCGTGAATACGCCGAGCAGATCGGGCTCGATCCGGCGTTCACGATCCACGACCGCGAAGACAGCGCCGACCTGATGAACCTAGTGCGGCACAACCTCGGCCTGTCGAAAACCGAAAGCCGCTTCCCGACCAAGGGCACGTGCCTCTCCATATACTCGCGCTGCGTCAACGCGGAGATGCCAATCGACGATGTGCTCGGCACCTCGTTCAAGTGGTGCGTGGCGTGGTCGAAGGAGCTCAAGGAGCTGTTTGCGACGTATGTCGAAGAGAAGCAGCGCCAGAACGTGCTCGATTACGACGATCTGCTGCTCTACTGGGCGCAGATGGTGAGCGAGCCGGCGATTGCCGAAGACATCGGCGCGCGCTTCGATCATGTGCTCGTCGACGAGTATCAGGACACCAACCGGTTGCAGGCGTCGATCCTGCTGGGGCTGAAGCGTGACGGGCGCGGGTTGACGGTGGTCGGCGATGACGCGCAGGCGATCTATTCGTTCCGCGCTGCGAACGTGCGCAACATTCTCGACTTCCCCAAGCACTTCGATCCGCCGGCAGAGGTCGTCACGCTCGATCGCAACTATCGTTCGACGCGCCCCATCCTTGCTGCGGCAAATGCTGTGATCGAGCTGGCCTCGGAGCGGTTCACCAAGAACCTTTGGAGCGATCGCGAGGCTGCCGCGCGGCCGCGGCTCGTCGGTGTACGCGATGAGGCGGACCAAGCGCGCTACATCGTCGAGCGGGTGCTGGAGAACCGAGAGGCGGGTGCGCTGCTGAAGCATCAGGCGGTGCTGTTCCGCACCTCGCATCACTCAGGACCGCTGGAAGTGGAACTCGCCCAGCGCAACGTGCCGTTCGTGAAGTTCGGCGGGCTCAAGTTTCTCGATGCGTCGCACGTGAAGGATCTGCTGGCGCTGCTGCGGTTTGCCGAGAACCCGCGCGACCGGGTGGCCGGCTTCCGGCTGCTGCAGCTTCTGCCAGGCGTCGGGCCGACAACGGCGCAGCGCGTGCTCGATGCAATGGTGGAGACGTCGTCGCCCATCGAAGTGCTATCGCACATGCCGGCGCCTGCGCGTGTGCTCGGCAGCGACTGGACCGGCTTCGTCGAGGCAATCGTTTCGCTGGCCGGTGGCGGCGATGGATGGCCGGCCGACATCGCCAACGCACGCCACTGGTATCAGCCTCACCTTGAGCGCCTTCATGAGGACGCGCAGCCGCGACAGGCCGATTTGTTGCAACTCGAACAGATCGCGTCGGGCTACCCTTCGCGCGAGCGGTTCCTGACCGAATTGACGCTCGATCCGCCGGACGCCACCAGCGATGAATCCGGGCCTCCGATGCAGGACGAGGACTATCTCATCCTGTCAACGATCCACTCCGCCAAAGGGCAGGAGTGGAAGTCGGTGTTCGTGCTCAACGTGGTCGATGGCTGCATGCCGTCTGACCTCGGAACGGGATCGACTGCGGAAATCGAGGAAGAACGCCGGCTGCTCTATGTAGCAATGACGCGCGCGAAGGACGACCTGCACCTCGTCGTGCCGCAGCGGTTCTTCACGCACGGACAGGCGAGCAACGGCGACAGGCACGTTTACGCCTCGCGCACGCGGTTCATCCCAAATGGGTTACTCAAACATTTCGACACGCGAAGCTGGCCGGTCGTTGCGCCAGGTCAAAGCGCGCGGAGCCCGGATGCGGGAGTACGCATCAACGTCGGCGCCAAGATGCGCGAGATGTGGCGCTAGGTCGCTTGACTCAATATAAGCGACGACTACATTAGCGTTTATGAATATATCGGATCTCATGACCGACAGCGAACGCGCGGCGTCCTTTCTAAAGGCGCTCGCCAACGCAAACCGGCTCATGATCCTGTGCGAGCTGAAGGACGGCGAACGGTCGGTGTCGGCGCTGGAGGGCGTCGTGCCGCTGGCGCAGTCGGCGCTGTCGCAGCACCTCGCCAAGCTGCGCGCTGAAGGTTTGGTGAAGACGCGGCGCGAGGCACAGACGATCTACTATTCGCTGGCGGATGAGCGCATCGGCCGGCTGATCGATACGCTGGACGACTTGTTCTGCTCCTCGCGCAAGAAAAAGTCGCGCCGCTGAGCAATCACAGAGTTCGGGAGGTACCTATGTCCAATGACTGGATCGAAATGACTCGGAGCCTGAGCGGCGGTCTCAAGGAGATGCGCGGCGGGGCGCCTGACGTCATGAAGGCATTTTCGATGATTGCGCAGGCGGCCACAAAGGCGGGCGCGCTCGACACCAAGACGAAAGAGCTGATCGCGCTCGCCATCGGCGTTGCCGTGCGGTGCGATGACTGCATCGCCTTCCACGCGAAGGCGGCGTCGGACCGCGGCGCCTCGTCGGAGGAAATCCTCGAGACGCTCGGCATGGCGATATACATGGGCGCCGGACCTTCGGTGATGTACGCCGCCCATGCACTCGAAGCCTACAACCAGTTCGCCGAGAAGAAGACCGAAGTGGCTGCCGGCTAGCCGCGCCGAATAGCCGTGGGTGTCAGCTGAGGCCCCAGCCTGTCACGTCGATGAGCTGTCCGGTCACGCCAACCGACGATGGCGAAGCAAGAAACACGACGACATCGGCGATCTCGTCACGCTTGGCCCACTTGTCGGTGTCCTTGGGCTTCATCATGGCGACGTTGGAAGCCGTATCGACGAGACCAGGGCCAACCGCGTTGACGCGGATGTGTGCGTCCTTGCCTTCGAGCGCGAAGGTGCGCGTCAGGGCTACGACACCGGCCTTGGCGACGTTGTAGGGCAGCATGTTCGCCTGCGCGTTGCCGGCGCGCGCAAAATTGATGATCGACCCGCCACCGGTTTTGGCCATGTGGGGAAAGACCTCGCGGGTGAGAAGGAACGCGCTCAGCACGTTGTTGTTCACTTCGCGGGTCCATTCATCGAGCGTCACCTCGGCGGACGACTTGTAGACAGTCAGTCCGCCAGCGAGATTGACGACGATATCGACGCGGCCCAGAGCTGACACGGTTTCGGAGACCAGACGCTTCACGTCGGCTTCGTCGGTGAGAGAAGCGACCACTGGAATTACATTGGCGCCCTCCGCCTTCAGCTCAGCGGCGCGGGCGACGACGTTGTCCTTGCTGCGTGCGCAGATAGTGAGCGAGGCGCCTTCCTTGGCGAGCGCCTTGGCGACTGCCTGCCCGACCTGTCCGTCGTGACTAACTCCGGTTACGATGGCAACCTTGCCATGCAGACGTGCTGACATCCCGCTCTCCTTGTCATCGCTGGTCGGCCGCACGACGTATACCGCAACAGGAAGGACCGCAACACATGAGCTGGACACCGACCGAGGACCCGCAACCGGGCGATGCACATGCCTGCGATGCACTGGAGCAGGTTATCGTGCCGCGGGCGCGCGATCTTGGCGGTTTCTCGGTGCGCCGTGCGCTACCGGCGGCCGGGCGGCAGATGGTTGGACCTTTCATCTTTTTCGATCAGATGGGCCCGGCCGAGTTCCTCATAGGCACCGGCATCGACGTGCGCCCGCATCCTCACATCGGGCTGGCGACGGTGACGTATCTGTTCGATGGCGAGATCATGCATCGCGATAGCCTCGGAACCGCGATGGCTATCCGACCGGGCGCATTGAACCTGATGTCAGCGGGTGTAGGCATCGTTCACTCCGAGCGCACCTCGCCGGAGCAGAAGGCGTTGGGACCGCGGCTGTTCGGCATTCAGGCGTGGGCGGCGCTGCCAAAATCGCATGAGGAAAGCGCGCCGACATTCAAGCATGTGAGTGCCGATCAGATTCCGCGCATCACCGGAGAGGGCAAGACAGTTCGGCTGATCATGGGACAGATGTTCGGGCAAACCTCGCCGACCGAGTTCCCGCATCCGAGCTTCTATGCCGAAGCCGTGCTGGCGCCGGGTGCGGTCCTGCCACTCGATGCCGACTACGACGAGCGCGCGGTCTATATCGCATCGGGTGAGATCGATATCGCAGGCGACAGCTTCGGCGCGGGCCGCCTGCTGGTGTTCAAGCCTGGCGACCGAATATCAATCCTCGCGCTGTCCCAGGCCCGCCTGATGCTGCTGGGCGGCGAGCCCATGGATGGGCCGCGTCACATCTGGTGGAACTTCGTGTCGTCATCGAAGGACCGGATCGACGCGGCCAAAGCGGATTGGAAGGCTAAGCGCTTTCAGCCGGTCCCGGGCGACCTGGAGGAATTCATTCCTCTGCCCGACGGCCGCCCTTGAGATTGCGTTGACCTCGGGTCAGCGCATCTTTTCCTTCGCCTTGTCCTGGGCCTTCTGGAACCAGCCACCAAGCTTATCGACCAGGCCGTTGAGCGTGGAGCTGTCGGCACGCGAGAAAGCGTCCACCATGCGCTCCAGCGCTGGAGTTACCGGGGCGGCCGCGGCGCTGGCTGCGCGGGTTACCGACCGCTGAATGGTATCGGCGAAATCGTAGAGATCGGAACGGGTCACGTTGGGCGACCACTTCTCAAGCGATGGAAGTCGGTCCCATGCTGAACGCGGATGAGAGCGCCGGGGGACGACAGCGAGTGCAATGAGTGCGCCCGCTGCTGCTGCAACACCCATTGCGAGAACAGGCTGGCTGCGGATGCTGCGGCGAAGCTCGGTGGTGCCGGCATCGGCTGCATCGCCTATCTTGCCGGCAGCCGCGCGGGCACGACTCTCGGCAACTTCGGCCACTTCCTTGGCCAGAGCACTGACGCTCGCCCTCAGCTCCGCCAGCACAGTGTCATCGGCACCGGTTGCGGGATTCGGGGACGAACTCATTTCCTTCAAGGGGCTAACCATCGCGCCGTCTCCTCTACCTTAGGGTCTGCGACCGGGGGCGTTTAATGATTACGATCTGTGGGCATTTGAACGTTTCGATTGAATGATCGGTTCCCCATCCAAATAGTATACTGGATGCGCTCAAATGCGCGGAACTCGCGAGCCTCAGCCAACGTTTTACGCACGACATTGATTTCCGCCCAACGACGATGTCCAGGCCGTCCCCACAAAAGGAGGATCCCCAATGCAGTTCTCGTCAGCAAATCGCACCGGAGAGTCAAACCCAGGGGCGCGCCAGGCCGCCTCAGACGTGGGAGACAATGTTCAGGCTCTGCGCGAGGACATCGCCAGCTTGGCAGAGTCTGTGAAACGCCTTGCGTCCGAGCAACTCGGCTCGAGCGTGGAGGACCTCCAGGACAAAGCCAAAGAGAAGGTGAGTGACGTCGAAGCCGCCATTCGCCGTAACCCCAGCCAAGCAGCGCTGATCGCGGCCGGCATCGGCTTCGTATTCGGCCTCATTCTTTCGCGCTGACACCAGTAGGAGTGACACATGAGCTCGCAGTATACATCCGGCCGCAGCGGTACCACCCAAGGTTCCTTCGAGCGGCAGGCGCGCGACATCGCCAGCAGCGCGCAAGACAAAATCAGCGATACGGTCGAGCAGGCGCAGACGATGGCGCAGGAACAATACGACAAGCTTGCCGCCACCATTCGCCGTAACCCGCTACAGGCAGCGGGCATTGCGGCTGGCGTCGGCTTCGTTCTCGCCCTGCTTGCCAGACGCTAAGCCATTAGGAGTGGAACATGATCGGCGACGCCGTTCTCTACGCTGCAAGTAGAGCCACGCACAATGCCCTCGAGAATGTCTCGCGTCGGCTGACTTGGACGGCGATCGCGGTCGTGTTCCTGCTCGCCTCATTCATCCTGGCTATGATTGCTCTTTACATTGCCCTGGAGCCGCACTTCGGCGCGCTGCACTCCATCGGTATGATTGCTGGCGGGTGCGTCCTACTGGGAATCTTCTGCCTCTCAATGCCGTGGATGATCGAGCGGGCGGAGGCGCGCGCTCGCGACCATGGGTCTGCGACAGCCAACGCAGTCGCGGCGGTAGACCAGGAAGCCAAAGAAGTGGTGGATTACTTTGGTGCCCTGCAAGTGGTGGGCACCGCATTTCTGTTCGGCCTGGGAGCAGCCCGAAGACTGCGACGCTAGCCGCAACAGCCCTTTTATCGAGGTTAGACGTTCAACGCTGGTCGGCTGTCCGCTGACCGGGGAGAAAAGCGCATGCCTGCTGACCGCATCGCCCCACTGAAAATCCAGCCCTCCATCGCGCGCCCCGAGTTGCCGGCATCCGCATTCGAAATGACGGTGATCGCCTTTCTGATCGTCATCGTTCTGTATGTCGCCCAGGCGGTTCTCGTGCCGCTGGCTTTGGCCGTCATTTTGTCGTTCGTGCTTTCTCCGGCGGTGCGGATATTACGTCGAACTGGTCTTCCCAATACACCAGCGGTGCTTCTGGTTGCGGCCACCGCGTTTGCAATCATCTTCGGCGTGGGCACCCTGATCACGCAACAGGTGGGCAGCCTGGTGCAGGAGATGCCGCGCTATCAGACGACGCTCCGCGACAAGGTGAAGTCGCTCAAGGAAGTCGCCAAGGGCGGCAGCGGCGCGTTGAAGCAGGCGAGCGATGCGCTGAAGGACCTGCAGGACGAACTCGATAAACCGGCCGCGCAGCCCACCGGTCCGGGCGTCACGATTTCACCGATGCAGGGGGAAATGCGCTCAGGTGACCGCAGCCCCATTCCGGTGGTCGTGCGTACGCCGTCGCCGACACCGCTCGATCAGCTGCAGGGTATCATCGGGGTGATCGTGCAGCCTCTCGCTACGGCGGCGCTTGTGGTGCTGTTCGTGCTGTTTCTGCTGATGCAGCGTGAAGACGTGCGCGATAGGGCGATACGTCTGCTCGGCTCGAAGGATCTGGAAAAATCGACGACCGCGATGGACGACGCGGGTGAGCGGCTGGGGCGATATTTTCTGACTCTCACGGCGATCAACACCGGGTATGGGATGTTCGTCGCGCTCGGACTTTGGATGATCGGCGTGCCGAGCCCGATCCTATGGGGCGTGCTGGCAGCGCTCATGCGGTTCGTGCCGTTTATCGGCTCGTTCATTGCGGCCGTGTTTCCCCTTATTCTCGCGGCGGCCGTCGATCCCGGATGGACCATGTTCCTGATGACGGCGGCGTTCTACCTCGTCAGCGAACCCGTCATGGGCAACGTCATCGAGCCCGTGGTGCAAGGGCAGAAGACCGGACTGTCGCCGCTCGCCATTATCCTGTCAGCGGCGTTCTGGACGCTTCTGTGGGGGCCGATCGGACTGTTGATGGCGATCCCGCTGACGGTGGTTCTCGTGGTGCTCGGACATCATGTGGAGCGGCTCGAGTTCCTGAATGTCCTTCTGGGCGACACGCCCCCGCTCACCCCTCCCGAGCGATTCTACCAGCGCATGCTGGCGGGAGATCCAGCCGAGGCGGTCGAGCAGGCCGAGAAGTTCGTCAAGACGGCGCCCCTGGTCGATTATTACGACAACGTGATGATCGAGGGCCTGCGTTTGGCGCAGGCGGATACCGACCGCGGCACGCTAGACGCCGAAAGGTTGGCTGATATCCGCGATACGGCGGAGATCGTCGTCGAGACGCTTGCTGACTATGACCTCCAGCCCAAGCCAGACAAGGCCGCCGAAAAGGCAGCCGAGAAGGCGGCTGAGAAGGCAGCTGAGAAGGCGGCAACCGATCATGAAGCCAAGGTAAGCATCTCGGAAGTTGCCAACGACGACGTGGAAGAAGCGGAGGTCGACGAGCTGGCGCAATTGTGTGCCCGCAGCGCGGTTGAAGCCGACTGGCGTAACGAAAATGCCGTACTGTGCGTGGCGAGCCGTACGGCCCTCGACGAAACGGCGGCGCTCGCGTTCTCGCAACTCGTCGCGAAATGCGGCATCGGCGTCAAGGTCATCGATGTCGACCGGATGCGCCACGGGGTGTTGAGCGAGGAAGACGCAAAGGGCATCAAGCTCATCTGCGTTTCAGCTCTCGACGTGCGCGAGCGCAGTGCGCATGCCCGCTTCCTGGTGCGCCGATTGAAGCGCTCGGCGCCGAAAGCGCTGCTGCTCGGCTGCTTCTGGAAGCTCGATCCGCAGGATCGTCGAGACAAGACGATCATCAGCAGCATCCCGGTCGATGGGATCGCGCATTCAATGCGCGAGGCGGTGACGTTTACCCTGAAGGCCGCCAATGAACGGCCGGACGAGGCGGGAGATCAGTCCTTGGTCGATGATCGCGTCGCCTCGTGATCACCTCCTGAAAACGGAAGGCACAACGGATTTCGCCGCCGACTTAACTGCATTTCCGGCCTGTCCGAGGACGCGGCGCACGCTCCAGCGGGGAGCGGCATCCTCCATCAGGCGGAGAAGCTGGGCTTGGCGCGCATCGGGCACGCGGGCGGCAACGCGCATCGAAAGCTGCTCGATGTTGAACGGTGGACGCCCGGGCGCAAAGCTCACGGGCACGACATCGTTCTTCGGCACGCCGAGGCCTTCGGCGACCTCGCGCACCGTCTCGACGATGGCCGGGTCTTGCAGGTCGATCGTTTCGTTGCGACCGGGCGCGTGTTGCGTGACCTTATCGATGTGCGTCAGCGCGACAATGACGGTAGGCTCGCGGCGATGCGGGCGACTGGCAAAGTGCGTGCGGATCGCTGACAGGGCGGCGAGATCGACGCGGGCATCGTCGCGATTTGCGGAAAGCGCCCAGATCACAAGATCGCTGTCCCCTGCTCTCGTCGCAAACGCACGTTGCTCTTTCGTGGAAGCGCCGATGCGGGGACTGTCGATGACCATCGCACCGCTGAGGCCTTCCAGCTCGACCTCGTAGCCTTGGTAATCGCGCGTGCCGCCGGGCGCATCGACAACGGCGCGGACCTCCTTGGTCAGGGCGTTGACCACGCTCGACTTGCCGGAACCTGCCTGCCCAGCGACGAGAATGCGAACCGGCTCGGCAAGACCCGTCGCCTGTCCGCGGTCGCGCAGGGTCGAGGCGCTGACGTGCGTTGCCAGCTGCGCCTCCGAGACGCGCAAGCGGCCGCCATAGAGATCGATGGCCGCGCGTCCCACCTCGCGGACATACGCTCGCGCGAGCTGCCGGGCGAGCTGATCGCGGACGTTGGCATAAAGATGCTTGGTGATCTGCTCGCGCGCTTCCTGTGCCGCAGCGGTGACGGGATTGACCAGCCGCACAAGGCGCCAGAGGTCGTAGGCCTTTTCGGCCATGCCGATGGCCGAACGCCACCCGTATATTTTGAGAATTTGACCGATGGTGAGTTGATCGCCGAGCGGAATGTTCTCGACCACGAACGGCCGCAGGTCGGCACTGACACGCTCCACGAGAGCTAACGCTTCGGGCAACGTGAATTTCCACAGCGGGTTGTTGTCGCCCGGATGAATCTGGCGAGCGACCGCCTCGATCGTCCTTAGGCCCAAGTTGAGAAAGCGGTCGCGGTCGGTGAGCTCGGATGGCTTGACGTTAGACGCGATTGCTTCGACTGCGGTCCATGCCGCCTGCTCGCGCGCCGTCCAGGATGGATCGGGCGCGACCTTTTCATCGTCGGCGGCGATGGGCTCGGGTGTCTGGCGGAGTGTGCGCCGGAGAGCGATGGCTTGAGCGGTGTAGGCGATGATGCTCAAGGCAAAAGCAGAGGCGATCCAATAGAGCGCCCAGCCGCGCTCCCAGAGCCACAGCCAGCCCAGCGGCAATAGTGAGAGCATCGGCAGCAGCATCGCCAGGAAGATCATGGCGCCGCGCAAATAAAGGGAAGCTCGTCCTTTGGCTGCCAAGTGATCCTCTCATTCGATCGTGTGGGCTAGGAACGTAAGCACAAACCGCTGCAACGGGAATGGTTGCGCGACGCATTCAAGTTGCGTCTGCCTGCATTCGTCGCGGGGCAGCGGCGTTGGCGTGCTCGTCCTTCTTGCGACTTAGCGCCTTTTCGGCCCGGCCGCGGTCGGGTCGCAATCGTTCCGGCCTAATGTATTGTTATTACGTGTTTTTTCTTGGCTATGACTTTCGTCGTCCCGGCTAGTCATGACGTGCTAAGCCGTTGCACCTATAGTTGCCCCCTAACTTATCTCGCGACCCGCAAATCTACGGGCGCGGCGTTACGGTGGTGCAATGAAACTCGATACTGCCCGGCCAGTTCACCTCAAGAACTATCGTCCCCCCGCCTACCTGATCGACAAAGTCAGCCTCGATATCTCGCTCGAGCCGACGCAGACACGCGTGCGCTCCAAGTTGTCGATCCTACCGAACCCCAAGGCGGCGGGACGCCGGGAGCCGTTGCGCCTCGATGGCGAGCACCTGCAGTTGGAGGCGATCTCGCTCAACGGGCGCGCGCTCGGCAAGAAAGACTACAAGCTCACCGACAACTCCCTGACGCTGACGAAGACGCCGACGAAGGCGTTCACGCTCGAAATCACCACGATCGTCAATCCGGAGGCCAACAAGGCGCTGCAGGGCATTTACCGCTCGAACGGCGTCTATTGCAGCCAGTGCGAAGCGCAGGGCTTCCGCCGCATCACCTATTTCCTCGATCGGCCGGACGTGCTGGCGACCTACACGGTGCGCATCGATGCCGATCCCGCCGCGGCGCCTATCCTGCTGTCGAACGGCAACCCGGTCGAGCGCGGCATGCTGGATGGCGGCAAACGCCATTATGCAGTGTGGCACGATCCGCACCCCAAGCCGTCGTACCTGTTTGCGCTCGTCGGCGGCGATCTGGCGCCGATCAGCTCGACATTCCGCACCAAGTCGGGGCACAAGGTGGATCTCGCCATCTATGTCGAGCACGGCAAGGAGGCGCGCGCGGCCTGGGCGATGGATTCGCTGAAGCGGTCGATGCGTTGGGACGAGAAGCGCTTCGGGCGCGAATACGATCTCGACGTGTTCAACATCGTCGCTGTGTCGGACTTCAACATGGGCGCGATGGAGAACAAGGGCCTCAACATTTTCAACGACCGGCTCATCCTCGCGTCACCAGAAACGGCCACCGACGCGATTTTCGAGGAGATCGAGAGCGTCGTGGCGCACGAATACTTCCACAACTGGACCGGCAACCGCATCACCTGCCGCGACTGGTTCCAGCTCTGCCTGAAGGAAGGCCTTACGGTCTATCGCGACCAGGAGTTCTCGGCAGACGAGCGGTCGGCGACGGTGCAGCGCATCGTCGATGTGCGGCAGCTGAAGACGCATCAGTTTGCCGAGGATGCCGGCCCGCTGTCGCATCCGGTGCGGCCGGAGAGCTATATCGAGATCAACAACTTTTATACGGCGACCGTCTACGAGAAGGGCGCCGAGGTGGTCCGCATGATCGCCACCATCCTTGGGCGCGAAGCCTTCCGCAAGGGCATGGATCTCTACTTCGAGCGCCACGACGGCGAAGCAGCAACGGTCGAGGAGTTCGTCACGTGCTTTGCCGACGCGAGCGGGCTCGATCTATCGCAGTTCAAGCTTTGGTATTCGCAGGCCGGCACGCCCGAGATCATCGCGAACCTGCGTTATGACAAGGACAAGAAGACCGCCGATCTGGAGTTGGAGCAGATCGTGCCGGCAACGCCCGGGCAGCCGAACAAGAAGCCGATGCACATTCCCGTGCGGCTTGGCCTGCTCGGCGCCAACGGTCACGACCTCGATCTGAAGCTCGCCAGCGGCGAGGATGTCAGCGACGGCGTCGTCGCGCTGACCAAGTGCCGGCAGAGCTTCCGCTTCGTCGATGTGCCATCGCGCCCGGTGCCATCGCTGCTGCGCGGGTTCTCGGCGCCGGTGAACCTGACGATCGACCTGCCCGACGACGACGTCGAGTTGCTGATGGCAGGCGACAGCGACCTGTTCAATCGCTGGCAGGCGGCCAACGACTTCGCCGCGCGCACGCTGATGGAGGGCGTAGCGGGCCTTGCTTCCGGGAAGCGCTCGCAACGTCCGCTGCGCTATGCGCGCGCGCTCGGGGCCACTCTGTCGAACGACAGTCTCGAGCCGGCATATCGCGCCGAGTTGCTGAAGCTGCCGACGCAGGCGGACATTGCGCGCATGATCGGCAAGAATGTCGATCCGGCCCTGATCCATCGCGCGCAGCGCAATCTGATGAAGCTGATCGGGCGCACGCTGGGTCCGCAGCTGGAGCAGCTCTACAAGGAGATGGAAGATAAAGGGCCGTTTTCGCCGGATGCGGCGAGCGCCGGACGACGGGCTCTGCGCAACGCGGCGCTGACGATGCTGACAGCGCGCGGGACGCCCGAGGACATCAAGCGCCTGGCCAAGCACTACGCCAAGGCGAGCAACATGACCGATCGCGCTCACTCACTGTTCCTGCTGGCTGCACGCGGGGGACCGGAAGCGAAAGCGGCGCTAGCCAACTTCTATAAGACATGGAGCCGGGACCACGTCGTCATCGACACCTGGTTCGCGGCGCAGGCGCAGTCTCCGCTGACGGGCACGCTTACCCGGGTCAAGGCGCTCACCAAGCACGCGCTGTTCTCACTGACGGCGCCGAACAAGGTGCGCGCCCTGATCGGCACGTTCGCTTCGACCAACCCGGTGCAGTTCAACCGGCCGGACGGCGCCGGCTATGAATTCCTGGCGGACCAGGTGCTTGCGCTCGACCGCCTCAACCCGCAGATCGCGGCGCGAATGCTCGGCGCCATGCGGTCCTGGCGGACGCTCGAAAGCGGGCGGCGGGCCAAGGCGCGCAAGGCCCTGCAGCGGATCGTACGCGCACGTCCACTATCCGCTGACGTGCAAGAGATCGCGTCGCGCATTTTGGATGCATAAACAAAGGAAAAATATTAGCTCCGAAGGGCTTAAACGCTCTCGACAGCCGAATCGCGATGGTGTGAACTTAAGTGGTGATTCGGGGTCGCGGATCCGTTCGGGTCCGTAAGTCAATCAGAGACAATTCGGGGGAAAAGAATGGCGTGGACAACGTCCGCCTGCCTGCGCGCGCGGCCGTCTTTGACGGCTCTGACCTTCGCGGGGCTCAAGCCGGCGCGGCGGATGTGGCTCACCCTGCAGTATTCTTCCTCTCATCGCCGGCCAGCGTTGATGCTGGCCGTCGGCGCAATATGTCTTGGCGCCGCCGCGCCGGTTCTACCGTCGAGCCTGCTGGCCGCGGTGCTGCTGACTGGCGGTGTTGCGGTTGCCGTTGTCGGCGCCGGGGCGAACATTGCCGGGACGGTCAGATCGGCACGGACCAGCGGTGTGTCAGGCCCTATGCCCGAGAAGACGCCGCCTGCGGCCGCGCCTACGCCCCCTGCTCCTGAAGCGCCGCGCCACGCCATTGCAGTCAACCAGGCCGCGCCAGCCAAAAAGATTGCACGCTCCCAATACGCCCGTCCGGTCGCTGCGAACCACGACTGGGCCGAGCTGATGTCGCGCATCAACCACGAGCTCCGCACACCACTGAACGCAGTGATCGGGTTTTCCGAGGTGATGGCGCTGGAAATGTTCGGGCCGATGGGTAACGAGCGTTACCAGGAATATGTGCGCCACATCCGTGACAGCGCCGATGACCTGCTCAAATCGGCCGAGGACACGCTGGCGCTCACGGCGCTGATGCATCAGCGCTCGGGTGTCGCCCCGTCCGCCAATGCCCTGGAGGATGCCATCGAGGACGCATGGACGTTCCTGCAGCGCAAGGCGGCTGTGCGCGACGTCGGCCTAGAAATTGTCGTTCCCTCCGACATCGAAGTCATGAGCGAGCCGCGCGCGCTGCGTCAGGTGCTGGTCAACGTTCTGTCGGAAGCCATCGCGCGCACCGTGGAAGGGGCCAACGTCAAGCTGCTGGCGGTCGGAGATGGAGAACTGGTCGAGATCGTGGTCTCGGTGTCAGGCTTGCAGCACGAGGTCATGCCGCGGGCGGGCTCTCTCGCCATTTCCCTAGCTCGCACGCTGCTCGAGATGCAGGGCACATCACTGCTGGAGATCGAGTCGGCTGGCGGTGGCTGGAGCGCCGTGACGGTGCTGGACCGGGCAGCGCAGCCGGACTTTTTCGCAGCGCAGCCTAATGTTTCGACGCAGGCTTGGCGCCACGAAACCGTGGCAAGCGTCTAGCCACTTACGCCTCAGCGATTGGGGCGGCGCTTGTCGAGCCACTCGTGCAGTTGAATGCGCTCCTGAGGCGTCAGCTCATGCACAGTGTCAGCAAAGAGTGTCGCCTTGGCGCGGGCCTCTTTGGTGTCGGCCTCGACAATACCGTCTAGGGCGGCATCGAACTTCGCCTGATCGAAGGGCTCGGCACTCAGCGCCGCGCGAACGGCGGCACGCGCATCGCGAATGCCACGCCGCGCTGTTTCAAGGCCCGGTTGAGCATCGGCGACCTTCTGGCGGACGATGTCGGAGCGCTCACGCGGGAGGGTGCGGGCGAAGCCCAGAAGCGGAGGTGACTTAAAACCCTGCTGGTGCGGCGGCCCGTCAAAGTGGCTGATGCAGAACGTGCTGACCACCGCGCCGATAATCAGCACGTTGAGAGCGAGCGATCCGATCAGGACCCAACGCAGGGTACGCGGCGAGAACCGAGGGGGACGCGTAGTCTCGCTCATAGCAGGTCCTCATCGCCGGAGCCGAGCACTTCCTCGTTCGACGCCAGATTGGTTGCATCGGCGGTCGAGCTGAAGCCAGCGACACCCGCCACCTGACGCATCGTCGTGTCGAGCGTACCCGTCGTGCCAAGCATCACGCCAAGCACCAGAGAGGCTGCGAGCACCGCGGCTGCGGGCAAATCAGAGAAGCTCGACTTCCAGGACGGGCGGCGCAACTGGCCGAACCAGGCTTTGTTGGCCGGCTCGCGCTTGCCGCCCTCGACCGTGGAAAGCTGCGGGCGCTGCTGGCGCAGGGCAGCGGCGATGATGCGCTGTTTCAGCGCCTCAACATTGGCCTCGCTCGGTCGCGAGGCGCGATCGAGAAGACGGTCCAGCGCATCCGCCTCGGCGAGCATACGCGCGGATTGCTCGTCCACACCGACAAGGCCAGCAAACTTCAGTCGCTCGCGCGCGGGCCACCGCGTGCGATCGGCTCCATGGATCTCGAGCAGGCGCTCCAGCGCCTCCCGATCCTCTGCCAGTCTGTCTTTGCTCGTCATCGCGTTCGTCTCGTCATCAAAAAATTGCCGTATCAGTCGTGCTGTCCGTCGGACAAAAGCTCTTGCAGTTCGTCGCGCAAAGCAGCCTTGAGACCTCTGCGGGCCCGGGCAAGGAGCGACTCAACTGCCTCGTCCGATATTCCCATGATCTGCCCTATTTCGATCTGGCTCAGCCCCTCGTAATGGAAGAGAGTGAGAGCCATTCGTTGGCGGTCAGGCAGGGCCTTAAGCGCGGCGTCGACGCGCTGGCTGGTATCCTGCGCCTCCATCTCTGACTGTTGGGTTGCCGCCTCAGGCAATTCGGGCACCTCGTCGACGACGACCATGCGCTTTCCGGAGCGCATACGATCAACGCACAAGTTGGAAACAACCCGTCGCAGCCAGGGGCGCAAACCGTAAGTCGTAACGTCGAGGCCTTCGGCCGAGCGCCAGAGGCGCAGCAGGGCTTCCTGGGCTACGTCTTCGGCTTCGGCATCGTCGTGCAGCATCCGGCGGGCAACGGCGAGCACGCCCGACAGGTGGCGGTCCACCAGGGTGCGGAACGCGGCAGCGTCACCAGCCCCGGCGGCGGCCACCAGCGCGACTTCCTCGCCGAGCTCAGTTCCCATGGAACTGCCCCCGATCACACCGGGCCCTATTCGCTTCGCTGCCACTGCCTGCCTCGACATGGCCACCTGAAAATCCTTCTTCCAGTGTAGCGCCCGATGGGCCGGTTCTGTGACCCGACGGAGAGCCACGGTTGGGGGCCTTCGATGCTTTCTCAGTGATCATTAACGGCCTGCCTTGTGCAAATCCGTCGCTGGGAGCGTCGCGCGGTGGCTGGTCACGCGACGAGCTGCGGAAAGAGACTGGAAACACTAGCCAAATTCGCCCGCAGGTGCTCCTCCAGGGCGGCGAAGCTGTCCGCATCCGCTGCCCTCGTCAGCCGCCCTTTGAGGCCCGCCGGGGCGGTGCCGGGGTCGAATTTGCCCTCGATGCATAGGCGCAGGATTTGCGTCAGGTCGTGCAGGAGCCGCGTTGCTGGGATGAGCACCTCGGCGTGCTCGGCAGCCAGGAGGCCGGCGTCGCGGAGCTTGCGGTAGGCCTCGACCGTGTTCTGGTCGAGGACCTCCGGATGATCGTGGGCGTGCACGAGTTGCAGGTACTGAGCGATGAACTCGACATCGACGAGGCCGCCGCGCACCTGCTTCAGGTCCCAGATGTCGTCGGTCCCCTTCTCCTTGAAGATGCGCTCGCGCATATCGCGAACGTCGTGGGCGATCTTGGCACGGTCGCGCCGGAATACGAGCGAAGCACGGACGGCGGCTTCAACGCGCTCGCGCAGTTCCGGCGGTCCGGCGATGACGCGGGCTCGGGTCAGCGCCATGTGCTCCCAGGTCCAGGCCTCCCCGGTCTGGTACTCGGTGAATGTCCTCAGCTGGGTGGCGACCGGCCCCTGTTGGCCTGACGGGCGCAGGCGCATGTCGACCTCGTAGAGCGTACCTTCCGCGGTGGCGGCCGAAAGCGCGGAGATCAGGCGCTGCGTCAGACGGGCGTAGTACTGCATGGGCGAGAGAGGGCGGGCGCCGTCTGACTGTATGGCATCCTCGGCGAAGTCATAGATGAGGATGAGGTCGAGGTCGGATGATGCCGTCATCTCGCGGCCGCCGAGCTTGCCCATGGCGAGGATTGCCGCTGCCCCGCCCGGCACATTGCCGTTAGTGCGGGCCAGCTCGCGCTCGGTAGCTTTCGTCAACGCGTCGATGAGGCGTTCGGCGAGCAGCGCATAGGCGGCGCCGGCCTGGTGCGCCTTGATGGCCCCTGACAGCAAGCGCACGCCGATGAGGAACTGCTGCTCGCTGCCGATGACGCGTGCGCGGTCGAGCACGTATTGCATGTCGTGCTCATCGCCGCCGATCTCTGTGGCAATGAGCTGATCGAGTTCCTCGGCGGTTGGCATGGTGCCCAGCATGCGGGGATCGAGCACGCCATCAAGAAGGCGCCCGCGGCGCGCCAGAATTCGGGCAAGGCGCGGTGCCGTTCCCAGGATATCTGCGAGCAGACGCAGCAGGGCTGGATTGGCGCGCAGCAGCGAGAAGAGCTGTATGCCTGCAGGCAGCGCAGCGATGAAACGGTCGAAGTTCGCCAGCGCGAGTGCGGGATCGGCGGTATCGGCAAGCGCCTCGATCAGGAGCGGCTGCACCTCGGTGAGACGTTCGCGCGCCTGCGCGCTGCGCACGGCGGGATAGCGTCCGTGATGCCAGCCGCGGATCATCGCCAGCACTTCGGAGGGCTGGTTATAGCCAAGCTCCTTCAGCGCAGCGACCGTGCCAGGGTCATCCTTCTCGCCGGCGAACACCATGTTGGTGCCGGCGCCGGACGTCAGCACGGGCGCATCCTCGAACAGGGCTGCGTAGTGCTTCTGCACGGTCTCCAGGCGCGCGATCAACTCGCGCGAGAAAGTAGCCGTGTCGGGATAGCCGCAGAACTTGGCGAAGCCTTCGAGGCGCGCGGGATCGTCTGGAATTTCGTGTGTCTGCTCGTCAGCGACCATCTGCAGGCGATGCTCGATGCGGCGCAGGAAGAGATAAGCTTCGCTCAGCTCCTTGGCGACGCGGCGCTTGATCCAGCCACGCTCGACGAGACGCGCCATGGCATCGAGGGTGCGGCGTTCGCGCAGTTCGGGCTGGCGGCCGCCGGCTATGAGCTGCTGCGTCTGCACGAAGAACTCGATCTCGCGGATGCCGCCGCGTCCGAGCTTGATGTTGTGACCGGCGACGGCGATGGAGCCGAAGCCGCGGTGGGCGAAGATCTGCCGCTTCATCGCGTGCACGTCGGCGATCGCCGCATAGTCGAGATATTTGCGCCAGACGAACGGCGACAGCTCGCCAAGCAGATCGCGACCGGCAGCTATATCGCCCGCGCAGGGACGTGCCTTGATAAGTGCGGCGCGCTCCCAGTTCTGGCCGAAGCTTTCGTAATAGACGAGGGCCGCGTCGGTCGAGAGCGCAAGCTGCGTGGCACCGGCATCGGGGCGCAGGCGCAAGTCGGTGCGGAAGACATAGCCGTCGCCCGTGCGCTCCTCCATGAGCTGCACGAGATCGCGCGTGAGGCGCACGAAGAAGGCTTGCGGCTCGACATTGGGCGCGGTGCGAATGCGGTCGCGCTCGTAAAAAACAATCAGATCTATGTCGCTGGAATAATTCAGCTCGCCAGCGCCCAGCTTGCCCATTCCGAGCACGATGTAGCCGGTGGGTGAGATCGCGCCATCATCGCCAGGCAACCATTGTCCGCGCGCTGCGGCTTCGCGGAACAGGAAGCCGAGGGCGCCTTGCAGGGCCGTATCGGCGCACTCGCTGAGCGCCGCGGTCACCGTGAGCACGGGCCAGACGCCACCAAGGTCAGCGAGTGCGGTCAGCAGCGCGACTTCGGCCTTATAGAGACGCAGCGCACGCGCCACGTCGGGCCGGGCCGTTGCGGCGGCGATGCGGGCTGCGAGTTCATCGCGCACGGTGGTAAGGTGCGTTTCCGGCGGCGATGTGAGGATGCGCTGCAGGCGCTCTGGATCGCGCTCGATGAGGCTGGTGAGATAGGGCGAGCCACTGAAGACGCCGGTCAGCAGGTCTTTCGCGCGGCGATCATGAAGAAGCGCGCGCAGATGCGCGAGGGCTGGATCTGCGTCAACGCGTTCTTGAAGTGCGGCCAGTGCCCCGAGCTGGCGTGCATCGGCACGCGTGATCGGCGCCTCGTTGATGCGCTCGGAAAAGGGTCGCATACTTTCTTTATCGTTGGCCAAGCTGGTCGCCCTCGACTTGAGTTTAGGCTGGCGACCCTTCTTATCTGCCGAGAGCCCGCTTCGGAAGCTGCAACACCACGCGCAAGCCTGGCGCGTTGTCTTCGAGCCGCACGGCGCCGCCGTGCAGACGGGCCACGGCCTGAACGAGACTGAGGCCGAGGCCGGTTCCGGGTTCGGTGCGGCTCTTTTCCAAGCGGACGAAGCGCTTCAGGACGCGTTCGCGATCTTCGAGGGCGATTCCCGGTCCATTGTCGGCGACGACGATCTCGATGTCGTCGGGATTGTCGCGCAGGTCGATCGAGATGGAGAGTTCGCGTTTGGGATCGGGCTTGCCGGAGTACTTGATGGCGTTTTCGATGAGGTTGACCACAGCCTGCACGATGAGCTGGCGGTTTCCGGTGAACTCGGGTCCAGCGCCGATATTGACGTCGAGCAGCATGCCGCGCTCCTCGGCGACGGGTTCGTAAAGCTCGGCGACGTCGCGCACGGCGCTGCCGACATCGAAGCGTTCGGCGTTCCCTTCGAGGGCACCGGCTTCGAGGCGCGCGACCAGCAGCAGGCTGTTGAACGTCTTGATGAGTTCGTCGGCCTTCTCGATCGTGTGCTCGAGACCTTCGCGGTAGGCGACCTCGCCGGAATCGCGCAACGCCGCCTCGGCGGAGTTACGCAGGCGCGTGAGCGGCGTTTTCAGGTCGTGCGCGATGTTGTCGGAGACTTCGCGCAGACCGTTCATCAGCGCTTCGATACGGTCGAGCATGTCATTGAGGTTGGCGGCAAGCGCGTCGTATTCGTCGGCGGCGCCGCTGAGGGCGATGCGGCGCGTAAGATCGCCGGCCATGATCGAGCGCGCGGTGACATTTATCGTCTCGATGCGGCGCAGGGCAACGCGGCTGATGGCGAAGCCGGCAACGAGACCACCGAGGGTGAGGAAGCCGAGGGCGAGAAAATAGACCGTGCCCATCTCTCCGGCGAAGCGACGCTGATCTTCGACATCGCGGCCGACGATGAGCTGCAGGCCACCGCCGATGTCCACGGGGATGGCGACGGCGAGATTTTCAGTCGTGCTGATGGCATCGGGCGCGTAGCGGAACACGCCGCCGTTGGGGCTGCCTACGATCTCGGGCGGCAAGCGACTGAGGTTGCCGGCGAGTTTCGTGCCCGATGCATCGGCGAGATAGTAGAGACCGGGAGCACCGGACCGGCTGCGCGTTTCGACCGCGCGCACGATGGCGGGACCGCCGCCCGCTTGCGCTTCGGCCTTCAGCAGTTGCGCTTCGCCATTGAGCGTTGCCAGCACCTGGCTCGTCAGGACGCGATTGGTCTGCCAGAGGAGAACGCCAACGACCAGACCGGCAAACGCCAGGTATGCGGCAACGGTGATGGCCGCAACCCGGAACGATGTGGTCGAGAGGGCACGATGAATGCGTTCAGGCAGAGCCATCGCGGATCGTATATCCGGCCCCGCGCACGGTGTGCAGCAAAGGCTTTTCGAAGTTCTTGTCGATCTTGGCCCGAAGCCGCGAGACGTGGACGTCGATGACGTTGGTTTGCGGATCGAAGTGATAGTCCCACACGTGTTCGAGCAGCATGGTGCGCGTGACCACCTGGCCGGCGTGCTTCATCAGGTATTCGAGCAGGCGGTATTCACGCGGCTGCAATTGGATCGGCTCGCCATCACGCGTGACGCGGTGGGACAGACGGTCGAGCACGAGGCCGTCGACGACGTAGCGCGTCTCCTGTTCCTCCGGCGCGCCGCGGCGGGCCAGGGCTTCGACACGGGCGAGCAACTCGGAATAGGCATAGGGCTTGGTCAGGTAATCGTCGCCGCCGGCGCGCAATCCCTTGACGCGGTCGTCAACCTCTCCGAGGGCGGAGAGAATGAGCACTGGGGTGCGATTTCCCTTGGAGCGCAGTTCGCGGATCATGCTGAGACCGTCGAGGCGCGGCAGCATGCGGTCGACGATGAGCACGTCGTAGACGCCCTGCTCGGCCAGCGTCTGCCCCGTCTCGCCATCCTCGGCAAGGTCGGCAGCGTGGCCGCTCTCCTTCAGGGCCTTCTGCAGGAATTGGGCGGTTTCCCGGTCGTCCTCGACCACAAGCACGTGCATCGTCTCACCGCTCAGCGTTATCGAGGGGGATCCTCGATTCGTATTGTGCCTTGCCAGGCCCTGAACGTCGAGGCGGCCCGCACTCTGTCTTGAGGGTGCGGGCCGCCGTCATCGTTCAGTCGTGCCGCCCAACTCAGCTCTTGCCGAGCGGGATGGCGACGAGGACCGTCTGGTCGCCGTTCTTCTTGATGTGGAACATCACGGCGGGCAGACCATCGTCCTGGGCCTTCTTGACGGCCTTGGCCACGTCTTGCGGCGTGCTCACCGTCTCGTTGCCAGCCTTGAGGACGACGTCACCTTCCTTGATGCCCTTCATGGCGGCATCTGAGTTCGGGTCGACGTCGGAGATGACGACACCGCCATCCTTGCCGGCGCCAGCCTTGACGCTGAGGCCGAGCTGCTTCAGGTCGACGTTGCCGCCGAGATCCTTCTGCTCCTCGGGCTGCTCGGTGTCTTCGGCAGCCTCGGCGTTGGCGGGATAGGTGCCAAGCTTCACCTTGAGAACCTTCTCGCCCTTGTCGCGCCACACCTTGACGTCGACGGTCGACTTGGCCGGCAGGTCAGCAATGGTGCGGGCCAGATCGCGGCTGTCCTCGATGGCCTTGTTGTCGACCTGAAGGATCGCGTCCTCAACCTTGAGGCCGGCGCTGGCGGCAGGACCGTCAGACATCACCTCGCTGATGATCGCGCCCTTGGGCTCCTTGAGACCGAGGCTGCCGGCAAGATCCTTGTCGATGTTCTGGATCTTCACGCCAAGCCAACCGCGGCTCACCTTGCCGCCCTTCTCGAGCTGCTCGACGACGCGCTTTACAGTGTCGGCCGGGACAGCGAAGGCGATGCCGACGTTGCCGCCCGTGGGGCTGTAGATCGCCGTGTTGACGCCGACGACGTCGCCTTCGAGGTTGAAGGTCGGGCCGCCAGAGTTGCCGTGGTTCACGGCAGCGTCGATCTGCATGTAATCGTACGGGCCGCCGATGTTACGGGCGAGCGCGGACACGATACCCGCCGTCACTGTGCCACCGAGACCGAAGGGATTGCCGACGGCAAGAACCCAATCGCCAACGCGCGGGTTCTTATCGGCAAGCTTCACGACCGTGAGCGGCTTCTTCGGCTCGATCTTCAGAAGCGCGATGTCGGTGCGCGGATCGGTGCCGACGATCTTGGCGTCGATCTCTTCCTGATCGTCGAAGCTCACCTTCACTTTGGTGGCGCCGTCGATGACGTGGTTGTTAGTGACGATGTAGCCATCAGGCGAGACGACGAAGCCAGAGCCAGCGGCCTGACGCGGACGCTGCGGTGTCTGTCCGCCAGGGCCCTGCGGCATGTTCTTGAAGAACTCGTTGAGCGGGTGATCCTCGGGCAGGCCCGGGATGCCCTCGAACGGACGACCACCACCGCCGCGCTTGTCGGCGACCTTCACTTCGTTGGTCGTAGAAACCGAAACGACCGCCGGCTTAACGCGCTCGACGATCTCAGCGAACGACAGCGTCTCGGCCGGCGTGCCCGGTTTGAACTGGGCGACCGCGGGGGCCGAGTATTCGGCCATGCCGAGACCGACAAGACCGGCACCGACGACAGCCACAGCAGCCAGTCGCCGCAAGTCGCGGCCCATCGTTCTCGTTGGCCCACTCTTTGCTACCACCTCTGGCGAGCTGGGTTGGGTTGCCATGCGCACGAACCTCCATTTTGGCGAAGCAGGGGAACTCCTCAGCTAGAGGCCTAGCGAAACGGGGATTACGGCAGCCTTTCGATTGCCTTAACAGTTGGTAATAAAGGGGGCGTTCACCATGGCCAGACCGCTGGGGCGAGGCGTATGAGGCGCGTATCGAGTTTTTTTGCTTTGAAATTTCAACGTCTAGGGACTGCAGCGCGATTTGGCGGGCTCGCGATCCTGATGGCTGCCACCGCGCCGGCTGGCGCCTCGGTCTTCGGCCTCGACCAAAGGACACCGCTTCCTGAAGCACTGCTTCAAATTGGGACAAGGGTCGGCGTTTTTTTCGATACGCGGTCACAATCGATCTGCACAGCGTTCTGCGTCGCGCCTGATGTCGTGATGACGGCGGCGCACTGCCTTTACCGCACCAACGGCGAGAAGCCCCTGCAGTTGAACGACCTGTCGTTCAAACTGCACGGCACGAACCAGAGCGTGAGGATCGCGGGGGCTTCCGATGGCGGCTCGGAAGCGAACGTGAGTTCGGGTTCGTCGAGCCTCAGCGCGCGCCCGCCAATCGACGCAACGCGCGACTGGGCAATGGTGCGGCTGGCGAAGCCCGCATGCAGCGCTGGCGTGCTGAAGGTCAGCGCCAGGTCAGTGCAAGAGGTCATGAAGCTCGCGGATAAAGGGCGTGTATTCAACATCGCCTATCACCGCGATCTGCCGAAGTGGCAGCCGATGCTCGGCACCGGATGCGGGGTCAAACGCGATTACGCCGATGCCGACTGGGCAACGATCAAGCGGGACTTCAACAATCCCGATCAACTCCTCCTGCACACCTGCGATACGGGCGCGGCGTCGTCCGGCTCGCCGCTCTTGGTGGACGGCGCCGATGGCCCGGAAGTGGTCGGCATAAACGTCGGCACTTACGTGCAGTCGAAGGTCATCATGCTGAACGGCGAGGTGCTGCATCGATTCAAGTCGGACGATGTGGCCAATACGGGCGTCAACGCGCAGGCGTTCGCGCCGCGACTTGCCGATTTCCTCACTGCCGACACGATGACAAGCCGCAGACAGATCAAGGACCTGCAGGAGGCGCTGGCGGCCCGCACGCTCTATCAGGGGCCGCGCGATGGACGTTACTGCCCTGCCCTCAAGCTGGCGATCGAGGGCTATCAGCGCGCCGCGCACATGCCGGTAACGGGGCTGGCGACGATCAGCCTGCTGCAGTCGATCAACGGCGAGAGCCAGCTGGTGACGGGAAAGATCAGCGGTGCCAGAACAACGGCCGCAAGCGGTCCGCGCTAGGCTTCAGGCCGACGGCTTTTCGTCACCCGCCGAGAGGATCTCGCGCAGCTTCTTTTCTTCCTCTGGGGAGAGAGGCGCTGCCGGCGCGGTAGCGACAGCTTGAGACTGTCGGCGGCTCCATGCGCGTACGCTGATCCAAACTGCAAGGATCAGGGCGAACAGCGGCGCGGCCCACAGCAGCACGGTGCGCCAGGAGAGCGGCGGGCTGAGCAGCACGAATTCGCCGTAGCGATCCTCGACGAACTGGACGACCTGGGCATTGGTGTCGCCCGCCTGCAGGCGCTCGCGCACGAGCAGTCGCAGATCGCGTGCCAGGGGCGCGTTGCTGTCGTCGATCGACTGGTTCTGGCAGACGAGGCAGCGCAGCCCGGCGGATATCTCGCGGGCGCGAGCCTCCATCGCCGGATCGGGCAGGATCTCATCCGGCTCGACGGCGAGAGCGCTGGTTGCGCTCATCACTGCGAGCATCACGAAGGCGGTGATGGAAGCTCTCCGTCTCATTCGGCAGGCGCCACTGCGATGCGCCGCGCGCGCCCGGGAGCGCCGACACGCAAGCGACGATCCGATAGGGAGATGCCGCCGGCGATGAACATCACGAGCGCGCCGAGCCAGATGAAGCGCACGAACGGATTGAAGTAGATGCGGACCGCGTAACCGCCCGCGGTCTGCGCATCGCCGAGAACGACATAGAGATCGCCGCGCCAGCCCGGATGGATGCCGGATTCGGTGGTGGGCATGGGGGGCATGTCATAGGTACGGCGCGAGGGCTCCAGGCGCGCAACCGGCGCGCCGCCGCGGGTGACGTCGAATACGCCTACTTCCTCGCGATAGTTGGGGCCGCTTGCTGGCGCCACGCCCCGGAACGTCAGGTTGTAGCCGGCGACCCTGACCTCCTCGCCCGGCTTCATGACGAGGATACGCTCCTCGCGATAGGCACTGGTGGCGACGACGCCGATGACGAGCATGCCGACGCCGAAGTGTGCGAGCGCCGTTCCGATGGCGGAGCGCGGCAGGCCGACGAGGCGGCGCCATGCTTCGGCAAACGGCACACTGCCAAAGCGCGCGCGCCATGCGAGATCGGAGATCGAGCCGGCCATGACGAATACGCCCAGCGCCAATCCAAATGGCGCAAGCGCTGGTCCGCGATGGATGAACGCCCAGCCCATTGCCATCAGCACCAGCGCGAGCACCGCGGCAAATGCCAGCCTTTGCGCAGCGGCGTAGGCATCGCCTCGCTTCCAAGCGAGGAACGGGCCGAACGGCAGCACGATCAGCAGCGGCACCATGAGCGGGCCGAAGGTCCAGTCGAAGTAGGGCGGGCCGACGGAGATCTTATCGCCGGTCAGAGATTCCAGCACCAGCGGGTAGAGCGTGCCGACGAACACGGTGGCGCAGGCGACCGTCAACAGGATGTTGTTGAGGACGAGACTGCCTTCGCGGCTGATGGGCGCGAAGATGCCACCCTGGCGCAGATCGCGTGCGCGCAGCGCAAACAAGGCGAGCGCGCCGCCGGTGAACAGCGTCATAATGGCGAGCACGAAGACGCCGCGCTTGGGGTCGACGGCGAATGCGTGCACCGAAGTCAGAATGCCCGAGCGCACGAGGAAGGTGCCCATCAACGACAGCGAGAAGGTGAGGATCGCGAGCAGCACCGTCCAGACTTTCAGCGCATCGCGCTTTTCCATGACGAGCGCGGAATGCAGCAGCGCCGTGCCGGCGAGCCAGGGCATGAAGGAAGCATTCTCGACCGGGTCCCAGAACCACCAGCCGCCCCAGCCGAGTTCGTAGTAGGCCCACCAGGAGCCCATGGCGATGCCAATCGTCAGGCACATCCAAGCGGCCAACGTCCACGGGCGCACCCAGCGCGCCCAGGCGGCATCGATGCGTCCGTCAAGGAGCGCTGCGACGGCGAACGAGTAGGCGATCGAGAAACCGACGTAGCCGGCGTAGAGGAACGGCGGATGGAAGGCGAGCGCGGGGTCCTGCAGGATCGGGTTCAAGCCGTTGCCGTCGGCGGGCGCGGGATCGATGCGCAGGAACGGGTTCGACGTCAGCAGGATGAAGAGGATGAAGGCGACGGCGATCGACGACTGCACGGCGAGCACGTTCGCCTTCAGGGTCGCCGGAAGGTTGCGGCCGAAGGCGGCGACGGCGGCGCCGAACAGCGCGAGGATCAGCACCCACAGCACCATCGACCCTTCGTGGTTCCCCCACACGCCGGAAATGCGATAGAGCAGCGGCTTGGTCGAATGCGAATTGGCGGCGACGTTGGCGACGGAGAAGTCGGACGTCACGTAGGCTTGCATCAGCGCCAGAAACGACACGAGCAGCAGGCCGAACTGGCACATGGCTGCCGGCTCGGCGACGGCCATCATGCGGGGATCGCGCACGTGGGCGCCGTAGGCCGGGACGACCATCTGGAAGATGGCGACCAGCAGCGCCAGCACCAGCGCGAAATGACCGAGCTCGATGATCACTGCGTTGCCTCCCCAGGATGGACGGCGCCCTTGCCGAGCTTCACGCCTTTGGCTTCGAGGGCCTTGGCGACCTCGGGAGGCATGTAGTTCTCATCGTGCTTGGCGAGCACACTGTCGGCAATGAAGACGCCGCCGTCGTTGAACTTGCCTTCGGCGACGACGCCCTGCCCTTCCTTGAAGAGGTCGGGCAGCACGCCTTCGTATTCCACCGGAACGGTTTTCAATGTGTCGGTGACGACGAAGTCGACCTTGGTGCCCTGCCCGCGTTTCACAGATCCGTCAGCGACGAGGCCGCCGAGGCGGAAGCGCTGTCCGACGGCGATGGGCTTTTCGGCAAGATCGCTCGGCGTATGGAAGAAGACGATCGAGTCACGAAGCGCGAACAGGACGAGCCCGACCGCCAGCATGAGCACGCCAACGCCGACACCGATCAGAACGCCGCGCCGCTGCTTCCGCGTCATGCCGTCTCCTTCACTGTGCTCATGAGCCGAGCCCGAGGCTTTGGGCGAGTTCGTTGAGCTGGGCCAGAGAACTTTCGTTTCCGGCAAACTGCCCGCGCGCGCTGGTCAATGCAGCCAGCGCTTCGTCGCGGCGTCCCAGTACTACATATGAGCGAACGAGGCGCTTCCAACCATCCAGGTCGTCGCCGTTCTGCTTCAGGCGCGCCGCGAGCCCGTCGACCATCTGGCCGATGAACTTCTGCTGATCGTCGGGGCTCATGGCGCCAACTGCGGCCTTGGCGTCAGGGGACGGCTCCGACATCGGCGCTTCAGCGGCGGCAGGCGGTTGCGGTTGCGGCGGCGCCTTGCCGGAGAGCTGCGCCGTTACCGCACCGAGGCGGGCGGTGAGCAATCCCTTCCAGGGTTCCTCGGCGCCTTGGAGGAGACGCTGATACTCGGCCTCGGCCCCCTTCAGGTCGCCATCCTGCTCACGGGCGATCGCCAGCCAGACTTGCGGTTCGATAGACTGCGGCTCAAGCGTGCGCAGCTTCTCGTAAGCCTTGCGTGCCGGCTCGGTGACGACACCGTTCTGCAGCATGATGCTGGCGCGGGCGAACCCGGCGAGGCGCTTGGGCGACTCGCCGAGGAGACGGATCGCACGCTGGAAGGAATCGGCGGCCTGGGTGAAGTCGCCCATGCGCATGTAGACGGGGGCGAGCACATCCCAGCCGCGGCCATCCTCAGGGTGCTGGCGCAGATGGGCTTCGACGCGGGCGACGAGATCGGAGGCGGTCGCCTGCTCGAGCGGGGTGTCGAGGCGAGCAGCGTACGGCTGGCTTGGGATGAGCGGCGATCCGATCGCGAGGTAGACCGCGACCGCGATGACCGGCAGGCTGGCCGCGGCGTACAGCGCCAGCTTGCTAAATCTTTTCTCGGAGGCCGGGGTGCGCTGGCTCAGCTGCTGGCTCTCGGCGCGGCGGATGAGACGGCGGGCAAGCTCGATGCGCGCACCCTCGGCTTCGGCGCCGCCCAGAAGGCCATCGGCGCGCTCAGTCTCGATCTCGGCGAGCTGATCGCGATAAACGGCGATCTCGTTGTCCTCAGGCTGTTCGCCGGACACGGACGTCGGTGCCATCAATGGCCGCGTCACCGCCCACACGACCGCCGCCGCCAGAACTGCAAAAAGGAAAAACAACGCCATGCCGTTATCCGAACCCCGCTGGGGGCTGGAATAGGGCGCGGGAGGCGAACTGACAAGCCCGCAAGGCCGCGGCAAGATTTCTGCCGCAGTGCAAAATAATCGAGGAAAATCGCTGGGCTAGCGCGACTTAGCGGCCGACCTTATGGCGACGATCAGATTTGGTTGATCGTGGCGGGCTTCGCGCTCAGCCGACGACGTTCGACCAGGTGCCGTCGCGGTTGCGGCAGGCGGTGCCACGCATCGTGCGCGGGCGGCCGTCGATATAAACGGTGTGGGTGTAGTCGCGGCAGTCGAGTTCTGCGCGCTTATAGGGCCGTCCGGGAGTGATATCGCCGTAGCGGCCGTTGTCGGGGTTGCGCCAGCGGCGCGGACGGTCGGACTGGCCCTCCTCGAGCGCTGCATATTCGGCCTGCTCGGCGAGGCGGCGATCCTGCTCGTCCATGGAGCGGCCGATCTCGCTGCCGACGATGCCGCCGATCATGGCGCCAGCCACAGTGGCGAGCACGTTACCGGAGCCCTTGCCGACCTGATTGCCGATGATGCCGCCGGCGACGGCGCCGGTGAGAAGCCCGGCATCCTGGTGAGGCGTATCGCTGCTGCAGCCGGCGAAAAGAGCCGGAAAGCAAAGTATCGCCGCGAAACGTGCCCTGCGCATAAGTCGTCTCCCCAAAGGCGTCGGCCTCGCCTCGCCTTTCGTGCTTTTGCCCGCAGCTTAGCCGACTAGCCAACGAATGTGCACGGGCCGTGACAGAAAGCGGGCGCCATTGCGGCGGAAAGCTTGGGAAAAATCACCCCGCCGGGAGGCTGAGATGCACGGCGAGGCCGCCCTGCTTGGCGCGGGCTAGATCGCAGGTGCCGCCGTAGGAGTGGGCGAGCTCCATCACGATCGAGAGACCGAGGCCGGAGCCGGGCTTGGTCTCATCGAGGCGCAAACCGCGCTTGCCGATGCGCGCGCGCTGCTCGTCGGTGAGACCCGGGCCGTCGTCGGAGACGGTGATGGCGATGCGGCGATTGCGGGCGCGCGAGGTGGACGGGGGGACTTCGACCTTGAGATCGACTTCATGCTTGGCCCACTTGCAGGCGTTGTCGAGCAGGTTGCCGAGCATCTCCTCCAAGTCCTGCTTCTCGCCGGAGAAGCGGGCGTCGGGCGGGCAGTCGACGTGAATGACGACGCCCTTCTCCTGATGGATACGCTGGAGGGCGCGCACCAGAGGCTCCACCACCGGGCCGACAGGCGTGACGCGACCAATGACACCCACGCGGGCTGCCATGCGCGCGCGGTCAAGGTATCGGGTCACCGACTGCTTCATGATCTCGGCCTGCTCGATCACCTTGTCGCCGAGACCGGTCTTGTCGGTGCGGGCTTCGTTGGCGATGACGGCGAGCGGGGTCTTCAACGCATGCGCGAGATTGCCGACCTGCGTGCGCGCGCGGTCGACGATCGCCTGGTTGGAGCGGATGAGCGCATTCAGCTCCGACTGCAGCGGCTCGATCTCGGCGGGCAGATCGCCCTCGAGAATAGTTGCAGTACCATTGCGGATCTGCGTCAGGCCGGTGCCGATCTGGCGCAGCGGCAGCAGACCGAAACGGACCTGAAACAGCGTCACGGCTACGAGGCCGAGACCGGCCAGCGCGAGCGCGGTGGTCAGGCGATAGCGGAAGTTGGCGACGAGGTGGTCGAGCCAATCCTGCGGGCCGGCAACGACGATTGAATAAGTCGGCTTGCCGGGCTCGTGGCCGAGCGTGTCGATGACCTCGACCATGCGCAGCGGCTCGCCCTTCGGGCCTTTGACATTCATCCAGCGCGCGCCGGTCTCGTCCGGCTTTACCGACTTGGCGGCGGGCGATGGCAGAGACCATGTGGCGAGCGAGGGTGAAACGAGCTTGCGGCCATTGGCTGGAGAAAGCGGCGTGATCTGCCAATACCAGCCGGAATGCGTCACCTCGAACAGCGGCTCGTAGAGGTTGCTCGGCGGCAGCGGCTGGGTGTCGCCGGAGGAGCCCATCGAATCGACGGTGATGGCGTTGACGAGCTTCAGCAGCTGGCCGTCGAAGCTCGCCTGCACGTCGTCGCGGTAGAGGCCATAGATAATGAAGCCGGCAATCGGCAACACCAGCAGCGTCCAAGCCGCGGCGGTGGCGAACAGTCGGAAGGCGAGCGAGTTGAATCGCATGCGCTCTCTAGTGCCCCGATTCGAAGGCCCGCCCAATCGGGCCGCCGAAACCGGTCAGGGTCAATCCCCGGTAATCCGACTAGGCTTCAGGCGGCGTCTCGCTAAGGCGGTAGCCGAGTCCGCGCACAGTCTCAATGACATCGACGGGGATTTTCTTGCGCAGGCGGCCGATGAACACCTCAATCGTGTTCGAATCGCGGTCGAAGTCCTGCTCGTAGAGGTGCTCGACCAGCTCGGTGCGCGAAACGATGCGGCCGTTGTGGTGCATCATGTAGGCGAGCAGGCGGTATTCGTGCGAGGTCAGCTTGATCTGCTGGCCGTTGCAGGTGACGCGCGCGGTCTTGGTGTCGAGGCGCAGCGGACCGCACTCGATCTCGCTCTTGGCGTGGCCGGAGGCGCGGCGCACCTGCGCGCGGACGCGGGCCAGCAGCTCTTCCATGTGGAATGGCTTGGCGACGTAGTCGTCGGCGCCGGCGTCCATGCCGGCGACCTTGTCGCTCCAGCGGTCGCGCGCGGTGAGGATGATGACAGGCATCTTGCGGTCGGAGCGGCGCCACTGCTCGAGGATGGAGATGCCGTCCATCTTCGGCAGGCCGATGTCGAGGATGACGATGTCGTAGGGCTCGGTGTCGCCGAGGAAGTAACCCTCCTCGCCGTCGAATGCCGTGTCGACGGCGTAACCGGCGTCGTTCAACGCGGTGACGAGCTGCCGGTTTAGATCCTTATCGTCCTCAACGACCAGAACGCGCACGGTTCCCCCGCTCCCAGGCCAAGTTTGGCGCGACTATAGCGGGGTGGCTCGATTCATCCTAGCCCAGGAAGGCTTGGCTAGCCCGGGCCGGGGCAGCCCTATTTGAGGTCTACGAGGGTCTCGAAGCCACCGTAGATCATGCGCTTGAGGTCAAAGGGGGCGTCCTTGCCGCTCATCATCTCCGCCAGGCGCGGATCCTCGAGCACCTTCTTGTTGACCTTGTCGCGGGCGGCGCGATTGCGAAAAACGATGTAGGAGAAGATCACCACCTCGTCCGGTTTCAGCTTTACGCTGCGCGGGAACGAGGTGCGCTTGCCGACGTGCACGTCTTCGGCAACGCACTCCTTGAATTCGAGCGCGCCATGCTCGATCCAGACCTTCCCCGCCTTACGCGCCATCTTGCGATAGTCGTCGAGCTTTTTCCTGGGAACTGGGACCACAAAGCCGTCAACGTATGGCATCGCTTCCTCCTTCACTCCAGCTGCACGCAATCAGTTCGTTGGCAGCTTAGACGGGAAAGAAGCAATCGCGAACTCCCACTGTGGCCTTAGCGGGAAAACGGCGTTCGCGCGTCGACGATATGCGTCGAGAGACGCCCCTGCGCATCCCGCATGATGATACGGTAGGAGAATTCGCCCTGCTCCTCACACAAGGCCGTGCGAACGATGACGCTGCCCGACAACCTGTCCGATGCGATGCGCGAGAGCGCTTCGACTGTCGTCAGCTTTTCCTTGTGCACGATGGGCGCTGCGACCGACCAATCGGTGATGCAGGTCCGGTCTGCTGACGAGGCTAACGGGGAAATGCAGGCGAGGAGAAAAAACGACGCGATGATCCGAAGCATGTGCCTGATGAAAAAAAATGAGTGGCATCCATAAGCGGATGGTTAATCGCTCGCGGCTGAACCAGCCATGAATGCCACCCGGAGCGTCGCCGAATTAGAGTTTCAGCTGCACGTTGCGCTGCGCGAGCGGCGTCGTCGCGCGCATGCGGCCGTAGATCGTCATCAAGGTTCCGATCAAACCGCCGACAGCCTGCACGGTCAGCACGATGTTGTTGCCAAGCTCGCGCACTAGGTCACCGGTGATGTCGATACCGAGGGCCGGTCCGAGCGTCGGCAGCACCGTGGAGAGACCGGTGATGATAGCGCCCCAGATGGTGACCGACTGGCCCCACCACTTCGCGGTGACCTGCGGTTCGCTGCTCGTAGATTCGTCCGTCGCTTGGGTCATGTCAGGGGCTCCTTCAGCGATTTTGGTTTGCGGTATCGGCTGGGGTTCGATCGCGAGCGCGCGCGTCAGAGTCTTGTCGACGCGCGCGAGCCACCCGCGCCCGAAGCGCCAGAAGTGCGGCAGCGCGCGGTAGCGGGCGCGGCGAACGTCGGCGTAGCGGCGGATAAGCTCCGCCGCGGGAACAGCGGCGATGGCGGCGCGGGTGTTGGGGCCGATTTCACCGTCGGCGTCGGTGCCGGCTGCGCGCTGCAACAGGCGCATCGCTCCGGTGACGCCGTGGTTCACCGCCGCATCGAAGTGGAAGAACGCGAGCTGTGGAGGGAACTCATCGCAATGCGCGGGGAGCCAGTAGCGTTGCAAATAGATGTCGCGCACGGTTGAGTCTGGGATGTGCCGCAGCTCAGCTTTCAGGCTGCTGTCCGGTGCAACGCCTTTCCACGCGGCGAGCACGCGCAGCGTGATGCCCTTGTTGGTCGGTCCGCCGGGATCGTGCGGATCATCTGAAAATCCGCCCTCCATCTCCAAGACATGACGAAGCGCCTCATCGAATTGCGCTGTAGCTTGCGCCGTATCGGGCTGCTGCACCGGCGGCGTGATGGTCGCCGATTGCGGCCAGCGAATGCTGAGCAATCGCGTCTTCGGATATGCAGCGACGCTCACGGCATCACCCTGATTGCCGCCGAGCAGAACGACGTGCTGCGGCGTCTCGCCGACGAGGAAGCCAATGTGGCCTGCGCCAGGATCGCTGCCGCGCGATAGAACGACCAGCGCGCCGTAACGAGCGTGCTCGATCTTCTCGCCCCAGCGCAAATAGGATCGCGCCATTAAAGACCGCGTCGAGGCTTCGCCCGCGCGTTCGAGGCAGGCGCCGACGAACGCATCGCACCAGGCGGCGTCGAACTGCGGCCCGCGCAGGCTGTCGGGGTCCTCGGCAGAAAACATCTGCGCGATGGCGCCCGAGGCGAACGTGAGCTGGCCCTTGGACGGCTCGAAGTGCGGGCGCTCGTGCGGCGAGGCGCTGGCGAGTATGCCTGAGATGCCTTCGATCATGACGCGGCGGACATCGGCGAACGTCTCGCCGACGAGGGCGATGCGTCGTGCGGGAGCGGTGTCATCGTGCGTGCGGCCATGTGCTTTCGCGATGATCCATTCGGCGCCGGCGCGGGTCTTGCCGGCACCGCGGCCGCCGAGGATGAGCCAGACGCGCCAATCATCGCCCGAACTGTCCGCTGCCGGCGGCAACTGATCGGCTCTGGCCCACAGCGGCCAGTGCGCGAGGATGAGTTGGAGCTCGGCGGCGGTGAACTCACTCAGATCCTCGCTCAGCGTGCCGGCGTTTCTCGATGCGCTCAAAGCGCTCGATAATCTCGCGCTGAAGTCGCGCCACTTCATCGGCGGCGTCGGCGGGAGAGGATTGGACGCCATCAAGCTTGCTCACCTTGTCTTCGTCGGGGATGGTCGTGACCTTCTGCACGCCGGCGACCATCGAGGTGATCGTCTTGGCGTCGCGTTCGAGGTCGGCGGAGCTGAGCTCGCCGTTTTCCATGTCCTTCTCCATCTGATCGAGCTTCTTGTTGATCACACCGCAGAGGCGATGCGCGATGAGCGCGCGCCCCATATTGCTGAGTTGCGAATTGATGCGCGGCCGCCGGCCCATCCGCAGCGAGCGCAGCAGCCAGCCGCGCTCGTGCGCCATGCGCGATATCGACGAGGCGGTACGACCGAACTTCTTGCCGATCGCATCGAGCGTCAGGTCGCTTTCCTCGTAGTCGATCTTGATGAGCGCAACCGTCGCATCGTCCAACGCCGCCATGCGCTGCCCGCTACTTTCGCTGTTGTTGGGAATGCTGCGTCAGAGCCCGGCTCGCCGCCGTCGCAACTGTCGCGTTATTCCTGAACCATACGCCGGCAGCGTCACGCTGGGGATAACTTGGGCGCCGAGGCTAAGAAGCGTTACCGCGGGCTGACGCTGGATGCGTTTTTCGTCCCCCGGCTCGCGTCCTCAAGGCGCCGCAATCAGTGCTGTATCTGAGTAGAAGGGATCGGCTTCGGATGTGTCCACGGACAGGTGGCGAATGCGCATTGTGATTGGTGTGCTGCTCTTGCTTTGCGGCTATCTCGTCGGCGCAGTCGGCGGCTACACCTTGCTGCTGACCAGCACCAGCAACACACATGATGGCCCCGTCGAAGCCGCCATGACCGGAGCGTTCGTGGCCGGCCCGGCCGTTGCCCTTCTGGCCGTCGCCATCTGGCTGGTCGTCTCGCGCCCGAGGAGCCCGCGCTGAGCACTCGGCCGCGGTTGTAACGCTCGCGCTCGTTGGGCGATGCGGGGCGACGCTACACAATGTGATAATTCTGCACCAACTGGCGGTGTGGCAAATCCCCAGGAGCCGCCATTCCCGCCTTAACATCACCACCCCGGCGCAGTTATAAGCATTCGGGATTCTAGCTAAATTGCCTTGCCGGGCCGCCATGACGAGCCCGGACCTCACCAGCCCGGGACAGGACCGACGTGCAGGATTGGCTCTTCAGACGCGGGCGCCGTGAGCGGGTCATCGACTGGCTCGGCCTCGATTCAAAGATCGATTCCACTGTCGCGGAGACCTGGGCGAAGTTTTGCGACTTCTGGGACGCCGGGACGAGCTTCTTTGCCCGCTTCCGGCTGAGGGGCTGGCGGCGGCTGTTGAACGAGGCGGCCTCGGAAGGCCTCACCTTGGGCATGGGCGGGTTCGTGGTGATGTACGCACTCGCCATCCCCGCCTTCCACGAATTCAACGAGGGCAAGTTCCTCACCGGCCAGTACGCGGTGAAGTTCCTCGACCAGAACGGCAACGAGATTGGCAAGCGCGGCATCCTGCACAACGACGCCGTACCGCTGGACGAGATTCCGGACTCGCTGATCAAGGCAACGCTGGCGACAGAAGACCGTCGCTTCTTCGAGCACTGGGGCATCGACGTCTTCGGTACGTTGCGCGCCCTCGTGACCAACCTGCAGGCGAGCGACGTGGTGCAGGGCGGCTCCTCGATCACGCAGCAGGTGGCCAAAAACCTGTTCCTCTCGTCGGAACGCTCGCTACAGCGCAAGATCAAAGAAGCGTTCCTGGCACTGCTGCTGGAGAGCCGCTTCTCCAAGCGGGAAATCCTGAAGCTGTACTTCGACCGCGCCTACATGGGCGGCGGCGCGTTCGGCGCAGAAGCTGCCTCGCAGTTCTACTTCGGCAAGTCGGTGCGGCAGATCAATCTGGCTGAGTCGGCGATGCTGGCCGGTCTGTTCAAGGCGCCGACGAAATATGCGCCGCACGTCAACCTGCCGGCGTCGCGCGCACGCACGAACGTGGTGCTGAACAACCTCGTCGAGGCCGGGTTCTATACGGCGGGACAGGTGCATTGGGCGCGCGTGCATCCGGCGAAGATCGTCGAGAACCGCAATCCGTCGAGCCCCGACTGGTTCCTCGACTGGGCGTTCGAGGAAGTGCAGCGCATCGCCGCCGGCAAGGGACAGTATGTGCTGACGGCGCGCACCACGGTCGATCTCAACATCCAGAAGGCGACGGACGAGGCGCTGGCCTCGGCCCTGCGCAAGTATCGCGGCAATCGCGTCACCAGCGGCGCCATCGTGGTGCTGGAAACCGATGGAGCCGTGCGCGCTCTGACGGGTGGTCCGGACTACGGCGAGAGCCAGTTCAACCGAGCCACCCACGCGCGGCGGCAGCCGGGCTCCTCGTTCAAAATTTATGTGTACGCTACAGCCCTGGAGAACGGCTACACGCCGACGACAATGGTGCGCGATGCGTCGCGCGCGTGCGGGCGTTGGCACCCGCAGAACTATGGCGGCAGCCACGGCGGCGGCGGAAGGATGCCGCTATGGATGGCGCTCGCCAAATCGCTGAATACGGTCGCAGCCGAGCTGTCGTTTGCCGTTGGCCGCGACAAGGTCATCGACATGACGAAGCGCCTCGGGATCAGCGGTATCCGAAAGACCTGCTCGATGTCTCTGGGCGACTACGGCATCAGCCCGCTGGAGCACGCGGGCGGCGCTGCCACTTATGCGAACGGCGGACGACTGGCGAAGCCGTATGCCATCCTTGATCTCGTCAGCTCAAAGGGCGACCTCGTCTACAGCCGCGACCGCGACGAGCCGGAGGCACCGCAGGTGGTGTCGCGCAAGGTGGCCGAGGGCATCAACTGGATGATGAACAAGGTGGTCACCAGCGGTACCGGTGGCCCGGCGAACCTGCCGTTCACGAATGTTGCCGGCAAGACTGGCACTTCGACGGGCCCAAAAGACGTCTGGTTCATCGGCTTCACGGGCAAGTACGTGGGTGCCATTTGGCTCGGCAACGACGACAACCGGCCGATGGCGTCGGGTACGACGGGCGGCCATTTCGCGGCGCCTGTGTTCGGCTCGGTGATGTCGGTGATCCACACCGACATGAATATCCCGACGATCCCCGGCCTCGAGCCGCATCCCGTTCAGGTCGCAGAGCAGCAGCGGATCGCTGCGCTGCGCCCGGAAGGAGAGGCAGCGCCGACGGCGCAGCGCAACTCATCGAGCCTGATGTCCGACAAGACGCGTGATGCGTTGCGCAAGGTGGCGCAGGCTTTGCGCAAGGCAGGCGGCATAGCCGAGCCGACAACGCCGAGCAGCACTGGCAGCACGCCCGACGGGCCGCAGCCGAATGTGCCACCCGGCCGTCGTGCAGACAGCGTTGCTCCTCAAAACGAGCCGCGGCGGACAACGCTCGGCGTGGCGCAGCCACCGCTAGATGGAACATCTCCACGTGCTGTCCCATAGCGCCCTCACGCCGATTTATGTCGGCTTCCACCGAATGCAGAAGCGCCTGTCGATCCTGATCGGGATCATGGGCGACTGGGCTGCCTTCATCGGCGCGGTGCTGATCCTCGGGCTGGCGTCGAGCTGGTACATGATCGACGTCGGAACGCGCCTCACCACCGAGCAGCACGGGCCTTGGGTCGGCTGGTCGTCGGCAGGGCGTATAGATGCCGATCCCTACACGCGCGCACACTTTGCGCGCCTTGGCACGCTGCAGCTGACGAGCGAGATCGCGTTGAGCTTTCTCGCTTTCAAGGACAGCGAGGGCAACCGGCTGCACTCTTCCTGCGACTACGCTGTGGAAGGGCGTGACACCTCCAACACATGGTGGAGCCTTACCGTCTTCAATGACCGCGGCGACCTGATCGCGAACGCTGCACAGCGTTACACTTACACCAGCCAGTCCGTCGCCCTGCGGCCCGATGGGACATTTGCCGTTACGCTCGCGCGCGAGGCCAATCCGGGCAACTGGCTGCCGACAGGTGGCGCCGGCCGTCTGGCGCTGATGTACACGACGTTCGACGTGCGCGGATCCCTGCTCAACGAGGGCACTCCGGAGCCGAGGGAGCTGCCGGTCATCCGGCGGGTGCAGTGCCGATGAAGTACGCGAACCTCGTCAAGAACATAAACTGGCAGCTGCTTCTCGCTGTTCCTGTCGCGGCGGGCATTCTGCATATCTGCGCGACGCTGGACGCGCCCCATCTTACTGCGGCTTCTGCATATAGCCGGCTGGCACCGGCTCTGCCGACGAACCGCATGCAGGTGCTGAATGTGACGTCGCCGGGTGCGGAGCCGCTGCCGTTTCTCTCGCCAGATGCGCGCTATGCCATGTGCCTGTTCGACACGTCGGCTGGCCCGGTCAGCGTTGCTTCGACGCTGCCGCCGGATATCGGGTGGACGCTCACGGTGATGACACCGCAAGGCGACAACATCTATGGCGCCGCATCGGTCGCTGCCCGGCCGACACCGATCTCGCTCGTGCTGGTGCCGTCCGAGGAGGCCTTTCTCGGCGTGACACCCGAAGCGCGCGGCATCGCGCGCGATGCGCAGCAGCCGACGATCCTTGCAGCGACTAAGGGCATCATCGTTGTGCGCGGCCCAGACAAGGGCTTCTCATACCAGCGGCACGTCGAGGCCGTTTTGAAGGATGCGCACTGCACGGCGCGCTCCTTCTGATCTTCGCCAAATACGCTGTAAGCGAAGACTACTGATCCGCCAGCTCGATCACGTCGCGATGTGCGGCCTGGTCGTCACGGACTGCTGCAGCCTCGCGGCTCCAGTGCTCGTAACGAACTCCGGGAAAAACGATCACTTCTGCTGAGCGCTCATGGTGATGGCTGCTCGGCGGATTGCTGCGCAACTCTGGGGTACGGAAGCTGAGTATCTGTGCCATGTGCATCCCCCAAACATGGCTGCCCCTGTGATTCGCATCTGTGGTCAATAGGTGACAACAGATGTGACGAGAATCACAGTGTACAAGTTGGGAATGGCACGCGTTACCAAAACCTCAAGAACAAAGATCGGTTAGGCGACACCTGTGACCAGACTGTCATCAAGGAAGTGACGCCCGCGCCGGTCCTCGACTTCGACGATCCATAAGTCGGAATCGAAGTTGGCTTCGCGGCTCAGGAATGCGTCGGCAGCGCTGTGCTCTGCGCCAGCCGGATCGAGACACGGCATCCAGCGGCGATCGTTATCGGCGCCGTCGAGGCCCGCGGGCGCTGGCCCGAACACGAGGCAGGTGCCGTCAAGCCTATCAATCTTGATGAAGATGGAGCCGGCGTCATCGTCGCCGTGACGCACGACGACAGCCGAAGCGCCCTCGACGGCGCATCGGCGAATGTAAGCCTTGACCCAGAATTCCGTACGCAGCCGCATGGCGCGCACTCTAGTGATGGGCGCCCGCGTGGCAAGCCGCCATGCGATGAGCGCGCGTCCTCAAGGCGCGGCGGCGACCCGCCCCTCGCCAGCCAGACGGCCAAGTCGGGCAATCAGAGGACCGGAAACGCGCCCGCTCTCAGGGAGCGCCTGATCGGCCTCGAATGCTCGGATGGCTTTGGTCGTCTGGGCGGTGAGCGTGCCGTTCTGAGCTCCGGGCTTGTAACCAAGCTTGGCGAGCTGGCGTTGCACATCGCGCACGATATCGCGGGCCTCGGCCGTCTTTGGCGCGCCGCGGCGTGCTCCGGGCTTGCCTGCTTCGCCGAGAACGATGGCCTTCAACAGTGCATCACTGGGCTGGGCCGTCAGCGGCAGGCCATGGTCGTGCTCGAAGGCCATGATGGCGCCGCGCGTCATCTGTCCAACGATGCCGTCGCTCGTGCCGGTCTCGTAACCACGGATCTGCAGCTCGCGCTGAATGGCGCGCGTTACCTCGACCTTTTCGCCGGTGGCTGGTTTGGCATCGTCTAGGGCCAGCGCCGAGAGGTCCAGGCCATTGGCAGGGTGCGCACTGGCGGCGCTGTCGCCGATCGAGCCGGTATCGCCGCTGAATTCGGCCGCCTCGATGGCGGCGATGTTCCAGGAAGTTGCATCAACGCCCCGGGCGCTCATGGCGCCACGACCGGACGACTGAAGAAGGAAGACGTTCGCCCCGACCCCGACGGTCAAAAGAAAGAAGGCGAGCAGTGGAACCGTCACTCGCTTCGGCAGCATGACCCAAACCCCTCAACGCGCTGCTTACCATGATCGCCCACTATGCGAAGAAGAGTGTAAACGATCTCTTAACTTACGTTGACGGAACGTTGCCAAACGACGGGCTGCGGGGCGCCTTCGCGTGCCCGAGAATGTGTAAAAATTGCCTCCAATTGATCGCAATTTTTCCGATTGCATGAGGCAGTTTGTTGATACCGCTCTGTTATCAAGGGTGCAGTGAGTAGTTGGGAACAGGTTGGAGAAACCAACATGTCCATCTTGAAAATTGGCATCCTTGTCGCCGTTGTGGTGGCAGTTCTGCCGACTGACCGTGAGCAGCAGGCGGCCCTCTATGACCGGGCGGCCACGGCTGTGCATTGGACTGCGACATTCTGCGATCGCAACGGGGCGACGTGCGATCAGGCCGCGGTGATCTGGGACGGCTTCGTCGAGAAGGCCAAGTTCGGCGCGGCGATGGCCTACGAATTGGCGATGAAGAGCGCGGGTAAGGAGCAGAGCGGCGGCCTTTCGCTGATCGAGCCCACCGTCGATATGACGCCGCGCGGAACATTGCGCCCCGATGATCTCGAGCCCGCCTGGCGCGGCGCCCGCAGCGGCATCTAAGGCAGCGACATTCCGTCCTTTGCTATGCGGGCCGGTGCACTCAGCGCCGGCCCTTTCGCATTTGCAATAGGGGACCCTCTGTGGGTAGGCTACCGAAACACTTTATTCAGGGGCCGCGCGTGCCGACACTTTCGGAAATCACTTCGGATTTCGCCGTACTCGACGATTGGGAAGATCGCTATCGCTACCTCATCGAGCTTGGGCGCAGTCTTCCGCCGTTGCCCGAGGAGCTGCGCACGGACGCCAACAAGGTGCGCGGGTGCGCCAGTCAGGTTTGGCTCGCCACGGACAGCAAGACTGTCGACGGGAAGCGGGTGTTCACGTTCGTTGCAGACAGTGATGCGCACATCGTGCGCGGGCTGGTGGCGATCCTGCATGCCGTCTACGAAGGCCGCCCTCTAGAAGAGGCGATCACGCTGGATCCTGATCCGATCTTCGGGAAGTTCGGATTAAAGGAGCATCTGACGCCGCAGCGCTCCAACGGCCTTGCATCGATGGTCGCGCGCGTGCGTGCGGATGCCATGGCGATGAACGCGCAAAACGCCAGCGCGAGCTAGGTTCCTTCGGGCACGTCAAAAAGAGGGCGGTAGTCTTCACTACCCCAATGGCGCACGGCTGCTCCTGCCCTCGCGGGCGCGGCGGAGCGCTCCAGCCCGTAGTGGCGGGCAAGACTGGTCAGCGCCAGTTGCAGGACGATTTTTCCGGATCGCTGCGGCCAGCCGGCGGCACGTTCGGCCTCCTCCAGGCCGCGCAAGTGACAGCATACATCCATGAGAACTCCCGACAGCTCGGGGCCGACCGCGGCGAGCGCGCGGCGCACCCGCTCGGCAGCGGCTACAGCGTTGTCGGTCATCTCGGCGCCGGTGCGCTGAGCTGCGCCATATCGGCGGCCCGATTGCGACGGCGTCATCGACGACCAGTTCATGGTCGTGCGCGGCGTCATCTGCGCAAACCAGAAATCAGCGCGCAGTCGCTCGCCGGCATCGAACTGGGTTTGCGAGATCATCGGCTCGCCGCTGCGGTCCTTGCGGCGGCGCAGCCAGGCGATGGGGCTTTCATCGGCGTTAATTTGGGCGCGCGCGGGCGCATCGCCCGGCGAGGAGCGTCGGTGCTTCATGATGGTCTCGGCTAACTATTGAGGTTGCGGAGGGGGACGCTCGGCGAGCGCGGGAACCGCCCACTCGAGAAGATCGAGCACGCGGTCGAAGATCGGATCGTCGCGGCGATCCTCGATGACGCCGCAAGCGTGGGCGACCGTGGTGCGGTCTCGCTCGAACAGCTGGCCCGTCTGGGTGAGCGACAGGCCGCAGCCGACATGCGCCAAGTACATCGCCACCTGGCGCGCGAGGGCCACTTTGGCGCGGCCGCGCGTCGAGCGGCGCAAGTCGCTCCCGGCGATGCCGAACACCTGCGCGACGGCGATCTCGATCGCCTCGCGACGAAGGCTTGCTTCTGTGCGCGGACCGGCCGGGTTGTAGGGGGCGGCGTGCGCGAAGGCGGGATGCTGGTGCAGGTTCGGCGTCATCGAAAGTTCCGTCAGGAGCACGGGGCGTTTGTCGAGGCGCAGCATACGGTGGAAGCGCTACTTACCGATGAGCAAACTAGATCGCGGGTGAACGAGGGGGATAACTCGCGCGCTCTCAGAAGAAATCCACGCGTCGATGCGGGGTGCAAAGGTTGCTGGCTTCTTAGCGTCAGCCGGATGTGCCGCATGACATCGACCTTCCCCGCCTCTGCGCGCAATCAGAACAGCGACACTTATGAGAGGGCCCGGGATCTTCCGCGCCTGTTGCCTCTGTGGCCGCAAGAGCTGGAGACGCGCTGCCTTGATGAGCATGCGCGGCTGCTTGCGCGCATGCGCCGGGCGCTGAGGCTGGAGCGTCAACGCGGGATAGCAGGACATTGGGCGTACGATCTTGCGCGCCATGCGGCGCTGCTGAGCGCCTATCGCGCCGAGACAAGGGATTATCTGAGCAAAGCGCGCGCCGCGAGATGAGAGCTAACGCTCGCGGCGAGACGAGCGCTTATCTCTCGCGCCGCGTTCCAAGACCCATCTTCTTGGCGAGGTCGGACCGAGCCCGCGCGTAATTGGGCGCGACCATGGGATAGTCGTGGGGCAAGCCCCACTTCTCGCGGTACTCTTCCGGAGACAGGTTGTAGTGCGTGCGCAGATGGCGCTTGAGCGACTTGAACTTCTTTCCGTCTTCGAGGCAGATCAAGTAATCGGGCATTACCGATTTCTTCACCGGCACCTTCGGCTTCTGTTCTTCGCGTTCAATTGTGATCGTCCCGCCGCTGGCGCGGCTCAATGCGGCATGCGTCTCGCTAATCAGATGAGGCAGATCGCCGGCACCGACGGAGTTATTGCTCACGTACGCCGACACAATCTTGGCAGTCAGCTCAACGAGCTCAGGCCGCGTAGTTTCTTCCAAAGCCGACCTCCCACTGGTCAGTATTCTTTATGCAATGAACGTCAGTGCTGTGCGCATCTATACCTCTGGACGATTAAGCGCCGAGAGGTTTGATCTTCGGCAACGAACTGCCGTAACTTGCAACGCTGCAATTATTGCGTTTCGCTCGGCAGACTTCGCACCCGTTCCAAGTAAAGTCAACAACACTGGACCTGCATACACTTGCCGTGAAACAATGTTGCAGGCATGCTTTAGCTGCAGGTCAATTGTTAACGTCGTTTTCTGACATATTTTTTATGATCTAAGTCAGAATCTGCTGGTCAGACAAATATTAGTCCCGATGCACCCATTAGTGGTTGCATGCCTAGGCAAGATATCGTCGACGGCAGCTTGATCACTACTTGGAGTAACTGCGCCCGCCCGAAGCGCTAAGGCGCGCCAGGATGCCCCTAAAGTTGACAACCGGCGCCCCTATTCGTCAGATTCCCTCGGTATTCCCGGAGATCTTTCCCGAAAAGGCTGCCTTCGCCGTCGGCGGGTCTTCGTCGCAGCTGAGCGACACCCCATGTTTTGCCACCAAGTAGCGTGGAGAGAATGATGTCCCCCCAGAACTCCCGTCATGCCTTCGTAAAGCCGCCGCGCGCCGCGCGCCGACCGAAAGTCTCCACCTGGCATGGCGTCGAACTCGTAGACGATTACGCTTGGCTCAAGGCCGACAACTGGCAGGACGTCATGCGCGATCCTGCCGTGCTCGATCCCGAGATCCGGGCTTATCTCGACGCCGAGAATGCTTATTGCGAGGCCCAGCTCGCCGAGACGAAGCCTCTGCAGGATGAACTATTCGCCGAAATGCGCGGCCGCCTGAAGGAGGACGACAGCTCGGTTCCCACGGCCGATGGCCCTTACGCCTACTACAGCGGCTTCGTCGCCGGAGGCCAGTATCCGCTCATCTATCGCAGCAACCGAGACGGCAGCGGCGAAGTCGTAGTGCTGGACGGAAACCGCGAGGCGGAAGGCAAAGCCTATTGGGACCTCGGCGGCTTCGAACACAGCCCGGACCATCGCCTGCTTGCCTACTCGATCGATGACAAAGGCTCGGAGCTGTATTCGGTTCGCGTGCGCGACCTGACCACGGGAGAAGACCTGCCGGACATCGTCCCCGACACGCGTGGCGGTGTCGTGTGGGCAAGCGACAGCCGGACCTTCTTCTACGTCCGTCTCGATGACAACCACCGGCCGCTGCAGGTCTACCGGCATGCCGTCGGCACGCCGTCGGATGAAGACGTGCTTGTCTACGACGAAAAGGACATCGGCCTTTACGTGGCGATCAATGCTACGCAATCGGCAAAATACATCACCATCGACGCGCACGATCATCGCACGAGCGAGGTGCGCATCATCGATGCGGATGCTCCGCTTTCGGAGCCGGTGCTGATTACGCCACGCCGCGTCGGGCATGAGTATTCCGTCGAGCACAACGGCGACAAGTTCTACATCACCACGAATTCGCACGATGCCGAGGACTTCCGCATCGTCGAGGCGCCAGTGTCAGCGCCGGGCGAGGCGAACTGGCGCGAGGTAATCCCACACCGCCCCGGCTGCCTCATCCTCGATACGATCCTCTATCGCGATTACATGGTGCGCCTCGAGCGTGAGAACGGGCTGCCGCGCATCGTCGTGCGCCGCCTGTCCGATGCCGACGAGCACATCATTGCTTTCCCGGAGGAGGCCTACTCGCTGGGCGTTCACCCGGGCTATGAGTTCGACACCACGAACGTGCGCTTCGTCTATTCGTCAATGACGACACCGGCGGAGACGTGGGACTACGACATGCAGACGCGCAACCGCGTGTTGCGCAAGCGCCAGCAGGTCCCGAGCGGGCACAATCCCGCCGACTACGTCACGCGCCGCCTCTATGCACCAGCGCGCGACGGCGAGACGGTGCCGGTGTCGATCCTCTATCATAAGGACACGCCGCTCGATGGTTCGGCGCCGGTGCTGCTCTATGGCTACGGCGCGTACGGCATCTCAATCCCGGCGTCATTCTCGACGACGCGGCTATCCTTGGTGGACCGCGGCTTCATCTATGCCATCGCGCACATCCGCGGCGGCAAGGACAAGGGCTATCGCTGGTACACCAACGGCAAGCTGGCGCAGAAGGTGAATACGTTCACCGACTTCATCGACGCGGGTGAATACCTCGTCGCGCAGGGACTGACGAAGCGCGGGCACATCGTGGCCAACGGCGGATCGGCTGGCGGCATGCTGATGGGCGTCGTCACCAACATGGCGCCGGATCTGTTCCTCGGCATCATTGCGGACGTGCCATTCGTCGATGTGCTCAACACCATGCTCGACAAGGATTTGCCGCTGACGCCGCCCGAGTGGCCCGAGTGGGGCAACCCGATTGCCAGCCGCGATGAGTTCTCGATCATTCATTCGTACAGCCCGTACGAGAATGTCGAAGCGAAAACCTATCCGCACATCTTCGCCTATGGCGGCCTCACGGATCCGCGCGTTACCTATTGGGAACCTGCGAAATGGATTGCGCGACTGCGCGAGAAGAACGCGTCGGACAACCTCGTGCTCTTGAAGATCAACATGGAAGCGGGCCACGGCGGCGCGTCGGGGCGCTATGAGCAGCTGCGCGAGATGGCGGCGGACTACGCCTTTGCGCTGAAAATCGCGGGCCTTGCGGCAAAGCAAAAAGAAAAGGCGGCCTGAGCGGCCGCCTTCACAGATCCTGGAAATGAGAAAGGCCGCTTACGCGGCCTTTCGTTTGAAGCCTATCTCTAGGCGGCCTTTTCGTCGAAGACCGGCGGCTTCTTATCCTCCTCGAGAGCTTCGGCGGACTTCAGCGCAATGCCGATATACCGCACTCGTCCTGCTATCCTTGCTTTCTGGACTCCGAGCTCACCGAATTCACGTCCGAACGTTGGAAGTGCGAGTGGCTCTTTCTGCTGATCTTCACACCATGCACAGTAGTCCTCGTACAGCGAAGTTGCAGTCAAGCTTGATCCGTCTTGCGTCTCGATTCTCTCCTTGTAGAAGCGCTCCACATCCGTTTCGGGAGCGATCAGTCTTTGTGGTGCGGGCGAAGCGACTGCTTTGACTTCTGTCGCGACCTTCACTTCGGTCACAGACTTGTTGTCGTTCGCGCCGGAACGCGGCTTTGCTATCGCAACGGCCTTGGGAGCCGCCACCGCTGCCGCAGCGGTGCTGACCGGAACCATCAATGGTGCGGTCGGCGTGTGGCGATCGTAGAGGCGCCACTGACTAAAGGCGATATACATACCGAAACCCGACCCTACTTCGAGCAACAGTGCGATGAAGACCGTCAGTGCGGTCTGCACATCCTCAACTTTCACGGACGGGGCAACCAACGCAGCGAGCTTGGCAAGGACCGCAGCCTGCGGGTCACCTTCGCTCGTTACAGCGTGGCCGGCTGTCGCGGTGGCCAGCTTCGCCTTGATGTCGGCGACGCGTGCCTCGAGCGCAACGGTTTGCTTCGCAGAGGCAAGCTCAGCTGACAACGCGTGGAACTTCTGACAGAAGCCGCGCGTCTTAGGTCCATCGACCTTGCTGCACTGTTCGGTGTACGACCAGGTCTTCTCGTCCTTCAAGGCATCGATATCAGCTTGCACCGCCTGAGCAGGGCGATGCTGCGGGATCCAGGATAGTTGCTCCTGGGCCCGTGCAAGATCTGCACGCTGGTCCTTGTAGGCTTCTGCTGTGGCGGTACGCTGGCCGGCCGTATCGAGCCGGTTCAACGCCGCATGGCCGAGCGCCGAGGTCAACGAATAGGCGGTGACCACGACCCAGACGAGGGCGGAGGCTGCTGCCTGCGACCACATCCTGTTTTTGATTGCGGCAAATAGGAAGAAAGGCACGAGTGCCTTCATGCAGTCGGCGGCCGCGCTGGCCGCTCCGTAGATCTGGCCGTCCAGCTCGGTCCTTCCGAGGCTGACGCCAAATCGCCAGTTCATTGCCGCCGATACGGCTAACAGTACACCGGCAGCTAGAACCCCCAACACGCCTAGAGCATGTCTCATTGTGTGCCCTCATGGATTATGACGGCCGGCTCTCCACGCGCGCACTGCACCGGCCCTTATCTTGTCTTTGCCGAGGGCGTGGCAAAAACTCTCCATCTCCTACGCGATAATGGGCGCTACGGGCTGGCATGCTGGCTCGATCGGTCTGTTGAGCTCCGGCGCCATCCCCAATGGCATCCGGCAAACCGGCGAACAGGCACGCAGACAGAAGTGCCGAGAGCTGGAGCCTGCCCATCGGGCGCGTCGTACACAGGTCAGAAATCGCCGCTGGATTCCCCTGTGCGCAACTTTCCCCAATCGGGCGAGGCGACAAGTTTACTGACGCGGTACTGCCCCCTCAGTTGCCTTTGCTACGCGATTCGGAATGAATTGTTAAGAGAATCAGCCCTGTAGCTTTCCGGGCCAGAATCCAGCCTCAATTTCGCTCCGCAAGCGGCCACACGGCTGTCCACAGGTCGCCCACCTCCTGGACGAGAGTTTCCCCCAGCCTCCCCCCGGATGTGCACACCTGGTCCGCGCAAATTCTTCTGCTGAACGGCGCTCAACACGTTGCATCAGCACGTGTGCAGACGTATTTTGGTTAAGCTCTGGAACATATTGGCTAACCATCCATTTCAGCTGGGCGTCTTAAGCTCATTGTCATTGCTTCTATTTAGTTTGGTCCGCGAGGACTTGAGCTGGACCGCAGCACCTTAAGTTTCCTCACCGGCGTGTGCCGGACGTGCGTTAGGAGCTAACCGTTATGCGTAGCCTTGGTGCCTTCGTGCTACTGGCCGGCATCGGCGTGGGCTTGTTCGTCTATCTTCCCGCTCCGGTCGACCGCGGCACGACCCTCAAGGAAGCGAGGCGCGTGAGCGCTGAGCGCTCCGATGAGATGCTTGCGGCTCGCTTAGCCTCCGATGCGCGGCCCGGAGCGCGCGTGGCAAGCTTTTCTCCCGGCGTCGTGTTGAAGCCTCGTCAGCCTGCGGGCAACTCGCCTGCTGCGGCTGCACGCGTTGAGACCGTCTCGAATTGGCAGACCAACGTGTCCGGCGATATCGATGCGACCGACCCTGACGACCGGTATAAGCTGGTGGTCGACATCCAACAGGAATTGAAGCGCGCGGGTTGCTACTGGGGCCGCGTCAACGGCGCCTGGAACGCCAGCACGCGCCAGGCCATGCTCGACTTCAACACGCGGTCCAACGCTGCGCTTCCGGTCGACAAGCCCGACTACATGCTCCTCAGCCTGGTCAAATCGTATAGCGGGCGTTCGTGCGGCGCCGTCGAGGCGACAACGGCGGCGTCGAATGCGCCGGAGACACTGCCGTGGAAGGCCGCTTCGGCGACCGAACCCGCGGCTTCAACGCGCCTCTTCACGCCGGTGCAGAGCAGCGTCGTTACCAGTCCGCTTCCCGGCCGGATGGCCATCGGTGCTCCGCTGACGCCTGCGATGCAGGAGCCTCTCGTGCCCGGCACCGGCTCTTCGCAGCCGACCGTCGCCGCACTGGAGCCAAACGAGCGCAGCTATCAGCCACCCGCAGCGGCCGCTCCGAAACCGCGCAGCGCCAAGAAGTCGAGCCACTCGCGCCGCGCGAGCCCCGGCACGCCGCGCTATAACCTGATGCTCAGCCTCGGCGGCGTTTATTGATCCGGCGCGATCGGTGGGCGCTTAGTCCTCGCTGTCGCTAGGGTCGCCGACAGGCGCCTCGGTCTCGCTCATCAGCCAGCTCAAATAGTCGGCTGCGCCATCGACAATGGGCAGCACAATGAGCGCGGGGTTGGCGTAGGGATGGCGCGTTCTGGTTGCATCAACTACCGCCGAGGAGAGCGTCTGACGCGTCTTGATCACCATCACCACCTCGCTGTCGCGCGCTATGGCACCCTCCCAACGATAAATTGACGTCATGCCCGGCACGATGTTGATACAGGCGGCGAGTCTTCGTTCCACGAGCTCGCGGCCCACCGCTTCGGCTGTCTCCGTCGAGGGAAACGTCGAATAGATCAAAACGGGCTTGTCGTTTTCCTGCACTTGAGCGAGCCTCCACGCCCTTTCGGGTCGGCGCATCACACCATGGCAAAGCCGAAGACCAAATTCGAGAAAATTGCCTTCGTGGCAAGCGAGATGCCGGAGGCCATGGCCGCCCGCGAGCGCCTTGTCGCGCTTTATGGCGATCACGACCCGGCGGAGGCCGATGCCATCGTCGCGCTCGGCGGCGACGGGCACATGCTGCAGACGCTGCACCGCTTCATGAACGAGGGCGTGCCGATCTACGGGATGAACCGCGGGTCCGTGGGCTTCCTGATGAACGACTACAAGGAAGAGGACCTGCCCCAGCGGCTCACCGATGCCGACGTCAGCCGCATCCATCCGCTGTCGATGATCGCGTCCGACAAGTCGGGCAAGGCGCACAAGGCGCTGGCGATCAACGAGGTCTCGCTGTTCCGCGAACGCCATCAAGCGGCGAAGCTGCGCATCCTCGTGGATGACACGGTACGCATGGAGGAGCTGATCTGCGACGGCGTGCTGGTGGCAACGCCGGCCGGCTCGACCGCCTACAATCTATCGGCGCACGGCCCGATCCTGCCCATCAATGCGCCGCTGCTCGCACTGACTCCGATCAGCCCGTTTCGCCCGCGGCGCTGGCGCGGTGCGCTGCTGCCGAACAAGGTGCGCATCACGATCGAAGTGCTGGAAGCCGAGAAGCGTCCCGTGAGCGCGGTTGCCGATCACTACGAGACGCGCGGCGTGACGCGCGTCGAAATCGAGAAGGCGCGCAATATCGAACTGTTTATGATGTTCGATCCCGACCACAGTCTCGACGAGCGCGTGCTCGCAGAGCAGTTCCGCTACTGAGATCTTACTTCGCTGGGGCCCGGATTAGCCGTTCCAGCGCGTGACGATGTCGGCGAGAGCTGGACGCTCGCGCTCCTCGGGGCGATCGACCGGCGTGCCGACGTAAATGAAGCCGGCGATGCGCTCGTTTTCAGCAAGGCCCAGCGCCGCGCCGATCGTCTGGTTGTAGGCCACCCACTCGCTGATCCACGAAGTGCCATAACCCAGAGCATTCGCGGCAAGGCACAGGTTGAAACAGGCCGCGCCCGCCGACAGCACCTGCTCCCACTCGGGGGCACTGCGGTGAGGCGTGACGCGCGAGACTACCGCGATCACCATCGGGGCGCGCATGAATCGGCCGCGCTCAGTGTCGAGGCGGACGTGCGATGGCGGCTCCTTCTCGGCGGCGATGCAGGCTTCCGCCACAACCTCACCCAACCGGGCGCGCGCGTCGCCCTCGATGACGATGAACCGCCAGGGCGCGAGTTTTTTGTGGTCGGGGACGCGGGAGGCAATGGTGAGGATTGTTTCCAGCTCGGCCGCGCTCGGTGCGGGCGCTGCCAGCTTGTCCGGCTTCACCGAGCGGCGGCGGGAGAGAAAATCGATGATGGCGTTTTCCATGGGCGCAGTCCTAGCCGCTCCGGCCGGCGGCTGCCAAGGCAATTTCGCCGCAGGACTGGGCATTTACGCCGTGGCCGCAACCTGCGTCGGCGCCGGTGGAGCTAACCCCGCAGTTGGGCTATCTTCGGCTCGAATCCGAGGCTGCTGCTATGAGCACGTCGCGTGGACGGGGACCGATGAAACGCATTCTACACTTGCTGTCGTTGCTCGCCGCCTCGGTGTTGCTACCGCTTTGCGCATCCGCGCCGGCCATAGCCGAGGATGCGCCACCAACCTCCATGATCGTCCTCGACGGCTCGGGTTCGATGTGGGGCAATCTTGGTGCTGAAAAGCGCTCCAAGCTCGAGATCGCGCGCGACGCCATGCGTACGCTGCTGCCGAGCCTGAAGCCGGAAGCACGCGTCGGCATTGCCTCGTTCGGGCATCGGCGGCGCGGCAATTGCGGGGACGCGGAAGTGATCCTGCCGCCCGATGGCAATGCTCCGGAGCGGCTGGCGCTTCCCATCGACAGGATGAACGCGGTCGGCAAGGGACCGCTGGTGCTCGCGCTGCGCGAAGCGGTCAACGCAATGGCCGGGGCAACACCGGCGAGCGTCATCCTCGTTGCCGACGATATCGACAACTGCGGACAGGACGTTTGCGCCGCGTTGAGCGGTATCATGGCGTCGAGCCCCAACCTCGTCGTGCACACCGTCGCGCTCGGTCTCGATAATGCGAAGATCGCGCACATCAGCTGCATCGCGCGGATGACCGGCGGCAAGCTGTGGAATGCCGTCGATGCAGCGGGGGTCGAGTCTGCGCTCGGGCAGGCCGTCGAGCTGGCTCACCTGCAGACGGGTCCCGAGAGCGCGCCAACGGAAGCCGAAGCGGCCCCCAGCAACAAGCAGCCTGAAGGCGCGCCAGCCGGGCTCTATCTTTCTGTCGGCCTCGGCGCCAAAAGCGCAACTCTAGATACGCCTGTTCACTGGCGCATCACCAAGGCTGGCGGCGATGGCGAGGTCGTCCGCGATACGCGCGCCGCTGCACTTTATGAAAAGCTCGCGCCGGGCAGCTACGACGTGGAGGCGGAACTTGGCCTCGCTCGTACGCGCCAGACCGTCAACGTGGAAGCCGACAAGGCGACGGAGGTGCGCATAGATCTCAACGGCGGCGTCATGAAAATGCAGACGCGCGCTGCCGCCGGAGGTGCGCTGTTGGAACAGCCCGTATTCACGGTCACGGCAGCCAACGCTGAAAAAGGGGCCCCGCCGCTATGGGTGGGCCGCGACGCGCAACCCGAGATCGTACTGCCGGCCGGAGAGTATCTCGTAACCACGGAAACCAATGTTGCCCGCCAGCAAAACAAGGTGACGATCGCGCCGGCGACCGGCACGAGCGTCAACGCGGTGCTGGGAGCGGGTACGCTGGAGCTCAGCGCCATGCGCGGCACACCTTCCGCGCCCGGAGATCAGCCTGCCGGTGACGTGACGTTCATTGTCTACCAGGACGATCCGTATGCGCCACAGGGACGGCGCGAGGTCGTACGCTCTTCGGCGCCGAACCCCACATTCGTCCTGCCTGCGGGCACCTACTACATCACGGCGCGCACCCCCACCTCGGAGGTGCGCGAGCAGATCGCGATGGGGGCCGGCGATACCATCAAGCAGGTGATGCCGCTGTCCATGGCCCGCGTTCGCCTCGCCGCGTCGCTGGGCGGGCGACCAGTGACGGATGAGAACCCGGTCACGTTCCGCATCGTGCGTCTTGGCGCCGAGCCGCACGAGGTGCTGCGCACGACCCGTAAGGAGCCGGAGTTCGACCTCTCTGCGGGGCGGTACCGTATCGAGGCCTCGCTCGGCAGTGGTAATGTGATGGCTGCTTCAGAAATCAATCTTTCTGCCGGCCAAGCGCAGAAGATCACGCTGCCGCTGGCGGGCGGAAGCGTGACGTTGAAGCGGGCCAACGCGATCGGCATGGGCAAAAATGTGTTCTGGGAGGTGCGCGATGAGAAGCAGCGCATCGTGCTTCGCAGCAGCCAGTCCGAACCGACCGCGGTTCTGTCGCCCGGGCGTTATCTCGTCAGTGCCGAGACCGCGGAGCAGCCGCTGCGCAATACGATCGAGGTCAAAGCCAACGAGCACCGCACGTTCGACCTTGCTGCGCCATGACTTGGGTGGCCGCGACGATGGTGGGCGCCACAAGCCATATTTCGACCAAGCTCGTTGCTCGTTGATGTGGGCTGACGAGTCGCAACCGTAAGGTAGCCGCGGGAATGGCGGATTTTCGCACCAAGCTTGGCCGGATCCTGCGCCGCTCGGCATTGCCGACGCTGGCAGCGGTGCTGTTCGGCTTGGGCCATGCGGCGGCCCTCGCACAGGCGATGGACGGCGACGGCGGCGGGGCCCAGCTGAGGGGCGCGTTTCCTCCGGACACCGGGCGTTATACGCCATCGGCGCCGGTCCCGGGTCCCACCCTGCCTGCCAACACCACGGTCGTGCCACGCATAGCAGCCCCTGACAGCGGCAGCCCAACCAGCGGCCAGGTCAAACTGGTTGCGCTGCTTACCGTCGATGGCCAGCGGATCGATCAGGGCCTTGTTTGGCGCGTATACGAAGCGCTGCGTGATCCGCGTGCGCCGAGCAAACTGCTGATGACGAAGCGCGAACCGAGCCCGACGGTCTCGCTCGAGCCGGGCGAATACATCGTCAACGCAGCCTTCGGGCGCGCCGATATCACGCGGAAGATCGTGGTGACGCCGGGCACGGCGACGAGCGAGAAATTCGTGCTCAATGCGGGCGGGCTAAAGGTGCGGGTGCTGGTAGATGGCATCGCGCCACCAGCGAATGCTGTCAGCTACGACATCATGTCGAGCGAGCGCGACCAGTCGGACAACCGGGTGCGGGTGCTTGCGGGTGCAAAGCCGGGCGTGGTCAACCGGCTTAATGCCGGTATCTATCGCATCGTCTCGCGCTATGGCGATGCCAATGCCAAGGTCGAAGCCGACGTGACGGTGGAAGCTGGCAAGCTGACCGAAGCGACAATCTCGCACTCGGCTGCGCGCGTTACATTCAAGCTCGTCGCGCAGGCGGGCGGAGATGCGCTTCCCGATACGCAATGGACGGTGCAGGGACAGGATGGGCGCGTGGTGACGACCAGCGTGGGTGCGCTGCCTTCGCATATTCTTGCGCCGGGAACGTATTCGGTGACGGCGAAATCGACATCGGGCGTCTTCAAGCGCGACTTCACGCTTGCCAACGGCGACGTGGCGCAGGTGGAAGTGGTGATGCAGTAGATGCGGGCTCTGCGCCGTCGCCGCTAGAAATCCGTCAGCACCCAGTCGCTGGGGCAGCCGTTGCGGAGCATGCGGGCGTCGACGGCATCGAAGTCGCTGCGCTGGCCAAGCTCGTGAAATAACGTACGCGCAATCTGCCAATGCTCGCAGGCCGTGGCCGGATCCCCGGAGGCTTGGACCAGATCGCCCAGTGCCACGCGCGCCTTGGCGTGCGCGCTCTTCTGGCCAGAGGTGGTTGCCGCGCGGATGGACTTGCGCATCAGTTCGGCCGCGTCGTGCGCTTGGCCGCTGTCGAGTTGGCGTTGGGCCAGCGTGAGATAAAGCCCGGCCAGGCGAGCGTCAGCGCCTTCGGCCTCTGCCTCTTTTACGGCTGCGAGCAGGGCTGGGCCGTCATCGGCAATGAGCTGGGCGACGGGCTGAGCCCGCTCTACCGGCTCTGTGGCTTCTCGGGCTGCGAGCCCCTGCTGTGCGTGATCTGGCTGTGAGCGTTGGCGGGAAACCTGCCGACTGCGGATGACGAGCAAAACGAGCGTTAGCAGCACCGCTGCAACGGTGATGCCGACCAACGCGACGTTGGGGTCGATCGGCGGCGCAGACACGAGCATCATCACGCTGAACTCAATATGGCCGGTCTCAACGGAAGGGCATCGAATACATGAGACCGCCCTTGGTCCATGAGTTGTTGAGACCACGCGCCAACTTCAGGTCCGATTTCGTGCCCAATGACCGATCGAAGATCTCGCCGTAGTTTCCTACGTTTTTGACGATCTGGTAGGCCCAGTCGCGGGGAAGCCCGAGGGCTTGTCCGAGGTTCGCCTCGATGCCCAGAAAGCGGCGGATGCTCGGGTCGGTCGATGCGCGTTGAGCGTCGACATTGGCGCTGGTCAGCCCGAGTTCCTCGGCCTCGATCAATGCCATAAGCGTCCAGCGCACCACCGCGAACCACTGCGGATCGTCCTGGCGGACGGCCGGCCCCAGTGGCTCCTTGGTGATAAGCTCGGGCAGAATAATGTGATCGGCTGGGACCGGCAGCTTGCTTCGAGCTTCGGCGAGAAGCGAAATGTCGCCGGTCAGGACGGTGCAGTTGCCGGCCGCATATGCCTTGACCAGATCGCCCCAGTTTTCCTGGGCCACAACCTGATAGCGCATTCGCTGAGCACCGAAGAAGTTGGCGAGGCCCTGCTCTCCCATTGCGCCAGGAAGCGCGCAGACCGAGGCTCCGGACAGCTCCAGCACGCTGGCAACGGCGTTGCCGCGGCGGGTGAGGAAGCCCTGGCCGTCGTAGAATAGGACGCCGGTGAAGCGGGCGCCGAGCTCAGTGTCGCGGCTGAGGGTCCAGGTGGCGCCGCGGGCCAGCACGTCGACGTCACCCGACTGCAGCGCCTTAAATCGGTCGTTGGCGCTCAAGGGCCAGAATTTCACCGCGTCCTTGCTGCCGAAAACGGCCGCGGCGAGGGCCTGGCAGAACTCGACGTCGATTCCCGAGCGCGTGGCGTTGGGTCCGACAACAGAGAATCCCGGTTGTTCCTCGCCGATCCCGCAAAGGAGCTGACCGCGCGCCCTGATCGTATCGAGCGTGCTGGTTTCGGCTGCCTCCACGGAAGGAGCAAGCGGAATCAACGCGCTGAGCGCGAGCGCGGCGATGAGAGATCGGCGGAGATGCTGGAATATTCGCATGGCGTTGCTTCAGTGTGGGGCGACGAGAGCTATCGCGCAAGGGTCAGAGTGCACGCCCGCGCCTGCGACGTACATTTGGGTCAATCCCGCGTAACCGGAATAAGGTCAAGCCCTTGACCCGGCGTGTAACATGGGCCACACGGGCCGCAACCTCCGCGATCCAGGATCGGCCTCAATGTCATCCTCCGAGAAGAAGCCCGAGCGCCACGAGGCGCCGGCAACGCGGGTCGTCCATGCCGGGCGTGCCCCGCACGATAATTTTGGCTTCGTGAACCCGCCCGTTTATCGGGGCTCGACGGTTTTGTTTCCAACCGTCGAGAAATTGTGGAATCGGGATCAGCCCTACACCTATGGGCGCACTTGCACGCCCACGGTCAAGGCCCTGCAAGACGCAATCGCCGAAATCGAGGGCGGGGCGGCGTGCGAGTTGACCGCCTCCGGCTACCAGGCGGTCAGTACCGCGATCCTCGCTTTTGTGAAAGCGGGCGATCATATCCTGATGGTCGACAACGTCTATCAGCCGACCCGCAAGTTCTGCGACTACATGCTGGCCAAACTCGGCGTCGAGACGACGTATTACGATCCGCTGATCGGTGCGGGCATAGCTGAGCTGGTGCGGCCGAATACGCGATTGATTTTCACAGAGAGCCCGGGATCGCAGACGTTCGAGGTGCAGGACATTCCCGCCATTGCCAAGGTGGCGCGCGAACGCGACCTGTGGCTGTTGATGGACAACACCTGGGCGAGCCCGCTCTACTTCAAGCCGTTCGATCACGGCGTCGATGTCTCGATCCAAGCGGCCACGAAATATATCGTCGGGCACGCCGACGCGATGCTCGGTGCAATCACGTCGAACGCGCGCGCCGCCAAGTATGTGGCGCAGGCGAAAGATCTGCTCGGGGTCAATCCGGGATCGGAAGAGACCTACCTAGGCGGGCGTGGCCTCAGGACTTTGGCGACGCGGCTCGCGCAGCACCATCGCTCCGGGCTGGAGATCGCGCGCTGGCTGGAAGGGCGGCCGGAGGTTGCGCGCGTCCTGCATCCGGCGCTGCCGAGCCATCCGCAGCACGCGCTGTGGAAGCGCGACTTCCTTGGCGCAAGCGGTTTGTTCGGCGTGATCTTGAAGCCTGCGAGCAGGGACGCCGTCGCGGCGATGCTCAACGGGCTGAAGCTGTTCGGTATGGGCTTCTCGTGGGGCGGCTACGAAAGTCTCGTCATCCCGTTCGACGCCACGAGCTATCGCACGGCGACGAAGTGGGAGCCGGAAGGGCCAGCGCTGCGGCTGCACATTGGCCTGGAAGATGTCGATGATTTGCGCGCGGATCTGCAGGCTGGGCTCGAGCGGCTCGCAGCGACGAAATAGCCGGCGTGGCTTTCAATCTTTGCGGACGGCGGAAAGCGCCTCAGGTGTATCGATATCGATGAGCGTGCTCTCGTCGCTTATGGGCACGCCGAGGCAGTCTGCGGGGCTCAACCTGCGCAACACCTGCTTGGCACCGTTCGATGGGTCGAGCGCACGCAGGTCAGCGAAGAAGCGGCGCGGCCAGAGCACTGGATTGCGCTGCTCTCCTTGCTCGGTCACGGGATAGACGACGCGTGCCGCGCCCATTGCATCAAATTGCGCAACGAGCTGCGCGATCTCGTCGGCTTCGAGCAGCGGCATATCACCCGGCACGATCATCGCGCCTGTGGCGTCGCTTCCCAGGGCGGCAATGCCGACCCCGATCGAGCTACCCATGCCGGTCGCCCAGTCGGGATTATGGACAAAGCGCACGTCTCTGCCCGACAGAGCCAGCTCGACGCTGTCGGCGTCCCAGCCGGTGACGACAGTGACCCCGACGAGACCAGCGCGTTCGAGCACATCGAGCACGTGCACGACAATTGCCTTGCCACGCAGATCAGCGAGCAGCTTGTTGGGCGCGCCGAACCGTTGCGACGCGCCGGCTGCGAGCAGCACTGCTGCGATCTTGCTCAAGTGGCCCCGCGGCTTACTTTGACGATCTCGGCGAGGATAGAGACTGCGATTTCGGCAGGTCCCTTCGCGCCGATGTTGAGACCGATGGGCGCGTGGATGCGTTGTAGATCATCATCGCCAAAGCCCAACGCCTTCAGCCGATCGATGCGCTTGGCGTTGGTCGCACGCGAGCCCAGCGCGCCGATGTAGATGCAGGGGGCGCGCAGTGCGGCGGCGATTGCCTCGTCATCGATGTGCGAAGCGTGCGTGAGCGCGACGACGGCGGTGCGGGCATCGAGGCCAATGCGATCAAATGATGCCTGCGGCCAATCGGCGACGATGGCGCTTGCGCCGAAGCGCTCCTCGGACGCAAAGGCGGCGCGTGGATCAACGACCGTGACACCATACCCCGTCAGGCGTGCCATGTCGGCGAACACCTGACCGATGTGCGTGGCGCCGACGATGATGACGCGCAAAGGCGGCACGATCGGTTGCACGGCCGCGACACCGTCGGGCGTCTCGATGAGGCCAACGATGCCAGACGTCAAAGCCTTGGCGATATCGCCGCTCAACGCGTCGCCTTCGCGGTAGAGAGATCGTTCGCCATCGGCAACGCGCGTCACGCGGACAATGGAGCGGCGCTGCTCGCGCGCATCGATGATGGCATCGACGTGCGCCAGGTCGGCGCGAGTCAGCGGCTCGACCAGGACCTTGATGGTGCCGCCGCACGGCAGGCCGACGCGCCAGGCGGTGTCGTCGCTAATGCCGTACTCGAGCAGCTTCGGCTTGCCGGAGGCCATGATATCGACGGCTTCTGCAAGAACGTCGGCCTCGACGCAGCCGCCCGACACCGAGCCTTCGAAGCGATCGTCCGGGCCGATGACGAGATGGCCGCCGGCCGGCACCGGCGCGGAACCCCAAGTGGAGACGACCGTCGCCAATGCCGCGCGGCCATGCTCGGCGATCCAGCGCCGAGCGATGTGCCAAGCGTCGCGTCCTGCTTCGACCGGTTGCACTTGAATGTTCATCGCCGCGCCTCGCTGAGCGGTCTCATGTTGCCGGGCAAACAGCTCCGCTGTCCACCCACGCCTTTATGAGTTCGCCGAACTCCTTCTGCGTGCCGGGGGCCGGCGCGCGTCCTTTGCCGGGGTGCCATCCCCAGCCTACGAGGGAGTCTTCCGCCATATGATGAACGAGTTCTTCCATCGACTTGCCGCCGTTGCGGGCGGGGTCCTTGATCTGCTCGCAGATCTCGCCCAGCGACTTGCCGACCCATGCCATCTCGATAGGCGCCAAATGCCATTCGGGGTGGCCCGGGACGCCTGCCGGATCAAAGTTCTTCGGCCCATGGCAGGTCGTGCAGCGCATGCCGATGGCGCCGAAGTTGTCGACGCCACGCACCACCAGCGGCATGTGCGGATGGCGATCATCGCCCTGTGCGGGACGGTCTCCTGCCGGATGGCAGTTCATGCAGCGCGCATGCGTGATGACCTTGCTCGCCTCCTGAAACAACGCGAGCGAGCGCTGGCGCTGATCGGGGATTGAAGCGAAGGAATGCACCGACTTGAGCGTCATGACCTTGTCGGCCTGCTTGGCGGGCACCGCCGCGCCGACGGTCACGATGGCCGCCGCGCCGGCGAAGAGGATGAGCAGTCTACCCATGGTGACCTCCCTATGCCTTCGCGGCGGAATGTGAGAACGGCAGCGTGAAGACGTGCTGCCCCGTCAGCTTGGCCCAGGCGTTGGCGATCGCGGGTGCGATCGGTGGCGTCCCGGGCTCGCCGATGCCGGTGGGATTTTCCTTGGACGGCACGATGTGCACCTCGACGTCGGGCATCTCGTTGATGCGCAGGACGCGGTAGTCGTTGAAGTTCGACTGCACGACGCGGCCATCCTCCAGATCGACGGAGGCGAACATCGCCGCCGAGAGACCAAAGCCCATGCCGCCTTCGAGCTGTGCCGTGATCACGTCCGGGTTGATGGGGACGCCGCAGTCGGCCGCAACGACGACGCGTTCGACCTTTGGCAATCCGTCACTGCCGACCGACACCTCGACGACGTGGGCGACAAACGACTTGAAGGATTCATGCACCGCCAGCCCGCGTGCGCGGCCCTGCGGAAGAGGCGTACCCCAGCCGGCCTTCTCTGCGGCGAGGTTGAGCACGCCGAGGTGACGGGGATGCTTCGCCAGCAGCTTGCGGCGAATCTCCAGCGGGTCGACGCCAGCGACCTCGGCCAGCTGGTCGAGGAACGTCTCGGTGGAGAAGGCCGTGTGCGTCGAGCCGACAGAGCGCCACCACAGAGTTGGCACGCCGACGTCTGCCATGTGCGCCGACACCCGCAAGTTGGGGATCTGATAGGGCAGCGTGCTTGCGCCTTCGACCATGGTCTGGTCGATGCCGTCCTTGATCATTCCGGCCTCGAACGGCGATCCCTTCATGAAGGATTGGCCGACGATGACCTGATCCCATCCGCTGATGTTGCCGTCCTTGTCGACCGAACCGCGCAGCTTGTGAACAAAGATCGGGCGATAACGGCCGCCCTTGATGTCGTCCTCGCGCGACCACAGAACCTTGATGGGGCCCTGGTGCTTGGCGGACTTCAGCACCGCTGCCGCCTCCGCGGCCATGTCACCCGCCGGCGTTGCACGTCGACCGAAGCTGCCTCCGGCGAGCAGCGTCTTGATTTTCACCTGCTCGGGCTTGAGGCCAAGCACGGCTGCCGCGACTTGCTGATCGACAGTCTGGAGCTGAGAGCCAAACACGAGCTCGACGCCGCCGTCGTCCGTACGGTGGATGACGCAGTTGTTCGGCTCCATCGGCGCGTGGGCGAGGTAGGGGAAGACGTACGTTGCTTCGACGACCTTCGCGGCACCCGATATTGCGGCGTCGGCATTGCCGTCGTTGCGCGCGACGGTGCCCTGCTTGGCGGCGAGATCGACGTAATCCTTGATGATCTGCTCGGAGCTGCGCGCTTCCGTTCCAGTCTCGTCCCACTCCACCTTCAGGGCCTCGCGGCCGTTCTTGGCTGCCCAATAGCCGGTCGCGAGAACAGCGACGCCCTGCGGAACCGCGAATACCTCCTTCACGCCCGGCACCGCGAGTGCGGCGGTGGCATCGAACGATTTGACCTTGGCGTTAAAGCGCGACGGACGCTCGATCACGCACGTCAGCATGTCGGGCATCTTGACGTCGATGGTGTAGAGCGCCTTGCCGTTGGTCTTCTCGACGGTGTCGACTTTCGGCAGCTTGGCGGCGCCGATGAGCTTCCAGGCGTCCGGCTGCTTGGGCGTGAACGGGCCTTTGACCTCGGTCACCTGCGCCAGCTCTGCCAGCTCTCCGAACGTCGCCGAGTTTCCTGATGCGTCCTTGACGACGCCCTTCCCGATGGTGATCGAGGCCGGATCGACGCTCCACTTTTTCGCGGCGGCGGCGATGATGCGTGCGCGTGCCTCGGCGCCGGCAGCACGGAGCTGATCCCACGAGCTGGCCATCGCGGTAGAGCCGCCCGTGCCCTGAATGCCGAAGGCGGCATTGGCGTAAAGCTTCACATCGGCAGGGGCAGATTCAACGCGCATCTGGCCCCAGTCGGCGTCCAGTTCATCGGCGAGGATGGTGGCGACGCCGGTGTATGGCCCCTGGCCAAACTCGATATGCTTGCAGATGGCCGTGACAGTGTTGTCCGGCGCGATGCGGATGAAGGCATTCGGCGCGAAGTCGCCGCCCGGCTCCGCCGCCAGGGCGCGACCAGCGAGCGGGAGATGGAAACCGATGACGAGGCCGAGCGCTGAAGAGCTCTGAAGGAACTGGCGACGGCTTGCTTTGAGCGGAATGTTCATGATCAGCCCTCCAACCGCTGCGCCGCGTCGTGAATGGCGGTGCGGATCCGATGATATGTGCAGCAACGGCAGACGTTGCCGGTCATGGCGAGGTCGATGTCCTCGTCGGTCGGCTTGGGATTGAGGCTGAGCAGGCCGACTGCGGACATGATCTGGCCCGACTGGCAGTAACCGCACTGAGGCACATCGTGGGCGATCCATGCCGCGCGCACGGCTTCAACTTCTTTGCTGGCGGCGCCCTCGATGGTGGTGATGTCGGCGCCGTCGAGCGTCTCCATCGGCGAAACGCACGAGCGGCGCGGCTCGCCGTTGACGTGCACGGTGCAGGCGCCGCATTGGGCGATACCGCAACCGAACTTCGTGCCGGTCAGGCCCTGCTCGTCGCGCAGGAACCAGAGCAGCGGCATCGATGGATCGCCATCGAATTCAACCGGGTTGCCGTTGACTGTCAGCTTGATCATCTGGCGCCTCGCTGAGTTAGGATTTGGCTGGGTGCAGACGGATGGGGAATACCTGACCGATAACGTCGGTTCGGTGCTCGGAGGTTCCCTCGCGCTACAAAAAACACAGAACCGGCGCGCACATTGTTCGCCAAATTCGAAAGACGTATGCGCGCCGGCCTAATGCGATCATTCGGCCGGATGGATCTGTCCCGGCGTTTCGGCTTCTGCGTCACGGCGCTTGCTTGTGAGACCGGCGAGCCAGCGGCTGACCACGTAGAACACCGGCGTGAAGATGAGACCGAAGAAGGTCACGCCGATCATGCCGGCAAACACCGCCGTTCCCAGGGCCTGACGCAGCTCTGCACCGGCGCCGACCGCCCACACGAGCGGGACCACGCCGAGAATGAAGGCCAGCGACGTCATGAGGATCGGGCGCATGCGCAGCCGGGCCGCCTCGGTCGCGGCCTGCACCTTGGTGTGGCCGGACTCTTCGAGCTGAGCCGCGAACTCGACGATCAAAATCGCGTTCTTGGCGGCCAGACCTATGAGCACGATGAATCCCACCTGCGTGAGGATGTTGTTGTCCATCCCGCGCATGATGACGCCTGTGATCGAGGCGATGAGACTCATCGGCACGATGAGGATCACCGCGAGCGGCAGCGTGAGGCTCTCGAACTGGGCTGCGAGCACGAGGAACACGAACACGACGCCGAGCGCGAAGGCGAACACTGCCGTGTTGCCGGCGCGGATCTGCTGATAAGCAAGCTCGGTCCACTCGAAGCCGAAGCCCTGCGGCAACGTCTCGGCGGCCAGCTTCTCCATCATGTCGATCGCCTGGCCTTGCGAGAATCCAGGCGCGGCAGAACCATCGAGTTCGGCTGCGGGATAAAGGTTGTAGCGGGGCACGCGGGCTGGCGCGGAGATATCGTGCACGGTCGTGAAGCTGCCGAGCGGCACGGTATCGCCTGAAGAGTTGCGCACGCGCAGCTTCAGAATGTCCTTGATGTCCAAACGGTAGGGGCTATCGGCCTGCGCGGTGACGCGGAAGGTGCGCCCGAGCAGGTTGAAGTCGTTCACGTAAGCGGAGCCAAGGTAGGTCTGCAGCGCGGTGAACACATCGGAGATGTTGATGCCGAGCATCTGCGCTTTGACGCGATCGATGTCGAGATAGATCTGCGGCGTCGAGTTCTCGAACAGGGTGAACACCTGCTGCAGGCCGGGCGTCTGATTGGCCTTCACCATCATGGCCATGACGGCCTGTTGCAGGGCGGCCGGGCCATTGCCGCCGCGGTCCTGCACCATCATGCGGAAGCCGCCAGCGCTACCGATGCCACGCACGGGCGGCGGCGGCACGACGAGAACCATCGCGTCCTGAACCTGAGAGAATTTCTTCAGCAGCGCGGCGCGGATCGCCTGTGCCGACTGGTTCGGATCTTTGGCGCGCTCATCGAAGGGCTTCAAGGTGACGAAGATGGCGCCCGCGTTCGGCGCATTGGTGCGCGTCGCACCGGAGAAGCCGACGAAGTTCACCGCATGCGCAACGCCCGGCGTGTCCAGCGCCATTTCGACGAGGCGCTTGTTCACGGCGTCGGTGCGGGCCAGCGATGATGCGGGCGGAAGCTGCGTGACGGTGATGAGATAGCCGCCGTCGACCGCCGGAATGAAGCCGATCGGCGTCTTGCGGAATTCATTCATGCCATAAAAGATCACGCCCGCATAAACGATCAGCATAAGCACGGCGAAGCGCACGACCTTGCCGACCATCCAGCCGTAGCCGAACGACATCTTGTCGAACGACCAGTTGAAGGCGCGGAAGAACGTATTGATGGGCCACATGTACCAGGCGGTGCTGTGGCTCTCGGAGTGCGGCTTCAGCAGCATTGCGCAGAGCGCCGGCGACAACGTCAGCGAGACGACGAGGGAGATGAACGTTGCGCCGGCGATGGTGAGAGCGAACTGACGATAGAACTGGCCGGAGATGCCGGTGATGAATGCCGAGGGCACGAACACGGCACTGAGCACGAGCGCGATGGCGATCAGGGCCGAGCCCACCTCCTCCATGGTGCGGTAGGCGGCTTCGCGCGGACTGAGCCCGTTGGCCATGTTGCGCTCGACGTTCTCGACCACGACGATGGCGTCGTCGACAACGATACCGATGGCTAGCACCAGGCCGAACAGCGACAGGTTATTCAGCGAGAAGCCGAACAACGACATCAGGAAGAAAGTGCCGATGAGCGATACGGGGATAGCCACGATGGGAATGATCGCAGCTCGCCACGTCTGCAAGAACAGAATGACGACGAGCACGACGAGCACCACCGCCTCGAGGATGGTGTGCACAACGGCGTCGACCGACTGCTGAATGAAGTCGGTGGGGTTGTAGACGATGTCGTACTTCAGGCCCTCGGGGAAGTTCTTCGACAGGTCCGCCATCGTCGCCTTGATCTTGGCGGCGGTGTCGATGGCATTCGAGCCGGGCAACTGGAAGATGCCGAGGGCGACGGCGGGAGACTTGTCGAGATAGGAGATCACGCCGTAGTCGAGCGCGGCAAGCTCCACACGCGCCACATCCTTCAGGCGCACGACGGCGTCGTTGCTCTGCTTGACGACAATCTCGCCGAATTGTGCCGGGTCCGCGAGGCGCCCGAGGGTTTGCACCGATATCTGGAAGGCGGCAGGGTGATCCACCGGCGGCTGGTTCAGAATACCGGCGGCAACCTGCACGTTCTGGCGCTGCAATGCCGTGGTCACGTCGTTGGCGGTGAGGCCGAGCGACTGCAGCCGGTCAGGATCGAGCCAGACGCGCATGGAATAGTCGCGGCTGCCGAACACGGTGATAGAGCCGATGCCCTCGATGCGGCTCAACACGTCGACGACGTTGACGGAGGCATAGTTGGAAATGAACAGAGTGTCGCGCGAGGCATCGGGCGAATAGAGATGCACGACCATCATCAGGTCGGGCGAGGCTTTGGCCACCGTGACGCCGATGTTGCGCACGTCCGCAGGCAGACGGGGCTGGGCGATCGCAACGCGGTTCTGCACCTGAACCTGGGCGGTATCGAGATCGGTGCCGAGATCGAAGGTGACGGAGATCGTGAAGCGTCCATCAACCGTCGAGTTCGACGAGATGTAGAGCATGCGCTCGACGCCGTTGATCTGCTGCTCGAGCGGAGCAACGACGGTCGAGGCAACGACTTCGGCGCTGGCGCCCGGATACTGGCCCGTGACGTTGACGACCGGCGGAGCGATCTCGGGATACTGGGCGATCGGCAAGCGGAATACCGCCACGGCACCCAGGATGATGAACACCACCGAGATGACGCTGGCAAAGATCGGCCGGTCGATAAAAAAGTGCGAAAGTCGCATTCGCGCCTGCTCTAGTTGGTGCGGATGGAGGACGTGTTCGGCGTGGAGCCAGCATCAGCGGTGGCTTCCTGCGGTGTGACCTTGGCACCCGGGCGAACGCGCATCAGGCCATTGACGATGACCTTGTCGTTCGGCTCGATACCCTCGACCACGCGCATGCCGTCGACCAGCTGTCCGAGCGTCACGTACTTGGGCGTCGCGACGTTGTCGGGACCCAACACGTAGACGAACTTGCGGACCTGCTCGGTGGCGATGGCAGAGTCAGGCACAAGGAGCGCCGCCGTCGGCTCCGATGTCGAAACCTGAATGCGGCCGAACATGCCGGGGGTCAGCCTGCCGTCGGTGTTGGCAAATATCGCGCGACCGCGGATCGTGCCGGAGGATCGGTCGATCGCGTTGTCGACGAAGTCGATCTTGCCCTCGTGCGCGAACGTCTTCTCGTCGATGAGTTTCAGCCGCACGGGAAGCGTCATGCCGCGATCCGCCGCGCTGGAGGCTGCGGCGCCAACCATCCGCAGGTAGCGCAAGTAGGATGCCTCATCCATGGTGAACTCGAAGCGGATGGGATCGATCGAAGCGATCGTCGCCAGCAGCGTCGTGCTGCCGGAGGCACCGCCCGAAACGAGGTTGCCGACCGATACGCGGCGGTCGCCGATGCGACCGGAGACCGGGGCCTTCAACTCAGTAAAGCTGAGGTCGAGCTCGGCCTGATCGAGCGCAGCCTGCTGCGAGGTCAGCGCAGCCGCCGCGACGCGCGAGGCCTGAAGGCGCTGATCGAGCGCCTGTTGCGTGATGGTGGTGCCGGTACGCAGGCTTTCGCCACGCTTAAGGTCGCTCTCGGCATAGGCAAGGTTGGCCTTCGCCTGCTCGAGCGCCGCCCTCGCCTGCTGCACGGTCGCCTCGAATGGGCGGCGGTCGATGGTGAACAGAAGCTCACCCTCTTTCACCATCTGACCGTCGGTGAAGTGGATCTTCTCAAGGTAGCCGGACACGCGCGCGCGCACCTCGACGTAGTCGAGCGCGACGAAGCGGCCGACGTACTCGTCGTGATCCGTCACCTTCTTTTGCTGCGGCACAGCCACCGTGACCTGCGGCGGGGGCGGAGGCGCACCCTGTGCGCTGGTGTTCTGCTCGCCGCAGCCCGCCAGAGAAAGGAGCGTCATGAGCGCCAGAGGCAGGGCAAGGCGCGGGAAGACTGAGATCGCCATAGTGACCATTCGATAAGCTGAAGGGAGCGCGTCACGCGCTCCCGTGGGATGTCTTAGATTGCGCGGCCGGTTCAGGCGTGAGCCAGAACCCCGGCAACCGCTCCGGCTCGCCGCATGGCGGCATCCACCGCTCGTTCTGCAAACTCGGGACCAAGCCCCATGCCTTCGATCAAAATCGACTGCACGTCGGTTATGCCGACGAATTCGAGGACCGAGCGTAGATAGCTTTCGTCATGCTCGTGTGACCGCAGGGGACCGCCCGAGTAGATCCCGCCGCGCGCCAGAACCAGAATGGCGCGCCGCCCGCGAAGCAGGCCCTGTGACCCGTCCTTAGTGTAGCGGAAGGTGCGATCGGGGCGAACGACATGATCGATCCATGCTTTAAGCGTGGACGGGACGCCAAAATTAATCATTGAGCCGGCGATGACCACGACATCAGCCGCGAACAGCTCGTCGATCAGGGCGTCGGAACGCTCCACCTGGGCGCGCTGGCGCTCGGTGCGCGGCCCGGCGATGGAACGCGTCGCGGTGACGAAATCGTCATCGACATGCGGCAGAGGGTTGCGAGCCAGGTCACGAATCGTGACGGTGGCACCCGGGTAGACCTGCCGCAGTTCACGCAGGACGCGCATTGCGACGAGACTCGAGTAGGAGGTGTCCCGGCGAGGGCTGCTGGTGAGGCAAAGAATGTTGCCTCCTGCATCGTCCGCCACCAAACTATCGTCAACTATACTCGTTGGCTGCATGTTATGCTCGCAGTGATTTGTTGCGGCGCGAAACTTGGTACCTGACACGAGCCGCACTCTGTGTTACTGACCGGTAACTCGCACTGGTATACTGACCGGTAACACCCTATGTCAAGAGGGCCATGGTAAGCACTATTAACCGCACACCCGAGGCGTCGCCGCCTCCCCCGCGCGATCGCATTCTCAATGCCGCGCGGACGCTATTTTACCGCCACGGCATCCGCGCAGTCGGAGTCGAGGCGATCGCGGAGGCGGCCGCGACCAACAAGATGACCCTTTATCGGCACTTTGGTTCCAAGGACGAACTGATTGCTGCCTATCTCACCCAGCTCGCCCTCGAGGGCGATGGAGTCTGGGAGGATCTGGCGAGACTTCACCCGGGCGATCCGCACGCCCAGCTCGAAGGATGGGTGCGGTATGTCGAGCGCATCCTCACCGACGGCGGCGAGCGCGGATGCGCCATCGCCAATGCGGCGGTAGAGCTACGCGAGATCGATCACCCAGCACGACAGATCATCGAGGACTACAAGACCCGCAAGCGCAACCGCCTCGTCGCGCTGTTCCGCGAGGCGGGGTACGAAGAGCCCGACCAGCTCGCCGACGAGGTTTTCCTGCTATTTGAAGGGGCGCGGATTTCGCTGCAGTGCTGCTCCAACGGCCCCGCCCAGCGCGTCGTCCGCATGCTTCGCTCGCTGCTCGCCGAGCATATGCCGAAAAGCGCAATGTGACGACAATCCCGATTGAGATCAGCTTCTAAAGATCGCCTTCGAGGAATTGCGCGCGACCTAGGCCGAACGACCAGTCTTCGTCGGTGTTTTCGACAATCGAGACCATGACGTCGTTCGGCGATATTCCGCAGCTCTTTTCGAGCTCTTCTACCAGTAGACGGTAGAATTTCTGCTTCGCCTCCTTGCCCCGCGGCCGGCTGACGACCTGAACGACAACGACGTTGTCGCTGCGAGGAATGCCTAGGCCGGTATCCTCGATGATCATGCGCGAGGGCTTGTACTCATTGACGATCTGGTAGCGATCTCGCTCGGGCACCTTGAATGCCGCCAGCATGGCGCGGTGGGCGGCGTCCAGCATCGCATTCAGCTCCGCATCGGAGCGGCCTTCGAGGACGTTGAAATAAAGAAGCGGCATGGCACACCCGATCGATGGTTGGGGGCCCTGTTTATGCCGCCGCAACCGTCGAGACAACTCTACGTTTGCCTACATTGGCTGGGCTGGCGCGCAATCCTGACGCGGGGCGGGTTGCGCATTGTGATCGGCCGGCGAACGGCGGTAGTGTCACGCAAGTGGCGTATGTGAGCCCTGTCTCGAACGACGCGCGACGAGGAGCCATGGATGACGCGAGAGGAAGTTGAGAAGGCGCTGGCCGAAATGGAGCGGCTGCGAGAAGCTTCTCGTATTGCCGATGACGTCGATGAGCAGCGCCAGTACGCGAACGAATATCATCGCCTTTGGCGCCAGGTCCGGCCGTATGTCGAAGGCGAGCTGCCCTACAGCGGGGAGGAGTAGCCGCCTCGACGGGCGCTAGCGGGCCAGACCGCGGTACTGCTCGGCGAGCAGTTCACGCGCGTTGAGGACCAGGCAGCGAAGCCAGCACCCGAAGCCGAGGGTCTTTATATTCCAGATCACGGCCTGCGGCGTATAGAACAGAGCCGCTTCCTGATATGCCTTCAAAATCGCTTGCTGCATAAATTGCTCACCTCGTTGGCGTTGCAGCAAAAAGGGGTAAGCCGGGGGGCGGGGGGACGAGTGCGCAATTACCTCAATCCCCACTATGCACAGGTCAGTTCAGTTGCAGCTCCTCTAGCGGATTCACCAGATTTCTCTCGCGTCTGCCCAAGTCGAGCCCTAATATTGCGCAAAGGTATTAGTGGGTTGCGGGGGTATCGGTTGGAGTTGGCGCGTATGTCGCTGGAGGGCGCGGAGTCGGCTGATGGGGCCGCCGCCGCGAAAATCAGTAAGCTCGTTGGGTCCGCGTCGATCCCGACCTTCTTCATCAACAGAGATTGTGATGAAGAGCGGTGGAGTTCGGTCTGCGCGCATCTGTCCAACGCGAATATGACCGCCGAGCGCGTACCGGGGGTCGAAGGGCTGAATGTTCCCGACCAGTTTCGCGAATTCTTCTTCGAAGGCTCAGCGCTGCACTCGAAGCTGAAGCCTGGCGAGGTCGGTTGCTATGCAAGCCATCTCGTGGCGATGCAGCGCATGCTCGATCAGAATCTCGACTACGCGCTGATCCTCGAGGATGACGCCATCCTGCCGGCCGACACTGGGGAGATAGTGCGCGATGTCATCTCCTCGATGCCCAAGGGTTGGGATCTCGTCCACCTGTGCAAGGACAGCAACCGCGCCGTAAAAATCATCTCGGCGCTCGACGGCGACCGCCAGCTGGTGCGCTATTCGCGGGTTCCCGAGACGACGACCGGATATCTCGTCAGCCGATCGGGGGCGCGCAAGTTCCTCAAGCCGATGAAGCGCTATTGGCCAATCGACACCGACTTCCGCCAGCCTTGGCGCTTCGGGCTCGAGATCTATGGCGTGACGCCGTGCATCATCAAGCCTGAAGGCTTTGCTTCGGCGATCCACCTCATGGGCAATCACTCGCGCCTGCGCCGGGGGCTTCCTCTCCCGTCGCGCTATTGCTGGACTGGCAATCCGCTGCACACGCCGCGCGGGGTGCTGTTCAATCTGCGCACTCTCGGGCCGCTGGCGTGGGGCCGCTGCGCGCTGCGCAACGGCACGCGACGCATCGTCAAGATGCTGGGTTTGCAGCCGGTCGCAGAACGCGTGAGCATCAAGGGTGCAAACGCTATGGGCGGCGCCACGACGCCGTAGCGGGCGCGGCTTTTCCCCACTGGCTGGCTCGCGAATCCAGTGCTTTTGCCTTGCAGACCCGCCACCGCTACGCCGCGCGGGCTTCCGCGTGGCTGCAATCGCGTGCGCTTTGCGCCAGGGCAGTCATGCAGCGCTCCCACTCATCAGCGCACTGCTCCCAAGAAATGAGATCGGGATGGGACAGGCAGGCGCGATGATAGCGCTGCCACAAGGCGTCGTCGGTCAGGAGGCGGGTGATCGCGGCGCCCATTTTGCCTGTGGTCGGCTCGATGCAGCCGGTCTGATCATGGATGACACGCTCGCGTAGCGCACCAATGCCCATCGTGACGGTCGGCACGCCGCATGCCGCCGCCTCGATAGCGAGAAGGTTATAGGTCTCTTGCCAATGGCCGGGGGCGATGAACACTCGCGCAGTGCGCAGTAGGTCCATCAACTGCGTCCAAGGCACCGTTCCCCTGATCTCGATGTTGCTGTCACGCAGTTCTGCCGGCGTGCGACCGTCGAGGTGCTTGGGCTGGGCGTCAGAGGTGACAATCAGCTTTGCTTGCGGGACACGCGGATGCACGACATCGCACCATGCGCGGACGACCTTGCGGAGGTTGCGTCCGGGGTAAGACGCGAAAACAGCGATCGGCGGTGGCGGTGCGTCGCGAGCTGCACGCGCGTCCAGCAAATCTGCCGGCATACCGTGATGGATGATCGTGTCACCGGAACGCGGCAGCATCCATGATCGCTTGCGCGTATATTGCGACAGATGCACGAGATGCGGCTTGTGACGCCATTTTGCGAGAAGGTCTGCCTTGAGGTGGGTCCGAGCGAATCCCGGATTGTGGGTCCAGACCATTTTCACCGGCGCGGCGACACCATCGAAGGCTTTGGCGAAGTTGTTGCTGATGGCGACGTCGTAGGATTGCGCAAGCGCCGCGGCTGGGCTCGCAACCGTCACGTGGCCAATCCGAGTCGCGTCAGGCGCTTCGGCGCAAGTCAGCACCACCTCATGGCCGCGCGCGCCCAGCGCTTCCGCGAGATAGAGTGATGTGCGTTCGGCACCGCGAAGACCTTCGAGACTCGCGTAGTCGAAATCGCGAAACTCGTCCGCACGGGTTTTGTTGAGGAAGAGTATCCGCATGAAGTACCGGTCGTCCTGAGGGAAGGCAGCTCAGCCTCCACTAGCGGAGCGACTGGGCCGCCGCGAAGTCAATGCGGCGGCGAGACTGTCGTGAGTAAAGTCGGCAAATTGATGTGCAGAACGACGTCTCCATCGCGCAAGCATAGGCAGGCGCAACGCTTGGTTGAACGCCAGTCAGGTCGCGACGCAGGCCCGTTCCCGGGGCTGCCCCGGGGGCCTTACGCCGTTGCTGGCAGGGTTGCCTCGGCCGTCTCGATCAGCCAGTGCGCAAAGCTGTCGGCGTAGCTGCGGAACATGGCCAGCTCGAAGGTCGAAGCATCTTCCAGCTGCCACATGATCACACCGATGTGGCTTGCGTGCGTGATAGCAGCCGCGTTTGCGCCGAACGCGCGCGGGTGAAGATCGATGGGGATGCCTTTGGCCAGCACCTGGCGCGACAGTGGTCCCGACACGCGCACGACAACGCGACCATCCGATTGATCGACGACCGAGGCCATTGCGCTGAGAAGTGATTTCAGCTCGCGCTCCATATCGCGGTTGGCGCCGCGTTCAGCGACGGCCAGCCATTGATCGGGGCCTGCCCAGACAAAGGCGATACCCTTACCCGAAACGCGCGCGGGACGACGCGGCAGGTCGACGCCATAGGCGCTCTTGATAGTCGCCATGACGGCCTGCACCTGGTCCTTGCCGGCGGCAAAGCTCGCCATCGTCAGGTCCTCGCGCGGAGCCACAGAGAGGCTCGGTGTCGAGAGCGGGTCGAGGTGCGAGAACGCAGACGTTGGTTTCAGCATGTTAGCCACGGACGCGCGCTCCTTCGGGATCGACGAATACGGGTTTCACGACTTCGACGAGTGTGTCGCCGCCGCGCACGGGATCATAAGCGCGGACAATTTCGCCCACACGCTCAGGGCCATGCTTCAGGAAGCCGAGGCCGATCCAATGACCGTTGGAAGGCGAATAGGCGACCGAGGTCATATAACCTTCGTCATTGGCGGCGGTTGGGTTCGCGCCCTTGGCGAGGAAGTGAGCGCCCGAGCGCAACCTTACCGAGCGATCCACCGGCCGGAAGCCGATGAGCTGCGGGCGCTCGGGGTCAACGATGCCCGGTCTGGTGCCGAGGGTGCGACCGACGAAGTCTTTGGTCTTCGACACCATGCCGCCGAGGCCGACATCGCGCGGTGTCGTTGTTCCATTGAGTTCGGGCCCTGAGATGTGGCCTTTCTCGATGCGCATGACGCCAAGCGCCTCGGTGCCATAGGCGCAGGCGCCGAACTCGCGGCCTGCTTCCCACAGCTGGCGCATCAGTGCATCGCCGTAGCGGGCCGGAACGCCGATCTCGTAAGCGCGCTCGCCGGAGAACGAGAGGCGGAACAAGCGAGCTTTGACGCCGCCGCATACCGTGATCTCGCCCACTTGGAGATAAGGGAAGCCGGCATCGGAGATGTCGAACTCGGGGTCGACAATCTTTCGCAGTAGCTCGCGTGATTTCGGGCCGGCAACTGCATACTGTGCCCACTGCTCGGTGGCGGAGATGATCTGCACATCGAGCTCCGGCCATAGCCACTGGGCGCAGTACTCCATGTGCTGGAGTGCGCGCACGGCGTTGGCCGTGGTCGTCGTAATGAAGTATTGGTTCTCGGCAAAGCGCGCGACGGTGCCATCGTCGAACAGGATGCCGTCCTCGCGCAGCATGCCACCATAACGGGCCTTGCCGATCGCGAGACTTTTCAGGTTGTTCATGTAGACGCGTTCGAGGAACGCAGCCGCATCCTTGCCCTGCACGTCGACCTTGCCGAGCGTCGACACATCGCAGATGCCGACGGCGTTGCGCACGGTGTTCACCTCGCGCTTCACCGTATCCAGCCAGTCCTTCTCGCCCGGGCGCGGGAAATAGCTGGGACGCAGCCAAAGGCCGGTCTCGACGCATACGGCGCCCTGCTCCTTGGCCCACTTGTAGGATGGAGGCAGGCGGGTCGGCTTGAAGCTCTTGCCGCGGTGATGACCGGCAAGCGCGCCAACGGCAACCGGAACATAGGGCGGACGCGCGAGTGTCATGCCGGTCTGCGGAATGGTGCGGCCGGTGATATCCGCCATGATCGCGAGCGCGTTGACGTTGGCGGTCCGGCCCTGGTCCGTCGCCATTCCGAGCGTCGTATAGCGCTTCAAGTGCTCGACAGCGCGGAAGCCCTCGCGTTCGGCCAGCTCGACATCGGTATCGGTCACGTCGTTCTGGAAGTCGACGAAGGCCTTTCCGGAGTGATCCTCGACGCGCCATAGCGGGGCGATGCGCACGCTATCCTCGGCTGCCTTGGGAACGGGAATGCTTACGGACTTGGTTCCATTGGCAACGGCCGTGGCTCCAGCGTCGGCGCCACTGCCGAGGGCCTTGGGTAGCGAGAAATTTCCCGCTACCGCGCCGGCGAGCAACATGCCGGGCGGTAGCGAGCCTGGGAGGAAACAGAGCAGATCGTCATTCCACAGCGGCTTGCCGCCGACGTGGGTCGACAACTGTATATTGGGGTTCCATCCGCCCGAGACGGCGATGAGATCGCAGAACAGCCGGACTTCGGCTCCGCTCTGCGTACGGATGAGAGCACCGGTTACGCGCTTCTTGCCCAGGGCGCGCGTAACAACAGCACCCGATAGGAGCTTAGTGCCGGCGCTGCTGGCGATGCGCGAGATGGCTTCGGAAGGCTTGGGTCGAGAGTCGACGATTGCAACGACGTTTGCGCCGGCGTTGATGAGGTCGGTGACGGTGCTGACGGCGTAGTCGTTGTTGGCGAAGACGACGACGCGGTCGCCCGGCACAACGCCGAAGCGGTTGATGTAGGTGCGCACCGCGCCTGCGAGCATCACGCCAGGGCGATCATTGTCGCCGAACACGATCGGTCGCTCAGTCGCTCCGGTGGCCAGAACAGCGCGCTTGGCGACGATACGCCAGAGACGCTGACGCGGCTGATGCTTCTGCGGGACAGCAACGTGGTCGTTCACCCGCTCGAGGGCACCGTAAGTGCCGCCGTCGTAAGTGCCGAACACAGTCGTGCGGCGCAGAATGGTGACGTCGGGCCGGCTCGCCAGCTCGGCCTCCACGGAACGCACCCACTCGCGCGCCGGGCGGCCGTCAATGATCGAGCCATCGTCGATGGCGCGTCCGCCGAGCGCTGCCTGCTCGTCGACAAGGATGACGCGCTTGCCGGACTGCGCGGCTGCCAGGGCGGCCATGAGGCCGGCGGGGCCACCGCCAATGATGAGAACATCAGTGTGAGCCGTCGTCTTCTCGTAGACGTCTGGATCGGCGGCATCGGACGCGCGGCCAAGGCCGGCGGCGCGGCGGATCGCCGGCTCGTACAGCTTCTCCCAAAGGGCCGCAGGCCACATGAAGGTCTTGTAGTAGAAGCCGGCGACGAACACCTTCGACAGCAACGAGTTGATGCTCATGACATCGAAGTCGAGCGAGGGCCAGCGGTTCTGGCTCTTGGCTACGAGGCCGTCGAACAGCTCGGCCGTGGTGGCTTTGGTGTTGGGCTCGCGGCGAGCGCCATCACGCAGCTCGAGCAGTGCACTCGGTTCCTCGGAGCCGGCGCTCAAGATGCCGCGCGGACGGTGATACTTGAACGAGCGGCCGGCGAGCATGACGCCGTTGGCGAGCAGCGCGGAGGCTACGGTGTCGCCGGGGTGGCCTTTGTATGTCACGCCGTCGAACGTGAATTCGATGGTGCGGCGGTGATCGACGATGCCGCGGTCAACGAGGCGTTGCGGCTGGAGCGGATCGCGGCGCGGGGCTTCTTTCGTGCGGGCCATCAGGCGGACTCTTTCATTGCCTGGTTGTTGGCGAGTGCGACGTCCTTGGCCAGCTCGACGGACGAGATGGCGTGGGTAGAGATATCGCGGCTGACTACGAGCCAGGCGTGGCAGCCGGCGGCGTGGTACCAAAGCTCGCGATGCATTCCCGGCGGGTTGGTGCGCTCATAGACGTACTTTACGTAGTCCTCGCTCGCCGTCGGTGCGGAAGCATCCGGGCGCCGGACGGTGGCGTCGCCGGAGTAGATGAATTCGTCGAGGCTACGCTCGCCACAGTATGGACATGCGATGCGCATGGCTTTGCTCCCGGCACCTGTTGATCAGTGGAGGTTGGGCTGCGGGCCCATACCCTTTTCGTCGATTGCATGCCCCGTCGCGAAGCGATCGAGGCGATAAGCTTTGGCAGTCTCGTGCGGGGCATCGCGGGCGATGAGATGCGCAAAGCACACACCGGCAGCGGGGGTGGCCTTGAAGCCGCCGTAGCACCAGCCGGCATTGAGGTAGAGCCCAGGGATCGGCGTGTGATCGATGATCGGGCTGCCGTCCATGGACATGTCCATGATGCCGCCCCAGTTGCGCAACACGCGCACACGGCCGATGCGCGGCATCAGCGCCATGCCGCCTTCGCAGACATCTTCGACGACGGGCAGGTTTCCGCGCTGTGCGTAGCTGTTGTAGCCGTCGAGATCGCCACCGAATACGAGGCCGCCCTTGTCCGACTGGCTGATGTAGAAGTGGCCGGCGCCGAACGTCACCACGCCGTCAATGAATGGCTTGATAGCCTCGGTAACGAAAGCCTGGAGGACATGACTTTCGATTGGGAGCTTGAGACCTGCCATTGCAGCAACACGTGACGAGCTTCCGGCGACGGACATTCCGATCTTCTTTGCACCGATGAAGCCGCGTGACGTCTCGACGCCGACCGCCTTTCCGCCCTCGAAGCGGAATCCTTTGACCTCGCAATTCTGAATGATGTCGACGCCGAGCCGATCGGCCGCGCGCGCATAACCCCAAGCCACGGCGTCGTGCCGCACCGTTCCGGCGCGCCGCTGCAGCAGGCCGCCGTGGATGGGAAAGCGTCCGTTCTCGAAATCGAGGAACGGCACCATCTTGCGCACCGCCTGCTGATCCAACAGCTCGGCGTCGACTCCGTGCAGGCGCATGGCATTGCCGCGGCGCGCAAAGGCGTCACGCTGGGCGTCGGAGTGGTAGAGGTTGAGCACTCCGCGCTGGCTGACCATCGCGTTGTAGTTGATCTCCTGCTCGAGCTGCTCCCACAGTTTCATGGAGAGCTCGTAGAAGGGAATGTTCCCGGGAAGCAGATAGTTGGAGCGGACGATCGTGGTGTTGCGGCCGACGTTGCCGCCGCCGATCCAGCCCTTCTCCAACACCGCGACGCGCGTTATGCCGTACATCTTGGCGAGGTAGAATGCCGTCGCCAAACCGTGGCCGCCGCCGCCGATGATGACGACGTCATAGTCGGGCTGCGGGGTGGCGTTGCGCCAGGCGGGCTTCCAACCGGTATGCCCACGAAGGGCCTCGCGCAGAACCGAGAATATCGAGTAGTGATCGCTGGCCATGGGTCCAATCCATCGTGATTGGTTCACCAATACGCCGGGGCGGCGTTGTGGTGGGTATAAGAATTACTTATACTACGCCCAACCATGTCGAAAAATCCTGCCCCCCTCGCCTTCGATTTGAAGTCCCTCGAAGTATTCCTCGCGGTCTGTGACACTGGGACGATGTCGGCTGCTGCGCGTGCCCTGGGGATGACGCAACCGGCGGTTTCGCAGTCGATCGCCGAATTGGAACAGAGCTTGGGGTTCAAGCTGCTCGACCGCGACGTGCGTCCGCTGGCGGTGACCGTTCCAGGCGGGTTGCTGCGGCAGAGGGCGAGTGCGCTGATCGCGGAGGCACGGCAGATCGCGCCAATGCTGCGGCAGACCGAGCGCGGCAAGCTGCCGATCATCCGTGTCGGGCTCGTCGACTCGCTGACGCGCAGCCTGACCGTGCCGCTCGCAAATTATCTGGCTTCGATCGCCGATGAGGTTTCGATCCTGTCCGGGCTGACGGCGCTGCATGCGGGCGAACTGTTGACGCGGCGGCTCGATCTGTTCCTCGGCGTCGATGACCTCGAGACATGGACAGGCCTCGAGCGGTGGCAGTTTGCCAAGGAGCCCTACTGCCTGTTGCTGAAGGAAGGCACCAAGGCGCCGCGCACCGTGGCGGACCTGAAGAAGCTCGCCGACACGCAGCCGCTGATTCGTTTCAGCGCGCGCTCGCAGACGGGACTGCATATCGATGCACACATGCGGCGGCTCGACCTCACGCCGCCGCGCACCATGGAGTTCGACAACCCCTATTCAGTAACCGCAATGGTGGCGGAGGGGCGCGGGTTTGCGATCACGACACCGCTGTGCGTGAAGGAGTCGGCGCTGCCCGGCGCGGGCGTGGTGATGGCGAAGCTACCCGGTCCGCAAGTGTCTCGCGCACTGACGCTGGTGGCGCGCCACCGGGAGCTAGGGCGTATTCCGCGCGATCTCAGCGATCTGGCGCGGCAGACTCTGGCCGAGGTGCTCGGGCAGCCGCCAATGGCACGCAAGACCAGCGCTTGAGCATTCCTCTTACGGCAACGGCCCGGTGCGGAAGAGCGTTATGCGCAGGCCGCCGTGCAGCACGGGCTCGGCGGTGAGCGAGAAAGGCAGCCCGGTTGCCTCTGCGAGCTTTGCCTCGTTGGTGATGAGCCCGACGCGCCAACCGGAAAAACGGGTCAGCAGCGTTTGACCGAGCGAGCGGTAGAGCTGCCGTAGCGGCCCCTTCTGACCGATGCGATCGCCGTAGGGCGGATTGACAATGACAATGCCCGGCGGCCCCTCCGGTGCGGTCAGTTCCTCGACGCCGCACTGGTGGAATTCGGTGATGGCGGCGACGCCCGCGCGCTCGGCGTTGGCATTACACATGCGGATCGCGCCGGGATCCAAGTCGCTGCCGTAGAACTTGACGGACGGAGAGAGCGGGGAGGCTTCCGCGCGCATACTTTGCCAGACCTTAGGCTCGAAGCTGGCTAGATCCTCGAATGCGAATTTGCGCGACCGGCCAGGCTGCAAGCCGGAGGCGATCTCCGCTGCCTCGATCACGAATGTCCCCGAGCCGCACATGGGGTCGAGGACAGGCTGGGTGCCATCGAACCCGCATTGGCGCAGGAACATGGCGGCCATGGTTTCGCGCATCGGCGCCTTGGCGACGGCCTGCTTGTGCCCACGCTTGTGCAGGGACTCGCCCGAGGTGTCGACGGAGATCGTGCAGAGGTCGTCCTCGATCCGCACCTTGATGCAGACTGCAGCATCGTCAGCCGGCTGGGCGCCGAGTTCCTCGACGATCGCGCGCTCGATGCGCTGCGCCGCAGCCCCCGAATGATAGATCTTCGAGCTTTTGCAGGAAGCTTCGACGCGGAAAGGCTTATTGCGCTTCAGCACCTGATGCCAGGGGACGCGCCGGGCGCGCTTATCGAGTTGGGAGAGGTGTGTGACGTGGAAGCTGTCGATGCGGGCCATGATGCGCGTCGGTCCGCGCAATTGCAGGTTGGCACGCCAGACATCACTCCAGCCGCCCTTTAGCGCCACACCACCGGCAACAGTCTTTGCCTTGAAGCCGTTTGCTCTCGCCTCCGCGCACAGAGGCCCCTCGAGGCCCGGCGTTGCAACGAGGAAAATTTCGAAGTCGCTCATCGTCATCCCGCTTCAATATCGGGAACTCCAGCGCTTCGATAGCTTCATGCGTCGCCGCTGACCGCGCACCTGAGTTGCGGATACCCGCGCCCCAGGTGCGCGTAGTCGCCTATCTGGCTGGCTCTAGCGGCAGCCCCAGAGGCCGTACACCGAGTCCGAGATGCTGCGGCAATCGTTCACGTCATTGCCGGCGTATGCACTGGCTGCGCCACCAACGAGCGCGACAGCAAGGAGGGTCATTGCGATGGTTCTCATCTGTCTTCTCCTGTCGTGAGATCGTCAGGACCAATCCCGACAGCGGGGATATTGCATCGCCGAAATCGCGTACAAGCGACTGCGGCGACAAAAGACGTGTTTGCAGTTTGCGAAGAATTTGAAGGCTGCGAATTGGCGGGCTTTGCGGGCTTCAGCCCGCGAGTGCGTGTGCGAACTCGCCGCACTTGCTGACGCGCTGAACGCGCGACAATCGATAAATATTTCCGGGAAGGTGTCTCGCATTGGCCGAATTCGCCAGCCGCATTGCCTGTTCATGTGCTGCGGCAAAATCGTGCTCGAGCAAAATCTCCGGAATGTGCGTGCGAAAAAAATTCGCCCACGCGAATTCACTAAACGGCGCCGGCGTCTTTCTGAAACCACCAGCCTCACGCACCGACCATGCGAGATCGCGAAAGCGGTCCGCTTGCATAAGATCAATTCGCGATGGCAAGCGCGATGGGCAAATCCTGCGTCCGCGACCGTCATACGCGTGGAGCCAGCCGAATGTGGACATGGCTTGCAGGAATGTGCGCTTGGGCAAATCCGACAGATCGCCGACAACGCGGACGAACACTTCCTCGATCTCGCTCTGCCACAAAGCGAGGCTCAGGTGATGGTGGTCGATGATGTAGTATTCCTCGCGCGGGCCGAGGACCGCGGGGACGGGACGACGCTCAAGGTAGCGACGGAACTTGCGCGTGCTCTCTGTCAGTCGCACGATCTTGCGTCTCTTGGCCTCCACGGCGCGCATACCCACGGCCGCTTGGGTCGGGCGCAATTCGGCGAGGGGAACGGTCTCGCACCAGTCGCCATCAACCAGTCCTGGCAGCAACGCTAGCTTGGGCTTTCTAGTGGGAAGAATGGACGTGCGAGCACGGCCCCTGCGGCCGCTACCTAGGTAACTCAGCGTCGACACCACAGAACCTCGAACGGCGTGATCGTTGGAGCTTTATGATTTCGTCATGCTGGTTAACATAGCGTTTCCGACAGTCGCGAAGCGGTCAGCTGCCCGCTGACTCGCTCGACGAACTCCAGATCATCGTGCGGTTGCGGCCACTGTTTTTCGCCTCGTAGAGCATCTGATCGGCCCGCTGGATGAGAGCGCTCGGCGGCTCGCCATCGCGGATCTCGGCCACGCCGAACGATGCCGTCAGGTTGCCAAACTCCTTGACGCTGGAGTCGCGCGTGCCGCCGTGAAGCGCAAAGATGCTGCGGATACGCTCGGCAATCCCAAATGCGTCTCCCATTGGGGTCTGCGGGAGAACGACGGCAAACTCTTCACCACCGTAGCGGGCGACGAGATCGGCACCGCGAACGCTCTTCGTAAGCAAATCGGCAAACGCTTTGAGCACACGATCTCCTGCCGAGTGGCCGTGGCGGTCATTGACGTTCTTGAAGTGATCTATGTCTGTCATGATGAGGCAAAGTGGCGTCCCGTTCTCGTGCGAACGGGCAACCTCGGCAGCGATGAACTGCTCGAACCGGCGCCGGTTGGCGACTGAAGTCAATGGATCGAGGGAAGCCAGCTTCTCCGCCTGACTAAGCCGCACGCGCAATGAGGCAGTTTGATCTTGGGCTTCTTTGAGCCGCGTTTCCAGATCGCGCGTCTGGCTCTCGTTCTTTTCATTCTTGATGATCAGCGCGTGTACTACCTCGCGCAGTTCAGAAACATTGGTGACGGTAGCCAGGTGCACGTTGGTGTCGCGCAGGGAGGCAACATGATCCTTGGAATGTTCCAACTGGCCGGCGATAAGCACGATCAATCTGCCAAGTTGGCGTTCGAGCTCATCGCGGACCGCATTTACCTCGCTGTTGCCGCGCAGCTTCTGCGTCGCCGACGTCGCAGCGAGCTGAGAAGACGATCGCGAGGCCTTCGGCAACCAACCGTTGGCGAACGCCGACACGTCATTCCAATAGTAGCTGAGCAGCGCCCCACCCAGCATACCGATGATCAGCAGGGGTAGGATGATAGGCGCGAACGCCCAAATCATTTCGTCGACGCCAGGCGAAGTGCGGACACTCGCCCCGCGATGCAAGCTGCCGGAAAGAAATACAAAGCCGAATGTGACAGCTACGCCGGCGAGAAAGGAAAGCAAATAATTGATCGCGGCCTTGTTCATCGCTGCGCCCCCGCAGGAATTTTGACCTGCATCTGAGTGCGGAAGCGGTGAAATTATTAGCTCCGCCCCCTGCCTGCGCATATTGTCATCTAACATTCATCAGACAACGCGCAGATTCAGCGGGTGTATGCCGTGCACACTCGGCCGTAAAGTCCCTAATGTTCGCGGCCGTCAATTTCACTACGAAGGTCTGAAGCGCATTTGATCAAAGACAGATCACGCGCAACAATGGATCGCGCCTATAGAAAGCGTGCTCAGCTCGCCCCCCTGTGCGCAACAAAAACATATATCGTTGTAATCATGGGGTATTCACGTCGCCGCGGAATGGCGGTTGCGTTCTCGCGATAGTTACTCTCACGCTTCGAGTGCCGCACGCACGGCCGCTGGTGTGATGGGCAGATGCCTCAATCTTACTCCGACGGCCTCGAAGATCGCATTGCCGATGGCAGGTGCGATGACGGTCGTGCCCGGCTCGCCCAGCCCAGTGGGCACCTCCGTGCTGTCCACGAATTCGATCACGACTTCAGGCGTATCGATCATGCGCAGAGGGGTATAAACGTCGAGATTACGAGCGCTTGGCAGGCCATGCTCGATCTCGGTACCCTCATACAGGGCCATCGACAGGCCCCACAGTGCCGCCCCCTCGCACTGCGCATGTGCACTGTTGGGGTCGACGACCGTTCCGCAATCGATCACCAGCCAGAGCTTATCAACAGCTACTCGTCCGGTCTTGCGGTCGACGTGGACCTGAGCGGCGCCGCCTACCCAAGTCGGCATCGAGCGCGACTGCCCGTAGGTCGTGGCAATGCCAATGGCGGTGTCGGCGGGGAGCTTGGTCTTTCCGTATCCCGACAGGTCGGCCACGCGCTTGAGAACATTGGCTTGTCTCGATGCGCCGCCGACTGAATTGGGTGCCGAGCCTGCGTTGCGCCCTTCGGCCTTCAGGTGGGCCAAGCGGAAGGCGACCGGGTCCTGGCCGAGTTTGGCGGCGGCCTCGCTCATGAAGCTCTCGATCGCCCAGTTGATCCATCCCGGCGAGACCGAGCGCAGCCAGCCCGGCCGGAACGTGCTTTCGGCCAGGTCGTTGGAAATGACGCGGGCGCGCTGCGCGCCGACCGAATACCAGTGATCGATGCCGTCGGCGGCGAATGGATCGTACATCTCGCCGTTGACGCCCTTCTCCATCGCGGCGGGAATCATGGCCTTGGTCGGCCAGCCGGCGGTCGCCGCTGAATCCATCGCGATGACGTTGTTGTCAGCATCGAAGGCCATACGGATATTCTGCACTGATGGCGAGCGCGGGCTGTCGAACTCGGCATCCTGCGGACGTGTCAGGATCATCTTCACCGGCGCGCCGCCGAGCGCTTTCGAAGTGAGCGCGGCTGGCACCGCATAGTCGCCGTTCAGACGGCGGCCAAAGCCACCACCGAGCAGGTAGGTGCGCATCACCACGCCGCCCTCGCCTACGCCCAGCGCCTTCTGCAGCCAAGGAAGGGCGAGCGATTGCCACTGATTGCCAGTGTCGATCATCCAAACGCCATCGGGCGCCTGATAGGCGGTCGCGTTGACCGGCTCGAGTTGGAAATGCAGCACGGTGGCTGTGGTGTATTCAGCTTCGAGCGTGCTCGCCGCTTTAGCGAAGACAGGCGCTACATCGGTGTCACCGGTATCGAGAATGGCGCCCTTCGCTTCATCGGCAATGAGCGAGCGCCCGCGCTCCTGGATGGCGGCTTCGTCGACCTTGGCCGCGTCGCCGGCGTTCCACTCGACCTTGACGAGCCGGGCTGCCTTTTGCGCGGCCCAGAATGTGTCGGCGACGACCATGGCCCAGCCCTGCACGGTCTCAGATGGATCGTCGAGCTTGAGCGTCTGACGGTAGCCCTTAATGTTCTTTGCAGCGCTGTCTTCGATGCTGGTGATGGACGAGCCGTAGCGCGTTGGTGGCATGATCGGCGCGGCGTACACCATTCCGTCGACCTTGGCGTCGATGCCGAATATCGCGTGGCCTGTCGTTTTGGTGGCGATGTCGAGCGCCTTCACGTCGCGGCCGACGAGCGTCAAATCCGAATGCGGCTTGAGCGGGAGCTGCTTCAGCTCTTCCTCTGTGAATACACGTGTGAGGCCCATGGCGACCAGCTCGCCGAAGCTCAGCTTCTGGCCTGCGCCGGAAACCATCCCGTCCTTCACAGTGACCTGTGCCGGATCGATGCCCCATTGCTGTGCGGCTTTCTCCGACAGCGCGATACGGCCGGCGGCGCCCGCCTGGCGATAGACGGGCCAGCTCTGCCACACCGACCAGCTGCCGCCGGTGACCATCGTGCCCCACTTGGCGGCGGAATCGACGTGGTCGATGTGCACGTCATCCCAGTTGGCGCCGAGCTCGTCGGCCAGGATGCGCGCGATCGCGGTGCCGACGTGCTGGCCCATCTCGGCGCGGATGATGTTGACGTTGACGTGCCCCTCGGTGTCGATCCAGTACCAGATCGTCGGCTCGTACTTAGCGCCGACGGCTTCGATGGGGAGACCGTCCGGGGCCTCTGGGTTCATTGCCGCGTTGGCGATGCTCGGGAAGCCGAACACGGCACCTGTTGCGCACATGGAAACGAGGAAGCCACGGCGGGTGAGATCGGCCGAGCTGCGCGGGTCTTTGGGGAGCCTCAACACCTCAGCCACTGTTTTTCTCTCCTATCATTGCCTGGGAGGCCTCGTGCACCGCCTTGCGGATGCGATTGTAGGTCATGCAGCGGCACAGGTTGCCGGTCATCACGGCGTCGATGTCGTCGTCGGTCGGGATCGGTATATCCTTGAGCAGCGCGACGGCTTGCATGATCTGCCCGGACTGGCAGTAGCCGCATTGCGGGACGCTGATGTTGCGCCATGCGACCTGCACCGGATGATCCCCATTCGGGTCGAGGCCCTCGATAGTGGTGATCTCGGTGCCGGCGACATCGGAGACCGGCGTGATGCATGATCGCGTGGCGCGGCCGCCTACCAACACCGTGCAGGCACCGCACATGCCGATGCCGCAACCGAACTTTGTGCCGGTGAGGCCGACATCATCGCGGATGATCCAGAGAAGTGGCGTATCCGCGTCGGCATCGACGCTGACACCGCGTCCGTTGACGACAAACTCAATCATGTCGCGTCCTCGTCATTTTCCGGCGTGTTCGCCTCTGATGCTGGCGACCCTTTCAGTTAGGTCAGACCAGGGTTTGAGCTCGGCGCGCTTGTCGCGCAGGTAAGCGGCGATGGCGGCAATCTGCTCGTTCGACAGTGCGTGACGGAAGGCTGGCATGACGATGCCCTTGCTCCCCTCGTCGGAGCTGACGCCGTCGAGAATTACGTGGATGAGGTTGTCCGGCTTATCAAGGCGCGTTGCGGAGTTGATCGCGAGGTCGGGGCGGCCTTCCATGACCTCCTTGCTATTGTAATGGCACGCGGCGCAGGCTGTCGCGTAGAGGCGCTCTCCGAGATCCTTGCGATAGGCCGGGTCGGGCTTGCCGGCCTTAAGGCTTGCGATCACAAGCGGATTGTCCGCGGGATTTGTGTCGGGCGCACCGACGATATCGCCGAGGTAGGTGCCGATCGCCACGAGGTCGCTTTCGGGAAGCTCGCCGATCCCGGCGTGGACGACCGGCGCCATGGGGCCGGCGGCGATGCCGTGGTAGACGCCGGCACCTGTCTGCAGATAGCGGGTGAACTCGCTCGCAGTCCACGGCACCGCAGACGGATTGGCGGCCGTGAGTGCCGGCGCAATCCACTCATCGATGCTGGCGCCTGCAAACTCCCGGCTCTTCTTCTCAGCGCCGAGGATATTGCGCGGTGTGTGGCAGGCGCCGCAGTGCGTGATGCCCTCGACGAGATAAGCGCCGCGGTTCCATTGCTCGGACTTTTGCGGGTTCGGCTTGAAGCGGCCGAAGTCGACGAAGAGAAGCTGCCAGCCGGCCTGCCATATCCGCATGTTGAGCGGGAACGGGATAGTGTTCGATTTGGTGGCGAGCTTGACTGGCTTCACCTCGCTCATCAGGTAGGCATAGATGGCGTCGACGTCCTCGTCGGACATCAAGGTGAAATGATCGAATGGAAATGCCGGGAACAGATGCGAGCCATCGCGACTGACACCGTCGTGCATGGCGCGTCGGAATGCTTCGGGGGACCAATCGCCGATTCCGGTTTCAGGGTCGGGCGTAATATTCGACGCGTAGATGGTGCCGAAGCCCGTGTTCAACGGGTAGTTGCCGGCATAGGGCTTTCCGCCCTGCTCCGTATGACAGGTGGCGCAGTAGCCTGCTGATGCGAGAATTCGGCCCTTCTCGATAACCTCGGGTGAAAATTTAGGGTGCGCAGCCGCACTCAAGGGAGCGATCGGGGATCGATAAGCGTAGATTGCGAAAGCACCGAAGACCAAAACAGCCGCGATCGCGGCGACGGCCAGCGCGGATTTAAGCATCGGGCATCAATCCTGGGGTGTCAGCTTCGAGCCCACGATACTACGGCTCGCTGCGTTCCACCCACACCACGATGCACCCCCAACGTCCACGTTGGACTAAGTGCCGCGCTCGCATTTGATGCAACGTTGATCACGGTTTGTGCAATTGGGGCGTTGCAGCCCGCGGACCGCACGCCACTGCTCGCGCAGGACTGAGTTGTTTGCCCCATTATCGCGTACGCACGGGGCGACGCGGAGCCAACAGCTCAGGATGCGCGAGCCAACAGACCCGCGCGCGGCAATGGCTCGCGACCAGCTCTCACTAGAAATCCTAACCAGTGATGGATTTTCATCAGAACTTGGTCGCGGCACCGAAGCGGAAGAACTGCTCGTCGTCGTAAGATTCTTTGCTGAGGGCCTTGGCGAAGTCCATGCGGATCGGACCAACAGGCGAAGCCCACATGATACTGGCGCCGACCGACGAACGGATGGATGAGCTGTCGGCCACGCAGACCATATCGGTGTTCCCGGATTCACACCCCTGCGCTACGTTCCCTACGCTGGCTCCCCACAAAGAACCTGCGTCAGCGAAGACTGCGGCCGAGATTCCCAGGTCATCCGGAACGAGCGGGATGGGGAAGCGGACTTCCGCCGTCGTTGCCCAGTAGTACTGGCCGCCGAGGGCATCGCCGGTGTTGAGATCGCGTGGACCATAGCCGGAACGGTCGAAGCCGCGCACCGTCTCACCACCCTTGAAGAACAGGTCAATGAGGCGGACATCCTCACCGCCCCAGCCCTGGATGGAGCCGCCGATGGCGCGAGCGACGAAGGTGATGTTGTCGGTGATCGGATAGTAGCCGCGAGCTTCGGCAGCCAAGCTGACGTATTGCACGTCGCCTCCGAGACCGGCGAAGTCGGAGCCAACCTGGAACCACAGGCCCTTGGTCGGGTTCTTCGGATCGTTGCGCAGATCGTAGCTGATGGTGGAGCCGATGAGCGATGTGTAGGACGTTCCCTCTGCCTGTCTGATGGCAAGAGATGCATCGCTGTCCACATCAAAGATCTTATCCCGCGATGCAGTGTAGTTTGTCTGCATCCACAGCTTCTCGGACAGCGGGAAGCCGAGGCGCACGCTAGCGCCCGTGCGGCTGCTTGAGTATCCGGAGGTATCAGAATAATCAACCTCCTTGTGGAACACGTCGAAGCCGGCGGCGAGATTGCGATCGAGGAAGCGCGGCTCGGTGAAGCTCAGGTTGACCTGCAGGCGCTCAAGCGATCCCGACAAACCGAGGCGCAGGTACTGGCCGTTACCCATCAGGTTGCGCTCGGTGATCGACACGTCACCGATCACACCTTCAGACGTCGAGTAGCCGGCACCGAATGAAAGCTCACCCGTCGACTGCTCGACAACCTCGACATCAAGGATCACGCGGTCCTGGTTGCTGCCGGGACGACGCTTCACGTCGACGTTCTTGAACAGACCGAGGTTGGTCAGGCGCTTCTTGGCCTGGTCGACCATCAGCGGATTGTAGGCGTCGCCCTCGGCCACCTTGAACTCGCGGCGCAGCACATAATCCTTGGTGCGCGTGTTGCCGGAGATGTTGATGCGCTCGACGTAGACGCGCGGGCCTTCCTCGATCACGTAGTTGAGCGAGATCCGGCGCGCCACAGGGTCAGGCGTCGCTTGCGGACGCACGCGGGCGAACGCAAATCCGTCCTGGGACACCGCGGCGGTCACGGCTTCCACCGACTTGTCGATCAGGCCGGCATTGTAGGTGTCGCCGCTTTCGGTCAGCACCTTGCCCTTGAACTTAGCCCCATCGATCGCCGAAACCGTGCTCTCGATGTTGATGTCGCCAAAGGTGTACTGCTCGCCTTCTTCGATCGAGTAGGTGAGGAAGAAGCCCGAGCCATCGCGGTCAAGCTCGGCATTGGCTGCCGTCACCTGCACGTCGGCATAGCCGTTCTTCAGGTAGTACTGGCGCAGCAGCTCGCGATCGAGGCTCATGCGATCGGGATCGTAGATCGCAGTACCCTTGAGGAAGTCGAACCAGCCCTTTTCCGTCGTCGAGATGACGTCGCGCAGCTGAGTGTCGGAAAACGCCTTGTTGCCGACGAAGTGAATGCCTTTGACCTTCGTGGCGCTGCCTTCAGCGATTTCGAACACCAGGTTCACGCGGTCCTGCTCGAGCTCGATGATCTTCGGCTCGACGGTCGCAGCGTAGCGGCCCTGGCGGCGGTAGACGTCGAGGATGCGCTGCACGTCCTGCTGGACACGAGTACGGGTGAAGACCGAGCGTGGCTTAATCTGCACTTCGTTGCGCAGAGTGTCCGTGTCGACTTCGCTGTTACCCTCGAAGACCACCTGGTTGATGACCGGGCTTTCGACGACGGTGACGATGACGTCCGCGCCAGAGCGCTCGATGCGCACGTCGGAGAACAGACCCGTTGCGAACAGCGCCTTGATCGACCCGTCCACCTTGGCGGGATCGTAAGTGCTGCCGACCGAGAATTGCAGATACGAACGAACCGTCTCCGGTTCGACGCGTTTGTTGCCTGACACCTCAATGGCGCGAATAGGCGCGCTTTGGGCCAGGGCAGACGTAGAGGACAGCGCGCCACCGACGCAGGTGATCCCCGAGGAGACGATCGCCAGAATGAACGCGAGGCGACAGCCTCTCACTGCTATAGCCTCGATGAAGGGGCGTCGCAGGTAATCCTCGTACGCCGGACGCCCTCTCGGTGACTGTCGGCTTTGAGTTCCCCCAACGCACATGATCCTGGTCATAGCAACTCCCTGCCGATCCCCTGTGGCGGGCAAGCTAGTCGAGCTTTGTTGCCTGGATTTTTTCGAACGTGTCTGAAGGTTTCTCAAATGAGGAATTAGTGTGGAGGCCTCGATTTCGCTGCCGACCACCAAGCCCCCCAGGCTCGCAACCTGCGGCTCGGCTAGCGAACACGGATCACCTTCGATCCAACTTTGCCGACCTCGACGTGGTCAGACGCAGGGCCACCACCAGCACTGAGTCAACCAGCCATATTTGTAACCAAAGGTTGGTGACGCTGAGCTCTGGAAGCGTTTCGACAACAATCCGCTCGCTCAGGAAACATTCCGAAACAAAAATACAACGGCAGGAAACGCTGGGGACTTAAGCTCTCTAGCGGTGGTCCTCTGCGAGCGAGAAATCGCTCTCGCCTCTTTCAGCCATTCCCTTCTAGCAGGCTCGAAGGATTTTCTCGGGTTGCGATACGGCGTGTACCGCGCCGAGGGAGCGACCGAATTGAGGCCACGTGCGTACAGCGTGAACTGAGTTGCGTCATCAGTCTTCGGCTGTTCGAAAAGGTACTCGATCATGGGAACGACCCTGAAGTGGGTGCGCACGTCTGTGGCTGCAGTCTGGCTTATTGCGTCGGGCTTCGGCAACGTCGGCGCCGCGGATCTGACGGGCAACATGGGGGCGGCGACTGCGGGGCCTGCAGGGCAGGATTCCGTCCTGCGCATTCCGGCCAATGCCGCCTTTCCGATGACCAAGCGACTGGATCTCGGCATCGGGCGCTCGACTGTCGTGCAATTTCCCGTTCCGCTCAAGGATGTCCTCATCTCTGACCCGAAGATCCTCGACGCAGTCGTGCAGTCGTCCGATCGCGTGTTCCTCATCGCCAAAGGGACTGGGCAGACCAACGCCTTCTTCTTCGACGAGTACGGTCAGCAGATCCTGACGATTGATGTCGCGATAGGTGCTGACCTCTCGGCTCTCGATCAACTGCTTGCCCGGCTGATCCCCGGCTCAAACATCCGGAGCGAGATCGCAGGTCGCGCCGTCGTGCTCACCGGCAGCGTGCGCACGCCCATCGATTCGAACCGTGCGGCCCAGATCGCGGCGCAGTTTGTTCAGGCAAATGCCGAAGTGGGCAGCATCGTCAACACCAGTGCGCCGAGTGCCTCCAATAGTTCGACGACATCGAGTTCGACCACCGTCGGCGGCGGCTATCAGTCGGCGACCACCGATTCCGGTGGCGGCTCTAATTCGGATGCTGCCGACGTCTACGGTGGCAAGCCGATCATCAACCTTATCTCTGTTGAGGGTGAGGAGCAGGTCATGTTGCGCGTTTCCGTCGCGGAGGTGCAGCGCACGATCCTCAAGCAGTTCGGCGTCAATATCGGTGCTGCCGTCAACTCAGGAAACTTTAGTACGTCGGTGCTTACAGCAAACAGCCTACCTATCACCGGAGCCACGCTCGGCACCCTCCCGACGTCCGGCATAGGATCGACAGGAGCCGCGACTGGCGCTCTGCAGCTCCTCAATTCATCGAGCAGCAGTGATGCCTTCACCAACTCTGGCATCGCGATGTCCTGGCAGTCGGGCAATCAGGCGGTAAACGGGGCATTGCGGGCCATGGAACGCGACGGTCTGATGCGGATTTTGGCTGAGCCAAATCTCACGGCTGTATCCGGCGAGCCCGCCAAGTTTCTCGCTGGCGGAGAGTACCCGGTGCCCATCGTTGATAGCTTGGGGCAGGTCAGCGTCACCTATAAGGAGTACGGCATCGGCCTCGCATTCACCCCTGTGGTCCTTTCCGAAGGCCGCATCAGCCTCAAGATCGAAAGCGAGGTGAGCGAGCTCAGCAGCGACGGAGCCGTGGTGCTATCCGGCATAGAGATCCCAGCGTTGAAGAAGCGCCAAGCCAAATCAACAGTCGAGCTACCATCGGGGGGCTCCATCGCACTCGCCGGACTGCTTTCGGAGGATTCGCGGCAGAACATCGATGGCTTTCCGACCCTGAAGGATCTTCCCATTCTCGGCACTCTCTTCCGCAGCCGTGACTATCAGCGCTCGGAGACGGAGCTTGTCATTATAGTGACGCCTTACATGGTGCGCCCCGTTGCGCGGCAGGAGTTGGCGCGGCCTCTGGACGGCTTGGCAGATCCGACGGATGCAAAGGCCAACTTTCTCGGTCAGATCAACCGCATCTACGGTGGCGGACGCCCGGCGCCCGTCGGCGACCTCAAGGGTGACTACGGGTTCATCGTCGAATAGCGATCAGAACCAAAAGTGCGCGTCTCCGGAAGCCTCGCTAGTGCCCCGTGCCCACGGGCGATCCCACCGACGGCATCGCTTCCTGCCCGCGCTCCCGTCCGGCTGCCCGGCGCACAGCGACGTAGAGCAGCGGAATAAAGAAGATGCCGAGAAGCGTTGCTGCGATCATGCCGCCCATCACGCCGATGCCGATCGAGTTCTGCGCACCCGAGCCTGCTCCGCTGGCGACGGCCAGCGGCAGAACGCCCAGGATGAAGGCGAATGAGGTCATCAGGATCGGCCGCAAGCGCTGGCGTGCGGCGTTGAGCGTCGCCTCGATCAGTCCCTCGCCGGCGGTCTGCCGCTCGACGGCGAACTCGACGATCAGGATGGCGTTCTTCGCAGCAAGGCCGATCGTCGTAAGCAGGCCGACCTTGAAGTAGACGTCGTTGGTCTGGCCGAACATCAACGCTGCAGCGAGCGTGCCGAAAATGCCGATCGGCACCGACAGCATGACCGCGAATGGTATCGACCAGCTCTCGTATAGGGCGGCGAGGCAGAGGAACACCACAAGCACCGAGATGGCGTATAGTGCTGTCGCCTGGTTGCCAGATAGCTGCTCCTGGTAGGAAAGCCCCGTCCATTCGTAGCCGTAGCCTGACGGGAGTTCGCCGACGATGCGCGCGATCTCGTTCATTGCATCGCCCGAGCTTATGCCCGGTGCCGCCTCACCCTGTATCTCCACGGCGCCGGATCCGTTGTAGCGCTCAAGACGCGGCGAGCCGAAGGTCCAGCGCGAAGAGGCAAAGGACGAGAACGGTACCATCACGCCCTCGGAGTTGCGCACATGCCATTTGTCGAGATCCTCGGGCTGCATGCGCGAGGAGGCATCGCCCTGCAAGTAGACCTGCTTTACGCGCCCGCGGTCGATGAAGTCGTTGACGTAGTCGCTACCCCAGGCGGTGCTGAGCGTGGCGTTGATGTCGGAGAGACTGAGCCCCAGCGCGCTCGCCTTCTCCTGGTCGAAGTCGACGGTAAACTGCGGGGTGTCCTCCTGCCCGTTGGGACGCGTATTCCGAAGAAGAGGGCTTTGCGCCGCCTTGGCCAACAGCGTGTTGCGCGCGGCAATCAGCCGTTCGTGGCCCGCACCGTTCAGATCCTTGAGGAAGAAGTCGAAGCCGCTAGAGCTGCCCATACCCTGGATCGCCGGCGGGGCGAGGACAAACACGCGCGCATCCTTGATCTTGGAGAGGCCCGCCATGGCGCGACTGGCTACCGCGCTGGCGGCAACACCGGGTGCCTTTCGCAGGGCAAACTCCTTCAAGCGCACGAAGGCGATGCCCACGTTTTGCCCCTGGCCGCCGAAGCCGAAGCCCGATACCGTCATGATGCCTTCGACCGCATCAGGCTCCTTTTCGAGGAAGTAAGTCCGCACTTCATCGAGCACGCGTTCGGTCCGGTCCTGCGTCGCGCCGACCGGCAGCTGGATGCTTGCCATGAGCGTACCTTGATCCTCCTGCGGCAGGAACGAGGACGGGAGGCGCATGAACATGTAGCCCACGCCCGCGACGATTAGAGCGAAGACGGCGAGCGAGACCCAGCTTCTCTGGATGATGCGACCGGCACCATCGCGATAGCCGTGCGCGGTGCGATCGAAGCCACGGTTGAACCAGGCAAAGGGGCCACGCGTAGCGCTGTGTCCGGGCTTGAGGATGGTTGCGCAGAGAGCGGGCGTCAGCACCAGCGCGACCACGACTGACAGAATCATCGCAGAGACGATGGTCACCGAGAACTGCCGATAGATGACGCCTACAGAACCACCAAAGAAGGCCATGGGGACGAAAACGGCGGAGAGAACCGTAGCGATGCCAACGAGGGCACCGGAAATCTCGTTCATCGATTTCCGGGTCGCTTCCTTCGGCGAGAGCCCCTCCTCGTGCATGACGCGCTCGACGTTCTCGACAACTACGATCGCATCGTCGACGAGCAGGCCGATGGCGAGCACCATGGCAAACATAGTCAGCGTGTTAACGGAGTAGCCCAGCAGCGCCAGCACGCCGAACGTGCCGAGAAGAACCACGGGCACCGCGAGCGTCGGGATGATCGTGGCCCGGAAGCTCTGCAGAAAGACGTACATGACGATGAAGACGAGAACGATGGCCTCAAATAGCGTCTTTACGACGTCCTCGATCGACAGGCGAACGAAGGGTGTCGTGTCGTACGGATAGACGACATCGACGCCCTGCGGGAATGTCGAAGCACGCCCGGAGATAGCTGCCTGCACCGCCTCAGCAGTATCAATCGCATTGGCGCCGGTCGCGAGATTGATTCCGAGGCCTGCTGCAGGCATGCCGTTGTATTTGGCGCTAGTGGTGTACGACTTTGCGCCAAGCTCGACGCGGGCTACGTCGTTCAAGCGCACGAGGGCGCCGTCGGTCGCGCTCTTCAGAATGATGTTGCGGAACTGTTCGGGGGTTTGCAGGCGCGAGCGCGCAGTCACAGTGGCATTAAGCTGCTGGCCTTGCGTTGATGGCAAGCTGCCTAGCTGGCCACCGAAACTTGGGTGTTCTGCGCCTGCAGCGCAGCGGCAATATCGCTCGGCATCAGAGCGTATTTGGCCAGCTTGTCGGGATCGAGCCAGATGCGCATGGCATAGCCCGAACCGAGCATCTGTGTCTCACCGACGCCAGCGACGCGCTTTAGCGTGTCGTTGAGAGAGCTATCGACGTAATCGGCGATATCGGTCGAGCTCATCTTGCCGTCGGTCGAGACGAAGGCAGCGACCATCAGAAAGCTGGAGCTGGATTTAGTGACGGTCAGTCCGGTCGTTTGCACGATCTGTGGCAACTGCGAGGTGACGAGTTGCAGCTTGTTTTGCACCTGCATCTGCGCCACGTCGGGGTCTGCATCGCTCGTAAACGTGAGCGTAACCTGGGCTTGCCCGGTCGAGGTGGATGTGGCCGTCAGATAATCGAGATAATCGATGCCGGTCATCGCTTGCTCGATAATCTTGGTCACTGAGTTCTCAACCGTCTGGGCGTCTGCTCCTGGATAGGTTCCGGTTATGCGCACTGTCGTCGGCGCGATCTGCGGATACTGCGAGATAGAAAGGTTGTTCAGCGCCAGGAGGCCGCCCAGCATGATCACGAGCGCGATCACCCAAGCGAAGACTGGCCGCTCGATAAAGAAGGCTGAGATCACTGCTGCACCGCCGGCTTGATGCTACCGGTTCCGTTGGCGGCGTAGTCCGAGCCGCTGTCGCGGCTCTGCTGAGCGCCGCGCTCGCGCACTTCGCCAGTGTTGTCGTCGATGATCACCTCAACAGGTGTGGCGAGCTGACCAATGCGTACGAGCAATGTTCCTTCGACGATGACGCGATCGCCGGCAGAAACCCCGGATTCAACGAGCCAGTTGTTGCCGACACTACGTGAGACACGCAGCACGCGCTCCTCCACCTTGCCTTCGGCGTCGACGAGCATTGCGGTCGGCTCGCCCTTGGTATTGCGGCTGACTCCGCGCTGTGGAACGAGGAAGCTGTTGTCGGCAACGCCTTCCTCGACGATGGCGCGTACGTACATGCCGGGTAGCAGCAGGCGCTCGGGGTTGGGGAATTCGGCGCGCACCGTGTAAGTACCCGTCGTCTCGCTGACGTTCGATTCCGCGAACGCCAATGTGCCGAGATGCGGATAGAATGTGCCGTTCTCAAGCTTCAACCTGACGCGAACATTGTCACCGGAGAGCTTGACCCGTCCTGCCGCTATGGCCTGTCGAAGATTGAGCAGGTTGGTGCTCGACTGCGTGACATCGACGTTGATCGGATCGAGCTTGCGGATAGTCGTCAGCGCGGTGGCCTGGCTTGCCGTGACGAGTGCGCCGGGGGTCAATGTCGACTTGTCGATACGGCCGTCGATGGGGGCGAGGATCTTCGTATAGTCGAGATTGATCTGCGCGGTTTTTAGATTTGCCTGCGCGGCGGCAACCTCAGCCTCGGCCACCGCCAGCGTGGACCTTGCGTCGTCGAGATTTTGCTGACTGACGGCATTGGTCTTGATGAGAACTTCCTGGCGTTGCAGCTTGGCACGCGCGGTCGGCACCGCTGCCTCGGCCTTTTGCAATGCGGCCTTAGCGCTGTCGTAGGCCGCCTGATAGGTCGCGGGATCAATCTGATAAAGCGCTTGGCCGGCCTTGACCTCGCTGCCTTCTTCGAACAATCGCTTCTGAATGATGCCCGTCACCTGCGGGCGAACCTCGGCGACTAGCGAAGCTGTGGTACGGCCTGGAAGCTCGGCGGTGATCTGCACCGATTGAGGTTGCAGCGTCACGACGCTGACCTCAGGTCGAGGGGGTGCCCCGGCCGGAGCCTCCGATTGCTTGCACGCGCCAAGTCCAATTATGAGTAGCGAACTCATTACGAGCTTGGCGAGGCGGCCGTGCGTGGCGGTGCCTTCGAGCGCCAGCATCAGGAGTCTCCTATTTACAAAACTTACGCGTACCTTTATTTGAAGAAATGTGGCTGTCAACTAGCTTTGTCGCCCCAGCGGAGTTGCACCCGTCATGAGGAAATCAAGTGCCATTGCAGCCGCAACGGCCGAGCCTCGGCGCCCCCGCGGGCGCCCAAAAGTGCGCAGCGACGAGGATCAGCGCGCACTGATCGCCGAAAATGCTTTGGCGCTGTTCGTTGCCAAGGGGCTGTCACAGGTCACGATGGGCGACGTCGCCGCCCAGTGCCGCGTGTCGAAGCGAACGCTCTACGAGCTGTTCGCTAACAAGGCGGACCTGTTTGCCGCCATCGTTGCTGCTCACCGGTTCGAGATGCTGGCGTTGCCAGGCGACTACGACGGACTGCCGCTCACGGAGGCGCTGGCACAGATATTTCGCGTCGACCTCGATGCGGAAGCGAGTGATCGCCGCATGGCCATCATGCGCTTCATCATGGTGGAAATTCGTGCCAATCCGGAGCTCGGCCGCGTCATGCGGCAAGCGGGCCCAGAGAAGGCAATGACGTTGCTGTCAGAGTGGCTGGAACGTCAACGCAGGCGCGGACAAATCGAGGTCGACGACACCGCGTCGGCAGCCAAGATTCTAATGGACATGATCTTCGGCGCGATGGCTGCGAAAACGAGCGATGGGCTGGAGTGGCCGGGCGAGGAAGACCGAGCGACATACGTGCGCCGCTGCATCCACATTTTCGTGAATGGTGTATCGGCGAAGTCGCTGTGACCGGCGCCCAATCAAGCGTCTCGGCGACGGAAGGCGCTAGCAGGCCGCTGGATCTCGCATCATGCGAAAATAGTGGTCGGCATGCTGATACCAATACTCTGTCTGTACGGCGTCGCCGACCTGGACCGATTCACGCGCGAGAGCGCTGTAGCGCTCGTAGTTTGCACGCGCATTGCTAGCTGGCCCGGCTTGCCGCGTGGGCTGCCGCCCTTGCCGCTGTTGTCTTCGCGACGAATTGTCGGTGCTGTGGTTCATGGAATTCATTCTCGATGCTCAGACCGATATCCCCATCGATGATGAAGGGGAGATATGCTGATGCTTTTTTGGGGATCTGGTCCACATGGACCAATAATTAGATGGGTACTCTCCCCAGCATGTGCAAGACGCCATGCCATGGATTTGCGCGCTCCTTCAGGTCAAGACCCATTTGGCGGGCACCGGGATCGGTGTTATGAGTTATTGTGTGTGTTTCGCGGGCATATGCTCGTGCAGCTTGCGAGCTTTGCCCCTTCCCTCGCTCATCGAAATTTGTTGCGCGAGATGATCACTCGAAGCATCGGGGCATAAGCGGGCCATCAACGGCCGAACTGGCCGTAGCAGCTGTGCTCAGGCGCGCCATAGGAAACTGCAAGCGACGATCACCTCTCAGAGAGACCCCGCGCGCAAATCTTGCCCGCAGTCCCCAATCGAGGTGGAAGCAGCACGCATCTAGGAAGGTGACTGAAATGGAAATTGGACCGCTGCTTGTCGAGCAGCGCCGCGTCGGCGATGAGTTTCGCATTGTCGAGGCGGCAGTTCTGCAAATGCACAAGACGCTCGCAGGCAGGCACCTCGATGCCGCCACGCGATCGCAGATAGGGGCATTCGTGGTCTCGACCACATCCAAGCTTATCAAGCTAGGCCGGCGGCGGCTCGATATCGACGCAGCGGTGTCCGCGGCGAATGCGCGGGCGAAACCTAGAGCCTGCGCAAGACGTGTACTGTCGAACGCGGTGAGCGATCTCGATGGTAGAGATTGAGCGAGCCTGAAGGCACATGAATGGACCATGCCAGCGGTAGATAGAGATTAGGCAATGGTGGATAATTGGCGATCCCGGCAGGGCTCGAACCTGCGACCCTCTGCTTAGAAGGCAGATGCTCTATCCAGCTGAGCTACGGGACCGTATCTAGGACGTAAGGCCGTCTGGCCGGATAAGGCCACGACACCTATATAGCCGCAAAGGTTCGAATAGGCGGTTCGCGACGCTGCTGCAAGCTGCGCGCGGGGTGTTTGTGCGGTAAACTTGCCGCTCGGCCACCATTCGGGACCGGGGGTGGTCCAGCGGGCGCCGTTCAGCCGGGCGGGGTTTCTTGAAACGGTCATGGTTGGCTGGCACACGGCGTCCAACCATAAGCTTCTGGAAAGATTCGATGATGAAGGGCAAAGCTTCCGCGGCTGTTCACGTCTGCGCGCTGAGGCACATCCCGGACGTGCTTAGGCAGACCGGCGCGACCCATCTGGTCAGTGCCATTAATGCAGACCTTGCGCCCCAGACACCCGCCGGCTTCGCCGCCGAACGGCATCTGAGGCTCGATATGCATGACATTATAGAGCCTTGCGACGGCGCGAGCCCGCCTGGCGAAGCGCACGTGGGAGCGCTGCTGGACTTCGTGGAGCGGTGGGATCGCGAAGCGCCGCTGCTGATCCATTGCTATGCGGGTCTCAGCCGGTCGACGGCGGCAGCATTCATCACGCTATGCGCCCTCAACCCCGGCGCCTCGGAGCAGTCGATTGCACAGGCCCTGCGGCGGGCGTCCGATACTGCAGTGCCGAACAGGCGCTTCGTCGGTCTCGCCGATGCCTATCTCGGACGCGCGGGACGCATGGTGGCCGCGCTCGACAGCATGGGGCCTAACCGAATTGCCGCTGAATGCGTGCCGTTCGGGCTGTTCGGCCATGAACTCTCCAAGCACACGGACCGCGCAGCCTAGGCGACGTTCGCGCCATTCCGGACCCAGGGCGGGGCTCAAGCCCCGCTTTTTTTATTGATTTTCATCCTTCCCTGCCCTTGCCCCGCCGTTGATCGTGACGGCAAACCCATGCCAAGAAAGAGAGAAGAAGGGGGCGGCGCATGGCGCAAAGCCACCCGGATAGGGACTACGGGGAAGGGAATGCATCATGGCCACCACTGCAAGTACGGGCAATGCCGCGCCGGCGTTGCTCTCTAGAGAGCGCACCATCGCCAAACCCGGTTTCAACCGGTGGCTGGTGCCGCCTGCTGCTCTCGCCATCCATCTTTGCATCGGCATGTCGTACGGGCTCAGCGTGTTCTGGCTGCCGCTCGCGCAGGCGATCGGTATCGAGAAGCCGGTCACGTGCCCTGACATGACGATGCTGGACGCACTATTTACGACAACGTGCGACTGGCGCGTCACCGACCTTCTCGTCATCTTCACGCTCGGCATCGTCTTCCTCGGTCTTTCGGCCGCCGTATTCGGCGGCTGGCTGGAACGTGCCGGTCCGCGCAAGGCAGGCGTCGCGGCGGCGCTGTGCTGGGGCGGCGGCTTCATCATCTCGAGCTTCGGCGTCATGATCCATCAGCTCTGGGTGCTGTGGATCGGCCTCGGCGTGATCGGCGGTATCGGTCTCGGCCTCGGCTACATCTCGCCGGTGTCGACGCTGATCAAATGGTTCCCCGACCGGCGCGGCATGGCGACGGGCATGGCCATCATGGGCTTCGGCGGTGGTGCGATGATCGGCTCGCCGCTCGCGGTGCTGCTGATGAACGGCGGCGACCTCGCCAGCTTCGGCAACTGGAGCCTGCATCTCGACGGCTTCCGCACGGCAACCTCTGTGGGCGTGTGGCAGACGTTTCTGACCCTGGGCCTCATCTATCTTGTGTTCATGCTGGCCGGCGCTTTCGGCTACCGCGTGCCGCCTGATGGCTGGGCGCCGGAGGGCTGGACGCCAAAGGCGACCAACAAAAAGATGATCACCAGCGGGAACGTCGATCTCGCGCACGCGCACAGGACGCCGCAGTTCTGGTTGATCTGGATGGTGCTGTGCATGAACGTGTCGGCGGGCATCGGCGTGCTCGCCATGGCATCGCCCATGCTGCAGGAGATCTTTGCGGGTTCGCTGATCGGTCAACCGGAAATTCCGTTCAGCGCACTCAATGAAGCGCAAAAGATTGCCATCGCGGCGATCGCCGGCGGCTTCGTGAGCCTGCTGTCGCTGTTCAATAGCGGCGGAAGGTTTGCTTGGGCTTCGGCGTCGGACTTCATCGGGCGCAAGCGGACCTACTTCATCTTTTTTGCCCTCGGCATGCTGCTGTATGGCCTGGCGCCAACGCTGGCGCATATGGGCTCGCGCGCGCTTTTCGTTGCAGCCTTCTGCGTGATCCTGTCGATGTACGGCGGCGGCTTTGCAACGGTTCCTGCGTATCTCGCCGACATCTTCGGCACCAAGTACGTGGGCGCCATTCACGGCCGTTTGCTAACCGCGTGGTCGACGGCGGGCGTCGTCGGCCCGATGGTGATCGGTTACATCCGCGACGCGCAGATTGCTGCGGGCATTCCGCGGGCACTCGTCTATGACCGCACGATGTACATTCTCGTCGGTTTCCTGCTGGTCGGCCTCATCTGCAATGCGTTGGTGCGGCCGGTGCACTCGCGGTGGCTGATGAGCGATCCTGCGGCAGATGCTGGGCCGAGCAAAGTGACTCCGACCGGCTCGTTCGGAATCGGGCTCGGCGGTGTCAGCGTCGGTGCGCTGCTGGCGTGGCTTGCCGTCGGCATCCCGTTTGCCTGGGGTGTGTGGAGCACGATTGTGAAGGCCGTCGCTCTCTTCAGCTGACCATAGCGAACGCCTGTTCGCCGCAACGAACCAAACGTCGCGCCCCGTGGTTGCCCCAATGGATAGGGACGCCGCAGCGCGACGTTTGTTTTCAGCGAATTTGCATGCAGCTGCATTCACTCGCCCATTGCTTATGAATTCTTCGTATTTGCCGCCTCATTTGACTCAGCCCACTTGAATTGAAATCGCCGCGATTGGGGTCGCTGGCGGTCCGCGTCGCAGTTGGCGCGAGAGCGATCAAAGGGGGCTGATAACCAATGCCAAGAATTGCACGACTTGCGGCTGTGGGAGCCGCTGCCATGGCCGTCACGGTCGTCGGTGCAGTGCCGACCCGCGCAGGTGATTCCAACGGCAACCTTCAGGTTCGCCTTGGCCTCACGGGAGTATTGTTCGACGAAAGCGTCAAGTCGGTGAATACCGCTCTTGGCGATCTGAAGCCAGCTGGGGCAAACGCCAAGCTGGGTGACGTCGCGGTGCCGACGGCGACCATCACCTATTTCTTCACGCCGAACTGGGCGGTGGAGGCAATCTGCTGCACAGCGAAGATCACGGCCAAGGGCACAGGGCTTCTTGCGCCTTACGGAGACCTTGCCGATGCGTGGGTTCTGCCACCCATCGTAACGCTGCAGTATCGGTTCGACCGCATTCATAACTTCCAGCCGTACGTCGGGGCCGGCGTGCAGTGGATCCATTACTGGCCAGGCAAGGCGGACAATCTTCTCGGTGCGACGAGTGTCGATATCGAGGACAGCTTCGGCTTCGCCCTCCAGGCAGGCGTCGACTACGACCTCGGTGACGGCTGGTCGCTCGATCTCGACGTCAAGAAGACCTGGCTCGACACAACGGTAAAATGGTACGGCACGCCACTTGGCGACGTGCGCTCGAAGATCGATCTCGACCCTTGGTGGCTGACGGCTTCGCTCGGCTATCGCTTCAATGTCGAGGATCTCTTCGCCAGCAGGAGTGCAGCACCCATCAAGTGAACGCGGCTCGCAGCTTTCCGGAATCGAAACGGCGCCCTCCTATGGACGGCGCCGTTGTCGTATCAGGCTCAGCGTCGGGCAAATCAGCTCGCTGTAGCGGGCTGCTTGCTCGGCTTCTTGGCGTAATACGGCGATGACATGCCGCGATTGGCGTCCTCGGTGACGTCGCCGTCGAACAGCTTGACCGACAGCGTGCCGCCGAGCTGCTTGGCGGCTTCGGCCAAGTAGCCTTCGGCATAGGCGCGCGCGTTGGCGACGGAGTCGAACTCATAAAAACCGCCGATCGAGTGATTGTTCAGTCCGCTGAGCCACGTCTTGCTCTTGAGGCCAGGGTTCTTCTTCATCGCAACGTTAATCGCCGGCCAATCGATATTCGTGAATGGGATTCCCACCTGAATCTCTGCGTAGAGAAACACCTTCTTGATGCTCATTTGCGTCCACTCTCCGTTGTGCACGGCCCCGATGCCGCGCGCGTCTGGTGCTGTCTACGCTTGCGATCCGCTGCACTCAACGATCGATACCGAATAAACAATTCGGAAAAAATTGGTTCGGGTCGCCGCGGCAAGACCGTATCAACGATGCAGCCAACCGACGCGGACGCCAAACCGCTGCAGCCCGATATCGGGTTTTGCAGAACGCGGATCTGCGCCACCGACCAGACTGCCTGTTGATCGCCAGCTCCCGCTGGAAGGGTACTTGCAAATGTCAATCGAACTGACGCTGCCGCGTGCGCGCGGTCAGCGGATGAGGATGTGCGCGTGCAGCTGCGCAGCGCTGCCGAAGCCAACCGCATCGTGTCGATGCGGTGAGCGAGACAAGATTCCAACTCTACGCGTGAAGGGGAAGTCGAATGGGTATCTGGCAATCAATCTCTAGCATTCTGAAGAAGGAGAACACCGTGTCATCTGCAGCCGTCGCACAGGTCGTCGAGGAACCGCGCCCGCCGATCGATCCATATCCGCTGAGCCCGTATGTTGCATGGGCCGGGCGGAGAAACCGCGATCCGATCCTGTCGGTGTTCAAGAAGATCTTCCCCGCGTCGGGCGATATCCTCGAGTTGGCGAGCGGCAGCGGCCAACACATCAATTACTTCGCGCCGCACTTCCCGAGCATCCGCTTCCAGCCGTCGGACTACGACACCGATGTGTTTGCGACGATCAAGCAGACAAAGGCCGAGAAGGGCAACATCAACATCGTCGATCCAATCCGGATTGATCTGACCGATCCGGGCTCGTGGCCGCCTGCCAGCGAGAAGCTGTATGACGCGATCTTCGTCATCAATATCTTCCAGGTGGCACCGGTCTCCATCGCCGATGGCATCGCCCACCTCGCTTCGAAGCTTCTGAAGCCCGAAGGCTTTGTCGCGATCTATGGGCCGTTCAAGGTCGATGGCGGCTACACGACAGCCTCGAATGAGGCTTTCGACAAGGAGATCCTCGCGGCCAAAGTTCCTGAGTGGGGGCTCAAGGACGTGCGCGATCTGGAGAAGGCTGCAGCTCCGCACGGCATCGTGCTGAAGGAGACGCTGCACCTGCCCGCAAACAACTTCATTCTACTCTTCGGGCGTGCGTGAGGCATCTCCTCCGATTGACCCGCCGGATCGGAGCCGCGCTGGTTCGCGCGGCTCCGTCTGCATTTCGAAGCGTGACGGGTTCTGTGATGCCGCAACACTCCCTTCAGCCTGGCGATGCTAAGCGAGAAGCGATCATAACCAGGTGGTGAAAGTGGCTGGCAATCGAACTGCAGTCGTCGTTGGTGTCGGCGCGAGCGACGGTCTGGGTGCGGCGCTTGCGCGTCGCTTTGCGCACGAGGGCCTCGACGTCGTCATCGTCGGACGCAGCGAGGATCGGCTGAGAGCCGTGGCGGCGAACACAGGTGGGCGTGGCCGGCGCGTCCGCCCCTTCGTGGCCGACGCGACGAAGGAAGGCGACGTCACTGCACTCTTTTCTTCGATCAGGCCCGGCTCCCTGGAGCTCGTTGTCTACAACGTCGGCAGCAACGCGATGGTGCCGTCGCTCGACATCAGCAAGGCGCTGTTCTCGCGCATGTGGCGCCAGAACGCGCTTGGCGGCTTTCTTGTCGGTCGCGAGGCAATTCGCGCGATGTTGCCGCGCGGAAGCGGGACGCTGCTCTACACTGGAGCAACCGCGTCGGTGCGTGCCCGTCCACCCTTTCTCGCTTTCGCGTCAGCCAAGGCTGCGCTGCGTGCAGTCGCGCAAGGCTATGCGCGCGAGTTCGGGCCGCAGGGAATCCACGTTGCGCACGTCGTTATCGACGGCGTGATCCGGGGGGATTATGCGCAATCGAACTTTCCCGAATTCGTCGCGGCCAAGGGCGATGATGGTCTGCTGGAACTCGACGACATCGCGCAGACGTATTGGACATTGCATACGCAGCCAAGAAGTGCGTGGACCCATGAGCTGGACTTGCGGCCATTCAAGGAAGGGTTCTGACTGTAACCCTCGTCGAAGCTGGAATAGTCGGCCCAACACCCATGCGAAAGGAGAGGGAAAGTGTCACAACATCAGCGCGTATCCAGCGAATACTACTCGCAGGCTCTGCACGGCCCCTATCAAGTATACGACGCAGGCGATCTCGATCTCGAGTGCGGCGGCAAGCTGCGCAACCTGAAGATCGCCTACAGCACGCTAGGCACGCTTTCGCCGGCGAAAGACAACGCCATCCTATTCCCGAGCTGGTACTCGGGGACCTCGAAGATTCTCGAGCAAGCGTACGCAGGCGAAGGACGCGCGCTCGATCCGAACAAGTACTTCATCATTTTCGCCAACCAGATCGGCAACGGGCTGTCGACCTCGCCGAGCAATGCAACCGCGGCGTTTGCGGGCCCGCGCTTTCCGAGCATATCGATCGCCGATGACGTGCGCGCCCAGCACCGGCTCATCACAGAGCACTTGGGCATCAGCCAGTTGCAGCTCGTACTGGGCGGCTCGATGGGCGCACAGCAGACCTACGAGTGGGCGGTTCGCTTCCCCGATGTCGTCAAGCGGGCAGCGCCGATCGCCGGCACGGCCAAGGTGACGAACCACAACGCTGCCTTGGTGAGCACCTTCATCGATGCCATCAAGAGCGACGCGGGCTGGGACGGCGGCTGGTACAGAAAGGGTAGCGACGTGCAGCGCGGCCTGCGCAATCATGCACGCGTGTTTGCGGCTTCCGGCTTTACACCGATGCTGTTCAACGATGAGGGATGGCGTTCGATCGGATTTACATCGGTCGAAGACTTCCTGGTCGGATTCGTCGAGGGACACTTCATCCCGCAGGACCCAAACAATCTGCTGACGCTGCTCACAAAGTGGCGCAGCGGCGATACGGCAAAGAGCGCGGGGGCGGATCTCACTAACGTCCTTGCGACCATCAAGTCCAAGACGTTCGTCATTGCGATCGACGAGGACGCGTTCTTCCCGTTGCGCGATATCGAGCACGAGCAGCGGCTTATTCCCGGGAGTTCGCTGAAGCGCATCTCCTCGCCGTGGGGGCATCTGGCCCTGTTCGGTGTTTGCCCGAACTACAACAAGGCCATCGACAGCTATCTGAAAGAGCTGCTCGACACTCCTGTCTGATGCAGCCTGGGCTGGTCGGACCCGGCGCAGGCAGGGTCCGATCGCTCTCGAGACTTGCTCTCAATTAGCGCTGTCGGCGTAGAAGCGGCTGCGGCCGCGTCGCCAGGATCTTGTCGATGCGGCGTCCGTCGAGATCGACGACCTCGAAACGCCAACCGTATGCTGTCACAGCCTCGCCGGTCGCGGGGATACGGTGCAGCAGCGCCAGCACGAATCCGGCGACGGTGTGATAGTCGCGGTGCTCAGGCAGCGTGATTTCCAGGGTTTCCGCCATCTCGTCGGCGGGCATTTCGCCAGACAGCAACCATGAGCCGTCCTGACGCTCGACCGCATAGGGCTCACGGCCCTCGGCATCGGAATGAAACACACCGGCGATCGCCTCAAGGACATCTGCCGGCGTCACCAGTCCCTGGAAATGGCCATACTCGTCGTGGATCAGCGCCATGGGGACATCCGCGTCACGCAGAACTTGCAAGACGTCGAGTGCATCCATTGTCTCAGGAATGATCGGCGCCTGCGCCACGTGAGCGCGCACGTCGAGCGGGCGATGATCCAGCAGTGCCGCCAGCAACTCGCGAGTCTGGACCACGCCAATCATGGCATCGGGCGAGCCCTCACCGACCGGGAGACGCGAATGACCGGTTGAGAGGAGACGCGCGCGGATTTCCTCTTCGCTTTCCGTGGCATCAAGCCAATCGATATCGGTGCGAGGCGTCATGAGGCCGGGAACGGCACGATCGCCGAGCCTCAGAACGCCGGCGATCATCTCGCGTTCGCCGCTTTCTAGAACGCCCGCGCTTTCGGCTTCGGCAACAAGGGTGCGGATCTCCTCTTCGGTGATCGACGCACCGGATTGAGGCGCCTCGCCAGTCAGGCGCAGGACGATTTTCGTCGAGCTATCGAGGAACCAGACGAGCGGCGAGGCGAAGCGCGCCAGTTGCGTCATAGCGGGCGCGACAAGGCACGCGATGCCCTCGGGATTTCGCAGCGCTACGTTCTTGGGCACGAGTTCGCCGATGATCAGCGAGAGGTAGGTGATGATGATGATGACCGTGCCGAGACCCAGAATCTCGGCCGTATGACGGGGAAGGCCGCTGTCGGCGAGGTAGTTTCCGAGCTGCGCGCCGAGCGTCGCACCGGAGAATGCACCGGCAATGACACCGACGAGCGTGATGCCGATCTGCACTGTGGACAGAAAGCGTCCGGGGTCGTCAGTGAGGGCGAGCGCGCTGCGGGCCCCTTTGCGCCCGGCCTTTGCGAGAGCCTTCAGCTTTGACCGCCGCGAGGAGACGACAGCGAGCTCGGAAAGCGCGAAAAGGCCGTTCAGGACGACGAGCGCGACAACGATGAGAATTTCGAACACGGGCCTCGCAGGCTGGCTGCTGCGACGCCGAGCCTCTCCATTTGGGTAAACGAGGAGACCAGAGGAGCAGCGCGGCGTCAACAAGAGGATCAGATGCGCTCACAACCGATTGCTAAGGTGAATAGAGCAACGACGCGTCGTGCGCCCCGATGAGGCTTACGATGAATCTTAATATTACCGTGCCCTGCGATGGCGATGAGGTGGCCGCTTAAGCCGATTGGGGGAGCGGTCTGCCCCCGCCTCCGCCCAATGGCCTCTTCCATCTCCGCATAATTGCCCAGGTTGTCGCCATGCATATCCCTCTTAGTTTGGGACGGGCTTTCTCGAGAATAAGGGCCGGCAGGTTTATGAGTTTTGGGCCGAGCGCGTTCGCCAGCATCGTGATGCCGGCGCTCAACGAAGAAAAGTACATCGCCGATGCCATTCGCTCGATCACGCCGCGCGACGGCGAAGGATTCAACTATGAGATCCTCATCCTGGATGGCGGCAGCTCGGATCAAACCGTATCGATCGTAGAATCCCTCGCTGTAGACAATCCGCGCATCCGGCTGATCAAGAACGAGCGCCGCTCGCAGGCAGCGGCCATGAACATCGCTGCGCGTGCCGCCGATGCGCGCTCTGACATTCTCGTGCGCGCCGACTGCCATGCCGACTATCCGCCCGGGTTCGTCAGCAAGTGCATCGAAACGATGCGCGCGAAAGAAGTCGCTTCGGTCGTGGTGTCGATGAACACGCGCGGCAAGACATGCCTGCAAAGGGCCATCGCTGCGGCCCAGAACAGCATCATCGGAAATGGCGGCTCCGCCCACCGCATCGCAGGACGCTCGGGCTATGTCGACCATGGCCATCACGCGGCGTTCGACCGAAGCGAATTCGTCGAGCTTGGCGGGTACGATGAGAGTTTCACGCACAATGAGGACGCCGAATTCGACGTGCGGCTCGTCAGGGCGGGGCGGCGCATCTATCTCAGCGACCTCAGCATAACGTACTTTCCGCGTTCCGATTTCGTATCGCTGGCGCGGCAGTATTTCAAATTCGGCTGGGGCCGCGCGAACACGATCATCAAACATCGGGCGCGTCCGAAGTTGAGGCAGATCATGCCGCTCCTCGTCTTGCTCGGGTGCAGCGGCGCGCTGCTACTGGCGGCTTTCCATTGGCTGTTTCTGCTGCCCGTCGGCCTCTACGCTGCGCTATGCATCGGGTGGGGGCTGATGGCAGCTTACCGGCAGCGCGATCTTTGCCTTTCTGCTGCAGGACCGGCGGCAATGGTCATGCATTTGAGCTGGGGCGTCGGTGCCGCCGCTCGCATCGTACGGCTCGGCATCGACAGGTTCTTCCCAACGCGGGCATCAGTGCCGATGCGCACCCCCTCAGCCTCACAGGGGTGAGGCCTACGCCAAAAGGCGTACGCTCGAGGCGTAGGTGCCCGAACTATCTCTTTTTCCTGGGTTCCAGTGACCGCACGCGTGGCTAGAGTTAAGGCTCGCGGCACTTGCGGCTCCTCAGAGCGCGCTTCTCAACCATCGCCATGCTTGCTGGTTGCCAGAACCGATAGAGCGCGCATAACCAAGTCTGTAGCTGGCCACAGTCGTCTGAAGAGCAGGACCCCTGATTTCATGCACAGCCGTCACCTCAATTGCGCTAGCAGTCTAGAGCCTCACCGCACTGGACAGACCGCGGCACCGAGTGCTTCGACGACGGCTGCAACAACGCGCGGCATCACGCGCGGGCTGCTCGTCTCCTGCCTCAGCCTTTTCAGCATCTTCGCGCTGCCGATCTCCTCGGGAGCCGCTGCGGACACAACGCAGAAGTCCAAGCCGGCGAAGGACTGGGACAACGGCTCGACGAACACCACCGGCGCCCAGGAGCCGTACAACCTCGGCCCGCAGGATAAAGTCCGGGTTATGGTGTTCGAGTGGCGCCCTTCGCGCGATGAGATCTTTGCCTGGTCGGCGCTCAACGCCGAGTACACGGTCGGACCTTCGGGCAATCTGGCCCTGCCGCTGATTGGCGATGTGCCGGCGGCAGGCGTCACCACGGAAGAGCTTTCGAAGCGGATCGGGCAGCGCTTGCGCGATCGCATGGGGCTGGCTACGGCGCCGGATACGGCGGTGGAAGTCACCATATTCCGGCCCTTCTATGTTGCCGGCAGTGTCGAAAAGCCTGGCGAATATCCTTACCGGCCGGGCCTGACGGTGCTGCAGGCAGTGAGCATCAGTGGCGGCATGCGGCGTGTGGCCGATGCCAGCATGCTGCGGCTGCAGCGGGATTCGTTGTCTACGCGCGGCGACCTGGAACTGCTCGACAAGGAGCGCGACGCCTTGCTTGCGCGCAAGGCGCGACTGGAAGCCGAGTTCAAACGCCTGCCTGAGATCACCTTCCCGCCGGAGTTGCTAGCGCGTGCCGCTCGCGACCCTTCCACGAACAACCTTGTGGAGCAGGAGCGGATCGTCTTTGGATCGCGCAAGTCTTCGTTCGACATGCAGATGAAGACGCTGTCGCAGCTCAAGGACTTTCTGGAGAAGGAGATTGAATCGAACACCGGGCAGCTCGAAAGCCATCGCCGGCAAATCGATCTGGTGAAGCAGGAGCTAACGGGTGTCGTGAAGCTGGCCAGCAAGGGGCTTGTCACCGCCCCGCGCAAGCTGGCCCTGGAGCGCAACCTGGCGCAGCTCGAAGGAGACGGGCTGCGCATGGAAGGCAATGTCGTCAAGGTCCGGCAGGATCTGTCGCGTAACGACATCGCCATGGTCGAGCTCGAGACGAAGCGGTCGAGCGATGTCGCAGCTGAGTTGCAGACGACGCAGTTCCAACTCGAGCAGACGACGCACAAGAAGGACACGGCGCGCAAGCTGCTCTATGAGTCCGAAGTGGTGGCACCGGGCATGATGGCCGATCGCGGCAAGCAGGTCGAACCCAACTACAAGATCGTGCGTCGGACGGGCGGGGGCCACGTCCAGATCGATGCAAACGAGAACACGCTGGTGTTGCCGGGCGACACTGTGAAGGTTGAGGTTCCCTTCACCGGGGATCCCTCCGCTGACCTTCCAGCAGCGCCGGAAATGCCGGAAACACCGGTAGCCGGACGCAGCGGCAAGCTAGCGCCCATCGACACGACGAAGCCCAAGCGGGCCGCTCTGAACAGCAGCAGCAAACAGCGGATCGCAGAGTAAAGTCTGGCGGGCTTGAAAAGCGGCTTCCGGTGCACCGCCATCATCCGGCAGCGCTGGAGCCGTCTCTAACTTAAGCCGGAAGAGAACCCCCTTAGCACTACGCCATGACAGGCGGCCACGCATTGCGCTTGGCCAGTGGCGTCGTCGTGTCTAATGCGGCGAGAAGAACTTCAAGCCAACGGTGCGCGCCGCGCGCCGCAGCGTGGCTCCAAAGGGGCCATCACTCCGCCGATCAGAACTTGGCGCGGATGCGGTCTTCGAAGCTGAAGAGCAGGAAGGCTATACCGAGCCCTGCCAGCGCGCCGGCGCAGAGGCCCGCGAGCAACGACAGCGAGCCGCGCGGATACGTCTTGCGCGTCGGCGGCGAAGCCCTGGTGATAACGCGGGCATTGGTGACCGGATAGGACTGGCGCTGCATCGATTCAGCGTAGGCCTGCAGATAGCTCTCGAAGATCTTGCGATAAGTGAGCGCGCGCGACTCGAGCTCTTCCAGCGTATTGCGCTCGTCGGCTTGTGACGGCGCCGTCGGGGCCCGCGCGTCGCCGCGCGGAATGATCGTCGAATTTGGGTTCGACGGCGTGTCCGACTGGCCTGCCTCACGCTGATTGACGATGCGATAGTCGCGCTTGGCCTTGAACTGCTGCACATCGAGCGCCGCGGCGTTCATCTGCTTGCGCAGATCGTCGATACGGCCTTCCAGCCACTTGCTGCCCTGCGAAGCTGCCTGCGCACGCGTGTCGAGCTGATCGTCGACGTAAGCATCGGCGATTGCGTTGGCGACCTTCGCAGCGGTCTGCGGGTCGGTTGCCTTGTAGGTGATGTTGATCGCGTACGAGAGACCTTCGCGGCTGGCGTCGAGATTGTTGCGGATCTGAGCCGCTTCTCCCGCCATGCGATCGGCATCGGACTTCTTCGGTCGCGCACCGAAAATGGACTCGTACAAGCGATGAAGAAGGGACGGCCGCGTCTGCGCCGGTTGCGCCTTCAGCAGGCCGAGTCGGTTAACCACCTTCTCGGCGATGCGCTCGGAACGAATGATCGCGAGCTGGCTTTCGACCTGCGGCGTATCGAGAGCGACGAATGATTCCGTCGCCTGTTCGCGGAACGTATGTGGCACGTCGGCTTCGATCAGCACCTGCGTATCCGCAGTAAAGATCGGTGTGGCCGTCGCAAGATAGATGACGGAAGCCAGCAGGCCGGCGCCCGTAGAGGCTGCCAGCACCTTGCGGTATCGGTACAGAAAGCGAAAGACGTCGCCATAGGTGACGTATTCGTGCTTCCCATCGACGTCGAGATCGTCTTCGTCGGGAATGAATTCCGGTCTGTCCAGCATACCAACACCTTAGGCGGGTTGGGAGCACGCTTCCAAGTGACCGCCGATGAACTTGGTAAGCGCGGTATCCCATTGCGGCGGGTTACCAAGCTTTGCACTTCCAGTAGGCAAGGGCCGTACCACTGCGGGCGCGCCCGACTTGTAGACGCTCTTTGCGGTGCGCAGCAGGCGCGTCACGCCAGCGGACGCCTCAGCATGAAACATGATGAGCGCCTCACATGTGTCGGCTGTGCCGTTTCCGGGCCCTGCGCCGAGATGGGCGATAAGGCGTTCGGCCACGAACAGCGGCATCATGGCCCGACGGCCACTCAGCAGGTAACCAAGCCACACTCCGACGCTCAGCAGCTCATGAGCGCACTCGAGGCTCGGGTAGGCGTAGGCGGCATTAACGCCCGAATAGATGGAGGCGATCAGCGCAGAGGGAAGCTCGGCACCATCGGAGCCAGGCGCCGGCGCTGAGACAGCAACCCGCGCCGCGCGATCGAGCGATGACAGGACGGACAGCTCAAAGACCCAATAGGCGCGGCCATCCTTGCTGCTGGCGCGCGGGTCGGCGATCGCTTCGGGGGTCCTGGTTTCGCCACAAGGGCTGCCGTGCGAAGCATCCCTTTGCGCGGCAAAGGCCTCTTCGAGAGACATGCTCTGAATGAGGTTAGCTGCCTCGATGGCGGTGATGATGGCTTTAGCCGCGCCATCGCCAGTGGCCTCAGCACGGCGGACCAGAAGGTTGAGCCGTGCGGCTAGCGCGCGCTGGAAGAGACGGCTGGTCGCTGTGCTTTTGTCCGCACGCGCACGGCGCAGCGACGGCATCAGGAAAATCAGCTCGTCCTGGCTCACCGTTTCCCACGCAGCGGGATAGTAGAGCGACGAGACCGTCTGCTCGGCAATGCCGTCACCCCAGGACGGTAACCGCGCAGCCTGGCTCTCACGGCCAGACGTCCAGGCATGGCGGAAACGTTCGAGGTTAAGCATCGTGTCCCACGTTGTCCCAAGAAGGAACAAACCATAGGCCCCGATGCCGGAGCGAAGAACGCCATCAAAGGAAGTAGTGCAGATGCGCATCTGCAAGCGGCAGAAGAGCAACCCAGGCGCCGGCATTTACCTCGGCCCGTGGCCGCTGTTGCCGCGGCTGGCACGGCAATGGCATCTGGCGACTTCAGCAATGAGCCGACCCATCACCGCCTAAAGCGCGAATTGCCAAGGCCCTTGCACCTTTGAAACTCTAGGCGACACGTCGCGCCGTCATATTCCGACTTCGTCAAATGCGGGAGCACACCACATGAAGGTCTTGGTCACCGGCCATCTGGGCTACATCGGTACGGTCATGGTTCCGATGCTGCAGAAGGCCGGTCACGATGTCGTCGGCGTCGACAGCCATCTTTATGAGCGGTGCACGTATGATGCGGGCGGCAGCATCGCGCAGGTTCCTGCACTGTTGAAGGATGTGCGGGACATTACGGGCGGCGACCTGCAAGGTATCGACGCCATCATTCATCTTGCGGCGCTGTCGAACGACCCCCTGGGTGATCTGAACCCAGACATCACCTACGCCATCAATCATCGCGCCAGCGTGCGCCTCGCCGAACTTGCCAAGAAGGAAGGCGTGAAGCGCTTCCTGCTCGCGTCCTCGTGCAGCAACTATGGCCGCTCGGGCGAGAACGTGGTCGACGAGACGGGAGAGCTCAATCCCGTTACCGCCTACGGCCAGTCGAAGGTGTGGGCCGAACGCGACATCACCCAGCTTGCCGGCGATGGCTTCGTGCCGACTTTCCTGCGGCCGGCCACAGCTTATGGCCTATCGCCGCGTATTCGCTTCGACATCGTTCTCAACAATCTCGTCGCGTGGGCCGTGACCAAGAAGCTGATTTATCTGAAGTCGGACGGCTCGCCCTGGCGCCCAATCGTGCACATCGAGGACATCTCGCGCGCCTTCATCGCCGCGATGGAAGCGCCTGCCGATAAGGTCAACTGCGAAGCCTTCAACGTCGGCCAGACCGCGCACAACTATCGCATCCGCGACATCGCCGAGGTGGTGGCCAGCGTAGTACCGGATTGCCGCATCGAGTTCGCGCCGGACGCGGGCCCCGATACACGCTCCTATCGCGTGAGCTTCGAGAAGATCGCAACGGTGCTGCCCGCGTTCAAGCCGCAGTGGGACGTGCGCAAGGGTGCCGAGCAACTCTATGAAGCGTACCGGAAGTCCGACCTGACGCTCGAGGAGTTTGAGGGACCGCGCTATCAGCGCATCAGCCACATCAAAAAGCTGATGGCCGATGGCATCATCGATGGCTCGCTGCATCGGCTCGACCGCGCGGCTGCCTGAAGCGTCGGGTCCGGCCTCCAACTTTGAAAGTCATGTGCGCCAATGGAACAGCCATCAGCCGCGACCTGGCGCACCGAGGATCATGGCATCGGCGGGGAGATCTATCGCCTCGCCGGTGAAATCTATCCGATCTGCCGCAGCATTACGGGCGATGGCGTGCGCGAGACCCTGGGCGTCCTCGGGCGTCACGTTCCACTGGAGGTCCGCGAGGTTCCGACAGGCACTCAGGTATTCGACTGGACCGTTCCGCGTGAGTGGAACATCGCCGACGCCTACGTGAAAGACGCCTGCGGGCGGCGCGTCATCGATTTCAAGGCGTCGAACCTGCACGTCGTCGGCTACAGCGCTCCGGTGCACACGCGTCTTTCGCTGGCCGAGCTGAAAAAGCACATCTTCACGCTGCCCGAGCAGCCCGACCTCATTCCCTACCGCACTTCGTACTACGCCGAGACGTGGGGCTTCTGCATGGCCCACAACAAGCTCTCGGAGCTGGCCGACGGCGAATATGAGGTGTTCATTGACTCCAGCTTCGGCGATGGCGCCCTGAGTTACGGCGAATACCTGCACAGGGGCCAAACCGGCGAAGAGGTGCTGCTATCGGCACACATCTGCCATCCTTCGCTGGCGAACGACAATTGCTCGGCGCTGGCGCTCCTGACGCTGCTGGCGAAGCGCCTGCAAGGCGTGCGTACTCGCTACAGCTACCGCTTCATCTTCGCACCGGGCACGATCGGCGCCATTACCTGGCTGGCTCAGAACGAGGCCAATGTTGGTCGCATCAAGCACGGGCTTGTCGTCTCGTGTGCCGGTGACGGCGGCGGGCCGACCTACAAGCGGTCGCGGCGGGGCGATGCCGTGATCGACCGGGCCATGGCGCACGTGCTGCGCACCGAGGCGCCCGGCGCGCAGGTCATCGACTTTTCGCCCTACGGTTACGACGAGCGCCAGTACTGCTCGCCGGGCTTCGATCTGCCGGTTGGACTGTTCCAGCGCAGCCTGTTCGGCACTTTCCCCGAGTATCACACCTCGGCGGACAATATGGACTTCATCAGGCCCGAACACCTCGGCCGCTCGTATGAACTCATCACGGCGGCGCTCGACATCATCGAGAACGACCGCACTTATCTGAACCTCAATCCCAAGTGCGAGCCGCAGCTCGGGCGGCGCGGGCTTTATTCGGCGATCGGTGGCGACAAGAATGCGCCGGCAAAGAGCATGGCGATGCTGTGGGTGCTGAACCTATCGGACGGGAAGCATTCGCTGCTGGACATCGCTGAACGCTCGCAAACGCCGTTTGCCGTCATTCGTGAGACGGCGGCGCTGCTGGAGGCGCACGGTCTGCTTGCCGAGAAGGGCCAGAGTTAGATCGCAACGGCCGCGAAGTCCGGCCAGCTTTTGTCTTTCTCGGAAAGGGTGGTCACCGCCAATGGCCAACGGATGGCGAAGGCGGGATCGTCGTAGCGCACACCGCTGGCGGCATCCGGGGCGTAAAACTCCGAAATGAGGTAGCTCACCTCGACGTCGTCGGTCAGTGTCTGGAAGCCGTGCGCGAAGCCTTTGGGGATGTAGAGGCGGTTGCGATTGTCGGCTGTCAGCTCGAAGCCCTGCCAGCGACCCTGATTGCGGCCGGGACGCAGGTCGATGATCACATCGTAGATGGCGCCGCGGACGCAGCTGACCACCTTCACCTCGGCGTCGGCCCCGCGCTGGAAATGCATGCCTCGCAGAGTACCGCGCGTGGAACTGAACGAAATGCTGTGCTGGACGAACGACGTTTCGAGGCCGTGGGCGGCAAACTCGCGTTCGCAGAAGGTGCGGGCGAAGAAGCCGCGCTCATCGCCATGCGGTTCAAGCTCTATGAGCTTGGCGTCGGCCAGCTCCGTGTCGCGGATCAGCATGCCCACTGTCTATCGCCACTTTGCTCGCAGCGCAGAGACCACGTCGCCTGATGCTTAATGGCGAAGCGGTCCACCCCCTTCTGGCCCGGCGAAAGGGGTATTTCGCCCCCTGCCCTACCACCAATGATGCCGTATCCGGCCGGCGCTCCGCTCCCCGATAATCCGAGGCCGGGCGCGCTTTTTGCACCCTAGCGGATGGACACGCAAATCGAGGCGGTCAGCGTCCCAAATTACTCCGGCTGGGACATCCAACAAGGCCAGTTAGATCCCGAGGGCACAAATGAATATTGAGGCAGTTTCATACCGGGACGCGGTGAAGAGCGCGTCGGCATGCTCTTGCCGGCTGTGCGGCACGAAGACCGAGCACACATTCGTAAACCTCGGCATGTCCCCGCTGTGCGAGAGCTTCCTTCCGCACGAGCAGCTCGATGCGATGGAGCCCTATTTCCCGCTGCACGCCCTCGTTTGCCCGGAGTGCTTCCTGGTGCAGCTCAAGGAGTACGTCAGCCCCGAGCACATCTTCGAGGAATACGCCTACTTCTCATCCTATTCGACGAGCTGGGTGGCGCACGCCAAAGCCTATTGCGAGATGATCACTCAGCGTCTCGGGCTTGGCGCCGATAGCCTTGTCGTCGAGCTCGCCAGTAACGATGGCTATCTGCTGCAGCACTTCCCGCCGCTCGGCGTCAATGTGCTCGGCATCGAGCCGGCCGCCAACGTCGCCAAGGTGGCAATCGACAAGGGCATCCCTACCTGCGTCGACTTCTTCGGCACGCGCCTGGCGCGCGAGCTCGCCGCGGCGGGCAAGTCCGCCAACCTGATCGCGGGCAACAACGTCCTCGCGCAGGTGCCCGACCTCAACGACTTCGTCGCCGGCATGAAGCTGCTGCTGAAACCAGAGGGCGTGATCACGCTGGAGTTTCCGCATCTGCAGCGGCTGATGGAGGAGAACCAGTTCGATACGATCTATCACGAGCACTTCTCCTACTTCTCGCTGGTGACGATCGACGTGCTCGCAAAGCGCCACGGCCTGAAGCTGATCGACGTCGATGAGTTGAAGACGCATGGTGGCTCGCTGCGCGTTTATCTGGCGCATGACGCCTCCCAGCGCGCAGTTGGTTCACGCGTCGGCGAAATCCTCGAACGTGAGACGGCCCTGGGCTTCCGCGATCTTGCAGCCTACGCCTCGTTCGGCGCGCAGGTGACGCGCACCAAGCGGCGACTGCTCTCGTTCCTGATCGAAGCCAAGGATGCCGGCAAAACGATCTGCGGCTATGGGGCGCCGGGCAAGGGCAACACGCTGCTGAATTACTGCGGCATCGGCACCGACTTCCTCGACTTCACCGTAGACCGCAATCCCTACAAGCACGGGCGCTTCACGCCAGGCCAGCACATTCCGATCTATCCGGTCGATGCGATCGATCTCGCCAAGCCCGACTATGTGCTGATCCTGCCGTGGAACATCAAGGACGAGATCGTCCGGCAGATGCGCCACATCGGCGACTGGGGCGGAAAGTTCGTCGTGCCGATCCCGGAAGTCGCCGTCATCGATCCCAAGGAGCTGCCCCAATGAAGGTCGTTCTGTTCTGCGGCGGACTTGGCACGCGCATCCGCGAATATTCCGAGAGCGTTCCCAAGCCCATGATCCCGGTCGGTCATCAGCCGATCCTGTGGCACGTGATGAACTACTACAGCCAGTACGGGCACCGCGATTTCGTGATTTGCCTCGGCTACAAGGCCAATGTGGTCAAGGAGTTCTTCCTCAACTACAAGCCGCAGGCCTATGCCGACTGCGTGGTGTCGCGCTTCGGCTCCAAGGTCGAGCTTCTCTCGGAGATCAAGGACGACTGGCGCGTCAGCCTGATCGACACGGGCATCTGGCGCAACATCGGCCAGCGCTTGTGGGCGGTGCGTGAGCACGTCGCCGACGAGGAGATGTTTCTCGCCAACTACAGCGACGGGCTGACCGACCTCAACCTCGATGAAGCTGTCGATGCCTTCAAGAAGAGCGGCAAGGTGGGCTGCTTCGTAGCCATTCGGCCGCCTCTGACCTATCATCTTGCTGACATCGACACGGATGGACGCGTGCGCGAGTTCCGTTCATCCGACCGTTCCGACATCTGGATCAATGGCGGCTACTTCATTTTCCGCCGCGAGATCTTTGATTACATGCGGGAAGGCGAAGAGCTTGTACTCGAACCATTCAAGCGGCTGATCGAAGCCGACCAGCTGATGGCGTTCAAGCATGAGGGCTTCTGGCGCTCGATGGACACTCTGCGCGACCGGCAGATCCTCGAAGACATGGTCGAGCAAGGCAACATGCCCTGGCGGATTAGCCACGATCTCACCGACCGACCCGCCGCGGTGGTGGCCGGCGAATGAAGACACTGCGTCTGGCGCAACCGGGCGAGCCGCTGTCGATCCTTTGTCTCGGAGCCCACTCGGACGACATCGAGATCGGGCTCGGCGCGACCATCCTCGACTGGATCGCGTCCGGGGTCGATTTGCGTGTCGACTGGTGCGTGTTCTCGGCCGCGGGTTCGCGCCGCGAAGAAGCGGAGCGATCTGCCGCTGATTTCCTCTCCGGCGCAGCGGCGGCCAACGTCCACATCGGCGCTTTCCGCGACAGCTACTTCCCGTACCAAGGTGCGGAAGTGAAAGCTTGGCTCGAGGGCATCAAGGCGAAGGTTGCGCCCGATGTCGTCTTCACGCATCGCAAGGACGATGCACACCAGGACCACCGCGAAGTTGCCAATCTCACGTGGAACGCGTTTCGCGACCACACCATCCTCGAATACGAGATTCCCAAATGGGACGGCGATCTGGGCCAGCCCAACGTTTACCTGGCGGTCAGCGAGGCGGCGCTCGCACGCAAGATCGAGCTGCTCGACAAGCATTTCGGCACCCAGCGCTCGAAGGACTGGTTCGATGCGGACACGTTCCGCGGGCTGGCGCGCTTGCGCGGCATGGAGTGCCGTGCGCCTGAGCGGTCCGCCGAAGCCTTCTTCGTGCGCAAGCTGCGGCTTGGCTAGCTGGCGCTAGAACCACTGCGCGATCAGCGCAATCTCCTGTTCCGACAGCTTGCATCGAAACCCGGCGATCGTTGTAGCGATGCTGGTGGCAAGGCTGGCGCGATTTGCTAGCGCGTATTCCAATTGTTGCCAAAGGCGATCGACGCTGAATGTCTCGCAGTGCTGGTAGAGGCCCGTTAGTCCTACGCTATCGAGAAGGGCGTCATTCTTGTCCGCATAGCTCAGGGAGATAACCGGCTTGGCGACGCAGAGGGCAGCGACCACGTTGTGATATCGCGTCGTCACGACGACGTCGGTCTGCTGGATCTGGCGCATCAAATCGCGCATGTTCTGCGCTGGTTCACAGATGATTTCACGACAGTTGTAGCGCGTTGCGTCGATACGATCCACGAGACGACCCACAGCTTCGCTATCCCACCTATCTCCTACGAGGAGGCGGACGCGATATCCTTTCGTCAGCAGCCGCCCCACGAAGTCCGTCAGTTTGTTTAGATACTCGTCGTGGATGCGGGCGGCGTCAGGTGCATCGCTCTGCCAGCCCGCGTAATTCATCACTCCGACGCCCACCGTGGTTATGTTGTCGGGATGATATTCACCTTCGGGCAGCGGCGAGGCAAAGACGACATCCTGGACGACAGGATCGTTGCGCGTATCGACCCCGCAGCCTGCAAGGAACCTCGTCGACACCTCGTCACGAAAAGAGCGGTAATGGGCCATCCGTGCGGCCGCAATCATGAGCCATTTGCTCACAGGATTGTGAATCGGCCCGGCGCCGATGCTGACCAGAACAATCTTGCAGCCGGTGAGACGAGCAGCGGAAAGCCAGGTAAAGAGCGCAAATGGCATGCCGCCTGGGTGATCACAGTAGTCGTCGAGTATCCCTGTCCCTGGCACTATCAGGACATCGAGCCGACGCATCTTGTCGAGTGCGCGTATGAAATCGAGCGTACGGGACGGAATCTTAGCCAGCAATAGGTCGAGCCTAGCAAACCACCCGGTCGTTGAGCCAGCTCTCTTAATGGACACCGACGTGAGATTGCACGATAGGCGCGTTACCTCGGGGTTGGAGCAGATGCAGAGCAGCTGGGCATCCGGTCGCTCTCGGCGCACAAAGGTCACGACCGCTGCAAGAGAAGCCTCGTTACCAATGTTGCCGGTGCCAAAATGACCGAAAAGGCCGATGCGACGGGCAGGCACTTTGGTTCCATTGCGTCTCGTGCAGAAGGTCGACAACGGACTAACTCCGGTCGCCGGGCGGCGTCGGCCTATTGAAGCGCCGGTAAACGATCTCCGACGGGCGGCCAACGAGGTGGCTCTCCACGCCATCCTCCAAAGCGCGGGCATAAATGCGCAGCGCACCGTCGATGGCCTCGATGGTGCGGTCGATGTCGCTATCGGAATGCGAATAGCTGACCACCAGTGACGGCATGAGCACGCCGCGCCGGATGGTCTCCTGCAGGAACAGCGAGCGGAAGGCCTGGGAGGGCTGGCCGTTCTGGTCCAGCGTTGCGTACGCGAGGCACATGGGCTTGCCCACGATCTTGACGTGGGCGCTTAGTGCGCGCTGCGCGATCGCCTCCTCGGCGCCGCGCTTCAATCGTTCGCCCTGACGCACGAGATGCGCGATGACCGGCTCGTCGCGGTAAACGCGCATGGTGGCCATCGCGCCAGCGAGAGCGTGCGTCTCGGCGCCGTGCGTGGTCGAAAGCAGAAACACGCGCGGGCGATCGGTGTGCTCGAGCCCGCCAAGGCGCATGAACTCGCGTTTGCCAGCCAGAGCCGACACGGAGAAGCCATTCGCCAGCGCCTTGCCGAAGCAGGCAAGGTCCGGCTCGACGTCGTAGTAGGCTTGGGCGCCGCCGTTGTGCCACCGGAAGCCGGTGATCATCTCGTCGAGGATAAGCAGAGCTCCGTTGTCGTGGCAGAGCTGCTTCAGCTTGTTCAGGTAGCCGGGTTCTGGGTCCTCGGTGCGGGCGGCCTCAAGTATAAAAGCGGCGATGCGCCCGGGATGCGCAGCAAACAGAGCGCGCGCACTTTCGAGATCGTTCCAGCGGAAAGTGACCGTGAGCTGCTTGATCGCCTCGGGGATACCCGCATTCACCGCGGTGGTGCCGATGAACCAATCATCCGACGAAAAGAACGGGTGATCACCGCAAATGGCGATGAGATCGCGGCCGGTATAGGCGCGCGCCAGCTTCACTGCCCCTGATGTTGCGTCTGACCCATCCTTGCAGAACTTCACCATCTCAGCGCCGGGGATCAGCTCGAGGAACTGCTCGGCGCAGGCGACCTCGATGGCAGCAGGACGGGTGAAGTTGCAGCCGTGCTCAAGCTCGGCACGGACGGCATTGACCACCGACGGAAAGGCATGTCCCAAAGTCACGGCGCGATTGCCCATGCCGTATTCGATGAACTCGTTGCCATCAACGTCGAAGACATGGCAGCCCGCGCCGCGGGCGATGAACCCAGGCGCCAGCACGGGGTACTGGTCATCGCCCTTCGCGTAGGTGTGACAGCCGCCGGGGATGATCTGGTGGGCGCGCTGCTTCAGCTGCTCGGACTTGGCGAACTGGAGAATGCGCTCGCTTGCAATGTTCACCGTGGACCTCTGTGAGACAAACGTTCTGAAACAAATGAAGCATGCATTCTTCGGGCCGCGCCCTGCCGCGTCCCCTCGCTTGATCAATGAATCCGCCCTGCCGATGCATTTCGCAACAGCTCGATGGGCTAAGGGGCGGTAGCGCCTACGCCATTTGGACGGGCCTCTGGCCCATGCCGCACGGCCACACCGCTACCCTCCATTAAGGAACCCTAGTCATTTGGGGTATGCGAACCGATTGCAACCGTCTAAAAAAAATTGCGCTGCAACAATGTGCTATTTACCATACCGTGTACGGCGCATTAAGCTGAAGCTCCTAAGTGATTGAGCTTTTGTACATACTCAGATTGGGGACTGTCGCTCATGTCAAAAGTTTTGCGCGACATCGATAACCGCAGTGATTTCAACCAAAGCGTGCATAATTCGGCATCTGTTACCCGTTCAGATAAACAAGCTCAGCAGTCCACGACAGCCATTATCATCGAAAGGCGACCCCTCATTCGGGATCTGCTTTCTCGCTGCCTGACTTGGGCTTCCGGCTTCGATGTGGTCGCCGTCGCGACGGTTGAGGAAGGACTGAAGTACGCCCCCAGCATAGATCCGCGGGTCGTATTGCTCAGCGTCATCGGCAGCTCACAGAGCGACGACAACCAGCAACTGGTCGAACGGGCGACGCAGGCGTTCGGCGACACGGCCGTCGTCGTTCTGTCCGACGTTGAGGAGTTGCAACAGGTCGTCGATGCCCTGAAGGCCGGGTCGCGAGGCTACATCTCGACGAGCATGTCGCTGGATGTCGCCGTCGAGGCACTGCGCCTCGTGCGGGCCGGCGGTCAGTTCCTTCCGGCGAACTGCGTTGTCGGTCCCGGTTCGGCAGCACCGGTGGATGCTGCGCCGGTCGTCGAGGAACGCCGAACCACAGTGCAGGGCTTGTTCACCGCCCGGCAAGCGGCGGTTGTCGAAGCGCTGCGTCGCGGCAAGGCAAACAAGATCATCGCGTATGAGCTGAACATGCGCGAGAGCACCGTAAAGGTACACGTGCGGAACATCATGAAGCGGCTAAAGGCGCGCAACCGCACCGAGGTTGCCTACATTATCAATCAGCTCGTCAGCGGCAACAAAGTCGCCTGCGAAGCCGGTGATTTATAGGCGATAGCCAATGAATGGAGCGGGTTGTGGCTCGCTCCATTCTGCCACGTGAAGATGAGTTCAGTTCGCTCGTTCAGATCTTCCCCCACATGCTTCGTACCTCTTTTGCCCGGCTTGGCTCTCGGCTTCGCGCGCGCGAAGGTCGCAGCGCTTTCGTAATGAGCGGGACGCGAGTGCAGTAGCGCGGGGCATGGGGCAGGAGCATTCCAGCGATGGGGATGATGCGGGGTGGCACAGGCTTCTGCCGGGGGCTTGCTATGATGCCATCGACGACGGCGAACTGTGCATGGCGGTTGCCGGCCCAGGAGACGGCGCGGGCAATCTGATCGCCTACGCGGTCGGCTCCACGACCGAAGACCCGCCGGCTGCAGCAGCGCCGCCGTTCGTATGGTCGGTGATGTTGGGGCGCACGCAGAGCATTCTCAATATTGCAGACGCCATCACGGGTAATGCCGCGGACAGTCCGACGCCGGGGCCGCCCTCACGCAGTCGCATCGCTGCGCTGAGCAAGCGCGCGCTCGATGTCGCCATCGCGGTGATATCTCTCGTTCTGCTTTCGCCGCTCATGTTGGTGGTCGCGGCTGCGATCCGATTGACGATGGGCGCACCTGTTTTCTACGGCCATTCGCGCGTCGGCGAGAACGGACAGGTGTTCGCCTGCCTCAAGTTCCGCACCATGGTGAATGACTCGGCGGCAGTTTTGGAGCGGCACCTCGCATCGTGTCCGGCGAGCGCAGACGAGTGGCGTCAGACGCGCAAGCTGCGGCGCGATCCCCGCGTCACCGCGCTTGGCAACCTGTTGCGGCGTTCCAGCATCGATGAACTGCCCCAGCTCATCAATGTGCTGAAAGGGGACATGAGCTGCGTCGGGCCACGGCCGGTGGTTAAGGACGAACTCGCGCCCTACGGTGCCTATCTGAACGAATATCTTTCGGTGCGGCCGGGATTGACGGGAATTTGGCAGATCAGCGGGCGCAACACGCTTTCCTACGCCAGCCGCGTGAAGCTCGACGCCCTCTACGTGCGCCGCTGGTCGATGAAGCTGGATCTCGTGATCCTGATGCGGACAATTCCCGCCCTGTTGCGGTTCGAAGACACTGCCTAGAGCTGCGGTCCGACTCCGGGCGAAAGCATGGCACGGCACACGTCTTGCAGACCACGCCTCAATGAGAGGCGCGTCAGAACCGGAGCCGACGGTGCCAAGCTCAGCCTCCAGGTCAAAGGGTTAAGATGTCGGGCGACAGTACCTGCGTTAGCGTCATCATCGCGGCCATGAACGCCGAGGCCACTATCGGCCAGGCGGTGGCGTCGGCGCTCGGCGAGCCGGAGGTCGCGGAGGTCATCGTGGTCGACGATGCCTCCCAGGATGGGACGGTTGCAGCCGCGGGCGCGGCGGACGATGCAAGCGGCCGGCTGAAGGTGATCACGCTCGAGCGAAACCATGGCCCGGCCGGGGCGCGCAACCGCGGACTCCAGGCCGCGACCTCGCCCTGTGTCGCCGTGCTCGATGCCGATGACTTCTTCCTGCCCGGGCGCATCGGCAAGTTGCTCGCCAGTGCGGGCGATGATTGGGACATGGTTGCTGACGACATTCTCATCGTCCCCGAGGCGCTCAAGCTTCAGGACATTTCGATTGCCCCGCTGAGCGATGGCGGTGACCGGCTGATGCTGGATCTCGAAACGTTTGTGCTGGGCAACATATGCCAGCGTAGTCGGCCGCGCGGCGAACTGGGCTTCCTAAAGCCGATCTTCCGCTCCGACTTCTTGCGCGAGAACGGACTGCGTTACGATGGACAGATTCGGCTCGGTGAGGACTATGCCCTCTATTTCCGAGCACTCATGGCGGGCGCGCGCTTCTTCATTATGCCCGCCTGCGGCTATGTCGCCATTGAACGCGAGCAGTCGCTTTCGTCGTGTCATTCGGCGGACGATCTACTCAGGCTTGCTGCATTCGATGCCGAGCGCCTTGCAAGTCCGTCGCTGACAATTGGCGAGCGCCGAGCACTGAAGGCCCATCATTCTGCAACGATGAAGCGCGCGGTCTATGCCAAGGCGCTCGAAGTGAAACGCACCCACGGTTTGCTGGCGGGGCTCGGCATCATGGCGCGGCACCCGCTCTGCATTCCCTACATCTTGAGAGAGACCGTGTCGGCGAAGGTGGGAGCGCTCGTAGGGCGCCCGCGCCTTCCAGAGGTTGCGCGTGGTGTGCGTCTTCTCGGGATTCCGCAGCTCAATGCAGGCCGCGCCCGGTAGAGTCGGCGTCCAGAGCGGCTCGGATATCGGAGTGGCGCCGCAGCTTGGTGCCGCCAGCGCGGTGATAGAGGCCCGAGAGCATCAGCCCTAATAGGTAGGCGAGCTGCAAAGACAGCAACGAAACGAAGCCAACCTTAAGGGCAGCAAGGGGCTCCCAATGCCGGAGCGCGGCGATTGTGGCAACCACGATGGCGAGGCCGAGCGAGGCGGCAATGACCGAGGCGATGCGGAACTTTAGCCCGAGGAGAATGCCCACACCCCCCGCGGTGGCGATAGACCACAACATGGTTCTTCCTCACCGATGCCCGCGATCAAATCCCCGCAACGATGAGTGGTGTTTGGTAAATGCGGCGTAAAGGCGGTTGCCCGGCGGGGCGCCGTACACCTAAAGGGCAGCTTATAAAGGTGCCGGCCGCCGCCTAATTTCCCGGGCACCGAATTTGCAATGCTCATACGTGTATAGTTTTTGCACCGCCCAGTGATTCGAGGCCCAAAGATGCGGATACTTCTCGCAACCGCACATCCATATATTCCGCAAATTGCCGGCGGTGCGCAGACCAGTACGCACGAGCTCGCCTGCGCGTTCCGCGAACGCGGGCATGAAGTCGGTGTGGTCTGCGGGCTGAACGCGTCGGGCCTCCTAGCGTATCGTAATCGGGCACTGATGAAGCTTCTTCGGCGGCGTGTCATGAGCGACCACTCGCTCGGTTATCCCGTCTACCGATCCTGGTTCGCGTGGGAGACCCTGGCGGACGTGGTGGAGAGCTTCAAGCCAGACGTTCTCTTCGCGCAGTCGGGCCTGCCCGCGCGGATGGGCAAGGCCGGCCAGCAGCTCGGGCTTCCAGTAGTGGTCTATCTACACAATGTCGAAGAAGACGACTTCGGTGGCTCATTCCGCGATCTCGCCGGTGTGCGCTACATCGCGAACTCGCACTTCACCTCACGCACGTTCAGCGTGCTGCATGGTCTCAAATCAACGGTCATCCATCCGCTGGTCGATCGAAGCCGGTACAAAACACCGCTTAGGTGCCGGAATGTGACATTTGTCAATCCGCATCCGCACAAAGGGAGCGCGTTGGCGCTGGAAATAGCTCGCCAATGCTCCGAAATCCCGTTCCTATTCTCGGAATGCTGGACGCTGGGCGCCGAGATGCGCCGTGACCTTATGCAAAAGCTCGCTGATTTGCCCAACGTGACACTGAAGCCGCGCACCCAACACATGAAGAACATCTACCGCGACACGCGTGTTCTTTTGGTTCCGAGCCGTTGGGAAGAGGCCTTCGGACGCGTCGTGGCGGAAGCGCACTTCTCCGGGATACCTGTCGTTGCCAGTAATCGCGGCGGCCTGCCTGAATCGGTCGGACCGGGTGGCGTGCTGTTAGACCCGGAGGGCCCTGTGCAGGAATGGAGCGATGCGATCCGGCGCCTATGGAATGACGAGGCGTACTGGACGCGCATGTCGCAAGCGGCAATCGCGCACGCCGACCGCCCAGAATTGAACTGCAACGAGCAGGTCGATGCGGTGTTCTCGGTGCTCGAGGCTGTCGCGGGCAAGTCCAGCCAGCACCAACAGACGATACAGCAGCGGCAAAACGCGCTTGCATAGCACGATGAAGGCTGCCCCTCCCTTGCGGCCCCGTGCGACACTCCCCGGCCAGCACTAGCATCCAGAGGCATGACGAATGGCCATAAGGCGCGCGCTCTTTTTCACGACGTCCGAGCGCTACATAAACATCGTCTTGACGCTCTTGACGACGGTCATACTTTCTCGCCTGCTCGGACCGGCGGAGATGGGTGTAACCGTGCTCGGCTCATCGTTTCTGGCGATTGCCGAAATGATCCGCGAGCTCAGCGTGAACAACTATCTTGTTCAGCATAAGGAGCTGACACTCGACAAAACGCGCAGCGCATTCACCATCACGTTCCTCATCTCGCTCGTGGTGTCGCTGCTGGTGTTCGCTCTCGCCGGCGCTGTCGCCGATTTCTACGAAGTCGCGGGACTGAAGAACTACCTGCACGTCGTCGCATTCAGTTTCCTGCTAGGGCCATTCGTCGCTCCGACGAATGCGCTCTTGCGCCGTGATATGCGTTTCGGTGCCACGACATTTGCGGGCCTTGCCTCCGCCATTATCGGCGCTGTCGTTGCCGTGTGGCTCGCGTGGCAGGGCTTCAGCTACATGAGCTTTGCCTGGTCGTCGCTGGCTTCCGCCGTCTCGCTGGCTGCGCTCACGGTGTATTTTCGACCCGATTTTTCGATCTTCCGGCCGTCGCTAAGCAGCTGGCGCAGCGTGGTCGCATTCGGCGCCACGGACACCGCCTCGAACATTCTCTACGTGATCGGCCACGACCTGCCGTACTTGATATTCGGCCGGATGCTGAATGCCGAAGCCGTGGGCCTGTTTCAGCGCGCAACGATGCTTTCGTATCTGCCCTCGCGCATCCTATTCTCCGGCATTGCCCCGATCACGCTGCCACTGCTGTCGGATCTGGCGCGCAAGGGCGAGGACCTGAGAAAGACGCTCTTCAGCATCCTCGACTACGTCACAGTGCTCCAGTGGCCGGCGCTGGCCCTACTTGCACTGTTTGCCCATCCTGTCGTTCTGGTGCTGTTGGGCGAGAGGTGGATGGCCACCGTACCCATCGTGCAGATCCTGTCCGTGGCGCGGCTCGTCTCGCTGCCCACCGGGTTGGTGAATTCCGTTCTCATTGCGACAGGGAGCGTCAGGCGGTCGCTGATGGTGAATGCGGTCTCGGTGCCGATAACCGTCGCGGTGATGTCGCTGGCGGCGGCGCACGGCCTCGAGGCGGTAGCACTCAGCATGCTCATCACAATACCGTTCTATCTGGTGGTCAGCCTTTTCTACGTGCGAATGGTCATTCCCTTCGGCTGGCGCGAACTGGCCAACGCGGTGGGGGGCAACGTGATCGTCACCATGACGACCATCATCGGGCCCGTGCTGGTCATGGCGGTGGAGGGTCAGGGCTTCGCGGTTCCGGTGCCGATTGCGATCGGCTGCCTCGCGATTGCGGTTGGCGGTTGGCTGCTTGGATTGTCCCTGGTGCAGCATCCGCTGCTAGGGGAGCTGCGCCGGGCAAGCGACGCGGCTGCCGATGTCATCAGCGCATGGCGCATGAAGCGTCAGCAGAGCAAGACTTGAGGAACAAGTGTGAGCCGCGTCTTGATCGGCTGCGCGCATCGGTAGCGCGCTCAGCCCTGGGGATAGTGATCCCAGCGCGTGCGCATGCCGATCTTGCGCAGCCCGTAGTCCAGCAACGCGTCACCGAAGTCACTTAGCGTTGGCTGTGCGCCGCGCGCTTGCAGCTCGCGGATGTGCCAGTCGTAGGCGAGCGCGTTGCGGTCTGCGAAACGCCACGCCAGCATGCGACCGAAGTAGTGGCGGCGGAACGCGCGCATGTAATTGACCATCTCCTCACTCGACAGCACGCCGCCCGCATATCTTTGTACTAGCACATACCAGTCGAGGAAATTTGTGTGCTTCGCGTTCACCTCTCGCTGGGTCACGGTGTCGTCATGTTCCCGAGTGAACCCTAGTGGTTGATGCACAACGCCTAGCTTCGCGCCGGGCTCGGCGAGGAGACGAAATCCTGCGTCCGTGTCGAAGTGCAATATGCTGTCGTCAAAGAACTGCCCGTTTCTCTGGCCGCTCCGATAGAGAAAGTGTGACGCGGCCAGACCCGTGACGCCCAGAAAACACGAGCGAAGAGCCTCCCTGCCGTCGTAGACGCTGCGTTTCGGATCCCAGCCGAGAGATTCAACTCCCGCATCAGTTTGTCTCTGGCAGGCGACTACGTTGATTGCAGGATCGCTTTCGGCTAGCGCCACCATTTTTTCAATGGCGTCGGGCGGCAGCGTGTCGTCGGCACACAGGAAGCGGAAGTAGGTCGCGATTCCGACCCCTAATCGTGCCGCCTCGTTCCAGTTATCGGCGATGGGGAGTAGCACATCGTTCCGTCGAGTAATCAGCGGAACCCTTCCTAGTTCGCGCCCAGATAAGATCTGTGCCGTTCCATCGGTGCTCGCGTTATCGAGCACGAAGTGTGTCAAATTAGGATAGGTCTGCTCCTGGACCGCATCGAGCGTTTCGGCTAGGAACTCCGCCCCATTATAGACGGGTGTAATGACGACAACTGGCGCAAAGTACGGAGTATCCATAGAGAAACCCTTTAGTGGCGGTTGGGGTACACGAACGACGGCCAAGCCATGCTAGCAATAATGGTGCCCCGCTCGCGCCCGCGCATTTTACGCCTTTTGCATTATTGGCTCGCCGCTGACGACCTGCCGCGTTAGCAAGAAGTAGCGCTGGCCGCTGGGAGCAAGTTTCTGGATTATCGCGCCGCTGGTACTCGTTTTCCAGCCACTATGCTTTCCTTCTGTCGATCTGGATTCCCGCGTAGAAATGGTGTCCGCGCAAGCGATGGCCGACCACAGCAAGACGCCCGATGTGTCTGTCATCGTAGCCGCGCAAAACGTGGGGCCGTACATCGCCGCCGCGTTGCGGTCTGCTCTGGATCAGCGTGACGTGGACGTTGAGGTTATCGTCGTGGACGATGCCTCGAGCGACGATACCGCCGAAATCGTGGCTGCAATGGCGGCGACCGATCCGCGCGTCGTCCTCATTCGGCGCACAAGCGCCGGCGGACCGTCGATCGCACGCCAGGCGGCGATTGCCGTGGCCTCCGCGCCCTGGCTCGCCATCCTCGATGGCGACGACTTGATCGCTCCTGATCGCTGCCGCGCGCTTCTCGACCTTGCCGATGCGACGAGCGCCGATGTCGTTGCGGACAACTTCCAGCGCTTTCGCGTCGAGGGCGACGAGAGCGGCGCCACGATGATCCCGCGCGCCGAAGCGCCGTACACTTTCTTCGTGGATGCCCCCTCGTTCATCAGCGGCAACATTATCTACGGGCGTCCGAACCTCGACTTTCGCGCCGTGAAGCCGTTGTTTCGCACCGCCTTCATGACCGCGAACGCGATCCGCTATCGGGGCGACCTGCCCATCGGCGAGGACTACCACATATGCCTAGCCTGCCTCCAGGCCGGGGGGCGCTTCGTCGTGACGTCCGAAAGCTTCTACAAATACCGCGTGCGCGATGGCTCGCAGTCGTTCCGCCTGCGCGCCGAGCATATCGATCAGCTGCTTAAGGCACACGAGGACTGCGGTATCGAGCAAAGTGCGTTGGGCAGCAAGCAGCTGACCTCGATCTCTCAGGTTTACGTTCGGGCGTTGGAGCGGGCGCGTTCCTTCACACAATTCGTCGATCAACTGAAAAGCCACCAGGTGGGGAAAGCGATGAGCTCGATGCTGCTGACCCCGGACGCGTGGCCACTCGTCATTCGCTTCGGTTTTGAAGCGATGGCAAAGCGCGTGAGGCGGCTGGCATGAACACTCAACGGCAATTGACACCACAGGGGCCTCGGGTTGCGATCGCAATCTGCACCTACAATCGCGATGCCGGCCTCAGCGCCCTGCTCGCCGTGCTCGGCAAGCAGCGGCTGAAGGCGCTGTCAGACGTAAGTGTCTTCCTGGCCGTTATCGACAACAGCGCGACCGGCAGCGCCAAGCCCATCTGCTCGGCTTACAACGACGGGGGGCGCTTCAATCTCGTGTATCATCACGAGGCACGCAAAGGGCTGGCATTTGCCCGCAACGCTGCCGTTTCCATGGCGCGCGCACACGGGGCGACACATATCGCCTTCATCGATGACGATGAACTGCCGCATCTGGAGTGGCTGCAGAGCCTGTTCGACAGCCTGCTGTCGATGCAAGCTGCTGCAGCGATCGGCCCTGTCTATCCGCTGTTCGTCGCCCCGCCGGCCTCGTGGCTTCCGCTCACTGCTTTTGTCACGCGCCGTGCACCGACCGCCGGGCTCGTCAACGACGGCTACACCTGCAATTGCATCGTCGACATGTCGGCGATCGACCGGGGCGGGCTAGTATTCGAGACGCGCTTCAACGAGACAGGCGGCGAAGACACCGTGTTCTTCAAGAACCTGATCGCGAACGGCGGACGCATCGCGTGGGCAGAGGATGCCGTGGTGCACGAGGTCGTGCCGGGTTACCGGATGACGGCGCAGTGGCTGTGGCGCCGCTGGTATCGCACGGGCGCGATCGAGGCCGAACTGGCGCACTTCGATCCGGCGAGCACGCACGGCCGGCTGTACAATCTCGCTCGCGGATTTGCTCGCATCGGCTTTGGCGGCCTGCGCGTGGTCAAGGGTGCGGTGATGAGTGTATTGGGACGGCCCGAGGCGTTTGTTGCCAGCTTCTACACCCTATGCCGCGGCGCCGGCCTTGTCGCCAGCGTGTTCGGCTCTCGCTATCGCGAGTATGCGGTACAGACGTACCGCTGACCTGGCGGCAGATCAGCGGGCCTTCTTATCGTAGCCGCAGACGACTGAGCCTTCGAACTGGCAGGGCTCGCCGGCTGCGGTGAAGGCAATGCGATCGTAAACCGCGGTTAGCGCCGTTCCCGGGTACTTAAACGGGCCCAGCCAGTTTTCCGTCTCTGCCCCCGCACCACTCCACAAGCTTACGAAGATTTTGCCGGGGCGCTTGGGCATCGGCTTACCCGGCTCGGCTTTGACCTCGTGCACGAGCTTGCCGTTGATGAACCAGCGAATGCTGTCTGGAAGCCACTGATAGGCGTAGCTTTCGATGCGGGTGCTGGCATCGAAGCCCAACTGCTCAACCTTCGCATGATTGCCGTCACCGTTGACGAAGTAGTTCAATTGGACGGTGCTCGTATCCTTGCCGAGGAACTCGATGTCGATCTCGTCCTGCCCTTTGCCTTCTGAGTTGGCGCCGACGTAATTGAAGAACGCGCTGACCGTTCCCGAGGCCTTAGCCGGGCGCATGCGCACCTCGTAGGTGCCGTAGCCAAACTTGTCGACGGTCTGAATCTCGGCGCAGGTGTATTTGTGGTCGGCAAGCGTCTCGTCGGTGAGCGATAGCATCACCTCTTTGCTCGAAAGCAGCTTTACGTTGCGGTTGAACCAGGCGCAGCTTTGGTGCGCGCCGTTGGACCACCCGTGCGAAATGTACCAGCGCGTTCGGTCGAAGGTTTCGAACGTATCGACGAAAGATTTGCCCAACTCGGCCGCTGCGCTCGGTGCCGACAGCAGCGGCAGGCATGATCCCGCCAGAGCAAGCATCGTAACGAGATGCGAAACCCGAGGGGAGGCGAATTGGATACTCATACGCGGGGCTCCATGGCAGCTGCGGCGCGGCTGCTTACCGATTGCTTGTTATTCGATCTGGCTTGCAGAGCGCGAAGCAGATCCCGGGTGTCTGTCTCATCAACGAACATTGCGCGGGGGGCCGCACTAAGCCGCGCGCGCATGCCGGCGTAAGTTTCCAGGTCCAGCGAGCGGAAGAAGTCGACGAGGTTGTCTTCCAGCGGCTCATCGAAGGTGCGGCCCAAGCCGCGCTCCTGCATTAAACGGCCCGTTGCTGTGCCGGCGCGCCCCAATGGAACAGCGGCGAACAGGCCACCCTCGTAGAAGCGATTCAACAGGCTCCAACGCGAGTTGGACTCGGCGGCGATGTAGTCGATGGCCCATGCGAAATGGATCTGGCCGTATATGCCGGCGAGGTCGTGCGGGTTGGAGTACGGCCCGTGGAAGACGATGTTGGGATAGCGCGCAGTCAGCTCTTCGAGGCGCTTTCGCGGGATGTCGGTCTCCGAAACCTGGCCGCGCAGATGGATCACGACACTGTCCGGGAGCTTCGCGGCGAGATGCTGCAGTATCTCCAGGCTACGCACGCAGCGCAGGACACCGAAGAAGCCGATAACCCATGGTGGCGCTGCCGCCGGCTTCTGCACAATCCCGGTCGCCGGTGAAAGCGCTGGATCGTCCGCGACCTTGTTCTCCAGTAGGCGCCAGTCGCCGCGATATCCTTGGATACGCTGGAAGTACTGGGTCATGTGATCTGGTGCGCTTACGACCACCAGATTGCACGCCGCCAGCAAGCGGCGCTCGGCCCAGCGGAACAGCCGGTTGATCGGCCGGGTGCCAACGAACACAGGTTGTACGTCCAGCGCCTCATAAACGACGATGGCCGGCGACCGCGTCAGCGTCTTGGCCATCACCGCGATGAACAGCATATCGATGTTGCGCGCATAAAAGACTTGCGCGCCACGCAGTTCGGGCCAGTGGCGAACAGCTCGGACCAGACCGCGCAGCAGCCGCGGCAGTCGTTGCGCATAGCTGCGATCGTGCGTTTCGCCTAGGTCGATGTTGTTCCACTTCGGTTGTGCCGTTGCCCTGCGCCGCACCCGATGGAACATGAAGCCGGTGACTTTCGCGCCATGCGCCATGAAGGCGTTGGCGCGCTTGATCACGGTGCTTTCGTTCCAGTCATGCCCAAAGAAGGCGATGGCAAGTTGCTGCGACATTGCGTTGTTATTTTCCTCAGACGTCATTGCGTCGCCCCTGGTGCCGGCGCGTGCGCTTGCGATCGGAGAGCGCGGCGCCCGAGCTCGCTACGACGGCGACGAAGAGGAACTGATAGAGTCCGTGATTGAGGAAGAGCGGATATTCGACGAACGAGTCGATGGTGACGCAGACCATGAACAGGACATACCAAAGCGAGATGTAGTCGTGGTCGCGCAGGAAGACGCGCAGCGTGCGCCCGTACCCCTGCAGGATGCCGGCGATGAGCAGGATGGGGCCCATGAAACCGAACGCGACGGCCATCTCGATGAAGTTGTTGTGGAAGAACCACAAGTCCTGGCCGATCACATAGCGCAGGTAGAACACGGTCGACTGCGTGCTCTCCCAGTAGCCTTTGTAACCGAAGCCCAGCCATGGATGCTCGAGGAAGGCATCGGCCCCGAAGCCCCACAGGATCGTGCGCCCGGTGAGCGTGGCGTCCTTGCCGACGCTCGCCAGCGCGAGGCCGAATACATCGATCTGCGCAAAGACGATGGCGGTACACGCGAGCACCGAAATCACGATGATGGCGCCGACGCCAGCGCTGAGGGTGCGCGGCCCGCGGCGGACAAGAAACGCGAGCATGATCGGCATCAGCGTGAGCACGGCCATGATGAGCGCCGTTCCGGACTTCGACATCACGAGCACGATCGCCGCCGCCGCCGCCGCCGCTAGCGTCAGCAACGGCCGCCAATGCGCAAAGAAGAGACAGGTGCTGGTGAAGATGAGCAGCGTCATCATGCTGCCCAGCACGTTCTTGTGCGTGAACACACCCTGGAACGCGCCGTTTCCGTCATAAGCTTGGTGCGGATTCACAAACTTGAACGCGACTGAGCTGAGCAGGCACACCAGCAGCCCAAGGAACAAGATGCGCGGAATGCGTTTGCGGTCGATCTGGCTGCAAAACAGGAAGCCGACCATCGTCGTCATGAACAGCTGCAGGCCGTGATAAAGGCTAATGCCGGGATTGTACGACCATAACGCAGACAACGTCGCGATGGCCGGCCATGTCATCAGCAGCTTGTTCTTGAGCGACATCGTCAGCAGCGGACGGTAGTCGTGCAAGAGAAACAGCACGACGATGAGGTCGGCTGCGAGCCAGAAGTAGCGCTCGACGTTCTGCACGCCCAAGGGCCTCGCGGCCGAACCTGCGCCAATAATGAACAGAATCCACGCGAGGTCGGTGATCGTGCCCTTCGTGATGCGCAACGTGGACAACGGCAACGGTTTGCCGAGCACGGCAGCAGGTGCCGGGAAGATCGGGTAGGACGCCACGCTGCCGCGCATTTGCTTTCCTTTGCCCTCCTTGCGCGCGGCCGGGGGCCACCGCTTCGATCGGATCAAACCTGGATCCATCCTGGGGTGTTTCAGGGAATGCAAATTGTAGGCCTGGAAGCCAGGCGTAGGCACCTCGCCGTTGTCGGTAGTCGAGCGTGTCTCCGATTTACCTTACCGGGGGTGCCTATGCCGCGGCGCCGCGCTTCGCGGCTAAGCCTTTCGATCCACCGGCTCGTGATCAGTTAACCTTGAAGTGCGGCGGCTGGAGGAACGCTCGATGTGCCGGTGCTAGGACCGGCGTTACCTCACAGCTCCACCTTCGGTGTTCATGAATACGTCCAACGCCGCGCAGCAACCGTTAGTGCTGCTCTTTTATCGCGAATACGAAGCCGACAAGTTCATTCCCGGAGACCGATACCTGAAGCGGTTGCTGAGGCCCGCGTACAATCTGCTGCATGCGCGACAGAAGAAGACCGGCTTTGCGGTCTCATTCGAGTTGCTGTGCCGGGCTCTCAAGGCGTCGGGCTGCCGCGTGCGAGTCAACGACTACCGCTTCGCGAAGGCGAACCCCGACTACCCGGTGGGCGTTGTCGGATGCTTGCAGATCCTCAACGATTGGGAGCTGCGCAATCCCGCTTTACTTGGCCCCTCGCTGTACGATCACCCGGGGCTCGCGCCGAAGCTTCTCGATGACCCACGCTTCAGGAAATATCTCGTCCTCGCCGATTGGACCTACGACGTGTTTTTTCCCTACTACGGCGAGCGTTGCGTCAAGTGGTTCGCGGGGATCGACGTAGCCGAGTGGCCCGACCTCAGCAAGCGCGAGAAGCAGTTCGACTTTCTCATCTACGACAAGATCCGCTGGGATCACGACGAGCTGCAGTCGTCCCTGATCGAACCGATCTGCCGGACGCTCGACGCGCGCCAACTCACCTACAAAGTTCTGCGTTATAAGTTCCACGATCACGAGACCTACCGGCAGATGCTGGCTGAGGCGCGCGGCATGATCTTCCTGTGTGAGCACGAGACGCAGGGGCTCGCCTATCAGGAGGCATTGGCGTCAGGGGTGCCGATCCTCGCGTGGGACAACGGCTATTGGCTCGATCCCTTGTGGCAACGGTTCGGGGACCGGCCACCTGCTGCATCGTCCGTCCCGTTCTTCTCGCCTGAGTGTGGGGAGCGCTTTGCCCGAACTGAGGACTTCACCCCAGCACTGGACCGCTTCCTGGCACGATTCCAGTCGCTCGACCCGCGCGGCTTCGTGCGCCGGCGGCTGTCGCTCGAGGACTCTGCAAAGATTTACCGTGAGGCCTATTTCTCCATGCTGCAGTCTTAACGTCCGCTACGCCTTTGGAAGTAGGCCACCGGGTGCTCGCTATATGGAGCGGCGAAGCTCGCAAAGTCATGTATTGGTGCGAGCCGCCAGGGCCGTAGCAGGCGTCACCACGCAAGAATACTGCAGTTACGTAGGGCCCGTTCTACCTCATTGTCCGGACTTGTCTGTCTGCCGGCGCAATGAGATCGTTTGCTGACCTTTGCTTCTATGCGTTGCTGTTGCCCCTCCCGCCACTGAACATGGAAGGCATGTTTTCGTGACGCTTAATATTGCCCCGCTACAAGCCCGCCCCCTCGCTTTGCCCATTGTCGATCGTGTCCGCCGGATTGCTTCCCGGGCGAAACGCGCGGTCGGCATCGCGTACAACCGCACCGAGGCACTGCTGTTCGACCTGCGACATGGGACCGACACGCGCGGCAAGAGGACCTGCTTCTGGCAAGCCGGCACAAGCCCATCAGCTGCGTTGTCGGCGTTGAGATCTCAGCGCCGCTGTCGGCGATTGCCGAGCGCAACGTCGCCGCCTTCGAACGTGCGCACGGCCGCGCCGCGGAGATCAGCGTTGTAGCGGCGGATGCAATAGAAGCTCCGATCGAGTCCGACCAGAACATCATTTTCCTCAACAACCCGTTCGATGAAGCATTCCTGAAACTGTTTCTCGACAAGCTCGACAAATCGCTCAGCGAGCATCCGCGCCGGCTCTGGCTCCTTTATGCCAACCCGCAAGCATGGCGATTGCTCACCGACGTCTTCCATTACTCATTGATCAAAGAGCACGCATTCTTCGGGCCTGGGCGCAACATCGCCGTCTACAGCAAAGGCGCCTGACATTTTTTTCGGGAGCGCGTTACACGGTGCTGAACGCTTATGCCGTTTCTTGGCACGACGAATGGTCACCTCAGTTGGATGAATGCCTCGCCGCGTTGCCCGAGCGCGAGTGCATGCCGCACGCTCTATATCGACAATTGCTCAAACGACCCGGCGACGGACGCCGCCGCATCGCCCTTGTAAGGCACCGCGGCGTTCCTGTGATGCTGGCGGGCCTTCGGCGACGCAGCCGGTATGTCTGGGAGCCGATCGCGAATTGGCACGCTCCCGGCCCTGCCTTCCCCGTCGCGCCTGGGCACATCGGTCCTGCTCTGAGAAGCATTTCGCTCGAGATACCGATCGCGTGGTGGCGCACAGGGATGGAGCCGCCTGCCGGCTGGGGCGTACGCTCCGTCGAGACGAGCCCGACCTACCGCTTGCGTCTTGACGGCGATCCCGAAAAGTTCTGGCGCGAAACCGGCTACCTGCGAACGATCCGCAACATGCGCAATCGCTGCAAGGGCTTTACGGTTGCCATCAATCATCCTGGGGCGGCGGCGTGGACCATTCGGCAGTGGAGCCAGAAGTGGAGCGGCGATGGTGATGGAGCGGGCCGGACCGAGCTCGACGAGCGGATCGAAATTGCCGAAGACTTAGAGAAGCGCGGCAAGCACATTTCCATCAGCGTGTTCGATAATGGCCAGCTGGTGGGCGGCTCATCCAATTTCGTGCACGAGGGAGATCTCGTTGCCGGCGTCATCTATCATGAGCCCCAGTATCGCGCGAATGGGCTCGGCGTGCGGATCATCAATCTTGCATTCGAGGTCGGGGCAAAGCGCGCCCTCAAAGCCTTCGATCTGGGGGGGAAGGCCGACTACAAAAAGAAATGGGCGCCGGAAGATGGGACGCGCAGCCGCGTCGTCGTTGCGCCGCTGCGCGTTCAGTATATGCGCAAGGTTGCTTCGACCGTGCGCGCGCTCGCGGGCCGTTCGTGCACCTGGATGCTGCTCTCTGCGATCCATATTGCGGACTATGGCGCTATCGGCCGCTTTGCTGGAACCGCGCTCTAGGTGATCACGGAGCCCATGAAGGGCGCGCATCACTTTTGCACAATCTGGAAGGTTCGTATCCGGCACGCTTCCCGCGCGCTGCAGATCGCGCCGTCCATCTACCGCTACAAGTCCCGTCGCAGTGAACGCCAAGCTGCGCGAAGCTCGCTCAGCGCCCGCCGGCGCCAACGACCGTGTGGGCGATGGAGTTCATGCACGATCGAACCCACAACGGCCGCAAGCTTCGCCGCCTCAGCACTACACCGAAGCCTGCGCAGCGCTCACGCCTTGCGAGCTTTGCGAGCCGCATAACGCATATCACGAGCGATCTTGCGCTCCGCCTCCAGTGCGACCTGCTCCTCGCTCTCACGTTGCTGGCGCGCTTCGCGTTCCCGGATCTCCGACTCGCGCGCCGCTGAAGCAGCAGCTCGGGCGCTCTCTTCATCGCGGAGCGCCTGCGCGCGGCGCTCATCGGCGCGCAATTGGCGGGCTGCGGCAGCCGCTTGGCGTGCCGCCCTCTTCTCCAAAATGGCTGGATCGTCTGCCGCCGGCTGAGCCCGGAATCGCTCCAACGCGGCTTTCTTTGCCTTGGCGGAAGCGGCCAGACGATCGCTCAAGGATGGGGTCTTCGAAGACTTCATCTCACTCCAATCATACGCGTATGCTTAGGGTTGCTATTGCAGATAGGCATCTAACCTGCGTCGCACACCGGCTCTTCCGTCAACGACGGCTCTTGCGCCTCACCGCTTCGGGCGCTGAGAGCTAGTCCAAAATTTCGCTGGGCTCAAGCGCAATGGGCAGGCCAATGCCCGTTCCAGCACCGCTAATGCGTTCAGCCCGCATGGCCTCAGTACGTCCGCGCCGGCGACACATAATCACCGGGCCGCAACTCGTGTAGGTCTAGGAGGAGGCTATCCAAGCCTGCTCGTCTCGCCTGATACACCCGCTCGTCCTTTACAGAAGCCGCATGGGTGGGGGAAGAGCTCGCGAGATCAAACGTATTGGCGCAACGGTCGGGTGCCGGCGTCACTGTGATGTCGGAGACCGGTGGTCGCAAGACGGTGATCACCGATCTCGCGTCATTCGACAGCATGATGACGCACGCCGCGGATCCAGAACACATGCTGGAGCTTCTCGTGATGCGCGAGCGGATGAAGTCCTGGCGCTTCTACGATCACTTCCGCACCGATGCCGATGCTCCTGCGCGACGGCCGCAAATTGGGACGCGTACGCCCACTCTGGCCTCCGACGGTCGCGACTTGCCGTCAGCAATCCAAACCATTCTTGAGATTGGAGACAGTGCGGAACTCAGCGCAAGGATAGACGACGCGTTTCCCGGAAGCCGGGTGGCTATATCTCAGGTCGACGGAGTATTTGAGCTAAGCGTTGAGCAACGAGGGCTCCTCAGAGCACTTAAAACTGCCGAGCTTTCGGACGGCACACTTAGATATCTGTTGTTGGTAGCAGCGCTCTTGAGCCCCCGGCCACCGCCGCTGTTGGTTCTGAATGAGCCGGAGACGAGTCTCCATCCCGACCTGCTTCCCGCATTGGGCCGCCTAATCACGTCCGCGTCCACGCGCTCGCAGGTGCTTGTTGTGTCTCATGCGCAGCTGCTCGTTGACGAGCTTTCCAAGGTGAAGGGTTGTTCAGTGTTGAGGCTTCACAAGGTGCTCGGGGAGACAAAGATAGATGGGATATCGGCCCCGAAATGGGCTTGGCCAAAGCGATGAATAGGACGCGCTCCATCATCGAATGAAAGTCGCATCGCCGCCCACCCAAAGCACAGTCATTTGCTCGCGCAATTGGCGATGGGCTGCCCGACCCTTGATCTGGAGGTCAACCGAGGCGGAGCAAGCGACGATGATCCGTCATCGCCACAGCGCGAAGCGAGCCCGTTGGCCGCGCAATTGAAGCGAACGGGCCCGTCCGAGATTGGATCGCTTTGAGCCCGAGCGGTCCATGCGGGGGGCGCATAGCGATTCTTCGTGAGAGGACGTCGATCAGCGCCACATCACCGCCTTTGGCCGCATTCCCTTGATCGCGCGTATCGAGCAAAGGACACTAAGCTACCAAACTTCAATGATGCAGCGCTATCGCACTGCTGGCAGCGTCGTTATTGGTATGATATGCTCAATTATGCGCCTTTCCAACAAATCTATACCGACCCAACCAACCGGGAAACAAAGACCGAGCTCATCATGACACGATCTCGCTTTGCGCTGCTGCCACGCAATAGCGTCTTGGAACCGGGCCCGGCGCCGAACGGGCGTGAATCCATCGTTACCCTGCCTCGGTTACTCCCGACAGGGCTTCAGCGAAGGGCATCGACGTGAACCTTCAACAGCTCCGCATCGTACGGGAGGCCGTGCAGCAAGACTTCAACCTCACTGAAGTTGCCAACGCCCTCTACACATCGCAGTCCGGCATCAGCAAAAGCATACGTGACCTTGAGGATGAACTTGGTCTCGAGCTGTTTGTGCGACGTGGTAAGCGGCTAATTGGGCTGACAGACCCGGGCAAGGAACTCCTCACCATCGTCGAGCGCGTCCTACTCGATACTAAAAGCATCAAGCAGCTGGCCCAGCAGTTCTCAAGCAGCGATCAGGGCGAACTGAGGTTGGCAATCACGAATGGGCATGCCGGCCATGTCCCGGAGGCGGTGAGAAACTTCAAGAAGTTGTTCCCAAAGGTCCGCTTGCTAGTGCACCAGGCGAGTCCAAAGCAGACAGCCGCCATGCTGCTCGATGGCACTGCCGACATCGGCATATCGATGGAAGCCTTGGAGGAGAACCCCGATCTGGTGGCCTTTCCCTACTACTCATGGGATCACGTGGTAATCGCGCAGCGCGGTCATGACCTGGAGAAGGTTACCCCTCTCACGTTGCCCGATGTCGCTAGCTACACGATCATCACTTACGAACGGGGGCTCACGGGGCGTCCGCGGATCGATGAGGCTTTTGCCAATGCGGCAATTGAACCCGACATCGTCATGACAGCGCTAGATTCCACCGTAATCAAGACGTTCGTAGAGGCAGGGCTCGGCATCGGCATCGTTGCCTCAATGGCGTATGACGCAAACCGCGATGCCGGATTGACGCTCTTGCCGACCGCCGGGCTATTCGCAGGCAACCGCGCACGCATCGTCGTACGCAAGGACCGATATCTGCGCGGCTTTGCCTGCCGCTTTATCGAGCTATGCGCGCCCGCTCTCACTGAATCGGTCGTTCGTCACGCAGCCACCGTCAAAGGCGAATCCGAGCTTGCTGATTGATTGCATTTCGTCCCAATGCCTCTCGTTCAGACGTGCAGAGCGTCCTCAGCGGTTGGGCGCGCAATACGGCTCGTACATGCCCTAGCAAACCAAAAACCAAATCTCAGATTGGCACCACTTCCTGATCGGGTTGCGGCAGATGACACTCCTGCCGGTCGTGCGCAGACCTCCTAACGGCAGGGTGGAAGGAAAAAAAGCCGGCGCGTGCGCGAGGGCGTGCTGCTGCGACCCAGCACCACCGGTCCGAACGTTTTGTCGGATACGGACGCAGCTGCCATCGCGCACGCGCCGGCTGGAGGCCAAATTCTCGGAGACGAACGCCAGCCGCCATTGCCAAGCGCGATAGCATCCTCGTCTCGGTCGCTACCAACTCGTACGCCGCTAAGACAAAAGCCCTCACCGTTGCCGAGGCGGTGGAACACTGGCTCGACAATCGCAAGGGCGAGGTGAAGCCGGTGACGCTCAAGACCTACGCCATGATCGCCCGCAGGTGCATCGTCGGGCCGCTTGCAATCCCCGATATTCATATCCCGCTCGGGAAGACCGGTGCACAGCCTGGTCAACCCGCCACGAAGCTCTTGGAGACACTCGGCCCGCTCAAGATCGCCGACCTCAGCACCGCAGAAATCCGGCGCTGGCATCGCATGATCATGACGAACATCGGTGCTCGCACTGCCTCGGTTGCTCGAACGATCTTGCAGCGCGCTCGCGTTGTCGGCTGAGGACTTCGGCGTCAGGCCGCCGCCGATGCCGACCAAGCTCGGCAAGGGCAAGCCGGAGACGAAGCGCAAGCTGTTGACCCCAGCGCGGCCTCTTCGAGCCTCAAGCCGTCTCGACCTTCGTCTCGGACTGGCGCCTCATAGCCGGGCGTGTAACCCGGCTGTACCCGCGCCGCGGTTCAGTGGGTCCAGCGTCCGATGCGGCCGAACTTGAAGTTGTCGGCGTAGGACTTGCGGATCATCTTGCGGGGCGACGGCTCGTACACCCGATAAGGAATGCCCTCGCGCTCGGCGTAGGCAATGGCTTCTTCCTTGGTGTCGAACGTGAGGTGGACCTCGGCCTTCATATCGCGCGTGCCGGTCCAGCCCATCAGCGGCTCGATCTCGCGCGGGCTAGCGGGCGCGAACTCCAGCACCCATTCTTGCGTGCGGCCTTCGCCAGACTGCATGGCCGTCTTCGCAGGCTTGAAGATGCGCGCAACCATGATCCTCTCGCTCCCAATCGGGGGATGCCTTGCTTCGTATCGTCTTGGTCGGGGCGGCGGGATTCGAACTCGCGACCCCCTGCTCCCAAAGCAGGTGCTCTACCAGGCTGAGCTACGCCCCGAACGACGATCCGCGGTTTCTACGCGATGATGGGCCGCGAGTAAACGCGTCCTATCCAACATAGGCGGCGGTGGTGAACGCTAATGCTTATCTGCCGCAAAGAGCCTGTGGCGAACACGATCACCCGGCTTGATCCCGAGGCGGGCGGCCGCTCCACCGGGTAGCTCCAAGACGGCCGATACAGGCCCCTCGGAATTGATGACGCGGTCGGAAAGCGGTTCGGCCTGGATTTCGATCCGGTGAATCACCCCGTCCGGACGGATGAAGAGCATATCGAGCGGGATGTACGTGTTGTGCATCCACATGCTCAGTTCCTTCGACTCCTCGTAGGGGAACAGCATGCCCTGATGGTCCGCGAGTTCGGTGCGGAACATAAGACCCATGGCCTTTTCCTTGGGGTCGATAGCGATCTCGGCATCGATCGGCACTTCGTGACCGTCGGCGGTGACGATGGCCAGTTGCTCGATGCGCATCTTCGCTTCGACCGCGACAGCCGAAAGCATCAGCATGCCGACAAAGAGCAGGGCCGCCCATTGGGCAGCCCCGCCAAGAATTCGTATTTCTGCCATTGCGCCTATCAGTGCGTTGGCGGCAGCCCCGGCTGTCCATCCGGTCTCAGTTCGGCGGCCATGCAGCCCTTACAGCCGTGACCCCAGCGAACCATTACCATCTGCCCGGGACGCAGCTCGGTGAAACCGAAGCGCCGCAGCGTCTCCATGTGCACGAATATGTCAGGCGTTCCCTCACCGCGCGTCAAGAAGCCGAAGCCGCGCACCCGGTTGAACCATTTCACCATGGCCCGCTCCCAGTCGCTCTCCGGCGTAACGATGACGTGCGTCCGCTGCGGAAGCTGAGAAGGATGGATCGCAGTGCTTTCATCCATGCTGAGAATGCGGAAAGCCTGCATTCCCTTGGGGCGGCGCAGCACCTCGGCGTGGACACGGGCTCCCTCGTAGGCCGTCTGATAACCGCCTGCCCTGAGACAGGTGACGTGCAGGAGGATATCGGCCAGTCCATTGTCGGGGACGATGAAGCCGTAACCCTTTGATGCGTCAAACCATTTAATCGAACCGACGACCTCGAAAACCTCGATGCCGGCTTCCTCGGCCCGTTCCCGCGTCATGTCCAGGGACGGATCGAACTGCGGAAAATCCGGACGCTTTGAGGAATCCCCCATTGTGGTACCCCGCTACTTGCTCAACGTTTGCTTTTTGCTGCCTCAGAGCGGTGCCGGACCGACGTAAGAGCCCTCTTCGTCGGCGGCCCCATCTCGAAGCTGGGCGGAGAATACCATTTGTTAACCACGCTACCAGTGGCAACGTTTCGAGAAGCCGTCAGAGGCGGGAATGTCACGCAGATGTCCACATGAAAACACACAAATTAACGCATTGAATATGCTCGATTTTTTCAGGTTCTATTTCATCCCCACATTTTCATCTGGAACAATGCGACCACGGCCACTGCGATAAATCTGCGACGCCAATTTGAGGCACTCGAGATTCGTATTGCCTACACACTGATTCGCGCGAGCGCTTGCCCCTGCTAGGTGTGCCAGGGCCTTATGGAGGCCCTCGGGACTAATGCCCGACTAGCGTTCAAGCGCTGCAGACACTAGAGTTGCTACGGGTTGCCCTCCCCGTTGTCGCCAAGACGTTCCATGAAGGCGTGGATTGGGAAAAATTTCCCCCACGAGCCGACCTCTGGAATGTGATCCTATTTTTATTTCCCGTATATGCTTTAAGTAGAATTCGGTTTCGCCTATTTTCAGGGCCTCACCGAAGGGATCTCTGATGCCTACGAACTCCCATGCGCGCGGCGGCGCACAGTCTGCGACCGGCGCCAGGGGCGCTCAAGCCTCTGCTGCAGCCGTGCAAAATGACCCGATTGCCGAGGCAATGGCGCTCGACAGACGGCTTGGTGCGCTCGATTCGCTGGAGGAACGCCTCATCGAGATCGCACGCTCCGTGGCCGGGCGAACGACGTTCTCGACCAGCCTGGGGATCGAGGATCAGGCGGTTCTCCACGGCATTGCGACGAGCGGAGCCCCGATCGATGTATTTACGCTTGATACGGGCAGGCACTTCCCGGAGACTCTAGAGACACTTGAGGCAAGCGAGAATCGCTACGGGATCAAGGTGCGCGTCATGTTCCCGGACGCGCGCGAGGTGGAGGAGCTGGTGGCGCGGGACGGCATCTATGGCTTCCGCCTCGATGTTGCCAACCGCAAGTCTTGCTGCGACATCCGCAAGGTGCGTCCCTTGAAACGCGCTCTCGCGGGGGCCGCCGGCTGGGTGACCGGCCTGCGTCGCGAACAGTCCGCCGGGCGTGCACATGTTCCATTTGCCGCATGGGACAGCGACGACGGGCTCGTCAAGCTGAACCCCTTGGCAGACTGGAGCCTCGATAGGCTCGAGGCTTATATCGCCGCCAACGACGTGCCGGTGAACCCGCTGCACGCTCGCGGTTTTCCGTCCATAGGCTGCCAGCCGTGCACACGCGCTGTGAAGCCGGGCGAGGATATCCGCGCGGGACGTTGGTGGTGGGAAAACGAAGACGGTAAGGAGTGCGGCCTGCACAACAGGCCCCACCAAAAGGAGGCCGCTGCGTGACAGCTCCGTTCTCGCATCTCGACCTGCTGGAAGCAGAGGCGATCCATATTTTCCGCGAGGCTGCCGCACAGTTTCGCCGTCCGGTGCTGATGTACTCCATCGGCAAGGATTCGACGGTCCTGCTGCATCTGGCACGCAAGGCGTTCTGGCCGCAGAAGCCGCCCTTCCCGCTGCTGCACATCGATACGACGTGGAAGTTCCGCGACATGATCGAATTCCGCAACAAGACGGTGCGCGAGTTCGGTCTCGACCTCATCGTTCATACGAACGAAGACGGCATCAAGCGCGGAATCAATCCGTACGACTATTCGCCGTCCGTCTACACGGACGTGATGAAGACGCAGCCCTTGAAGCAGGCGCTGGACAAGTACGGCTTCGATGCAGCGTTCGGCGGCGCGCGTCGCGATGAAGAAAGCTCGCGCGCCAAAGAGCGCGTGTTTTCGTTCCGCTCGCCAGGCCACCGCTGGGATCCGCGTCGGCAGCGGCCGGAAATGTGGAACCTGCTGAATGGGCGTCTGGGTCCGGGCGAGACAGTGCGCGTGTTCCCGCTCTCCAATTGGACCGAGCGCGACGTGTGGCGCTACATCCTGCGCGAGAACCTCGACGTGGTACCGCTGTACTTCGCTGCAAAGCGGCCGACGATCGTGCGCAACGGGCAGCTTCTCGTAATCGACGACGATCGTCTGCCGCTGCAGCCGGGCGAGACTCCGCAGATGAAGAGCGTACGTTTCCGTACGCTGGGGTGCTGGCCGCTGACTGCGGCCGTTCCTTCGACCGCGGACGACATCGAGGCGGTCGTTGAGGAAACGCTTGGCGCGCGCACGTCGGAGCGGCAGGGGCGTCTCATCGATCACGACCAGGTTGGCGCCATGGAGCGCAAGAAGCAGGAAGGTTACTTCTGATGACGGCGGTAACGGCAATCCGGCGCGAAGATCTGGCGCCCGCTTTCAACCAGGAGCTTAACGGCATCCTGCATCTGCTGACGTGCGGATCGGTCGACGACGGTAAGTCGACGCTGATCGGCCGCTTACTCTGGGACGCGTCAGACCTCTATGACGACCAGCGCGAGACGATCAACAAATCGTCGAACGCGGCGACGGGCGGTGCGCATCCAGACTTCTCGCTGCTGCTCGACGGTCTCGTTGCCGAGCGCGAGCAAGGCATCACCATCGACATCGCCTGGCGCTACTTCGACACGTCGACGCGGCGCTTCGTCGTCATCGACAGCCCAGGGCACGAGCAGTACACGCGCAATATGGCCTCGGGCGCCTCGCACGCGGACGTCGCGATCATGCTGGTCGATGCTCGCCACGGCGTGAAGCGGCAGACGCGCCGTCACGCGGCGATCCTCGATATCGTCGGCGTGAAGCGCGTAATCCTCGCCGTCAACAAGATGGATCTCGTCGACTGGTCGCAGGACAAGTTTCGTTCCATTGAGAACGACTTCCGCGAGCTGACGCTGCGTTTCGGCTTCCGCGAGGCCATTGCAATCCCGGTCTCCGCTGTTGGTGGCGACAACGTTGCGCGCACGTCCGAGCACATGCCCTGGTACACCGGGCCGCACTTGCTCGAACACCTGGAGCGCATCCCTTCGCGCGACGTCACCGTGCGCGGTGCCTTCCGCATGCCGGTGCAGACTGTTTTGCGCGATGGCGTTGACTTCCGCGGTCTCGCCGGCACCGTTGCCTCCGGCTTCATCAGCGTGGGCGACCGCATCACCGATGCACTGAGCGGACAGAGTGCGCATGTGCTGCGCATCGCCACCATGGGGCGCGACCTGGAAGTGGCGAAGCAGGGGCAGGCCGTCGCACTGCAGCTCGACACTGACATCGATGTGGCGCGCGGAGCCGTGCTTTCAGCCGCCGACAAACTGCCGACCGTTGCCGCGCATATCGATGCGCGGATCGTGTGGCTGTGGGAGACGCCGTTCGATCCCGGCAACGGCTATTTCCTGCGCACATCGACGGACCTCGCGCCGATATCGACCATAGCGATCAACTCGCTGCTGGACCTCGAGACATTGGCCGTGCTTCCGTCCGAGAAGTGCGGCGTCAACGATATCGCCAATACGACCATCACGCTCGGGCGTCCTGTTGCGGTGGACACCTTCGCGGACAATCAGGCCACAGGCATCTTCCTCATCGTCGATGCGCTGACGGGCGCATCGGTGGCGGGCGGAGTGATCACTTCGGCCAGCCGCGGAGAAGCCGACAACGCAACTGCGTTCCGGTTGACGCGCGAATTGCTCGAACGTGGCCTGTGCCGCGACTTGGGCAATAGCGACGATGATCGCCGGGAGTTTCAGCGGCGCGCCAACGAAACAGCGCTGCTGCTGCACGCTGCCGGCATTCCGGTGAAGATCGAGATCTAACCTCATCGCGGCGAGCCAGGGGATGATAGGCCCCCTGGCTCGACTTGCGTGTCCGCTATTGCGGAGCCCAGAGCGGAGCAAGCGAACCGACACGATGTGGGAAGAGCTTCTGCTATTTGTTGCGATCGGCTTTGCCGCGCAGATGGTCGATGGCGCCATCGGCATGGCATACGGCGTGACGTCGTCGTCGGTTCTGCTGAGCGTCGGGGTTCCGCCAGCAACGACGAGCGCGTGCGTCCACGCAGCGGAGACCTTCACGACGTTCGTCTCGGGCGTCTCGCACTGGAAGCTCGGCAACGTCGATCGGAAGCTGTTGGTGCGACTTGCGGTGCCGGGCATGGTCGGCGGCGCGATCGGCGCCTATCTCCTCACTAATCTCGACGGCGAGAAGGTGAAGCCATTCATCAGCGCTTACCTGCTGCTGATGGGCATTTATATCGTCTGGTGCGCGATCAATAAGCGACAGTCTGACGGCGCGCCGCCTTCGCGCGTGGCACCGCTGGGCTTCATCGGCGGCCTGCTCGACTCGCTCGGTGGCGGCGGCTGGGGGCCAATCGTCACCACGACCTTGATCGGTCAGGGGACGACACCGCGCTACGCCATTGGCTCAGTCAATCTCGCGGAGTTCTTCGTCACCCTCACGATCTCGGCTACTTTCGTCTTCACCATCGGCCTCGAGCTTTGGCCGATCATCGCGGGCTTGATCATAGGCGGGATCATTGCTGCGCCGTTCGCCGCCCTGGCGACGAAGAAGCTGCCTGACAAAGTGCTGATGGCGCTCGTCGGAAGTGTCATCGTGATCCTGAGCCTCAGAACCATCGTCATGTCCCTCACCTGAGGCTCCCCGCCTCACATCCCTGGTTGAACCATCCAAGATAACGGATAAGGTCGCCCGACGCGCCCTCGAACGTTACGCGAGCCTGGCATATGGAATTTCTACACGTGGGCGCCTGGCCCCTGGTCATCATTGGCGGCTTTACAGTTGGCTTTCTCGTCGGTCTTACCGGCGTTGGAGCTGGCTCGCTGATGACGCCCTTCCTCATCTCCGGAATCGGAATTTCGCCGGTGCTCGCCGTCGGAACGGACCTGCTGTTCGCCTCGATCACCAAGGCGAGCGCAGCGTGGCGGCATCATGCGCTCGGCAATGTACATTGGCCGATCGTGCGATGGCTGGCGACGGGCAGCCTGCCGGGCGCCGCGATCATTCTGGCGTGGATCTACCTCGTCGAGCCGGACATCCACATCCTCGCGGCAGTGATCCGGAAGGTGCTGGCCTTCGCCCTGGTCATAAGCGCGCTGTGCGTCGCGGCATATCCGGCGCTGAAGCGCTATGCGATGCGCACGCCCGACCTCGATGAAACCGGACGCGTGCGCAAGCTTCCCACATTGGTGCTGGGCTTCGTCCTCGGAGTGCTGGTGGCGCTGACCTCGGTCGGTGCGGGTGCGATCGGCGTCGTGGCGCTGACGATGCTTTATCACTCGCTCTCGGCGCGGCGCCTCATCGGCACGGACATCGTGCATGCGATCCCGCTCACGTTCCTCGCGGGTGCAAGCCACTTCGGCATGGGCAACGTCGATCTACCGATCTTGGGGCTGCTGCTGGTTGGATCGGTGCCCGGCATCGCGCTCGGCTCGCGCATTACAGGCATGGTGCCAGACTGGGTCTTGCGCGTGACGCTGGCGCTGGTGCTGTTCTGGGCGGCGTTCGCGCTGATCAATCCGCTCAAGCATTAGATTCAGGCAATGGGCAGCAGGCAATAGAGGGAGGTTTCTATTGCCCAATGCCCAGTGCCTAATGCCTAGACTCGGCTCACGGTCTTCACGAGGTCGAGGTCGGCGTGGAAGCGGTTGCCCGCCGTCGTTGCCTTCACGTAGCCGGCACGAATGGCGAAGTCGCCGAAGTGCTCGCCTTCCTCGCGCTCTTTGGCGTAGCGCGCGAAGATTGGATCGAGCAGACCGATGATGCGGTCCTTGTCGATGTCCTCGGCGTAGAGCTTGTTCAGGCGGTCGCCGTTGAACGCTGCTCCCAGATACAGGTTGTAGAGCCCTGGGTTGCGCCCGACGAGGCCGATCTCGGCAAGGTATGGCCGCGCGCAGCCGTTGGGGCAGCCCGTCATGCGGATGACGATGTCGTCGTCGCGCAGACCGGCCTTCTCGAGCGACTCTTCGAGCGCTGTGACGAGTTCCGGGAGAAAGCGCTCGCTCTCGGCCAGCGCCAGGCCGCACGTCGGCAGCGCGACGCAAGCCATGCTGTTGCGGCGCAGACCTGAAAAGTCGGAACCGATGACGATGCCGTGCTCGGCGAGCAGAGCTTCGATCTTCGGTTTGGTCTTGGCCGTGATGTTGGAAATGATGACGTTCTGATTGGCAGTGACGAGGAAACCGCCAGGGTGAATCTCCGCGATCTCGCGCAGCGCTGTGCGCAGGCGCCAGCCGGGCTTGTCCTTGATGCGGCCGTTCTCGACGAACAGCGTCAGGTGCCACTTTTTGTCGGCGCCCTGCTGCCAGCCGATCACATCACCGGTCGAGGTGAATTCGAACGGGCGCGGCTCGCCGAGCTTGTAGCCGAGGCGCTTCTCAACCTCGTTGCGGAAATTGTCGAGGCCACGATCTTCGATCGTGTACTTGAGACGCGCGCGCTTGCGGTTCTCGCGGTTGCCCCAGTCACGTTGCACGGTGACGATCTTCTCCGCCACGTCGACGGCCTGCTCAGTGGTGCAGAATCCAAAGAGATCAGCGGTGCGCGGGAAGGTGTCGGGGTCGCCGTGGGTCATGCCCATGCCGCCGCCGATGGTGACATTCCAGCCGACGAGCTTGCCCTTATCGTCGGTGATGGCGATGTAGCCGAGATCGTGCGCGTAGATGTCGACGTCGTTGGACGGCGGCACGGCGATCACGGTCTTGAACTTGCGCGGCAGATAGTGCTTGCCGTAGATCGGCTCCTCGTCCGTCTTCGCGGGGCGCGAAGCGTCGGAGACCTGCTCACCGTCGAGCCATATCTCGTGGTAGGCGCCGGTTCTGGGCAGCAAGTGCTCGCTGATGTCTACGGCGAGCTGATGCGCGGCGGCATGCACCTTCGACAGGTTCGGGTTGCCGGTCGCCAGCACATTGCGGTTGACGTCACCGCAGGCGGCGAGCGTGTCGAGCACGGCGGCATTGATCGCCTGCATCGTGCGCTTCATGTTCGTCTTGATCACGCCGTGGAACTGGAACGTCTGACGCGTCGTCAGGCGCAGTGCGTGGTTTGCGTAGGTGCCGGCAATGGCGTCGAGCTGCAGCCACTGCTTCGACGTGGTGACGCCGCCCGGCAGGCGCACGCGGATCATGAAGCTGTAAGCCTTTTCCAGCTTCTTCTTGGCGCGCTCGCCGCGCACGTCGCGGTCGTCCTGCAGGTAGGTGCCGTGGAACTTGGTGAGCTGGCTGTCATCCTCGGAGATGGCACCGGTGGAGACGTCGGCCAGTCCCTGCGCGATGGTGCCGCGCAGCTGGTGGCTGCTCTCCTTGATGAGTTCGTTCTTGGCGCGCTTGTCTTCGCTCATTGTCGTGTCCTGGTCCGGCGCTAGCGCCGCCTTCAATCAATATACGTCGCGCTGGTAGCGGCCGGCCTTGGCCAGCTCTTTCAGCTTCGCCTTGCCGGCTTCGTCGTCCCCGCGTGCCGCGTCGGCGAGAATGCGGGCGAGCGTCACGTCGACATCGCGTCCCATGCCCTTCTCGTCACCGCACACGTAGATGTGGGCGCCATCTTCGACCCAGCGCAGAACATCCTCGCGCGCTTCCCATAGGCGCTGCTGGACGTAGATCTTCTCCGGTTGATCACGTGAGAAGGCGACGTCGATGCGCGACAGCGAACCCGACGCCAGGTGATCCTGCCATTCGAGCTGGTAGAGGAAGTCGTTGGTGTAGTTGCGCTCGCCGAATACGAGCCAGCTCTTACCCTTCGCGCCCAATTCCGCGCGCTCTTCCACGAAGGCGCGGAAGGGTGCGACGCCGGTGCCAGCGCCAATCATGATGATCGGGCGGTTGCCGTCCTCGGGGAGGCGGAAGTGGCGGTTGGGCTTGACGTAGACGCGCACCGGATCACCGACCTTGCGGCGGTCGGCGAAGTAGGTGGAGGCGACGCCGCCACGTTTGCGACCGTGCGATTCCCAACGCACAGCGCCAATCAGCAGATGTGCTTCGCCGGGGTGTGCTTTGGGGCTTGAGGCCACCGAGTAGAGCCGGCCCGGCAGTGGGCGCAGAACGGAGAATAGCTGCTCTGCGTTGAGTTTTTCCGGATAGGTTTGCAGGAAGTCTACAAGCTGGCGATCGGCTGAGAAATCGCCAAAGGCCTTCTGATCGGTGAGCGCGGCCGCGTCGGTGCGGCCGGTCAGCTTGGCGTAGGATTCAACGAACGCGCGCGACAGCGTCGTCACGTCGTAGCGCTCGCGCAGTTTGCGCACGACGTCGCCGTCTGCGCCGAGGCCGACAGCTTCGGCAACGTCGAGCGCGAGCTGCGGATCGTTCTCGGGGACGACGCCGATGGCATCGCCGGGAAGGTAGGAGAAGCCCGGAGCGTCGGCCGCGATCTCGATATGCCAGGTCTCGCGGGTCGAACCCGAACCGTTGAGATTGACCCGTGCATTGATCTCGCCGGTCAGCGGATTTTCGGCAGTAAACTGGGGCTCGTCATCGTCAGCGGGATGCGAGCCGCCCTTGAAGTCGACATGCACGACAGTGGTCGCCGCGGCATCGTCCGCTGGACCCAACTCCGCAAGTGCTTTTTCGGTCCAGTCGGCGGCCTGCTTGGCATAGTCGAGGTCGAGATCGATGCGGTCGAATGCGCGCGTGCCACCCAGCGCTTCGAGGCGGGCATCGATTGCTTTGCCGGTGGCGCAGAACTGCGCGTAGGCCGTGTCACCGAGGGCCAACACGGCAAAGCGAACACCCTCGATGCGCGGGGCATCGTCGCTCATCAGGGCCGTGTAAAAGTCGACAGCGCGGCCGGGCGGATCGCCCTCGCCCCAGGTGGCAGCGAACACGAGGATGTTCTTGGCTTTGCTGAGCACGCCAAAATCCGCATCGGCGAAGTCGAACACGCGCGCATCGAGGCCATGCTTCTGGGCGGTCTTCTTCGCGCGCATTGCCAGCGCCTCGGCGTTGCCGCTCTCACTAGCATAGAGGATCAGCAGCGGCTGGCGCGATTTCGACTGCGCGACGGGCTGGGGCTGGCCGCCTGCCTGCGCGGCTTCGAAACCGGCAAAAAATCCGGCGAGCCAAGCACGCTGCTGCGGCGTCGTACGCGCGACGACACTGTTGAGTGCATCGATTTCTTCCGGGGTGAACGGCGCGTTCTTCGGAAGCAGCGGTTGGGCAGTCACGGATGTCTCCTCGACATATATCGTCTTGGCGCCATCAGGCGGTGCTGTGCGTCTGGCTTATCATGGACTGCGTCGCCGCGTCCTGAGCCGCCGGCTCGTAGACTTCGACGCGCTCGGGAGGTGTGAGCCCAGCGCTCGCCCAATCCAGACCGACGAAAATGATTGCGGGTCCAACTATCCCTTTGTCGGCGATAGCGCGAGCAAGAAGTGACAGTCGCGTCGACACGACACGCTCGCTCGACAGCGTGCCGTTCTCGACGATGACGATGGGCGTGTCGGGCTGCGCCCCTGCCGCCAGCAGGCGCCCGCGGAAATGCTCGGCGGTGCGGACACCCATGTAAATGGCAAAAGCCTGCCCGGGGGCCACGAGTGAGGACCAATCGACCTCAACCGGGCCCTCCGCAGAGGCTCCGGTGATGACGGTGAACTGGCGCACCTTGGTTCGCAGCGTGACAGGCAGGCCGACGCTGGCTGCGCAGGCGTGCGCGGCTGTTATGCCGGGCACGACAGTCACGGGAATACCAGCGGCGCGAACGGCCGACATCTCTTCGGCGGCTCGGCCGAATACGAATGCGTCGCCGCCTTTCAGGCGGGCAACCCGGTGCCCCTTCAAGGCTTCGCGTACGAGCGTGCGGTTGATCTCGTCTTGCAGGGCTGCATCGCCCTCGCGCTCCTTGCCAACGTAGATGCGGATGGCATCGCGGCGCGCATATTCCATGATGGCCGGATTAACGAGGCGGTCGACGACCAGAACATCGGCCGACTGCAGATACTGCTGCGCCTTGAGCGTGATCAGATCGGGCTCGCCCGGTCCGCAGCCTATCAGCGCAACGCTGCCGACAGGCGTTGCCTCGTTGCGCGCTGCATCGAGCTGACGCGTCAGCTCACGGTCTGCACCGGAAGGGTCGCCGTTGAGAACGAATTGGCGCCAGAGCCCTTGCAGCAACGTTTCCCACGTGCGGCGGCGAAGAACCGGATCGACGATTGCCTCGCCAATCTTCTGGCGGATCGCGCCGGCGCTCTGCGCCACGCGCCCGAAATGCGCCGGCAGCCAGCTTTCCAGCTTGGCTTTAATCTCGCGGGCAAGAATGGGCGCTGTGCCTTCGGTGCCGATGGCGACGACGACGGGGTCGCGATCGACGATGGCGGGCATAATGAAGTTGCTGTCGGCCGGCACGTCGACGACGTTTACGGGAATGCCCTTCGCACGCGCGGCCGCGGCTACACGGCCGTCGAGCTCTGAATCATCGCTGGCGGCAAAGACAAGCGACGCTCCGGCGAGATCGGATTCGCTGAAGCTGCGGCGGAGAATGTTGAACGGCCGTTGGACTTGCAGGTCCGCTACGCCGTCGTCCACCTCTTCGGCAACAACCGTCAGACGCGCCGTGGTCTTGGTCAGCAGGCGCAGCTTCTGCAACGCCTTCTCACCGCCGCCGACGATAAGGACATGGCGATCCTCAAGATCGAGAAATATGGGGAAGTAGCGCAACGCCCGTGCCTTTCGCTGCCTGCGATCCAACGTCGTCCAATCGATAGGATGGTGCCGGTGCTTCGGGGCACACTCCCCCCTGACGCGCCAGCCCCATTCTTATAGTTGACCGAAGTAGAATTTTCTATTGTTGCCAGCCGCGGCGGCGTAAATAAGCAACCATTTTTCCTTTTTCACCGGCCTGAGGCAAATTATTCCTTCGCCGACAGCAGCGCCACGCGCGCCTTCTCGTTAGGTCCGCAACCCAATAGCTGGTGTCGCCAACCTTGCGCCTGATGGTGGTCAGCAGCTGGCCCGGGCGGGAGCCCACCGCTGTTCCCAGGGCTGCCAGATGACGGAAATCACACGCGTTTGTGAGTGTGATTTACTTTCGTCGGATCAGGCCCTGTGGTTTATAGCCGCTATAGCGGTTCGGACTTGCGTGATCCGGATCCGCGGGACTGAAGCGGCCCTCCCAGGAAGGTCAGCTTCAGTGGGTGGGCCCTCGGCGGGGCCATCCAATTTTGGACGGCATCTTGCCGAATAGGAGGAAGACATGAAGGTTTGGTCGAAGCCCGCAGTTCGCGAGCAGGAAGTTGGCCTCGAGGTTACCTCGTACATGCCGGCTGAGATCGACATCATCTAACGACTGTCGATCCACTCACGAACCATGTGAGTTTCCGACAACGGCGGTCGAGACCTCGGCCGCCGTTGTTTTATTCGGGCGCTGGTGCTCTTTTGAGCACGTGCGGCCCGCAACCAGCGATATTCGATGATCATCAAAGTTTTGGGGTCTGCTGCGGGAGGCGGTTTTCCGCAGTGGAACTGTAATTGCCGCAATTGCGTCTCCGTGCGCGCCGGAGCCGAGGGCTTCCGGGCCAGAACGCAGTCCTCTCTGGCGGTGAGCCGCGACGGGGTGAATTGGGCGTTGCTCAATGCCTCGCCCGATCTTCGCGAGCAGATCGCCAACACGCCGGCGCTACATGCCGATCCGCGCGTCGGCCTGCGCCACAGCCCGATCAAGGCGGCTGTGCTGACCAACGGCGATGTCGACCACATCATCGGGCTGATCAACCTGCGCGAAGCGCAGCCGGTCTCGGTGTTTGCTTCCGACCGCGTGCTGGCGACCGTCAACGCCAACTCGGTATTCCAGGTGCTAGCGCCAGCGCTCGTGCCACGCATCGAAATGAAGCTCGATACGCCGTTTAACCTGGAAGGCGGCGGCGTAGATCTCGGCCTCACTGTCGAGGCGTTCGCCGTGCCGGGCAAAGTCGCGCTCTATCTCGAGGACGCGTCGGCAGGTGGTAACTACGGCAGCCGCGAGGGCGACACCATCGGCCTCAAAGTTACTGATCCGAGCGAAAAGAAGTCCTTCTTTTACATTCCCGGTTGTGCCGAGATAGATGATGAGCTGGCGGAACGACTGAAGGGCGCGTCGACCGTTTTCTTCGATGGGACGCTCTTCACCGACAACGAAATGATCGAGCAAGGGCTGCTCAATAAGACGGGCGCCCGGATGGGGCACATCAGTATGTCTGGCCCCGCAGGGTCTATCGCCGCCTTTAAGAAACTTGGTGTCGGCAGGCTCGTATATGTTCATATAAACAACTCGAACCCGGCACTGGACGAGAACTCCGACGCCCTAAAAGCCATAGATGCTGCGGGTTGGGAGGTCGGGTACGATGGGATGGAGGTACGCCTATGAGCGAAGCTGTGAGCCTGGAGCGGAAAAACAGCGAGCGTAAGCCGCTTGACCCGATGCCGGTCGCTGAGTTCGAAGCCGCGATCCGGGCAGTCGGCGCGGAGCGCTATCACGACAAGCACCCGTTTCATCACATGCTGCATGGCGGCAAATTGAAGAAACCGCAGGTGCAGGCGTGGGCGCTCAACCGCTACTGCTATCAGTCGGCGGTGCCGCGTAAGGATGCCGCCCTCATCAGCCGCCTGCATGATCGCGAGCTGCGCCGCGAATGGGTGCACCGCATTTTGGATCACGATGGCTTCGGCGAAGAGGAAGGCGGCATCGAGCGCTGGCTGGTCCTGACCACCGGCCTCGGACTCGACCGCGACTACGTGACCTCGATGAAGGGCGCGCTGCCGGCGACGAAGTTTGCCGTCGAATCCTACGTTACCTTCGTGCGCGAGCAGCCGATCACGGTTGCGATCGCCTCGTCGCTCACCGAGCTGTTCGCCCCCAAGATCCACAAGGAGCGGATCGCGGGCATGCTGGAGAACTACCCCGACTTCATCGACGACAAGGTGATGGCCTACTTCAAGCGCCGTCTGACGCAAGCGCCGCGCGATGCCGACTTCGCACTCGGCTATGTGCTGGAAAACGCTAAGACGCGCGATGAACAGGAGGCGTGCGTCGACGCCGTCCGCTTCAAATGCAACGTGCTGTGGTCGCAGCTTGATGCGCTGCAGCATGCGTACGTGGAAGGAAACATTCCTCCCGGCGCATTCCGGCCGGAGGGTGCGTAAATGAACGAGACGGCGCCACGCCAGCGAACGGTCATTTCGGCCGAGAGCAAGCCAGCCATGCCGCGTTACATCAAGATGCGCCACGACGCCGGACGTGATCGTTGGATCATCCTGGCGCCGGAGCGCCTGTTCGACCCCGATCCGATCGCTGTCGAGGTTTTGAAGCTTTGTGATGGGGCGCGCACTGTTGGTGAGATCGCCGAGCACCTAGCTAAGGAATACAACGCGCCGAGGGAGGATATCGAGGCCGACATCGTAACGATGCTTCAGGACCTCGCGGACAAGGGAGTGGTGAAGGCATGAACGAAACTGCCCCTGAGAAGCATGTGAAGGAATCGACCGTGACGATGGACGCGGGCGAAATGCGCTGCGATGCGTCCTCCGCCCCGTCGCCCGATCCGTCATGCGTGATCCGCGCTCCGATCGGCCTCCTCGCCGAGCTGACTCACCGCTGTCCGCTGCAGTGCCCTTACTGCTCCAATCCACTCGAGCTCGAGAAGGTCAACACCGAGCTGACGACGGAGGAGTGGCAGAAGGTGATGCGCCAGGCGGCGCAGCTCGGCATCCTGCAGGTTCACCTTTCGGGTGGCGAGCCGACGGCACGCCGCGACCTGGAAGAGATCATTACGACTGCGTCGGAGGCAGGTCTCTACACCAACCTCATCACCGCGGCCGTGCTGCTGAAGCGCGACCGGCTGGAGAAGCTGAAGGAGTGCGGCCTCGACCACGTGCAGATTTCCATTCAGGACATCGATACGGCGGCAGAGAATGCAGACCGCATTGGCGGCTACAAAGGCGGCAGCGCCAAGAAGAAGGAAGTAGCGGGCTGGGTGCGTGAACTCGGCATGCCGCTGACCATCAACGCGCCGATCCATCGCCACAACATTCACAACGTCGAAGCGATCATCGACTATGCGGTCTCGCTTGGTGCCGGCCGCGTCGAGGTTGCGCACGTTCAGTACTACGCATGGGCGCTCAAGAACCGCGCCTCGCTGATGCCGACGCGCGAGGCCTTCATGGAAGCAGCGCGCATCGTCGAGCGAAAGCGCGAAGAGCTGAAGGGCATCATCGTCATCGATGCCGTGGTGCCGGATTACTACGCAAAGTTCCCGAAGCCCTGCATGGGCGGCTGGGGCAAGGGCATTATCAACATTACGCCGTCAGGCCGCGTACTGCCCTGCCATGCCGCGGAATCCATCACGCAGCTCGAGTTCGACAACGTGAAGGATCGCCCGCTCGCCGACATCTGGCTCAATGGCGATGCATTCAACAAGTATCGCGGCACGAGCTGGATGAAGGAGCCGTGCCGCACGTGTCCGCGCCGCGAGGTCGACTACGGCGGATGCCGTTGTCAGGCGTTCGCTCTCACAGGTGACGCGGCGAATACTGACCCTGCATGCTCGCTTTCACCGATGCACGAGGAGTGGGCAAAGGTGGCAGATGTGGAGTCTCATTTGGCCTCGCCGGCGTTTATCTATCGGCGACCAGGTGGCGCTTCGCCTAAGCCTGCACCAGCAAAAACGCCCGAGCCGAGCGACGCTTAAGTCCGCTCGCTGCATCGCAACAAAAAATTCCGACTCGCACCCTCGGGGAACTTGGGGTGCGGCATCGTGTTCAGCCCAAGTTCACAAAAGACTTGGCAGATTTACGATGAGTATTGGAATATGCGCGCGCCATCAAACGACGTGTGCACGTCGAAAAGGGAGAAACGGGATGCTCAAGTGGGTTGTCGCTGCGGGTTGCTTGCTCGCGATGCCAGCTGTTGCCTCGGCACAGGACGCCGAAGCCGGCAAGAAGCTCTGGAACAAGTGCGCGCCGTGCCACGCCATTGGCCCGGGTGCGAAGAACAAGGTTGGTCCTGAGCTGAATGGCTTGCTGGGTCGCCCCGCTGCTTCGGTCGAGGGCTTTGCTTACTCGGACGCTCTGAAGAAGTCCGGCATCACCTGGGACGACGAGAAGCTGCACAAGTGGCTCGAGAACCCGAAGGCTCTGGTACCCGGCACGAAGATGCTGTTCCCGGGCGTGAAGGACGAGACGCAGCGCGACGACATCATCGCCTACATCGAGTCGTTCAAGGCTGACGGCTCGAACTAAGCGACGTCACTTCTAAGAATTCTGCAACGCCGCGGCCCCGTGCTGCGGCGTTTGCTTTTGCGGGTGTGATCATGACCATCGCATATGCAGCAGAGCCGCATCTCTCAGCACATGAGTTTCAGTCGATACTCGTCGCATCGACGCTTGCCGCGCGGCGGCCGGCAGATGATCTGTCGCGTCTCGATCAAATGCTGCGCGGGGCCGACATCATCGTGACGGCGCGCGATGGCGAGCGGCTGATCGGCGTATCGCGGGCGATCACTGACTTTTCCTATTGCTGCTATCTGTCCGATCTCGCTGTGGACGCTGCCTATCAGCACCAGGGCATCGGAAAGCGCCTGATCGCGGAGACACATCGCGCAGCCGGCGAAGGAGCGACGCTGATCCTGCTCGCTGCTCCGGCGGCCGAAGGCTATTACGAAAAGATCGGTATGACGCACATGCCGAAGTGCTGGGCTCTGCCGAGAAAGGCGTAAGCCGAGCAGGTGGGCCTCAGTCGATCACGCGCACGCTGGCGGTATCGATATCCGCATACATCTCGCGCACGCTTTTTCCGGCGATGACAAGATCCGGCGCGATGTCCATCAGCGGCGCGAGTACGAAGGCGCGCGCGCCGATGTGCGGGTGCGGCAGAATGAGATCGGGTTCGTCGATGGAAATGCCGCGGTAAACCAGAAGATCGAGGTCGATAATGCGCGGTCCCCAGCGCTCCGTCTCGACGCGGCCCATATCCTTCTCGATCGACTTGCAGCGCGCCAGAAGCTCGCGCGGCGATAGCTGCGTCTTAACCGCAACGGCAGCGTTGACGAACCAATCCTGATCCGTTTTGCCCCAAGGATCGGTGGCGTAGTTGCGCGAGCGCGCGATGACCACGACATCGCCGATTTCGGTCAGCAAGGTGACGGCGCGGTCGATGTTCGCGGCCTTATCGCCCAGGTTGGACCCGAGGGCGATAATGCAATCAAACGCAGCAAGAACGTCTAGAGAAGGGTTCGGGCGGTCAGACATTGAAGCTCGCAGGCGAGACGGGGGAAGGCGTGCTCGTTATCGCGCCAAGCGGCCGGACGCAAGCAAACCTCGATCCCCTCGAGCCGGCCGCTGCACCCATGAAAAAGGCGGCGACCGGCGTCTTGGAGATCAATCGTATTTTATGTAAGCGAAGCGCTGGTCGGAGGCCGGCGTTCCCTCCAGGGCGCCACCCGACTTACCCGGCTGCCAGTGGACGACTTCCTCGATCTTCTGGGCCAGCTCCAGATCCTTGGGCGTGATGCCCTTGGCGGTGTGCGTCATAAGGCGCACCTCCACCCAGGCATAGGAGGCCGTGATATCAGGATGGTGCCATGCCGCTTCAGCCAGATGTCCGACGGTATTAATTACCATCAAAGTTCCCTTCCAGCCGCTCGTCTTGTATGTCCGCCGTATCCAGCCATCCTCAAGATGCCACTTCGGCAGGTTTTTTTGCAGCCATGCATTGACTTCGGCATCCGGCATGGGCTTTTCGCGCTCAGCCGCCATATTGTCTGTCTCCTCCGGTCGGGGGCACCGCACCAACAGGTTGAACCGTAATGCCACTGGCTGACGCAAAGCAATCCGATGCACCCGCCAAGCGCGAACGAGCGCACGTGGGGGCGGTGCGCGTTATTGCGCCAGCGCGGCTGCATCTGGGCTTTCTGGATCTGAACGGCGATCTGGGTCGCATGTTCGGCAGCATCGGCCTCGCCGTTGACGTGCCGCGCACCGAACTCGTCCTGAAGCGCAGCCAGACATTCAAGGGTGAAGGCCCCGATCATGCGCGCGCGCTCGCAACGCTGCGCAAGCTTGCGGATGCCTACAATCTGCCAGCCGGGTACGAGGTGAAAGTCACCTCGGCCATTCCGGCGCACGCCGGGCTCGGCTCGGGCACACAGATGGCGCTGGCAGCTGGTGCTGCGCTGATGACGCTCGAAGGCATCGACCACATTCCCTCGCGGCTCGGCGAGATGGTCAATCGCGGTGCGCGCTCGGCGATCGGCATGGCCGCATTCGAGCAAGGCGGGTTCATCGTCGATGGCGGACGCGGTGAGCTCGACCGTGCGCCCCCGATCCTGGTTCGGGCCAACTTTCCGGTGGCGTGGCGTGCCCTGCTGGTGATGGATCCCGGCACCGCAGGCGTGCATGGCGACGATGAAACGAATGCATTCGCCGCGCTGCCTCCACTGCCCGCCGATGCCGCAGCACACGTTTGCAGGCTCGTCCTCATGCAGCTCGTACCCGGGCTGATGGAAGAGGACATCGCGGCCTTCGGCGATGCGCTGACCGAGATTCAGAAGGTTGTCGGCAACCATTTTGCGAGTGCACAGGGCGGCAGTCCGTGGACGAGCCCGGGTGTCGGGCGCGTGGTCGACGCTTTGCGTGCGGCCGGCGGTGTAGGCATCGGCCAGAGCTCCTGGGGCCCGACCGGGTTCGCATTCGCACCCTCGCAGGAAATTGCCCGTCGCCTCTATGATTCCGCCATCGAAGTCGCTAGACGCGAGGGACTTGAAATCCTCATCGCCGAAGGGCGCAACAGGGGCGCCAGCGTCGAAAAGATCGCCAACACATAAGTTCAGAAGCCAAGGAAGACCGATTATGAGCGAAGCCACTCCGATTTTGCACATGCTCTCGCCGCAGAAGCATATGTCCCCGTTCGACGTGAACATGGCGGCGGATGCCGGCTGGAAGGTCATCGTCCCGTACATCAACGTGACGCTCGAGGAAGTGACCGCGCTCACCCAGGACGCGATCTTCTCGCGCCCGCCGAACTATGGCACGCGCACGGGCTTTTTCATCGGCGGTAAGGACGCGATCCTCGCTCTCGACATGCTCGAGGCGGTGCAGAAGGCGCTGGTGCCGCCGTTCGGTCTGTCCGCTCTGGCTGACCCGGCCGGCTCGTTCACCACGGCTGCCGCGATGGTCGCCTGCGTCGAGCGCGTGCTGCGCACGAAGTTCAATCGCGGCTGGAAAGGCACGCGCGTTGCCGTGTTCGGCGCTACCGGCGTCGTCGGCTTCGCCTCCTCGATCATTGCCGCGCTGGAAGGCGCCGAGGTGACGCTGGTTGCGCACCGCGGTGTCGATCGCGTGATCAAGTCGGCGGAAGTGTCGAAGCAGCGCTTCGGCGTCGACCTGATCGCCAAGTCGGGTGAGACGCTGGAGCAGAAGCAGGCGATCATCGCCGACACTGAAGTCGTGTTCGCAGCGGCTGCTGCCGGCGTTCGCGTTCTTTCCGCCGACGATCTCGCCAAGGCGAAGAACTTGCTCGTCGCTGCCGACGTAAACGCAGTTCCGCCCGCGGGCATCGAAGGCATGGAGCTGTTCATGGACGGCGCTGCCCTGCCCGGCTCCAACGCGCTCGGCGTTGGCCCGCTCGCCATAGGCGACATCAAGTACAAGACGGAGTCCGGCCTCTTCAAGCGCATGCTCGAGTCCGACAAGCCCGTGCACTATGACTTCCGCGCCGCGTTCGACCTGGCGCGGACGCTGACCGCTTGAGCAGCGGAAGCGTCCTTATTGCAGCATTGGCCGGGCGTGGGCTGGCAGCCTCCGCCCGGCGCGCTGGATACGAACCGCTTGTCGCCGACGCGTTCGGCGACAGCGACACTGCCGAGTACGCAGCACATGCTTTGTGCGTCAAAGATGCGGCTCGCATAGGCTTTCGCACCAAGCAGACGCTCGCGGCGCTGAGCGAGCTAACCCACCGCGCAACGAGCCCTCCGGTGGGACTCGTGCTCGGCTCGGGTTTCGAAGACCGCCCGAAGCTCATCGAAGTGCTGGCGCGTCGCTATCGTATTCTCGGCAATGACGCAGTGACAATCGCGCGCTGCAAAGACCCGGTGGCGCTGGCGGCGCTGCTCGACAAGCTCTCAATCGAACATCCTGAAACGCAACTTCGCGTGCCCGGCGACCCGGCCGGATGGCTGTCGAAGCGCATCGGAGGCAGCGGGGGAACGCACGTTGCTTCAGCGGAGGCTGAGCAAGGCGCGCGGCGATATTACCAGCGCCGTCTCGATGGCATCCCGCACTCGGTGCTCGCGGTCGCCAGCGGCGGGCGCATGCAGATGATCGGCATCAGCCGGCAATGGTCTGTCGGAAGCGGGCCGCGCCCCTATCGCTACGGCGGTGCGGCCGGGCCGGTCGAGGTAGCGGCGGATGTTGCCGCGTCGATGCAGGCCGCCGCCGAAAAGCTATGTGCCGAACTCAAACTTGCCGGTCTCGTCTCGTTCGATTTCCTGCTCGCAGGCGAGACCCCTTATCTGCTCGAGATCAATCCGCGCCCCGGCGCGACACTCGATGTGTTCGACGATGAGCGCGGCAGTCTCTTTCGCGCGCACCTCGCGGCAGCGATGGGTCAGACGCCTCAAGTGAACGTTTCAATGGACGTTCGCGCTGCAGCAATTCTTTACGCCGATCCCGGATCGCTCGACATCGGAGACGAGCCGTTGCCGCCCTGGACGGCGGACCGCCCGGCCCCTGGAACCCACATTCCCCGCTATAGGCCGATAGCCACGGTTTATGGCTCCGGGGCGAGCCAGGATGCGGCATTAGGGAGTTGTCGTCAGCGCTTGGACGAACTGGGTCAGATGCTGTATGGACAGCCCCGAAACAGGGAGCGCAACGACAATGCAGAAGTACAACGGCCCGGCCCCAAGCGTCTCTTCGCGCGCAGCCAAGCTCGTTGAAGGAATCGTGGCCGACGCCGACGCACTGCGTTGCTCGGTTACGACCGGGGAAGCCGGCGAGCGGCTCATCGACATGGGCGCGAAGGCCCCCGGCGGATTGGAAGCTGGGCGCCGACTGGCTGAGGTCTGCCTCGGTGGGCTCGGCACTGTCACGGTGCACAATGATTCCGGCCTGAAGCGCTGGCCGCTCGGCATCACCGTCCACGCTGCGAACCCGGTCGTCGCCTGTCTCGGCAGCCAGTACGCAGGCTGGCAGATCACCGAGCAGGAGAGCGGCTTCTTTGCGCTCGGCTCGGGACCGGCGCGTGCCCTTTCGCGCGTCGAGGCGCTCTACAAAGACCTCAACTACGTCGACCATTACAGCAAGGCGGCTCTCGTCATCGAGGGCGACAAGGCCCCGCCTGCTTCGGTCGCGCGTTCTATCGCGGCAGCGTGCGGCGTGCAGCCGAGCAACCTGACGATCCTTTTCGCACCGACCGGCTGCATCGCGGGCAGCGTGCAGATCGCGGCGCGCGTGCTGGAAGTCGCGCTGCACAAGGCGCACGAATTGCACTTCCCGCTGGAGCACATCGAGGATGGCATCGGCACGGCCCCGATCGCGCCGCCGGTCCCCGATTTCATGCGTGCAATGGGCCGCACAAACGACGCTGTGATCTACGGTGGGCGCGTGCAGCTGTTCGTACGCGGCAGCAACGATGCGGCCGAGCAGCTTGCTAAGCAGCTTCCGTCGAGCACGTGCGCGGCATACGGCGAGCCATTTGCCGATATCTTCGCGGCTGCTGGCGGCGACTTCTACAAAATCGATCCGATGTTGTTCAGCCCGGCTCAGGTCATCGTTTCGAACCTCGACACCGGCACCTCATTCCATGCGGGCGAACTTGCTCCAGACGTCGTCGACAAAAGCTTCCGCTGAGCAAAGCGCAAGCGGCCTGAAGATCGCTCTCTTCCTCGAGGAAGAGAGCGGCAACTGGCACGTGCGCCGCCTCGCCGAGGCGTTGCGCGCGCGCGGCGCCTATGTTGTCATCACGTCGCTGCCGCGGTGCGCGTTCGATACCGGGCTGGAAAGCGGCATCGACATACCGGGCTTTAGCGGCGCGCTGCCGGATGCCGTATTCGTGCGGTCCATTTCGGCGGGCACTCTGGAGCAGATCACCTTCCGCCTCGGCATCCTGCATGCGCTGCGCGAAAGCGGCGTGCGCGTGTGGAACGATGCACGTGCCATCGAGCGCTGCGTCGACAAGTCGGCGACGACGTTCTTGCTGCACAAGGCCGGTATTCCGACGCCGCGTACGCGCACAGTCGAGACGCTGCCACCCGCGGATGCTTACGTGAGCGCGGCCGGGCGCCCACTGATCTACAAGCCTTTGTTCGGATCACAGGGCAAAGGGCTTCTGCGCGTCGACAGCGTGAGCGAGCTGCCGGCGCCCGAGGCAGCCGACAACATCTATTATCTGCAGGACTACGTGCCCTCTTCCAACGCGACGTTCGAAGACTGGCGGGTTCTGGTAACGCGCCGTCGCGTCGTCGCTGCCATGGCACGGCGCGCGGGCAGCTGGATCACCAACGTTCACCAGGGCGCAGCGCCGGTTGCACATCTGGCTGACGCAGAAATGGCCTCGCTGGCGCAAGGCGCGCTGGCTGCCGTCGGCGGCGACTATGCCGGCGTCGATCTGATCCGCGGAGCTGACGGGCGCCTCATGGTTCTTGAAGTGAACAGCAATCCGTCCTGGCGCGGTTTGCAGAGCGTATCGGATATCAACATCGCCGAGACCATCGTCGAAGATTTCCTCTACGCGGTTGCCGAACACCGGCGGGCGCACACGGCTGCGCAACCATGCCCCGCCTGAGCGAAGACCAGATCGGCGAGCTGTTCATCGCCGCCTGTCACGCAGAGCTTTCTGCGCTCAAGCCGGGCAATGTTCACGTCCATTCCAGCGGCCACGGCATGGAGGTCGCGCAATTCGAGGCCAGCGCCGAAGCGGCAGCGCCATGGATCGCGGCCAGCGGGGAGAAAGTCGGCACCCGAATTTTGCGCGCGGTCGAAGCGTCATTCGCAGCGGCGGGCTGCAATACGAACCTTGGCATTCTGCTGCTGTGCGCGCCGGTTGCGGCCGCTGCGGCAATGAACCTGGAGCTTGGCCTGCGCGGCCGGCTGAATGCGGTGTTAGCCAATCTCGATGCAGGCGATGCCGCCTCGGTGTACGCGGCGATCCGGCGAGCACATCCCGGCGGGCTTGGCTCGGCACCGGAGCAGGATGTGGCCGTGCCGCCGACAATTGGCCTGCTCGAGGCGATGGAGCTGGCGGCCGAACGCGACCGTATCGCGCTCAACTATACGACTGGCTTTGAAGACATTTTCGAGTTTGGGTTGCCGGAGCTGCGGCGCGCTCAATCCTTGAGCGATGATCCGTCACTGGCGGTCACGACGCTGCACATGGCCTATCTTGCACAATTTGCAGACAGCCACATTGTTCGAAAACATGGTGAAGCAGTTGCCAATGATGTCCGTCAGCGGGCAATTGCGCTCGAAAAGCTCTGGCAGCCCGTCGCGGCAGCCAAAGCATTGCCCGCATTGCTCGAATTCGATGCCGATCTGAAGCGCCAGGGCATCAATCCGGGTACGACTGCCGACCTCGTTGTAGCAACCGTTTTTGTCGCTTCTGTGTGCGACGCAATGGGGCTTAACGGCTCGTCTTAGCCCCTTGTCTCGATATTGCCCTCAGGCTATCTAGGGGCGGCGTTTATGGCGCGCCGCTATCCGGCAAACCGGTTCGTCGACTTCGTCGCCGGACGCAGAAACGAAGGATGGCTTTTCGATTGGGCAGAAACTGGTGCGCCCGGCCTTTCGGCAGGGTGGCGTTGGTGCTCGTGGTGCTTATAGCTTGGGAGAAACCCCGAAATGGCCAAGATCAACAAGGTGCTTGTCGGCGAATCGCTCGTCGGCGACGGTAACGAAGTCGCACACATCGACCTTCTCATGGGTCCGCGCGGCTCGGCCGCTGAAGTCGCGTTCTGCAACGCGCTGACGAACAACAAGGACGGTTTCACGACCCTCCTCGCTGTTATCGCTCCCAACCTGCCCTGCAAGCCGAACACGATCCTGTACAACAAGGTCACCATCAAGGACGCCCGTCAGGCCGTTCAGATGTTCGGACCTGCTCAGTACGGCGTCGCCAAGGCCGTTCAGGACTCGGTTGCCGAGGGCGTGATCCCGGCTGCTGAAGCTGACGACATCTTCATCTGCGTCGGCGTGTTCATCCACTGGGAAGCTGCCGACGACGCGAAGATCCAGGACTACAACTATCGCGCCGTTAAGGAGTCGATCGCTCGTGCAGTCGCCGGCAAGCCGACCGCTGCCGAAGTGACCGCTCAGCGCAACTCGGCTCAGCATCCGTTCGGTGCGAAGGCTTGAAGCGGAAACCGTCCACAGCAGGATGATGCCCCGCCTATGAAGAGGGGCCTGCTGCAGCGATTGGGTAGACTGCTTTCTGGCCGTTGGAACGGGTAGAACACCCCCGGCGCGCGTTCTGCTCTCCCCTTCGTGCTACGACATCAAAGGCCGGCGATCTCATCGAGATCGCCGGCTTTTATTTTGCCCGCGTGCAGCGCAGTGGCGACGAGCACGCCTGCCGCGCCTGCCTTGTGCAACGCTTCGATATCGGCGCGATTGCGCACGCCACCCGCGGCGTAGACACGCCGCCCGTTTGCTCGCGCGATGATATCGGCAATGCGCGTGAGGTCAGGCCCCTCGCCCGACCCGACGCGCGCGAGCGTCATGACGATCAGCCGGTCTGGCCAGAGTTCCGGAGTGTCGAAGATGCGCGGCGGTCCGATGAACTGATCGCCTTTGAAATCGAGCGAGAGGACGAAGCGATCGCGCGGGAGAGCTTCGATTGTCGCGATGTCCTGTTCGCCGACGATGCTCTCGGTGCCGATGACCGGCGTCGCTGCGTCAGAAACCGCGAGCATTTCAGCGGCCTCGTGCGGGCGCAGGCCGGCGTCGACCCAGAGCGCAATCCCCGGGATTGCGCTGGCTAATCCTTCGGGCAGGGCGGCGTTTGCCCCGCGCCCCTCGATGGCATCGAGGTCGGCGACGTAGAGAACGGGAAAGTTAAAGAGGCGCGCGTAACCTTTAGCGACTCCGATGGGATCGCTGCCATCGGCAAGCGGCGTTGTGAGCGGGCGATAAGCCGCCCGGTCGCCGCGGACCGCCGCAACCGCCACGCCGTGCCGCACATCGATAACCGGGATCACGTCCATTTGTTTGCCTCCGCGGTCCCCTCGTGTAACACGGCACTGCGTGCGAAGGAGCATCGTGCGCGCGGAGATCGCATGTCCATTACAGCCGGTTACGACGTGGGCGGGGCGCACCTCAAAGTAGCGCTGGCCGAGAATGGCCGCACAATCGCAGTGCGCCAGATCGCGTGCCCGCTGTGGAAGGGGCTCGACCAGATCGATGCGGCCTTGGCCGCGGCGGGCGATCTCGTCGCGCGCGCCGATCGTCATGCCGCGACGATGACGGGCGAGTTGTGCGAAGTGTTTCCCGACCGCGCAAGCGGCGTCCGGGCGATCGTCGACCGGCTGCAGACGTTGCTGGGCCCCGATGCGCGCATCTGGATGGGATTGCGCGGGATCGGGAGCGTCGATGATGCTCGCGCCGATCCGATCAGCGTTGCCTCGACGAACTTTCTGGCCAGTGCAGCGCTTGTCGCGCGTGCACTGCCCAATGCGTTGCTCGCCGACATGGGGTCGACGACCACGGATATCATCGCCGTGCGCGATGGTGCCATCGTTGCTCGGGGTCTCACCGATGGCGAGCGCTTAGCAACGGGCGAGCTCGTCTACAGCGGATTAACGCGGACCGACGTGAGCAGCGTGGCGCAACGCGGTGTGCTGCGCGGGCGCGCGCAGCGGCTCGCCGCCGGTGTCTTCGCTAACATGGCCGACGTGCGACGCGTGCTCGGTGTGCTTCCCGATGACGTCGACCAGCACGCGACGCTCGACGGGCGAGGAAAGTCTGCGACGGAAAGCGTGGCTCGTTTCGCGCGATGCTTCGGCTGGGATGCGGGCGATGCTGCGCTCGATGATTGGCAGGCCGCTGCGCGCGAGATTGCTGATCAACAACAGCGCGAGATCGCGGCGGCTATCGGCGAAGTGCTCGCGAATGCAGAGATGCCAGCGCGAGCACCAATCGTAGCCGCCGGGGTTGGCGCAGACGTGATCGCACAGATTGCCGAGGCCCAGGGACGCGAGGCCATCCCCTTCGCTGAGATCGCGCAGGCGACGGATGACTGCCGCACTTGGGCGAGCCGCTGCGCCCCTGCCGTCGCCGTCGCGCTGCTTGCATAGCGGTGTCGATCGTTCAGACTTGCGCTGCGCGCCAGGCGTCGATCTTTTCCATCAGCCAGCCCCAGGCTTCTTCCTCGCGCGGGCCGGCGGTCTTGGAGATAGCGATCTCGAGGTATTTCAGCTCGTTTTCGATCTTCTCCGGCGGGAGCATGGAAAGGCGCGTCACCAGCACTGCACATTCCAGCACAGCTGCTTGGGCGCGGTTGAAGCCTTCCCACGGACGGTGGCTCGCCTCGTACTCCAACCGGCATGAAAAGCGCGGTCGCTGCTGATCATTGGTGATCCTTTCGACGGCCATCTCCCAGTGCGAGACGGCATCGATGAGGCGCATACCGGGCACGCGCTCCGCAGTGCAGGTCGGCCATGACTTGCGCCCCGTGACGCAGCCGGCGAACACGCGCACGTCGTCGGTGTGGCTGGCGATTGCGAACGGCACCTCGTTGAGGTTGTCGAGCGTGCGCGAAGGCCGGAACGGCGCGATGATCCAGTTGTCGCCGTCAGCGATCAAACCGAGGGGGGCGATATGCGCCTCACCCTTCGCGTTTGTCGTCGTCACGATCGTTTCGACGATGCGCGGCATCCTGCTTCTCCTTGCGGGCGGCTTTGAGCGTGGCCCCTTCGGGTGCATGCTGGGTCAGGTCTTCGGACTTGCGATCGGCGGCGACGCCCCAATCGAGCGCGCTGTCCTGCGCATATCTCTTGCCGAGGGCGCGGGCAATCTCGGCCTTGGCCAGCTCATAGCCGAGATAGAATGCGTGAGCGCCGTCGTGCTCAACGCCGAGCTTGTCGAACAGCGCGAAGGGATCGGCGGCGACGTGATGGCCGTCGCGATTATAAATATGCAGCCCGTCGGTGGCGGCCTCGATGCGATAGTTCGAATCGCGCACCTCCTTGGCATTGGCGGCGATCTGCTCGGGCGTATCCTGAAAGGGACGCAACTCGTGCAGTGAGAGCAGTCCGGCGTTGTAGCCCTTCGGGAGGTTGCCGTCTTCGCGGGCGCGATACATGAGGCGGCGGGCGGCGTCGTGCTCTTCGACGGTTCGGCGGGTATGCGGCGACACCTGTACGATCAGCACGTTGTGAATCTGCAGCTCGGCGCAGATGCCGATGAGAAGCGCCGTGACACCCTGACTGTCAGCGTCGGTCAACTCGGTCAGGTTGCCGGTACCCATGAGGATCTCGACATCGGGGCAGCGGCGGCGCAATTCGGCGTAGCGCTCGAGCGAGGTCATGAAGCCAAAGTTGATGGGATCGAGCACAGGATCGGCGATGTGCGGGATGCCCTTCGCCTTGCACAGCTCGATGGCGCGTACGAGAGAATCCAAATCGCCGTGGGGCCTGGGCAGCAGCACTGGAACGCAGTCTGTTCCGTCGATGGCGTCGAGGTTGGACTCATCGAGGCTCAAGACGAAGTCGGCGCCGGCGCGCGCACCGCGGCGGAGTTCTTCAGTGTCGCCGGAATCGACGCTGACCTTGAAGCCTGCCTGCTTCAGCGCGATGACGGTCTCTTCCAGGTGCGGGAACGGGACGCCTGGCTGGCAGCCGATATCGACGACATCGGCGCCCTTTTCGATAAGCTCTCGCCCTCGGGCGACAAGTGCCTCGGTCGAAAAGGCCGGCGCATCGACGATCTCGGCGAAGATACGGATATCATTCTTCGACAGATCGGGCGGCTCGCCGCCCTGGCCGAAGAATTGGGGAAGGTCGATGATCTCGTCCGGGCCGCGCTCGAAGGGCACGCCATAGTGCTCGGCGAGGTGAGACAGGTCCATGCGCACGCGACCGGGGACGATGACGCGATCGGCATCGAGCGGCTCTTTCAAGCGATTGCGGACGATGTTCTCGGTCATCAGCGCCGCGACCTTGATGCCGAGGTTGGCGATGCGCCAGGAGCCGTTGGGCAGGCCCATAGCCGCCACCGTCTCGGCGAGACGGGGCTCGGCGAGTCGCCCGGTCAGGAACAGCAGCTTTTTTTCGCCGTCAGAACTAGTCATTGGAGCTGGGCCTCGCCCGCACTTCTGGCCCAAGGGCCGGCGGTCATCTGCCTCGGGCGATAGCACGCTTAGAGGGTTTCAGTCGACCGGCTCGATAAGGTGCGGAGAGCCTCTGAGCAAGCTCGGCCTCATCGCCAGCGCCGAGAACGCGCCAGGGTATTGCTGAGCGCGCGACGATCTCGTCAAAGGCGGGGTCGACAATGCCCTGGCGGACGAGTTGTGCGGGCGTTGCTTCAGAGTCGACGCGGCAGGACTTCACCAGCACGACGCTGGCGCCAAGGCGCTCGGCGAGGCGGGCGGCTAGGGCGTCGGACGTCGTGCGCCAGTCGGCAGAAACACGCGTATCGGCGTCGATGAGCTTCAGCGGCAGCCAGACCGGGATGCGGCTTTCAGCCATTGCGCGGCGAATGGCACTGAGCGTTTCCGCCGGTACAAGGCGTGGGTGCATGGCACTCAGCATCATGCCGGTCTGATGCATCGCCAGCAGCGCCATGCGATGTGAAACCGTCTCGGGGAGGCGATGCTTCTTATGTGCGGCGCGCACGGCATCGGCGAAGGTGCCCCCGCCGGGGACGACGACGCAAGACTGGCGGGCGGCGCCGACGATCTTCAGGGTAGACGCAAGGCGCCGACTTTCGGCGAGGCTGCCACCCAGCTTGACGACGACGGGAGAGCGCCCGGCGGTCACGTGGCGCGCGGGCGCACGATCTCGACGCCGACGGCGTCGGGGCCGCGCTCCAGCTTCTCGACGCGGACGAGCACCTCGACGATGCGCTTGTCGGCGAGGCAACGCTCGGCGATCTGAGCCGCCATAGTTTCGACCAGGCCGACATGCCCGGCGGCAATCACCGCCTTCACGGCGTTGACCAGGTCATCGTAGGACGGCACCTCATCGATGCTGTCGCCTTTCGGAGAAACGCCGGCAGCGACCGAGGCTTCGATAGTGAACGAAACCTTCTGCGTGATGCCCTGCTCTTCGTCGTAGACGCCGATGGCGACGGGCAGCACGAGGCCGCGCACGAAGATGCGATCGAGGATTGCGCCGTCACGGCGGGCGGAAATGCTGTGTTTGCTGCTCATGCCACGTCTTTCGCTTGCCGAGGCGCCATAGCACCCGGCAGCAGCGGACGGCAAGCTTGACCCTGTGCTGCATCGCAAACAGGGATAATGCGGCGAACGGCGCGAACGGCTTCGGCATCGATCTCCGAAGTGCGTTCGCCCTGGCGGCAGAGGCCTCCGCGGAAGCCGAGGATGTCGGGGGAAAGCGCCAGAAGCTGAGGCACGTGTGCGGCGCGCAACGAGCCTGCGAGACCGGCGAACATGCCGGCGGCTTTGGTTGCTGCCACAAAGCGGCGCAGCACATCAATTGAGGTGACGTCGGGAAGCGCGCCACGGCGCTTATCTGCTGTGTCGAGCATCAGGCCGACGAAGCCAGCATCGCGTGCTACCGGAATGAGATCGAAGTCGACCCCCTTGTCGGCGAGCATGACGCCGACGAGGCGCGCCGATCCTAGATCGAGCTTGGCCACGGCCTGGAGCATCGTCGCGGTGGTCGCATTTGCTTGAAGGCCGATCTTGACGATATCCGCGCCCGTTGCGGCCATGCGCGCTATGGCGTCCGTCGTCGCGGCGATGTCGTCGGTCGGATCGCCGATGGTGGCGCTGACTGGGATGTGTGCAGGCACAGCGGCGCGAATGGCCGTCACCGTCGCGGCCGGAAGCGCGCCCAGCGCACCGGTCGAGGGATTCTTGGCATCGATGACGTCAGCGCCCAGAGAGGCGACAAGCCGCGCCTCGCGGTCGTTCGTCACGCTGGCAAGCAGCCTTGCCGATCCGCGCACGTGTTCCATTAATCTTGATGAGATCTATGCTTCGCCGAAGATGCGGCGCTGTTCCGCCCGCACCTTTTCACGGTCGCCCCGGTCGGCCACAGAGAGCTGTACCGGCACGTCCTCGGCAATAGTTGCAGGTCCGGCAGACAGACGCAAGATGCGGGTCCCGAGCATCACGGCCTCGGCCCGGTCGTGGGTAACGAACAGGACGGTCGTCGGGCGGCGAGACCAGAGTTCCACCAAAAGCTCGCGCAGGGCGTATGCGGTGGGGTCGTCAAGCGAGACGAACGGCTCGTCCATCAGCAGAATGTCGGGCTCCAGCACGAACGCGCGCGCCAGGGCGACGCGGCGCTGCATGCCGAGCGAGATCATCTCCGGATAGGCATTGGCTGCCTCGGTGAGACCGACGCGCTTCAGAAGCTCGGGGATATTGGCGAGGCGCGGATCATCGGGCGGCAGTGCCAGCGCAATGTTCTCGTAAACGGTGCGCCAAGGCAGCAACCGCGGCGACTGAAATACGAACGCGATGTTGGGGCCTTGGCTGCCGAACTCAACCTGGCCGTCATAGTCGTCATCGAGGCCGGCGATGATGTTCAGCATCGTCGACTTGCCGCCGCCGGATGGCCCGGTGATGATGACAAACGATCCCGGATCGACGTCGAAGGAGATGTTCTCGAGGACATGGTTCGAGGGACGCTCCCCGACGGAGGGGAACTCCTTCTTGTCGATCCGAACCGACAGCGGCCGCGTCACCGACGCCATTTGGTGGCCCTCGCGATGAGCGGCTGAATGATCGCCATCTCGATGATCTGCACGACGATGATGAAAGCAAGAGCGTAAGACAGGATCATCGGCACGTCGAAAAGCTGGAAGGCGATATTGAGCTGATGCCCGACGCCGTCGGAGCGCCCAAAGGCTTCGACCACGAGCACGATTTTCCATACCAGCGCGAGGCCGGAGCGAGCTGCGGCGGCGAAGAACGGCACGAGCTGCGGCAAGGTCACGTGGCGCAGCGTCTTCCACCAGCCGAAGCGGTACACGTGCGCCATCTCATTTAGATCTTTGGAGAGGCTGCGGGCGCCCTCGCGCATGGTCACAGCAACGTTGGGGATCTTGTTGACCGCAACGGCGGTGATCGCCGCGACCTCCGTCAGGCCGAACCAGATGTAGCAAAGTACGATGATGACCAGGGCCGGCAGGTTGAGGAAGAAGATCAACCAGGTGTCAAAGAAACGATCGGCCATCGGATAGCGGCCGAGCGCCAGGCCGATTGCCGAGCCGATGAACATCGCGACGACGAAACTGAACGCGACGCGGATGAGCGTTGCGGCGATGTTGCCCCACAGCTCGCCCGCCTCCGCCTCGCGGATCATCACCTGCACCACTTCGGTTGGGCCAGGCATGTAGCGGCTCTGCGCGATGAGAGCGATAAGCTCCCATAGCCCGACGAGCGCCAGCAGTGAGATCAGCGACCAGCCGAGGCGCCCTAATCTGGGGCCGCGCGCCTGCGCGTTATGAGCCTGCCGCATGGAACAGCTTGGGGTCGAACTGCGTGCTACTGCCGAGAATATTCGGTCCTCCGATATCGACGAGGATCTGTGTCAATTTTTCAGCCGATCGGGTCTCTGCGCCGGTCCACGGCTTGGGAATGCCTGCGCGATAGTCCGCCTTGATCTGCTGGAATTCAGCTTCGCTCTCGGGCCGTATGAAATCTCGCAGGCGCTCCCAGGCGGCGTCGGATTTGGCGAGGATTGCGTTCGCGTCCTCCACAACGGAGAGAAATGCGGCGATCTCTTTCGCCTTCTTCTCCTCCGTCTCCTCCGTCCAAATGAAACCGACCAATGAAGGTACTGGCGTGATGTCGAGAGACTTCAGGACTTCGTCCATCGTCAGGATGGAGCGGAAGCCCTCGCCGTGCAGGCGGGCGGCGTAGGTCCAGAAGTTAAGCACGGCATCGAGGCGTCCGGAAATCGTTTCGGCAGTAAGGAGCGGGGCCGAACCAAAGGACGGACTTGCATAGTTGGCGATGTCGGTTCCCAACTCCTTCTTCGAATAGGCGCGGAGCATCAGCCAGCTCTTGTCGATGGCGCCACCCGCGACGCCGAGCTTCTTGTCCTTGAGATCGGAAAGCGACTTGATGGGAGAGTCGCCCGCCACCATGACGGCGCCGAGGGCGGACGAGTACGGCGCGAACTTCACGCGCTCTCCGAGGGCGCGCTGACGCAGTGCCCACGGCCAATCGCTGACGATGATCTCGACGTTGCCGGAAAGAAGAGCGACAGGGCCCGCCTGGTTGGTTGCAACCTCGACGACGATGATCTGTAGACCAACTTTATTTGCCAATCCCTCGGCGCGCACTGTTTCCAACAGCCAGCTCAAGGTGCCGAACTTGAGAGAAGCGATCCGCAGGGACCCGGCGGCGCTTGCCGTTGGAGCGCCGGCAGCCAGACCTGCCAAAGCCGAACCGCCGGCGAGCAGCAACTGGCGGCGATCGATCATTTCGCGGCCCCCTTCTGCGCGAACAGCCGTCTCTCGACGATGTAGTTCACGGCGCGCAGCCACATTTTGTCGGTGTTGCCGTAGATCTCACTCGATCCCTGCTTGACGACCTTCTCTGCGGCCACGTCACGAATGTAGATGCTGACAGTGAACAGCACGTCGGACGCCTTGCGCACGGTACCGATAAATGCGTACGCAGCGCCTGCCTTTTTAGCGAGGTCATCCTCGCAGCCGTTACACTTGTACATCGGAGATTTCTCTTCGATGTCCTTTGCGATCGGCGTGCTATCGACCACTTCATACTGCCCGCCTTCCTTGATAAGGCGGGTCAATTCGTCGGTAATCAGCTGCAGCCGGCGCTTGTCCTCAGGGTCGAGCCCCTTGGGCATTACGCCGATCTCGAACTGCTGCTGCTGATCTATGAGATCGAAGGGAAAGATAACCGCCTTCGGCGCCGCCGATGCGATGGCGGGCAGCAGCATCGAGGCGAGCGCGAAGATGACAATCCGTTTAGCAAACAAAGCGCTTCCCCTGCTCTAAGCCGCGCCGACGGCTGCTTAGACTGTTATACTGTTAAGGGGTAGGTGTGCCGAACAGGTGGCTAATTGCAAGGGGGTTATTGCCACGTAGTGGCATACCAAAGGTCACAAGTCCGCGAGTGAAATCGGGAGACCTTGACAACGGTGGTCCCCAGCACCCTTTTAATGCAACAAAGTAACAGTAGCCCGCACAATAAGCTCTCGCACTGCAGCGAGACGGAAGAATTCAGGAGGAACCGGCTCGATGGCGAATGGCAATGCCAAGCGCGCGCATAGCGGCGGAGTGTTCGCGTGTCTGCGGCGCGGCGCGTTGTTCGCAGCTGCGCTGACGATAATTGCTCCAGTGAGCGTGCTTGCCCAAGACGCCTCCCCTGCTGCTGCGCCCTCTCCCGAAGCTGCGGCCCCCGCAAAGACTGACGAAGCCGCGCCCAAAGTCGCGGTGATCCCCATTCTGCTCGCGCGCGAGCTACGCGAGGAGCCGCTGCCGCTCTCTCTGCTCGATCTGCCGCCGAAGGATCTCGGGCTGGCCGGCGCAAAGCTGGCAATTACCGACAATAACACCACCGGCCGCTTCATGAACCAAGAGTTCACGCTCGAAGCGATCGAGGACGCCGACCCAGCTAAGCTGATCGCCGACGTGGTGCAGAAGGTCGACGCGGGAATGCACTTCGTACTCGTCGACGCCTCGCCCGCGACGCTGCTCAAGCTTTCGGATGCCCTGAAGGGCAAGGAAGCGCTGCTGATCAACTATGCGCTGCCAGATGACAGCCTGCGTGAGGAAGATTGCCGCGCCGACGTGCTGCACACCGCACCCACGCGCTCGATGCTGGCGGACGCTCTGGCGCAGTATCTCGTATGGAAGAAGTGGAACCGCTGGCTGCTGGTGCTGGGGCCGTCAGAGAAAGACAAGCTCTACGCCGATGCGATCCGGCGGGCCGCCAAACGATTTGGTGCGAAAATCGTCGAGGAGCGCACGTTCACTTACGATTCCGGCAACCGCCGTTCGGATGGCGGTTTCGAGCAGGTACAGCAGCAAATCCCGACTTTCACCCAAAGTGCTCCCGACTATGACGTGGTCGTCGTTGCCGACGAGAGCAGCTTATTCGGTGATTATCTGCCCTACCGCACATGGGACGCACGCCCGGTCGCAGGCACCGCGGGCCTCGTCGCCGAGAGCTGGCATCCGGCTATCGAGCTTTGGGGCGGAACCCAGTTCCAGAACCGCTTCAAGCGGCTTGCCGACCGCAACATGCGCCCGATCGACTACAACGCCTGGCTCGGCGTGCGCATGATCGGTGAAGCCGCGGCGCGCACGAAGTCTACGAATTTCAAGGAGCTCGTCGACTACATCAAAGGGCCGAGCTTCGAGGTTGCGGGCTTCAAGGGCGTCGGGCTGTCGGTGCGCAACTGGAATGGTCAGTTGCGCCAGCCGATCCTCGTCGACACGCCGAAGATGCTGGTCACCGTCTCACCGCAGCAGGGCTTCCTACACCAGACGAGCGTGCTCGATACCCTGGGGGTCGATAAGCCCGAAACCAAATGCAAAGCCTATACGCAATGAACGCCAGACTGCCGGCTAAGAAAAGTATCTCAGGAGGAAGCTTCGTGAAGCGCATCAAGGTTGGCGCCCTGTTACTCGGCACCCTCTCGGCCCTCGCCCTGCCGATGCCAGCGGCCAATGCCTACACCGCGTTCGTCACCAACGAGAAAGACAACTCCGTGTCGGTGATCGACACAGAGAAGCTCGAGGTGATCAAAACATTCCCCGTTGGCCAGCGCCCGCGCGGTGTCATTCTGTCGAATGATGCCAAGTGGCTGATCGTCTGCACCAGCGACGACAACATCATCCAAGTCTATGACACGAAGACCTATCAGCTCATCAAGACATTACCTTCTGGTCCCGACCCCGAGTTGCTGATCCTGCATCCGTCGGGCAATCCGCTGTATGTCGCGAACGAGGACGACAACCTCGTCACCGTCGTCGATATCCAGAGCGGCAAGATCATCGGTGACATTCCCGTCGGCGTCGAGCCGGAAGGCATGGGCATGAGCCCCGACGGCAAAGTGCTGGTCAACACGTCGGAAACGACGAATATGGCCCACTTCATCGACACCACCACACACAAGACGTTCGACAACGTTCTGGTCGACAGCCGTCCGCGCGTGGCGATCTTCAATCCCGCTGGCACGCAGCTGTGGGTGAGTTCGGAAATCGGCGGTACCGTCACGGTGATCAATCCAGCCGACCGCAAGGTGATCGGCAAGGTTCGCTTCGAGATTCCGGGCGTTACGAAGGAAGCCATTCAGCCGGTGGGCGTGCGCATCACGCAGGACGGCAAGACGGCGTTCGTCGCGCTCGGACCTGCCAACCGAGTAGCGGTGATCGATACCGAAACGCTGCAGGTGAAAAAGTATCTGCTCGTCGGCCAGCGCGTCTGGCAGATGGCCTTCACGCCCGATGGCAAGCAGCTGCTCACCACCAATGGTGCGTCTAACGACGTTTCGGTGATAGATGTTGCGGCGCTCAAGGTGATCAAATCGATCCGCACCGGGCGCTACCCCTGGGGCATCGTCGTTGCTCCGTTCTAGTCGTTTGAATTTTCGCCGTTCTATCGAGGCTTTCGGCGGCCTCCAGGACAAGGACAAACCCGCTCGACAACGAGAGAAGGCGAACGGCCGCAACGCTCCGCGTGGCCAAGCCGAAGAGAAACGATCAACGTTTCCAATGGCTTGAAATAGGAGGCTTGCGGTGCAATCGTCACATCAACATGGCAGATGACCCCAACCCGACCGAGGCAAGCGCGCCTGCGCTGGTCGTCAACAACGTCAGCCACAGCTTTGGCGACAACGCTGCGCTGAAGGACGTGTCGTTAGAGATCCCGCGCGGGCGCTTCGTCGTGCTGCTCGGTCTCAACGGCGCGGGCAAGTCGACGCTGTTCGCGCTGATCACGCGTTTGTACGACAACGTCACCGGCGAAATCCGCATCTTCGGGCACAACATCCGTCGGCGCGCGATGGCGGCGCTGCAGCGGCTCGGCGTGGTGTTCCAGAGCCGTACACTCGATCTGGACCTGTCGCTGAAGCAGAACCTTCTTTATCACTGCGCCCTGCACGGCATTCACGGCAGCGAGGCGCGCCGGCGCACCGAACGCGCGCTGCAAATCGTCGGTCTTGCAGATCGCGCGAAAGAAAAAGTGCGCAACCTTTCGGGCGGTCAGTCGCGGCGGGTCGAAATCGCACGTTCGCTGCTACATCAGCCTTCCCTGTTGCTGCTGGACGAACCGACGGTCGGGCTCGACATCGGCTCGCGCGAGAGCGTCGTCAATATCGTGCGCTCGCTGGTGGAAAAGGAAGGTTTGAGCGTTCTGTGGGCGACGCACCTTTTCGACGAAGTGCGGCCGACCGATCTCGTCGTGGTGCTGCACAAGGGCAGGGTTCTGTTTACGGGCACAGTGCCGGAAATGCTCGCCAAGACTGAAACAAAGACCGTCAGCGACGCGTTCCGCAAGTTGACCGGCTCGGCAACCGAGGAACTCGCTGCATGACCGCCATGAGCTCCACCATCCAGCATGGCTCGGCGGCGACCACGTCGATAAGCGAACAGGCGTGGGGCGCCGAGCCACCGCGGCTTGGCCTGCGCGCTTACTTCACCTGCTTCAAGGGCATCGTCTGGCGCGAAGTGCTGCGCTACCTGCATCAGCGCGAGCGTTTCATGTCCGCACTGGTGCGGCCGCTGATCTGGCTGTTCATTTTCGCTGCCGGTTTCCGGCAGACGCTAGGCGTATCGATCATTCCTCCGTACGAGACGTATGTCCTCTATGAGGTGTACGTGGTGCCGGGCCTGCTGGGCATGATCCTGCTGTTCAACGCGATGCAATCGTCGCTGTCGATGGTCTACGACCGCGAAACAGGCGCGATGCGCACGCTGCTCGTCAGCCCGTTTCCGCGCTCGTTCCTGCTGGTCTCCAAGCTGATCGGCGGCGTCGCGGTGGCGGCGATCCAGGCTTATGTGTTCCTTGCCATCTTCTATTTCTGGGAGGGAGAGCTCACAGGCTGGGGCTATCCCCTTCTGCTGGCTGCGCCCGCCGGCATATTCGCGCTTCACATCTTCAACTCGGCGACGGAGATGTTCTCGGAGCGGTTCATGCAGAGAGCGCTCATGGTTGCGGGGGCGTTCGAGATCGGCGCCATAATCGCCGTGATCTACTACTGGAACCTCGGGCCGCCATCGATGAACTACATCGCAGTTGCGCCGGCCCTGGTGGTTGCCGGACTGATGCTCGGCTCGCTGGCACTGTTCATGTCGTCGGTAATCAAGCAGCTGGAGAACTTCGCGGGCGTGATGAACTTCGTCATCTTCCCGATGTTCTTCGCCTCGTCCGCGCTCTATCCGCTGTGGCGCGTGAAGGAGTCGAGCATGCTCCTTTACGAGCTCTGCCAGCTCAACCCATTCACTCACGCGGTCGAGGTTATCCGCTTTGCCCTCTACGGGCAGGTCGATTGGCCGTCGCTGGGGATCGTTCTCGCCTGCACGGCCGTTTTCCTCGGCGCGGCGATCTATGCATACAACCCCTCGAAAGGCCTGATCGCCCGTCGCGGCGGTCCGGGCGCTGGAGCATGAGCGATGAAAGCCAACAACAAGCAGGATAGCGCCATGACGCGGATGATGAGATGTGCAGCGATGGCCAGCGCCCTCGCGATCCTCGCAAGCACAGCCACCTTTGCCGAGGACAAGGCAGCCGGCAAAGACGCGCCGGCGAAGGTCGAAGCGGCTCCAGATCTCGCACCTGGGCTGGCTCCGGGCGTCGTTCCTGGCGCGCATCCCGGCGGTCTCGAGCCTCAGCCTGGCATCGCCCCAGGCGTCGTCCCTGGCGCGCGCGCCGGTGGCATGGAAGCCGAGCCACTAGGAGCCAGCCAGCATCCAGCCTTTGCGCCGTCGCCGGTCACGCCCGAAAGCAATGCAGCCGTCGACTTCTCGCCATCCGCGGTGCTCGGGAGTCCGGACTGGCCATGCGTGCAGCGGAAGGTGCCGATCATATCAGCCGGGCAGATCTGGGACGGCCCATCGATTGAGAACATCAAAGACTTCGATCCGGCTGTTCGCAACCTGACTGACATTCTAGAGAGCCGGCGCGTTTCAACAGAGGATGCAGAGAAGGCGATCAAGGAATACGCCGCATCCATCCCCGAAGCGGAGCGCGACCAGAAACTAACCGAGCTGTTTGCCAGCTTCCTGCATGACATCAATACCGACCGCCAATTCGTGATGGGGAAGGTGGAAGAGTTTCAGCGCCGGCAAAAAGCGCGCGCTGCCGAGCTAGAGCGCGAGGGGCAGAAGCTTGCAGAGAAGGGCCTTGCAGCCACCGACGAGCTGCTGCCGACGGAGACCCAGCTCTCTCCGGAGCAGCAGGAATACAATTGGAACGCGCGCATCTTCCAGGAGCGGCAGCAGAATCTCACGCTGGCGTGCGAAGTGCCGACGCTGATCGAGCAGCGCGCATTCGAGATCTCGCGCCTGATCCGCGCCGAAATGAAGAGCTGAGGCTGAAGCAGGCAGAAATCTGGCGGATCGGCGCGGCGTGCAACGGTGGGCACGCGCCGCCGCCGGTAGCCACAGGCTAGGCGCTGTGCCGCGAGCTAGGAGCCGGCGTACTTCTTCAGCTCCACGAGCGGATAGCCCAACTCCTGCCAGCCATCGGCGCCGTCTCGGTACCACATGACGTTGGTGTAGCCGTACTCGATGGCCCGCTTGGCGGCGTTCCACGACATCCAGCAGTCCTTGAGACAGAAGAAGACCAGCGGGGCATCTGACTTGCCCATCGACAGCGTCTTCAGCGCGTCGCGGAAGTGCGCGTCCATTTCATCCGACAGAGCGCCATAGCCGACGTTTGGCAGCCATACCGCACCCTCTATGCTGCGGTGGCTAGGATCGCGCCAGAAGGTACCAGCGGGCAGATTTGGCGGTTTGGGCGCCTGTGGGTAGACGTCGATGAAGATGGCGCCGCTCTTGTTCCAGAGGTCCGCCGCCGCATCGTTGGTGAGGACGTGCGCGCCCTTGAGCGTTGCCGGCACGGGAGAGCGGAATTGGTCCATGCGGTAGCCCTCGGGCTCCGCTGCGGGCTCGGTGTCTGCGGCCGCATCGTCGGCGGCGGGTGGCACGTCAGGATGGGGAGCGGCCCCGGAAGTCGAGGCCGCGGAGGCAGCTGGCTCCGCCGCCCACGTTGCGGTCGCTCCTAGGTCGGCTAGAACCAGTAGGCCGACTGCAAGCAGGCTCAGGCAGCATCCTGCACGCGCACTTCGCGCCCAAACGCTTCCATACGTGATGGCAGACGTCATTGGGGCACTCGACTAGCTGCGCGGCGACGTGATCGGCTTGTTGTCCTCATCGATCATCGGCACGCCGTAGTCGAGCAGCACCTTGTCTATGTCTGCCTGACGCTTGCGGATGACGTCGTTGAGCTTGCGCTTCCACAGATCATCGCCCTGGCGAACTCCCATGGTGATGCGGAAGTCGACGCGGCCGGCCTTGCCTGCATCCTGAACGAGAGGCACGACGGTCAGCTTGTCGCCGTTGCGCGATGCGTAGTAGCCGGCGATCGGGCCCCACATGACGCCAGCCTCGATCTTCCCGTCGCGAATGTCCTTCACCATCTCGGCGGAAGGGTCGTCGTAGCGGCGATCGACCATCAGACGATAGGGGCGCGCATAGCCCATCAGGCCAGCTTTGGCGACCAGCGTCGCTGACGGCGTGCCCTGAACGACACCGATGTGTTTGTCCTTCAGGCGCGGATCGAAAATGCTCTCGACACCATCGAGTCCGGTACCAGGTTTGTAAACGAGCGCATATGCCGAGCGATAAAGCGCGTTGGTGTTGAGCACCAAATCATCGCCCTGCCCGGTGCCGATGATTACATCGCAGCGTTTGGCGAGCAGCGTGTTGCGCGTAAAGCCTACGGCTTGCGGGAACCACGTGTATTCCACGGGCACGCCGAGCTCATCGCCAATAATGTCAGCAATCTTGTTTTCAAAGCCTTCTTTTTTCTCATCCGAGAAAGGAAGGTTTGCAGGATCTGCGCATACGCGCAGAACCTTGCGATTTACAAGATCAGATCGGTGGCCTTCGACAGCGTGGGCCGAGCCAATCATTGCTGAAAACAAGACGAGGCCGCCCAGGGCGGCCCCGACTAATGCGTCTAGCTTCGTATGCTTCCTATGATCCAAGGCAAGCCTTCTCTTCGTCTCTGGCCTGTTGCGGCTTCTCATCGCGATTGCGACCGCCGAGCTGTCCAGCCGGCAGCGCCTCGAAGGAACGTGCCTTCAGATATACGTAGAGGTCGTTGATGAAGCACATCACGTTTTTGTTGTCGCCGAACGCGGGCATGACGAACTTTGTGCCGGCTTCATCGCGCGTACGACCGCTGGCGACGGTGCCGAGGAACGTCCCGTAATCCATCGTCTGCAGCGAGTGCGCGAGCGCGGGCGCATACGTGGAGCCGAGACCATTCGGGCCGTGGCACACGTGGCACTCACCGTGATAGCGGCGGTAGCCGTTATACGTTGCCCAGTCGACGACGTACTTGTCGTCCTTGTGGCAGACATGGAACGTCGGCGTGCCGTCGGGCAGAACCCACTTGCCGTCTTTGAACTCTGCGCCTTCCTGGCTGAGACAGCCGTCGGCGAGGGTCACTTCTTTCTGCAAACCCGGCTGCACATCTTCAGCCATGGCCGAACCCCATACGCCCCCAAGCGCAATGGCGGCAGCAATGGCAAAACTAATCCTTCTCACGCGTTTCCCCTATCTGCTCGGACTACGATAGATGGTTTTACATTTGGGTTGCCAATTAGCACGGTGCAACAGGCAAAATGTCATACCATTTTGCAATGTTGCGCTGCGAATTGGCGACCTTCGTGGATGAACCGCTAATTCAATTCAGCGTGTTCCATTCATACGGAAGACCGGCGCGGGAAACCCGCGCCGGTCCATTGTCCGTATGTCGTCGACTTATGGCAGCGACCAGACCGTCAGCGAACCACCGAGAGCGGTGTAGCTGTTCAGACCAGCGTAGCCACCCACAGCACCCAGACCATCGGTCGGGTTCGTCAGGCCAGCTGCCAGACCGATACCGGCCCAACCACCGACGCCCGAGAAGACGCCGACGTACTGCTTGCCCTTGTGTCCGTAGGTGAACACGTTGCCGATGATGCCCGACGGCGTGCGGTTCTTATAGAGCTCCTTGCCGTCCTTCTGATCGACGCACTTGAAGTAGCCCTCGAGGGTGCCGACGCAGGCGATGCCGCCAGCGGTGGTGAGAACACCCGACCACACCGAGAACTGCTCCTTGTTCGACCAGACGATCTTACCCTTGGAGGCATCCCACGCGATGAAGTTACCCATGTGGCTCTCGCCCTTCGGCGGATACATGGAGAGCGTGGCACCAACGTAGGGCTGACCGGCCGTGTACTCGACCTTGAAGGGCTCGTAGTCCATGCAGACGTGGTTCGTCGGCACGTAGAAGAGACCCGTCAGAGGAGAGTAAGCAGCAGGCTGCTGGTCCTTCGTTCCGAGAGCGGCCGGGCAGACGTCGGTGGTGTTGACGTCGGGACCGTTCAGGAACGTCGACTTAGAGGCGACAACAGCCGGGCGGCCATAGGTCGGGCTCTTGGGGTCGAGATCGACGCCAGTCGTCCAGTTGACGACGGGGTCATACTTCTCAGCAACGAGCGGAATGCCCGACTCACGGTCAACCGTGTAGCCAAGACCGTTGCGGTCGAAGTGCACGAGCACGTTATGCTTCTTGCCCTTCACTTCCATGTTGTCGACGAGGATCATCTCGTTGACGCCGTCGTAGTCCCACTCGTCGAACGGGGTCATCTGGTAGGCCCAGGCTGCCTCGCCGGTCTGCGGGTTACGAGCGATGATGGACATCGACCACTTCTGATCGATCTGCTTGCCATCGGGTCCAGCGCGCTGAGCCGGGTTCCACGTCGACGGGTTGCCCGTGCCGTAGTAGACGAGGTTCAGCTTGGGATCCCAGGCGTACCAGCCCCAGATCGAGCCGCCGCCCAGCTTCCACTGGTCGCCGGTCCAGGTCTTGAGCGAGGAGTCCTTACCAACCGGCTTGCCGAGAGACATCGTCTTCTCGGGGTTGAACAGGATCTCGTCATCCGGACCCATCGAGTAGCCGCGCCACAGACGCTTGCCGGAGTTGATGTCGTAGCCGGTGAAGAAGCAGCGGACGCCGAACTCGGCACCCGACACACCGATCATCACGACATCGCCGACGACGAGCGCAGCGCCCGTGCCGGTTTCGCCGCGCTTCGGATCGCCGTTGACGGCTTTCCAAACTTCTTTGCCGGTCTTGGCATCGAGAGCGACGAGCGTGGTGTCAGCCTGATGCAGGAAGAGCTTGCCATCGGCGTACTGCAGACCGCGGTTGACGGTGTCGCAGCACATCACAGGGATGACGGACGGATCCTGCTTGGGCTCGTACTTCCAGATGATCCGGTTCTCGTCGTCGAGGTTGAGAGCGTAGACGATGTTCGGGAACGGGGTGTGGAGGTACATCGTGTTGCCGACAACGAGGGGCGAACCCTCATGGCCGCGCAGCACGCCGGTCGAGAACGTCCAAGCAACTTTCAGGTTGCCGACGTTCTTGGTGTTGATCTGGTCTAGGCTGGAATAACGGGTAGCAGAGTAGTCATGCTGCTGCATGCACCAGTTATTTTCGTCAGCGATACACTTGATAACGCTGTCATTGGCCGACGCCGGTGCCGAAAAGGCAGCCGCCGCAACCAATGCACCTGCGAATACGCTTTTGCGCATTGCGCTTCCTCCATTTTAAGGTTCTTGCCACGCAAGTCGGTGGTGAACGGCGTCGCCTCACACCCTAGTTTCTTGGGATGGGGGTTATTTCCCTCTTGTCCCTTATTCAGCGTTCGACGGGGCCGATCTGGGGATGCCAGTCAGCCCTGGTTGCCGTGTCACACCGCGGCACATCTACGCACTTTTTTTTCCCGGGTGCAAGACGATCAGGTAACGAAAATTCACGCGTCCGTGAAAAGGACAAGATGGCTGACGCATTTTACTCCGTATTCCACCGCACTTTGCTGCGCTGCGTCTGTGTTTTGTGCAGCGCACGACAACCTTCCAAACTACGCGTGAAATCTCTGAATATCTGCGTTTTCCTCACGAGCGAGGGAGCCCGCGCAGCGTCACTCTCAGGTGCGGCGAGTGACCGATCGCGAATCCTCCGCAGCACGGCGCAGTTCACGCGCTGCTCTCGTTTCCGTGAACGCATTTGGGCACTTTTCGTGATCACCTGAAGGGATCAGAGCATGGATCTGCGTTCGATGCTGAGAAGCAAAAATCGGGAAGTTTTCCCTAACGTTACATCGTTGCTTGTTGGGGCCATTTTGCTCGCCGCCGGCATCACGTTGGCGGTGCCGGCGCGCGCAGTCGACGCTCTGGCGGTCGAAGAAGTGGCTCCCGGCGTGTTCGTGCATCAAGGGCGCTACGAGGTATTCAACCCGCAGAATGCTGGTGACACCTCGAACTCGGGCTTCATCATCGGCAACGACGGCGTGGCGGTGGTGGACACGGGCGGCAGCGCCAAGGTCGGCGCGGCGCTTCTGGCCGCCATCCGGGCGCGGACGCAGCTTCCGATCAAGTACGTCATCAACACGCACATGCACCCAGACCATGTGTTTGGGAATGCTGCGTTTTTAGGTGAGAAGCCGACGTTCGTCGGCCATGCCAAACTGCCTCGCGCCCTCGCGGCCCGTCGCGATCGCTATCTCGCAATCAACGAGGAGCTGTTGGGGGATTCGTTTGCGGGCACGCAGATCGTCGGTCCGACCCTGCTGGTCAACGGAGAGCTCGAACTGGACCTCGGCGATCGCAAATTGCAGCTCGAGGCCGAACCGACGGCGCACACCGATAACGATCTGACAGTTCTCGATGAAAAGACCGGCACGCTGTTCCTCGGCGACCTTCTCTTCTCGCACCACATCCCTGCCCTCGACGGGTCGATACGGGGCTGGCTGGCGCTGCTCGACAAGCTTGGGGAGCGCCAGGACGTAAAGCTCGCCGTGCCGGGGCATGGGCCTGCTGCAATGCCTTGGCCGCAGGCAATGGCGGACGAAAAGCGCTACCTCAGCAAGATTGCCGATGAAGTGCGCACGATGATCAAACAGGGAAAAACGCTTTCCGAGGCGGCCGAGACGGCGGGACTTTCAGAAAAAGATGCTTGGCTGCTGTTCAAGGAGTACAATGCACGCAACGTTTCTGCTGCCTTTGCCGAACTAGAATGGGAATAACTGGCAAGGCTTGCCCGGAGGAAACCCAAGATGGCTATGCAGGTAACTCGAAGAAGCGCTCTTGGCATTGCTGCCACTGGCGCGATGCTGCTCGGATTTGCAGGCGCCGCGAGTGCGGATGACGTGTGGTCCGATCTGCGCCGGGACGTGTTCGACAATCGCGAGGTCGTCGAGGACGGTCTGGTCGAACTCGATGCACCCTATCGTGCAGAAGATGCCGCTGTCGTTCCGGTGACGATGCGCCTCCCTGCGGCCGCCGGCGAGGTGAAGACGCTAACGCTGATCGTCGACAAGAACCCAGCGCCCGTCGTTGCCACGTTCCATTTGGGCGAGGCAGCAGGCAAAGGCGACCGCATGCTGTCGACCCGCGTGCGCATCGACATGTACTCCAATGTGCGCGCCATCGCGGAGACCGCAGACGGCAAGCTGCACATGGCAACGAAATTCGTAAAAGCGTCCGGTGGATGCTCCGCAGCCGCATCGAAGGATGCCGACGAGGCACTCGCCAGCCTCGGCAAGATGCAGATCCGTACGTTCGATGCAGCCGACGCCAAGGATCGCACGCCGCCTACCCGCGAAGCGCAGGTGATGATCCGCCATCCGAACTTCACCGGCATGCAGATGGATCAGGTGTCGCGTCAGTACACGCCGATGCGCATCGTCAGCGAAATGGACGTGAAGCGGGACGGCGAGCGCGTGTTCAAGATGGAAGGTGGCATCTCGATTTCAGAGAATCCGAACTTCCGCTTCACCTTCGTCCCCGGCAAGGAAAACGTCATCGACGTGACGGCCAAGGACACCGAAGGCAAAGTGTTCACCGCGACATCGGCTGGCAAGGGCGCTTAGCTTATAACGGCGACGCGAGCTGAGAGGGCTTTGCGTGCTGCGAGGCGGGTGCCGGCTAATGGCTGGCGCTCGCGCCGGGCGCCTTTGGCGCCTTCCGCTGCGCGGGCCCAATCGGTGGAGCGATGCAAGCCAACATAGATGCGGTGCGACCTGCGCAGCCGGCATGCATGGGCCAAACAAAGCTGGCCCATGCTGATTGTCGCTAGAAACAGCGCAGTTCGGCTTCGACCTGAGCGCGCTTCAGGTTCTTCACCTTCTCCAGAAACGGGGGGAAGCTGTTGAACATGGCGACGCTCTCGCCGCCCTTCTGGCGAACGGACATGATCGTCTCGGCCGCTTCATACTCATCGTACGGAAGCAGCGAGGCGATGGTGTCGATCGAGCAAGAGCACTTTTCCAGAACGATGCGGTTCTGACCGTTCGTCTGCATGCAGGCGAAGACATAGTCAGCGCGCGCCGAGGTCGGGTAATCGTTCTTCGGCAGCTCTACGGCAAAGCTCGCCGTTGCGGTCAATGCGGCGGCCAATGCGCTGCAAGCGGCGGCAGCGATGCTCTTTCTCATTGCGTCCCCTCCAGTCCGGTGACGCCGGCAAGGGTGATGCGCTCGGAGAGCTTCAGCTTCGCCGGCGGATAGCGATTGTGGTACTTGGCGAGGAGATCGACGATCTGGCCAGGGACGTCCTTGCTGACGATGACATCGTACTTGGCGCCCTCCCACCCCTGCATCTTGGACTCATACTTATCGCCGGCAAACGGCGTCATCGAGATGCGGTACGCGTCAACTTCCTTGCCGTTGTAGGTGACCTTGATGGGCTCAACCTTGGCCTTCAGCCAACCGTTGGAGAAAACGCTCTGCAGGTAGTTCACCTGTCCGCCGGCAAGCTGGTTGAAGGTGCTGACGGCCTGCGAGAAGAAGACGGCGAACACCGGATTGATGGAAAATTTCTCCAGCTTCTGGAGATCGCGGGCACGGTCGCCGGTATAAATCTGCAGCTCGAGGTCCTTCTTGCCGTCCGCCTGGTCGGCGGCGACCTTCAAAGTGATGTCGTCGGTGAAGGACTGCCCCAGGATCTGGGGGTCGGAGACGGTGCGCTCGAATTTGTAGTCGATCGTCTTGCCCGGCTCGACATTGGAAAGGTGTCGCTGCTCGAAAATAAGATCTGTCGCCTTAGGCTGGGCCGAGGCCGCATCGCCTGCTGGCTTTGCTTCGTCAGCAGCCATGACTGCTACCGCGCTCGATCCCAGCGCAAGGGCAGCGACGAGGACGAGGCCGCCCAAACCATTGAACCGCATAGTAACGCTTCCTTCCCAGTGACGTTGCCACGTTGTGTAACGTTGTTGCTCTTTTTGCCCGTTCTACTCTTGCCGACGCACCGCCGTAAACAGGCCTGACCTTAACGTTTCGTCATTCGGTTGACGGAAGCGTGAGTGCTGCACTGCAAGATGAGGGGGTGCAAGTAGCCTCTTGGGGCTGGCTCAGCGCAAAAACAGCCCGAAGGCTCTCGGGCCGTCCCCGACGGCTGCTTCCCCTGTGACGGTGAGCTTATCGGTGTCGATCCGCATCAGGACGTTATCGAACCAGCAGGCCACGTAGACATTGGCGCCGGTCGCGTCGGCCATGATGCCTTCGGGGTGATCGCCAATTTCAATGGTTTTGACTGGCGCGAGGCTGTCCAGATCGAAAACGCTGAGGCTGCTGCCATATTGATTAGTGACGAAGGCGCGGCCTCGGGCCAGGGCAACCGCATAGGGACGATGGCCGACCGGCACGGTGCCGACCACGGTGCCGGTCGCAATATCGATGATGCTGACGTCGTCGCTGGCGACGTTGGCCGTGTAGGCCCGCCGGCCCTCTGCATCGATGGTGATGCCGAACGGGCGCTTGCCGACGGGAATGCTCTTCACGCGCGCATTGGTAGCGGTGTCGATGATCGAGACGGCATCGCTGTCACGGTCGGCGCTGAGCAGAGATTTGCCATCGGGCGTCACTGCGAGTCCGGAGGGCGAGTCGCCGACCGCGATCTGAGCGACAACTTTGCCGGCGAGCGGATCGACGACAGAGATTTTGTGCACGTACCAGTCGGCCACGTAGACCAAACCGTTGGAGGGGTGAGCGGCGACGCCGAGCGGACCCTCGCCCACATTGAACCGCTTGGCCACCTGACGCGTGTCAGCGTCGAAGACGACGAGCTCTTTGCTCTCGGGTGAAGTGATGAAGGCGTACTTGCGGTCCGGCGACATGGCGATGCCGGCCGGATTGCCGCTGATGGCGATCTCGGCGACGGACTTCATGTCGGCGAGCGAGACGATGGAGAGCGAATCACCGGTCTGGTTGGTCACCAGCGCTTCGCTGAAGGGATGCGTCGCTATCGGCTCCGCGGCGGCCGGCCAGCATCCCAAAACGACGGCGGCGCTGAGCGCCGCCGCCAGAATCACAAGACCGTTGTGCGAGCGCTGACGCATCGCACCCGCGCTTAGCCGCCCGTCTCGAGCTTCTTCTTCAGAGCGTCGAGGCCGGAGCGGTAGACGCCCTGGACGGCCTTCTTGGCGGCCTCGTCGTTCAGCTCCGGCGGCGGGTCATTGTTCATGAAGCCGCGATAGAAGGCGCCTTTCCACTCGACGGTCGACTTGTCGCCCTCACCCTTGACCGAGATATTGGACGAGTAGTTGTTCACCGGCAGAACCTTCGGGTCGACCTTGGTGATCTCATACTTGTAGATTTTCTTGGCTGGATCGTTGGAGATGAGCTTCTCGTCGATGGTACCGCCCGAGGTCAGCGTCAGCGTCCGGGTTGCATTGGCGTCGTTGCCGCCCGTCCCCTCCGTCTTGGCAACCGCAGGATGCCAGCTCATGTCCTGGAAGTTGCCGATGACGCCCCAAACCTTGTCGGCGGGGGCGTTGATCTCGACGGTCTCCGTCACCTTCTGACGCGACGGCCCGTGGGCAGACGCGAAGGTCGGAAACAGGGCCAGCGTAGCCAACGCCAGCGCAACAGCTTTCACCATGGGATTTTCCTCCGAGTATCGGTTCTTTTACCCGCCTCTGGCGCGACCATAGTCGCGGCCCGGCGGCATCGCAATCGGCCGACGCCCCGGCAAACCGCCGCATTCGCTACGCTGTTGTTTTGCGGGGGCGTCCGTGCTTACTTGCGCCGCGCGCGAAGGAGACTGCACTAAATGACAGCACACGCTGATGGTGACGCTACCCACACCTACGAGAACGTCACCTGTCCGTTCTGCGGACTCCTATGTGACGACCTCACCGTTACTCGCACAGGGTCCACGCTGAAGGTCAGCAATGGCTGCCCTCGCGCGACGGCCGGGTTCCAGCGGCCGTTGCCGCCCGCCAAGCCGATGGTCCGGGATGCCGAAGTCACCCTGGAAGAGGCCATCAAGGCCGCTGCAGATCTCGTTCGTCAGGCGAAATTGCCGCTTTACGGCGGCATGGCCACCGATGTCGCGGGACAGCGCGCGATCATGGCGATCGCCGACCAGACGTGCGGCGTTGTCGATCACGCGCTCAGCGACGGTCAGTATCGCAACTTGCGCGTCGTACAGACGAGCGGCTGGATCATGTCCACGCTGACGGAGGTGCGCAATCGCGCAGACCTCATCATCATCGTCGGCTCCGACATTCACAAACTGCACGGGCGTTTCTTCGACCGAATCGTCAACCCCGAGCACACGATGTTCGATGGCGTTGGCACGAAGCGCACCGTCATTTTCCTCGGCGAGGGACTGGATACGTCCGGTGCTGTCGGCCCTCGCGTCGACGAAGTCATCAGCCTGCCAGTTGCAAAGGACCGCATCCCCGAGGTGCTGTCCGCCATTTCGGCGCGCGTGCGCGGCTTCAACATTCCCGCCCCGCAGGCAACAGCGCCTTCGACGTCGAAGATCGGCAGCATGTTCGCTGGATTGGTACCCGGTTCCAAGCTTGCGACTGCGGAGGCGCCGGCTCATGAGATCGCCGGCATACCGTTCGCCGACATCGATGCCGTCGCCGAGAAGTGCAAGAAGGCGCACTATGGCGTTCTCGTGTGGGCACCGCCGGCGCTGAGCATGCCGCAAGCCGATATGACCGTGCACATGATGACGGAGATCGTGCGCGAGCTCAATCAGACGACGCGGTTCGCCGGATTGTCCCTGGGCGGCAACGAGGGCGCGCCGAGCGCGGCTTCGACCTGCACCTGGCAGACGGGCTATCCGCTTCGCGTAAGCTTCGCGAACGGCAAGCCCGAGTATGATTCCGTTCGCTACAATATCGGACGCATGCTGACCGAGGGCGAAGGCGATATTCTGGTGTGGGTGGCTTCCATCGGCACTGATATCGGCCTGCCGCAAACGAAGGTGCCGACGATCGTGTTGGGTACGCCGGGCGTGCGTCTGGCGCAGTCGCCAACAGTTTTCATCCCGGTAGGAACGCCCGGCATCGATCATGCAGGCCAGATGGTCCGATGCGATAACGTCGTCTCGCTGCCGATGAAGAACCTGCATCGGTCTCAGTTGCCGAGTTCGGCCGACGTTCTCGCCGCCATCCAAGCTGCCCTCTGAAGTGAGCACCGCGCAATGTTGATCAAACTGACCGGTGGCAAGGTTTACGACCCCACCAACAACATCAATGGCGAGGTGCGTGACATCTACTTCGCCGATGGTCGTGTCGTGCCGCCCCCGGCCGACGCACGCGTCGACAAGGAATATGACGTGCGCGGCCGCGTGGTGATGGCCGGCGCCATCGACCCGCACACGCACATCGGCGGCGGCAAGGTGACGATCGCGCGCACGCTGCTGCCCGAGGACCACTACAAGGACGAGGTGGCGCACACCTCGATCACGCGCGCGGGCACCGGCCATGCCACGCCGTCGACGATGATCACCGGCTATCGCTACGCCGAGATGGGCTATACGGCCGCATTCGAGCCGGCGATGCTTCCGGCGAACGCGCGTCAGGCGCACATGGAGATGGGCGACACGCCGCTGCTCGACAAGGGCGCGTTCGTGATGCTCGGCAGCGACGATTACCTGCTGCGCCTGATGGCCGGCAAGGCGAGCTTCGAGCAGATCAAAGACTATATCGCCTGGACGATGCACGCCGCGCAGGCGATCGCCGTCAAGGTGGTGAACCCGGGCGGCATCAGCGCCTTCAAGTTCAATCAGCGCAAGCTCGATCTGGACGAGAAGCACGTCTATTACGGCATCACGCCGCGCGACATCATCCAGACTCTGGCGCGCGGGTTGCTGGAATTGGGCGTCACGCACCCGCTGCACGTGCATGGCTGCAACCTCGGCATTCCGGGCAACGTGGAGACGACGCTGGCGACGATCCGGGCCACCGAAGGCCTGCCGCTGCATCTGACGCACATCCAGTTCCACAGCTACGCAACCGAAGGCGACCGCCACTTCTCGTCGGGCGCGGTCCAGGTCGCGGAGCTGCTGAAGAAGTACCCGCACATCTCTATCGACGTCGGTCAGGTGATGTTCGGGGCCACCTGCACGGCCTCGGGCGACTCGATGCGCCAGTACAATGGCGCGAAGAATGCCGATCCGAAGCGTTGGGTGGTGATGGACATCGAGTGCGACGCCGGCTGCGGTGTCGTGCCGTTCCGCTATCGCGACAAGAGCTTCGTGCACGCGCTGCAGTGGGCGATCGGTCTCGAGACGTTCCTGCTGTGCGACGATCCCTGGCGCATCTTCCTCACCACGGACCATCCGAACGGCGCGCCGTTCTACACGTATCCGCACCTTATTCGCCTGCTGATGGACCGCGACTTCCGTCGCGAGACGATGCTGCACGTCAATCCGGAAGCGCTGCAGTATTCGACGCTACCTTCGCTCGAGCGCGAATATTCGATGTACGACGTCGCGATTCTCACGCGAGCGGGACCTGCGCGTAGCCTCGGCCTCAAGGACATGGGCCACGTCGGCCCCGGTGCACGCGCCGACATCACCGTTTACAAGGACGACGCAAACCGCGAGCGCATGTTCACGACACCGGAGTTGGTGTTCAAGAACGGCGAACTGATCGTGCGCGACGGAAAGGTCATCAAGGTCGTCAACGGCGCGACGCACGTTGCGCGCCCGGAATACGACCGCGCCATCGAGAAGCCTCTCAAGGAATACTTCGACCGCTACCACACGGTGCGCATGGAGAACTTCCGCCTGAGCGACGATGAGATCACCGATGGCGGTCGTGGAGAGATCATCGTGCAACCGACGAGGGCCAGGACGTCGTCATGAAGATCAACGGAATTGAGATCGACGACACGTTCGCCGAAGCCTTCGGCATGGCCGGCACGGGCGTCATCGTCACCGCCGACACCATGAAGTGGGCGCGCATCGCCGCCGTCACCATGAGCGGCTTTGGCACTTCGGTCATCGGCTGCGGCGCGGAAGTTGGCATCGATTGCGAGCTGAAGCCAGAGGAGACGCCGGACGGGCGTCCGGGCGTGCGCGTACTGCTGTTCGGGTTCTCGCCTGACTCCGCAGCCCAGCAGCTCAAGACGCGCGTCGGCCAGTGCATCCTCACGAGCCCGGGATCTGCCTGCTATGCAGGCGTGCAGGCCGAGAAGCGCATCGGCCTCGGCCAGGGGCCGCGCTACTTCGGCGACGGTTTCCAGACCGCCAAGCGGCTCGACAAGACGCGCTATTGGCGCGTTCCGGTGATGGACGGCGAGTTCGTGATCGAGGAGACGACGGGTATCGTCACCGACGCTGTCGGCGGCGGCAATCTGCTCATTCTCGGCAACGAGCGCGCGGGCCTTCTAGAGGCGACCGAGGCAGTCGTGGATGCAATCGCCAAGGTGCCTGACACGATCACCCCCTTCCCTGGCGGCATCGTCCGTTCCGGTTCGAAGGTCGGTTCCAAATACAAGGGCGCCATCGCGTCGACCAACGACGCGTTCTGCCCGACACTGCGCGGGCGGGTGAAATCAGAGGTCGGCCCGGACACGATCGCGGTGCTCGAAGTCGTCATCGACGGATTGTCGTCGAAGGCCGTCGCCGATGCGATGCGCGCTGGCCTCAAGACCATCCTCGAGGTCGGTGCATCGAAGGGCGTCACGCGCGTCACCGCCGGCAACTACGGCGGCAAACTCGGTCAACATCACTACAAGCTCCGGGAGCTGCTGCCATGAGCGGTCTTACCTTCCGCCTGACCTCGGCCCCGGTCGAGCGTCTCGATCTTTCGCAGCTTACGCCCAAGCACGTGGCGTCCATTCCGCTTGCCGAAGTGCTGAAGCTGAACGTCGGCACCACCAAGAGTGCGCTCAAGGTAGGTGATGTTTTCGCGGTGTCGGGCAAGCCTGGCGACGTGATCACCATCGAGGGTTCGACGGACAAACTCGACTTCATCGGTGCGCATCTCGATGAAGGCACGGTGATCGTCGAAGGCGACGCGGGTGTGGGCGCCGGACGTGCCATGCGCGGTGGCCGGGTCGATATCCGCGGCGATGCCGGCGCGCTGCTCGGATCTGCCATCAGCGGCGGCGAGATTTTCGTGAAGGGCTCCGCAGGTGCTCAGGTTGGCGGTCTCACCCCGGGCGACAAGTTCGGCATGACCGGCGGCCTAATCGTGATCGATGGCCACGCGGGCGATCGTGCCGGTGACCGCATGCGCCGCGGCACCATTTACATCCGTGGCAAGTGCGGCAGCTACGCCGGCTCGCGCATGGTTGGCGGAACGATCTGGACGGAGCTCGGTTTCGGTGCCGATCCCGGCATGTTGCTGCGCCGCGGCACGCTGATCGGGCCGTCGGTCGAACGCCTTCCGCCGACATTCGCGGACTCTGGGCGTCACGACCTCGTCGTGCTTCGCATCCTGTCGCGCTACATGCAGCAGAAGCTTGGCGCCCGGGCGCCGAAGCCGCTGCCGGGCATCGTGCGCAAGTATGCCGGCGATCTGGCGACTGTCGGTAAGGGCGAAATCCTCCTTACCTCCTGAACGCGGTCCAGTACTCTCCCTTGTAACTATTCAGCCTCGATGAACGTATAGGTTCATCGGACGGGTAGTTATGCCGTTCCAACAAGGCGTTCGGCAGGCCACCATGGAGCCTGATCCGGGTCGGGAGATGCGCATGATCGCGATCGTCATTTCTGCATGCCTCGTCAGCAACCCAAGCGTCTGCAAAGACCATCGAGTTCCGCTGGCGAACGACGTCGATTCACAGCGTTGTCTTTTCGAGGCGCAGCCGCATCTGCCGCGTTGGGCGGAGGCGCACCCGACCTGGCAGATCAAGAAATGGCGTTGCGCCGCGGCCGATCACCAAGACCTCTGACAGCGGAGGACATCATGGTCTGGCTCAGGAGCGCCGCTGTAGTTCTGGCTGCTGCAATTTCGCTCGTTGATTGGGCCCCGGCCCGAGCGGACATGGTCGATCATCTCGACTTGAAGTCCGACGAGTTCACCAAGGCCGATGTCACTCGATCCCAGGTGATGGAGGCGCTGGCCAAGGCGGGCGACGGCGGAACAGCGGATTTCTCCGGTAAGCGGCTCAACGGCCTCGACCTGTCGGGCCTCGATCTCCGGCACATCAAACTGCAGGCTGCGCGCATCAATGGTGCGAATTTCGCCGGCTCCAACCTCGGCGGGGTGGTGCTCGATCAGGCATGGGGCTTGAAGTCGGATTTCACCGGCGCCAACCTGAAGGGCGCCAGCCTGTTCGCCACGCAGCTCATGGATGCAAAGCTCGCTGGGGCGGATTTTTCGGGTGCGCGGATTGCTGCCGACTTTTCGCGGGCGGATCTCAAGGGAGCCAATTTCACTGGCGCTGATCTTTCCGCCGACATGAAAAATCAGTCGATGGGATTGATGCGCGGAGTGTTCCGCTCCAGCAAGCTGGAGGGGGCGTCATTCAAGGACGCCAACATGGCGCGCGTTCTGATGGAATACGCGTCTCTGCGGGGGGCTGACCTCAGCGGTGCTGACCTGTCCGGCAGCGAGCTCGCCGGCGCTGATCTTACCGACGCGAACGTTGCCGGTGCCAATCTCGATGGTGCGGACGTAAACTCTGCGCGTCTGGGGTCATTGCGCGGGAAGGATAGCGCGCAGCACTTCGATCGAATGAAGAACCTCGATCGCGCCTATCTCGACTAGCGGCTAAGGCGTGAAAAAGAGCGGCCACTGGGCGGCAAAGTCGCGCCGGGCACGGCTGCCCCTATCGCTAACCTCAAGCACGAACTTCTGGCGGATGGCGCGACCAAAGTCGGCATAGCCGTTGGCCGGAAGGACGAAAGAACCAGGTCCGCCCTTCACGTTCTCGGTGAACCACCTCTCGAGCGGGTTTACGTTTTGATGAGTGGGCAGATACGACTGAGTGGACGGCGCACCGGGCGTCACCATCTCTGGGCCTTCGGCGTCGAGGATCGGCAAGCCATTGACGGTCACGCCATAGCTCACGAGTTCGTCCCGGACCTTTTGGACCGGCTCGGAGCTGTTGCAGTTGTCCTGGCCATCGCCTGAAATGTCGAGCACGACCTTGGCGGCTTTGGCGGGGATCTGCGGGACGATTTTATCGGAGACGACGCGCATCATACGCGACATGCAGGTGAACTCGCCGCCGCGGCGTTTCAATCCCCGCACCTTCCGGGCTGCAGCCTTGGCATCGGCCTCGCTGGCGATATGGGTCCAGGGCAGGCCGACAGTCGGCTGGTCGGACCAGGTGACGAGCGAGAACAAGATACCGCGCTTGGCGCCGCCGACGATAGCCTGAATGACTCCCGGATCCTCCAGCGCCTGGGCTATGCCTTCCATCTGCAGTTTGTAGCGCTGTTCGTCGACAGAGTTCGACACGTCGATGGCGACGATCAACGCCGTGTCGACTTCCTCGCCCCCCACGGCATTGGCGAAGCTGGCGACCAGGCTAGCGCAGAGCGCTGCGCATATTGCGGCAAGCCCCAAGCGCCGCGCGCGTTGCCAAATCAATGCAATCGAGTTGCGTTCCTCGCCCAGCCGCATGCCGCTCATGACCCTCTTTTGTTTGCCTAGAGTTTTGGAGCTTTTGGACGGGTTGGGCAACCCCGCAGACCGAGATCAGCCGGCGGCGGCCAGCGATGATCCCAAATCGAAGGCCGCGACGACCGGCGCGTGATACGAGGCGGCGGAATGCATGGCCTTGCCATAGCCCAATGCCTCGTCACCCAGTCCTTCGTTGTGGACCTCGATGCCGCGGAAGTGGCCGTAGAGGGTGTGGCTGGCGAGGATATGGTCGAGCATCTGCGGTCGGCCATGATGCAGAACGCTCCAGCGGCGGTCGGCCGGCAATGCCCGATCCAGCACGATGAGGGAATGCGCGGCGAGATCGGAGGCGCCGAGATCCTCTTCCGCGGCGACGGCGAGGCGAAGTGTTGCGCTCCAATCCTCGGCATTGAAATCACCGGCAACGGCGATGAGCGCGGCTGGATCCGTCGCCATGAGCTCTTCAAGCAGGAGGCGAAGTTCGAGGGCTTGGGCTTCGCGTTTCAGGGCCGAGAGATAAAAGCCTTCCGCCCACCCCCCGACCGATCGCCATGCGAACGGTCCGCGCTTTTGGCCTGCTACAGGGCTGGCGAGCGGAGCGCGCAAGTGCACGTTGACGACGGCAAGCATCTTGCCGCCGGGTAATTGATGGCGCGTCAAAAGCAGTGGCCGGTCGAACGAAACCGGCGTTGCCTGCTCAGCGGGCGCGCGCCCCGGCGCACGGTGCATGGGGGGCGCCAGCAAGGTGTTCTGAATCTCGGTGCAACCAGTGACGGGATATGCCGAGAGCGTCACAAGATTGTGCACGTCGGCGAGCGCGCGGCCGTTGCTGCCCGATGTCGTCGCTCGAAAGTAGCCGGCGTAGCGCGTGCCCTGAAGCAGCCGGTCGAGCGCGCGCAGCTTGCGTTCGTGCTCGCCGGCAATGTGCTGCGCATTTACCTCCTGCAGACATATGATGTCCGCGTCGATGCGTTCGAGAGCCGGGCGCAGCACGTCAACACGCGTCGAGAAGTCGACATCGGACTTTGCGCTGTCATCCAAGCTTTCGAGATTGAACGTGGCGAGGCGCATCGAACAAACCATACGGCGCGGCCGGAACTGCGGTTTGACGCGTATCAACCTGTGTGCGCGCCGTGTGTAAGCATACTGTGCGCGTCGCAATCGGTTAAGAGGTTGTTGCCATGATCAACGGCAGGCCGACTGGAGAAGCGAAATGTATAAGCACATCTTGATCGCCACGGATGGTTCGGATCTGGCTGAGCGGGCTGTCGAGCAAGGACTGTCGCTCGCCAAGCTGACAAATGCGAAGGCGACGGTAATGACCGTCACGGAGCCCTGGACGGCGGCTGTCTCAGGCGAATGGGCGGTGGCGTTCCCCGTGGAGGAATACGAGAAGGCCTCGGAGGCCAACGCGAAGAAGATTCTCGACGGCGCAAAGAAGATGGCGGCGCGGATCGGCGTTGCTTGCGACGCCGTTCACGTGAAGGATCAGTATCCGGCGGAAGGCATCGTCGAAGAGGCGAAGGCCCTCGGGTGCGATTTGATCGTCATGTCCTCGCACGGACGGCGCGGCATCGCGAAGTTCGTTCTGGGCAGTCAGGCGACGCGCGTGCTCGCGCATACCACGGTGCCGCTGCTGATCTGCCGCTAAGAATTTGGCGGCGAGACGCGGTCGATGCGTCTGCCGCCTATGCCGTCTATGTGTCGAAAGTCAGTGGTGGTGGTGCATGTGCTCGTGATCGCCGCTTGCACCGGGCGGGCTCGTCTTGACGGCGAACTCCACATCAACAGAGCCAGCCTTCTTGAAGTTGAGCTTGGCCTTCACCGGGCTGCCCTCCTCGATCGGCTCCTTGAGTCCGATGAGCATCAAATGCATGCCGCCCGGCTTCAGCTCGACGCTCTTGCCCGGCGCCAGTTCGACTTCGCCAACGGGCTTCATCCTGGCGACGCCCTGGTCATCGATCGTGGTCTCGTGCAGTTCCACGCGCTCGGCGATGTCAGATGTGGCACCGAGAAGCGTATCAGCCTCGGCGCCACCGTTGGTGATCTTGCCGTAACCAACGCCCATGCCGCCAGCGCTCGCGGGACGCGTCCATGCACCTGACACGTCGATGCCGGCGGAGGCAGCAGCGGCGTGATGATGGTGATGGTCGTCGCCATCGCCGGCTACAAGCTGCAACACGGGGGCTGGGTATTTCAGCGTGTGCGAATCCTGTCCTGCGGCGGCAACCTCATTCCAATGCAACTCGCCCTTGGCGCATTTCTGCGTAACGGGGAATGTGACGGCGCCCGGCGCCAACTCGGCGGCGATGAACGTCGATAGAACGAACTGGTCGAAGTAGTCGTCAGGAAGAGGACCGCCGGTCCAGGTCACCTTTTTCACGCCCTCGCTTTTCGTCTCGCCGTGATAGAATGCGTAGCTGCGCGAATAAGGCCCCTTCTCAAGGGCCAAAGTCCAACCGGCTTTGGGCATCGGCTTCACGGCGATGACGCCGTCCGGGATATCGATCTGGACCGCCGTCGTTTCTGATCCCTCACAGCCGTGCGGCACGCTGAAGACCGCCTTGTAGCCTGACCCAAGTTTCGCGCTCTTGGCCTCGAGCGTTACATGTGCGAGGGCCGCCGTGCTCAAACTCATGGCGGCGGCACCTGCCAGTGCAAGCATGCTTGTGCGTTTCATTCGTTCGCCCTCTCAATGATGTCCGCCGTTGTGGTGGTGGCCGGCATGACTTTCGTTTTCGTTGACTTTCATCAGGCCTTCGAACGTCGAGAACAACGCGACCTGATCGGGGGGTAATCGGCTTTCTTCCGCGGCTAGGTTGCGCGCCAAACGTTCGGCGGCGTCTGCAGGGATTCCGGCTTCGACGAGAACCGAAACATGCTTCAGCGGATCGCCACTACAAAGCATGACGGCCCATTTACCTGAACTTTTATGCAATAGCGCGCGCCCACCGCGATTGCCTTGCACCCATCCGGTGACCGCATAGTCACCGTCGACGACGATCGGGGCCACGCTCAACTTCGCGTCGGGCTTGTCCCATTCGACCAGCATGATTGCGCGAATGGCGGAACCATCGTCAGAGGCTCGCACAGCGTGGATGGCGCCCGAGAGCGCCATCCAGCCGAGCAACGCTAGAGCCACGTACGGGAGTGCTAGGTTCCGGTGCTGCATCTTGATCACCACTTGTATTGAACGCCGGCGTAGAACGCGCGGCCGTTGCCAGGTTCGAACACTGCGGAATCGACGCCCTTGAGGTCGCCCGCAATGCTTGCCGAGGCGATATAGTGTTCATCGGACAGGTTGCGCCCTTCGATGTAGGCGGTGATGGGTCCGCCGTTGTCGAAGCCGAGCTTCGTGCCCCAGATTGCGTATGCTTCTGTCTTCAAGGTGTTGGCGTTGTCGACGTAGTACGCCTCCGGCACCCATTCGATGTTGGGTCCGAAATAGACGCCGGAGGGATGCTTGTAGAGGAGTTCAGTTCGGACCATGTGGCGCGGCGCGCCTGGCAATGTGTTGTCGCCCCATTTGGAATCGCCATCGAAGAAGAAGTCGTTGAAGGTGTAGGCCGTGCGCAGCCACAGCTCGTCGGGCTTGCGCCCGCCGACGAGCAATGCTTTGGCGATCACAGCACCGAAGCCTGCCTCGACGCCCTGGTGCACAGTGCTGTCGGCATTGGTTACCGAGCACGCGTTGTACATCACGGTGATACACTGCAGCTCGTTGTCGATCTCAGCGCGATAGATGGAGAGATCCCAGTTGTAGTCGCGGCGGTCACCGCGGGTGCCGATCTCGTAGGTCGTGGCGCGCTGCGCCTCGGCCAAGAAGGGCGAGCCGACGGTATTCTCGCCGAAGCTCGGAATTTCGGCGCTGCGCGAGATGTTGGCAAACACCTGCCAGCTCCGGTCGACATCCCAGAGGAGGCCGACTTTCGGGCTCCACAGGTTGAAGTCGCTCTCGCCGCTCTGATCGCCGACGGTCGTGTAACGCACCGTCGCCTCGCGGCTGGCGTTTAAGTATTGCGTGCCCGCGACGAGTGCCACGTCCCGCATGAAGTAGAACGAATTCTCGGCGTAGAAGGAGAAATTGGTAGAGTCGTTGTCGACGTCAGAGAGTAAGTTACCCTTTTTTGCGCCGGCTAAATCCGTGTACTGCTTGGCGGCCACCGTGCCGTTTTGAATGTTGGCGCCCACGATCATGCGGTTGCGGTAGCCCCCGATCTGCGATTCATCGGTAAGGCGCGCAAAGCCGCCGTAGTCGTTGTACTTGTAGTCGAGCCAGCGATAGATCGGGTGCATCAGGTGGCGGTCGGAGGTGAAAGCGCCGACTTCCAGCAGTGTTCCGGGCGCCAGGCGTATGGTCGTCTTGTTGGCGAAGTGAAGCGTGTCGATGTTGCGCTGCTGATCGAGCAGCACGTTGCTTGCCGCGGCGGTCTCAGGCGAGGTCAGGGCGCTCTGCTTGGTCACGGATCCGGGGATGCGTTGGCGCACCCAGTTGCCGTTGACGTAGAAGCGTGTCTCCACATCTTCGGAGAGCCGATAGCCGACATTCATGCTGCCGCGCGCGCTCTCACCCCAGCTATGGTCGCGGAAGCCATCAACCTCCTGCCAAGTGCCGGTGATGAAGTAATCCGCCGGACCCGACACGCCGCCGGAGCTGACTGCCATCTTGTGGAAGCCGAAGCTGCCAACATCGATGCGTGTACCGAAGACGTCGGCGTCGTAGCCCGTCGGCATGACGAAATTGATGGCGCCGCCGAGCGAGTTGGCGCCGTAACGGAGGGCGTTGGCACCCTTGTAGACCTCGACATAGCGGTAGGCGGTCGGGTCGATTTCCTGGAAGTCGCCGAAGCCGTCGGCGGTGTTGATGGGAATGCCATCCATGTAGAGCTGCAGGCCGCGCAAGTGATAGTTGCGCGACAGGCTGGAGCCGCGGATGGAAAGACGCGTATCGTCACCCCACTTGGGCTGCACGAACACCCCCGGCACGTAGTCGAGCACGTCCTTGATCGTGGTCGCGGGCGTCGATGTCTTGTAAGCCGATGCCGGCACCAGCTCTACGCCACCCGGTGTCTGCTGGATGATGTCGCGAGCCTCGCCCGTGTTCGGCACCGAGAGGCTGCCGGCGCGCGCAGTGGTCCCGACACCCTGGCTTGCGGCTGCCCCGGCCGATGGCGCGGTGGCGACGTTTGAAGGCGCGCTCGACTTCTTGGCGGCGCTCTTCTTCTTGGTCTTCGCCTTGGCCGGAACGGCGGTCTGCTCGACCACCACCGGTGGCAATGGCGTCGCCTCGCTCGAGGCTGACTGGGCCGACGCGACGTCGGTCATAGTGACCACGGCAATGGCGGTCGCAATGCCGCTGCGCAGCGACACCTTCTTCAACTGGAACACGATACTCAACTCCCCCAAACGCTACGCGGGCGGGCCTGCGCATTCTCTGGCGCAAGGCTACGCTGTTACACACGCGAGACAGGTGCGCCGGTGCCGGCATCGCCATCCACGGCGATCCGGCATCAGCGGCACGACACACTCAGGCGGTGCTGGGGGGGCCGCGGTTGCGTTGGGAAGGGACAGAGGCGCTGACCGCATCCTCGCGCAGAGCAAGGCGCAGGTGTGCCGGCTCGAACGGAGGAGGCGGAAGGAGCGCCTCAGGGCTCGCGATCGCAAGCTGGAAAGCTGCGAGGCCTTTGCAGATCGGGCAGCTCGTGGCCGGCATCGCCGGGGACGAGCCGTCCGAAAGGCAGATCGATCCAGCGAGCTCGCTGATCTCGAGCTTGTTAAGCCCGGCGCTGTATTGCGAGGTCAGATGCCAGGGAAGCAGAAGCGCATAGAATGCCACGCCCAGCAGCGCCAAGGCTGCCGGTACGCTTCTACGCTGACGCTGTACTCCCCACACCATGCGGTGAACGTACTGACCTAAGTCGTGCCACTCAAGCGCAATCGCACTGCAACAAGGGAGCGCAGCGGCGGTGGGCGCGGTCGTACGTGCTGCAGCGCGGAATTCTACCTAGGGGTATCTAGATCGGCATCACCGCGCCGAGGTGCTGGGGCAGTTCCGCAGTCGGCGTCTTGACCAGATCCTTATCGAGCTCGGCGTAGATATGCGGCTTCAAGTGGTCGGAGATAGCTGCCCGCAAATCACCGAGCGCGGTCGGTGGGGCGACGATGACGAGGCGGTCGAAAGCCTTCTCGGCATAGCGGCGATCGAGAAGGTCAGCCAGCTGCTTGGCGAAGTCGCGCTTAAGCTCGCGGTGGGGATCGGTCTTGGGCGTGATGGCGTGGCGCGTATCGCCCACTGACTCGAACGTACGCGTGGCGCTGTCGCGGAACAGCTCGCTGTCGGGGCGGTGATCCCCGTTGATGACGCCGCCCTCGATCGCCTCAATGCCTTTGCCTGGCCCCTTATTCGAGAAGAGGCGGGCGTGGGCGCCATCGGCGATCAGTACCCATGTGGTGGTCGGCTTCATACGCGATCCTCCCGTTGCTTGCTTGGCGGTTTTCCGCATTGATCAGTGTCGTCGCTAACCCTCACCAGGACATTGACGACCATCAACCAATGGCTGTGCGTGCATGTTACTTAAGACGCCGGCCAAAAATGAGGATGGCCGCGATGGGCACGATGAAGCCGGCGACCAGGGAAATGCCGACTAGGTACGGCACGTTCTCGTAGTGCCCGCGGCTAACGACGAAAACTTCGTTCAAATACTTTGTTTGCAAGGCCCCCGCGACGAGAGCCATGTTCATCAGCGATGCCATGAGCGCGAACCAGGTAGCGCGATGGCCCTCTGGGGCGTAGATGGCGATGAGCGTCAGCAAGGGGATCATGCTGAGCTGCGCGAACGGGGACGTGGTCGCGGTGTCAATGATGGCGATGGTGCGCGCTCCAAAGCCGAATACCTGCTCGGTCCAATCGGCGAGGCCGAGCGTTAGGCCGAAGGCAGGCAGCGACAGGATCGTCGTGACAATGGTGAGCCATAGCAGCACCTGGGGAACAGGACGGCGCGTGATGGCATCGGAGAAAAACCACATCCCCAGCAGAGCAAGCCCAGCGCCGATCTGGTTGAGGGTGCCCTGGAATGCTTCGTCGAAGCCCAGCACGTCGATGACGAACCAGGTGTACCCCTGCCCCGCAAGCGGCATGGCGCGATAGATGAAAATGATGAGCGCGGCGTAGAAGATCGTGCGCTGCGTTTCTGGGGCGAGCTGACTGACGACGCGCCACAGCATACCGCAGATCACCGACATCGATACGATGAAGACGATCTCCTGATTGAAGGGTGCGTTGGTCGACGCCAGCGTCAGCACGAAGAAGCCGAAGATCAGTCCGCCGCCGAGGATGCGCCAATCGATAGCGCGCTTCTCGACAGGACGTAAGCTGATGAGAAGGGCGCCGCTGATGGAGATGAGCGGGATGATCAGCCCGACGAGGAAGACCGTCTCGTACGTGTAGATGCTGGCGATCCAGCCAGCGACGCCGGCGACGCAGAACATGCCGAGCGAGAGCGCAAGACGACCGAGCACCTGCACCATGCCCAGCTCGCGATCCACCTCCTCCTTGGCGCGCGGTGTACCATCCGGTTTCTCGCGGTCGACGACCTCGGTGCTCATCGCGTCGGCGACGACATCCTGAATGACGACGCCGAGGACGCTGATGAAAGCGCCGAGACGGTAGAGGTTCTCGGGACTGGCGAACGTGAGCCATCCACCCGCGGCGCCCGCCAGCAGAAGCATGCCCGCGGCGATGAATGCTGCGCCGATGAAGACGTAAGCTCGGCGCTGCGATCCGAGGATCGGTACGCTGTCGACCAGTTCGCCGAAGACCATTTTGACGGTCCACGGCAGGGTGATCCAGACATTGAGAGCGGCCAGCTCAGCGGGGCTGAGGGTCAGCGCCTTCTTCACCCAGAAGCTTTCGGCCACGGCGATAAGGCCGAGCGCGCCGTAAGCGAAGTAGACCATCAGCAACGGCAGATAGCGCGGCCGGAAGGCGCGGACGGGGTTGAGCAGCGCAGCTTCGAAGCGGCGCCACAAATATCCCTCGCCGGACGCCTCAGTCGCCGCCGTCATCGGTGTTGCAACTCCCGCTCATGCAGACGCCATAGTCGCCTAGCCCGGTGAACAAACAAGCCGAAAGCGGCATCGGCTGCGCTGACCGGTGTCAGCTGGCACGCCATGCAAAAAGGCCCCAGTCCGGGACCGGGGCCTTTTAGGCAGGGTTTATTTGGAGCTTGGATCAGTCGCGGCCGGCGGGGCGCCGGGGGGCAACCCAGGGGCGCTCGTCGTATCCCATGGACGAAGTATTGGCCGCGCCGGTGAAGATGCCGCCGCTGCCAAATTTCATTCCAGAGCCAAGCGAAGTTTTGCTCGGAGTGTCGGACAGCCCGAGCTGGGCTTTGAGGTCCATGTCGAGGCTGACCCCAGACGAGGCATCTGGCGCAAGGTTGGCGGATCCGCCACTTGCCGGGGCGCCGCCGCCATTCTGTACGTCAAAGGCCAGCGCAGGCGTCGCCAGGGCGGCAATTGCGATCATCAGTGCGGCGCAACTCGCAGCAGAGCGCATTATGGATACCTCCAGCAAATCAATGCCGTGATTTTCTCCCCTATATTGGGCGCGTCCATGGCTCGGCGAGGGGGATACCCTATTTACCTGAGCTGTGTGTCGCAGAAGCCACGCCGCGCCCTGGGAGGTATGCTTCAGGTCGAGGCTACGACATCGGACCCTCGGGGGAAAGTTGCATGTCCGCACATTTCCACGCGCTTTTTGCCGCCGCGCTACTTGGTTTGCTTCTGCAGCCGGGCTCCGCGCATGCGGCTCCCTACGTGTTCGACAGCAAACGCGGCGAGGTTCTGTTTGCCTACAGCCTACCCTTCTCCAGCGGAAAGGGTCGCTTCACGGGGGTCACCGGCAAAGCGGAGGTGAATGACGCTGCGCCCGAAAAAGGCAACGTCGATGTCGTGATCGATGCGCGCACGCTGAGGGCTAGCGATTCTCTTTCCCAGAGCGAGTTGCGCGGCAGCTCGTTCTTTGCCGTCGCCAAGTACCCGACGATGCACTTCAAGAGCCGCAGCATCCGTGCGAAGTCGACGAGCAGCTACGAGATCGCCGGCGACATGACCGTAAAGGGCATAACGCGGCCGATCGTGCTGCATGCCGAGTTGCAGCCACCGAACGGTGGCGCGCGCCAGATGCGGGCGACGACCCGCATCCGGCGCAGCGACTTCGGGATGACGGCGTATGGCTTCCTGGTCGGCGAAACGGTGGATATCGAAATCAGGGCTCCGCTGATACCAGCCCGGTAGGCGATGCAAAATCCGACAGTGGCTGACCGCTCGGTAACTTTTGCCCGTTAGTCTGCCCGAAGACTTATTGCGGGATGAATCATGTCTGCCACAGGTTGCCAAGGCTGCCATACCCCGCTCGACTTCGACGTCTCGATGGCATTCCAGCCCATCGTCGATGTGGAGTCGCGCACCGTCTATGCCTACGAAGCGCTGGTCCGCGGCACTGATGGGGCCGGCGCCGCGAGCGTTCTTTCGCGCGTGAATGACCAGAACCGCTACGCATTCGATCAGCGGTGCCGCGTTCGCGCGGTTGAGCTCGCCGCGGCCCTTCACATGGACGCGATGCTGAGCATCAACTTCATGCCGAATGCCGTCTACGAGCCGCACCGGTGTCTGCAGACTACGATTGCGGCGGCGCGTCGTACGGGGTTCCCCGTCGAGCGGATCATTTTCGAGACCGTCGAAAATGAGCGCGTGCCGGACCCCTCCTACCTGAAGCAAATTTTCGCGACCTACCACGACGAAGGGTTCAAGACGGCGATCGACGATTTCGGCGCTGGCTATGCGGGCCTCAGTCTCCTGGCAGACTTCCAGCCGGATATCGTCAAGATCGACATGGGCCTCATCAACAATGTCGCCGGGGATCGCGCGCGACAGACCATCGTGGGTGCGCTAGCTGCGGTTGGCAATCTGCTCGGGATCGATGTGATCGCGGAAGGTGTCGAACGCAAGAGCGATGCGGTTGTGCTGCGCCATCTCGGGATAAGGCTGATGCAGGGGTACTTGTTCGCCAAGCCTGCTTTTGAGGCGTTGCCCGAGGTCGACTTCGACGTGCTGCTGCCGTTGGCTGACCAGGCTCGCGGCGCGGCGTAAAAGAGGCGCGGGGATCAATCGCAACATGACCTTCGCTCGTATTATGGAGCGAGGTCCGTCGCTCAGTCTAAACGATATTCAGAAAGCAGCTTGCTCGACAGCGACGGCATTTGTCACTTGGGTAACAGCGTAGACTTGTTCAGGGGGATAGGTCTCACAGGGGGGCGGGAGCTAACCGTTTCACCGGTCTAATGCCGGGCGTGCCATAGCGTCGTCATCGTCGGCACCTAAGGAAACGGGAATTATTGGAGACGTCCGGACGCTGGGTTAATATTGGAGGGCGTCATAAGGAGATTTCAATGGCAGCCGCTCCGCTGCGCGCGTTGCGTTTTTTTGTAGTTGCCTCAGTTTTGAACGCTCCCCTCGCCGCTCAAGCTGGCGCCGGAGCGGAAATCGGCGATGCGCGTACCATCGTCAGTCTCGTGAAAGCGGATTTCGAGAAGGAAGAGCGCGACCTCGAGGTGGGTGACGTTGTCCGCCAGGACGAGGTCATCGAGGTCAGCAACGACGGACGCGGCGAGTTCCGTCTCAACGACGATACCAAGCTGGCGCTTGGTCCCGGCGCGCGCATGGTGCTGGATAAGTTCGTCTACGACAGCGACAAGAAATCCGGCTCCATCATCGTCGACCTCACGAAGGGTGCGTTCCGTTTCATCACCGGCGTAGCGTCGAAGAAGACCTATGAAATCCGTACCCCGAATGCATCAATCACGGTGCGGGGAACGATCTTCGATGTCTACGTGCTGCCCGACAAGAGCGCGTGGCTACTGCTGCACGAGGGCGCAATCGAGGTGACATCGCCGAAGAAGGACGTCTGCCGTGTGCTCGATCAGGCTGGTCAGCTCATTCGCATCGACAGCAAGGCCAATGTCAGCGATCCGCTGAACTGGAAGGACATGCCGGGGCGGGATGACGCGACATTCGAAGATGCCTTTCCGTTCGTTGTTTCCGCTCCGCAAATCGAGCCTCTGCCGCCGACGTCGCGTGATGGTATCCTTGAAGCCGCGTTTCCGAAGGCAGACAACAAGAAGTGCATCAACGGCCTGAAGGCGAAGCCGATCAAGGCTGACGACGACGACAAGCCGACGAAAAAGAAGAAGCCCAAGACGCGCCAAGCGACGAACGACGACGCTCCGAAAAAGCGCCGCCCGAAGCCAGTCGATGATGACGACTACGGCGGCGGCGCGCGCGGCATCGACATCATCATCAAGGGCGGTGGCATCGGTGGCTTTGGTGGTGGCCGCCCCGGCGGAAACAATGGCGGGGGATACGATGGTGGCGGGTACGGTGGGCGCGGCCGCTAGAGCCTAAAGCGGTACCGGCCGCGGGCCGCTCGCTAATCCCCGGGAAATGCGAAGGGGTGGGAGTTTCCGACGGGCTCGACGTACGTCAGAACGACGTGCAGCACCACCTCGCGGCCATCGGGATTGCGATAGCTGTGGGGAACGTCGGCTTGAAACTGGATGGCATCGCCTTGCGGCACCATCACGGGGGGATCGTTGCCGACGGCAAGCTCGATACGCCCGTCGACAACAAGGATATTCGCCTTGGTGCCGGCTGTGTGTGGCGAGAAATTCTCGCGGTGCTGGCTGGCGATGCTCACCTCGTAGAACTCGGCGCGCCGTACGCTTTCGACGGAGAACAACGCCCTGCAGATGAAGCGCCCATTGCTGGCGCTGACGATTCGTGCGCGCGCCTTCGGCAGCACCACGGTGGCGCGCGAGAGCGGTGCGACGAGCAAGTTGGCGATGGGAACGCCCAGCGCGTCGGCCACCTTCAACAGCAGACTGATTGTGGGAACGCTTTTGCCGGTCTCGATCTGACTGAGCATGGCGCGGCTCACACCAGAACGCTTGGCCAAACGCTCGAGCGAATAACCCTGACGCGTGCGGAGGCGCTTCAGGTTGGTGCTTATTGTGGTCAGTAGCGCTTCGGAATGGCCGGTGCGCGGTCTCCTCTTGAGGGAGGCCTTCGCGCCTGCCGACCTTCCTGACGTAGCCACTCCGATGTCTGCCGTTCGTTCCATAGCTGCCCCCAAGGCGACAGCACCACGGTGCGCACCTGTCGATGCGCGTGACGTTAGCGGCGCCGGCAGGGGATATGGAACGCAGAAAAGCTGCTAAGCTTAGAAGCGCGCGTTCTGCCTTGAGCGGCGGCGGCTTCTCATCGCGCGGCGTAGCTACTTCTTCTCGAGCAGCAGCTTCGCACGCCCGATCATCGTCTCCTTGAGCGGACCCCAAAGCTTCTTCAACAGCGCTGGCAGCACGACCTCCAGACGCACAACGTCTTCGCCGACTTCGAGCGATCCGGGAATCGATTGTCCCATTGCGCGGACCGTGAACGGCATCTTGTTCTCGATCCACGGCTGTTGCTCGAGGGTCAGCAGGCTGCTGGAAGGCACGCCCTGCAGACCGGACTGTAGACGGCGCATCGCTTCCGTCTTGCCAAGGGAGTGCGGTATCGACACGACCAGGGGCTCAGCCATTTTCTGTTTCCTCTTTATCAGAACCGCGCCGGAGCCCGGCCGGCCGTTAGGCTCAAACTGCAATAACGCGATATACCATCGGCCGGGGCAATTCACTCGCCGACGACAGCGGATGCGGGATAAGGTGGCGGCCGCCGATAGCCGATTCCAGAGGTTCAACGTGGCCGGTAACGAAACCGTCGATCAGAAGACTGCTGAAGTTGGCGAGGGCCTGAGCCGGGCTGAGGTCAAGCATGTGAAGGAGTCGCGACGTCCGCGCGCGGCCGTCGTCTATGAGATCGTGCGCACGGAGGGCGAGGCGGAGCTGATCCGGCCGTTTTCCGCCCTCTGGTGGTCGGGCGTTGCTGCTGGCATATCGATCGGCTTTTCGTTCCTCACCGAGGCCGCGCTTGCTGCGCATCTTCCCCTTTCGGAATGGCGTCCGATTATCGCAAAGCTCGGATACGCGGTGGGCTTTCTCATCGTCATTCTTGGCCGCCAGCAGCTTTTTACTGAGAACGTGCTGACGGCCGTGCTTCCCGTCATCTCGCGACGCAAGCTCGATTGGCTGATTTCTATGATCCGCCTCTGGGGCATCGTGCTGGCAGCCAACGTCGTCGGCTGCTTCGTCTTTGCGTTGGCGATGGCATCGCTGCCCATTGTCGGGAGCGACGTCAGCAAAGAAATGCACGAGATCGTCGTGCACCTGATGGCCAACTCGCCGTGGGAGATGTTTGCAAAGGGTATCGGCGCTGGATGGGTCATCGCCGCACTGGTGTGGATACTCGCCTCCAACGACGATCTGCAGTTTTTTGTCATCGGCCTGCTCACATACCTGATCGCGCTGTTCGGTTTTACGCATATCGTCGCTGGCTCGGCTGAGGCGATCTACGGCGTGCTGACTGGTGCGACGTCCGTCACGCAAGCGTTCTTCGGATTCTTTCTTCCGACGCTCGCCGGCAACATCTTCGGTGGCACGATACTCTTCTCGGTGCTGAGCTACGCGCAGGTCCGCGAGGAGATCTCGGCCAGCAGGCGCGCGCGCCGCTGAGCGTCAACTGGCGCGACGGTTGCGGGTTGCAGCCGCTTTCTTGGCTGACGCCGATCGCGCTGCGGCCGGGCGGGCGGCCGATGTCCTGCCTCCGATGCGCCCACCCTTGTGCGCTGCCGGATGGCCGGTGCTCTTGCCGCGGCCCGATCCGCCGCGCTTCTTTCCGCCGCCGTCGTCCTTGTTGACAGTGGCCCAAGCGCGGCGCTCGGCCTCCTTCTTGCCGACGCCACGCTTCTCGTAGCCTTCGGCAATGTGGTCGGCCTTGCGCTCCTGTTTTTCTGTGTACTTGGATTTGTCGCCACGCGGCATGGGATCTCTCCTTCATCGATCGCTGGATGTGCCGGATGCCCCTCTAACCCATTGCAGCCAGTCGAGGTTCCGGTCCTCCTCTCTGTGGCGCATGAGCGGTTCTGCTAGTATGGCCAGCGAATCGAGGTGAGCGATGGCACGCAGATCCGGCAGCGCCGACCTTCCCCTGCACAGCGGGCGCGTGCCCGCTTGGCTCGGGCAGCGCATGACCACGCTTGGCGCCATCATTGCGCAAGCCATCGTCCACCATTATGGGCGCGATGAGTTTTTGCGCCGCCTCTCGCATCCATTCTGGTTCCAGTCGTTCGGCTCCGTCATGGGCATGGACTGGCATTCGTCCGGCATCACGACGAGCGTCATTGGTGCGCTGAAGCGCGGACTGGCGCCGCTCAGCGGCGAGCTTGGCATTCACGTCTGTGGCGGTCGCGGCAAGCATTCGCGCCGGACACCGGACGAACTGATGGCAGTGGGCGAGCGCGTGGGGCTGGATGCAGGCGCGCTGACGCGGGCGAGCCGCCTCGTTGCCAAAGTGGACAGCGCGGCAGTGCAAGATGGGTTCGACCTCTACCTGCACGGCTTCTTCGTGACCGACGACGGCAAATGGACGGTCGTTCAGCAGGGCATGAACGGCAACGCGCGGCAGGCGCGGCGGTATCACTGGCACTCGGGTGCTGTGCAGGACTTCGTCGATGCGCCGCATAGTGCCATCGATGGTCCGCGGCAGGGAGATATCGTCAACCTGACCGACAAGCGCGCGGCGCCGTCACGTGGAGGGCAGCTCAGCCTGTTGGCCGAGCTTGGGCCGGATCGGGTTGTCCATGAGTACGCGGCGCTGGTGAGCGAGCCATCAGCGCAACCGACGCTGCCGCATCTCATCATGCCCGCACATCACGACGTGCGCTCGTCGGACGTCTTCATTCGCCGCTTGCACGGCACGCTGGCAGCGGTTGCAGAGCGCGGCCCTGTCGATTTTCCCGAGCTGCTGCTGACACCGGGAGTTGGCGCTCGCACCGTGCGTTCTTTGGCGATGGTGGCGGAGGTGGTGCATGGCGCACCCTACCGGTTTGATGATCCTGCGCGTTTCTCGCTGGCGCATGGCGGCAAGGACCGCCATCCATACCCGGTGCCGATCAAGGTCTACGACGAGACCATTCGTGTGTTGAAATCGGCTGTCGAGAGCGCCCGGCTCGGGCGCGACGAAACGTTGGAGACCTTGCGCCGACTGGATGCGCAAGCGCGCCGACTGGAAGGCAAAGTCAGCGGCCCTTCGCTGGAGGCGGTGATCGCGGGCGAGCGCGCAGCCTCGCCAGATCTCGATGGACGTTCTGTGTTCGGTTGGGAACGGGACGTTGAGGCCCGCACCAAGTCGCGCTCGGCGTGAGCGAGGCACGCTTCTAGCTGGCCGTATCAATAGCGGGGCTTAGCGTCCGCTGCCTCGCCCGCAACCCAAGTTTCGAGCACGTTGACGCTTTCGGGTTCGAACGCCACGAGATCCGCGCGGAAGGCCGGGGCCAAGCGGCCGAGGATAGTGCCCAACCCTAAGAACTCCGCCGGCTCGGTCGAAGCGTATTGCAGCGCCACAGGCAGCGGAACGCCAAGCTTCTGCACCGTGTTGCGCACGCAGCTCGCCATATCGATCGCAGCGCCAGCCAGCGTTCCGTCGGCGCGCGTGCAGCGGCCATCGTGCGTGGTGATGTCCTGGCCGTATAGCTGGAACGTTTGCCGCTTGCCACCCACGGGCGGCATTGCGTCGGTGACCAGCATCGGGCGCGACTGACCGCGGACGGCGAGCCGCAGCATGGTGGGAGCCACGTGCTCGCCGTCGACGATCATGCCGAACCAAGTGGCGGGGCTTTCGAGCGCGGCGGCGATCGGTCCGGGTGCGCGGCTCGATAGCTGCGGCATGGCGTTGAAGAGATGCGTGAAGCCGGTGAGACCATTGTCGAGCGCAGATCGTGTCTGCTCATAAGTCGCCGTGGAGTGACCGAGCGACACGCGCACGCCTGCTTCGGCGAGCGCCTTGATGAACTCGGCTGGCACGCGTTCGGGAGCCAGCGTTACCAGCACGGCGCCTTCGCTCCACGATGTCAGAAGCTTGAGGTCGTCGGCGTCCGGCGCACGAAACATCGCCTTGTCGTGTACGCCCGGCTTCTCCGGCGACAGGAACGGGCCCTCGAAATGAATACCGAGTACGGCGGGGTTCGTCGCTGCTGCTTCGCGCGCGGCGATTAGCGCTGCGGCCATCTTCTCGGGCGTGTCGCTGATCAGAGTCGGCAGCAGAGCTGTCGTTCCGAACCGGCGATGTGCGGCAGCAATCGTGTGAATACCGGCTGCGGTCGGCGTGTCATTGAACAGAATATCGCCGCCGCCATTCACCTGAACATCGATGAAGCCAGGCGCCAGCCACGCATTGCCGGGCAGATGCACTACCGGTATCGACGCCGGAAGGTCAGCAACCGGGCAGACCTCGGCTATGTGTGCGCCTTCGATGATCACGGCGCTGTCGTTGAGGACGGCGACGCCATCAAAGACGTGGCTGGCGGCTACGGCGTGTATGGCTCTAGCGCTCATAGCGTGTTGGTGACCTTGCTGAGATGGCGGGGGCGATCGACATCGACTTTGAGCGTGTGCGCGAGCTCGACCGCCATGGCGTAGAAACTCTGTATCAGGCAGATGGCGTCGGCTTCCGGCTGATCGGGCGTCAGCGCCTGCAGTTTTTTACCCGTTGGCGCGCCCTGCTCGGTGAAGAAGAGATTGGAGCCGAGCGCACGAAGCTCACCGGCGAGCTGACGCATGCCGGGGGCAGCGGCGTCTGTCGGCGTCAGCATCAGGATCGGGTAGCGACCGGAGACGAGCGAGACGGGCCCGTGCATGAACTCAGCGCCGCTGAAGGCTTCGGCGTGGCGGTGGCAGGTCTCTTTCAACTTCAGGGCGGCTTCACGCGCGATGGCGAGTGTAGAGCCGCGGCCGATGATGACGAGGCTGGGCGCCTCGGCGAGAGCGGGTACGACGGCACTCCAATCGAGTGTTGCCGCTTCAGCTAGCCGATCTGGCAGGCGATCGATGGCCCGCGCCATATAGTCATTGCCCGACCAAACGGCAGTCATGCGCGCCAGCGCCGTGGCGGTGGCAATGAATGTCTTGGTGGCGGCGACGCTGAGCTCGGGGCCAGCACAGATCGGCAGGACGATGTCGCACATGTCGGCAAGCGGCGAAGCTTCTGCGTTGGTGACCGCAACGGTGAGCGCGCCCGATCTGCGCGCGCTGTGCGTCATCGCCAGCAGATCCTCGCTGCGGCCCGATTGCGAGATGGCAAGGAATAGCTGGTCTTTCAGGTGAAGGTCCGAGGCATAGATACTGGCGATGCTGGGGGCAGCAGGTGCCACGGGCAGGCCGATATAGCGCTCGATCAGATGCTTGCCGAACGCGCCCGCGTGGGCAGAGCTGCCGCGCGCGCAAGTGACGACGACGTACGGCGGGCGGCGTTTCAGGCGTTCGGACAGTTCGGCAAGCGGGCGAGCGAGCGCATCGGTTTGACGCCGCACGGCGGACGGCGCCTCGCGCAACTCCTCGGCCATCTTCGACTTCGCGTTGGAAAATTCGAGCACTGTCACCTGTGTCCGGCCACTTGTTGAGATCTTGCGAACGCCTCCGCCTCGGTTCGCGCCAGCCAAAGTGCGCCGCTCAGCGCATCACCCTGCGGGGCGACGAGCAATGCTTGTGTCTTCTGTGCCAACCACGGCTCGACATGCGGCGCAAGACCGCCGGCGAGGGAAAGCTGCGGGACGCCAAGGGCCGCGAGTCGATCGGCGATGACATCGACATGATGGGCCGCGCCACGCATCAGTTCGGCGGCGACGCTATCCTGGCGCGCAGCATACTCGATGATGAGCGGTGCCAGAACAGCGAAGTCGCGCGGGCGTGCCTGCCCCATCCAACGCACGATGGCGTGCGGGTCGCCCTCGAAGCGCTCCAGTATCTTTTTCGTGAGGTCAGTCCACTGCGCGCGGCCGTCATAAGCCCACAGCACGCGGCGGACAGCCTCGCAGCCGAGCCAGGCGCCGCTGCCCTCGTCGGATACCGGGAAGCCCCAGCCGCCGACGCGATAGTCGCGTCCGGAAACGATGCCCCATCCCACACTGCCGGTGCCGACGACGATGATGCCGCCGCTTTTGCCACCGTGGGCGCCGATGCACGCGGCATGCGCATCGGTGGTCAGGTGGGTGTGCAAGAATGGGAGGTTGTATGTGCGCGCCGCCGCAAGATGGGTCGGCTCGCTCGCGCCCGCCAGCGCCAAGCAGGCGACGATGTGGGCTTCCTCCAACGAAAGGCCCGCCTGCTCCAGACATTCATCTGTTGCCTGGAGCACCGCAGCGAAGCTTTCCTTGATGCCGAAACGGATGTTCGCAGGGCCTGCAGTACCCTCTCCGAGCACATTACCGTTGACGTCGGTCAGCCGTGCGCGACAGCTGGTTCCGCCGCCATCGACACCAAGAAGTAACGCCGTTCCGGCCATTGGATGCACGCGCCCCAACATCTACGTTATGAGAGTGGCGCCACTATAAGCGTGGCGCATGATACCCGGGGTTCACGCTGTCCGCATGAATACGGAAGAGTTAAGTCCTCGCTACGCCGATATCGACCTGTGGCAACCGGCCGATATCCTTGATGCGATGATCGAAGGCCAGCTGGCCTCGGTCGCAGCCGTGCGTGCGGCGCGTGCGCAAATCGAGCACGCAGCGCTCGCCATAGAAGGTCGCCTGCGCAAACAGGGGCGTCTTGTCTATGCAGGTGCAGGTACGTCCGGCCGGCTTGCGGTTCAAGACGGCGCGGAGCTGATGCCGACATTCAGCTGGCCTCAAGAACGCCTGTTGCTGCTGCTGGCGGGTGGTGAAGCTGCCATGACGCAAGCGATCGAAGGTGCCGAGGACGACACCGAGCGCGCGGCTGCAACCATCGCCGAGCACAACATCGGTCCGGACGACGTGCTCATTGGCGTGGCAGCGAGTGGATCGACCCCGTTCACCCTCACGTGCCTGCGAGAGGCCAAGCGCCGCGGTGCGCTTACCGTCGGCATAGCCAACAACCCTGGCGCACCATTGCTGACGGATGCCGAGTATCCGATTTTCCTCGCAACCGGCCCTGAGCCAATTGCCGGCTCTACGCGCATGAATGCTGGCACGGCGCAGCGGATCACGCTCAATCTGCTGTCAACGCTCATCATGATCCGGCTCGGGCGGATCTATCGCGGCATGATGGTTGAAGTGCAGGCGTGCAATGCCAAATTGGCGAAACGGCGCGAGCGTATGGTGGCGCATCTCACGGGACAGAGCGGCGCGCCCGTGCGCGAGGCTCTCGATCTGGCGCGCGGGAGCGTGAAGCTCGCGGTTCTGCTGCTGCAGGGCTACGATCTAACCGAAGCCGAGGCGGTGCTCGATCGCGTGGACGGACGACTGCGTGCTGCACTCGATCATCTGGCCAAGATGCGCTCACCTTCGCTCGATGATAGCGGCGAGAATACAGAACGCGGATCGTGAAATTCAAAAGCCGCAAAGCAAACGTTATTCCTCTGCACGACACCGCGCCCCAATTGCACACACCCATTTACCACGGACAACTGCGCGTAATTATGCGCAAAACACTCTGAATTCGCGAAGTATCAAATCGCGATTACCGCGTTCGGACACCATAAACGCGCTTCACCTCTTTTGCTTGAGATCGCTCGGAGCCTGACGATCTATGCGTCGGGCCTGCATTATTTTGCGGGCATCCGACGGGGCACTTTCGCCTCACGATCGAAGTCCACGACGAGGACGCGATGTCTAGTCCTGAAGGCGGGTTGGCTGCTCGCGCGCCATCTCCAGCATCGCGGCGGGAATTGGGGGTACTCAGATCAAGCCGATGATCAGACGACCGATGCGAGCAACGATCAGCGCTCGTCGCGCCGGCCGCTACGCCGCTGCTGCAGGTATTGGTGCGCTTGCCGTCACAGTTACCGCCTACTGCGCTCTGCAAATCGCCATGCAGCGGCTTGGCCCACTTCCGACCAAGACGATCGGAGCGTTACTGCCTGCGTCTGCCGAACCGACACCGCCTGACATCGTTGCCACCAAGCTGCCCGCCGATCCGCAAAGCGTCGATCCGCGGTACCTGCAAATGCTCTTCACATTCGAGGATCGCCGCTTCTATTCGCATTTTGGGATCGACCCGGTCGGCGTCATTCGCGCCGTCCGCGATATCGCCAGCAATCAACGCATCGTCACCGGCGGCTCTACCCTGACGATGCAAGTGGCGCGCCTTCTCGACAATCAGTATCGGCGCACGCCTGCGGTGAAGTTGCGGCAGATCGTGCGTGCGATCCAGCTCGAGCGTCAGTTCTCGAAGAACGAAATTCTCAGCATCTATCTCGCGCTGGCGCCGTTCGGCGGGCGCACAAAAGGCGTCCGCGCAGCCTCATTGAAGTATTTCGGCAAAGAGCCCCAACATCTGTCGATCGCCGAGGCAGCATTGCTGGTTGCTCTGCCGCAGGCTCCAGAAGCACGCCGTCTCGATCGCCACGCTAACGCGGCACGGCGCGCGCGCAACTTCGTACTCGATACCGTCGCGGCGGCAGGCGTCATCACCGAACGTGAAGCCGAGCTGGCCAAACTTCAACCCCTCACTCCAGAGAGCCCGACGATGCCTCCAGCTCCCATGCCCAAGCCGTCCTCCATGAAGATCGCATCCTATATCGCAGGCCTTACTCTCGGAATGAACCTCTTCACGGGCGCCACGACGGCGGCTCCGGTTGAGCCCGCGGGTGCGCCTCCTCTAGTGCAATCATCACCCCCGGAAGCTCAGCTGCAGTCGTTGCCGCCCGATGTGCAGCCTGAAGCACTACCGGATGAAGCATCGCTACAGTCGAGAGACGAGCAAGCTGCCGCGGCCGACGCGCCGCGTTTCATAGGGACGGGCGTGCAGATCGTGCTCGACGTGCGCAACAAGTTGCTCAAACCGCAGCCCGCGGGAACGCATCAGGACGACCGCGATGCCCTGTGGATGTTCTACGCTTCGCGCAACGAGCCGGTCTGGGTATCCAAAGCGGGATGGAACTCCAAGGCCCAGGCGACAATCGACGAGATCACGCGCGCCGGGGATTGGGGTCTCAATGCGGACGATTTCGAGATACCCGAGTTGCCCAGTCCCGCCTATGGGCAGGCGCTAACGCCGGATCAGCTCGCGGCAGCGGAAGCGAGTTTGTCGCGCGCGGTATTAAAGTACGCGCGCGAAGCGCGTGGCGGGCGCATTGAAGATCCTGCCACACAGCTGAGCTCCTATCTCGATCGCAAGCCTCAGGTGCGACCGCCCTTCCTCGTGATCGCAGAAATGGCTGCTTCCGACGCGCCTGATGCCGTGCTTCGCAAACTGCAGCCGCAGAACGAACAGTTCGCGCGGCTACGCGAGGTTTATCTCGCCCAGCGTGATGGAGCCACTGCCGAGCCGGTCGAAATCCCTTCGGGGCCCAAGCTGCGACCGGGCGCCAAACACGACGACATCGCGCTTATCCGTGAACGCCTCCACGTACCCGCGAACGGTGTGGAAGATGCCGTCTACGATGATGCGCTCGTAGATGCCGTGAAAGCATTCCAGGAGAAGCGGGGCATCGAGCCAGCCAATGGAACGATTAACTCGAAGACCCGCCGCGCGATGAACGAGAACCAGAAGGTTGACGTCAAGACGCTGCTCGCAAACATGGAAGAGTGGCGATGGATGCCCGACAATCTTGGGGAGACATACGTCTGGGTCAATATTCCCGAGTTCAAGGTGCGTGTGATCAAGGATGGGAAGGTCATCCACACCGAACGCGTCATCACCGGTGAGACGGATAAACAGACTCCGATCTTCTCGGAAGACCTGAAGACCATCTACTTCAATCCCCGCTGGAACGTTCCCGATAGCATCAAGGTCAACGAGATCGGCCCCGCGCTCGCGCGCGGACGGCGCAGAGACATGGTGGTGATGCGCAATGGCAAGCGCATCAAGCCAGGCAGCGTCAACTGGTACAAGGCGGACATTAGAAACTACGATGTCTACCAGCCATCGGGACCGGGCAATGCCTTGGGCGTCGTCAAATTCACGTTCCCCAACAAGCACGCCGTCTATCTGCACGACACGCCGAACAAGGGCCTCTTTTCTTCGAGCGAACGTGCGTTCAGCCACGGGTGCGTGCGTGTGCGCAATCCGCAGCGACTCGCAGAGGTGCTGCTTGAACTCGATAAAGGCTGGACGTCGTCCGATGTTGCCAAGCTGATCAAGGTGAAGGGCGAGCCGGAGGAAACGGCTGTCGATCTCAACGAGCACATTCCCGTGCACCTCACGTACTTCACGGCACAGGTGGACGAGAACGGCGATGTGACCACGCAAAAGGACATCTACGGGCACGAGAAGCGCATCACGCAGGCTCTCGAGGGCAAATGGCAATCGATAGACAAGGGTGATGACCATCTCGCCCAGGTCGAACTGTCCAAGCGCCTCGACCAATCCGACGAGACAAAGCCGCGTAAGACTGCGCGGCGGTCGGGAGGCGGTGGCAACCGCGTCGTCACGCGTAGCCGCGGCGGTGGCGGTGGTGGCGGTTACGGCGGCGGGTCTACTCGCGTCAGCAGCAGCGGCTCGTCAGCGAACGATATTTTCCGGCGCAGCTTCGGGAATTAATCCCGCCGAAAAATGCGCGGTGCCGGAGGAATGCGCCGGCACACCTTGCGCGTAACGGCTAGGCAAAACTGATCGCTAAAAGGTCTGAGTTTCATTCGCCAATGATAAAGTCTGTCCACTGCTGACCGTTGATTATCTCGGCTGCCTCGTCATCAGTGGACAATGTGGGGCGAGCGAACAGTCAACGAGGACGCAATGTCGACGAGTTCATCAGCAGCACTTTCAACAGCAGCCATCGCTGGCTTGGTCGCACTTTCGGTGCTGTGTTTCACTGACCCTGCGAGTGCATTGTCGATGCAGGAGTGCAGCGAGAAATACAAGGCGGCCAGCAAGGGCAAATCCAGCGATTTGAGCTGGAACGAGTTCCGCAAGGAAGAATGCGGACCGGGCGCAACAATGGCTTTGAAGAAGGTCAAAGCTCCAGAGAAGAAGGAGCAGGCCAAAGCATCGACGACAATGGAAGAGTGCAGCGCGCGCTATCAGAGCGCGAAGAAGGACGGAACGCTCGGCGGCATGAGCTGGAATGAATTCCGCTCCGCGGGCTGCGTTGCAAAGACTGCAGAAGCACCAAAGACACCACCTGCCAAGGCAGCGCAGAAGAAGTCCACCGAGCAGACGAAGGTGAGCGAGAAAGAGTGCAGCGCGCGCTATCAGGCGGCCAAGTCCGCCGGCACGCTCGGGAACATGACGTGGAACGCATTTCGTTCCGCCGGATGCCCTGCGACGATCGCCAAGAGAAGCGGCAGCATGAGTCCGACGATGGGCTCGATCTTTCCGACAACGGTGTCGCGCAAGTATTCGGGCGAAAGTGCCGGGCGCGCACGTCTGCTGACCTGCAGAGATCAATACGAGGCAAACAAAGCAGCGGGCATCACAGAGCCGAAATGGACGGAGGAAGGCGGCGGCTACTACAGCGAGTGCAACAAACGTCTGAGCCAGCAATAGGACGCGGCTCACATCAAGAGGCAACAGGAGACGATCATGGGACTGCTTGACGATACTCTGAAACAGCTCTCACAGGGCGGCAACGTCTCGCAACCGCTGCTCGTGGTGTTCCAGGAACTGCTCATGGGCGGGCAACAGGACGGCCAGCAGGCTGCCGCTCCGCGCCAACAGCAGGCGGAAGCTGTGCAGCCGAAGCCCAATGCCGCACAACAGGGTGGCGGGGCTGGCGCGGGCGAACTCGGTGGACTTGGCGGCCTCCTCGCTCAGCTGCAGCAGGCAGGCCTGGACGATGCCGTCCGCTCATGGATTGGGCGTGGGGAGAACAAGCCGGTTCAGCCGGATGCTCTGGGTAAGGCGCTCGGCAAAGAGAACATTGAGCAGATGGCGGACAAGGCCGGCTTCAACGTCAATGATCTGTTGGCACAGCTATCGAAAGCGCTGCCCGGCATCATCGACCAGCTGACGCATGATGGGCGCATCCCCAGCCAGCAGGAAGTCAGGCAGCGGCTCAAGGGTCAGTAACGATCAACGCAGCGGAGTCTGGGCCGGCGCGGGAAACTGCGCCGGCCTTGGTGTGTCCGGGGGGGCGCGTCGATGGGGGAGCTGCCATGATCGCGTGAAATCGCCCTTTGATTGCGCGTATCACATCTACAGGTTGCATTAATCAATCTTAGATTGTATTCATCCAGAGATATTCAATTGGTTTCATCCGTAAAGGTCCATGGAAGATCCAGATATCATCCGGATCGCCCGGCTGCTGAAGCGCATGGTGCGCGTAGTCGTCCCAAGAGGCTCATGGCGCGAGCACCTGCTGCGATCCAAACTCCTTCCGGCTCTGCGCAACGGGAGGCGACATAGGGCGTTTGATAGCAGGGTGTTAGATAGCGGCGAATTTTCAGTAGACACTGCGCTCGTCACCGATCCAGCTTTGCCTCGTCGCGACGGGCGGATTGTTCTGCTTTCACTGGCACACATAGGCGATTTCGTCCTGACGCTTCGCGCAATTAGCGCACTGCGATCATCGTTTCCGGATGCCAGCTTCAGCCTTGTCTGCGGGTCGTGGAACATAGGGTGGGCGAGAACGCTCGGCTGGTTCGATGAAGTGATACCCTTCAACTTCTTCACCGAGTTGAACCGGAACTGGACCGGTCCTGCGTCCAACGCCCTCTCAAGCTTCGCGCAACTGATGCATGGGAAGAGCTACGACATTGCCGTAGACCTTCGACATGACGTCGACACCCGGCCCCTGCTCTATCGAATCGACGCGGATTTTCGGGCTGGATTCTATGCTCCCTCCGAACCCGGCATGCCTGGTCTGGATATGATGCTTCCGTCATTTGAAAACATCGACGGCAATGGGAGATCCATACACGCCGAAGCGCGATTGATGGCGCTCAGCGAAGCAGTCATTGCCGCGTTTTCTTCTTGCGGCGAACACCCCATCCAGGGTTTGCTGAATGCCTCCACCTCTCGCAGCATCCCGCCCTACGCTGTGCTCAGCATCGGGGCTGGTGATCCGATACGGCAGTGGCCCATCGATTATTTTCGCGAACTTGCCTCGGGAATTGCAGAATCCCTCGCTCTCGACATTCTAATTCTCGGTGGTCAGGCCGAAGAGTCGCTTGCGCGCGAGCTTGCGCAACTTCTCCCCGCAGCGACTACGCACATGGCCATAGGCGTGCCTCTGGAACGGCTCCCAGACATCGTGTCCAGGAGTACCGTTTTCGTCGGGCACGGCTCAGGGACCACGCATCTGGCCGCTGCACTCGGCGTGCCGACGGTCGCGATCCTCTCAGGCGTATCGCGGATCGACATCTGGCGCCCGGTGGGCCGACGCGCTGTTGCCCTAACGGGTCAGACGAAGTGCGCGCCGTGCGGATTGCGGCAACCCGGAGATTGTCCATTTGGCGTCGGCTGCATGTCCGCCATCACCCCAGCGCACGTTCTGGAGCAGATCGAGGCGATGCTGCGGACGCAGCCGCGGGACGTGAGTCAGACCTGCACAGACATTCCCCGCCTTGTGGAGACCTTTGCTCAGTAGCTTCATCAAGTCTTGCGCCATGTGCTGGTTGGTCTAACGACGCCGTATTTGCTGGCAAAGCGCGATCATTCATTAATCAGATCGCCACAAATTCGAACGGCAAATTTGCTTTTAATACATAGCGTTGGGACAGAGTGACGCGTATGGCGCGTGTCATGTTGCTCTGCAGCGCAACGCAACCTAGCTTCGGATGCATGTGTAGAAGCACGACCAAATCGTTCGGCTTTATGCTCCTGCTCTGGATCGGAGCTTTCCTGCCCATCTCAGAGTATCAAGCCTCTCACCTCGCGGATCTGGGCGGGCTAATCAGCACTGCTTTTGCAGGCGAGCCCGCTGATCATGACGAGGTGGCAGCAGCTGACACTGACGAGCAGTCATATCGTTTCAACGCCACCAGCGCCGACCTTTCGGACTTCACGCTGGCGATTGGCCCTGCGGAACTGGGCGTCCCCTTTGCATATGTCGTAGAGCGACATGGGCCCGAGCGCCTGACGTCGCGCGATATGCCCCCGCGACACAGACCACCCATAAACGCAGCCGCTTGAGATCGGGCGGCCGATAAAGCTGCTTTTCATCTGCGCCTTGATCGTCGCTGACCTACGGGTCCTGGCGCAGCCCCCACGCATTTGCATGCATTCACGAGGCTTCCATGCTTCCCGGATTCCCGCGAGCTTCTATTCTCAATCGCAGCGCGTCGGCGCTGTTTTGGCTGTCGCCGATGGCCCTCACCGGCTGCGATGAGCCAACAGCGAAGGCGCAGCAGCACACGCCGCCGCCCGAGGTCGCCTACGTGACGGTTCGGCCGCAGCCGATCCCATACACGCGCGATCTGCCGGGACGCGTTGCGCCGATGCGAATGGCCGAGGTCAGGGCGCGCGTGAGCGGTCTCGTGACCGAGCGGACTTTCCAGCAGGGCAGCAAAGTCCAAGAGGGCAGCATCCTCTACAAGATCGACCCCGCTCTCTATGAAGTTGAACTCGCCACGGCCGCAGCGACGCTCGCGCGTGCGGAGGCCAACCTCGTTCTGACGCAGCAGCAGGCCGAGCGTGTCGGTGCGTTGTTGAAGAAGCAGGCGGCCAGTCAGGCGCAATACGACATCGCTGTCGCCGCGCATCAGCAGGCAATTGCCGAGGTCGCTGGGGCAAAGGCCGCGCGCGATCGCGCACAGCTGAACCTCGACTATACCAACGTGCGTGCGCCGATCGGCGGCCGGATAGGCCGTGCCCTGCTCACCGAGGGCACGCTGCTCGATTCCAACACCAGTGGCGTGCTGGCGACCATCCAGCAGCTCGATCCCATCTACGTCGACATCACCCAATCGGTGGGTGAGTTGAACAAGCTGCGGCGCGATCTTGCCAGCGGCGAGCTTTCTCATACCGACGACAAGGCAGCCAATGTGCAGCTCATCATGGAGGATGGCAGCACCTATGCGCACGCCGGCCGATTGCTGTTCTCGGACGTCTCGGCGGACCCGAGCACGGGCCAGGTGACGCTGCGCGTGCAGATCCCCAATCCGACGAATGAGCTCCTGCCCGGCATGTACGTACGTGCGCGTATCACGCAGGCGGTCGACGCGGACGCCATCGCGCTGCCGCAGCAGGCGGTGCAGCGGACCAACGACGGCAAGGCGGAGGTGTGGGTCATCAAGGAGGATGACAGAGTCGCGTTGCAGCCCGTCGAGGTGGGGCCGGTGGTCGATTCCAGCTGGCTGATCCGCGAAGGCCTCGAGGCCGGAGAGCGCGTCGTCGTCGAAGGCTTCCAGAAGATTTCCGCTGGCATGCGCGTCAAGCCGGTCGACCGGCTCGGCCCCGAGCAGCAAGCACAGGCCATGCCGAGCGCGCCGCAGGCCGTCATAAAGGAGGCACGCGTACACTGACCCAGGGTCGAGGCTGACGCGCTTCCTACATGGCTAGCTTTTTCATAGACAGGCCCATCTTCGCGTGGGTCATCGCATTATTCATTTGCTTGGGAGGGCTTCTGGCCATCCCGAGCTTGCCGGTTGCGCAGTACCCGATCATTGCGCCGCCTTCGATTGCGCTGTCGACGCAGTTTCCGGGTGCATCGGTAGAGGATCTTTACACCGGCACGACGCGACTGATCGAGGACGAACTCAATGGCGCGGCCAACATCCTCAGCTTTGAATCGGCGAGCGACTCGTTTGGCGTCATCGAGATCGTCGCCAACTTCCAGCCGGGCACGGACCCCGGATACGCCGGTGTCGAGGTGCAGAACCGGCTGAAGCGCGTCGAGGCTCGGTTGCCGGCGGAGGTGCGCCAGCAGGGCATTCTCGTCGAAGAAGCGTCGGCGGCAACGCTGCAGATCATCACTCTCGTCTCGACCGATGGATCGGTGGACGAGGTGGGACTGGGCGATTTTCTCATCCGCAATGTCATCAACGAGATCCGGCGCATTCCCGGCGTCGGGCGCGCGACGCTCTATTCCACGGAGCGGGCGCTGCGCATCTGGATCGACCCCGACAAGCTGCGCGGCCTGTCGCTCAATGCCTCGGATGTAGCCGAAGCGATCCAGAAGCAGAACGCGCAGATTGCCTCCGGTGCGGTCGGTGCGCAGCCGAGTCCGTCCGTGCATCCGGTCAACTTCCCGATCATCGTCAAAGGACAGATGCGGGCGCCGGAAGAGTTCGGCTCGATCCTGCTGCGCGCCAACCCGGACGGCTCGACGGTGCGGCTCAGGGATGTCGCCCGGATCGAGCTTGGCGGCGATGACTATAAATTCTCGACGCGCCTCAACGGCGAGCAGGCGGCCGGCATTTCAGTGACGCTGGCGCCAGACGGGAACGCACTTGAGACGGCGAAGGCGATCCGCGCCAAGATGGAAGAGCTTTCGCAGTTCTTCCCAGCCAATCTCAAGTGGGACATCCCCTACGATATCACGCCGGCGGTCGAGGCATCGATCGAGAAGGTGATGCACACGCTGATCGAAGCGGTGGTGCTGGTGTTCATCGTGATGTTCCTGTTCCTGCAGAACATCCGTTACACGCTGATCCCCACCATCGTGGTGCCGATCGCGCTGCTGGGCACGTGCATGGTGATGCTGCTGGCCGGCTTCTCAATCAATGTGCTGACGATGTTCGGCATGGTGCTGGCGATCGGCATCCTGGTCGACGATGCCATCGTTGTTGTCGAGAACGTCGAGCGCATCATGAGCCGCGAGGGCTTGTCGCCGAAGGAGGCGACCCGCAAGGCGATGGGACAGATCACCGGCGCCATCGTCGGTATCACGCTGGTGCTCGTCGCCGTATTCATCCCGATGGCGTTCTTCCCTGGTTCTGTCGGCATCATTTACCAGCAGTTCTCAGTCGCCATGGTGGCGTCGATCGCGTTCTCCGCCTTCCTGGCGCTGTCGCTGACGCCGGCGCTGTGCGCGACGCTGCTGAAGCCCGTGGAAAAGGGCCACGTGCACGCGCAGGGCGGCTTGTTCGGGATGTTCAACCGCTTCGTTGCGCGCGAGACGGCGCGATATGGGCGCGGGGTATCCGCGTTCATCGCGCGCTCGGGCCGGGTGATGATGGTCTACATCGCGCTGCTCATCGGCCTCGGATACGCATATGTGCGACTGCCCGAGGGCTTCCTCCCGCTGGAGGATCAGGGCTTCTTCACTGTCGATATCCAGACGCCGCCGGGTTCGTCGTTCAACCGCACGCTGGCGGCAGTGAAAAAGGTCGAGCAGCATCTGATGGCACAGCCGGGCGTCGACACTGTTACGATGATCAACGGCTATTCGTACTCGGGTCAGGGGCAGATGACGTCGCAGGCGTTCGTCACCCTGAAACCTTGGGGCGAGCGGGATGAAGCGAACTCGGTCTCCAATCTCGTCAACGGCACCAACGCAGCGATGGCGAACTACCGCGACGCCATCATTCAGGCGCTGGAGCCGCCGCCGATCGACAATTTGGGTAATGCGTCGGGCTTCAGCCTGAGGCTGCAGGACCGTGCACAGAAGGGCTATTCGGCGCTGATGGCAGCGCAGGAGCAGTTGCTGAAGCTAGCGCGGCAAAGTCCCGTGCTGCAGAACGTCTATGTCGAAGGTCTGCCGCCGGCGCCGCAGGCGGAACTCGTTATCGATCGTGAGAAGGCGATGGCGCTCGGCGTCGACTTCGAGGACATCAACAAAACGATCCAGGTCAATCTCGGATCGGTCTACGCAAACGACTTTCCCAACCGCGGAAAGATGCAGCGGGTGATCGTACAGGCCGACGACTTGCAGCGCCTCAATGCGGCGGACCTGCTCAACTACGCGATCAAGAACGCGCAGGGCACGATGGTGCCGATGTCGTCATTCGCGGAGTTGAAGTGGAGCGTCGGGCCGGCACAGATCATCGGCTTCAACGGCTATCAGTCGGTGCGGTTCACCGGCGAGCCCGCGCCGGGGTACACATCAGGACAGGCCATCGCCGAAATGGAACGGCTGATGGAGCAGCTGCCCAAAGGCTTCGGGTACACGTGGACGGGACAGTCGGAGCAGGAAAAGGCGGCCGGTTCGCAGGCGAGCCTGCTTCTAGCGCTTTCCGTCCTGATCGTGTTCCTTTGCCTCGCCGCGCTCTACGAGAGCTGGTCGATCCCGTTCTCGGTGCTGTTGGTGATCCCGCTCGGGGTCGTCGGTGCGCTGGCCGCGGTCCATCTGCGCGACATGCCGAACGATGTGTATTTCAAGATCGCGCTGATCACCATCATCGGTCTATCGGCGAAGAACGCGATCCTGATCGTCGAGTTCGCCAAGGAGCTGTGGAAGCCAGGCACGTCGCTTAAGGACGCAACGGTGATGGCGGCGCAGCAGCGCTTCCGCCCGATCGTGATGACGTCGCTGGCGTTCATCTGCGGTGTCATTCCGCTGGCGGTGGCGGTGGGCGCGGCGTCGCAGAGCCAGCAGGCGATCGGCACCGGCGTGATGGGCGGCATGATCGCGGCGACAGTGCTGGCGATCTTCTTCGTGCCGGTATTCTTCGTCGTCGTGATGCGCTTCTTCCAGCGCAAGCGCCTGACCGCCGAAGAACTGGCAGAGCAACGCCCCGCGCGGGAAAGCGAGGCGCCGGCCGGAGGCGCGGCAGAACCGCGGACCTGACGGCGCCATTTGCGACTTCCCGGCATCAGGGGGCGATGAATGTGCGCCCGTTTTGATCTGCATCACGGGGCGATGTGACTGAATCTGGCGGATTTATTGCGGGTGCCTTGGAGGCATCCGCAACCGCCTGCGAATATCCGATGTCGCCAGCCCGCGTCGCAATCGCTTCTTCCCTTCTGGCGCTGCTCGCGGGGTGCAGCGGAGCGTACCTAACGCCCGTGCAGACCGCGTCGGCCCGGACAGCGCTTTCGCTGTCTCCCGGCGAACGGGCGCACATGCGCGCCGGCATGCGCGCGTTCCTCGAAAGTGTCGAAGGCATTACGCAGGGCATCGCCGAAGGCAGCATGCAGCGCGTTGCGGCAAGCGCGCGGAGATCCGGCTGGGCCATGATGGATGATGCGGCAACCGCGATGGCGCTGAAGCTGCCGCCGGAGTTCGTTGCCGTCAGCATCGACACACATCAGAAATTCGATGACCTCGCAGCAGCGGCGGAAGCGGGGGCTGCGAAGGGCAAGCTGCTCGGCGACCTCGGGCAGATCCTCACCAACTGCACCGCGTGCCACGCCTCCTATCGCCTGTCGCCGCAGTAGCGGTGCTGTTCAGCCCAGCTCTGGCGGGACAATAGTAGGCAGCTGGGCGCCTTTGCCGAGCGCGGCGGCGGCGACGTCGCCATCGGTGATGTAGTGATTGACACGCTTGCCGACGGGCGCACCGGCCTGCTCCCAGACAACGGGGCCGATCGCTTCCGCGGCCTGCAGCTCGCCAATGATGAAATCGCGCTCTGCGTTGGTGTCAGAGTCGGTCGCGTGCGTAATTTGGAAGGTCATCTTTGTGAGACCGAAGCCGGTGTCGCGCGTTCCCGCGCCTGCCCACGGCACGCGGGCACCGGGCTGCGGTGCGTCGGTGTTGAGCCAGAAGCTCGCCGTGTCGATGTCCTGAACGTTCTCCAGCCGCCGGCCCCAGAAGCGCACGTGGTGGCGCTTGCGCGGGCTGTCGCCGATGGGCTTCTGAAAGCCGATGTCCTGCGGGCGCCCAAACAGGTATAGCGTCGAGAACGGTGCTGCGGGATAAGGTTTGTTGAGGACGAACGCCTTCACCATGCGCCACGAACTGGCGAGGGTGAGCTTATCGGCCTCGACCCAGCCGATGGCTTTGAACGCTGCGCGCAACTCGTCGAGCGTGCCGTAGAGCGCAATGTTCACCGGATCGGCGGCAAGTCCGTCGGCGGAAACCGTGAAGCTCGGTACGCGGCGACGCTGCAGTATCTTCAGTCCCATGCGCACGGCGTAGGGAAGGATGAGATAGGCTCCGACCGCATACGTCAGCGCAAAGGCGACCGCGGCAGGGAAGCGCTTGTCGGCGAAATCAAAGACGACGAAGACTATAAGCCAAACGCTGACGGCCCCGATGCCGAAGATGGCGAGGCGCTGCAGCATGCGGATGATGAATCTCGTCATTCTCCCCTGCCCTAGTAGCCGCTCTGGCGGATGAAGCTCTCTGGCGTTCCATCGGCGGGGTCGACGAAGATCACGTCCTTCGGATCACGGCGCGGCGTATCGATGGACAGGAACACGAGGGGTTCTTCCAGGATATCGGGCAGCGCGTGAACGACGCCGCGATGGAAGTGCAGCAGCTCACCGGGCCCGAACTCGGCCTTGGTGGAGGCATCGCCCATCCAGAAGGTGCCGCGGCCGGAGAACACGTACAGGAACTCATCGCATTGTTCGTGATAGTGCGCCGGGGTGGGTCTGTAGACGCGAAAAACCCGGGCGCTGGATGACGGGCGATCTGTCAGGTATCGGTCGACGAGCATGGTGTCGGCACACGCCGGCAGCGACGCGGCGATGGCGCCGATATCGAAGCGGCCCATGGCGGAAGCCTTGTCGTCGTTCATACCCTCGCTCCATGCGGCAAACTGGAACGGCAATGCCGTAAACAGGTTTTAGCCGATGTCCGTTAATGTCCAGCGGCCAATGTCGCGGCGCTTCGGCATCGCATTCAGGGGAACAGTTGCATGGCGGACGTGGATCAAGTCGAACGCAGCGGCGGGCCGTCGATGGCCAACGTATCGCTGGCGGCGCTCATTCTGCTGGGTACGCGGTTCGTGCAAGGCTTCATCTTCTGGGGTGGGGCGAGCCGGCGGCTGTTTTACGACTTCCACGAGACAGCGGGTGTCGACCAGGCGGTGAAGCTCGACTTTTCGGCACCAGGATTTGTCGCTGCGAAGCTGACGCATGCGCTTCCCGGGGCTTTGTGGTTGCAGGCGCCGATCGAATGGACGCTGCGCCATCCCGATCTCATCGTCGCGTCGGTGTGGCTGTGGACGCTTGCCGAGCTTGCCGTCGGCGTTGGCCTGATGTTTGGCATCGCCACGCGGGCAAGCGCGTTCGTTTCGATATGGCTCAATGTGGCACTGATGTTCATCTTCGGGTGGATGGGCTCCACCTGCCTTGATGAATGGACCATGGCGGTGTCGGGCGTTGCCATGAGCTCGGCCCTGTTCCTCGCCGGGGCGGGCGCGTACTCGCTCGACAATCGCCTGTTCGTCGGCTCTGGCTTTGCGCACAAGCGGCCGTGGTCCACGTGGATCTTCAGCGGACCGGTGCCCGATGCCGCCGTGCGGAAGCTCGCGGTTTGGCTGGGAGTTGCCTGCATCGCATTCACGGTCATTACCTATCAGATCCTATTCGGCGCCGTCGTCAGCTCGCTGCATTCGCGCGTGAACTTTCACCGTCACAACATCGCGGTGACGGCGCTCAAGGTGGCGTCGGACGGCAGCGCAATCTTCGATGCCTATGTGAATGCGGGACCGGATACTGGGGCGGCTTACATCGTCTCGGCCAAGCTGCTCGATGGTTCGGGCGATGTTCTCGCCAGCTGGGACGGCAAGACGCTCGCCGAACTGCCGGCGACGGCGATCCGCAACGCGTACCCCTATGAATGGGCGTCGCACTTCGAAACGCAGTTGATCGGCTTCAGCGGCCAGACCGGCGCCAAGGCGACGATCACGTTGCCGCCGCCGCCCGCTCTTAAGCCATCGGAAAGCAGCGCCCGCGTGCTGTTGCTTGAATCCATCGACGGAACCGTCTGGCGCGGCGTCGGAGGTGCGGGCTAGGCGATGGGGAAGGCCGCGCACCCTATTCGCATCGGCTGCGCGGGCTGGGCGCTTCGCAAAGACGATGCAGATGAGTGCCCGCCGCCCGGTTCGCACCTTGAACGCTACGCGCGCACGTTCAATGCCGTCGAAATCAACTCCTCGTTCTACCGGCCACACCGGCGCTCGACCTACGAACGCTGGGCGGAAAGCGTGCCTGAGGGTTTCAAGTTCTCGGTGAAGGTGCCGAGAGACATCACGCACAAATCGGGGCTCGTCGACACAGACGCGCGCCTGGGCTCGTTTCTGGACGAGGTGTATGGGCTCGGTGACAGGCTCGGTCCGGTACTGGTGCAGCTTCCTCCCAGCCTTGCTTTTGAGAAGGATACCGCCAGTACGTTCTTCGGCGGCCTTAGAGAGCAGTTTTCCGGCATTGTCGTCTGTGAGGCACGGCACGCGACATGGTTCGAGCGATCAGCCACGGCGATGCTCAAGAAATTCGCGATCGGGCGCGTTGCCGCCGATCCAGCGAAGGTCGCAGCGGGGGCAAAGCCCGCCGGGTATGGCGGACTTTGCTATTACCGGCTGCACGGTTCGCCGCGTGTCTATTATTCCTCGTACGACCGCGCGGCCTTAGACAGGCTCGCCGTCCGCATGCGCCGCGAGGCATCGACCGGCTTTGAAGCCTGGTGCATCTTCGACAATACGGCCGCCGGCGCCGCGCTCGCCAACGCACGCGAGCTTCAATTGCTACTCGATGCCTAAGTCAGCCTTCGCGGTTGGGCGTGCCGAGGATGTGCGACTTCGGCGGTAGCATGACGTTGTCGAAGTCCTGCGTGAACATGGCGGCGGCAAAGAACGCAACCGCGCGCAGCGGCTCCTTACCGGTATTGACGAGGTCGTGGCGCACGTTGGTCGGCAACACGAACACGCTGCCCGGGCCGACGGCGTACTTGCCGTCCTCCATTTGCAGTTCTCCGGTGCCGTCGATGATGTACTGCGTCTCCTCGGTGGCGTCGGTGTGCCAGCCGAGATGGCCGCCGGGCGCGATCTCGTAGACGATGGTGGACGATTGTTCTGAGTGATTGCCGCCACAGGTGGCAAACGAGGCGTGCCAGTCGACGGCGGGATCGTCGATGCTGGTCACGCGGATGCGGTCGAGACTGGTTGAATCGACCACGGGACTTGACGGGTTGTGCCGGGGCTTGGCCGAACGTTTGCTTGAAGTGTGCTTTGCGGTTGTGTCTTGGGTCGGGATCATTTTCGCCTCCATGCGCGTCAGGGATGCAGCGTATGAGGGTGGCGACGCGCTTCAACGTTGCCGCTAATATGTGGTTGGGTTGCTGTTGCGTGACGCTCGCGTATTCGCGTCGAAATGCGCCGATCACGATTACTCGGCCGACCAAAGACAAAGCCAACCAAGGACCTGGGCGAGGCGGACAATGGCAAAGCGCGGGAAGATCCGGGCGGGCATGGGCGGCTGGACGTTCGAGCCTTGGCGCGGGACGTTCTATCCGGACAAGCTGCCTCACGCGAAAGAGCTCACCTATGCGGCGGAACACGTGCCGACAATCGAGGTGAACGGAACGTTTTACCGGACGCAGACTCCCGCCACCTTCGCGAAGTGGGCCAGCGAAACGCCCGACGGCTTCGTGTTCGCGCTGAAGGGGCCGCGCTACGCCGTAAACCGGCGCGTACTCGCCGAGGCAGGCGACAGCATCAAGCGCTTCATCGATTCGGGCCCGCTGGAGCTGGGCGATAAGCTCGGACCGATTCTATGGCAGTTTGCGCCGACGAAGAAGTTCGACGCCGCCGACTTTGGCGCGTTCTTGGACCTGCTGCCGCACAAGGTAGGGAGCGCTGCGCTGCGCCATGTGGTCGAGGTTCGGCACGACAGCTTCTGCACGCCGGAGTTCGTGGCCATGGCGCGCGCACACCAAGTTCCGATCGTCTATGCCGAGCATGCGACCTACCCTGCCATCGCCGATGTGACGGGCGATTTCATCTACGCCCGGCTGCAGAAGGGTAAGGATGAGGTGAAGACAGGTTATCCGGCAAAGGCGCTGGATGCCTGGGCGAAGCGCTTCCTCACCTGGTCAGAGGGCGGTTATCCGGCGGATGTACCGTTAATCGACGCCAAGTCGAAACCGGCCAAGAAGCCGAGGGACGCGTTCGTCTATTTCATCCATGAGGGCAAGGTGCGCGCGCCGCACGCGGCCATGGCACTGATGGAGCGCGTTGGCGATTAAGAGAACCTACACGCCCTGCGGCCGTTAGTTCTACGTCCGCCGCTCTAGTGGAGGGTCTTATGGCTACGGCCCAGCGCAAATCGAAGCCCGCCTCGTCACACAAGTCGTCCGACAAGTGGTCTCAGCACGTCACAGAGACCAGCAATGCGATGACGCTGCAAAAGAACGTCTTCACGTTCGATGATCCGAAGAAGATTGCACTGTCGCTGAAGCGCTCCGCGGAGCGGAGCAACCGGCGCAAGTCGGATCCCTACCGCTCGGCGATGTCGATGCTCACCTTTTACATCAACCGCGCAGGCAGCAATTTGCCCGAGGAGCGCCGACGCATACTCGAGAAGGCGAAGGACGAGTTGCGCGAAGCTTTCGGCAAAGCGGACTGAGTGCTGCGCGCGCGCAACGTCGTGCGACTGCGTAGCGACGCGAGGCGTCCGTTGCGCAAATGACTCTTTTTCAACGCACGCGACTCTGATCTAAGAGTCGTACCGGTCCAGCCGGTCAGACGGCCGCAAGCGCCGCAAACGGTGTCAGACCTTCACGGTCTGACACCATTCTTTTTTCCCTCACGCGCGAAAGATCAGAGCTTTTCGAGGAACGGTACGGGATCGACAGGCTTCGATCCCTGGCGCAGCTCGAAGTGCACCTGCGGCTGGTCTACAGAGCCAGTGCGGCCTGCGGTGGCGATCACTTGCCCGCGCTGCACCTTGTCGCCGCGCTTCACCATGAGCTGATCGTTGTGGGCATAGGCAGTGACCCAGCCGTTGTCGTGACGCAGCAGGATCAAGTTGCCGTAGCCCTTCAGCTCGGAGCCAGCGTAGGCAACGGTACCGCCTTCGGCTGCGTGCACCGACGTACCCATCGGCACCGACATGTTGATGCCGTCGTTGTGGGTGCCGTCAGAGCGCTGACCGAAGCCGCTGATGATGCGGCCGCTGACCGGCCAGCGCAGCTTATCGTTCGAGGCAACCGACTGACGCGGCGGCGCAACGTTGGTGTTCACGTTGCGCGTTGCGACCTGCGTGTAGTTGGTGCTCGGCTGCGCACCGTTGAGCATCGTCGGCTGCTGGGCCGTGGAGGGTCCGGCGTTCTGGTAGTCGGCCCGCGACTGGGATGCCGGCGGCGGGGTGACGGCGACGTGCTGCACCGGCTGCTGGGCGGTGTCGTAGCCGCCGCTGGAACTTCCGGCGCCGGGCACTCGGAGAACCGTTCCGGCTTTCACGCTGCGCACATCGGTAATGCCGTTGGCCTGCTGCAGCTCGGCCGCAGAAACGCCGAGCGAGCGGGAGATGCCGTAGATCGAGTCACCCGGGCGCACGGTGTAAGTGCCGCCGCCGTAGTTGCCGGCGTGGCTGGAGGGCGGCGATGGGGGTGGCGGGGGCTGAATGCTAGCCGTCTGCGTCACGGGCGCAGGCGAGTGACGCGCCGACACGCCCTGCGGCAGATACAGCTTCTGCCCCAGCTTGATGTTCGGGCTCGTCATGTTGTTGAGCTGCATGAGCTCGGCGACGGACACATTATGGCGGCGCGAGATGCCATACAGCGTGTCGCCGGACTGCACCTCGACAGTGTCGCCGGGATTGGCGAGCGAGGGAGTCGGCTGCGGGTCATAGCGATTGGTCGATGCGGTCGACGACGGCGCCACGGTGCCGTAACGGCCGTTCGCGGTGTACGAGTTGTATTTGGACGAGCTGTCGCCGGACGAGCCGTAGTTGGACTGACCCGAGTAGCTCGTCTGGTCGTAGCGCGAATTGTTCGAAGCGTACTTGGTGCCCGTGCGGCCGCCTGAGTATGCCGACGGCGAAGCATCCGGCAGGTCCTGCGAGGCAACTGAGCTTTCACGGTTGCTGCGGGGTGCGCTGTAGGGAGCCCCACCGCTGCCGTAGCTGTCGTTACCGAGGTTGCTGCGCCCGTAGCCCGAAGCAGTCTGCTGCGCCGGCTTATCGTCGTTCAAGCTGAAGCTCGGGAAGTCGAAGCCCGACACAGAGGCGGTGCATCCGCCGCTCATGGCCGCCACGATAATTGTGGCGGCGCGCGCCGCTGGCTGGAGAAGCGAGGTTTCGCGAAGGAAACGCTTAAAACGCATCATGATACGCACCTTTACTGCCAACCTCCCATTAATCCTTAAGGAGTTAATGGACCCTTAACGGTGGCAGCAGGGTTGCTGAAATTCAGTGCAATCTCGTCGTAAGGGGGGCAACGGTCGCTCTGCTGGTTCGTTAAAGCTAAGCAGGCTTTGTGCTTAGTTAACGACGCAGCGGCGACGACTTCGCGGCATGGCGATGGCAAACGCAGGACGCACAAGCGGCGACGTGCGGTCTCTAGAGGTCGCCGCCTGCTGCCCGCTTGCGCGGGAAACCGGGCTCGAAAAACCGCTCTAGGTTTTTGCGCGTCTCCTCGCTGGTGAGGTCGAGGCAGAGCGGCGTCACGGAGATGCGGCGCGCGTCGACGGCGGCAAGATCGGTACCTGGCACGAGCGTCGACGGCGGGCGTTCAAAGTTGAACCAGAAGTACGGCATGCCCCAAGGGTCGTTGCGCTGGTCGATGCGCAGCGAGGCCTGATCGCGGCGGCCCTGGCGCGTCATCTCAACGCCGGTGACGGCGTCGGGCGGACAGGCGGGGAAGTTGACGTTGAGAACGATGTTCTTGGGCCATTCGCTTTCGAGCAGGCGTGCGATCAGGCCGGGGCCGTGCGTCAGCGGCGTTTCCCAGTGGATCTTTCCTTCCTCCAGCGAACCGCCGACCTGGCTCAGGGCGATGGCGCGCACGCCGAGCATAGTGCCTTCGATGGCAGCTGCGATGGTGCCCGAGTAAGTCACATCCTCAGCGAGGTTGGAGCCGTGGTTGATGCCCGACAGAACGAGATCTGGCGGATGATCGATGAGGAAGTGGCGCACTGCCATGATCACGCAATCGGTGGGCGTGCCGCGCAGCACGAAGGTGCGGGCGTTAGTCTGGCGCACGCGCAGCGGCTCATGCAGCGTCATCGAGTGCGAGGCGCCCGACTGGTTCTTTTCCGGCGCGACGACCCACACGTCGGAGGAGATTTCCTCGGCGATGCGGCGCAGGTTCTCGATGCCCTCGGAGCCTATGCCGTCATCGTTGGTGACGAGGATGCGCATGGTGCTATCCAGCCTTCTCGATGACGGCGAGGCCGCCCATGTAGGGGCGCAGCGCCTCGGGGATGACGACTGTGCCGTCGGCCTGCTGGTAGTTTTCGAGCACGGCGATAAGCGTGCGGCCGACCGCGAGGCCGGAGCCGTTCAGCGTGTGCACGAAGCGCGTTTCCTTGGCACCCTTCGGCTTGTAGCGCGCGTTCATACGGCGGGCCTGGAAGTCCCCGCACACCGAGCAGGACGAGATTTCGCGATAGGTGTTCTCGCCCGGCAGCCAGACCTCGATGTCGTAGGTCTTGCGCGAAGCAAAGCCCATGTCGCCGGTGCAGAGCATAATCGTGCGGAACGGCAGACCGAGGCGCTTCAGCACTTCCTCGGCGCAGCCGGTCATGCGCTCGTGCTCGGCGAGGCTCTCCTCGGGCGTCGTGATGGAGACGAGTTCGACCTTGGTGAACTGGTGCTGACGGATCATGCCGCGCGTGTCGCGGCCGGCCGAGCCTGCCTCAGAGCGGAAGCACGGCGTCTGCGCGGTGAGGCGCATCGGCAGCGCGGCTTCCTCGAGGATTTCATCGCGCACGAAGTTGGTGAGCGAGACTTCGGCGGTCGGGATGAGCCAGAAGCCGTTGACGGTCTGGAACAGGTCCTCCGCGAACTTCGGCAGGTTGCCGGTGCCGTAAGCGGCGTGATCCTTCACCAGCAGCGGGACGATGTTTTCGGTGTAACCAAACTCGCTGGTGTGCAGGTCGAGCATGAAGGCGCCGATGGCGCGCTCAAGTCGCGCGAGCGCACCCTTCAGCACGACGAAGCGCGCGCCGGAAATCTTCGCCGCGGTGGCGAAGTCCATGAGGCCTAGGCCCTCGCCGATCTCGAAGTGCTGCTTTGGTGCGAAGTCGAACTTCGTCGGTGCGCCGACCTTGCGCACCTCGACGTTGTCGTGCTCGTCCTTGCCGAGCGGAACTTCATCGAGCGGAAGATTCGGAATACCAGACAACGCATCACGCAGCTTGGCGTCGAGCACACGCTCCTCGTCCTCGCCCTTCGCCAACTCGTCCTTGAGTGTGGCAACCTCGGCCATCAGCTCAGCGGCCTTCGCTTCGTCCTTGGCGGCCTTGGCCTTGCCGATCTCCTTCGAGGCGGCGTTGCGGCGCGACTGGGCTTCCTGCAGCTTGGTGACATGGGCGCGGCGCGCCTCATCGAGCGCGATCAGCTCGGACGAGAGAGGCGCAAGGCCGCGCTTCTTCAAACCGGCGTCGAACGCCTCGGGGTTCTCTCTGATCCACTTGATGTCAAACACGTCAGCCTCTGCTCGCTAAGATGCGCAGTCGGGGGACGGTATAGTAGCCGGACGAAGGATGGTCCAGACGCGATCAATCGGCGGAGGATGCGGCTTTCTTGGCAGCTTCCTTTGCGGCTTCCTGGCGCGACACGCGGTCCACCATCCAGATCGACAGCTCATAGAGGCCCGCCGTCGGCAGCATCATCGCGAGCATACTGAAGGGGTCGGGCGGCGAGAGAACCGCAGCAACCGCGGTGATGCCGAGCAGCGCGTAGCGCCGGCCCTTCCTTAGGGTATCGGCGGTCAGCAGTCCGGCGCGGGCAAGCAATGTCAGCACCACGGGAAGCTGGAAGCAGATGCCGAAGCCGATGATCAAAGTCATGATCAGGGCGAGATATTCCGACACGCGCGCCTGCAGATGGATCTCTACCGGGCCGCCCGACTGCTGCATCGAGAGGAAGAAGCGCATCGCCATTGGCATGACGAGGAAATAGACGAGCAGCGCGCCGAGCAGGAACAGGACGGGCGTGGCGATGAGATAGGGCAGGAAGGCACGGCGCTCATTCTTGTAGAGGCCGGGCGCGACGAACTTATAGATCTGGCTGGCAACTATGGGGAACGAGATGCAGGCCGCACCGAACAGCGCCAGCTTCATCTGCGTGAACAGGAACTCCTGCGGCGCCGTGTAGATCATCTCGATCGGATCGGTGCCGCCGTGCGCCCACTGATAGGGCAGCACGAGAATGTTGTAGATCTGCTTGGCGAACATGAAGCAGACCGCGAACGCGATACCCAGCGCGATGATGGAATAGATCAGCCGCTGGCGCAGTTCGACGAGATGGTCGAGAAGCGGAGCCTTGGAGGCGTCGATGTCCTCCTGACCGGGCCTTGGCGCAAGTTCGGTCATGCCGCTCCCCTGCCCGGCTCCGGCTTTGTCTCAGCTTCCTGGCTTGCTGGTGCCGGATCGACGGGCGCAAGTTGGGGTGCCGGCTCTGCGGCAGGCTGCGAAGCGAGAGCTTCTGGCGCGGCCAGCGGCGTGCCGAATTTCGGTGGTTCTTTCGGCGTTTCGGACTTCGTGCTTGGTGCGTCGACCGGCTGCTGCAGACTGCGGGCGCCCGACTCGACCGTGGCATGCACCTCGCGGGCGGCCGCCTCGAATTCCTTCTTGAGCTGGTCGAGTTCGGCCTCGCGCATCGCCTCGTCGAACTGGCCTCGGAACTCGGCCGCCTGCCGGCGGATCATGCCGAGATACTTGCCAACGGTGCGCAGAAGGATCGGCAGATCCTTCGGCCCAACGACGATCAACGCCACGATGGCGAGGATCAACAGCTTGCTGGAAGTGATGTCGAACATGCGTCGTCCCGGTTGCCGACGCGCTCAATACCGTGCGCACCAAAAGGGTGGCGCGCGCCGCGATCGCCGCTTCAGCCCGTCGTCTTGCTTCTATCGCGCTCGGAGGTCTCAACCGGGCGCTGCTCGATAATCTTGGGATCGGCACCACGCGCCGGAGGATTTTCCCCCTCCTCGTCGTCAGAAAGCCCCTTCTTGAAGCTTTTGATACCTTTTGCCATGTCACCCATGATGGATGAAATACGCCCGCTGCCGCCGAAGACGAGAAGCGCGACAAGCGCAAGGATGAGCAAATGCCAGGTGCTCAGGCCCATCGTCATACGCTCCTTATGAGTTGCTACAGCCGCAACCGCTGATGTTACGGCAGCAATCGTTGCCGCCGGGACAACACTTGCGTCAAACGATATTGCAGAAAGCATATGGCCCTGCAAGGGCGGGCCGCCTAGAGCGTAAAGCCAAGTTATTACCGTGGCTTCATTTTCGCGGGGCTATGCGGGAAATACGAGGACGCGTGCGGGATTTATCGTGGCGCGGACCTCGGCTCCGCTTCTCCAGCCCTCACTCTCGCCAACCCGCACCTTAATTGGCCTTTCGAAGCCTTCGAGGGCCACTTCGAGGCGCGAGACGTCGCCGAGGAACTTAACGTCGAGCACGCGGCCGGGGATCCCCTCTCCGCCGCTGGAAAGGACAACTCCGCGCTCGCGGATACAAACTGTCGCGCTCTCGCCGGGGTTGAGGCCGGGGGCGGGCAGCACGCCGATGGGCGTTTCTACCCCGCTCGCGCCGACCTTGTAGGCGAGTTCGTTGATCTCGGAGAACAGCCGGGCGACGAAAAGATCGGATGGCTGGTGATAGAGCGTCTCGGCGGTGCCGGCCTGGATCAGACGGCCGGCGCGCATGACCGCGATGCGGTCGCCGATGCGCATGGCCTCTTCGGGATGGTGCGTGACGATCACCGATGTAGCGCGTGCCTCGCGCAGAAGAGAGAGCGTCTCCTCCTGCATGGCATCACGCAATTGCACGTCGAGACCGGAAAACGGCTCGTCCATGAGCATGACCGCGGGGCGCGGCACGATTGCGCGCGCAAGCGCGACACGCTGCTGCTGACCGCCGGATAATATGTGCGGATATTCATCGGCGAGGTGGGCGAGCCCGACGCGCTTCAATGCGGCCAGCGCTTCCCGATGCGCGGCCGCCTTGGTCAGAGCCTTCAAGCCGAAGGCGACATTGGCGACGATGGTCAGATGCGGAAAGAGAGCGAAGTCCTGAAACATCAGCCCGACGCTGCGCTCTTCCGGGGCGACGAAGCGCGATGGGCCGGCGACCTCCCGTCCGTTGATCAGGACGCGCCCGCCGGTCGGCTTTTCGATGCCAGCCGCGATGCGCAGGAGTGTCGACTTCCCGCACCCGGACGGGCCGAGCAGGCAAACAATCTCCGCTGGCTTTACGTCGAGGTCGAAACCGGCAAGCGCCTGGGTCGTGTCGAACTCGCGTGCGAGATTCTCGAAGGTCAGCTGGGCCGCGATGGTCGCGGCGGCGCGCCCCCGGTCCTCCCCGGATAGCGGGCGATTTGCGGCTGAGTGGGCCGACTTCTCAGCGAGCGATGACACGAGGGATACCTTCTTTACGCACTTTGAGACGCTGGATCAGGACTTATCGGCGTCCTCGTCGCCGGGCAAGGTCTCCTCGGCCGCAGCTTCCGCTTCGGCGGCCTCGACTGCTTCCGCCTCGCGTTCCTCAGCTTCGTCTGCCTCCTCAGCCTCGCGCTGCTCTTCTTCCTCGATTTCATCAAGGGGAACTTCGTCGGGCATCAGCGCGGCGACGTCGGTCGGCTCGGGCACGGTGAAGTCAGGCGGCAGGTTGCCATCGAGCAAGCCTGACGCGCGCAGCTCGGCGAGGCCCGGAAGGTCCTTGATGCTCTCGAGGCCGAAATGGACGAGGAAGGCATCGCTGGTGCCGTACGTGACGGGCCGTCCCGGGGCGCGGCGGCGTCCGCGCAGGCGCACCCAACCCGTTTCCAGCAGGATGTCGAGCGTGCCCGCAGATGTCGTGACACCACGGATGTCCTCGATCTCGGCGCGCGTCACCGGCTGGTGATACGCGATGATCGACAGGGTTTCGAGAGCTGCCTTCGACAGGCGCTTTTCCTGCGTCGCGTAGCGGTCGAGCAAGTAGGCGAGGTCTTCGGCGGTGCGGAACGCCCACTTGCCCGCGACCTTGACCAGATTAACGCCGCGGCCGGCGTAGAAAGCGCGCAGCTCCTCGATCAGGGCGGCGATGTTCTCGCCGTCTGCGAAATTAGCCGCCAGCTTGGCTTCGTCCAAGGGCTCGGATGCCGCGAACAGCAAGGCTTCGAGGATGCGCAGCTTCTCGCGGTGATCGGCAAAGGGAAGTGCGGCGACGTTGCGCGGAAGCGAACCGGGCGCGTGTGCGTCGTCGGACGCGCTATCGCTATCCTCCCGGCTATTGGGCACCAGGCTCAAGCGTGGCGGTTCCATGCGCTTCTCTTTCGTCATCGGATGTCCGGAACGCACACGGGGTTCATTTTGATCAGGCTATCCGCTGCCATTCTGCCTCGGCGTGCCCGCTGCCGTCCTTGCGCGAACGCATGTAAATCGGCTCGAATGGGCCATCCTGGCGCAGCTCCAGCTGGCCCTCGCGCGCCAGCTCCAGCGTTGCGCCGAACGCGCTGGCAACGACCGTCCTGCCGTTCTCGTGCTCCTTGGCCATCTGCAGCATGCAGCGCTCGAAGGCGAGCCAATCGCCAGGCGATGGCGCATTGCCGAGCATCCGCTCCAGCCGCACTCGCGCATCCTTGATCGACCAGACGGGCCGGACCTTGACGACGTGGCCCACCTTGATGGTGCGTCGGCGCTGATCGGCGTAGGCGTGCAGCAAGTCGTAGATCTTGGCGGTGAATTCGGTCTCGCGGATGGTGCGCGTGCCTTCAGGCATGCCGCGCGGGAAGACATCGCGGCCAAGGCGCATGCGCGTCATCAACTGGGCGCCGGCTTCGCGCATGGCATCAAGGCGCAGCAGGCGGAACGACAGGCGGCGGGCCAGTTCCTCGGCGCTGGTTTCCTCGCCCTGCGGGGTCTCTCGCGGAAGCAGCAGTCGCGATTTGAGGAAGGTCAGCCAAGCGGCCATGACGAGATAGTCAGCGGCAAGCTCAAGGCGCACTTTCTGGGCTTCGGCGATGAACAAGAGATACTGGTTGGCTAGGGCCAGGACGGAGATCTTCGCGAGATCGACCTTCTGGGTGCGGGCGAGCGCCAACAGGAGGTCGAGCGGGCCTTCGTACCCGCCCACGTCGACGATAAGAGCGTCTTCATCGTCGACGCGTGCGTCAACAGCCGGCTCATCCCAGGCCGAGGTAGCTTCGTTCTCTTCGTTTTGCGGCTCGGTGCTCATCGCTTCCCGGTGGCCCTCAATCAGCCGCTCGCGGGCGGCCGCGTCAGATCCCCAACAATATAGTGTTGAGCTTACACTGATTCAGCAGAACCGGCCGCAAACGCAAGGACCTTGGCCAGTTGCGCCTCGGCCGCAGCGGAATCAAACGGCTGCGTGGCTTTAGTAATGTTAAGGGCTGTATCAAAGCGCTCCTTGGCGCGCCCTTCGAGGCGGCCGGAACCCTCTGCGGCGTCTACCATTTCGGCCATATCGCCGTTGCAGTGAAGCGCGAGATCGGAGCCGGCGGCAATGACCGCCTCGGCGCGCTGACGCATCGGACCGGAAAGCGCCTTCATGCTGAGGTCATCGCTCATAAGGAGGCCGTCGAAGCCGATCAGGCCGCGGATGACGTCCTGGATGACAACGGACGAGGTGCTGGCCGGCGCATCCGGATCGATGGCGCGGAACACGACGTGCGCGGACATCGCCGCCGGCAAATGGCTCAGGGCCTTGAAGGGGGCGAAATCCGAGGCGATCAGTTCCTCGCGGGTCTCGGTGACGACCGGCAGCGCCAAGTGGCTATCAGCGGTGGCGCGGCCGTGACCGGGAATGTGCTTGATCACCGGCACGACGCCACCGGCCATGAAGCCATCTGCTACCGCTTTGGCGAGCGCCACGACCTGCTCGACGGTGCGCCCATAAGCGCGGTCGCCGATGATGTCATGCGAGCCCGGGACGGGCAGGTCGAGCACAGGCGCGCAATCGGTATTGATGCCGAGGTCGACGAGATCGGCAGCAAGCAGGCGAGTAGCCTCGAAGGCGGCTGCGAGAGCTGCTTCGCGATCGCCTGCGTATAGGGCGCCGTAGGCCGCTGCGGGCGGCAACGCGCGGCCAAGCGGCGGGCGCAGGCGCTGCACGCGTCCGCCCTCCTGATCGATGAGAACCAGAACGTCGTCCGCGCCGACGGCCGCGCGCACATCGGAGATCAGCGCGCGTATCTGCGCGTGATCCTTCAAATTTCGGGCAAAGAGGATAAACCCCGCCGGGCGGGCGTCCTTGAGGAACCGGACTTCGTCGGGCGACAGCTCGGTGCCGGCGGCTCCGACGATAAGGGCGGTGCGCATCACCTATCCAATGGCTGCTTCAGATGCGCGGGACCTAGCATCGCGTGGCGCACCCGTCGAGCGCGCCAGCGCCATGGTCCTTAGTAAGCGGTAACCCAGCAGTCCTTGTAACCATAGGCCTTGAGCTGCGTGCACAGCTCGTTTGCCTGGGTCCGGGAGCCTGGTGGTCCGACGAGGAGCCTGTGATACGGCCCCTTTCCAGCCAAGGTCGTCTCACGGACGTCCGGGGTCTTGTTGCCGAGAACGGGCCCGTACTGCTGCTGCATGTCAGCGAACTTGCGAAGTGCATCAAGCCGGCTGGTGCTGGAAGCCGGCACCGAGGCAAGCACCACGACGTAGCCATTGGCACCAGTGGCTGCGCTGCTGCTCGACGATGCATCCGTCGCGGCAACCTTCTGTTTCTTGGGCGGCGCGGCGGCTGGGGCCTCATCGTCGCGCAGGCTGGCGGTCGAGGAAGGGATGACCCGCGTGGTCTTCACATTGACGCCCGAGCGCGGCGGTGGAGGGGCGGCGGCGGGCTCTGGATCGGGCTGGCGAACAGGCTCGGTCGCCGCGACCCGCTGCGGGGCCGGACGGGAGTCAGTGCCGAAGGCGTCGACGACGGTGAGGCCCGGCACGGAAACGGGGGTGTCCGGTTCAGCAGGGGCGGACGGCGGCGCGATCGAACCATCGCGACCGACGACCAGCGTTTTTACCTGGCGAGCGCCATTGGCGCTGCTGTCCTCGGTCTCAGAGAGAGCAAGACCGCCGGCGTGGCTCTCCTCTTCGCCGAGACGCCCCAGGACCTTGCTGTCGGTGTGCGAGAACTGGCGGCCGCCCGGGTCGAGCGGCTTCTCCTTGGCGGGAGAAGCGTCGCTGGCAATGACCGGTGGTGCTCCATCTGGGGCCGGCCCGACGAGCGATTTATAGGCCTGGGCCAATCCGTAGCCGAGGCCGATAGCGACGACCACTGCGCCAGCAATGCGCATTGTCCAGCTGGCTCGGCGAGGCTCTTCGACCTCGTATCCCGCGTCGTTTTGGTTGTATGTCGGCTCAAGCGCGTTGCCGTGAGACTGATCGTAACCCAGTTGCGCGTGGCCATAGCCCTGCGGGTCGCTGAGCGGATCATCGTAGCCCGCGCCTGGCATTGACCAGTCGGCCTGCTGCAGCGTGTCGAACGGTGACTGGTTGCTGTTGGCAGCGTAGCCTGCGTCGGCCTGAAAATAGTCCGCTGCCGGCTGGGCATAGGGATCATGCTCGGCGTGCTGCGCGGGCCAAGCGTCGTAGCCTTGCACCGGTGCTTGAGCGGGCGCGCGGGGAGCGGCGTACTGGGGTGCCGCCTGAGGCGCCGCATACTGGGCGCGCTGTACCGGAGCGGGCGCCGGCTGCTGCTGCTGCGCACGGGCGTACTGCGGCGGCTGCGTGCGCGGGAACCCTTCGATCTCGTGCGTCGGCTGGGCATTGCGCGCGCTGTCGAGGCTGCTCAGCGCTTGGCGGCTGGGCTGCGTCGGCGGAGCGGTGCGCGGCACCGCGGACTGGGGCACATGCTGCTGCGGCGCGTACTGCGGCTGCGGGGCCGCCTGCTGGGCAGGGTAGTGGTAGGCCGGCTGCTGCTGCTGCGGATGGGCCTGCGGCTGACGCACCTGCTGCTGATGCGATGCTTGCGGCTGAGGCGCGTATGCGGGCTGCTGGCGACCCTGCGGGTCAGCGTATGCCTGCTGCGGATAGCCTTGCTGCGGCGGATACGATGGTGCCGACGGCTGCTGCGGCGCCGCGTACTGCGGCGCCTGCTGGGCGGCCTGCGGGCGCTGCGCCGGGTGTCCACCCGTGCGGGGATCGGGCTCAGCCGCCGGGTAGCGCTGTGGTGGCCACCCGCTATTTGCGGCACCTTGAGAGCGAGACATCTGTGAACCCCTCGAAGCGCTGTTTCAGTCGTTAAGCGTCGAATCGGAGTCTAGCGCATTGACTCCGGTGCCTCGACGCCGAGGACTGAAAGACCCGAGGATATCACCTGTTGAACGGCAGCGATCAGCGCCAGCCGTGCGGCGGTCATAACCCCGTCATCCGCCTGAATAAATCGCAAATGTGGCGAATCATTGCCTCGGCTCCACTGGCCATGCAGCGCGGAAGACAACTCATAGAGGTAGAATGCGAGCCTGTGCGGCTCTTCCGCCTTCGCCGCGCCTTCGATGAGCCGAGGGAAGAAAGCGATCTTCTTGATGAGGTCGATCTCGCCGGCATCGTCTAGTCGTGACAAGTCGGCGCCGAGCACCGCGGGACTGTCGGGCGACAGCTCGGGGAACACCTCCTGGGCGTTGCGGAAGACCGACGCGGCGCGCGCGTGCGCATACTGCACATAGAAGACCGGGTTGTCCTTCGACTGCTCCGTCACTTTGGCGAAGTCGAAGTCGAGCGGCTCGAGCTCCTTGCGGTAGAGCATCATGAAACGGACGGGGTCACGGCCGACCTCGTCGACGACATCGCGCAGCGTCACGAACGTGCCGGCGCGCTTCGACATCTTGTAGGGCTCGCCGTTCTTGAACAGCTTGACGAGGTTGACGACCTTGATCGCGAGATCGGCCGAGCCGCCGCTCGTCGCCCAGGATTTCAACTTGCCCTTGGCATCGCGCTCGACAGTGCCGCCGGTGAAGGCAGCTACCACCGCCAGCATGCGCGGGATGTAGCCGATGTGGTCGGCGCCGAAGACATTGACCAGGTGGCGATAGCCGCGCTGCAGTTTGTCATAGTGATAGGCGACGTCGCCGGCGAAGTAGGTGTAGCTGCCGTCCGACTTCATCAGGGCCCGGTCGGCTTCGTCACCGAACTCGGTGGATTTGAACAGCGTTTGCTCGCGGTCCTCCCACTCTTCGTCGTCGTGGCCCTTGGGCTTCTCGAGCCGGCCCTCGTAGATCAGGCCCTTGGCGCGCAGAGCATCGATGGCAGCCTTCACCTTGTCGCTGCCACCCCGGGTCAGCGAAGCTTCAGAGAAGAAGACGTCGTGCTTGATGTTGAGGGCGGCGAGATCGTCGCGGATCATCGGCATGATGGCGTCGATGGCGAACGCGCGCACCGTCGGCAGCCAGCGTTCCTCGGGCATTTCGAGAAGAGCGGCCCCGTGCTCCTTGGCCAGCGCCTCGCCAACGGGCTTCAGGTAATCGCCAGGATAGAGCCCTTCGGGAATTGCGCCGATGTCCTCGCCCAGCGCCTCGCGGTAGCGCAGGAAGACCGAGCGCGCGAGAACGTCAACCTGTCCGCCGGCATCGTTGACGTAGTATTCCCGCGTGACGTCGAAGCCGGCGAATGCGAGCAGATTGGCGAGAACATCGCCGAACACAGCGCCGCGACAATGGCCGACGTGCATCGGCCCGGTCGGATTGGCGGAGACGTACTCGATGTCGACCGTCTTGCCCTGGCCGAGCGTCGAGCGACCGTAGCCGCCCCCCTCCTTCAAGATGGCCTGCACCAGCCGGTGCCAGAATGCCGGCTTCAAAGTGATGTTGAGAAAGCCCGGGCCAGCGACACTGACGGACGCCACGTCCGCATCGGCGGAAAGCCTGGCCTGCAACTTCTCGGCAATGTCGCGCGGCTTCATGCGCGCGGGTTTGGCGAGAACCATGGCGACGTTGGATGCGAGGTCGCCGTGCGTCGGATCGCGCGGGGTCTCGACGTCGAAACCGCTGGTCGGCAGATCGGCCGGCAGATCGCCTTCCGATTTGAGCGCTTCGAGGGCCGCCGAAATGCGGCTTTCGATCTCGGCGAACACGTCCACGAGGGCGATCCTAATGCTGTGAGATTGGGCGAGAAAGTTGCGGCCCGCCTAACGCAAATCGGGGGTGTCGTCAAACAGCCGGTGGTGCTCGGCTATGGCATAGCGGTCGGTCATCCCGGCGACGAAGTCAGCGACAAGGCGGGCGCGGCGGCGCGCGTCGAGGCCTTGCGAAGCCTCGTGCCAGGCGGGCGCCATCGCGGCAGGATGGGCCAGGTAGTGTTGGAACAGGTCGGCGACGATGCGCTCGGCGTTACGCATGATGTGCATGACGTGCTCGTGCCGGTAGACGCGCGCGAACAGGAAGGATTTGAGCTGGACCACGCTGTCAGCGAGCTGCCCGGAGAAGCCGACGATGGGACCGCCGGCGCTGCGAATGTCATCGGGGCTGGCCGGGGTCAGATCCGCGAGGCGGCGCCGCGTCTCAGTGACGAGGTCGGCGACCATGATCGTGATCAGGCGGCGTGTCAGCTCGTAGATGCTGCGCGCTTCGTCCTCGGCATGAAGCGCGCGGACGCTGCCCATGAGGGGCCCCGATAACGGCTGCTGCTCCAGGTCAGCGACAGTGATGAGATGGGCGCGCAGCCCATCGTCGATGTCGTGGGTGACGTAGGCGATATCGTCGGCGAGGGCGGCGACCTGCGCTTCTGCCGACGGCCACGATGCAAGGTCGAGCGGTTTCCAGCGCTCGATGCGACCGGCCGCCTTGGCGACAGCACCGTTCGGGGCGACGGGGCCGTTGTGCTTGGCGAGTCCTTCGAGCGTTTCCCAGGTGAAATTCAGGCCATCGAACTGTGCGTACTTGCGCTCCAGCACAGTTACGACGCGCAAGCTCTGTGCGTTGTGGTCGAACCCGCCGAAGTCGTGCATGACCTTGTCGAGCGCGCGCTCTCCGGCGTGGCCGAATGGGGAATGGCCAAGGTCGTGCGCGAGGGCGATCGCCTCGGCGAGGTCTTCATCGAGCCGAAGCTGACGGGCGACGGTGCGGGCGATCTGTGCCACCTCCAGCGAGTGTGTCAGTCGCGTTCGATAGTGATCTCCCTCGTGGTAGAGGAACACCTGCGTCTTATGCGTCAGGCGGCGGAATGCGGTTGAATGCAGAATGCGGTCACGGTCGCGCTGAAAGGGGCTGCGGGTGGTGCATTCGGGCTCGGGTGTCAGACGACCGCGGCTGGGGACTGCGCTGGCGGCATAGCTGGCTGGCGCACGTTCCCCTGGGGCCAAAGCCTCGCCGTAATCGTTGGATCCGCCTTTGACGGCTGTTTTTGTCACGTTGGCTGCCCGTTTACCGCAGGTGTGCAGGCTTTGATTTGGCCGCCCGCAGCGCCTATCTTGCATAGAGACAGAATCCGCCCGACTGCAACCCCGGCGGTTTCATGCACCTTATCCGAGGTCACACCTATGAGCACTTCCGTCACCGTCACAGAACGCGCCGCCAAGCGAATCGCAGAGATCGTTGCTGGTGAGGCAGCGGCTGAAGCGTTGCGTGTGAGCGTCGAAGGCGGCGGTTGCTCGGGCTTTCAGTACAAATTCGATCTGGTGCCCGAGGCGGAAAAGGATGATCTGGTGCTCGAGCGTTCCGGCGCCAAGGTGGTGATCGACCAGGTATCGCTCGGGTATCTCGCGGGGTCGGAGATCGACTTCGTCGACGATCTCATCGGCTCTTCGTTCAAGATCAACAATCCCCAGGCGACCGCCTCATGCGGTTGCGGCACGAGCTTCTCTCTCTGAGCGGCCGGCGGTCGCGCTGGTCACGGCTTCGATTCTCGACTACGCCTTGCCGCCATGAAGGTGACCACCTGGAACATCAATGGCGTCAAGGCGCGGCTTGAATCGGCCCTTGCTTACCTGAAGCAGGAGCAGCCAGACGTTATCTGCCTGCAGGAGATCAAGAGCGTCACAGAGGGCTTCCCTTCAGAGGCGTTCGAGGAACTCGGCTACCATTGCGCGGTGCACGGCCAGAAGGGGTTCAACGGCGTCGCCATTCTCTCCAAGCTGCCACTGGAAGAGGCCAAGACCGGGCTTCCGGGCAATGATGCGGATGATCAATCGCGCTTCATCGAGGCGGTGATCTCGGTTCCTTCGGGGATCGTGAAGGTGGCGTCGATCTACGCGCCCAATGGCAATCCGATCGGGACGGAAAAATTTCCCTACAAGCTCGGCTGGCTCCAGCGCTTGCGCGCGCACTTCAAGACGCTGCTTGCCGAAGAAGTGCCGTTCGTGATGGCCGGCGATTACAACATCATTCCCGAGCCGATTGATGCCAAGCGGCCGGCGGCGTGGACGGGGGACGCGCTGTTCCAGCCGGAGACGCGCGCTGCTTATCGCACAATGCTCAACGACGGGCTGACCGACGCTATCCGCCTCTGCCATCCCGAGCCCGGCGTCTACACGTTTTGGGACTATCAGGCTGGCGCGTTCCAAAAGGACGACGGCATACGCATCGACCACCTGCTCTTGTCACCTCAGGCGAGCGACCGGCTCGTTTCTGCGGGTGTCGACCGGTTCACGCGCGCGTGGGAAAAGCCTTCGGACCACGTACCGGCGTGGGTGGAGCTCGATCTCTAAGCTACTCGCTACATTTGGCGGTGACGACGCTACCGGTTGCAGGGAGGAAGACCTTGCAGTCGACCGGCTTTGAATCGAGCTTGGCCTGCGCGAGATTGCTCTTGGTGTTCGATGCCAGCGCTCCACCTAGAGAGACAAGACGCTCCTCGGCGAGGCGGCGCATCATGCGCGCATTGAAGCTGTCGCGACTATCGGCGAGTGCCTTCTCGTAGCTTGCGCGCGCTGACGTCACGTCTGCGCGCTTTTCATAGATGCGGCCTTTGAGGGTGCGCGCGGCGGCAAAATCCTTCTGCAACGCCAATGCACGGTCGACGTCGGCCTCGGCTGCGTCTGTGCGTCCTTCGCGGAAGGCGACGTCGGCTCGGGCGTAGTGGGCGAGTGCATCGTCCCGCCCCTTGGCCAGCACGGCGTTGATCTCAGAGCGCGCGTGCGCCAGATCGCCCTCCTCTGCACGGATCAGAGCGCGCAGCAAAGTCGCCATAGCCGCATCAGGCTTGGCTGCCAGTGCGGCGTTCAAATCTCGAAGAGCTGCATCGCGGTCACCGATGCTGCGGTAGATCACAGCGCGGTGGTAGAGAAACCTCCAGTCGCCATCGCCGCGCTTCACGGCCTCATCCAGGTCTGCGATTGCGGCAGTATCATCACCCAGGTCCGCTTTGGCGGACGCGCGGGCTGCAATGGCGCGAGCAAAGCCCGGCTTCAGCTTCAGCACCTGGGAGAAGTCAGCGACCGCCTTGTGTGCCTCGCCGGCACGCCGCCAAGCGGTGCCGCGGTTGAAATAGCCGATATACATTTGCGCGTCGGGAAGCCGGCCGCTGTTCATGATGCGCGTGCACGCCGCCGCTGCGGCGGCGTCCCGGGCTGCTGTGCAACGGGACAGATCCTGGTGCATCCCTGCGGAGGCCGAGGTCACGAAGAGAGCTGCGGCCAGGAAGATGCCGGAGAGGAAACCTCCAACCAAAACGAAATAAGCGCGCTGCATTTTCGCCTCCCCTGGAGCGAGATCATTAGCCAATCGACGCGGATCGCATCCGACATTGGCGACCCGCCCAATTTGTTAACTGACCTGCGGGTCGCGCACTGTTCCGCGAGGAACAGCGGGCCGCGTCCGGGTTAACGAGGATGCTCGGAGCGGTGTCTCGAGGGCGCAATTGGGGCTCGCGGCGTTCAGCGACTTCTTACGTTTCTGGGCCAAAGTGCGCCCCGGAATGCAGCGGTTCCCGCCGCGGGTGGGAGCTAGTTTGTCCGCTTTGGACACAGTTGATTGCGCAGGGATCCGATTATGACGAATGAGATGATCAACCGTTGGGCGCGCCGGTCCGCCGTTCTGGCTGCAGCCGCGATTCCTTTCGCGGCTTTCGTCGGCTCGAGCGAGGCTGATCCGGCCGCAGGCTTGGCCGGCTCGTGGAACGGTGGCGGCTGGGTTTCATTCTCCAACGGGAAGAAGGAGAAGGCGCGTTGCCGGGCGCATTACACCGGCGGCGGCAATGCTTATACCGTCACCGCAACGTGCGCGACCTCGGCCGGAAAGGCCTCGCAGACAGCGAAGGTCTACAAGGTGAGCGGCACGCACTATAAGGGCAGCTTCTTCAACAGCGAGTACAACGTGCGCGGCAGCATCCGCGTGACGGTGAACGGGACGAGCCAGAATGTGAGCCTGTCAGGCGATGGTACGTCCGCACAGCTCAATCTCTCGCGCCACTGAGAAGTTCGGCTAAATCAAAAAGGGCCGATGCGCGCTAGCGCCTCGGCCTTTCGTTTGCTCGGCATTGCAGCGGCGGCTCAGATCTCAGACGTCGTGCTTGGCACTCGGCGATGGCTGCAGGGAGCCCAGCACCGAGCCGCTCCAGCGCTCCACTTTCTCCGGCAAGAACATGTAGCTGTGGAGCTTGAAGACAAGCCCGTCCTGCATGACCGTGTGCTCGCCGGTGTAGATCGCGTCGGCCGGGAGGTAATAAGCGCAGGAGAACTTGGCGATCGCCTTATTCACGGCGTTCGCAGCCATCTCCTCGTTCTCGCCCTGGGCCTGATACATCAGGAAATTGATCGAGTCGGTCTTGGCGTTGCAGAAGAAGCCGCGCACGCGCTCTGGCGGCTGAACAGTCTCGGCGTTAGTCGCCCGAGGCGCCAGGAAGGCGGCGGTGGCGACAAGGCAGAGAGCTAGGATGGCAAATCTTGCCGACAGATCCTGCCGAGAGCGGCAGAGCAGAGCAACGAGGCCGGTCATGCACACCTCCAAGGTCTAAGCGAACGCACCCGCTGTGCGCCTCACTCCGCCTTGGACGTGACCCCCATCGCCCGTTTCTTATGGGTCTTAACAGCGATGATATGAGCGAATCTGATGTTGCTCAAGCAATGGTCACCAGCCTTTGCTGCCCAAAATTGTCTCAGTGCAGCGCAGGCTCCGCCTTGGCGGGCCCCTACTCTAGCCCGCCATTGCCACTTGTGAATTGAAAAATTGCCGCCGCTCGGCGTCTTTTCCAGGAAACTGTGGCAACACGAGTTGGCGCTGGCCTAGTGCGGGGGAGGCGGAACGTTGCTGGCGCTCTGGCCAACGTCTCCGCGAAGTCCGACTTCCGACGCTGCGCCCTTGATCAAGGTGGCCGCATCAGGAAGCGCCGTCGCCTGCGCAGGAATAGCAGGGGATGCGGGGGGTGCGGGAGGCGGCGATGCGGCTTCAGCTGTCGCGGCGCCCATATCGTAAAGGACCGGCTCCCCGTTGCCGCACGTGCGGGTTGCCTGCACGGTCAGCGGGCCAAGACCGATGTCGTCGCGCGGCTCGGGTTTGCGGCCGTAGCGCGTGCGCCAGTCGGCGACGATGCCGGTGGCCTGCTTGCGAACGCCCTGCGCCGCTCCACAGTAAATGTTCTGGTAGATGTCCTCGATCCAGACGCGCTCGTAGCTGAAGGAACTTCCGACGGCGACCGAGATCAGCGCCAGTGCGCGGACCGGGTCTGCCTTCATGTATTTGCCGCGCCACAGCAGATCGGCGAGGAACGCCTGGGCACCGGGATGGCCTTTCTGGCTCAGCACCGACAGCCAATGCTTGGCATAGGGAACGTCGCTGGCGACGCCGTCGCCCCGCAAATAGAGCTTGGCCAGCTCGAATTGTGCATCCTCATCGCGGAAGAACTGCGCGGCCTCGCGCAGATACTCCATGGCGATATTCGGATTGGGCTTGAGGTTCACTTCCGGCAACCCGTTCAGCAGATAACCGGCAATGCGCGTCATCGACTTGGCGACGTAGGGGGCGCGCTGGTCATCGTCGGGATCGACGTCGGTGTGCTCCTCAGCGATTTGGAGATATAGCTCGTAAGCCTTTGCGTGATCGGTATGGGCGCCGTTGTTGTCGGAATAGATGCGGGCGAGATAGTACGGCGCTAGGAAGAGATGCGCGTCGGCTGCGTAATCCAGCGCCGGGATCGCGATTTCGTAATAACCGCCGTTGAAGGCTCCGATGCCCTGCTCGAGCGCATCCTGCGCCGAACGATACTTTGCCGCTGATGCTCCAAGGGTGCCAAAGCACACCAGCAAGCAAGCCAGCGCTACGCAAACCAATCGATCAAATAACCGCATCGCAGATCGCTTCCGCTTTGCCCCGGCAATAGGGCGCCGCCCGCAATTTGTCTGCCCCGCACAATCACCGAAATCCGTTTTGGACTGGCTGGCGATCGAGGGACCCTCAGTCTGGTGACGTGAAGGCAGCTTCAGATTGTCGAAGGTTGTGGCGGCCATTCTTCTGCTTTTTATCCGTGAAACCCGGAGACGACGCTCGAAAGCGGAGCGCCTACAAAACCGAACCAGGACTGCCTGTACCGACGTCTCTGAGAAGCTCGCGTCGCTGGCGACCACCCCGTCACCCGCAGCGCTTTCCTTGCACTCTCTCTAACGTGACGCTGGCGCCGTATTGTGGCCCGACAGAGGCAGTGTTCGCCCAAATCGTGGCTCGTTCGCCACAGATGCCGGAGGAGTTCTAATTTATTCCCAGATCGCGCCCGAGCTCCGGGGCGCGGCCGCCGAAATGGGGGCAACCGGTGGCTCTGGTGAGCTGGAAATACGGGCTCTGGAATCGGCAGGCAGGCATGCGTCTCGCTGGCGCTTCAGCGTGCGGCTGCCCTCACCCCGGCCCCCCTCACTGCATGCGGAAGGGGGGCGAGGCATTAGGCTTCGATGCGCTTCAGGGCTGCGGAGAGACGCGCGATGCGTTCTGCGTTCTCGACGACGCGCTCGCGGTTCAGCTCGACGACGTGCTCGGGCGACTTGGCGACGTTCGCCGTATTGGCAAGCCATGCCTCGGCCTTGGAGCGATCCGACTCGGCCTTCTCGATTTCCTTTTGCAGCCGCTTGCGCTCGGCATTCATGTCGATGATGCCTTCGAGCGGCAGCGCCACAGTCGCCTCGCCGACAACGATCAGCGCGGCGCCCTTGGGCGCTGAATCCTCGAAGGCAATGTCTTCGAGGCGAGCGAGACGACGGATGGTCTCATCGTTGCGTTTGGCGCGTTCGATCGTCTCGTCGCTGGCGCCAGTGATGACGAGCGGAATCTTCGCGCCCGCGGGCACGTTCATCTCGGTGCGCACCGAGCGGATTTCTGAGATCAGCTGGACGACCCAACCGATTTCCGCCTCTACCTCGGCGTCGACAAGCCCATTGAGTTTCGGCCACTGGCTGAGCGCGAGGATGTTGTCGCGCTTCTCGCCATGCTCGACGGCATGCGCCCACAGCTCTTCGGTGATGTAGGGCATGAAGGGATGCAGAAGCTTCAGGATCTGGTCGAGCGTCCAGGCAACGGTGGCGCGCGTTTCCGACTTTGCCGCCTCGTCATCGCCCGCGAGGATCGGCTTGATCAGCTCGAGGTACCAGTCGCAGAAGACGCCCCACACGAACTCGTACACGGTGGCAGCGGCTTCATTGAACTTATAGGCTTCGAGGCTTTCGGTGAGGGTGCGGGCCGCGCGCTCCGTCTCGCCGGTGATCCAGCGGTTGACCGGTTCCTTCACCGAGGCCGGATCGAAGCCGCGCTGGCGAACGCACTCGTTCATCTCAGCGAAGCGCGCCGCGTTCCAGAGCTTGGTCGCGAAGTTGCGATAGCCTTCCACGCGCTGCGTCGACAGCTTGATGTCGCGGCCCTGCGCTGCCATCGCGGCAAGCGTGAAGCGGAGCGCGTCGGCGCCATAGGCATCGATGATGCCCAGCGGGTCCATGACGTTGCCCTTCGACTTCGACATCTTCTGCCCCTTCTCGTCGCGGACGAGGGCGTGGATGTAGACGTCGCGGAAGGGCACCTCTTCCATGAAGTGCATGCCCATCATCATCATCCGGGCGACCCAGAAGAAGATGATGTCGAAGCCGGTGACAAGAACGCTGGTCGGGTAGAAGCGCTCGAGCTCGGGTGTCTTGTCGGGCCAGCCGAGCGTCGAGAACGGCCAAAGCGCGGATGAGAACCACGTGTCGAGCACGTCCTCGTCGCGCTTCAGGTCGACGGGCTTGCCGAAGTGCTGTGTCGCGGCGGCCTGCGCCTTGGTTGCGTCCTCGGCGACGAACACCTTGCCGTCGGGCGCGTACCAAGCCGGGATCTGATGACCCCACCATAGCTGGCGCGAGATGCACCACGGCTGGATGTTGCGCATCCACTCGAAGTAGGTCTTCTCCCAGTTCTTGGGGACGAAAACCATCTTGCCGCGTTCGACCATTTCGATCGCGGGCTTCGCCAGCTCGGCAGCGTTGACGTACCACTGATCCGTCAGCCACGGCTCGATGACGACGCCGGAGCGATCGCCGTGCGGGACGGTGTGCGTGGTCGGCTCGATCTTTTCCAAGAGCCCGAGGGCGGCGAGATCGGAGACAACGCGCTTGCGCGCCTCGAAGCGATCGAGACCGCGATACTCGGGCGGCGGCACATCGTTGATGCGCGCCTGATCGTCGAGCACGTTGATCTGCTCCAGCGCGTGGCGCTTGCCGACCTCGAAGTCGTTGAAGTCGTGCGCAGGCGTGATCTTCACCGCGCCGGTGCCCTTCTCGGGATCGGAATGCTCGTCGGCGACGATGGGAATCTCGCGTCCGACCAGCGGAAGCCTCACCTTCGCACCGGCTTTGATCAGCGCGGCGTAGCGCTCATCCTCGGGGTGCACGGCAACGCCGGTGTCGCCCAACATCGTCTCGGGTCGCGTCGTGGCAACGACGATGTAGTCCTTGTCGTAGCCCTTGATCTTCTTCGCGAGCGGATAGCGGAAGTGATACATGTGGCCGGACGGGTTCTTCGCCAGCGCCTTGGCGAGCGCTTCGGCGTCGAACGGCTTTTCCGGATCGCCATCAGCCCACGTAAATGTGCCGCGCGCCTCGACCGGCACCACTTCGAGATCGGAGATGGCGGTCTGGAACTTCGGGTCCCAGTTGACGAGGCGCTTGTCCTTATAGATGAGGCCCGCTTCGTGCAGCGCGACGAACACCTTCACCACGGCCTTCGACAGGCCCTCGTCCATGGTGAAGCGCTCGCGGCTCCAATCGCATGAGGCGCCGAGACGCTTCAGCTGATTGAGGATGGTGGAGCCGCTCTCTTCTTTCCAGGCCCACACCTTCTCGAGGAACTTCTCGCGGCCGATGGTGCGACGGTCGGGCTCCTGGCGCTCCATCATCTGGCGCTCGACGACCATCTGCGTGGCGATGCCGGCGTGATCGGTGCCGGGCTGCCAGAGCACGTCCTTGCCGCGCAAGCGCTCGAAGCGGCAGAGGATGTCCTGCAGCGTGTTATTGAGGGCGTGGCCCATATGGAGGGAGCCCGTCACGTTCGGCGGCGGGATCACGATGCTGTAGGGCTGAGCCCCGGCGCGCTCGGCGCGGCCTGCTTTGAACGCTTCGGCGCGCTCCCATTCCGCGCGAATGCGCGGCTCGATCTCGGCGGGCTGGTAGATTTTATCGAGCATGGATGGGATTTGGGCAGCAGTTTGGGGGGAGAAACGGAGCTGCGGTCCTACGCTCTCCGTTCCCGCGCTGTCAACGGTGGACGCAGCGCCGGGGACGCCGAGAGCCGCCGGTGCGGGCTATTTCATAGAACTGACATGCATCAAGGCATGCATGGAACCAGGTGACAGCAGGCCCTGCCATCAAGATTTACCTGTCCCCTTGCCCGATTCGATCTGCGCGGTGAGTTCGCTGCGGAGGGCATCTTCGAGGATGCGCTCCATGTTCTCGGCAAGCCATTGACGCAGCATCGGCCGCAGCAGTTCTGCAGCGGCACGATCGAGTTTGGCGGGCTGCGCGGGGGCCTCATCCGAGGCGACCTCGTGCTTCTGTGCGAGAACGGGAAGCGTCTGTCCGCCCTGCTCCTTCTTTTCGCTGACGCCCGTGATGAAAGAGCTTCCGGAGGCGAAAACGGACAGCGCTCCCGGTTGCTGTTGCACGAGATCAACGACGGCATCCAACAGCGCCTCACCGCCGGCAGGGAGCGGCTCGGAGACGAGCGGCTTGCTGGTGGTAACGGGCTTGCTGTCGTATGTCGCAGCCGGTGCAGCCGACATTGGCTTCGGCTTGGGCTGTGCCTCGGGCTCCATCGCGCCGGGTTTGGCCGCGGTCGACAATTCGACAGTCAAATCCGGCTTGGGTGGCGTCTCGATCCTAGCAGGTGCCTCGGGCTTAGAAGGTGTCTCGGGCCTGGCCTGCTGCTGCGGTGCTTCGACATTCTCTGCCGATGCCGGAGCGGCGGATGCGCCGGGTTTGGCGGCCTCTTTTGTCGTGCGCGGAAACGGAGCAACGTTGGGACCGGAACCATTGAACCCGGTGATGCCGGTGCGCAGCGGAAGAACGCGCGGTTCAGTCGCCGGCCCCGTATCAATCTCGGATCCCCGCAGCGCAGCTGCCGGCGATGGACTTGTCGCCGTCGGTGAGGAACTGGGCGTCGCCTGCAACGAGATGGGCTTTGGATCAGCAGACTGCGGCTTGGGCTGGTGTTTGCCCTCATTGCGCTGAGGCACCAATGTGCCGAAGTCGAATGAGAGAAGATCGGGTTTAGGTTCAGATGACTGAGGCGCGCCCGTGGATTCCTCATCGCGGAGTCCGAACGGCAGCGACACTTCAGCGGTAGGACGGCCGCTGCGGGGCTCGGTGATCGAGCCGTTGCGCGCTGTTTCGCTGCGCGAGGAGGTCAGTTCGGTGAGCGCTTCCAGGTTGTTGCGAGGCGTCTTGTCGGAGACCGTAGAAAGGTCTTGCTGCAACGACCGGCGCTCGCCGGAAAGAGCGGTCGCGACCTTCAGAGCGTCGGTCAGGCTATTGCTCGTGCGTGCCGGCGTCTGCGGATCGGCGCCATTGAGATTGCCCGTGTCAGGCGCGGATGCCTGGCGCGTGTCGACGAACGGCGTGCGGCCCATCGTGTCCGGCATTGGACTCGGACCGGGCTTGTCGTCGGCGATCATCTTGCGGATGGAAGCGAGTATCTCCTCCATGGAGGGCTCGGAGGCCATCTGCGGCTTACTCATGAGGCGCAATCCTCTACACGACGCGCAGTCGAGCCGCCCACCTGCGGCACTCGCGCGGTTCCCCGGTCGTACAACGGCGATGCCCGCCCATCAATAAGGCTACGCAACCCAGCGCTGCTGTGAGGACCAGCCACCACCCCTTGGTGCCTCAGACCACCCGTCCCAGCCGGCATGCCGTCACGCCAGTACCGTTGCTAGCCACGATCCTTGGCAGCTCTATGGCGCAAGCGGGAGCGCCCCGCATTTTCACGTGCGGGGGTGCATTTGCGGTGGGTAATGGTGGGCGGCGCGGTCCTACTTAACCGGGTCCCAGCCCTGCTCGACGGCCTGCGGCTGCGCCTCGAAGGTCTCCGTGCGGCCATCACCATAAGTGATGCTGAGGCCGATCCATTTACGGCGGACCTCCTGGTAGTGGACCTTCGGATCGTAAACGTAGGCCGCAGCGCCGATCCAAGCGGCATCGAGGCGTCCCATGGCGCTCAGCACGCTGTAAGCGGCAACCACGAGATTGCGGCGCGTCGTTTCCAGGTTCACCTGCGAGTTCAGGTACTCGAGCTCGGCGTTCAACACGTCGAGCAGCGTACGCTGGCCGACTTTCTCTTCCTCTCGAACACCCTGCAGAGCCACCTTGTTCGATTCAACCGCCACGCGGTCGGATTCGAGCTGCGCGCGGGCCGCCTCGAGCTGCGACCATGCTGCCACCAGATTCTGCGTCTGCTCGGTGCGGACTTGCTCGATCTGCTGCAGCAGGCCGATGTGATTCTGCTTGGCCTGTCGAACGCGAGAGTAGACGTCGCCGGCCTCGTAGATCGGGATCACGGCGCGACCGACGAGTGTGGAACTTTCCACTTCGTCGGTGAGCTTCGATGATCCGAAGCGATCGTTGTAGGCCGCTTCGAGTTGTACCGTCGGCAGCAACTCGCCGCGGATGCGCTCCACCGTGTACTTGGCAGCCTGCTCGCGGAACAGCTGAGCGACGACGAGCGGATCCTCGTTGTTGCTGACGCCGATGGCCTCCTGAAGCTGATGCGGCAGCAAGCGCTCCGGCGGACCGGGCCAAATCAGATTGCTCGGCGGATGGCCGATGACCTGCTGATAGCTGCCGCGGCTGGTGCGCAGGTTGGCGCGCGCCGCGTCCAGGCGTGAAACAGCGTCGGCGCGGCGAGCTTCGGCCTGAGCAACGTCCGTGCGCGTCACCTCGCCAACGGCGAATCGATCCTGCGCGGCCTTGAGCTCGCGAGAGAGCACGTTGACGTTATTCTCGTTGAGGCGAACCAGCTCCTGGTCGCGCACGACGTCCATGTAGGCTGTGACCGCCTGCAGCAGAACGGTGCGCTCCACGTCGCGCAGCACCTCGCGCTCCGCACGGACGTTGGCTTCCGCTTCGTTCACCGCGTTGTAGGTGCGGAAGCCGTTGAATATCGGCTGCACGGCTTCCACGCCGAAGCCGCGAGGCTTGGTCACGCCATCCAGGTAATTCGATGGGCGCTGATCGGAGCGCTCGATGCCAATGTCTGCATTGCCGGTAATCGTGGGACGATACCCCGACATGGCCTGCGACACGTCTTCGTCGGTCGCACGCTGGAATGCGCGCTGCGCGTCAAGACGCGGGTTGTAGCCATAAGCAGCGGAGAGTGCCTCTTGCAGCGTTTCCGCCGCTGCGGGAAGCGCAACGGCGTGCGCCATCGCAAGACACAACGCGAGCCGCACGCACTTACGCAGCGCGCTTGGCCTCTCGTGCCCCCGACGTTCCGAGCTCATACCCAAGTGGCGTCCCTGCTTATGTTGACGCTGATTTTTAATGGCCGTGCGCATTACTTCCCCTCGACCACACCGCCCGAGGCCTTATCGCGGCCCAGCATTTTGAGTCGTCAGTGCGTCGCTGAGTCTGGGGTGCCGGCGCTGATTTGTGTAGTGCCGGTGGACAGTTGGTGGAAAAGGGCTGTGGTGGCGTTGCTCCAATCCCACACCCCGTCGCGGCACGGAGCCGCATCATTCCTGTCCAACCCTACGGGATTGCGGGTAGATCGGCTCTCTTTAGGCACTTGGCTTTGCGCGAGTCCGATAATTCGTTCACAGGACGAATGCCGGAGCCTTGGCGAAGCCGGGAAGCTCGGGTGCAGCAGCATCGAATGCGACGCGCGCATCCATGGAGCGTCCGAGGCGACGCCAGATGGTCGCCTTGCCGATACCATTGTCGTTGACGATGGCGACCATCCGGCCGCCGTCCTTCAACTGATCGAGGATATCGTCCGGCGTTATGCTGATGGAGCCCTGCAGAAGGATCACGTCATAGGGGGCCTTGCTCGGCCAGCCGGCGCTTAGACGTCCCGAAACAACGCTGGCGTTGGTAACGGCCAACTCCGCAAGATTACGGCGCGCTCCAGCCACCAACTCCTCATTATTCTCTAGTGCGATTACAGAGCGCGCGAGGCGAGCCAGAATTGCTGCCGCATAGCCCGTGCCGCAGCCGATGTTGAGCACGTGGTCCTCTGCCCCGACATCGGCAAGCTGAAGCAGCTTGCCTTCAGTACGTGCTGGCAGCAGCCAGCGCCGATCGGGGCCGGGAGGAGTGAGCGCAATCGCCTCGTCCATGTAGGCCAGTTCCGCCATCGCCCCGGGAACAAATCGCTCACGCGGGAGCTCTCTCATGGCGCGCACGACGCGTTGGTCGGTGACATCGCTGGTCAGCACCTGGCTTTCGACCATGTTCATGCGCTGTGTGGCGGCATCAACCATCAGTTTTCCCTTCGGCATCAGATGTGCGTATCGACTAACCTAACATGAGCGGGCGGCAAAGCGCGACGGGACGTGCGGTCTCGGGGCGAGGTTTCCCGGCTGCCTCGGGCGCCCGGCTTGCGCTCCCTCACGCGCGCACTTTCCAGGCACCAATCCTTGTGATACACGGCGCACTCTTCACGGCTCCGGTAAGATGGAGCCGAAGGCCACGTGGCGGAGTGGTGACGCAACGGACTGCAAATCCGTGCACCCCGGTTCGATTCCGGGCGTGGCCTCCAATACACTCCCACTAATTTTCTGGAGTAGTTGCGTCTGTCCTCGGCGGGCAGCGCGCCCGATGGCATGTGGGAACTCTTTATTAGGGTTGCTGCGCCTAGCTCCAAAACCATGGTGCAAAGCCGATCGGGCAGCCGGATTTCCGAGGCGGAGCGCGACCGGCGCCACGTGCGCGCCAAGCGCGCCCGCCGTGACCGCTATTGGCGCTACCGGCATCGGTTCGGCCGCCGCGGGAGCCCCCGTCAACTCGCAATCAGCCTGGGCCTTGCGGTGGCGGCGGTCGTGCTGGCGGGCCTTTGGCAGTGGTGGACGAGCCCGGTCGGAGAGGACCGTCATGGCCCGGTGGAACTTTGCAATGGTCGGGCATTGCGCAGTTGCATCATCGACGGCGACACCGGGCGCGACAACGGAAAGAAATGGCGGCTCATCTCAGTCGATGCCCCCGAGCTCGAAGAGCCGGCATGTGATAACGAAAGGCAGCTTGCGCTTGCCGCACGTTCCCGCCTGCAGGAGCTGCTAGCCGGTCCCTATAAAATCCGCCCCAATGGGCGGGACGATCCGAACGGGCGTGCTTTGGTCGATCTCCAACTGCCGGACGGCCGGGATGTGGGGAAAATACTAATGGCTGAGGGCCTGGCCCAGCGCTGGCCGAACCGCGGCAATGTGTGGTGTGCGCGGTAATTGGCCGGCCGCTTGGCCCAACGGCACATAAGCAGTCGCAGGCCCCTTGATTATCGAGCGCGATTATGAGAGTTGAGGGTCGCCCTCGAGGGGCGGCTGCCTTGCCACAAGGCGCTAGCCGGGCCCTGAGCATTCTGCTAAGAGGCGCGACGCCCAAGAGGCTAGGTATTCCGCGGTAGCTCAGTGGTAGAGCATCCGACTGTTAATCGGACGGTCGTAGGTTCGAGCCCTACCCGCGGAGCCAATTCCCCCGCCAAAAGCGCCCGAATTACGGGCTTTTCCTTTCACGCCACCATCCTCCTCACCAGTTTGACCCAACAGATGACCCAACATCGCGTCGGGACGGGCCACGAGGATGAGGTTGCGGCACCTGCACAAGCGCCGCGGCTACTGGTACTACATCCGTCGCGTCCCTGACCGCGCCCGGCCCGTCGATCCGCGCAAGTGGATCAACAAGACGACCGGCATCAGGATCGCCGATGATCCGCGCGGCATCTGCGCCGGCGCCAGAGCGGCGCAGCTCGAGACCTTGCTCATCACGCAATGGGAAGACCGCCTCGCAGGCCGCAACCCGGCGCCTGCCATAGCGTTTGCGCGAAACGTCGATATCGCCAAGCGTTACGCAGTCGCCTACCTCGCGCACGACGAGGTGCGGCAGCTGCCGGCTGAGCGCTTCTACGACCGGCTGGACGTCATCGCGGCAGAACCAACGCCTCAAGTCGCCTCCGCCATGATGGGCACCGTGGCCAAGCCCGCCGTCATGCTCTCGCAGCTGGTCGACGAGTTTGAACGGATCAACGCCGCCTCGCTGAAGGCCAAATCCGACAACCAGAGGAAAAAGTGGCGCGTCGCTCGCGACGCCTACGTCGAAAAGTTCATCGAGGTCATCGGTCGAGACATCGAGCTCGCCAACATCGACCGCAACCACGTGCTCGATCTGCGCGACCACCTCTGCGACCTCGCAATGGCAGACCCAGATCAAGATTTCAACCGCCAACTCGTACATTGGCCGGATCGCATCCATGTTCAGATCCGTGACCAAAGTCCACCGGCTGACATGCAAGGAAGACTTCAGCGGCCTCAGGATCGCCGGCGGCGAAGACGGTGTCCGCCTGGCATTCCCCAAGGAATGGGTGCAAGACACGCTGCTCGCCGAGGGAGCGCTCGACAGCCTGAACGACGAGGCCCGCGCCATCGTCTATCTCATCGCCGAATGCGGTCTCCGTCTCTCCGAAGCCTGCAATCTGAAACGGCACACCATCGTGCTGGACCATGAGATCCCGCATATTCGCATCCGGCCGGAAGGCTGCGTCCTCAAGACGGCTCCTTCCATCCGCGACATCCCTCTTGTCGGTGTCGCGCTGATGGTCATGCGGGCCCACCCCGTCGGCTTTCCGCGTTACTTCCATAAGAATGCGCAAGCTTCCGCGGTGATCAACAAGTCGCTGGCGAACAACCTGAGCCTGCCAGAGAATAGGACGCTCTATTCGCTGCGCCATACGTTCAAGGACCGGCTCACTGACGTTGCTTGCCTGGATAACGTGTCCCACCGCCTGATGGGTCACAAGCTACCGACGCCCCGCTATGGCGAGCCCAGTCTGGAGACAAAATTGTTCTGGCTGCAGAAGACTGCCTTCGTTCCACCGGGGAGGATTTAAAAACCAAGAGAGGGCCGCGCATGCGCCGGCCCTCCACTTCCTCAATCTCGGCGGTCCCATCGACTGGCAAGGTTCCTCAAGGCCGGCTTTGCGCCGGCTCGCTTTCGCCTCAACTCTTCCATGACCTTCAGCGCTTTTGCCTGCGGATCATCCTGCCCAGCCCTTCCGAGATCGCTCTCCACGCGCTCTAGTACGAAACCGTATTCGTCACCGAACTTGAGGATCAGATAGGCCGCCAGCACGCGGTATCTCTCCAATTCTTCGATCGAATATTTTCTGCTCATTGCGGTCAGCGGTCCATTCCTGCTGACCTGTTTCTGGGACCAAACGCCGAGCAAGAAAGGCGGCCCCAGAGCATTTTATCAAACCGTGCGCTCCCATTGCGCGCAGCGGTGTGCGTTGCCGGGACACGAGCCGCTTCTTTAAGCTCCGTAGCGCTGCCTATCCGTGCGGCCCGCAAATGAGATCCGAAGCTGGGCATCAGCACCGACGCCGGGCGGATACGATCGACGTTCGCGATGGTCGAGGCGACTTCGCGATCGTCAACCCTGCCACGGCACATACCGGCGCTCGTCGCTTCGCTCTGAGCTGCGGCGGGTAAGGGTCTTACCCTTCGCACCGAAGCCGATCCTCGCTTTGATCGTGACGTGTCCGCCGAGTGGTCAAACCGGCTGTGGAGCGCAAAATCAAAGCGGCCTCTCCTGCCGTCGAAAAAAATCAATCCTCACCACTTCACGGACGCATTGGTTGACCCAGTTCATTTGTAGAAGGAGATTTTAAATGAACCCAAAGCACACACCCAAACCAACGACCATCAAGGAAGGCCCTGCGCTTATCTCGAACAGTGAGATCGGCGTCCCCTACAGCCTGGCGGAATCCGTCGCCATGTATTTTGTCGTCTGCGCCGAGCAGACCAAGTACTGGCAGGAGAAGAGGCGCAGCTTTGACCGGCATATTCTCCCGGCCCTCGGCGAAGCGACGCTCGTCGGCGCCATCACCAGCGAACAGCTGGCAGACGTGATCAGCAGCAGGCGCGTCCAGGGTCACGCCGACGCCGCCCGTGTCTTGCACATCACTCTCAACCAGTACTCTGTTGTCAGGGGATGTCGATGCGGTGAGCGGGCATGGCTGGACTGCGACGCAAACAAAGCTTTGTCCGATCTGTGGGTTCGACTTGTCGGAGCTTCGATGGCCGATGCGCGAGGAGTGTGACCACGCGACCGAGCCCCCGCTCGATGTACCGCCGTTTGAAACGTGCGGGGGATGTGGCACGACGTTCGGCGTCGACTGGATCGGCGCCACCTACGGCGAGATGCGCCAATGGTGGCTCGAAAGGGTGTGCCCATCGTGGGCATCGGGCGGCATTGCTGGCGAGAACTGCGCAGATCCCGATGTTTTGCAGGCGTTCGCGCGTCTCAGTCGCGACCTTCTCCGGACGCCTAACGACTATCCCCTTTCGGCCGCGGTAGAGTAGGAACGGGCACTTGCCCCTTTGCGGCACCGCTACACTTGGTGGTGTTTTCGCTAGCAGCGTCTAGAGGCACGCAAACTCACCCTCGAGGGGCGAGCTGCGCGACGTGCTTTGGTGCGCAAGCCGGCGCGTATTTCTAACCGGATCTGCGAAGTTCAGTGTGTCGTGCACGCGTCTTAACGAGGGCCGCTGCTATCAGGCGCTTGCCGCTTGATCCTGCTTTAGGCCCGTAAAGCTCAGCTGCGAGCGCCTCACATGGAAATGTTCTTCCAGAGCGCTGTTCGGCACCGCCCGACCATACAGCCAGCCCTGCGCCAAATCGCAACCGAGCGTGGTCAGGATACGTCCCTGTTCCGCCGTTTCTACGCCCTCGGCCAACAGAGGAATCCCAAGGACATGCGCGAAATTGACGATCGCCTGCACCATGCGTCGCGATGCTTCGCAAGTCTCGATTTTGGCGACGTAGCTGCGATCGATCTTGATCTTGTCGAAAGGAAGCGTGCGCAAGTGATGCAGTGAAGAATAGCCGGTGCCGAAGTCATCGAGTGCCAGCGTGATGCCCTGATCCTTAAGCACATCGACATCAAAGGCAGTCTTTTGGTCGCTGGCGAGCAGTGCCTCCTCGGTCAGCTCGATCTCAAGGCGTTTGGGCGCGAGCCCAGTCTGAGACAGGATGGCAAGGAGTTGCAGTGGCAGGAGAGGATCGCACAGCTGCGTCGGAGCGATGTTGAACGATATCGGCAGATGCTGCGGCCATGCCACTGCCTCAGTGCAGGCGCGTTCGAGGACCTTTTGGGAAAGGGGGCCAATGAGGCCTGTTTCAATGGCAATTGGGATGAATTCGCTCGGCGTCACCGTGCCAAGGACCGGGCTCTCCCATCGTGCGAGCACCTCAAATCCGACCACTTTCCCCGTCGCAAGCTCGACCAGCGGCTGGTAGTGCGGGACGATTTCCCCACGCGGGATGGCCTCGCGCAACGCATCCGCCACGGCAGCCCGACGACGCTCTTTTTCCTCCATATCCGCAGTGAAGGCCCGAGCAAGCCCTCGCCCGGAATCCTTGGCGCGATAGAGCGCGATATCAGCCTTGCGCAGGATGGCATCGGCACGTTCGGCATCGTAAGGATAGCGCGCTATTCCCGCCGACAGATCAACCTGCACCACGCGACCTTCGATCAGCATCGGCTCACGAACGCGCAGGGCGATGAGATGCGCGAGTTCCATGGCGCGGTCCGGCATGTGGGAGGTGAGGAGCACGGCGAACTCATCCCCGCCAATGCGCGCAAGCAAGATATCAGGGGCCATGAAGCCACGCAGCCGCTCAGCGACTACTTGCAGAAGCTGATCGCCCACGAGATGGCCCCGTAAATCGTTGACTTGCTTGAAGTTGTCGAGATCGAACAGCAGGCAGGCGAATGGCTCTTTGCGCCGAGCGCCGCGCTCCAGCGCCTCCATGAACGCCCTGCGATTGGGAAGCTCCGTCAGGGAGTCGTTATAGGCAAGGCGATTGGAGAAGCGCTCGGCGCGCCGCGATTCCCTCCACCGCCGCACTGCGAACACCAGGAGCCCCACGGCCGAGAAAATTCCCGCGAGGATGACCGAGTCGAGCTCTTGGTCCGGATGGGCGGCGACATAGGCGAAAAAGCGGGTGCACACATCTGTGCGTTCGATGACAATCCACGCCGTTACGCAGGCCAGGGCGAGGAAGATCGCATCTACGATTGCGCGTCTGTTGCTGTTCTGCTCCGCGCGCACGCCGCCTTGCGCGTTTTTCGTTTCACCATCCGACATTCAGAAGCGTACCTGGATCCTGCACTCCTTGCTGATTTGTGAGTTCAATTCTTAAAAATTTGTCAGTGGCCGCCGTAGTTTATCTTGATCTTTGGTGCAGCCCCCGCGCCCGGTGCGCATTTAACGAGCGCTCGGGCGCGACTGTCCCATTTCGCAGCAGACGAAAATAAGCCCGCGTCCGTCGATATCCAGCAAGTCGAACGCGCAATGGATAGGACGCGCCTCGACCCGCGTGGGCTTGGCGGTGATGGCCGACGGCAGCTCGTAGAACACTGCCTGCTTTGCAGCGCGCGCGGTCGACGCAAGTCGAGTTCTTTACGTAGCAAACGTGGCTGTGCCGCGCGGTGCGGATCGCCGGCGTCGCCGCATCAAGCTCCGAGTGCTTGGGTGCTGCTCCGAGGTTAAGTTGCAGCTAACGGCGGGACGGTGCGGCGCTGCTCCGGGGCAAGGGCGATGCATCGAGCCTCTTAAGTGCCTCCTCGACGTCTCGTCGGGTGGTCTCCGACGGTCCTGACGCCAATGACGACTCATAGTCGTGCCGCGCGTCGTCGACTTGACCGAGGCGCTGGCGCACGGCGCCGCGATGGAACAGCGCCTCCGCATCGTTGGGCGTTGTCAAAAGCGCGCTGTCGAGTTCCTGCAAGGCGAGCTTGAAATCACCCGCCCCTTCCAAGGCCATCCCCAGGTGCTTGTGACCATCGGCATACGTCCCGAGCTCCACCGACCTTGTGAGATCCGTGATGGCGGCGGGGTAATCTCTGCGGAGCAAGCTGACGTAACCGCGCAATCCGTAGGCCAGGCCGTACCCAGGATTGAGAGCGAGTGCAGCCGCATAATCCTCGCGGGCATGCTGCAAGTCGTTGGCATCCAGGTAATGAGACGCCCGCGTCATCAGGGCGGCGACGCGCATTTGGGATGAAAGAGCCTTGTTGGAGATAATCTTCGAGCAGCCGCGCGCAAATCGTTGAGGGTCGGCGCTCGCGCAATCCTCGGCCTCCTCGTCGCCGACGCGCTTGGCCGTATCGATGAGCCTCTGGCGGCCCTCGGTGGCGAGGGACGCGGCCACGGGACCCGGCTTCAGCGACAGTGCCTTTTCATAGTCTGCGTTGGCCGCGTCACGGTCGCCGCGCCGCTCAAAAATCCCTCCGCGGCCGGCATATGCAAATGCGGCGCTTTTCTCGTCGAGCGCTATTGCCTTCTGAAAATCGGCGAGTGCTCTCTCATCGTCCTTCTGATTGACGTACATGGCACCGCGGTTCGTATAGGCTAAGGCAAATCCCGGATCCAACTCGATCGCGTGAGAGTAGTCCTCGATGGCCTTGGCGAGATCGCCCTTATTATTCCAAGCCGTTCCTCGATTGAGGTACGCCCCGGCCCGGTCTTTCGCGGGATAGGCTGTGTTGCCTATGACAAGCGCGCAATTGGAGATCACGAGGTCCGGATCCGATCCCGAGCAAAGCTCCGCTTCATTGAAAAAGCTTGGACCGCTTTTGGATGGGGTGGTCGCGGCGAGCCGCTTTACGCCTTGCGATGCCGTGGCCGCCAGACTGGATGGTGGCGATAGCTCGAGCGCGCGCTGGAAGTCGCTGAGCGCTTCCTGGGTGCGGCCCACGTTCTCGAGCGCGAGAGCGCGGTTGACGTGATTGCCCGCATCTTCCGGCGAAAGGCGGATAGCCTCGTCAAAATCCTTGATCGCCGCGTCGAACTGCTTGATCTCTGCGTAGGTGGACCCACGATCTGAATAAGCTGCCGCGAGGTTGACGCCTCCCGCCTTGATCGCTTCTGTGAAATCGGCGATGGCGCGCGCAAACTCATCCAGCCGTGCGTACAGCAGGCCTCGGATGATGAGCGCTCGCGCGCGGTTGTCTGGGGGTGCAGCCTCGTCTTCGGCAATATTGGAACAGCCATGGAAGATGAAGTCGACGTTGCCACTGTCGCAATCCTTCATCGCCTTCTTGTCGGCCTGGGGTCGCGCACCCTTTATGCGCGCGAGACCTTCATAGGCACGCTGTTCCGTCAGCTTTGAAGGATTGAGTGCCAGCGTCTGCTTGTAGTCGATGGCGGCTTTCCCCCTGTCGCCGCGCATCTCCTGGGCGTAGCCACGATAGCGCATCGCCACCGCATCCTTCGGGTCTAGAGCGAGCGCCTTATCGAAATCGTCGACGGCGAGATTATATTTCCTTTCCTCGGTGCGGATCTGCCCGCGGCCGAAGTAGGCGAGTGCATAGTCGGGGGCCAGGAATATCGCGCCTTCGAAATCGTCGATTGCCTGCTTCGCTCGCCCGAGTTCATGCAACGTCAGAGCGCGCCCCGCGTAACCCTTCGCATCTTTCGGGGCCAGGGCGACGTACTTGTCGTAGTCGCGCAAGGCCTTCTCGTTCTGATCGAGCTGGTAGTATGCGTTGCCGCGGGCGTAGTAGGGCAGGGCGAAGTCCGGACTGAGGGTTATGGCCTTGGTGAAATCGTCGATAGCCGTCGGTGTCCTTCCGAGGTCCAAATAGGCCATCCCGCGATTGTGGTGGGCCTTTGCGATCTGCTCTGCCGATTCATTTGCTGCATTGATCGTCTGTGTACAGGCGGCGATGGCGGTCGCCGGGTCATCGCTGAGGCAATAGTTTCGTTCTTGCGCTTTTGCGGGTTGGCTCGCTGGTGTGGCCACGGACGCAGCGCCCTTGTTCGCTGAGGGCGCCCCAGGCGTCAGACGCGAGAGTGCTTCGCGAGCAAAGTCGGCAAGCTGCTTGGGTGGGTTCAGCTTTAGCAGGGCTTCGAGGTCAGCCGCCGCCTTTTCATTGTCGCCGCGGTCGGCGTAGGCGCCAGCGCGATTTGCGTAGGCCTCAGGTATACGTGGATCGAGTTCTATGGCCGACGCATAATCTGCAATCGCCTGGTCGAACGCCTTGTTGCGCCGATAGATGTTGCCGCGATTGACATAGGCGTCGGCATAAGCGCGGTTCAGCGAAAGCGCCTTGTCGTAGTCCGTGAGAGCGCCGGCATCGTCCTTGAGGTCAGCGCGCGCGACACCGCGATTGAAATAGCCCTCAGCGTCCTGGGCATTGCTTTTCAGGTGGGCGTCGTAGTCCGCGATCGCGCCGGCAAAGTCGCCGCGACCGTGGTCCGCGAGGCCGCGGTAAAAATGGGCTCCCGCATAATCGGGTGTCAGCTTGAGAACGGCATCGAAGTCGGCGTACGCCCGATCGAATGCGCCCTGCTTGACCAGAAGGAGGCCGCGATTGAAGAGCGCGTCGGCATCCTTGTCGTTGAGGCCAATCGATTTATCGAAGTCGGGCAACGCCAAACCGGCCTGGCCCTGCTTGAAGTACGCGGTTGCCCGATTGTAATACGCGACCGCCATTCTGGTGGCCGGTTCGCCGCCCGCGTCGATGATGCGGGAACAAGAAGGGATCACGATGGCCAGATCGGCCGCGGCACAGCCGCTCCATTCATCCGCACGAGCTGCTGCAGGCGCCACCACGAAGCCGACAACAAGGAGTGTGGAAATCCTTGAGGGAGACATTGCGGGCGCTCGCAATCCGACGTTCTCAAAGTAGCCGCTCGACGAGGCGACACTACGTCAGCGTGCGGTTATACGCAACGGCGGCCGCAGCTGTCGACAGGCGGCTCAGCGGCGGTACTGGACGAACGGCGTGAGCTCGCCGACGCGGTCGCAGACGCGGCGCGCGGTGCTGTTGTCGTGCTTCGTCGTCCAGTAGGTGCGTGCTGCCACGCTTGTGGGCGGACACCGCGTACCTTACGGGTGGCGGTGCCGTACGGTCGGTGCAGAAGGGAACGTGCTCAGCCGTCGCGACATCAGTGCTGGCCTGATGCCTGCTGCATGAGCGTACGGGCTCCAGCCTCTTGACATATGCGTGGACGGGACAGAGCACGCGCGAAGTGGGTATGATGGAGCGACCGGCACGATTAATGTCGGTGGACCGGCACAACAATGAGTCCCATGCACTTGGTCATACGAGCAAAGACCGACGCATCACATGTTATCGTCGCGGGCGGTCGCCAGGTGGGGCAGAGGTCGCGTCAGCTTTGCCGAGAGGCTGTGTGAAAACGCGCCCCGTCCCGACGAACCATTGTACGATTCTCACAAGCAAATGCGGGAGGATCGAATGGGTCGGTTCATCGAGGGTGCTGATCGGACGCAGGCAACGCTTCTCCCAGAAACAATTGACGACTACGTCGGCGATGAAAACCCCGTGCGCGTGGTCGATGCCTTCGTCGACGCGCTTGATTTGGCGGTACTCGGCTTCGACGGCGTCATCCCAGAAGAGACCGGCCGCCCGAGCTACCATCCGGCAACGATCCTCAAGATCTACATCTACGGGTATCTCAATCAGGTGCAGTCCTCGCGCGGCCTCGAGCGCGAGTGCCATCGGAACCTCGAACTGATCTGGCTCACGGGCCGCCTGGCACCAGACTTCAAGACGATCGCCGACTTTCGGCGCAACAACGGTCCCGCCATTCGCAAGGTGTGCCAGCAGTTCGTCGCCCTTTGCCGCGGCCTGGATCTCCTGGACGCCCGCATTGTCGCGATCGACGGCAGCAAGTTCAAAGCCGTCAACGCGAAGACGAAGAGCTTCACGCGCGAGAAGCTTAAGCGACGTCTCGGCGAGATCGATGCGGCAATCGAAAAATACCTCGTCGAGCTCGATCGTGCCGATGAGGTGGTGAGCAAGACCGGCATGTCGGTGCCCGAAGCGCGATTGGCGCGAGCGGTGAAGAAGCTGGCCTACTGCAGACGGGAGGCCAATGCCTTGAAAGCGATCGAGCGGCGCATGGACAGCAGCGGAGAGATGCAGGTCTCGCTGACCGATCCTGACGCCCGCGCCATGGCGACGACGAGCAGAAAGCCCCGTGTGGTCGGCTACAATGTGCAAAGTGCCGTCGAGACGAAGCATCACCTGATCGTCGCGCACGAGGTGACGAACCTCGGCTACGATCGCGACGCTTTAGCAATGATGGCGCATGCGGCGCGGGAGGTAATGCCCAGCGACGAGATCGAGGCTGTTGCCGACAAGGGCTATTACAAGGGCGAAGAGATCGTCGCGTGCGAAGAGGCCGGGATCCCGGTAACCGTGCCCAAGCCGCACACCTCTAATGCAGCCGCCCACGGACGCTTCGATCGCGCCGACTTCACCTACATCGCCCGCGATGATGCCTATGTCTGTCCCGCTGGCGCGCGACTGACGTATCGCTTCACGAACGTCGAGGCCGGAAAGACGCTGCACTCATACTGGACAGACGCCTGCGGAAGCTGCGCCATCAAAGGCCGGTGCACCACCAGCAAGGAGCGCCGCGTCCGCCGCTGGGAGCACGAGGGCATCCTCGAGCGCGTCCAGAAGCGGCTCGACGATGATCCCAACAAGATGTCGCTGCGGTGCCAGACCGTCGAGCACCCGTTCGGAACGATAAAGGCGTGGATGGGTGCCACTCACTTCAAGATGAAGACACTGGAGCACGTTGCCACCGAGATGGCGCTGCACGTCCTGGCCTACAATCTGAAGCGGGTGACGGCGGTCCTGGGCGTGCCAAAGCTGCTCGGCGCGATCTGAGGGTCAGCAGCCCGCCCCCCCGTTGATTCAGTAGGTGGGCCGCTCTTTCGTTCTCACACAGCCTCCCGAGAAAGCGGAAGTGCTCCGATCCGACGTGCACTAGGGCGCCATGAGACTATGAACTTCTGCACTTCCCCACATAGGCGACCATCGGTTCTCAGTTGCCCACGCCTTTGAATCTCATCGGTTCGCAAACGCAGCGGATCGGGCAAAATCGAGGTGAGATCTCTGCTTCGGCCTGCTCTTGAGTTTCAGTTTCACTGCCATGCATCAGCCGTTTCTGAACAACATGCACCAAGTCTAAGTCATCGGTGAAGACTGGTCCGTCCGCACCGCACCCCAATCGGCAACAAGGGCACAATTGCCTCGCATTTGAAGCAGTCGCCAGCAAGGAACAGGTATGAGCTGAGTTCAATCAGGTCACAGGCTTGTTCAAAAGTCGAAGCTGGCTGACGAGGACGCCTTCATGCGTCCTTAAGTTCGTTTGTGCACAGAGGGTATGCGTAGACCGAGTGCGAGTGAGGCGTACCCCGAATGGCGCGGCTTCTTGTCGTCGAGGACGACGATGTCCAGCAGCATATTTTGAAATCGGCCCTTGAGAACAAGGGACACGTCGTTGACGGTGCGAGCGATGGACTGGCTGCGCTCCGCAAATTGCGTTCCGGGCATTACGATCTGGTGCTTCTCGATTACCGGATTCCGGAGGTCGACGGCCTAGCGTCCGCCAAGATCCTTCACGAGACGATGGACAATGGCGTCCGTCCGAAGATTGTTGCGATAACGGCAAACTCGAGCGAACTCGAAGCCCGGGTTGGCGCGGACGGCGTCTTCGATGCCATCGTGCCGAAGCCGTTCAACCTCAACGACATCCTCGCGCTGGTAGACAGGGAACTGAAAAGCGGGGTCGTCGCCATACGCGCCGCAGCTGCCGAGTCGACTTGGCGGCAGCATGGGTTGGCCCGTACCCCCGCAGCTTACATCGTCCCCGACCCCATTCCCTCTCAGCGAGAGCTCCTGCAATCGCTTTTTGATGTAAGCGGCGCGCGTATACCGGACGTGATTGCCATAGTGCATGAGAGCGGCTGGTCGGAAATCGTCAACCTGCGAGAGAACTCCGATCTGTTTCTCTGTCCAGTCGTCGATCTCACGGGGCACTTTGATGGCATCGCGGACGGATGTCTTCCGAACTTCGATCCAGACAGGATCGCCGCGTTAGCTGCAACGCTTCGCCGTTTCGCCGAACGCCGACGCCAGTTGTCGCTCGCTTATGTCAACGCCAACGACATCGAGCATCGACTGCTTGCCTACTTGTTCTTGTCGGGCCAGACGCTTCATCCTGTGCGGTATGCCCAATCGAAGGACTGCGTGCGCTACGTTGGCTTCTTCTCGGCACCGGAGGCTGGCCGCATCGCGGTACGGCTCGATAAACGCGGCTTGCTGTCGAAAGCGTTCGTCGATCGGATCCACGTATGCTCGCGATGCGAATCTGCTCGCCTTAATGCGCGCGAGGAATGTCCCGAGTGCCGTTCTTCGCACTTGCGCGAGGAGGCCGTAATCCATCATTTCCGTTGCGCGTGTCAGGCGCCGGAGGGGGAGTTCATTTCCGGCCGGGACCTCGTTTGTCCTAAATGCCGCCAGCATCTGCGCCACTACGGCAGCGACTATGACAAGCCGGGGAGAGTTCATGTTTGCGCCGATTGCGGTCATAAGTCGACGGAGGCAGCAATCGGATTCGTCTGCTACGACTGTGGGAGCCACGTCGACGGAGACGTGGTCGCGCGTCGCGATATTTACAGCTACCGCCTTACCGAGGAAGGGCTACGGGTTCTGACGAACCGGTCAGTGGTCCTGCCGGACAGCGGCACCGATCAGTCATTCCTAGCGGCCGATTGTGCGCCCGCCATTGCTGAGATCACCTATGCGGCGAAAGCCCGGCTCGTCGAGGAGCATGGCAAGTCCGGGTTCGAGAAACTACGCGAGATGTTTATCGAGAACCTCCGCACGGCGCTTTCGGATTCGGCCGTCTTCTACAGCAGGGACGATCGGGACTTTCTCCTGGCTCACGCGGGACTCGAGGACGTCACGACAGCACTGCTTGAGCGCTGCCAGCGACCTTTGCCTCAGGCCCTCGGGGCGAGTCTCCAACCCCTCGATCGTCCGAGCAGGAACGGTGTGCATGAGCGATCTGCAGTCGGCTCTTGAGTTCCTGACAAGTCAAAGCGAGGTCAGTCTGGCGGTACTGTTCTGGTACACGCTCATATTCGACGTGCCTCGATACGTGGCCGTATTCGCTTCGTTGGCTTTGGCAGAGTTCTTTGTCGACCCCCGTGCGAGAGGAAGTAGCCCGGCCCCAGACTACTCGCGCGTAAGCGTCATCATAGCGGGCCTCAACGAGGCCGATACGATTGAGCGCTGCGTTCGATCGCTGCGGGAACAGTCGGTCCAAGGCTTCGAGATCGTCATTGTAAGTGACGGCTCCACAGATGCCATGCCCGAGAATATACGCAATCTGGCGCGCGAGGGTGTCGTCGATAGCGTGTTCGATATGGATTTGCGAGGGGGGAAACCGGCGGCGCTAAATCTTGCCGCTGGCGCAGCCAAGGGCGACGTCATCATAGTCGCAGATAGCGACTGCTCATTCGACAGGTTCGCCATAGAGCGAATTCTGGAACCGTTTTGCGACGCTGGAATCGGTGCGGTCTCTGGAGACGTTGTCGTCCGCAATGCGCGACAGAGCCTGATCGCAAGGTTCCAGTTCATCGAATATCTGTTCTCCATATCTGTCGGAAAGCGGTTTGACGATGCTCTCGGCCTGGTCAAGTGCATATCCGGTGCCTTTGGAGCGTTTCGCCGGTCAGCTATCGAGCAGATTGCTGGGTTCGATGCGGGCAGCGGGGAGGACCTTGATCTCACCCTGAGATTGAGAGCGGCGGGGTGGCGTATCGCATTTGCTCCGGAGGCAGTCGTCTACACCGCCGTCCCAACCTCGCTTTGGCGCTTGTTTCGTCAACGCCTGCGGTGGGAGGGAGATGCCATGGGCCTTCGCTTCCGCAAGCACCGCTCGTTGATGCAGGGCACGACTTCACGATTCAATATCGTGGAGGCGATCCACCAGTGGGAGTTCTTGTTCTTCAGTGTGGTCGGCGCTCTGATGCTGCCGGTCTACGTCGCTTGGCTGCTATCGCTCTACGGCAGCTTCGCGCTCATCGTCCTGATGTCCATGGAAATTGGCCTTATGGGATTGAACGTGATCATGCTGCTGCTTGCGGGCGTGATCACTGGTCGACCGATCGTGAGCGAGAACATTCTCTATGTTCCCGGATACACGCTCTTCAACAGCCTCATCATGCGCAACATCCGGCTGATTGCGTATGTCGAGGAATGGTTCCGTTTTCGCTCCCTGCGCGACAACTATGCGCCGCGCAAGGTCCGCGAAGTGCTGCGCTGGTAGGACTTTATGAAGCGACTCCGTTCCAAAGCGAATTCAAAGCCGGTCAACCTAGGCGGAGATTGGCGATCCGGCCAGTGGACGCGCCGGATATACCTCGCAATCCTTGCTGCGATCGGGCTGGTCGCGCTCAATTATTTTGTGGGCGACGCCGTCATCCTGCATGCCGACGGGATGGTCGTCCGGGATCGCTACGAAGTTGCTGCGACGTTCCCGGCAAAGGTTTCCTCCGTTTATGTGCAGCAAGGCGACATCGTTCGTGAAGGTCAGGTGCTGGCAAAACTCGAGTCGGCGGAAATCCTGAAGGATATCGCCCAATTGTCGGTACAGTTCGCCGATGTTTCGACACGTGATGCGCAGTTGGAAATCCGGGCTGCAACCACACAGGCTTTGATGCCGCTGGCTGCGCGGCACGCTGAAGAATCTGCAAACGCCGTAAAGCGCTACGACACGATGAAGGCGCTGATCCCCACCAATCGGAAGGACGAGGCTCTGGGCTCCGAGTACCTGACGGCAGAAAGGCTGGCGGGGCTGCAGAACGAAAGCCGGATCATCACGCAGCAGCTTCCGCTGATTGCAGCCGCGCAGGAACGCGCGAAGACGGCGCTTTCGCAACTCGATGCCTTCTACGACGGGGGAAATATCAAGGCGCCGGTCGAAGGTGTCCTCGGCTCAAAGGTTCCGGTCCCAGGGCAAGTGGTGAAATTCGGCGACGCGCTTTTCGATCTCTACGGCACGCACGCAGAGGTGCTTGCCTACCTTCCCGACATGTACCTCTTTCCGATCGAGGTCGGAGACAAGGTTCAGGTCACGGGAGGCAGGACGAGCACAATTGGTGAAATCTCAGCGATCCTACCGGTTACGGAGGCGCTTCCCCCGGAGTTTCAGAACACCTTCCGGCCCCGCGATCGGGGCCAGCTCGTGCGCATCGAACTGCCTGCGCAGAACAACTTTGCCATCGCCCAGAAGATCGACGTGAGCGGCTGCATCGCTGGATGGTGCTGGGCTTCCGACGGCGAGAAGCAGCAATCCCTCTTCAGCCGCTTGTGGTCGACCTTCAGTTCATAGGAGCGCGGGACATGTCACTGCCCGAAAACCGCATGAAAACCAGTGCTCCAGTCCTCGATCGGGGCAAACTAGCCGAGCTGTCGGCACTTCTGGGCAAAGATAAGTTCGAAATTACCATCCAGAAGTTCGAAACAGACCTGGAGATGCGTGCTGCCAAGGTCATAGCAGCTGCTACCAGCCAATCCGACAGGATCTCGCACGCCCATAAGCTGGTTGGGACCGCTGGTGCGATCGGATTCGTCGAGTTGAGCGAGGAAAGCCGCCGTCTTGAGGAAGCACTGAAGCTGGGTGTGGGGGACGTCGATCGGCTGATCGAAGAATTCGCCGACGCTGCTGCGCGCGCAAGAGCAGCCTTAAATGGATTGAGATGATGCCGCGGGCCGACCAGTTCGCCGCTGGCTATACCGTTGCGGAACGGCATACGGTTGTGGTCATTGCGACCGTGTTAGCGTTCTGTGCGGCCGTCGTATTCAGCCTGGCTCTGACGCGAAACGACTTGGCGCTCGCAGCATTCTGGCCAGCCAACGGTGTTCTCTGCGTAGGCCTGCTAAACTTACGAAACAAATCCAGCCAGATCGTTTTGGCGACGCTCTGCGGCGGCGCCAACGCTCTTATCGGCGCCTACTTCGGCGATCCGTGGGGCATCAGCGTGATGTTTGCGAGCTTAAACGTAACGGAGGCACTGCTCGCTTATTGGGTCCTTCTTTTCGTAGAGCAACGTCAATTTCCCCTTCCGGTAACTCATCGTCTCGTTCCGTTCACGCTTGCAACCGCGTTGGCGGCCCCGCTGGTGCCGGCGGTCGTTGGCGCGCTCGCACTCCACTTCGCGCGAAATGTCCCGTTCTGGGAGACGGCACTCAACTGGTTTGCTTCCGATGCGTTGGGTCTGACGATTACAGTGCCGACCTTGCTTTTGTTCACTAGAGATGCCCAACAAATGGACGGCGGGCATTCGAAGTTCGAGATTGCCGCGCTATTCGCGTTGCTAGTCGCCAGCACGCTCTTTGTGTTCCTTCAACACCAGTACCCATTCCTCTTTATCGTGTTTCCAATCCTCACGCTCATGGCCTTCCGGGTCGGTCCGGCGCTCTCGGCTCTCGCTGCCGTCGCTGTGTCTGTCATCGCGGCTTTGGCAACGGTATCGGGCACAGGGCCAATCGGCCTCATGACAGCAAGCACGTGGGTGACAAAACTTCATGTGCTGCAGATCTTCATTGTCTTTGTCTTCCTTACCACGCTTCCGGTAGCTAACGCACTCAGCGAGAGGACCAAACTCATTGCTCTTTCGGAAGCTGCGGTGCGCTCGAAGTCCCAGTTTCTGGCAAACATGAGTCATGAGCTGCGCACTCCACTCAACAGCATCGCCGGCTTCACGCAACTTCTGCTCACTAGCCCAGATATCAGCCAAGGTGTGGCGCGAGACGTCGCAAAGATACGCAATGCAAGCACTGCGCTGCTAACGATCGTCGACGACATTCTCGACTACACGAAGCTTGAGGAAGGCCGTGTCGTTATTCAGCGTCGGCCATTTCGCCTCGGCCGGCTGCTCGAGAATTGCGTCGTCATCATGAGCAGTCTATCCGACGCGCGCGGCATACCCATTGTTCCGGATATCGACGATGCTCTTGAAGGACGGTGGTTTGTCGGCGACGAAGCCCGCGTTCAGCAGATCCTGCTTAACTTTTTGAGCAATGCGCTGAAATTCACAGATCGCGGAGCCATAACGATCTTCGTGGAAGTGGCGAGTAGCCTAAACGGCATATCAAGGCTCCGCTTTCGCGTGCGCGATACCGGTGTTGGCATAGACGCGTGTCAGCGCGACAACCTCTTTGAGCGCTTTAGCCAGATCGATGGATCCGCCACCCGCAAGCACGGCGGTTCGGGGCTCGGTCTTGCCATCTGCAAGCAATTGGTGGGAGTGCTTGGTGGGACGATAGGCATGGACAGCGACCTAGGGGAAGGCTCGGAATTCTGGTTCGAGGTGCCCCTGGAACCAATCGCTCCGGTGGGGGCAAACGACGTTGCAGGGCCGCAGGGTTCAGCGCAGAGCCCCCGCTCCATTTTGCTCGTCGAGGACTTGGAGCTCAACCGCGAGATAGCGATCGCGATGCTCAAACTAGGCGGGCACCACGTCGATGTGGCCGAGAATGGTATCGAGGCCGTCAATGCTGCGCGCTCGAAAACCTACGACGTTATCCTGATGGACATCCACATGCCGGTCATGGATGGCATTTCCGCCACGCACCAGATACGCTCGCTCGCCCGACCCAAAGGAGATGTTCCGATCATTGCTCTGACGGCTAGCGTTCTCCCTGACGAGGTGGCGCGATTTTATGCGGCGGGAATGGACGGCCACATCCGTAAGCCGATCGAACTGAGCGACATGCTCAACGAGATCAACCGGTGCACAGTTGCCTCGGATAGCGCGCAGCAATCGCAAGCGGACGGCCGGAGGAGCGCGTAAGTGCACGCGGACCGACAAATCGTTGTCTGGGATGTGAGCCGCATCGCTGCGATGGGTGTACTCATTCTCGGAATCGCCGTCCTCATCGGTTGGCAGTTGAATATCGATGTCCTGAAGCGCGTCGTGCCGGGCTTTCCAACGATGAACCCGTTAACGGCTCTCTGCTTCGTTGTGTCGGCATGGGCGCTGTGGCTCTCACTCTCGCGCTCGAACTTCTCTCATTACCTTTCTCTAGCTCTCTCCTTGCTGGTGTTGTCGGTAGCGGCGTGGGACTTGCTCTCAATTCTCATGAAGCACCAATTCGCTCCCGACGAGATACTGTTCGCTCAGTCTATCAATGCCACGATCCCGCAAAGCCGGATGGCGGCAAGCACAGCAGCGGGCTTTATGTTGACGACCGCGGCCCTTTTCTTGTCTACGTCCAAGCAGACCAACAGGCGCGTTGCGGGCCAATACGCTGCGTTTGCGCAGGCATTCATCGCCATCTTTGCGATCATCGGGTACGTTTACGGTGCCGGAACAGTACGCACCCTCGCGCCCTTCTCGCTGATGGCACTGCATACCTCATGGGGACTGCTCGTCCTCTCGGTGGGTGTGCTTTTTATAGATCCGAGCACGGGACCAATGTCGCTCGTGCTGTCAAGCGGTCTTGCCGGGCGCCTGCTTCGGATGATGACCCCCGCCGTTATCTTGGTTCCCATGATTACAGGCTGGGCATGCATACACGGGCTTCGGAGTGGGTCGTACGGTCCAGAGCTTGCGCTCACCTTGCTTGCGGGTGTGAGCATGATGTTGCTGTTCGGAGCAGCATTGCTTACGGGATCAACGGTTCAGGACAACGACCTGCAGCGGAAACGCCGACTCGAAGTGCTTCGCGCTTCGGAAGCGCGCATTTCCGGCATCCTTGCGATTGCGGCCGATGCGATCATCTCGGTCGACAGTAATCAACGGATAACGTTGTTCAATGCTTGGGCTGAAAAGATCTTTGGCTACAGCAGGGATGAAGCGATGGGGCAACCACTCGAATTTTTGCTACCAGAGCGCCTCCGCGAAGAACACATCCAGCAGGTCAAAAAATTCGGCGCAGGTCGCGTAGACGCCCGACGAATGGGCGAGAGACGAGAAATATTCGCTCGCAAGAAGGATGGCAGCGAATTCCCTGCCGAAGCCTCGATCTCTAAATTTATCGACGATGGTCAGACCGTCTTCACGGTCGTCTTGCGCGATATGACTGAAAGCCGTAGGGCGGCTGACGCCCTTTTGGACGCCAAGGAGAGGGCCGAGGTGGCCGCGCGCTCAGAGTCTGAGTTCCTCGCGAATATGAGTCACGAGATCCGCACGCCACTCAATAGCATCTCTGGCTTCACGCAGATCTTGCTGGGGCGGCAGAATCTTCTTCCCGAGGTGCGCGCGATAGTCGCCAAGATCAAACACTCGACAGCAGCTCTGACCACGATCGTAAACGACATCCTCGATTACGCGCGCCTTGAAAAAGGAAAGGTGGTGCTTTCTCCGACCCCCTTCTCGATCGCCGGTCTCGTGAACAACTGCATGTCGATTATCAGCAGCACTCAGATGCGGCAAGATTTGCACATCGAAGCATCAGTAGCACCGGAGCTTGAGGATCGGTATTATCTGAGTGATCCTGATCGCCTGCAGCAGATCCTCCTCAATCTCCTCAGCAACGCTGTCAAATTCACGCTCGACGGAAGCATTGTCTTGACCGTGACCGAGGACCGCAATGAGGCCGGCGAACAGTGCGTGCACTTCTGCGTGGCGGACACGGGGATCGGCATTCCTGCCGAGCACATCGATCGCCTCTTCCAACGTTTCAGTCAGGTGGATGCCTCCGTAAGCCGCAACTACGGGGGGACCGGTCTCGGGCTAGCGATTTGCAAACGGCTTGTCGAAATTTTGGGCGGAGAGATCGGCGTAAGAAGCGAGCCCGGGAAGGGCTCGACCTTCTGGTTCCGACTTCCCATGCATCAGACAACGGCACCAATTGAGGTGAGAAGGGAGATTGGTGGTCTCAAGCGACGCTCTGCAGTGCGACGCTCGATACTTCTCGTCGAGGACGTAGATCTCAATCGAGAGATAGCCGTCGCCATGCTCGAGGGGGCCGGACACCGGGTCGATGTCGCAACGAACGGAACCGAGGCAGTCAGCAAGGCGGCATCCAACGGTTATGATCTAGTCCTCATGGACATCCAGATGCCCGTAATGGATGGAATCTCCGCCACGGAGCGGATACGCGCCTTGAAGGAGAATAGCGCAGTCCCAATCGTGGCGATGACGGCTAACGTGCTACCGGACGAGGTGGCTCGGTTCTACGCTGCCGGCATGAACGGGCACATTCGAAAGCCCGTTGATCTTGACGAGTTGATCGCCGGCGTCGAACGCTGGGCCCGCGGCGGCGATGCCGCCATCGGCGGACCGGGTTGAGATGTGGTGGGGACGCCTGAGTTCGCGGAGAAGCCTGTTTGAGATTGAGCCCGGATGGTGCTCACAGGGCTCGTCGGAGACCGAGTTCACCGCCGGCCGCGCCCTCAGCGCTGCGCGGTCAAGCCAAGCGCTACCATCGGGAGATGTTTAGAACCGGCAAATGACGGGACGTTCCATTGAACTCAGCCCGGACCCGTAACCGGAAGCGCTTCCGCGGTCGACGAAGATCATACCGCGCCTGGAACTGAAGGCTGCCGCGGTTGCCGGGTGGTTGCCCGACTACTAGTCGTTAGCGGCGCTGTCGTTCTTAAGTCATTGAAAAGAATGGTGGGTGATGAAGGATTCGAACCTTCGACCCGCTGATTAAGAGGCAAGTAAAACGGCTCGTATTTTCAACCCCATTCTGACTTTGTCGCGGACTTTGGTTCATCAGCCATCAATGACTCACCACCGGAGTCAGAATGATCTTCAGGCGCCACTCTGTTGGCGGCCGAACGGGCCGCGGGGTCCTTACCTCTAGTCTCCACATGGTTCGCGTTCGAGACCTGCTCGTTCACCGGCCCTTTCCCCACCCTTCGCAACAGGCGGAAGCTTACTTCGGCTAGCTACGCCCCGCGCTTCTCCGCACACCATGAGCGGTTCGTCGCAGAAGCGGAAATCGGGCACCTCCAGGATGTCTAAGCTCATGCAGTTGCCTGCTACGTCCGCTGTCTGTGGGAGGTCGGTCGAACGCGTAGATGGCGTCGCGAGTGCTCGTGATCCAGGTCCCGCCGATCAGCTCCTGGCTGGATCGATTTGGCTCAAATGCATTGCAATCGCGCCAGCAGCGGGCGAGCGCTGCGAGGCATTAATTAATCGCTCAGGACAGAGAGCATTTGGCGACTGATCGCCAGATCGGTTGTGTATTCTCAACGCCAGGACAGATGCCGACGCAAGCAGGAGGTCCCAGGCGATGTCGCGCCTGCAGATACTCGCGCAAAGCGAGATGGTCCGCATACCCGGCGGCACTTTCGCGATGGGATCGGATCGCCACTATCCGGAAGAAGCACCCGTCCATCGCGTGACCGTCAGCCCGTTCTGGATGGATATGGCTCCGGTGACCAATCGGCAGTTCGCTACCTTCGTCGCAGCGACTGGCTACGTCACGTTCGCAGAGATCGCCCCCACGGCTGAGGACTATCCCGATGCGCTGCCGCACATGCTGCAGCCCGGCTCGATGGTGTTCAGGCCGCCGGTTGGCCCTGTCGACCTGCGCGACTTCAGCCAGTGGTGGGAGTTCTGCCTCGGCGCCGACTGGCACCACCCCTGCGGGCCGGAAAGTTCCACTGAAGGGCTCGACGAGCATCCGGTCGTGCACATCGCCCTTCAGGACGCGCTGGCCTATGCGCAATGGGCCGGCAAGTCGCTGCCGACCGAAGCCGAATGGGAGTTTGCCGCCCGCGGAGGACTGGAAGGCGCGGAGTTCGCCTGGGGCGATGAGCTCAATCCCGGCGGGCGGCAGATGGCCAACACCTGGCAGGGCACGTTCCCGCATGAGAACCTGCAGCTCGACGGCTACGAGCGCACCTCGCCCGTCAGCGCGTTTCCGGCCAACGGCTACGGCCTTTCGGACATGATCGGCAACGTCTGGGAATGGACCGAGGACTGGTATGCGCCCAAGCATTCCGGAGACGCGATCAAATCATGCTGCATTCCGAAGAACCCGCGCGGGGCCGCGGTTGAGCAGAGCTTCGACCCCTCCCAGCCGCGAGTACGCATCCCACGCAAAGTGCTGAAGGGCGGCTCGCATCTGTGCGCGCCGAACTACTGCCGACGCTATCGGCCTGCTGCGCGCCACGCCCAGCCGATAGACACGTCCATGAGTCACGTCGGCTTCCGCTGCATCCGTCGCGACAAAAGCCGGAGGGAAACCGAAACGGGGACCGTACGCAGATGAGCTAGAAGGACTGCTCCATGAAAAACGCCAAAAGACATCCGACCGGGCAGCAATACACCGCACTGGAGCCCAACCGCCGAAACATTCTCCTGAGCGGTGCTTCACTTCTGGCACTCGCGGCAGCGCGACCGGACACCGCGCAAGCGCAGGAGCCGAAACCGGCTCCGACTGGCGCAAATGACGGCAGCAAGCCCAACGTGCTCGTCATCTGGGGCGATGATGTCGGGATCTGGAACATCTCCCACAACAGCAAGGGCATGATGGGCTATATGACGCCCAACATCGACCGCATCGCCAACGAGGGTCTCTCGTTCACAGATTACTACGGCCAGCAGTCGTGCACGGCGGGGCGTGCGGCGTTCCTTGGCGGCAACGTGCCGGTGCGCACCGGCATGACGAAGGTCGGGCTGCCGGGCGCCAAGGAGGGATGGCAGAAGACCGACGTCACCATCCCCACCGTGATGAAGAGCCTCGGCTACGCAACGGGTCAGTTCGGCAAGAACCATCAAGGCGACCGCGACGAGCACCTGCCGACTATGCACGGCTTCGATGAGTTCTTCGGCAACCTCTACCACCTTAACGCGGAGGAGGAGCCGGAGGACCCCGACTACCCGAAAGACCCAGAGTTCCGCAAGAAATTCGGGCCGCGCGGCGTGATGCATTCCTGGGCCAACGCCGACGGCACACAGAAAGTCGAGGACACCGGCCCGCTGACGAAGAAGCGCATGGAGACAGTGGACGAGGAGACGCTTGCGGCCGCCAAGGACTTCATCCGGCGCACGCAGAAAGAAGGCCTGCCGTGGTTCGTGTGGTGGAACGGTACGCGCATGCACTTCCGCACGCATGTCAAAGCGGAGCATCGCGGGATCTCCGGTCCCACGGGCGATGAGTACCAGGACGGCATGGTCGAGCACGACATGCACGTCGGCCAGCTATTGAAGCTGCTCGACGACCTCGGTATCGCCGACAGCACGCTGGTGTTCTACTCCACCGACAACGGGCCTCATTTCAATACCTGGCCGGACGCTGCTACGACGCCATTCCGCAGCGAGAAGAATTCTAACTGGGAAGGCGCCTATCGCGTTCCCGCGTTCGTGCGCTGGCCCGGCAAGTTCCCGGCCGGCGTGACGCTCAACGGCATCGTCTCGCACGAGGATTGGCTACCGACGTTAGCGGCGGTCGGCGGTGACCCGAATATCAAGGAGAAGCTGCTGCAGGGCGTGGACCTCAACGGCCGGCATTACCGCAACTACATCGACGGCCAAAACATGCTGGACTACTTCTCCGGCAAGGCGAAGGAGTCGCCGCGCAACGAGTTCATCTACGTCAACGACGACGGCCAGGTCGTGGCCATACGCTACGAACCATGGAAGGCAGTCTTCCTCGAGAACCGCGCGCATGCGCTCGAGGTGTGGCGGGAGCCGTTCGTCGAATTGCGTTTGCCGCTGCTCTTCAATCTGCGCCGCGATCCCTTCGAGCGGGCCCAGCACAACTCCAACACCTACAATGACTGGTTCCTGGCGCACGCCTTCGTTGCGGTTCCGATGCAGGCGTTGGCGGCCAAGTTCCTGCAGACGATGGCGGAGTATCCGCCGAGTCAAACGCCGGGATCGTTCAACCTGGAGAAGGTGCAGAAGCAGATCGAGGCGGCGGCGAGCGGTCGATAGGCCGCGCGGGAGTTGTTTGAGATGCGTTGCTCATTCTCGAAGACCTTCATTGTCGCGGTGGCGGTTGCCGTTCTTCCGCATCTCCCTGCGCGCGCCGCCGACGCGCTGCCGTCATGGAACGATGGCGCGGCGAAGAGAGCCATCGTTGCGTTCGTCGAGAAAGTCGCCAAGCCCGGCACACCGGATTTCGTCGAACCCGCGAAGCGCATTGCCGTGTTCGACAACGACGGGACGCTGTGGAGCGAGCAGCCCATGTACGTTCAGCTCGCTTTCCTGTTCGACCGCGTCAGGGCCTTGGCGCCGCAGCACCCCGAATGGAAGGACAAGCAGCCTTACAAGGCCGCGCTCGAAGGCGATCTCAAAGCACTCGGTGAAACCGGAATGCGCGGACTGACCGAGCTCACGGCAGCGACACACGCTGGCATGTCCGCGGAGGAATTCGAGGAGATCGTCACGCAATGGCTCGCCACCGCGCGCCACCCGAAGTTCGACCGCCCCTACACCGAGCTTGTCTACCAGCCGATGCTCGAGCTGATGAGCTATCTGCGTTACAACGGCTTCAAGACCTTCATCGTGTCGGGCGGCGGCATCGACTTCATCCGGCCGTGGGCGGAGAAGACCTACGGCATCCCTCCAGAGCAGGTCGTGGGCAGCAGCATCGAGGTGAAATATGAGACGAAAGATGGCGAGTCGACCCTCGTCCGTCTGCCGGAGCTACGCTTCGTCGATGACAAGGCCGGAAAGCCCGTGGGTATCCACTTCCACATTGGCCGACGACCCATCGCCGCTTTCGGCAATTCCGACGGCGATCTGGAGATGCTGGCCTACACGACCGCAGGGAGCGGCCTGCGTTTCGGTCTGCTCGTGCGCCACGACGATTCAGAGCGCGAGTATGCCTACGATCGCGACAGCCTGTTTGGAAAGCTCGACAAGGCGCTCGACGAGGCCAAGGCACGCGGCTGGACCGTCGTCGACATGAAGAGAGACTGGAAGACGGTGTTCCCACCCGAGCAGGGAGCGCTGCGATGACGCTCGACTACGTCGCTCTCTTCTTGCTCATCGCCATCATATCCCTCGTAATCTACGGGACAGTGGCGGTCTACGGAATTCCGCATGAGATTGCCAAGGCGCGCAATCATCCGCACCAGGATGCCATCGGTGCGGCAACATGGGTCAGCCTGCTCACTCTTGGCGCACTGTGGCCGTTTCTGTGGATTTGGGCGCTCGCCTACCGGCCCGATCGCGGCTGGGGCTTTGCCAAAGCTGATCCGGGCGCCGACATGACCTCTGCATTGGCGGAGCTTAAGTATCGCGTCGCCTCGCTCGAGCAGCGGGCCAAAAAGCCGGTGCTGTGATGGCGATACTGCTGCTGCTCGCTTACACTGCCATCCTCGTCGTAGTCTTCAAGCTCATCAACGTGCCGGTCAACAAATGGTCGATCACCACCGCAGCGATCGGCGGCGTGGCTATCGTCGGCGGACTGCTGTTGGCGATGAACTACAATCACCCTTACGCTACGGACGGTCGCCTCTACTTCTATACAACCCCCATCGTCCCCACGGTGAAAGGCCGGGTGACTAATGTGGACGTGCAGCCCAACGTGCCGTTGCACCAGGGCGACGTGCTGTTCCGCATCGATCCGCGGCCCTATCAGTACGTCGTCGACCAGAAGAAGGCGCTGCTGGCGGAGGCGAAGCAGAGTGTCAAACAGCTCAAAAGCTCCCTCGACCAAGCGACCGCCGGAGTGCAAAAGGCCGAAGCGCAGCTCGATCTGGCGCAGCAGACCTACGATCGCAAGTCATCACTGCTGGCCAAGGATGTCGTCTCACAGGCGGCGGTCGACACCGCTTCGCGCAATCTCGAGGCAGCACGCCAACAGTTGCTCGCGAACCAAGCCGCGGAGGAGCGCGCCCGGCTTGGCTTCGCCTCCGAGATCGACGGCGTCAACACGGCCGTCGCTCGATTGCAGGCGGATCTGCACAACGCCGAGTACGACCTGGCCGAGACGACCATCGTCGCTCCCACGGACGGCTACGTCACGCAGCTCTTTCTGCGCCCCGGCATGACGGCAAACCCATCGACGCCGGCGTTGGTGTTCATTCACAGCGCCGACAACCCGTTCGCGGCTTCCTTCCCGCAGTACGCGCTGCAAAACGTGCGCGTCGGCGACGAGGCGGAGATCGCCTTTGATGGCATTCCGGGAAGCGTGTTCAAAGCGAGGGTCAAGCTGCCCGCCGACGCCATGGCACAGGGCCAAGTGCAGGCCGGCGGCGCGCTCCTGGATCCGGCCGAGCGCGCGCAGCCTGGCCGCGTCTTGACGAGCTTTGAGATCACCGACGACCTGTCGGGCTACCAGCTTCCCCCCGGCGCCACTGCGCAGGTCGCCATCTACACCGATCACTGGACGCAGATCGCCATCATCCGTCGCGTCATGCTGCGCATGCGGTCCTGGCTCAACTACGTGCTTTGAGGCACCGCGGCTCCTTCTGCCCCTGAGCAGGCTTCCGACCGACTTCGGCTTCTGAGCCGATTGCGGACTCGGTGGAGATCGGTCTAGACACTGCCCACAGACAGCCCCCCGACGTCCGCAAACTCGGCATTGCAGTCCTGTGTCGAACGTCGGATATCCCGTTTGCGGACTACGCAGCAGCCGCTTTCAACCGTTAAAAGAAGATCCGCCAGCGCGTCCGGTATTCCGCTGCGAGCGGACACGGGCGCCCGCGGCTATCAAATTGCTGGCTCCGCGCCTGCGCCATGGCTCTTGCGCCGCCACTTTTTGATCTCTGCGAGCATCTCTTTAGGCTTCGTGCGCTTCACCTCAAGGGCGCCTGCATAAATGAGGCCCGTGGCCGCGTCGACGGACAGCGTATCGCCCTCTGCAATTTCAACACCGCCGAACCGGGCCGCACGGCCTGACGGCTCGATCGAAAGCGCATCGCAGGCGACGAGACAGGCTTTTCCAAGTTGACGGGCCACGACCGCCGCGTGGGACGTACGGGCGCCCCGTGCGGTCACAAGTGCATCCGCTTCCGCGACCGCGGCGATATCCTGTGTTTCCGCATGCTCTCGCAGCAGGATGACGCCTTTCCCGCTCTTTTTTAGCTCTGACACGCGAGCGGGATCGATAGCAGCCAGACCAACTGCCACGCCAGCGCTTGCCGCGGTTGCGTGCGCAATGGGCTCCACGCCCTGCGGAACAATCAGCTCTTGGTACTCGACCCCATCGACGTCGATCGAGCTGAGCCTTTTGAGGGCCGTGTCCGCAGTAACGAGGCCAGCTGCGACGAGATCGTGGGCGATCTGCAATGCGGCAAGGGGTGTACGCTTTCCAGAGCGGGCCTGGAGCATGTACAGCTGGCCATCCTCGATCGTGAACTCGAAGTCCTGCATGTCACCAAAGGTCTTCTCGAGTATCTCCTTGTTGGCGACAAGATCGCGATATGCGCGCGGCGCACGACGTTTAAGTTCGTCGGCTCCGAGCGCATTGCGCCGTCCGGCAACGACATCCTCGCCTTGGGCGTTTGCCAGATAGTCAACATAGAGCGCATCTGCGCCGTCGGCCGGGTTCCGAGTGAATCCAACCCCGGATCCGGACGTCGGTCCTCCATTGCCGAAAACCATGGCTTGGATCAAGATTGCTGTGCCGGCATCATCTGGTATGCCGTTCAACGCGCGATAAGATTTAGCACGGCTGCTCATCCAGGATTTGAGCACGGCCTCTATTGTCGCCACGAGCTGGTCAATTGGCTTCTCTGGCAACATACGTCCAAGCTTCTGATCGCAGACAGATTGATGCTCGGCAATGATGGACTTGAGCTGCTCCGTATCAAACTCATGACGGTCAGCGAGCCCGGATTCTGCGATTTCCTTTTCGATGATCTCCTCGAATATGCGCGGGTCGGCCCCGTCTACGACCTCTGCATATTGCTCTATGAGGCGCCGGTAGCAATCAAGAGCTAGGCGCGGGTTGCCCGTGAGGCGTACGAGCCCACGTAGTGTCCCCTCGGTAAGTCCGACGTTGAGCACCGTCTCCATCATGCCTGGCATCGATACAGCAGCCCCCGACCGCACCGAAACTGGGAGCGGGCGCTTTGTATCGCCGAAGCGCCGCCCCGTCTGGCGCTCGAGCTCCTTGAGTTCTGATGCGAGGACCGTCTCAAGATTGTTAAGACTCGCAGCACCAAACTTCATATAGGCCCGACAGAGATCGGTCGTGAGAACGAAACCCGGCGGCACCGGGAGCCCAGCTCTGGCCATGATCATAAGGTTCAGAGCTTTGGACCCGACGATCTCGCGCGCTGGCAGCTCGGCGGTTGTACCGGCTGACAGAAGGCGGAACATCTGGAACGGCCGCGCGACCGCAGAAAAGTGGGCAGCCGTCCTATTCATGCGAGCACCTCGTCAAGCAGATAGGCCCTGAGCGCCTGAGCCGCGTGGGAATAAGCGTCGGTTGCCTGTTCAAGAGCGCTTGCGATGAGATCGACAAGATAAATTGTGCGCGCACTCTCCGCGCGTGACGCAAGTGCACTCCGGATCGAACGAAGAAGACGGTCAGCCTCGTGCTCAAGTTCCATCACTCGGCCCGCCGCCTTCAAGAAGTCGTCGAAGTCGTCCCGCAATTCTATGCTTGAGATCGTTGCAGCGCACTCGATGCACTTGATCAGCTCCTGCGATGCCGCAAGCACGGCATCCGCGAGCAGACAGAGCTCATCAAACGGAGCATCGATCCGCGGCGTAAGCGGTATGAGCACGACGAGACTGGCTGCCTCCTCAAGCTCGTCCACGGCATCGTCAGCACTTTCGAAGAACATCAAGAGCGCGGCGGGGTGGCGATGGCGTTTGATATCGTCGCGCGCCTCGTTCAAAAGCTGATCGGCGCGATGCTCCCAAGCAGCGGCACGTTTGGCCAGGGAGTCAGGCGCACGCATTGTGCTGGCAATGCCATCCAGCGCCTCGCGGACTGTGACCGCAAGATCAAAACCCGTCGCCGCGTGTCGAGCGGCGATGTTGAAGACCTGGAGCCCTTTATCCTCGAAGTAGCGCCGCAGCTCGGCCTTAATCTCGTCGGCAATAAAGCGGCGTGACCGGCCCTCTCGCAGTCCGATCGACGCGACCTTCATGGCGTGCTGGAGAAACTTCTCGGCATTCTCCTCACCAATTAGTCGATCCAGACGATCGCCATAGCGCAGCTGCTCGCCTGCAGCATACTCGACTGCCTCGGCCAAAAGCTGCTCTCCTCCGGCCTCCAGTAGTCCCCGATGACCAAAATCGTGATGCGCGGCCCACCTCAGAACATCGATCGCGTATCTATTCGGGACGAAGGCGCGCAAGCGCTTTCGCATCTTGTTCCAATCGATGAGAAACACGATCCGGGAGCCGAGGTGTTCCAGGTACCGCGCAAGCGCTGTCTCGTCGGCGGCGAGGTAGGTGGCCGTAGTGAGCATGTAGTCGCGGTTCTCGAGTGTGTCGCTCGTGCGTGAATTTGCTTGCTGCCAATCCACCTGAAAGTCTGAGAAGAGGCTCACGAAGAACTCGAGCCGCTTCTTGTGAATGTCGGTATATGTGAGCGTCGCCTCGAGCTCACTCACTCTAAGTACGAGCACGTGCGCGTCCGTCGTGCCAATATCATTTTGAATGAGCAGGCGCCCTGCGTGCTCCGTCGCCGTCGTGGCGAGACCAGGATGGTCGAACTTCAAGACTGCGGTTCGATTCAGGCCTGACATGAAGCTCTCGACGAGTCGCCTCGAGCGCTCCGGCAAGCGGTAGACGCTAGCGCCGAGGATGTTGTCGGTGGCCGTCGCAGCCTGAAGCGCGTTGATCGCGCGATGTGCATCCATGACGAGCAGGTGCGGGCTATCGCCTCTCTCGCGATCGCCGGACGTCATGGCATCGATGTCAGCGCCTGGGACAATGCCATCCGCGGCAAATTTGAAATCAAACTTCGCGGCGCGAGTGCGCAGCGGCTGCGCCTGTTCCTCGGGAAGACACGCGATCATGGCGCTGATTGCAGCATCAATCCGCGCTAGAAGCTCCCCGATGTGTGGAACTGCGTAGTGGCCGCGGCTGGGGCTGCGCGTATCAGCCACCACCGCATCGAGCCATGAGTCCGGGATATGGCTTGCGAGCCTTTCGGACTTGAGGTCGGGTGTAGGTGCGATGGGCCGATCAGCGTTGGCTCTGGCTGTCTGCAGCAGCGCAAAATAGTACTTTACGTGATCGTTCGCCATCAGCGATGCAGCTATCCGATCCGGTAACACAAGATCTGTGTCGCCGAGCTCGGCTACGATCTTGGCTTTAGCAACCATGGCTCTCCCTTCTCAACGGCTGGCAGTCATGATGGCCGAGGTCTGGAACGCCTTGGAGGCGAGATCTGTCTGCCTGTCAGGAGATCGGGAAGGGTGGGAGGCCCAGCAGGACCAGGCGGCAGCCATGGCATGCGGTGAGGTATAAGCCGAGAGATGCCCAGTTGTCGGCCGGAGAATTCGATCTACGCGAAAATGCTCGGGTTCTTGTGGCGTCTTCTCAATGGGTGAGTCGACGGCGGGTGTGTCTAATGCAGAGACGCTCTCGTCGACGACACTGTTCTTCTCAGACGCCAAGCGCACCTGAAGCTCGCGGTCACCACGCAGATCTCGAAGCACTATTTTCCCCTCAGCCGCCGCGCACTCACAAGAGGAGTAAAGTGCCTTTATGACAGATTAATCTCGCTGATGTTCTATCTCAGATTATGCCCAAGCTCGGATGCATCAGCCCGCAGGCGGCAAAGTCCAGTTTTGCGACGCGTGCGCGCTTCCCTGCCTTCGGTAACTTGGCTGGTCTTCCCCTGTCAGCGGACGCGATCAGCGTAGGCGGCCGCGTCGGCGATCATCGGGCCAGCGACTTCCGCAATTGAGACGCAACAGCCGTGTCGCATCGTAGCAATGCCGAGAAAGCCGCCATCTCCTGTCTGATCAGTCCGTCGAAGACTGCGCGCGCTAACGCGGCCGCAATAGGTCGGCAAGCTGACATCGGGGCGGTCGGGCTGCACGCATGATGGTGCGCCGAGCGGAGAGGAGGAAAGTGCCGGTGCCATCGGCGGGTCTCGCGACATTTTCGCGCGTGCCGAGATGCATTTCGGCAACGAGTGCCGCGGAACCAGAATGATGACTATTTTGGTAAACATTTTGGCTGGTTCGCGCAACGCACCTGCCAGCCCCGTTTGCTTTAGTCGTCCATGCAGTCCTCCTAGCCGCCGCGTCGGAGAAACTGCAGGGGGTGGGTGAGTCAGCGGCTGTTTTCGACGCACACATCTCCTTTGGCCAAGTTCCAGCGTTTGTAGGCCGCGTAAAGGAGAGGTAGATGAGTTCAAAAGTACTGCGTCCGTTGCTATCGGGAGCAACGGCGACCGCGAGTGTAGCGGCCAGTCTTGTCGGCTTCTTCCCGGGTCATGCGGCCGGGCAGGAACCCCAATCGAAACCAGCCGATGCGGCGGTGCCGCTGCCCCCGCTCACGGTGGAAGCCACCGAAAAACCAAAGGCTAAGAGCAAGAAGAAGAAAGCCTCTTCATCCGCCGGAACGTCTGCGGCGACCGCAGCGCCGCAACCCTTGCAACCCACCTCTCAAAGCGACGGTACAGGGGCCGAGAGCGCCAACGCGCTCAACAGCGGCACGGGCTTAGGACGACTGCCGGGAACCCTGCAAAGCACGCCGCAGACGGTGACCGTCGTGCAGCAGAAGGTTCTCCAGCAGCAGCAGGTTACGACCATCAATCAAGCGCTGCAGAACGTCCCCGGCATCACGCTGGCGACCGGCGAAGGCGGCGGAGGGATGAACGGAGACCAGTTCCGTATTCGCGGCTTCGACGCCAAAGGCGACGTCTATGTGGACGGCCTGCGCGATTTCGGCGCCTATACCCGCGACAGCTTTGCAACGGAAAGCGTCGCCGTCTTCAAAGGACCGTCCTCGGAAAGCTTCGGCAATGGATCGACCGGCGGCATCATCGAATTGCAGAGCAAGACCGCGCATCTGGGCGACGCCAACTCGATCGAAGGCAGCATCGGCACGGGACCGTTGGAGCGCTCGGTCATCGATGTGAACAAGCAGATCGGCGACACCACAGCCGTGCGGGTCGTCGGCATGCTGCACGACCAGGATATCGTAGATCGCGATCATGTGTACTCCGATCGGTGGGGTGTACTCGGCTCCATCGGATTTGGACTGGGCACCGATCAGACGCTGACGGTGAACTATCTGCACCAGGATGGCGACCGCAGACCCGACATGGGGGTACCTATTCCATATTTACCCGGCGTCGTTACTTCTCCCGTCACCGAGTACGGCGTCCCACGCTCGAACTACTTTGGCAAGGAAAGCGATCGCGACGAAACGCAAGTCGACATGCTTACGGTTCGCTACCGCGGCAAGGTCAATGATTGGCTCACCATATCGAACGACAGCCGCTACGCCGAGTATTCGCGGAAACTGTCCATGACGACCACAATGTGCGCCTTCGCCTTTCCGCCATTTGGTTTATACTCAAATTGCGGGGCTAATGTTCTCGCCGGGAACCTGGGCACGCCCTACGATATATGGCTGGTGGGCGGTCCCCGCCAGGATACATCCGGCGGCCAGAACATCACGACAGCGCTCGCCAATTTCCACACCGGGGCGTTCCGCCACCAGGCGGTATTTGGTATCGATACCTGGTATCAGAAAAACGATCGCGATTATCTTTCTGCGCCGCAAGGTGCGACGCCCGGCGGGACACTCCTCGATCCCAACTTCGAAAATCCTCCCGGTTTTCAGCTTACGAACTCGTCGCGCTCCAAGTCCGAAGCGTGGGACGTCGGGCTGTTCGCCAGTGACAGGCTCTGGCTGACGCCGGAGTTGTCTGTCCTGGGTGGCGTACGCTGGGATAGCTACCATGCCGAGATTGCCTCGACGAACGCGGCGGGACAGCTGGGCGAGTCCTTGGGAAGTGAGACGCAGTTTACCAGTCCGAAGCTCTCGGTCATCTGGGAGCCTACCCATGCTGAGACATACTATGTCAGCTACGCCAAATCATTCACGCCGCAGGGCGCGGATGTCGCCACCTCGTTCTCCTTCAGTCCTGCCACGCAACCAAACCTCAAGCCCGATGATAACGAAAGCTACGAGGTCGGCGCCAAGTGGAGTCTTCTCGATGGCAGGCTCGGCGCCACTGCGGCCCTGTTCCAGGTGGAAAAGAACAATGCGAGGTACGCGGACCCGCTCACTGGTGATTCGGTGACGACGGGCGAAACGCAGCGCGTCCGCGGCCTCGAGCTGGGCCTGACGGGCCAGATCACGAAGGCTTGGACGGTGCAGGCCGCCTATACCTACATGGACAGCGAAATCCTAACGTCGGGGCCCCTAACTACCTTCGACCCTCTGCCGACCGTAGGCAATCGCGTGCCGTACGTTTCCGAGCACGGAGCCTCGCTGTGGACGACCTACGACATCGCCACACTGGTGGCCGGGATGCCGGGCGCCCTGCTGGTCGGCGCAGGCGTGAACTACCGGTCAGACTACTTCGCCGATTCGAGCAACATGTATCTGATCCCCGCCGCGACAACGATCGACGGCTTGGTATCCTACGAAATAGGCGACTACCGCATCGCCCTCAACGGCTACAACCTCACCGATGAACTCGCCTACACCTCGGCGTTCTACTATCGGGCCGAGGTTGCGCCGGGCCGCGCCTTCACGCTCACGGCCAGCAAAAAGTTCTGAAAAAGAAATCCAGCGATGACGGCTCGTGCCGTCATCGCTCATTTCCCATGCCGCCGCTGCCGGTGACCAATTCTAAATGTCGATTGTCCGTCCCGCGCAATGACGCGTCGACGTTCGTCGCTACAGTATTTTTCGACCGGTTTGGATCGATCCCGCTTCTCCCTCCCCGAGTCGTGGCCCCCCGACCCTGGCCCTTCCCCGCGGAAATTGCTCTAGAAAGATAGCGCCATGAAAATCATTCTCGTCGGAGCCAGCGGCACCATCGGCAGGGCCGTTGCGGCGGAGCTGGGCCAGCGGCACGAGATCGTAGCGGCCAATCGGAACAGCGGCGGCATTCGCGTCGATATCTGCGACCCGATGTCGATCCAGCGCCTCTATGCCGAAACTGGCGCGTTCGACGCCGTGGTCTGCACGGCGGGGGATGCCTACTTCGGGCCCTTCGATCAATTCACCGACGCGCAGTTCGACTTCGGGCTACGAAGCAAGCTGATGGGCCAGGTCAACCTCGTGATGCTCGGCCACAAGCACATCCGCGACAGCGGCTCGTTCACCCTCACCAGCGGCCTACTGAGCGACGATCCGATCCGCGAAGGGGTTTCCGCCGCCATGGTGAGCAGCGGCATCGACGGGTTCGTGCGCGGCGCCGCGATCGAGCTGCCGCGCGGCATCCGCATCAATGTCGTTAGTCCAACCGTGATCGAGGAATCGCTGCCGGCCTATGGCCCTTATTTCCGCGGCTTCAAAGGCGTTCCGGCGCGCGAGGCAGCGCTAGGCTACGCCAGAAGTGTCGAGGGGGCGCAGACCGGACGCGTCTACCGCATCGGCTGGACGCGCGAAGACTGAGCGAGCGATAATCCATTACAGCTGCGCGTCGTCGGCAGTGCGCACCACCTTGACGATGAGCGCCGCGTAGACGGCGCTGATGAAGCCCGACAGCACGTTGAAAGCTGACGATAACGCCGATAAGGCGCGCCCACTCCTCGCCCACGACCACCGACAGCGCCTTTACGATGGACTCGTCGAACTCCTGCATCAGTTGGAAGAACAGCTCGCTCACCTGCTCGATCGACGGCTGCGCCGGGGTGTTGAGGATGATGTGCCAGCCGATGCCCGTGACGTTCGTGGCCGGCAGAATATCATCCCCCGCTCGCCCTCGTGCCGACGCAAGCACCAAGGGCAATGTCTGCAGCACAGGGGGTGGGGTCAATTCACACTCGTGCCCTCACCGCTCATTTCCGATGCCGCCGCTGCCGGCGGCCGATTCAAAATGCAGATTGTCCGTCTCGCGCAATGACACGTCGACGTTCGTCGCTACAGTTTGAGTCCGGGCATCAACTGTGGGCGCAGGCGGATGGAAAAGCTGGCGATCGAATCGTGGGGCGACTTTACCGACCTCGCCCCCGGCACGAACTGGCGAACGGTGCACGGATTGGTGCAGGTGAAGATTGCTCTTTATCTCGGATTGCTCTTGACCATGACTGGGCCGGCGCTGGCGAATGACACCGGCCTGGCGACCACACTTCATGACATCCGGCGCGAAGGCGGCCGCAACTGCTTCGCGACGCATTATCACTACGGCAGCAGCTCCGGCCTGAGCTCTGCCGCCGCAGCCAAACGAGAAGCCATCAAATCCTGGGCCGACTTTGCGGATCTCGAGTATGGCTCCGATTGGGCTAAGTACGGCAAGGCCGCAGGCAAATCCGTGAGCTGCAATCAATCAGGTAGTGGTTGGGGCTGCGACGTCGCTGCGCGCCCCTGCAAATGAATGCGATGCAGAGCACCTATCTACCGCGCGGCTGGGAAGGCTGAGCCAACTGTTCGTGAGGCACGGACTCTCCAAACCTCTCGGAGAGGCTTTCAACATATCACGCTGAAAAGTCGCCAATTCCAAACCGTCGACTAGGCACCGGAGCGCATCTCGCTCAAGCCGTTTTCTGCTTCTCCAGGAGATAGCGACTTGGCGGCTTGCCAACCATTTTTCGAAACATGGTCACAAAACTGCTGGCGCTCTCATAACCGAGATCGAGCGCGACGGTCTGGACCGTCTGGCCGGCGCTAAGGCGCTGCAGCGCAAGGATGACATGCAGCTGCCGTCGCCAGCGACCAAAACTCATGCCGATCTCCTCGGTCAACATGCGACTGAGACTGCGCTCGCTGACGGCGATGCGGGATGCCCATTCGGCGACGGTCGCCTGATCCGCCGGCGCTGAGACCAACAGTTGGGCGAGCTTCTGCAGCCGTGGATCGGCAGGGATCGGAAGGCGGAGATCTTCGACCGATGCTGCTGCCAGCTCATCGAGGATGACCGAGACAATACGGCCGTCCGGGCCATCGATAGCGTAGCGCTCCGGAAGCTCGTTGGCACGGAGCAGCAGATGCCGCAACAGAGCCGATACCGTGATCGTGCAGCATTTGGTGGGCAGGTTCGCGGCCGCATCAGGTTCTATGAAGAGACAGATGCACTCCACTTCGCCCGAGCCGAACGCGGCATGAGGCAACCCGCCTGGAATCCAGACGGCGCATTGCGGCGGCACGATCCAGACGCCGTCGTCCACCTCGCAGTTAATGATGCCACGGACCGTATAGAGCAGTTGCGCCTTCCGATGATGATGCCGGCGCGATTGCTCCATACTCTCGAGGCTGCCGACGGCGGCTGCTGCGACGAGAACGCGGGGGACATTGTCGACATAGGAAGACCAACCGGCGCGGACGTCCAAATACATCGGTGGGCTCAGCACTGTTCAAACATGGCCAGAATAAAACACATATCGGCCGGATTACGCAATGACGCCATGTCCAGCTCAGCTCTATCGTGATCGACGACGCGCGCGCCCGCTTCGACGGAAGCCCCGCTCCCGTTGGAGCTCGCGTTCGGAAGGGAGTGTAGCCGTGAACGACAAAGCACAAGGCCGGCTCGTTCTGGCGTGGCTCATCACGGCTGTCGGCGCTGTGATCTTCCTCACGATCCAGTCCTTCTCCTTCGTGAACGAGTACGTCAGGGCGGGCGGGACGACACCAGCAATCACCTTCGACCCGAGTCAGATGTGGGTGGTGTCAGCCTTCTACGGCGCCTGGGTCGTCCCCGCATTGCTGGCTCTGGTCGGAGGGTCTCCCGCCAACTGGGCCATGCTCATCCTGGGCACGGTCCTCGTGCTCCTGAATGCGCTCGGCGGGGCGTTCGACGGCCTTCGAGATGGCGGCCATCTCGTCTTCCTGGCGTTGCTGGCCATCGCGCTTCCGGGGTCATTCGCCATCGCCATGTCCTGGCGGCACGTACGGGCCGCGCCGCATGATCAGCATTGATCACCGATAGGAACGCAACCCATGTCCATGGACAGCTCGAATTTTCCCTACGTCTGGATCAGTTTCGCACAAAGCCCCGACCACGACCCCGTCAGGGACTTCGAAGAGTTGGAGGCGAACCTGAAGCGCGGGGAGCCATTCGTGCTCCTGAGCGATTCGGTGCCAGCCGAGGATCATGAGCACTCACCGGAAGAAAAGAAACGCACCTCATTGTGGATGAAGGAGAACAAGGCCGAACTACACAAGCTCGTGCTGGCGATGATCGTGATCGAGCCGAGCGCCGCAAAGCGTCTAGCATTCGCGGCCTTCTCTATGCTCTTTGCGAAATTCTGGGGCTATCCGCTGATGCTTGCCTCGTCCCGCGAGGAGGGCATGGAGATCGCCGGAAAGCTTCTGGCGGAGCATGCAGGATCAACAGCCGCCTAGGCGCTCCTGCCCGAAGAACCTGCGTAGCACACCATGGCGTCTTCCGCGTCACCGGATCCGCGGCTGCCTCGGGCTGGCACAGGCCCACAGAGACACACACAGAAGAGCGGCCCGACAAAGATATCTCGCCACGGACGAGCGGCCGCGTAAGAACGGTAGGCGGTCCCGGCAACCACGCCACACGCTTTGGCGTAGCGAGAACGCTTCATTTGGCTGGCCACTTCGTATGGCACGAGCGCGGCTTCAAATGATCCTCGGGTACCCACCCACGCTGGCCATTGGCAACTTTTCTGAGCAGACACCAGTCGTCCTGATTGCTCTCTAACCAGTTTGCCTTGGTTCCGGCGGCCATCGATGACATTGAATTGGCTGCCCGGCCCATCATAGCCAGTACTTTTTTGCGGGTCGAGGTGAGGCACGGTGCGCGCTACCTCGGCAGCGAAGTGGATGTTGCCATAGAAATTGCTGAGAAGATCGACATCCGAGGACTGCTTTCGCCCCATGTGTGGACGGCACCCCGTTGGCAAGGACTTTCTGGCTTGTCTCGCAGTGCTGGTCGGTAGCGCCCATGTGTCCGGCCTTTCTGCTCGGCGCGAACACCGATGGCCTTCATGCTATCCGCAAGATCAGCTCCCGATCAAAAGCACGCGCTCGTGGCGCCATGGGACGGATGGGTTTTGCTGATCCCGGTGGTCGACCGCTTACTGCATGACTTACCTTTTGCCCTCTCCAACCTCGTGAAGCGCGCCCCGTTGGGGCTCGCTCGTTCCTTATGCTGCGTG
>NZ_FPEJ01000014.1 GCF_900117445.1 Hyphomicrobium sp. NDB2Meth4 | reverse complement strand
CCAGAAAGTCCTTGCCAACGGGGTGCCGTTCTCTAATCGCGCCTCCTTTGTCAAGGTTGGGTATTGCCCTTCGAGGTCACGGTTCTCTCCGCGGTCGGCGTGGCCGCCGCAACATCTGGTTCGAAGCGCAGGCGCTGCAAGGTCCACAGCGGGTTGAGCCGGGAAGGCCACCCATCGGCACGCCACGCAGTCAGCTGCACCTTCGCCCCGCAGGGCACCCGTTCACCTCGCGGTGATCTCAGGCAGGAGCGTCGTTATCACGCCGACATTGCCGGCGCCGACCAACGGAAAGGCGCTCCTGATTTCCAAATGCTGTGAAGGATGACGCTTAGCTTGCGTGCGAGCGCGACGCGCGCCTTGCCGAAGCCTGATCGCCTTGCGATGGCGAGGGCCCAGTCTTTGAGGCGCGAAGAGCGCTTGACGCGCGTCAGAATAACGACTGCCGCCTCATACATCAGAGTGCGGGCGAGATGGTCGCCACAGCGCGAGATCTTGCCGCTGCGATCACTCTCTCCGGATTGATATTGTCGGGGCGTAAGTCCCAGGTGCGCTCCAACCGATCGTGATCGTTTGAAGCGATTTGGCTCCTCAACGGTGCTGATGTAGGCGAGCACGGATAGCGCACCGATGCCGGGCACGCTCATCAGGAGGCGGCAAGTTGCACTCTGCTTGACGATGGCGCAGATAGCTTTGTCAAACACCGCGATCTGTTCTCGGAGGCGCCGCCAGGCCGTCAGCATCGGACGGACGATCGGGGCGAGATCGGGATGATCGGCAAGAAGATCATCGACGCGGCGATCGAAAGGGAGGCCGCGCACGGCGCCCGGCAGAAGACCGAACGTCTTCAGCACGCCTCGGATGTGGTTCGACAAGCGCGTGGTCATACCGACCAGCTGTGATCGGGCGCCAAGTAAGGCGCGGGCACGGTGAGCCTCGAAGGACTTGACGTGCACCGACCGATACCATCCCGTGCGCATGATCTGCGCCAAGCCCTCGGCGTCGTTCTCATCGTTCTTGTTCAGCTGCATCTTGAGAGCGGCGCGGGCGTGACGTGCATCGAGGCAAACCACGTCAAGATGAAGAGCCCGCAGCGCATGCACCAGCCATGGCGTCATGGGCCCTGTCTCAAGGCCGATGCGAGCTTCGACACCTGCATGTCGCCGCACACTGGCCTCGATCTCACTTGGCACCGACCGGCACTGCCCGCGCCAAAGCCTCTGGCCAACTTCATTGACGACGCAGATCGCCGTCATCTTCTGTGACACGTCCAATCCGACATAGCAGGTCATCGAGCAGCCTCCGATGTGCGAAGAGCCGAGCAATAGCGCTCTGACCGCGGCACTATGGAGGATCATGCTCCGCCGCGATTACCCGATGTCCACACA
>NZ_FPEJ01000015.1 GCF_900117445.1 Hyphomicrobium sp. NDB2Meth4 | reverse complement strand
CGTGAAACACGTTCTTAGCGATATCGAGGCCGACCGTGACTGGCTGCACCATCTGACTTCCTCCATCTCTAGCCCGATAACCATACTGGTCGCTCGGGCCGGCTGATGGATGCCGTCCACAGCATCATCAGCGGAAGTCGGCGCACGACTGCGTTGGCTCAAGCGATGAGGGCAACCCCAGGTCTGCTTCGAGAGGTAGACCGGTCGTTGCCTACAACATACAGGCGTCGGGAAAGCGGACGCGCATTCCGCCGCGATACTTTCGCATTACGCTAGCGGGATGTGAGCATTAGGTTTGTCATCCTGCCAGTCAGCTCTAGCAAAGTCACAGCCAGCCCTGCACCTTGACGATCGCCTCGGCGAACTGCTCAGGTTTCTCTTGCGGTAGGTTATGCCCCGCAGCGACGACCCGATGCTCATGCTTCCCCATGAAGAGACCCGCATGATCCTCCGTCCCACCGGGTTTGAGTGGGTCTGTAGCACCGTCGATCGTCACCGCCGGCACAATTATCGCAGGCTTCTGCGCTAGGCGGTCCTCAAGAGGTTGCAGTAGGGGGTCGCCGGCCTCGAGGCCGAAGACGTGGCGGTAGGCGTGGACCACGACGTCAACAAAGTCAGGATTGTCGAAGGACACTGCCGATCGTTCGAACGTCGCCTCATCGAAGTCCCAGGCGGGTGACCACTCGCTCCACAGCAACCGGCACAGTTCGCGCCGATGTTCAGCCAGGCATTCGCGTCCACGTCCGGTCTGAAAGAGATGCTGGTACCAGAAGACGCGCTCAAGCGATGGCGAAACCGGATGCCGGTGCGCGCTCACGTCGATGATGTCGTAGCCGGCGTAGGAGACGAGCCGCCGATTCGTTCCGGCCATAACGCCGCCGCCACGCACGATGCATTACCTCCCCAATCGAAGCCAGCGAGGATCGGGGAGTTCAGGCCCAGTACCTCGGTGCTCGAAGGCGAGGCCGTATGGCCCCCGCCCGTGTGGCTCATGCGGCAGGCCGGGCGCTACCTGCCGGAGTACCGCGAAGTACGCGCATCGGCATGAAGGCGGTCTCAGGAACCCACCAGTTCCTCCGGTGTCCGGTTGGCGAGCGCCGAATGCGGGCGAACGCGTTCTCAAGCATGCCGCATCGATATATTCTGTGGTCAAGGTGCAAGCCAACGAGTGAAAGGAGTGAGGCGCAAAAGCCATGTCGCAACGAAGCATGTTGCAAGGGTACTGATGGCAGTCATGCTGATTCCAAACATTGCGTCCACAGCCGACGTGGCGGGGCGACCGAGGATGTTGTAAGAAACGAACTCGAGAAAAAGCACGTGCACAAGGTAAATGCCGAAGCTGCAAGCAGATATGCCTGCGAAGAAGCGCATCAACGTCGGACTGCTCAGTTCCAATTTGTTGGCGGCATAAAGCAGAACCAGAAAAGCCGACACTGACATTATAACAACATTCGGCGTGGCGTACACGTGGAATATCTCGATATAGGTGCCAGCCCCCTTACTGTATAGGCCGGTCATCCAAGTGGTGACGACGACCATAAATACGTAGGCGGCGAACGCAATTGCTGCCAGCGAGGGCGAGGGCGAGGGCGAGTAGCGGCGAACGAGATGGCCGGCGACGAGATAGCCGGCGCTGGCGAAGTTTAGATAGGTTGCGAGGGGAAAGCCCCAACCGGTCAGGGCGGACAGAAAACGGCCGGTCAACAGAACAAGCCAGAGGCCGAAGAAATAGATGGCCGGGCGGTCCGTATCCTTAAAAAGGCGCCGAAGAAGCGGTAGCAGTAAGTAGATCGCCGCAAGTCCGTAGAGGAACCAGAGATGGTATACCAGTGCGCCTTGGGTCATGTCGCGCAGCGCAAAAAAAACGTCGTTCAACGTCGGCCAACGGCCGTTCACATAGGCAATCTCCAGCCGATAGATAACCCCCCAAGTGATCAGCGGCACGAGCAGCTTTGGGAGTCTTTTGCGTACATCGCGGAAGGGTTCGGTATCGTTGGTCGGTGTCGGCGCTAGAAGCAGGTAGCCGCTCACCATGAAGAACAGCGGCACGCAAATGCGTGCAGCCGAGTCAATGAGATTATGCATGTTCCAGACGACTTCAGGAGTTGAGGTGATCTGGTACATAACCGGCGAGGCGGAATGCAGCATGACGACGAGAAAGATGGCGAACGCTCGAACGACATCGAGCGAAGCCATTCGAGTCCGTGCGACGGCGCCGCGTTCCACCCCCGAACTCTCAACGGTGGCCATTTTACTCTGCAGCGCCATTGGCGGGAGGCCTAGTCCTTGTGCCAGACTGTCCGGTTGACGTAATCGACGTAGCTGAGGACTACGCGCAGCACCTGTTTGGAAACTGATCCAGCCTCATAATCACTCACGACGCGAACCTTTTCGGCCAAAGCATGCTGGTTAGTAACCACTTCCACCGCTTCCAGAACCCGCTCGCTGCGCAGCCCGCTCATAACCAGCGTTCCGACATCCATGCCCTCGGGACGTTCGTGGGCATTGCGAAGCGTGATAGCGGGAAGGTTCAGCAGCGATGCCTCCTCAGTGATGGTACCGCTGTCGGAGAGTACGCAAAAGGCCGACATCTGCAGGTGAACATAGTCTATGAAACCGAAAGGTTTCTGGAACTGCAGCAGTGGATGGTCGATTGGTTCGCCCAGTGCATCGAGCCGCTTGCGGGTACGTGGATGCGTCGAGATTAGGACGGGAAAGCCGTAACGTTCGGCAAGGTCACGCAGCGTCTGCAACAGGTCACGCAGATTGTCAGGCGTATCGACGTTTTCCTCGCGGTGGATGCTTACTATGAAAAACTTGCCCTTCTCTAATCCCATGCGCGACAGGACGTCTGATGCAGCGATCTTCGGTCGATAAAAATCAAGCACTTCCTGCATGTGAGAACCGCTTTTGATGATCGTTTCCGGGCGGATGCCCTCAGCGATCAGATAGCGCCGCGCATGTTCGGTCAGCACCAAATTGATGTCGCTCAGATGGTCAATAACCTTCCGGTTCAGTTCTTCCGGAACGCGCTGGTCAAAGCAGCGATTGCCCGCCTCCATGTGGAAGACGGGAATTTTGCGGCGCTTGGCGGGAATGACGGCGAGACAAGTGTTAGTATCGCCATAAAGCAATAGCGCATCGGGTTTTTCGTTCTCGAATACCTCGTCGGACGCGGCGATTACCTCGGAAATGGTACGAGCTGCCGTTTCACCGGCAGCACCGAGGAAATAGTCCGGCTTGCGTATCTCAAGGTCGTCAAAGAAAACCTGATTTAGTTCGTAGTCGTAATTCTGACCGGAATGCACGAGGACGTGATCTACATGCTTGTCGAATTCAGCGATGACTCTGCTCATCTTGATGAGTTCCGGTCGCGTACCCACCAAGGTCATGACTTTCAGCATTGTGATCTTATCTCTTTGGAGTGTCGGCCGCCGAGCACATGTCAAGCACGGAGCTCGTCCTGGATGTAGTCGAGCGAAAGCAGGAGCTTCTTGACACCGTCGACGTCGAGCCGATCCGTGTTGTGAGAAGTATAGTCGTCGATATCGGAGATCTTCGGCTCGCCCTCGACGAAATACTTGTTGTAGTTGAGGTCGCGATTGTCTGCCGGGATGCGGTAGTAGCGACCGAGATCGTCCGCTTTGGCCATCTCCTCACGTGCGACCAGCGTCTCGTAGAGTTTCTCGCCATGGCGAGTGCCGATGATCTTGATCGGGTTGCTGGCATTGAAGAGGTCTTTTAGTGCCAAGGCCAGATCCTCGAGCGTGGAGGCTGGCGCCTTCTGCACGAAAAGGTCGCCCTGCGAACCATGCTCATAGGCGTGTATGACCAAATCCACCGAATCCTCCAGAGACATCAAGAACCGCGTCATGTGCGGATCGGTGACAGTCAATGGTAGGCCAGCCTTGATCTGGCTGATGAAGAGAGGGATCACCGAACCGCGGGACGCTATGACGTTCCCATAGCGGGTGGCGCAGAGGGTTGTGACGCCATTCAGCATGCGAGACTTGGCGACCAGAACCTTTTCCGCCAGGGCCTTGGATATACCCATGGCGTTAATCGGATAGACTGCCTTATCGGTGCTGAGGAAAACTACGCGCTTGACCAATTTTTCGGCGGCAGCGGAAATGACATTTTCCGTGCCGAGCACATTGGTGCGCATCGCTTCGATTGGGTAAAACTCGCAGGAAGGAACTTGCTTCAGCGCCGCGGCATGGAAGATGTAGTCGACGCCGGTCATGGCGTCGCGCACACTGTCGTAGTTCCGTACGTCGCCTATGAAAAACTTGAGTTTCTCGTTATTTAAGGCGATGCGCATGTCCTCCTGCTTCTTCTCGTCGCGGCTGAAGACCCGAATTTCTCGCACGCCTGTGTCCAGGAAACGCTGAAGCACGGCGTTGCCAAAGGAGCCCGTACCGCCAGTAATCAGCAGCGTCTTGCCGTCAAACATATTAGTTGTCTCCGCGAGAATCGGCGTTATGCATCCGCCTGATTAGTTCCGGCCATTCGGGGGCAACATAACCGGTTGCCGTACTGAATTTGGTCGAGTTCAAAGATCGGTCGATCACGACCTGGTCATCGGGAACGATCTGTATATCCTTGCCGTACTCGGCGGCGATCAGCTGCAGAAGATCGTATTTAGAGATTGGCCGTGCCGATACATGATAGAGCCCCTTCAAGTCTTTCCTCGGAATCACCACGTCGCGGATGACCGCCGCAAGCTCGCATGTCGGCAGTCCAGAGAAGATTGCCTTCTCATAGCCCAGGGTCTGGACTTTCTGTGATAGGAACCAGTCCACCAGCGAGTGAGACGAGCATAGCTCGCGGCCGATGATCGAGGTTCGCAGCGTGACGGCCATGGGATAGTCGACTATTTCGCCGAGATATTTGGACACGCCGTAGAGGTCCGTGGCATCGGCTGCGCTTTCTTCCGTGTAGTTTCCGGTCTTGCCGGAAAATACGCAATCGGTGCTGAGGTGGATGAGGCGAATGCCGGCAAGGTTTGCAAGGCGGGCCAATTTGTGCGGGAAGAGTGCGTTGAGCGGCAGCGCGACCAGTGGGTCTTTCGATGCGGACAATTGCTTGATGAGACCCACGCAGTTGATGATCACGTCAGGCTTGAAGCTACCGAGCACCTCGATGAGGCTGTCGCTGTCCAGGACGTCAATATTGGTCAGCAGCGATTGCTGTTGCTCGTCGGAAAAATGCTTCAGTGAGGTGGCGCTACGAATTGTCGCCAACACCTCATGCTGCGGCCACCCGTGGAAGGCGCGAAACACGGTACTGCCCAACATGCCGCTCGCCCCAAGTATCAGCGTCTTGGTCGTCGTCACTTGCGAATTCCCATTCTGGCCTCGATAATTTCCATCAGCCGGCCTGCGGAATGATCCGGGTCGAAATGCGCTTCGAAGTAGCGCCGGCCGGCCGTGCCGATCGCTTCCCGTCTACTGGCTGGCATCGAATACAACGTCAAGATCGACTGTGCCAGCCCTGCTCCGTCCTCCGCCGGCACGACTAACCCTGCACCGGCGCTAGTGATGATGCGCGCGCCCTCGCCATTGAGCGCGCCGATGATCGGTCGGCCTGCCTGCATATAGGCCTGCACCTTGCTCGGGATGACCGCGGCCAGCGACGAATGGTCGTTCAACGTGACCATCAGTGCGGCCGCGCGGCGGAAGATGGCAGGCATCATCGCCCGATCCAGTAACCCAGTCAGCTTGATATTCGTCAGTTCCAGTTCCGCCATGCCCCGTGACAGCGTTGAAGCCTCACTGCCTGTGCCGACCACGATGATGCGGATCTCCGGGTGATCCTTCAGCAGCCGTGCAGCCTCAATGACAGTTGGCAGCGCCTGGGCACGCCCGAGATTGCCGGCAAAGACGATGGGGAAGCAGTTTTCTAAATGCACCAAGACATCTGGTGGCGGCGGGATCTCCTCCTCGGTCAGATCGGGCGCCAGGTTGGGGAAATAGTCGAGCTTGCGTCTGTCCGCATAGGCTGAGACCGGTTCAAAGAAGGCTTCTGACTGCAGCAGGATCGTATCGGCCGCGCGATAGATTAGCCGAACCATCAGCCCGACGGCGTAGAGCACGAGCCGGTTCTTCACGAAACCCGTTGCCGACAGGCTTTCCGGCCAGAGATCCTGGATCCAGAGCACCAGATGCGCCTTCTTCAGCCAGGACACCACGACTGCAGGGATGGCCGCCGTCAAAGGCGAAACGCCGAAGAACAGGATCACATCGAAGTCGCGTCCGCGCAGCAGTCGGGGCAGCCTAAACGTCGCGGACGCCGCGAAGGAGAGGTAGTTCAGGCAGAGCGCCAACGCGTCGCCCTTGCCGCGTGGCCGTATCGGAACGCGGATGACGTCGACTCCGGCACCGAATTGCTCATGCAGCACGCCCTTGGCTGTATAGCCCGGCGCGAAGCTGCCCGTCGGATAGTTCGGTTTCCCGGTCGCGACGGTGACCTGATGACCGGCGCGCGACAAGGCCCGCACCAGATCGTTGATGACGAAGGACTCAGGCCAGAAATACTGCGAGACGACTAGGATCTTCATAATCTAGCCCCGGACCACGTCGATCCAGGGCGGCGTGCTGGTGGATGGTCCGAGAAGAAATGCATATGTCTTGAGATAGACCTCCGCGATGGCATCCCAGCGAAATCGCGCCTGCGCATAGGCAATGGCCTTCCCGCGCACCTCGGTTAGCTGGGCCTCCGTCAGGTCGATCGCTGTTTGCAGGGCGTTGGTCAATTGCCCGATGTCATTGCCAACGATCCAGCCTAGCCCCTCGGAGGGCAGGTCACCCCAAGGGGTAGAAGCCGTTGTGATAACAGGCAATCCGGCCATGAGGGCTTCTGCGACCGTGATGCCGAAATTCTCGCTGTAGCTTGGCAGGACGAAGATCGAAGCGGTTTGATAGGCCGTCCAGCGATTCTGCCCGAATACTGGCGGCAGGATGCGGATATGCTCGCCGAGCCCGTGCTGCCTTATGCGTTCGGCAAGACTCCGGACGTAGGCGTCTTCGCCATGCCCCTGGATATGGAGCGTGTAGCCCTTGCGATTGCCGAGGCGTGCCCACGCGTCGATCAGGTCGGGAACTCCTTTCTTTGGGTCCAATCGGGAGAAGAACAGGACGGTACGCTCCTTCGGCGTTGCATACTGAGACAAGCCCTCGATCGAAACCCCGTTTGCGATGGTGGCTATAGGTCCCGTCAGGCCGAGTTGCCGCAGACTGGCCCGTTCCTGCAAGGAGTTGACGATCAGCAGGTCTGCCCGCTGCATCATGCTTTTCTGGTAAAGGCGCCAGGCGATCTGCTTCTTAATTCTCTTGTGGCGCAAGGCCCATGGCTCCAGCGCCCCGTGCGGGCTGATGACGATCCGCGCCTTCCGTTCTCTTGCCGTGCGGAAGGCACGGTATTCGAAGGCCGTCCAGATGCCATGGATATGGACGACACTGCCGATCGCATTAGTGGGGAGATCGATCAGGCCCGCGCCCCCCATGCCGACGACATGCTGGTTCGCAGCCACTGTTTCCGGCTGGTTGCCACTGACGAAATGCGTGTTGGTGCCGAGTTCGGTCATCACATCGTGCAGCGGGCGTGCGACATTGACGATCCCGCCGCCACGGTGACTTGCGTCACGAACCATGGTGGTGACCGACGTACTCACGAATACCCCCGAAAGCAGCTATGGGCGGACGGTTCTCATGATCGTGCTAACGGCACGGAAAAGGAAAGTGCCACGGATTGCATCGACCTCCGACAACTGATCTTTTAAGCGCTGGTTCTGTTCTTTCAACTCGGACATGCTGACCTGCAGCTTCTGCAAGGCAATCTCTGAAGGTAGTGGACGCCTTATGTCGGAAATAGTCGAAGAGGGGACAAACTGAGACTGCTCAAAATTGCGAATGGCAAAAAATGCGCCATAGGCTTTTTCAAGCGGCTCCCCGCGAAAATTCTTACTGTGGTAAGTCTCGCAGATATGAAATTCCCACCCTGCAGCGAAGTCGTCAGGCAGCCATCCCGACTTGTGTTCTTGCATCACACCACCCGAAAGACCCCAGGCATCTGGCTCGCCAGATTCCATGTGTTGCGGCATGAAACCTAATGGGGTGAAAACTACGGCTTGCCGGGAGGCGACGCGCTCGATCTCAGCGATGACTTTAAGGCCAACGTCTTTTTCTAGATGTTCGATTACGTCGAGCAGAAAGATGCTGTCGACCGAATTATCGTGAAGGGCAGCAAGTGCCTCCAACGCGCCGAGTTTGATAATCAGAACACTTTTGTCGTCGCCATGGCGCTGTCGCAGGATGTTTGAGTATTCATCCCACGGCTCTACCAGTATGTGCAGCTTCGGTCTGAAATAGTTCATGGGCACGACGCCGCAACCCAAGTCCAGAGCGACATCAGTCGCTTCAACGGCAAGATCTGCCGCATCCAAGAAGGACTGCACATCATCATAGAACGACTTTGTTTTTATTGGCATTCTCTGTGCTCTTTGGTGATGGCGCATCTATCGTTGCCGACACGTCGTCGTGATCTCTGATGATACCGGTACTTTAAGCATGACGCCGGTGTTTATGTCTGCGTGCGAATTGAAGATAATGGCTTCATGAAGCCAGTGGTGCTGAACATGCTCAGTTAGCGTCCCGCTTGCGACGGAGAGGACAATTGAATATGTGCCTGGCGCCAACGTAGGCATTGTGAAACGGAAGCACGCTGTTCCATGTGCCCCCATCTCCAGATCAACGGGTTTTGACGCCGCATTTTCAAATGTATTGTCGCCGAATATAAACTGCCCAAGCCGGTCTTTCACTATAAAGCCGGCGATCACCGACCTGATGGCAGTGTTGGCGCGAAAGTTTATTACCAGGCGAGCGAGTTCACCTCCTGAAATGGTATGCAGGACGGGCCCTTTCTCACCGTATAGATTGCAACCTACGATCTCTGCGGCCCTGTCACCAAAACCACGCCCATTTTCGGGCGCGGATATTTGAGCAACATCGATGTCAGGCGCCGCTGCGGTGGCTATCTCTGCAGTTGATTCATTGGCCGCTGATTCTGCTTTCAACGCGGTCGTTGCTTCCGGGTCGACACCAGAATGTTTCTGGTAGATATAGGCGAGATATTCCTCGCAGACCTCTTTCGGCTTGCCCTCCGCACGAACACGGCCATGATGCAGCCAAACGACCCTGTCGCAGAAGCTCATCATCGCCCCGATATCGTGGCTAACGAAGAAGATCGACCCATGCTCTTGGAACTTGCGTAAGAAGCGCATGCACTTCTGCTGGAAGTACGCGTCGCCGACGGCGAGAGCCTCGTCGATCACGAGTATATCCGCGTCGATATTGGCGATCACGCTGAAGGCGAGGCGCACGAACATGCCGCTCGAATAGGTCTTCACCGGCTGGTCGATATGCTCGCCGATCTCGGCGAAATCAATGATTGCCTGGATGCGCTCGTCGATCTCGGCCGTGCTGAGCCCGTAGATCGCGGCGTTGAGGTATACGTTCTCGCGGCCTGTGAAATCCGAATTGAAGCCGGCGCCAAGTTCCAGCAGCGCGGCAACGCGGCCCTCGCTTCTCGCCGCCCCTACTGACGGCGTCAGCGTGCCGCAGATGATCTGCAGAAGCGTCGATTTGCCCGAGCCGTTCTGGCCGATGATACCGAGGGTCTCGCGCGGCTTCAGTTTCACTGTGACGTCCTTCAACGCCCAGAACTCGCGATAGCGCGGCTCGTCCCGCAACATGGCGGGCAACAGCCGACCGAGGACCGGCGCCAGAAGACGCTTGATTTTCGGCACCAGCATCTGCTTCAGCCAATCTTCCGGCCTCCCATAAAGCAGGTAGACCTTGCTGACGTCGTTGGCCTCCATCACCGTTTCAGAGCACATCGGCAAATCCTTTGCGGGTTGCCTGGAACCAGCCGAAACCCAGCAAGAAAACGATGAGTGCCACGAGCGAATAGGCAGCAGTCACCCGCCAGTCGGGAACGATTCCGAGCACGGCGATATCCCGCAGTTGCTCGACGATGACCGTCAGCGGATTGGCGTAAAGAATGGGCCGGTAGGCCGGCGGCACGTTTTCCATCGGGAAGAGTATGGGCGATGCGAACATCGCCACCGTCGAGACGATACCGACCAAATGGGTGAGATCGCGAACGAAGACACCCGTCGCGCTGAGAAAGTAACTGACGCCGAGCACGAGAAGTGCGTAGGGCAGCACGATGGCTGGCAACAGGAATATCGTCGTCGGAACGGCCCCCTGCAGGTAGAAGAGGAGTGCCAAGACGAGCACGATGCCCACCATGAAATTGATTGCAGCACCAAGAAGCGGCACTAGCGGCAACAACTCGAGCGGAAAGACCACCTTCTTTACATAGGAGACATTGGCCGAAACCAGGATCGGCGCGCGGGTGATGAATTCCGCGAAGAAGCCATGCACGATCAGGCCAGTGAAAAGCAGTATTACGAAATTTCCCTGCACGTCTGGACCAGATCCCCACCGCATCTTGAAGACAATGACAAAGACGAAGGAATAGAGAGCGAGCATCAGCAGCGGGTTGATGAAGGCCCAGGTGATGCCAAGTATGCCGCTCTTGTAGCGCGCTGCGAAATCACGCTTCCACAGCTGCAGAAGCAAGCTCCTTTGATGCCATATCCCACCCAATGCGTGCATCGCGCAGAGCCTTCGGTTCATGCGATCAGTACTCAAGGCAATCCATCAACCATTTGTCGGGCTATGCGCCATTCGAAGTTGGGCTTTTCGTTAAGTGTTCGAAGATGCGCTGTCCAGTTGCATGCTGTCGGGAGCTATTGGTGGCACGACCACATCGACACTTTTCTTATCCGAGGCCCAGGCAACGTTGTCGAGGCAATCAATCCTACTCGCCACATAGGCGGTGCGGACTGAGGCTAGATCGGCGACCGCGGTGGCAAGCGCCAACCGGTCGCGATCGTCGCTCACGACCATCCGCCCGTAGCCGTTCTGCAAGACAATACGAAGCAGTTGTCCGACTGCTTCCTTGGATAGAGCATGTTTGACCATCTGCCAGCTATCCGAGTTTTCGATTGGCTGCGCAAAGAAACTAGGGACACTGACATACCCCACCGTCGAGGCCTGTGTGTGGCTCAGTGCAGGAGAGCGGCCGTAAGTGAAAAGGTTTCCATCCTCCGCGCTCGTTAGTACCAGTGGCTTCTCGTGCCGGAATCTATTCAATATTGTGTCTGGCACTCCTGCTGTGGCGAGTTCGACGCTCGACTGTGTTGAAACTGTGTCAAGCATGAACGTGCGGTCGGTGACAATCGCCCGTAGGTACAGATTCTCCTCTGCCAACCTATGGTTGCTGTGTGTCGCCGACTCTCGTTCGGCATAGAGGCTATGGATCTCGTGATAGAGGCTGCGAATCCGCGGAATCTTGAGCGCGAGGTCGCGAGCTATCCGCTTCAGTTGACGCTCCGTGTAGATCAGGCGATCGCGCAGCGCATGGGCGCAGCGCCACGCCGCCCAAGCTAAGGAACGATTCCGTTGCATAGACGAGTGCTGCCACGACGGCGTGACCGCGGTTCCCTCGTCCTTTGTGTGACTATGGATAACCGCGTCCTCGTTGTGGGGAGATACGTCGCCGCCGATGAAGGCATTGAACGACCGCTTCATCGCTTCCAGCGTAAAATCGTCGCGGAACGCTGCCTGCGCATTGGCGGCCAAATCCGCATACGCGACCGGGTCGAGCGTCAGCCGCTCCATTTCGTTGAAGATTGCCGTCGCCACCAACCGTTCGGCAATGAGCCCACAACCTTTTGCCTTGATGTAGCGTGCAGGGGATGAGTAGGCCGGGCCATGGAAGACGATTGGACGCCCGGCGGCAAGGTAGAGCACCAGCTTGCTTGGAAAGCTGAACTGAGACACTTCCTTCATGGAAGGGTCGAAGGGATAAGGACAATAAAGGATATCGCAGAGGGAGAGGATGAACGCAGCATCCGACTGCGACTTCCAACCAAGGAAGGTGACATGCGACTTCTGAGCGCCCGGCGGGCGCTGTGGACCCATTACGACAACGCGTGCCGGTCGGCTGCCAATCGTCCAGTTTGCCTTTTCGAGCGCTTTGACCAGTTCGAGCCATTCCGTAGCTGCATAGAACTGCCCGGCCATGCCGATAAGAATCGGAGTGCCAACGCCCGATTGCACCTCCGGTTTCTGCGCCATGCTTCTAGAATGGCTTGATATGACCGGCTCAGCCGACACATGGAAGCGTTCGCGATAAAGCTCCGCCATCGGTTCCGAAGCGGTAGCGACCGAGGCGCTGTGTCGGATCGCCTCGTCAAACAGCTGTTGCACACGGTGTGTCGTCAAACCATCAAGACAATTGGCCTTCGCCCACCAGCTGAATGGGTCCCAGACCTGGGTATGAAGCGGCACCCCGAGCCCATCGGCCACGGCCCTTGCCATGCGGATCGTCGTCTGCCCCTGCAGCACAGCCCAGACTCGATCAACCTTCTGCTCACGGCCGAAGGCGATGGCCTTCCTCGTGAGCGATCGAACTGTGCTTTTCTCCGTAAACATCTCGCCAGCGAAGCAAATCGCGGAAGAGAGCCTTCGCACCAATCGACGTTGCGGCAACCATGACCAGTTTTCGTTAGGTTTCGCGTGGAAACGCATCGGGATATTGGCGAATTCCGGCGACATATGGATATCAAGCATCGGATTGGCTACCGCGAAGCAGCACACGGAATCCCGAGGAAGGAACCGTACCATGGCGGAGAGCACGAGCCCCGCGGTCAAGTTGTTGCAGGGTGGGATATCCGAAAGCAGTAGGATCTTCATAAGCTCAGCCTCAGGACGAGGTGACATACGCTATACCATGTCTTTCCCGAGAATCCGCCGGTAAAGATCGGCGGTGAGGCGCGCTTGGTCGCGAATATCGTAATAGCGCTCCGCCAGCATACGTGACAGGCGGCCGCGTTCTTCGCAATCCACAGGGTTTCGGAGAAGCCTTTGCATTGCAAGAGATAGCGCCTCGTTGTTGCCGTTCGGCACCGATACGCCAGCGGTTGGCGCGAATGTGATGCCCGGCAGCGAAGTACCATCGAAAGAGAGCACCGGCCGGCCACACGCCATCGCCTCGATTGCCATCAAACCGAAGGCCTCGGCGCGCGAAGGCATGGCGAAGAAATCACAGGCCGCATAAGCGTCGAGCAACAAGTCCTCATCATTTGTCCAGCCAAACTCTATGATTTGATGCCTGCCAATAAAGCGATCGAAATGGCCAGTTTCCTGCAGCGAGATGATGCAAAGTTGGAGATCAGGATCGAGCCGTTCGACGGCGTTGAGGAACTCCGGCAAGCCCTTGAACGGCGTAGATGATGCCCTGAGGAACACCACGGGACGACCAGGAAAAACACCCAGGCGAGCACGAGCTGCCAGCCGGTCACCCGGCTTATATCGCTCCAAATCAACTCCGAACGGGATAACGGTGAAGTTGAAGTTTGCGGCGAGTGGCGAACTTCTCGCCATATCGAGCATCCATTGCGAAGCAACCACGATTTCCGCCTTTGTCTTTTTGTAGACGCGCTTCTTCCAGGCGAATTGTTCCGCTGTACGGTCTTTGAGCATCGCAAAAGGAATACTGAGTTTTGGGCATGCACCGCAGCCAGTCTTCCAGCGGGTGCAATCCAATGGGTAAATGCAATGTCCGGTCGTTGGCCATGGATCGTGCCATGTCCAGACAGTAGGTTTTCGGTGCGTGATATAGGGGAGAGCCGAAAGGCTGAAATAGCCATCGTGGATGATGTGCAAGTGTATGAGGTCCGCTTCGCGAACCTTGCGGTGATACGGTAGCGTCCAAGAATGCATATGCAGGCGCGCATGCAATGAGTGCCTGGCTTCAATCTTCGTCAGAATGCGAGTGAGCAAACGACTGTATGGATAATCAAACGCGCGAGAAACAAAATCGGCATCTGATTGCTTGTTCCAGTACACCAGCTGCGTGGTGTTGACGCCGTTCTTCTCCAGATATGGCTTCAAATCGTATCCGTTGAAGCGCCTGCCGATAAGATCACCAGAATTCATGTGAACAACGTTGGTTGGCATTGTCATTCCAAATTGCGCACGCGTCACGGACATGGTCCGCAGTTTGTAAGTTCGGTATACGCGGCCCTTGCCAGCCGCCCTGTTTAAGAAGAAAAAATTTCGCAGCTGTGACAGTCATTTTTTGATAGACGTGAGCAACCGAAGCGGTCGGGCCACACTCGGAGGTTGCCCTGACGCCCGAAATAGTCTTCCCCTATCTGCCCAAGGGAGTGGCAACACCAAGGTGTCCGAATATTAAGGTTTCTAACTTTCCGACCTCATTTGGCGTCATGAGCTGCCCCCGGTTCCGTGGACACTGAGTTAAGCTAATCGCATCCGTTCCTGGTACGCAATCGGGCTCAGATAGCCGAGCGTCGAGTGCCGACGTCGCGGATTGTAGAACCTCTCGACGTAGTCGAACACATCTGCACGTGCGGCATCCCTCGACCGGTAGACCTTCCCCACCGTCCGCTCGGTCTTGAGTGTCGAGAAGGAGCTCTCCATGGCCGCGTTGTCCCACACGTTTCTAGCGCGCGACAGCGAGCATTGGATGCCGTGCTCGGCCATCAGCCGCTGGCATTGCTCGCTCGTGTACGGGCTGTCGCGATCAGAGTGGTGCAGCAGCTCGCGCGGACGGCCCCGACGCCAGACCGCCATCATCAGCGCATCGGTGACGAGTTCGGCGGTCGTGTTCGCGCTCATCGACCAGCCGACAACCCGGCGCGAGTAAAGATCGAGCACGACCGCCACATAGAGCCAACCTTCCGCCGCCCAGATGTAGGTGAAGTCGGCCACCCATTTCCGGTTCGGCGCATGGGCCTCGAACTGCCGGTCGAGCACGTTTGCGGCCAGCTCGGCCTCCGGCCGCACGCTAGTGTCACTGGGCAAGCGCCGCCGTCTCGCCCGTGCCCGCAGGGCATTGTGCTGCATCAGCCGCTCGACGACGTGAAGCCCGCAGGCGATACCGGCTTCGAGGAGATCGTGCCAGACGAGTCGCGCGCCATAGGTCCGGTCGCTGTCGAGAAAACTCTTCATGATCGCGACCGCGAGCGCTTCGTGCCGCTTGGCGCGGTGGCTCGGAGCTCGCGTCAGCCAGGCGTAGAAACCCGAACGCGAGACACCGAGCGCCTCGCAGATCAACGCCACCGGCCAGATCCCCCGGTGCTTCGCTATGAACATGAACATCACGTCTGGTCCTTGGCGAAGTAGGTCGCGGCTCTTTTTAGAATGTCGGGCTCGGCTTTGCGCTTCTGCACTTCGCGCCGCAACCGTTCGATCTCGGCCTGCTCGGGCTTCATGACCCCATGGCCGGGAAAGGCCTGGCGCGGATCGTCATCGACCTGCTTCATCCACTTGCGCCGTACGTTCTCATGCACGTCGAGATCACGCGACGCCTGCGCCACCGAGACGCCCCGCTCGCGTACCAGCCGCACCGCCTCGACCTTTGGTTAGGTCAACACGTTTCTCCCTAAGTCATTGTTATTCCAGCACCTAACAGACCGTAGGCGCAGCTAAGAGTACCAACGAGTGCCTACGACGTAAACATAGACGTAAACATCCGCACTGCCCTACCCCTCACAGATCAGTGAGGTTCCCAATGACAGCCGAACTTAAACCAGCCACCCCGATCAAGCGCGACGGCTATTGGTATTACGTCCGACGCGTGCCCAAGCGCCTCGCTAACATTTCTTGACGAGCCGTTTCGCTTGTCCGACACCGAACTATCCCTGCGTGCGTCGGCACGAGGGCGAGCGGGCGCGACCGAACCGCTACTTGGGTTGCTGGTCTTCCAGTGCCAGGCGGCGGCATGAAGATCCCAAGATGGTTGCGCCGGCTATGGGACGATTACGGTCCAGCCCGCAGATTACGCGTGATCCAAGGCGACGCTATGCCTACGCCTCTACCACATCGCGATTTGGTTCTCACGCGAGACGACGGAGAGGACTGGAGTGTCAATCGGCGTCGAACTTTGACCCCTTATCGGCGTGCAATGTTGACCCCGTCTGAGTGTGGTGATGGCGCCGGCCAGGACCGGAGCTGCGGAGCGTAGCGAAGCAAGCGGAGGGCGTGGCCGGCG
>NZ_FPEJ01000016.1 GCF_900117445.1 Hyphomicrobium sp. NDB2Meth4 | reverse complement strand
CGCCGGCCACGCCCTCCGCTTGCTTCGCTACGCTCCGCAGCTCCGGTCCTGGCCGGCGCCATCACCACACTCAGACGGGGTCAACATTGCACGCCGATAAGGGGTCAAAGTTCGACGCCGATTGACACAGATGACCGATGGAGCGCGCACGGAGAACGGACATGTTGCACTCGTTAGGCCGGCCAACCCTCAGTTGATCCGCTACGTCCGCTCTGGATACATTGCCAACTTTGAAACGCTCCATCAGCGGGACGCTTCGTGCGACGGTTCCTGAACCCAAAGTAGAACCGTGCTGAGGGCGGTCAATGAATCACCTCTCAAAGAACTCTCATCCAAGTTCTGATAATCCCGGCACGCGGGACGCTCATATCCCCTTCGGCGGGGAGGCGAACGGTCAGAAGCATGCGAGTTTAGCAGTCGGGCTTTTGAGGCTTTGAGAGCTCCTCTTCTACACGAGGCAGTCGAGCATTCGTTGTATGATTCTGTAGGCAGGTTCGTAACAAGCCAGAGCGTCCTCTTCCGGCTGTAGTTCCCCGTGGAGGACCGCGTTGCGCATCGCATAGAGGACTTCGATCATTCCTGCGAACAGCTCCTCGTCAGTGCATCGGAACTCGATGTCACCGGCTATGATAGGTGCGCCTTGTCCTGCCGAAAGGTCCTTGAGCGGGCGTGGATTCGCTTCTTGGTAGAGGTTGAGGAGTTGAGCGCGCTGTGGCTCTGACAACGCAGCGTATCCCGGATCCGCTTGTAGGTTCAGAGCGTTGTATGCGTCTTGCTCGATGCGGCAGCGCTGTTGTCCGCTCGCAATGTGCACAACCGCGCTCACCCAGCGGCCATTTGCTTTGTTCACTTCGTAGTTGTGCCGATTGAATTCGCGTCGACGCGGGAGATTCACGCCGTTCGCTAGACAAACTGATCGGAAAGAGATGCGCTCCAAAACGTCATCTCTATACACTTCGAGCTGGTAGCTCTCAAGGTGGGCATGAAGATCCCGCAGCAATAAGCGGAACTTCAATGCTTCCTCGGGTAGTGGGCGTGGACGCCCATGTTCGTCGTTTTCTCGTGGGCGCAGGAGCGGAAGCAGTGCGCCGCGCATGTCAATCGGCGTCGAACTTTGACCCCTTATCGGCGTGCAATGTTGACCCCGTCTGAGTGTGGTGATGGCGCCGGCCAGGACCGGAGCTGCGGAGCGTAGCGAAGCAAGCGGAGGGCGTGGCCGGCG